>OZ243923.1:0-3730963 GCA_965213835.1 uncultured Granulicella sp. | reverse complement strand
CCCGAGGCCATAATCCCGCAGCTCTGGGATTGCACTCGTCCCGCAGCCTTGCCCGGGAAGGGATATGTGGTGGAGTTGAGCGGGATCGAACCGCTGACCTCCTCGTTGCGAACGAGGCGCTCTCCCAACTGAGCTACAACCCCACACTCCTGGCACCGGCCGCTCTCGGCTGCCAAGGGTTCTCGCTAACCAGAGAACCGCACAGGTGTGCCAACTGAACTATATCAGCGTCGGCGGCACATCTCAACCTGCCGCGCGGTCGACCGTACCGACCACGTCGGTGCCGGCCGCCAGAGGCTTTTCGACCGCATGCCAAAGCACGCCTTCCCCATCGCGCAAGACACCGGTCACCGGGATGTACAGACGTGTGCCCGTGCGGGTAACCGCCTCCAGCACGCCCGTGTCGCCGGCCGCAAATTCCGTCCGGTCCAGCGACATCTGCCACCGCGCCGCCAGGCCCACCCGGGCTTCAAGCCGAATGTCGGCCACCACTGCCTGGAAGCTCATGTGCTGGCGACCGTCTGCATTGCCTGCTCGAAGGCCATCATCTCGCTCCGGCTGCCGACCATGAAGGGCGTCCGCTGGTGAATGCCTTCGGGTTTGATGTCGAGAATGCGTCCCTTGCCGCTCGAAGCGATCCCCCCGGCCTGTTCGGCCAGAAAGGCGAGCGGGTTCGCCTCGTACAGCAACCGCAGCTTGCCGCCGGGCTGCTTGCGTGTCGGCGGATATAGAAAGACGCCGCCCTTCAGCAGCGTACGATGAAAATCCGCGACCAGGCTGCCGATATAGCGCGAGCTGTATCCGTCCCCGCGCAGCCCGTCGACGTAGCCTTCATAGCCCTCCGGCCAGGTGCTTGCGTTGCTTTCATTGACGCTGTAGTACGGCCCTTTGTCCGGCATGCGCAGGTTCTCCTGCGTCAGCACAAAGGCACCGATGGTCGGGTCCAGCGTGAACGAATGCACGCCGTCGCCGGTGGTGTAGACCAGCACGGTCGAAGGCCCGTAGACGACGTACCCCGCCGCGATCTGCTGGGTTCCCGGCTGCAGGATCGACTCGTCGAGCGAGCCCTGCGGAAGCCGCCGGTGCACGCTGAAGATGGTGCCGACGTTGACATTGACGTCGATGTTAGACGAGCCGTCCAGCGGATCGAAGATGATGATGTACCGGCCCGTGTCGAGGCTGCGATCGAAGGTGATGGGCTGCTCGTCCTCCTCGCTGACCAGCGCGGCGACGGACTCACGCAGGCCAAGGCAGTGCAGAAGCGCCTGGTTGGCGTAGACGTCCAGCTTCTGCTGCTGCTCGCCCTGCACGTTCTCCGCGCCGAACGCGCCATAGAGGTCGGTGAGCCCGGCCGCGCGGATCTTGGCTTCGATCATCTTGGTGGCGAGCGTGATGCCGCTGAAAAGCCAGGAAAACGTCGCGCCGGCTTCGGAGACTTCGCCGTGGCCTCGCTGCACATGTTGTTGTACGGTGGTGATCATTGCCATCGGCCAGCCAGCTTTCCGTTATGTCAGATCGTCGGTGTCAAAGGCGGGCACCTTGCGGCCGAGCGCGGAGGTATCGTGCACGGGCACCAGCATGTCTTCAAGCTCGTCGAGGTCGCCTACGTCGGCTGTGGCATGCGCCATCTTGAGTTCTTCGCTCGCGCCCAGCTCTTCCAGAAGCACCGTCGCGTAGGCCACGGCGACGCCGTCCTGGTTCAGACCTTCCGGCGTCTTGGCCTTGATGCCGACCTCGCCCGGCTTGATCTCCAGCAGCTCGGCCACGCGCTCGCGCAGTTCGTTGGCGATGGGCACAATCTTCGGACGCATCATCACCAGCACGGTGTCCACGTTGGCGATCCTGTAGCCGGCCGTGTGGATTTCCTCGAGCGCGGTACGCAGGAACAGGCCGCTCGCCGCGCCCTTCCAGCGTGGGTCGCTCGGCGGGAAAAACGTGCCAATATCGCCCGCGCTGACTGCGCCCAGAAGCGCATCCGTAATGGCGTGCAGGAGCACGTCGCCGTCGGAGTGTCCGGCAAGACCTTCGGTGTGTTCGATGTGCATGCCGCCGATCCACAAAGGCACGCCTTGCTGAAACGAGTGCGAGTCAAACCCGAAGCCGATCCTCATCTTCATCGCGCGCCGCCTTCCGTGTGCCGCAGGTAAAATTCCGCCAGATCGAGATCGCCCGGCTGAGTGATTTTGAAATTGCGCGCGGAGCCCGGCACCACGTGCACCTCGATGCCCGCCCGTTCGAGCAGGCCAGATTCGTCGGTACCTGCGAATCCGTCCGCCTCGGCCTCGCTGAAGGCGCGCTGGAGCAGCTCGAAACGTGCGCCCTGGGGCGTCTGCGCATGCACCACGCGCTCACGCGGCACGGTGGAGAAGACGATGGCGCCATCCGCGGTGCGCTCCACCTGCTTGATGGTGTCGACCGCGGGCATGGCGACAATGGCCGCGCCGTGCCGCTCGATGGCGTCGATGGTCCGCTCAATGGTGGCCGGGTCGATCAGCGGACGCACCGCGTCGTGCACCAAAACCACGTCCTCCTTCTCACACCGCAGCTGCGCCAGCGCGTTGGCCACAGAACCCTGGCGATGCTCCCCGCCTTCCACTACGCGCACCTTGTCGCCGAGCGCGTACTCGGCCAGCAGTTCACGCGCGCGTTCCATCTCGGGCGCACGCACGGCAAGCAGGACCTCCCGCACGCGCGGCACCGCCAGAAACGCACGCAGGCTATGCACCACCACGGGCACACCGCCCAGAGTCAGATACTGTTTGGCCGCGGAGGGCTTATCCGGCCCTACCGCCATCCTGGTCCCAAGACCGGCCGCCGGAAGAATCACACATACACGCATCGCCCAACGAGTATACCAAGCCCAGGCAGCGCGCATGCGCTATTCTGAATGCCGTACGCCGGAGCGTGCCGCATGTCGAAGAGACTGGATCGCTTAAAGCTAAACATCCCCGAGCCCTGCAGCGAACGGTGGGATGCGATGACGCCGAGCGGTACGGGACGGCACTGCGCTCACTGTGACAAGCACGTGCATGACCTGGCCCGGCTCACCCAACGCGAAATCGAACGGCTGATCCTGTCCTCAGACGGATATCTGTGTGCACGAGTCGTGCGAGGTGCGGATGGATCGATTCAGGCCCGCGCGGCGCCGGCACCACCACTCGCTGCCTGGGTTGCGGCCGGCGTCCTGTTCTCCACGGGCTATGCGGCGGCACAGTCTGCGACCCCGTTCACGGCCGTGGTGCGGGGTAAGGTGCTGCACGCGGCCGCACCCAATCAACAGGTACAACCGCGGACGGTCCGGTTTGCTCGTAACGGACGCCAGATGGCCGAAGTACAGGCCGATGACCAGGGCAACTGGCGTACCGAGCTGCCGGCCGGGACGTATGACGTGATCATCGGCGGGCCGATGTTTGGAGAACGAGTGAACGACGTCATGCTGCATGCCGGTGAACAGGAATTCAGCCCGATTAGGCCGCGTTTTGCATTTGGACATCTAGGCCTTGACCGAGAGCAGGAGACGAGTGTCACCGTGGGAGAGTTGATCAGCACTATCTCGGGCATGAATCTGCGATATGCCGCGCACCATCCCCTCGCCTACATCGCAATGATGAAGCGTCGGCTGATGAGAGTGTTGTAGCGGCGATGCTGACGTTTCCCACAAGTACGCTTCGTCCGGGCGACCGCGTGAGCTGCGCGGTCTCTGGCGGTGCCGATTCGACCGCCCTGCTTCTGCTTGCGCATTCGGCGCGGACCAGGCTCGGCGTCGGGCTGGCCGCCGTGCATGTCAACCACGGGCTGCGCGGACTCGAGTCCGATGGGGATGAAGCATTCGTAATTGAGTTGTGCGATCGGCTTGGGGTGTTTCTGCATCGGGAGACGGTGAACACAACGGCCTACGCGGAGAAGCAGGGCGAAACCATCGAAGAGGCTGCACGTTCGTTGCGCATGGACGTTTTTATGCGGCTCATCGCGTCCGGGCAGGCGAGCGTGGTGCTCACCGCGCACACGCTCGACGACCAGGCGGAGACGGTGCTGATGAAGCTTCTGCGGGGTGCCTGGACCGAAGGGCTCGGAGGTATCTCGCCGGTGCTCGAGGTAGCTGGCGGACGTATTCTTCGGCCGCTGCTTGCTGTGCGGCGGGACGAACTGCGCGGGTATCTGAACGAGCAAGGGCAGCCGTGGCGCGAGGACTCGTCCAACACCGACGATCGTTTTACCCGGAACCGCATCCGTGCCACGGTGCTTCCGCTGTTGCGGGCGGAAAACCCGTCGATTGATCGCACGCTTGCGAACCTGGCAGAGGTGGCACGGGAAGAGGAGGCGCGCTGGACAACCGAATTGCCCAGGCTGTTGCCGCACCTGGTCCTGCCGGGCAAGCCCGTGCGCGGCGGCGGGCGTTCCACTTCAACCGCGCCTGGGGAGCAGTCACTGGCGATCGAACTCGAGCGTCTCCGGCCGCTCGACGCGGCAACCCGGCGGCGGGTGATTCGCGCCGCGGCTCGTCAGCTTGGGGCGCGGCTTTCGTTCGACGAAACCGCACGGCTGCTTACGCTGGCCGGCTTCGCGGCCTCGCCTCCCGACCCGACCGTACCCACAAAGCCCGGGAGCAAGCTCCAGCTTTCCGGCGGGCTGCAGGCCGAGCGTAGCCCGAGGGAGCTTCGCCTGAGCCGTAAGTAGAGGACGAGACCCACCAATCGCAGAAGCGCGATGGATGGGGCACGGTTATAGCTTGTATGCTTTCTTGACCAGTCCAACGGTCAGGTCCTGGATAAGCTCGAAGGCTTCATCCTCGTCCAGCCGATGTTCCGCCACCAGCCTGCCCAGGAACGCCGCGTCCACGCGCCGTGCGACATCATGGCGGGCGGGAATCGAAAGCAGCGCACGCGTGTCGTCGTTGAAGCCGACCGTGTTGTAGAAGCCCGCGGTCTCGGTCGTCTGCTCGCGAAAGCGCATCATGCCTTCCGGCGAATCGTGGAACCACCAGCTTGGCCCCAGGCGCAGGCAGGGGTAATGCCCGGCAAGCGGTGCAAGCTCGCGCGCATAGGTCGATTCATCGAGCGTGAACAGGATGAACGTGAAGCCTGGCTCATTGCCGTATCGATTCAGCAGCGCACGCAGGCTCCGGACATACTCGGTCGGCGCGGGAATATCCGCGCCCTTGTCGCGGCCGAACCGCTCATACACCTTCAGGTTGTGGTTGCGGATGGAGCCCGGATGCAACTGCATGGTCAGCCCGTCGTCGACGCTCATGCCGGCCATTTCGGTCAGCATCTGCGCCTGAAACAACTCCACATCGCCGGGTTGCATGGTTCCGGTGAAGATGCGCGTGTAGAGCCGGCCGGCCTCCTCGCTCGACAGGTCCGCGGTCATGGCGGTCAGGTGACCGTGATCGGTTGCGGTCGCGCCCATGCTCTTGAAGAAAGCACGGCGTGAGCGCAGCGCGTTCAGGTAGCCCTTCCAGCTGGATACGTCCTCGCCGGAAACCTCGCCCAACTTCTCGAGATTTTGCTTGAACCCAAGGAACTCCGCATCGATGACCGCATCCGGCCGGAAAGTCGGCAGCACGCGTCCCTTCCAACCCGATTCCTTGATCTGCTTGTGCCATTCCAGCGAATCGACGGCAGCATCGGTGGTCGCGAGCAGCTCGATGTTAAACCGCTCAAACAGCGCACGCGGCAGAAACTCCGGTGTCTGAAGCGCCTTGTCGATGCAGTCGTAGTACTGGTCGGCATTGCCCGGGCCGAGCCGCTCCGTGAGGTCGAACAGGGTGGAAAAGGCATAGTCCAGCCAGATCCTCGTTGGCGTTCCGCGAAACAGAAAGTAGTTCTTCGCGAAGATCCGCCATACCTCGCGCGGGTCTGCCGTGGCGGTCGCGTCCGCCTTTGTTCCAGCCTGCGGCACGCCAAGGCTTTCAAGAGAGATGCCCTGCGAATACAGCATGCGAAAGATGTAGTGATCCGGCTGGATAAACAGCGCCGTCGGGTTCGCGAACGGCTTGTTCTCCGCAAACCAGCGCGGGTCCGTGTGCCCGTGTGGCGAAAGGATCGGCAGCGCGCGAACCGTTTCATACAGCCTGGCGGCGACGTCCCGCGCCGCGCCCTCCGCCGGAAAAAGCCTGTGCTCATGCAGCATCGTTGATCTCCATCCTTGAAGCCACAGCAAGCCTACCAAACTGGACCAACCACTTGCACGCGCAGAAAAAGAGGCACCCGGTTCGCGGGTGCCTCTGTAAGGGATGCGGACGGAAGTTTACGGGAGGTAGTAGCGCAGGCCGCCGTAGATCAGGTTGTTCGTCGCACGGCCGGAGCCGGTCTGGCCCGTGGTCGTGTTCAGGATACCGCTCCACGTGGTCTTGGTCAGGTAGCTGTAGGTGAACTGGTAGCGCAGCACGCCGACCTTTGGGCTGTTGATAATCTTGTAGGTGTACCCGATCGTGCCTTCCTGGATGTTCTTGGTCGGCGATGCGCAGCTGCCTACTGTTGCCGGCGAACCGGAGACGCCGGTCGCACCCGGTGCGCCAATGGTCAGCGCGTAGCATCCCGAGTCGTTTGCGTTCCGTACGCCATAGCCTTCCTGCACGCCGCTGGCCGAAAGATAGGTCGTACGCTGGTTGTACTCCGAGCCGTAGTACGCATACACATCCAGCTTCTTGGACGGATGCGTTTCGAGCGAGAACAGCCCGTGGTAGTTGCGGATCGGCTCCAGTGTTCCGTCCGGATGAACCGTCACGTCGCCGAGCTGCGCGGAGCCGTATCGTCCAGTACCGTCGCCGAACATGCCGGCCAGCGCTACATCGAAGTACTTGCTGGCTGAGGCGCGAATGGAGCCAAATGCGCCACCGCCCACCTTGGTGTTCTTGTTCACGACAGCCGTATTGGTGATCGCGGTCTGTGCCGCGTTCAAAGGGCTGTACTCGTCACGAAAGAATCGCGCCAGGCCTCCCACTTCAATGTGCGTGTACTTCGCGTCGAAGGCGATCTTCGCCAGCACATCAGGCGATACGCTGTTGGCGTAGTTGCCGGCCACGTTGTACAAGCCTCCCGCCGTACCAGGGCCACCGAAGATGTAGTTCGCCGGGGCATTCGCGCTGGTGCCCAGCTGCGTCTGCGCATTTTCAACCGAGATGGCGATAGTCGTCGCAGCTCCCAGGTACGGACGGCCGAGCTTCTGCTGGATACGGATACCAGGCTGACGCGCCCACGTATAGCCGACCATATACTGCGGGTCGATGGTGTTGGGCAGCTTCTCGGTCCGTACGTCGGTGCTCTTTCCGTTCTCTGTCGCCAACGTCCAGGTCTGTCCGGCCGTAACGGCGAAGCCCGACTTGGTCTCGGCCTTGCCCCATATCTGCCGCACCCGCAGCGAGTAGCTGTTGGACTGGTTCGCATTCGAGGTCGCCGCGGCGCTCAGGAAGTCGGTCTCGACATAGCCTGACAGAGTGAAGGTCGGGGTTTTGCCTTCAAACAGCGCACCCAGGCGGCTCTGCCGGCCCGACAGGTTGAACTCGGAAATGTGGCCTTCGTTCGAGCCCGGAAACGGAGTCGTATTGAACGGCGTATTGATGTCCGAGTTGATAGACCGCGTACGGTACACCCCTTCCAGCGCAAAGAACGCAACCGGGGTAATCGTCACACCTTTATAGTGGATCGCGAGCGGGTTTTCGATCTCGTCCTTCAGCTCCACCTTGTTGGCGGTGATGGTCTGCGCCAGGCCGGAGTTGACCGTCTGCAGGTCGGTCACATTGGACTTCAGCTGCTGCACGGCGTCCGTGTTGGCCTGCACGGTGGCATTGACGTTCTGGCTGGCGGCGCTGGCGGCCTGGGCCTGCGCTTCGGCTCCGGAGGCGGCCTGTTGAGCCTGCGCAAGCGCCGCATCCTTGGCCGTGTTGGCCTGGGTCAGCGCGTCGATCTCAGCCTGCTGGGCGGCCTGCTTTTCCCGCAAATCGCGCAACTCACGGCTGGTCGCGGACTCAATCGGCTCATGGTGGACCGCGGTCCGGTGCGTTGAGCGCACGGCGTGCCGGCGTGCCGTGTGCTTGCCTCTTGTGGTCGCGCCTTCGCTGATAACGGTGTCGGTCGCGCCATTCCTGCGGTGGATCACCGTCTTCTTGGTCTGTCCGGGGGCGACTTTCACCACATCCGTCTGCGATGTCTGAGCCATCATCGGCAGCGTGCCGATCATCAGCATCGTCGCCATCGCTGCCTTCATCTGCTTAGTCATGGAACCTCTCTGGAATCTTGAGCACAGCACCGGACACTTCAACAGGCGCACACCGGTCTGTACCGGCTTTCACGCCCAGTGAAAACTTCCTGTCACTTTCGCTCTTGTCCACCATCGTTCCAGAACTATGTGAATAGACGAAGAACATCGCCGGTTTTTATGGCTTATTCACCTCTCTTGCTACTCCCTGCCGGAGATTCCCAGTGCTGTACCCTGCTTCTATGCGTCTCTTCGCCCTGCTCTCCGGCACCCTGATCCTTGCCGCCCACGCCCTGGCCCAGCCGGCGCCGGGAGTTCTCCACCTGGTTCCGATGCCGCGGGAATCGCGTGAAATCACCGCTCCCCAGCCCGTCGGGGCCGGCATCCGCGTCGTGTGCGAGCCGTGCACAGACCCGGCCGACGCCTTTGCCGCCCAGGACCTGCGCGACGCGCTCGCCGCCCGGCATATCTCCGCCGACGGCTCCTTCACGATCGAACTCACCCGTACCCAGCAGCTTCCACCCGCCGCGCAGGCCGAAGGCTACAGCATAACGCCGAGCGCAAACCGCCTCACGCTGGCCGCCGGCAGCTCCGCCGGACTCTTTTACGCCGCCCAGACCGCCAGGCAACTGGTCGAGCACGACGGCCCCGCGGCCCTGGTGCATCTTGCGCAGATCCGCGACTGGCCCGCCATGAAGTACCGCGGGCTGCACGACGACCTGTCTCGCGGTCCTGTGCCTACGCTCGCCTTCCAGAAGCACCTGATTCAGCAGCTCGCGGCGTACAAGGTCAACGTGTACTCGCCCTACTTTGAGAACACCCAGCAATATGCATCGAACCCGCTGCCCGCGCCGCCCGGCGGCTCCATCTCGGCCGAGGACGCGCGCGAGCTGACCGCCTTTGCCGCGCAGTACCACATCACCGTCATCCCGGAGCAGGAAGCCTTCGGTCACCTGCGCCACACGCTTATCTGGGAGCAGTACCAGTCCGTAGCCGAAACCCCGCACGGGGCGGTCCTGACGCCGACGCAGCCCGGCTCGCTCGCGCTGATCAAGCAGTGGTTCACCGAGCTGGCCCAGCTCTACCCGGGCCCATTTCTGCACATCGGCGCGGATGAGACCATCGACCTCGGCACCGGGGCTACCAAGGCCGACGTCGACGCGCGCACCCTTCCGGTAGTGTACCTCGACTTTCTCCAGCAGATCGTTCAGACCTTGCAGCCTCTGCACCGCAAAATCCTCTTCTGGGGAGACGTCGCCCAGGGATCGCCCGCGCTGCTGAAAGCCATGCCGCAAAGCTTCAAGCAGCAGACCATCGCGCTTGCCTGGGGCTACTCGCCGTCGCCGAAAGGCTTCGCGAACATCATTCGTCCGTACACCGACGCCGGCATCGAGGCGTGGGTCTGCCCTTCGATCAACAACTACCGCCAGGTCTACCCCAACCAGCAGCTTGCGCTTGAAGACATCCAGGAGTTCACCCGGGACGGTCAGCAGTTCGGCGCGACGGGCCAGCTCAACACGTTATGGAACGACGATGGCGAGTCGCTCGCGGACCAGAACTGGTACGGCATCCTCTTCGGCGCGGCCGCGGCATGGCAGCCGGGGCAGTCATCGATCCCGGCGTTTGAGGCCAGCTTCGGGCCGGTCTTCCACGGCGACTCCACCGGCGACCTGAACCGGGCTCAGGAGGAACTGACCGCCGCCATGGCGCTTCTGCATGACTCCCATATCATCGGTGCCACCGAAGGCACCGACGGCCTGTTCTGGGCCGACCCATGGTCGAAGGACGGCATCCCCTTCGCGGCGAAGATGCGGCCCATCAGCTCCCAGGTGCGGCTCCACGCCGAACGCGCCATTACCCTGATCGCCAATGCCCGTGCCACATATCCCGCCAATCCCTTCGACAGGCTTCAGGCAACAAGCGTCCTTTCCAGATCGGAAGATTCCCGTGCTCCCTTTACCTCGCAGCCTAACCGCGGGGTGAGTGGGGGCGCCGATCCGGCTCTCCTGTACGCCGACCCCTATAACCCTGCCAACGCGTACCCCTCGAATCCGACGACCCTGCGCGAGCCCAACGCCATCGACGCGGCTGAGCTCGGTGCCCGCCGCATCGACTTTCTCGCGCTTAAGTTCCAGCTCGCCGACGAGATGCAGGCCGGCTATGCACGCGCCTACGCCCAATCGCTCCTTCCGCGTCCCGCACCGGGCACGAAGCGGTCCACCACCACGCCCAGCGTCTCTTCGCAGCTGTCCGACATCAACGGCGTCAACGGACGCATGCAGGACCTGATCCAGGGCTACGCACAGCTCCGCGACCTGTTCGCCCAGGCGTGGCTCCGCACCAACCGCCCCTACGCCCTGCGTCCCGTGCTCGAGCACTACGATTCCACGGTCGCCCTATGGCAGGAGCGCGCCGACAAGGTTCGCGTCGCACAGCGACAATATGCCGACTCACGCACGCTGCCCGTAGCCTCGGACGTCGGCATCCCCGCATCGGTGAAATAAAACCTCCCGCTCGGCCCTGGTTGGGCATCAGACCGAGAGTTGCACACCTTACGCAAGAAAGTTGATCCACAATGGGCATTCTAGATTCCATCGAAGGTATGGTCGGTAATGGCGGTGGACAAACCGCACAGGCAGCAGGCGGACTCCTGCAGGAGATGGAAGGCCAGCCGGGCGGCGTTGGAGGGCTCCTAAACCGCTTCCAGCAGCACGGCCAGGCGGAGCCCGCGAGCCAGTGGGCCCAGGGCCAGACCCAGCCCGCTGACCCGAATACGATCCAGCAGGGAGTCGGCGGCTCCATGATCGACTCCATCGCGCAGCGTACCGGCATGAGTGCCGGAGCCGTCAAGGTGGGCCTCGCCGTAGCGGTTCCGTTCCTGATTCACCACATGGTACAGAACGGACATGTCACGCCGGACGGACAGCCTACCGGCAACGATCCCTCGACGGGCGGACTGATGTCATCTATCCTGAGCCACCTTGGCTAGGCAGTGAAGGGCGGGAGAGGAGGGAAGGTTTGCGGCCCAGCCCTCGGCTTGAGATAAGCATGCCGTAACCAGGCGGATCTTTTAGCCGCCGCCTGGACCCCCTTCCTACACCCTTTCTCTTGCTTACATTCAGCTAATTCCGACCTCACCCGATGCCTCTGCTCACTGCGCGCACCCTGATTACCTCGATTGGCGAAGTGCTCTATCCCGCCATCGAGATCGGCGAAGACGGGCTGATTGGGGACGTCGCGTCCGATCCTTCGTCCCGGGCCGACACCATCCTCACCCCGGCGTTTCTGGATATTCACCTTCACGGTGCTGCCGGGGAGGATGTCATGTCCTCGACCCCGGACGGCTTTTCCCGCATCGGCCGTTTTCTTGGCTCGCGCGGAACTTCTCACTATCTGCCTACGACGGTAACCGCGCCCGTCGAGACGACGCTGGCCGCGCTCGAACGGATCGCCGGCCGTATCGAGCAGCCGACGGCCTCAGACGAAGCAATCCCGCTCGGAATCCATCTGGAAGGCCCGTTCCTCTCGCACGGCAAGCGCGGCGTCCATCCCATGGCCGAGTTGCAGCCGCCGTCGATTGAGCTCTTCGACCGCTTCCAGCAGGCCGCCCGCGGCCACATTCGCTTGCTGACCCTCGCGCCCGAGCTTCCTGGCGTGCTCGATCTCATCCAACACGCCACCGGTCAGGGCGTGCGCGTCTCGCTTGGCCACACCGACGCGACCGCCGCTCAGGCTCAAGCTGCCATCGCCGCAGGCGCCTGCTCCGCCACCCACACCTTCAACGCCATGCGCGCCTTCGATCACCGCGAGCCCGGCATCCTGGCTGTTGTGCTCAACACGCCCAGCCTCTTCGCCGAACTGATCTGCGACGGCGTTCACGTCGCTCCCGCCGCGGTCGAACTCTGGTGGAAGCTCAAGGGGGACCACGCCCTGCTGGTCACCGACGGCATCTCCGCCACCGGCATGCCCGACGGCGAATACCATCTCGGCCCTCTCGCCGTCACCGTTCGCGCGCCGCGCTGTACCCTTGCCGGCTCACCGCAGATCCTTGCCGGCTCCGTGCTTACGCTCGACCACGCCGTCAGCAACCTGCGGCGGTACACCGGGTGCAGCCTGGCCGAAGCCGTCCGCGCCGCCTCAAGCCAGCCCGCCCGCATGCTCGGCGTAGACGGTACGATCACCAGCCTGCGACCCGGGCAGCCCGCCAGCTTCAACCAGTTCTCCGCAAGCGGCGGACTCCAGGCAACCTGGTTGCGCGGTGTCGAGGTTCACGCCAACCGGTAGCCTCGCATGTGGTGCCACCAATGAAAGACCGGCGGCATGGGCAACGCCTGCCACCCATCTAGACTCCATCTATTTGAGGATCATTCCATGGCGGTCTTTCTTGTAGTACTCGCGGCCTTTGCCTTGATCGGTGCCGTGACCTTCGGTCTCATCCGCAACAACCGCAGCGGCGGGAAGCCAGGAAGCGGCAGCGACTCCGATGGAAGCCCCCGGAACTCCAGCTAGCCAAGCTTCTCCGAACGCGGATAATTCTCCCGCGCCCGCCACAACGCGCCCTCCAGCGGTTTGACCGTGCCAGTCAGCACCCGCAGCCGCCTGTCCAGCCGGGCCTCCATTGCTCGACGCACCGCTCCGATATTCTCCAGCACGCTTCCCGTGCAGGCCACCTCGGCGCTTCGCTCCCCACGCTCCGTCATCTTCCTCCACACCATCCCAGCCTGCTCGCCCAGCGCCTCGCCTCCGCGGCGCAAAATATCGCGTGCCACGGAATCGCCCTCCTCCGCCAGCCTCACCACCACCGGCGTCAGCGCCGCGAAATCCGGGCCGGGCTGCGTATGCGCCAGGCCAACCACCTCCGCGTAGTCCGCCGCCCCCCAGCGCTCTTTCACCGCGTCTACCAGCCTCGTCTCCAACCCTCTGTCGAGCGCCGCAAACCCTGCCCGCAGCGCCTCCGCGCCGATCCACGAGCCGGAGCCTTCATCCCCGATCGCCGGCCCCCACCCACCCGCAGTAAACCGGGTTTGATCCGCGCACCGGCCGACCACAATCGATCCCGTCCCCGCGATGACCAGGATGCCCGGCCCGCCCCGAAACGCCGCGTCGAGCGCAATCGTCTCGTCGCCGCACACCTCGACCGCGCCGCCCACACGTGCCGCCACCGCGTCCGCCATCCAATCCCGCAGCCGCGCAATCGAGTAGCCCGACATCCCCACGCAGGTCCGCGTCACCTCTCGTAGTGCCACGCCGGCCTCCGCGGAGACCGCATCCAGCAGTGCCCTCAGCCGTGCCGCCGCCACCTCCTCCCCCACGCGCGTCAGCTTCACAGAACCCGCCGCCGCCCGCCCCAGCACCCGCGTTTCATCCGCCAGCCAGCACTCCGTCTTGGTCCCGCCGGAGTCGATCCCCACAAAGTAAGCCAACGCGCCCATCCTCCGAACCCGCAAGCCCGTTATCATACCCCTAACCAGCAGCCCGGAACCAATCCGCCCCCGAAAATCAGCAGCCAGGAGAACGACGTCCCTTGCCCCCAGCCCCCACCCGTCTCTCCGCTCCGGACCTCGCCGTCGTCGCCGCTTATCTGGTCGCTATCACACTCTTCGGCCTGCGCTTCAGCCGCAAGCAGAAACAGGGTACAGTCGGCGAGGGAGCACAAGCCGGGCTGAAATCCTACTTCCTCGCCGACAACACCATCCCCTGGTGGGCCATCGCGCTGTCCATCGTCTCGGCCGAAACCTCCACCCTCACCATCGTCTCCATCCCCGGCGTCGCCTACGCGGGCGACCTCGGCTTTCTGCAGATCGTCCTCGGCTACATGCTTGGCCGCGTCGTCGTCGCGCTGCTTTTCCTGCCCAAATACTTCCGCGGCGATATGCTCACCGCCTACCAACTCATCGACCAGCGCTTCGGCCCGGCGCTCCACAAACTCACCGCCGGTCTCTTCCTCGCCACCCGCGCCGCCGCGGAAGGCGTCCGCGTCTTTGCCATCTCCATCGTCGTCGGCATCGCCATCGGCACAGGCGACACCCTCTCGATCTTCATCATCAGCGCCCTCACCCTCGTCTATACATTTGAGGGAGGAATGGCCGCCGTCATCTGGACCGACGTAGTCCAGATGGCGCTCTACGTCGCCGGCACCCTGATCGCTCTCTGGACGCTCGGGAACCATGTCCCCGGCGGCTGGGCCCACATCCACGCCGTCGCCGCACCGCTGGGCAAGTTCCACTGGCTCAACTTCACCCTGAACCTCACCACCGCCTACACCTTCTGGGCCGGCGTGCTCGGCGGCACCTTCCTCACCATGGCAAGCCACGGCACCGACCAGCTCATGGTTCAGCGCATGCTCGCCGCCCGCAACCTGCGCGAATCCCGCCTGGCCCTGCTCTCCTCCGGCGTCGTCATCTTCGTCCAGTTCACGTTGTTCCTGCTCATCGGCATCGGCCTCTACGTCTTCTACGCCGCGCACCCGGTCCACTTCGCCAGCGCCGACCGCATTTTCCCCACCTTTATCGTCACCGAACTCCCTCACGGCGTAGCCGGCCTCCTGGTCGCCGCCATCCTCGCCGCCGCCATGTCGAACCTGTCCGCCGCCCTGAACTCGCTCGCCAGCACCACCGTCGTCGATTTCTGGCTCCCCCTGCAAACAAGAATTCGTGCTCCATTCACTGCGCCCTTCTCTCAAGCGGTGAGTGGGTCCACCCCGGAATCTCCCAAGGACCAAACCATCCTGGTGTCCCGCGCCGCCACCGTCTTCTGGGCCATCGTCCTCTTCCTGATCGCGGTCTACAGCATCCGTGCCGGGGGCAAAGGCCATGTCGTCGAAATTGCCCTGTCCATCGCCTCCGTTGCCTACGGCTGCCTGCTCGGCGTTTTCCTCCTCGGCACGCTGACCGCCCGGTCTTCCAGATACGGGGCCACGCAAACCGGAACCATGATCGGCATGCTTACCGGTTTTCTCCTCAACCTCTGGCTCTGGCAGGCCCACTTCCCCAAGCAGCTCGGTCCCGTTACCATCCCGCACATCGCCTTCACCTGGTACGTCCTGATCGGAGCCCTCGTGACCTTCGCAGTCGGAACGCTCTTCAGCCTCATCCTGCCTCGCCGCCGCGCCGCAACCGCCGCGACCGTACTGATCCTGCTCGCCTGGTGCGCACTCACAACGCACGCCCAAACCGCTCAGCAGGCCCTGCTTGAGGGCACGGCTTCAGCCGTGTCATCCGAGCCGCCACAAAAAATGGCTTCAGCCGCTGAGGCACACGCCCCCGACTTCACCCCCGTCTCCATCCTCCTCAACGACGCCATCGCCGCGCACAAGCTTCCCGGAGCCGTCGTTGTCATCGGCCACAACGGCCACATCGCCTTCAAGCAAGCCTACGGCAACCGCAAGCTCGCCGGTGAACCCGGACTTGACGGCAAGCCAAGCCCCCCCGAGCCCATGACCGAAGACACCATCTTCGACATGGCCTCCCTCACTAAGGTCATCGTCACCACCACCGCCATCCTGCAACTCTACGAGCACGGCAAGCTAGACCTAGACACCCCCGTAGCCCACTACCTCCCCGATTTCATGACCACCACCGGTGCCTCCAACCCACCTTCGTCACCGCTGGCACTCTCCGCACCATCAGCCCCCCATTACCCTGTGGCGTTATCCCGCAGCGGAGGATCCAACTCTGTCCTCGCCACCTCTCAATCCCAGGCATGGAAATCCCGCATCACTATTCGCCAACTCCTCACCCACTACTCCGGGCTTCCCGAAGACGTAGACCTCCGCGACCCTTGGGGCCTCGCCGCCCCCGACAAAGCGGAAGGCATCCGCCGAGCCCTCGCCGCCGTGCCCTACGGTCCACCCGCCGTCACCTTCAAATACTCCGACATCAACTTCATCACCCTCGGCGCACTGGTGGAGATCATTTCGGGCGAACCACTCAACGTATACGCTCGTCTGCATATCTTTACTCCAATCGCGATGCAGATGACCGGATACCACCCATATTTCGAGAGCTGTGGGCCTGTCCTCCGCGTCGGCGCCGCCATCGAGCCTGGTCCCAGGCCTGTGGGCCACATCCTCGTGCCGTGCAAACCAGACACGTGGAGCCCCTACGCGCTCGACCCCGCGACTGCCCCCACCGCTCACGACAACGAAGGCACCCCCGCCACCAACCCCGACTTCGACCATCTTCTGCGCGGCACCGTCCACGACCCAACCACGCGCCGCATGGGCGGGGTCGCCGGGCACGCCGGCGTCTTCTCCACTGCCGCCGACATGAGCCTCTTCGCCCAGGCCCTGCTCGACAAGCTCCTCCGCAACACCGGCCCCTTCCCCCTCAGGCAAACAACCCTGCAAATGGCCACCAGCCCCCAGGCTGCCGCCACCGCTTCGCACGACGCCACCATCTTCCTCCCCGACGGCACCACGACGAAGGGCATCGCCCAGCGAGGCCTCGGCTGGGACCTCAACTCCGCCTTCTCCCGCCCACGCGGAACCATCTTCCCCATCACTACCGGAGGCTACGGCAAACCCGGCCACCCGGGGAGCTTCGGCCACACCGGCTTTACCGGCACCTCGCTCTGGATCGACCCCACCAGCGACACCTACGTCCTCCTCCTCGCCAACGCCATCCACCCCCGAGGCGCACCCCCCATCAGCGCCCTTCGTGGCCAGGTAGCCACCGCCGCCGCCCAGGCCCTCGGCCTCGCTCGCCCCGGCACAGACGTGGTGGACTGCTCCACCCAACTCTGCAGCATCAGCATAGTTGACGCAAAGCAGCCAACACCATTCCGTGCCCCATCCATCGCGCCTCATGCGCTGGGTGGGTCCACCACAGACTCCCCCACCCTCACCGGCATCGACGTCCTCGAAGCCACCAACTTCGCCCAACTCAAATCCCTCGCCATCCCAAACTACCCCCTCCGCATCGCCCTTCTCACCAACCAGTCCGGCATCGACGCGCACGGCCGCCCCACCCTCGACATCCTCCTCGAAGCCACTAAGCAGAACCCGAACCTGAAGCTCGTAAAGGTCTTCACTCCCGAGCACGGCCTCTACGGCCGGCAGGACACCGAGCACCTCACCTCCGAGCAAACCCCCACCGGCATACCCGTTATCAGCCTCTACGGAAGCAAACCCGCCGACCGCCATCCCAAACCCACAGACCTCGCCGACGTGGACGTCGTCGTCATCGACCTCCAGGACATCGGCACGCGCTTCTGGACCTACGAAACCGTCCTCCGCTATTTCCTCGACGACACAGCCTGCAAGCCCGGCGCACCCGCGATCGTTGTATTAGACCGGCCCAACCCCATTAACGGACTCGCTGCACAAGGTCCGGTCTCCGACCCGCCCGTGCCCGGCAGCGACCCGTATATCAACTCCGTTGCTACGCCCGTTCGGCACGGCCTGACACTCGGTGAGCTCGCTCGCTATCTCGACACCGTCGATCTTCCACCAGCCTGCATGCCGAAACAGGTCGTAACCTTCTCCGAACCGAACCTTCCGGTGCCCGCTCCTCACAAGCGCCTCACCGTCATCCCCATGCAACACTGGCATCGCGCCGAGTTCTTCCCCGCCAGCGGCCTTCCCTGGATGCCTCCCAGCCCGAACATGAAGACCCCCGCAACTGCCGTCGTCTACCCCGGCGTAGCCCTGCTCGAAACCACAAATGTCTCCGTAGGCCGAGGCACCGCCGCTCCCTACGAAAACCTCGGAGCCAGCTGGATGCTCCATCCTGAAATCCTCGCCGCATACCTCGGAGCCCGCCACATCCCCGGCATCCGCTTCACCTCCACCACCCTGACCATCGCCGAAACTCCCGAGCACTACCCAGGCCATGGGACCACCCTTCCCGGCCTGCACCTCGAAGTCACCGACCGCACCGCACTCGACTCCCCCGAAATGGGCGTCGAACTCCTCAGTGCTCTCCACAAGCTCTACCCCGCCGACTTCCAACTTGCGAAGGCCAACACCATCCTCGCCAATGCTGACACCCTCGCCCGCATCACCGCCGGCGAGGACCCCCGCGCCATTGCCGCCACCTGGGCCGCGGGCATCGCCCGCTTTCGTACCGAAACGGCACCGTTCCTGCTCTACCCCGAACCAGCCTCGCCACCTCCCACAAATTAGTAATCGTGCAGTAACCCCGCGTCCTGCACAATAAAGCATGCCGCGCATCAACTTCCAACAGCAACTCGTCGCCCTCAAAGACAAGCTCCTCGCCATGGCCGCGCTTTCTCAGCAGGCGCTCGAGTTTTCCGTCGAGGCCTACACCACCGGCGACCTCGGCCTGTCGCAGCACGTCCGCGAAATCGAAAAAGCAATCAACGCCGCCGAAACCTCCGTCGACGAAATGGCCTACGAGCTTCTGGCCAAGGAGCAGCCCATGGCCATCGACCTCCGCTTCATCCTGTCCGTCATCAAGATCAACGGCGACCTCGAACGCATCGGCGACCAGGCCACCAACATCGCCGCCCGCGCCGCCGAACTCCAGAGCAAGCCGACCATCGCGCTGCCTGCCAACATCGAAGACATGGGCGCCAAGGTCGGCGTCATGATCCGCCGCGCCATTCAGGCCCTGCTTGAAGCCGACGACCAACTCGCCGAATCCGTCCTCGCCATGGACCAGGAAGTCGACGCGATGAATCGCGACATTCACACCGAGCTCATCCAGGTAATGGAAGGCAACGCCGACGCCGCCGAACAGGCGCTCAACGCCATCATCATCGCCCGCAACCTCGAACGCGCCGGCGACCACGCCACCAACATCGCCGAAGACGTCATCTTCTGGGTCCGCGGAAACGACGTTCGCCACAAGTTTTCCGTGCTCCAGGCCAAAGCCTCCTGAACCAGCAGGACCCATCACTCGCCGACCCATCACTCAAGACGGGACAGATGTCCCTTCAGCCGGCGGCTTGATCTCTGCTGCAGCCAGACCCCAGCAAAGGTCGAGAGCGGGAAGCCCGTCCACACGGTCCCGCGCATACCAGAACCGGTCCACTACGCGTTTTTCCGGCAGCGCACTTCCGCCGGTCTCCACGCGCTCCGGCACAAAACCCAACTTCTCAATGACACGCCGGCTCGCCTCGTTGCCCTCCGCATGCGCGATGTTGACCCGCCGCATGCCGAGCGCTGCAAACGCAAACCGCACCAGCGCATTGCAGGCCTCGGTCGCGAGCCCCTGGCCCTGCCATCCCTTGCGCACCCAGAAGCCCGTTTCGCAGACACGATCGGTCCAGTTGATCGCGTGAAAGCCGGTCCACACCGCAAGCTCGCCCGACACCACCTCCACCCCGACCATGTTCAGCTCCTGCCGCAGCAGAAACATCGTCATCATATGCCGCGTGCGAATCTCCTGCAGCTCCGCCGTGTTATCTTCCAGGCGCTCCGCCCACGCCATCCAGCGGTGCAGGTCGTCCCAGGTCTCGCGCACCGCCGCCGCAGTCGGCGCTCCATCTCCTAACTCTTTAGGCCGAATCAACAGCCGAGGCGTCCGGATCGGCATTGGCACATCGATCAGCATCGCTCCCTACTTCCCTACCAGTCCCCGCTGCTTCAGCATCGGCTCGATCTTCGGCTCGCCGCCGAGCCAGGTGTCGTACATCTTCGCCAGGTCCTCGGTGTTCCCGCGCGAAAGCACCATCGCGCGGAAGCGGTCGCCGTTGGTCCGCGTCAACCCGCCATGGTCCACAAACCATTGATACGCCGCGTCATCCAGCATCTCGCTCCATAGGTAGGCGTAGTAGCCGGCCGCGTAGCCTCCGCCCCAGATATGCGAAAAGTACGTCGAACGATAGCGCGGAGGCACTGCCTCGATCAGCAAGCTCTTGCGCTCAAGCGCCTGCTTCTCAAACGCATCCGGCTCCTCCAGAGGAGCATCCGCCGGCAGCGTATGCCACTGCATGTCGAGCTCGGCTGCGGCCAGCAGCTCGGTCAGCATGTACCCCTGGTTGAAGGTCGCAGCCCGCTTCAGCTTCGCGGCAAGCTCTTCCGGCATCGGCGCACCGGTCTGATAGTTCCTGGCATAGTGCGCGAACACCTCCGGGTAACTCGCCCAGTGCTCGTTGAACTGCGAAGGAAACTCGACGAAATCCCGCGGTACGCTGGTGCCAGAAAGCGACGGATACTCCGTCTGGGCAAACATCCCGTGCAGCGCATGGCCGAATTCGTGAAACATCGTCGTCACATCGCCAAAGCTGATCAGCGCGGGCTGTCCCGCGGCCGGCTTCGGCAGGTTCGCGACGTTGTATACCACCGGCTGCTCGCCCAGTAGACGGTTCTGCCGCACATAGCTCGACATCCACGCGCCGCCCCGCTTGTTGTCGCGCTTGAAGTAGTCGCAGTAGAAGATCGCCAGGTGCGATCCGTCCGCGTTGAACACCTCAAACACCCGCACATCCGGGCTGTATGTTGGGATGTCGTGCCGCTCCTTGAAAGTAATGCCATACAGCTTCGTCGCAGCGTAGAACACGCCGTTCTCGAGTACGTTGTTGATCTCGAAATAAGGCCGCACCTGCGCCTCGTCGATATCGTACTTCGCCCGGCGCACCTGCTCGGAGTAGAACTCCCAGTCCCACGGCTTGACTGTCGCGCCTTCACCCATCAGCGCCTGGATATCCTTCTGTTCGGCCATCGCCTCGGCGGTCGCGGCAGGCACCAGCGCATCCATAAAGTGGATCGCGGCCTCGGGCGTCTTCGCCATCTGGTCTTCGAGCTTCCACGCCGCATAGGTCGTATACCCGAGCAGCTTTCCCTTCTGCGCACGCACCTGCGCCAGCCGGGCGATCGTCGCGCGCGTATCGTTGTCACCTCCGCGCTCGGCCCGGTTCCAGCTTTGGTCGAATAGCGTCTCCCGCGTAGCCCGCACAGTCAACTCCGCGAGCACCGGCTGCTGCGTCGTGTTCTGCAGAGGCACCATATATCCACTCGCGCCACGAGCCTTCGCCGCCGCACCCGCCGCCGCAATCTGCGGATCGGTCATGCCGGCCAGCGCGCCCTTGTCCTCGGTCGCATACGCCCCGGCCTTGGTCGCCGCCAGCAGCTTCCGGCTGAACGCATTGCTCAGCTTGGATTCTTCCTCGTTCAAGGCCCGCAGCTTCGATTTGTCCGCGTCGTTCAGCTTCGCCCCGGCATGCACAAAGCGCCGGTACTCCACCTCCACCAGACGCAGCGATTCCGCATCCAGCTTCTCACTGGCGCGATGCTCATACACCGCCTCCACCCGGGCGAACAGCTTCGCATCGAGGTAAATAGAATCCGCGTGCGCCGCCAGCCTTGGAGCCATCTCCGCCTGCACCTGTTCGAGCGCCGGGTTCGTGTTCGCGCCCGTCACGCCGCTGAACGCAGACATCGTCCGGTCCAGCAACAGCCCGGTCTTTTCCATCGCCACGATCGTGTTCTGAAAGGTCGGCGGAGCAGGGTCGTCGGCGATCGCCCGCATCTCCCGCGACTGCTGTTCCATCCCGGCCAGCATCGCCGGTTCATAGTCCGCGTCGTGGATCCGATCGAACGGAGGCACCTCGAACGGAAGCGTGCTCTTGGCATAAAACGGGTTCTCCGGCCCAAACCCCGCCTTGTCCGATCCAGCCTGCCCCTGCGCCGCACCCACCGCCATCACCCCTGCCGTCACCACAGCCGCCATCCGCAACACTCCCATAGCCCAGAAAACCTCCGGAGATGCGATTGTAGCCGACCGGCTGTGCCCGCCCGAACAGGCAGCGAAAGCACGCAGCGAGGCGAGCAAACATCGTGCGATACACCGGCTCGCAGGTCGGCTCCTGGATCTCCGCCCAGTCGACCGCCGAGGCGCCCAGCTCTCCACGGCTTCCCGCGGTTCTACCCGGTAGCGACATAGAGCAGAAGTATAGCCGTCGCCTTCGTTCCCACGGGGAGAAAAGGATCGGCCACGCAGGTTCACTGCGCCACCTCGCGGGCCTTCCTCGCATTGACTCCGCTCACCACACCATCTACGCTTAATCCAATGAGTCCGCATCTTCAATTCGTCGCCCAACTCTGTTGTCCTCGCGCGCGTGCTGCGTCCGTGCCTGATCGCTGACCGCCATCATGCCGGACCTCGCCGCCCACACTCGACCGTGGGCTTTTTCTTTGCAACCGTTAGCTCCAGAAGGAACATTATGCCCGACGAAGCCGTCCAGGTCCCCGCAGCCGCCCCCAAGGAAACCAAGGCCCAAAAATCCGAGCGCCTGAAGCTCGAAAAGAACCCTTGGGACGCCTGGGACGAGGTCCGCCAGTTCGCCCGCGAAGGACGCGACGCCGTGCTGCCCGAGTGGACCGGCCTCTACTTCAAATGGTGGGGCATCTACACCCAGGGCGACGGCCTCGGCGTTACCGGTGGTGCCAACGGCGAAGGCAAAGCCAGCCCCTACTTCATGATGCGCATCGCCCTGCCGAATGGCCTGCTCACCTCGCACCAGCTCCACGTCATCGCGGACCTGTGCCAGCGGTACGCGCGCAACCTCGCCGACATCACCACCCGCCAGAACATCCAGTTCCACTGGCTCACCATCGAAGCCTTGCCCGAAATCGTCGACGCCCTGACCAGCATCGGCCTTTCGCCCAAAGGTGCCTGCGGCGACGTCGTCCGCAACGTAACCGGCTGCCCGCTCGCCGGGCTCGACCACCATGAGCTCGTCGACGCCAGCCCGCTCGCGCTCGACATCGCCCAGCGACTCACCGCGAATCCCAAGTACTACAACCTGCCGCGCAAGTTCAAAATCTCCGTCACCGGATGCCCGCTCTGGTGCACCTACCCCGAGATCAACGACCTGGCCTTCACCGCCATCAAGCGCGAGGTCAACGGCCTCGAAGAGATCGGATACACCCTTCGCGTCGGCGGCGGCCTGTCCACCGAGCCGCACATGGCCGTCCGCATCCCCGCCTTCATCCCGCAGGACAAGGCGTCCGACGTAGCCGAAGCCGCGGCTGAAATCTTTCGCGAGCAGCAAGAGCTCCGCGAAAACCGTACTCGCGCGCGCATCAAGTACCTCTTTATGCGCCACGGCTGGACCGCCGAAACCTTTCTTGAGGCACTCGAGGCCCAGCTCGGCTACAAGTTCGACCCCAGTCCTGTCGACCACGAAACTCTGCCCGACGACATTTACCGCGATCACGTCGGCATCAGCCCGCAGAAGCAGCCCGGCCTTTCCGCCATCGGCGCCAGCGTACTGCGCGGCCGGCTCTCCGGCGACAAGCTCCACGAACTCGCCCGGCTGGCGGAAACTCATGGCGACGGCCATCTCCGCGCCACCATCATGCAGAACATCGTCCTCGTCAACATCCGCAACCAGGAGGTTCGCCACGTCCTCGACGGATTAAAAGCCATCGACATCCACGTCGAGGTCACCCCCTTCTGGCGCGGAGCCGTCGCCTGCACCGGCACCGAGTTCTGCAAGCTCGCCATCACCGAAACCAAGGGCTTCGCCAAGTGGCTCGTGAGCGAAATGGAAGAGCGTCTTCCCGGTTTCGACCAGCAGATCAAGCTCCACGTCACCGGCTGCACCAACTCCTGCGGACAGCACTGGATCGCCGACATCGGCCTGGAGGGCAAAAAGCTCAAGCAGGACGGCGTACTCAAGGACGCCTACTACTTCTGCGTAGGCGGAGCCGTCGGCAAATACGCCGCCGCCGCCCGCCCCCTCGGCTTCCGAGCGACCGCAGAAGACACCCCCGCCGCCATCGAGCGCCTGCTGCGCGGCTACCTCGAAGTCCGCGAACCCGGCGAAGACCTCCGAGCCTACTTCAACCGTACCGGCGACGAAACCCTGCGAGCGCAGCTCAACGGCACCCCAATTCCCCCGGTGGAACGCGACGCCCCACCCGCCGGAGGCCGCCACGCCCCAGACGCTTAGCTTCTGCCCTTAACACAGAAAGCGCTCCGAAAATGAGCGCCTTCTCTGCACGACCGACTTCTTGCGAACTAGATTACTCCCGCCAGCGTCGGCGCAGACAGGATTGCCGGCTCATCCAGGTGAGCCACCGGCTTCATCGCGCCAATCTGCTGCAGGATGCCGACCTCGTGGGAGGCTCCCCACCGTTCAACGATCTTGGCATCGGAGTTGAACTTTGAAATCTGCATACCGCGCACCTTGATCTTCTTGCCGGTTGCAGGCATGCCGTTAAACGGGCCGCCCTGCGTGCCCGTGATGGTGTATGCAAAGGCAACGTTATCCTCGTCCGCGACCATATGCTCCACCGCAATTTTGAAGTCCGGGAAAGCGGAGTGGAACTGCGTGAACCACTTTGTGAATCCCTGGGGGCCGGGACCCTGGTCATCGGCCGGGTCATGGTCCTTGACGTCGGGAGAGAAAACCTCGGACAGACGGTCGAACTCGTAGCTGTTGATGATCTCGCCCATCTTCTTCTGCGTCGCGATATTTGCTTCTTTGCTCATATACACTCCTCGTAACTTTGATGCACATTTTGTGCCTGAGAGCACGGATGAAGCAGCCAGCTCGCCCCGCCGCGATAGACTATGGATCAGGCACTCCCCTCCGGAGTCCCGAAACCTACCCCGAGAACCCCATGCCTAAACAGGAATTCCAGACCGAAGTCTCGCAGCTCATGCAGCTGATCACGCACTCTCTTTACTCCAACCCGGAGATCTTCCTCCGCGAACTCATCTCCAACTCCTCCGACGCGCTCGATAAACTGCGCCACCTCACCCTCACCGACGACACCTACAAGCAGCTCCCCTTCGATCCCCGCATCTCCCTCGAACTCGACGAAACCGCCAAAACCCTCACTCTCGCCGACACCGGCATCGGCATGACCGAGCAGGATCTGGTCGACAATCTCGGCACCATCGCCCGCTCCGGCACCAAAAACTTTCTCTCCCAGCTCTCCGGCGACGCACGCAAGGACTCCAACCTCATCGGTCAGTTCGGCGTCGGCTTCTACTCCGTCTTTATGGTCGCCTCCTCGGTCGAGGTCGTCAGCCGCCGCGCCGGTGAAGAACAGGCCTTCCGCTGGACCTCTGACGGCACCTCCGGCTTCGAGATCACGCCCGCCACCCGCGACGCCGCCGGAACCACCGTCCTGATCCACTTCAACGACGAAGGTAAGGACTACACCAACAGCTATCGTCTCAAGGAACTGGTCAAAAAGTACTCCAACCACATCGCCTTCCCCATCTTCCTCACCTACGACAAGTCCGAGTGGAACGCCGAGGAAAAGAAGTCCGACGTCACCCGCACCACCGAGCAGGTCAATGCAGCCAGCGCTCTTTGGCGGCGTACCAAGTCTGAGCTCACCGACGACGACTATAAAGAGCTCTACAAGTCCATCACCGGCGACTACGAAGACCCGCTCTTCTGGTTCCACACCCGCGCCGAGGGCTCGCTCGAATACATCACCCTCTTTTTCATCCCCGCCCGCGCGCCCATGGACCTCTACCAGGCCGACTACAAGGTAGGCGTCAAGCTCTACGTCAAGCGCGTTTTCATCCTTGATGACGCCAAGGAGCTTCTGCCCCCCTATCTTCGCTTCGTTCGCGGCATCATCGACTCTGAAGACCTTCCGCTCAACGTCTCCCGCGAGATTCTCCAGCAGAATCGGATTCTCACCAGCATCAAGACCGCCAGCGTCAAAAAGATCCTCTCCGAGCTCAAGACCGTCGCGCAGAACCAGCCCGACCAATACCTGAAGTTCATCGAGCAGTACAACCGCCCGCTCAAGGAAGGCCTGCACGGCGACTATGCGAACCGCGAAACCCTGCTCGACCTCGTTCGCTTCAAATCGACCAAAGCCGAAGGCCTCACCTCGCTCGCCGAAGTGAAGTCCCGCATGCAGCCCGAGCAGAAGTCGCTCTACTACATCACCGGCGGCGCAGAATCGCTTCTCCGCACCTCGCCTCTGCTCGAGATCTACAAGAAGAAGGACATCGAAGTCCTCATCCTCGACGACGACATCGACGAAATCGTCTTTTCCGGCGTGGAAAAGTACGGCGACCTCGACCTCAAATCCGTCAACAAGGCCAGCACCGGCGAGGACCTCGGCGATGAGCCCACTCCAGAAAACACCATCGCCATCCAGCCACTGCTCGACAAGCTGAAGTCCATCCTGGGCGACCGCGTGAAGGACGTCCGAGCCACCGGCCGCCTGGCCGATTCACCCTCCTGCATCGTCTCCGACGAGTCCGAGCCCTCGCTCCAGATGCAGCAGATGCTCCGTGCCATGGGCCAGAAGGACATTCCCGCGCCCAAGCCCACGCTCGAAATCAACCCCGATCACGAGATCGTCAAAAAGCTCATTGCCCGGCCCGAAGACGCCGTCGCCGACGACGCCGCCTGGCTCCTCTTCGATCAGGCCCTGCTCATGGAAGGCGTCCCGCTTCCCGACCCTGCCCACTTCGTCCAGCGCCTCAACCGCATCCTGACCCTCTCGGTCTAGCCCGCAACAACAGCCGTGCCCCATTCATCGTAGCCTCATCGCGATGAATGGGCTCAGAACGGCAGACTTCGCCCGGCTCTTACCCAGAGGTCCGGGCAAGTTTTTCTTGTTCATAAGAATTCTCTGCGGCATACTCGCACCATGTCCAACAGCCCGGCCCGCCCGGCCAGCCCGCCGCTGCCTCTGTTCGCGCTCACCGAATTTCCCCTGAACATCCCAGCTTCCGTCGCCACGCTGATCACCATGTATCTTCTGCGCCAGCAGGGCATGGGCATTGAGCAAAGCAGCGCGATCTACGCGTTTTGCGGCCTGTCCGTTTCTTTCTACTTCCTTTATGCACCCATGGTGGACTTCATTTTCCGTCGCAGGACCTGGTTTCTGATCAGCCTCGCCGTCACCGCGCTGCTGCTGGTCCCAGCCCTGTTTCTTGTCTCCATGTCGCATGTGCATGTGCTCACCGCGCTTCTCTTTACCGCCACCGTCGCGTCCATGCTGATGAGTTCTGCCACCGGCGCCCTGATGAGCACCCTGCTCAGCCCGACGCAGAAGGCGCGCGTCGGGGCCTGGGTCCAGGCCGGCAGCCTTGGCGGCAATGCGCTCGGCTTCGGTCTGCTTATCTGGCTCAGCGCGCATGTAGGCCGGCCTGCACTCGCCTTTGCCACGCTCCTGCTGCTGCTTCCCGGACTCGCCATGCTGTGGGTTTCGGAACCGGTTCTGCCCGTCAGGGAGACCCGACCCGGCCAGGTTCTGCGCGCAAGCCTGGCCGACCTGCGCACCACCTTCTTCAATCTCCGCACGCTTCCCGCGCTGCTGCTGCTCGTCGTTCCGGTCGGCACCGGCGCTCTGAGCACCGTGCTCACCGGCCTTACACAAACCTACGGCGTCACCGCTGGCCAGCTCGCCTTTGCCGGTGGCCTGGGAGGAGGTCTCTTCACCATGGCCGGCGCCCTCTGCATCCTGTTTTTTCCCGCGCACCGGAACCGCATGGTTCCCTATGCCCTTTCCGCCATCCTTTATGGCCTTATCTCCTTTGCCATCGCCGCCGGTCCAATTCGTCCATTTACTTTCATCGCCGGCATGCTCCTGTCGAGCTTTGCGCAGGGCGTGGTGTACGCCGCCTACACCGGCATGCTCCTGCAAACCGTCAACGCAGCCGGAAGAGTTCAAGGCACCAGCTATTCACTCCTGAACTCCATCGGCAACCTGCCCCTGCTCTACATGACCTGGATGGAAGGACGGGTGGCCGGGCACCTCGGTGCGCGTTCAGTCGGACTCTTTGACGGAGCCACGAACCTGCTCGTCGCCGCCGTCTTCTTCGCTTGGTGGTTCCTTGCCGGCCGGCGCAGCGCAGCCGCCCACGCCGCGCCCACCCAGCCACTCGATCTCAGCCCCGGTCATCCTTGAGCCCATCGTCCGGATCCGTAATCGGAACATGAAAGTCCCGAAACCGGCTCGCATACCGCTCCGGCAGAGCGCGCCGCTTCATATCCCGCCCCACCACCACGTGCACGGTTTCCCCTTCGCAGAGCACCACATCGCCCCGCACCACCTGGTACTTGAACCGGATCACCGGTCCCCGTACCCCCGCGATCCGCGTCCGCACCACCAGCTGCTCGTCATACCGCGCCGGTGCCTTGTACCGCACCGTCGCCTCCACCACCGCGATCAGGCATCCCTCTTCCCGCTCGATTGCCGAGTAATCCAGCCCCATCTGCCGGATAAACTCCACCCGTCCCACCTCGAACCACACCAGGTAATTCGCATGATACACAACGCCCATCTGGTCGGTCTCCGCGTATCGCACTCGAACCCGCGCCTCACCCCAGAAATAATCACTCATGGCAACAGTCTAAGCCGAACGAATCCCGCAGCCCAGCAGATCGAGCGTAACCAAATCACGTGCCTCATTCATCGCAGTGCCATCGCGATCGATGGGTTTACCGAGAGCTCACCGCCTCTGCATGTCCCGCCGAGCCTCCGCCGCCCGCCGGGCGTCCCCCCACAAGCTCAGGCAGAACACCATCGCAAAAGTCGCATCCAGCGCCACCGCCGCCTGCACTGGAGGCTTCTGCCGCGGCAGCCACACATTGCACGGCACTGTCACCGACCCGCGCCCGGAGACCACCTCCTGCGTCGCCGGGAGCGAGCGGTCTCCCCGCTCGTAACGCGCGCAGTCATCCGGATGGAGCGAGCACCATCCCCAGGTCGCCACCCCGAGGGTCAACGCCAGCCAAAGCGAAAGCAGCGTCTGCCGCGACATTCCCATCCCGCCTCCCCCGCCTCCGTCAGCACTGTACCGCACCTGTGCTCCCCACGCCAGCGTTGTCTTCCTTCGCCGAACCGGGATCACTGGCGAACGCTTCTGTTCTGGGATGGCATGGCGAAGAACCGGCTTTCGTCTGCGCAGCGACTACACTCCAGTCATTCACATCTCAAGCCCATGCAGATTAACCAGCAAACCGATGCCCTCCTTCTCATCGACCTCCAGCCCGACTTCATGCCCGGAGGCCCGCTCGCCGTGCCGGGCGGAGACGAAATCCTGCCCGGCATCAACGCCCTCGCTCACCGCTTCCATCACGTCCTGCTCACCCAGGACTGGCACCCGCCAAAACACATCTCCTTCGCCTCCGCCCACGGCAGCCAGCCCTACGAGCAGATCGAAGCTCCCTACGGCCCGCAAACCCTCTGGCCGGACCACTGCCTGCAACACACCCCCGGCGCCGCCCTCGCCCCAGCACTCAACACTCCACACGCCGAACTGATCCTTCGCAAAGGCTTTCGCCGAGAAATCGACAGCTACTCCGCCTTCCTCGAAAACGACCACCGTACCCCAACCGGCCTCGCCGGCTACCTGCGCGAACGCGGCCTCAAACGCCTCTTCCTCGCGGGCCTCGCCTACGACTTCTGCGTCCGCTTCTCCGCCCTTGACGGCAAATCGCTCGGCTTTGAAACCGTCGTCCTCCGCGACCTGACCCGTGCCGTCGACCTCCCCAACTCTGTCGTTGAGACCGAATCCGCCCTGGTGCAAGCTCAGGTTCCAAGCATAAGCAGCAACTCGTTGTAGCAACCCGTGGTCATGCGTCGCAGTCTCATCGCCAGGCAGGGCTCTACTAAATCAGGACCCACGGTCCAATCTCCGGCGCACCCCCAGCCGAACCCCTTCCGTCACCGCGCCATACACAACATTGCCCGCCAGCCCACCCACATGCTGCACCACGGTCCTGTCCTGCGGAGTCGCCACCCATTCCAGTGCCGGAAGCACAATTTCACTGGCTCCGCTGAACAGGGTCGCCCCATAGGCGGCTCCAAAGCCGGCGCGCACGGATGGCACATACTCCGCCATAGCCCCATACACGCCGCCACACACCATCCCGAATCCAAACTCGACCAGCGTCGCCGTCCATTCCTTCCTGCCCAACGGAACGCGTACCCCAAGCGCTTCCGCGGTTCGCACATGTGCCTTCTCGAAGCCTTTCAGCAGATGCTCCTGCTCCCGCGTATACCGTTTCCCTCTCCCGATCTTCTTTTCAGCCGCCCGTGTACCCTCAAGCGACCCCTTCTGAAAGACCGTCATCACCAGCGTTCCCACCGCCCCACCGATCGCCCCCGCCAAAAAGCCCTTTGCCGCCGACCGCGTTCCCACGCTCATCTCAACTCACCTCGCCTGCTAGGACGACATCCGTCGCCCCGCAGATGCACGCCCCGCAAAGCGTACGATGGAACCCTATGCAGCCGACCCAGCCCGAATGGATCGCGACCTCCGCCACCGTAACCTCCTGCCGATTCCAGTCCGGAGCCTTGCGCGCCATGAGCTTTGGCCTCCCCACCCCGAAGTTCCGCATCACCTTCGATTACTACGCCCATGGCCGGCTCTATTCCGACAGCTTCAACAGCCCAAAGGCCATTCCCCAGAACGAAACCATCGACCTCTCCTACAACCCTCTCGACCCGAAAGAAAACAGCCGCACCCACTCGCCCACCGCAAGCCCCGGCAGCCGCTCACCCCTCCTCGCCGTCGGCATCGTCGGCTCCGTCATCCTTTCGCTTGCCTGGCTTCTTGTTCTTCGCTCCTGCAGCCCATAACCGCATCCTTCAACGCAGCCTGTCATCTAGTTCTAATGAGCACGCCCGCCATCCACCCCGAAGTCCGCATCGGCCACGTTCACCTCAAAGTCGCCGATCTGCAACGCGCCCTGGACTTTTACTCCGGCGTCCTCGGCTTTGCAGTGACCCTGCGCATGGGTGACAGTGCCGCCTTTCTTTCCGCCGGCGGGTACCATCACCACATCGGACTCAACACCTGGGAAAGCGCCGGAGGATCTCCTCCGCCGGCCGGCTCGACCGGGCTCTACCATCACGCACTCCTCTATCCCACCCGCGCCACTCTCGGCGACGCTCTCCGCAGACTCATCGCCGCGCGCATTCCGCTGGATGGTGCCTCTGACCACGGGGTCAGCGAAGCGCTTTACCTTCGCGACCCCGACGGCAATGGTCTCGAGCTTTACTGGGATCGGCCTCAGGAAACCTGGCCAAGAGACATCCACGGCAACCTGACCATGTACACACGCCGGCTCGATCTGCAGAACCTGCTCGCAAGCACATAAGCGCGCAAGGGCTCACAGCCCAAGCACCCCCGCGTGTGCCTGCATCGCCCGCAGGCAGTTCCCTACATGCTCCTCCAGCGAAATTCCCAGCATCTCCGCCCCGGCGATCATGTCCTCCCGCTTCACCGCCCGCGCGAACCCCTTGTCCTTCATCTTCTTGATCACGCCTCTGGCCTCGACATCCACAATCAGCTTCGTAGGCTTCACCAACGCACACGCCGTCAAGAACCCCGCCAGTTCATCGCACGCAAACAGCACCTTGTCCAGCCGCGTCTCCGGCTTCACCCCGGAGTAATCTGCATGCGCCAGAATCGCGTGCAACATCTCCTCCGGCCACCCATGCGCCCGAAGGTATTCAACACCCACAAACGGGTGCTCCGCCGCACTTGGATGCTTCTCATAATCGAAGTCGTGCAGCAGACCCGCGCACGCATACAGATCCACCCTCTCCTGAGCCACTTCACCCGCCAACCCGGCCGCCTCCGCATCCATCCGCCCGTACGCCTCACAGCAGAAAGCCACTGCCCGGCCATGCTTCCGCAGACTTTCCCCCGCCGTCCAGTACTCCATCAGCATCAGCGCCAGTGCCTCATCCTGTTTTGCCATCTCTGTCCCTCCAAAGCCGCACACACCTCATCCTAACCTTGAACCCTCTGTTTACCACCCTGGTTCCACTTCGGGCTTCTTCGGGTTTTGCAGGATATCGTCCGCAAAGGTACTTGACTCTACGGCTACCCAATGTCACTCTAGCCTCATCGCCCTGCTCCGTTATCGGACCCCCGATCCGGACAGCAGGCGCGCTGCGGACCTTGCTCTGGCCTCCGCCCGCTCCACACAACTTATGGTCACCATCATGTCGCCCCTCGGCACGGGACTCGTCTCGCCGCCGGTCGCACGCGAGGTCGTTCGCTGCCACCACTGCAAGCTGGTGCAGTTTCGCTCCCCGTCGCCCAACTGCAAGCGCTGCAAGCAGTCCATCGAGGTGGAAAAGCCTGCACCGGTGCCCGCACCGCTTACCCTTGTTCCCGCCGTCCCCGCGGCAGACCAGGGTCTTCAGGTTGCGCACGCCGTACGCGAGCTCCGCCAGGTCCGCAATCTTAGCCAGCGTCAGCTCGCCGGTCGCATGGGCGTCCCGCGCACCTATATCTCCAAGATCGAAAACGGAAAGGCGATGCCGACCCTCAGCTCGCTCGACCGCCTCGCCCGCGCGCTCGAGGTCGACATCTCCGCCCTGCTCCGCGACGCCACCCGCCGCCACTCCGAAGAGACCGTCATGCTCATGACCGACCCCTTCCTGGCCGAGCTCGCCGCCTACACCGGCCGGCTCGACTCCGTGCAGCGCGCTATCGTCCTCAACCAGGTACGGGAGCTCGCCGCCGGACGTCGCCGAACGGCCTGAACGTTCTCTCCGCCCTCCAGCCGCACCTCCCTTGCTGCTCCGGAGCGAGGTGCGGCCCTCTCCCTTGGCCCCGTAGCATCGTCCGTCTGCGATATGCTAGCCTCAGCACCTGAAGAGGCCCGTTCCCGCCGTGTCCACAACCCCGTCAAGCCGTCTGCACGAGCTTTCCCCGGACGAGATGCAGGTTTACGCGCAGCTCGACCCCACCCGCATCCCCCGTCACGTCGCCATCATCATGGACGGCAATGGACGATGGGCCGGCAAACGAGCCCTGAAACGTTTTCTCGGCCATCAGCAGGGTGCCGAGTCTGTCCAGTTCGTCGTTGAAACCGCCTCCCGCATCGACCTTCCCTGGCTCACCCTCTACGCCTTTTCGCTTGAAAATAATCTTCGCCGCCCAAAAGCCGAGGTCAGCTTCCTTATGAAGCTGCTCAAGAACTACCTCGTCGGCAACGTCAAGCGCATGAACGACAACAACGTCCGCATGGCCTACATCGGACGCACCGCCGGCCTGCCCGCCGAAATCCAGGACACCATGCAGTGGGCCTCGGGCGAGACCGCCAGGAATACCGGCACCACCCTCACCCTGGCGCTCAACTATGGCTCCCGCTCGGAGATCGTCGACAGCACCCGTGCCCTCGTTCAATCGCTCATCGACGAGGCCCATACCCGCGGCTGCTCGCTTGAAGACCTCCTCCAGGTCGACTCGCTCGAATCCCGCATCGACGAAGCCCAGCTCACCGCCAACCTCTACACCGCGCACATGCCCGACCCCGACCTGGTCATCCGCACCTCCGGCGAGCAACGCATCTCCAACTTCCTCCTCTGGCAGATCGCCTACGCGGAAATCTTCGTCACCGACCGCCTCTGGCCCGACTTCCGCGGCATCCACATGCTCGAAGCCATCCAGAACTTCCAGCAGCGCGAACGCCGCTTCGGAGGCCTCGGCGAAGGCACCGACGAGCACCTCGAAGGCAAGGACGTAACCCTCGAAAGCCCCGAAAGCATCGCCGCCGAGCTGGCCAGCCGCTAACCCGCTTTTGACTTCTCCTCCCTTAATCGTCCTTCCGCGGCAAGACGAGGATCCGCTTGCCTGCTCTTAAAACACCGGCAACGCCGATGACTCCCGCTGGTGCGACTTGTAGGGACGAAACTGCTTGTGAGCGAGCAAAAGACTACTTAGGGAACGGAAGAAGTGAGGCGCGCCGGCACGGCAACGACGCCTGGATCTAGGCAGGCAGGTGCATGCAATGAGTAGCCTTCATACGGGTGAACCTGCCGGTTCGAGCGGCGTCAGCGACAGGCGGGATTGTTGGCCTGCGGGACAGTAAAGAAGGTAACGCTGGTGCTTGGGAGTGAGACGACTCCGGCGTTAACAGGAACGCCTCGTAGTTGAGGAAGGTCGCCATCGGAAGTCAGTGCAAGTTCGTGCCCGTTGAGCTGGACGCTGCGGCTGGTGAGTTCCGTCGCGGTAAGGCTCATACGCATTGATCGGGCTGGAAGATTGATCGACATCGTACGGGAGCGATCGAGGTTAAGTGCAAGCAGGGCTACGCCGCCCGGACTGCCCTTGAGGCAGTGTGCATAGAGATGAACATTGGGATCGGGCCTGCGCCCGGGATCGAGAACGGTCGTGCCCATTGTCTGATTCCATAGAAGCGCGGCCCAGTAGTCTGGGCGCGGTGTCAAAGTCGTCCCGTCAATCAGGCCGTAGTCGCTGGCATCTAGGGTGTTATGCATAACAACTTGGACTTTACGGCGGGCGAGCTGACCCAGCTGGTCGAGATAGCGGAAGGTATCGAGAAAGGTGGAGGCCCAGCGATCGCCGCCACAGGCGGCCTGACCCGTCTCGGTGAGCCACAGAGACTTGCCGGGTTCGTATTGATCGCGCAAACCCTCATAGAAGGCTTCCCCATTGCCGCTCCGGGAGAGCCAGTCTTGGGTAAGAGCAGCTTCCTCCGTCGTGCCGAACTTCGGTCCTAGGGATGCGGTGCAACGCTCGGAAACGGCGCCATAGAAGTGATACGAGAAGGCGTCGACAGCATTCGGGCCGATTGCTGCGAGTATGTCTTTCGATGGCAAAAGCTTGACCGGAAAGTTCAGATCCTCACCAACGGAACCGGGACCGAGCAGCATGGCGTGGGGCTCGGCCTTACGGAAGACCGGCTTGAAGACGGCGAAATCGCGGGCGTATGCCGTCCCATCGTAGCCTGCGGGAACTTTGGCGGTCGACAAGAAGTCGGGCTCATTGAAAAATTCAGCGGCAGCGATCAAGCCACCGATAGAGTTGTTGTAGGCCAGAAAGGCAGCCGCCTGGTTAGGGGTCCAGAGACCGCTGCCATCGCGGGTCCCCCCGCTCACCGCGAAGGAGGTAACGATCGGAGCATCGACGGCGCGGGAGAAGTCGACGACGCCCTTCCATTGGGCCCGGGTAAGAACACCGGCAAAGCCGGCGGGCGGAGTCGCCGGTGCGGGTGCATCGGAATCCTGAAAGAAGACCGTGTTGGCCCAACTGCCCGAGACGCGGACGTAAGCTGGCCCAAGAGCGGCGGCGAGTTTACGCAAGCGGGGATCGGCAAGATTGACAGGGGTCAACTGTTCATACTTAGCCGAATCTAACAAGCCGGGGCGTTCGGAGGTGGGAGCGGCTGTGGGCGCAACGCTGGAATAAGGTTTCCAGAAACTGCCGCCGATTACTTCAACCATTTCGACGTTGTACGACTGAAAGCGCGGGCTCACGGTACCGGTCTTGGGCATGGTGGAGGGATTTTGCTGTGCGGCAAGGGACAGTCCGGCCAAGCTGAAGGAGGCGAAAAATGCGAGCAGAGGGGCGGCTTTCATGCTGCTGAGTCTAATTACCCGCTCGTACGGTTGTCACTCTTTAGCGGCCTCGTAATCCAACCACGCGGTAATCGAGACCAACCCACATGCCTGGCGTGTGGTTCGTGCCTCAGGTGAACTGGCCCAAATCTAGGCGACCTGCCTGAGCTTCGAGTCATAACCGTATCGCAAGAATCTATCAAAACGACCGAATTCCACCTTCGCCAACAAACTCCCTAAAAGGCGGCCGAAGCTCCGCAAGCAAGGCGTCGTCTCGGTGCATCAGGGCCACACCGGCCAGTAGGTTGAATCCGGTCAGCAGAGCGGCCTTATCATCCGGCAAAGGTGTCGTCCCCCGGAGAGTTCCGAGTTCCGGCTCCAGCGCAACCCAGGGCGGATGACTTCCCTAATGTGACTTTTCGTTGCCAATGCTGACCTCCGCGAGCTTGTCGCTACAGCGTTCGCGGAAAGCTGTCGTCCGCACCTAGACCTCGATGCTCTTACCCGCAGGGTCGCTTCGAACTTTCCAAGTACCCCCTTCCTTGAAGGTGGAAGCAGTGCCAAAGGTGTCCTCCATGAACTGCATGTAAACGATCTTTCCGCGCCTAACCCGGATAAGTATGCAAAAAGGTGATGTGACTGTGCGGTGCTGCGTGTGCGATTCGTAGGGGAAGCTGCCAAATACGGCGGCGCTCTCGCCTGATTCCAGGCGATCCGTGATGCTCAGCCCGTGGTTCTTCCAAAACCTTCCTACTTGGCTATAGGTGTCGATGACTGCTTGAGGACCATGCGCCGTGCCCGTCCACGGCATGATGCGCTTCAGATCAGGATTGTCGAAATTGAGGGAGACGTAAGTAATCTCTGGATCACACAAAGATCGCACAACTTCGGGATTTGTGGGATCTGCGAGAAGGTCTTCTATCATCTACGTAAGATTGCCTGACATAGGTGCTCTCCTGTTTTTCCTAATGGTGGCATCAGGGACTGTTCGCGTTTCTGAGCTCGTGCACCTTGCGCGAGACAGTAGACCGAGTTGTCTACGTCATAGAAGTTTTCTGAAAGAGATAGAGTAATCGCAGTTGCCTAATGCGACGCTTTCACCAAATGACCCGCCCGAACATCCTTCAGAGTTTTCAAACATGAGGGGAGGAAGAGACTCAGAGAGACTACCCTTCCAGTGACGGCTGCGTGGCCGCCGTGTAGGCGGGAACATTCCAATAAAACGGACGGAAGTCGGTGATCAGTCCGGCCTTCACGGTGACGACCTGCCCCATCGGCAGGTCCTGCGAAGAGCCGTTAATTCGTGAATGAGTTTTGAAACGGCAGAGGACAACGACCTTGTCTCCATTCTCGAACCACTCCTGCTCCGCTACTTCGAGCGTGTCAAAGATGGCGCTCATAGCGACAGCCCATTGCTCATACTGTTGATGGCCGACGTACTCTCCACCGAATGGCAGATCGGGCGACTGATGCAGTCTGACATCCGGCGAGAGCGTCGCGGCAATGCCATCGAAGCTCGCCTCTCCATCAGACGCTTTCGCGCGCATGTACTTTCCTTCTGCTTCATAGAAAGCTTCCAAGGTCTGTCTCGGTGATCTTGCCTTCGTCATGTGTCTATCGTCCCTTCTAAGAAGTACGGTGTGCGTTCAGTTCACGTGGCCAGTAGTTTGTCCGCTGTGATGGGCAGGTGGCGGATACGTTTTCCCGTTGCGTGCCAGACTGCATTTGCGATGGCTGGCGCAACCCCGCAGAGGCCCAGTTCGGCCAGACCCTTGCTGCCGAGTGGGCTTAGCACGGTGTCTTCTGCGGGCACGAAGATCGCGTCGAGCTCTACGACATCCGCGCTCACAGGCACAAGGTATTCGGCGATGTTGGCGTTGATGACGCGGCCGAAACGCGCATCCCACTCAGCCTCTTCCAGTAGTGCCATTCCGATGCCACCGACCATGCCCCCGATGCATTGGCTGTGCGCAAGCTGCGGATTGATGATGCGGCCGGCGTCATAAGCACCCAGAATGCGAGGCACCCGAACCGTCCCGAAATCGGGGTCGACGTGTACCTCGGCAAAAACGGCGCCAAACGAATAAGTGGAATACTGTTTCTGAGTGTCGCCGGGCTCAGCGCTTCCCTCTGCCTCTAGCTTGTCCAGACCGGCCCGTTTGAGAATGTCGATCGGATCATGCCTCCCGGACGTTCCGGCCTTGATCACCAGCGCGTCGAGCTTCGCCTGCAAAGCCACGCAGGCCGCTCTGATGGCCGGACCGATACTGACCGTCGTGGTAGATCCCCCGTGCTCTTTCGCAATCGGCATCTGCGTATCGCCAAGCTCGAACCGCACTCGCTCGATTGGCAGGCCGAGTGCATCGGCGGCAATCTGGGTCATCGCAGTGTAGGTGCCGGGCCCCATGTCGCTGGTAGCGCTGCGAACAACGGCAGTGCCATCCGCAAACAGGGTCGCGGACGCCTTCGACGGATAGCGCGGAGCCGGATTCATGGCAGTCGCCATACCCATGCCGACGAGGTTGCGCCCGCTACGCATCGAACGTGGCTCCGGGTTCCGTCTACTCCAGCCAAAGCGCTCCGCACCTAATCGATAGCACTCGCGCAAGCCATTACTGGACCAGGGCAGATCCTTGCGTGGATTGCGTTCCGCGAAGTTCCGCAGGCGTAGCTCGATGGGGTCGAGTCCAATCCTTACCCCAAGCTCGTCCATCGCGATCTCCTGCGCGATCAGCCCCGTGGCGTGGCCGGGCCCGCGCATGGGCGTCGGCGTGTTCGTGTGCATGGGGATCAGGCTGTACTTCGTGCGGCGGTTCGCGCTGGCGTAGGAGGAAGCCGGAACGTCGAGCGTAGCGTCCGCAAACTCCTCGTAGGTCGAGGTCTGGGCGACTGCTTCCTGGATGAGCGACTGAAGGTGGCCGTCGCTGTCGGCTCCCAACTGGACGTGCTGTTCTGCACGCGGGCGGAATCCGATCGAGGAATAAAGCTGACGCCGGCTCAGCTCCAGGCGTACGGGCCGGCCAACCTGTCGTGCGGCCAGCGCGGCCAGGGTGACGTGGGGCCAGGTGCGCAGCGCCGATCCGAACGCGCCGCCGATGTACGGGTTGATCACGCGTACCGACTCGGCTGCGATGCCGAACACGCGGGCGATTTCATCTGCATCGTTGTAGACCCATTGCGTCTTGTCCCAAAGCGTCAGGCTGTCGCCTTGCCATTGCGCCACGGTAGCGTGCGGCTCCATCGCATTGTGGTGTTCGCGCGGCTGAATGTAGGTTTGATCGACCTTGAACGAGGCTGCTGCGAAAGCGCCGTCCGCGTCACCCTGTCGGCTTTCGGGGCCACGGCCCTTTTTTTCTGCCGCGGCTGAAGCCGGCTGCGCCTTGGTGGAGTCGAAGCGGGTTAGAGGTTCAGGGGCAGGTTCGTAGTTCACCTGAAGGAGCGAGGCCGCATGCTCGGCCTGCGACTGCGTGCCGGCAACGACGATACCGATCGGCTGCCCACTGAACAGGATGCGCGTATCCTGCAAGACCTTCAGTGCCTCGCCGGCGACGGGCTCGACGGCAGCCCGCTCCTTCGCGGGCAGATACGGGAGTCTCGGTGCGTTGCGATGTGTGAGGACAAGTAAAACACCGGGTGCGGCTTCGGCCGCTTTGCTGTCAATCGATTTGATCGTTCCTGCGGGAATGGTACTTTCAACCAGAGCTGCGTAAACAAGGCCCTGGGGGGCGAACTCCGCAGCGTACTTTGCGCTTCCGGTGACTTTTGCCGGGCCGTCCACCCGGGCAATGGGTTGTCCGATGGTGCCACTCATCCGAGGCCTCCCGTTTCTTCGAGACCGCGAGCCACGACACGCTCTAAAAGGGTCACTTTGAAGGCGTTCTGTCCATTCGGCACGGCGTCTGCGGATGCAAGGGCCGACGCCTTGCGACAAAGTTCCTTGTCCAATGTGTGCCCTCGCAAAGCCCGCTCAACCAGCGGTAAGCGCCACGGTGTCGTCGCTACCCCTCCCACCGCGATCCGCGCATCGCGAACGGTTCCGTCGGCTGCCATCTCCAGCGCCACCGCTACTGAGGCCAACGCAAACGCGAAGCTGGTGCGGTCTCTTACCTTCAGGTAGTGCGAACGAAGACCAACGGAAGGATTGGGAATCTCGATGGCGATGATCAGTTCGCCGGGCTGCAGATGCGTCTCCAGGTGCGGCGTTTCGCCCGGTTGCCGGTGCAGACCGGCGAGCGCGACCGTACGGACTCCGGCCCTGCCAGCGATATGGACGTTCGCGTCCAGAACCATGAGTGCATTCGCAAGATCTCCGGCATACGTGGCGATGCATCGCTGACTTGTACCCAGGATGGCAAGCCCCCTGTTCTGCCCGTCGATCGCAGGACAGCCGCTTCCCGGAACCCGCTTATTGCAGGGTGTCACTACATCGCGGAAGTAGCCGCAACGGGTGCGCTGCAGCAGATTCCCGCCGAGGGTCGCGAGGTTCCGTACCTGCGGCGAGGCACTCGCGAGGAGAGCTTCCGCGACCACCGGAAACATCTCGACGATATGCGGATGTATCGCCGCGTCGCTCATGCGTACCAGCGCTCCAAGGCGCATGCTCCGCTCACCTACCTCAATCCTGTCGAGTTGCGGGAGTGCCGTGAGATCAAGGACGTGCTCCGGATTACGCACGCGCTCGTGCATCAGCTGCATCATGTCCGTGCCACCCGCGAAGAAGTCCGGCGCGGAACTGTTCGTGTCGGACTGATGACCGGCCCTGCTGCGGACGGCCTGCGAAACACTTTCAGGTCTGGCATACGTGAAAGGAGTCATTTGGGGACACTCCCTCGAGCAGCTTCGCGCACGGCGGCCACAATGTTTGTATAGGCTCCGCAGCGGCAGAGATTGCCGCTCATCCACTCACGGATTTCATCTTCAGTGCGCGTGTGGCCCTCGTGGATGCATGCCAAGCCGCTCATGATCTGTCCGGGGGTGCAGTAGCCGCACTGAAAGGCATCGTGCCGGATAAAAGCGGACTGCAGCACGTGGAGCTGGCCTTCTGCGCCGATGCCTTCGATGGTGGTGATCTGCTTACCCTGTTGCATGACGGCGAGACAAAGGCAGGCATTTACGCGCCGGCCGTCCACCAGCACCGTGCAGACCCCGCATTGGCCCAACCCGCAGCCCTTCTTTGTGCCGGTCAGGTGGAGAGCGTCTCGCAGGCAGTCCAGCAGCGTGGCGTTCACGTCCATGTTCGCCAGGTGGTGCTGCACACCGTTGATCGTCAGTTCCGCATCCACGCTGCGGATCGTGTGAGGCTCCTCCGTCAACGACGGATCTTGGTCGAGCCTGTCTTCTCCATACGCTGTTTCCGGTGCCACGATAGCGCCTCCCGCGGCAAGTGCGCTTGCAATAAAGTCTCTTCGGCTTAGCGGTGACAATGAATAGCTGCTCCTCATCCTTAGTAATTTCAACAATCTTCCGCACGACCCGGAACGGCTGCGTCGTATCCATTTAGCAGAACCGAAATGAGGCAGTAGAAGCCGACAAGGTAAATAACTTCAGCAACCCCCTGCTCTCCAAAGGCAGCAACCGCGGCCCGATAGGTGGAATCGGGGAGCTGCGCGCCACGTACCAGGACAGAGGCCACATCGAAAGCGATGCCTTCCTCTTCGTTCAGGTCACCTGGGCGACCGCCCGCGGCAAGGCTGGCGATCTTGCCTTCCGAGAGGCCGGCGTCGCCTGCGACCAGCTCATGCGCATAAATCTCATAGCGGGAAGTGAAGCGCGCGCCTGTGAGGAGGATGATCAACTCATGAACCGGCTTCGGTAAAGTCGTGTTCTTCGAGAGAGCAACGTTCACTCCCCAAGCCGCATTGCCAAACTGCGGAAAGTGCAGCATTGGGTTGAACGGCCCTACCAGCGCTCCCTGTTCATCCGCGATCGCAAATTTCGGATTCTGTGCCTCGGTAAAGGACACAATACTGTCGAAAAGCTCTCGCTGTGCATCGTTCAGTTTTGCCGGCAGAATCGGAACAAGTCTCATGCGATCTCTCCTATTGGACGTGCTTGCAATGCGGGGCCTAGGCGTTCAGTTGTGTGGTTTGCAGTTGTTTCGGTTTGGCATCGGTAAAGTGCGCGACATCTTCCATGACAGCCCTGGTTTCAGGGGCGTGCAACGAGGCGCTGATCGCTTCGTCGTCCCGAAACTCACACACACAAACCGCGATCGTCCCTTCGCCGCTCCCTGCCGGGAAGAAGGCAGCGATACTCTCCAAGCCATAAGGTGCCCAGGCCCCGGTGACCAGCGGCAAATGCTTTTCAACATAATAATGGCGGTCAAAGCGAGTGCTCGAGTCACCGGCGTACGTCACAAATACAGTCTTCATCCCTAAGCTCCCTTCCCGCCTTGACGTTGCTCTCGAGCCACTTCAACACAGGCTGAATCGTCTGGTCGGAGTTCTTCTCGTAAATGAGCCCATGCCCGTTCCCGTGTATTCCCAGATCAGGCAGGTGAAGCGCGTCGACGGCGGCACCGGCGTGCTTTAGAAAGGCCACCATGTCAGGCGCGTACTTCGATTGCGGCGACACCTCTCCGCTTACAACCGCAACAGGCATGCCGCGCAGTGCAGGAATTTCCAAGGTTGCAGGATCGGCGGCGCGCACCTCTTCGGGCGTCGCGCGGGGTGGGTCGTAAGTTACAGGGATGGCGGTCAAGCCCCAGTCCAGCGCGCCGATGTTGGGAGTCTTCCCGAACGGTGGTCCCATCGGCTCGATTGTGACGATGGCAGCAACTAGGTTAGGCCGACTATCCGCGACAAGCCAGCCGTCAGAACCTGACGCGGAATGGGTTAGCAACACTGCCGGTCCCACCTTGTCGAGGAGCCTGGAAAGGCGATTCTGGTCGAGCTTCTGCCACACCTTGATGTCTTCTGGCAAAGGACCAAAGGCGGCGATAAAGCTGTCGAAAGCCTCGGTATCGTCGGCCTGAAAGAGCCATTGCGTGTGCTTGTCGAGAGTCTTCTTCGGGAAGAAAACCTCTTCGCCTTCTTCGTACGCAAACGCTGGTCCGATCTTCCCCATGACCTCGGGCGAAAAGGGTGATCGTCCCTGGGTGGGCCGGTCTACGACGAACACCGCATATCCAGCCTCGACGAATCGTTGAGCCCATCCGGGACGGCCATCGGGCGTGTCAAGCCACTCCGTGCCTTGCATCGCGCCGCCATGAATCAACACCAGAGGGTACGGCCGGGTGACGTTCTCAGGTGCTTCCCAGGAAACGTACATGGGGCCGTACTGATAGTTATGCCCAGCAACCGTAACACGCTCGCCGGGCACCCAGAACTGGCCTCGCCGCGATGAGCGGACAGCACCCTCCAGCCAGAATGGAGTCTGTTCCTCCGCTTGCGCCGAGACCTCCTCCTGTTGTCCCCGAACCTCATTGATACTGAGCGACTCTTTAGGCATGAATGTTCTCTCCTCATCAGCTTCAGCTTCGGCTTACCTGCCATGGCTCATTTCTACTGCAAGTCGATCCGGCGCGAGCTTTTACTTAAACAGAATAGAAGCGGTAAGGTAAGTTGCTTACATCCGAAATTTGCTCTTCTTCATCAGAAACCTGCGCTTGAGAAGGTGCACCGGTTACGGTCGATCTTGCTTACGAAAAACCTTGGGAAGCAGCCCAGACTCTCGCTTGAAGGCGGCTGCGAAATGACCGAGATGCGCGTAGCCCGACTCGAGAGCGACTTCAGCGATAGAGAGGTCCGTACGGCGCAGCAACGATTGCGCATGCTGCATCCGCAACAGCACCACATGCCGATGCGGGGTGACGCCCACCTTCGCCTTGAATAATCGGGTGAAGTGGAACAGGCTGATGCCTGCTTCGTCAGCCAGCGTTTGCAGGCTCACGTCACGTGCAAAGTTGCTTTCCATGAACTCCAGCACTCGGCTGAGACGCTGGTCGGTAAGGTCATTCCCGGCGCTCCGCTGCCTGCCCTGAACCGCAGAGCGATCCATCTTCAGCAGAAGATGTGCGGCCAGGAAACGGGCACCCGCTTCCGCGTATACATTGGGCGCTCCGCATTCGACTTGTTCCGCCAGGGACCCCGCCACGGCGAACACTGTAGGATCCGCAAACTGAAGCGCATCCGGAAGACGCAACGCCAGCCTCGCACCCGCGCGGCGATACTCCTCGCCGGCCTCGAGAAAATACGATTCGGGAATGTATAGCCGAAGAACCTTGACTGCCGCCGAAGAGGATCGCCATCGAAGACGATTCTGCATCAGCGGAGACGTGATCCCACCCACTCCGGGACGGTACGCCGCTTTCTTCCAGCCTTTTCCAGAAAGGCTTTCGAGCTCGTAGGCACCCTTAAGCGACAGGACCAGAAGATAGTCTGGACTCGTTGCCGTTTCGAACCTGTCGACACAGCCTGGCTGTTCGAACGTTTGCAGCAGCACCGATTGCCACTTCGCCGTCGTGCTGCACAGCGCCTTGCGTCCAGGCCTGATCGAACTTGCCTGATGGCTCAGCGGCGATACCTCCGGTGGTACACGTGCACCCCTCATGAACGACTCCATCTTCTCATTTGACATGCATCCGTATCGCATTGATTCACTGAAACGACCGGATTCACCCTCCCAACAAACTCCTCAAACGGCGGCCGAAGCTCCGCAAGCAATGCGTCGTCTCGGTGCGCATCAGGGCCACACCGGCCAGTAGCTTGAATCCGGTGAGAATGGCGGCGGTCTTATCATCCGGCAAAGGCCAGCGCTCGCTCAACCATGCGGCAATTCCGACCAGATCATCGTGGTTCGGCACCTCGAAAGGAGAGCAAACGGCCCTCTGCCTGGGTGAACCGGTTTGCTCCGCTGTCCTGCTACCATCTCCACCATCACCCTGGGCGATAACTGTCCTTTCCGTCTCCTCGCAATTCCGTGCCCTATTCATTTCAGCCTCATCGCGATGAGCGGGTCTACCACCGCGGCCAAACCATATATCCTCATTCCTGACCCAAAATGACACGAATCCTCACTGCCTTCGTCCTCATTACGCTCGTCGTCGCCCTCGTCCTCTACGGCCCGCTGTGGCTCATCGCCATCTTCGCCGCCGTCGTCGCCGGCCTGGCTGGTTACGAGTACCGCGCGCTTGCGCACGAAAAAGCCGTCCACATTCCCCTCTGGTGGCTGCTCGGCTCGACCGCGCTGATCTTCTTCTTCACCGTCCGCCTGCCGGACTTCGAGCTTCCCGTCCTGACCCTGCTGACCTTCATCCTGCTCGCCTGGTCCGGCTTCCGCGCCCCGCTCGATCGCGTCCTGCTCGACACCTCGCTTGGCCTCTTTTCCTTGATTTACGTCGTCTACCCGCTCACCCTGCTCCCGCTCATCAAGGCGCACGAGGACGGCACCGGCCTGCTGCTCTTCCTTTTCGTCACGGTCTGGTTCGGCGACATCGCCGCCCTCTACATCGGACGCAACTTCGGCCGCCGCAAGCTCGCCCCGCGCCTGAGCCCCAACAAGACCTGGGAAGGTGCGGTCGCCTCGGTCCTCGGCTCGGTGGTCTTCGGCATGGGCGTCTACTATCTCGGCGCGTACCTGCTCACCCGCGGGTACACCGCGCTCACCATCTCTGCGCCCGCCTGGCAGATGATCCTGCTCGCCGTGGTGCTCAACGTCGCCGCCCAGCTCGGCGACCTGCTCGAGTCCGCCATCAAGCGCGGTGCCGGGGTCAAGGACTCAGGCACCCTCCTTCCCGGCCACGGAGGCATCCTCGACCGCATCGACGCCCTGCTTCTCGCCGCTCCCGTCCTCTGGTACATCCTCCTGCTCAAGGACTGGCAAGGCTTGTTCCGGTAATCGGACACCGGCGTGCACGGTCGCGGTTTGTTGCCCACGTTTGCGCAACAAAAGTCCGCGATGAGCCACCACAAAGCCGCCCAAGACGTGGAGCGTTGCACCTGAAAATGTTTTTTGAACGCGTTCACAATTGGCGTACACTCGCTGCATGAGAACCGCCACCCAGGTCGTCACCGCTGCCCACGCCACGACGAACGCTCCCGTCTCCTTTCAGCGCTATTACGCGGAAGCCGGACCGGACTACGCCAGCTGGAGCCCCGCGTTCAACATGCACTTCGGCTTCTTCCGCGCCGGCATGAACCCTTTCGCCCGCGAGCAGATGCTGGAGCAGATGAACGCCGAAGTTCTCGCCCGCCTCGCTCCAGCCGGCCCGGCCCCGCACATTCTCGACATGGGCTGCGGCCTGGGTGCGACCCTGCGCAGCATCTCACGCCGGCTGCCCGCATCGAACCTCACCGGCATCACTCTTATTCCATGGCAATTGCAGCACGGAACCAAGCTCAACCAGACCGGTCCGGAGGCTACGGAGGCCTCCGCTGCCATCCAGCTCCAGCTCACCGACTACGAGCACACCGGTTTTCCCTCGGAGAGCTACGATGGCGTGTACGCGCTCGAATCCTCCTGCTACGCCCATGCCGCCAACAAGTCCGCCTTTCTCACCGAAGCCCATCGCCTGCTCAAACCCGGCGCCCGCCTGGTCGTCGCCGATGGATTTCTTTCCCGCCCCGACGGCCTGATCGGTCCGCAGAAAGCCATCTGCCGCCTGCTCTGCGACTGTTGGGCAATTGAAGCCTTGGGAGAGATCCACGCCGTTCGCACCGAACTCGAGCGCCTCGGCTTCATCGACATCCGAATCGAGCCGATTCAGGCCCGCGTCGCCCTGTCGGTTCTGCAGGTCCCGTGGGTTACGGCCAGGTTCCTGATTCAACAGGTCCTGTTCGGCGACCGCACCATGTCGCGCGCCCGCTGGAACAACCTTCTCGCCCCCGTCCTGCTGCCCTTCGTCGGCAAGCCCTTTGGCCCGATGGCCTACTTCCTCCTCACCGCCACCAAGGGCTAGAGGCATCTCGTTCCTGTCAGACCACATCCTTAGCGGAGAGGCGAATTCATCCTATGCGCACCCGCAAATCACCCCTAAAAGGCTTTCTGGCCGGCACCCTTGGCGGCATGGCCGGCACGCTGGCTCTCGATCTATTCAAGCAAGCTCTCGAAAAAGCCAGCTGGGCCGCCGCCGACCGCGCGCAGGTGAATCCTACGCTCGCTCAGCAGCAGGCGCGGCAGACGCTGCACTATCACCAGGCTCATGCGGAAACAGCCGAGTACCTTGCTGAAACGGTCGGCTCCAGCCTGACGCCGCATGGAAAGCTGGTTGCGACGCCGATCACCCATTACGTCTTTGGAGCCCTATGCGGCGGCGTCTACGGCCTGCTTGCGGAATACCAGTCCGGAACCACCTTTGGCGCCGGCACCGCCTTCGGAGCGTCGCTTTTCGTTGTCACAAACGAGGCCATCCTACCGGTACTCCGCCTGCTTCCTCCCGCGCTGGATGCGCCGGCCGTCACCCATGTCGAAGGCCTCGCCTCGCACGCGCTCTACGGGGCGGTGACGGAAGCGGTGCGCAAGCTGATGCGGTGAAGCTTTTGTCCGCCGCGCCGGGTTCCATCTGCGAAAATAGCGCAGTGAAGAAGATCGCGATCCTTGGTTCGACCGGTTCCATCGGGACGTCCACCCTTTCCATCTGCGAGCAATTTCCCGACCGCTATGTGCCCATTGCGCTGGCCGCCGGTTCCAACCTTGACGTAGCTTACGAACAGGCCATCCAATGGCGTCCGCTGTTGGTTTCGCTTGCCTCCGAGTCCTTGGCGGATCAGCTTCGTACGCGTCTTCGCGAGGCCGGCCGCACCGGCACGGAGGTGGTTTACGGGACCGCCGGCACGGTCGCCGTCGCGACGCACCCGGAGGTGGAGTTCGTGGTTTCGGCCATCGTCGGCGTAGCCGGGCTTGAGGCTACCTACGCCGCGGTGGAAGCCGGCAAAACCATCGGGCTCGCCAACAAGGAGTGCCTGGTAGCCGCGGGCGATCTGGTCATGGCCGCCGCCGCTCGACGAAAGGTTCCTCTGCTGCCCATCGACAGCGAACACAATGCGATACACCAGGCCATGCGCGGAGGCACTCCGGCGGAGGTCAAGCAGATCTGGCTCACCGCCTCCGGAGGACCATTCCGCAACACGCCCGCGGCCGACTTTGCGGCGATCACTCCGGCGCAGGCGCTCAAGCATCCGACCTGGGTGATGGGCCAGCGCATCACCATCGATTCTTCCACCATGATGAACAAGGGCTTCGAGGTCATCGAGGCCTGCCGCCTCTTTGCGCTGCCTCCCGAAAAGGTCCGCGTCACGGTGCATCCGCAGTCCACGGTCCATTCACTTGTGGAGTTTGTGGACGGATCGATCCTGGCGCAGATCTCCGTGACCGACATGCGCCTGCCGATCCTGTACGCGCTGGCGTGGCCTGAACGTCCGGCAAGCACACTCACCTTCGACCTGGCGCAGTTGTCGCATCTGGATTTTTCTCCACCCGATCTCGATCGCTTTCCCTGCCTTCGCCTGGCGTACGAAGCCGCGCCCACGCCTTCGCACTGTATTGCGCTGAATGCGGCGGATGAAATCGCCGTGGCCGCCTTTTTGGCTGGACACATCCCGTTTATGGGCATCCCCGCTACAATCGAGCGTGTGCTGGAGCTAACACCGGCCGCGCGCCCGCAGTCTATCCCTGAGGTGCTCGCCGCGGACCGCGCAGCCCGGGCCCAGGCAGAAGCCGTTTTGAATCAGTAATCCGAGAACCCGCCGACCATGCTCCAGTACCTTGCCGCAGACAAACTTACCGCTGTCCCCGAGCTGTTGTTCGTGCTCGGCGTGATGGTGATCGTGCATGAATTCGGCCACTTCCTGGCCGCCAAGCTCTGCGGCGTGCGCGTGGAGTCGTTCGCGATCGGCTTCGGCAAGCGGCTGTTCGGCTTTGTCCACAACGGCACCGACTACCGGCTGAACCTGCTTCCGCTTGGCGGGTACGTGAAGATGGCCGGTGAAATGGGTCCCGTGGAGTCGTTCGACCCGCCGAAGAACCCGAACGACAACGATCCCGGTGAGTTGCAGAATCACCCGCGCTGGCAGCGCACGATCATCACCGTCGCAGGGCCGCTGGCGAACTTTCTGCTCGCTTTTGTGCTGATGACGGTCGTGAACATGGCGCACAACGAGGTCTATGCGTATCTCAGCCAGCCGACGACGCTCGATTATGTTTCGCCGGGCTCGCCCGCGGACAAGGCCGGCCTGCGGGCGGGAGACCGCATCACGGATTTTGAGGACAGAACCAATCCCACCTGGGACGTCTCCGAGCTGCGCGCGCACCTGAGCATGAACAAGCCGACACCCATTACGGTCGAACGCAATGGTCAGGCAGTCAGCACCAGGATCCTGCTCGACACCAAGGGCGACGCAGACGATTTCGACCTGGAGTCAGTAGGGATGGTTCCGGTATGGCAGCCGGGCCCGGTACAGGTGGAGTCGCTTTCGGACGATCCCACGGTTCCGGCCGTGCGCGCGGGATTGAAGCCGGGTGACAAGCTGCTCTCGCTCGATGGACATACCTTTCACTCGACCGCGGCTACGGGCGCTTATCTGAAAGACCAGGACGGCAAGCCCGTGCAGCTCGTGATCGAGCGCGGCGCGGCGACCTTTCCCGTTACGCTGACGCCGCAGCTTGGGCTGACCCAGAGCGGGACCAAGGCCTGGCAGATCGGCTTCATGGCTACGCGGCCGCCAACGACCATTGCGCACTACCCTCTGCCACGAGCCGCCAGCGAGGCCTGGAAGTTCACCAAATCGAACTCGCTGCTTCTGGTTGAGGTGATCAAGCTGCTGTTTACCCGGCAGGTTTCGGTCAAGACGCTTTCAAGCCCGATCGGCATGGGCGTGCAGGTTCATCGCGCCTTTGGCACGCGGGACTGGCGCACGATTGTAGAACTGATGGCGATCATCAGCCTCAACCTGGGCATCTTCAACCTGCTGCCGATTCCGATTCTGGATGGCGGCACCGTGATGTTCCTGGCCGTAGAATCGCTGATCCGGCGCGACATCAATCCACAATTGAAGGAGCGCTTCTACCAGGTGGCGTTCGTTTGCATCGTTCTGTTTGCCGCGGTGGTCATCTTCAACGACATTACAAAGATCGCCCATCACGGAAGCTAGCGGGAACGAATCCGCGCCGTTCTCAGGGGTGTGACTCGAAGCAGGAACGCTCTCTCTAGCCGCAACTGCTCTACGCTGCCAGATCCGAGCCCTTCCGTTCCGCCCCCAGCGCGGTAACCAGCGCAAGCACCAGAGCCACAACGACGACGGTCGCGGCCATGACCGTCCGCAGCCCGCCCGGGTAACGCCTGGCCAACAGCGCCTGGAACCTTCCGTTGCGACTGGTGAGCAGATTGCCCAGCTGGTATGCGAGGCCCGGAAAAACAGCACGCACCGCGTTCGGCGACAGCTCGTTCAGGTATGCCGGCACCACGCCCCAGGCCCCCTGCACCATGAACTGCATAAAAAATCCGCCGGCGGCCAGCAGCACCGCCGTGTGTGAGAAGGCCCAGAGCGGAATCATCGGGATCGCCAGCAGCGCCGCCGCGATGATGGTCCGCTTGCGCCCGAACCGCTCCGACAGCGTACCGCAGATGATGCCGCCGGCCAGCGCCCCAAGGCTGCCGACCACAACAATCCAGCCGGCGGTTCCCGGCGGCATACCCTTGGCGCGCTCCAAAAAGGTCGGGTACAGGTCCTGCGTGCCGTGGCTGAAGGCGGTGAACGCGGTCATGATGACGACCAGCAGAAGAAACGCCGGCAGGTAGCTCCGGACGGCTCGCAGCAACCCTCCCGATGCGGGCTGTGTTTGCGGCGCGGAGTGCTCGCGCGAGGCGAGCCAGGCCGGAGATTCCTGCACACTGGACCGGACATACAACGCAAGCAGAGCGGGAAGCGCGCCGAGCATGAACATCACACGCCACGGCGTAAACCACCCGGTGCCGTGCAGATGCGGAAACAGTAACCAGTAAAGCGCCGCCGCCAGCAGATTGCCCACCACGTAGCCTTCCTGCAGCAGCCCGGAGAAGAATCCTCGTCCTTCGGCCGGCAGCGTCTCGAGAGCAAGCGCCGCACCCACGCCCCACTCACCTCCCATGGCGATGCCGAACAGCGCACGCAGGACGAGAAAGCTGCGGAATCCCGGGGCAAAGGCGCTTGCGAGCTCGAAGACGGAAAAAGAGATGACGTTGAGCATCAGCGTGGGACGCCGCCCGAAGCGCTCCGCCATGGCACCGAACAGCGCCGCCCCCACAGGGCGCATCGCAAGGGTCCAAAAGATGGCATCCGCTACCGTCGGCAGAGTCACTTTGAAGTCCGCCGCGATCGAGCCAAGGCACAGGGTCAGCAGGAAGAAGTCGAATGCATCGAGCGTCCAGCCCAGAAAACAGGCGGTAAACGTATTGCGCTGCATTCGATTCAGCGTCTGCCACTGCGTGGTCATGCCCATAGATTCGCTATGCTAGCATCCCGCCGGGCACGTTCGCCTATGGGTCGTGAGAGATTCCCTGCATCTTGAAATGCTGTGCCAACATCTATCCGTCAAACCAGTTATGATGTGCTGGAAACTTTCCGCAAGTTTTGAAAGGACGTCTCATGCTTCGTTCGTTTACCCGCAGAACCTTTCTTCCGCTCGCCTTCGCCCTGCTGGCGTCGCCTCTGGCGCTGCATGCACAGCTCTCAACCTGGACCATCGATCCGGCACATTCCGGGATCGAGTTCCAGATTCGTCATCTCGGCGTGGCCAATGTACGTGGGAGCTTCTCCAAGGTCACGGGAACCATCCAGCTCGATGAGAAGGACGTCACCCACTCCGCCGTGGAAGCCACAATCGATGCGACAACCGTAAATACGAATGACGAAAAGCGCGACGCACACCTGAAGAGCGCGGATTTCTTCGACGTGGCCAAGTACCCGACCATGAGCTTCAAGTCGACCGGATTCAGCAGAGTAAACGACAAACTGCAGATGACCGGCAATCTGACGCTTGGCGGGCAGACCAAGCCGGTGACGCTGGATGTCGACGGGCCTGCCGCGCCACAGAAGGGGATGGGCGGCAAAACGGTCAGCGGCTTTTCGGCAACCGGCACCCTCAGCCGCAAGGACTTCAACTTCGGCCAGAAGTACGGCTCACCTATGCTCGGCGACGATGTCAAGTTTACCATCGACATTGAGATGGACAAATAATCTGACAGCTTCGAGGCCGGTCCTGACCGACGGGATAGACCTCGAAGCTAGGATTTTGGCCGGGCAAACGTCGTTCCGTCCGCCAACAGAGTTTCTTCCGCGTCGAGATTGTATTTCTTCAGCAGTTGGTGGTGAAGGCAGTATAGAGCGAGTTCCAGACGATCGGAGACGCCCAGCTTGTCGTATACCTTGCGCAGATAGTTCTTGATCACCTGCTCGGTCGTCCCGATCTGGTAAGCGATTTCCTTGTTCCGCATACCGCGCGTGATGCAGGTGATGATGGCCAGTTCTTTCTTGCTCAACTTCGGCTGCGTCCGCGGGCTGGTCATGCTGGTTGCCTGCGAGCGATACGCCTCGATCACCCACGAGATCGACTGGTTGTCGATCCACGTCTCACCCGCGGCGATCTTGCGCACGCATTTGATCAACAGGTCCGGCGAGATCGACCGGGGCACCACCCCCCGCACGCCGCGCCGGTAGAGCTCCACGGTGTTGGACTCATCGCTCTCCGACACCTGCACGATCAGCTTTGCGTCCGGCGCGCGCCGCACCAGTTCGGGAATCGCATCGACCGTCCCGCTCAGCAGATGTCCCTCGAGCACAACGACGTCGGTGGGAAAACGATGCAGAGCGGCGAAAAGATTGTCGAGCGTTTCCGCCTGCGCGACCACCCGAATATCATCTTCGAGTGCAAACACCTTTCGCATGCCGACCCGGTAGATTGCCTGGGAGTCCGCCAGAATAACCCGGATCGCAGCCGATTCGTCCCGGTGCTCCCCTTCCATCTCCAGAGCTTCCGTCGAACTGATATCAATGACCGTCATACAGAACTAACCCCTCAGCAGATACTCGTCGATGATTGCGGCTGCGTGCAACGTTCCGTCGATCTCCTGGTGCCGGACAACACGCCCTGTACAGTCGATGGAAACGTCTTCCGGCGTTCCCATGACGGAGGCGGGCATAGTAATCGTAAAGCGGATGCTGCTCTCGATGCCCGGCAACTCAGACCCTGTGAAGAGGATTCCGTTCGCGGAGATATTCTCCGTCTTCGCGGCCAGGGTCCCATCCGCAGTCTCGATCGAGATCACGAGGCGCATGGGGAAACGAACCGCGGTCCGCACGGGATCCGTTTCGACCTTCTTCCTCATCATAGACATGACGATCCTCGCCGATGTGCGGATTTCCTGTATCTGAATCTTCGAGAATTGTACGCCCGCTCTCCGCGTCCGGCGATAACTCTTACGGGGTATATGGACTCAGAGCCGCAGACCCACCCACCCACTGCTGGTCCCGGTTGTGATCGACGCCCATCATCAGCCCGCGGCCCAGCCGTACCAGGCTGATGGCCGGATGCATTTCGGCCCGGCCCTCCGGCCAGAGATACATCACCCGTACCTCAGCCTGCGTCGGCCCGTGCGGCGTCCGAATCACCGGCTCGAAATGAACCCGCTCCTGCAACAAATAATCGCCCCATTCTGCCCGGGGAATCTCCGCCAGGCGCCGGTCGCTCGGGGCGAACTCGATGCCTTTGCCAGCAAAGGAGTAAAGCGGCTTGAGCAGAACCTCCTCCCGGTCGGCCGGAAGCCGCTCCCGCCCGATCCCGGCGAACCATTCGTCCAGAAAGACTGCCGCCGGCACGGAAGGATGGTCGAGGTACGGAAGCGAGAACTTACTGATTCGGAAATACCAGTTCGGCTGCCCAGCCCATTCGACCTGCAGCTCATCGCGATAGTCAAACGCCGGCTGAATTCCTTTGCGCTCCAGATCATCGACAATGGCACGGTTGTAAATTCGCTCGACCGGGATCGAGCGGCCTTCGTGCATGTAGAAAAGCCGGTTCCCTTCCTTCTTCAGCCTGGAGATGTCGACCGTTCGCACGCCCAATCGGTCCTCATACACGTGGAAGTCCGGCAGGGTCTTCTGTCCTTGCGGCTCCACCTCGGTCAGGATGACCGTTTCGGGGTCATGATCGCCCACAATGGTCTGTCGCAGCAGCTCCCAGTAGCTCGCCCCGTCGAGCCCGCCCAGGTAGCCGTCGAGCTCCGGTGCCAGCCCGTAAACGCGGCAGTATTCCTCGATGGACACCTGCTGGTATCCGAAGATGGACGGAAACGCCTGCAATTCCACCAGCTTCGGGCGGAGCGAGCCGTCTTCGCCCCGCACAAAGCCAAAGTCCACGGTCATAAAATTCGGACGCGGGTTGTCGTTCGGCACCCGGTATCGGTCCGGAATGGCCGCATCGGACCGTTGCATGTACTCCGGACTGTCGATCAGTTGATGCGTGAGCACGCGGCCGACCTCGGCCATCTCTGCCAGCAGTTCCGGAGGGAAAAAGCATGGCGTCTCACAGATGCGAAAATCGATCTCGGTCCGGGTCCGCGCGTTCAACCGACGCTTGAGCTCCGCATACCGCTCGGCGGAAAACTGCCGCGTGTTGAAGTCACTTCGGTAGGGTTCGAGCATCGCGTCAACCCTCGATGAGAAAGACGCCGTCTCGCATGATCTGCTCTTCCCCGCCGGCGTTGCCCAGCCAGATGTTGAAGCGCAGCCCCACCACGTCAATATGCGTAGACGACCGCCACTTGGCCCCGGTATGCGCGCCGTATGGATCGCCGAACGCGATGTGCACGCCAGGGAATTTTTCATCCTGAAGGATATTGCCGATCACCCGCTCCACACCCGTATTGGTGCCGATCGCGAACTCACCCACGCGGTCGGAGTTTTCATCCGTGTGCGTATAGGCCCAGAACTGCTGCTCCAGCTTCTTGTTCTCGGACGCGACCCGCTTGATGCGATTCCCTTCGATCCAGATGGTGAGAGGAGTCGCCTCCAGCAGCCCGTATTCCCTGCACAGGAAGTCGCCGACGACGCCGTCCACCACGAAGATACCGTTGACTTCGCCGGGCGCGGTGAAACATTCACCGCCCGGCAGATTGCCCCATTTTTCCGTGCTGATGATGCCGCTTGTCTTGAACCACTTGTATGCCGGCTCCATCTGCGCGTGAATGTCGGTGCCCGCCGGCGTGGTCGCCCGGACGTACGTCGCCTTGCGCACGCGGTCCAGCACCGCCTGGCTCAATTTGTCGATCTCGTTGAAGTCAGCGCGCATTCCCTGGGTCATGATCTCCGGCGTGATGTTGACCATGTGCGCGTGGCGCATGCGCCGCCGGTTGACCACGTCGGTCATCTGCATGCGGCTGCGCAGCTCGTTCGGCTGAACCTCCACGGCGAAGATACTCACCTGCGAGGACTCCATATCTTCCAGGATCTCCACCGGCATTCCCTCGAGCGGACGCGGCGCGACCTCTTCCAGCACAAAGCCGTGCCAGGTGCAGCCCAGCGCGTCCAGCTCCAGCGCTAGCGAGGCAGCGATGGTCAGGCAGCTGCGGTCCGTAATCAGGGTCACCTTCTCGTCCGGCTGAATCTTCAGGCAGGTCGTGACGGCGTTGCGCGCACCCTCTGAAAACTCCGGAGGAAAGGGAACCTGCGCAAGGTCGGTGCGGCCTTCCGCTCCCCTGCGCGACTCCGGTGCCAGAACCAGGCTATCCACATCCTTCATTACCATCCTCCAAGGATACCGGACAGGGCGCGAACTGTGTACAGGCCCTGCAAAAGGGGTCACAAACCGGCGCGCGTCTCCTGCGCCATGTAATCGACCACCGCGCGAAGGCTGCCGGTCTCGCGAAAGACCGCCAGTTGCCGGTCCGCACCGGAGCCGCGCTCGAGCATGGTGTGGATGTAGCTCACCGCGTTGCGGCTGCCGAGCTCGTCGAGGACGTCGTCGACCCAGAGCAGGTACTCGCCAATGAGCTCCCGGGCCGGCAGCTCTTCCTGTTTTCCGAAGTCGATCAGCTTGCCGTCCAGCCCGTACCGCACCGCGCGAAACTTGTTTTCCATCAGCAGCGCTCGGCTGTACTGCCGATAGTCCACGTTGCAGCTATGCAGCTTCCAGAGCTTGCAGGCGGTGGCCTGAATCAGCGCGGCAATCGCGATCGTCTCTTCGGCCCGCATCGGAATGTCGCAGATGCGGACCTCCACCGTGTCAAAGAACGGATGCGGACGCACGTCCCACCATAGTTTTTTGGCGTTGTCGATGCAGTTTGTCTTGATGAGTAAGTCGACGTAATTTTCAAACTCCGAATAACTCGCGAAGCTATCCGGAAGGTTCGTCCGGGGGAAGTTCTCAAATACTTTCGCACGATAGCTCTTGTAGCCCGTCTCCATCCCGAGCCAAAACGGCGAGTTAGTAGAAAGTGCAAGAATATGCGGCAAGAAGTAACGCAGCGAGTTCATGACGCGAATCGCGGCTTCCCGGTCCTCGATGCCCACGTGAACATGCAACCCGAAGATCAGGTTCGCGCGGGCCACCAGTTGTAAGTCGGCTACCACCTGGTCATATCTGGGATCGGGATAGATCTCCTGCGAACGCCAGTCGGCAAAGGGGTGGGTGGCTCCGGCTACCAGCATCAGCCCACTTTCTTCCGCCAGCCGGATCATGTTCCGGCGAAGGTCGTATAAGTCGAGCCGCGCGTCTTCGATGTTCGCGCAGATGTTCGTGCCCACTTCAATCACCGACTGATGCAACTCGGCCTTGACGCGTTCCTCCAGTTGGAGCTTGCCCTGAGCCAGCATTTCGGTCGCGATGTGCGAACGAAGATCCCGTGTCTCCGGATCGACGGTCTGGTACTCCTCTTCAATGCCGAGCGTGAATGTAGGACGCATGCAGACCTCCCCGAACCCGACTAACTTCCTTTTAGGTTGACTTCTTTGCGGCCTTCTTCGCCGCAGCCTTTGCAGCCACCTTCTTCGCCGACTTTGGGGGCGCAGCCTTGCTCGCGGTGCCCGCAGCCTTTTGCGCCAGATTCCCTGCTCCTTGCAGAAAATTCGACCAATTCAACCCCTGCATGCACTTCCCGTCGTACTCGGCAGCTTTTGCGATAGCGAGTCGCGACACCTTGTCCACGATCCACTCGAAGTTATCCGGACCCACCGAATGGTAGTCCGCGTCGGGTGCCGGATTCATAAAGTCGATCGCGTAAGGGACTCCGTCTTCCACCGCGAACTCCACGGTATTCAAGTCGTAGCCGAGCGCCTTGCACAGCGTCAGCGCATCCTTTTCGACCCTTGCCAGAAGCGCCGGATCATACGCCGGCGGATGCTGCACGTAGCGCAGATGATGCGGCTGGCTGGGGTCGTAGGGCATAATGCGCACGTCTTTTTGCCCAACGACATAGCAGCGAAAGTACTCCTTGAATTTGACCGCGGCCTGCAGTGTCATGCAAAGATCGCGGGTCTGGTCGTACGCTTCAAAGAAGTCGCGCTCGTTGTGCAGATGAAAGACATCGCGCCATCCACCGCCGTCATGCGGCTTCAGGAAAGAGGGAAATCCGACATAGTCAAAGATCTCTTTCCACTGCAGCGGAAACTCCAGGTTGCGCACGCTTTGCTCATTGATGTCCGGCGGAAAGAACTTGTGCGGAAGCAGCACCGTTTTCGGTACGGCGACGTCTAACTTCGCAGCCAGCGCGTAGTTGAAGAACTTGTCATCCGCGCTCCACCAGAACGGATTGTTGATCACCTTGGTGCCGGTAAGCGCAGCGTTTTTCAGATAAGCGCGATAAAACGGCATGTCATGCGAAATACGATCCACAATGACCGCGTACGGACAAGGCTCCGCCATGACCACGCCACCTACCTGGACGAACTCTGCCTTCAGGCCATTTACTTCCATGGAGTTGATGCGTTCCACCAACGCACCGGGAAAAGTATTCTCCATTCCGAACAGCACACCGATCTTTTTCATCGTGTAGTTTCCCTTCCAGTTTTATTATAAGTAACGGTCCACCATGCGGCGCCACCAGGGCCAGTCATGGATCGATTGAGGACCCCACACGGCCAGCTCGTGCGGAATGCCTTTTTCGAGAAACACCTGCGCCATGGCCTCATTGGCGTGACGGCAGATGTCATGATCGCCGGTTGCCAGCACATATTTCCCCCGGCGGTACTTCTCCAGTTGTTCCCAGTCATGGGTGTTGCGGATATACTGCATGGGCTCGTTGAAGTAGACGTCCTCGTCATGGTAGCCGCGCAGGAAGCTTGTGGTATCGAAGGCTCCGCCCATGGACAGGAAGCCGCAAAAGATATCCGGATGCCGCAGCGTAATATTTGCGGAGTGGTATCCGCCAAAGCTGCATCCCATGGCGATCCGCAGAGGCGACCAGTTCTTCTCCCGCAGCAGCGGCAGCACCTCGCTCATGCAGTACTGCTCATACTGCATCTGACGCGCGATCTTCCAGCGCCCGGGCACGTCGCGGTTATACCAGCTCTCGGCATCCACGGAATCGACACAGAACAGCTGCAGTTCTCCGGCGTCGATCTTGCCCGCGACCGCATCGACCATGCCATTGCCTTCAAATTCGTAGAACCGTCCGCAGGAGGTGGGGAATACCATGGCCGGAAGCCCGCCATGGCCAAAGATCAGCATCTCCATGTCGCGTCCCAGGCTCGGCGACCACCACTTATGGTATTCCCGCTTCAATGGCACCGTCCTATCGTTCGCCCGGGCGACGGGTTGCTCTGCTAGTCTGATGCCATCGTAGCGCACTGGAGCCCTGTCGCCTTTTGAACCTCTTTACCCGTCCCCGTTCCATCGCGCACGAAGCTTTGCCCGCGCAGGCCATGTCCCCGTCGCAAACCGTTTCGATCGAGCGCCTGCAGCCCGAAGCCGACCCGTCCCGGCAGATCCCGCGACTGGAAGCCTGGAGCCTGCACTCCGCCGTTCTTCCTGAACCGGCCAGCCGCCAGATTTCCGTGTACCTGCCTGAGGCCTACGCGTCAGAACCCGACCGGCGATTCCCGGTGTTTTACCTGCACGACGGTCAGAACCTGTTCGACCCGCACACCTCCTACCTGCCCGGACGCACGTGGCGCGCGGGCTCCACCCTGGACGCCGTTACCGCCGCCGGACAATGCGAGCCGATGATCCTGGTCGGCGTGGCGAACACCGGCCTGCGCCGGATGGCCGAATACACGCCCACGCGCGATTTTCGCCTGGGCGGAGGCGACGGCCGGCTCTACGAGCGTCTCCTGGTCGACGAGCTCAAGCCCTTTATCGACCGGAGCTACCGCACACGCGTCGACGGCCCGAGTACCGGTGTCGGAGGCTCTTCGCTCGGTGGTCTCATCAGCCTGTTCCTCGGGCTGGAAGCCCCGCAGGTCTTCGGTCGCATCGCCGTGCTCAGCCCGTCCATCTGGTGGAATCACCGATCCATCCTGGCGCTGCTGCAAAGGATCACCCCGACGCCCCGCTTCAGGATCTGGCTTGACATCGGCACCGCCGAAGGCCAGCAGCACGTGCGCGATACGCAGATGCTGGACCGGCTGCTGCGCAAGGCGGGCTGGCGGGAAGACGTCGACCTGAAACTGCTTCTGGTGCCGGATGCCGTGCACGACGAAGACGCATGGGCCGCCCGCTTCGACCAGGTTCTGCGGTTCCTGTTTCCGCCGACTGCCTAACGGCGCTTCCCTCGCACGCCTGTTTCTGCCATACTCGATAAGTTGGGCCGCGCTCCGTGCCCAAAACTCCCGCTGTGCAAGAAAGGTTTCTCCCGTGTTGATGATTCGCCTGGCACGCGTTGGCGCTCGCAAGCAGCCCCATTATCGCGTCGTTGTCATAGAAAAGGATCGCGCCCGCAACGGCCGCTCGATCGAAGTAGTCGGCACCTATAACCCCCGCACCGCGCCCGCGACGCTGCTGTTGAAGCGCGACCGCATTGAATATTGGACCGGCAATGGTGCGCAGTTTTCGGATCGCGTGGCCAAGCTGGTTGCCTCCGCTCCTGCGTCCACACCGTCGGAAGCAGCCGCCTAGTTATCTCTTCGGCGCGCCCGGTAACCGGATTCAGCATGCCGAAAGATGCGGGTTGAGACACTCAATGTTTCACCTTGAACCAGTTCCTGTCACGTAAACTCGCCACTAGGAAGCGGACCTACTGGTCTGTTTTCGATCCAGCCTTGCCGTTCACCGGGTGATCCCGGCCGTGCGGTCTGGCCGGATGGCGCACTCCTCGATACCCGTTTCTTCCAGTTCAACTCCTCAACCAGAAGGAGCAGCGCTTGAAGCTGATGCGAGGAGCGCCAACTCCCAAGAGGTGTTGCGATGACAGGAACAACGGCGAACCAAGCCGCGAAAGAACTCGTCCAGGCGATGACGCTGTTAATGCGCAGCATTGCGCAATCTCTGGTCGATGACCCGGAGAGCGTCTCCGTGCAGGCATCGCTGGAAGGCGATGCGACCATTCTGATGTTGCGGGTCGCTCCAGCGGACCTGGGCAAAGTGATCGGCAAACAGGGTCGCACGGCGCGTGCCATCCGCATTATTCTTGGCGCGGCGAGCATGAAAGCGCACCATCGGTTTGCGCTGGATATTCAGCAGGTCGGCGAACCGGGCTGACCATCCCCTTAGGCAGAACCAAGATCTTCCCGGCTGCCGTTCGTGCCACCGGCATCGACGCTGCCAGCCCGGTATGCTGGTTCGCATGAGCATTTCCGTCCGCTGGACCGTGCTGGCCCATCTTCTCCGTCCGCAAGGACGGAAAGGGGAGTTGCTGGCCGAACTTCTCACCGATTTCCCGGAACGCTTCGCCGACCGCACGGGCGTCTTCCTGGCCGGGCCCGGCTTTGCGGGCACGCCTGAAAAGGCCCGTCCCGCCCTGATCGCTGCGCATTGGCTGCCTGTCGGCAAGAATGCCGGGCGCGTCGTGCTCTCGTTTGCCGGCGTCGACTCGATCAACATGGCGGAACCGCTGTGCGGGCTTGATGTCCTGATCCCGTCGGAAGACCGTGTCGCGCTCGAGCCCGGCTCCGAGTACATCGACGACCTGGTCGGATGCACGGTCTTCGACGGAGAGGAACCAATAGGAGCAATAGCGTCGGTGGAGTTTTCCACAACCCCGGACGGCACCCGGAAGCTCCCGGATGTTGCTCCACTTCTAACCGTGGTAACCAAAGGGGGTGACGAAATACTAATCCCCTACGCGCAGGACTTCCTGCTTTCCCAGGACACTACGGCCCGGGAGATTCGCATGCAGCTGCCCGCCGGGCTGATCGACCTGAACGCCTGACCCAACGATGCGATTCGACCTCCTTTCCATCTTTCCCGGCTTCTTCTCCGGCCCGCTCACTCATGGGGTGGTCGCCCGTGCCGTCCGCGGTGGACTGGTCCAGGTGCATACCCACGACCTGCGCGCCTTTACCGACGACCGGCATCGCACGGTGGACGACCGGCCATTCGGTGGGGGCGAAGGCATGGTGCTCAAGCCGGAGCCCATCTTGCGCTGCGTCGAGACACTGGGCCTCAGGCCCAAACCCGAGCGCGACCCGGACCGCGAAACTGTCATCCTGCTGAGCGCCCAAGGACGCCGCTTTACCCAGGCTGAGGCCCACGACCTTACATCACTGGACCGGGTTGTACTTTTATGCGGGCGGTATGAAGGGGTCGATGAACGGATTAATACGTTGCTCTGCGACCGCGAGCTCTCGGTGGGCGACTACGTCGTCAGCGGCGGGGAGCTGCCCGCGCTGATCCTGCTCGACGCGGTCGTACGGCTCTTGCCCGGGGTGCTCGGCAATCCGGATTCGGCCCGCAATGAAAGCTTCGGCGGAGCCGACACAGCTCCGCCGCACATTCCGGGCGAGCTCCCAGCCTCAACCCACGGCACCGGCGGCCTGCTCGACTACCCGCATTACACACGGCCGGCCAGCTTCGGAGGGATCGACGTGCCGGAGGTGCTTCAGAGCGGCGATCACGGGGAAATTCGTCGCTGGCGACGCGAGCAGTCGCTCAGGAAAACCTGGCAGAATCGTCCGGACCTCCTTGAAACTGCTACCCTGACCGATTCGGAGAGACGTTTTCTCGCCTCCCTGCGCCATCCGACGCGTTGAAACCATGGAATTTGTTGTAAACTGAAGACTCGAATTTGCAACAGGAAAGTTGTGTCATGTCCATCCATCCCATCATGCAGAAGCTGGCCGCCAAGTACGAGCGGACCGATCTCCCCAAGTTCGCTCCCGGCGACACCGTTCGCGTGCAGGTCAAGATCAAGGAAGGCGAAAAAGAGCGTCTTCAGGCCTTCGAAGGCATGGTAATCGCCTGCCGCAAGGGTCCCCAGGGCACCTTTACCGTTCGCAAGATGAGCTTCGGCCAGGGTGTCGAGCGCATTTTTCCCTTCAACTCCAAGGTTGTCGATAAAGTCGAGAAGATTCGCAGCTACCAGGTGCGCCGCGCCAAGCTGTTCTATCTGCGCGGCCTGCGCGGCAAGGCTGCCCGTCTGCGCGAAGTCGAGCGCGTCGTCGCCAAGTAACTCCGTACCCGGTTTTCCATTGATCCGCCACTCTTTCCGGGTGGCGGTTTTCTTTGTGACTCTCCTCCAGGAAACCCTCGTTATAAACTGGGAACAGGATGATGTTTCGCTTTCCCAGCCCGCAGCTCAAGCAGCAGATGCTGAAGCAGGTCCGCTGTTCGGACGCGCCGGAGCAGGCCCTGCGTTACCGTGGTTTCCAGCGCATCGCCGGTGTGGACGAGGTCGGACGCGGAGCGCTCTTCGGCCCTGTCGTGGCGGCAGCGGTCATTCTGCCCCGCGCCTGCGCCGGCCTGGCCCGCGCCGGACTTACCGACTCCAAGCAGCTGGCACGCATGGACCGCGAGCGTCTGGACCGGCGCATCCGCCGCTGCGCCCTGGCGGTTTCGGTCGCTGAGGTTTCGGCGGAGATCATCGACCGCATCAATATCTACCAGGCTACGCGACTTGCCATGGCGGAGGCTGTTGCCGGCCTTCCGCTTACGCCCGATCATCTGCTGATCGACGCGCTTCGCATCGAGCATCCCTGCCCGCAAACCAGGCTCTTTTACGGTGACGCCCTGTCGCTCTCCATCGCTGCGGCCTCGGTGGTGGCCAAGGTCCACCGCGATTCCCTGATGCGTCAACTGGACGTGCTGCATCCGCAGTATGGGCTTTCGTCGCACAAAGGCTACGCCACGCCGGAACACCGCAAAGCTCTGCGCGATCATGGTCCATGCGCGTTGCACCGGTTTTCGTTTGCGCCGGTCCGCGCGGCTGACCCGGATGCCGCGCTGGACCAGGCGCTCGAGCAGGAAATGCTCTTTGACGACGTCGATCTCGAGCCGGCCACACCCGAGGTAATCGCAGCATGGGCCTGACGCTGCTTTGCGTGGTTGCGCATCCGGACGACGAGTGTTTCGCCTTCGGCGGGGCGTTGGCGCTCGCCGCCGAGGCGGGGGTGGAAACGCACGTGATTTGCCTGACGGACGGCCAGGCGGCCACCCATCGCGGCGACTCCACCTCCGCCGCGGACCTGGGTCGCATGCGCCGCGCGGAGTTTACGGCTTCCTGTGACGTCCTCGGCGTTACCTCGCATGAGCAGCTGGATTATGGTGACGCCCAGCTTGAGTTCGCCGATTTCTCGCTGGCCGCCGGCCGGCTGGTGGCCCGCATCCGCCGGCTCATGCCGCAGGTTGTGCTCACCTTCGGCATGGATGGCGCGCTGAACACGCACCCTGATCACGCCATGGTGGGCGCGTTGACCACCGCCGCCTTTCACTGGGCAGCGCTGGAGAAGCGCTACCCGGAGCTTGGCCCCAGGTTCGCCTCCGACTGCCTGTATACCCTGTCCACGGATTTCTTTATGGAAGGCCGCCCTGCACCAGCGCCCAGCCCGTGGACCGTTCAGCTGGACGTCCGTTCCGTACTCGAACGCAAGCGTGAAGCCTTCCGGCAGCACACCTCACAGGCTCCGCTGATGGAGCAGACCAGGACGCTCTTCGAGCAGCACGGCGACTCGGAGTTTTACACCCTCGCGGCCGCGCGCACGCCTCGGCCCGCCACTCTCACGACCAGCCTGTTTGACGGCCTTACCGGACCGGCACCCACGCTGCTGTAGACCTACTGCTTTGGAGCGAGAGCGATGCTCGAAATTAATACCCGATGCGGCAAGCCGATGGATCAGGTCACCGACCCGTTTGAGTTCTTTTCCTGCTGGATGGAAGACGCGAAGCACTCGGAGCTGAACGATCCCAATGCCATGAGCCTCGCCACGGCGACCCCGGACGGACGCCCCTCGGTCCGCATCGTCCTGCTGAAGCGTTACAGCAAGGACGGCTTCACGTTTTATACCAACGGCGAATCCCGCAAAGGCCAGGAACTGCGCACCAACAGCCGGGTCGCCTTGGCGCTGCATTGGAAGAGCCGTCAGCGGCAGGTGCGCATCGAAGGCTCCGTCAGCGAGCTTCCGCCTGAAAACGTCGACGAATATTTTCACCGTCGGCACCGCATGAGCCAGATCGGCGCGTGGGCCAGCCAGCAGAGCCGTCCGCTGGACAGCCGTGAAGAGCTGATGCAACGCACGCAGGAAGTCGAGCAGCGTTTTCCGGACGAGGTTCCCCGTCCGCCGTACTGGACCGGCTTTCTGGTGACGCCGGCCTCCATCGAGTTCTGGCAGGAGGGCGATTACCGTTTGCACGACCGGGTCGTCTTCACGGCCGGGCCGGGCGACACATGGTCCAGACAGCGGCTGTACCCATAATCCGCCCGGATCGCGCGCGTTTGCATCCAAGCTCTCTGGAGACACCCATGGACACCCCCCACGCCCAGCTCAGCCCGGCCGACCAGAGCACCCTGCGCACCGCGCACGCGCAGCTGGAAGGCACCAGCTTCGCCATGAAAGTCGTCAACAAGGCAGGCGTTCCACTCGAAAGCCTGATGCGCCTTCTGCCCGCGCCCGCGCAGGCCGCCATCGGCAAGAACGTCGATAAGGCTCTCGAAGGCTGTCTGCGCGTGGCTCTTTCCACGCAGAAAAAGGCGCAGGCCACTCCGCGCAGCAAGCGTCTGCACACCGCCGCGACTGCGTTGACCGGGGCAGCCGGCGGCTTCTTCGGCCTGCCCGGACTCGCCGTCGAGCTGCCCGTCACCACCACGGTCATGCTTCATTCCATCGCTGAGATCGCCCGCAGCAACGGCGAGGACCTTTCACAGCCGGAACCTGCCCTGTCCTGCGTGGAGGTGCTTGCGCTGGGCACCGACGGCGCGCGAAGCCCTCTCGAAAGTGCCTACTACGCCTCCCGCGCGGCCATGGCGCAGGTCACGCGCGACGCCGCCGCCTACGTTGCGGAAAAGGGTATGGTTAAGGAAGGTGCGCCGGCCCTGCTTGCGTTCCTGTCCCGCGTCGCCGCCCGCTTCGGCCTGGAGGTCAGCGAGAAAGCCGCCGCCCAGCTGATCCCGATCGCGGGAGCCGCCGGCGGCATGGCGATCAACATTATGTTTATGAACCACTTCCAGCAGCTCGCAGAAGGGCACTTCGCCGTTCGCCGGCTTGAGCGCACCTATGGGCCGGAGCTCGTGCAGCGCGAGTACGAGCAGCTCCACGGTGCCTGAATATCGTCCGCCGGCGTAGAAGCCGCGGTCTGATCGAGATGATCTGGAATCCCTTTACGGACGCGTGAAATCGATAAAGGCATGCACGGGGTCCGTGTGCGAAAGCGTTACGCTCACGGTGTCGCCTACATCCAGACCCTCGGCCCCCTGGACAACACGTCCTTCGACCGGCGGGTTGAATACACGCACGTAGGTTCCCGAATCTTTTGCCCCGGTGATGACCCCCTGAAAGTGCTGGCCCACCGAACCAGCCAGCGCCACCGCTGCGACACGCTTCTGCATGGACCGTTCCACCTTGCGCGCCGCCGAATCGCGTTCGTTGCAGTGGGCGGCGATCGCAGCCAGCTCCGCATCGGGATAGGGCGGCGGGGCTCCGGTCTGCAGCGCCCGCAGGATCCTCTGCGTCACCAGATCCGGGAACCTGCGGTTCGGCGCGGTGGAATGCGTATAGTCCAGCGCCGCGAGGCCGAAGTGGCCTGGCTGGTCGTCGCTTCCTCCTGGGGCCAGCACGTACTCGCCCGGCCCCATCAGCTTGATAATCGCAAGCGCCAGGTCCGGGTAGTGCACGGGGTCGGCCAGCTGCTGGGCCTGCAGAAAGGCATTGAGCGCCCTGGCGTCGGGTGTCGCCGGCAGGGTCGTTCCCTTTTGCGCCACCAGCTGCACGATCCGCGACCAGCGCTCCGGCGAACGGACGACACGCCGCAGGCAGGAGCGTCCGGATGCCCGCAGCGTGGCGGCCATCGTCTCGTTGGCGGCAATCATCAGGTCCGCGATCAGGTCGGACGCGCGATTGTGCTCAACTGCCTGGATCGCCTGAACCTTTCCGTCGATCACCACCGGGTCGGCCTCTACCCGATTGAACTCCAGCGCTCCCTGTGCCAGGCGCGAGGTATGTAGCAGCCGGGCCACCTCGTCCTGCAGCCGAAGCTGCTGTTGCAGCGCCGGGTCGTCCAGGATCTTCGAATCCTTGCGTCCGTCCGCCCGCGTTTCGCCCTCGAGCCACGAGCCGGCGCTGGAATACGCAAGCTGCGCCGCGTTCCGTACCTCCGCCGTGTAGATCGCCGGCGCAATCGTTCTTCCGTCCGGTGTGACGGTGAACTCACATACGATGGCCAGCCGGTCCTGCGCTTCGTTCAAGCTCGTCAGCCCGGTCGACAACTCATTGGGCAGCATGGGAAAGTTGTGCACCGCCGTGTAGACCGTCTGGGTCTGCGCTGCGGCGGCCCGGTCCAGAGGCGAATCCTTGGCAACTGCCGCGGCCACGTCCGCGATCCCCACCAGCACGCGGATTCCCGCCGTCGAGCGTTCGGCGTACTCGACCTGGTCCAGGTCGCGACTGGTATCGTTATCGATCGACGACCAGAGCAGACCGCGAAGATCCTGCGAGCCGGCCGCCGGCTCCTGCGGGGAGGCCTCGATGGCTGCAAGCTGCGCCGCCCGCGCCTCCGCCTCCGGTCCTGGCACATCGTTCAGGGTAAAGCCTCCGCGAACCATTTCGGCACGGGCGGCGGCGGCCAGGTCAAAGGGCGCTTGGGTCGAGGAAAGCATGCGAACACGACTTTACCAGACTCTCGACCGCGTATCCTGAAATGCATGCAGCCGCAGGTCGTTTCCGTCAGCCGCAGCCCCATGCACAGCTTCAGCAAAGACGTCCTCGACGAGATCGAGATCCAGGCCGGCCTGGGCGTTGCAGGCGACGCCCACGCCGGCTTCACCGTGCGACATCGCTACCGAGTCCGCCAGGACCCGACCGCACCCAACCTTTGCCAGGTCCACCTTTTGCAGGAGGAGCTCTTTGCCGAGCTCGCCACCGACGGCATCTCTCTCGCTGCCGGGGAACTGGGTGAAAACGTCACCACCCGCGGCCTCGACCTGCTCAAGCTCCCGGTCGGCACCGTCCTCCACCTCGGCAACGCCGCTACCGTCACAATCACCGGATTGCGCGAGCCGTGCAAGCAGATGAATGCGCTCCGTCCAGGCCTGATGAACGCCTGCCGCGCCCGCACCGCCGACGGCACGCTGCTGCGGAAGGCCGGCGTGATGTCCGTCGCTACCGCCTCCGGCCCGGTCCGCTCCGGCGACCTCATCCGTGTCGTTCTGCCCGCGAGGCCATGGCTCACCATGGGACCGGTTTAGCTACAATCGCGTTTATGGCGCAATCCATGAGTTTCTCGGTCGGCATCCCCACCTTCAACCAGGCCGACTACCTGCCGGCCACGCTCGATTCCCTGCTGAACCAGACCCACCCGCCCGACGAGATCGTCCTGTCGGACCACTTCTCGACCGATCGCACCGCGGACATCATCCGCGAGTATGCCGCGAAGCATCCGCTTATCCGCGGCGTCCAGCCGCCCGTGGGATCGAACGTCGGGGCCCAATGGGACTTCACGCTGCGCAGTCTTTCCGGCGACTGGATCACGCTGTTTTCCTCCGACGACCTCGCTCATCCGAACTTCGTCGAGATCCTGCTTCGCGGAGCCTCCCGCCGGCAGGATGCCGTGCTCGTTCGCGCCGCGTGGGAAAACATCGACGAGCAGGCCAGGGTAGTCAGCAAGGAGTATCTGCTCAGCGTCAAAGCCGTCTCCGCCTTCCCGGACAACCTGCTCGAGCAGCGCAACGGGCCCAAGGCATCCTTCGCCGCCTTTGCCGTGAAGCGCTCGACGCTGGAGGCCTCAGGCGGATATCCCATCGGGATGGAGAGCTTCGGCGACTGGCCCATGTTCGCGCAGCTCGCACCGTACGGCAGCTTCCTCTATGAGAATGAGCTGATCGCCGGCTATCGTGTCTTTGCCGGTGAAAACAAGTTCCGCCTCCGCCTGGGCAAGTGGATCCGCGATGAAGGACGCATGTTTACCGAGGTCCTTCCGCTCGCGGCCCAGCGGGGAAAGATGCAGGACACCTCGTGGATTGCCAGGGCCGACCGCGAAAACTTCATTCGCTACCTGGCCGCCGCATCCCGCGACTTCAACCTCGACGAACGTACCGAGATCGTCCCGCTGTTTACCGATTGGGCTCACCGCGTTCATGGCGAGGCGGAGCTGAAAGTGTTTGGCGGCGGAGGCACCGTCCGCCAGCCAACCAGCCTGAAGCAGCAGGCCAAAAACCTGCTGCGGCCCTACGTCCAGCGGCTCAACGCGAAGCTGCGGCAAGGGTGAAAGCCTGCAGGAACAAGCAAGAGATGGAACGCAAAGAAGACGCAGAGCCTTCCTCGCATTCTTCGCATGCACTTATTTGCGTTCTTCGCGCGGCAGTGCATGCCTGTTTTACCGCAGCTGGAACTCCGGGCTGCCCAGAAGCAGCGCCGTGATCAGATTCAACGTTTCCCCCGGGTTCCCAACCGGCTGTGCGGCAAGCTGCCCGTGAATGAACCGGTCCGTGTTCGGCGATATTTCCCCGCCGATCAGGGTCTGTTCCAGAACCCGCAGAGCCACATCCGGACCGGGCCCCACGTTCGCATCGCCCGTGCTCACCTGTACCGTATGCGGCTGCCCATTGCCGAGGAGCGCGAGTGAACCCGCGCCTCGATCCGACATCAGGCCGAAGGCAAGCACACGCGACGAGTCGAACTTCTGATTGGCAAACCGGTTGTGCGTCAGGTCGTCGGCAAAGTTGAGCCGCTTCACCAGCGAAGCCGTGTTCATCCAGCGATCGGCCGTAACGTAGTATCCGGTTGGCTCCAGCTTGGCGTAGGGAGCCTGCCCCAGCTCACGCAGGCGCTGAACCATCGCCGCCGGATTTTGCGGGTCGGTCGCGGTCACGCGGAAGGTGGAGGCCAGGAACTCCGTCGGGGTCTTTACCTTGTTACGAAAGAACCGGTGCGCGTTGAACTCGGGCGAAGCGACCAGGGTCCGCAACACCGTTTTAATGTCGCCATCCGACTGGAGATAGCTCGCCGTCATCCGAGCTACCAGCGCCTCCGGAGGCGCATCCGCCACAAAGCGCTGGGCGATGAGGAAGCTGACGAAATGTGCCGTCTCAGGAGCGCCCGCCAGAATCGCCAACGCCATGATGCCCTGCCGCATTCCCTGCGGAGCATCGCCCGTGACGTTGATGACGGGTGCGGCCGGCCTCCCGGCAGCCTTGGCCAGCACGTTCCCTCCCTCGTCGATCGTGTAGCCGAACCACTCCTTCGTACCCGGTTCATGTTTCTTCGGGTCATACTGGAACGGCCCACCCTGGTTCGGCCGATCCACGCCCCAGCCGGTCAGGATCGCGGAAAGGTGCGTCACATCCGCCTGCGTATACCCGCCGTTGACCCCGAGGGTGTGCAGCTCCATCACCTCGCGGCCGTAGTTTTCATTCAGCCCGCGGCTGCCCGGCTTCGACTTCGGGTTCGCCGGGTTCACCCCGTTCGCCAGCGAGTCCGGCCCGATCGAAAGCCAGTTATCGAGATAAATCATCATCGCCGGAGATTGCGCGGTGGCCAGAAGCAGATCGCGAAACTTGCCGAGCGCATGCGGACGGATGGCATCCCGTTCATAGCTCGTCGTATACCACTGGTCGGAGTCCTTGGGCATGTAGACGTTGAAATGATTGAACCAGAAATCGGTCATCACCTCCTGCAGCTGCCGCTCGGTCAGCACTGCGCGCAGCATGTGCGCCTGCGTAAGTTCGTCGGCTACCCGGTAGCTTGAGCCGATGCCGTTCTGCATTGCGTAGAACGCCTCGCGCTCATGCGGGGTGAAGTCGTTGACCAGCGTATCCCGCTGCGCGCCGCTCACGTTGTTGACAAAGACGACGCGGTCCGCCACCGGCATCGCGATCAGCGCGTTCATTCTCTGCGGCCTGGGCAACGCAAACAGCTCCCCGGCGATGCGCGCGGCCGCAGCCTGGTCGGCTTTCTTCGCCGCGTTCTTCTGAGCATCGGTCGGCGGGGTCTGCGTGCTGAAATACCTGGTAGCGGCGCGCTCCGCCATCAGCTTCGAGACCTGCACCTCGTATACGGCCGCATCCAGTGGGTCGGCCGGGTAAGGAATCCTGCCGTCCGCCGCCTGCTGGATGTTTCCACGGTCCGGAAAGATCGTCAGCACCTGCGCGGGCGTCATGCCCAGCGTGGGATAATTCCGCAGTCGCGCATCGAGCGTCTTGTCCGGGATGGTCTCCGGCGCGAGCTGCTGGGCGAACCACTTGTCGGGCCCCATCGCGGCCACCGCTTCCACCTCACCCGGACGCGGCCCAAAGGTAAACCGGTTCAGCATCTGCTGTGCCCGTTCCTGCGCCGACAACGGCACCTGCGGAGCGATGCGCGAAGGAGGAAGCTTCAGCGGCGGAACCGGGGTCGCATCCTTCTGCGCCCACAGCGCCATCGGTGCGGACACGCACGCAACGGCAGCGGCAACTCGCAAAAGGCGCATGGGATCGACCCTCCTTCGGCAAAACGAACCTACTCGGCTGAACCCGTGTCGAGCCCGGCAAGTTGCGTCCTGGGCCTTATCTTACGCCGTTGCGCCTCTCGGTATCGATGCCGGACGACGCCGCTTCCACACAGTCCAGCCCAGCCGAGCGAGCAGCAATGCCGTCAGCACAAGCGTATCCGGCAGGGGCGTTCGCACGCCGCTCTTTACAATCCACCAGTAATGGATGCAGGCCGCAATCGCCGCCACGTACACCAGCCGATGCAGCCTTTGCCAGTTCTTTCCGCCCATTCTGCGCAACACGAGCTGCGGGCTCGTGAGCGCCAGCAGCAGCAGGATGATCCACGAAAGCAGCCCCAGTTGGATAAACCTGCGTTTGAGCACGTCGTCCACCATGGAAGGCCAGACCGCTTTCCATTGCGTGACCAGAGCCCCAGGATGCCCCCCGCGAAGCCCCGTCCATGCCGCCACCACATCATAGCCGGAGTAGAGAAACACATAGGTCGCGAGGTGCAGTGACGCATAAAAAAACGCGTAAAGTCCAATCATCCGCCGAAACCGGATCAGGTTCCCAAGCTTCGGATGCAGCCGGCGCAGAGGCGTGATTGCCAGCGAGAGCAGAAGAATCCACAGCGCCCAGTTTCCCGTCGCGTGGGTAAGCGTGTTGACCGGGTCCGCCTCTTTGGCAAGCCCGCCCGAGCGGTACCAGACGTACAGTCCCATCGCAGGAACCAGCAGCAGCAGATGCACTACGATCTTGACGTAAGGAATTGCCTTGCTTGGCATGGGACGATTCTAGCTAGTAGTTCTTCTTCAGGTCCATGCCGTTGTACAAGCCCGCCACCATGTCTCCGTAGCCATTGAAGATTTGGGTCTGCACCGTTTTGCCGAACAGGCTTCCATCCAGCCGGCGTTCATGCTCCTGCGACCACGGCACGGTATCCACATTCGGGTTTACGTTCGAGTAGAAGCCGTACGCTCCGGGGTTCTGCTCATTCCACAGCGTCTTCGGCTGCTTCGACGTGAACACCAGCTTCACAATCGACTTCGGCGACTTGTATCCGTACTTCCACGGCAACACCACACGCACCGGGGCACCGTTCTGGTTCGGCAGGGTCTGTCCGTAGCAGCCAAAGGTCAGCAGCGTCAGCGGATGCATCGCCTCATCCATTCGCAGTCCTTCCGTATACGGCCAGTCGAAATCCCCCGGAAGCTCGGGCATCTGCTTTCGATTCAGGTAAGAGACAAACTGTACATACTGCGCGCTCGGCAGGGGCTGACAGAAGTTGATCAACTCCGACAGCGAGTAGCCATCCCACGGGATTACCATCGACCAGGCCTCCACGCAGCGATGCCGGTAAACACGGCTCTCGATCGGCCGGTAATGCGCCAGGTCGTCAAGACTTATCGTCAGCGGTTTCTTGACCAGGCCCGTCACCTCGATCGACCACGGCCGTGTCACCAGCGTATGTGCGTTTTCGGCCGGCGCGCTCTTGTCCAGCCCGAACTCGTAGAAGTTGTTGTACGTCGTGGCCTTGCTGAAGGGAGTCTCCGCATCCGGCACCGTGTACTTGCTGGGTACGGTCTTGATCGTGTCCGCAAACGCCGCCGCCGGCAGCAGACCCGCAGCCGCCGCGCCCAGTCCAGCCTTTGCCGCACCGGACAAAAACCCTCGCCGCTCCGGACTTTCGGGACGGCCCTGTTCGAAGGTCCCACGCGGTGTCAGTTCAGACGACGGAATATCCGCGCCGCTCAACGTCTGGTTCTTCCGGATCAGCATAAGCAACAACCCCCTGGCATCTCGTTTCGTCGCCGACGCGAACGCCCCACCATTAGACTACGCGCGTCGCAAAAGGGTGGATGCACCTGTTGTTCAGCAGCACCCGTACAACTAATCTGGGATGGATCAACCCGGGCACTCGAGACCATGCTGAGGACAGCCAAGACTCTTTGAACCATGATCAGGAACCGACCGTGTCCGTAGGCACCGAGACCACCGAGTCCGAACTCCAGCTGCTGGAACCCCAGGCGCTCGACAGCTCGGTCGCGCCCGAGGACGTTTACGCGACCCTGATCGAAGAAACCGCCGCAACCCCGACAAAAGGCTCCTCGCTTGAAGCCACCGCGCTTCGCGCCACGCTTTGGACCGTGCTCTCCTACGGTGCCTCGCAGGCGTTGCGTGTGGTCAACAGCCTCATCCTCACGCATCTCCTGCTGCCCTCCGCCTTTGGGGAGATGTCGCTCGTCACGACGCTGATCGTCGGCATGAGCCTCCTGTCCGACCTAGGCCTGGGACCAAGCATCATCCAGAGCAAGCGCGGCGACGACCCCGACTTCCTCAACACCGCGTGGACCCTGCAGGTGTTGCGCGGCGTCATCCTTTGGGCCTTCGCGGTCGCGCTCGCCGTGCCCGCGGCCCGCTTCTACCACGACCCGCGCCTGATCCGCGTCTTCCCCGTGCTCGCCTTGAGCATGATCATCACGGGCTTCAACTCAACCGGCCTGCTTACGCTTTCGCGGCACATGGGCGTGCGCCGCCTGTTCGCCATCGAGTTTTCCACCCAGATCATCGCGCTGGTCGTCACCGTGGCGTGGGCACTGTATGTGCCGTCGGTCTGGGCGCTGGTGGTCGGCACACTGGTCTCCTGCCTGTACCGTCTCGCCTTCTCGCATCATCCGTCCACCATGCGCGGGCATCGCAATCGCTTCCTGATCAATCGCGACTGCATCCGGGACATCCTCAAGTTCGGCAAGTGGATCGTCCTTGGCACCGCGCTCTACTTCTTCGCCTCGCAGGCGGACCGCCTGGTGCTCGGCACCTACGTCACCATGGCCACGCTCGGCATCTATGGCATCGCTTTCCAGATCTCGGACGTTCCCCGCTCGGTCATCAACGCCTTTTCCGCCAAGGTCGGCTTTCCTTTCGTCTCGAAGATGATCCATCTGCCCATGCCGGAGTTCCGCATGCAGTACCTGCGCTATCGCCAGTATGCCCTTCTGCTGGGGGCCGCGCTGCTTGCCGCAATGACCGTCTGGGGGCCGTTCGTTATCCTGAAGCTCTATCCCGCCAGGTACGCCGACGCCGCCTGGATGATCCCCATCCTGGCCCTCGGCCTGTGGCATACGCTGCTCTACACCACCACGAGCCCGGTCCTGCTCGCGCTCGGCAAATCCAGCTACAACGCCGTTGGAAACGCCGCGTACGCCGTCGCCATGCTCGCGGGCATTCCGCTCGCCTGGCGCCTGGGCAATGCAAACGGACACGCGCAGGGGCTGTTCTGGGCCGTCGTCGCCATTGCCGCCGGAGACTTTCCCCTTTATCTCGTCACGCAGTTCGGAGCCACTCGAGAAGGTGTTCGCCCGTTCCGCCAGGATGCTCTGCTTACCTCCGTCTTTCTCGCCTGCCTCGCCCTGGACTGGGGGCTGCGCCGGCTCCTCTAAGGTGCCAAACGCCCCTTCTCCTGACGATGTAGGTCCATCCCACTCTCGCGGCATTGGCAATGCCCCATCGTCGTGATTTTCTATGTTACAGAGACGGTATCTGTAAAAGAGAGACGATCCCCAAGAGCGCTCACGTTGACGGAACTCCTCAAACCCGTTGCTGCCGGCCCCTGTTCCTCTCCCTTGGTCAGCGGTTCCCTCGCCTCAGCTTTCCGGGATACGTGCGCCAGTTTTCCAGACCGCCCGGCCCTTACGGTCCCGGATACCTCCACCCTCACCTACGCCGAGCTCCTTCGTGCAGCCGAACAGGTCGCCGTCGCGCTCGCGGCGCATGCCTTGCCTGCACATTCGCTGATCGGCATCTGCCTCGACCGTTCCGCTGCCCTTGTGGTCGCCACTGCCGGCGTCCTCCTCGCGGGCCATGCCTACCTTCCGCTCGACCCCGCGTACCCGGAAGCGCGTCTTCGCATCATTCTGGCCGACGCAAACCCGCCCGCTCTTATCACCGGCCAGGCCTTTGCAGATGCCGTCGCAGACTTGCCTACGCACCGGCTTGTCCTCGAAGGCACCGCCCTCAAGTCATGCCCGACTGCATCTGCAGTCCCTCCCCCGCCCGAAGACCCCGACGCTCTCGCCTACGTTATCTACACCTCCGGCTCCACTGGCCAGCCTAAAGGTGTTATGGTCTCGCACCGCAACGTCCTGCGCCTGTTTCAGCAGACCGATCCCTGGTTCCACTTCTCGCCCCAGGACGTCTGGACCATGTTTCACTCGTTCTCGTTCGACTTCTCCGTCTGGGAGATGTGGGGTCCGCTGCTCACCGGCGGCCGGCTCGTCCTGGTCCCGTTCGCGCTTAGCCGCGATCCGGAGGCCTTTCGCACCCTGCTCAGCCGCGAGCGCGTCACGGTTCTGAACCAGACTCCGACCGCCTTCCGCCTGCTCGACGAAGCCGATCGCGGTGCCTCCACACCGCTTTCACTCCGCCTGATTATCTTCGGCGGGGAAGCCCTGATCCTTCGATCCTTGCTGCCCTGGATCGAGCGGCACGGCGATAGCGACCCGCGTTTAATCAATATGTACGGCATCACCGAAACCACTGTGCACGTCACGTACAGGCCCATCCTGCGCGCGGATGCCGAGCACGAAACCGAGTCGCTGATCGGCGTGCCGATTCCCGACCTCAACCTGCATCTGCTCGACGAGCATCTCCAGGCCCTGCCCGACGGCGTCTCCGGAGAGATCTTCATCGGCGGTCCCGGCGTCGCGCTCGGCTACCTTGCGCAGCCCGCGCTGACAGCGGCCCGCTTCATGGAGACCCAATTCGCGGGGCGGCTGTACCGCACCGGCGACCTCGCCCGTCGGCGTCCGGATGGCGAACTCCTCTTTCTCGGACGAGCCGACCGCCAGGTCAAAATCAACGGCTTCCGCATCGAGCTGGGCGAAGTTGAAGCGACTCTTCTCCACTGTCCTGCCGTCGGGCAGCTCGCCGTGGCCGAGCACCCGGACCGGACCGCTGGTCCACGGCTCGTCGTCTGCTTCACCCTGTGCGATCACCACGCCGCCTCGGAACTAAGCCGCTTCGCCGCCGCGCAGCTCCCCGCGCACATGCGCCCTTCGCTCTATGTTCCAGTCTCGCGGCTTCCCCTTACCCTGAACGGAAAGCTCGACCTCTCGGCGCTGCCCGCGCGGACCCTGCTTACGCAACCATTGTCCGGCAACGGTCTCGAGCACACAGTCGCCGAAGCCTGGCAACACGTCCTCGGCAGAACCGGTATCAGCCCCACCGAAAACTTCTTCGACGCCGGCGGAACCTCCCTTCAGCTCATCGCCCTTCGCACCCGACTGCAGCTCGAGCTTGCGCGCACCCTGCCCATCACCTGGTTTTTTCAGCACACCACGGTCGAGGCGCTTACCCGCAAGCTTTCCGAGCCGGAAACCGGGCCTTTCCCCGCCCACCCCGCGCTCCCCGCGTCCCAGCGCAACAGCTGGCTCGCCGTCCAGGCGCAGCGGAAACAGGCCCAAAGGAGACCCGTCCGATGAGCGATCGCCTCCAGCACGATCCCGAACCCACCCAGCTCGCCGAGCACGCCGGAACCGTCGCAATCATTGGCATGGCAGGCCGCTTCCCCGGCGCGCCGAACCTCCTTACGTTCTGGCAGAACCTCCTCGCCGGCCGCGACTCCATCGCGCGCTTCCAGCCCCAGGGCAAGGACTCGTCCTATGTCGGCGCACGCGGAATCCTCGACGGTGCCGATCTGTTCGACGCTGAGTTCTTCGGCCTCAACCCCCGCGAAGCCGAGCAGATGGACCCGCAGCACCGCATTTTCCTTGAAACCTGCCAGCAGGCACTTGACGACGCAGGCTACGACTCGCACCGCTTTCCCGGCGAGATCGGCCTGTTCGCCGGCTGCTCGCTCAACACCTATCTGCTGGCGAATCTCTGCCAGGACCGCGCCTTTATCGACCGCCTCACAGAGAACTACCAGGTCGGCGAATTCGCCGCCGCGCTTGGCAACGACAAGGACTTCCTGACCACGCGCGCGGCCTACAAGCTGAACCTCCGCGGCCCGGTCGTTACCGTAGCCTCCGCCTGCGCCACCTCGCTGGTCGCCATCGCCCAGGCCGCGCAGTCGCTGCTGAACTACGAGTGCGACATGGCGCTCGCCGGCGGCGTCTCCATTACCTTTCCCCAGCAGCGCGGCCACCTGCACCAGGAAGGCTCGCTCACCTCGGCCGACGGTACCTGTCGCCCCTTCGACGCCGCCGCCACCGGCACCGTTTTCGGCCATGGAGCCGGCATCGTTGTGCTCAAGCGCTACGCCGACGCCGTGCGCGACGGCGACCACATCGAAGCGCTCCTGCGCGGCTTTGCGGTCGGCAACGACGGAGCGGCCAAAGCCGGTTATATGGCTCCCGGGGTCGATGGACAGGCCCGCGTCATCCGCGCCGCGCAACTCATGGCCGGCGTTTCGCCTGAATCCATCACCTACCTCGAAGCTCACGGCACCGGCACTCCCATGGGCGATCCCATCGAGATCGCCGCCCTGTCCGAAGTTTTCCGCGAACACACCTCCCGCACCGGCTTCTGCACCGTTGGTACCGCCAAGGGCAACATCGGCCATCTGGACGCCGCCGCCGGAGTCACCGGCATCATCAAAACCGTTCTTTCGTTGAAGTTCCGCGCCATCCCCGGACTGGCCCACTTCCAGTCCCCCAATCCAGAGCTCGACCTCGTCGGTTCTCCTTTCGTCTTCTCCGGCGAAGCAAAGCCCTGGTCCACGCCGGAGGGCGTCCCGCGCCGCGCCGGGGTCAGCGCCTTTGGCGTAGGCGGCGTCAATGCGCACCTCGTCCTTGAGCAAGCTCCCGAGCTCAACCCGACGGGCTCGCCCAAAGCCGAACAGATCGTCTTCCTCTCCGCCCACTCGCAATCCGCCCTCGGCCAGGCCGCGGAGAACCTCGCCCATCACCTGGAAGCGAACCCGGCCTTCAACCTCGCCGATGTTGCGTTCACCCTGACGGAACGTTCCGTCTACCCCTGGCGCCTTGCGATCACAGCCTCCAACCTTGCTGAAGCCGTGCACGCACTTCGCCAGGTGAGCCTCCCGGAACTCCCCGCGAGCAAAGCTCCCGCCATCGCTTTGCTTTTTCCCGGCCAGGGCTCCCAGTTCCCCGGCATGGGCCGCGAGCTCTACCGCGACGAACCCGCCTTTCGCGCCACCGTCGACCGGCTCGCCCCTATTGTCGACCATCTTCTCGGCTGCGACCTGCGCGCCCTGGTCTTCTCCACGGAACTGACCGAGTCGGATCTTCGTCTGCATGAGACCCGCTACGCCCAGCCCGCGCTTTTCCTCATCAGCCTCGCGTCGGCCCATCTCCTTCGCCACTGGGGCATTGCCCCCCAGCTCTTCGCCGGCCACAGCCTGGGCGAGTTCACAGCCGCTACCCTCGCCGGCGTAATGACTCCCGAGCAGGCGATGTCGCTGGTCTGCGAGCGGGGCCGCCTCATGCAGGGCATGGCCCCCGGCGCGATGATCAGCCTTCCCCTCGACGAAGCCGCCGCCTCGCGGTACCTCCTGCCCGGCCTCGAAATCGCCGCGCTGAACTCCCTCCGCTCGACAGTCCTCGCCGGGTCCGTCGCCGCCATCGAACAGCTTGAAGCCGTCCTGGCCCGCGAAGACATCGCCTCGCGCCGTCTCCTCACCTCGCACGCCTTCCACTCCGTCTCAATGCAGCCCATGCTCGACGCATTCGAAGAATCCGTTGCGGCCATCTCTCTCCAGCCGCCCACGCAACCTTACGTTTCCTCGGTCACCGGCTCGTTCATCACCGCCGAGCAAGCCACCAGCCCCCGCTTTTGGGCCGAAGCCTGCCGCAAACCCGTCCTTTTCCGCGCCGCGCTCGAAACCCTGCAATCGGCCGGTGCAAACGTCTTTCTCGAAGCCGGGCCGGGCCGAGCTCTCACCTCGCTTGGCCGGCGCACCTTGCCCGGCGTCCTCTCGATCCCAACTCTCACCTCGGAAACCAGCCCCCTCCAGGCGCTCGCAAGCCTGGTGCAAGCCGGAGCCAACCCGGACTGGAAAAGCTTCTTCGCCGAAACGCCCCGCCGCCGTGTCTCCCTTCCCACCTACCCCTTCGAGCGCAAGCGCTTCTGGATCGACCCACCCGTAACGTCAGGCGAAAGAGCTGTGTCGTCCGTCGCCGCAGACGGGAACTCCGCTCTCGCGTCCAACCCGATCTCCGCTCCCGAGACCGTAACCATTGCCAGCACGCGTCTCTCCCGCCTTGCATCCGAGGTCGCTCTCACTCTGACCGACCTCAGCGGCATCGACCTTTCCCCCGCCGACCACACCACCTCCTTCTTCGAGCTCGGCTTCGACTCCCTTTTCCTCACCCAGGCGACCCTGTCGCTGTCCCGCCGCTTCTCGGCCAGGATCACCTTTCGCCAGCTTATGGAGCAGTTCCCCTCCATTGACGACCTGGCCCGTTACCTCGACGCTACCCTCCCCGCCGATCCCGATTCTGCATCGCCCATCCCAGCGCCGGCCAGGGATACTCCCCCCTCCGTCTCTGCCCTGCTCGAGAAGCAGATGACCGAGCTTTCGACCCTGTTCGCCGGCCAGATCGCCGCCCTGCGCGCCGCCGCCACCGGACTGCCGCAAGCCTCATCCTCCTCAACGGCCCTGTCCTTGCCCCAAGCAGCCGAGATCCGCCACGGCTCCTTTCGCCCCGTCCAGCCCAGGATTTCGCACGAAATCACCCTGAAACAGCAGACGTACCTCGACAGCCTGATCGACCTCTACACCGCCCGTACCGTCGGGTCCAAGGCTCGCACCGCCGCCGCCCGTCCCCATCTGGCCGACCCCCGCGCCGTCGCCGGTTTTCGCCCGCAGTGGAAGGAGATCGTCTATCCCATCCTGACCGATCACGCCCGCGGAGCCTACCTCACCGACGTCGACGGCAATCGGTACATCGATATCGTCAACGGGTACGGATGCATCCTCTTCGGCCATTCTCCGGACTTCGTCGTCCAGGCGGTGACCGAGCAGCTTCAGCAAGGCGTTGCCATCGGCCCCCAGTCCATCCTCGCCGGCGAGGTCGCCGAGCGGATCTGCGAGTTCACCGGCAACGAGCGGGTCACCTTCTGCAACACCGGCTCGGAAGCCGTGATGGCCGCCATCCGCGTCGCCCGCACCGTCACCGGACGCGACCGCTTCGTCTACTTCGGAGGCGACTACCACGGCACCTTCGACGAGGTCCTGCTGCGTCCCTCCCCACGCGGAGCCTCGCCCGTCGCCCCCGGAATCCCCACCGCCAATACCTCCAACGTCGCCGTCCTCGAATATGGCTCGGACGCGTCGCTTACCTGGCTCCGGGAGCACGCCGAAGAGCTCGCCGCGGTCCTGGTCGAGCCCGTCCAGACCCGCAATCCAGCCAACCAGCCCTTCGACTTCCTCCGCGAGGTCCGCCGCATCACCGAAGCCTCCGGCACCGCTTTTATCCTCGACGAAGTCGTTACCGGATTCCGCGTTTCGAACGGCGGGATGCAGGACTTCCTCGGCATTCGCGCCGACCTGTGCACCTACGGCAAGGTTCTCGGAGGAGGACATCCCATCGGCGTACTCAGCGGCAAGGCCCGCTTCCTGGACGCGCTCGATGGAGGTGCCTGGCAGTATGGCGACGCCTCCGCGCCGGAGGTCGGAGTTACCTTCTTCGCCGGAACCTTTGTCCGCCATCCGCTCGCGCTCGCCGCCGCCCGCGCCGTTCTCGAGCACCTGAAAACCTCGCGCCCGACCCTGCAATCCGAGTTGAACGCCCGCACCGCCGCCCTGGCGGAGTCGCTCGACCGCTTCTTCGTCGAGCGCGAAATCGGAGCCCGAGTTCACCACTTCTGCTCCTGGTTCTACTTCACCTTGCCGCACGAGTCCCGCCTGGCAAGCCTCTTCTATTTCGTCATGCGCGCCAAGGGAATCCACATCCAGGAAGGCTATCCCTGCTTTCTCACCACCTCCCACACCGAAGCCGACCTCCACGCGATCGAGCAGGCCTTCCGCTCCACTATTCTCGAGCTTCAGACCGCCGAGATCCTCCCAGCGCCGAGGCCCCCCGAACCCGGTCCCGAGCCGCTTTCCAGCGTCCCGCTCACCGAGCCGCAGCGCGAAATTTTCTTCTCGGCCGCTCTCTCCGATAACGCAAACTGCGCTTTCAATGAAGCCCTCACGCTCACCCTCCGCGGCCCTGTCCGGCAGGACGCACTCCTGTTCGCCCTGGACGCCGTCTTCGCCCGCCACGATGCCCTCCGCTCCACCATCTCCGAGGACGGCGAAACCCTGCACATCGGCGACGCTTTCACCGGCCACACTGAAGTGGTCGACCTCCGCGACAGATCCGAAAGTGCCCAGCGAAGCCGCCTAGCCGAAGCGACCACCTCCGCCGGCCGGACACCGTTCGACCTCCAGCGAGGCCCCCTGCTTCGCTCCGTCCTGTTCCTGCTCGCACCCGACCGCGCGACCTTGCTCTTGAGCGCGCACCACATTGTGCTGGACGGCTGGTCTGCCAACCAGGTTTTAGAAGAAGTCGCCACCATCTACAACCAGGGAGCTCCCGGCCTCGACCGACTTGCTCCGCTTCTCCCCTTCAGCATCTATGCCCAGACCGAGCATCGCCGCGAGCAGGCCGGCGACTTCGCTGGGGATCAGCAGTTCTGGGTTACGCAGTTCAAAGACCTGAGCCTCACCCTCGATCTCCCGCTCGATCACCCACGCCCCGCCACCAAGCTCTACGCCGGTGACACCTACACCGGCGCACTTCCCTCTGCGATGCTGCCCGCGCTCAAGAAATTCAGCGCCGCCCGCGGCTTCAGCCTTTACGTCGCCCTGCTCTCCTCCTTTCAGCTTCTGCTGCACCGCCTTACCGGACAGGATCAGCTTGTCGTCGGCATCTCCACCGCAGGCCAGTCTTCACTCGACGGTCGGTCGCTCGTCGGCCACGCCGTCCACTTCCTTCCCATGCTCAGCCGTCTCAACCCGGCTGACACTGCCGACGAGCACCTGCGACGCACCCGCACCACGCTTCTGGACGCGCAGGATCACCAGGAGTTCACCCTTGGCTCGCTTGTCCACGCCCTCACCGAAACCGGTTCGCTCGAACGCCATCCCGGACGCCTGCCCCTGATTGAAGTCCAGTTCAACCTGGAAAGAATCGGCACCACCGTTCGCTTCGACGCGCTCCAGGCTGAAATCGAACCCTGCCCCAAGCAGTTCGTCAACACCGATCTCTTCCTCAACGTAATCGAGACCCCCGAAGCCCTGCGCTTCACCTGCGACTACAACCGGGCGCTCCTCGAACCCGAAACCATCGCCCGCTGGATGGCCCTCTGGCAGCGTCTGCTCGAAAGCGAGCTCGCAGACAGTACCGAACCCGCGCGTGCCCTCTCCATCCTTCCCGAAGCCGAGCGCGACTTCCTCGTCCATCGCTTCAACCAAACCTCTCACGACTTTGGCCCGTTCCTTTCCGCCCCAGAGCTCTTCCTCGCTACCGCCGCGAGAAGTCCAAACCGGCACGCCGTGACCTGCGCGGGCCACGCCTGGACCTATGCGGAGCTTGCCGAGTACAGCATCCTGCTGGCGCGCCGGCTCGTCGCGGAAGGCGTACAGCCGGAAGACCGGATCGGCATCTGCCTGGAGCGCTCGCGCGAAATGCCCGGTGCGATGCTCGCGGTGATGCTCGCCGGTGCCGCCTACGTCCCGCTCGACCCCCGTCACCCACGCGAGCGCCTCAGCTCGATCGTTGCCGACTCCGGAATACGGCTCATGCTCACCGGCCGCGATCCGTCCATCAGCACCTCTGCGCGTCTGCTCGACATCACCGGTCCGCAACCACAACGCCCGAGCACCCTGCCCGCGCTCTCGCCGGAGTCGCTCGCCTACGTCATCTACACCTCCGGCTCGACCGGTACGCCCAAAGGCGTCGCCATCCCTCACTCGGCCCTGCGCAACCTCCTGCTTTCCATGCAGCGCTCCCCCGGCCTCACTCCGGAAGACACGCTGGTCGCTGTCACCACCCTCGCCTTCGACATTGCCGCTCTCGAACTCTTGCTCCCCCTGGTCACCGGCGCGCACCTCGTCATCGCCACTGCGGCCGAAACTAGCGACGGTGCTCTCCTTCTGGACCTCCTGACCCATTCCCGCGTCACAACTCTCCAGGCCACGCCCGGGCTGTGGCGCATCCTGCTAGACGCCGGCTGGTCCTCCTCGCTCCCGCTCAAAGCTCTCTGCGGAGGCGAGACCCTGCCCCGCGAACTCGCCGACCAGCTCCTTCCCCGGGCAAGCGAGCTTTGGAACGTCTACGGACCCACCGAAACCACCATTTGGTCTTCCGCCACTCACGTTGTCCCGGGCACCGGGCCCCTGCGCCTGGGCGAACCGGTCGCCAACACCCAGTTCTACATCCTCGACGACCAACTAAATCCCACTCCCATCGGCGTCACCGGCGAGCTCGCCATTGGCGGTGAGGGCCTGGCCCGCGGCTATTGGAACCGTCCCGAGCTGACCACCGACCGCTTCCGCCCCAACCCCCTCGCTCCGAACCAGAAGGCCGGGGAACGCCTGTACCGTACCGGCGACCTCGCCCGCCGTCTCTCCGACGGCACCATCGAACTGCTCGGCCGCGCCGACTTCCAGGTTAAGATTCGCGGCTTTCGCATTGAGCTCGGCGACATCGAATCCGCCCTTCTCCGCTCCGGCCATCTCCGCGAAGCCGCCGTCCTCGCCCGAGCCGCCGAGCCCGGCCGCGCCGCCACCCTCCACGCCTTCTTTATCCCCGCATACGAGGCGCCAGCCGAGCTCCCGGCAGCGCTTCTTCGCACCCTCGCCTCCACACTTCCCGACTACATGCTTCCCCAGACCCTTACTGCCGTCGAGCAGATGCCCCGCACTCCGAACGGCAAGCTCGACCGCAAGGCTCTCCTCGCCCTCACCTCTTTGGCCGCACCCGCTCCGGCGGCCTACACAGAGCCCTCCACTCCCCAGGAGCGAGAGCTCGCCTCCATCTTCGCCGATGCCCTGAATCTTTCCGCCGTCTCCACCACCAGCAGCATCTTCGAACTCGGCGCAGACTCCCTGCTGATCTTTCGCATCGCCGCCCGCTCGCAGCGAGCCGGCATCCCGCTCAAACCCGGCCTTATTTTTGAGCACCGGACCATCGCCTGCATTTGCGCCCATCTCTACCCGGCAAACCCAACCGAAGGCCAGCCGGAGCCTAAACCCGCGGCACGAGCCCGTATCGGTGCCGTCTCCCGCCAGAGCTATCGCCTTACTCCCGACCGGCAGGGCAACGATGGCTGAAACCCTCACTGCACCCATGCCCACCGCAGCAGCCGAGCTATTCGCCATGCCCGCCACCCCGGGGCAGGTCCGTTTCTGGTCGCTCGACACCCTCAATCCCGGGAACCCCGCCCTCAACATGCCACTGATGTGGCAGTGCAGCGGTCCGCTCAACCACGCGCTCCTCACGGACGCCTTCCAGCTCTGCACCGACCGCCACGAAAGCCTTCGCACCACCTTTGCGCTGGTCGGAGGCAAGCTCGCCCAAATCCTGCACCCCCAGGTGCAGGTCAAGATCACCGCCGACGACCTGACCTCCTTCACGGGCGAGGCACAGCGCCTCGAAGCCGACCGGCTCACCCGCGCACACGCCGCCATCCGCTTCGACCTTGCCCGAGGTCCCCTGCTTGCGCTTCGCCTGCTCAGGCTCTCCCCCACCAGCCATCTCCTGCTGGTCACCATGCACCACATCATATGCGACGGCATTTCGAACGGCATCCTGCTGCGGGACCTGCTTGCCTTTTACCAGGCCGGACTGACCGGCTCGCCCGCTGACGCACAACTTCCCGAGCTCCCGATCCAGTTCGCCGACTACGCCGTCTGGCACGGGCAATGGTCCGCGAGTCCCGACCATGAAGCATCCCTGCAACACTGGCGCGAAACCCTCGGTACCGACTTCACCCCCATCCGCCTGCCGCGCGACCCCGAAGCACCCGAAGCCCTTCCGCCGCATCGCGCCGACAGCACCGGCGACATACAGACCCTGCTCCTTCCGCCCGACCTCCAGCAGCGAACCCATCAGTTCTGTGCCCGTGCCGGCGTCACGCTCAATGTCCTCCTCTTCTCCACCTTCTGCACCCTGCTCGCCCGGCTTACCGGCTCCTGCGACCTCACCGTAGGTTCTCCCTGCGCCAATCGCACCGAAGACACTGAACACCTGATCGGTCTCTTCATGAACATCCAGGTGCTGCGCGTCCGTCTCAACGATCAGTCCCCCTTTCAGGAAGTCCTCCAGCAGGTCCAGCGCTGGACCCTGTCGGCCTGCGACCACCAGGCGCTTCCTTTTGAAGACATCCTCCATGACCCCTTCTTCGCGCCCGCCCGTGGCGAACAAGGAAGCGCGTCCATGGAGATCCCCATCTTCTTCCTGTACCAGAAGTCCTTTATGCTCACCGAGCGCATCCCCTCGCCGGCCGGCACCCTTACGGTCACGCCACTGCGGTCCGAGTCCCCCGGCGCCGTCTTCGAGCTCATGTTCGCCATCGTCGACCGCGAAGAAGAAGGCCCGCGCCTCCAGCTTGAATACAACCCACAGTTCTTCCGCTCCTCTACCATCCAGGCCCAGCTTCAGCTTTTCGTCAATCTGCTCGAAGCCGTCCTTGGCTCTCCCGCCGCACCCATCCGCACGCTTCCCCTGCTCTCGCCCGCCGCCCGTGAAGTTACCCTCACCCGCGGAAACGACACCGAGACAGACTTCGGCACGTTTTACCCGGTCTCCTCCGCCATCCTCGATCAGGCCCGAGCCTACCCGGAACGCACCGCGGTCGTCTGCGACGGTGCCGCCTTCGCCTATGGTGAGCTTGCCGCGAGGTCCGAAGCGCTCGCGGCCTCGCTCATCGACAACCGCGTCCGCCCCGGAGACCTCGTCGGCATCTGCACTACCCGCTCGGTCGACATGGTTGTCGCGCTGCTCGCCGTTCTCCTTGCCGGTGCAGCCTACCTTCCGCTCGATCCCCGCCATCCTCCCGAGCGCCTCCGCGCCATCCTCGCGGACTCGGGCGCGAAGCTCGTGCTGACCAACTTTTCCGCTGCACTCCCCGCCGGAACCGAGCAGCTTCGCCTCGACATCCTGAGCCCTGGCCACCCACGCACGCCCCTCCCGCGGCCCGCACCCGACTCCCTCGCCTACGTCATCTATACTTCCGGATCCACCGGCGAGCCCAAAGGCGTCGCCATCGAGCACGCTTCGCTGCGCAACCTCCTCCTGTCCGTCCAGCGCGAACCCGGCATCACCCGGGACGATACCCTGCTCGCCATCACCACGCTCGCCTTCGACATCGCCGCCCTCGAGCTTCTGCTGCCTCTGCTCACTGGAGCCTGCCTCGTCATCGCCACCGACGAGCAGGCCCACACCCCCGCCCTTCTGCTCGATCTGCTCCAAGCCTCCTGCGCCTCCATCCTGCAGGCCACCCCCGGAGCCTGGCGCTCCCTGATCGACCAGGGCTGGAGCCGCCCCGCCGACGCGCCGCCGCTCAAAATCCTCTGTGGCGGCGACACCCTTTCCCGCGATCTCGCCAACCAGCTTCTGGACCGCTCCCCGCTGGTCTGGAACATGTACGGTCCCACCGAAACCACCATCTGGTCCTCGGCCACGCCGCTCACCCGCACAGCAGCGGCCCCGCGTGTGGGCCCACCCATCGCCAACACGCAGTTCCACGTACTCGACCCTGCCGGCAACCCGCTACCCCCCGGGCTCACCGGCGAGCTCTATATCGGCGGAGCCGGCCTTGCTCGCGGCTACTGGCGCAAGCCCGAACTCACCGCGGCCAGCTTCCATCGCAATCCGTTCGCACGCGACTCCGAAAGCGCGGGTCGTCTCTACAAGACCGGCGACTGCGCCCGTGCCTATGAAAACGGCTCGGTCCAGATCCTCGGACGCGCCGACCACCAGGTCAAAGTGCGCGGATATCGCATCGAACTGGGCGAAATCGAAGCCGCCCTGCTCCGCGACTCCTTCGTCCGCGAGGCCGTCGTCCTTCAGCACCGCACCCCGGACACCCCTGCCACCGACGAGCATCCGGCACGCGCCGGCGTCACCCGGCTGATCGCCTACGTCGCCGTCGGCGAGCACAGCAAGCCCGAGCTTGCCCCGGCCCTGATCGCCGAGCTGGAACAAAACCTGCACAGAACCCTGCCCGACTACATGCTTCCGAATGTCATCCTCGCGCTCGAAGCCATGCCCCGCAACTCCAACGGCAAGTTGGACCGCCGCGCCCTGCCCGACGTCTTCACCGCTGCCGGCGACGAAGGCCTTGCCAGCAGCTCCACCTCCGGACAGCACATCCTGGACCCCCGCGATATCCTCGAGCGCCAGCTTACCGAGCTCTGGCAGTCCACCCTCGGCATCGATCGCATCTCCATCCGCGCCAGCTTTTTCTCGCTCGGCGTCGGTTCGCTCGCCGCTCTCCGGCTCATCACGCGAATGAATCGCATTTATTCCATGGACCTCGGCCTGGCCTCGCTCATCTCCGCTTCTTCCATCGAGTCCATCGCCGAGCTCATCCGGAACCGCTTCTCCGCCAACACCGGCTCCACGCTGGTTCCACTCAAGCCCTCTGGTACCCGCCCGCCGCTCTTTATGGTTCACGGCGTCGGCGGCAACGTGCTCAACTTTGTCGGCCTGGCGACCCGCATCGACTCCGACCAGCCCGTTTATGCCGTTCAGGCCCAGTCCCTGCTCGCCGGCGAGCCCGCGCTCTTGCAGCTTGTAGACATGGCCGCCCACTACCTCGCCGAAATCCGAAAACTTCAGCCGAACGGCCCCTACCACTTCCTCGGCTACTCCTTCGGCGGCTTCGTCGTGCTTGAGATGGCGCACCAGCTTCGCGCCGCCGGGGAAACGGTAGCCCTGCTCGGCATGCTGGACTCCCGATCCAAGACCTACGAAGAGCATCACCGCTCCGGGCTGTCCGTGGGAGACCGCCTCGACCGGCGCCTGAAGCGAGCCGTCGGCAACACCGAATCCCTGCCCGCCAGCCAGCGCCTTGGCTACCTGCTGGACAAGGTCAAGACCCGCGCGCTCCGGCTCTCTTCCGCAGTCGCCGCGAAGGCCAACGTTCGCCACCTGCCCGCCTCGCTCAAGAGCGCATACGACATCAACTATGTCGCCCTGGCACGCTACACCGTCCGCCCGTTTGACGGCCGCATGATCCTCTTCCGCGCCGCGGAGCAGGAGTTCCGCGACGGCGCCCCCGACCTGGGCTGGTCGCCCATCTTCACTCAGGGCGTCGAAATCCACGACATCCCCGGCGACCATGAACGCATCTTCCTCGAGCCCAGCATCGACCAGCTCGCCCAAGGCATCCGAAAGGCCCTGCACGAAGAACCGCAAACTTAGCAGAGTCAAGACTGAATGGACTGCTCGAAACTCAAACCGCCTCTTATCTCAAAATCAAGAAATCTCCGCACGAACTATGACTCCACCTTCCAGCCCACGCCACCTCTACATGGTGCTCTCCCCACACTCGCTCTCCTATGCGACTCTGGCCCTCCAATCCTTGCTCGCCAACGCCCGCGAGCCCCTCGTGCTGAATCTCATCACCGACTCCGCCGTCGACGCCCAAACCCTGACCGAAGCCGTCGCCGCCCTGCCGTCGCACCCCCACACCGTCCAGGTCGTAGCCGAGCACGCCCTCAATGACGCTGAAGCTACCCGCTTCGCCCGCTACCCCAACCTCCGCGCCTTTCGCCACGGCCACCCCTGCTGGCGCAAGATCACCGATCCCGTTCTGCTCGGCATACCAGGCGAAGAGCTCGTCCTGCTCGATCCCGATCTCTTTTTCCCCAACCCCTTCCGCTTCGAGCCCACACCCGCTGCCGGCCTGCTGCTCATGTGGCAGCAGCCAAACTGTCTGCTGCCCCCTTCCACGGTCCGCGCCGCCCTTGCCGCCGGGATCCCGCTCGCGCGCCACGTCGACATTGGCGTCTCCCACTGGCGACTCAGCCCGGACCTCCGCGAGCTTGAATGGATCGACTGGCTCCTGGGCAAGCTGGCCGGCGGCTTCCCGCTCCCGCGCGCCATGCACGTCGAAGCGATCGTCTGGTCCGCTCTCGCCATGCACGGGGGCGGCGGATACCTCGACCCCCTCGCCTGGCACTGCTGGCACCGCACCCAACGCACCCGGATTCGCCGCAAGCTTGGCGCCTCCGCCGAAGCAATCCTCCGTGCCGAGCCCTGGTCGCAGATCAAGTGCTTCCACGCCGGCGGAGAAGCCAAGTGGTGGCTTCCCGGGTTCACCGCCTCCAATCCGTCTGTGCCCCACTCATCGCAGCGCCACCGCGATCAGTGCGTCCACCATCCGGTCGAACACCTTACCCCAACTCCAATCCGTCCTTTCGTCCCCCTTACCCAGGCCCGCTACGAAACCGAGCAGACTGCGAAGTTCACCCTCCGCGCCCTGGGCTATCACCGTTTCTTCAGCGCCTCATGACTCCCATCCGCATCCTGATTGCCGCGGAAAACGCATCCCGGTGCATGGGCGGCGAAGCCCTGCTTCCATTCCAATACTTCCGTATCCTCCGCAACCGCTCGATGGACGCCCATCTCGTGGTCCACGAACGCTCCCGCGCCGAGCTCCTTGAGCTCTTTCCCCACGACCACGCACGCCTTCACTTCGTTGCCGATCACCTCCTGCAGAAAATCTTTTTCCGCCTGAGCCAACATCTTCCGCGCCGCATCGCCGAAAGCACCTTCGGCCTTGCCAACAATCTCCTTACGCAGCGAGCCCAGCGTCCTATCCTCCGCGGCCTGGTCGCCGGCCCGACGGTCATCCACCAGCCCATCCCCGTCTCCCCCCGTTTTCCTTCCTGGCTTTCCGGCCTGGGTGCCCCACTGGTCGTCGGCCCGCTCAACGGCGGCATGCACTACCCGCCCGCCTTTCGCACCCAGGAATCCTTCCTGAGCCGCACCCTCATCGCCCTCGGCCGCTCCTTTGCAAACCTGATCAATCGCCTCATCCCCGGCAAGCGCGAGGCCGCGCTCATCCTGGTCGCCAACCCCCGCTCCCGCGCGGCGCTTCCCTCCGGTCTCCGCGGCCGCATCCTGGAGCTTCCAGAAAACGCCGTCGACCTCACCCAGTTCACCCCATCCTCCACGCCATCAACCTCCGGCAACTTCCTCTTTCTCGGCCGCCTGGTCGACTGGAAAGCCCTCGACCTCGTCCTCGAAGCCCTCACCCGCGTTCCCGCCGCCACCCTCACGGTCATTGGCGACGGCTCCATGCTCATACCCTGGCGCGCCCTCGCCGCCACTCTCGGCCTCGCCGACCGCGTCCACTTTCTCGGATTCCTCCCGCAATCGCAATGCGCCGAACATCTCGGCCGAGCCACCGCGCTCGTTCTGCCCAGCCTCTACGAATGCGGAGGAGCCGTCGTCCTCGAAGCCATGAGCATGGCCCGCCCCGTCATCGCCACCGCCTGGGGAGGACCCGCAGACTACCTCGATCCCACCTGTGGACTGCTGCTTCCACCCACCAGCCGCGCCGCCCTCGTCGAAGGCTTTGCTCAATCCATGCAGTTGCTCTTCGCCAACCCGACCCACGCCGCTGCTCTCGGCCAGGCCGGCCGGCAACGCCTGCTCCAGCACTTCGACTGGGAACGCAAGGTTGATCGCCTCCTTGACCTCTACAACCAGGTACTCTCCTGCCGGTAACTATCGTCATTCCCCGTACGGGTCAGCCCCACACGCGATAGTGGTGTTCTCGACCCCACACCAGCCTTCATATACTGAGCTCACTGTGCAGACAGCCGCCGAACCCGACACGTACGCCACCACGCCGGCCTTCGCGCAACCGCGCCCTCCGCTCCCCCGTGGACTCCGCATCGGCTACCTGCTCAGCCAGTACCCCGCGATCTCTCACACCTTTCTGCTGCATGAGGTCCTGGGCCTTCGAGCCCGAGGACTCCACCTGCAAACCGCCTCGATCAACCGGCCCGATCGCCCCCTCGGCAGCCTGCCCCCATCTGAAGCCGCCGAAGCCGAGACCACCTGCTACATTAAGTCCGGCACGTTGCTCCTCTCGCTCTGGAACGTCCTCCGCACCTCGTTTGCTTCTCCGCGCGTGGCCCTCCGCGGCCTCGTCGCCGTCATCACGCTTCCTCGCCTCACCCTTCGCAAGCGCATCCAATGGCTCTTTTACCTGGCGGAGGCCCTTCTGGTCGGCCGCTGGCTCCGCGCCCATAGGCTTTCCCATCTTCACGTCCACTTCGGAGGACCCGTCGCCTCGGTCGGCATGCTTGCCTCGATCGCCTGGGGGATCCCGTACTCGCTCACCGTTCACGGTCCGGAAGAACTGCTGAACCACGACAGCTACCACCTCCGCGAAAAGCTCAGGCAGGCCTCCTTCGTGCTTTGCATCAGCGATTTCTGCCGATCCCAGCTCTACCAGCTCACCCCGCCCGCACACTGGCACAAGTTTCACGTGTGCCGTCTCGGGGTCGACCCCGCCATCCTCACGCCCGCGCTCCGGCGCTCCACCTCTGCGTCCGATGCCACCCTCAAGCTGGCCTGCACCGGCCGGCTGGTCGCCGCCAAGGGCCACCACACCTTGCTTCAGGCGCTTGTGCTGCTTCAGCGGCTTGGCCTCACACTGGAAACCACCCTCATCGGCGACGGTCCGGAACGCGAATCACTCGAGTCCTTCGCCGATCAGAACGGCCTCACGCCCATGCTCCACTTCACCGGTGCGCTGTCTTACGCGGAAGCGCTCGCTCACGTCCGGCGCGCCGACCTTTTTGTTCTCGCGTCCTTTGCCGAAGGTGTGCCCGTGGCGTTTATGGAAGCCATGGCGCTCGCCATTCCCTGTGTCGGCACCTCCATCGCGGGCATTCCGGAGCTCATCCGCACCGGCCAGGACGGGCTGCTCGTGCCGCCCGCCAACCCGCAGGAGCTCGCCGACGCGCTTCAATCCCTTCTTCTCGACCCTGTTCTTCGCCGTCGCCTTGGTGCCTCCGCACGCGAACGCATCGTCTCCATCTACAACCTCCCGCTCAACCACGAGCGCCTCATCGGCCTATTTGCATCCCTCACCAGCCAAGCTGGACCGGAGGCTTCGTGACACCCTCGTCTCAACCCGAAGTCTCCGTCATCATCGTCTCTTTCAACACCCGCGACCTTCTCCGGGAGTGCCTCGGCAACGTCCTCAGCGAGGCAGGCACGCTCGCCATCGAGGTGCTGGTTGTCGAAAACGCATCCACCGATGGTTCAGCCGACATGGTCGCCGCCGAATTTCCCTCCGTCACCCTTCTCCGCTCGGACACGAACCTCGGCTTCGGTGCCGCCAACAATCTCGCTCTCGCCCAGGCTCGCGGACGCTACTTCGTCCTGCTCAACTCCGACGCATTTTTTACTCCCGGAGCACTCGCCCGCGCCATCCGGCACATGGATGAAACGCCCTCCTGCGCCCTTGGCGGAGCGCTTCTGGTCGGCCGCGACGGCTCCCACCAGCCCTCCGCCCGCCGCTTTCACTCCGTTTCGCAGGACGCGGTCGTACTCACCGGCCTCGCCGCCCGCTACCCGAAGTCCCGCCTCTTCGGCCACTTCGACCGCACCTGGGCCGACCCAATCCAACCGAGCCCCGTAGACTGGGTTCCCGGAGCCTTCTCCATCATCCGCCCCGAAGCCCTCCACGCCATCGGTCCCTTCGACCCATCTTTCTTCCTCTACTACGAAGAGGTCGATCTTTGCCGGAGGTTCAAAGCCGCCGGCCACCAGATATGGTACTGGCCCGATATCGTCATCATTCACATTGGCGGGGAAAGCTCACGCAACCTCAAACAACTCGAGTTCTCCCCCGGAGCCTCCCAGATTGTGCTCTGGCGCATGCGTTCCACCCTGCTCTACTATCGCAAGCACCATGGCCCCCGCGTCCACCTGGCCCGCTGGATGGAGCACACCCTCTACTCCGCCACCGCGCTCCGCAATCGCCTCAGCCGCAGTGCCCACCGCCGCGAGAGGGCCCGCCACTATCACACGTTGGTCACCCTTCTCACCCAGGCCTGGCACGACACCCACGGGGGACGCATCTCCCCACCCCGCCCCTGGTAGGCTGGTCGATAACTACGCTGCCATTTGTTGCCGCAGGCGAGCACTTGCATCTGCTCTCGTCTGGTACTTTGATTGTCAGCCCGCAGGCATCTGCTTTCTCTTTGCCCGTCCGCCTACTCATGCTCAAGTCCCTCCTCGTCGCCCCGCTTCGTCTCTCCTTTCGCCTCACCGCTCCCCTGCGCGAATCCACCCGCCGCCTTCTCGCCCACGCCCAGCTCGCCGCCGACATCACCCCGCCGCTTCCCTCTTCCGTCGTCACCCTGGGTCGCATCCACGTCTTCGGCACGGCAGAAATCCACTTCGGCCCGGACATCCTCCTTTACCCGGACTGCCATCTCGAAACCCAGTCCCCCGCCGCGATCCACCTCGGCCCCGGCGCGGTCCTTTCCCGCGGCGTTCATTTGGTAGCCATGGCCGGCATCACGGTCGGCGAAGGCTCCATGATCGGTGAATACTCCTCGCTCCGCGACGCCAATCACACCCGGGCCGAAGGTCGATCCCTTCGCGCCTCCCCCCACATCGCCAGGCCCATACACATCGGCAAGCAGGTCTGGATCGGTCGAGGCGTCACGGTCCTCGGCGGAGTCACCATCGGCGACCATGCCACAGTCGGAGCCAATGCTGTCGTGACACGCGATGTCCCCGCTCACGCCGTAGTGGCCGGAGTTCCCGCCCGCCAACTCAAGACTGGACGGACCACAGTGAAAACGCCGTAAACTGAATCAAAACTGGACAGTACCCTAGGACAGCCCCGGCACTCACCCCTTGTACTCCACCAGGGCCACACGTTCCCCCGCCCGCCGCCTGCGCCGAAAGCGCTCCTGCCCCCACCAGATCGGCACCTGCTGAAACTGCGAGTGCACCCCGTACAGCAACAGCGTGCCCCAATCTCGACTCTTCCAACGTGCCTTCCACGCCGTTCTCGCGACAACTGCCGCAGCCAATCCCACCCCCGCCGTTACCGGCCACCATGATTGCAACACCGCTGCAGCCGTAAGGATCACAACCGATCCCCCGCAAAGCATGCCCGCACGCACCTGGTTTCTTCGCACCTCCTCCTCCCAGAAGGCCGCCCCGCTCCCGCGAAATCGCTCTGAAACCTCCGCATACGCATGCCCCGCACGCGTCGCTCTTCGCCAGTACTGCCCAAACCCCGTGATCGCCAGGTCATGTCCGGTCATCGGAAGGTCCACGTGCAGGATTACACCACCTAGCGCGAGGATTCGACGGCATAACTCCGGTTCCTCCCCCGCGATCAGCGTCTCGTCGAATCCAGCGGTCATCTCCAGCACCTTTCGCCGAAACAGCGCATCTCCCCCGCAAAACGCCGCCAGCCCGGGAGCGTAGATCCAGTCCAAATCCAGCACCCGGTTGTACACCGAACGCTCCGGAAAAAGCTCCCGGCGATGCCCCCAGACTACCGCCACCTGGTCATCCACAAAGGCCGGCAGAGCCCGCGCGGCAAATTCCGGGGCCAGCACCGTATCGCCGTCCAGAAACAAGATGAACTCTCCCCGTGCCGCGCGCCAGCCAGCATTTCGTCCCAGCGCCGCCGTCGGAAGCTCCGGCCGCAACCCAATGACCTGCGCGCCCATCGCCTGCGCAAGCTCCGGACTCCCGTCGGCCGATCCCGAGTCCACGTAGATCACCTCGGCCTCCCAGCCATTCCGCAGCATCGCCGCAACCGAAGCCAGGCATCCCCGCAGCCGTGGCCCCTCATTGCGCCCGATTACTACAACCGAGACCAGCACGGAATTCAAAAGATCTCCCGCGGCGCCGTCTTCCGCGGAATGACCCGCGCCGGCACCCCCACCGCTATCGCACCGTCCGGAACATCCGTCAGCACCACCGCGTTGGCCCCGATTGCCACGTCGTCGCCGATGCGGATCGGCCCCAGCAGCTTCGCTCCCGCGCCGATGTCCACCCGGTTCCCAATCCGTGGCGACCCTCGCTGTCCCCGGTGCCGCAATCCCACCGTTACCCCGTTCCGCACCACGCAGTCATCCCCAAACACCGCGTCTCCGCTGATCACGATCCCGCCCACATGCTCGATCACGAATCGTTCACCGATCACCGCCTCGCATGGAAGCTCGATGCCCAGCACTCCATCCGCCGCAAACTTCATCAGCTTGTACGCAAATGAGAACGGCATTCGCAGCATGCGGTTTCCGATGCCATACCGCCAGCGCCCGAAGCGATACACCACCAATGCCCAGAACCCATGCCGCGTCCACGTACTGTCATGCGCCATCCAGTCGCTTCGCACATTGCTGAACACGCCGCGCACTCAGCCCCGCAACCCACGGGGAGCACGAGCCCGGGCACCCGAAGCCGTTGTCTCCTCCTCCGACTCATCCGCGCGCAGCACGTTGAAGCGGCTCAACGCCGCCCACGAACGAGCCGTTCCCGCCGTGGCCGCGCCCTTCTCACGCATCTGTATCGATCCCGTCTCGAAGGCTGCAGCCAACACCGGCAGTTCCTGGCTTCTTCCAAGCTCCTGGTCTTCCATGCGCCAGGTCTTCGGTGCCTGCCGCGGCGCTGGCCCGGTCCTAGCCCGTTCGTCGACCGTCTCTTCCGATCTTGCGCTCGGGTCAGCGGGTACATTCTCCGGCAACTTGGACCCTTGGCTCGGCGCATCCTCCGCTTCCGCCTTGCGCTCCTGAAAGATCACCAGCCGGTTTGCGGTCGATGTGACCCAGCTCTTCGGCGAAAGACCCGCCGCAGGCTGAACTGCCGCAGCCGGCTCCGGCAGCTCGAGCGGCTGCATCGGTTCATGCTGCTCCAACTGCTCCAGCGGCACAGGGTCCGTCGGCTGGAGCTCAACTCTTTCCGCCACACCTACCAATACCAGCGGACGCCGGTCCGTCATAGGTCCCCATCGCCGCACGGGAGCCGAAACCTCCGGCAACTCCTCCGCCGGCACGTCCGTCGTTATCTTCGTCTCCGGCGCGGTGGCAACCGGCAACGCCGGCCAAAGCTCATCCGCCCTCGGCTGCCCGGTCAGGACCTCGGCCTTCGGTTCAGCAGACAGCTCCGGCGAAGCCGCAGAAGCGTCGGCAACCCGCAAACTCCTTGGCGGCTCCTCATCGTTCGCGACCGTTCGCCCCGCAACCCTGGAGCCACCGGCCACACGCGCGACACTCGGCTTCGCAACCGTCTCGCTATCCATCCGTGAAGTCTCGGCCTCGATTGCGCTGGCAGGCAATCTCACCTTTAAAGGAGCAGCGAACGTCGGCGGCGAAGCTTCCGGCCGCTCCGCGCTCATCTCCTCACCGTCGTCCGGCAGGATGCTCATCGTTTCCTTGCGAAAGTTCTGCAGGCACCGTGCGAGAAGGCCAGGCTTGGGCATGTCGTCTTCTGCCTCAACCGGAACCAGCCGCAGCTCCTGGCCAACAACCACCGGCTGGAACGCAGTTCGCTGCTCGTCTACCGCGACCGGCTCCCCAAGCGCAGCTTCCGCAACTGCAGGAGCCGACGCGACAGGATGCATCACCTCCGGAGCGTCCGCATCCGGCTCGACCACGGGCAAGTCGCCCAATCCGCCGCGCGAGCCGCCGGCTGATGGCTGGTCCACGGCGCCGGCGTCCGCGGCCACCGTCCGTTCCTTCTCCACACGACTCGGAACAGCCCGCCCCGGAATCGCCCGTCCCTCCAGTACCTCGAGGGACCGACGAAACTCCGGCTCGGCATGGCGCAGCGTCACGCCCCGCAGCAGAGTCCCCACTCCACTGGCCTGCAACCGCCGCAGCAGCACCGCAGCCCCTTGAAGCTCCTGCCCCGTGGTCACCCCGCTTTCCACCACCAGGATTACCGCATCCGCGCTCCGCACGGCGTACTCAGCCTCCGCGGAATGCAGCAGAGGGTGCGCCCCGATCAGCAGGAGATCGAACTCTCCCTTCAGCGATTCCAGGTGCGCCAGCGCAAACCCTTCCCGCTCACCGGCCCCTGCTGCTTCCCCCACCGGACGCAGCACCTGCTCTGCCGGCAGCACCGTCACCGCAAAGCCCAGCTCCTCCAGCTTTCGCCGGGCAGCCTCCACCTCCGCATCGATCAAGCTCGAAGCACTCGCCGCAGTGAACACAAAACTCCGGGCCCCCGCGCGACGGTATGCCGCCTCGAGCCCCGCCGCCAGCCGGAGCAGGTATTCCTCGGTCACTCCGTCCGAAACCTCGGACCGCTCCGGCAAAACCCCCACCGGTGCAAATCCAAGCGTCTGCTCCACATCCCCCGCCGTATAGATACGCGCGTCCATCCGGCGAGCGATCACCGCCGCGCCCACACCCATCAACAGAGCCAGCGGTAAGGCCAGGATAAGCACCAGCCGGCTTTTGCTCGGCTCCGGCGCTCCCGGAACGCTCGCCGCCACTGCCAGATGCGCCATACCCGGCCCATTCGTCTCCAGCTGAAGCCCACGTACCAGATCGTCCACCGCCGCATACCGTGTTTCCAGCCGAGCCAGATCCGTCGTCAGCTCGCCGGTCCGCTGCAGCTTCGGGCCCGCACTGGTGGCAAGCGCCGTATCCCGGCTTACCTCTCCGTTCAGCCGAGCCTCCACATCGCCCGTCCGTTGCAGCTCCTGCCGCAGCTTGGCTTCCATTCTCTGCTCTACCTGTGCCTGCAGGCTGGTGGTCATGCCCGCCAGTTGTTGATCCAGTCGTGCCAACTCCGCCTGATCTTCCTGGTACACCGGGTTCGCCGGCTTCATCCCGTTCATCTGCGCGATCAACGTCGCGCGCCTCTGGTTAATCGCGATCCGCATGCTGCTGATCGCCGGATCGCTCGCCACAGCTTCTTCCGCAGTTGCCACCGTACCCGCCGCATGCTGGCCTCCCGGCCCGGTCAAGGCCGCCAGTTGCGCTGCCGCGATGTCATGTGCCTGCCGTGCGCTGGCCAGTTCCCCCCTCACATTCTGCAGCTCCGCGTCGTACGAATCTCCGCCGACGCCGTTCGGGTTCGCCACCCCGAGGCTCGCTCCCAGGCTTGCCTGCTCAGCCCGCATCGCCTGCATTTCATCCGCGATCCGCTGCCGTTCCTCGGTCAGCAGCTCCAGCCTTCCGGCCGAAAGCGCCTTGCTGTCCTTCTGACCCGCGTCGAGGTACGCCCGGGTCACCGCGTTCGCCGCGGCCGCAGCAGCTTCCGGGTTCGCGGCTCCCACGCTGATCGCCAGCTGGTAGCTTGTGCTCACACGCTCGGTTTTCAACGCCGCGCCCAGCCGTGCCGCCGCTGCTTCCGCTGTTTCGCCCGGCTGCTGCCAAACGCCGACTGGCATGCTCCGCACCGCCGCCAGCAGGATATCCGGCCGCGTCACGGTCTCCATCTGCTCCTGTAAGAACGATTCATACCGTGCCATGTCGAAGTTGCCGGTCCCCGGGTCGCCCAGCACCCGCGTTGGAATCGGCTCTACATACACCCGGCTTTCGGCGCGATACACCGGCTTGCGCGTCAGCGCATACCCCAGCAGAGCCACGAGCACCAGCAGTCCGACCCCAAACGCCAATTTCCGGTGCATACGGAGGCTGCGCCGCACCGGAATTCGAAAGGCTGGCGCATCTCTGCCTACCGGCACATTGTCCCGCCCGGACATCGGCAGGGCCAGCCCATCGATCGTCGTCTGCTTCACTCTCGCCATTCCTGCCGCCTTTCCGCCTCTGCCGAACCGCTCATCCATCCCAACTTCGGCCTGCAGCTTTGTTGATCGTTCCCGAAGCGCCTCTGCTTCTATTGTCGCGAGTACCCTTCTCGCCCTCATCCGCAACGGGTTCTGCTCCTCGCCGTTCCATTCTCGTTCTAGTGCGAGATCAACGCCCCCGCCGTAAACACCGTAACCAGCGGGCTCAATTTTTCAACGACATAGGCCGCCTTGTTGAATCCACTCTCCGGCACATACACCACATCTCCCGGGTGCAGTGTCAACTCCAGCGGCCCCGGCTGCAACATCTGCTTGAAGCTCACCAGCCGCGTCTTGTTCATCGCCGGTGAAATGACCTGGATCTGCGGATTTCCCCCCGCCTGGTCGGTCAGTCCGCCGCTCACCGCCAGCAGGCTCGCCAGTGTCGTCCGCGACTCCAGCGGAAACGCCCCGGGATGCTGCACCTGTCCCAGCACAGAGATCACGCGCTCCGTATCCGACGGGACATACACAATATCGTCCCGCTTCAACCGCAAATCGGCCAGTGGACTTCCGCTTTCCAGAAGCTGCTTCAGGTCAACCGTAATCATCCGCTCCGATCCTCGGTAGATCGAAACGCGGTCCGGAATCCCCTGCATGCCAGCGCTCCGCACCCCGCCACCATTGCTCCGGTTCAGAGAGCCGTAGCCCGCATCGTCTCCTGCGTTTGCCTGACCGCCGCCCCGCGTTACCACCTCCAGCAGCGTCGGCGGACGATCAAACGTCTGCACGCCCGGATGCGCCACCGCTCCCAGCAGAAGCACCTGGTTGGACGTATACCGGTCCACCCCGACCGTCACCTGCAGCTGCGAGTAATAAGGACTGTATGCTGCGGCCACCACCTTCGCCGCCCGTTCCCGCGTCAGGTCCGCAAGGATCATCGATCCCGCGAGTGGAAGCGTAATGCGCCCGTCCGGCCCGATTACCTGCTTGCTGCTCAAATCCGGATGCCCGGCCACGTCGATCGCAATCGCATCCCCCCGGCCCAGTTCGTACTCCTGTCCGGGTGCAGGCTCGAAATCCCGCAGGGCAACCTCCGGATTCGGCTTTAATCCGCCCGTATCTCCCGTCGACTGCGCCCGTGCATACCCCAACCCGAGACTCATCCCGGCAACGGCCCACACAAGCAGGCATGCCGGCCGGCACCCATCGCTCCACCGCGCCCTTCGCCCCGATCGTACTGTCCAATCGTTCATCCGTATCCGCCTTCTTCCCCGCGTGCACCTGCACAGCAAAGGACCTGACCCGGTGCTCATATCTTAGGCTCTCCCGGCAAAGATCCGCAGCCGGGGTGCCTTACTGCAAACGCCTCTGCGGGAGGTCAAATCGTGCCCAATCTCGCCCGATCCTCCTTGCGTACCTGGTTCACGGAAACATCCTTATGCGCTCGCCCGTGTCTCTTGCGGAACCGCGTCTGAAGCCTCGTCCAGGTCACGCCGCAGCTCCAGCAGGCGCCCTCGTTCCCGCGACTCCGGCAGGCTCAACCCTGTAAGCCGGATCGCCTCGGCCGGCGTTGCCGCCACGCGCAGCAGGTCCAGCAGTGAAGCCGACTGCAGCACCCGGCGCACCGGTTGCGAAACCCCGGAGATCCAGAACACTCCGCCGGCTCCCAGCAGAATCCGCCGTGCTTCCAGCATGCAGCCCACGCCATCGGCCTCGATCCGCTGCGTCCGGCTTAAATCCATCACGACCATCTGTCCCTGCTCCGCCGCGTTGCGCGCCTCATGCACAAGCCGGCGGCATTGCACGCTGGTCAGCTTTTCCGGCATTCGCAGCACCAACGCATGCTCCAGCTCCTCAAAATCTAACCCGTCATTCGGCAGCGAATCATCCGGCCGTCCCGGCTGACTCCAACTCGCCAGCAGCTCCAATGGCAGGTGTCGCAGCAGCGCCCGCAGATCACCCGCATAGCGCGGCACCAGGCGTTTCGGCTCCTGCAGCATCCGGAAAAGCCACTCCATCTGCAGCCTTTGCACCCAACTCGGCGCACGCTTCACGCCGCCGGCAATCATGTCCAGCGACCCGCCAATGCCGATTGCCACCGGAACCTGCAGCACCGCGCGATTCCGGTAAATCCAAATCTCCTGTTTCGGATTACCAAACGCCACCAGCAGAATATGCGGCTTGGCCGCATGCACCCGCTTCAGCAGATCCACATCGTCCATCCGGTCCAATGCCGCAAGCGGAGGGGAGTACCGCCCGGCAATCTGCGCGCCCGGATGCATCCGTTCCAGCATCGCCGCCGCCTGGGCCGACATCTCGTCCTGCGAACCCAGCAAAAAAATACGGTACCCTCGCTCCGCGGAAAGCTTCGCCAGCTGCGGAACCAGGTCTACCCCCGTCACCCGCTGTTTCAGCGGCTTGCCGAACAGTTGCGCCGCCCAAAGCATCGGTGCCCCATCCGGAAGCACCATCGCGCAATCGCAGATGATCCGGTGCAGAGAACTGTCAAGCCGGGCGTTCCGTGCGAAATCCAGGTTAGCCGTCGCAATCTGCACCCGTGTCCCGCTTTCGATCGCCTTGGCAATCGACGAAACCGCCTCCTCCATCGTCACATTCGAGATCGGCAGGCCAAACAGGGCGATCGTCTTTGCAGCGCTCTTCGTCATTGAAGGACCTGGAGAAAATGCTTCAAGCTAAGCCGCGCAAGCAGCTCGCACACTGTGGCGAAAGGCTCCGCCTCTCGTCCACACCCTCACAGTAGGCTGCAACCCACGATCGGGCCAATCCCCCTTTCGCGTCGCTTCTCTACATGCTAAGTAACATCTTTGGCAGTTACCGCGAGTGATTCGTCTCGCGTCTTCACCACCGGAACAGATCCCGCTGGCACAACGACCGAGTCTGCTCCTCCGATTCCCGCAGTTCCCGTACCTACCCTGGTAACAGCATGTCGGCCAGCCTTGCCTCGTCCCAAACCTCCATCCGGATAAGCGGCCGCGCTTTCACCAGCCCCACATGCCCCACCCATCCCGGTGCTACCTTCTCCATCTCCACGGCTTCAAGAGACACTCTGCGCCCCCCGACCTCCACCGCATCGCTCCCCGCCACATCGAATCCGTCGAGCGAGAGCCCAAGCCCCTCACCCAAAGCCTTCACCACAGCTTCCTTCCGCGTCCAGATCCGGAAGAACTCGCCCACGCGATCCTCCGCCGCCGCCATTACCTTTCGCTCCCCGGCGGCAAAGTGCATCTCCGCAATCTCCTCCGCCTCGCACGTCCGGTCCACCCACTCCACGTCCAGGCCCACCTGGCCCTCCGCGCACACCGCCAGTCCAACCAGCCCCCGCGCATGCGTGACGCTGAACTGCACCCCGTTCACCAACGGCTTGCCTCGCAGCCCCGTGCGGATCTCCACCTCCCGCGCCTTGATCGCCAGCATCTCGCCCAGCACCGCCCGCAACGTCGCCCGTCCAGTTACGAACTCATTCCTGGCCACACCCGCCCGCATGCGCAGCGCCCTTGCCCGCTCCCCTTCGGCCAGCACCGCAAAGCAAGCGTCCCAGACGCGTCCCGGCTCCGCCACGCGCACCCAGATAACTCGCACCGGCCTGCTCTCCACGCCTCCATCCCCCGTTCGTTCGCAGGTTCTCCGCCATCCGGTCATTCCGCCCCGCGCTCCACCCAACCTATACTCGCAGGGAAGAACTCCGGCAAGCCACGGCATGACCATCATCGTTCTCATCCCGATGCTTCTCTGCATCGTCCTCCTGTTCCGGACGTCGCTGCAGCGCGCCGTCGCCGACGTATACCTCCCCGTTCTCCTGCTTATTCCCAACTACTACTACTGGAAGACCGCCGCCCTGCCGCCCATCGACCTCGGAGAAGCCGTCCTGCTCCCGCTCGGCGTCGCCATGGTCGCCCGCGAGCTTCCCAACTGGCGCTTTTCACTCTCAGATGTCGCGCTCGGTCTCTTCTGCTTCTCCACCTATTACTCCAACGCGCTTGCCCACCAGACCGTCACCTCCATCTTCTCCCTCTTCAACTCTCTGCTGGTCGCCGTCGTTCCGTACATGATCGGAAAGCTCCTGATCGAGCAGTACGCGGCTCGCGTCTATCTTGTGCGCCGCATGGTTTTCCTCCTCTTCCTCGCCTCCCTGATTGCCGTGTATGAGTACCGCTTCGGAAAAAATCCGTTTATCCGCGTCATGGATCACCTCTTCCCCGCCGAGCATTTCGGCTGGGTAACCCAGGTCCGCTGGGGCTTCTACCGCGTCGCCGGCCCCTTCGGCCAATCCGAGCTCGCCGGCATGGTCCTCTTCACCGGCCTCCTGCTCGCCCTTTGGCTCACCTTCAACCGCAAGTGGGAGCCCAAGTTCCGCTACTTCCCCAACCATCCATTCCAGAAATCCACGCTGATCGTCGCCGCCATCGCCGTAACGCTGCTAATGACCCAGGCCCGCGGACCCTGGATCGGCTGCCTTCTCGCCCTTCCGATCGCCTACATTGGCCGCGCACGCAACACACTCCGCGCCACCGTCCTGGTGGCCGCGCTGCTCGTCGCCGTCACCGCCGCCGGCTTCTACGCGCTTCGGCACTACGTCACTGCAGAGACCACCTCCGGCGAGCAGCAAACCGCGCAGTACCGACAGCAGCTGCTGGACAACTACATCCCCATTGTCAAAGCCGGGGGAGCCTGGGGATACGGCAACAAGTTTCCCCAGCGCCGAGGCCAGGACTCCATCGACAACGAATACCTCTTCGTTGCCCTGACCCAGGGATTTGTCGGTCTCGGCGCCCTGCTCGTCCTCTCGTGCGAAACCCTCTTTCGCCTTACCCTCTCGGCCTACCTGGAACAGACCCGCAGAGATCGCTCCTTCGCCTTTACCCTGTTCGGCATCTTTGTCGGCATCCTTTTCACCATCTCCACGGTCTACCTGGGCAATCAGAGCTTTGAGCTCTTTTTCCTTCTTGCCGGCTGGTCCCAGGCGCTCCCCATCCGCCGCCGCCTCCCCGTCCCAGCCCCTTTTCAGCACGCCCTGACCTGACCCGAAACCCGAAACTTGGCTAAGGAGCCTGGTACGAACGCCTTCCGACCCGTGACCCAAGACTGAATAACGCGGCTTTACCCTGCCATGCGCATCCTCTTGCCCCTACTCCTCGCCGCTACGTTGCCGCCCAGACCACCCTCACTACTCGAAACTGAACGAGGGCGTTCCGCTATCATTTGAGAAAGTTCCGCGCCAGGAACAGCGCATTCGCCGGCCGCTCCGCCAGCCTTCGCATGAAGTATGGGTACCATTCCTGCCCAAACGGAATGTAGACCCTGACCCCGTATCCCTCGGCCGCGAGCCTCCTCTGCAGATCCCGCCGGACCCCGTACAGCATCTGGAACTCGAACGCGCTCTTGTCGAGCCCGGTCCGTTCAACAAAGGCACACATCCTGGCGATCAGCTTCTCATCATGCGTGGCCAGCCCGCAAAAGACTTCGCTGGTCGCGAGATACACCATCAGCTGCTCATAATTCAAGTCCACATCGACCTTCGCCGGAAACGCCACGCTCGCCGGCTCCTTGTAAGCGCCTTTGCAAAGCCGTATCCGTATCCCCTGCCTAACCAGCCGCTCGCAGTCGTCCGCCGTCCGGTACAGGTACGCCTGCAGCACCGTCCCTACAAGCCCCGGCCAGCGTCCGTTCAGCCGCTCCGTCATCCTGATCGTCGCCTCGGTCAGCTCGGAGCCTTCCATATCGAGCCGCACAAACGTCCCGGCCTCTTCCGCATGTGACAGGATTCCCCGCACAATCCCCTCGGCCAGCTCCGGGTCCAGATCCATGCCCATCTGGGTCAGCTTCACGCTCACATTCGCGTCCATGCCCCGCTCGGCAATCGCGTCCAGCACCTCATGATAGATCGCCGCGCTCGCATGCGCCTGCGCCGCGTCCGTCACGCTCTCCCCCAGCGAATCGAGCGACACCGCGATCCCCTCGCGATTCATCGCCTCGGCCGCCTCGAGCGCCGCCGCAACCGTCATCCCAGCCACAAACCGGCTCGACATCTTCTTCCCCAGAGAAGACCGCTCAGAAAACGCCCGAACCCCACGATTCCGGCTCATTGCAATAAAAAACGAACGCAGCACAATACCTCACACGGGCCTGTATGGGCCATAAACCATCTTCTCACGCCTCCTTTTTCATCCCGCAGCGCAGCTGCTTCCTCCCCGTTTTTGCGAGCACTCCTTCGCGCTCCTTGCGTTCGGGTTCTCTTGCCGCTCTTTGCACGGCGCTCCTGCCTTCGGCAGCTTATTCTTAGGAGGACCTCTCGAAAAGGAAACCCCGAATGGCAAAAACCTACCACGACGCAGACGCAGACATTTCTCTCATCCAGCAGAAAAAAGTCGCCATCATCGGCTACGGCTCCCAGGGCCACGCCCACGCTCTCAACCTCAAGGATTCCGGCGTGGACGTCCGCGTAGGCCTCCGGGCTGGCTCTAAAAACGCGCAACGAGCCAAGGACGCTGGCCTTGTCGTCGAATCCGTCGCCGAAGTCTCCAAATGGGCCGACGTGATCATGAATCTCACGCCCGACCAGACCGCGGCCAGGGTCTATCACGACGAGATCGCCCCCAACATGAAGGCCGACGTCACGCTCATGTTCGCCCACGGCTTCAACATCCGCTTCCGCACCATCACGCCCCCAGCCGGCGTCGACGTCTCGATGGCCGCGCCCAAGGCTCCCGGCCACCGCGTCCGCGAGGTCTTCACCGAAGGCGGAGGCGTCCCCGCCCTCGTCGCCGTCGAGCAGGACAGCTCCGGCAACGCCATGGCACTCGCCCTCTCCTACGCCAAGGGCATCGGCTGCACCCGCGCCGGCGTGCTCGAAACCACCTTCACCGAGGAAACCGAAACCGACCTCTTCGGCGAGCAGGCCGTACTCTGCGGAGGCACCGCCGCCCTCGTCAAGGCCGGATTCGACACCCTGGTCGACGCCGGCTATCAGCCCGAGCTCGCCTACTTCGAGTGCCTCCACGAGCTCAAGCTCATCGTCGACCTCATGTACCGCGGGGGCCTCGCCTATATGAACCACTCCATCTCCGACACCGCCGAGTGGGGAGGCTACCTCGCCCAGCCTCGCATCGTTACCGACGAAACCCGCGCCGCCATGAAGGGCATCCTGTCCGACATTCGCGACGGCTCTTTCGCCAAACGGTTCATTGAGGAAAACGAAACCGGCCGCCACGAAATGACCCGCTTCCGCAAGGAAGAAGCCGCCGACCGCATCGAAACCGTTGGAGCCAGCCTCCGCGCCGGCATGCCCTTCCTTGACCCCGTCAAAATCGAGGACGGCACCGTAGTCAAAGCCTGAACCGACACCTAACCACCTGTGCCCCGTTCATCGCAGCCTCATCCGCGATGACCGGGACCACCAGAAACCGAGCCCCAAAGCTGATCCCGGACACGGAATCGGCTCAACCCCGGAACTCAAATCTGAACAGACCAGCGTTCCGAGCCGCATCCAATCTTCTATGCAGTCACTTCTTCCGTTTCTTCTCCTTGCCGTTCCGTTGGTCGCGCGGCAGCCTCAGCATGATAACGCCCACGACGCCGACAAAGTCATCGTGCCCCGCACCGTCACCCTCACTTCTCTCAAAGAAAACTACCGTCCCCTCCTGATCTTCTCCGCGTCCGACGACGACCCCAGGCTGCACCAGCAGGTCGAGCTGAAACAAGACCAGCAGCCCGGCCTCACCGACCGTCGGATCGTGCTCATTCCCTTGTACGAGCACACCCCATACACCGGAGGCATCGCCTTCTTCCCCGACGGGCAGTTGGGAACAGTCCTAAAGCCAGAAGCCGCGGCTATTCGCAGGCGCTTCCACATCGCCCCCAACGACTTCACCGTAATCCTTATCGGCAAGGACGGCGGCGAAAAGCTCCGCTCACACCGACCCATTCCCTACGAAACTCTCCGCAGCACGATCGACAGTATGCCCATGCGCCAGCAGGAGATGAAAAGCAAACCCAACCTGTAGCTCAGTTCGGCTCGAACGGCCAGAAGGCAACCACGAGTACCGCCTCGACTGCCAGTGCCGCCGCCCAGTACAGCAGGTGATACTGCCTGCCCGGAAGCCCCGGAATGACCAGCACAAAGAGTGTCGCCAGCCCAATCACCACGCCCGACCGCACATGGTGAAGCGGTCTCCCCAGATTTTCATGCCGCGATGGTATCAGAGATCCGGAACTGACACCATGCAGGCCCCGTACAGGTTTACCATGGACTCTATGGCGACCGAGACCGCACTGCCCGAGCTCACTCACCCGGACCCCGTCCTCGCGCCGGTAACCTATGCCTTCGCCCCGGCCGAACCGACCCCTGTCGACGACATCGTCGCTGCCCTCCGCACGATTGCCCAGCTCGACGGCCTCACCGATGAGGAATACCGCTGGATCGCCCGGCACGGCACCGAGCGCATGGCCGAATCCGGCGCGCTCATCTTCCGTGAAAACGAACCAGTCTGCCATCTCAATTTCATCCTTCGCGGTGAAATTCACGTGCGTCGCCGCAAGTCCGGACCCATGGCCCTGTTTATCGGACGCGCCGGCTCCATGACCGGGAAACTCCCCTTCTCGCGCATGAAAACCTACGGCGGAGACGGATCGACCAATGGCGACGCCTGGGTTCTCGATCTCCATCAGGACCTCTTTCCTGCCATGCTCGCCGCCATTCCCTCTATGGCTCAGCGCTCCGTAACGATCCTGCTCGACCGTGTCCGAGAGGTCACGCGCATGGAGCAGCAGGCGGAAAAGCTCGCCGCCCTCGGCAAGCTCGCCGCCAATCTCGCCCACGAACTCAACAACCCCGCCTCCGCAGCCCAGCGCTCCGCAGCCTCCCTCTTCACCGAACTTCAGGCCTACGGCGACCGCAAGTACAAGCTCGGCTCCATCTGCATGACCAAGGAATCTGCGGAGAAGCTCCACAACTGGATCGTCAGGACACGCGAGGAAACCGCCCAGTACCGGACCGCCGACCAGCGGTTCTCAGGTCCTCTCGCCGCGGCCGACCGCGAGGCCGAGCTCACCAACTGGTTCAACGCTCATGGCGTCAAGGAAGCGTGGGAGATCGCCCCCATGCTCGCCGAAACCTCGTTTCCTCTGTCGTCGCTTGAAGAATTCGCCCGCGAGTTCCCCCCGGAGGTCTTCGCCGCCGGCATTGCTACCTTTGCCAGCGCCCTCAAGGTCGAGCGCATGGCCCACACCGTGCTCAACTCCACTGAGCGCATCTTCGATTTCATCTCCGCCATCAAGGACTACTCCTACATGGACCAGGCGCCCATTCAGGACGTCGACCTCGCCCAGTCGCTTGAAATCACTCTCAGCATGTTCGGCTCCCGGCTCGCCAACATCGAGCTCGAAACCGACTTCGACCCGCTGCTTCCGCCCATCAGCGTCTACGGCTCAGAGCTCAACCAGGTTTGGACGGCACTGATCGAAAACGCCATTGACGCCATGCCCAACGGAGGCCGTCTCCGCCTCACCACACGCCTCGCCGGCATGTTCGCGGTTGTTGAAATCTGGGACGCGGGTTCCGGCATCGCCCCCGAGCTCCAAAGCCGCATCTTCGAGCCCTTCTTTTCTACCAAAGCACCCGGTGCCGGCCTCGGACTTGGCCTCGACACCGTCCAGCGCCTCGTCACCCGTCACTCCGGTTTCGTCACCGTCCAGTCCAGGCCAGGAGAAACCTGCTTCCAGGTCCGCCTTCCCCTCGACCAGGCTGAAGCCTACTAACCCAAAGCAGTCTCGTGCGCAATTTCATCGCGCTTCTACGATATGTGGGTCGAACAAACTTTTACTTCTCCACCTCAACTCCTCGCCAGAATGCCACCCGATGCTTGATCGTCCGTGCTGCGGGCTTCGGGTCCGGGTAGTACCACGCGGCATCCGGGTTCTCCTGCCCGTCCACTAGCAGCGTGTAATACCGCGCCTGGCCTTTGTATGGACAGTTCGAGGTGGTTGAACTCGCCCGGAAAAACTCCCGCTTCATGCTTTCATCCGGAAAATAAACATTGCCTTCCAGCACTACCGTGTCGTCGCTCTCGGCCACAACCTGACCGTTCCACATCGCCTTTGCCATCGCCACACTCAACTCGCTTCTGTTTTCTCGCAGGTACGGCCCGCGCAGGCAGTCCGCCCAGTTCGAGACCCAAGGCGCAGCCTAGCAGAACCACCCCACCTTTGACCAGCCCGGCCTCTAGCCTGCGTTCTGTTTTCGCCGCGCCTCCATCATCGCCAGCAGCATCGTATACCGCTCCTGCATGGCGGGATACATCTTGATGAGCGTTCCCACCTTCTCCATCATGGGAAAGCCGAACTGCGCGGCATACTCCTCCTGAAACGGCGTGAACTTCGCGTATAGGAAGAATGGTTCACCCACACAGTCCAGGAACAGCTCCGGGTCGAGCGCACCGCGCAGCACAAAAGCCGCCGCCATCTCCCAATACCCGATCACCTGTCGCCAGTAGCCATTCTGCTCAGAGCCGAGAGCCCGCTGCAATGCCAGGATCTCCGCAAACTTCTCCGGATTGAACCCGTTCGTCATGAACTCGCGAGCCTTCCGCATGGTCGTCTCGGTCCGCAGTTCGTACAGCTTCAAAATCAACTCAGCATCCTGCGCAGTAGCCATCATCTCTCCACTTCACTCAACACTAACAAAAGAGACTGAACGGCCATTCGCCGCTAGGCCGCCGCCGGCTCCCCCTCGGGCTCGGGCTCCTTCACCTTTGGCGGCCCGATCAACCGCTCGTAGCTGCACTCTGGAGTGGTCGAAACTTCCACAGGCGCGCCCTTCTTCGGCCTTCGTTTTGGCAGAAACTCCCGGTTATTGGGGCAGACCAGGTACGTCCCTTCCTTGTTCCCAAACTCCACCAGGTACGCGGAATCGCACACAGGGCACGTCTCATCGATCAGCTTAAGGTTGCTTACAAAGTCGCACTTCGGATAGTTCACGCATCCGTAGAACACCTGCCCAAGCTTGCTCTTGCGCACTGCCAGGTCGCCGCCGTCCTTTGGACACTTCACGTCCAGCAGCTCCTGCTTCACATACTTGCACTTCGGGTAGCCGGAGCACGCCACAAACTCCCCATAGCTCCCGTCCCGCTGCAGCAGCGGCTTTCCACACTTCGGGCATGGCTCGTCCAGCTGCACCGGAGGCTTGGTCTGCACCTTCTGCGTCAGCTTCCGGATCGTCTTGCACGGCGGATCGTCCGAGTACCCCGGGCAGCTCATAAAGGGTCCCCACGGCCCGTTCTTCAGCACCATCTGCCGCCCGCAGTTGTCGCAAAACTCCTCCTCCGGAGCCTCGTCCGCGCCAGGCGCGTTCAGGTCCGGCTTGGCCGCGAAGTTGTCCCGCGTGAAGTCGCAGCTCACCGGCTCGGCTGACACCTTTTTCCCCTTGCCCTGCGCCAGCTTCACCGCAGCGGCAAACTGCTTCGCGTCCGCCACCTCCTGCTGGAAGTTCGTCTCCTCAAATGTCGTCGCCTTCACCAGCATCGGAAAGTGAAACGACCCAAGGATCTTCTTCAGCACAGCCTTCGGATCCTTCTTGTACGGTCCCGCCGCCACCACCATCGGCTTGGCCTTGGAAAATGCGCTGCAAGCATAGAAGCTCCCAAACTTGCCCCACTTCAAAATCAGCGGGGACCCACATTTCTCGCAAACCTCGCTGGTCTTCTCTTCCCGCCGCTTCACATCCTCCATCTCGTGCTCGGCCACCTTGAGCTCTTCCTCCAGGTGCCCGTAGAACCCCTTCAACAGGTCGGTCCAGCCCTTCTCTCCGGCCTCGACCTCATCCAGCTCTCCTTCCAGCCGAGCTGTATATCCCGGCTCGAAGATGTAAGGAAAGTTCTTCACCAGCAGTTCCGTCACAACCATGCCCGTCTCGGTCGGCACAAAACGGTTCGAGATCTTCTTTACATAATCCCGGTCCTGGATCGTGTTGATGATCGAAGCATACGTACTTGGCCGCCCGATCCCCTTCTCCTCCAGAGTCTTCACCAGGCTCGCCTCGTTGAACCGCGGAGGAGGCTCGGTAAACTTCTGCTCCGGCTCCACTGCTTCAGCAGTCAGCGCCTGCCCGGCTTCCACCTCCGGCAGAATCGCATCTTCGGAAGCGTTCTCCCAGACCGCCAGAAACCCCGGAAACTTCAGGATCGACCCGCTGATCCGGAAGTTATACGTCCGGTCCGCCTTCGCCGCAATCTCCACCGTCGTCATGTCGAACACGGCCGCAGCCATCTGCGATGAAACGAACTTCTGCCAGATCAACTTGTACAGCCGATACTGCTCATCGCTCAGATATCCGCGGATCGAATCCGGCGTGTACTCCACATGCGTCGGGCGGATAGCCTCATGCGCATCCTGCGCGTCCTTTTTTCCCTTGTACTCGAGAATCTTTTCAGAAAGATACTTGGCATCGAGGTTATTCGTCACCCAGGTACGAGCCTCAGCAACCGAGTCATCCGAGGTCCGCGTCGAATCCGTACGCATATACGTGATCAACCCCACCGAGCCCGCTTCCCCAAGCTCAACGCCTTCGTACAGCCTCTGCGCCACGCCCATCGTCCGCCGCACGTTGAAGCCGAGCCGACCGCTCGCATCCTGCTGCAGCTTGCTGGTCGTATACGGAGCCGTCGGGTTTCGCTTGCGCTCCTTGCGCTCCACATTCGCAACCGTCCAGCGAGCCTTGTTCAACTGCGCAACGACCGCGCTCGTCGCAGCCTCGTCCGGAAGCGCACCGCTCAGCCACTGCGCCTTGCCATCCTCATCGACCCCATTCGCCACCCGCGCCGTCTCGCCGTCGATACCCGTGAATCGTACCGTAAGTTCCGTCTCGCCCGCCTTCAGCTTCGCGTCGACGTTCCAATACTCCACCGGTTGAAATGCGTTGATCTCCCGCTCCCGCTCTACGATCATTCGCAGCGCCACCGTCTGCACCCGCCCCGCGCTCAACCCACGTCGCACCTTGTCCCATAGCAGAGGAGAGATCTGGTATCCCACAAGCCGGTCCAGCACGCGGCGCGTCTGCTGCGCGTCTACCAGGTTCTCGTTCACATCGCGAGCTTTCTCAAACGCTGCCACCACAGCCTTTTGCGTGATCTCGTTAAAAGTCACCCGCTGCAGCATCTTCTGATCCCGCATCACCGGCCGCAGCTGCATCGCCAGGTGCGCCGCAATCGCCTCCCCTTCGCGATCCGGGTCCGGCGCCAGGTATACATGGTCCGCCTTCGCCGCCAGCTTCTTCAGCCGGTCCACAATCTTTTCTTTCCCCGGCGAAACGATCAGCGTCGGCTCAAAGGTCCGTCGCTTCAACTCCACGCCGATATCCGACTTCGGCAGGTCCATAATGTGACCCAGCGAAGCCTCAACCGTGTAGTCCGACCCGAGATATTTGTTGATCGTCTTCGCCTTTGCCGGCGACTCCACAATAACCAATGACTTGCTCATGACACTCTCTTTTCCACAAACCCACAGACCCGGACGGCCAACACGGTCGCCAAACCCCTGATTCACTTGCACCCTAACACGGATCGCCGAGCCCCCGTCAAATCGCGATCCAGTCCCGCACCCTCTGAGACGATCCCCGACTCCATGCGTTTACGCCTTCAGGCCCGAAGGCCGCCATCTCCGACCCTTCACCGAAGGCCAGCGCGACACCACGAACGGCCAAGTGCTAGAGCCCCATGCAGGCATCGTCGACAAAGTTCGCCAACCGCCTCAAGCCAATCGCCTCAAAAGCACCGAACATAGTGCTTTCCCGGCAAACTCTTGATCTTGCCCGAAAGTTCCAGCTCAAAGATCGCCGTGAAAATCTCCGCCGACCCAAGCTCCCCTTCCATCCGCTCGATCAGCTCATCCAACTGCACCGCCTCGTCGGTCCGGAGCCGCCCATAGACTCGCCGCTCCGCATCCCCCATCGGCTGCTCAGTGAATAAGGATGCACCCTCGGCCGGTTTCGATTCACGCCCTGTTGCCAGCCCGTCCTCGAGCCCCAGACGCACCTCGCTCGGTAAATCCTCCCACAGGTCCTCCCACGTAGCCGTCAGCTTTGCTCCCTGCTTGATCAGCGTGTTCGGCCCCCAGGCATTCTTGTTCGTCACATTTCCCGGCACCGCGTACACCTCGCGATTCTGCTCCATCGCACAACGCGCCGTAATCCGCGTCCCGCTATGCTCGGCCGCCTCGATTACCAGCACGCCCACGCTCATCCCGCTCAACGTCCGGTTTCGAATCGGAAAGTTCTGCGGAGCCGGAAACGTCCCCAGCGGAAACTCGCTCACGATCGTCCCGCCCGACATTACAATCTCCTCGGCCAGCCGCTTGTTTTCCTTCGGATACACCACATCGAGCCCCGTCCCCCACACCGCCAGCGTTCTGCCCCCAACCGCAAGTGCGCCCTTGTGCGCCGCCGTATCTACCCCTCGCGCCATCCCGCTCTGGATCACGAGCCCCCGGTTCGCCAGGTCACGGCTCAGCATCTCCGCCATGCCCGCGCCATACACACTCGGCGCCCGCGTCCCGACCACCGCAATCCCCGGAGCCCCCAGCAGCGAAGCATCCCCTCTCACCCAAAGCACCGTCGGCGGATCATAAATCTCCCGCAGCCGATCCGGATACTCCTCATCAGCCAGCGTCAGCAGCGAAGCTCCCGCTTCCTCCACCAGCCCCCATTCCTTCTCCGCCGCCGTCCGCGCCCGACCATCCGCGATAAACTGCACCGCCTTGGCCGGCAGCCTCAATCTTTCCAGCTCCGTCAACCCAAGGCCGAGCAACCGCCCCGCATCGCCTCCCGCCAGCTCCACCGCCCGCGCGATCCTCGTCGGCCCCAGTCCAGGAGTCAACGTCAGCGCCAGCCACCCCAGCCGAGCCTCATCCCGCACCCGGCCCGCAGCTACCAGATTTCCATCTACCAACGTCGCCATGTCCCGCTCCAATGAGGCCACATTCTCAGAAAGAGCCTAGCACGCCCACCTCCCTGAAACGCCCCAAATCCGGGTGTCCCGGGTCTCGACGCCGAGATCTGGGTGTCAAAACACCGTGCCCTCACACGGTGCCCCATTCATCGCGGCTCAACCGCGATGAGCGGGTCAACCCTACCCAAGTAAACTAACTCCATGCTCCGCGTAGCCGCCATCGACTTCCTCAACCCCGCCCCGCTCATGTGGGATTTCACCCATACCCCCCGCAACGCCACCCTCGCCAGCCGCTACAAGGTCCACCTCACCACTCCTGCGCAGTGTGCCCGCGAACTTCTCGCCAGCGAAGCAGACCTCGGCCTTGTTCCCGTAGCAGCCCTGACGCCAGAGCTCGCCGTCGTCCCCGGCTGCTGCATCGCAGCGCTTCACCACGTCCGTTCCATCCAGCTCATCCTCCGTCCCGGCCTTACCCTGTCGGACGTTCAGACCGTAGCCACCGACACCGCTTCCCGCTCGTCGGTCGCCTATGCGGAGATCCTCTTTCGCCACTTCCTTCGCACCGACCCCACCTTCCTCTCCGCCGCACCCGACCCCGAGTTCATGCTCGACCGCGCCGACGCCGCCCTCCTCATCGGCGATCCAGCCCTGCTCGCCCTCGAGCGCCGCGCCCAGATTGACCGCCGCATTCAGCAAAACCTCGGCCTTCGCGGCATGCAGGGCCCACTCACCTGGCTCGATCTCGCCCACGAGTGGCGCACCCGCACCAATCTTCCCTGGATCGCCGCCGTCTGGGCCCTCCGCGCCGGCACCCCAGCCGATCTTCCCCAGCTCGTAGCCGACCTCAACCACTCCCGTGAGTCCGGTCAGCAAAATATCCAGTCCCTCGTCACCGAGTGGACCCACCGTATCGCTCTCCCACCCGCAACTATCCGCGCCTACCTGACGGAAAACATCCACTACACCCTCGACCCCAGCTGCCTTCAGGCTCTGACGCTCTTCCGCAAGCTGGCAGCCGAAGTTGGAGCCCTGCCCCCCCTCGAACACCTCAACCTCCTGCCGCACTAGCCGGTAGCTGGAGCTCGAGACTCCGCCTGTCAATGCAGTCCGGCTGGCGCAGTACCGCACGGTCCACGACCTCGCCTTCATTTCAAGACGGAGGCCGAGGGGCACGTTCCGCGGCAGACGAGCCAGACATCGACGCTCGGCTCCACATTGTGTCGATACAGCTTCACCTGATACGAGGGTTGATCGCGAAAGCGCGCCAGAAGCGGGTCGCCGATGACCGGCACCTCCGACGGCATGACGTTGTTCCAGTGCAGAATAAGAAATTGATCGTGCTGCTGGAGGAACTCGTGAATGGGCGTGATCGAACCAGCGAAATAGCCTGCTTTGCGCCAGTTCTCCATCAGGTGGTATTGCGTAACCTCGAGCCGCGGTGCCGACGCGCTTGTACTCTGTTGCCAATCCAGGAGATAGGTGTACTGAACGCCGGATGCATGCTGTCGCCCGATGATCTGCGTAAAGACCCATGCATCCTCGCAAAGGACAGGAACCCCCTTGGGGAGCTTGGCCGTCAGCTCCTTGGTAAAGTCATTGGCCCCAATGGCGAAATGGATCAGGTGTCCAAAGATCCAGGTGAACATCACGGCAGCATACCCGGCAGCCGCAATCCACCCGAACGTGCGGCTCGCGGATCGAAAGGAAGCCGGGATCAACCGGGTCCAGGAGATGCGCGAGATCAGTTCGCACAGAAGAAATGCCTGCGGGACCGTAAGCGGCATCAGGTAGCGATTGATGAACAGAGACGTGCCGAAGTGTGCCTGGATCGTGAGCACGACGGGAAGCAGGAACAGAATGCCTGAGGTGAGGAGCACGGGATCGTTTTTCGCGGGGAGTCTCTGCGACACTGGAACACCGGCCCTGCCACCTCGCCGGGACAGAATCAACAGAATGACGAGCAAAAACATCAGCAGCGCGACCGCGGCACTGAACTCGCAGTAAGCGCCGAAAAATCGGCTCAGTGTGGGGGGACTGGTCCAGAAATAGGGCTTGCCCACGTCGGTGGTCGCACGGATCGCCGTTCGTTCCGGAATCAACAGCAGCCACGCCAGCATGGTGGAAAAGTAAAGCAGGGGCCGCAGTCGAGCAGACCGCCAGTCCAGCAGAACCAATGCGGCAAGCAGGGTTGCGCTGTAGAGGATGCCCAGAACATGGCTGGTGATCAGCACGCCATTCAGCAGGAACGCAAGGCCGCAAAGGACCAGGGGCTGAGTCTTGCCGTCTCGGGACTTCACCAGAGTTAGCCACGCAACCGACGCTGTCGCAAGCATCAGCAGTCCATAGAACCGTCCTTCGGCAAGGTGGCTGACCAGGGGAGGGCTGAGAAACCAGGCACTGAACAGCGAGAGAGCGACCACTCCGGTATTGAAATAACGTCGTGCCGTGACCCAGCAGATTACAAAAGCCGCACCAAAGCAGGTCGCCGAATAAAAGCGAAACGACAGCTCGGATGCCCCGAACAGGTGAAACCAGGCTCGGCAGGTGAGATAGAACGACATGCCCCCGCCGTCCGCTCCCAAATTCCAGGCCGTCAGCATGTGGCGGAAAGATGGATCATGCACCATCATCCAGCCGAGCATCTCGTCTTCCCAGAAGATCCGCTTATACCCAAAGGCATAGCTGCAGATCAGGCAAAAAAGAAATCCCCCCAACATTCCGAGCCAGTCCATGCGGGAAAGGACTCCGGGGCTCGCCGCGGCGTTCGTCGAACCGGAGGCTATCGAGTGGGAAGCGGCGAGCCGCTCTTCCATCGTGTGGACATCATCGGTACCTGAAGGCATGTAAACCCCGGATTTGGTATTCCGTCCCATGCGCCTGGAACGCAGAAGCTTCAGCGCCTTCTTATGCCATCTCGGAATCGAGATGCGCCTGGACTTCCTGCAGGTTTATCGTAGCTTACTGGCTGGCAAGGGACCCGAACCCAGGGAGAGCGGTCTGGCCATGTCGGCACGTGTGCGCAACGCCTCGGAGAACAGATGCGAGGCCGTGGAAACTGCCTCCGGCCGCAGGTGGCCATAGAACTGATCCTGCGCGAACGAAGAAGGGGCGAGCACGGCCGGCCCGCGCAAGGTAAGGCCGCCGTAGGTCCGACGCGCGAAAAGTCCGGCGTTCCTGCAGGCAGGGATCGGCGCCAGGTATACCGCCACGTTGAATCCCTGGCTGCTGTATTTCCGCACCAGATCCTGCACGGAGGTCACGGTAGTCCGGTCCACATACTGCGGCGGAATCGCGCAACCCTCCTGAACCGGAGGCCAGGGTTCCGTGTAGTCGAAGTGTCCCAGGGCATCCTGGATGTCACCGGTCTTGCCTCCATGCAGGGCGGACTTGACGTTTCTCGCATCCAGTGTGCTTTGAATCTGCATGGGAAAGGCAAGCACAGCGAGAGGATGATGCAGGGAAAACGAGGCAAGCGTGTTCCAGCTTCCGCTGCGGATCAGCGTCTCTATGCCCTCAAAGTAAAGCCGTTGCTGATTGTTTTGCAGGTAATCCAGATTCCAGGGGGCAAAGTAAAAGACAATCAGCCTGGGCTTCCGGTTCAAATGCAAATAACTTTGCAGGGCAAGATCGCCGGTAACGGGCAGGCTGCCGAGCGTGTTGGGCAGGACGACGGAGTGAATGCCCAGGTCGGCGTTCACAATGCGCGGATCGATGCCCAGAAACGCTGTGGAATCCCCAAAGACAACCACATCGGCGTCCAATCCCCTGGTCTGGAAGGGGTAGTCGAGCACCGGTCCCCATCGACTCATGCTGGAACTGATATACCCGAGTCCGGCGAGCCGGACCACCACGAAGGTGGAAAGGTATACAAGAAGTGGAACGCAAAGAAGCGCAAGAAAAAAACCCCGGAAGCGAGCCCGGGACCCTGAGTTCAACAGCGGTTCTACAGTCGAAGGTTGAAGGGTAGGAGGCATGGCATTCAGTAGGTTCACAGAGAAATCCGGTCAGAACTGGAAGTAAAGAAAGGTTGTCGGATCCTGCATGGTCGCCAGGGTAGCCACCAGGACCAGACCCAGGAGGGCACCCCACACCGGGGTGGGAAACCAGTTGAAATAAATAGCGCTCCCTTTTGCGTCCGAAGCGGTCTGTTCGAAGTCGGGAACGAACTTTGCCAGAATTTGCTGGGTGTTCGGAAATGCCCAGACGATCGCAAACCCGAGCGCGATGCGCGCCCAGAAGCCGAAGCCCGGGTGCAGGAAGGCTGCAGTCTCGGGGGCACCGTGAAGGCCGGCCATTCCGGCCAGCACCGAAAGCGCAGCCTTCACCCCGTCGGCACGAAAAAACACCTGCGCGACCACAACGGCGAGGTAGGTAAGGGCAATGCATCCGACCATCCTTATCCTGGGATCGATCGCCGGTACTGCCAGGAACTTCGCATCGACCGCGCGCCGTGCGCGGAACCCGTGATTCACGCACAGGTAGAAGGCATGGAGCAGCCCGAATACAATAAACTGCTTACCGGCCCCATGCCAGACTCCAGCTAGAAACAACGCAACCGTGGTGGGCAAGGCCACCAGGCTGACGAACCCGGCAGGAGTCGCCATCGCCTTCTTGGAAACCTTCTTCCCTTGACGAACGCGGCGGCGATTCATCCCCATGGAGAGAGGATTGTAGAGGTAAGCGTTGATATAGCGAGTCAGGGTCATATGCCATCGCTGCCAGAAGTCGATGATGCTGGACGCCTTGTACGGTGAGCTGAAGTTCAGGGGAAACCTGATCGAAAACATACGGGCCAGCCCGTTCGCCATGTCGGAGTAACCGGAAAAGTCGAAGTAAAGCTGAAGCGAGTACGCGAGGACGCCTGCCCATGACGGTGCCGCATGAAGTGCTGCCGTGCTGGAAAACAGCCGGTCTGCATCCGGCGCGAACTTGTCCGCGATGAGAACCTTCTTGCCGAGCCCCAGAATAAACCAGGAAGCCCCGACCGCCATGTCATCGGCCCGCAGCCGAAAGTCGCGCTCCCGCTGAAACTGCGGCATCATCTCCGCGTGGTGAAGAATGGGTCCTGCAATTAGGTGGGGGAAAAAAGTGACAAACAGGACATAGCTCGGAAAGTCCTGCTGTTGCGCCGCCCCTTGCTCAAGATCGACCAGAAAGGCGATCTGGGTGAAGGTGAAAAAGGAGATTCCAAGAGGCAGAATCACGCCGGCCCAGCGCACAGGATGGTGTGCCATGGCCGCAAGGTAATTCAGCGACGGGAAAAGGTACTTGTAATAGCAAAGTACGCCGAGGTTGACTCCAATGGCGAGCCACAGGATGATCCGTGGCGAAACGCGAGTGCCGATCCTCTTGCTGATCAGAGAGGCTGCAAGAAAGTTGAACAGAATCGATCCACAAAGCAGCAGGAGATAGCTCAGATTCCAATATCCGTAGAACGCCAGCGAAGCGAGAGCGAGCCACCCGACAACGGCGCGCCGGTGCCCGTGCGCGGCAATCTGGTAGCCAAGCAACGCAACGGGAAGAAAGCAGAAAAGAAAGGCATACGAGTTGAACAACATGGCCCAGGAGGTCTCCGGCTCGGTTACGCGTGTGCGCCCTGGCCTTCCAGTTTGTATTCCAGAATGCCGACCAGACTTCCCACGTTATGCAGTGCTTCAAGTTCCGAGCTCTTGAACCGGACGTTCATCCGTTCCTCGATCGACACGATCAGGCCGACGTGTGCGGCTGAGTCCCAGTCCTTGATGTCGGCGGCCGTGGTATTCGGAGTCAGCACGATCGTATCGTCGTCGAAAACCTCGCGAAAAATGCTCGTCAACTTGCTGTAGAGATGGCTGTTGTCCAAGTGGAAGCCTCCTTGATCTGCATGGGCAGGGGTGTCAGGGGAACATCGGCCAGACAGAGGCGCCAGTGCGTACTTCCGTCTGCGTCTTCGTGGGTTAGCGTAAAGCCGAGCCGCTGGTACAGGTCACGGACCAGCCCATTCTTCTCGGTTGGCCGCCACACCCCGGCCAGGTGGGTACAGCCCTTTGCCGCTGCACAGTCTCGAACGATGCGCAAGGTCGCCTCTTCGGCCCTGCGCCCAAGCACGCGACAACTCATCAGCCACGTTTCGATCTCCAGGGTATGGTCTCGACCCACCCGTCCCACGACCAGGGCAATCACGCCGTTATCCCCGTAGCTGTCGTCCAGGCGAAGCTGGAGCGTGACGAATGTGCCGTCCAGCATGCGCTCGACGATCTCCGGTTCCGTGTAACGCCGTGTCGTCACGTTGAACTGGTTTGTCTTGTTCGCCAGCTGCACAATCCGCTTCAGTCCGGCCTCATCGAAGGCGCTCCAGCTCAGGACCATGCGGAGCGATTCAAGATAGCTCTCCATGTTTGTGGTGGAAGCACGATGGCTTTCCCGCGCCGCGTTCTCCTGGTATTGCCTGTTCCGCGCCTGATCGTCTGCGGTCATCTGGGCGGCTTCAAAATACCCGGCCGCCGCCAGCGTGAACACGTACTCTGACGGATCGTCGGACAGCTCCGGAACCTGCACCATGGGGAGCTCGCGCCGCACCAGGGCACGCTCGGCTGGGTTGTCATCCAGAAACACCAGCGCGTCCAACCCGAGCGACAATGTCGAGGCAATGTGCCGCAGGTTGGTCGCCTTGTCGTCCCAGTTCGCCACAAAGCAGGCGATGTGCTCGCGCTTGAGGAGCATCTCCTGGTGCTGTTCGAAAGGGGTCAAAGCATTGCTCAGGTCGTTCTTCGAGCAGACGGCGAGCAGCACTCCTCGATCCCGCAGTTGCAGAACGTAACGCTGCAGTGCCAGGTGGGCCTCTCCGACCGTACTTCCCTGCCCGAGCACGATGCCGGCCAACCCGTCGTCGCCGATCACACCGCCCCACAACGTATTGTCGAGATCCAGCACCAGACACTTGCCACTTCGTCCCTGCAGCGCGCCCAGCAGGCGGCCTACATGGTCGCCAAACAGATTTGCCATGCGCGGATGAATCTCCTGCTTGGAGCGATTCCACAGCGCTGGACTATACCACTGCGACAACCCATCAGCCTGTGCCAGCGCGTCAACCGTCAAAAGGTATACGTTTTCCGCCTCGGCGCATTCGCGCAGCCGTGCGTTCAAGCGGGTGATGCGCGCCGCCGGACACTGGTCGAAGCGATCTTCCTCATTACCCATCAAAGAGGGCAGCACGGGCAGGACCGTTTGCTGAATGACCTCGCAATGGAGGCTCTGCCGTGCGGCCCGCCAAAGGTCGTGCAGACTCTCCAGCGCGCTCTCTGCCGTGCGCTGTCCCAGGCCTGCCGCGTGCGAAGCATCCAGGCAGAACAGCACATACTCGGGCTTGAAGCCATACAACGCTGAAGACGGGTCCGCCAGCTCCTGGCGATACATCCCATATTCGCCCGTAAACACCTCGATCCTGAGTCCTCGCCGGAAACCCCCAAGACGGATGAATGGTGCCAGGTAATCCAACGTGGAGGAGCCAAGGACCGCGAGACGAACCGTTTGGAACGGAGAACCTCCCGCCTTGCCCAGATGTCGTTCGATCACCTTGTCCAGCCGGCCCGCGCGAACGAAGTCCATCCTGCTCCCGGCAAGCCTCAGCAGGTGGGGAAGCGCTTCGGAAAGTGGCAACGTGCCGGCAAGAGCCAGTTCGTCCGGCCAGTCTGGCCTTTCCGGGAGCCAAGGTAACAGTTGTGCGGCCAGGGTCATCCACAGTCCTTATTGCGACAAGTCCACGCGCGTCATGGCGCGTGCCCAGATGACACGCGCCGCGGTAAAGTCAGCAAGACAAGACCCTGAGGGAGCAGCCTCCTGGCCGAAGATTTCTAGCGTGGTCGCTTACGCCCGTTCATTCGTGGTGGCGAGAGTTCGATCGAGCGCCGGACGGACAGTGCGCCATAGGACCCCATCTTTCGCCCGTCCCTTTCAGGAACCGGCCGGGCGAGGATTCGATTGCCGTGCCACGAATGTAACCTTTATACGCGAAAGCTTCGTCCAACGTCGATTCCCGCGACCGGGCTGCGATCCCGGGTGATCCGTAACTGCTTTGCGAACACATTGCGAAGGCGAGTCCGCGCTGGTATGCTAAATCCAACCTGTCAATGTCTCTCGATTCACCTCCGTACTCGCCAGAGCCGCGCAAATGACATCCTCTCCAGCACGAACGGGATCAGGACTCGCATGGTCAGGGATAGTCTCCCTGACCATGCTCCTGACCGGGTGCGGCGCTGGGGTATTCGGGCCGGCACCTGGCACCGTCGTCAGTAACTCGGCAACCACGGTCTCCGTTTATCCGGAAACCACGGAAGACCTGAGTGGCCCTTGTGTCTTCGACCTCCGCCTTCCGGCCGGCAATGCGACCACGGCCGATACGCTCGTCGTCTACGAACGTGGAGATACCCAGTCCTTCTATAACGATGCCTCGGTGCAGGCAATGGCAGACAGTTTGCACTTTGCCATGCTGTTTGCTCATGAATGCGACGCATACACGACAGGCAGCTTCCAGGCGGATGCCTCCAAAGGACCAACGCGCGTGCTCACGGCGGCTCTTTCGGAACTCGCAGTCAGTTCCGGACACCCGGAACTCAGCGCCGGACACCTCATCCTTTTTGGATTTTCGGCCGCCGGAGTCCTGGCCGCCACGATGACGGAGATCATCCCATCACGCATCCTTGGAGCAGTCGAGTACATACCGGGAGATCAATATGTCGATCTCGATCGAGTTCCCGTCAGCGCCGCTGCCGCGCAGATTCCTACGCTCGTTCTGGATAACGCTCTCGATGGGAAGTCTGGAACCACGCGCGGCATGAATTTCTTCCTTCGAGGACTTGCCCTGAATGCACCCTGGGCTTATGGCGTGCAAAACGCGACAGGCCACTGCTGTTCTCTATCGACACGGAACCTGGTTCTGCCGTGGATGGCGGCTCTTGCCAGCGTCGACCGGAACCTGCCACTCAATCCTGCCGCGTTTTCTTCTTCCATCTATGGATCATTCACCTGTTTAGTGAACACCACGGTGGACGTCTTCGGACAGACAAACTGTGCGATCTCCGCGGCTTCCCTGCAGACTTCGAAGCCGGCAATCACGACCTACGGCTGGCTTCCTGACGGTACAACCGCAAATGCCTGGCTCGCCTGGGTCCTGAATCCATCTACAAACTGACACAGTGCGACTTAGCGCATCAGCAATATCTCGGCCTTGAGCAGGCCAGCCCTGGACCTGTCAGCCACAGATGTGGCTTTGTCTCTAAGGTCCGCAATCACTTCGCGAGTTCCTGGCCGTCACCTTGGCTTACCCCGAAGGACCCCAGGGCAGATCCCGTGGTTTCCGGATACCAGAGCCAGATGACAACTATCTGCAGCACCATCATTAAAGCAAACACGTAGAAGACCCGTACGCTTGCCGAGCCTTGCAGCAGGGGAAAGATCGAGACAAGCAGAGCGTTGATGATCCAGTGGACCCCCGCCCCGTACCCTTGGCCAACGCCTCTCAACCCGGGCGGAAACAGCTCACTCAGATAAACCCAGACGACGGTTCCCTGAGAGAACGAAAAAAACGCGTTGTAAGCCACAAGAATGCACACATAAACCGCGGAACGGATGTGATGCGGAATCGTCAAGCCCAGGCACACGAGGCAAGCGGCCATTCCCGCAGCCCCGATGTAGAGCAGGAGCTTGCGTCCCAGCCGATCCACGAACAGCGTTCCAGCCCAGGTGGTTGCCAGACCAAGGCCTGAGATCAGGACCGTATCCGTATGTCCTAACGACAAATCGATCCCGGCGCTGCCAAGAATCTCCAGTAGGTAAAGCAGGAGAATATTTACGCCGGACAGCTGGTTGAAGAAGGCAACACTGGTCGCAAGCAGGATCAAACGCACATTTCCGCGGCGGAACAATCTTTGCCTGGCTTCACCGGCAGGCACTGTTTCTGCAGAACCTTTTACCAGGGCTCCTTCAGCGTTACCACCGGAAGGCTGCACCAGGGGCTGCGGGAGAAGGCGTACCAGAAGGGAGAGTGCAAGGGCGGGAACAGCTCCCCACCCGAGAACCCACCTCCACGCCGTATCCATCGCTGCAAAACGGGCCGAGACGGCACCGAAAGAGAACGCCACAATGACCCCGGCGCCAACCTGCACCTGAAACAGGCCCACAATCCGCCCCCGCACCTCTGCGGGAGCGATTTCGGACAGAAAGAGCGGGCAGCCTACCGTAAAACCCCCGACGGCCGTCCCGCACAGAAAACGCATGGCAAGGACAAAAACCCAACCGGGAGAGTTGGGCAGGGCAACTCCAACAGCACCCAGCAGGTAAAGCACCGAACACAACGCAATCAGGCTTCGCCGATCACGCCTGTCCGCCCACCTCCCTGCCAGCACTGAACCGCAGACCGTGCCCCACACCGAGGAAGCGACGGTCAAACCGAAAGGCCAGGCGACAAGATGAAAGTGGGCTCTTAAACTCTCCGTCGCAGCGGAAAGCGCGCCCAGATCGTAGCCAAAGATGAAGCCTCCCAGGGAGCCAACGTAGACTGCTGTGATAAAACGCCGGGTCAACGGGAGGCCTCAATCGCACACCTGACGATGAAATCACACGACATTCCCAATCGGTTCAACCGGCACCTCCGACTCTTGACAGCAGAAAACCGATCGTATAGGTTTCAGAGGCACAGGGACAACGTTGTCGCCGATCTCATCAAATCCAGGCCACTCAAGCTTCATCAAGCTCTCGAAGAAGTGTGTCCGCGGAGGGTGGCGCCCGTGCGAGGTCCAGCTTACAGCATCAGGAGAATCGAATGGCGCAGCACACCTTGCATCCCCGAAACGTAAGCCAAACAAGCACTGCGGTGATGATCGGCTGCCTCGCTGTTCTGTTCCCTCTTGGGCCCCGCGGCCTGTCTGCTCAAGCCGTACTCCAAAACCAGAAGGCAGTGCCTTACTCGCTGCCGGTGGCACTTCCCAATTCCATGCAATCGCCGCCCGAGGACCCGGCCGCTCCCTATACACCGACGGTCGTCAGCCTCATCAAGCAGCTGGAGCCGCATACTCCACCCACGCCTGCGGAGCTGACCGACGCAGCGGCGTTGTTGACCACCCAGGGAGGCACGTATGCGCATCCCGATGGCTCCAACCCGACCTGTCACAACCTGGCCAATTCGAGTCCCAGAACCCTCACCTCGCCACGGATCATGCCGATGTGCTTCTCCGACGGACTCGGCATCAACGTGGATGCCGGGCCAAATATCGGAAAGACCACCGGCGTGCCCTCCATGCTGACGCTGGCGTCCTCGTTCGATCGCCGGCTCGCCAACGTCATGGGGCAGATGGAAGGGCGTGAAGGTCGAAATCTGATGGTCACGGGTCTGCTCGGACCCCAGGCGGACACGGACGTCTTCGTCAACTGGCAGCGAGGGCACCATACCTCCGGAGAAGACCCCTTCCTGAATGGCGTCATGTCGGCGGCGCAGATCAACGGCATCCAGGGACAAGGCCTCATGTCGCAGGTCAAGCACTATGCGGTCTATTACGGGGCCGGCGGCAACTCTACCGACGTTCAGGATCAGGCCCTGCATGAAATGCTTCTGCCCCCCTACGAACTTGCGCTGAAAGACGGAGGCGCATCGTCCATCATGTGCTCGTATCAGAAGTTCAGGGACCTGTCGCCATACCTGAACAGGCAGGTCGATCTACTCAGCCAGCCGAGCCCGTTTCCCGGCGCTTCTACCAAAACCTGGCCGCTGAACCAGACCCACTTCGCTTGTGAAAGCCCGCTTCTGCTCACGTATGTACTCCGGGATCTCTGGGGTTCCAAGGCGTTCGTTGCGTCCGATTATGGAGCGGTTCACAGCGCAAACGCTTTCCTGCAAGGGGACGACCGGGAAGATCCAACAGAACGCTACTTCGCCGGCGTCAACCCGGAAGGCGGAAATGGCGCGTCGGAGCTTGGCCTGGACGCCACCAGCAGCACGTGCGCGGATGCAGCGGGCAAGCAGATCTCCTGTGCAGACGCTTCCGCGATCCACCTCGCCGGCATCCCGGGCCCGGGCTGCCCCGCAACCGGCTGCAGCGTAGCCAACGCGGTCGCGAACGGGACGGTTCCGCTTTCGGTCTTCAACCAGGCGCTCGCGAGAGTGCTCTACCAGCAGGAACGATTCGGCATGCTCGGGTGTGACAACGACAAAACGGACTGCCGCAACCCTGGCGGGATGGGCAAGGATCGTACCGGCCTCGCCCCGCTTCCGGCCGGCCCGGAAGCCGGCTCTGTAGAACTCGGGACCAGGAACGGCGACGCCGCAGTCTCGGAACTCGTTGCGGAAGAAGGAGCGGTGCTGCTCAAGAACGAACAGCAGACCCTCCCCCTCAATGCTGACGACCTGAGGCAAGGCATCGCAGTCAGCGGCCCCGGTGCGGAGTTCCTGGTGGCAAACCCCAACAACGAAGGCTCCGCAGGCTTCGCCGAGCGCAATGGAGTCACTCCGCTGCAACAGCTGCGCCTTCTCAGCGGCATGCCTTCAGCCTTCACCTACACGCCGGCGAACTCTCCGAGCGGACAGGCGATGCCGTGCAGCATCCTGAACAGCATGCCTTCTGCCGGCGCGGCACCGTCCATCGTCCCTGGAAGCGCTTGCAACAGCCAAAATGGTCTGCAGCAATCCTCCGGCGGCTCCGCCGGCGACCTCGCACCGGAGCGTATCGACAGAACGGTAGATTACACGGCGGTCTCGTCTCAAGGTCAGCTCGCGGGCGGCAGGTTCTACCGGTGGGACGGCTGGATTTATGTACCGACCCCGGATTCCTACGCCTTTCGGGTGCAACAAAGCAAGGACGTGCCAGACAACAAGGTCACCTTCACCCTGGATAACAGCCGCAAAAGCCTGGTGGATGCGGAATCCTTCTATCACGGCTCCTGGTACGGCAGCATGTCCGTTCCTGTCGCAACCACAAACGCCGGCTATCTGGAGGGTGGTCTGCGGAATCGGGAATGCGCCATCGTGCATCCGACACGCTCCAGGCAACCGCAGCCGATGGTGTACTGCGCTGACCATCCCGCCATCGGATGGCACAGAATCACGCTGACGCTGGATGCAACCGGCCTGCCCGCAAGCTCGCACCTCAGCGTTCGCCTTGCGGTCTCTCGCACCGACGCCGACATTGAGGATGCCGCGATGGCGGCCAGGGGTAAAGCGGTCGCCGTCGTCTTTGTCGACGACGAGGACCGCAATACCGTTCCAACCGCGCCCCTGCTGTCCTCCTTGAGCTCTGCCCAGGTAAGGTTGATCAAGGCTGTTGCGGCGAACAACCCTCACACCGTGGTCGTGATCAACACCGGAACGCCGTTTATCGTCAGGGAGTGGATCGCCGACGCCAACGTCAAAGCGGTCCTGAACATGTGGCAAGCCGGCCAGGAGGGTGGCACGGCGACAGCACGTCTGCTGCTCGGCCAGGCGAACCCGAGCGGACATACCACCATCACCTGGCCGCGGGAGAGCACCGATACCGTCGAAAGCTACAACCAGCTTCGCGGTCTGTATCCCGGGGATACTCCGGGAACCCATCTGGAACGCGTCAACGGCATCGCGGAAAATCCCTCCGTGCAGACACAGGGAATCTTTTCGGGATATCGCTTCTACGACAACCTGGGTGTGCCCGTACAGTTTCCTTTCGGATACGGCCTTTCCTACACCACCTTCAAGTTTTCAGCGTTGAAGCTCGAACCCACGCAGGACGGCAAGGTTGTAGTCGACTTCAATGTCAGGAACACAGGGCGGGTCGCTGGTGCGGTGGTTCCGCAGGTCTACGTCGGTCCCGGACCCGTCATCGAGGGCGTACAACAGGCGGTACGATCCTTGCGGGGCTTCGACCGTGTTTCGCTGCAGCCGGGGGAGACAAGGCAGGAATCCATCACGCTCGATGAGCGTTCTTTCCAGTATTGGAACGAAGCGGGCCAGCGCTGGGTCACCGATTACGGAAACCGCACCATCTTCGTAGGCGATGCGGACGCGCTTGACTTCCTCCCGCTTTCCGGAACCGTGACCCTCTTCAGTCCGCGGCGCGAACACTGAAGGTAAACACAGAGCCGTGCCCCGGCTGGCTGGTGACCTCGATCTCGCCGCCGTGGGCATGCGCAATCGCCCGGCAGATCGCTAAACCCATCCCTGTCCCCGGAACGTTGCCTGCACGCTCCCGCGAGCGATAGAACTTGTCGAAGATGAGACCCTGCTCCAGGGGATCGATTCCAACCCCACGGTCGGCAATGCTGATAGCGATCGTGTCCTCATGGCGTTCTGAAGTGATAAAGATGGGCTCAAGGGGCTTGGAGTACTTCGCCGCGTTTTCCAGCAGGTTCACGATCAACTTGGTGAGCCACTCCGGGTCCGCATCGATCAGCGGCAGATCGGAGGCCATCTGGACCGTTACCGGATGCGCTCCTAATGAGGGCGCAGCTTCTTGTAACGCGCGCGCCACAAGCTCCGTCGCATTCTGCGGTGACACGTTCATTGCCACTGCCAGGGTGTCGAGTTTCGCCATCTCGACGGATTGCGCGACCAGGTGGTCCAGTCGGTCCGTTTCTTCTTCGATGATAGCCAGCAGCTCCGGCGAGCCGGAATCGGCCATGCTCCCGCTGCGCAAGGTGCTGACCGAAACTTTGATCGCCGTCAGCGGCGATCGAAACTCATGCGTAATGGAATCCATCATCATCGTACGCAGCCGTTCGCTTTCCTTAGCGGCCTCCGCCCGGGTAACCTCATCCACCGCTTGTGCCCGGTCGAGCGAAACGGAGACCAGGCCGCCAACGGCTTCGAGCGTCGGCAGGGAGTGCTGCACGCCCCCTAGGAGCAGCACGCCGCGGGGCCGAACGCCCGTGCGAAGCGGAATCACCGCCTCCCGCGTCTCCCGGTTCCAGGACGCAGCCGAACCGTTGGCGAGCGCACGCAGCTCCGGTGTCGCGAGCGGAGTCGCCCAGTTCGCACCGTCCTGGTACACCTTGTCCCCCTGCAGCAGGTAAAAGATCACCGAGCGCGCGCGGCACGCCATTGCGACCGCGGTCGGAACAGTGTTGGTCAGTACGGATAGTTCGTCTGTCTGAATCAAGGCGCGGCTGAGGCTGTACAGCACTTCGAGCTCGGACTGTCGAAGCAGAGCCTGCCGCGATTCGTCGCGTACACGTTCCGACATACGGCTTGAAACGACGGAGGTGATCAGCAGGACCAGCAGAGCCACCAGATTCTCCGGGTCTGAAACGGTGAACGTATGCACCGGCGGCAGAAAAAAGAAGTTGTAGCAGGCGGTGGCGGCCAGAGAGCCGGCTATGGCATACCTCAACCCCCAGCGAGTGGACAGGAATAAGATAAAAACAAGATAAGTCAGCGCTACCGTCGTGGCATTTACGTGCAGGTAACGATCGTAAACCGCCGTAATCGCCGCCAGTCCCGCAGAAGCGCCGACCCAGCGCATGAAAGCGATTTTTCGTTGAGAGTTCACACTGAGATAATACGTCCATGACCACCCCGGCAAACACCCGGAAGCGCCCTGAGGATTGGCTGGCAGGTGCAGAACAGGGAGAGCGGCAGAAAGGGCGATTGAAGATCTTTCTCGGCTATGCCCCGGGAGTAGGTAAAACCTTCACCATGTTGAGCGAAGGTGTTCGCCGCGCCAGCCGAGGCGAAGATGTTGTCATCGGCATCGTGGAAACGCATGGTCGCGCCGGAACGGCCGCCGTCGCGGAGAAGCTGGAGCAGGTTCCAAGAATCGCGCTCGACTATAAAGGAACGCTCTTTCAAGAGATGGATGTAAATGCCATTCTCGCTCGGAACCCCCAGATTGTCCTGGTCGACGAACTCGCCCACACCAACGTCGAAGGAAGCCGGTTTGCCAAGCGATACGAAGACGTCTTCGCCCTGATCGACGCCAGGATCGATGTCCTTACAACCATTAATATTCAGCATATCGAAAGCATGACGCCGCGCGTCCAGTCGCTTACGGGCATCACGGTGCGCGAAACCGTACCGGATTGGGTGCTGGATCGCGCCGATGAGATCGTCATCAGCGACGTAACGCCGGAGGCGCTTGTGACGCGCATGCGCCGAGGAGACATCTATCCGCTCGAACGCGCCGAGCGGGCACTCGCAAACTTCTTCCGGCGAGGCAATCTGATCGCCTTGCGCGAGATGGCGCTCCAGCGTGTCGCCCGCGCGGTGGACCGTACGCTGGACGAGTACGTTGACCGCAAGCGCCTGGGAGCTCACTGGGCAGTCGCCGAGAAGGTCGCCGTCTGCGTCAGCGCGAGTGCCGCCGCGCGCGACCTCATCGCCCGCGGAGCCCGCCTCGCGCAGGCAACAGACGCCGAGTTCTACGTCCTGCACCTGGACACCGACCGCGACCGCGACGTCGAGAAAGCCCGTTCGCTTCAGGAGAACTTCGAGTTTGCGACCAACCTCGGCGCTCGTATCATTCACCTGAGCGGCTCGAACGTGGCTCTCGCCTCGGCCAGGTTCGCGACCGAGCACCGCGTCACACAGGTGATCTTCGGTCGTTCCGCTCTCACCGGTCTCAAGAAGTATCTCTACTTTCGCGCCATCCAGCAGTTTGCGGCCGCTGCCCCGCATGTCGACCTGCACATCATCACCCAGGAAGCGCATTGAGCATGAAGATTCTGATTGTCGACGACGAGCGGCAGATCGCCAGGGCCTTGCGTGCCTCGCTGCAAAGCCATGGCTTTGAGGTTTCGACAGCCCTGAACGGCCTGGAAGCCCTGGAGATGTTTCACCAGGTGAAACCTGATCTCCTCATCACCGATCTCGCCATGCCGGATATGGACGGCGTGGAGCTCACCAAGGCTATCCGAAAGTTTACGGACATCCCGATCCTCGTGCTCTCCGTTCGCGACCACGAGGCACAAAAGGTCTTGGCGCTCGACAGCGGAGCCGACGATTACATCACGAAACCCTTCAGCGTGACCGAACTTCTCGCCCGCGTACGCGCGCACCTGCGGCGGCGTGGCGAACCAGGCGTTCAGCCCACAAGCATTCAGGCGGGGGACTTTGTCATCGACACCGCAGCTCACCGCGTTGTCGCTCGCGGGGTGGAACTTCATCTTTCCCCAAAAGAGTTCGACCTGCTGCTTCTGCTGGCGCGAAACGACGGTCGCGTGCTGACGCACAAGGTGCTGCTCCGGGGGGTGTGGGGCGCGAGTGGTGAAGAGCAGCCGGATTACCTTCGCGTTCTGGTCGCACAGCTTCGCAAGCGCATCGATGTGCCGGCCCGGGAAAGCTACATCGAGAGCGAACCCTGGGTAGGATATCGGTTTCGGGGCAGGAATTCGGTTCCTACCGAACTTTAACAAGCTTCGTACTGACTTTGAACCGGATACGGGTCTCAAATAGCACCTGAGGCCAAGTATGAAGTTCGTTTTCAAGTTCCTTCCTTCGCTGCTGGTTCCAGCCTTCGCGGTGAGCCTTTGCGCTCAGGATCAGCAGTCTCCCTCCACCTTGCCCGCGCAGGAACGCGACGCGCAGATCCGTGAGCTGCACCGCGAACTGGACGCGATCGATGCGCGCTTGAAACTGCTCGAATCCCAACCGGTCCCATCCTCCGGCTCGCCCGTGCCGATCCCCAGCGAAGGGGCGCAACCGTCCGCGGTCGCCGCCGCGACGCCGGCACCGGTGGCTTCCAACTCTGCTGCGATCGCCACCCAGGATGCGGGTACGCTCGACTTCTTTCGCGGGACCACGATCAACTTCGGCGTCGACGGTTACTACGCCTACAACTTCAACCAGCCGATCGGCCGTACCAATCAACTGCGCGCCTACGACCTTTCCAGCAACAGCTTCAGCATCAACCAGGCCAGCATCGTAGTCGAACACCTCCCGGTCGCCGAGGCAGGCAAACGCTTTGGAGGACGAATCGACCTGCAATTCGGGCAGGCAACCGAGACCTTGCAGGGCTCTTCCGCAAACGAGGTCAATCCGGAGGTCTGGCGCAATCTTTTCCAGGCGTATGGAAGCTACCTTGCCCCCGTCGGCAGCGGTCTCCAGGTGGACTTCGGCAAATGGGCAAGCTCGCTGGGCGTGGAAGGCAACTACACCAAGGACCAGATCAACTACTCCCGCAGCTTTCTATTCAATTACCTGCCGTTCTATCACACCGGGTTCCGCGCGAACTACAATGTCAATTCCAAGGTGAACGTCGCCTATTGGCTGGTGAACGGGGCGCAGCAGACCGATGACTTCAACGGCTTCAAATCGCAGGCATTCATCGTTACGCTGAAGCCGGCCAAGACCCTCACGTGGAACGTCAACTACTACTTCGGGCAGGAGCAGCGCGACAGTACCGCGACGGTAGCCCCAGGCATGCAGGAACCGGCGACGCCGAACGGCCGCGAGCACATCTTCGATACGTACGCGACCTGGAACGTTACGCCGAAGCTGACGCTTGTCGGTGAAGCGGATTTCGTCGTGAACCGCGTTTACGGGAACTCCACCCCGGGCAGGGTAGCTGCAGGGGCGGCGTACCTCCGCTATCAGCTGCCGCACAGCTACGCACTGGCCGCGCGCACCGAGTACCTGGACGACCGCGGCGGGCTCTTCAGCGGCACGACTCAGGCCATCAAGGAGTTCACCGTCACCTTCGAGCATCAGCTTGAGCCCGGGTTTCTGCTTCGCACGGAGTATCGCCGGGACTTTTCCAACCAACACTACTTCCTGACCGCTACACAGGGTGTGCTGAACACGGCGCAAGGTACCGCGACGCTCGGCCTTGTGTACTGGTGGGGAACCAAGCAAGGCGCCTGGTAAGGAGGCTGCATGCTGGATGCCGTATTCACCGTTGCTACGCTGGTCTGCTTTGCGGTCGCACTGTCCTATGTTAGGGTGTGCGACCGCCTGAAAGGAAGGCCTTCCGTTGATTGAGAACGCCATTCTTCTCCTTCTTTCCATTGCGTTGATGGTCTATCTCGTCTACGCCCTGCTGCGTCCTGAAAAGTTCTAACAAGGGAAGTTCCAATGACTATCAATGGCTGGCTGCAAATCGCTCTGTTCTTCGGTTGCGTTCTCGCGCTGACGAAGCCCATGGGCGCCTATCTTACGCAGGTCTTCGAGCGACGCCGCACCTGGCTGGACCCGGTGCTTGGCCCCGTGGAACGGCTCCTCTACCGGGCAACCGGCATTGAGCCGCAGCAGGAAATGCGCTGGACCGAGTACCTCGTCTCCATGCTGACCTTCACTGCCGCCACTGTCCTGCTGACCTACCTCGTCGAGCGCCTGCAAGGGCATCTGCCCTGGAATCCGCAGCACCTGGCAGGCGTCGCCCCGGACCTTGCGTGGAACACCGCCGTGTCGTTTTCGACCAACACCAACTGGCAGGCGTACACGCCCGAAACCACCATGAGCTACTTCACCCAGATGTTCGGGTTGGCGACTCATAACTTCTGGTCGGCCGCGGTCGGCCTTGCGCTCGCCATCGCGTTTATCCGCGGCATCGCGCGCAAGGAGATGAAAACCCTCGGCAACTTCTGGGTTGACCTCACGCGTGGCACTCTCTGGGTGCTGCTGCCAATCTCCACCGTCTTCGCGCTCGTCCTGGTCGCACAGGGCGTACCGCAGAACCTGCGTGCGTATGACACAGCAAAGCTGGTCGAAGCGCAAACCGTTACCGGAACCGATGGCAAGCCCACCACCGTTACTACGCAAACCATCGCGCAGGGTCCGGTCGCTTCACAGGAAGCGATCAAGATGCTCGGCACCAACGGCGGCGGCTTCTTCAACGCCAACAGCGCGCATCCTTTTGAAAATCCAACACCGCTCACGAACTTCCTGCAGCTCATTTCCATCTTCCTCATCCCGGCGGGCCTGACCTACACGCTGGGACAGATGGTGGGCTCACGCAAACACGGATGGGCGGTCTTCGCCGCCATGTCCGTGCTCTGGTTCGCCGGGGTCGCAACCTGCTATTGGGCGGAGTCGCGGCCTTCCCCTGCCCTGGCCAACGTCTCGCAACAGGCCTCTGACCTGCAGGCGGGCGGCAACATGGAAGGCAAGGAAGTCCGCTTCGGCATCGCAGATTCCGCGCTCTTTGCCACCGTCACCACCGACGCAAGCTGCGGCGCGGTCAATGCCATGCACGACTCCTTCACGCCGCTCGGCGGCATGGTGCCGCTGGTCAACATCCTGCTTGGTGAAATCGTCTTCGGCGGCGTGGGCGCGGGCATGTACGGCATGCTCATCTTCGTCATCCTCTCCGTTTTCATCGCGGGCCTCATGGTCGGTCGAACACCGGAGTATCTCGGCAAGAAGATCGAAGCCTACGACATCCAGATGTCAATGTTGTACCTGCTGATCTTTCCGCTCGTCATCCTAGGCTTCTCGGCCGTAACCGTGCTGTCGCCCAACATGGGTCTGTCGAGCCTCACCAACCATGGTCCCCACGGCCTGTCGGAGATCCTCTACGCCTATACTTCGGCGACAGGAAACAATGGCTCCGCCTTCGCCGGCTTGAACGCCAACACGCATTGGTTCAACACAACACTTGGCATCGCCATGTTCATCGGGCGCTTCCTCATGCTGATCCCGATGCTCGCCATCGCCGGCAATCTCGCGGCGAAGAAAAGCATTCCTGCCACGTCGGGCACCTTCCCGGTCACGACCCCGTTGTTCACCACGCTGCTTACCGGCGTCATCCTCATCGTGGGTGCCCTCACCTTCTTTCCTGTCCTCGCACTCGGCCCCGTTCTCGAGCACCTGCTGATGCGCGCCGGCCAGAGCTTCTAGCTTCGCGGAGATACCATGCCAGTCACGAACAACAAGAACCGCCGCTCTCTCTTCGACCCGCAGATCATGCGGCGCGCAAGCGTGGACGCGCTCGTCAAGCTCAAGCCCGCGACCATGATGAAGAACCCCGTCATGTTCATCGTGGAGGTCGGCAGCGTCCTCACAACAGTCCTGCTCTTCACCGATCACCTCCGTCACCAGGGCCACTTCAGCTTCGATCTTCAGATCACCCTTTGGCTCTGGTTCACGGTGCTGTTCGCCAACTTCGCCGAAGCCATGGCGGAAGGACGAGGCAAGGCCCAGGCCGACGCCCTGCGCCGCGCAAAATCCGAGACAACCGCCTACGTCGTTCGCAAAGGCGGCGCCATCGAGGAGATTCCAAGCTCGCAGCTTCGTGCCGACGACGTCGTCCGCGTCACGGCCGGGCAGATGATCCCGGGCGATGGTGAAGTTATCGAAGGCGTCGCCTCGGTCGACGAATCGGCCATCACCGGGGAGTCCGCGCCTGTCATCCGCGAAGCGGGCGGCGACCGCTCGGCCGTCACCGGCGGCACGCGCGTGCTGTCGGACGTCATCACCGTGCGCATCACCTCCAACCCCGGCGAAACCTTCCTCGACCGCATGATCGCGCTCGTCGAAGGAGCCGAACGGCAGAAGACGCCAAATGAAATCGCGCTCAACATCCTGCTCTCCGGTCTTACGATCATCTTCCTGCTCGCGGTCGTCACGCTGCAGCCCTTCGCCATCTACTCCGGCGCGAAGCAAACCGTCTTCGTGCTGATCTCGCTGCTCGTCTGCCTGATCCCCACCACGATCGGCGGCCTGCTGTCCGCCATCGGCATCGCCGGCATGGACCGCCTTGTGCAGCACAACGTGCTCGCCACCTCAGGACGCGCCGTGGAAGCCGCGGGAGATGTCAACACCCTTCTACTCGACAAGACCGGCACCATCACCATCGGCAATCGGCAGGCGTCCGAGTTCATCCCCGCACCCGGCGTCACCGCCGCCCAGCTTGCCGATGCCGCCCAGCTTTCATCCCTGCCCGACGAAACACCCGAAGGCCGCTCGGTCGTCGTGCTCGCCAAGGAGAAGTACGGCCTGCGTGGACGCGAGCTTGCCCAGCTCGACGCCCAGTTCATCCCCTTCAGCGCAACCACGCGCATGTCCGGGCTGGACATGGACGGCAGAAGCATCCGCAAGGGTGCCGTCGACGCGCTCGCACGCTACCTGCAGGAGTCCGGCTCTTCGCTTCCCGCGGAGGTTCGCGAGTCGGTCGAGACGGTCGCTCGCAGCGGAGGCACACCGCTGGTCGTCGCGGAAAACGGTCGCGCGCTCGGAGTCATTCATCTCAAGGATGTCGTCAAGGGAGGAATGAAAGAGCGCTTCGACCAGCTTCGCGCCATGGGCATCCGCACCGTCATGATCACGGGCGACAACCCGCTCACCGCGGCCGCCATCGCCCGCGAGGCCGGTGTGGACGACTACCTCGCCGAGGCCAAGCCCAAGGACAAAATGGACCTGATCAAGCGCGAGCAGGCGCAGGGCAAGCTCGTCGCCATGACCGGAGACGGCACCAACGACGCACCCGCGCTCGCACAGGCCGACGTAGGGGTCGCCATGAACTCCGGCACGCAGGCCGCCAAGGAAGCCGGCAACATGGTCGATCTCGACTCCAACCCCACCAAGCTCATCGAGATCGTCGCCATCGGCAAGCAGCTCCTCATGACACGCGGCGCGCTCACCACCTTTTCCATCTCCAACGATGTCGCTAAATACTTCGCGATCATTCCGGCCATGTTTGCAGGAGTCTTCCCGGTGCTGAACGCGCTCAACGTCATGCACCTGCATTCGCCGGAATCCGCCATCCTGTCTGCCGTAATCTTCAACGCGCTCATCATTATCGCCCTGATCCCGCTTGCGCTTCGTGGCGTCTCCTACAAGGCCATGTCCGCCGCTGCCCTGCTGCAAAAGAACCTGCTCGTCTATGGCCTGGGCGGCATCATCGTACCGTTCCTTGGTATCAAGGCCATCGATATCCTCATCACCGCGATTCATCTCGCATAACGCGGAGGCTTCCTTTGAAAAAGCAAATCGTCACCTCGCTGCTCTACACCATCATCACCGCGGTTCTTCTTGGGATAGGCTATCCACTTGTCCTCACCGCGATCTCCAGGGTAGCCTTCCCCGCCAAGGCCAACGGGCAACTGCTCTACAACAAGGGAGAACTCGTCGGTTCAGCCATCATCGGACAGCCCTTCACCGGGGACAAGTATTTCCATAGCCGGCCGTCGGCTGCAGGCACGGGCTACGACGCCTCGTCCTCCTCCGGCTCCAACCTGGGTCCCACCAGCAAAGCGCTCGCCGATCGCATCCAGCAAAGTGTGTCCGCCGAAAAGCGCGCGCAGGTACCGGTCGATCTTGTGACCACATCTGCTTCCGGCCTGGATCCAGACATCACTCCGGCAGCGGCTCTGTACCAGATTCCAAGAATCGCAAAGGTTCGCAACCTGAGCGAGGACCAGGTTCGCGCGCTGGTGGCCAGGCAAACCTTGCCTCGGCAGCTGGCCTTTCTAGGAGAACCCCGCGTCAACGTCCTCCTGCTGAATCAGGCTCTGGACCAGGAATCCGCCCACTAGACCCGTTCGCCTCAATGTGGCGCTCCGGCTTCCTTTTCGTTGCCATTCCGCAGCGAAGCCGAGGAATCTGCTGCCGGAGCGCCGCCACCTTGCAAGCCAAACATGCCTAAGCCGAGAAGGTCACATGCTTCGCGGCCATTTGAGCTTTGATCACCAGTTCAGCGGCAAGCAGACACTGCGCCTGGTCCTGGGCAGTGTGCGTCCGGTGGATAATATCGGAAACAAACTGCGGGCCGAAAGGAAGAGCAACCTGGTTGCAGTCGATATAGCGCGCCTGCTTCTGGTCGACGATAAACAGGTTGTTGCCCGTTTTGGAGACGGCCACGTTCGTGTACTTGCGAACCTCGATATAACCTTGAGTGCCCAGAACGAACAGGCGGCCATCGCCCCAGGTACCCAGGCCATCCGGCGTAAACCAGTCCAGCCGTACATAGCCCAGGCCGCGATTCCCGCGTAAAACCATATCGCCGAAGTCCTGGAACCGCGGACGGCTGGGATGGTTGATATTCGCTACCTGCGACTCGACCACTTCGGCCTCGGTCGACCCCGTGTAGAAAAGAAACTGATCGACCTGGTGCGATCCGATGTCGGTCAGAATGCCGCCATACTGATCCGGATTCCAGAACCACTCCGGACGCGCGCTCGCGCCGCCGTTGTCGCCGCTGCCAAGCCCCTGCTGCACCTGGTGAGGCGCGATGTTGATGGTTTGCACAACACGGCCGATCGCTCCAGCCTGAATCAGTTCACCCGCCTTGACCGCCGCGCGAACCTCCAGGAGCTCCGAATACATGATCGCGTAAATCTTGTGAGTTTCTGCAATGGTCTTGCGAACCTCGGCGAGTTGTTCGAGTGACGTGATGCCAGGCTTATCGGACAGGAAGTCCTTGCCGGCCCGCATCGCGCGCACCCCGAGCGGCGCCCGCTCGTTGGCTATCTGGGAACTCAGAACAAGCTGAATGCTCGGATCGTCAAGAATCGCCTGTTGAGAGTCGACAAACTTCACGTCCGGATAACGTTTCCGAAAGGCGGCTACTTTGTTGGGCTCTCCACCCCAGGCTGCCACAAGAACGCCGCCACCACGTTGAACGGCACCGACCATTCCGTAAATGTGGTCATGCGACATGCCGCAGACGGCAAAGCGAATCGTCTGATTGGGAGGAACAATGGCTTGGGAGGAGGTAGCGACTTCATGGAGTATCTGGCCCTCCCCCGATGCATTCGCCAGAGCGGGAAGAGCGGAGAGCATGCCGGCGGAGGACAAGGATTTGAGAAAGCTGCGGCGGTTCTGAGTGTCGGTCATGGAAGGATCTCGGCTTTCGAACTTCGTACTCATTAGAGGTGAGAATCTTGCCCGGTGTCAATTTCAAGGCCTGCGATCGTCTTGCACCAGCGAACGGCTTTAGCCGCTGAGGGGTACGCTCGTCAAAGACCGGAACACTCCGGAAGCAGGAACATCTTACGTTGCAAGGCTTATGGTGGCGGTGGACAGAATCGAACTGTCGACCTACGGGTTATGAGTCCGTCGCTCTAACCATCTGAGCTACACCGCCACAGGTGTCCGGGGCAAAAGAAAAGCCGCACCTGCCGCGATGCAGGGCCGCTCTGTTTCAGTTTACGAGGGCTCCGTCCCACAGGTCAACCACCGCCCACCCGCTACAATCACCCTGTGACTCCCTCCCGGACCCTCGGCGTCATCCCTGCCCGCCTCGCGAGCACACGCCTCCCCCGTAAAGTCCTTCTCCTCCTCGCCGGAAGGCCAATGCTTTCCTGGGTCTACGAGGCCGCCCGGGCCTGCCCGCAGCTCGACGAGGTCCTCATCGCCACCGACTCCGAAGAGGTCCATTCACTCTGCCAACGCAACGGCTGGCCCTGCCTCATGACCTCCGCCGATCTTCCATCCGGCTCGGACCGCGTCCATGCCGCCGCCCAACTCCACCCCGCCACGATCTACGTCAACCTTCAGGCAGATGAGCCGCTTCTCCGCCCCGAACATATCTCCTCCCTGCTCACTCCGTTCACCCGGCCGGAGGTCCAGGTCACCACCCTCAAAGTTCTCTGCACACCCGAAAATCTCCGCAACCCCAACGCGGTCAAGGTTGTCACCGCCCTCGACGGCCGAGCCCTCTATTTCTCCCGAGCCACCCTCCCCTTTGTCCGTGACGAAAACCAGAACCGCGCCCTCGACGGCACCCCGGTCTACAAGCACATCGGCCTATACGCCTACCGGGCTCAGGCCCTCAACCTCTTCCATAGCCTTCCGCCCAGCCCCCTCGAGCAGACCGAGCGACTCGAGCAGTTGCGCTTTCTCGAAAACGGAATCCCTCTCCACGTGTACGAAACGCCCTACGACACGTTGGGCGTAGACACTCCCGAAGACCTCGCCCGCGTTCAGACGATGCTCAAAACCCGAAACCCATAACTCAAAACGGAACAGACCACTCCTGAAATCTCTGCTTTCGCAGCGGGATTTGGCTGTTCTTAAGCCACCACCTCAAACTCCAGCCGCAACCCATCGCCCTCCGCCAAAGCTCTCACCCCGGCCAGCGAGCTTACCACCCATTCCGCGCCGGCCGCATAGAGGTCTGCAGCCGCATGCGTTCCCAGCACCCCAAGCACCCGGCAACCAGCGGCCACCCCGGCTCCCACTCCGCTCGGAGCATCCTCCACCACCACGCACTCCCCTGGCCCGAACCCAAGCAGCTCCGCGCCCTTGATATACGGCTCCGGATGCGGCTTGCCGTTCACCACATCGTCGGCCGCGATCAGCCGCTCGGGATAAGGCAGCCCAGCCGCCTTCAACCTTCCCAGCAGCAATCTTCGCGTCGCCGAGGTCACAATCGTCCAGCGCTCCGCAGGCAGGTTTCCCAGAAGCTCCCGAACCCCCGGAAGCACCTGCAAATCCTTGACATCCGCGATCTCCAGGTCTTCGATGATCCGCAACCCTTCCACCAGCTGCGCCTCCGTAAAGTCCGGCCGAAATCCCTTCATCAGCTCCATCGCACGAACCCCATGCCGGATCCGCACGTTCTCCGCATCCGGCACATCATAGTGCCTCGCCCACTGCACCCAGCAACGGTCGACGCTCGCAATCGAGCTGATCAGCACCCCATCCATATCGAACAGCAACCCGGCACACGCGACGTCCACACATCCCCCAAAGAGAACTCAATCCCTTTGATCCTAGCCGCGCATCTCCGGATTCCGATTAACAAACTCCTGCGCCCGGCGCAAAATCCCCTCCACGCTTTCCACCGAGCAGCTTTCGCAATACACCCGCAGCAGAGGCTCCGTCCCGCTCGCCCGCAGCAGAAGCCACGTCTCCGCCGCATTCACCTTCCCCGCGCAAGCCGGATTCGTCAGGAAAAATTTGATTCCATCCAGCGTCTCCACCCGTTCCACCCGCATGCCGGCCATCTCCCCACCCGCCGCGATCCCCCGCGCGCGAGCGATCGCGTCCTGCTTCACCTCTTCAGCGATATGCATGTCCACCCGCCCATACTGATGCTCGCCATACTGCTCTTGCAGCGCCCCCACGAGCTCGCCCAGCGTCTTCCCCTCATCCGCCATCACCTGCGCCAGCAGCAGCGAGTTCAACATTCCATCCCGCTCCGGCAGGTGCCGGCTAATCCCCACCCCGCCCGACTCTTCCCCGCCAATCAAAATATCTTCCGTCAACATCAGGTCGCAAACGTACTTGAACCCGATCCCATGCTCATGCAGCCGCCGTCCATGCTTTGCCGCGATCCGGTCCAGCATCTTCGTCGTATTGAACGCCCGCGTCACATCCCCCGACCATCCCTTCCGCTCCAGCAGCCATTGCAGCAGCACCGCAAAGATCTTGTGTGCGTCCACCACATTTCCATGCTCATCGACCGCGCCGATCCGGTCCGCATCCCCGTCCGTCACCAGCCCCGCATCGCACCGCTCCTCCACCACCCGCCTCTGCGTCTCCGCAATGTGCGGCAGAATCGGCTCCGGATTGATCCCCGGAAACGCCGGATTCCGCTCCGCCCGCATCTCCACATACGGCACCCCAGCCCGCGCAAAGATCCCTGAAACCACTCCCGCCCCGGCTCCATACATAGCGTCGATCAGAAACCGGTACCCCGAGGCCTTGATCTTCGGCAGATCCACAAACTTCTCGAGCGCAGCCACATAGTCCGGCAGGAAATCCACCCGCTCGACCACCGACGCCACATGCATCTCCGGCAGCGGCATCCCAAGCCGCCCCTCGATCGCGGAAATAATCGACGGCTTGCCCGATCCTCCATAGCTCGCCTTGTACTTCACCCCATTCCACTCCGCCGGATTATGGCTGGAGGTGATCATCACCCCACCCGCACATCCTCGCTCCCGCACCGCAAACGACAGTGCCGGCGTCGGCGTCACCCGATCCGCCAGAAGCACCGGAACCCCAGCACCGCAAAGCACCTCACTCACCAGCCGCGCAAACGTCTCCGACCCAAACCGCGTGTCCCACCCGACGCAGACCCCACGAGCCCAGTCTTCTTCCTCCAAAACATACAGCGCAATCGCTCGCGCCGCCACCCGAACGTTCTCATACGTAAAATCATCGGCAATAATGCCCCGCCAACCATCCGTCCCAAACTTTACCGCACCCATCGCGAATCTCCTTTAAGCGTGGTCCAGCAACTTCGTGCCCATTCGTCGCAGTCGCATCGCGATGAGTGGGTTGTTCTCACCACCTCTTCTCGCCGAAAACTGTCCTGAAGACCGGCAAAGCATCCTGTATCGACTTCTGTACTTTTTTCTTTCGCGAAGGCCTCCGCAATCCAACTCTTCAGCCGCAACTCAAGAAGTCCACGGCCAAGCGCGACGGCGATCGTTGCGACATAGATACTGATCTTCCAGATAAGCATCGGCGGCCTCGTCCTCTGGGACTGCTGTCAAATCAAGTCTTCCCGCCCAAGCCCCTCGTGCACCTGCCGCACCACCTTACTCACATCCTGGCTCCGCGCCCGCGTCGTAATCAGCAGCGCATCCTCTGTTTCCACCACCACCAGCCCGTCCACTCCAAGCAAAGCCACCATCTTGCCCGGGGCATAGACATAGTTACCCTTACTCTGAATCGTTACCAGCGCCCCATTTCCGTCGACGACGTTGCTTTCCTCGGCCTCCCCAAGGTGCTCATGCAGCGAAGCCCAGGATCCCAGGTCGTTCCACCCGAAATCCGCCGGAAGGCAATAAATTCCAGACCGAGCCTCACCCTTCTGCGATCTTGGCTCCAGTACCGCATAGTCAATTGAGATATTCTCCACCTCCGGATACAGCTCGGCATAAACCTCTGAAAACTCCGGAGTCCCCCACGCCGCGGCGATCCGCTCCAGCACAGACCCCATCTCCGCAGCGTGCTCCCGGATCGCGCCGCAAAGCGTCTTCGCGCTCCAAAGGAAGATGCCCGAGTTCCATACAAAGTTTCCAGCGACCAGAAACCGCTCCGCCGTCGTACCGTCAGGCTTCTCCCGAAACCGCTTTACCCGCGCCGCCGAGATCCGCTCCGGCTCCCCATACCCGGATCCATCCTGCTGCAGCGAAACCTTTGTCCCCTGCTCGATGTACCCGTATCCCGTCTCCGGACGCGTCGGCGGAACCCCAAGCACCACGATCTTGTCGCCGCTCGCCGCCAGCTTCACACCTTCACTGATCACCTCGGCAAATCGCGCCCCGTTCGACACCACATGGTCCGACGGAAAAATCCCGATCACCGTATTCGGCTCGGACCTCTCGAGCAGGAACGCCACCAGCGCACATGCCGGGGCCGTATTCCTCGCCACCGGCTCTTTCAGCAAATGCGCCGCCGGCACCGTCGGCATCTGCTCGGCAATGGTCGGCGAAAGCCATTTATTCGTAATAATCCACACATCTTCGGCCCGCGACACCGGCAATAACCGCGTCAGGGTTTGCTGAATCATCGTCGCGTTCCCATCGAGCGCAAGCACCTGCTTGGCGCGCGCCCGACGGCTCCGCGGCCAGAACCGCGTCCCACTCCCACCGGCAAGAATCACCGGAGCAAACCGAACCGTACCCATGTCCATAGCCGCTAGTATATCGACTCCAGGCATACTCCCATAGGGAAATTATGTCCGGCGCCTTACACCAAAGCGTTACCTCACCCGAGTCCTAGGCCAGTCCGGCGAACCAAACTCAAGACCCGAATGGGACAGACAGTCTCGCATGATCGTCGTCGACTTCGGCCACCGTGCCCCCATCAGCACGGTCCCATCGTGATGAGTGGGTCTGCCGGCGATTATCCCACCCGGCTTTCTTTGATCCTCCCGAAAGTACTCCGGCATCTCCAGCCAAATCCGCCCACATCCACTACACTCGACTCAGGCCGAACCATGGGACGCAACCTTTACATCCTCGCCGCCACCCTGTTCCTCTTTGCGCTCGTCATGTTTGGCGTCTCGTTCACCAATATCGCCCAGCAGCCTGGTTCCCCCGGAGACCAGGCCCTCTGGCGCACCATGGGCATCGCCTTCCTGATCCTCAGCATGGTCATCGCTCTCGCCGGCATGCTTTCGACCATGTTCGAGCAGGCGGAACGTCGAGCCGACGAAAGCCGCAAGCTTCGCCGCCGCCGCTAACCCTAACCCGCTCATCCGTGCTCTTTCTTCTCCGGATCGCAGTGTCAGCCGAGTAGTACCATTTGCGAGCCGCCAAAAGCCTGTCAAGCCCGAAATCGTGCAACTCCAATTTACTCAAGGAGTTGCATTTGGCATATTCCCTGCGCAAAACCTCTATACTGTTAATAGCGTGATCGAAAAAGGCCGCAGGCGTTCAGGCTTGAACCGTATCTTCAACAGAATGAATATTTTGCCAGAAGTCCTGAGCTGACAATATTTTAGCTGGACTCAATTCGCAAGCTGTTCATTCCAGACACATTAGCGAGGAGGTCCGCCCCGGGGGGAGGGGGCTTCCACTCGGGAAGGGAATCGCATCACCCATGTTTGAGGTCACCGTTCAAGCCGGCTTTTCCTCCGGACACTTTCTCCGCAACTACCGGGGCAAGTGCGAGAACCCGCACGGCCACAACTACAAGGTCTTCGTTACCCTGATCGGTACCGAACTCGACGAAGCCGGCCTGCTGCTCGACTTCAAGCTCCTCAAGCAGGTCATGCGGCCGGTCGTCGACTACCTCGACCACCAGATGATCAACGATCTGGAACCCTTCACCACGCTGAACCCGTCGGCCGAAAACCTGGCCCGCTACTTCTTCGAAAACACAGCTCGACAACTCGACGAAATGACGCAGGGCAGGGTGAGGGTCAAAGACTGCACCCTCTACGAAACCGACACAAGCTACGCCCGCTACTACGAGCAATAAAGCGCGAAGTGTCCAAACCGTGCGAAAGCCGCGCACGTCCGGCGCAAGGGTGCACTCGCCATTGACTGCTCTTACACCATGCACCTGATCGAGCTCTACAAATCGGTACAAGGCGAAAGCTCCTTCACCGGACTTCCCTGCATCTTCGTCCGGTTCGCCGGCTGCAATCTCCGCTGCGCCTGGTGCGACTCCGAGTACACCTTCGCCGGAGGCAAGCCCTTCACGCAGGATGAAGTCATCGCGCAGGTCGAGTCGCTCGCCCCTTGCAAGCTGGTCGAGTTCACCGGAGGTGAGCCCATGCTGCAGGCCCGCGAACTGCTCCCCCTGATGGACACGCTGCTCGCCCGAGGATTCACACTGATGATCGAAACCTCCGGAGAACGCCCGCTGGACCTCGTTCCTAAAGACGTCCACAAGATCGTAGACGTCAAATGTCCCGGAGCCGGAGCCGCCGCAGGCAGCTTTCGCCTCGCCAACCTCGAAACGCTGACGAAAAACGACGAGGTCAAGTTCGTCCTGTCCAGCCGCGAAGACTACGAGTTCGCCCGGGCCTTCCTGGCCGAGCACAACCTGAACGAACGGGCCGGAGGAGTTCTCTTCTCCCCCGCCTTCTCCAAGCACCCCACCCCGTTCCGTACCACCGAGAACGCCACGCTCGACCCCCGCACCCTGGTCGAATGGATGATGGAAGACGGCGTAAACGCCAGGCTCTCACTCCAGATTCACAAGTTCATTTGGGAACCCCAGAAAAAGGGCGTTTAGACCTTGCCTGAGCCAATCCAGCTCGTCATCCTTGCCGCCTTCGAGCCCGATTCAGGCCCGATTCCCGGCGAGTTGACTACCTGGATCGCAGGCCTCAACCTGAACCGGCGCATCGACCTCCAAGCCGCGTACCGCCCGCTCTGGACCGACGGGAACGGCACCCTCGCCCTCGCTACCGGCGTCGGAGCCGTGCGCGCCGCGGCCTCGGTCATGGCGCTCGGCCTGGATGCGCGCTTCGACCTCACCCGAGCGCACTTTCTGGTGACCGGAGTCGCCGGCATCAGTCCCGAACGCGGCTCGCTCGCCTCAATGGTGTTGCCCGAATACGTCGTCGACGGCGATCTGACCCACGAACTCGACGCCCGGGAGATCCCCGCCGAATGGCCCGACGGCTTCGTTCCCATCGGCAAGACGCAGCCCTATGAACAGCCGCGCGCAAACCGCTTCAACGCCGACGACGGCCTTGTCTTCCACCTGAACCCCGGACTCGTCGCCTGGGCACACGAGCACGGCCGCTCCGTCGAACTGCTCGATACTCCGCAGATCGCGGCTCGCCGCAGGCAGTTCGAGCCTGCTGCCGCGCACGAGCCTCCAAGGCTCCTGCGTGGAGACGAGCTTTCGTCTTCCACCTTCTTTCACGGCACGCTACTCAGCCGACGCGCCACCCGCTTGGTCGCCTACCAGACAGAAGGTCGCGCGACCTACACCATCACCGCGATGGAGGACACCGGAATCCTGCAATCGCTCGTCGCACTCGGCAAAGCGGGCCGCGTAAACTGGCGCCGCATCCTGATCGCGCGGGCTGCCTCCAACTTCGACCAGCAGCGAACCGGCCTTACCGCAGCCGAATCCCTGGCTGAAACCCGCGTTGCAACGTATTCCGCCTATCGTCCGGCTCTTGAGAATGCCTGGCGCCTCGGCAGCCATCTTGCCGCGGCGCTCCAGCACGGAGACTATGCACCGCCAGCGTAAGCACGATCTCGCCAGCTTACCGGGCTTCCCCGCAGCTTGCGCGCCAGCGCGTACCATTGCACCGCCAGAAGCACCACGATCCCGACCGGATGCAGCAGTGCTCCACGCCAGTCCTGCCGGAACCGAAACACCGCCAGCCAGCGCGGCAACCACGCGGCCAGCAGCGCCAGCGCGCAAAGTTCGAGCGTAACTCCATGTACGAACGGGACCAGAATGAATGGAAGCACCTGCCCAAGCAGCAAGGCCAGGCTGACCGGCCCGATCCGCCGCGGGTCGCCCAGCCCCTCGGTCGCATTCTTGGCAAGCCCGTTCCAAACCTGCGCCGCGCTGGTGTACATGCGGCAGCGCGCCAGCGGTGTCAGGTCGGCTAGGTCGGTGCGGAAACCATGCTCCCGGAACAGCTTCGGCAGACGCAGCCCGTCGTGCATCGTCATCCGGATGCCGGAATGCCCTCCGCAAGCAAAGTAGCGATCTCTTCGCGTCATCATGAACTGGCCGCAGCCAGCCGAAAACGACGGGTCGGCTCCCTGGCGCATCTTGCCCAATGGAAGGAAGCCGAGCAGCACAAAGTGGATCAGCGGAAGCAAAAGCCATTCCAGGCTGGTCCCTGTGACCTGCCTGGGAAACCCGCTGACCAGGCCGTTCTCGCCGCGTGCGAGCAGCCCCTGCATGGATGCAAGGCAAGCCGGTTCAAGCCGCACATCCGCATCCATGAAGCAAAGTACCGAAAACCTTGCGGCATGTGCCAACGCCCAGCACGCATGCTGCTTGCCGTTCCAGCCTGCGGGCAGCGCGGGCGCGGATGCAAGCCGTACACGCGAATCCTCCGCCGCAAGCCGCTCCACGATTCCTCGTGTGCCGTCTTCGGAGGCGTCGTCCATCACCAGCACCTCAAACGCACACCCGGTCGAAGCGAGCACGGACCGGACCGCCTCCTCGATGCCCGCCGCCTCGTTCCGCGCCGGAATCAGCACCGAGACAGGCGAGCCGGACAGCCCTTGCGCCGAGACAGGAGGCACATAACGCCGGAGGTTGATGGAAAAGAGCGCCGCCGGCACAAGCGCGCAGACCAGCGACGAAAAGACCAGCCAGAACAGCATCAGGTGCGCTCCCTGGGCACAAGAGGCGTATGCTCCGGCTCAAACCGCCGCCCGCGCAGACGAGCCAGGATGCGCTGGCCAAGCGCATAGAACCCGCCTGTTCCCAGCCGTCCGCGTTCGAGTTCCTGGAAGGCGAACGGGGCGCGCGCAAGAGCCATCCGTTCCAGCTCGGCCATAGCATCGAGCAACGCCCGCTCCAGCCGCCGTTCCACCTCCTCGGCACTTTCACCCATCACCCGGACCGGCTCGCCCAGATACAGCAGGCACTCCGGAAGACGTTCATTCCAGAAGGGATACTCGATCGCAAGAGGAACCACTGTACACCCCCCGGGAACCTTGGCGGCAAGCGCGGCCAGACCCGGCTTGAACTCCAGCGGACGCTCCCTCGGATCGGCGAAGCGGCCTTGCGGCGTCACCCAAAGCACTCCGTTTCCAGCCAGCACGCGCAGGCCGGTCCGCAGAAACTGCGCCGCGCCACGCCGCGAGTTAAGCTCGATCCCAAAGACGCCAAGCCGCCGGAAAATGGGATACCGAAGCAGCGCGGACGCGTCCATGGGCGCGAAGTGATCGCGCCCGGCAAGCAACTTCTCACCTAGCAGGACCTGCACCATGGGGTCCCACCAGGAGCTGTGATTGGCGTACACCAGAAGCGGGCCACTCTGCCGGCCGGCTTCGGCCAGACGCTCCGGATGGCTAACCCGTACGGCGTGAAAATGTCTGCGAAAATAGCCACGCACGATGAATCGGAAGAACCGCAACACCGGTCTCGAGATGCTTGGCTCATCCATGGCAATCCCCTGCTGCTCCAGCTTACGCGACGGCCGCCGCACGTGGGTTGCCGGCTTGCTTGTACCCCTTCGACGCACCAAGTTTACCGCTTTTGGCGTCTTCATCGAGCGAGTCCGCCGCGATCCATCCCGACATCATGACCATCGGCATGCCTGGACCGGGATGGGCCGCGCCTCCCGCAAGGTACAGGCCAGAAAGCTCCTTGGAACGATTTGCCGGCTTGAACGCGCCGTTGAACACGCCGTGGCTCGAGATGCCGTAGATGGCGCCGTTCAGCACACGATAGCGGTCGTGAATATCCTGCGGGGTAAGGTGTGCCTCAAAGACGATCCTGTCTTCGATGTCGGTGAGCCCGGCCGTGCGCTTCAGCTTGTCCAGAATCGTCTGACGATAGCCCGGGAACATCTTCTTCCAGTCGTGCTCCGGCCGCAGATACGGCGTGTGCACCAGCACGTAGAGCGCCTCACCGCCTTCGGGCGCGCTGGTTGGGTCGGAGGCAGCAGTCGCGGCCAGGTAGCAGGTCGGGTCCGGCGCAAGCTCACCCTTGTCGTAGATGGCGTGGAACTCCTCATGCGGGTCGCGCGAGAAGACGAAATCGTGGTGGGCCAGGTGGTCGTACCGTTTGTTGAGGCCAAGGTACAGCACCACGCCGGAGCAGGCCGCCTCATACCCGCGTTTATGTTCGAAGGTGCGCGCGGCAGGGCCGCCAATAAGTTCCCGGTGGGTGCGTACGGCGTCGCTGTTGGACACAACTGCGTCGAATCGGTAGCTTTCTCCGGCGTCGGTCTGCAAACCCGTGACCCGGCCCGCACCATTGGTTATCTGCTGAACGTCCGTATCGGCGTGAAACTCCACGCCAAGCTCCCGTGCCAGCCTGACCAGGCCTTCCGGAACCGCGCGGGTACCACCCATCGGGTACCAGATGCCCTCTTCCATCTGCATATGACCGATTGCGCAGAGGATGGCCGGTGAAGCGTCCGGGCTGGAGCCAACATACTGCACAAAGTGGTCCAGCATCTGCGCGGTGTTCGCGTCCGGTATATTCTCGCGGATCACCTCGGATACGGTCCTGCCCAGGCGCATGCGCATGACATCCTTGAGCACCTTGATGTCGAATGCGCCCTTGACGTCCATGGTGTCGCGCATGGAGCCGATCGATCGCCAGAAGAAGAATCGATCGGAGATGGAATGAAGCTGCTCGCTCTGTTCCATGAGCTTGAGGTAGCCTGCACCCATGCGCGGCCAGATGGCTTCAAGCTGCGCGGCCATGGCGCGGTTGTCGTCCATCAGATCCATACGCGTGCCGTCTTCAAAGAAGCAGCGCCACTGCGGGTCCAGGCGGATCATTGGGATATAGTCTTCCAGCTTGCGTCCGGCCTCGGTAAAGATGCGTCGCAGAACCGATGGCTGGATGAGGATAGTCGGCCCCATGTCGAAACGAAAACCGGCTTCCTTCAACTGAGCGGCCTTGCCGCCGAGCCACGGATTCTTCTCAAACACGGAAACCTGGTGTCCACGTGCCGCCAGCGTGCAGGCTGCGCTGAGCCCGGCCAATCCGCTGCCTACGATCCCTACGTTCATGCGTTACTCCTGCCCTGGTTTACTGCTTGCTGTGCCGATGCGCGAACTTACAATGCAGCGCCGATGAGCTCCCGCGGCATGGCGCGCTCGGCCTCGCCCGGCTCCCACTGTGGCTCCATCTTAAGATCTTCAAGCAGAAGGCGCGAGGTAATGCGGGCCGACTCAAAAATGACCGGAAGCCCGCTGCCAGGATGCGTGCCGCCGCCGACCAGATACATGCCTTCTATATCCTCGAACCGATTGTGCGGACGCAGATGCAGCATCTGGTCGAGCGAATGAGCCATTGAAAAGGTCGCGCCCTTGTACAGGTTGAACTCGTCGCTCCAGCCCACGGGAGTCATGATCTTTTCGGTGCGGATGCGGCCTTCGAGGCCGGTGATGCCAATCTTCTCCATCTGCTGCAGCGCAAGCTCACGGTAGCGTGGACGCTCGCGCTCCCAGTCCACCGAGCCGGTATCATGCGTGACCGGAAGCAGGATATACAGCGTGCTCTGCCCTGCGGGAGCCAGCGTCGGATCGGTTACGCTGGCGTTCTGCACGTAGAAGGATGGGTTCTCGCTCAACCGGTGACGCTGCTCGATGTCGGCCAGATTTTCCCTGTAGTTGTCCGCGAGATAGATGGTGTGGTGTGACACATCATCGAATCGTCCATCGATGCCGAGGTACAGCATAAAGGTGGAGCAGGAGAACTTCTTCTTCGCCAATCGCTTATCCGTCCAGCGCCTGCGATGGCGATCCGGCACCAGCTTCCGCATCGCCTCTGCGAAGTCAGCGTTGACCACGACCGCGTCGGCCTCCAGTTGCTGGCTTGCGGTGCGGACTCCCGTGGCCTTGCCGTTGGCGACTTCAATCTGCTCCACCGGTTCATCGAGCAGGATCTTGACGCCGCTCTCCTGCGCCAGCCGCGCCATGGCCCTGGTGACGGCACCGCAGCCTCCGGTCGGGTGAAAGACGCCGTGCTCATACTCGAGAAAGCTCAGGATGGAGAAAAGGCTTGGGCAGCGAAACGGGCTCATTCCGAGATACTTGGATTGGAACGAAAAGCCGAGCCGGATGCGCTCATCCTTGAAGTGAACCTGTAAATCGTCGTCCAGCGACTTCCACGGTGCAAGCAGCGGAAGCAGCTTCATCATTTCGGGCTTGGCCAGGTCGCGCCAGCTTTCGAAGGGGCTTTGCAGGAACGGCAAGAAGCGCTCCAGCTTGTTGCGATTGTGGGTGATGAAGTGATGGAAGCGCCTTGCGTCCTCGGGTGAAATGGCGGCGATCGCCTTTTCCATCCGCTCGACGTTCGGCGTCGCCAGCAGCTCGCCGCCTCTGCCAAAGACCAGCCGGTACTGCGGGTCAAGGCGCGTCATCGGTACTTCGCGGTCGAGATCATGCCCGGTAGCGGCGAAGATCTCCTTGAGCACGCGGGGGTACAGGAAAAATGTGGGACCGACGTCAAAGCGAAAGCCATCCTGCTCGATGGTGGAGGTGCGTCCGCCCACCGTCGCACGTTTTTCCACGACGGTGACCTCGACCCCGGACTTGGCTAAAAGAAGAGCGGCAGCCAGCCCGCCCGGACCCGCGCCAACGATAACTACTTTACGAGAAGCCTTGCCCATGCCGTGCGAAACCCCCACCAGCAATCGTTCGCGGTTCCCTGATTATAGAGAGCGGAAAGGGAGCCGAAGCTCCCCTGTTCCGTCCCGTCAATCTTCCCGTGCACATCTTGCACTTACGCGCTTTCCGAGCCGCACAGACTACACGCGCACCAACGGCTTGCTTACTGAACCTGCGTCCGGAGTCACCAGCGGCGCCTCTGCTTCGCGCAGCTTTCGGTAAGTCACCAGCGCCTGCGCGACCACCTGATCCATGTTGTAGTAGCGATACGTTGCCAGGCGCCCTACGAACTGCACGTTCTCCTGCCGGTCCGCAAGCTCTTTATAACGGGCGTACAGCGCGGCATTCTCTGGACGCGGAATCGGATAATATGGATCGCCTTCCGCCCGCGGATATTCAAACACCACGCTGGTTTTAGCCGACTGCTGCCCGGTGAGGTACTTGAACTCGGTCACCCGCGTGTATGCATGATCGTTTGGATAGTTCACCACCGCAACCGGTTGATACCATTCTCGGTCGAAGCTCTGGTGCTTAAACTCAAGCGAACGGTACGGAAGCGGACCGAAGCGATAGTCGAAGAATTCGTCTACGGGGCCGGTGAAGATGGTCTTTGCGCCAGGGTAGAGCTTGGCGATTTCGGCATAGTTTACGCCCGTGCGGATCGTGATGGAGCGTGCATCCAGCATGCGCTCGAACATGCGGGTATAGCCGTCGAGCGGCATCGCCTGGAAGCTGTCGGTGAAGTAGCGGTCATCGCGATCGTAGCGAACCGGAATGCGCCCGGCAACCGACGCGTCGAGCTCCGACGGATCGAGCCCCCACTGCTTGCGCGTGTAGCTGCGAAAGAACTTCTCATACAACTCGCGTCCGATACGGCTGACGCAGATCTCTTCCGAGGTCCGGATCGACGCGGCGACCTCGACCCGGCTGCTCAGAAACTGCTGCATGCCGGCCGCATCCAGATTCAGATCGTACATCCGGTTTATGGTGTCGAGGTTGATGGGTATGGGCAGCAGCTTACCGTCGACGCTGGCCAGCACGCGATGTTCGTAGCTGCGCCACTCCGTAAATTTGGAGAGATACTGTACGACTTCCGTGCTGTTGGTGTGGAAGATGTGCGGCCCGTACTTGTGAATCAGAATGCCGGCTTCGTCATGGAAGTCGTAGGTGTTGCCCGCGATGTGATCGCGCTTGTCCAGGATCAGCACGCGCTTGCCCATGCCGTTCGCCAGTCGTTCCGCCAGAACGCCACCGGCCAGCCCCGCACCTGCGATGATGTAGTCGTACGACTCCGCTCGTACGGGCTTGATCCGGACGGAGACCGGCGAAAGTCGGAACTGAGCCACGGCCTCCTGCCGAATCTCCGCCGAACCCGCGCGGGTGCGGTTCATGGCGCGCTGCACCAGCTTCCACATCGCGCTCCAGGTCCTGTCCCATGAGCCCTGCGCGAGCTTCGCCGCAACCGACTCCCTCCATCCCGCGACCGCCGGTTCGAGCGCACGGTCGAGCGCCTCGGCGAACTCCTGCGCGGTGCCTGCAATCGCCACTAACCCGGCTCTGCCGTATTCACTTACCACATCGTGAATTGGCGTCGAAACCACCGGCTTGCCCGCGGCCAGGTACTCCGGCGTCTTGGTTGGCGAGATGAAACGCGTCGACTCGTTCAACGCAAACGGAAGCATTGCTACGTCCCAGCCGGCCAGGTACTGCGGCAGCTCGGCATAGCTCTTGCCACCGAGATAGTGGACGTTTGGTCCGCTCGGCAGCGTCGCCGAATCGATCTTGACCACGGGCCCGATAAACACGAACTGCATCGCCGGTCGAAGCGCCGCGACTTCCTTGACCAGGGCGGCGTCGAATCGCTCATCGAGCACCCCGAAGAAGCCCGCACGCGGATGAGCGATCGCCCGCTGATCCGCAGGGTCCTCGATCACCGTTGCGACGGAAGCAAAGTGCGCCACGTCGATCGAGCTTGGAAACGCGTGGACGTTGCCGTGTTGCTTGCGCTTTGCTTCGTACAGGCTCATCCCGCCGGTGAAGACTACATCGGCCTCGGCAAACAATTGCTGCTCGCGCCCGGCAAGCTCACGCGGCGCGTGCAGAAATCCGCTCAACTCATCCATGCAGTCGTACACCGTTGCCAGCGGGTTGAGCCGGTCGGTAAATCCAAGCGCCATGGGCGTGTAATACCAGCGGACGTAATCACGAACCGCGAACTTCGCCAGAAATTCCTGCAAAAGGATGCGCTGCATCTGGTCCGCGTTGCCGGTGCGCGGAAGATGTGGACGGAGCACCCACAGGTTATGCACTTCCGCCATGACTTCGAGCGTAGCCGTTCCATCACCATTGTCATCCGCATCCCAGTACGGTTCTTCCCAATAGAAAACGCGCTGCTGCCGTGCACATCGGGTAAGCAAATGCTGCGGACGCTGCGTAACAAAATGCCAACGAAGATGGCTGAAACAAAGCAGGTCGACGGAGTCACCGGGGGAGGACGGCTGCGCGGATTGGGCGGAAGACGAATCGGAATCGCTGTGTGCTGTCTGCAAGTGAAGGCCTCTGGGAGCGACTGACTCCGAATGGGCGTACAACCCGAAGTCGTAGGTAAGATGATGAAACGGGGTGAGACGTTGGTCTCCCTGCCGGCTGCTGAAATCTTAGGTAGTGGACATCTTTAGACTAACCCAAGCCGGACAGCCCGCATCCGAACAGTTTTACGACACGCAAACTGCGAGGCGGCACCTGCATCGGAGGCCGCTCCACGAGTATGCTTAGTCGATTCCGAACCTTTGGAGTGCAGACCTTTTGAAGATTCTGGTTCTTTCGCCGCACCGCGATGATGCCGCCTTTTCGCTTTCTTTTTCCATCGCTCACTGGCTTGCGGCCGGCCACGCCGTTACTATTCTGAACGTGTTTACGCGCTCCCTGTATGCTCCGTATTCCGACGCGGAGAACGTGCATGACAACGATCGGCTCTCCTATGTCTCCGCTCTGCGCAAACGCGAGGACGAGTCGTTTCAGAAGCAGTTTCCCGGCCTGGAGATGATCGATCTCGACATCAAGGATGCACCCATCCGCCTCAACTGCGACAGCTCCATCGTCTGCGACATGGACATCGATCCACAGGATCCCGCCATCAGGCGCGTCCACGACAAGGTCGCCAAGATGCTTGATACCCCGCACTGCCTCGTGATCCCGCTTGGGCTCGGACACCACGTCGATCACCGTGTCGTACGCGACGCCGTGCTTCCGCTCACGCCCGATGTCCCGTGCGCGTTTTATGAAGAGCTTCCGTACGCCACGCGCGACGGCGTCCGCATCGACCTGTCGCGTTTTCGCGAAGACACCGCGCACCGCTTCCACGAGGATCTTCACCCTGTACTGGTGCACGGCACGCAGACACGGCCGACGGAGCACAAGCGTCGGATTGCGCTGCTTTATGTCTCGCAGATCGACAATGCGCTGGCCGATACCATCGCGCAGTTCTCTCACCGATACCATGGCGCGGAGCGGCAATGGGCTAACGACGGATGGCTCAAGCTCGCGCATACCGAACGGCTTTCCACCCGGCAGCGCGATGAGGAGGCCGAGCCGCTTCCCGGCTGACAGGCACCGATGAGGCACGCCCAACGACACATTCCGCTTGCCCCGCCGCTGGTTGCGGGACCTCCGCACCGGCGCTGCGTTGCATGCGTCATCGTGCCCGCGCGCAATGAAGAGGCGCATCTGACCCGTGCACTCGACGCCCTGCGCATGCAATGCAATCTCGAAGGAGCACCGCTCGATCCCGACAGCTACGAAGTGGTTCTGCTGCTGAACAACTGCACGGACCGGAGCGAGCCGATCGCGCAGGGCTACGCAGCGGTTCATCCGAGTATGCACCTGCATGTGGTCAGCCGTGAGCTTCCGCCGGCGGAGGCTCACGTCGGCACCGCGCGCCGCCTGCTGATGGACACCGCGTACGAGCGCCTGCGCCGCCTGCCCGCAACCCACACCGCCATCCTGTCCACCGACGCCGACACCGTCGTAGCACATGACTGGGTGGCGCGGAACATGAACTCGATCCGCGCCGGTGCCGACGTGGTCGGAGGCGTGATTCACCTATTTCCCGAGGAGCTCGAAGAGCTCACCACCGGGCAGCCCGAGACCGCGGCCTGCTATTTGCGCGACCGCGAGTTTCAGCGTCAGGTCGCCCGCCTGGAGTCGCTGCTCGATCCCGATCCGGCCGATCCCTGGCCTCGGCATCTCGAACACTTCGGCGCTTCGCTTGCGTGCACCCCGGCGATCTACGCGCTGGCGGGCGGCCTCCCGCCGGTCAAGCCGCTCGAGGATGTTGCGTTTGTGGACGCGCTGCGCAAGGTGGGCGCACGCATCCGCCACTGTCCGGACACGCACATCTTCACCTCCGCGCGGCTGGACGGACGAGCCGAGGTCGGGCTCTCCGGACAGCTGCGTCACTGGCAGCACGACGCCGCGCTCGGTCGTCCGCAGCAGGTGGACTCAGCCGGCTGGCTCGAACACCGATTTCGTACGCTTGAATCCCTGCGGTGCATGAATGATTCGCCTGTGTGCGGCAACCTGTCCGCATTTCCCGGCACCTGGCATCCCGCGCTGCGATCCGCGCGCGCAGAACGCCTGCCGACGCCTCGCTTCCTCGAGGTGCTGGACTGCAATCGGCTCATCGAAGAAATGTTCGCCGACCTGGCACAACCGCGTTCGGCGGACATCCAGGATGCCACCGAAGCGTTGCGCACCGCCATCGGCGCCTGCGAAAGCGCGGCCCTGATTCCGGCTTGACTGTATCCCGGCCGCCGTGCCGCAGGGTATGCTCAATCTTGCCATGCAACCGGTCACCGCCATTTATCCCGGCACCTTCGATCCGCTGACCAACGGTCACCTCGACCTGATCGGGCGCGGTGCCAAGATCGTTGATCGCCTGGTGGTTGCGATCCTGCGCAACAGCGAAAAGGGCACACCGCTGTTCAGCGTGCCGGAGCGCGAGGAGATGATCGCCGAAGCGGTGCGTCCCCTGCCCAACGTCGCGGTCATGACCTTCGACGGCCTACTGGTGGATTTTGCCCGCATGCAAGGTGCCAAAGCAGTATTGCGCGGCATCCGCGCCGTCTCGGACTACGAGTACGAACTGCAGATGGCCATGATGAACCGCAAGCTCGACCCCGAGCTCGAAACGCTGTTCATGATGCCGGCCGAGAAGTATACCTATGTCAGTTCCCGCCTGATCAAGGGAGTCTTCCGCCTGGGCGGCGACGTTTCTACGCTGGTGCCTCCGCTGGTGATGGAACGGCTGAAGACCAAGGTCTAGCCTTCGAGCGGACGGAAGATGGTTTCGCCATCCTCACAGATGCGGACCGCTCCGGTGCCGATCTCGTACACCCATCCGGAGACGGTGAGGGTGCCACCTTCAATTGCAGAAACGACCGACGGATGCGTCTTCAGGTGCTCGATCTGCAACAGGACGTTCTGCTCGGTCAGGCAGGGCAGGATGTCTTCTTCGAGGCAGGAACAGTTGGCGTGCGCACGCGGCAGAGCGGCCTTGGCGCTGATAAGCCAGCCCCGGACGGCGGGCATTTCGTCCATGGAGTCCGGGTGCAGCAATGCCTTCATGGCGCCGCAGTCCGAATGCCCGCAAATGACGATGTGCTGCACCCGCAGCGCCGTGACGGCGTATTCGACAACGGCTGAAACCGCGCCCGGCACCTCCCCGAACACCGGCACCACGTTGCCGACGTTGCGCGTAATGAAAACCTCGCCCGGCCGCCAGCTCACGATCTTCTCCACAGCAACCCGCGAGTCCGCACAGGCCACGATCAGCGAGTGTGGATGCTGTGGATGCACGGCGGCCTCCAGGTACTCGTCGCGCAGAGACGGATACACGTCGGCCCGGAAACGCCGCACGCCCTGTTTCAGCCGTTCCAGTGCACTGCTGCTCATGGTCCCTGCTCCTCCCCACTACCATCGCACAGCGAGCGCGCTTCCGGCAGGCTTTCCGTCCAGCCGCAAATCCGACATACTGGAACCATGAAGACGTTTGCCGACAGAATTGAACGGATCGAAGTCTCGGCGACCATGGCGATCACCGCCGAGGCGCTCAAGATGAAGGCGGCCGGCGTAAGCCTGGCAGATTTCGGCGCGGGCGAACCGCACTTTGAAACACCACGCCACATCAAGGACGCAGGCATCGCCGCCATCGAACAAGGCTACACCCGCTACACCGCCGTGGCCGGTGCGCCGGACGTGCGCAAAGCCGTCGTCGACCGGCACCGCGAAGACTTCCACACCAACTACGCCATCGACGAATGTGTCTTCACCACCGGTGGCAAGCTGGCGCTGTTCAACGCCCTGCAGGTCCTCGTGGACCATGGCGAAGAGGTCATCCTGCCCGATCCTTACTGGGTTTCGTACAAGGACATCATCCAGTACGCCGGCGGCATCGTGAAGCTCGTCCGCACCGACGAACGCGAGGACTTCAAGGTCACCGCCGCGATGATCGAGGCGGCCATGACGGACAGGACCAAGGCCATCATCCTGTGCACGCCGTCGAATCCCTCCGGTGCCGTCATGGCGAAAGAGGATCTCGACGCCATCGTCAAGCTGGCACACGCGCGCGGCATCTTTGTCCTGCTCGACGAGTGTTACGTGTATCTAACCTTCCAGGGCGAGCCGGTAAGCGGAGCCTCCAATCTGGACTGCAAGGACCACGTGGTTGTGCTCGGCTCATTATCCAAGACCTACGCGATGACCGGCTGGCGCGCCGGCTTCGCGCTTGGTCCGAAGCCCGTCATCGCCGCCATGAGCAAGCTGCAGTCGCAGTCGACCTCGAACTCCGCAAGCATGGTCCAGCGTGCCTCGGTGGCGGCGCTTACCGGCCCGCAGGAGTGCGTGGCCACCATGCGCGCGGACTACATTACCCTGCGCGACCGCATTCTCGCCGGCTTCAAAACCATCCCCGGGCTCACCTGCACGGTTCCGCAGGGAGCGTTCTACGTCTACCCGAACGTCTCCGCGTTCTTCGGCAAAGGAGGCGTCAGGACCGCGGCCGACGTCGGAGCAAGGCTGCTCAGCGAAGCCCACGTCGTCACCGTGCCGGGCGAGGCGTTCGGAACCGGAGAACACATTCGCTTGAGCTATGCCGTATCGGCCGATGTCATCGACGAAGGGATTAAGCGCATGCGCGCCTGGTTCGCGGCACTCGGGTAAAGCCCAAATACCTGACACTGAAGGGGCTCAGGGCAGCCGATTCCGCTCCGTCCGAACCCAGTCCGCATCCTTGCGGGCCGCTCGCCGGGTGGCGGGAATCATGGCGGCTTTGAAGACCAGGTACCCCGGAGCGGCCAAGAGCGCGCGGAGGTTGCGTGCGGGCTCCGGGCCGAGCGTCGCGGCCACCACGACGTACAGGATCAAGGTTCCAAGGGCGAAGATGCTGTAGAAGCCAAGCCAAGGGATAGCCGCGAAGATGGCGAGCAGAAGCGCCGCGGCCAGCAGCGCGGCTTCGGTCGCCAGGGGAAGCGCGAGCAGGTCCAGAAGCGGCTCGGCAAGACGGAGGTTGCCTGCGGCGACGGCACGGGCCAGCGCGGGCGCATGCTGCCGGCGCATCAGCAGCCGGCCGCCCTCCCACCGGGCCCGCTGCGTCCGTGCGGCGGCGCTGTTGTCGGGCATCTCGCCGAGCACGGCAGCCCGGTCCAGAAACAGCACCGGGATACCCGCGCGCACCAGCAGAAGATGGTACTCCAGGTCTTCCACCACGGAGCCGGCCGTGTACGGAACCCTCCGGAGCGTCTCGGACGAAAGCGCAAAGCCGTTGCCAAAGATGCCACACGAAAGCCCAAGCCGGGTCCGTCCGCGCGGGCGAAGGACGTTCATTCCAAGCAGCGCGAGCCCCATCAGGCGGGTTCGCGAGGTGTCCGCCGGGTTCGCGACCAGGTAGCGTGCCTGGGTAGCCTGGGCTCCGGCGCGAAAGGCCGCCAGCGTTTCCGGAACCAGCGCGGGGGAGGCGACCGAATCGGCGTCAAGCACCAGCACGGCAGTGCAGCCAGCAGCCAGAATCTCCGTGAAGCCGTAATGGAGGGCGGCTCCTTTGCCCTGGCCGGAAGACTCGTTCAGCTCGAGCACTTGCGCTCCGGCCTCGCGCGCTGCCTTCGCGGTCCGGTCGGTGCAGTTATGCGCCACGACCCAGGCAGCGGCCGGCAACTGCACGCTGCGAACCGCGCGGGCGACAAGACGATCCTCATTGTGCGCGGGAATCAGAACGGCGAGCCGGGGTTCCGCAAGCTTGGGGGCCATAGGCTGTTTGCGTGAAGGCAGGGCGGCGGCGATCGAAAGCAGCAACAGCTCCAGAAAGAGGGGAAGGGTGGCAAGGGTCAGCAGCAGCCCGAGTACAGATAAGATGGCGTGGAGGATGAGCATGACCGGATGCGCTGATTGTACCGGTACGGCAGCTGATCGTTGGAAGTAACGTACGGGAGGTTTGGGGCGTGGGGGAATGGGTTGCGCGGGCGGACCTGGACCGGACGGCGCGGGTGCGACTCTTCTGCCTGCCGCACGCCGGCGCGGGGGCGGCGGGATTTCAGCGCTGGAGACGGATACTGCCGGTTTGGGTGGCGGTCTGCCCGGTGCTGCTTCCCGGACGCGAAGGCCGCATCCGTGAGGCCGCTATCGATTCGCTCGACGAGCTGGTGCGCGGGCTCAGCGACGCGATCGGCCCCCGGCTGCGCGAGCTTCCGTATGCCGTCTTCGGCCACAGCATGGGCGCGCTGCTGGGGTTTGCCTGGCTGCGAAGGATCGAAGAGGCAAAGGGACCGCAGGCGCTCCGGCTTTTCTGTTCCGGGCGCGAGTCTCCGGGACACCGCGGCGCGGAACCGCTGGCCGGGCTTGAAGATGAGCCGTTGCTAACTGGGCTCGTCGCCCGGTACGGCGCGCAGGCACGCGCGCTGCTGGACGACCCGGAGATGCAGGCACTGTTTCTGCCCGTCCTGCGGGCGGACCTGAGCGCGGTCGAGCAATTCCGCGCGGAAGCAGGGGCTCGGGTAAGCTGTGGGGTGTCCGCCTTCGCCGGCGCAGACGATCCCGCCGTGACGCAGGCCGGTCTCTTGGGATGGAAGGCGGTAAGCGGGCCAGGCTTTCGCGCGGAACGGTTTCCGGGAGGGCATTTCTACCCGTTTGCCGAGGGGCAGGCATCCCTGCTCGCGAGGATCGAGGCGGAGCTCGTTGAAGCTACTGTGGAGGTGGCCCGGGGCGGCGCATGGGAAGATAGGGACTAACCTGCATCAGGCCGTTCAGCGTGCCGCGTTCCTGATCACTGAACTGCGCGCGGAACTGGGGAGAGTTCATGTAGTTCTGGCGCTGCTCCGGTGGCATGGACTGCAGCCCGCGAAAGGCCTGCGCAACCGCCCGCTGGCGATCGGCCGTCAACCCGCCAAGCTGTCCCACGGCAGACCGCACCTGCTGTCGCTGCTGAGGGCTCAGACGCTCCATCGCTTCGGTCCGCTCGATCATGCTTTGCCGCCGCGCGGGATCCATGCGGTTCAGCTGCGTCAGTCTGTCGCGCATGCGCTGCTGCTGCTCGGGCGGAAGCTGGTGAAAGCCGGGCTCCTGTTCAAGCGCGCGCTCCTGTCCGTCCAGCGGCAGGTTGCGGTGAGACTCCATCCACGAGCCAAGGTGCTGCTGCATCTGGTTGGGATGACCGCGATTGATCAGTTGGCCGCGATTTTCCTGACTGCGCGCCTCGCCGCTGCCGCCGTTCTGGCTGTAAGGCCCACCCCGCTGCTGATCACCAAACTGTCCGCCAACTTGGGGAGCAAACGAACGCTGGGGTCCTCCGGGACGCTCCTGCTGCTGCGGAGCCTGACGAACGATCGGCGCGGGAGACGTGCGCTGCATCCCGCCCCGCCGCTGCAGCGCATGCGCCTGCGTAAGGAAAACAGCAGGCAGGAAAAGCAGAAGCCCGCTACGTATAACACGCCCCCAGGCCGACGGGGAGTTGAGTGCCGGAAGACGGTTTGGATAGAGTGCGTGCATGATCGGCGAATAGTGCGAGTGTACCGCAGGGCGCGAGCCCGGAAAGGTTCCCGGTGTTCAGGTGGTGGGGGTCGCGGCGTCCGGCGCGGACTGTGCAGCGGGCGCATCTTCATCCTGCTGAAGTTGATCGAGCTGCTCAAAGGTCTGCGCGTTGCGATCCAGGATCTGCAGGTCCTGCACGGTGTTCGAGGCCTGCACCGGCTGCGCGGCCGGCGCGGAGGAAAGGTCGTATCCGGCCACGCCGCCGCCGGCCGCAATCAGCGCGAGCGCAAGCGCCCCCGCCATGGCCGGGCGAAACTGGCGGCCGGTATTGTAAAGAAACCGCGCCCGCAGGCTCTCCAGCCAGCTCATGCGCGGGGCCATCTGCTCTTCCCGCAGACGCACGTGCATTTTCTGGTCGAAATAAGGCGACGGCTCCGGCACCGACCAGATGTCAAGCACCGCAAACGTGTCGGCATAGGAGCGCAGCTCTTCCGTGCAGGGCGGGCAGATGCGCAGGTGCGCCGACGCCGCCGGGCTCGGCGTTGCGCCAAACGTCAGGATCAGGTCGGGAAGCTCTTTCTGGAACTCGTTGCAGTTCATCGTTATTCTCCTTGCAGGTGGTGCTTGAACGTTCGAGCGGCAGGGCAAAACGCCTGCGGGGCTAAACAAATTCTTTCAGCTTCTCGCGAAGCGTCTGGTACGCGCGAAACAGCAGGCTCTTGGTTGCGGATTCCGACAGCTTCAGCACCTCGCCGATCTGCTTGTAATCCATGCCTTCGTACTTGTGCATCAGCACGCCCATGCGCTGCCGTTCCGGAAGCGCCATTACAAACTCGCGGATCGAGTTCATGCGTTCGTTGCGCAACATGGATGCTTCCGCTCCCGGAGTCGAATCGGCGACATCCGGGCTCGTCCCGGTTTCAGAGTCGGTTTCATCCAGGTATACGGTGGACGCGGAGCGCTCGTGCCGTGTGTCGCGCGCATGGTTCACGCCCAGGTTGGTCGCAATCCGGTACAGCCAGGTGGAAAACCGGGCCTCTGCGCGGTAGGTTTCGCGCGAGCGATAAACCCGCAGAAACACCTCCTGCGCAAGCTCTTCTGCGACCGCCTGGTTGTGCGTCATGCGGAACATGAAATGCGCAATCGGCTTGCGATACTTCCGCATCAGGTGGTCGAAGGCGGACATGTTACCCGCCTTGAGCTCCAGCATGATGGCCGCGTCGTCCAGCGCTCCAAAGTCGCCGGTAAGGTGCAGCCCGGACTCGCGCGCCTCGGATTCAGCAAGCTGCTCCAGATGCGCGGGTTGGATAGGATGAATCGCCAGCGTAGCCATATCGTCGTGAACCCCATCTTCGTCCGGGGGTTGCGCGAAATCGTCCACCTCTGCCGAATCCGAATCCGCGTCGCCTGCGTGCGCGTGTTCCGGATCCGTCTCGTTACTGGTAAACGCATCCGGACCGGCATCGTGAGCAGCAGGCGGTACCGGGCGGGTTGTGGGAAGGCGCGGCATCGGCCTCCTTATTGTACGTGGAAGCGAAGCATGGGAGCCATACCGAGGGCTTGCCCTCGCCTATCCCGCGCACCCACGCAACAAAGCATCCGATCGGCTCCGGCCCACATCTCTACACCTGGTTTGGAGCTGCCGCTTCCCTGCATGCGACTGTGACCAAATGGAGCTTCCAATGGAAATCACTCACCTCGAAAAGGTCCGTATCGTATTTGCCGGCATCAGCGCAGGCGATACCGGCAAGGCAACGCAGTACATCGACCGCGAGCGCTTTGTCCAGCACAATCCGTACGCGGCCGACGGCGTCGAAGGGCTCGAAGCGTTTATCCGCCAGGCACCGCGCGACCAACTGCGGCTCAATGTCGTACGCGCACTCCAGGATGGTCCCTACGTCTTCACCCAGGCCATCGGATAGCGCTCCGGGCGAAACATCTTCTTCGACGTCTTCCGCTTCGACGGCGGACTCGTCGTCGAGCACTGGGCCTTTTCGACCATGGACGCGCCGCCCAACCAGAGCGGGCACACCCAGATCGATGGACCTGCCGAGCCGGCGCACCTCGAAGACACCGAAAAGAACAAGACTTTATTGCGCAGCTACTACGAAACATTTCACGTGCAGGGAGACCATAGCACGGCCGGAAGATGTTTCGCCCCAAACCTTATGATCCGGCACGAACCCGGCGTGCGCGACGGTGTCTCCGAGTTCCTGCGTGATGTAGAAGTCATCATGCAGCACCGCACCATCGACGAGATCAAGCTCCTGATCGGGCAGGGCGACCTTGTCTTCATCGCCGCAAAGGGAACCTCCGAAGGCAAGCCGTGCCTCGACCTCGACCTGTACCGCGCCCAGGACGGCAAAGTCGTGGAACACTGGGGTTTCCCGGAGATGGTCCCCACTCCGGAAGAGTGGAAAAACCAGAACGGAATGCTGTAGACGAAGCGGGAAGCTGGACGAAGCCTGATCTCACCTCCGCCGGCAACAAAAGCCGCCAACGCCGCGACTTCCCCCCGCCGGATCGCGTCCTACCCAACATGACTCCGACCTCAAACGCGCACTTCTATGCCCTTTGCGCGACCCTCTGGTCAGCCGCTGCGGCCGCTCCCGCCGGCGGCAAGCTCCTTTCGCTCGTCATCTCCTTCGGCCTCCTCGGCCTGTTTCTGGTCTCCATCGTCGATTCCTCTTTCGTCCCGCTTCCCATTCCCGGCGTAACCGACATCATGCTGGTCCTGTTTGCCGCCCAGCACGCCAACATCTTTTTCCTGGTCGCAATCGCCAGCTTCGGCTCCGCGCTCGGAGGCCTATTCTCCTACCAGGTAGGCCAGTCCGGAGGCATGGCCTTTATCGAAAAGCGTACGCCCAAACGCATCTTCAAACGGGTCACCGGCTGGATGGAGTCCCACGCCATCCTCGCCGTAGCCGTGCCCGCCCTGCTCCCCCCGCCAATGCCCCTGAGCCCCTTTGTGCTCGCCGCCGGCGCTCTCAAGATGTCCCGCTCCAAGTTCATGTGGGCCTTTACCGTCAGCCGCGCCATCCGCCACACCCTGGCGGTCGCGCTCGGCGTCTACTTCGGCCCGGAGGTCCTGGTCCTCTGGAACAAGATCATGACGAAGTGGGGAACGCCCATTCTGATCGTCCTCTGGACCGGCATTCTCCTCAGTTGCGCCTACGCCTTCTACCAGCTCTGGAAGACCAAAAAGACCCTCAACACCAAAGGCACCCCCACCCCCGCCCAGGCCTGACCTCCACGCAATCCAGGGTGTCTCGACCTGAACCGGTTCCGTCTTACCTAAGGGACACGGCTTCAGCGGTGCCGCTTAAGATGCACTGGTCTGCGCGCTCTAATCTGAGGTACTCTGCTGATCGGCTGCAACGAGTCGGGCGTTGCACTCAGCATGAATTCCGCTCAATACTCCCATCGCAGCAGCGTAGCCCCTACCGTATACCCACCTCCAAAGCTCGCCAGCAGCGCCGTCGAACCTTTCTGCAGCTTTCCTTCCTCGAGCGCCGTACACATTGCCAGCGGAATCGTCGCCGCCGTCGTGTTTCCATACCGGTCGATGTTGATCACTACCCGCGCGAGCGGCATCCCGACCCGCTCCGCCGTCGCCGTAATAATCCGCGCATTCGCCTGGTGCGGCAGAAAGCAATCCACATCCTCACCCGTAAGCCCGTTTCGCTCCAGCACCGTCTGGCTCAGCTCCGCCATCTTGCGCACCGCTGTCTTGAACACCGCCCCGCCCGACTGGTGAACATAGTGCATCCCTTCGCGCACCGTCTCCGCCGTGGCCGGATGCAGGCTTCCACCCGCCGGCATGAATAAACTCTCCGCGCCAGACCCATCGATCTCGTGCATAAAGTCGACGAACCCCGTCTCGCCTTCCGCACACGGCTCCAGCAGCACCGCCCCCGCGCCATCGCCAAAGATCACGCACGTCGTCCGGTCCGTATAGTCGATGATCGAACTCATCACATCCGCGCCGATCACCAGCACCTTGGTATGCGCGCCCGACTCGATAAACTTCACCCCGCACTGCAGAGCGTACAAAAAGCCCGAGCACGCGGCCGACAAGTCAAACCCCCAGGCTCCCGTCGCCCCCAGCTTCTGCTGCACCAGGCAGGCCGTCGCCGGAAACATCATGTCCGGCGTTACCGTCGCCACCAGGATGCACTCCACCTCGGTCGCCGACACTCCCCGCTTTGCCAGGCAAGCCTTCGCCGCCTCCACCGCCAGATCGCTCGTCCCCACTCCCGGCTCCACGATGTGCCGCTCCCGAATCCCCGTCCGCTCCACGATCCACTCATCGCTGGTAGCGACCATCTTCTCCAGGTCCGCATTGGTGAGCAGTTTCGGCGGCAGGTAGGCCCCCACAGAAGTAATCTTCGCGCGTGCGGAAACAGCAGACTTCGGGGCCAAACTCAAATTACTTCTCCTTCAGAGACATACACCACCTGCAAGCATACAAAAGAACTCGCAATCCGACACATCCCAGCACGCGTAGGCCCCTAACTTCAACGTAAAAGCTCCCATTCCGACCATAAACACCGTCATCTAGTCAATCTGACCAAGCCAGATTCCAGTATTGGCCTTTGCCGTTCATTGATCTCCCTCCCGAGAGGCATATCATCAACCTGTTGCACGGGAGCGCCCATGGCCGGCCTCATCCTTGACATCTATATCGTCTTGTAGGGCGCTGGATCAGAAACGTGGTCCAGAGACTGAGCAGCCGTCGCTGGAAACCACCACCAGTACCCTTGAAGCCGCGCATGTCCCTGTCGGGTTCCTACTTCGGCGTCAGAATGGATTACAGCTACCCAGCTCGAGGCGAACAGCACAGCGGCACCTACCTGATGGGCTGCATCACTTCTGAGTACGCAAAGTCATACTTCCAGTTACAAACCAGCGGCAGGCAGGTCGAAATTCGTACAACCCCGCCCATCCCGAGCAGTCGTTTCTCGAACAAACTTGACAAAGAGCGACGTAGGTCCTAGCAGCTCTCATCCGTGTCAATCCGTACTTACCAGCGTTAAGGTTCTGTCTGTTCTTAGCGATCTATTCACCCAGATAGATCGAAGTGCACCGGGCGACCTACTGCGCCCATACTAGCCCGTTACCGTTGCTTCCTTCCGGACCTGGCGGGGTTGGCGGGATTACGTCGCGTAGGACCCGGCACAAGAAGCAGTCTACCATTGACCCATGTCCGGTTCCAACCCAGTCGAACAGCAATATCTTCTTCTCCAGCAAACCCACACACGCACCCGAGAAGCCCTCCTCAGCCGCCGCGCCTGGCTCACCCGCGGCCTTGCCGTTAGCGCCGGTCTCATTGCTATCGGCACCCTTCATGCCATCCGCGGAGGCTCCTCCTGGCCTTTGCTCCTCGGCTTCGCCGTCCTCCTCGCCCTGATTCCACTCCACCTCGCCAGCCAGACAAAGATCGCCCAGCAGGAGCGCCTCCACAATCACTACGACCGCGCACTCCTCCGCGTTCGCGGCGAGCAGACCCAGTCCGGCAGCACCGGCGCCCCCTATCGCCACCCCGAGCACCTCTACGAGCACGACCTCAACCTCCTCGGCCCCAGTTCCCTCTTCGGCCTCCTCGACACCGTCCGCACCGGCATCGGACAGCGGGGTCTCGCCGACTACCTCCAGACTCCTGTCCCCCACGCCACCTCCGTCGAGCGCCAAGCGGCCGTCCGCGAGCTCACCCCCCTCACCGCCCTCCGCGAGCACATCGCTCTCCTCGGCCAGACCCGTTTCCAGCAGGTCGAAGCCCGATTTTTCGACTCATGGCTCGACGAACCCGCCCCACCCTTCCCCGCCTTCGCCCGCCCCTTCCTCGCCCTCACCGCCACCGCCCAGGTCGCGCTTCTTCTCCTCGGCGTCACCCACGTCCTCGACTGGTCGTTGGTCCTCCCCAACTTCCTCCTCGCCGCCGTGCTCCAATCCGCCTTGTGCCTGTATCTCCAGCGCCGCGTCAAACCCCTCCTCACCGCCACCCAGAAACTCTCCAACCACGTCCAGATGTTCTCCGAAGGCCTCGCCCTGCTCGACGCCCAAACCTTCACCGCCCCCCTGCTCCTCCGCCTCCAGGCCCAGGCCCGCCAGCCCGGTCGATCCAAAGAGACGAGCGCCGTCCTCCTCCTCCGCAAGCTTCAGTCCCAGGTCACCGTCACCGAGCAGCGCACAAAAGAACTCTTCTACATCTTTTCCCTCGTTCTCGCCGCCGGCACCCAGGCCGCCATCACCCTTTCCGCCTGGAAGCGAGCCAACAACGAAGCCATGCGCCAGTGGCTTTCCACCTGGGCCGAGTTCGAAGCTCTCGCCGCCCTTTCCAATTTCGCCTTCGAAAACCCCACCCACACCTGGCCCGAGCTCCTCCCTCCTGAGCACCGCCCCACCCTCGAAGCCACAGCCCTCGCCCACCCGCTCCTTCCCGCTGCCATCGAAAACGACATCTCCCTTTCCCCCGCGCACCCCTTCTATCTCATCTCCGGCTCCAACATGAGCGGCAAATCCACCCTGCTTCGATCGATCGGCATCAACGCCGTGCTCGCCTACGCCGGAGCCCCCGTCCGCGCCACGCACATGCGCCTCACTCCCCTCCGCCTCGGCGCCGCTCTTGCCCTCACCGATTCCCTCGCCGAAGGAAAATCCAAGTTCCTCGCCGAAGTCGACCGCCTCCAGCGCATCGTCAGCATCTCTGCCGGGCAGCCGGTCCTCTTCCTAGTCGACGAAATCTTCTCCGGCACCAACTCCGCCGACCGCCGCCTCGCTGCCTCCGCTGTCCTGCGCGCCCTGCTCGCCCACGCCGCCATCGGCGCGCTAAGCACCCACGACCTCGCTCTCACCGATCTCGCCAACGAAGTCAACGGAGGAGAAAACGTCCACATGGCTTCGCCCGATCCAGCCGACCCCCTTGCCTTCGACTACCGCCTCAAACCTGGCGTCAACACCAGCTCCAACGCTCTCGCCATCATCCGCATGATGGGCCTGGAAGCCTGACGCACCTTCCGGCAACGTAGCTTCGCCAAGCCAGAAATCTTCGTATTTGCCTGGTACCCTCGCAAACCATGCCAGCCTAAGGCGTGGCTTCTCTCTGGGCGACAGTTACACGGGCGGAAGCGATGCGCGTTCGGCACGGACCTGCGCCAGTTCGCGACGCAGCTCGCCGATCTCACCGGACAGCCGATGCAGCGCGTCCATCATGGCGGTGCCTTCGGTTTCGGTTTCGGTTGGCGAGACTCCCTCCAGATAAAACGTTCCGTTCGGCTCCAGCACGCAGGTGCTGACCTCTTCAAACCGGTTGAAGTTCTGCTTGTGCAGGACCGAGAGCAGCTCCTGCTGGGTGAGGCCTTCGCGCTTCATGGCTGCGGGGTCCAGCTTGCCATCGCGGATCAGCATTGTCTCGGTTCCCTGCAGCGCGTCATTGATCTTGGGGTGCCTGTAGAGAAATCGCATCAGCAGCCAGTTGATGCTCAGCAGCGAAAACGCGCCGATGACCCCGCCCGTAATTGAATTGTCATCGCCGATGATGGCGTTCTGGACGGTGTTCGCAAGGCTGAGTAGCACCACGAGGTCGAACGGGTTCAGCTGCGCCAGCTCCCGTTTGCCGAACAGCCGCAGGAAGCCCACCAGCACCAGGTAGACGATAACCGGGCGCAGCAGCTTTTCCAGTATCGGCAATGGCAGATGAAACATGCTTGAAAGCATTCCGCGTTCCTCGATTCTGCGGTTCGGCTACGAGTTTGCATGGAGCTTCTGGTGCCATTGCCATGCGCTTTCGACAATCGCATCGAGGTCGGCAAACTTCGGCTTCCAGCCGAGCTCGCGCTGGATCTTCTCCGAGCTGGCCACCAGCACGGCCGGGTCACCTGCGCGGGGAGCGCACTGTTCGACTGCGATGGGCCTGCCGGTCACGCGCCGGACCGAATCGATCACCTCGAGCACGGTAAAGCCCTGACCGTTGCCGATGTTGTAGATCATCTTCGGCGTGCGATCGAGCGCGGCCAGCGCCAGCAGATGCGCCTCCGCCAGGTCTTCAACGTGGATATAGTCGCGCACACACGTGCCATCCTTGGTAGGATAGTTCTCGCCGAAGATCTTGATATTCGGCCGCCGGCCCAGCGCAACGTCCAGCACGAGCGGAATAAGGTGACTTTCGGGCTCGTGGTCCTCGCCATATCCGTCGATGGCGCCGGCGACGTTGAAGTAACGCAGCGCGGCATAGCGGAAGCCGTGCGCGACGTTCATCCAGCGCATCATGTGTTCGGAAAGCAGCTTGCTTTCACCATAGGCGTTGGTGGGCGCAAGCTTTGCGTCCTCCAGGATCGGCGTGGTTTCCGGCTCGCCGTAACAGGCTGCGGTCGAACTGAAAACAAGCTTGTTCTTGCCGGTGGCCTGCATGGCTTCGAGCAGGGTCAAGGTACCGGCGGTGTTGTTGCGAAAGTAGCGCTCCGGGACCTTCATACTTTCACCGGCCTCAATCAGCGCGGCAAAGTGCATGACGCCACTGAAGGCTCCGTCCCGCAGGATCGCTTCGAGTAGCGGGCGGTCGGCCAGCGAGCCCTCCACAAAGGCCGCGCCCGCCGGCAACGCCTGCTTGCGGCTATGGCAAAGGTTATCCAGAATGGTTACCTCGTAACCCTTTTGCAGTAGAAGCCGGCTTACCGTTCCGCCGATGTAGCCTGCACCACCCGTGACCAGAACTCTCATGCGAATCTCCCCCTGTGAGCCCTGTAAACCAAAACCTTTTCAGGAACCCTGCAACAAAAGTACCAGTGCGGTGTCTGTCCCGGTAAAGCAAACTGGAGTTGGCCAGCACGGAAGAGCACTTGCGCATCCTCGCAGGCAGCTCAAACGCAGGAACCCTGGCCCCGAGATTTAATCGCAGGCGGCTGATGAAAAGGCGAAGATTTGGTATCGTTGCTATCAATACGACTCCGCAAACGGTTACTTCGGAAACCGGTTTGTCGTTCCGGTTCGCAGGATGCACCCGGCATCTCCTGGCGGGAATGAGTTCCAGGAACACAGGTTGGACTGACTCATCGGGATTGGCTGCCAGGAGCAGCGGTTCCACCAAGGTCGCATAGACGGCCGCATGGAAGCCTGATCGCGCATCGCGATTGCGCCAAACTCTGACTCTGTCGCCTCTCCGGAGGCCGTTACAAGGACACTCCACTCTATGCCGAAGCCTCTCCGCAGCGAATCCGTCGAGCGACCCCAGGATATTCAGTTCAAGCATTTCGGCGTCATCAATCCCGGCGCGCAAAGCAAGAGCTCCGTATTTACGGCCACTGTAGTGATGAGCGTGCTCCTTCTGCTTGCGGTCATCGTCAGCGCGAGCGTAAAGAAAGTGAGCGATGAGCGCAGAAAAGAAGAGCTGACCTACGCGACGATTCCTAAGGTCGATCCTCCGAAGCCGCCGCCGCCGAAGATCGTTCCTCCAAAGCCACCGCCGCCCAGGATTGAGCCGCCCAAGATCGAGCCGCCCAAGATTATCCGGCCTGATGTGAAAATTCCCGATCCACCGAAGCCGGTTCCGGTCAAGATGGATAAGCCGATGCCGGTGATGAAGGAGGCTCCGCCCAAGATGGTCGTAGCCGCCGCCGCGCCCAGGCCGACGACGGTGAATCTGGGACAGGCGGCCTCGGTGCCGAATGCGGACCGCAATCCGAGCGCGGTGCGCCTCGGGCAGTCCAACAACCCGATCGTTCCGTCCGACCGGCCTGCGGTGGCTTCAGCCGTGAATCTCGGGCGACAAGGCATCTCCGGCATGCCGGCGTCCAACACCGGCGGCGGTCCGCGCAGCGCCTCGGTCAACCTGGGCAGCGGACAGCCGAACGGAGGCGTCAACGGAACCGGTGCACGGGCCGTCGCCGGGGTCGCGCTAGGACGGCCGGGAAGCAATGGAGTCGGTCCTGGCAACGCCACCGGAAACAGGCCGAGTACCGTTTCGCTGGGAGAGAACCGGCCCCCCGTCAACCTTGGCCGGCCGCCCGTTGAGCAGCACGCTGCCGGCAAGAACCCGACCGTACTTTCCAAGCCGCGGCCGGTGTACACCGCGGACGCGACCGCCGCGCACGTGGAGGGAACCATCCAGGTCCGCATCCACGTTTCGTCGAGCGGCCAGGTCACGGTGCTCAGCGTTTCGGGCAGCCTGGGACATGGTCTTGACGCTGAAGCACGCCGCGTGGCGGAAGGAACACGCTTCCGGCCGGCGACCGACGCGGCCGGCACCCCGATCGACTGGGAAGGTACGGAAAGCGTCACCTTCCAGCTTGCCGGTTGAGCGATGGCGCGGGCTGGACGGCGAAGCGATTCGCCTCAGACGCGCTCTTCGGCTAGCATCAACGAAAACAGCAAAGCGGGGAGAGTCCGTCTTTCCAAAGCCGACTCTCCCACCGCCTCAGGCCGTACCTAACAACAGGAGCCGCACGCATATGAACCCAAGGAACCGCTCACTCGCCGGCCTCTCACTGGCGCTTCTGGTCGCAACGGCCCTGCCCCATCCAGCCTCTGCCTTTCCCATCTTTGGCAAGAAAAAGGTCGTCGACCCGGGCAAAAAGCTGACTCCGGCCCAGAGCGCGTTGATTGACAAATCCATCGTTCGTGAAAAGGTCGTGATCAAGACGGTGAAGGAGCGTGCTCCGATCGTCGAGACCTATATCCAGAACATGAAGCCGGACCCGGTCATGCGTCAGATTCCCGAATCCGACGAACACTTCCTCGGTCGTGTCGACTTCGGCAAGGTCATCGACGACAAGGCCTTTGAGCAGGGGCCCAAAGCCGGCACGAACAAGGGAAGCAAGTTCAACGTGTTCAAAGGTTCGGCCGGCTTCCTCGGTGGCCTGGGCGGTTCCCTGCACCTGCAGTTCCATGAGTCCGGCTTTGTGCAGATGCTGCTGATGGACTCGACTGACTATGACCGCCAGCACTACAACTTCAGCTTTGTGCGGCGCGACTTCCTCGGCACCATCCCGACCTCGGTCTTCGACGTGACGCCAATCGGCAAGAGCACGGGCCGCTTCTACGGACGCATCTGGCTGGACTCCCGCGACGGCAACGTCGTACGGTTCAACGGTGATTTTGCCGGCTCCGACAAGGAGTACAGCGAATATTTCCACTTTGACAGCTGGCGCACCAACGTGCAGCCGGACCTGTGGATGCCGACCTCCTTCTACGTGGAGGAAAGCGATCCCAAGAGCCAGACCAGCACGCTCAAGTTCAAGGCGATCAATCACGTCTGGGGCTATCTGCTGAAGGTCCCGCCATCGACGGCCGAGAACACCGAGGTCACCATCGGCGGAGCGAACGACCAGAGCACGGACGCGGCCGATGTCGGCCCGCTCGGGGCGCAGCGTGCCTTTGTTCAGCAGGCGGAAGACAACATCATCGAGCGCCTTTACACTGCCGGCCTGCTGGATGCTCCAAGCGACTTCGATAAGACGCTCGAAGCGCTGGCGAACAACATCCTGGCCTACAACAATATCGCGGTCTCGCGCCCGATCCACGTCCGTACGCTGCTGACTGAGCCGCTCGAATCGCTTTCGGTCGGCAACACGATCATCCTGTCCAAGAGCCTGATCGATACCACCGCGGTGATCACGGCAGACGGTGCGCAGCAGACCGGCAACTTGTACGCCATCCTGGCATTTCAGTTGGCGCACATCATCTCCGGCCATCGGCTGGACACCAAATACGCCTTCAACGACCGCCTGCTGTTCCCGGACAACTCCGCGTTCAAGAAGATCCCCATGCACCACACCGACGCCGACAACGCCGAGGCCGCCAAGGAAGCGCTTGTGCTGCTGAACGCGAAGGAACTGGTGGATGGGCAGAAGTACTTCGGCCTTTACCTGCAGCAACTGCAGCAGCGCGTCAAGGGGCTGAAGGCGCTGAACTCGCCCATGATCGGCGACGGACTGGTGAAGAGCGAAACCGACCAGAGCTTCTGGATGGCGGCGCTGATGCCGAAGGGCGAAAAGCTGGACGTCAAGAACCTGAAGCAGCAGGCGGCCGAGCCGCTCTCGAGCTTCCTTCGTCACGATCCCTGGACCGATCAGGTCATCACCCTGCACACCGGGTTTGAGCCGATCCTGAGTGCAAGCGACAAGATGCCGTTTGAGGTCTCGCCGGTTTACATCAAGCTGTCCTACTACGCGCCCCCAGCCACGCCGACGCCGCCGCCGGCTGCCCCGGCGGACAACACGGGCGCCCCAGCCCAGCCTGCGCCGTCCGCCACCGACCCGAACCAGCCGGCTGCGGCTCCAGCCGATCCGAACCAGCCGGCTCCGGCTCCGGCTACTCCACCTGCTCCTGCTGCAACTCCGGCCCCGACGCAAAGGTAGTTCCCTGCGGGTGCGGGTAGACGTCTGCCCGTACCCCATCGACTTTCCTGGAGCTCAACAACGAGGAGAAGCAATGAAGAAGCTTCTGAAGACCCTGCTGGCCATCGCCACGATTGTCGCGTGCCTCCCCAACGCGATCCATGGGCAAGCGCTGCCGACAGCAACCAAGTCCGGTGACATTCAGGCGGGAGTTGCCGTCATGTCGCTGAACAACGATTACAGTGTTCATAAAGACGCTGGCCTGATGATTTACGGCGACTACGACCTGTTGCGATTTTTTCGCATTGAGGCCGGCGCGGAAGCGGAGGCCCGGTTTGGAGGCCTGTACAGCCCCGACGATATCGGCGAAAACTCCTATCTGGTAGGACCGCGCTTCAGCGTGCGCCGGGCAAACCTGAGAATTTACGGCAAGGTCATGCTCGGACGTGGAACCATCTTCCATGACAGCAACACCAACAACACCTCCAGTTCATTCAATGTCATTGCGTTCGGCGGAGGCGTCGAATACCGGGTAAAACGCCGCTTTAACCTGCGGGCTGATGTCGAAGATCAGAAATGGCCGAACTTCGAGCCCCACACCTTGTCGCCGCTCGCACTTTCGGCCGGAGTGGCTTACGTGATCCGCTGAGCCCGGGTTACACTGTAGTCCTCGCGGAAACGTCGCGCGGCCTTTTCGAAACGGGAGCATCGAACGTTCCCGCGATGGTGCGTTCTGGAGATAGAAGCTTGCTGACTCGATTCCTGACCCTTTGCCTTCTCGTCGTCTCCACCTCCGCGCTCTTCGGACAGGCCAAATACACCGCAACTCGAGCCGGCGACCTGCAGGTGGGGCTCAATTTTGTCGTCGCCAGTTCCGACTACCAAGTGCCCAAGTTGCGAGGGATCGGTTTCTACACTACCTTCGACTTTCGCAGTCACTTTGGAGGCGAATTTACCTTCCATCAGGCGAACACTCCCGACAACGACCACTTATACGAGCGCACCTATGAAATCGGGCCGCGCTACTTCAGAACCTATGGCCGCTTCTCTCCATATGTGAAGTTGATGTACGGTCGAGGCGTCTTCAACTTTCCGTATACTTCGGGAGGTCCAGTCGCGAATCTGGCCTACAACCTGTTTGCCGGAGGTGCGGGTGTCGACATCTCGATCAGGCCTTATCTGAACGTGCGCGCCGACTATGAATACCAGGATTGGCTCAGCTTTCCCCCCAATGGACTGACACCGCAGTTATTCACTGTCGGCGTGGCCTACCGGTTCCCGGGAAACCTGCGACGTGGGCAGCATTACTAGACGTTCATCCTGAACCCTTCCAAGCAAAGTGGGCCATCCCGACCGGGCCGGCCCAATTTGCATCCTGGCGGATTTCAGAAGTGGTACGCGACGCCCAGGGAAGGCATGCTGGTTACCATGTAGCGTCCGGTCTTGAAGTCGTCGATAAAGCTCGGCGCTTTCACGAACATGGCACGGTATTCCACGCGAATGTCGAAGCTGGGGCTCACTTCATAGGCCAGTCCGCCGCCGAACATGGCACCGATTCCTACGTTCCGCTTTGCGTCCAGGCGCGTGGTTCCGTTATCGCGGATGGGACTGAAGAAGAGCACGCCGGGTCCGCCTTCCACGAACGGTGTGTAGTTGCGGTAGGTTCGCCCATACACGTAGCCGAGCGAAAATTCCTGCTGGCGGGTGTGGATTGGGTTATAAGTTTGGTTGCCGCCAAACTGAAAGTAGTTCGAGTTTTGGGCAAAACCGTAGTTGGCCTCAAGCGCGCTGTGCGGCGTCAGCAGGTAGCGATAGCTGAGCAGGATGCCGCCTGTATCGCTGGGCGTCAAAATAACGGAGTTGCCATGGACCACCGGAGGAACCAGGGCGAAAAGGCTGACGCTTGCATCCTGCCGGCTCACCTGTCCATATCCGGCCGTTGCCCCAAGCAGGACGGCACCCAACACAATCGTCTTCTTCATTCTTGTCTCGAACCCTTTCAACCTGCGCGATCTGTCCCGCCGGGAACGTTACAAGGTCCCCTTTGAGCCAAAGCAGCTTGATCGCTCTCATAATTGTACCCGTTGGACTCCTCCTTAGCCGGTTGGGAAGCAAAAAGGACCGCATCGGATGGCGATCTTCTGCCGGCCGGTGCGGTCCGTTGTCTGTTGTCCCTTGTCCGTTTGCAAGCGTTACTGCTGCGGAGGAGGAGGGGGAGGAGCGGAATCGCCGCCGCTTCCCTGGTCGCCATGCTGCATGCGCCGCTCACGCATTTTCGCCTGCATATCGTCGTACTTGGTCTTCTGGTCGTCGGTCAATATCCCCTTGACCTTGGTTTCGCGTTCCTGCCGCAGTGCCATCATCTTGGTACGCTTATCGCCCTGCGGAGTGCTGGTATCATCCCGCAGCGCCGTCATCTTCTGTGTATTGTCCGCGTCGATGGCCTTCAGCTTGGTGACCTGATCCGGTGTCAGGTTCAGCTGCCTGGTCATCATCTGAATCTGGCGCTCACCACCCATGCCGCGTCCTGGTCCACCCGGTGGCGGACCCTGCATGTTGGTCGTCTGATCGGCCGGAGGAGGCGGTGCGTCCTGCGCGTGCAGCGCCGCGGTAGAAAGCCCAACCGTACCTAACATTAACAGGGCAAGCCGTAGCTTCGGCCCTGCATACCTTGTCTTCAGTCTCATGTGAAAACCTCTCGCTTTCGCTTCTGCAGTTCTTCGGCATGCGAGCCCGAAGTGGAATCCTGCATGCCTAGACGCGTGTGCGCCGGGTTTTGTTCCGGTCGGCGACAAACATTTGTTTTCAGCCCGGCTTGAAGGTGTACGGGTCGCCGTAGGTAGAGGCAAACGCTTCAACCGCCCGCAGAAATGCCAGCGAGGCGTGCGACAGGCTCGCCTGCCGTCGGTAGACCAGCCGAAGCTTGCGCTCGATCTGCAGCTCGCGCACACGCACGCGCACCAGTTCGCCGGAGGCAAGCTCCTTCTGCACCGTGAGCCCGGGTACCAGCGCCACGCCGTTGCCCATTTCGACAAAGCGCTTGATCGCTTCGAGCGACGGAAGCTCCACGCTCATCTGCAGCCGCGTGCGGTGCCGAGCAAAGGTCTGAATGACCTTTTGCCGCTGCGGCGAAGGAATGTTGTGCGCCACGAACTGCTCCGCGCCGAGCCGCCGGATGGCGACCTCGCCGGCCCGCGCGAGGGCATGTTTCGGGTTGGTGACCAGCACCAGCTCATCGCGATACACCACTACGGACATGAGCGCCGCGTCATCCGGGCGAAAGCTCAGCACGCCCAGCTCCACGCCGTGCATCAGCACTTCGTCGGGAATGCGGCTGGCAAGTGTTCGCTGCACCGCCACCTTGATCTCCGGGTGCTGCCGGCGGTACTGGTCGAGGAGCGGAAGCAGATAAAGGCAGGTGTATTCATTTGCGGCCACCTTCAGTCGTCCGCGGTGCAACTCGCGCAGCTCGGCGAGGGCTCCCGTCGCCTCTCCTCGCAGATTGAGCAGCTTGACGGCGTAGTCGCGCAGCACTTCGCCGGCGTCGGTCAGGGTGCCGTCGCGGCTGGCACGATCCAGCAGTACTTCGCCAAGCTCGCCTTCAAGCTTGGCTACGGCCTGGCTGACCGCGGGCTGCGTGCGATGCAGGCGCCCCGCCGCCCGGGAAAAACTGCGCTCTTCGGCGACGGCAAGAAACGTCTCCAGCTGGAACAGATCCACCGGTGCTCCTCCTCGCGGCGAGTTCGCCTTTATTGCCCAAGGCAATAGCGCGATTAGAAAGTATGATACCTCGCGCCGCCTGCATAAACCTCGCTTATGATGGAGAAGTCCATGAAGACCTTAGTGAACACCGGGCAGAGCCCCGACCCAAACCGCATCCTGTTCTTCGACACCACGCTGCGCGACGGCGAACAAAGCCCCGGATGCACGATGCACCATGCGGAGAAGCTTCGCTTCGCCCACCAGCTTGCGACGCTCGGCGTGGACCTGATCGAGGCAGGCTTTCCCATCGCGTCCGAAGGCGATGCACGCTCGGTTCGGGCAATCGCGCAGGAGATTCGCGGACCACGTATCACCGGGCTAGCGCGGGCCAAACGCGAGGACATCGAATGTGCCGCGCGCGCCGTGGAGCCTGCGCCGCTGGCTCGCATTCACACCTTCCTCGCCACCTCCGATCTTCATCTGCAGGCCAAGCTGCGCATTTCACGGGAGCAGGCACTCGACCAGGCCGGCGAGGCTGTACGTTTCGCCCGGACATTCGTAGATGACGTGGAGTTTTCCGCCGAGGACGCCACGCGCTCGGATCTCGAGTTTCTCCTGCAGGTGGTCGGCGTCGCCATTCAGGCCGGCGCGACGACGGTGAACCTTCCCGATACCGTCGGCTACACTACGCCTGCCGAGTACAAGCAGCTGTTTGAAACCGTCCGCGCCCGTGTGCCCGCCTTTCGTGAGCCGGGCGCCAACCGCATCACGCTCTCTACCCACTGCCACGACGATCTCGGCATGGGCACCGCGAACGCGCTTGCGGGCGTGCTCGGCGGAGCGCGCCAGGTGGAGGTCACGGTAAACGGCATCGGCGAACGTGCCGGCAACGCCGCGCTCGAAGAGGTGGCCGCGACCCTTGCCGTCCGGCGCGATTGCTTCCCATTCACCTGCGGGATCAACCTGCGCGAACTCGCTCCGACCAGCCGTCTGCTCGGTGAGATCATCTCCTTCGGCTGCGCGCCGAACAAAGCGGTGGTCGGCAAGAATGCGTTCGCACATGAGTCCGGCATCCACCAGCATGGCGTGCTGTCCAACCCGCTCACCTACGAGATCATGACGCCGGAGTCGGTCGGCGTCACCGCCAACTCCATCGTGCTCGGCAAGCACTCGGGCCGCCGCGCGCTCGAACATCGCCTGAACGAGCTTGGCCATCAGCTCACCCGCCCTGAACTCGATCAGGTCTACAACCGCTTTACCGAACTCGCCGACCGCAAGAAGGCGATCTACGACCAGGATATTGTCGCTTTGCTCAAGCCGGAAGCGGTCCCTGCAACTGCATGATCTTTCCTCTTTGGCTGAGACGCCAAACATGGAGAGATTTGCGATCTGGCAAGCCACAGCTTGCGCTCTTGCGCTGTCAGGAGCAGCACTCAAGAGCACGTTCGCCAGCGTCGGCACGTCCTTCTTCTTCCAGGCACGCTCATTCCGGTGTTGTTGCATTTCAGTTCACTTTCCTCCACGATCAGAGAGCTCTACATCGCGCTGGAAGCACACAGTGTGCTTCGGTTTGGTTTCCCTCATTTGCGCGATCTCTATCAATGCGCTTCTAATGTGGCACGCTAGGAATCTCATGACTTTGCACCGGCATCCTGCATCATCCGTGACCGAAGGAACAGCGCAATGAATCTCACCATCGCAATCCTTCCCGGCGACGGCATCGGCCCCGAAGTCACCGGCGAAGCCGTCAAGATCCTCAAGGCCGTCGCCGACCTCGGCGGGCACGATTTTCTGTTCCCCACGGGCCTCATCGGCGGGGTCGCCATCACCGCGACCGGCACACCGCTGCCGCAGGCCACCATCGACCTTTGCCTCGAATCCGATGCCGTCCTGCTAGGCGCGGTAGGCGACAACAGGTTTGCCGCACTTCCGCCCGAGACCCGCCCCGAAGCCGGCCTGCTGCGGATTCGCCAGCACCTCGGCGGCTTCGCCAACCTGCGTCCCTCCGTCGCCTATCCCGAGCTCGCCGCGAACTCGCCGCTGCGCCCGGAGGTGACCAAGGCTGCGGACATCCTGTTCGTCCGCGAGCTGCTCGGCGGCCTTTACTTCGGCGAGCCGCGCTGGTGGAATCACGAAGGCGGGCCGCAAGGAAATGGCGAAGCAATCAACACCATGCGCTACACCCACGACGAGGTGACTCGCGTCGCGCACATCGCCTTTGAGCTCGCCCAGGGACGCCGGCAGAAAGTCACCTCGGTCGACAAGGCCAACGTGCTCGAAGTGTCGCAGCTCTGGCGCGCCACCGTCACCGATATCGCCCACGAGTACCCCGACGTGGAGCTCGAACACCAACTGGTGGACTCCATGGCCATGCACCTGATGAACACACCACGTTCCTTCGACGTGGTCCTGACCGAGAACCTCTTTGGCGACATCCTGTCGGACGAATCCGGAGTGATTACGGGCTCGCTTGGCATGCTTCCTTCGGCAACGATCGGCGGCAAGGTGAACCTGTATGAGCCTGTCCACGGCTCCGCGCCCGACATCGCGGGCACCGGCAAGGCGAACCCGCTTGGCGCGATCCTGACCGCCGCCATGGTCCTGCGGCACTCAGCCAAACTTGAGTCCGAAGCCCGTGCCATCGAGCAGGCCGTTGCCAGGGTGCTTGCCGCTGGACATCGCACCGCCGACCTCGCGCGCGGCACCGATCCCTCCCACGCGCTCGTCACGACCGAGCAGATGGGACGTCTTGTCCACGAAGCCCTGACCCATTCCATGGATCGCTCCCAGGCCATGCACGCCGTCTAACCCACGCCAGCTCACCCATGACCATCTCGCACAAGTCGCAATACCTTCTGGTCACCGCCGCGATCCTGACCGCGTCGGCCATCCAGCTCTTCCGCGGCTATAGTCCGCTGATCGTTGTGCTGGGCGCACTTGTGTTTCTCCTGGTCGGCAACGCGACCGTTTACGCGGCCGGCTCCGTGGAACGCGCACGCCGCCGCAAAGCCAGGCGCGACTACTACGAAGGCCTTTGACCATGCGCATTCTCCCCATCGCCGCGTTTTTTCTGCTTGGCTCCCTCGCTCACGCGCAGCTGCTGGGCCCCACGCCAATTCCGCCACGGCAGGATCGGAGCCAGGACAAGCCGGCCAGGTCTAACAAGCGCGTCCACCTCATCGACCCCGAGTTTTTCTGGCAGTACGGCCCGCCACCAGTGGACGGACGCGAGCACGAGCTCATCCAGGATCCGGACTTTGTGCCATTTCTTGAACAGAACCTGCTCGCGCCGCAGACCTTCTGGGGCCTTCAGCTTCCGCCCCGCAAGCCGCTGGCCGAGGTTGCCTACGACTTCCTCACCATCCCCGGCAAGGTACTCGCCGACGACAACCGCTACATCACCGTGACCGGCTCGGTCTTTCGCCGGCGCACCTCGCGCGGCTTTCTCTTCGTCGACCTCCAGCCCCCCAGCAAAAGCCGCAAGCAGGCCGAAGAGCAGCCGTACACGGTCTTTGCCGCCATCGACTGGGCGCGCGACGCAAAGACCACCGACGAGCCCGACGCGCCGTACACCTTGTGGATTTTTCCCAACCGCACCGGACCGCTGACCGACGCCGTGACGCACTCACTGGTGCGCTGGCTGGGCGAAAACATCGCCGGCACCGGAGCGCCGCAGAAGATAGCCGCCACCATTCAGGTCGATCCGGACGGCACTCCCCACGAGATGCCAACCCCGGCCGCCACCACAGATGGCCCAACCCTTGCCCCGAGACACTGACATGACGCCGACCACCTTGTTTGAAAAAGTCTGGAACCAGCACCTCGTCGCCAATCCTGCGGGCGAGCCGTCGATCCTCTACATCGACCTCCATCTGGTCCACGAGGTCACCAGCCCGCAGGCCTTTGACGGCCTCCGCATGGCCGGCCGGAAGCTGCGCCGGCCAGACCGCACGATCGCCACGGTGGACCACAATGTGCCAACCAGCTCCGTGCAGGATCGGCTGCATATCCTCGATCCGGTAAGTGCCCGCCAGATCGATGCGCTCCGCCGCAACTGCGCGGAGTTCGACGTGCCGCTGTATGACGTCGAGGACGCGAACCAGGGCATCGTCCACATGATCGGACCCGAATTGGGCGCGACCAAACCCGGCATGACCATCGTCTGCGGCGACTCGCACACCAGCACCCACGGAGCCTTTGGAGCGCTCGCCTTCGGCATCGGCACCTCCGAGGTCGAGCACGTCATGGCCACGCAGACCCTGCCGCAGGACAAGCCCAAAACCTTCCGGATCTCGGTCGAGGGCGAAGTTCCTTACGGCGTCACCGCCAAGGACATCATCCTGCACATCATCGGCAAGATCGGTACCGCGGGTGCCACCGGCTACGTCGTTGAATACGCCGGCTCGGCCATTCGCGCGCTCTCGATGGAAGGCCGCATGACGGTCTGCAACATGAGCATCGAAGCCGGGGCCCGCGCCGGCATGATCGCCCCCGACGAGACCACCTTCGCATACCTCAAAGGCCGCCGTTTTTCCCCCTCAGCTAAAAGCCAGGATGCTCCATCCATCGCAGCCTCATCGCGATGGGTGGGTCCGAATGAAACCCGGGATCCCGCCACACTGGTCCGCGAGTTTGAGTCCGGGACCCTCTCGGCCGAAACCCCCTGGGACGTCGCGGTAGCCCACTGGCGCACCTTCCAGACCGACCCCGGCGCCACCTTCGACCGCGAACTCCACATCGACGCCGCCAGCCTGACCCCGACCGTCACCTGGGGCACCTCGCCCGGCATGGTCACCGGCATCGATTCCGCCGTACCCACGCTGCCGCCGGACGCAAGCGAGGCCGACCAGCGCAATTACGAGCGCGCCCTCGAATACATGGCACTCCAAAGTGGCACGCCCATGACCGAAATCAACATCGACCGCGTCTTCCTCGGCTCCTGCACCAACGCCCGCATTGAAGACCTTCGCGCTGCCGCAAAGGTCGTTCTCGGCTACACCGTGGCATCCTCGGTCTCGGCCATGGTCGTGCCCGGCTCGCAACAGGTCAAGGCGCAGGCCGAGCGTGAAGGCCTCGACCGCATCTTCAAGTCCGCCGGCTTCGAGTGGCGCGAGCCCGGCTGCTCCATGTGCCTCGGCATGAACCCCGACATCCTTGCTCCCGGCGAACGCTGCGCCTCCACCTCCAACCGCAACTTCGAAGGCCGCCAGGGCCGAGGCTCCCGCACCCACCTGCTCTCGCCCGCCATGGCCGCCGCCGCCGCCATCACCGGCCACCTCACCGACGTCCGCTCCTGGAAGTTCAATGACGCCGCACCTACGCCCACGTTCGATCTCAACCAGGTCCTTGTCCCCGGAGCCTCCGCATGAGCAACGACACCGCCACCCCCAATAACGTGCCTGACCATGAGCCGCTGACCAACACGCCGCAGGTCCTGCAAACCTTCGATCAGCCCTGCGCCATGATCCCGCTCAACGTGCCCGCCTCCGAGATTGGACCGGCCATGGGACAAGCCGTGGCCGAGCTTGGCTCCGTGCTCAAGCAGCAGTCCGTCATCCCGGTAGGCCCGTTCTACGCCCACCACCTCCGCATCCCGGACACGCACTTCGAACTCGAAGTCTGCTTTCCCGTCACCGAACCCATCATCGCTTCCGGCCGCGTCGAACCCGGGCTCTGGCCCGCGATGACTGTCGCCCGCACCGTCTACGAAGGCAGCTACGACGGCCTGGTCGGAGCATGGCAGGAGTTCCAATTGTGGCTCGCGAGCAAGGGCCATGTTCCAGACACTTCCCGTATTTACGAGCGCTACGTCGTCGGCCCCAACGATGCGCGCGACCCCGCAGAATGGCGCACCGAGCTCAACATCGGCATCACCCACTGACCTCGCCGGAAAGGATTCTATGATCGCGATCAATACGCTCACCTCGCTCGCCGTGCCGCTCGACATCTCCAACATCGACACCGACCAGATCATCCCCAAGCAGTTCCTCAAACGCATCGAGCGCACCGGCTATGGCGAGTTCCTCTTCTTCGACTGGCGACGCGTCCAGGAGCGCACCGCCGCCACCCACGAGGACGAGCAGCCGCTCCTGAGTGAAGGCCTGCGACCCGGCGACCCCGACCCAACCTTCGCCCTGAACCAGCCACAGTACGCCGGTGCAAAGATCCTCATCGCCGGCAAAAACTTCGGCTGCGGCTCTTCCCGCGAGCACGCCGCCTGGGCCCTCACCGACTTCGGCTTCCTCGCCGTCATCGCCCCCTCTTTCGCCGACATCTTCTTCTCGAACGCGGGTAAGAACGGCATGATCCTCGTCCGCCTGTCCGAAGCCGACGTCAACCTCCTCACCCACCGGGCCTCGCAAACATCCGGCCACCAGATCACCATCAACCTGGCCGAGCAAACCGTCACTGACAACCAGGGCTACCGCGGCACGTTCGACATCGACCCCTTCCGCAAGTACTGCCTGCTGAACGGCCTCGACGACATCGGCCTCACACTCCGCCACGAAGCCGAACTCGACCAGTTCGAAGCCCGTCACGACCACGACTTCTGGCTCGCCCCGAAAGCCCAACTCACCGCTGCTTAGCACCCTCCCACTGAAAGGGCCAAAGGCCCGACACATACTTACCCTGGGCCGCAAGGCCCAGGTATCGACCAAACAACGACCCAAGCGCTGAAGGCGCGACACATAGATTCCAACCCGGTGACCATGCCAATGTCGAACACGAATCTGACGTCTCCCCGTTGTTTGATCCTGCTGCCCGCCTTCCTCGCGCTCACCTCCTTGCTATCCGCCCAGCAACCCGACCTATCCACCGCACCCCTCCCCGGCGTCCTCGCCACCGCGCACCGCCTCTTTCTCGGCAACGCCGGCGACCAGGAAAATGCCGACTGCCTTCGCGCTTACAACGGCGTCTATGCCGGCCTGAAATCCACCACCCGCTACGACCTTGTAGCCTCTCCATCCGACGCCGACGTCATCCTCGAACTCCACTATGAGATTGACCTCGGCCAGGCTATCGGAAGCCGCGATTCCAACCGCTCCGTCCGCCAGTTTCGCGTCGTCCTCATCGACCCGCGCACCCACACCACGCTTTGGTCCGTGACCGAAGCTACCAACTACGCCGGCCTCCAGAAGAACCGCAACAAGGACCTCGATGAAACCACCGGCAAACTGGTAGCCGACCTCACCGGCCTGCTCTCCCCAACGCCCACGCCACCCACCAACGACTCCCGTATTAAGCACGGCCTACACTTCTGAACTCCTATGAGCACACGTCCCCAGGCGCCGCAGGCGATCGACCAAGAAGATTACGATCGTGGATACATCGCTCACTTTGAGGGGCTGAAGTTGTGGAAGCGGATTGTCACTCTGAACTGGCTCAATCCAAGCTGGCGCATGGGCTGGACGGATGCCGGCAAGGACCTGATCACCAGCCCTGAACTGGCACGAAAGCCGAAACGCAAGAAGAAAGCGAAAACAAGTCATGACTAGCGGCAAAACAAACTCCAACGCTCTCACCGAAGGCCCCTCCCGCGCCGCTGCCCGCTCTTACCTGCGCGGCGTAGGCTTCTCGAAAGAGGACCTGCACAAACCCATCATCGGCGTCGCCAACACCTGGACCGAGATCGGCCCGTGCAACTTCCATCTGCGCGAGGTCGCCGCCGCGGTCAAGCAGGGCATCCGCGAGGCCGGCGGCACCCCCATGGAGTTCAACACCGTCACCATCTCCGACGGCATCACCATGGGCACCGAGGGCATGAAAGCCTCGCTGATCTCCCGCGAGGTCATCGCCGACTCCATCGAGCTCGTCGCCCGCGGCAACCTCTTCGACGGCATCGTCTGCATCGCCGGATGCGACAAAAACATGCCCGGCACCATCATGGCCATGGCCCGGCTCGACATCCCCGGCATCATGCTCTACGGCGGCTCCATCGCCCCCGGCCGCCTCGCTCAACCCGACGGCACCCACAAGGACATCACCATCCTGAACGTCTTTGAAGGCATGGGCTCGCACGCCGCCGGCAAAATCTCTGACGACGAACTCGAAGCGCTTGAAGCCGCCGCCTGCCCTGGCCCAGGAGCCTGCGGGGGCCAGTTCACCGCCAACACCATGGCCATGGCCGGCGAGTTCCTCGGCATCTCCCCCTTCAATCTCACCGGCGTCCCCGCCATGAGCCCGGAAAAGTCCAGTGCCAGCCGCGAAGCCGGACGCATGATCATGGACCTTTGCCGCAAAGACACAAAGCCCAGCCAGATCATCACCCGCGCCTCCCTCGAAAATGCCATCGCCGCCGTATGCGCGTCCGGCGGCTCGACCAACGCCGTCCTGCACCTCATCGCCATCGCCCGCGAGATGAACATCCCGCTCGAAATGGCCGACTTCGACCGCATCTCCGAGCAGACCCCATTCATCTGCGACCTTTCCCCCGGCGGCAAGTACGTCGCCAAGGACTACCAGGACGCCGGCGGATCCCGCGTCCTCGCCACCCGCCTCCGCGAGCATGGCAGCCTGCACGATTCAGCCCCACCGTCTCCGGGCTGACGCTTTTCCAGGAAGCCGACCGCGCCACCGAAACTAAGGGCCAGCAGGTCATCCTGCACGTGGTCTGTCCCGCTCAAACCCACCGGCGGCCTCGTCATCATGCGCGGCAACCTGTCGCCCGAAGGCTCGGTCATCAAGGTCGCCGGCCACGAGCGCATCCACCACACCGGCCCGGCACGCGTCTTCGACTCCGAAGACCTTTGCCACGCCGCCGTGGAAGCCGGCCGGATCAACCCGGGCGACGTCCTCGTGATCCGCTACGAAGGCCCCCGCGGAGGCCCCGGCATGCGCGAAATGCTCGCCGTCACCGCCGCCATCAAGGGTATCCCCGCCCTCTCGGAGACCGTGGCCTTAATCACCGACGGCCGCTTCTCCGGAGCCACCCGAGGCCTGATGTGCGGCCACGTAGCCCCCGAAGCCCAGCTCGGAGGTCCCATCGCCGCCGTCCGCGAAGGCGACCGGATCACCTTCGACATCCCCAACGCGCCGGCTCACGCTCGAAGTCTCCGAAGCCGAAATCGCCGCCAGACTAGCGCAATTGGCAAGCCCCCGAACCCCGCTACAAACGAGGAGTCTTCGCCAAGTACGCCGCGAGTGTCCGCAGCGCCAGCGAAGGAGCGATTACCACCTAAGGGCCAAGGGCCCGACACATACCTAGCCTAGGCCGCAAGGCCTAGGTCCCCGCGCCACACACTATCCGAGGGCTGAAGGCCCGACATATCGCCGTCAGACCGCAAGGTCTGGGCTCCACAACCGCTAATCCCAGCAATACCGTTCATCGAAGGCCACATGGTATTTCTCAAACATCGCACGCATCTCGGCCTGAAAGTCCCGCTTGCGGTGCCGTTCCTCCTGTGCGTCGATGTACCGGATCAACTCGCCGCAATCCGCCGGGCTGACCGAGAACATCGCATACCCACGCTGCCACGCAAACTCCGGCACACCCTGCGTCTTCATCCACGCCGAAGAGTTCGACTTAATCTCATTCACCACCCGAGCCGCGCTCTTGGTCACCCCGAGCTTCAACGCCAGATGCACATGGTCCGCCACCCCGCCGGCCCGGAAGCATTCACACCCAAGCTCCCGCGCGGTAGTCGCCAGGTAGGCAGACAACAGCGGCCTAACCTCGGCCTTGATCGACGGAACCCGCCCCTTCGTAGACCAAACCAGATGCACCAGATTGAAGCTCAACGTCTGCGGCATGGGCACGATTATCTGTCGGGTCTTCAGCCCTCAGCCCTACATCCATCCCGATACCTAGGCCTTCGGCCTAGGCTAAGTATCTGCCGGGCCTTTGGCCCTGAAATGCAGACCTGCGCGCCTCGGCGTCACGGAGGAACACCATGCCTGAAATAAACCCCACCCTCACCGGAGCAGAAATCCTCTGGGCCACCCTCGTCGGCGAAGGCGTCACCACCGTCTTCGGCTATCCCGGCGGCGCCATCCTCCCCATCTACGACGCGCTCCGCAAGTTCCCCATCCACCACGTCCTTGTCCGGCATGAGCAGGGCGCGTCGCACATGGCCGACGGCTACGCCCGCGCTTCCGGCCAGGTCGGCGTCTGCATGGCCACCTCCGGACCGGGCGCCACCAACCTCGTCACCGGCATCGCCACCGCCATGCTCGATTCCATTCCGGTCGTCGCCATCACCGGCCAGGTCTCGTCCAAGGTCCTCGGCTCCGACGCCTTCCAGGAAGTCGATATCACCGGCATCACCCTGCCCATCACCAAGCACAACTTCCTCGTCACCCGCGCCGAGGACATCGCGCTCATCGTCCGCCAGGCGTTCCAGATCGCCCGCTCCGGCCGCCCCGGCCCCGTCCTCGTCGACATCACCAAGGACGCCCAGCAGGCCACGGCCTCCTTCGATTTCGCCTCCGCCGCCCCCAGCCCCGCGCGCCAGCACCCCATGACCGCACGCCTCACCGCCACCAGCCCGCAGCTCGCAGAAGCCGCCGCGCTCATCCGCGCCAGCAAGCGCCCGGTCATCCTCGGCGGCCACGGCATCACGCAGTCCGGCGCGGAGGTCGAGGTCCTCGCCTTTGCCGAAGCCCTCCAGATCCCCATCGCCTCCACACTCCTAGGCCTGGGCTCCATCCCCGCCGGCCATCCGCTCTCGCTCGGCATGATGGGCATGCACGGCGAATCCTGGGTCAACAACGCCATCCAGCAGTCCGACCTCCTGCTCGCCTTTGGCATGCGCTTCGACGACCGCGTCACCGGCAATCTCGCCAGCTACGCGCCCAAGGCCAAAAAGATCCACATCGATATCGACCCCAGCGAGATGAACAAAAATGTCCGCGCGGATGTCGCTCTCACCGGCGATCTCAAACAGGTCCTCAACCTCCTCACGCCGCTACTGACCACCGACAACTGCCAACTGCCAACTCCTGACTGGTTAGGAGAGATCAACGCAAGCAAAGGCACCGCCGCCGTCCGCGACATCCTCACCCTTCCCGACAACGGCCACCTTTACGCAGCCCACGTCATCAACGACATCTGGCGCGAGGCCGTCGCCGCCGGCCGCGAGCACCAGACCATCATCGTCACCGACGTCGGCCAGCACCAGATGTGGGAGGCGCAATACTTCAAGCACGAGGCCCCGCGAAGCCTCGTCACCTCCGGCGGCCTCGGCACTATGGGCTTCGCGCTTCCCGCCGCCATCGGCGCGAAAACCGCCTGTCCCGACAAAGACGTATGGGTCGTCGCCGGCGACGGAGGCTTCCAGATGACCGCCGCCGAGCTTTCCACCATCGTGCAGGAACGCCTCCACATCAACATCGCCATCATCAATAACGGCTTCCTCGGCATGGTGCGCCAGTGGCAGGAGGCGTTTTACGACAAGAACTACTCCGCCTCGCCCATCCTCAGCCCGGACTTCGTCAAGCTCGCCGAGGCCCACGGCATCCCCGGCGCGCACGTCTCCCAGCGCGCCGACGTCACCCCCACCGTCATCCGCGCCCGCACCGGCGATTCCGCCTTTCTCATCAACTTCCAGGTCGAAAAAGAAGACGGCGTCTACCCCATGATCGCTCCCGGAGCGGCCCTGCATGAGATGGTTCGCCGCCCCGGCAAAGACCCTCTGCTCGAAACCGCCGAGGACGCGTAACATCGTGTCAGGTCATTTGTCTGGAGACATCGATGTATAGCTGGGATGAACTCGAGCAGGCCGTCGGCCGCAACATGCCGAACCTTCCCCCTGACGTGCGCAAGGTGCGCGACTGGCTGGACCGCTGGACGAAGGAGGAAGAAAAGTCGCTGCAGGAAAAGGAGCGCGTCTGGGCCAAGCGCGTCCACCAGGCCGAGCAGCAGTTTTCCGACGAACTCCACAGAGCCATCCAGGAGTTTCAGCGCCGTGTGCTCGGTCATCCCGCTCCCTCCGGCAAGGTTCATCCCGGCGATGACACGGCCCGCAAGCTCAAGCATCCACCCAGGCCGAATCATCCCGGCCCGAAACTGCCCCCGGGCGCACCGGTCCAAAGCGGGCCGCTTCCTGCGCATCCCGCACCCGGCACGCCGCTTGTGCTGCCCAAACGTCGCGGGTACGACTCTCTCTCCGTCAAGGACTACGATGCCGCCGCCAAGGATCTCGGCTGCGAAAGCCGGGTTATCCGTGCCCTGGCCATGCAGGAAGGCAAGGACCACGGCTTCGACTCTTCCAACCGCCCCGTCATCCTCTGGGAGCCCAAGCACTTCGCCCTGCTATCCCACCACGCCGCCTTGTACCGGAAGAAGTATCCGGTATTGACCCATCTCAAGCCCAAGCCGCATGTGTACGGGCTGTCGTCCCAGCAGTACGTCTGGCTTTCGCAGGCTTATCTGATCAATCCTCACGCCGCGCTGCTTACGCCTTCCTGGGGCAAATTTCAGATCCTCGGGTCCGGGTCTCACGAGGCCGGATACGCTTCCGTAGAACTGTTTGTCGCCGCCATGTGCGACTCGGAACAAACTCAGCTCGCCGCGTTTGTACAGTTCATCAAAAGCAAGGGCATGCAGAAAGCCATGCAGGACAAGGACTGGAAAGGCATCGCCGCCGGCTATAACGGAAAATACTGGTACAAGCGAATGTTCGGACCGCCCGGCCATCAAATCACCTATGACCAGTCGCTCGAAGACAACTACAACAGCATTACGGATTGAGCACGGACCCGCCGCATGGGCTGTACCGCGCGGGCCGCTGCCGGTAAAGGTCAGGCTCGACCGGCAAAGGACAGCACCGATGCCCGCATTCCGCACCACAGAACCATCTCCGCCCCGCTTCTTTTCGCATCGAGTTGTCGCGCCCGCCCTGGCTCTGCTCACCGCAGGGGCGCTTGCCCAGACGCCGCCGCGTCCACCCGCCAGGCTGCGGCAGCTCCACGGCCCTGCCGCCGCAACTCTGCTTCACGCGCTCGACGGCAAGCAGCTTCCGGCGGGGGCGAGCCTGGCCCCTGGCCGCCAGCAGGTCTTTCAGCTCGACTCCCCCGGGAACTCCACCCTCGGCATCGTCGCGACCTCCTTTACTCTGAACCCGCGCAGCCACGCCGGGGGCGCATCCGGGCAGTGCGGGCTCTTCTTTCTCCAGCCGGATGGAAGCAGCCGCTACGTCGCGGCCCTCGGCTCTCCCCGCTCGCTTCCCCGCTATCCTTGCGCGGGGGTTCGCGCCCTGGGCCTCTTCGCGGAATCCGATCCACATCCCCTGCTCATCGTCATCTTCAGCAACACCACGGCTCCGGGCAAAGAGATCGCCTTTCCCTTTCTTTACAGCTGGAGCGATCGCACGAAAGGGTACACACGGGACGTCACGGACAACGATCGACTCTACAAGGAACTCGATCCCACCGGCACCGTGGCAGAGGTCAGGGCTGTTCTTGCCCACATGCATTAGAGAACCCAGACCAGGTACCAAGTGAAGCGAACAAGTCTCTCTGCGTTCAGGATAAAGTGGTGCTATGCCTCTTCCCATGCCCGGCCGCATCGGTTTCGTTCTGGCAGCTGCGGTATCGCTTTCTCTTCTGCTCTCCTGCGGTGCCGGCAACTTCTTTGCCGGAACGCAAACCGGTAGCGCAAACCGCTCGTCGCTCCCTCCATACCACGCCTTCGGGGACTCCATCACCATGGGCTTTCCGCTTGCAGACCCTGCTACCCAGAGCTACGTCGCCCTGTTTGCCGCGGTCAACGCCCTGAATGTCGCTGACTACGCAATCGGCGGCGACATGAGCTGCGACATCCCCACCCGCCAGATCTTCGCCAACGCCGAGCAGTCCTCCACCGCTTCGCAGTCCCTCTACTCCATCCTGATCAGCACCAACGACATCGCCTACCGTGGAGCAGGGCCATACGAAGCGGTCTTCAACCTGTGCCAGCAGGCCTCAATTGCATGGCTTGCCCTGCCGCGCGAATACCGCACCCCGGCCACCGCCGCCACGACATCCGGCGCCACGCACCTTGAAACCGCAAACAACTGGAACGCGATCTTCACCGATGCGCCCGGAGCCTCGATCACCTTTGCCTTTACGCGCTCGAACGCCGGCCCTGCCTATCTCTGGTACCGCGTGGGCGACAGATACAGCGGCACCTTTACCTATACGCTGGACGGGGCGGTACTCGGCTCACTTCCTACCTCCACCGTGCCCACCCTGGTCACGCGCAACGGCTCTGCCGACTCGCTCGCGCTGCTCCGCATCCCGGCTATATCGCCCGGCGCGCATCTGCTGACCCTTACCCAAACCGGCGGCTCCCTCTCCGGCATGGGCATCGTCGCGCTCGGCCTGCCTCCGCTGACCACCATCCCGAACCGCCCGCGTCTTCTGGTCGGCACAACCGTCCCGCAGAACCGCGACGGCATCTCGCAATGCGTGCCCAACCCGGTTCCCTGCCAGTTGTACACCGCCGACATCACCGCTAATGGCAATCTCATCGCCGGCGACGGACTCGACGTCGAGCTCTTCAACACCGGCAAATACATGTCCGCCAACACGGCCGACATGGCCGACAACTACCATCCCAACTCGCTCGGCCATGTAGAGATGGCCCATGCCGTCCAGGACATCTATTAGCAGATTCCATGACAGTATTGGACGCGCGTTGCCGGACGGGCTGAAATAATGGGACTTTGCAGCCGGGCAGCCTCCTCGCCCGGCACGCCGGAAAGGTCTCATGCTCCACACCTTTGTCGCACTCGTGCGGGACAAGCCAGGCGTGCTCACCCGCGTCGCCTCGTTGTTTCGCCGCCTCAACATCAACATCGTCTCACTCACCGTCGGCGAGTCCGAGCGGCCCGATACGTCGCGAATGACCATCGTCTGCGAAGCTCCCGACCACGCCGCGCACCGCATCCGGGCGTCCTTGTACAAGCTTGAAATTACAGTCGACGTCGATGAGGTCAACCGCGCCGAAGCCGTCGTGCGCGAGCTGTGTCTGGTCAAGGTCGCCGCAGGGCCCAACTCGCCGCTGGGCCAGCATTCGCGCTCGCAGATCTTTGAGCTGGCCAACGTCTTTCGTGCCCGCGTGGTCGATCTCGCGCCGGAATCGATCATGCTCGAAATGACAGGCTCGTCATCCAAGATCGAGGGCCTGATCCAGGTTATTACCGAGTCCGGCTACAAGATCCTGGAGGTTTCGCGCACCGGCCGCATGGCCATGCGCCGCGGACACCATACCAGCCGCGTGCTCAAGGCGCTTGGAACCGGGGGCATACAGGAGGACGGCGAACCCGACTTCGATCGCAAACCCTCCGCCGACGAAATCCTGCCGAACGAGTTCGAGGACGTGCACGAAGAAGAGGTGTAGGTTTTCCACAGCCTCGGCTAACTAATCGATTAGTTCTCCCGTCTTTCCCACAGCAGGAGAGCCGCCCGATGCCGCCGAAACGTTCGATCACGCTGACCGAAGCCGAGCTGAGATTAATGAAGGTGCTCTGGGCGCGTGGTGAATCGACCGTGGCCGAGCTGGCCGCGGCCCTGGCGGACGAACATGCGCTTGCCTACAACTCCGTGCTGACCACCGTGAGAGTGTTGGAAACAAAGGGTCAAGTGCGGCATCGGCAGGAAGGCCGGGCGTTCCTGTACACCGCTGCGGTCGAGCAACAGCAGGCCGGCCTGGGCGAGGTTCGGCACGTGATGCAGCGCTTCTTTGCCGGTTCACGCGAGCGCATGCTGGTGTCTCTATTGGGCGATGGCGAACTGACCGAGGAAGAGCTCGCGCGGCTGCGTGCAGCCATTGAACAGGCTGCCGACGATGCAGTCGATGAGGGTCGCCGGTGATGCCTCTTCTGCTTCATCTCACCAGGGTCTCGGCCATGCTCGCGGAGAGCTGGCTGGCCGCATTCTGGCAGGGTCTGCTTTTGGTCGGCGGCGTCGCCGTGCTGTTTCGAGCGCTTCCGGGCTGGAGCGCGAGCCGACGCTCGCTGGTGTGGCTCGCCGTGCTCGGCCTGCTGGTCAGCATGCATCTCTTGCCCGTTTTCGGTGGAGTCGGTCACGGTATTTTGCTGGGCAAAGCTGGGCAACAAACCGCGTGGATGCTGGATGCGCGGTGGGGTCTGGCGCTCGCCGGGGTGTGGTTCGCGGTTTCGGCATTCCGCGGCGCCCGACTGCTCGTCGATCTCGTCCGCGTCCAGCGGATCGGACGCCGCGCCACCCCGCTCACGCTCAACCCCGGGCTTCGGGAGAGCCTGGGGGACGTACGGGTCCGGATCGGGTCATCGTCTTCCGTTACCCGGCCCTGCGTCGTGGGATACCGACGACCGCGCATCCTGCTTCCCGAAGGATTGGCCGCGGAGCTTTCTGGCAGTGAGCTGCGCCAGGTGCTTCTGCATGAGGTGGAGCACATCCGGCGCAACGACCATTGGGTGAACCTGCTGCAGAAGGTTCTTCTGGCAGTATTTCCGTTGAGCCCGGCCCTGCTTTTGGTGGAGCGCCAACTGTGCATGGAACGCGAGCTTGCCTGCGACGACCGGGTGATGCGTTTGACCGGCGCGCGCAAGAGCTATGCCGCCTGCCTGGCGCGCATCGCGCAGCACCATCTGCTGGGCCAGGGCGCGGCCCTTGTGCTGGGCGCATGGGATCGCCGGCCCGCGCTGGTTCGCCGGGTGGAACGCATGCTGCGCACGGCTCCCGTGGAGATGACCGGATGGCGTGCGCGTGCCGCCGCAGGCGCCGTCCTGCTGCTGTCTGTGGCTGGCACTGTGGCTCTGGTGCAAGTTCCTGAGCCGATTCGTTTTACCTCTTCGCTGCGAGCAAGCGCTCCGACCGAGGCGGCATCGTTCGAGGCGGCAGAGGCGAGCTCCGGAGGCTTTCGCACCGCCGCCTACGGAAAGGTTCAGATGGTGAAGGCGAACTTTCCGCTTCCTGCGACGCAGCGTGTGCTGCCGCCCGCACGCCTTCCTCGGAGGCACCCTCATCGCGTGAGCCCGGCGAGTCCGCTGTCTCTGACGACTTCGAGGCCGACACCCCGGCTTGTCAGGATGCGGCCGGTCCAGGTCTTGTGGCGACCAGGTTCGGGTGCCTCGTTGCCGGACAGGCAGGCTGCGACTGCTTCCGCGGTGCTGTACCTGGTGCCTACGCCACAGGGCTGGCTGGTGATCGAGATCTAGCGGAGGCCGCACGCGGAGGCGGTTCCGGACAGTTTTGCTTTTCCTGCTCGCATCGGAAGCGAGTTCGACTTACTCGTAGTTCAAACCGTTCCACCTTTTGGAGAAAGCAATGTCTTTTGAAACTAAATCTTTAGTTGGCAAGAAGCGGGTAGGCGTTCCCTTTGCGATTGCGGGCGCGGCAGTTCTAGGCGCGGGCCTATTTGCCGTCACGGGCGGCGTGCATGCAGCGTCGTATGCCGGGGCGATGCCGCTCGACGACCGCAGCGTGAATGCGTTGACCTCGCTGGATTCCGCCATGGAAGCAGTGACCTCGCGCGTGACGCCGGCGGTGGTCAACGTTGCGGTCACCTCGCGCGGCTCCGAGGAATCCCAGGCGCGCATGCAGCAGCAGCAAGGCGGAGGCGACGACGGCGAGGGCATGCAGGGTATGCCTCCCGGGTTTGAGCAGTTCTTTGGCGGCGGTGGACAGGGCTTTGGCGGGCAGGGCGGCATGCGGGGCATGCGTCCGCAGCAGCCGGGACTCGAGCACGGCATCGGCTCCGGGATCATCATTTCACCAGACGGATACATCGTGACCAATAACCACGTGGTGGACGGCGCGGTGGATGTGAAGGTGACGCTGAACGATCGCCGCGTCCTGAACGCCAAGGTAGTCGGCGTGGACAAGCTGACCGACCTGGCGGTGCTGAAGGTGAACGCGACCGGGCTGCCGAGCATTGCATGGGGCGATTCGACGCAGCTTCATCCCGGGCAGACGGTGCTTGCGTTCGGCAGCCCGTTCGGCTCGCTGCAGTTCAGCGTGACGCGCGGCATTATCAGCGCACTGGGCCGGCCGGGTCCGAGCACGGACGACCCGCGCAAGCCGGGCAACTACATCCAGACTGATGCGGCCATCAACCCGGGCAACTCCGGCGGCGCGCTGGTGGATGCGCATGGCGAGCTGGTGGGCATCAACACCTTCATCATCTCGGGTTCGGGTTCGTTTGCGGGCGCGGGCTTTGCCATTCCTTCGCAGATTGTGCGCGCGACGGCGGAGCAACTGATCGCGCACGGCAAGGTGGAGCACGGATACATGGGCATCAGCCTGAACGACGTGACCCCGGCCAATGCCTCGTTCTTCAACCTGAAAGATGCGACGGGCACGATCGTGGCGCAGGTGACTCCGGATTCGCCCGCGAGCCGCGCCGGCCTGAAGCAGGGCGACGTGGTGGTCTCGGTAAATGGGCGCGCGGTGAACAACTCGAGCGCACTGCAGGTGGCCGTGAGCGAGATGCAGCCGGGTGCGCACGTGGCGCTGGGCGTGCTGCGCAACGGCGCTCCGCAGACGGTGAACGTGGCGTTGGGCGAGTTCCACAACGGGCAGCAGGTGGCCGCGAACGAAGGCGGCGACGGCGCACAGGGAGGCAAGCTCGGCGTGGGAATCGGCGACCTGACGCAGGATGCGCGGCAGCAGCTGCAGATTCCGGCGAACGTGAACGGCGTGCTGATCGGCAGCGTGCGGCCGGGCAGCCCGGCGGAGGATGCGGGGCTGCAGCAGGGCGACGTGGTGGTCGAGGTGAACCGGCAGCCGGCGGGTTCGGCCGCGCAGTTCTCGCAGACCGTGCACGCGGATGCGTCGGGCAAGGACCTGCTGCTTCTGGTGTGGAGCAAGGGCGGCGTGCGGTACCTGACGGTTCGGCCTGAGGTGGCGAACGGATAAAGCGGAACAGAGAATAGGTAGAAAGCCCGCAAAGCTCGCAAAGAATGCGAGCTTTGCGGGTAGTTTCTTAACTGGTCCCTATAGGTGCTTGACCAAGGGTGAGCTGTGTGGCTAGAGCATTCGCGTGAAGTGTCGTGCTGGCCTCCAGGTCGCGCCTACAGCACGTGCATCCGTGTGCCGTTCACAGCTGGGCCTTCGGCTCGGCTGGTTTGGGACGGACCTTTGGCCTGAAGCAAGAAGACTACCTCTTCGTGAGACATACCCTAATGAACCGGGGCGAGTCGCGCGGATTCGGCCTTGGGCTCGGTGGCGAAGAAGGCTTCGACGTCTTCGATGGATTGCGTGAGGCGATAGGGCGGAAGCGAGTCGAGAAAGATGCGGCCGTAACGCTGGCGCTGCATGCGGGGGTCGAGCAGCATCAGGACGCCGCGGTCTGAGAGCGAGCGGATGAGCCGGCCGAAGCCCTGTTTGAGGGTGATGACGGCGGCAGGTACGGTGAGCTCGAAAAAGGGCTTGCCGCCGGCGGACTCGATGAGCTCCATGCGGGCTTTGACCACGGGGTCGGTGGGCACGGCGAAGGGGAGGCGGTCGATGATGACGCAGGAAAGCTGCTCGCCGGCGACGTCGACGCCCTGCCAGAAGGAGCTGGTGCCGAAGAGGACGGCGTTGGGCGTATCGCGAAACTGCTGCAGAAGGACGTGGCGGGGCGCGGTACCGTGGAGCAGAAGCGGAAACGGGAGCTCGGCGCAGAGGCGGTCATGCATCTGGCGCATGGCGGCGTAGGAGGTGAAGAGGACGAAGGCGCGGCCGCGAGAAAGCTCGAGCACGCGGCGGATGCGTTCGGCGGCGTGAAGAAAAAAATCCGGCTCGCGAGGGTCGGGCATGTTGGGCGGCAGGTAGAGCAGGGCCTGGGTGCTGTAGTCGAAGTGGCTGGGTACGGTGAGCTCGCGCTGGTGAGCGAGGCCGAGGCGCTGGGTGATGTGTGTGAAGGGGGTGGCGGAGGAGCCGGCGGCGGGGGCGACGGTGAGGGTGGCGGAGGTCAATACGACAGTTGGATAAACGTCGAAAAGCGACGTGGTGAGCATGCCGGAGACGTCGATAGGCGTGGCCTGGAGCTGGGTGATGTGGATCTGCTGGGCGGGGCCGCGGGCGAGGGCACGCACGCCGGCGGAGGCGCGGCGCTCGATCCAGAAGACGGTGTTGGGGTCGGTGGATTCGAGTAGAAAGCGGAGGTGGTCGCGGATGTCGTGGGTGCGGCGGAGCAGGCCCTTGGTTTCGTCCACGCCTTTAATCTGGTCGAGCTCGCCGGAGACGCGGGTGAGCGCGTTGACCGCGGCGAGATAGCTGTCGCCGGAGGACTCGAGGAAGCCGGCGCGGTCGTCGAAGGGCATGCGGCCGAGCGGTTGATAGTCTGTCGTCGGCAGCGAGGCGAAAAACATTTTGCCCCGATCTTTCAGGATGGCGCATGCGGATTCGATGGCGGAGTTGGAGGACTGTCTGGATTTCAGCGTGGCTTCGATGTCGCGGGTGAGCTCATCGATGCGGGTCTGCGAAAGGGCTACGCCGAAGTAGTTGGAGGCGATGTCTTCAAGCTCGTGGGCCTCGTCGAAGATGACGGCGGAGCTGTCGGGCAGGATGCCGGCGTCGGGTGCTCCGGCGGCTTCCTGCTTGATCTTGAGGTCGGCAAAGAAGAGGTGGTGATTGACGATGATGAGGTCGGACTCAAGCGCTTTGCGGCGCATGGAGGTGATGTAGCACTGCTCCCAGTCCGGGCAGGTGGTGCCCAGACAGGCTTCGGTGCGGGCGTCGAGTTTGTGCCAGAGCTGCGAGGTTTCGGGCAGATGGGTAAGTTCGGCGCGGTCGCCGGTTTCGGTGTGCTCTTCCCAGGTGCGGATGTGGTGGAACTGTTCGATTTCTTCGAGACCGGAGAGCAACGGCGAATCGCGCAGGGCGTAGAGCTTCTGCTTGCAGACGTAGTTGGCGCGGCCCTTCATGTAGCAGACGCGGAGGGGTCCGTACTGCTCGCCGCCCGTTTTTGGATTCAAGAGCGATTCGAGAAACGGGATGTCCTTGAAGTAGAGCTGCTCCTGCAGATTCTTGGTGCCGGTGGAGACGATGACGCGCTGCTGGGTTTCGCGTGCGTAACGCAGCGCGGGGAGCAGGTAGGCGAGGGTTTTGCCGGTGCCGGTGCCGGCTTCGACGATAAGATGGCGCTTGTCCGCGAGCGCGGATTGGACGGCTTCGGCCATCTTGATCTGGCCGGGGCGATGCTCGTAATGGAGGGAAGATTTGGCGAGGAGGCCGTCGGCGGCAAAGAAGGCGCGGAGCGTGGGCAGCTTCTTCGATGGCGGCGGGATGGGTGGGGCGGAGGACACGCTGACTGTGGTTATGATATGCGAAGACGTGGCGAAAGCTCGGAGTCGCCTAGAATAAGGACTGGCTGTGCGCTTCCCTCGCGTCGGCACGGAGGGTGGGCGATGGCGGCGAAGAAGGTTGCGAAGCGTTTAGGCAAGAAGCATCGGCAGGCGAGTACGCGGCCGCACAAGGGCAAGGCTCCGAAGGCGACGCCGACGACGGGTGCAGTGGACCCTCGGAAGCGGAAGATTGCGGCGACCAAGCAGGCGGAAGCGGCGGCGAAGAAGCGGGTGTCGAAGCGGTCGCCGGAGTTTGAGAACAAGCGGACCATTGCCGGGGATGGGATCGAGAAGACGGCGCGAGGGCGGGTGGCCCGGGTGGAGGGTTCGGGTTCGCCTCGCGAAGGTACCGGTGGCCCCACTCATCGCGGTGAGGCTGCGATGAATGGGGCACGGGTTCCGAAGAAGAGTGTTGGGCCGGGGCCGAAGTCCGAGGAGACCATTGCCGACGAGAAGGCGTGGCGGGCGGCGGAGTTGCTTGCGCTGCAGCAGAGCGTCGCGACCGAGACGGCCGAAACGGCGGCGCTTCCGTTGATTGCGATCTGCGGGCGGCCGAATGTGGGCAAATCGACCCTGTTTAACCGGGTTACGGGGTCGCGGCGGTCCATCGTCGGAGATGAGCCGGGGATTACGCGAGACCGCATTTATGGCGAGTTGGAATGGCAGAACCAGCGAGCGCGGCTGGTCGATACGGGCGGTGTGGTGCCGGATGACGAGGCGCTGATTCCGAGTGAGATCTTTCGCCAGGCGCAGGTGGCGCTGAACGAGGCCGACGCGATCGTGATGGTGGTGGATGGACGGTCGGAACTGGCGAGCCCGGATATGGAGTTGGCCCGTCTGCTGCTGCGCGGGGGCAAGCCGGTGTTTCTTGCCGTAAACAAGATGGAGGCCGAGAGCCTGCATGCGGCGGCGGAGAACTTCCGGCGGCTTGGGTTCAAGAACGTGGTGCCGGTTTCGGCCGAGCATGGAACGGGCATCGGCGACCTGCTGGACGAGGTCTTTGCGGTGCTACCGAAAAGCCGCGTAGATGAACCCACTTATCGCGATGAAGCCGCGATGAATGGGGCACAGTTGGAGGATGACGCGGAGGAAGATGACGAGGCGGTTGCAGCGAAACGGCCGCGCATGTTCAAGTCGCACGGCGAGTACGAGGAACGGGAAACCAAGGTCGCGATTATCGGGCGGCCGAACGTGGGGAAGTCCACCCTGTTGAATGCACTGACCGGGGAGGAGCGGGCCATCGTGAGCCCGATTGCGGGCACCACGCGCGATGCGGTGGATGAGATTGTCGAACGTAAGGGCCATGTGTTCCGGTTTGTGGATACGGCGGGCATTCGGCGCAAGGGCAAGACGAAGATGATGGCGGAGAAGCTGAGCGTCATCATGGCCCGGAAGCACCTTGAGGCGGCGGATGTGAGCCTTCTGGTGATCGACGCGGCCGAAGGTGTGACCGGGATCGACGCGAACATTGGCGGGTACGCGCATGAGAGTGGCCGGTCGGTGGTGATCGTGATCAACAAGTGGGACCTGGTGACGAGCGCGCGCGAGCCGGGCCAGTCGCTGGCAGACCAGAAGCTGTATGAGCAGCAGGTGCGGGATGCGCTGAAGTACCTGGACTACGCTCCGCTGCTGTTTATCACGGCAAGCGAAGGCAAGGGACTCGACCAGCTGTTTGCGAAGATCGAACTGGTGGCGCGGGAACGGCGCAAGCGCGTTTCGACCGGGCAGATGAACAAGTTCCTGGAGCACGTGGATTTTCAGAAGGCAAGCGTGCCGATGAACCGGCGCATGCGGATCTACTACATGACGCAGGCGCAGGTGGCTCCGCCCACGTTTGTACTGTTTACGGATCGCGATGTGAAGATGCACTTCAGCTTTGAGCGCTTTCTGGCCAACCAGATCCGCGACAGCTTCGGGTTTATCGGGTCGCCGATCTGGTTCAAGACGAGGCCGCGCAACAAGAAAAAGGTGGACGAGTAGGGTTCAGGGCCGACAGTTTTACCCCTGTTCTGATTGGTGTTTCGAGTCTTCGATTGTGCGTGAGGCGGTGGGGCTCAGGTATAGCTGGTGAGCGTCGGCGGAGGCGGTATCCAGGCGGGCGGCGGCAACGGGGTCGGATCCAGGATTTCGCCAACCGGGGCGTAGCGGCCGCCGAGAAAGAAGAGCGCATAGGCCTGCACGAAGCAAAGGATAAAACCGAAGGCCATCAGAAACAAAGCAACGATCGGAACCAGCAGAAGAATGGCAAGCAGGACCATGCCGGCGATCATGGCGAGCCGCGCCCCGGGTCCGGCGGCATGCAGCCCGCTCCACAGGCCGTACCCGGCCGCACCGAGGGGAAGGGCCAGGATGAGGCCGGCGAGGGCGATCCCGAGGTAGGCCACGATGCCGCCGACAAAGCCGAGCACGAGGCGAATGAAGACGTAGAAGGCGAACTGTCCGGGCTCCGTGCGAACAAGCGAAAGGACAGCCTTTACGGCGTCGGTGCCGGAGCGGTCTTCCACCGCGATGAACGGCAAGGCAAAGTCGATCAGAAGCGTGTAAAGCACGGTGATGACGAGGATGAAAAGCAGGAGAAGCAGGATGAAGGCGAAGATCATCAGCACCGTGGCTGCCGGGTCGACAGGATGGTCCGTCCTGCTCATGTGCAGCACGCGCAGGAAGAAGGGGATGAAGACGGGAACGAGGCAGATCACGGCAAGGAGAAAGAAGAGCAGTTTAAGACCGATCCATCGCCAGGTCTGCTTCGCGTGTCGCTGCCAGGCAGGAGCGACGCGGGTGTCGCGCAGGAGCACGATGTCCAGCAGGACGAACTGAAGACGCGAGCCCAGGTAGAAGAAGGCGAGCGAAAGAATCAGCGCAAGCAGGCCGACGGCAGCAACGATGGCGAGGAGGCCGGCCCTGCCGATATGCGGGGCCCCAGGATGGTCCATGAGGCGGTTACCTGAGCTTCCGTTGCATCCGCCCATCTGCGCAAAGACGGCGACGGCACCCACCTTGAGCAGGGTACGCCACTGGCGTGGAGCGATCAGAAGCGACCAGGTGTGGCTCCAGGCGGGGTTGATGGCGTCAGCGGCGCTGAGGCGTTGCATGAGGGGTTCTCCCAGGCAGAAAGATGGTTTGGCTGAGTGTAGCGCCGAAATACGGCACTCGATGAAAACTTCTTACGGAGCGTCGGCCAGTTCGGTTCCGCTGACGCGCTTCTTCAGATCGAAGGGCTTTTCCACGGCGAAGTAGAAGAAGGCGGCTACGGCAACGACAAGCAGCACCGACAGGGGGAACCAGGCAAGGCTGACGGCGAGGGAATGAGCGGGCGGAAGCGTCGTGGCGATGCTGAGGAGAATGTCCGGATGGAACACGTAGATGCAGTAGGTCAGGGTGCCGGCCCATTGCAGAACGAGCTTCCAGCGTCCTGCCAGGCCGGTGCCTCGTGGCATCTGCCCCCGAAGTTCAGCCAGATAGATGAAGCAGGCTGCAAAGAGCGCACAGGGCAGCGGAGCCACAGCCCAGTAGTACTCCAGATCGTTCAACGCATGGCGAGAGAACCAGGCGATCAGGAGATAAAACGTAAATGAGGCGAAGAGCAGGATCGTTCCAGTGCTTTTCCGCATATAGTCCGGCAGGGCTTCTGGGCGCGGCAACAGGTTCAGGCTCATCCCGGTGAGAAAGAGATCAAGGTTCGGGATCAGCGGGGTGTACCCCAGTTCGGCGAAGTGATGGGGAACTCGATGCAGGATCAACAGGCGGAAAAGCCGGCCGGTGAGGAGCAGCAGAAAAGGCAGCAGGACGATGCCTCGGCCCAGCCATTGGCGAAGCAGGAGCAAACCGACCATCAGCATGGGCACAAGGAAGTAGAACTGCATCTCCGTACTGACAGACCAGAGGGCGGTATTGAGGCCAATGGGAAGGTCGCCGCGATAATCGAAGGAGAGGATACTTAGCAGCATCCACCAGTTTCGGGGGTGTAGCATCTCCGGATATCGATAGATGCAAAGCAGAACAACACACATAAAAAAGATGGGCAAAAGACGGAGGAAGCGGTTGCGGAGAAAGCGACGCATACCGTCTGCATCGAGCTGGTAACGTCTTCGTGTGAACGCCTTTCCCATGAGGAAGCCGGAGAGCGTGAAGAAGAGCCAGACACCAGACCACGGCGAGCCGATGAGGAAGGAGCCTGCTCCGGGATGCGGGTAGATCGGCGTAAAGGGCGAGACAACGAGAAAATAGTGTCCCATCAGGACGAGCAGACACGCCAACGCGCGAAGCCCAAGCAGCGGATCAAACATGCTTCCGGCCAGCAGGGAAGGTGGCTGGGCTTGCTGGGAAAGAGCGTTCGGCTGCCGGAAGATGGTCCAGAGAAGAAGGAAGACCGCGCCGAGACGGAGCAGGACGTACACCCACCATCCGCGTACGCTGACAGGCTCAACGTGAAGCAGATGCACATTGATCGCCTTGACCAGCGAATGGTTGATCCAACTGATTAGGACCAGCGCAAAGGCCAGCGCGCCTGCGACCCAGAATCGGGTCTGACGAGGAAGCAGAACGGAATTTGAACGCTCATCCACGCGGGAGACCCGGAATCTCCAAGTCATCCCTCCGAGTGAATCCAGGAGTTCCAGGCGATGAGCGCTCGTTCACACTGGATCCGGTGACGCTCCTTTTTATCACGGATGCGTTTGCGGAGGTCTTCTTCAAGCGGAGGCAGCAGGTCAAAGGTGATGTTGGCGGGCTGGAAGCGCCTTGCCTCGGCGTGAGTGATGTAGTGGATCAGCGAGCCGTGGGCGGACAGGCGCGGGGCCGGCGCGGGCGTTCCTCCCGCAGCGAGTTCGGCGGCGTAGCGTCCCGCGAGCAGGCCGGCAGCGATGGATTCCGTGTAGCCTTCGACGCCGGAAAGCTGGCCGGCGACCAGAATGTCCGGGCGGACGTGCAGCTGGAGCGTTTCGTTGAGCAGCGTGGGCGAGTGGATGTAGGTGTTGCGATGGATTTGGCCGTAGCGGAGGAACGTCGCGTTTTCAAGCCCGGGGATGAGGCGCAGGACGCGGGCCTGCTCGGAGTATTTGAGGTGGTTCTGGAAGCCGACCAGGTTGTAGCTGTCGGCGCGCAGGTTTTCCTGCCGGAGCTGGACGCAGGCGTAGGGCCAGCGGCCGGTCTTCGGGTCGGTCAGGCCGGCGGGCTTCATGGGGCCGAAGCGCAGGGTGTCGCGTCCGCGGCGAGCAGTCTCTTCGATGGGGAGGCAGCCTTCGAAGTACTGGAGCTTTTCTGGGGTCAGGGCCGGGCCGGGCTCCAGCGCTTCGACGGCAGGGAGATGTTCCCACGCTTTCGGTGGGACGGCTTCGGCGGTGGTCAGGGCGTCGAGGAAGGTGTCGTACTCTGCCCTGGTAAAGGGACAGTTGATGTAGTCGGCGGTGCCTTTATCCCAGCGCGCGGCGAAGTAGACGCGGTCCATATCGATGGTGGAGGCGTCGACGATGGGTGAGATGGAATCGTAAAAGGCAAGGTGGTCGGAGCCGGTGATGGCTTGCAGGGCGTCGGTGAGCGGGCGCGAGGTGAGCGGACCCGTGGCGAGCACGGTGAGGTCGGCGTCGGCGGGGTCGAGCGAGGTGACCTCTTCGCGGACGATGGTGATGAGCGGATGGGCCTCCAACCGGGCGCGCACGCGGGCGGAGAAGGCCTCGCGGTCGACGGCGAGGGCGTGTCCTGCGGGCACGGCGGTCGCGTCGGCGTCCTGGAGGAGGAACGAGCCGAGCCGACGCATCTCCTGCTTGAGCAGCCAGGGCGCGGAGTTTTCCGATTCGCTCTTGAGCGAATTCGAGCAGACCAGCTCGGCGAAGTCGGCGGTCTGGTGCGCCTCGGTCGAGCGCATGGGGCGCATCTCGTACAGCGCGACGGGGTGGCCGGCGTGCGCGATCTGCAGCGCGGCCTCCGGACCGGCGAGTCCTCCGCCGATGACCCTGATTCGCTTCGGCATCGGTTCAGGCTCGCTTTTCCGCAAGTGCCTTCAGGGCATCGCCTTCCACGCGCATGGTGGACCAGTCGGACATGCGGCGGGCACCGTGGGCGTGGTAGAAGTCGATGGCGGTCTGGTTCCAGCCGAGCACCTCCCACTGCAGGCGCGGGTAGCCGTGGTCGAGACACAGCCGCGCAACCGTGCTCAACAGGGCTTTGCCGAGTCCCTTGCCGCGGAACGGCTCGCGGATGAACAGGTCTTCCAGGTGGATGCCGGGTCGACCGGTCCAGGTGGAAAAGTTGTGGAAGTAGAGCGCCAGGCCGGCAGGGGCGCCGTCGAACTCGGCCAGAAAGCAGCCAAAGCGCGGACTGGGGCCGAAGCCGTATTCGAGCAGGCCGGCCTCGGTGGCGTGCACGGCGTCGGGTTCATGCTCGTAGACCGCGAGTTCGCGGATGAGCGCAAGGATCAGGGGGATGTCGGCGGGGGTGGCTTCACGGATTTCAATCATGGGGAGGTTCGCTGCCGCTTGGGGAAGCGGGCTGTTCAGTCTTGAGTCTAGAGGCGTTTCGAGTTTCGAGTTCAAGGCTTCGGTTTGGGGACGGGTGGCGGCTGGGCGGCGAGCCACTTGTCGAACGGAAGCTGGAAGGCGAAGAGTTCGTGCCGCACAGCCTTGCCATCGACGTAGTGCATCATTTTCAAGCCAAGCTCGGCGTGGGGTAGGACGGGGTCATCGAGCTGGCGAGTGTCGTAGAAGACGTAGCCGGCGCGGGTGGCGTGTGGCGGAATGGTGGTGGACTGGAAGCCGAAGTCCTCCTCATCGGCGACGATCTTCTTGTCGATCGGCTCATGATGGATCGTGATACCGATGACCGGGATCTTGGTGCCTTCCGCGTAGCGGCGCGAGAAGAGGCGGCGGTTCAGGTCTTCATCGGAGGCCGCGGGCAGGCGCTCGCCTTCGGCGGGGAAGAACTGAATGCGGACGTCGTCGAGGATAAGCGCCTCGTCGCGGTCGTTGGTGATGATGACGCGGACGGGCTGGAAGCCGTGCTCGAGATATTCCAGGCGGAAAAATGGGCAGTTGGCGGGGGCGATGCACGGCTCGGCGGCGACGGTGACGTGCTCCTGCGGATGCGCGTCGTGCAGGACGTAGTCCGCGGCGGGCTTGACCGGAGGCGCGGGGCGCGGCTTGTCGGACCCGGCCATGGCGAACGCCGGCAGAAGTGCCAGAAGCGTGGCGGCGGCGAGTTTACGCGTGGAAGGCATGACTCGGTTGATTATCATCGTCAGGAGGGTAGACGGGCAAACGATGGCGATGGTGTTGTACAGCTTGCTGCTGGGCGCGGTGCTGGCGGCGGGCGCGCCGGTGTGGGGCTGGCGCATGCTGCGGCATCGGCGGTACCGGGCTGGTTTGCAACAGCGGCTGGGGGCGGTGCCGGCGGCGGTGGTCGCGGCAGTACACGGACGGCGCGTCGTGTGGGTGCACGCGGTCAGCGTGGGAGAGGTGCTGGCGGCCGAACGGCTGGTGCGCGAGCTCGGCACAGCACTTGGCCCAGGCTGGGTGGTAATCGTTTCCACTACGACCGAGACCGGCCAGGAGGTCGCGTGCGCCCGGTTCGGGGCGGAACGGGTCTTTTACTGGCCGCTTGATTTCGGCTGGATCGTTGACCGCTTCCTGCGGGCGGTGAACCCCGAGCTTGTGGTGCTGGTGGAAAGCGAGCTGTGGCCCGGGATGCTTGAGCGCTGCCGCCGGGCCGGGATCCTGGTGGCCGTGGTGAACGCCCGCATGAGCGACCGGAGCTTCGGCCGGGCGCGGAGGTTACCCGGGCTGTGGCGCTGGATGACGCGCGGCGTGGGCACCTTCCTTGCCCAGGGCGAGGAGACCGCCGCGAGGTTGCGCGCGCTGGGTGCCGCCGACGTCCGGGTGCCCGGGAACTTGAAGTACGATCTGGTCCAAGGCGGCGCGGGTCCGCTGGTCGACACACTGCGTTCCCTGGTGCAGGGGAGAACGCTGGTGGTGGCGGGAAGCACGCTGCCCGGGGAAGAGTCGCTTCTGCTGGAGGCGTGGCCGGCCGTGCTGGAGCGCGATCCCGGCGCGATACTTCTACTGGCTCCGCGACATACGAACCGGTTCGCGGAGGTCGACCACTTTTTGCGGGCGGCTGGACGGCAGGTTGTGCGGGCGAGCTCCTTCACAGTTTCGCAGGACGACCTTTCTCCTGGAGCGTTGATTCTGCTCGATACCGTAGGTGATCTGGCCGGCGTGTACGCGGTCGCGACGGTGGCCTTTGTCGGAGGCAGCCTGGTTCCTCGCGGAGGGCATAATCCACTGGAGGCTGCGCGGTTCGGGGTGCCGGTTGTGATGGGGCCGTCGTATGAGAACTTTCGGGAAGTGGTAAACGGCATGCGGCGTGCGGAGGCGGTGCGGATTGTGCAGCCGGAGGAGCTCCCCGCGACGCTTGTGACGCTGTTGGAGGACGACGGCGGCATGGGAAAGCGTGGACGTGCGATCTTTCAAGCGCAGTCCGGTGCCACGGCCAGAACGGTTGCGACCTTGCGGGAGATGCTGCATGCGTAGGCCCTTGCTGCTTCCTTTGGTACCCGTGTACCGCGCCGGGCAGATGCTCGCGAACGCGCTGCGGCCGAGGCCACGAGAGCTTTCATGGCCAGTGATTTCGGTCGGGAGCCTGTCGGCCGGGGGCGCGGGCAAAACGCCCGTGGTCCGGATGCTGGCTTTCCTGCTGGCCGCTCATGGGGTGGGGTGCGATGTGCTCTCGCGTGGGTACGGGCGTGGCTCCGGAGTGGTGGAGCGGGTGGATCCGGCGGGCGATGCCGGGCGCTTTGGCGATGAGCCGATGGAGCTGGCGCGGGCGGGGGTCGAAGTCTGGGTGGGAGTGGAACGGCTTGCCGCGGGGCAGGCGGCGGAGGCGGAAGCGGCATCGCACGGTCGAGACGTGGAGAACCCGTCCCGAACGGTGCATCTGCTGGACGACGGATTCCAGCATCGCCGCCTGGGGCGCACGCTGGATGTCGTGTTGCTGACATTGGCAGATAGCCGGGACTGCCTGTTGCCTGCCGGGAACCTGCGTGAGCCGCTCGATGCACTCCGGCGGGCGGATGTGCTGGTGGTGCGCGAAGAGGAAGCGGAGGCACTCGCGCCGTGGGTGCGGGGACGCACTTGCTGGCTGATCCGGCGGACGATGCGCCTGCCCCCCGACGCTCCTGAGAGGCCGGTGGCGTTCTGCGGCATTGCCCGGCCAGAGACTTTCTTTTCCGGACTGGCGGGGATAGGCGTTGAAGTTGCCGGCAGGGTCAGCTTTCCGGATCACTACCTTTATAAGGGCGAGGACATCGACCGCCTGGTCGCCGCGGCAGAGCACACCGGCGCGGGCGGCTTTGTTACCACCGCCAAGGATGCGGTGAAGCTGACCGACGGCATGCGGAGGCGGCTGGGGCGGCTCGCGGTGGCGAATCTGGAGGTAATGCCGGCCGATCCGGAGGCGGTATGGGGGCGGCTGCGGGAGGCGCTCGGCCCGGGTTTCTCATGAGCATGCGCGTGAGAAGATAGAGGCTTGGCAAAAGCAGGCGCAATTCGGGTGCTTGTGGTGCGTGTGGGGGCCATGGGCGACGTGCTCCACGGGTTGCCGGCGGTGTGCGCGCTGCGTGCCCGGGTGCCGAGTGCGTGGATCGGCTGGGCAGTCGATCCACGGTGGCTTCCGCTTCTGGAAGGCTCGGAGGGCGGCGTGGTGGACCGGGTGCACCGCGCGGAGGTTTCCACGTGGAAAAACCTGCCGTTCTCCGCCGAAACCCGTCGGTCCATTCTGCAGCTGAGGCGGGAGATGCGGGCGGAACGCTACGACGTGTGCGTGGATCTGCAGGGAACGCTGCGGTCGGCGGTGATTGGACGAATGAGCGGTGCGCGGCGCCTGCTGGGTCCTGCCGAGCCCCGGGAACAGGTGGCAGCCTGGCTGTATGGGGAAGGGGTAGAGACCCGTGCGCGATCGGTCATCCGGCAGGCTTGTGAGCTGATGAGCGCGGCCGTCGGTGAGCGGCTGGTGCCTGCGGCGGTGCGCATTCCGCAGAACCGGGCGGCGGAGCTCGCGTGCCGGGAACGCGGGAACGATCCACCCGCCTGTCTGCTGGCGCCGGGCGCGGGCTGGGGAGCCAAGCGCTGGCCGGCCGCACGCTTCGTGGAACTTGGGCGTGCCTTGCTGGCACGGGGAGAACGGGTTCTGGTAAACGCCGCGGGCGAAGGCGAAGAGGTAAGTCGGGCCGTGGCTGAAGGTTGCGGAGCCGAGCGCCTGGTGTGCGATGTGGCGCAGCTCATTGCCGCGGTTCGCGCCGCAAAGCTGGTCGTCGGCGGAGATTCGGGACCGGTGCACCTGGCCGCCGCGCTGGGCAGGCCCACGGTGTCGCTGTTCGGACCGACCGACCCGGAGCGCAATGGTCCCGATTTTTCCGGAGCTCGGGTACGCGTGCTGCGTCATCCGGCAAGCGCCACCAGCTACAAGCGGACGGCCGCCGCGGAGACGGGCCTGAGCAGCATCACCGCCCGCGAGGTGCTGGAGGCCGCCGACGAGCTTTTGCGGGGCGGTGCCGATGGCTGAACGCACACGCTGGCAGAAGATCGCGAAACGCATCCGCGTGCCAATGGGATTTGTGTTTGCGACGGTGTTTCTGTTGCTTGCCCGGCCCTCCGGCTGGACGCTCGGGCTCAGTCTTGTGCCTGTGCTCGCCGGGCTTGCGCTGCGCGCCTATGCCAGCGGCTACGTGAAAAAAAATGCCGAGTTGACTACCACCGGACCCTACGGATACACGCGCAATCCACTTTACCTGGGCTCTATGCTGATCGCCTTTGGATTCGGCGCGGCCTCCGGCAGCTGGCTCCTTGTGCTTGTGCTGGTGGCACTGTTCCTGCTGATCTACCTGCCGGTGATTCGAGGCGAGGAGGGCTTTCTGCGCGCGCAGTTTCCCGGCTTCGACAGCTACGCCGCGCGGGTGCCGCGCCTGTTGCCGCGGCTGCGTTCGGCCTCGGCCGGGGTGCCCGGGGCGTTTCTGCCGGATCTGTATCGCAAGCACCGCGAGTACAATGCTCTGGTAGGGTCCGCGGCGATTTACAGTGCGCTGCTGCTGCGTCTGTTGTACCTGCACACCCACCACGGTGCGGATATCGTTTCCTCTCCGCGCTAGCCCGGGTTGCGCTCACATCTCTTGCACCAAAGGAGAACATTTGCCCAAAGTTCGATCTCGCTTCGTCCCTGCCGTGCTCTTTGCAGTTCTCGCCGCTTATGTCGCCTATCCGACATTGGCCGATGCTCAGTTGCTCGGGCTGGGCAAGCCGGCAGCTTCCGTGCAGATTCCCACGCTGCAGGTACCGCAGGGCGGCTACAGCTTTCCCGGACGGGAGACGCTTACATTTTCAGTGGACTGGCGCGTGTTTACCGCCGGCACCGCGGTTTTCCACCTGGAGCAGCAGGGATCGACCGAAAAGATCAACGCAAGCGCGGACTCGGTCGGCAATGTCAACCTGCTGTTTCCGGTCGTGGACCGGTTTGAAAGCGGCTTCGACACACGAAGCGGATGCTCGACCGGATTTGCCAAGCAGCTTTCGGAAGGCCGTCGCAAGGTCACCAGTGAGCTCAACTTCAATTACGCGGCGGGCAAACAGAACGAGGTCAACCGTAACCTGGTCAAGGGCACACAGGAAACCCGCCAGGCGAACGTGCCAGCCTGCGTGCAGGATTCTCTTTCAGCTATTTTTTATGTCGCCTCGCAGCCTCTGGTGGTCGGCCAGACTGTGCGCTTTCCGCTGGCCGACGCGATGCGCACGGTGACCGTAACGATGAAGGTGGAGGCGAAGGAAGAGATCAAAACGCCCGCCGGCACCTTCCAGACACTGCGCGTGCAGCCCACCGCGGATGAGGGCGTCGTGAACAAGCGCGGCAATATCTGGATCTGGTACACGGACGACGCGCGCCACATGCCGGTGCAGATTCGCGCCCGGCTGTTCTGGGGCACCATCACCTTTCACCTGCAGTCGGTCGAGTCCAAATGAGCCTGGAGACCGCGCGTCCCAAGACGGTACTTTGCCTGAGCGGAGGCATGGACAGCTGCGTGTGCGCGGCGCTGGCGGCTCGGGAGAGCAACCTGTACGCCGTACACTTCAGCTACGGCCAGCGTACCGAAGCGCGCGAGCTTGCAAGCGCCCGGGAGATCGCCCGTCTGGTTGGCGCAAAGGAGTTCCTTCCGCTGCGAATCGATCTTTTCCGGCGCATCGGCGGCTCCGCGCTCACCGACTCCTCGATCGCGGTACCGAATGCGGCGGAGCACGAGGCTTCGATCGGCTCGGCTATTCCAGTGACGTACGTGCCTTTTCGCAACGCGCATTTCCTCTCGGCCGCGGTGAGCTGGGCGGAGGTGCTGGAGGCTGAAACCGTCACCATCGGCGCGGTGGAGCAGGACAGCTCGGGCTATCCGGATTGCCGGCCGAGCTACTACGACGCGTTCAACGAGCTGATCCGGCAGGGTACCCGGGATGGCCGAATCCAGGTACGGACGCCGCTGATCCACCTGCGCAAACGGGAGATCGTTCAGCTGGGAGTTGAACTCCGCGCGCCGTTGCATGTAAGTTGGTCTTGCTATTCCGATGAACGGGAAGCGTGCGGTGTCTGCGAAAGCTGTGCCTTGCGGCTGCGTGCCTTTCGTGAGGCCGGAGCCATCGATCCGGTGCCCTATGCGGCTGGAACGGTGCGCTGAGGCATCCCACTCAAGGCTGAAGAAAGAGCGTGGCACCTAAGCGGCAGCCATGCAGAGGAGTTTTTGCGATGAAGACGACGTTGGCAATCAAGGCGCACAGCATGCTTGCGGTGCCCGCACTGGTGGTTTCAATGGTGGTGGCCCCCGGGGCCCTGCACGGACAGACGGCGCCGGCCACCGTCCAGGGGCATATCACCGATGCGATCGGCTCGCCGGTCAAGGTGGGCGTCGTCAAGCTGACCACCGACATTAACGGCGGCAAGGACCGGAAGTACCAGTACACCTTCAATGTGGACGGAAACGGCGACTTCAAGGGCGGAGGGGTTGCGCCGGGCGACTACTTCATCGGCTACTACAACGAAGACAAGCTGATCGATTACTTCAGCCCGATCACCATCAAAGGCGGGCAGGCGCTGACCGAGAACTTCGACATGCAGCGTCCGGAATACCTGAAGACGATGACCAAGGAACAGCTTGCATTGCTCGAAGAGACCAAGAAAAAGAACGCCGCGGCCAACGAGTACAACGGCAAGGTGAAGGACCTGAACAAGCTCATGCAGCAGGCGCGCGACGACAGCAAAGCGGGCAACAACGCGCAGGCCATCAAGGAGATGCAGGACGCAATCGCCATCAAGCCGGACGAAGGCCTGCTGTACGTGGCGCTCGGCGAGGCGCAGATTGCCGACGCCAACAAGGATGCAGCCGCCGCGCGTGCCGCCAAGACGTCTCCCATGGATGTGGCGATCGTGAACAAGTACCAGATGGCGGCCGCGTCATACCAGAAGGGTATCGATATGGTGAAGGCGAGCAAGAAGCCGGACCCAAACATCGTGGCGCTGGGGTATTTGAACCTTGGCGAGGCCGAGGCAAAGTCCGGCAAGATCGCCGAAACGCAGGCCGCCTACGACAATGCGGCGCAGACTGATCCGAAGCGTGCGCCAACGGCCTACTACAACGAGGCCGCCAACTTCTTCAACTCCGGACACAACGATGAGGCCGCCGCGGCCGCCGACAAGGGCATCGCGGTCGACCCCAAGAAAGCGGACCTGTACTACATCAAGGCGCAGGCGCTGATTCCCAAGGCGACCGTGGATCCGAAGACGCAGGCTTACGTGCTTCCGCCGGGTTGCCTGGAGGCTTACCAGGAATACCTGGAGCTGGCCCCCACCGGAGCGCACGCTTCGGAGGTGACCGCGCTGCTGACCGGGCTGAAGCAGCCCATCAAGAACAGCTACAAAAAGGGTCGGGGATAAGCCCAGGCTGTACCGGAACCCCGGGGCGTCTGCTCCGGGGTTTCGCTTGCTGGCCAGACCGGCATGGGAGATCAGGATGGGCAGTACCCCGGCACAGGTTTTGCCGTTCGAAGACGCGCTCTTGGTGGTCCGGGAGCATGCGTACTCCCTGCGCCCGGAGGCTCCGGCGGAGACCGTCAAGCTGTTGGAGGCACGCGGTCGCGTGCTGGCTCAGCCGGTGCTCGCTGACCGGGACCAGCCGCCCTTTGACCGGTCCACGCGCGACGGGTACGCGGTACGGGCGTCCGATCTGTCCGGTGCCGGGGCTCTCCGGATCGTGGGCCAGTTGCGCGCCGGCGAGCACTGGCACGGCGAACTCGCCCCTGGCGAGGCCCTGCAGATCATGACCGGCGCCCCGGTCCCGCAGAGTGCCGACTCCGTGGTCATGGTCGAGCACGTCGAGGCATCCGAGGGCGTGCTTCACATCGGCCCGGGTCGCACGCCTCTCGCCGGAGCGAATATCGTCCGGCGAGGAAGCGAGGCACTCGCCGGCATGGAGCTCCTCCCGGCCGGGACCGCGATCGGCGCCGCGGAGATCGCGCTCGCCGCAGCCTGCGGCTATGGAGAGCTGCGGGTCACGCCGAGGCCCATGGTCGCCATCGTCGCTACCGGTGATGAACTGGTGGAGCTAGACCAGGTGCCCGGGCCGGAGCAGATTCGCAACTCCAACAGCTACGGAATTGCCGCACTGGTGGCCGCGGCGGGCGCGCAGCCGGGCAGACTCGGCATCGCGCGCGATTTACGTGAGGAGGTCCGCGAGCGCATTCTTCAGGGTCGCATGTGGAACCTGCTGGTCTTTTCCGGAGGGGTTTCCATGGGCGAGTACGACCTGGTCGAAGAGGTCCTGGCCGAGTTCGACGCCGAGTTCTTCTTTACCGGCGTGCAGATGCAGCCCGGCAAGCCGGTCGTCTTCGGGCGTCTGCCCGCGCGGGATTTGGGCAGCGGCACCTCGCAGCCGGCATGCTACTTCTTTGGCTTGCCCGGCAACCCGGTCTCTACGCAGGTCACCTTTCATTGCTTCGTCGAGCCGTTCGTGCGTGCGTTGGCCGGGGAACAGAGAACCGCACCGCATTGGGCGCTCGCCCGTTTGAGCGAGCCGGCCGCAGGCAAACCCGGCTTGACCCGCCTTTTACCCGCGCGCCTGGACGGCGTCGAAGTCCGTACAATCGACTGGCAGGGATCCGGCGACATGGCCGCCAACGCACGCGCCAACTGCTACGCGGAGATCTCCGCGGACCGGGTGCCGGGCGACATCATCCGCGTGCTGCTGCGGGAAGGACGCGCATGAGCAGACTTTCGCACTTCGATGCATCCGGCCAGGCTCACATGGTCGACGTCGGCAGCAAGGCGGAGACCCGGCGCGAGGCGGTCGCCATGGCCTTCGTCGAGCTTTCCGCGGAGGTGCTCGAGGCGCTTCCACGCAACCCCAAGGGCAATCCGCTCGAAGTTGCGCGCTTTGCCGGCATCCAGGCGGCCAAGCAGACCAGCACGCTTATCCCCATGTGCCATCCGCTGCAGCTCAGCTTCGTGGATGTGCAGGCGGAGATCGTGGCCGACGGCGTCCGCATCGAAGCCATCGCCGCAACCGTGGCCGGCACCGGCGTCGAGATGGAAGCGATGACCGCCGCTTCGGTCGCCGCGCTTACCGTTTACGACATGACCAAGGCACTCGACAAAGGCATTCGCATCCGGGAGATCGTGCTGCTGCGCAAGTCCGGCGGCAAGAGCGGCGACTACCGCCGGCCGGGATACTGACCGGCCCCGGCTAGACCGCGACGGCAAGCGTTACCGCGAACAACTCCGCCCCATCCTGAAACGTACGACCCACCGAGAACCCGGTTTCGTCCAGCAGCACAGACAACCCGGCCCTGGTGAACTTGTAGCTGTTCTCCGTGTGGATTGCCTCGCCGGCGCGAAAGTGAATGGTGATGGCCGGAGAGGCGCTGTCGGCTGGCAGCATCACCGTCTGGTCCGCGAGCGAACGAAGATGCATTTCGATACGCGACTCGGTTTCATTCCAGCGAGCATCGTGCGCGAAGCACTCCGGATCAAAATTCGCGTGCAGCTTCTCGTTCAGGTGCAACAGGATATTGCGGTTAAAGGCTGCCGTAACCCCGGCGGCGTCGTCGTACGCGGCCAGCAGCCGTTTGACCGGTTTGTGCGGTCCGGGCGCGAGATCGGTGCCCAGCAAAAGTGCGTCTCCCGGGGCGAGCTGCCGGCGCAGTCCGGCCAGGATGCCGCGCGCTTCCTGTGGTGTAAAGTTTCCAATGCTCGACCCGATGTACAGCGCCAGAATCTTCGTGCCGGCCGGCCGCTCGATCCGGTACGGTTCGGTCACGTAGTTCGCCACCTGCGTTCGTACTCTCACCTGCGGCAGATCGCGCTCCAGATTTCCGGCCGCGATCTCCAGCGCCGATGGACTGACATCGATCGGCTGGTACAGCACCGTGTCCTGCAGTTGGGCGGCCGCGGCCAGCAGCACTCCTGTTTTGGAGGCAGACCCGGCACCCAACTCCGCCACGGTGACCGGAGTTCCCATGGCAAGCAGAATGTCACTGGCGTGCGCCGCAAACAGGGCGCGCTCCGTGCGGCTCAGGTAATACTCGGGAAGCGCCGTGATCCGTTCAAAAAGAAGTGAGCCCCGCTCGTCATAGAAAAGCCACGGAGGAAGCGTCTTCGGGTTGGCCGCGAGACCTTCCCGCGCGGCGGTTGCGACTGGGTTCAAAACAGCTGCGATCGACGGCACATGGACTCCACAAAGCGTCCGGCTCGGTGTGTCCACGGATCGCTGCTACATCTCTGATGCACCCCGGGCGAGCCGCAGACCGGAAAATTGCCAGCGCGTCGATGGCGGAAAGAAGTTGCGATAGGTCGCCCGGATGTGCGAACGCGGCGTTACGCAGGAGCCTCCGCGCAGGATTACCTGCGAGCTCATGAATTTGCCGTTATATTCGCCCAGCGCGCCCGGCAGCGCGCGATATCCGGGATAGCCGGTGTAGGGCGACGCCGTCCATTCCCACACGTCGCCGAACATCTGGCGCAACCCGTCGCCCAGCGGTGCCGGCACCGGATGCAGTGCGTCCGATTCGAGCAGGTTCGCCTCCGCGACGTTTGCCGAGCGACAGCCATATTCCCATTCGAACTCGGTTGGCAAACGCGCCCCCGGGGTATGCAGCGCGGACCAGCGAGCGAACGCGTCCGCCTCGAAATAGCTCAGGTGGCATACCGGGGTTTCGAGCAGCGCATCCAGCGGCTGAAAGCCATGCAGCGTGTACACGGCCCATCCGCTCCCGGCGGCGGAATCGCGTGTCCAGTAAAACGGTGCCTGCCATCCGGCCGCGCGCATGGTCGTCCATCCTTCGGAAAGCCAGAGTTCCGGGCGGCTGTACCCGTTATCATCCACAAACAGGAGGTACTCCGAGCAGGTGACCAGCCGGTTGCAGAGTGCGAAGGGTTGCAGGAAGACCGTGTGCCGCGGGGTTTCGTTGTCGAACGCAAAGGCCTGCGGATCGTCTGCGTCGGGCGTGATTCCGGCCTCTACCAGCCCGCCTGCAAAGCTGGTGTACATGGCCGGAAGAGGCTCCTGAACGCCCGCTGGAGCTGGCGCGTCCAGGTAAGCCGGATGCAGCGGATTGGTGAACAGGGCGTGCTTGATGTCGGTCGCGATCAGTTCAAGGTGCTGCTGCTCATGCTCCAGCCCAAGCGCAATCCGCCGCACGACCTCGTCGGCGGTCTCCCCGCCCAGGTCATCGGTCAGCAGCGTCTGGACGTGCGCGTCAACATACCGCCGGTAGTCGAGTATCGCGTCCAGCGGAGGCCGCGAGAAGCTCGCGCGCAGCTTCTTCTCCGGCATTTCGCCCAGCGCGTTGTAATAGGAGTTGAAGAGCCAGCGGAAGTCCGGATGAAACGCCTTGTAGCCAGGCAGGAACTCCGTCAGCACAAAGGTTTCGAAGAACCAGGACGTATGCGCCAGATGCCACTTCACCGGGCTGGCCTCCGGCGTGGACTGCACCATCAGGTCCTCCGGGGTAAGCGGCGCGGCAAACCGCAGCGTTTCCGCCCGGACGGCAGCAAACCGCTCGAGCATCAGCGAACCAACGCCCTGGGCAGCTTCGGCAACTTGGGTCGGCATACGAATAGTCCTCTCCGAGCAACAGAGGGTAGTTTGCCATGAGAGGTTGCGTTCGCGCTACAAGTGCCTCGGAAGACCGAGCTGCGAACCGCTGACCCGCCGCTGAATTTTCTTCAGGGACCGGCGTCTTTCCTCCGCCCTGACCGTCTGTATCGATATTGTTCGGAAAAGGTTGCCCACGATGAAGCGATTCAGGTGTTTCACTCTCATTTTACTTGCATTGTTGTTGAGCGGAGCTCCGCTACTGGCCCAAATGGGCAGCGGCGGCGGAGGCGACCAGCCCCCGGCTGCGTTCGGCGGCGGACGCATGGTGCAGGGCACGGTCACCGCGGTCACCGCGGACCAAATCACCATGAAGACCGAAGCGGGTGAGATCTACAAGGTGACGGTCACGCCCAACACGCAGATGCGCAAGGATCGCGTGCAGGTCAAGCTGGCCGACGTTCATCCCGGCGACGGCGTCGGAGCAATGGGCGAGATCGATCGGCCGAATAAGACTGTGCATGCCGTGATGCTCGTCCTGGTAGATGCCGAACAGATTAAGAAGGCACGGGAGAACCTGGGCAAGACCTACATCGCCGGCAAGATTACCGCCCTCGACGTGGACAACCTGAAGCTCACCGTGCTGCGCTCGGACGGTGTGACCCAGGTGATCCAGGTCGATGAAGGAACCAGCTTCCGCCGCGGAGGACGCGGCATGCAGCAGGCCATGGGGCTCGGCTTTGGAGGAGGCGCAGGGGGAGGCAACCCCGGCGGGAACCGGCCGCAGGCGCAGGCCGGAGCATCCACGGGAGGAGAAAGTATCACGCTCGCCGACATCAAGGTGGGTGATCTGATCGGCGGTCCGGGCGCACTGAAAAACGGCGTCTTCATCCCGACCGAGCTTTCCGTCGGAACCCCCGGGGTACGTGGCGCCGGAAGACGTCGCGGAGCTGAAACCCCCGCCGGCGCACCCCCGAGCCCCGCGGCACCGCAGGAGCGTCCGTGATGAAGTCATGCCCAGGAACGATGCGAAATCGTAGTCGCCGCGCCGGGTTCCCTTCGCTGCTTGCGGGCACTGCGCTGCTTGGCTGTGGCACCCTGCGCGCCTCAGCCCAGACACCACCGCCGGCACAGCCGCCGCTGACTCCGCCCGCAACCGCCTCAGCTACCACGACAGAAGGCGGCATTATTCGCGGAGCCGTCAAATCCGGGGTCATTCCGCTGCCCGGCGTGGCCGTCACCGCGACCAACACGCTCACCGGCAAGCGCTACTCCACCACCACGGACATCGCCGGCGCCTTTGCCATGACGATCCCGCGCACCGGCCGCTACGTCGTCCGCGCGGAGTTGGCCGCCTTTGCTCCGCTCACGCAGGAGGTTCGGATCACCGCCGAGGCCGCCGACCAGACTGCGCAGTTCGCTCTCGAACTCAGCTCCCGCATCGCGCAGCAGGCCGACGCCGCTGACACTGGGACTGACACCGGGAACACCGCACGCTCGCTGGCCAGCGCTCTCGGCCGCGGCACCCAGTCGCTTTCGGTCACCGGCTTGTCGGCAGGCGAGGACACCACCGCCGCCGGCCAGAATACCGGGGCTTCCCTGCCCTCGCTCGGCGCTCTAGGCGACTCCGGATCGACCGAATCGGTCGCCATCTCCGGCCAATCCGGAACCACGAATGGCCTCGCCAACTTTTCCGAAGACGAAATTCGCGATCGCATCAACAACGCCGTCGATCAGGCGCGCCGGCAGGGCGGAGCCAATGGAAGCCAGGTCGACGCCGTGGTCGGCATGCTCGGCAACCTGATGGGAGGTCCCGGAGGTTTTGGCGGGGGAGGAGGAGGGCGCGGCGGAGGAGGTGGACGCGGAGGCGGTGGGGGAGGCTTTCGCGGCTTCAACCCCGCCCAGCCGCATGGCGCGCTGTTTTATGTCGGCGACAACAGCCACCTGGACGCGGCACCTTTCTCGCTGTCCGGCCTGCCCACTTCCAATCCCGGCTACAACCGGAACTCCTTCGGTCTCAGCTTTACCGGTTCGCCGTACATACCCGGATTGACCAAGCCGAATCCGAAGCAATTCATCTTCTTCAACGTGTCGGGCACACGCAACACCAACCCCATCATTCAGACGGGCACCGTACCCACTCCGGCCGAGCGCACCGGCGACTTTTCCCAGCTGTTCCAGACCGTCTCCTCGACCGGGGGCGTTGCCACCACACAGCAGGTCGCCATCTTCGATCCTCTTACGGGTCAGCAGTTCTGCGGCGTCGCCACCACAGGTACCTGTACCGCGCCCAACGTGATTCCGGCCAGCCGCCTTTCCCCCCAGGCACTTGCGCTGCTGAACTACTACCCCGCGCCGAACGTTCCCAACGCCGCCCAGACCAACAACTACCAGACCGTCACCACCGCCGGGCAGAACAACACCAGCGCCTCGCTTCGCTTCGTCCGCAACTTCGGCCAGCAGGCCTCGGGGGGGCGTGGCGGGGGCGGGGGCGGTGGAGGACGGCGCAACGCGAACACCCCGCCGGCGCTGCGGCAGAACATCAACTTCAACGGAAGCTACACGCACTCCGCGGCAGATAACCGCAACGTCTTCCTGGCGCTCGGCGGAGCCACCGTCTCGGACGGCTATGGCATCACGGCGGGCTACACGGTCGGCTACGGCCGCCTGACCAACAACGCTTCGCTGAACTGGAACCGCTCGCACAACACCGCGCGCAATTACTTCACCAACGGCACGCTAAACCCCGCCGCCTTCGCCCAGACCACGGCCAGCCCGCTGCTTTCCGCGAACAACTTTTTCTTTGGCGCGCCCGACCTCACCTTCTCCGGATTCACCGGCCTGAATGAAGCCACGCCGTCCGATTCCATCAGCCAGACCATCAGCTTCTCCGACTTCGTCAGCTACAGCCACAAACGCCATAACATGCGGTTCGGCGTCGACATCCGGCGCGTCCACGCCGACTCCGTCGGGGGCACCAATGTCTTTGGCACTTTGACGTTCACCGGCTATGCCACCGAAAATCCTGCCTCGGTCGCCTGCACGCCGAGCGTAACGGTGACCTGCACGCAGCAGCCCGCCTCCGGCTCCGGCTTTGCGGACTTCCTGCTTGGTCTGCCGCAGCAGACCACCATCCAGGCCGGCCTGCAAAAGACCTATCTCCGCGAGAATGTCTACGACGGCTTCGCCCAGGACGACTGGCGCGTGGCAGCCGGCTTCACGCTCAATTACGGGCTGCGCTACGAGTACTTCGGACCGTACAGCGAGAAGAACAACCGGCTCGTGAACCTGGACCACAACAGCAACTTTTCCGCCGTGGACGCGGTACAGCCCGGGCAGACCGGCCTCTTCGGCGGACCGTACAACTCGTCGCTCGTCAACCCGGACCGCACGCTTCTCTCGCCGCGTTTCGGCTTCGCCTACCAGCCCAAGATCCTGCCGCGCCTTACAAAAAGCATGGTCGTCCGCGGAGGCTACGGGCTCAACTTCAACACCGGCCAGTACGCTGCGTTTGCCCGCCAGCTCGCCTTTCAGCCGCCCTTCGCGCTGACGCAGACCAACATCGTCGGCCAGCAGGGATGCACCTCCGCCAACCTGAACCTGACCAGGGCCTTCGGCTGCTCCACCGCCGCGACCCAGAACGACTACTCGGTCAACAAAAATTATCGGCTGGGCCACGTGCAGATCTTCAACCTTGATATTCAGAAGACGCTTCCACTCCAGACCGTCCTCAATATCGGCTACAACGGCGCGGTAGGCGGTGCGCTCGACATCGTCCGCGCTCCCAACCGCACCCCCACCGGCCTGCTCGATACGAATGCACAGTCGTTTCTGTATGAGGATTCACTCGGCTATTCCCGCCTGAACGTGCTCGCTGTCAATCTGCGCAAGCGCCAGCAAAAGGGCATCAGCGTTCAGGCCACGTACCAGTACCGTCACTCGCTCGACAATGCCTCCTCCATCAACGGCACCGGCAACAGCGTCGCGCAAAACGATCTGGACCTCAACGCGGAAGAAGGCAACAGCTCCTTCGTCCAGCGCCACACCGTCAACGGCAACTGGGTCATCGAGCTTCCGTTCGGCCCCAACCGCGCGCTCTTCAACAAGGGCGGCGTCTGGTCGAAGGTGCTGGACGGCTTCAACATCAGCGGCGATTACAACTTCACCAGCGGCCTGTACTACACGCCCAGTTACGTTGCCACCGTCAACGAGATCTCCACCGGCGTGACCAACTCGCGCCGACCGAACCGCAACTTTGCCGTCCCCATCTCCGGCGCAGGACGCTTCTTCCGCGGGCAGCAGAACTCGGCCCAGATCTGCCCCAACTACTGCTGGTTCAACACCGCCGCCTTTACCGATCCCGGCACGAACTTCGGCACTGCCTCGCGCGGATCGATCGAAGGCCCCGGCACCCAGACCATCGACGGCTCGTTGTCGCGCACCGTCCAACTCGGCGAGACGCGCTCGTTCGAAGGTCGCCTGACCGCCACCAATCCGCTCAATATTGTGCAGTACAACGGTATCAATACCGTGCTGAATTCGCCCACTTTCGGCCAGGTCTCCTCGGTCGCCAGCCGCCGCAAGATCACCTTCACTGCACGGTACCGGTTCTAAGGCCATCCATGATCCTGCGCTCCGTACATCTCGTTTCCACGCTCCGCGCCGGCCTTGCCTCAATTCTGATCGCTTTGCTCGCCGCCGCGCCCGCCGCCGCGCAGCAGGACGCCGGACAAGGCACCCAGCAGCCTTATACCCTTACCCTCAAGACCGACCTCGTGCTCACCAACGTCGTCGTGCGCGATAAAAAGACCGGGCAGGTGATCAAGGATCTCAAGCCTTCCGACTTCACCATCACCGAAGACAAAAAGCCTCAGAAGATCACCTCCTTTGACTACCAGAACGTGGACGAAGCCGCCGTGCTCTCCGAGAAGAACACCGTCAGCGGCAAAGCGTCCATTGCCGACCTGCTGAACCGCAACCTCGCCGCAGACCCGAAAAGCCTGCATGACCATCGCCTCATGGTCTTCTTCTTCGACCTAAGCAGCATGCAACCGGAAGACATCGACCGTGCCGTCGAGTCCGCGCGCGACTACGTTAACAAGCAGATGCAGCCGGCCGATCTCGTCGCCCTCGTCAGCCTTTCCACCGGCCTCACGCTCGACCAGGACTTTTCCGCGGACAAGGACGCGCTGCTGAAGGGTCTGAGCAAATACGACGGAACACAGGGCACGGGCTTCACCGCCGGAGGCGACGGCACCACCGACGGAACCGCCGATGCCGCCCAAAGCTACACCGCGGACGACAGCGAATACGCCGCTCTGAACACCGATCGCGAGCTATACGCCATCCAGTCCATCGCCAAAAGCCTGGAACGCGTGGACTCCCGCAAATCCATGCTCTACTTCTCGGGCGGACTGACCCGGCAAGGGATCGAAAACCAGGCCAGCCTGCGCGCGGCCACCAACGCCGCCGTCCGCGCCAACATGGCCATTTATTCCATCGACACCCGCGGTCTCGAGGCGCTTCCGCCTGTCGGCAACGCGCAGACCGGAAGTCTGCGCGGCACCGCGGCCTATAGCGGCGCGGCCTTCCAGAATCAGCTCAACGGGAACTTCAACAGCCAGGAAACGCTTGCCACTCTCGCCGTCGACACAGGCGGAAAGACCTTTTTCGATTCGAACTCCTTCGCGCCAGCTTTTCAGCAGGTTCAGCACGACACCGAGGCCTACTACATCCTCGGTTTCCGCTCCACCAACCAGGCCCATGACGGCAGCTTCCGCCACCTGACCATCAAACTCAATCGCCCGGACGCGAAGCTCGAGTACCGCCCCGGCTACTACGCTCCCGCCGACTTCCAGCACCAGAAAACCGAGGACCGCGAAGCAGCCCTTACCGAGCAGCTCCGCAGCGACCTGCCCGCAACCGATGTCTCGCTGTATCTACAGGCGCTCTACTTCCGCCTTTCCGACGGCCACTTTTACGTTCCCGTCTCGCTCATCGTGCCCGGCTCGCAAATCCCCTTTCTCAAGAACGGGGACCGCGACAAAGCCACGATCGACATCCTCGGCCAGGTCAAGAATGCCCAGGGAATCGCGGTCGGTAACGTCCGCGAAACCGTCAAGCTCGCACTCGACCAGAGCCAGCAGGTCCAGCGCAAGAACATCCAGTACACCACGGGCTTCCAGCTCGCCACCGGGCGCTATCACCTCAAGTTCGTCGTGCGTGAAAACCAGACCGGCCGCTTGGGCAGCTTTGAAACCGATCTGAACGTGCCCGATCTGCGCAAGACTCCACTCAAGCTCTCTTCAATCGTGCTCAGCAGCCAGCGCGTCGCTGACCCAGCGGTCTCCGGCAAAAACAACCGCGCCGACCGCAACCCCGACCCGCTTATCCGCGACGGTGTGCAATGGATCCCCAACATCCCGCACGTCTTCCGCCAGGACCAGCACCTTTACTTCCTTTACGAGGTCTACGACCCCACGCACGGCAAGCAGGAAAAACCCGCGCCCCAGACCCCTGCCAACCTCGGCCGGCGGCAGCCGCTCGGAGGCGTCCACGTCCTGACCTCCATCGAGTTCATCGTAGGCGGCGTCAAGGTTTACGAGACTCCGCTGGTCGAAGCCACCGCCATCAACAGCCCCGACCGCGGAGCCGTTTCCTTCCAGTTCGACGTGCCGCTCACCCAATTGAAGCCCGGCACCTACGTTTGCCAGGTGAACGTCATCGACGACGCCGGTGCCAGCTTTTCTTTTCCCCGCTTGGCGCTGCAGATTACCGGAGCCGTCCCGCCGGCGACACCCGCGACGTCCACCTCCCCCGCGCAATAAGGTTGCTTGACGAAGCTGGTCTCCAAGAGCAAGATAGTGCCCGGCCCTTGTTTCTTCCATGCTTTGCCGGCCCGGAGGTCGCGCCATGCATCTCAGCTCGCTGATTGCTGCCCTTCTGCTCGCATCTGCTACGCTTAATCCTGCCCTGGCCCAGACCGACCCAGCAGCCGATGCCGAAACGGCAGCCCGTCACAACAGTGAAGAATGGCGTCTGCTCGAGCCATACCTCCCCAGCCTGACCACCGGTACCCCGGCCGAGCTCACGCAGGAAGGCGATGTACTTCGAGCACGCCGGTTCGAGGAAGACGCCCTCACCTTCTATACCGCCGCCCTCCGCCGTGGCGGCGACCAGGCCACCGTACTCAACCGCATCGGAGTCACCTACCTGGTCCTGCGGCAACCCGACATCGCGCGCGCCAGCTTCCACCGCGTGCTCGCTCTCAGTCCGGATAACGCTCAGGCCTGGAACAACCTGGGCGCAGCCGAATACTTCGCCGGCAACCACCGCGCCGCGCTCGAAGCCTATCTCCACGCTGTACGTCTCGACGGAAAAGACGCGGTGTTCCATTCCAACCTGGCCACCGCCTACTTCGAGCTGAAGGACTACGAAAGCGCCGCCGACCATTTCCAGCGAGCCTTCCGCCTTGATAACAAGATCTTCGAACGCGTCAGCATGGGTGGACTGGAGGCACGTATGCTCTCTGCGACCGAACGCGGACGCTTCTGCTTCGAACTCGCCCGCGTCGCCGCCCAGCAGCATCAGGATGAATCCGTTCTTCACTGGCTTCGCAAAGCGCTCGACGCCGGCTACGACATTCGCGCCGAGATGGACAACTACGTGGCCTTCGCTCCCTACCAGCACGACTCGCGGGTCACCCTGCTCATCGCGAATGCCCGCGCCATGCGCGCTGGACGCCTGGCCAGCAACATCCCCATCCCCTCGCTCGCAGACGTCACCTCTACCGAATAACCAACACCAAGCCGTGCTCCATTCATCGCGGCCGTTCGCGACGAGTGGGTCCACTACCGATACGGGCAATGCCGGCAGTCCGAGTTGCAGCAATACCCGCGCTTCAGGTGGTACGCAGTGGTGAACACCACGTACGGTCCTTCGTAGTAGAAGTCCTCCGCCGGCAGCGCGCTCCCGTCCGCCGCTTCGGGTTCGGGGTCCTTCCGAAGCTCATCCTCTAGTGCGCCCATGGCAACCCCGCCTGCGCCTCGGGCCGCATCGCCGGAGCCGCCGGAACATGCAACGCCCTCACCAGCTCCGCCGCGCGCGTGCTTGCCCTTGGCTCCGCAACCGGCACTCCAGGGTCTAGAACCAAACCATTTACGAAGCGTACCTGTTTGCCGGGAACAGCAGAGACCCGGGCACCCGGCACAACGATGCCGGCCAGATTACACGGATCACAAGCCGCGACCGCAATCTCTTCCCGCGACTCCCGCGAGCGCTGCTGCCGCAACGACTCCACGGCCTCCGCCAGGGCAAACTGCTCGCCGGAAAATCCGGTCACAAACCGTCCTCCGCGCAGCTCTCCCCGCGCCTCCAGCCGCCGTAGCATCGGTTGCAGGTCGCGCCATTTCGGTGCATTGGACTCCCGTTCCAGCAGATCGCGAAACAGAACGCCATACCGGGACATCAGCACGCGCGCCGACGATTCCAGCGCCGCCTCCAGTCGCCGCGCCTCTGCGATTGCCTTTGCCTGGCGCTCGCCCGCAGCCGCCGCGGCCGGCTCCCCCGGCTCATCGCACAGAAGCGACCACCGGCCGGCCGTGGTCCGCGCCGAAGCTCGTTTTGCCGTGCTCGACGGTGCCAACGACGCAGCCTTCCGCCGCGGATCCATCATCCCGCGAAGCTGGTCAAAACCATCGGCCGAGGCCAATCCCGCCGTTGCCAGCTCCCACAATGCATGCTGCACCTCCTGCTTCGTCAGCCCAAGCAGACGCTGCAGATCGGCCGCAAACGAGGCTCCCCGCTGGCGCAGATGCGCCCGCACCCGGAGCGCCAGATCGCTCAACGCCCGCGCGAGCGTTGCTTCGTCGACCCGCTGGCATGCGAGCGCATGCGGAAGCCACTCGGCCGATTCCCGTAAGTAAAACGTGATCGGCGCGGCGTTGGTCGGAACGACCCTTCTCGGCGCCGCGCCATCGCCGGCAGACCATGCCGGATGCGGCGAAATCCGCCCCCAGCCCACAGCCCCGGAGAGACACAACGCATCCAGCCACGCAGGATCGTAGTTCTCCACCCGCGCCGGAAGCAGAGTCCGCTCCCACTCCACGGCCGGAGCCTCGAATCCTTCCAGCTTGCTCAACGCATCCAGTACACCTTCCTCACCGGCCAGTTGCGTTTCCGGCGCAAGGTGCTGCCAGCCAAGAAGCCAGCGCATAAACACCGCCGGCGCAACCGCTTCCACCTGCCGGCGCAAGGTGCCCAGCGTCAGCCGATGGATCCTCTGCAGGATGCGCCGCTCACACCACTCGATCTCGTAGTCTGCCGGCACCGTGTCCGCAGACTCGGCCTCGAAAACCCCGCGCAATAGAAGACCCTGCATTTCCATCGTAAGAAACGCCTGGTAGACGTTTGTAACCGGTAGCCCTGTCGTTCTGCTCAGCGCGCTCGCCGTTACGGGCCCGGATATTTGTAACCATCCCTGAACACACTTGAGAACCTCGTCCGCATCTGTGCCCACATCAGATACAGACTTCAACGCTCCTTCTTTTCTGGTTACAAATTGCAACCTTTCCGTTGCGCACCAGCAGCTCTGTGCGGCGAACGTTACGGTCTGCGCCCGTCCCGTCCGCAGCAGGCGCTCGTAAAAACCCGGCCAGTTCCGCGCTCGCGGGTCGTCCAGAAACCCGAGTGGAAGCACGGCAAGCGACAGGAGCAAATCGTGCAACTCATGTTCATCCCGCAGGTCCGGCCAAAGCTCCGCGCGCACCGTGTCGATCGCCGCCTGGTCCAGCCGGCCCGCATCGCTCGCCACCGACGGAGGCAGCGTTCGCCGCAGCGTCGTCGCACGAGCGCGCCGCTCCTCCGCCCCCGCCTCATCCAGGTACGCATACGGCATGGCGTTCACCAACTCATGCGCGAACACCGAAGGCGTGGGCGTATCCACGGCCAGGCAGCGGATCGTCCCCGCCTCGATGCGGCGCAGAATCCCGATCAGCCCCTCGATGTCCATTGCCTCGGTGAGCACATCCTTCATTACCTCGCGAACCAGCGGATGATCCGGAATCTGGATGTCGCCCACGATCGTCTCAAAGCACGCCGCAGCCTGCGGAAAAACGTTCGCCATCAGGTCGTCAGATCGCGTGCGCTGAATCTGCGGAGCCACACGCTTTCCCTTCTGCATTCGCAGAAGCTGCAGACTGCGTCCAGCCGCCCAGCGCCAGCGATTCTTGAAGATCGGCGATGTGATGGAAGCCTGCTCCAGCAGCTCCTTCGCCGTGTGCTCGGTCAGGAAGCGAAACACATCTGCCAGCGGAAACGAGTGCTGTTCCGCAAGCGAGATGTTGATGCCGTTGTCGGTCGCCGCGGCTTGCAGCTCGAAATTGAACCCGCGGCAAAACCGCTTGCGCAGCGCCAGGCCCCATGCCTTGTTGACCCGGCCTCCGAATGGCGTGTGCAGGATAAGCTGCATGCCTCCGCCGTCGTCGAAGAAACGCTCCGCAATGATGGTATCCGACGAAGGTACCGCTCCCAGCACCGCGCGTCCGGCGACTACATACGCAATCATCTGCTCCGCACCGCTGCGGCAGACGCCACACTGCTCCATCAGCCACGCGCGGCAGGCGATCACCTCCGGGTGCGTTGCGCGCAGGGTCGCCGGCGACACGGTAAGCAGCAGCCCGGCGATCTCCTCCCGCAGCTTCCCCACCCCAAGCGAAAGCACCTCTGTCCGTTGGGGTGCCTCACCTTCCCAGAACGGAATGGTCGGAGGCGCGCCATGCGCATCTTCCACCAGCACGCGCCCGGCGGACTCCACCTTCTGAATCCTCCAGCTCGTATTGCCCAGCAGCACCACATCCCCGGGCGAAGAGTCCACCGCGAAATGTTCGTCCAGGGTCGCGATCTGCACCCCTTCCGGCTGCAGGATCACGGCGAACAGGCTGGTATCGGGAATTGCGCCGCCGTTCGCGATCGCGATCATGCGGGCTCCGCGCCTGGGCTGCAGATGCCCGTGCACGCCGTCGCGCAGCAGGTAAGCGCCATAACGTCCGCGGCTCGATTCGATGCCTTCGTGTAACAGCACAAGCACCTCTTCAAACTCCGCACGTGTCAGCCCACGATACGGATAGGCCCGGCGCACGACATCGAACAGCTGCTGCTCTCCCCAGGGCTCCGCCCCACAGCATGCGACCACCTGCTGCATCAACACGTCGATCGGCGCCTCGGGAATCTCCAGCCGGTCCAGCTCGCCGGCGCGCATCTTCCGAATCAGCGCAGCCTGCTCCAGCAGGTCGTCGCGCGTGGTCGCAAAGAAACGTCCCTTGGGGATCGCTCCGCGCCAGTGTCCCGCCCGACCCACGCGCTGCATCGCCACCGCCACCGCGCGCGTCGAGTTGATCTGGCAGACCAGGTCAACCGAGCCGATATCAATGCCCAGCTCGAGCGATCCGGTCGCGATCAGGATCTTGATCTCGCCCTTCTTCAGCCGCTGCTCCGCATCCAGGCGCAGCACGCGCGACAAGGAACCGTGGTGCCCGGCGACGTGTTCCGCCCCAAGCCGCTCGGCCAGTTCGAAGGAGATCTTCTCCACCAGCCGCCGCGTATTCACAAACACAAGCGTGCTTCGGTGCCCTTCCGTCAACGCGGCCAGCTTGTTGAAGATTTCGGTCCACATCGCCGTCGATGCAATGGACCCAAGCTCATCGGACGGCACTTCGATGGCAAGATCGAGCTGTCTGCGCTGCCCCGCCTGCACGATGCGCGCGCGATCACGGCCGGGATGGCTGCCCGTCAGGAACTCCGCCACCAGCTCGATCGGATTCTGCGTCGCCGAAAGCCCGATCCGCTGCGGAGCCGACGCACATCCGGTCAGAAACGCCCCCGGGCTCAGACGATTTTCGCCGCACACCAGGGCCTCCAGCCGCTCCAGTGAAAGCGCCAGATGCGCTCCGCGCTTGTCGTCCGCAACAGCGTGAATCTCATCCACGATCACGGTGCGCACCTGCCGAAGCCGCTCGCGCGACTTGCCGGCCGTCAAGAGAAGGTACAGCGACTCCGGCGTGGTAACCAGGATGTGCGGCGGATGGCGCAGCATCGCGGCGCGCTCTTTTGGCGAGGTATCTCCGGTCCGAACGCCGGTGCGAATCTCCTGCGAAAGATACCCGCGAGCCAGCGCAAGCTGCTGTATCTCGCGCAGCGGCTCATCCAGGTTCTTCTGCACATCGTTCGATAACGCCTTGAGCGGCGAAACGTACACCACGTCCGTGCATGCGCCCAGCGTGCCGGCAATCGCCTTGCGCAGCAGCCCATCAATCGCCACCAGAAACGCCGCAAGCGTCTTTCCGCTTCCGGTCGGCGCGGAGATCAGCGTAGGCTCCCCCGCCAGGATGTGCGGCCAGCCCGCCTCCTGCGGCTCGGTCGGTGTGCCGAACCGGCCGACGAACCACTCCGCAACCACCGGATGAGCCCAGGCAAGCGATGCTGGAAAAGACCGCATGCGTCAGTCTAGCGTATTCGTGCTCTGTTCGCCTCTTACATGTTTCCTACACCAATGTCCGACGCTGCGGCAGCCGGATTGGACTCATCGAGATACTGCTCGATGACGCGATCGAGCGAGCCCTGGGCGGCCAGGATATAGTCGATCGCGTCGCGTCCGGCGCCCTGCCCTCCGGGGTGAGCGGTTACCCAGTGCGCCGCGGCGAGCACCTGCGGACGGGCGTTCGCGGTTGCAATGGCCAGCCCGCACATCCGCATCACCGGCAGGTCTACGATGTCGTCGCCCACATAGGCGAGTTCGTCGGCGGCGATGCCCGCCTGGTGCAGAATCTCGTGGATAGCGTGCAGTTTGTGGTGCTGTCCCTGGTAGACGAACTCCAGCTTCAGGTCGCGCGCGCGGATGGCGACGGTCGCCGACTGCCGCTTGGTCACAATGCCGGTACGCACGCCGCCCAGCCGCGCCAGCGAAATGCCGAGCCCGTCATGCGCGGTGAAACTCTTGACCTCGGTTGCGGAGCCGTCGGGGTTGGGATGAACCGTGATCGCGCCGTCCGTCAGCACGCCGTCCACGTCGAAGATGAGGACCTTGATACGCTTTGCACGTTGTTCTGGAGACATCCGTCGATTGTACGGCGGAGGTTACTTCTTTGGTTATGGAGTAACCACCGGAACCCGTGGAACAGGAGTAAACTATGGACGTCGTAGGGATCTCAGGAGACTTCATGTTCAGCTTGATGGTGGTCGCGCTTTTTTTTCTGATGATCCTTGCCCCATGTTTGTTTGCATTGCGTTCGCGCCTGGATTCGAACGAGCCATTTGCCGAAGTGCTGGACGACCCGGGCATGCCGACCGCTCCCGAGACCGTCGCACTCCCTGCTCTGGTTGCGTCGTTCGCGCCAGTCGCTGCGGCTCCGCTGACCGGCATCGGCGCCCTTGAGGCCGAGGTGGCCGACGCCCGGCGTGCGCTCGTCATGGCTGAACACGACGTGCTCGCAGCCGAAGCTCGGCTGGCGATGGCCCGGGCCAGGCAGGCAGCTGACCACGCGGCGCTGGCAAGCCGGGCGGCGGCGCAGGCAGCAGATGCAGCCGTGCAGGCACAGCAGAGCGCCAGGATGGAGCCTCGTCCGCCCAGGCCTCCAATGCCCAGGTACGACGGACCGATCGTGGACGGCTCCAACCTTCCTGAGACGCACCCTTCCATGGACTTTCCGCGCTCACGGCAGTCCCGCCGGGCCGCTTAGGCATCCTTCACCCAGGTACTTCTCTCCATTACTGATTACTCGCAATCCCCCTGTGGAGAGAACCGCGCCGGCGCACAGGGCCACGCCGGCGGTTCCCAGAGCCAGGGAAGCAGTCTGCCCGTAGACCAGAAGCAACGGCGCGACTGGAAAGAAAAACAGCGTTCCGCCTGCGTACGCGACAAAGCGCAGCGCGCGACGACTCCGAAGCGCCTCTCTCGCAGGCCGGCCGAGCAGCATCGAAAGTGGAAGCAGCAGAAGTACGAGGTCGTAGGGCTGCATGTGGTAGCTCACCAGCATGGCCGCGGGAAGCGCGGTCGCGATCGAAGGCTTGTGACGGGCAGTCCATCCGAGCACAGCCAGGGAAAAAGCCGCCGTGAGAAGGACGCTGAGAGGGCCCGGGCCGGCGACTTGCAGCATCAGGCCGTGCAGATTCGGCTCGGCGGAGGCCTGCATGCCGAAGTGTGCCTGGGCCGTGCGCGGGTCCAGCAGCATGGACGATCCGGCACCCCGCAGACGGGCAACGTAGTCCCTTGTGCCCGCCGCGCCGGCAAGCAGAAGCGAAACAGCGGCAAGAAACGCTCCGCCGGTCAGGAAGCCGCACACCAGGCGGAACCGCCGTCCAAGCAGATACAGAGCAACGACCGGAAGTACCAGTTGGAATTTGGCGAGCGCCAGGGAAAGACACAGGCCCGCCAGGAAGAATCGACGACGCTGCATCAGCTGGTGAGCAAACACGAAGCAGAGCAGCAAAAAAAAGGAGATCTGGCCCTGCATCAAGGCCATCGCGACGGGAAAGAAACCAAGCGACAGCGCGAAGAGCCACGGGCTTGAAAGATCGGAAAGCGCGTCGGACGCGGCGAGGCGGTGTGCGCAAAGCAGCAGGCAAGCCAGGTTCGCAAGAACGACCAGCGGGAACGAGGTGCGGTACGGAAGAAGCGACAACGGCACAAAAGGGAGAGCGGCAAAGGCCGGGTACAGAAAAGGAAGCGTCCTTCCGCCGCCCGGGAAGAGACGCTGCTGGGTCTCGGCTTCCTCTACGGGATTGTAAAGACTGTGAGCCTGTCCGCGTCGCACCGTGTCGCCCGCTGCATAGAACGCCCGCAGGTCGACTTCGCCGCGCAGCGAACGTTCCCGGGCCATCCAGCAGAAGACCGCCTGGATGCCGACAAGCAGAAAGACAAGCACTTTACCGTGCGTGCCCAGGCCAGGTCCTGCGTGCCCGCGCAAGGGCCTGTAGAGCCCGCAGACTGCGGTTGCCACGCTTATGCCGCCTGTGAAAAGGATGCGGGAAAGACTGCGAGCTGGTCTCCTACCGAGACACCGCATTGCCGGGCGCGTCCGCTTGGCAGTTCCAGGACGCTTGCCGTCCGGAAGCTCACCCCGCGCACCCTCCACGGACCGACTGACTCCCATACGCCAACAACACGATGGTCTTTGCTGAGTGCGATCACGTCGATGCTGAACCTCATGCCGATGGTGTGCACACCCGAAGAAGGACTGATCAGAAGTCCGGCTTCCTGACCCAGTCCGCGCTGGCCGAGCAAGCCAAACAAGCGTAACAAGAAGTTATCTGCCCGGCGCGCGCGCAAGCAGACCGCGTTGCTTCTGCTTGTGTTGTACACCGTCATCATTTTGGGAAAAGACATAGAGCCCCCTTGAAAGCTTGGCAACCATCACCGTCGAGTTAATCTTCAAGATGGATGTGGTGCCACACGAGATATAACATGCAGGTGGTAACGACAACCTGTCCGATGTCACTGCTGACCCATGGAATCATGATCTTCTCCTTGTGCGAGAAAGGAAGTGACGACCTGTGTTACAGCCCGCCACTTCCTTCCGGCAGACTTTAGATAGCACTGGTGAGCTGGCTGCTAACCGTGTTGAAGGCAGTCTTGATGCTGGTGCCGAGACCGGTCATCGCCACGACAGCGGCAAGGCCGATCAGGCCGGCTACTAACGCGTATTCGATCAGGTTCTGGCCAGATTCATCGGCGGCAAGCGAACGGAAGAAAGCGGTCTTGAACATGTACTTCTCCTTATAGCATCGGGGTTAGGTAGGTCGGTGGTGGATGCATCTGCTTCCCGTGTTTCTCTAGAACCAGAGTAGTTTGTCCGTGAGTAACATGGTTTTCAGGCTCGGCGATTTTCCGTCGCAGGTAATAACACGAACGTGGAAGCAGATCCTTCGATCGGGTCTGTGTTTTCACGTTCGTTACTTGATATATCGGCAAGTTACTGAAGCCGTTCCGGGATGTTACGTCGGAAGAAAGCACTTTAGTACCAAGGGGTGCTTGACGTGCTAGTGACCGGCCGCGCCCATGTTACGAAAGATGGAGATGGCCGCGGGGCCAAGCAGCACGATAAAGATGCAGGGGAAGATGAAGAACACGAGCGGAAAGATAATTTTGATGGTGGTCTTGGCTGCAAGCTCTTCCGCCTTCTGTCGCCGCTTCTGCCGGACGGTATCGCCGAAACTGCTGAGCGCCCTGGCGATCGGCGTACCGAAGCGCTCTGTCTGCATGAGCATGTTCACCAGCGCGTCGGTCTCTGGCAGTCCGACACGCTCGGCCATCTCTCGCCAGGCCTGGAGCCTGGGCTTGCCGGCGCGTTGTTCCCGGTTGATCTGGCTGAATTCGTGGTTGATGGCGGGATGGCTGCCGTTGAGCTCTTCGCCTACGCGTACCATGGCCTGGTCGAGCCCGAGCCCGGCGTCCACGCAAATGACCAGAAGGTCGACCGCGTCTGGAATGGCCAGACGCACCTTTTCCTGATGCGCCTTGACCAGCTTTCCCAGCACGATAGCGGGTGCCAGGTAGGCCAGCCCGGCACCGGCAAACATGCACAGAACGCGCGCATACGGACTGAACGATCCAAGCAGAAACAGCACAAACGGGCCCGCGAACCGTGCGGCGAAGTAGGTGTCCCGTGCCATTGCGGAGGGCAGCGCGGCGCGTTCGAACAGGCGATGGAGGTTAGGATCGTCGGTCAGTTTCAGGCTGGAGCGCAGCAGGCGCACAAGGTGCAGCAGCCTTGCTGTTGTTGGCTCGGGTACGGCTTCGCGCGGCCCGCGTTTGGGACTGACCACCTGCAAAAAGGTCTTCTCCGCAAGCATCGCGGAGGACTTGCTGAACACGAAGACGATGCCGAGTGCCAGTGCGATGAAGATCGTAAACGACAGCATGCCGTAAAACGCCAGGTTCATGTGCGGTTCCTCGGGGTGGGGTCAGACCTTGACATCCACGATCTTGCGGATAATGAGCGAGCCGGTCACGATGAAGGCAATACCGGCGTAGATCAGCTTCTGTCCGAGGGGATCCACGAACAGGACGTGAGTATAGCCCGGAGTGAGGACGTTGATGAGCACAAGCATGACCAGGGGAAGCGCGGCGAGGATCCAGCCGGTGAGCCTTCCCTGCGCGGTGTAGCTGCGGACCTCGCCTTCAATGCGCACGCGCTCGCGGATGACGGAGGTGGCACGATCGAGGATTTGTGTGAGATCGCCGCCTGTCTCCTTCTGCACCAGGATGGCGGTGATCAGGAAGTGAAGGTCTTTGGAGGGAACGCGCTGCCCGAGCTCGAGCAGCGCATCGCGAAACGGGATGCCGAACTTCTGCTGCTGGAAACAGCGTCCGAACTCGTCGGCGAGAGGCTTCGGCGACTGCTCGGCGATGATCTCGATCGAGGAGCCGCTGGAGTGCCCGGCACGCAACGCGCGAGACATCAGATCGATGGCGTCGGGCAACGCGTCGGTAAAGAGCTTGAGTCGTTTCGAACCGGCTCGCCTGAGCCACAGGTACGGCATCAGGGCCCCGGCGGCGCAGGCCAGAAGTGCCGGCACCAAGGCTCCGCCAACCAGAAACGCAAGCAGAAACGCCGCGCCGGCGAAGCCCAGGGTAAGCACCAGGATGAAGCCAACCGAATCCGTCCGGCCGGCGTACAGGACAAGCAGCGTGAGATGCCTGGAAAACTGGAAACGGGCAAACAGCTCTCCCAGTGCGTCGGCGACGTTGCGTGTTCTCTGCGTCAATTCGATCAGCTCGACATCCGCGCTGTTGGGTGCGCGATGAATAATGCCGAGGCGACGGACGACGCTTTTCTTCGCCGTGCGCGGACGAGTGTAAAAGTACGCAACGGAGAAGCTGACGAAGGTTATGAAAAGAAAGACGGGAACGCGGCCCGGCATCGCTACACCTCCAGGGAGTGCGTGAAAATTTCGAGCGGAACCGGGATGCCGGCGGCCTTCAGCTTTTCCGCGAACTTGGGCACGACACCCGTGGCGAAGAAGCGTCCCTTGACCTTTCCGCCCGGGCCGAGACCCTGCTTTTCAAACAGGAAGATGTCCTGCATGCTGACCACTTCGTTAGTGGCCCCGGTGACCTCGGAGATGTGCGTGATGCGGCGCGAACCGTCCGACATGCGCGAGGCCTGCACGATGAGGTGGACCGCGGAGGCAATCTGCGCGCGGATGGCTTTTTCCGGCAGCGCCACCGAACCCATCATGGACATGGTCTCCAGCCGGGAGATTGCGTCGCGAGGATTGTTGGCGTGGACCGTAGTAACGGAGCCGTCGTGGCCGGTGTTCATGGCCTGGAGCATGTCCAATGCTTCTTCGCCGCGAATTTCGCCCAGGATGATGCGGTCCGGACGCATGCGCAAGGCGTTGATGACGAGCTCGCGCTGCCGGATGGCACCCTTGCCTTCCACGTTCGGCGGACGACATTCCAGGCGCACCACGTGCTCCTGCTTGATCTGCAGCTCGGCGGAGTCTTCGATGGTAACGATGCGTTCGGCTTCGGAGATGAAGCCGGAAAGAACGTTCAGCAGCGTGGTCTTGCCGGCACCGGTTCCTCCCGAGACCACGATATTGAGCCGAGCGCGTACGGCGCACTTCAGAATTTCCAGCATCTGCGGGGTCAGCGCGCGATGACGCAGAAGATCTTCCGCACCCAGGGGCGAGGAGCCGAAGCGGCGAATGGAGATCAACGGACCATCCACGGCGAGCGGAGGAATCACGATGTTGACGCGTGAGCCGTCGAGCAGACGTGCATCGACCATGGGCGACGACTCATCGATGCGTCTCCCTACGGCGGAGACGATCTTGTCGATGATGTGCATCAGGTGGGCGCTGTCGCGAAACACGACGCCGGTCTTTTCAATCACTCCCTTGCGCTCGACGTACACGGTTTCATGCGTGTTGACCAGGATGTCCGAGACCGTGCCGTCATGCAGCAGAGGCTCGAGCGGGCCGAGGCCGAAGACCTCGTCGATAACCTCCTGCGCGATGGCATCGCGTTCAAGCGCGGTCAGCGGCGTGCTCTGCTGGCCCACCAGCTGGCCGACAAGCGTCAGCAGCTTTGCCCGGCTGGCCGCATCCTCCTGCATGCCGGAAAGCTTGTCGAGATCGATGCGCTTGATCAGCTCGTGGTGTACGGCCGTCTTCAGCTGGTTCCTGGAAAGGTCGGAGGTGGGCAACACGGATCTCACCTCGGTGACCACGGCGGCGCGTACCGGGCCGGTCATGTGCAGCGATACATCTTTCATGGCGCAGATCTCCTAAAGTTTTAGTTCCAGAAGACGAAGCGGTTCTTCCTGGGGACGACAGGCGCCTCGATCGGCGCTTCGGTGCTCAGGCGGGCGGCCCATCCGGCAACGGCCAGCGTGAAGGGTCCACGCTGAGTCGGCGGCACCGGTTCGCCGGCGTTGATTGCTCCCAGAAGCTGGCCGAAGTTGTTGGGCACGGCAAGCGAGATGGGGCATCGGATGGAGCTCTCGATCTGCGACGGGGTCACCGCATCCTCGGACGTGGAGCGATTGATGATGACGCGAAGCTTGCTGGTCAGGTCGGTCATCGCGTTCATGTGCTCGATGTGCCGGGCAAGGTCGCGCAGTGCGGGCAGGTCCGGGGTGCTGATCAGCGCTACCTCCTCCGATGCCACCATGAGCGCCTGCAGCGACGTGCCGTAGCGCATGGAGGAATCGAGCAGGATAAAGTCGTACCGCCGCTTCAGGTACTCCATCACGCGCTCGAGCGCCTCGATGCTGTCTTCATGGCCTGTCGCGCAGGTATCGGGCGAAGGAAGCACGTCCAGCCCGCTGCTGTGCCGGGTGACAAACCCTTGCAGCAGCTCCGCGTCCAGCCGGTCTACGTTGCGGATCAGATCGCCAAAGTGATAGACGTTCTCATGAATGCCAAGGTGCAGCGCGACATGGCCGAGCTCATGCTTGTGATCGATCAGAAGCACACGCTTGCCGTGCTTGCGCACCAGGTGAGTGGCCAGGTGAACGGCCAGCGTGGTGGTGCCGACGCCTCCTTTCACCCCGTAGAACGAGATGATGCGCCCGATGCTTTGCGGTCCCTTGTTCGCCAGCAGGTTGCCTGCCTGGAAGCGCCGAAAGGCTTCCGCGAGCTGAGTGCTGTCGAGCGGCTTGGACAGGAACTCATTGCATCCGGCGCGCATGGCACGCATCAGGAAGTCCGCCTCCACCCGCGTGGAAACCGCGACCAGGTGAATGCGATTGTTGAAGACCTGCTGCAGCCGCTCGATGGTGAGCAGAGCAATCTCCGGGTCGCGGTCGCAGTCCACGATGGCGACGCTGGAAGGCGCGTTGCGCAGCAGGCTGGAGAACTGCGGCCTGCGGTCGGCGGTAATATACTCCTGGAACTCGCCGGCAAACTCCGCGCCGGGAACGCTGTCTGCCGCCGCCAGCGCGGATGCGGTGACATCGCGGGAGGCGCAGACGCTGAACACCGCCTGCAGCACCTGGACTTCAGTTTCGGACGAGGTTATCGGCATGTTCACCTTCCGCTTAGTTCGGTTGCGCAGTCGCCTGCTTGCGGCGGACTTCTTCGTCGAATTGACCCGTGGTCATGTAGGGCTCGACCGGGGTGGGCTCCGGCACGGACGGCAGCGCTTCCAGGGGGTTGATGATCTTTGCGGTGACCACAAAGACGAGCTCGGTCACCGAGTGCGTGTTGTTGTGCGAGCGAAAGAACTCGCCCAGGACGGGCACCTTGCTGATGCCGGGAACGCGTCCGAGGTTTTCGATCGTACGGTGGTCGAGCAGGCCGGACAGTACAAAGCTCTGCCCATCCTTGAGCTCGATCTCGGTCTCTGCGCGGCGCGTGGACAGCGCGGGAATGGTGAAGCCGGAGATGGTGACGGCGTTGGCGTAATCGAGCGTGCTGACCTCGGGCGAGACCTTCAGACGGATCGTGCCGTCGACACCGACCACGGGCAGGAAGTCGACCCTGACTCCATAAGGGCGGAACTGGATCGTGATCGCCGCCGCCGCGCCGCCCGTCGCAGCCGCCTGGACCACCGGGATCGGAAACTCGCCGCCCGATAGAAACCGTGCCGGCAACCCGCTCAACGTCGTCAGCGTGGGTTCGGCCAGGATCTGCAGCACAGAGTGCTGGGCCAGCGCCTGAATGTTCAGGTTGATGCTCTCCTTGAGATAGCCAATCGAAAGATTGAGCGGACTGGAAAACGCCCCCGTGCTGGTCGACGCCGGCACCTTGCCCCCGGAGGTGAAGTTGGCGGCAAACTGGTCGAGCTTGGTACGGTCCACCTCCACGATCTGCAGCTTCAACGCGACCTCCCGGGGCTTGACCGCAACCACCCGAAGCGAGTTGGCCACCTGCTTGCCGTAGCTGGCGCCGAGCTTGGTCAGACTTTCCGCAATCTCCGGCGAGGAGACGATGCCGTTCAACTGGATGCGGTCCCCGACAGTGGAAACGTGGATCGCCTCGTTGGGATACATCTGGTTGACCGCCCGCTGCATCTCGGACTGATCCAGGTCGGCGGCGATCGTGTAAATGCGGCTGCGATCATTGGTATCCCAGATGGCGAGACTGCTGACCCCCGGCTCCTTGGCCGTGACCAGGATGTCGGTCGGGCTGGAGTTGAAGCTGGACAGAACGGCCGGGTTGCCGATGAACACACGTTTCATGGCGATGTCGCCGTGCAGCATAAAGGATTGCCCGACGGGAATATGCACGGTGTCCTGCGGCAGCGAACCCAGAACGACGAGCCGGGCGGACGTGCCCGCGTTCTGCCCATACGCCGACAGGCAGCAGCCAAGCACGGCCAGCAGAGCCAGACGCCGGCGTGGAGTGGTCGGTATGTGCATCATCGGCCTCCCTCGTCAAAGGTTGCGGTTACCTGTTTATCTCCGCTGATGGTCTGCACCACGGCCTGGTGCACAGGCTTCGGGGTAGCCGCCGGGGCCGGCCTGGGCGTGGAAGGATGCAGTGCCGCGACATGCGGCAAAGGGTTCGGAGCTAACGGCGACGGCGCACCGGAAAGCCCGGCGAGATCGATCCCGTCGTCCTTGGTCCGGCTCTGGTCGGAGCCGCTGCGGAGCACAAAATGGATCGTGCCCTGCGTGCTCGCCAGCACCGCGCGTTCGGCGTCGGCTGGGTTCAGCAGAAGCGTTACGACGTCGACGGTGGCCGGCTTGCCCTGCGGGTCCGGCTGCACCTGGTGCCCGGCAGCAATGACCTCCGCGTTCTGCAGCACCGTCACGGTCCGCGGGTCGGGCGACCGGTCCATCCTGTAGGTCACCAGCACATCCAGATGAGAGCCCGGCAGCAGGAAGCCGGCTACGCCCATCACCTCGTCGGAGCGGAGCGCGATCGCCCGCATCCCGTTCGGAATGCGCCCCGCCAGGCCTACCCCGGCACCCGGCGCGCTGACCAGCTTGTCGGTCAGCGGCTGGTTGGGGCCCACGGGATACAGCACCGCGCGGCCCAGGAGATCGTCCGCCCTGCTGAAGGCTCCGGAGACCGGGCTTTCGGCCGGCCACTCAATCACCTGCAGGCTCTCGGGATGAATCACCTCTCCGGCCTCCAACGCACGCGACGGTGCAACATAATGGAGCGACTGACGATGCGGCGCGGCCTGCACGCTGAGTTTACGGCTCAACGCCAGCGTGCAAAGGCTGGAGACGGCCAACGCCATCAGCAGCGGAGGAGCAAGGCGGCGAGCGTTCATAGAGCGACTCCTCCGTGCAATGTAAGGACCAGAGTGACGAGGCATGCGCCCGCGATCGGCAGCGCATACGGGATACGAAGCATGGAGCTGTTGCGCGTGTTGAGCTCGGGATGCGTTCGCAGCCCGTGCTCTTGGTGGTGCGCCAGCAACGCGCCGACGTTGGTCAACGTTTCTCGCAGCCGTCCGCTCGCAATGGCGGCAACCACCGCGGCGAGCGCCCCCAGCAGCGCCGTCAGAATGAGAATGCTGCGCAGCGGATGCAGGCCACCAAGGCAGCCGATCGCCGCGATCAGCTTGACGTCGCCTCCTCCCATGCCGCCGGCAACAAAAAAGAGGACGAAGAGAGAGCCGCCCATCAGACCGGCCAGCAGAGCCGATCCTGCCGCCCGCGGCCCCCCAAGCGCGAGGTGCAGGGCAAGGCCAAGCAGAGCTCCCGGCGCCGTGAGCCAGTTGGGAATGCGCCTGCTTTGCAGGTCCGTGACCGCGGCCAGCGCCGCACAGGCACACGCGCTTTCCAGGTAGATCAGTTCAGGCGAGCCTGCCATCGAGTCTCCATGAGGCGCGGGTTCCGCCCCTTCCGCTTCCTTTGCCCCATCGGCAGAAACGCTTCCGGGCATGAGACGAATCAAGAGTTCCGGTCCGCACGCCGATGAGAGATCAGAGCGGCGCAACGTGGGAGGCATGCATGTCGGCAGTCGAACAGGCCGGGAACCTGCAGCAGACAGAGACCTGGATCAGCGAACGCTTGCCTTTCCGAGCAGGGCGCTTTTCAGCAGGCCGGTTTCGAGCGACCCGTCTGATCGATTGGCTCCTCGGCTTCCAGACGCTGGTCGCGGTTTGCGTGCTGGCGCTGATCCTGGTCGCCGTGCCGCGTTCCATGGCGGACCCGGATATCTGGTGGCATCTGCGTAACGCACGGGAGATGCTGGCGCAGCACGCCTTTCTCCGGCACGATCTTTTCTCCTTCACCGCTCAGGGATCTCCCTGGATCGACCACGAATGGCTCGCGGAGCTACCCTTTTATGCCGGCTGGCGCATAGACGGCGGCGCGGGGGTCTATTGGGTCACGGCGGCGGTGATCGAGGCCATCTTCGCCGGTGTGCTCTGGCTCTGCTGGAGAGCTTCGGGAAGCTGGTACGCCGCGAGTGGATTCACCATCGGTGCCGCCTTTCTTTCGACGGTCTCCTTCGGCCCGCGAACGCTGCTCTTCGGATGGCTCTGTCTCGTGGCCGAGCTCATCGTCCTGGAGCAGTTTCCACGTCGTCCCCGCGCGGTGCTTGCGCTTCCCGCCTTGTTCGCCCTGTGGGTCAACCTCCACGGATCCTGGATGATCGGACTCACCGTGCTTCTGCTCGCCTCCTTCATGGGCTACGTGCCGGCCTCCGCGAAGTGGGTACGGCCGAACCATTTCACCCGGACGCAGAGCCGTATGCTCCTGCTGAGCTGGGCCGGCATTGTGCCCGCGCTGTTCTGCAACCCGTGGGGCTGGCGACTGGTCGCGTACCCGTTCAACTTCGCCTTCCGGCAAACCCTGAACATTGCCAACGTGGAGGAATGGCAGAGCCTGGATCTCCACTCGCTGCGCGGAAGGGTGGTCCTGCTGGCCTTGCTTCTGCTGTTGGGCAGACAGCTCTGGCGTCCGCGCCGCTGGACGCTTACCGAGCTTGCCCTGCTCGGCGTTGGGCTTTACTCCGCCTTCAGCTACACGCGCTTCCTGTTCCTGCTCGCGCTGCTTGCGGCTCCGGTGATAGCGCGTTCGTTTGCCCGGGCGAGTCCGCAGGGGCGCGTTGCTGGCCATCGCGGCGTTCATGCCGCGCTGCTGGCTGCCGTCTTTGCGCTGGTAATCGGCTTCGAGCACAAGGGCTCGGCCGATCCGGATACGGCTTTGCAGCGCTTTCCCGCTCAGGCGTTGCCCGCGCTTGCGCATCTCGATCCGCATCGCAGGCTCTTCAACGAGTTCCTGTGGGGAGGATACCTGGAATGGTATCGCCCGGAACTTCCCGTCTTTATCGATTCGCGCGTGGACCTGTTCGAGTACAACGGCGCCTTTCAGGACTACCTGAACATCATCCACATCCACGACACGCTGGCGCTGCTGGACCGCTACCGCATCGACTATGTCTTTTTCGAAAAAGACACGCCGCTGGTGTACCTGCTGCAGCATGCCGGCGGCTGGAAGGTCGACTTCGACCGCGGCGGACAGGTGCTGCTGGAGCGGGCCGCGCCGGTCGACGCGCCGTGGGAAGGGACGCGAGCTGCAGTGCCGCTGTCCCGACACCCGTCGACAGGCAGGAAGAGCTGCTGCTGGCAGCATGGTGAACGCCCCATCCGCCAGCCCCCCCTCCCCCTGGGGGTATCTCAAGGTAAAATGTCTCGAATGAACACGTTAGCCGGAGGTGGCAGGCTAAAATATTCATTCGGTAAGACTTACAGGCAAAATCTTCAGAACATTGAACTTAGCCCCGGCTATGTGGCCGCCGGGCTCCGGTCTTCTGTTTCAGGCTCTATCTCAAGTATAGCGAGATTGGCCAAGGAACATGCCACTCGTAGGTTGTTCATTCGTAATGGGTTGTGAGATTTTGTACTTGACAGGTTTGCTTGTGGAAAACGTAGGCTGAGGAGTAGGGATACTGCTCGGGAGTGTCGGCGAGGTGGGCGCGGACGGGGTTTCTGGTGGATGTAGTTGCGGCGAACTTCGAAGTCGGCGCGGTTGCGGATGCGACGGTCGGTGTAGCTGCGCTGCCAAGCGGGCAAGTTTGAGGCGAGGCGGTGGGAGAAGCCGCTCTTGATGAGGCTCATGGCTCGCTCGAGGGTTTCGGTCGGGGTCAGGAGCAGGTGGATGCGGTCGGGCATGGCGACGAAGGCGTGGAGCTTGTAGTGACCTTCGCGGCGGTAGTGCTGGAGGGTGTCGAGGAAGAGTTCGGCGTTCGCGGGGACCTGGAAGAGGCGGCGGGAGTTGAAGGTGTGGCTGGTGATGAAGAAAGTGCCGGGGCGAGAGGTGCGGGCGGGGATCGCCATGGGGGGAGTTTAGCGGGTTGGGGATGGTGGAAGATAGTGGATTCTGCGTTGGAGTGTAGCTTGAGCGATATGCTGACGCTTTGCTTTAGGGCACGGCTCCAGCCGTGCCGCCGGGGGCTCGTCAAATGGGCCGCTTTAGCGGCTGGGGGACAGTTCTGAGGGCGCTGCGGAGGAGAGCGTACCCCAGCGGCTAAAGCCGCGTTCTGCTGGGGTGGGGTTTGTGGCACGGCTAAAGCCGTGCCCTTGAGCAGAACGTAACTAGGTGTAAACGATTGGCAGGAGCTGATAAGCATTCAGACCGAAACTGTGAGCGAGTTCACTTTCCGTGAGTAACTGGATCTGCTGTGAGGAAGAGCGCGCAAAGATCTTTCAGCGTTGGAGATAGTTAGGCGATTGTAATCACGTTCGTACCTTGAGCTCTCCCTGCCATCACATCCCTGGGTGCTGTTGCGATCCAAGCATTTGCTTGGAGCAATTTGAAGGTAAGCAGTACATTTTCCTTACGTATAACTGCCAAGACAGCGTAAATTCACCCTCAATCAAATTCGGAAACTCGCTACGGGAGCGTCAGACGACACAAACTGCATACAGGCGTTCTAATGTACTACATACGAAGTCTTGTCCGGAGAATCGATAGTGGACTTGAGACGATACTTCCGTTATGTTCTCAAGTCGGGTTAACATCTTCTAAAAGCATCTTTGCGAAAGTTTTAGCTCCAGTTGCAACACCGGGATCTTGCTTGGCTAGGCTAAGACTCCTGTTCGCCTTACCTGCGGCCACGGTCTGCTGAACATTTGTGAACATCTGAAAGCCCTGTAAGGCTGATTCAAGCGTCTCAATCATTGGGTTCCTACTAAGTACAGCACCAAACTTCGATGAGGTGGCCAGCTCTCATAGACTTGGAAATCCCCAAAAGGTATAAGTTGGCCCGTCTCACGAAGAGTGGAAACCAGTCTGGCAAGTAACGACGTTGGTGTCTGGTATTTCTCCCTCGTCTCCTCGTTACTTGACGAACCTGTTTCAGAAGCCTCCCTTAGAAGCTTTAGCATCGATCTTAAAAAAATTGGTCAGTGCGGCTCCTAAGCCAAAAGATCCTACTGCTTCATACCTTGCTCTGAACTTTCGACAGACGCTAAGCTTTTCGTTTGTGTGACGGTTGAAATTCCATCCTGCATAGTGGCGACGAAATCGAATACAGCACGTTGATTGATATAAACAGGAAACAGCAGGTCAACTGGCATGCCATTCCGTCCTTTAGCTGCAGCCGCTGGTGCTTCCGCATTCCATGCAGCGGTAGCAGCTTCCGTTTCTGGTCATGATGGCTCCGCAGGTGGCGCAGCTTGGGGCGTCGCCCATGTTGTAGAGTTCGCGCATGGCTTCTGCGGTGTGGTAGATTCCTCTGTCTTCCATCTTGATGGGGGTTTCGAGGCCGCTGCGGGCCTGGAGGTCGGGGGCTATGCCTCCCTGGGGAGGGGTGCGGTCTTCGATGAGATCGCCGAAGGAGGGCTGGGATGGGGCGATGGCGGAGGGCTGGGTGCGGGTGCCTTCAAGGGGAGTGCGGTCAGGGCCTACCGTGACGTGGATCTGCTGCGGGGGCGTGGTGACCGTAACGTCGGTCGCGTTGGGGTCGGTGGGGTTGAGGTGGATGGTATTGACGGGCACCGCGCTTCCGGCATGTGAGGCTCCGGATGAGGTTACTACTGTGTTGGCGGGGGCGTTGACGCTTCCCTGCACCGGGACCGTGGTCTGGGGGGCGAGGCCGCTGAAGAGGTCGAGCTGGGTTCCCTGGAGGAAGCGAAGCTCGATCCAGCGGAAGAGGTAGTCCATGATGGATTTTGCGTAGCCGATCTGCTCGTTGCCGGTCCAGCCGGAGGGCTCGAAACGGGTGTGGGCGAACTTTTCGCAGAGCACCCGCAGCGGGACGCCGTGCTGGAGCGCGAGCGAGATGGCGGTGGCGAAGGAGTCCATGAGGCCGGAGACGGTAGAGCCTTCCTTGGCCATGCGGATAAAGATTTCGCCGGGCTGGCCGTTGGGGTAAAGGCCTACGGTGATGTAGCCCTCGTGGCCGGCGATGGCGAATTTGTGGGTGACGCTGGCGCGCTCGGCCGGGAGGCGGTGGCGGACGGCGCGGGGGGGCTGGCGGGAGTCGGCTGAGTCGGAGTTCTGGAGGGACTCGGCGAGGTGGGCGGCGAGTTTGGCCTGGAGGGCGAGGATCTGGGTGTCGCTGGTGGCAAGGCGCTCGCGGGCCGCGGCGAGGATGGCGAGGTTATCGGAAGCCGGGATGCGGGCGGCGGAGGCGAGGAGCTGGACGGCTTCGCGCTCGGCTGCGATGGTTTCGTCGATTTCTAGGTTGCCGGCGTCGACCGTTGAACCCACCCATTGCGATGAGGCGGCAATGGATGGGGCACCCGCTTCCTTGTTGCTCGCTTCCTTCCCGCTTCCTTCTCCTGCGCGGCTTTCTTGTCGGCCTTGTCCTTGGCATCGTTGGTGACGTTGAGGGGCTGGGCTCCCTTGGAGCCGTCGCGGTAGATGGCTACGGCCTTGATGCCCTGGCGCCAGGATTCGAGGTAGGCGTCGGCGATGTCCTGGACGGTGCAGTCGTTGGGGAGATTGACGGTTTTGGAGATAGCTCCGGAGAGAAAGGGCTGGGCGGCGGCCATCATCTTGATGTGACCCATGTAGTGAATGCTGCGGGTTCCCTTGGCGGGCTTGAAGGAGCAATCGAAGACGGCGAGATGCTCGGGCTTGAGTGCGGGCGCGCCTTCAATGGTGCCGGTGGCGTCGATGTAGTCGACGATGGCGTTGGTTTCGGATTCGGAGTAGCCGAGTTTCGAGAGCGCGGAGGGGACGGTGTTGTTGACGATCTTGATCATGCCGCCGCCGACGAGCTTTTTGTATTTGACCAGGGCGAGATCGGGCTCGACGCCGGTGGTGTCGCAATCCATCATGAAGCCGATGGTGCCGGTGGGAGCGAGGACGGTGACCTGGGAGTTACGGTAGCCGTGCTGCTCGCCGAGGGAGAGCGCGGTGTCCCAGGCGTGGGCGGAGGCGGCTTTGAGCTCGGGAAGCTGGGGGACGTGAAAGGGCTCGGCGGACTTGACGGAGCCGATCCGGTTGACGGCGGCGCGGTGCATGCGGATGACGTCGAGGAAGGGCTCGCGGTTCGGATAGAAGCCGGGGCAGGCTCCGCCGGGCTGCGTGTGCTGCTGGGTGAAGGGGGTGGCGGGGGCGAGCGAGGGGCAGGTGGCGGCGATGCGGGCGGACTGCGCGTAGCTGTCGCCGCAGAGGATGGCGGTGAGGGTGCCGGCGAAGTCGCGGCCGGCGTCGGAGTCGTACGGGAGGCCGAATGCCATGAGGAGCGCGCCGAGATTTGCGTAGCCGAGGCCGAGCGGGCGGTAGTCGTGCGAGTTCTTCGCGATCATCTCGGTGGGGTAGCCGGCGGAGTCGACGATGATCTCCATGGCGGTGGTGACGACGGCGATGGCGTGGCGGTAGGAGGCGATGTCGAACTGACCGCGGGAGTCGACGAACTTGAGGAGGTTGAAGGAGGCGAGATTGCAGGCGGAGTCGTCGAGGAACATGTACTCCGAGCAGGGATTGGAGGCGTTGATGCGGGCGGTGTTTTTGGAGGTGTGCCAGAGGTTGATGGTGTCGTCGTACTGCATGCCGGGGTCGCCGCAGGCCCAGGTGTTTTCGGCGACCCTGTTGAGCAGGTCTCGGGCGGGGAAGGTGGTGATAGGGTGGCGATTCTTGACCGCGCGGGTGGAAAACTCGGCGTCGCGCTCGACGGCTTGCATGAACTCGTCGGTGACTCGAACGGAGTTGTTGGCGTTCTGGAAGAAGATGGAGCTGTAGGCCTCCGAGTCTGGGCCGGAGCCGTCATAGCCAGCGGCGATGAGGGTGTAGGCCTTGGCCTCTTCTTTCGATTTGCACTCGATGAAGTCGACGATGTCGGGGTGATCGATGTTGAGGACAACCATCTTGGCGGCGCGGCGGGTCTTGCCTCCGGACTTGATGACGCCGGCGAAGGCGTCGAAGCCACGCATGAAGGAGAGCGGGCCGGAGGCGGTGCCGCCGCCCGAGAGGGTTTCCATGGAACCGCGGATGGAGGAGAGGTTAGAGCCGGCGCCGGAGCCCCACTTGAAGAGCATGCCCTCGGTCTTGGCGAGGGTCAGGATGGAATCGAGCGAGTCCTGCACGGAGTTGATGAAGCAGGCCGAGCACTGCGGCTTGGAATAGCCGGTGGTGGAAAAGATGACCTGGCGGGAGATGGGGTCCCAGTGCCAGTTCTGTGCGTCGGAGTTGGGTTCCAGGCGGTCGCAGCCGACGTTGAACCAGACGGGTGAATTAAAGGCGACCTTCTGGTTGAGCAGAAGGTGGGTGAGCTCGGCGAAAAAGGATTCGGCGTCAGCGGGCGTGGCGAAGTAGCCGCCGGTGACGCCCCAGTCGCGCATGGATTCGGCGACGCGGCTGATGAGCTGGCGCACGCCGGTCTCACGCTCGGGCGTGCCGACCAGGCCGTGGAGGTACTTGGAGGCGACGATGTTGGTCGCGGTCATCGACCAGTCCTTCGGAGATTCGACATTTTTCTGCTCGAAGATGAGCTTGCCCTTCCAGTCCTGGATGACGGCGTCGCGGAGCTCCCACTCGACCTGCGAAAACGGATCGACGCCCGGGGTGGTGAAGTGGCGTTCGAAGCGCAGACCCGAGGCGTTGGCGGTGGACGCTGGGGCTGCGGAAATGGGGGTAGACAGGGATTGATTCATGGGTGGAGCTCCTTGAGAAGGCTGAGGCGTCAATGCGAAAAGATCGTGCCGGGCCGAAGGCTTGATGCTGTACGTACGGCCTAAGGGTCTGCGCGTGCGACTTCGGCGGCCGAGGGACTCGTCCGTGCAGGGGCGAAGAAACGGAGGGGGTCAGGGACCAGCTACAAGCGCTACCCTAGTAGACTCCATTGTGGGCGTCAAGACAAAAACATCTATATCTAGTGTTACACAGGATGATATGGACTGAGATGTGGAAGCCTGTTCAAGCGTGGAAAAGTGGCCGAACGTGGGAAACGTGGCTTTGTCGTCTCTGGAGTGGTTACGATTCCATTCCGCTGGTATGGTATTTGGATGGCCGGCGGACTCCAGGACGAGATCAAGCAGAGCAAGCCGTTTTCGAGTGTGCGGGAAGAGCTCTGGCTAAGCCTTTCGCGGACGGCGGGCGCGATCAGCCATGAGCTGGAAGCGCGCCTGCGTCCGCACGGGCTTTCGCTGACGCAGTATAACGTGCTGCGAATCCTGCGTGGGGCGCGAACGGGGCTTTGCCAGCATGAAATTCGCGACCGTCTGGTGGCGCAGGTGCCGGATGTGCCGCGGATCCTGGAGCGAATGCACCGGGCCGGAATGATCGAACGGGTGCGCGGCGCGGAAGATCGCCGGATGGTAATTGCGACGTTGACGGATTCCGGGCGCGGGCTGGTAGACCGGCTGGATGCACCGATGGAGTCATGGGTTGCGGACCTGTTCGGGCAGATGGAAGACGCGGAGATGCGCGGGATGGTGGATGGGCTGGCGCGGGCTCGTCTCACGGGCCACCCCGGGGCCAAGGCGTAACAGGGCCGAGAGAGCAGAATGGCGACAGAATTTCCGGTCGAGCATTCTGCTAGGGGGCAAGGCTGAAGCCATGCCCTCCTGCAAGGCAAAAGATACTTCACCAGAGGTGTCGATACGTCCTGGTGGCGCGCCGAGGGGCAGCTACTACGGCGCGATTGCGGTAGGCTCTTTCACGACGCGTAGATTGCGGCCGGGCTATTCCGATTGCGGGCGGCTGGAAGGTACGGCCTTGGGATTGGGCAGGCGGGTGACGTAGGGGTCGAGGACGACTGCCTTGGCGTCCAGCACGAAGCTGGTCTTGGGCAGGGTCCTGGCCTGGACGAAGTGGAGCTCGGTGCCGGGGCAGAGGGTGTACTGGTTGCCTCCGTTGGGGTCTCCGGTCTGGAACTGCAGCGGGACGGTGACGACGGGGTCGAACTCCAGCGCACTCGGGAGGCCGGCGAGGCTGGCACGTGCGGGAACCGGGCGTCCGGCGGTATCGCTGCAGGAGCCGGGATTGATCCTGGCTGACACCGAGCTGATCTCGGGCGGGGCGAAGGGGTAGCGGCAGGAGGTCTGCTGCTGCAGGTCGTCGGCCTTGGGAAAGGAGCAGACGCCGTTCCCGGGAACGTCGAAGGAGCCCGCATTGGCCTTCCAGGTGGTGCTGTCCTGTGCGAGGAGGTGCTGGGCGGCGAGCTGGAGCTGGAGGTCGACCGGGGTGGCATGGATGCGCTGGAAGACATCGGCGGGAAGGTAGAAGAAGACGACGCCGATGGGGCTGGAGCCGTTGAGCTGTTCGCCGCGCGTTGTCAGGAACGGCGATTTGTAAGAGACGCCGGGCGCAGTGAGGGTGACACGGTTGCCGTCGACCGCGTAGTCGTTCCTGTCATCGATGCCCTGCACCTTGACGGGCAGGCGGAGGACGACGTGATTGCGGAACTTGAGGACGTCGCCGCCGGTGGCAGGGGGGACCAGCTCGGGACTGATCAAGGGGGTGACCTTTGGGCTGTCTGCGGCGGAGGCTACCGGGTAGGCATGCGCGATGAGGCTGGTAGTGGGCGCAAGCAGGTAGACCAGCACGGCGACCAGGGGCGTGGCGATCAGCAGGATGCGCGCGATGCCGGTGCGACGGGTCTTGTATTGGTAGACGAGCGCGACGGCGGGCAGAACGATGAACAGGGTATTGGCGATCCAGTCCAGATGCGGCGGGGCCATGTCGAGGAAGGTGAAGTAGCCGACCGCCACCGCGAGAACGATAGCGGCGACCATGAGGCCGACGACGGTGAGCAGCACCCGGGCAAAGGTGCTGGTGACGGCGGAGATGGCCATGATGGGAATGACCAGAATAACGGTGAGCAGAAGCAGGTTATGCAGAAGCGCCGGGATGACCATGAGCGGGTGGAGGCCGGCGTGCTTGAGCAGATAGCACTGCATCAGGAAGAAAGGGAGATAGAGGAAGACGAGGAGATAGAGAATTTTGGCGGCGAAGAGCTGGGCCCAGTGGTAGGGGCGCGAGGTCCAGAACTGACGGTCGCCGACCAGAGGCTCGTCCTGGATGAGGCGGGCGATGACGACCAGCCAGGAAACGGGCATGAGGAAGAACTTGAGGAAGCCGGCGATGATGATGACGTAGGTGGCGAACTCCGAGCCGGCCCAGCCCGAAGGGGCGGCGAAGCAAAAGGCGACGAACAGGGCCAGGACGACGAGGGTCTCGGGCCAGAGATGCTGGAGATCTTTGCGGAAGATGAGCAGAGGCTGAGGAAGCATGGGAAGCCTTTCTTGCTGAACTATGGGGTGAAGCGATGGCTGGAAAACAAGCAGGAACCAGGAACAGGAGCAGATCGCTATGGGACGACAAGACGAGCGGTCAGAGCAGCGGCGCGGGCGCTTCGGTGCGGCTGCTTTTGTTGAGAGCCAGGAAGATTCCTCGGAGGGAGAGCGGTTCGATGAGGACGTTGGGGGTCTCGGAGGAGGTGAAGGCGTGCGCGAGCTGGTCGGAGATCTGCTCGGTGTCGGCGCGGGTGTGGACGAAACGGGCTGCGGTGGGGGTCTGCTCCAGCAGCAGCCAGGACGCGGGAGTAGGCGCGGCGGTGCGGGTGAGGGTGCCGGGCAAGGCACCGGGCGCGGGCGGCGGCAGCGTCAAGGTGACCTGGCGGAAACGCGCGGACAGGGCGGAAAGCTCTTCCGGCGGGAAGATCAGGCGGCCGTGGTCGAGAAAGGCGACGTGGGTGGCAAAGGATTCCACTTCGGCGAGGTCGTGCGAGGAAATCAGTACGGTCGGGCGGGCGCTGGTATCGGAGGTGAGAGCTTCTGAGGCGGCGAGCGAACGGGGCCGGACGCGGGCGATCAGGGCTTCGATGAGCTCGTCGCGGACGACGGGGTCCAGGCCGGAGAAGGGTTCATCGAGCAGGATCAGCGACGGGTTGAAGGCGAGGATGCTGGCCAGCGCGGCCTTCATAAGCATGCCGCGGGAGAGGTGCTTGAGCTTGCGGTTGAGCGGCAGGTCGAGCTGGCGGACGAGCGCGGCGTCGTCCCAGGTGGGATAGAAGCCTTTGAGATAGCCAAGGAACTGGCCGACGGTCATCCAGTCGGGAAGCTCCTGGTTTTCGCTTGCGTAGCCGATGCGGGTGAAGTCCTTGCCGGTGAGCGTGGCGGTGTTCTGGCCGAGGATGGTGGCTGAGCCGGCGGAGGGGTGGATCATGTTCATCAACAGCTTGATGAGGGTGGTTTTGCCGGCGCCGTTATGGCCGACCAGGGCGAAGATGGAGCCGGCGGGCACGGCGAGATCGAGGGGAAGGAGCGCCTGGGTCTTGCCATAGCCTTTGCTGAGCGCGTGGGTCTGGATGGCGGGTGGAACCGTCTGGGCTGCGGTTTCGGACATACTCGGGTGACTCCGGAAAGTGGGTGGACTTTCCAGAGGCTAGCATGAGCCGGGCCATGACGGTGCGGATTTTGCCTATCGGATGATGGTGTTGAGGGAGAACTCGCCGCAGCGGTGCTGGTCCTGCGCCATTTCAAGCGTGGGAGCCTGCGGGCTGGGACGGACGATCTGGCAGCAGGAGGAGCAGATGGATTCCGGCTGCGAACCGAGGCGGGGGATGAAGTCCTTGAGGGCTGGCATAGGATGAGCTCCGGAGTGGACTGGGCTCGGCTAGCTGGCCTGTGTCAAATTAGACGCTGGAACGGGGAGTTAGGATTCAGGGGGTCCGTTTTGAGGTGAACGGGAAAAGGTGTGCCCGGCGAAGGAGAGGAGTGGGAGAATACAGACTGAGGAGATGCGCATGGGATTTTGCTGGAGTAGGTTGGGGGCGAGCTTGCTGCTGGCAGGGGCGTTGCTGCCGGCGCGTGCGCAGGGGGTTCAGCCGGTAGCGGCGGTGGACCTGACGAAGTTTTCCGGGACCTGGTTCGAGATTGCGCGGCTGCCGAACAAGGCGGAGAAGCACTGCGCGGGGGATGGGATGCGGCTGTACGCGCTCGACGACAAGGCAAATCATTTCTCGGTGGTCGACAGCTGCTCGCTCAAAGACAACACGCCGTTGATCCACAATGACAGCGGCAAACGGGCGAAGAACACGACCGATGGCCGGTTGGAGACGAGCTATTTCGTGTTTCTGCACCGCCGGACGTGGGTGCTGGCGCTGGACCCGAACTACGGGTGGGCGCTGGTGGGGAGTCCGAATCACAAGGAGCTGTGGGTGTATTCGCGGACGGCGACGCTGGATCCGGCGGTAGTGACAGACCTGAAGAACCGGGCGGCGGCGCAGGGGTTCGATCCGGCCAAGGTGGTGATGACGCCGCAGAGCGATCGGATGCGGAGACCGCAGGGGCTGGCGGCTACGCCCTCCGCCGCAGCCGCAGCCGAAGCTGCGCGGTAACTTCGCGGTGGCAGGGCAGGCAGAGCGTGCGGAGGTTGTCGAGGTCGCATTGACCTCCGCCTTCGGCTACGGGGAGGATGTGGTCGGCGTCCCAGAGTGAGCGGCGGCTGCGGATGGTTCTCATTCCATAGAGGGACAGGCCGGCGGCACGGGCGGTTCCCCGGGAGCGCTTGAGTGCGGCGTAGATGGCGACGGTGTCGGCCCGGCAAAGGGCGCAGACGCCGCGGTCTCGAGCGAACACCTCGTCGCGCAGGTAGCCGGGGTCAGTGCGCAGACGGTGCTGGTGAACACAGTAGTCGGAACAGAAGGTGCGCCGGCGGCGGCTCAGAATTTCGAGCTCGCACCAGCGGCAGAGGGGACGGCCGTTTTCCCCCCGAGGCAAGGTCGCGGCTCGAACGCGGCCTCCGGCGAGGGTGCGGGGAAGAGGCATTGCCATGAGGATAGCCGGGCCGGTGCCCGAGTCGCCAGTGCTGCCGGGAATACTTGTCTGCTCCCCGGCGGATGTCACCGGATGGTGAGCGGGACCGTGACCGTGCCGGTGGTGGTGCCGGAGGTCGCGGTGACGGTGATGGTGTAGGAGCCGGTGGTGGTGCCTCCGGTAGGGGTCTGGGTGAAGGATCCTCCTCCGCAGCCGGCGAGGGTGCCCAGCCCGGTGGCGAGGAGAAACAGGACGAGCAGGCGGGGGAGCGCTCCGAGAGAGCGGCGGCGGCGCAGCGGGTTGACCAGGAGCAGAAGCATTGCGAGGCTGGCGGCCGTGCCTAGGCCAGTGCGCAGCGGATTGCCGGGTGTGCCGTTTGCGGCAAACGGGGCCTCACCGGCATGCGGGGCGATGGTGCTGACGGTCAGCATTCCGGTGGCGGTTCCGCCGGAGGCCAGGGTGGCGCCGGTTGCCGAGCAGGTGGGCGCCACGGATGGAGTTCCGCCGTTGTAGGCGATGGTGCAGGTGGAGGTGACGGCTCCGGCCAGGCCGTTGCCAGAGGTGTAGGTGAGGGTGGAACTGTTGCCGGCGGACGCACCAGCGGCAAAGGCAAGCGCGGCGGGGTTCGAGGTGATGGCCAGGGTTGGTGCGACGGTGACGACGAGGGAGACCGGCGCGGAGGTGGAGGTGCCATAGGTGGTATCGCCCGAGTAGACCCCGGTGAAGACGTAGGTTCCGGCCGCGGTGAACCCTCCAAGGTTGGCGCTTGCGGTACCTGCGGAAAGCGTCAGGGAGCCGAGATTCGTGCCGTTGTTGATCAGGGAAACGGAACCGGTAGGGGTGGGCCCGATGAGGACGCCGGTGACGGTGAAGTTGACCTGCGTGGTACCGGCGGTGGTGATGGTGACAGGGCTGAAGCTGAGGGTGGTCGCGGATCCGATCGAAATCAGCGTAATGGAGATTGCGTTCGAGGTGGACGCGGCGAAGATACTGTCGCCGGAGTATTTGACGGAGTAAAGATGCGGGCCGGCGATATAGGTGGTGACCGGGAAGTTGGCCGTGCCGCTTACCAGTGCGACCGCGGTACCGCGGGGTACACCGTCGAGCAGAAGCTGGGCGGTGCCGGTGGGGGTTCCGCCTGAGCCGGAGACGACGTCGGTAAAGCTGATTGGAGTAAGGGTGGAGCCGGAGGTGGCGGACGCGGTGAGCACGCTGCGGGAGGCGACCGGGCTGACGGTGAGCACGACCAGGTTCGAGGTGGAGCTGCCGAAGGTGGAGTCGCCGGAGTAGACGGCGGAAAGGTTATCCGTGCCGGAGGGGAAGGCGACCGGAGCGAGCGTGGCCTTGCCGCCAGAGAGCGCGACCGCGGCCCCGACTGCGGAGGTTCCGTTGTAGAACTGCACGGTGCCGGTGGGGGTTCCGGTGGCGGAGGTGGAAACCGTGGCGGTCAGGCCGACGGTCGCCTGCGTGGTGGCGGAGGTTGCGGTCGCCGTGAGCAGGGTGCTGGTTGCGGTCTTGTTGGGTCCGGAAACGACGAGCGAATATGCGGCCGAGGTGGAGCCGACAAAGACGGTGTCTCCGGAGTAGACGGCGGTGATGCTGAAGGTTCCCGCGGTGGCCAAGGTCTGCGGGTCGGACTGGGCGGTGGTGCCCGCGGTGACCTTGACCGCGTTTCCGAGGGCGGTGCCGTTGGAATAGAACTGGACCGTGCCGGTGGGGGTTCCTGCGACCGAGTTGGCGATCGTGGCGGTGAAGATGACGGTCTGGGTGGTGGAGATGGCGTTTGGCGTGGCGGTGACGGCAGTGGTGGTGACCTGATACGGAATGATGGCGGCGGCGACGAATTTGCTGACGTCGGCCGAGCCCCAGCCGGTGACCTGGTCATACCCTACAGTGACGGGGTAGCCGACCTGTCCGCCTCCCAACGAGGTGGGCGAAGGGACGCTGTTGTTGCACAGGCTGGGCACAGTGACATCGCAGGAGGAGAGCCCGGTGGTGGCGGGGGTGACGTCGTGAAAGGCTCCGTTCGCGGTGTTGGCGGCGAGTCGATAGATGATGGGATTGAGATTGCCCTGGCTGACGCCGGCTTTTTGATTGAGCAGCGCGGCGACGCCTGCCCATCCGGGCGCGGCGGCCGAGGTTCCGGAGAAGACGAGACCTCCGCCGATGGCGCAGTTTCCATTAAAGGTGGTGATGTCGGCCTCGCAGCCGAAGTAGCCGTCGTGGCTGGAGGCTGGGAAGCTGACGTCCGGCACGTCGCGAAAGCCGTCTGCCGGGACGCCCACGCCGGTCTGGAAGGAGGGCTTGGAGACGATGGTACTGGCACCTCCGGTGGAGGCACGCGCAAGATAGGCGGTTACGCCGTTGGTGGTGGTGGAGGGGTCGTTCCATCCGCCCTCGGGGATATAGCCGAGCGCGGATGAGTCACCTGCGCCGTTTGTGGTTGACCAGTAGTTGGTCGGGCTCGCAGTGTCGACGAGTTCGGTGCCACCGACGCAGGTGGTGTAGGGGTTGGAGCAGATGTAGTTGATGCTGAGGTACTGGGTGGCGGGCGGGGTGGCGAACTGGGTGTCGCAGAAGGCCGCGCCGGAGTCGCCGGAGGAGACGAAGACGGAGATGCCCTCCGCGGCGGCCTGACTGAACAGGTTGGACCAGAGCGCGACGCCGGAGGCGCCGGCGTTGCGCTCGCAGGCTCCGTAGCTGAGGCTCAGGACGGGGTCGAGGACGGTCTGGACCTCGTATTGCGAGGCGACGTAGATGCCATTGTAGCCATTCGCGGTTCCGCTGATGACGAAGTCCGCGGTGACGCCGGGAGCGACGCTGAGGACGCGTTGAAGATCGAGGTCGGACTCGCCTTCGTCCTCCATGATGGTGCCGGGATCGTTGCCGGTGGCGGCAATGATGACATTGGGCACATTGACAGGCAGGGCCGATACGCTTTCAAAGGCGATCATGTCGGCGGTGTTGATGTCGGAGCGCCCGAGGATGGCGACCTTCTGGCCCGCGCCGTTGATGCCGGCGTTGTAGAGCGGGTTCAGGTCGAAGATGGTCGCGAAGTCCTTGGGAAAGATGTAGTGAGTTGTGCCATTGGTGTATTGCGGGGCGGCTCCGCCCAGGGTGGAGCGGGGCGTGGCGACCGGGCCTTCGATATGGCTTTGCGGGAACAGGTCGTATTGGGTGAGGCCGGCGATGGAGCCGATGACGGCGGTGAAGGCCGCTGGAATGCTGGGATTGGCGGTGGCGGACAGATGCGGCTTGCCGAGGGAGGTGAACATGCGGAAGCCGGTTGCAAGCGTGGAGGAGGCGACCGTGGCGGGGGCGTAGGCGTCGATGAAAAGACGGCTGGGCGCGACGGATTTGATCTGGAAGCCGGAACGCCGGAGCCAGGCGACGATCGCGTCGACGTCATGCTGGGTGGGGCCGAACTGCTCGCCGATCTGCTGGGGAGTAAGCCAGTGGTGGAACCTGGGCGAGGCGGGGTTCTGCTGGTCGGCGAGGAGTTGCTCGAAGGCTGCCTGCTGCTCCGGCGCGCGGGCAAGGACGAACGTGAGGCCGACAACGGCGTCATCCGGAGCGGAGCCGGCGTCGCGCGCGGGAGTGACCCACTCTGGAAGCTGCCCGGGCAGACGTACCGTTGCGCTGAGGTCATTGCCGTCCGCAATGCGGTTGTGGAGGCCCGCGGGTTGCTGGGCCGCGGCGGGCAGCCACAGGGAGAGCAAGGTAGCGGATAAAAGAGTCAATCGGCGAAAGCGCAAGGTCCGCTGGGAAGAACATGAGTGCGCTTACGATAGCCCGAAAGGCGCATTCCGGCAAGCATTTCCGAATGCAAAGGTGTCAGGCGAGAGAGCCATTGGATGGTGGCAGGAATCGAATCCCGTTTTGGTACGAAGTTTGGCGGCTGGCGCGACGTTTAGAGTAGAGGAGACGAGCTGCGCGGCTGATCGCCCGAGGAGAATTTCAGGATGTCTAGAACGGAATCGACCATGGTGGAACTGGGAACGGTGGCGCCGGCGTTCGAACTGCTGGATGTGGTGAGCGGACGCGCGGTGGGCCGGGACGATCTATTTACAAGTTCGTGGGTGGATGCGGAATCGGTGGAGGCGAGCGTGCGGGCGGGCGCGGCGGAAAGCGGGACGGAGCGGCACGGTCTGCTGGTAATGTTTGTATGCGTGCACTGCCCATATGTGAAACATGTGGAGGAAGAACTGGCGCGGATCGGGGTGAATTACGAGGGGCGGATCGGGATTGCGGCGATCAGCTCGAACGACGTGGCGGCATATCCGCAGGACGGGGCTGAACCGATGAGGGCGCAGGCGGCGCGGCTCGGATGGCGGTTCCCTTACCTGCTTGACGAGACGCAGGAGGTGGCGCGAAGCTATGGTGCGGCCTGCACGCCGGACTTCTTTTTGTTCGATGCGGACTTGAAACTGGCCTACCGCGGGCAACTGGATGGAAGCAGGCCGCGACGAGGGGATTTTGGGAACGATGTGCCAGTGACCGGGGAGGATCTGCGCCGGGCTATCGATGAGGTTCTTTCGGGAAGAGCGCCGTCAGCCGACCAGAGAACGAGCCTGGGGTGCAATATCAAATGGCGGGAAGGCTAATGGCGGGAAGACTAATGGCCGTCCGCGGCTTCCGCGGCGAACGGCCGGTGTGGGCTACCGTTGGGCGCTGGTGGCGTCCGACCCGTGCTGCTTGATCATCTTGTTGTAGAGCCCGAGGATCAGGAACGGAGCGACCCATTGTCCGACGAACAGGGCTTCCGAGTCCTTCTTGGCGACTTTGAATGCGACCGAACCGAGGATGGACGCTATCGCCGCACCCAGGAAAATGCTGGATGGGACCTTGGACGTAAATTTCTCAATGGCAGCGGTGACTTGATCTTCCTGAGCTTCGCCGGGGGCAACGCGGTAGTCGGACATGGGGCAGATCTCCTTGGGGGCGGGTTAACCGCCCGTCTATGGGTGGAGATGCGGGAAACGGGATTGGCGTACGGAAAACTTCGAAGAAAGGCAAGATGTTGGTGACGTCATAAGAAGTAAGCGGCCGCAAACCACAGTCCGCGCCGCCCTGACCGGCAGGGTACGGCTCAACCTCAGCGACGGTAGTGGTCCCAGTAGTGAGGATCGTGGTCTTCCCGGTCCCAGTAGCCGGGGTGCTGGTGCCATCCGTCGGGGTAGTGCTCCCAATGCGGGTGGACGTACTAGGCGTTGGCGTACGGCTGGCGCTGCCAGTAGCCGGGATGCCAGCGATAGCCTCCGTTGAACGGCTCGTAAACGCCATCGGTCCAGACGTCGCCGGGACCCGGGATGGCTGGACGGGCCTCATAGCGGACCGGCGGTGGAGGCTCCGATCGAGATGCCGAAGTTGACCTGGGCATGCGCGGCGGGGGTGGCGAGCGCGGCGGAAAGCAGCCCGGCGGTAAGAGTGCCGAAGGTAAAGACGCGTTTCAGATGCATGGTCGATGTCCCTCTCCTAACAAGAAACGGATCGGCCGGGGGAATTGCACCGGGACACGGATGCCTGGAGCGGATTCCCGGGGCAGGCGGGCCCCGGTCAGGCCGCGCCGGAACCGGTCATCAGCAGCGAATGGAGGGTGACGTCTTCAAGAAAACTGAGCTCCAGCCGCAGGCTGACGACCTGGGCCGGATCGGTGACGGTACGGTTGCGGTGCTGCCGGCAGGTACACAGGTCGGTGAGCATGCTGTGGGTGGTGCGGGTCAGCTCGAGGCCGGTGCCGATCAAGGCGCTGTACAGTTCGACGATGCCGCGGAGCTGGATTTCGAGCTTGAATTCCATGGTGGTGGCGGACAGGGTGCGGCGCTCGAGCACCCATCCGCCGGAGTGGGTGAGGGCGCTGGTGAGCTCGGGAAGGAGGCCGGTGCGGTCCTGGTAGCTGTAGCCCTGAAGATCAAGTGTAGGCATTGGGATCCTTATGGCCGGAGAGCGCCGTGTAAGCTCTCTTATCGGAGTGTTCGCCGCCCGCAGCACGGCGGAGCGGAGCCGCAGCGGTTACCTGCGGGGCATGCGGCTGGGTACGGAAAGGGAGCGGAAAGACGATGATCGTTGGGATCGGGACGGACCTGGCGGAGATCGACCGGGTGAAGCAGAGCATTGCGCGGTTCGGCGAGCGGTTTCTGGAACGGATCTATACGCCGGGCGAGCGGCGCTACTGCGAGCTGAAGAAGAACGCGGCCGAGAGTTATGCGGCGCGGTTCGCGGCCAAGGAAGCCGGGGCCAAGGCGCTGGGGACGGGGATCAGCCGGGGGGTTGGCTGGCAGGACTTCGAGGTGCGCCGCGCACCTGGGCAGCGGCCGGAGCTTTACCTGAGCGGACGAGCGGCGGAGTTGGCGGCGGGCATGGGCATCGTCCGCGTGAGCCTGAGCCTGACCCACACGCGCGGGCTGGCCATGGCGGTGGTGATCGCAGAGGGCAGGACTGAAACCTGATCGCCGGTCCGCGCATCTGCTCTGAAGATACTGGTGAGGATGATTGGATAGGAGGCGGGAGTCCGCCGCTCCCATGTATTCTTGGAAGTATCGAGAAGCGCAGCCGTACCCTGTCCACCAAGCAGCAAGGAGAGCTATGCCGAGTCAGCAGGAAGTGCGTTGGTCGCAACTGAAGATTGGTGTGATCGTGCTGGTGGCAAGCATCATCTTGGTGACGCTGCTGTTTCTGATGACCAGCGCATCCGGGCTCGGCATTCTGTCGAAGAAGATTACCGTTCCGGTCTATTTTGAGAACGCGGCCGGCGTAAAGGAAGGCGCGGCGGTGAACCTGGAGGGGGTCACGATCGGCTCGGTGAAGAGCGTGACCGTGGTCGCCGATCCGGCGCGCAAGCTGACGCCGGTGAAGGTGATCCTGAAGCTGGACGGCAAGTACCAGGCCGGGCTGAAGACCGATTCCAAGGCGTCGCTGACGACGGTGGGCGTGCTGGGCGATACGGTGGTCGACATCAACAGCCAGCTGGCGGTGGGTGGCCCTCTCAAAGACGGCGACGAGCTGCATACGCTGGAAACGCCGAGCATCACAGACGTGGTGAAGGCGAGCCAGGGGACGATCGAGCAGCTCAACGTGATCCTGGCGAAGCTGAACACGATCGCCGACAACCTGCAGGACGGCAAAGGATCGATTGGGCAGCTGATCAGCAACCCCGACCTGTATAACAAGGCGGATGCGACGGTAGACGAGCTGCACACGCTCGAGGTAAACCTGAACAACGGGCGCGGCTCGATCGGCAAGCTGATGACCGACGATACGCTGTACAACCGGCTGAATGCGGCCGCGGCCAAGCTGAACCAGATCGGCGACTCCGTCGAGAACGGTCATGGGACGGCGGCGATGCTGATCAATGATCCGAAGTTCGCACAAAGCCTGCGCGACGCGGTGAACAACACAAACACGCTGCTGACGCAGATTCAAAGCGGCCAGGGCGCGGCCGGAATGCTGATCAACGATCCGAAGTTCGCCCAGAGCCTGCGCGACACGGTAAACCAGACCAACGAGCTGCTGGCGGGGATATCCGCGGGCAAGGGCACGCTGGGCAAGCTGGCGACCGACGATCAGGCGTACGCAAACCTGAACAAGCTGCTGACGCAAAGCACGCTGCTGGTGGATACGATCCGGCAGGACCCCAAGAAGTATCTAGTCATTCACCTGAAGATTTTCTAGCCTGATCGATTCCCGAAGTGAAACTTTTCGGCGGGACGGGTCGTAGACACAGGCACAGCCTTTCTGCGACTTTTCTGTTCCGAGCGCCATTCCGGTCTCTCCTCGCGGAGCCGCCTTTCGGCGGAGTTCCGTGGCAGGTGAGATGTTCGATCCCCAGTACATTCAGACCAGGAGCTTCATGCGTAAATCTTTGTTGGCATCCTCTCTTGTTCTTTCCGGTTCCCTGCTGGTCACTGCCGCGGCCTGTGCGCAGGCGTCGGTGGAGTCCGCGTTTCCGGACTCCTCCGGCACCACGCCGACGATGCCGAAGAAGCCGGTCATGTTCGATCTGAGCTCGATCGACAAGACGGCCAACCCGTGCACGGACTTTTACCAGTACACCTGCGGCAACTGGATGAAGAACAACCCGATTCCGGCGACCGAATCGCGCTGGGGAAGCTTCAACACACTGGCCGACACCAACCAGTACCTGCTGTGGAAAGAGCTGGAAGCGGCGAGCAAGAATCCGAAGACGCCATTGCAGAAGAAGTACGGGGATTTTTACGCCGCGTGCATGAACGAGGATGTGGCCAACCAGATGGGCGCCAAGCCGATTCAGCCGCAGCTTGCGCTGATCGACGGATTGAGCGACAAGAGCAAGGTGGCGCAACTGGACACGACGTACGAGCAGAAGTATGGCGGCGGGTTCCTGTTCGGGGTGCGCGTCGGGCAGGACCAGAAGGACTCCAGCCTGCAGATCCTGCAGACGGGCCAGGGCGGGTTGACGCTTCCAGACCGGGACTACTATCTGAGCCAGGATGCGAGGAGCGTCGCGTTGCGCAACAAGTATGTCGCCAATGTGACCCAGACCTTTGTGCTTCTGGGCGATTCGCCCGAGGAATCGGCGACCGAGGCGGCGAACGTGCTGAAGGTGGAGACGGCGTTGGCGCAGGGCTCAATGAGTCGCGTGGCGCAGCGTAACCCGGCCAACACGTACCACCTGATGACGATCGACCAGGTGCAGGCGTTGAGCCCGGACTTCAACTGGAAGGTGCTGTTGAACGGGCTGGGCGTGGGCGAGGCGAAGACGCTGAACGTATCGTCGCCGGGATTTGTGAAGACGGTGAACGCGGAGTTGGAATCCGAGCCGCTGCCGGTGCTGAAGAGCTATATGCGCTGGCAGGTGGTGCACCGTTCGGCACCGTTCCTGTCCAAGTCGTTCGAGCAGCTGAACTTCGACTTTTTCGCGCATACGCTTTCCGGTCAGCCGGAGGAGGCTCCGCGTTGGAAGCGGTGCACGCGCCTGACCGACGGGGCGCTGGGCGAGGCCGTGGGCCAGGACTGGGTGCGCGAAAACTTCCCGCCGCAGGCCAAGCAGAATATGGAAAAGCTGGTGGCGGCGTTGAAGCATGCGCTTGACGAAGACATTCAGACACTTCCGTGGATGAGCGACGAGACGAAGGTAGAGGCGGAAAAGAAGCTGGCCGCGTTCCGCGACAAGATCGGCTATCCGGCGACGTGGCGCGATTACTCGAAGCTGGAGGTAAGCCGGAGCAACTTTCCCGAGGACATGGCGCACAACGCGGTGTTCGAACGGGACCGCAACCTGGGCAAGCTCGGCAGGCCGGTGGACGAGACCGAGTGGGGCATGACGCCGCCGACGGTGAACGCCTACTACAGCCCACAGCAGAACGATATCAACTTCCCGGCCGGGATCCTGCAGCCTCCGTTCTACGACGTTGCGAAAGATCCAGCGATCAACTTTGGCGGCATTGGCGTGGTGATCGGGCATGAGATGACGCACGGCTTCGACGACCAGGGATCGAAGTACGGGCCGACCGGAAGCGTGAAATACAATGCGGATGGGACGTTGGGAACCTGGTTTACGGCCGACGATCTGACCAAGTTCAAGGACCGGGAGAAGTGTGTTTCGGATGAATACTCCGGGTTTTCCGTGGCGGACGGCCAGAAGCTGAACGGCGACCTGACTCTGGGCGAGAATACGGCAGACAATGGAGGCATCCGCATCGCGTTTCGCGCGCTGCAGGAGACGCTGGCCAGGCAGGGCATCACCAACCTGGACGGGCAGCAGGACGTAAAGGATGGCTACACGCCGGCGCAGCGGTTCTTTATCTCGTTCGGGCAGGTGTGGTGCGAAAACCAGAGGCCGGAGGCAGCCATCAACCAGGCCAAGACCAACCCGCATTCGACCGGGCAGTGGCGGACCGACGGTACCGTGCAGAACTTCGATGAGTTCGGCAAGGCGTTCGGATGCAAGGTCGGTCAGCCGATGATGCCGGTCAACAGCTGCCGCGTCTGGTAGCTCTGTCCAGAATAGAGAAAAGGTCCGGGCTTCTGTCCGGGCCTTTTCATATTGAATTTCATTCTTTTCATGCAGGCCGCTACCGATTCCAGCAGCTCAGCCGTCCAACGGTCACTCTTTGGCGGATGTGTGGGGGCGGCGGTTCGAGGTGCGGCGGTTTCCGTTTCTTTCCGGAAAGTGGCACAAACGGCCTGGTGCTTCTACAATAAATCGAGGAACTGACCTTTATCACGAACGTCGCTCGCTGTGCATCGGCCGGCGAGGACCCAAGGAAACGCATGAAGTTGAGCAAGATTGGCCGGATTGTTCTGGCCCTGGTAGCGTCCGCATCACTCGGTCTCGGCATGACGGCCTGCGGTGGCGGCACCATCGGCTACATGTGGGTAGTCGGCACGTTTTACAACCAGATCACCGGCTTCAAGATCGACGACTATACCGGTAACCTGACGGCGATTCCGCACTCTCCGTTTACCAGCGGAGGATCCAATCCGGTCACGATTCTGGTCAAGCAGGGCACCGGACAATTTGTATACGTCATCAACTCGGGCTCCGCGGCGACACCGCCGACAGCCACGACGCTCGCGACTCAGGCGACCCCAGGCAACATCGCCGAGTATAGCGTCGGCGGCGACGGTGTGCTCACTTTCCAGCAGAACTTCTTCAGCCAGGGGATTCATCCTACCTGGGCGACCTTTGACAGCAGCGGCAATTACTTGTACGTACAGGACCAGTACGCTCCGGACAACTCGGGCAACGGGTCGATCACGGCGTTCACGGTAGCCTCCGACACGGGACGGCTGTCGCTTCTGCCGAACGCCGCGATCAAGACCCCGGCGGGGGTTGCGACCTCCTACTTCAGCGTGGGCGCGAGCCCGGTGATGACGAAGGTGGGCGCGGGCAACTGCCTGTTCACCCTGCTTCCGAACGCGGTGTTCGCGTATGTGATCGGCTCCAGCGGCCAGTTGACGCTGGCACAGACCGGCGCGCAGCTGATCGGTTCGGGCGTGGGATCGCTTTCATCGATCAACACCGGCCTGGGAACAGCGGGTTCGGCATACACGTACATCACCGAGAAGAGCACAAACTTGATCTATTCCGAAGCGGCCGGTAGCACGACCTGTTCGCTGGCGACGATCAACCAGAGCCAGCAGACGAACCTGGCCGGCACGGCGAACCCGGTGAACTCGATCACGAGCCAGAGCGGTAAATTTCTGTACGTGATCAACCAGACCTCTACGAACACGGTAGGCACTGCGGCGGCTTCGATTTCAGCGTTCACGATCGACAACCTGGGCCGTCTCGCGGCGCTGGCGGATTCGAGCAACCCGTATTCCACGGGTTCGGGCCCGGTGTGCGTCGTGCAGGATCCGAGCAGCCAGTATCTCTACACCTCCAACAGCGGCGACAGCACGGTGACGGGTAAACTGATCGACCAGAATCGCGGAGTGCTTGGATTGCTGACCCGCGGATCGGTATTCCCGACTACACAGACACCGACCTGCCTGGCGGTTAGCGGAAACCTCTAGCCTTCGGCCGTCTGATGGCTCGGCGAACGATTCGATACAAGGACATCCGGATCTTTTTGTAGAGGGTCCGGAGCAAGGGAAGACCATGAAGTGGAAGACGCTGGGCCGCAGTGCGAAGGCCCTTACAGTATCGATGGCGCTGGGGCTGGGAATGACGGCATGCAGCCGTGACTATACGGTGGCGTATGTATACTCCACCGCGGCCACACAGACGACGACGGGCGTGATCAACGCGTATGGGATCGACTTCGCGTCCGGTGCGCTGCAGCAGCTTGCGGATTCGCCGATTCCTTCTGGCGGCTCGAATCCGGTGGCGCTTGTGCCGACTCCGAACGGCCAGTACCTCTATGTGCTGAACCACGACACGTCGACCGTGGTGCAGTTCAACATCGGTACGGATGGCAAGCTTTACGCCCAGAACACGTACAACGTGGTGCAAGGCTCGGGTGTGGTAGGCAGCTTTCCGGTGGCGGCCGCGATCAATCCGGCTGGCACCGTCCTTTATGTCGCGTTTACCTTCCAGAATGGCTTTACCACGGCCAACCCCGGGCCTGGCGGCGTGGCGGCGTACCCGATCAACGGCGACGGCAGCCTGGGCACCCCGCTGCCAAGCACTCTGACCGGTACCGCGCTGCCCTATGTTCAGACCGGCTTCAACCCCGTGGGGATCGTTGCGAGCGCGTACAACAATTTCGTGTATGTGGTGGAACAGGATACAACGACAACGCTCGGCGTGACCAGCGGTGTCGGCAGCCTGCTGACCTTTTCGGCCAGTGCGACTACGGGCGCGCTGACTCCCGTTGCTGGCCCGGTCGCCGTCACCGGGAGGGTCACAGGCACGCGGGTTGGTGTGCGTCCCAGCGCCGTAGCGGAGGACCCTTCGGCTCGCTTTCTGTACGTTACGGACCAGGCGACCAACCAGCTTTTCGGCTTTCTGGTGACGGCGAATGGAGTGCCCCAGTCGATCGCGAGTTCCCCGTTCAGCACGGGAAGTTTCCCGCTCGGGGTCACGGTCGATCCGCGCGGAAGCTTTGTGTATGTCGCAAACTATAACGACAACACGGTCTCCACGTACGCGGTCAACGTCACGACCGGGGCGCTTTCCGGAAGCGGAAGCAGCGCAGTTTCGACCGGGCCGACCTGCGTGTCGATCGAACCGGCCCGCGGGATTTACCTGTACACCTCCAACAACCGGGACAACACGGTCTCAGCCGACCAGTTGAACCCTCACAGCGGGGCGCTCGAAAATGTGCAGGGCACCCCCTACACCGCAAGCGCGCTGCCGACCTGCATTGCCACGGTAGCGAATGGATCGCACCCGACGGAACTTGTTCCGGCGAACTAGCCAGGGCAGTAACGACCACGGGCCCCGCCTCAGCAGGCGGGGCTTTTTGCTGTTCGGGGCCGGATAGGTCTCGCCCGAGCCGTCAGGCTGCTCTCTCATGCTTTGGCGCCGGGCGTATCGAGCTGATTAGCTGATGGAGTCGAGGGTAGCTGGAAACGAAAGCAGCCGCAGATTCCCTCCGGGAATGACAAACAAAGAAGCAGCGACCCCTACAACAACAGCTAATTTGCTCTGGAACCCACTCCGGACAGGAGCGTTCTGTGGAGTGGCAAAGGCGCGGCATGCGTTAGCCGCTAAGATGCGATTGCGAGCCTGCCGAAGTCACCCTCGCGCGGAACCGGCTTACCTCAGTGGCTAAAGCGCGAACAGCGCAGATACGGCGAATCGGCGGGGCCAAGGTCGTGCGACGGCGGGAACATCTCGATATACCTAGGCGGGGCGGGCTGCAGCTGGGTTCAGGATGCGAATGACGAAGGCGCGGGCTCGGCCTTCGAACAGCCGCTGCACCGTGAAGGCGAGCGCGATGATGAACAGGTAGGAGATCCAGGGATCGAGCCGGGCTACGTGCAGATGCTCCGGAATGCGCCAGTAGTGGATCAGCAGAAAAGCATTGAAATGAAGCAGATAAAGTGAAAATGTGGTTTCACCGACTTTTACGATGGGCTTCCAGGCGAAGACGGCGGCGACCGGGTTGCGACTTGCCAGCCCAAGCAGCAGGACAGCAAACAAGGGAAGCAGAAGCGAGCCGTGGATGAGCACATAGGGCAGCCGCTCGACGGCGTAGGCGAAGAAAAGACTGAGGCCTGCGAGCGAGACGACGGCCATCCAGGCGCGATGCACCGGCCTGAGGTCAAGTGCAGCGTGCAGACGCGCCAGCAGCACCCCCGCGGTAAAGGTGCACAGGTACGGAGGCGGCGAGTATTTCAGGAGCCGCAGCCAGAAGGCGTAGGTGAAGCGGGTGGCCGGGCCGGGCAGGTGGTCCGGGTTGGTGAGCCAGTAAAGGGTGTGGGGTGTCAGGCCAACGAGCCAGACCAGCAGGATCAGCGCCGTGAGTCGGGAGGGTGTTGCGATGCGCGCGGCAGAACGCCGGAACAGGATGAGGATGTAGGGAAAAAGGAGATAGAGGAAGAGCTCGGCGGGCACCGTCCAGGCGACGGTGTTCCAGAAGGTGGCCAGCAGAGGCGACCAGGACTGCAGGGCGAATGGCGTGAGAAGGAGTCCGGTAAAGAAGGCGGTGTGGGTGTGGGAAGGCCACTCCGCGATGACCATGAAGGGAATAAACAGGACAAGCGCCAGGAGGTAGACGGGGTAAACACGGGACAGCCTTGCGATATAGAAGGTGCGCTTGTTGAGCACGGGACGATCCGCGTAGTTGTAGGCGAGGACGAAGCCGGAGATGAGGAAAAAGAAGCCGACGAAGACGTAAGCATTGCCGAGCAGGGGGCTGAGGAACGCGGGATGTGGCGGCGTGAAGTGGAAAAACATGATGTTAATGGCGAGCACGGTGCGCAGGCCGGTAAGTGCCGGGAGAGCCGGCTTGCGGGAAGGCGGCGGTGCCGGCGGATCCGGCAGTGCAGGCTTCTGGTCGAGCATGGCGGTAGACGCGATGGGAAAAGGACTCCTCTGAAGTTCGATCGTAATCAAGCAACAGCGGGACAGAAGCAGGTTCTCAACGGGAGATGACGACCAAAGGAACAACCGTTAGGTCGACAGCTCGGTCGCTCTAAAGCTCAGACGCGAGGCGGTGGGGACAAGTTCTGGGCGGAGGGCGAGATTTCTCATCGAAGACGTAACTTTCTGCATGCGGCAAGCAGGATTGATGCGTATAGGGAGGTGAGGACGCATGGGATTCGAGGCCGGGGAGTTTCGGGCGTTGGTCGAACGGCACCAGAGCATGGTGTATTCGATTGCGCTGCGAATCACCGGCGACCCGGGTACGGCGGAGGAGGTGGCGCAGGATGCGTTTGTGGCGTTGTATCGCTCCGTCCGGCAGCCGGAGGGAGAGGAGCATGTGCGGTTCTGGCTGAGAAAGGCGGCCACGCATGGGGCGCTCGACATGCTGCGGCGGAGAAAGCGCCAGCCGGAGTCGGGTGCCGAGGAATGGATCGAAGAGGAGCATTCCGGGGCAGGTTCGAACAGCCGAAGCCTGGAGCTGGAAGGACGCGTCGAGGAGCTGTTGCAGAGCATTCCGGAGCCGCAGCGGGCAGCGCTGGTGCTGCGGTACGGCGAAGAGATGCGGCCGGAGGAGATTGCGGAGATACTTGGACAACCGGTGGCGACGGTGAAAAGTCATCTGCAGCGTGGGCTGGCGTTGTTGAGGCGAAAGGCGGCGGTGAGGCTGAAGGAGTATGTGCGTGATTGATCAGGATCAGGACGGGTTCAAGCAGGAGCTTCGGCAGGCGATGCGTCCGGTGGAGGCTCCGGAAGGGTTTGCGGAACGGGTGCTGCGACGGATGGAGCAGTCCCCTGCCCAGGTGCTGCCGATGCGGGCACGGCCGGTATGGCGCTGGGCGGGCGGGGCGCTGGCGGCTTCGCTTCTGGTGGGCGCGGCCGGGACGTGGGCGGAGCGGGAGCATCGGCGACGGCAGCAGGAGGAGGCGGAACGGCAGTTTGCCGTGGCGATGCAGGTTACCTCGCATGCGCTGGAACAAAGCAGAGAACAGTTGAGCCGGGCGGGATTCCGGCTTGTCGATTAGAACGCTGGGCAACCGGACAGGAGAATGCAATGCGAAGAATGACAGGTATGGCGGCGATGTTGGTGGTGAGTGCCCTGGTGTGGGCGAAGCCGGTGAGGGCGCAGGGTGTGCAGCCGGTAGCGACGTCGGACCAGGTGAAGGACAGTCTGTTTGAGGGCACGGAGAAGTTTGCAGCGGGAGCAACGAACGTGAGCGACGTCAATATGGACCAGAAGACGCTGGGCATGATGGCCGGCTCGCAGTATGGCGACATGGCGAAGAAAGTGGACTTTATCGTGGTGCATTCCTACACGTATGACAAGCCTGGAATGTACAAATTGGGCGATCTGGACGTGTTTCGGTTGAAGCTGAAGACGGCCGACTGGTCGTGTATCGTGCATGAGCAGACGAAGACGACGTCAACCGACGTTTGCATGCGCAATGGCGCGGATCACGAGTCGAACGAGATGGTGGTGATCGACGCGGAGCCGAAGGAACTGACGTTTGTGCACCTGAAAGGGCGCATGTCGCTGGCGGACTTGCAAAAGATGCAGGGAATGGGTGGTCCGCCGACGCCGACTCCGCCGGCTCCGCCGCTGAAGTCTCGATAGGTGACCTCAGCGGTTGAAGCCGCATTTGTTGCCTGCTCCCGCCACGGCTGAAGCTGTGCCCTTAAGCGAGACGCCTGGTCGGGCAGGAACAGCGTGTCATGCCAGTGAGCAGCGTCACTGCGTCGCCGGTGAGCAGTTCACGGTGTCACCAACGTGCCCAGAGGCTCGCCGGCGACGACGCGGGTGATGTTTCCCTGTTCGCGCATGGAGAAGACCATCATGGGCATGTGGTTGTCGCGGCAGAGCGAGACGGCGGTGGTGTCCATGACCTTGAGGTTGTCGCGCAGGATCTGGTCGTAGGAGACGGTCTCGTAGCGCCTGGCGTTGGGGTCGCGCTTGGGGTCGGCGGTGTAGATGCCGTCGACCGAGGTGGCCTTGAGCAGGATGTCGGCCTTGATTTCCATGGCTCGGAGCGAGGCGGCGGTATCGGTGGAGAAATACGGGTTTCCGGTGCCGGCGGCGAAGATGACGATGCGACCTTTTTCGAGATGGCGCATGGCGCGGCGGCGGATGTAGGGCTCGGCGACCTGGTGCATTTCGATGGCGCTCATGACGCGGCAGAAGAGCCCGCGTTTTTCGATCGCGTCCTGGAGCGCGATGGAGTTGATGACGGTGGAGAGCATGCCCATGTGGTCGGCGGCGACGCGGTCCATGTCGATGGCCTGCTGCGCGACGCCGCGAAAGAAGTTTCCTCCGCCGACGACGATGGCGATCTGGCAGCCGAGGGCGTGGATGTCGGCGATCTCTTCCGCAACTTTGTGAATGAAGATTGCGTCGATGCCGAAGCCCGAACCGGCGGCGAGCGCTTCCCCGGAGATTTTGAGCAGGATCCGCTTGTACATTGTTCCCTCAGTATCGCATGGGGAACGGGCGGTCCGGCACGTGTCCGGCGATTCACGCGGACTGGAGAAAATCTGCGCGCAGGCGCTTTTGGCCCTGCTTCGGAAAAGCGACCAGCACCATCTCTTCATGAATGTCGAGCACCTTGCCCGGGCCGAACCTGGTATGGGTCACCTTGTCCCCGGGATGGAAGGACAGAGGATGCGCCTGGACGATGGTCTCCGGATGGGTGGTCTGGTAGGAACCGTGCATGGTCTCGATCACGGTGACCTGCTCGTGGTGTGCGGCGGAGGCGATGGGCTCCGGCTCTGCCGGCGGTCTTGGCGCCTGGAACAGGGTGGAGGCAGCCGGATGTTCGACCAGATGACGATGTTCCGGGTGGGTGGCGCAGATGTCGCAGCGCAGGCAGGGGTCGCCGGGGAGCTCGGAAAAGTAGCTTCGGATAATCTGCGTGCGGCAGGTGTTTGCCTCGGCGAAGTGCATCATCTCGTTCAACCGGTCATGATCGTGACTGGCCCGGTCGGTGTATTTCTTGAGCAGAGCGAGGATTTCGTCGGGCGTGGGCGGATGATGCCGGCGCAAGGCGTAGCCTCCCCTGGTCCGATGGATCAGGCCGGCTTCGCGGAAAAGCTGCAGGATCACCTCGGTCCGGCGGCGTCCGACACCGGTATCGGAGGCGATGGTGAGGGCAGAGACGAGCGGCTTCGAGGTGTAGCGGTGAACGGACGGCTCGGCTTCCCCGAGCGCCTGGGCATGGATGGCGCGGCGCGCGGCGGTGCTTCCATGCTCGTCGCCGCGGATGGATGCCTTTGGCGCTATGGATGAGAAGCCCAGCTCCGAGGAGGCATCGGCCAGGGACTGCTCGAGCTCCTCGGGCGGCGTGTTCGGGACGGTGCTGGCCTCGGTAAGGATTCGTCCGCGCAGGGCCTGGAAGACGGCTTCGAGTTCATCGGGCCGGGGATAGCGGCCGGCGAGAAAGAAGTTCTGGATGCGCTTGTCCTCCAGCCGGTAGAGGAGCACGGCGTGGGCGGGCTGGCCGTCGCGTCCAGCGCGTCCGGCCTCCTGGTAGTAGGTTTCGAGCGAGTCCGGAAACTCGAAATGAAAGACGAACCGGATGTCCGGCTTATCGATGCCGAGCCCGAAGGCCTTGGTGGCGATCATGATTTTGTGGTCGCCGCGCATGAACTCCTCCTGCACTCGCTCGCGGGCGCGGGTGGGCATCTTTCCGTGGTAGTGCGCGGCGGAGATATTGCGGTCTTTCAGCGCGTCGAAGAGTTCGTTGGCGGAGCGGACCGAGGCGGTGTAGATGATGCCGGTGCCTTCTTCGTGCTCGATCATGCTCAGGATGCGGGCGAGCTTGGCCTCATTATTGACGGTTGGGTGCACGGAAAAGAAGAGGTTGGTGCGCTCTGTGCCGGTGTTGACAATCCTGGCGTGATGCATATGCAGCGACTTGAGGATTTCGCGCTGGACATCGTCGGTTGCGGTTGCGGTCAGTGCGAGCACGGGCGGATCGCCGAGCTTATGGCGCGACTCGCCGATGGTCAGAAAGGCGGGACGGAAATCGTGTCCCCATTGCGCGATGGTGTGGGCTTCGTCGACGACAAGCAGCGAGATACCGCCGGCGGCGTTCAACTCCTCCAGGAACTCCGGCATCTGGAGCCGCTCCGGGGTGACGTAGATAAGCTGTGATCTTCCTTCCGCGACGTCCTGGTGGGCGTGCTCGGCCTGGCGTTTTGTCAGGGTCGAATCGAACTTGTCGACCTCGATGCCGGCGTGGGCGGCTCGATCCTGCTGATCCTGCATGAGCGCGATCAGCGGGCTGACGACGACGACCGGCCTGGGAAGAAAAAAGGCAGGAAGCTGGTAGCAAAGGCTTTTGCCGGAGCCGGTGGGCATCAGGGCAAGGCAGTCGCGTCCGTGGAAGACGTGGGCGATGACCTCATGCTGGCCGGGGCGGAAGTGCTCGATGCCAAAATGCTCCCGGGCGGCCTGGCGGATTTCAGGCCAGGGGACTTGAACGTGCGGGCGGGAGGAGGGTGCGGGAGCTTCAGCGGATCTGGTGATTTTTGGCTTCACCTGCAAAAAGATGCCCCGGGACAGAGCGGGGTTTTGAGGAGAACGAATTTTGATTCAATCGCACGGCACGGAGCTGCGCGGACGTACACCGGAACGCGCATCTATATATGAGTGAGCTATTCAACAGCATGGACCACCGCCGGGTCCGAAGAGCAGGCGGCGAGCCGGTTTTCCGCGTGGCTGGCTGCGCTACCCAGGGGCACGGCTACGCGTATCCACATTCTGTGCGACTCGGACTGTGACGGGCTGCCGGCCGGTGCGCTGATGGTGCGCGGACTTCTGCTGGCCGGGTACGCGCAGGTCACGGTGGAGGCGAAGCGAAAGGGCGAGTCCGCGTGGCTGCCGGAGGTGCTGGAGCGGATGGCGGCGCGAGAGCCCGAGGCGCTGATGGTGCTCGACCTGGGAAGCCGGCCGGACGCGATGCTGCCCGGGGTGCCGACGCTGCTGGTCGATCACCATCTGCCGGGTGGGGTACCTGTCGGGGCGGAGTTGATTACCGGCTATGGGACCGAGCCGACGGCGGTGACCGGACTGATGGTGTACTGGTGCCTGCGCGACGTGGTCCCGCCGGCGGAGCGCGACGCGCTGCTTTGGCTCGCGGCACTGTCGCTTTTGAGCGACCTGGGCGATAAGGCTCCCTTTGTGGAGCTCACCGAAGCCAAGAAGCGATGGTCCGCGGCCAGCATGCGTGAGGCGGTGACGCTGCTGAACGCGCCCCGCCGGACCGCGAGCGGCGATGCCGGCGGCGGGCTGGAGCTTCTGCTGCACGCTTCCGGACCGAAGGAGGTGGTCGCGGGAGCCGGGGCTGCGGGGCTGCGGACGGCCAAGGAGGAGGTTTCCGCGGCGCTGCTGGAGTCGAAGAAAGCCGCGCCGAAGTTCAGCCGGAAATGGCGTGAGCGGCTGGGTGCGGATCTGGTGGCGCTGCGCATGGATTCGCCGTGCCAGGTGCATCCGCTGGTGGCGCAGTTATGGCGTGGGCGGTTCAAAGATTCGATTGTGATGGGGGTCAACTTCGGATTCCGTCCAGGATACGTTCACTTCTCCGCCCGCGGGCCGAAGGGCGTCCATGTGATTCAGTTTTTGCGCGAGCACGCCCCGCCGGGAGTCGACCAGGGGTACGGCAACGGGCACGACCAGGCCAGCGGAGGCGCGGTCCCGGTGGAAAGCTGGAACGGATTTGCGGAAGACCTGGGCTTCGGCCCTGAGATGATGATTGGCTGATCCACCGTGACCCGGGGGAACTCGCTGGCTCCCAATTCCGTATGGCCTGGTGTCGAAGACAGATCCGCAATGAAAGAGGATGCAATGACGGGACGGCTGCTGCTATTCGGGTGCGCACTTTGGGGAGGCATGGCCAAAGCGCAGGAGAAGGTCGTCAAACCGGTCGAAGTGATGATGTCGGCGGGTTCCACATGGCAAACCCGGGACATGACCTGCACAATATCCACGTAGACGATGTGCTTGTTGCGGGGCGACAGAAGGAGCTTGCAGACACGGTGGGTGCGCTAAGCAGCTTTCATCCAACGAAAGTAGCCGTAGAGTGGCCTGAAGAACTGGTCGCGGAGCGCTACCCCAAGTACCTGGCCGGGACTTTGCCACCCTCACGGAACGAAGTGGTGCAGCTTGGGTTTAGGCTTACAAAGATGGCGGGCTCCGCGGGGGTGTATGGCATCGACGCGGATGGCGACTTCCCTTTCGGCCCAGTTATGGAGTACGCCAGGTCTCATGGGCAAATGGCGCTGATGGATGAGGAAGAGGGCAAGGTCATTGTGAGCGTCGCGCAGGTGCAGAAGACGCCGGACGTGAAGGGCATTGCGCCCACATTGCGGTTGATGAACCAGCCGGAGCGGATTCGGGCGGACCAGGGCTTCTATCGCGACATGCTCAAGGTGGGCGGGGGTACCGATCAGCCAGGCTTGGCGCTGGTGTCGGCCTGGTACAAGCGCAACCTGCTGATCTGCGCGAACCTTCTCCAACTCAGCAGACCGGGGGATCGTATCGTGGTGTTCTACGGAGCGGGCCATGCGTTTCTTTTGCGCCAGTGCGTGACGGAAACGCCGGGGTATGTGCTGGTCGAGCCTAACATGTACCTGCCGCAGTGAAGATCATTGCTGCATCCAAGGGCATATGCCAGTTGAAGCCGGAGAACGATCAGGGGTAACGTTGAAACGAGGACGACCGCAGGGCTCGAAGGCAACGGGCGAGGATGGCGGGAACGAAGTCGCGGTGAAAAGGAAAGCAGCAAATCAGCGCGTCGCGGCCAAAGGACCGAGCAAGAAGGTACTGGCTGAAGCCGACCTGGCCCGCCGTATCGCCGAACCATTGTTCCCCTGCGCTACGCTCGAGGGGCAGCCGCCGAAGCAGTGGCCGCCGGAGGCCATGCGGCTCGGTTTCGCGGTCAAGGTGATGGGCCAGCCGGGGCTGAAGTCGAACGATACCCGCCGGTGGCAGCAGGGTCCGCACCTGCGCGTTTCACTTGGGCATCTGTGCGAGATCTTCACCTATCTGCGCAAGCACAATATCCATATGTACCGGATGAGCTCGGACCTGGCCCCGTATGCGACGCATCCGGAAATGCCGCAGTTCCACACCATGGTGCGTGAGTCGGACGCCGACCTGCGGCATGTGGGCCGGCTGGCGCGTGAGTCGGACATTCGCCTGAGCTTTCATCCGTCACAGTTCATCGTGCTGAACAGCGAAAACGAAACCCTGACGCAAAAGAGCATGGCCGACCTGGACAGCCAGGCCGAGATGCTGGACCGGATGGAGTGCGGCCCGGAGGCGCGTCTTGTCGTACACGTGGGTGGCGCGTACGGCGACCGGGAAAGTGGATGCGAGCGCTGGATCAAGACCTGGCCACGCCTGGGCGAGCCGGTGCGTCGAAGGCTGGTGCTTGAGAACGACGACATACGCTACAGCGCGGCGGACGTGCTGAAGATTCACGAGGCAACCGGCGTCGTCTGCGTCTTCGACTATCAGCATCACTGGTGCTTCAATCCGGAAGGGCTCGCACTGTTGCCTACGCTTGAGCGCTTTCTGAAGACCTGGCCCGCGGGCGTCCGGCCCAAGACGCATTTCTCCTGCGCCCGTACCGAGCTGAGGGAGATCAAGCGAAAGAACCGCAAAACCGGCAAGCCCGAAGTGGTGCTGCAGCCGCCTATCTGGACCGGGCACGCGGACTACAACAATCCGTTCGAGACTATTCCGTTTCTGCGGTCGATCGCGCATCTGGACACAGACATCATGCTCGAAGCCAAGGCGAAGGACCTCGCCCTGCTCCGTCTGCGTAGCGACATTGCCCGGTACGCCCCGGACCTCGCCCGGCACTACGGCATCGAGCTGGCGGATGCGGCAGACGATGTAGGCGAAATCGTGCTCGAGAACGAAACCGACGCCGGGTAGGAACCGTTTCGTGCGTCCTGCGTATACAGGTATGCTAATCCGGGAGGCGAACGCGCGATGCAGAGCAGGATCATTGGGACCACGATGCCGGTACTGGAGGTGCTGCTGCAGCCGGGCGAAGGCGTCATCTCCGAAGCCGGCGAGTTGAGCTGGATGTCCAGTTCCATCCAGATGCAGACCCATACGCAGATGGCCGGGGGCGGCGGCTTTCTGGGTGCCATCAAGCGCGTCGCCGGCGGAGGCACCCTGTTCATGACCGAGTACCAGGCATTCGGCGTGCCGGGCGAGATTGCCTTTGCGACCAAGGTGCCGGGCCACATCTTGCCTATCGAGGTAAGCCAGGGGCACGAGTACCTGGTGCATCGGCACGGCTTTCTTTGTGCCACCGGGCAGGTGCAGCTCGGGGTCGGGTTCCAACAGTCGCTGGGCGCAGGTATCTTTGGCGGCGATGGATTCCTGCTGCAGAAGATCGGCGGACATGGCACCGCATGGCTCGAGTTGAGTGGCGAAGTCGTCGTGAAGGATCTGCGGCCGGGCGAAACGCTGCGCGTGCATCCCGGCCACGTGGGTGCTTTCACCAGCGGCGTCAACTTCCAGATCGCGCGCATTCCCGGCATTCGCAACATGCTGTTCGGCGGCGACGGCATCTTTCTCGCCGCGCTCACCGGCCCCGGACGCGTCTGGCTCCAGACCCTGCCGATCGCCCGGCTGGCGCAACAGATCATGGAGTACGCTCCGGGAGAGACGCGACGCGAGGTTTCCACCGCAGGCGTGGTCGGCGGCATTGTCGGGTCGTTGTTCGACAACAGAGGCTGAGTTGCGAGTGCGCCTGCGGTTACGTGCAGGCTCGCGTCTCCGTTACCCTGTATGGTGGTCCGACAGGCGAAAATTTAGTGAAGATTTATATTGCCTCCGGCGCGCTGCCCGAGTAGACTCAGTCGCATGAAGAGTGCCTTGCTGCGGATGTTGGGATTGATGCTCGGGTTGGTGATTGCCGGGAGCGCGACGGCGCAGATGCCGCAGGGTGTTCGTCAGGACTGGGCACGGGCCGCGCTCGAGCAAAGCTCGCGTCACCGGGAATATGTGCCTATCACGCATGACGGACGCACCGTGACCACGCTGGTCGTCTATCCGGAGGTCCGCACCAAGGCACCGGTGATTGTGTTGATTCACGAAATCTTCGGGCTCAGTGACTGGGCCAAGCTGATGGCGGACGAACTCGCCGCGAAGGGGTATATCGTCGTTGCGCCAGACCTGCTCAGCGGCGTGGGCCCGGGTAGCGGAGGCACGGACGCACTGATGACCGAAGGCGGCCAGGACGCTGTCATCAAGGCGATCGGAACGTTGAGCCCCGACCAGGTCACGGCCGACCTCGACGCTGCGGCGGACTATGGCAAAAAGCTGCCCGCCGCGAATGGCAAGCTGTTTGTCGCCGGCTTCTGCTGGGGCGGCGGAAAGACCTTTCTGTACGCAACCCACCGGCCTGACCTGAGCGCGTCTTTCGTCTTCTACGGCCCGCCCCCGCCGGCCTCTGCCATGAGCGCCATCAACGCGCCGGTCTACGGCTTCTATGGCGGAAACGACGCACGCGTGGATGCCACCATTCCCCAGGCCGTCACGGATATGAAAGCTGCCGGGAAGTTCTACGAGCCCGTAACCTACGACGACGCTGGCCACGGCTTTATGCGCGGTGGGCAGGCACCCGGTGCGAAGCCCGGAGACGTGAAGGCCTGGAACGAGGGATTCGCGCGCTTAGTCAAGGAGCTGGGCGCCAACTCCCGGCCAAAACCCCTGGCAAGTCTCCGCCTCCCGGTGCATGCTCGTGCGCAGGTTGCCACTGCTTCCTTGGCTAAGGTGGACTGCGGTCACGGGTTGTGATCCGCTTGGCTACTTTGGTGGCGCGGGCCTGACCTGTTCCTTCGGGAGAACTTTATCGAAGTCACTGTCCATCTGCTCACACACATTCACCAGCGTGTCCTCCATGCCCTTGAACAAGAGAAGACGCTTAGTTCCCTCGCTCATTTCAGCCGGGGTAAAGCTGCTACGGCTGGCGAAGAAGGCCTTGGCGCGATCTTCCTCCGGCCTACCGTACCGCTGCTGTTCGGTATATGCGCGCAGGATGTAATGGACATTGGAATAACGACCGAGTTCCTCAGTAGAGAAGTGCGCCAGCGCCCCGGTGGATAGGGCTGTCTGCCAGGCATCGGTAGGCAGAAAGTAACCGGCGTTGTTGATCTTTGCCAGCCGTGGCGCGATCTGCTCCGGATGCTGCCGGGACAGTGTCGGCATATCGGCCAGCAACTTCCGGAGCTGATCGTCAACCTCCCGGTCGCGCGCAAGCTCCCGGTGAGAAAAGTCCCTGTCGTGCAGAAGCTCGGTGGTGAAATTTTCCCGCGTCTCCCGCACCAGGGAGTGGTCGTGCACGGCCTCCCGGATTCCCTCCAGCCCAAGCGCGATCAAGATGCCGATCGTCACTACCGCAATGTGAATCCCGAACTCTTTCAGCGAGTGAATCGGCTTCTCCGGGGCATGGATGTCCATCTGCGGCGTGCTCCTGTCCTGTGGGGTCTGGCACCAGTGTACCGGTTTTTCCTCAGGATTTGGCCAGTACCGGTGTAAGCGCGGTGCGTTTCGATCCCGCCGGAGCGCGCACGGACCACCTTCGGACCTGGAGGCAGCTTGACCTTTACGTCCATCGCTTGGCAATACCCGGTCGGTGACAAATTGCCGGCGCATTGGCTTGCCGACAGGATGCCACCTGCTCCAACACCTTGCTCGTCTTATCGAAGCTGACGCGAACGGGAAAACAGGTCATGTGAGCCTCCGGGATGAGGCCTTGAGAATCAAGGCTCGTACCTTAACCCTTTCACCCACGATACTTGAGGCGGACCGAATCGATGCAGCTACTTCGGTTTCGCCAGCAGCCCGGCTGCTGTACCTTGTCCGTGAGGATGAGAATGGAATCCGCACAGCCTGGGTGAAGCAAACGCCAGACGATGCGCCATGATTTGCACGGCCTCCTCCATGTTGTCGATCAAGACAAAGGATCGACCCGCCAGTGCTGCCGCCATGCCCGTGGTTCCACTGCCGGCAAAAAAGTCCAGCACCGTGTCGCCGGGGTTGGAGTGCACGTTGACAATTCGGCTCAGCAACTTGAGCGGCTTCTGGGTCGGATAGCCGGTCTTTTCCCGGCTGTTGGTCGGGACGATCGTCATCCACCACACGTCAGTGGGGATCTTCCCACGCTTTGCCTTCTCCGGACCGATCAGGCCGGGAGCCATGTATGGGATCCTGTCAATGGCATCGTGGTGAAAGGTGTATCGGTCCGGGTGCTTCACATAGCAGAGTATGTTGTCGTGTTTCGCCGGCCAGCGGTTCTTCGGCTTTCCCCCGTAGTCATAGGCCCAGATTAGTTCGTTCAGGAAGCATTTCCGGCCGAAGATGCTGTCCAGCAGAACCTTGACGTAGTGCACCTCGCGGTAGTCGATGTGGAGGAAAAAAGAGCCATTCTCGGCCAGCAGCCGGTGAGCCTCGCGCAGACGAGGTTCCAGGAAAGCCAGGTAGTCCTCAAAGGAATCGCCGTAGCTCGGCGAAGCGATCGGAGTGACTCGATACAAGGCATTGCCAAAGCCTGGCCGAGTGCCTGCATCGCTCCGTCTGACGGAAATCCTGTCGCGCTTCTGCACCTTTTGCGTGTTGAACGGCGGATCGACATAGATGAGGTCGCAGGAGCCAGAGGGCAGCGAACGAAGGACGGCCAGATTGTCGCCGAGGTGGATCTCACCTGTTCGGGGCCGATCTTTTGCCGCTGCCGCGGCCTGCTCCGAGGAGGTCATCTTCGAAGCATAACGCAAGTGGAAAAGCCTGAGCTTTCGCCCAGGCTCCCTTTGCTGCGGAAGTGGCTACTGCCTAGGCGGTGGGTTCCTCTGCGGCGGGTTTGGTCTGCGCGACCGTCCAGTCCGGAGCGCCTACTTTGAAGCGGGCGAAGCGGCGGACGCTCATATTCTCGCCGAGCTTGGCGACCTTGGCGGCGATCAGCTGCGAAATCGTCTGCGAGGCTTCCTTGATAAACGGCTGGTCGAGCAGACAGACCTCCTCGTAGAACTTGGACATCTTGCCTTCGAGGATTTTACCGATGACGGCTTCGGGCTTGCCCTTCATCGCGGGCTGCGCGAGGAAGACCTCCTTTTCGCGGTCGAGTTCGGCCTGCGGAACCTCGTCCCGGCCAACGTAGCGCGGATCGGTCGCGGCGATGTGCATGGCGATGTCGCGCAACAGTTCCTGGAAATCTTCCGTGCGGGCGACAAAGTCGGACTCGCAGTTTAACTCAATCAGCACGCCGATCTTGCCGCCGGCGTGGATGTAGGTGCCGACCGCGCCTTCGTTGGTGGTGCGCGAGGCCTTTTTAGCGGCAGACGCCATGCCGCGCTTGCGCAGGACGACGAACGCTTCTTCCATATCGCCCTTGGCTTCCTGCAGGGCTTTCAGGCAGTCGCCCATGGGCGCGCCGGACTTTTCACGGAGTTCCTTGACGAGCTTGGCATCAATCTTTGGTGCGTCAGACATTGGTTCAGTTCCCTTCTTTGCTGGGGTTGCGAATAGTTTGACAGGCCGATGAGACGAGTCCCCTACATGGAAAAAGCGTGGTGCGGATTGAGCCCGCCGCCACGCTCTTCTCCATATGCAGGACGGGCTACGCGGTGGCTTCGACCGGAGTGGCTTCCGGCTCAGGTTCGGTGGCGGCTGCCGGGGCCTTCTTGATGCCTCCGCCCAGCGCGGCTTCTAGATCGATATTGTTGTCGGCCTCTTCGTTATCGGAAGCGGCTTCCGGAACCGGCGTGAACGTCTCGGGCGTGTCACCTTCCTCGTCCTCGAGTCCGACGAAGTGCGACTCGGTCGGAAGTTCGCGGATGTCGGAGGTTTCGGTGGCGAAGGCGCGCTCGGAGACCATCTGCACGCCTTCGGCTGCGGAGTCGGCCATCTTGACCGTAAACAGGCGGATGGCGCGCAGGGCGTCATCATTGCCGGGGATCACGTAATCGACCACGGTCGGGTCGCAGTTGGTATCGACTACGGCGACGACCGGGATGCCCAGCTTGCGCGCCTCGGCGACAGCAATCGCCTCGTTGTTCGAGTCGATGACAAACAACGCATCCGGAAGACGTTTCATGCTTTTGATACCGGAAAGGTTGGTCGACAGGTGCTTGCGCTCTCGCTCGAGCTTGATGACTTCCTTCTTGGTCAGCAGCTCGTAGCGTCCATCGGTCGACATATCGTCGAGCTCCTGGAGACGCTTGACCGACTTCTGCACGGTGACCCAGTTGGTTAGCAGCCCGCCCAGCCAGCGGCTATTGATGTACGGCATACCCGCGCGCGTCGCCTCTTCGGCCACAGCGTCCTGCGCCTGCCGCTTGGTGCCGACAAACAGGATGAGCTTGCCGGTCGAGGTCAGGTCGGTGACAAACTTGGACGCTTCCTTGAACATTTTCAGCGTCTTCTGCAGGTCGATGATGTAAATGCCGTTGCGCTCGCCAAAGATGTACTCCTTCATCTTGGGGTTCCAGCGCTTGGTCTGGTGACCGAAGTGGACGCCAGCTTCGAGCAGTTCTTTCATCGTGATGCTTGCCATATACCGCTCCTGTTTTGAGACCGCGCCGGAAGGGCCCTTGCAGCTCGCAAGCTGCATGGCCGCGCTTCCGCCAGTCTGGGTTTATCCCTCGAAAGGGAGATTGAACTCATATACCCCGGACGTGAGTGCTTTCGGGGGTGATGCTAAATACATTTCGAAAAAGCAAAGCAAATGCTGAAGCAGACAACTGCACAGCCCTTCGCTGAAAGCTTCTATCGCTTGGAGAACTGGAAGCGTGCGCGTGCGCCCTTCTGGCCGTACTTCTTGCGTTCCTTGCCGCGCGAATCGCGGGTGGTCAGGCCCTGAACCTTGAGCGCCTTGCGAAGCTCGGGGTTGAAGACCATGAGGGCGCGGGCGATGCCAAGCTTGACCGCGTCGGCCTGACCCATGACGCCTCCGCCTCGCACGGTGCACAGCACGTCAAAGGTTTCGTCGATGCCTTCGATGGCGAGCGAACGCCGGGCCGCAGCGCGCTGCTGCGCGGTCACGAAGTAAACGTCGGCTTCCTTCTTGTTGACGGTGAAGTTGCCGCTGCCGGGACGCAGGAAAACGCGAGCGATCGACGACTTGCGCCGGCCAGTTCCGTAGTATTGAATCAAGTCTGCCATGGTGCTCCTTAGATCGTGACCTCAGGGGCTCAAAGCCCCGATGGAGGGTTTGCGCGTATGGCCTGGCTGAAGCCAGGCCCTTTAGCAGAAGCGGTACCGGAGGCTACGCGCCTGCGTTGTCGCCGAGGCCGGAATGCTTGATCTGGCCTTCCATGTGACGATGGATGGGCATGCCGGGCTTGGGCTGGCCGGGAATCTTGGCAGCGTTGGAGGCGTGGAACTCGAGCGGCTCCGGCTTCTGCGCCAGATGCGGATGCTGCGCGCCCTTGTAGACCTTGAGCTTGGTCGCCATCTGCCGGCCGAGCTTGCTCTTGGGCAACATGCCCTTGATGGCCTGCTCCACGATCGCCTCCGGGCGGCGGGCGAGCAGCTTGATGAAGCTCTCCTCACGCAGGCCACCAGGGAATCCGGTGTAGCGACGATACAGCTTCTGGTCGGACTTCATGCCGGTCAGCACGATCTTTTCGCAGTTGATCACGATGATGTGATCGCCCATGTCAATGTAGGGCGTGTAGAGGGGGTTCAGCTTGCCGGCCAGGACCGAGGCGGCGATGGTGGAGAGGCGACCGAGCGTTTTGCCGGTAGCGTCGATCACGAACCACTTGCGCTGAATGTCTTTTCCGCTGGGAATGGTGGTGTTGTTTCCAATAGCCATGAGGCGCGTTACTCCCTGAATCTGCTGTCTTCGGTTAGCCGGGCAGCGTGGGGCACGAAGAGGTATGGCGTGAATGGGCGCAGACGGCTGGGAGCTCCGGCTGCAGAACAAGTGGGGTCTGGATCGATTCCGAGCGGAGGCCCACGGCTGGCCTCGCGGTGCAGAGGAGATCAAACTCCGGCTTCGCGCTCCCGGCGTTTGGCCCCGGAGCATAAAGCAGACACACGCCCGCCAACGCAGGTGTGTGCGAGCTTCCAGACTAGAGGAGGGGCTGCCTGCAAGTCAAGCCGGTCGCGCGGCTTTTCCGTGCCGCGTTCGCCGGTGTAGGGTATCGGCATGAGACTCCGCCGCCTCGTCTTCGCGTTAAGCTGCTGGATTGGAAGCTGGATGGGTGCCGGCGCACAGGTCAAGCCCACCACGCTGCCTCTGCCCGAGCTTTCCGCCGACGCCCGCGTGGCCACCGCCGAGCTGTATATAGGACGCGTCCTGTTTTTGCGGGGCTTCCCTGCCGGTTCCGAGCTGCGGTACGATGCGTCCGGCAATCCGCTCGGCTCGCCGAAGACAACCGATTGGACACTGGCCGGCATGGATCTGGAGTCCGTCTCGCAGCACGGGCCGGCCGAACTCGAGCTGGAGGGCGTGCGCGCGGCAGCCCTGTGGAACGAAAACCAGCATTACTTTGACCGCAGGCTGCTCAAGACAGAGCACATCCGCATTCTGCTGGCCGAGCCCGCGGACCCGGCGGCCGTGAGCGGGGTAATGGACCGGGTCTTTGCCACGGGGATCGATCTCGCGCTGCAGCGCTCCATGCCGCCGGAGTGGAGACATTACTTCATCCCGGCGACCCCGTGGCCCAAAGATGGGCTGGACGGGGTCACCGTCCAGGGCTCCAGCGCCGCGCTGCCAGCAGGACTCGTGTCTCCGGTTCCCCGCAAGCAGCCGCAGGCGGAGCTCACCGACGAGGCTCGCGGAAACCGCATCCAGGGCACGGCGGGCCTGCAGCTGGTCGTCGATCCCAGCGGCACGCCGCAGCGGATTACGATCGTCCACCCGCTGGGCTTCGGTCTGGATGCCGAGGCGGCTCACGCGATCGCCCGCTGGACCTTTGCGCCGGGCACGCTGAACGGGCAGCCCGCCGCAGTGCAGATGCGCGTGAACCAGAGGTTTACGCTGGGAATGCAACCCGCCGGCCGGTGATCGCCGGCCATACAAGGACCGAGCGGTCCCTGCGCGGATGAGAGGACCAATACTACTTGGGCGGCGGAGGTGTGACGGGCGGAGGTGTCGTGCCATCGGCCGGGGGAAGGTCCGCGCCGTTGTACAGGATACGGCTGCGTGCACGGAACCGCTTGTAATCGGTATAGCGCACTGTGTAGCGGATGAGCACGTTCTGAGCCAGAGCGCCCTGCTGCGCGGCGAAGTGTAACGTGCCCTCCGCGTGGGTGTAGATGGGGAACCAGAAATGGCCGTCCACCTCGGAGTAGTACGTGGTGTAAGGAGGTGACAGGTCCTCGTGGCCCCGGCGCGTGTCGTCCGGCACGGACTTGCCGTTCACCAGCACAATCTGAAAATCTGTCTGGTCGATCCAGATCTTGCCCTGGAAGTAGCGTTTGCCTTTTTCGAGCACCTTGGGTGCCGCCTCGAAGACGTAGGTGTCCAGGTCGTCGACATGCTGCCGGCCGACGTAGGTGATGTTGTATTGCGGCAGGTCGGCCGTGGTTAGGATGAACGGCAACCGGTGCTCGATGTCGTCGAAATCGGCCTGCGACATCATGACCCGGGTCAAGGTGTTCTGCGGTGCAAAGACGACGTGCTCGGCGCGCGAGCCGTCCTGGGAAAGGACGACGTCGGTGGTGTCCTGGTACTCGCCGTCCGGTTTGCCGGTGTCGTCGGAGATGGTGTCGACCTTGACGGAGCGGCGGAAGGTGTAATCGCGCAGGGCGGTCTGGAACTCGGTCTCACGGGCGGCGAATTTCTTGATCAGCTCATCCGGGGTCAGCCCCGCCGGGGCCGCGGGGTCTACCGGGCCAAAGCCGTCCGGGGCCGAGTTCGCCGTGGACCGCGAACGCTGCGGCACTTCCGCGGGAGCATCGGGTCGACTGCCGGCAGAAACAGGGCTCAGGGTACAGGGCTCCGCTGCCGATACGGTAGGGAGAGCAATCAGAGAGCCCAGCAAAGCAGCCGTCGCCGGAAGCAGGGCGGGTCGGCGCCGGAACAGAAGTGGCAAAGTGTCAGCAGAACTATGCATAAACGGTTAGACGCAGAACCCCACGCCGGGGACCACGCCCGATCCCGCCTGGGAATGGAGCGAGCAAGGAGGACACGACTTGACGGAACACCCGTGGCATCTCGCCCTGCACTGGACGGTCGACTGTGTCGCCACGGCGCTTGTGCTGCTGCTCGCCGTCGCCGTGCTTCGCCTGCGCGCGCAGGCCAGGCAGCAGGCCGCGGAACGCTGGCGCGAACGCCGGGTGCGGGAGGAGCTGGAAGCCTATGCCCGGGTCGATACTTCCATGACCGTTGCGCATGCCAGCGGGCTGGACCGGGTGGAAGCCGGCAAGGCCTTGTCCAAGCGCATCTGTCGCGTGATCGCGGAGAAAAGCGCGTTTTCGCGCGTGGGAATGATGCTCCGCGACGCCGAAGGACGTCTCTACTGCGCGGGCTGGGTCGGCGTCGATGACCTGACGGTAAGGGCGCTGGACGCCTGGGGCAAACGCGTGGTGGAAGAAGAGCGCGGAACCGTGCCCGGGGCACCGGCCGAAGCCGGACCCGCGGCCGTACGCTCCGGCGTCAAAAGCTTTTCCATCTCGCTCGGAGAATGGAACCGTTTCGACCCGGAGGTGGCCGAGTGGAAGATGGCCGGCAAACGCGAACGCAGGCGCTGGCGGCGAGCGCTGGTCGCCCCCGTGCGCATGTCGTCCGGACGCATGGCCGGTGCGATGGTCGTCTGCGCGGACGGGTCCCGTGGCGGCTTTACCGAAGGGCTGGAACGCGCGATGGGTCCCATCGAAGCGCTCGCTTCGCGCCTGGCCGGCTCGGTAGAAAACGAAATGCTGGGCGACCGGCTGCAGCGTGCGGAAAAACTTGCCGGCCTGGGACAGCTTGCCGGCGGAGTCGCCCACGCGCTCAACAATCCGCTGACCGCCGTGCTCGGTTTCGCGGAGCTGATCGCCGAAACCTCGGGCGAGCCGAGGGTGCGGCAGGACGCGGACACTATTCGTGCCGAAGCTCTCAAGATGAAGGAGACCGTGCAAAGGCTGGTCGAGTTCTGGCGACCCGCCACCCCGGCCGACGAAGGCGTCGACCTGCCCGGCGTAGTGGAGCAGCTCGCCGCCGAGTGCCGGGGCAAGCTGCTCGAGCGCCGGGTCAAGCTGCTGGTGCAGACCGGCAATGATTTCCACCCGGTCCGTGGCAGCCGCGACCGGCTTCGCCAGATGCTGGAACATCTGCTCAACAACGCCGCGCAGGCCATTGCCGTCGCGCAGACCCGCGTCGCGCAGAAGGACAGTGGCGGAGACGATGCGGAAGGCGAACACGCCATTCGTATCACCGTTACCGACGACGGACGCACACTGCACGTGATCGTCTCCGACACCGGCACCGGCTTCAGTGAGCCCACCCGGGTCTTCGATCCCTTCTACACCACTCGGGGTCCGGAGGCCGGCGCGGGCCTGGGCCTTTCCATCTGCTACGGCATCGTGCGGGAACACGGAGGCGAAATCTCCGCGTTCAACCTGTACCCGCGCGGCGCCGCCGTGGTCATCGAGCTGCCCGTGCGCAAAACCGTCCACGGCACCGCGGAGATCATGCAGGACGAAGCCCCGGCGAGCCTGGCGCCGGCGCCTCGCAGCAGGAGCGTGCGGCGGTAAAGCAGGAACAGGTAACCGCACCATGTACTCTGTCACCATGAAACTCTTCGCAGCCGCTTTGTTGCTGGGTGCCCTCGCCACCGGGTACGCCCAGACCCCGAAGCGCCCCATGACCTTCGTCGACCTGATGGCGATGAAGCGCGTGAGCGACCCGCAGATTTCGCCTTCCGGCAAATGGGTCCTGTTCTTCGTCACCAATGTTTCGCTCGAAGCGAACACCAAGACGAATCATCTGTGGGCCGTGCCCATCGACGGCTCCGCACCCGAGCACCAGGTCACCTTTGGCGATGCCGAAAGCAATGGCCGCTTCTCCCCCGACGCCAAATACATCTCGCTCGAACAGAAGGGCCAGATCTGGCTCGCCGGCTGGGACGAGGTGCTCGGCAAGCCCGGCCCCGCGCGGCAGCTGACCCATGTCAGCACGGAGGCCGCCGGTGCGCTGTGGTCGCCCGACTCCGGCCGGCTGCTGTTCGTCTCCAGCGTCTACCCCGAGTGCTCCGATCAGCCCGACTTCCCCGCCGAAGACGCCTGCGACCAGGGCAAGGATGCCGAAGCCGCGGCGAGCCAGGTGAAGGCGCAGCTTTGGACCTCGCTGCTGTACCGGCACTGGAACGCGTACACCGGCTTCAAGCGCTCACACGTCCTTGCCGTCTCGGTGAACAACGGCAACGACGTCCGCGACCTGACGCCACGCTCGGTGGTTGGCGACGCGGAGACGCCCACCTTCTCCCTCGGCGGACCGCTCGGCTACGCATGGGCCCCGGGCTCGCGCGAGATCGCCTACGTGACGAATCTGGACAAGGTTCCCGCCGCCTCCACCAATAACGACATCTTCACCCTGCGGCTCGACGACCCCGGCGCGAAGGCGATCAAGGTGTCGACCTCCCCCGGCTCCGACGATGGCCCGCAATACTCGCCCGATGGTAAATACCTTGCGTTCCGCTCGCAGGCAAGGGCCGGGTACGAGAGCGACCGCTTCCGGCTTGCGTTGCTCGAACGCCAGTCAGGAAAGATTCGCTATATGCTTCAGGCACCGGTGGCAGCGCACGGTGGAGTGCCCGGAGCTCCTGCCTTCGACGGATGGGTCGACGAGGTTGTCTGGGTGCCGAACTCCAAATTGATCTACTTCGTTTCTGCTGAAAAGCAGCGCCGCAAGGTCCCAGTGAAATGCTCTACTTTCCCGACGAGGGCCACTGGGTGCTGAAACCGCAGAACTCCGAGCTTTGGAATAAAACCGTCAGCGACTGGTGCGACAAATGGACCCACACCAACGCATACGCCGGAAGATAATCGGAACACCGTGCTTCCATTCATCGCGATAAGTGGGTCCACACCGAGATTTCGCCTAAACCCAGGGAGCCCCATGATCCGATCCGCATTCTTCCTCAGCCTTCTGCTCTCCGTCCTGTGCGCCTCTGCCCAGACGCCCGCACCGCAGACGCGCAGATGGCCCGCGCAGGACGGCCTTTACGTCGCCCACGATTTCCGCTTCGGCACGGGTGAAACCCTGCCCGAGCTGAAGCTGCACTACCTTACCCTGGGCACCCCGCGGCGCGACGCCGACGGCCACACCATCAACGCGGTTCTGCTGCTGCACGGCACCGGAGGCAACGCCTCCTCGCTGCTGAATCCGGCCTTCTCCGACATCCTCTTCGGCCCGGGCCAGCCGCTCGACATCGCCAAATACTTCATCATCCTGCCCGACGACATCGGCCACGGCCAGTCCTCGAAGCCGTCCGACGGCCTGCGCATGCACTTTCCCGCGTACGACTACGACGACATGGTTCGTTCGCAGCAGCTGATGCTGACCGACGGCCTGCACGTCGATCACCTTCGGCTCATCCTCGGCACCTCCATGGGGTGCATGCAGAGCTTTGTCTGGGGTGAAATTTACCCGGGCTTTGCCGACGCGCTCGCGCCGTTTGCCTGCCTGCCCGTGCAACTCGCCGGACGCAACCGCATGTGGCGCTACATGGCCATGCAGGATATTCGCATGGACCCGGCGTGGCACAACGGCGACTACACCACCGAGCCCACGGAAGGACTGACCGCGGCCAACGATCTGCTGCTGATCGCCGGCTCCGCACCGCTGCAGATGCAGGAGCACGAGCCCACGCGGCAGCAGGCCGAGGCATACGTGGACAACTATATTCAGCGCGCGGATGCATCCACCGACGCCAACAACTTTCTTTATTACGTCAACGCCAGCCGCAACTACGATCCGTCCGCGCATCTGGAACGCATCACCGTGCCGGTGCTGTGGATCAACTCGGCCGATGACTTCATCAACCCTCCCGAGCTCGGCATTGCGCAGAAGATGGTCACCCGCATGCCGCACGCGCGCTTCGTCCTGATCCCGATCTCGGAGCAGACGCGCGGCCACGGCACCCACACCCAGGCAATCGTGTGGAAGAGCTACCTGGTGCAGCTTCTGCAGGAATCCGCCCACTGACGAAGTAGCCCGGGAGCTTGGGACCACGCACCATTTATCATCAGGAAGTGGACGTTTCGCCCAACCCGCAGCCTGAAACCATTGCCGTCGCCATGAGCGGCGGAGTCGACTCCTCAGCGGTCGCCGCGCTATTGCATGCCGAGGGCCATGCGCTCGTCGGTCTGACGCTGCAGCTTTGGAACCAGCGCCGGCTGGCCGGACACGAAGGCATGCCAGAGGCGGTGCAGGGCCGATGCTGCTCGATCGACGATGTGTACGACGCGCGCGCGGTGGCCAACCGGCTCGGCATCCCGTACTACCTGGTCAACCAGGAGCAGCGCTTCGAACGTGAGGTGGTCCAGCCGTTTGTGCGCGAGTACCTGGCCGGGCGCACGCCGATCCCGTGCACGCTGTGCAACAACCACCTGAAGTTCGATCAGCTTCTGCTGACGGCACGGCAGATCGGCGCAACCAGAATCGCGACCGGACACTACGCGCGCAATCGCTTCGACCCCGCGCGCGGCCGCTGGATCCTGTCGCGGCCGGCCGACAAGAGCAAGGACCAGACGTATTTCCTCTTCGGGCTTACGCAGGACCAGCTCGCCCATACTCTTTTTCCGTTGGGCGAAATGGAGAAGCCCGCGGTACGCGCGATGGCCGGTGAGGCAGGGCTTGCGGTCGCCACCAAGCCGGACTCGCAGGAAATCTGCTTCATTCCGGGAGGAAGCTACCAGGCCTTTCTGGAGGCGTACCTGGACGAGCAGGGATCGAGCGTGCCCGAAAGCGAAGGTGAGCTGGTGCTTAGCTCAGGCGAGGTGCTGGGCCGGCATACCGGCATCCACAACTTTACGGTTGGCCAGCGGAAGGGGCTGGGCCTGACCAGCGCGAACCCGCTGTACGTGCTGGCGATCCACCCGGACTCGCACAGGGTGGAGGTGGGACCGGAAGCCGAGCTGCTGGCGACCGACATGCGGGTGGACCAGCTCAACTGGATCTCCATTCCCGACCTGCGCGAGCCGATCCGTGTGACCGCCAAGATCCGACATCGCCACGAGCCCCAGCCGGCCACCCTGTTTCCGCAGCTGGACGGCACGGTGCTGGCGCGCTTCGATGCGCCGCAACGCGCCATCACTCCCGGGCAGGCGGCGATCTTCTACCAGGAAGAGGAAGTCGTCGGCGGTGGGTGGATCGTCTAGTTCCGTCAGCGGCCGGACGCCATGGCAACGGACCGATTTGGCAGGAGGGCTGCCGGCAGCAGTCCGGGAGAGGGACGCTTGCCCTGGCCTGTCCAGACCACAAGCTCGTCGAAGCTACGGCCGATCTCGTCGGCGGTAAAGGTGCAATGGCCGTCGCGATGCACGTACTGCTGGACCAGATTTTCGCTGAAGCCAGCCTGCGCGACCTCGTCGGCGTATACCGTCAGGGTCGATCCGGGAATGCGTGGATCGTAGGTGGTGTGCAGGGAAAGCATGGGCCGGGTCAGGCGACCGGACGGCGTGTAGTAGTGCAGCAGATAGGTGCGCGCACGCGGGTCGGCCGCGTAGCGCCGGACCCCGTCGTTCAGGGCGTTGTCGGTGGCCGTGCTTGCCGGGTTCGTCCCGGTGTACAGGAAGTTCCGGTTGTCGAACGGATTGCCTCCGGACCGGTGCTGCATGTCCATGATGACGTAGGTGAAGTAGGGTATGGCGCTGGCCACTTCTCGGTCCGAATGCAGCCCGGTCAGGTTACGCAGGGCGGCGGCCGCGGAAGGATTTGCCGCCAGCGCGCTTTCGATCCGGAGACGCAACGCGGTGCTCTCCTGAAAGCTGGCGGGCACCGGCACAAGTGACGGAAGGAGGCCGGGGAAGTAAAAGTCGAAGGCCGCCCGCCAAGCGAACCGGCGCTGGAAGGCCAGGTCCGTGGGCCCGACCGAGCCGCACAGGTTCAGTCCGCCGGCGTAGGGTTTCGGGTTGAGCTCGAGCGTCGCTACCACCAGCGCGCCGCCCATGGAGACGCCGACGACGTAGGTCTGCATGGTTCTGGCGGCTTTTCCCTCGGCCGGTTTGGCGTATTCGTTGAGGAAGTACTGGCGCAGCTGCTCGGTCTCCGGGTAGGCCTCCGCCATCGCCCAGCCCCAGGAGGAGTAGCCGGACTGGATTACGGCGTAGCCTCGGCTGAACATGGGCTCGGTCTGCTCGTTCAGGGGAGCAGCCGTGCGATAGCTGTACGGGCCTTCAGAATAGCCATGAAAATAGACCACAAGCTCATGGTTCCAGCTGGTCGGCACGTCGATCCGATAAGCCGCGCCGCTCAAACGCCCGACCTCCACGGTGCCGGAGGGCGTATGAAGAATCTCCGGCGGAGCGTCAGGGCGCACCGGACCCGCGGCGCGCGCACACAGGGGTGCAACGGCCACGGTCAGCAGCAACGCCGTGCCCATCCACCAACGACGCCAGCCCTTGCATGTCATAGAAGCCTAGATTGTACCCCGTGAAGTCTTTGATGAAAACAGTTCCCGTCGCGCCGCCGGGCCGCGCTTTCCCAAATGCGGCCGGCTACTTGCCCCGGACCGCGATCACTTCCACCTCGATCAGCGCCCACGGGGCAGCGAGCGCGGCGACCTGGAAGGCGGAGCGGGCCGGCTTGTTCGGCTGCGCGGAGGTGCCGAAGTACTTCAGATACTCACTTTGCATGCCGGGGAAGTCCAGCTTGCCGGTCTTGGGGTCCGGGCCGAGAAACACGGTCATCTTGACCACGTCCTTCATGTCGAGACCCTGGTCCTGCAGCCCCTTCTGAATTTTAGAAAAGACGCTGGCCGCCTGCACCCTGGTGTCTCCGTAGTCGGCCGGGGTGCCTTTGGACGGGTCGGCCGGGGTAACCGGGTTGGCGAGCTGCCCGCTTAGGTAATAGGTGTCACCGGCCCATACGCCCGTGGCGATCGGGCTCTTGTCGGTCTGCACGTGCTTGACCGTTACCTGCGCGGACCCGATTCCAAGTCCGCAGCCGAAGATCGCCGCCATTGCCGTCATGCGCATCGTCATTGTCATCGTCATCGCCATCGCCATCGTTTCCCCTGTAAAACCGTTAGGCCGCCGTGGATGGAAGCTGTCCGCCGAGCCGTGCTGCCTTCACCTGGTCGGCCACCTGCTGCACGGCACGGAGTGCGCTGACGGCCGCGCCTTCCTGCCAGGCGACAATGTGGCTGACGTGATCGCCGGCGAAGATGACGCGTCCATCCGGCTGGATCAGCGTCTCGTAGCCGGGGTTGGTGCCGGTCCGCGCCGCCGCCGGGTTGCGTCCGCCGCCGGTCTGCGCGGAGAGGGCGACGCCCGGCGCCCCGGCATGCGGAGCCGGCCCGGTGGAGGCCGGGGTGACCGGACCCTGCATCATGGTCGGGCTGCGGCTCTGCCCCGGGCCATAGGTCTGGATCCAGGAGCCGTCATTCCACTCCACCTTGCCCCAGCACAGGTACATGGGCTTTTCGAGTTCGGTGCCTTTACCGGGATGCAGCCGCTCGATCGACTTGCGGCTTTCCGCGAATTTGTCCGCCATCGACAGCTTCGAGAACGGCGATGTGCCTTCATCGGTATATCCGCTGACCACGATGCCGCGCGGGGTAAACATACCGGCGGAGGGAAACCAGATGGGACTGCAGCCCTTGTTGACGAACTCCAATCCACCGTAGATGTTGTCGTCCTGCTCCCAGAACCGGCGGCTTTCCCACGCGATCTTGTAGGCCGCGGCATAGGTGCATTCGTCGATGACCTTTTTGTAGGGCGCGCTCAGGTTGTTGGGGATCTTGCGCAGCATGGTCAGCGGCAGAGCGCAGATGCAGACGTCGGCCTCGAGCGTCCTCGCCGCGCCCGACTGCGTGTACCGCACGGTTACGCCGCGGTTGTGCTTCTGGATTTCCGTCACCGGCGCGCCATACTGGACGAGGTCGCCGAGCGATTTGGCAAAGGCGTACGGGATGCGGTCCATGCCGCCGACCGGCTGGAACATGGTCGCCTGCATGTCGAATTGCTCGTCGAAGAGCACGCCCTGCCAGAAGCTTTCGTCGAGCAGCGTGTGCATGTCGATGGGCGTGTTCAGTACCCCGGCCTCGTCGCCCGCGCCCGCTTCCACCTTGTAGCCGGCGCGATCGCTGCCGATATACTTGCCGGCCTCGTCGAGCGGCCCGTACGTACGCAGAAAGCTGAGCATCCGGTCACGGTCCTGCGCGGTGACCTCCGCATCGAGCGCTCCGCCGCGAACGGACTTGGCCAGCAGCTCGCTGACGTGGCCGCGGGTATCGTTTTCCACCTGCCGCATGACGGCGAAGCGTCCCCCGTTCGCGTCGTCGTTCTGCAGGTGGGCGGAGCGGCTCATGTTCACCTCCACCTGGAGCTCGACGCCGAGCTTGCGGCAGTAGCCAAGGATGTTGTGGTGGATGGACGGCAGGCGCGCCGGGCCGAAGTTCTGGTAGTGTCCAGCGTCCCATGCGCAGCTTTGCCGCGAACCGTCCGTCAGCACCACCGTGTCGCCTCCGCGCACGGTGTAGTTGCGTCCTCCGGGACGCATGCGCGCTTCGAGCACGGTACACGTATAGCCGAGCGCGCGCAGCTCATAGGCGGCGACCAGCCCGGCGATGCCTCCGCCAAGAATGGCGACCTTGACCCCATTGCCGGAGCCGGCGGCGGCTTCGACCGCGATCGGCTCGGACGCGGCGGCCCCGGCCAGCCCGAGCCCCTGCATGGCGAGAAACGCGGCACCGAAGCCGCCTGCCTGCCCAACCTGCGCCAAAAAGTTCCTGCGAGTCAACCCCATCCGGTATTCCTCCCTCGATCCGCAGCTTGATCCATCAAAGAGCAGAAACGACTTCAGCACGACGAAAAGCTCAACGCACATCCACCTGCCAGATATGCATTCCACCGAACGGGGGCAGCTCCCGCGCAACGTACTTCGAGTCGGAGAAGATGTAACGCCGCATCCAGAGCGTGTGGTACGGGTCGGTGAGCACGGCAAAATGCTGCTTGCCGGCAAGGGCCTGCTGCGTGGTCTGAATCTGCCGGGCGAAGATGCCCGCATCGCGCCAGTTGTCGAGCTCATGCTCGGGCGAAGCGCCGCCTCCGCCGAAGTCCGGATCGAGCTGAACCTTCCAGTCCACCGGGATGATGAGCTCGCGCTCGTTCCGGCGGTAGTAGACGAGGTCCATGAACGAGCTCACGTCGGTATCGATGATGGGCTCGCCGGCGGGAATAGCCGCGATCAGCCGTCCCGTGTAGTCGTGGGTGGGCAGCGCCATCTCATGCCGAAGATCATATCCGTAAACCGCCGCGAGAACGAGCGTGGCCAACCCGCCGAGGACGAGGCGTACCGGATGTGGAAGCGGCGCAGCATCCCAGATACGGCTGACGACCTCACACAAGAACAGGCAGTCGAACAGAAGCACCGGCATCAGGTAACGATCCACAAAGACCGACGTGCTGCTGACCGAGATCACAAAAACCAGAAGCACCAGAAGGACCGGAACCGCCAGAACAAAGTAGAGGGACGCGCGCGCCGGGGCAAACAGCACCTCCGGCCGGGCGGTGCGGCGGCTGCGCCAGTACACCAGCAACGCAAGCAGAAGAGCGACCAGCATGATGACGCCGGTAAGCCGCGCGAACAGGTCGAGACCGGCAAAGATATCCAGCAGGTGCGGCTTCCGGGTCCAGTAGGTCGGCTTGCCCAGCGCCATGGTTGCGCGCAGGTTGCGCCAGCCTGCCGGAAAGATGCCGAGCCCAAGCAGCGCGGCCAGGTAAATCTTTGGACGAAAGATCCTGAAATACAGGTCGCGCGCGAGAAACCCGGCGAAAAAGACGCCCCAGTATAACGGTCCAAGAATGTGGCTGCCGGTGATCAGCAGCATGCCGGCAAAGGTGAGCAGAAGCGGTCCCCAGTGCTCGGCATCGGGCTGACCCTTGGCATCGCGCGATCCGGGATCGGTCCGCAGCATGGCGTAGGAGCAGAGCGCGGCGGCCGTCAGCAGCACCCCGTATGTGCGTCCATTGCCGAACTGCCAGACGACGACGCGGTTGACCAGGTACACCAGCGGAAGCACCAGGGCCACAACCTGCCAGCGAAAGAAGCGCCTTGCGCAGATCCAGGTCAGGATGAGCGACAAGGTCATGCCAAAGGCGGAAAAGGTCCGCATCGTCAGCTCGGAGGCACCGAAGACCCACATCCAGGGCCGGGCGAAGACATAAAACCAGATGCCCGAACTGTCGTTGCCTCCGGACCAGACCTCCCAGAGCCGATGAAAGGTGGGCTGCGTCGTCACCTCCCAACCCATGATCTCGTCGCCCCAGAAGATGCGCCCGCGCGAGCGGTACCAGGAGAGAAACATCAGCAGCGCAAAAGCAGCCACCAGAAGCAGCGCATCCGTACGACCCATCGGCTGCGCAGCACGGACACCTGTCCGATCCGTCGGGGATTGATGCGGCTGGTGCTTCTCGGTAAGAGGCATCGTCTGCAGGTCTACGCTCCGGAGTGTGCGACCAGTGTACCAGCCTCCGCGAATGACGCGAGGGCGCGGGACCGCTGCCGTGGGCGCAGACACCTGGCGGGCAAACCGGTATACTTCCTGCCATCGCCATGCGCTTCGTTCCCCTGCTTTTCGCGCTTCTGCTCGCATCCGCTGCGCTTCCGGCGCAGCATACGCCCAGCTATAACTATGACGAAGCCACCATCCCGCCGTACACCCTGCTCGACCCGCTGCGCACCCTTGCCGGCGAGCCCGTCACCACGCCGCGCCAGTGGACCACGGTCCGCCGTCCGGAGATCCTGAGTCTCTTTGAACAGGACGTCTATGGCATGACCCCGGAAGCTGCAAAGCACGTCCCTTTACGTACCGCGCTGGTAGAAGAAGACCGCAACGCGCTGGGAGGAACGGCGTGGCGGCGGCAGATCGACGTCTTCTTTACCGGCCAGGGTGCGTCCGGCCCGAAGATGCGCGTCCTGCTGTATCTTCCGCCGCATCCGCGCGGCCGCGTGCCGGTTGTGCTTGGGCTCAACTTCGCCGGCAACCAGAGCGTGCTGAACGATCCTGCGATCCGCCCGGCCCCGGTGTGGATTGAACCCAAGGGCAGCACCTCGCTGCTTCATGAGCTTCCGGCGGACTCCACGCGCGGCATGCAGACCGAAGAGTGGCAGGTTCGCCGCATCCTGGCACGCGGCTACGGCCTGGCGACCGCCTACTATGGCGACCTCGAAGCCGACGTCCCGGACGCCGCGTCGCGGACGACGCTGCCCACCAGCATCCGCCAGCTATACCCCGCTTCGCTCGGCCGGCCGGACTCCTGGGGAGCGGTCGGCGCGTGGGCGTGGGGGTTCAGCCGCGCGGTGGATCTGCTGGAACATACAGCCGGAGTCGACCCGCATCGCATCGCGGTCACCGGGCACAGCCGGCTGGGCAAGGCAGCGGACTGGGCCGCCGCGCAGGATCTCCGCATCGCGGCGCTCCTGTCCACCGAATCCGGCCACGGCGGCCAGTCCATCCAGCGACGGCAGCTCGGCGAAACCGTCGCACATCTGGTCCAATCCTTCGGCTACTGGTTCTGCCCCGCATACGCGCAGTGGGCCGGCCGCGATCCCGAGATCCCCGCCGACGGCAATCTGCTGCTTTCGCTGATCGCGCCACGCCCGCTCTACGTCGCCAGCGCCGCGGGCGACGCATGGTCCGACCCGAAGGGTGAGTTCCTGAGTGTCGAATCCGCCAGCCGCGTGTATGCCCTGCTGGGCCGGCAGGGCGTCACCGGCGACATGCCTCCGGTCGACACGCCGGTCGGTCTCGACGTGGTGGCCTACCACATCCGAACCGGCAAACATGACGTGACGGCCTTCGACTGGGAAAGCTACCTGGACTTCCTCGACCGCATCTTTCCCCGCCACGCACCCGCCCCCGCCGACCCCGGCCTTGACCCGCACCGGCCGCCGCTGATCCAGGGCGATCCCGTTCATCACTGGGCTGCCTTGATGGGCGAATCTTCCGAGCAGCCTGAAACCGCCTGCGGCGCACGCGGCATCTGAGGCTGGTATGAGTGAGCAGGCAGCAGCATGGTGGCAGCGCGGCACCATCTACCAGGTCTACCCGCGGTCGTTTCAGGACTCCAACAACGACGGTATCGGCGATCTCAACGGCATCTCCACGCGGCTGGACTACCTGGCCACCCTCGGCGTCACGGCGGTGTGGATCTCGCCCATCTACCCTTCGCCCATGGCCGACTTCGGCTACGATGTCTCCGACTACACCGGCATCGCGCCGCTGTTTGGCACCATGGACGACTTCGACGCGCTGCTGGCAGCCGTGCACGCGCACGGCATGAAGCTGATCCTGGACTTCGTGCCGAACCATACCTCCGACCAGCATCCCTGGTTCCTGGCCTCGCGCTCCTCGCGTACCAATCCCAAGCGCGACTGGTATCTCTGGCGCAACCCGCAACCGGACGGCGCGCCGCCCAATAACTGGATGTCGAACTTTGGCGGCACCGCCTGGACCTTTGATCCGCATACTGGCCAAAGTTATTACCACTCTTTTCTCCCGCAGCAGCCCGACCTGAACTGGCGCAATCCCGCCGTGCGCGAGGCCATGTACGCCGCCATGCGCTTCTGGCTGGACAAGGGTGTCGACGGCTTCCGCATGGACGTGCTCTGGCTCTTGATCAAGGACGACCAGTTTCGCTCGAATCCGCCCAACCCGGACTACAAGGCCGGCCCAAACGACTCCGATTTCTGGTCGCTTCTGCCCACCTACACCGCCAATCAGCCTGAAACGCTTGCGATCGTGGAGCAGATGCGCGCGCTTGTAGACAGCTATGCGCATCCGCAGCAGGATTCAGACCGTGTGCTGATCGGCGAAATTTACCTTCCCATTCCGGAACTCGTCCGCTACTACGGCCCTGCGAGCTCAGCGCCGGACGCCGTGCCCCGCCTGCTTGGCGCGCAGATGCCGTTCAACTTCCACCTGATCCAGACCGGCTGGAAGGCCGATTTGCTGGCCGCGCTGATCCAGCAGTACGAAGCCGCCCTGCCCGCAGGCGCATGGCCCAACTGGGTGCTCGGCAACCACGACCAGCACCGGCTGGCGACCCGCGTCGGCGCCGCCCAGGCACGCGTCGCGGCCGTGCTTCTGCTGACCCTGCGCGGAACGCCGACGATGTACTATGGCGACGAGCTTGGCATGCCGGACGCGGTGGTCCCGCCGGCCGAGGTCGTTGATCCGGCCGAGAAGCGCCAGCCCGGCCGCGGCTTCGGACGCGACCCGGAGCGCTCGCCCATGCTCTGGAACAACGCCGCCAACGCCGGCTTTACCGGGCCGGCGACCAGGACCTGGCTTCCGCTGGTACAGAACTGGCCCGACTTTACGGTCGAATCCGCCGGCTTCCACCCCGAATCCATCCTTGCGCTGTATCATCGGCTGCTCGACCTGCGGCGGGCCACCCCGGCCCTGCACACGGGCGAGGTTAAGGACGTCAAGGCTGCCGAAGGAGTCCTGAGCTACACTCGCACGGACGGGACCGACCGGTACGAGATCCACCTGAACCTGACCACCGAGCCGCAGCTCACCGAGGCATCCCATGGCAGGCTCATCCTGACCTCGTACCTCGACCAGCAGCACGCTGACGTCGGCGGACGCATGGGCCTGCGCGCAAGCGAAGCCGTGATCGTTCACCTGACGTAAGCTGTACCCGATGTCGATTCAACCTAATTCCCGACCGTCCTCCGAATCTTCTCCTTGTTCTCCCGCACCAGCCGGAGAAAGTCACGTACGACCGGCCCTTCGTTCCTGGGGTCCCAGGCCATGGCCAGGCCCACCGACGCCCGGCTGGAATGCGGCAGAAGCTCGCAGAAAACCAGCCCCGGGGGCTTGATGTGCCGGGCACCCGAAGGGACCAGCCCGATCCCCTCGCCCGCCTCCACCAGGGTCAGCACGCCCGACCACGTCGACGAGCTGTTGCGCACGTCCGGCGCGAATCCGGCACCCGCGCAGATCTGCACGATGTTGTCGTAGAGCACCGGCGTCACCGCCCGTTCGCACATCACAAACGGCTCCCGGGCCAGCGCCCGAAGCTCCACCTGGCGCTGCGCCAGCGGATGCCCCTGCGGCATGACCGCAACGATCGGATCGTCGTACAGCAGCTCCGAGCGGAGCACGCGGTCGAACGGAGGTTCGAGCGGACGGGTAAATCCCACGTCGATCGTGCCCGCCTCGAATGCCGCCATCTGCACGTGCGTATGCATCTCGAACAACGAAAGCTTCACCCGCGGATGCATCCTGCGGTAGTCGCGGATGAGCCGCGCAAAGAAGCCGCCCGCCCCCCACAGAAAGAACCCGATGGCCAGCGTCCCTTCCTGACCGGAAAGCGACAGGCGCGTCCGCTCGAGCGCCCGGTCGGCGGCGGCCAGCGTCCGGTGCGCCTCTTCCAGGAAGATGCGCCCGCTGGCCGTTAGCCGCGTCGACCGCGTGGCCCGCTCCAGCAGAGGACCGCCTACCTCGGCCTCCAGATCCGCGATCTGCTCGCTGATGGACGACTGCGAAACGTGCATATGGCGGCTGGCCTCGCGGAAGGTGCCATGCTCGGCGACTGCGGCGAAGTAGCGAAGGTGACGAAGTTCCATCGCTCGATTCTCCTCTGATCGGTATTTCCGTTCAACCCGCGCGGAAATGCCGGTGAAACCTGAACAGCAGATACTATGTCTTATAGCCGTGGGGATAGGTCGGCCTCGTGTCCCCGCGTGTCACTCCGGCCCCTGGAAAGGACCCGCAGCCGCCTATGTGGATTGTGAAAATTGCCCTGACCCGGCCGTACACCTTTATCGTCCTGGCGATCCTGATCCTGATTGCCGCGCCGGTAGTGATCCTGCAGACGCCGACCGACATCTTCCCGGCCATCAATATTCCGGTCATCTCGATCGCCTGGCAGTACACGGGCCTGAACGCGGAGGAGCTTGAAGGCCGGCTCACCACCCCGTACGAAAAGACGCTCACCGTGCTGGTCGATAATATTCAGCACATCGAATCGACCACGGTCAACGGCCAGGTGGTCGTCAAGGTCTACCTGCAGCCGGGTGCTTCGCTCGATACCGCCAACGCGCAGGTCACCAGCTCGTCGCAGTTCATCCTCCGCAGCCTTCCGCCCGGCACGCTGCCTCCACAGATCATCAACTTTTCCGCGTCGTCGGTGCCCATTCTGCAGCTCGGCCTTTCCGGCAGCGGCCTCAGCGAGCAGCAGCTGAACGACTTCGGCCTCAACTTCATCCGGCCCTCGCTGGTCACCGTGCCCGGTGCCGTCGTGCCCAACGTGTATGGCGGCAAGCAGCGCTCCATCATGATCAACCTCGATCCTGGCAAGCTGGAAGCGCAGGGCCTGAGCCCGCAGGACGTGCTCAACGCCATGGCCCAGCAGAACGTCGTGCAGCCTTCCGGCACGGCCAAGATCGGCATGGATGAGTACGACATCCATCTGAACGCGTCGCCCATCACCATTGCGGGCCTGAACGATCTTCCGCTGCGCCAGGTCGGCAACACTACCATCTACGTCAAGGACGTGGCCACCGTTTCCGACGGCTCCATTCCGCAGACCAATATCGTTCGCCAGGATGGCAAGCGCGCCGTGCTGATCACGGTCCTGAAGTCCGGCACGGCGTCCACCCTCACCGTGGTCCACAAGATCCTCGACCTGTTGCCGCAGATCAAGAGCACCCTGCCGGACTCGCTCAAGATCACCCCGATCGGCGACCAGTCCATCTTTGTCAAAGGATCGGTCGAAGGCGTCATCCGCGAGGCCGTCATTGCCGCCGTGCTGACCGGCCTGATGATCCTTCTGTTTCTCGGCTCCTGGCGCTCCACCGTGATCATCGCGGTGTCAATCCCGCTGTCCATCCTGACCTCTATCATCATCCTTGGCCTGCTCGGCCAGACCATCAACATCATGACGCTCGGCGGGCTTGCGCTCGCGGTCGGCATCCTGGTCGATGATGCCACGGTCACCATCGAAAATATCGAACGCTACCTTGAAGAAGGCAACGAGCTCAACGACGCGATCCTCGAAGGCGCGGCGCAGATTTCGGTTCCCGCGCTGGTCTCCACCCTGTGCATCTGTATCGTCTTTCTGCCCATGTTCTTCCTGTCCGGCGTGGCGCGCTACCTGTTCGTTCCGCTGGCCGAAGCGGTCGTCTTCGCCATGCTCGCCAGCTATGTGCTGAGCCGCACCCTGGTGCCCACGCTGGCGATGTACCTGCTCAAAAAGCACGACCACCATGCGGTCCCTTCGCGCAACCCGCTGGCCCGGTTCCAGCGCGGGTTTGAACGCGGCTTTGAACGCGTGCGGCTTGGCTACTCCAACCTTTTGACCGGCCTGGTCACCGCGCGCGTGATGTTTGTTCCTGTCTTTTTAGGACTTTGCCTCTGCGCCTTTCTGCTGGTCCCCTTTCTCGGCCAGAACTTCTTCCCCGCCACCGACAACGGAAGCTTCATCCTGCACATGCGTGCGCCGTCCGGAACCCGCATCGAGGAGACCGCCAAGCTCGCCGACGAAGTGGAAAAGGAGATTCGCCAGGTCGTTCCGGCCAATCAGCTCAACAACATTCTCGACAACATCGGCCTGCCCTACTCGACGCTGAACTTCCAGCACGCCACCTCCGGGCTCATCGGCGCGGGCGACGCCGATATCCTGGTTTCACTCAACGAAAACCACAGCCCGACCGCCGACTACGTCCGCACCCTCCGGGCAAAGTTGCCCGCTCAGTTCTCCGGAACCATCTTCTATTTCCTCCCGTCCGACATCGTCACCCAGATCCTCAACTTCGGCCTGCCCTCGCCCATCGACGTACAAATCGAAGGCGCGGACGTCAAGGACAACCGCGTCATCCTGGACAAGATGGAAGGCGAAATCAAGCGCATCCCGGGCATGGTCGATGTCCGGATCCAGCAGCCGGACAACTACCCCGTGCTCGACATCGACGTGGACCGCACCAAGGCCGTGCAGGGCGGATACACCGAGAAGGACGTCGGCAGCTCGGTGGTCAACCTGCTCAGCGGCTCTTCGCAGCTTTCGCCCATGTTCTTTCTCAACCCGAAGAACGGCGTCACCTACAACATCGTCGCGGAGGCCCCGCAGTACACCATCCAGAGCCTGAACGACATCCGCAACATCCCGCTCGCCTCGCCCACGGCCAAGAAGCCCGAGATCCTGGCCGACGTCGCCAGCGTGCATCGCGAAAACGAGATGCAGGTCCTCAATCACTACAACATCCACCGCGTCCTGGACATCTACGGCAACGTGCAGGGACGCGACCTCGGCTCCGTCGCCACGCAGGTGGACCGCATCGTCGCCAGGTACCGCAAGCAGCTTCCGAAGGGCAGCCTGCTCACGGTGCGCGGGCAGATCGACACCATGCGTTCCTCGTACTTCGGCCTCATCTCCGGTCTCGCCTTTGCCATCGTGCTGGTGTACCTGCTCATCGTGGTCAACTTCCAGTCCTGGCTGGACCCGTTCATCATCATCACGGCGCTGCCCGCGGCGCTGGCCGGCATCGTGCTCTTCCTCTTCCTCACGGGCACCACGCTTTCAGTGCCCGCTCTCATGGGAGCCATCATGTGCATGGGCGTCGCCACGGCGAACTCGATCCTTGTCGTCTCCTTCGCGAAGGAACGGCTGGAAGCGCACGGCGATGCTATCGCCGCGGCCATGGAGGCCGGCGCGACCCGCTTCCGCCCGGTCATGATGACGGCGCTCGCCATGATCATCGGCATGATTCCCATGGCGCTCGGCGCGGGCGAAGGCGGCGAACAGAATGCGCCTCTCGGACGCGCCGTAATCGGCGGACTCACCATGGCGACGCTCGCTACGCTCGTCTTCGTCCCTTCCGTCTTCGCCCTGCTGCACGGCGGCTTCCGTAACGACGAGTCCGGCCGGCCCGCGAACGTCCTTGAGCCTGAGCTCTATGCAGAGCATGCGGCCGAGCCTTCCTACTCCTACCGAACCCTGACCGCCGAATCTCCAGGAGCCTGAACGCATGACCCCTTCCCCATCCTTTGATCCTTCGCTGACCGGAGCCGGCGTCTCCAGCGACACACCCCTGGAGACCGGTTCAGCGGCGCAGCATGGATACACCGCAAGCGCCACCAGCGTGGCGGAATCGCGGGGAGACCGCCTGGACGCGCACGCGCCTCTCCACCAGGAGACGGCACATCCCGCGCGCGCCCCACGTCGCGGCATCCCCGGCGCGGTCTGGGCCGTGCTCGCCGTGCTGGCCATCCTGCTCGCAGCCGCCATCGTCTTCGGTATCCTCAAGCGCGCGCACGCCGAGCACGAGCTCGAATCCAACGTCGTCGAATCTTCCATTCCCACCGTCAAGGTTATCTATCCCTCGGCCGGCCACATCTCCTCCGAGCTCACGCTGCCCGGCTCCGCGGAGGCCTATACCGACACGCCCATCTACTCCCGCACCAACGGCTACCTGAAGCAGTGGTATTTCGACATCGGCGCGCACGTCCGAAAAGGGCAGCTGATGGCAACCATCGAAACTCCCGAAGTCGACCAGCAACTGCAGGTCGCGCAGGCCGATCTGAAATCCGCCCAGGCCAATCTCAACCTGGCCAAAACCACCGCGGCCCGCTACGTCGCGCTGCTCAAATCGAACTCCGTCTCCAAGCAGGAAACCGACGAGGCCACGGGAGCCGAACTCAGCCGGGACGCCGCGGTGGAGGCGGCCGAAGCGCAGGTACGCCGGCTCCAGCAGCTTCAGTCCTTTGAAAAGATCTATGCGCCCTTCAGCGGCATCGTCACCGCGCGCAACACCGACGTGGGCGACTTGATCGTAGCCGGGCAGGAAGGCAGCGGAAGTGGGCAGAACCAGCGGGAGCTCTTCCATCTGGCTGCCATCGACCGCGTCCGCGTCTTTGTCTCGGTGCCCGAAGCCGACAGCGCCTCCATCCAGGACGGCGCGCGCGTCACCCTCACCTCGGATGCCTACCCTGGTCGCATCTTCGACGGCGTAATCGCCCGCAACGCCAATGCCGTCGACCCGTCCACCCGCACTCTCAACGTCGAGGTCGACGTGCCCAATCCGCAGGCCGACCTGCTTCCCGGCGCATACGTCTTCGTCCACTTCAAGCTGCCCATCCGCGGCAACTCCGTCACGATCCCGTCCAACACGCTCATCTTCCGCGCGCAGGGCCTGCGGGTCGGCGTCGTGCGCCGCCAGAACGGCAAGGACGTCGTCGATCTCGTGCCGGTCACCATCTCGCACGACGGAGGCGCGCTGGTTGAAATCTCCTCCGGCATCACCTCCTCGGACGCCATCGTGACCGATCCGTCCGACTCGCTCACTACCGGCCAGCAGGTCAACGTGCGCAACGCGAACGGGAACGGCGGAGGTGCCCAGTGAACGGGCGATCTTGCGCCGGCGCGGCCGCATTCGCAGCCGTTATCCTCTTTCCGCTCGCCGGATGCCTGGTCGGCCCGAAGTACAGCAAGCCCATCGTCCCCACCTACCAGGCACCCGACGCGTACAAGGATGCCTACAAGGAGAACGACCCGAACTGGCATCCCGCCAACCCCGAAGACGCCGTCCTCCGAGGCACCTGGTGGGATGTGTTCCACGACACCACGCTCTCGCTGCTTGAGATCAAGGCCGGCATCCAGAACCAGTCGCTCTCTTCCGCCGCCGCCCGCTATACGGAGGCTCGCGCGCAGATCGGCATCAACAACTCCGCCCGCTTCCCCACCATCGGCACAGACCCCTTTGCCGGCGCTCTACGTGACTCCGCTACGCAGCCCTACTTCAACCCTGCCAACACAAACAACGGCGTCGGCGAGATCACCCTGCCCCTCACCTTCAACTACGAGATTGACCTCTTCGGACGCGTCCGGCGCAATATCAATATCGCCCGGGAAGAGGCGCAGGCCAGCGCCGCCGACCTCCAGAACGTTCAGCTCTCCATCCAGTCCGACCTCGCCGTCGACTACTTTGAGCTGCGCAGCGCCGATGCCGAGCGCAAGCTGCTCGCCGACACGGTCAAGGATTATGAAGAAGCGCTCCGCATCACCACAAACCGCTTTCAGGGCGGAGTCGTGGCCGAGTCCGACGTCTTCCAGGCCCAGACGCAGCTGCAGGCCGCCATCGTGCAGCGCGACGACACCACCGTGCGACGCGCACAGTACGAGCACGCCATCGCCGTGCTGATCGGTCAGCCGCCGGCCAGCTTTTCGCTCGCGGAAAACCCCACGCCGCCGGTTCCTCCGTACATCCCGTCCGGCCTGCCGTCCGAGCTGCTGGAGCGCCGGCCCGACATCGCCGCGGCCGAGCGTCGCACGCGGGAGGCTAACGAGCGCGTCGGCATCGCCCGCGCCGCCTACTTCCCTACCCTCAACCTCGCCGCCAGCTTCGGCTATGAGACCAACGCGCTGGCCGGCTTCTTCAACGCCAACAACCTCGCCTACGCGCTCGGCCCCACGCTCGGCCAGACCTTTTTCGACGGAGGCCTGCGCCGCGGCGTCTCCCAGCAGGCCGTCGCCGGCTTCACCCAGTCCTCGGCCGACTACCGCCAGACCGTGCTCACCGCCTTTCAGCAGGTTGAAGACAACCTCGCCGTGCTGCGCATTCTGTCCGCCGAGCAGACCAACCAGCAGAAGGCAACCCAGGCCGCGCAGGGAGCCCAGCAGATCTTCAACAATCGCTACGTCGGCGGCATCGACACCTACCTGCAGGTGGTCACCGCGCAGCAGACCGCGCTCGCGAACGAGCGCAACGACATCGATATCCTCCGCCGCCGCATGGACGCCAGCGTGCTGCTCATCAAGGCGCTCGGCGGCGGTTGGTCCATCGCAAATCTTCCCCGCAACTAACCGACCGCGACGCTGTGCCCCGTTCATCGCAGCACCCTCGCGGTGAGTGGGTCTTGCTTGCCGCGACCGCGTTATCGCTTTCGCTTGCCCAAAAGCCGAATCTCGTGTTTTCATCGGACTTGCCCTCCCAGCAGACGCTCGCAGCCTCGCATCCCGATCCAGGAGAACTCCCTTGACGCACTACCAGATTTCGCGCAACGGCCAGATGTATGGTCCTTACACGCTGGAAGACCTGCAGCGTTACGTCACGAGCGGCAACGTGCTTCCCACCGATCTCGCCAAATCCGAGGAGATGACCGAGTGGGTCCCCGTTTCACAGGTCCTCGGCAGCCAGCCCACCGGCTTTTCCGACTCGGGCTTCACCGCACCCGCCGCCGCGGCCACCGGCTTCTCCTCCTCCGGCTACACCGACCCGGCCTACCCCACGGCCGCGCAACCCACCTTCAACGCCTCCGCCTTCCCGGACGCGCCCAATCTCAACTGGGGACTCGCTCTTCTTTTCAACATCCTGAGCTGCGGCTGGTTTCTTGGCGTCTGGAACCTCGTGGTCGCGCTTTGGCTCAAGAAGGTTCAGCCTAACGCAAGCTCCTACATCGCCTATATTGCGGTGTTGGCGCTTCTGGTTGCGGAGGTTCTGTTCACGTATCCAATTGCTTACCGTCAGATCCATGCCGCAATGGCAAACCCCAACATGGTTCCCCGCGAATCGCATCCTGCCTTCGCCCTTCTCTGGGTACTGATCCGCATTGTCAAGCTCGTTGCACGCTTCATGCAGCGCGCCTCGCTCGAGCAGCACTTCAACACCGTAGAAAACGTCGGCCTGAAGCTGAACCCGGTCATGACCTTTTTCTTCGGCGGACTCTACTTCCAATACCACCTGAACAAGATCAACGCCTACAAGCAGGCCACCCGCATGAGCCAGCCCGCCGGCTACTGATCGCATCCCGTCGATCCGCGTGCCCAGGTCTCGCCTAGGAGACCTGGGGCACGCGCCTCTGCACCTCCAAGCTACGCACCCTAGTACACTGGTCCATAGCAAGGGCCTATAGCTCAATTGGTTAGAGCAGCGGACTCATAATCCGTTGGTTCCAGGTTCAAGTCCTGGTGGGCCCATCACTTCTCGCGTTCCCGGGGATCCCATGCCGAAGCCGCTCCCCCTCGACCCGCAGCGCATGCTCGGCGACCTCCATGAGCTCCGCGCCCTGACCGCCGACGAGCATGGTGCGCAACGCCTCGCCTGGACCCCAACCTGGCTGCGCGCACGCGCCTGGTTTGAAAGCAAAGTCGCCGCCATCTCTCCCGCGCTCGAACGCCGCTATGACGCGGCCGGCAATCTCTGGATCACGCTCCCCGGCGCGCGGCCGGAAGCTCTTCTGCTCGGCGGCCACCTCGATTCCGTCCCCAACGGAGGATGGCTTGACGGATGCCTCGGCGTCCTCGCCGGCCTGGAAGTTCTCCGCGCACTCCACGTCGCCTACGACGGCCACCCTCCTGTCACCATTCGCCTGGTCGACTGGGCCGACGAAGAAGGCGCACGCTTCGGACGCAGCCTCTTCGGCTCCTCCGCCTTTGCCGGCAACGCGTCCATCGAAGCCGACCGCACCCGCACCGACCGCGACGGCACCACGCTCGAAGCCGCGCTCCAGGCCTGCGGCTACGACGTAACCCGTATCGGCGAAGCCACCAGAGAGCAGCGCAACGCCAGGGCCTACCTCGAACTCCACATCGAGCAGGGTCCGGTCCTCGAAAGCGCCGGCCTCCCTCTCGCCGTCGTGCTCGGCACCAAGGGAGTCGAGCGCCACGCGATCACCTTTTACGGCCAGGAAGCGCACTCCGGCTCTACCCCCATGCGCGCCCGGCACGACGCCCTGGCCGCCGCCGCAAAGCTCGCGCTCGAGATCCGCCCCATCGCCATGCAGCACCCTGACGCGGTCGCCACCATGGGCTCGGTCAAGACCTTTCCCGGCATCGTCACCGCCGTGGTCGGCCGCTGCGAAATCACGCTGGACATGCGTGACCTCGACCCCGGCATTCTCGCCCGCATGCACGCGGACGCGCACGCCGGCAGCCAGCGATTCGCCCACGAAGAAGGCTGCACCGTGGCCTGGTCTCGCATCTGGTCCATCGAGCCGATCCCTTTCGACCCCGCGCTGATCCGCCTCGCCACCGAAGCGGTTTCAGAGATCGCCGGCGAAGCTCCCCTGCTGCCCTCCGGCCCGCTGCACGATGCCGCCGAGGTCGCGCGCGCCGGCATTCCCACCGTCATGCTCTTCGTTCAGTCGCTCCAAGGACTTAGCCACAACGCCGCTGAAGACACCCACGAAGACCATCTCGTCCTGGCCGCCAAAGCCTTCGGCCTCCTCGCAGAGAAAACCCTTGCCCACCTCGCCTGACGAGTCCTGGACTGTGCTTATTCATCACGGCACCGTTGTCAGGAGTGAGCTCCACTGCCATCCTCTTCTGGAGCACTGAACCGCCGCGAACTCTTTGCAGGTAGCCGGCAATGATGCATAATCGTCTCTTCCAGCAAGCGCACCAGGAGGCCGATGAACCAGCAGCCGCCGTTCCTTCCCCAGGCCAGCACCCCGCCCGAAACCGCGGCGCGCTTCACCGACCTCCACCCGCCGCTCGAACGCCAGGCGGCGCTCGCCGAAAGCAACCGATGCCTCTTCTGCTTCGACGCACCCTGCATGGGAGCCTGCCCCACGCACATCGATGTCCCTAAGTTCATCAAGAAAATCGCTTCCGACAATCTCCCCGGCTCCGCCCGCGCCATCCTCGAAGCCAATATCCTCGGAGCAAGCTGCAGCCGCGCATGTCCCGTCGAGGTTCTCTGCGAAGGTGCCTGCGTGCTGCATCGCTACAACAAACAGCCCATCGCAATCGGCCTTCTGCAACGCTACGCGATGGACAGCTTCCACGCACCCGGAATCAATCTGCCCTTTGTGCCTCCGCCGGATACAGACAAAAAAGTAGCCCTCATCGGTGCCGGTCCGGCCTCGCTCGCATGCGCCGCTGAGCTTCGCCGGCATGGCATCCGGGCCACCCTCTACGACGCCCGTACGCTCCCCGGAGGACTCAACAGCTACGGCATCGCCGAATACAAACTCCCCCTCGCGGAGTCCCTCCGCGAGATCGACATGATCGCCCGTCTCGGCGTCCGCTTCCACTTCAACACCACCGTCGACGCCACGTTGCTGGAGCAGCTTGCCTCCACCCATGATGCCGTCTTCCTCGGCATCGGCCTCGGAGCCATCCACGCGCTCGGCCTCGCCGGGGAAACCCGCGCCGGCGTCACCAACGCGCTCGACCTCATCGCCGGCTACAAGGACGGCACCCTCACCTCGGTGCCCCGCAGCGTCTGCGTCGTCGGTGCCGGCAACACCGCGATCGACGCAGCCATTGCAGCGAAACGCCTCGGCGCGTCCGAGGTCCACATGGTCTATCGCCGAGGTTCCGCCGATATGTCCGCCTTTCCCTTCGAGTACGAGCACGCCAGGCAGGAAGGCGTCCAGTTCCTCTGGCACATGCAGCCCTCCGCACTCGAAGGCGACCCCGTCACCGGCGTCCACCTCTCCATGCTGGAAAGCACCGAGGACGGCTCCCTCATCCCTCGCCCGAACACCGACTGGACCCTCCCCACCGACCTCGTCGTGCTCGCCATCGGCCAGTCCACCCACAGCGCTTTCCTGCAATCCACCCTGCATCTCGAACGCGGACGCATCGCCATCGACCGCCGCACCGGCCAGACCAGCAACCCGAAATTCTTTGCCGGCGGCGACTGCACCAACGGCGGACGCGAGGTGGTCGACGCCGTCGCCGACGGCAAACGCGCCGCCCTTGGCATTCTCAGCATGCTCGCTGCTGCCCAGGAGGCCCGCTGATGCCGACGCTCAAGAACACCTTCGCCGGCATCGAGTGCCTCAACCCTTTCTGGCTCGCCAGCGCGCCGCCCACCAACACCGGCGAGCAGGTCATGCGCGCCTTTGACGCAGGCTGGGGAGGAGCCGTCTGGAAGACCATCGGAGCGCCCATCACCAACGTCAGCTCGCGCTATTCCTCGATCGACTGGGGCGGCCAGAAGATGGTAGGCCTGAACAATATCGAGCTCATCTCCGACCGCCCGATCGAAACCAACCTGCGCGAGATCGCCGAGTGCAAGCGGCGCTACCCGAAGCACGTCGTCATCGCCTCGCTCATGGTCGAATCCACCCGCGAAGCCTGGCACGACATCGTCCAGCGAGCCGAGGACGCCGGAGCCGACGGCCTCGAGCTCAACTTCGGCTGCCCCCACGGCATGAGCGAGCGCGGCATGGGCTCCGCAGTCGGTCAGGTTCCCGAGTATTGCGAGCAGATCACCGGATGGGTCAAGGAGCGCGCCCGCACCCCCGTCATCGTCAAGCTCACCCCCAACATCTCCGACATCCGCATGCCCGCACGCGCCGCACGCCGCGCCGGCGCCGACGCCCTGTCCGCCATCAACACAATCAACTCGATCACCTCCATCGACCTCGACACCTTTGAGCCGCGTCCCGTGGTCGACGGCCGCAGCTCCCACGGAGGCTACTGTGGCCCCGCCGTCAAGCCCATCGCGCTCAACATGGTCCAGCAGGTCATGGCCGACCCCGAAGCCAGCCTTCCCATGTCCGGCATCGGCGGCATCGCGTCCTGGCAGGACGCCGCCGAGTTTCTCCTGCTCGGCTGCGGCAACGTCCAGGTCTGCACCGCCGCCATGCACTTCGGCTATCGCATCGTCGAAGACATGGCCGACGGCCTGCTCCACTGGATGCAGACCAAGGGCTTCGCAACCATCGAAGATTTTCGCGGCCGTTCGCTTCCGAAGGTCACCGAATGGAAGCACCTCAACCTCAACTACCAGGTCGTTGCCCACATCCACCCGGACCTCTGCATCGGCTGCCAGCTCTGCTACACCGCCTGCTGGGACGGCGCGCACCAGTGCATCCATCTTGACCGCGCGCAGGGCGGCGGAGGCCTCGAACTCCGCAACCCAGACCCCAATCACCTCCACACCGAACCCAACCTCCACGCTCACCCCACCCCGGCCCAGGTCTTCGCGCACTCGCAGCAAACCATTACCTCCACCCCAATCCCCAAGCTCGACTCCACCGGCCTCGGCCTGAACTCCGCCCACACTCCGCTCGAACGCATCCCCCGCGTGGACGTCGATGAATGCGTAGGCTGCAACCTCTGCTCGCTGGTCTGCCCGGTAGAACACTGCATCACCATGGAACCCATCCCCAATGGCCTGTCCCCGCAAACCTGGGCCGAACGATCCGCCAGCAATCTCGTCCCCCCAGGAGCCACCGAGTCCGCCATCGCCGAAGGGCATTGATGATGACCCGGGAGAACTTGCTTCTGGAGACCCGATGGCGCATTGTGCTCGATACCGCAAGGTCGGATCAACGGCTTGCGTTCTCCGGGAGGCGCGGCGCACGAGATCATCCTCATCCTGCAAAGCCGTCTCACCATCGTCTTGGACCACAAGCTGCTGCTGGAGTATGAAGGCGTCGCGTGCCGGCGGCACGCAAGTGACCTCTCTGTGACCGAAATGCGCGAATTATACGAATCCTTGCCGATATCGCAGAGTCGATCGAAGCCGTTCCGCTGCTACGTCCATTCTTACCGGATCCGAATGACGATATGATTTTTGAACTTGCCGTGGCTGCCTCCGCAGATGCGATCGTGACCCCGAACCTCCGCCACTTCACCCAGGCGGTGCCCAGCTTCGGTATTCTGGTGTTGAACCCTGGCGATCTCCTCGCCAGACTACAAAGGAGACGGCATGAAACCTGAGTTGGAAGAGCTTGCAAATCCGGAAGGTACCCTGCATATTATGGCTTCGCTCAGGCGAGACGCGGAGCACTACTCTGCGAAAGAAGGTGTATCCCTCGATCAGTTCGTCAACATCGCAGTCGCGGAAAAGCTCGCATATTTGCAGCATGAGGATTGGTTGCGCAGGCGTCAGCCGATGACGGAAGCAAGACGATTACGAGCCTTGAAATTGCTCGACAAAGCAGGCTCGGAGCAACCTTCTCCAGAAGATCAGATTCCTGAGGGTTACATGCGCTCGTAGTCACATCCCTTGTCCGTAGCAAAGCCTTTCCCCTGGTCACATGTGAACCTGCTCGGAAGAGGACCACGGTGTTCAAGTACCCCACAAGAATCGCTCCGAGGTGCATCGGTCCATGGGCACACTGATCCAAAACGCCACCATCATCCACGCCGACCGCACCGAGCACGCCGACGTCCTCATCGAGGGCGAACACATCGCCGCGATTGCACCAGAAATCGACCCGGCCGGTCACATCCTCGTCGACGCCACCGGCCTCCTCCTCATGCCCGGCGGCATCGACGTTCACACCCATCTCGACATGCCCTTTGGCGGCACCACCTCCGCCGACGACTACTTTACCGGCACCCGCGCCGCATCCATCGGCGGCACCACCACCGTCTTCGACTTCGCCCTGCAATCCCGAGGCCACACCCTCGCCGAAGCCCTCGAAACCTGGAACCGCAAGGCCGAAGGCAAGGCCTGCATCGACTACGCGCTCCACATGGCCATTACCGATCTGAACCCATCCGGCGGCACGCACAACGAAACCTCGCCGAAATGGACGACATGGTCCGCCAGGGCATCCCCAGCTTCAAGCTCTTCATGGCCTACCCCAACGTCCTCATGATCGACGACGGCCTCATGTTCCGCGTTATGCAGCACGCCGCGCGGCTCGGCGCGCTCTGCCTCATCCACGCCGAAAACGGCTCCGCCATCGACGTCGTCGTCGCCGAAACCCTCGCCGCCGGCCACACCGCGCCCCATTTCCACGCGCTCACCCGCTCCACCCAGGCCGAAGCCGAAGCCACCCACCGCGCCATCGCCCTCGCCGAGATGGCCGGCGCCCAGGTCTACATCGTCCACCTCTCCAACACCGACGCCCTCCGCGAACTCCGCGCAGCCCAGTCCCGAGGCCTCCGAGCCCTCGCAGAAACCTGCACCCAATACCTCGTCCTCTCGCTCGAAGACCAGATGCCCGGCCGCTCCTTCGACGAAGCAAAATACGTCTTCACTCCACCGCTCCGCAAGCGAGAAAACCACGTCCCCCTCTGGCAGGCCCTCGCCGACGGCACCCTGTCGGTCGTCTCCACCGACCACTGCCCCTTCACCACCGAACAGAAAGCCCTCGGCAAGGACGACTTCAGCAAAATCCCCAACGGAGGCCCCGGCATCGAAAACCGCATGCAGCTGCTCTGGCACCACGGAGTCAACAACGGCCTGCTGACCCCAAACCAATTCGTGGCCCTGACCAGCACAAACCCGGCCCGCATCTTCAACCTGCCCCAAAAGGGCGAGATCGCCCCCGGCAAAGACGCCGACCTCCTCCTCTGGGACCCAACCGCCGACTACACCATCTCCGCCGCAACCCAGAGCATGAACACCGACTACAGCATGTTCGAAGGCTGGCAAGTCAAAGGCAACACCGCAAAGGTCTACAGCCGAGGCAAGCTCATCGTCGACGGAGGCAAGTTCCTCGGCGAAGCCGGCCACGGCAAGTTCCTTTCCCGCAAACCCTACGTTCGCAATGATACGGCGACGACCCGTTCCGCCATGAATGCTCAAAAGGTCAAGCGTCGCGATGTAGGAGAACACAGTTGCTCGCATGCCGTTCCAGACAGAGCGCTCTTCGCAAGTGAGATTACACTGTGGAAGGATTCAATCGCATTGGGCCGCCTTGGGTCACGAGACAGAAGTGTTCGCTAAAGACTAGACGAGGTTCAAAGGATAGTCGTTCCCGGGATGCCGAACCGCCACATACGAAGTCGGCTACTATCTTGGAAGTCATGCTGACGATCTACAAATTTAGGCAACAAGATCGTCGAAGGGTTCCGAAATGAAGCGCAGCCTGAATCGCTAAGTTCGTAACGTGGACCGATTTGACCTCGTGCAGTGCCCGGAATTAGTCACGTGGCATGGACAACAAAGGAGAGCGCCTTCATATCGATGGATCCAAGCCGCCGAGGCATGACCCCGCCCCCCGGACTCTCCACTGACCCTGACCCACGCCTCTACAACGCCGACCTCGCCCCCACCGCGCCCGACGCCCGCACCTGGGGCACCTACAACTACATCGCCCTCTGGTTTTCCATGTCGATGGAGGTCACCACCTACATGCTCGCGGCGGGCCTCATTGCCGGCGGCATGAACTGGTGGCAGGCCGTCCTTACCATCCTCCTCGGCAACTGCATCGTCCTCATCCCCATGCTGCTCAACGCCCACGCCGGCGCAAAGTACGGCATCCCTTTTCCCGTCTTCGTCCGCGCGCCCTTCGGCTGGCGAGGAGCCAACGTCCCCGCGCTCCTCCGCGCCATCGTCGCCTGCGGATGGTTCGGCATTCAGTGCTGGATCGGCGGCGAAGCCATCGCCGCGATGGTCGGCGTCCTCGCCCCCACGCTCGCCGCCTCCCAGCCAGTCCTGTGGACCTGCTTCCTCGGCTTCTGGGCGCTCAACATGCTCGTCGTCTTTCGCGGCGTCGAATCCATCCGCTTCCTCCAGAGCTTTTCCGCCCCGCTCATGGCCGTGCTGTCGATCTCGTTACTCGCTTTCCTCTGGCACAAAGCCGGAGGCCTCGGCCCCATGCTCCAGGCTCCCAGCCGCTTCCACACCACGCCGGAGTTCCTCCGCTTCTTCGTCCCCGCGCTCACCGGCATGGTCGGCTACTGGGCCACGCTTTCGCTCAACATCCCCGACTTCACCCGCTACGCCCGTTCGCAGGACTCGCAGATCGTCGGCCAGGCCTTTGGTCTCCCCGTCGCCATGACGCTCTACAGCTCGCTCGGCATCGCCTGCACCTCGGCCTCCGCCGTCCTCTTCGGCCACCCCATCTGGAACCCCGTCGAGCTGCTCGGCCGCTTCCACCAGCCCGTCGTCGCCTTCCTCGCCATGGTCGGCCTGCTCGTCGCCACGCTCAACGTCAACATCGGCGCCAACGTCGTCGGCCCGTCGAACGACTTCAGCAACCTCGCCCCGCGCCACATCTCCTTCCGTACCGGCGGCCTCATCACCGGTCTGCTCGGCCTCGCCATCATGCCCTGGCGACTCATGAGCTCCTCAGCCAACTTCACCGGATGGCTCATCGGCTACTCCGGCCTGCTCGGCCCGGTCGCCGGCATCATGGTCGCCGACTACTTCCTGCTCCGCCACCGCCAGCTCAACCTGGCCGATCTCTACCGCCGCACCGGAGCCTACACCTACACCGAAGGCATCAACCCCCGAGCTATCGCAGCCCTCGTAGCCGGCATAGCCCTCGCCCTGGTCGGCCTCGTCATCCCTGCGCTAAGCTGGCTCTACAGCGGAGCCTGGTTCGTAGGCTTCCTCACCTCCGGCGCGGTCTACTTGCTGTTGATGCGAGGGGATAAACTTGAAACTGAAAGAGGAGCCTCTTGAGAGTCTTCATTCTAGGTGCGGGTGCTTCATTCCATGCCGGATATCCATTAGCTGCTTCGATGGGCGAGAAGCTTGCCATTTGGGTAGAAACACTCGCGCCAGATCATCCCTTTCGAAACCTAATTCAGCAACTAAAAGATAGGTATGGAGATCTCGGGAACTTTGAGGCAGTCCTTGAGAACTTAATGGTTAGCTCGTCGGAAAAGACTGATGAAGTGCGATTAGATTTCGAATCATGTAAACCTTATTTGTTGAGCGAATTGCAAGAGGCCCTGAGAACATACTTTGATGTAATCAGGTTGAGCCCGACGAGCCTCTACGATCAACTAGCAGAAGAAGTGCAAGCTGGCGACGTCATTATCACTTTCAATTACGATATGGGCATTGAGCACTCCCTACGTCAGGCTGGAAAGTGGCTCATCAACGACGGTTACGGATTCAGCATGGAAGATTGCAGCGAACACTCGCCTGTGAAGATATTCAAGCTCCATGGCAGTACGAATTGGAGAGCTCTTCAATTTCGAGGAAAAGGGACAGGCGGGATAATCAGACAGGGCGACTCGCTCGGTAACAGGCCCGTGCTCTTCTTCAGGTCCGATCTCAAGTACTTGCTATATGACAACTATGAAGACCCTCTTTGCCGTGGAATAACAGAGGCGGCCAGTGTAGCTCTCATGATTCTCCCAGCCCTCCCAAAACGCTTCTACTTCGACACCTCCTTCGGTCGAGAGTTAGAGTCTTTTTGGCAGCAGCTCTGGGATGAAGCGGGCACAGCTCTCTCATGTGCGTCGGAAATTATTGTCATAGGGTATAGCCTGCCAATCGCAGATGTGGCGGCAAGAAAGCTTATCCTCGCAGGTTCAAATCCGAAGGCTACAATCTGCATCTGTTGCGGAAGTTCTTCTTCCATGATCGCGAAAGAGTTTCGCGATCATGGACTTAGCACTCTTCGCACGATCCCAGAAACCTTCGCAGAATATTTGCATCGAGAACAGGAAAAAGGGACTGAGTAAGTCAAGAATCTTCACAAGGAACGTAATGGTTAAAATCACCATGCAATACGAAGGCGACCTCCACTGCACCGCCGTGCATGAACCCTCCGCTACCACCCTCGCGACCGACGCTCCTCGCGACAACCAGGGACGCGGCGAGTCCTTCTCCCCCACCGACCTCGTCGCCACCGCGCTCGGCACCTGCATTCTTACCACCATGGGCATCGTCGCGCGCAACCACGCGCTCGACCTCGCCGGAGCCACCGCCACGGTCGAGAAAGAGATGACCGCCACGCCCACCCGCCGCATCGGCTCGCTCGCCACCCGCATTCACATCCCGCACGCGCTCGCCGACGAGCACAAGCAGCGCCTCGAACGCGCCGCCCACACCTGCCCCGTCCACAAAAGCCTTCACCCCGACATCGACGCGCCCATTACCTTCACCTGGGGCTGACCCCGCCGGCCCAGACCGAACCCGTGTCAGGCCGAGCCCGTGTACGATCGAGCCCGTGCCCTGCGATTCACCTGAAGACGCGATACCATCGAGACACCGCAAGCACCCGAAAGGCAGCACCTTGAGCACACTTACCTCCGAAGAAGTTGTCGAGATCACCCGCCGCACCAACTACGGCACCTGGCGGTACCAGCGCTCCTGGAACCCCATGCACATCGTCGACGCCAAAGATTGCATCATCACCGACGGCGCCGGCAAACAATACCTCGACTTCTCCTCGCAGCTCATGTGTTCGAACCTTGGCCACAAAAACCCGGCCGTTATCGCCTCCATCGCGAAACAGGCTGAAGAGCTTGCCTACGCCATGCCCGGCTACGCCACCACCTGCCGCGCCGAGCTATCACAGCTTCTACTTGAACTTCTTCCGCCAAGCCTGAACAAGTTCTTCTTCACGACCTCCGGCACCGACGCCAACGAAGCGGCCTTCAAGATCGCCCGCATGTACACCGGCAAGAGCAAGATCATCGCACGCTATCGCAGCTATCACGGCTCGACCTCCGGCTCCATCGCCGCCACCGGCGACCCCCGCCGCTGGGCCATGGAACCGGTCGGCGGCAAGCAGCAGGGAACCCTCTTCGCGCCAGAGGTCAACTGCTATCGCTGCCCCATCAAGCACACCTACCCCGGCTGCGGCATCGCCTGCGCGGACTACATCGAGCACATGATTCGCAACGAATCCGACGTCGCCGCCATCATCGTCGAGCCCATCGTTGGCACCAACGGCGTCATCGTTCCGCCCGTCGAATACATGCCGAAGCTCCGCCGCATCTGCGACGAAACCGGAGTCCTCCTCATCGCCGACGAGGTTATGTCCGGCTGGGGACGGAGCGGCAAATGGTTCGCCATGGAGCACTGGGGTGTCACCCCCGACATCCTCACCACGGCCAAGGGCATCACCTCCGCCTACGTCCCGCTCGGCCTCTGCGCTACCAGCGAAAAGATTGGAGCCTTCTTCCAGGACCACTACTTCGCCCACGGCCACACCTATGAAGCCCATCCCATGACGCTCGCTCCGGCTGTCGCCACCATCCACGAAATGCGCCGCTTGAACCTGGTCGACCGCGCCGCCGAGTTAGCTCCCTACGTTGAACAAAAGCTCCAGGCCCTCAAGGCAAAGCACCCGTCCGTCGGCGACGTTCGCGGCAAAGGCCTCTTCTGGGCCGTCGAGCTCGTCAAAAATCGCATCACCAAGCAGCCCTTCAACACCTACGCCGACAAGGTCGCCGGCACCCCGCTCGTGGTCGATCAGATCGCCGGAAAATGCCTTGCCGAAGGAGTCATCCTCCAGGCCTGGGTGAGCCACTTCGTCATCGCGCCACCGCTGATCGTGACCAAGGAAGAGATCGACCGCGGAATCGGCACGCTGGACCGTCACCTCAACATTGCCGACGCCCTGTTCGAAGCCGACGAGGCCCCGCTCATCAACCTCGCCACAGTAACCAGCGTCACCAGCGACAGCTAACCATCCGTGCCCCATTCATCGCAGCCCCATCGCGATGAGTGGGTTCACCACCGAACCCTCAAGCCTTCGAAGCCGGAACCGCCTCACCCGGGTTCGGCGCGAGGTGAACCGGCACATGCCCCTGCCGGTTCCCGTAGCTCGCCGCGATAAACTCCCGAAACAGCGGATGCGGCTCCAGCGGCTTCGATTTGAACTCGGGATGAAACTGGCAACCCAAAAAGAACGGATGCCCCGGAATCTCGACAATCTCCACATACGTCGCATCCGGAGTGGTCCCCGTCAGCCGCAAACCCGCAGCCGTCAACGGAGCCTCAAACTCACGGTTGAACTCATACCGGTGACGATGCCGCTCGGAGATTTCCGTCGTGCCATACGCCTTGCTCGCCAGTGAATCCGGAGCCAGCACGCACTCCCACGCACCCAGCCGCATCGTGCCGCCCATCTCCTCCACGCCCGTCAGCTCGCGCAGCTTGTAGATGACCCGGTACGGCGTGCCCGGATCGAACTCCCCGGAGTTTGCACCGGCAAGCCCGCACACGTTGCGCGCATATTCGATGCACGCCGTCTGCATGCCCAGGCAGATCCCGAAATACGGCACGAGCTTCTCGCGCGCATACCGGATCGCGTTCAGCATTCCCTCGATCCCCCGCTTGCCGAACCCGCCCGGAACCAGGATTCCGTCGAACCCCGCAAGCTGCCGCGCGTAATCCTCCACCTCCAGCGCTTCGGCCTCGATCCACGTCACCTGCAGCTTCAGGTTGTGCGCCAACGCGCCATGCACCAGAGACTCCTTCAGCGACTTGTATGAATCCTCGTATTCCACATACTTGCCGACGATCGCGATCGAAACCGTATCCTGCGGGTTGTACGCGCGACGCACGATGTCGGTCCACTTCGACAGGTCCGGAGCCTTTGCCTCGATATGAAGATACTTGAGCAAAAGGCTATCCACTCCCTGTTCGGCCAGGTTCAGCGGAACCTCGTAGATGCTCGGCACATCCCGCGCGATGATCACGGCCTGCTCTTCCACGTTGCAGAACGCGGCGATCTTGGCAGCCATCTCGCGCGGCACCTCGCGGTCGGCCCGGCAAAGCAGGATATCCGGCTGAATCCCGATCGAAAGCATCTCCTTTACCGAGTGCTGCGTCGGCTTGGTCTTCAACTCCTGCGCGGCGGCGATCCACGGCACAAGTGTCATGTGCGCGAACACCGTATTTTCGCGCCCAAGCTCCTGCCGCATCTGCCGGATCGCCTCCAGAAACGGAAGCGACTCAATATCGCCGACGGTCCCGCCGATCTCGACGATCGCGACCTCGCAGTCAGCCGCCACCCGCCGCATCGCCGCCTTGATCTCGTTGGTCACATGCGGAATCACCTGCACGGTCTTGCCGAGGTAGTCGCCGCGCCGTTCCTTGGTGATGATCTGCTCGTAAATCCGCCCAGTCGTCAGGTTGTTGTCGCGCGTCAGTTTGGCATGCGTAAACCGCTCGTAATGCCCCAGGTCCAGGTCCGTCTCCGCGCCATCGTCGGTCACAAAGACCTCACCATGCTGAAACGGGCTCATGGTTCCGGGGTCCACGTTCAGGTACGGATCGAACTTCATCAGGTTGACCTTGATACCGCGGGCCTCCAGCAGGCAGCCGATCGAGGCCGCCGCAAGTCCCTTTCCGAGCGAAGACACGACGCCGCCCGTAACAAAGATGTACTTTGCAGACATGTCCGCAACCTCTTTTTGCTGGGTGTTTGGATTGTGCGTGGTAGGCACGGTTAAGTATCGCAGACCCCGCCGGGCGAGGCAATGGGGGTAAAATCTGGGCCATGGCGACGATGATCCCGGCGCAGGTCGACGAAGACATTATGGTGAGGCAGGTAGTGGAACAGGTGCCCCTGCCCAAGGGCGTCCGGCTTAAAGAGGTCGAACTCGGTTTCGACTGGGAAGGAGACCAGGCGTGGAGCAGATGAATCCCGTCCACCAGGCGCTCCTCCGCGTCCAGCGCCGGACCGTCCTCACGCTTGAAGCCTGCGGACGCCGCCTCAGCCGCCGCGCCCCGCGCCCCCGCCACCTCCTGGTCGGCGAGCGCGGAGAGCTCGAAGCCCTTTTTTTCCTTCGCGAGCAAGGCTACCTCGTCGTTGAGCGCCGGTGGCACACCCCGGAGCTCCGCGGAGATCTCGACCTCGTAGCCTGGGACGGCAAAATCCTCTGCATCGTCGAGGTCAAGACCCGCACCGCCCGCGACCTTACCCCAGCCCGCCTCGCCGTCGACCGCGGAAAGCAGATCATGCTCCGCCGCATGGCCCGCGGATACCGACGCACCCTTCCCCGCGAAATCCGCTGGCAGACCCCCATCCGCTTCGACGTTGTCTCCGTCTACCTGCTCGGCCGGCAGGTCGAGTGCGAGTTGGCCCGCGGCCTGTTCACCCTCGACGAAGAGGGCGACCGCGAAAGCCCGGAGTTCCGCATGTAAGTTTTCCGCGCGGCCCATTGAACGTAATCTACGCTTTCGGTGTCTAAGCAGTTGAGGAACAAACGATGAGTCTGCTCGATGCACCCGCATACGACGAAAAAAAGGCACGAACCCTCAAGGCTGCGATCGTCGGATCGATCTCCCTCGTCTTCCTGCTCGCCATCCTGACGGTCGCCGGCTACATCCTCGGCCACGGATGGCTCTTTACCGATCTCCCCGCCGAGCACAAGGTCGGCGACTTCTTTGCCGCGCTGCAGGCCAGGGACTACAACAAGGCCTTCGGCATCTACAACAACGATCCCGATTGGCAGCAGCATCCCGACAAGTACGCAAGCTACCCCGAGTCCCGGTTCCAGGACGACTGGACCACCCAGGACCCCATCAAGGGACCTGTGGACAGCTACCATGTGGATATTTCCAAGACCGACGGCACAGGGACCTTCGGTTCAGGCATCATCGTCGCCGTCACCGTCAACGGAAGCAAGCGCGTCTTCATGTACTACGACAATAAGACCCGCGCGCTCACCTGGCCCGCCTTCCACATCCTCCAGTACTGACGCGTGCGTGGGAACTGATCCAAGCGTCGACGCCGACCGTGCGTCCGCGGACCGTGCGTTCGCCGACCGTGCGTCCGCCGATCGTGCGTCCAGCAAAGGGTCGTCTGGCAATTGTGCGTCTCGTTAAGGGCACGGCTTCAGCCGTGCCATCTCTGCCCGGCAAAACAAGCGGCTTCAGCCGCTGAGGTACGTCTCTGCTTTGCTCCCCATACCGACAAGCTGGCCGAACGCACGGATGGTAGGATGACTCTTCGGCCCCGACAGCGGGTCGCCGGGAGCAATCGATGGCTACCTTGACCGACACACTGCCTGCGAGAACGAAGCTCACCCTCCGCGAAATCGTCCACTGGATCGACGGCACCGCGATCCCCGGAGCCTCCGGCCGCTCCGCCCCGGTCTTCAACCCCGCCACCGGCCAGGTTCAGGCGCATGTCTCCCTCGCCTCCCCGAACGAGGTCGACGCAGCCGTCCAGGCTGCCGCCCGCGCCTTTCCCGCCTGGTCCGCCCAGCCGCCCCTCCGCCGGGCACGCGTTCTCTTCCGTTTCCGCGAGATCTTCGAGCAGAACCTCGAACGCATCGCAACCCTCATCACCGGCGAGCACGGCAAGGTGCTCTCCGACGCACGCGGCGAAGCTACCCGCGGTCTCGAAGTCGTCGAGTTTGCCACAGGCATTGCACATCTTCTCAAGGGTGAATACACCGAGCAGGTAGGCCCCGGCATCGACAGCTGGAGCATGCGGCAACCGCTCGGCGTCGTCGCCGGCATCACCCCCTTCAACTTCCCGGCCATGGTGCCCATGTGGATGTTTCCCGTGGCCCTGGCCTGCGGAAATACCTTCGTGCTCAAGCCGAGCGAGCGCGACCCCAGCGTCTCCCTCCTGCTCGCCGACCTTCTCAAGCAGGCCGGCCTGCCCGACGGAGTCTTCAACGTCGTCCACGGCGACAAATCCGCGGTAGACGCCCTGCTCGACCACCCCAGCGTTCAGGCCGTCAGCTTCGTCGGCTCCACCCCGATCGCCGAATACGTCTACACCCGTGCAACCGCCGCCGGCAAACGCGTCCAAGCCCTGGGTGGAGCGAAAAACCACATGGTGGTCATGCCCGACGCCGACCTCGACCAGGCAGCCGACGCCCTCGTCGGGGCCGCCTTCGGCTCGGCCGGCGAGCGCTGCATGGCCATCTCGGTCGCGGTCGCCGTCGGCAACGACACCGCCGACGCTCTCGCAGCCCGCCTCCGCGACCGCATCGCGAAACTCCGCATCGGCAGGGGTGCCGACGATGCGCCCGGCCATCCCGTCGACCTCGGTCCGCTGGTCACCGCGGCCCACCTCGCCCGCGTCACCGGATACCTTGAAACCGGCCTGGCCGAAGGTGCCGAGCTCCTGGTCGATGGACGCGAAGCCGCGCTGCCCGCCGGCGAAGGCTTCTTCCTCGGAGCCTGCCTGTTCGACCACGTCCGCCCCGAAATGCGCATCTACCGCGAAGAGATCTTTGGCCCGGTTCTCGGAATCGTCCGCGCCGGCTCCTTCGAGCAGGCCCTCAGCCTCGTCAACGACCATGAGTTCGGCAATGGAACCAGCCTCTTTACCCGCGACGGCGACACCGCCCGCGACTTCATCCACCGGGTCCAGGCCGGCATGGTCGGCATCAACGTCCCCATCCCCGTCCCCATGGCCTTCCACAGCTTCGGCGGATGGAAGCGCTCCCTGTTCGGCGATCACGCCGTCCACGGCCCGGAGGGTGTTCGCTTCTACACCCGCATCAAAACCGTCACCAGCCGATGGCCAGCCGGCATCCGCACCGGGGTCGATACCTCCATGCCGACCCTCGGCTGACACAGCAGCCTCTCCGCTTGCTTTCTTTTGTTTGTCGTCCTGAAGATTTGCTTCCGCGTCGATCCCAGCACCAAACGCTACTGGAGGCACCATGAAACTGCGCGCAACACTTCTCGCCCTCGCCCTCGCCGCCACGGTTCCTGCCGCCGCGCACGCCCAGTTTCTCGGCCAGGCCGAAGCCAACCAGCTCCGCGCCGACTCCCCCGTGCTCAAGCCGCCACCCGGAGCCAAGGTCGCCATCGTCGTCTTTGAAGATCTTCGCTGCCCAGCCTGTGCCTACGCCCACCCCTTCGAGCTGCCCGCCGCCGAAGAAAACCACGTCCCTCTGGTTCGCTACGACTTCCCCATCGCAAGTCACGTCTGGACCTTTGAAGGGGCCGTCTGCGCCCGCTACCTCGAAGACCGCCTCAAAAATCCCAGGCTCGCCGCCGAGTATCGCGACGCCGTCTTCAAAGCCCAGCGCATGATCGGCAGCAAGGACGACCTCCAGGCCTTCAACGCCCACTGGTTTCCCCAGCACGGCCAGGTGGTGCCCTTCGTCATGGACCCCGACGGTGCACTCGCCCGCCGCGTCCAGGCCGACTACGACGCCGGCATCCGCCTCAACGTCCAGTACACCCCAACCATCGTCGTCGTCACGCGCGACAAGTACCAGGTCGTCTGCGGAACCGCCAGCGGCCAGGTCACCGACGTGCAAAGACTCGCCGGCGTAGTAGCGGCCGCCGTCGCTGAAACCAAAGCCGCGCCGGCCGCCACGCCCACCAGAAAGCGTCCTACTTCTCGCTAGTCGGCGGAGCGATTCCCTTCAAGCGCAGATACAGCGAAAGCGTCGCATACTGCTCGTTGTCATGGGAAACGTTGCCCCACGCCATGCCCAGCCGCGTCCGCTTGATCGTCGGGCTTACGCTCACCATTTCAAGCACATTCGCATCCGTCAACGAGCCGTACGCCTTGTCGCAGGCCTCGAACGAGGCCTTCAGCGCCGCCACGATCGTGTCCTTGGACGCATCCTCGCCCGGAACCTTGGTCTTGTCGAACGTCGTCCCGGTCAGCGCGCTGCAGGTATGCAGCTGCGCTTCCGTCACATGATTCACCACGCGGCCAAAGGTCCGGACATCCGGAGTCGGCTTGTAGGCAAAGTCCGCTTCGGGCATCTTCTCCGCCGCCTTCACCACGTTCATCTCCTGCGCCTTGTACGAACGCAAAACCTCTGCGGCCGGACCGGCAGGAGGAGGTGCCGTCTGCGCAAACGCGGCAGACGCGGAAAGGAGAGCGAGCGAGCCAACGATCAAAAGCTTCATGCCCCCAAGACTACGTCCCCCCACGTAATCGCACAAGAGAGAGATCCTGCCGGGGGGGGGGGCCCGCCCCATGATGCATGGCCGGCCTGCTACTCTGTCCGCATGCGCCGCGCCTTGCCCACCGCCGCCCTGCTTCTGCTCGCGACCCTCCCCGCCCGCGCCGTTACGCTTCGCATCTCCGCCGCCGCGCTCGAACGCGCCCTCCGCCGCCAGGTCTTCACCTCGCCCGGCCCCGACGGCAAACCCTCCCGCCACTACCTTCGCGGCAATCCCCAGCAGCCCTGCTCGGTCTACGCCGAAGACCCCCACATTACCTTTCTCCACCCCAGCACCTCCGCCGGCCTCGCCTCCACCCCCACGGTCGGCTTCGCCGAGCAGGATCGCATCGTGGTCACCCTTCGCACCCACGCCCGGTTCGGCAAAGCCGTCAAGGGATTCTGCCTCGGCATCCCCATCTCCATTGAAAGCCAGGTCTCCTTCATCCCCGAAGCCCAGGGCGAATCCATCGGCTTCCGCGACGCCCGCATCGACCACGCCTCGAACAATGCCGAGCTCAACGCCCTCCTCGAACCCTTTCTCGACCATCGTCTGCCGTCTGAAATGACCATCAATGCCGCCAACCTCATGCGAACCCTGCTCGTCCGCGCCCCCGACGCAACCGGCTACACCCTCACTCTCCAGACCCTGAACCTCCACTCCATGCAGGTCCAGGATCAATCTCTCCTGGTCGACCTCGACGCCGACATCAAGGTCGACTAAGGCTCGTCTCAAAAGGCGCCGCTCGAAACCGAGCAGACACCCATACAATCACTCCATGACCACCCAGTACGACTCGGGCCGACGCACTTCATCCTCGCTCCTTACTTTTCTGTTCGCGCTCGTCCTCGGAGCCATCGGCCTGGCCCTGTTTCTCCGTCACGCCACCACCGGCCTCCCCGGCCGTCTCGCCACCCTCATCGCCGGCCGGCAGGAATCCTTCAGCACCTCGGTCCCCCTGGTCGTCGAACAGATCCAGCGCCTCAGCCGGCTGGAAACCGTCGTCTACTCCCTCGACACCGTCGTCGAAGGCAATAAATCCAGTCCCGTCCTCCCCGACCTCCTCGCCGGCGACAAGCTCCTCCTTGTCGTCCACGGGCAATCCATCGCCGGCGTCGATCTCGGCAAGCTCAAGCCGGAAGACGTCCGGATCGACGGAACCAGCCAGCGTTCCATCCACGTCAATCTTCCGCAGTCTGAAATCTTCGTCACCTCCCTCGACAACGAGCACACCCACGTCTACTCCCGCACCACCGGCCTGCTCGTTCCCGTCGACCCCAACCTCGAATCCGACACCCGCGCCAAAGCCCAGCAGCAGCTCCAGGCCGCCGCCCTGTCGGACGGCATTCTCGACGCCGCCCGGAAAAACGCCCGCAGCACCATCCAGACACTGCTCCTCGGCCTCGGCTTTACACAGGTGGACGTCAACTGATCGGTCCTGGAGTCTTTTCTTGAGAGCACGGCTTCAGCCGCCTAGGCACGTTTCCAGTCTGCGGATACCCCATCCTCCGCCTCTCTCGTCTTATAAACAGGTGTCCCGCCTCTTGTGCTCTCCACTGCACCAAAAGCGTCATTGTCCATCCATAACAAACCTGCGGTATCATCCACACACTATGTTGTCGTTTCTCACAACCCGCCTCTTCTCTGGCAAGTCCGCCAATGACGCAACCACCCTGGTCGAATCCGCCGTCCACGCCATCTCCGACGGCCTGTCCGCCGCCCGCCAGCAGCTTGACGACTCCGAAGAGACCACCATCCTCCGCACCCTCGGCTGGGTCACCGCCGGTCTCGGAGCCGTCGCACTCGGACTCTTCGTTGGCCGCGAGCTTCGTCAGCGTTACAAGTTCAATCGCCGTACGCCCTACGATTTTTATGCCCACTCCGGCGACGAGCACGACCTGGAGTTCGGCGTAGGCATCTAGACCCGCTCCTCACAGCTTCACCCATTGTCATCCTTCAAGCAGAAAGAATCCCCTTCGGTTTTTGCTTTACTCCCTCGACACGTCCGCTTCTCCCTGCATCGAACCTCACACGATGACCGCGACCTCCCGCAAGCCAGCCTTCCTCTTCCCCGGCCAGGGCTCCCAATCGGTCGGCATGGGCCAGGAGCTCTATGACCGCTTCCCCGCCGCCAGGGCCATCTTCAAGGATGCCGACGAAGCCCTCGGTATGCATCTGTCCCACATCATCTTTGAAGGCCCGGCGGAAACCCTTCAGCTCACCGAGTACACCCAGCCCGCCATCCTTACCGTCTCGATCGCCGCCTGGAAGGTGCTCTCCGAGCAGCTCCCGGACCTCCAGCCCGCCTTCGCCGCCGGCCACTCCCTCGGCGAGTACTCCGCGCACGTAGCCGCCGGGACAATCCCCTTCGCCGACGCCGTTCGCACCGTACGCGCCCGCGGACGCTTCATGCAGCAGGCCGTTCCCGCCGGGCAGGGAGCCATGGCCGCCATCCTAGGACTCGACGAGCAGCGGGTCAACGATCTCTGCGCCCAAGCCTCTGACGACTCCACCGCACCCGCGCCCGCCGATACCACCCCTACCGAGTCCGACGTCCCCCGCGCCGAGGCCGCCCGTTCCATCGTCTCTCCCGCCAACCTCAACACCCCCGAGCAGATCGTCATCTCCGGAGCCACCGCCGCCGTGGAGCGTGCCGTCGAGCTTTGCAAAGCTGCCGGCGCCAAGAAAACCGTCATGCTCAAGGTCTCCGCGCCCTTCCACTGCCTCCTCATGCAGCCCGCGCAGGACGCCCTCGCCAGCACCCTCGAAGCCCTGAGCCTCTGCGATCCCGGCTATCCCGTAGCCTGTAATGTCGACGCCCGCCTGCTCACCCGGCGCGCCGACATCCGCGACTGCCTCATCCGCCAGGTCACCGGAGCCGTCCGCTGGGTCGAGTGCCTGCAATGCCTCGTGCTAAACGGAGCCACCCACCTTGTCGAACTGGGCCCCGGCAAAGTCCTCACCGGCCTCACCCGCCAGATCCTCGGTCGCGACACCCCGGTCAGCAGCCTCAACGTCGAAGACGCTGCCTCGCTGGAAAAGACCGTCGCCGCCCTCTCGGAGTAGCCATACGTCCTCCATCGGGGCATGGCTTCAGCCGTGCCGTCCAGATTCCTCCAGAAAAGCGGCTTCAGCCGATGAGGTACAGTTCATGCTCAGCCCCGGCGACATCATCCCCGGCTTCACCACCCAGGACCAGGACGGTCGAACCGTCTCCCTTTCCGATTACGCCGCCACTCCCGTCGTGCTCTTCTTCTATCCCCGAGCCGACACCTCCGGTTGCACCGTCGAGGCCTGCGGCTTCCGTGACGCCCTTACCGACCTCAAGGCCGCCGGTGTCACCCTGCTCGGCATCTCCCGCGACACCGTCAAGGCACAAAAGAAGTTCGCCGAAAAGTTCTCCCTGCCCTACCCGCTCCTGGCCGACCCCGACGAAATCATCTGCAACCAGTTCGGCGTCATCAAGCCCAAAAACATGTATGGCAAGCTCGTCAAAGGAATCGAGCGAACGACCTTCCTGATCGCCCCGGCCGACCCCCAGGGTCACCAGCGCATCCAGCACATCTGGTCCAAAGTAAAGCCCGAAGCGCACGCGGAAGAAGTCCTGACCTACCTCAATTCCCACCCCATTCTCTCGTAGCGCTCTGATTCCGCGCCGGGAGACCTAATGCGGAGTCTGAGTCCCAGGACCCGGCGAGGTAGCCTGCGGCGCAGCCTGTGTTCCCACCTGAGGCGCGCCCTGCCCCACGGCTCGACCCCCGCCGGCCGCACCCGCTGCACCTTTGTGCTCCGTAGGATCCGGCTGATCCCCCGCCCCAAGCACCTTGAACCGCAGCGTCGAGCCCGCACCGACCGCGGCCTCGGTCCCCTTCGCCGGAGCACTGTCCGGCAAATCCTTGTGCCCTTCCTGCCCATCGAAATCCAACACGTTCGTAAACACCGCGAACCCGCCCACTCGGTATACCTGCAGGCTCAACACACCGTAGCTCTGCATCGTCCCCGCCGCCGCCGAGCTTAGGATGGTCGCTTCCACCGGTGTTCCCTTCGCCAGCACCGTCCCGTTCACCGCCCGGACTGGAGCCGTCAGTACACCCTGCACGGAATCCCCGTTATGCTGGCGCCCTGAATCCACCCCCCGATTCAACTCGATCTCAAGCACCGCCCCCGGCAACAGGTATCCCCCACGCGGCCCTGCCGCAACCGGGCTCGCCGCTGGCGTCACATCCGCCGCAGGCTGCTCGGCCGGCGTATTCAGCGGAGCCTCCCCGGTCTCGCCCTTGTCATCGCCCGCCTTGACCGGAGCCGCCGGAACCCTGGTCGAGTTCCGAATCGTCGGCGGAGGAGCCGGAGCCGCCGGTGTCTGAGCCCCCGCACTCCCCGCAAACACTATCGCCAGCACGCACGCGAGTCGCATCATCCAGCTTTGGATGCAAACTCCCACCCCGGCGAACTGCCCTCAGTACCCCATTCATCACGGCCAGATCGTACTGAGTAAGTCCATCCGCTCTCCGTGCCCCCATCCGCTCCCCTCGTGCCCCATTCATCGCAGTTCCATCGCGATGAGTGGGTCCATCCAAACCGATCCTCGCTAAACTAACCGCATGCCCTCCGCCCCCACGCTCACCGCGGCCGCCGTCCTCACCACCGCCGCGCTGGCCGGGGCATCCGCCTGGGCCGGCCTGTCCGCCACCTCCCAGCTCTTCGGCCCTATCCTCATCGCTCCCCTACGCCCCAGCGAGATCCTTCTCACCTTCGACGACGGCCCCAATCCCATCGCCACCCCGCGCCTTCTCGAGGTCCTCGCCCGCCACGGGGTTCACGCCACCTTCTTCCTCATCGGCACCTTCAGCCGCCGCGAGCCCGCCCTGCTCCGCGAGATCGCCTCCGCCGGTCACACCATCGGCAACCACACCGAAACCCATCCCTGGCTCCAGTTCCTGCCCGAACGCCGCATCCGCCACGAGCTCACGAGCTGCAACCAGGCCCTCCAGGACATCCTCGGCACCCCGGTCACCCTCTTCCGCCCACCCCACGGAGCCCGCCGACCCGCCGTACTCCGCATCGCCCGCTCGCTGGGTCTCATCCCCGTCAACTGGAACGTCATCGCGCAGGACTGGAAACCCGACCCCGCCGAAGCCATCCTCCACCGTCTCCAGACCCGCATCGCCCGCGTCCGCCGCCGAGGCCACGCCGCCAATATCGTTCTCCACGACGGAGGTCACACCGCCCTCGGCCAACCCCGCCTAGCTACCGTCGAAGCCGTCGACCGACTCCTCACCAGCCTGCGCGCGCAAAAAAATCCCCCAACATTCGTGCTCCCAAACAGCTGGTTGCCATTACCATAGCGACAATCCAATCCTTTCCTGGCGCTCAACGCCGTACAGCTACCGTGCCCCATTCATCGCAATCTCATCGCGATGAGTGGGTCCAGCCGACACCCTAACCCTCTCACGCAGCGGGAGAGCCGCGATCATGAGCACCACATCCCCTATCCCGCCCGCAGTTGCCTCCGGCCAGGCTGCCACCGCGCCCACCCCCATGGGCATGGGCGAGGTCCTCCGCATCCCCGTCATGCGCCGGCTCTGGATCGCCCAGGTCGTCTCCACCTTTGGCGATTTCCTCGCACTTTTCGCCGTGATCGGCGTCCTCACCTTCCGCCTCCAGAGCAACCCGCAGCAGGTCACCGGCCTCCAGATCGCCTATCTCCTCCCCATCGCCGTTCTCGGCGTCCTGGCCGGCGTCTTTGTCGATCGCTGGCCCCTCAAGGCCACCCTGGTCGGCTCGGACCTCGCCCGCGCCATTCTCTGCGGACTCCTCTTTTTCGCCCATTCGCTCGTCGCCTTTTACGCCATCCTGGCCGCCATCAGTGTCTTCTCGTCCTTCTTCGGCCCCGCCCAGGGAGTCACCATCCGCACCGCCGTCCCGCTGCACGGTCTCCGCTCCGCCAACGCCCTCATGCAGCAGGTCATGTTCGGCATGCGCATCGTCGGCCCCGGCCTTGCCACTATCCTCTACACGAAGTTCGGCCCGCGCGCCTGCTACGGCGCCGACGCGCTCTCCTTCCTGGCCTCCGCCACCCTGATCGGCTCGCTTGCCCTCACCCGCCCCGCACCCGGGTCCCTACCCGAATCCGCAGCCCCCGGCACTCCCGCCCAACTCCTCCTTCGCCTCCATCCTGCCCGACATGCGACAGGGCATCGCCTTCATCGTCCACCACGCCGCGCTTCTGTTCGTCATCCTCGCCCTCGCCGCCGGCATGTTTGTCATGGGATGCTTCGGCCCGCTCATCGCCATCTACGTGCGCGACACCCTCCACTCCACCCCACGCATCTATGGTTTCGCCTCCGGAGCCATCGGCGTCGGCATGTTTCTCGGCGTCAACGCCCTCAACACCCTCGGCAAGAACCTCAAGAACACCACGCAGGTCTACGCCGGCCTGCTCGGCATCGCCGTTGGCCTTTGCTTTCTCGCCGCGCTTCCCCATACCTGGGCCACGATCACCGGCACCCTCATCATCGGCTTCGCTGTCGCCGGCATCGTCGTCCCGTCCAACACACTCATCCAGCAGGAAACCCCGGCCGCCCTGATGGGCCGCGTAGGCTCCACCGTCATGAGTCTCGTCTTCTCCGCCCAGATCGCCGGCCTCCTCCTCTCCGGCCTCCTCGCCGGCCACATCGGCGTCCGCAACGTCTTCACCGTATGCGCCGTAGCCCTGGTCCTCCTCTGCCTGGCAGGCCGCCTCTTTATGGAACCGAAGCCAGTGAGTAGTTGACCAATCGAATCGTGGACCGAGCCCGTGCTCCATTCATCGCGGCCTCATCGCGATCAGTGGGTCCATCCCATAACTCCTCCACCAACATCCTCCGACGCACCCGCCACGCACCGTCCTACCCGGGAAACGGTGCCCCATGCCGAAACTCCGCTCGCCTTCCCATCACTATCGTCAATCGCACCGAACGCTAATTGAAGCCATTCTTTGCAGGATAGGGATACTCGTCGGTATCGAGATAGGTGTTATAGGGCACGATCTTGGAATAGCCACTCAGTATTGGCGGCAGTGGCGGTCCCTGCTTCAGCGTCGTCACGCATTGCGGGGCGGTGGGCTGTTCCGACCGGCAACCCTGAGCACTGTCGTCTCTTACCCATAACCGAAAACAGTACTGCGTGCTGGGCGTCAGCTTGTAGATTGCAATCGAGCCCTGCGCATGGTACGGAATCTTGCCGAACTGCAAGGTGGTCGTTTTGCGGGGAATGGGATTCACCGTGTAGTAGAGCGGCGGTTCTGTCGACTCAACATCGAAAAAGAGGTTGGTATGGTCCCCTTCCGAGGCTCCGTTGTTGAACCATATCGTGACGTAACCGGCGGAAGGAACAACCGACATCGAAGTGGGGGTGCCGGGATGACTGCAGGAAGCTCCAGCGACCAGCGGGGCCAGCACCGTAACAAAGCAGAGTGCAAGTGTCTTCCGAGAGCTCATGCGAGGACTCCATCAAAGTTGAGTTGACTGCCCGACGACGGAATTACACTCCAGTTCCGCCCCGTCTGCAAGCAAAATGATACTTCCATCCGATAGAACGGGCTCGCAGCCCCGAACCGATCGCTGAACCGCACGCCCACCGAATCGGAACACTCTTTCTCTTCCGTTTGCCATCCCGAAGTCAACGAGCGTCTGTGCTTGTCGTTGCCTGTCTTTGGACCACCGGCGAATCCGATCTCTCAGGACACCTGACAAACTGACACAACAGCCCGCACCCACTCGCCTCTACCCCGCTAACCTTCTTCCATGAACCGGCCCACACAGCACCCCACGCACCTCGTCCTCCGCAGGCGCATCCTGCTCACCAGCACGGCCGCCGCCGCGCTCTGCCTGCCCGGCTCAAGCCATGCCCAGAGCTCACTCCAGGCAGCCTTGCAGCCCGGACATCGCGTCACCCTTATCACCTCCGCGCATCCCGCACCCGGCGTCCCGTGCAAAGTCCGCTCCGTCACGGCGGACTCCGTGCACTGCGCCGGCCTCTTCCACGGGCGCTCCCTGCGCCTGGCCGAGATCGACCGCGTCATGACCCCGAAGACACGCGCCCGGCGCTCCTTCATGATCGGCCTGCTGTCCGTCAGCGGCCTGGCGGGGGGGCTCGTCGTCGTGGCTACGGCCATCCTCCCGTTGCTCGTAGTCAGCGTTCCCTTGTACGTCGCGGCCGGCGTGGTTCTCTCGCTCGGCGTCCCCGGAGTCGACCTCGCCACCAGCGAGCCCGGAGCGCTGCTTTATCAGGCCCCGCAGCCCGGAGCTACGCCCTGAGTCCCCCGGCGATCACCTCGCGAGCCGCTTCCAGCATCGCCCCAACCTCCTCGTCGCCATGCGAGGTGGAAAGAAACGCCGCCTCGAACTGGCTCGGAGGAAGCCACACCCCGGCCTCCATCATCCCCCGGTGAAACCGCCCAAACCTTCCCGTATCCGACCGCGCCGCTGAGGCGAAATCCACCACCGGGCCCTCGGTAAAGAACCAGGTCCACATCGATCCCACGCGGTTGGTCGTCACCGCCTGGCCAGCCTCCGCCATCAGCCCGGCGACCCCGTCCGCGATCTCCGCCGTCGTCCGTTCCAGCTTCGGATAGATCACCCCGGCATGCGCCTGCAGGTGCGAGATCGTCGCAATCCCCGCCGCCATCGCCAGCGGATTGCCGCTCAGCGTGCCGGCCTGGTACACCGGCCCCAGCGGCGCCAGCGACCCCATCACCTCCGCACGCCCGCCGAACGCTCCGCACGGCAGCCCGCCTCCCAGGATCTTGCCCAGCGTCGTCAAATCCGGGGCCTCGTCGCCCATAAGGCCGTATAAACCCTGCGCTCCGCCCAGCGACAGCCGAAACCCCGTCATCACCTCATCCAGGATCAGCAGCGCGCCATACTGTCTACTAATCCTCCGCAGCCCCTGCAGATATCCCGCGTCCGGCACCAGCGTGCCCGCATTGCCCACCACAGGCTCCACGATCACGCACGCGATCTCCCCCGGCCGCAGCGCAAACACCTCCTCGACCGCCGCCAAGTCGTTGTAAGGCAACGCCAGCGTATGCATCGCCGTCTCCTCCGGAACCCCCGCCGATCCCGGAATCCCCAACGTCGCCACTCCCGAACCAGCCTTTACCAGAAGCGCATCCGCATGCCCGTGATAGCAGCCTTCGAACTTCACCACGAACTTTCGCCCCGTAAACCCGCGGGCCAGCCGGATCGCGCTCATGCACGCCTCCGTGCCGGAACTCACAAAGCGCAGCTTTTCCACGGATGGAAAACACTGCGTCACCCGCTCGGCCAGGTTTGCCTCATCGGCGTGACTTGCGCCAAAGCTTGCGCTCCGGCCCGCCGCCTCGCGGATCGCCTCCACCACCGGTGGAAATGCATGCCCCAGGATCATCGGACCCCAGCTCCCGAAGCAGTCCAGGTACCGGTTGCCGTCCACATCCCACAGGTACGCACCATCCGCGCGCTTGACAAACGGAGGGTCTCCCCCGACCGCCCGAAACGCCCTCACCGGTGAATCCACCCCACCCGGCAGCAACCCCGCCGCCCGGACCTGCAACTCCCGCGACCGATCCATCATCCTCATCTCAACAGTGTACGGTCGCGGTTCGTTGCCCACGTTTGCGCAGCAAAACTCCACACGCAAGACCCTTGTTCCACACCGATTCACAGTCGAAAAACACCTCCCCTGCTATCCTGAAGGTCCCTCAGGAGCCACATCCCGTGCCGGACGAATCGAAGCAAACCCCTATCACCTACGCGGACGCCGGCGTCGACATCTCCTCCGGCGATCGCGCCAAGCAGCGCATCAAAATGCTCGCCCGCAAAACCTTCAACAAGCAGGTCCTGAGCGAAATCGGAGGCTTTGGAGGCCTGTTCGCGCTCGACCTCGCCAAATTTCCCGAGCCCGTGCTGGTCTCCTCAGCCGATGGCGTCGGCACCAAGCTCAAGGTCGCCTTTGAACTCGGCGTGCACCACACCGTCGGCGCGGACCTGGTCAACCACTGTGTCAACGACATCGCGGTGCAGGGCGCAACCCCTTTGTTCTTCCTCGATTACCTCGCCACCGGAAAGGTCGCCGACGACATCGTCGAGACCGTCGTCCGAGGCATCTCAGAGGCCTGCAAAGCCAACGGATGCGCGCTGATCGGCGGCGAAACCGCACAGATGCCCGGCTTCTACGCCGAAGGCGAATACGACCTGGCTGGCACCATCATCGGCGCCGTCAACCGGCCGGACATCCTCACCGGGGCCGCCATCGAGCCCGGCGACTGCCTCATCGGCATCCCCTCCAACGGCCTCCACACCAACGGCTACTCGCTCGCGCGCAAGCTCCTGTTCGAGGTCGCCGGCTACGGCCCGGAACAATACGTCAACGAGCTGAAGGACAAAACCGGCGCCGCGCTGATGCGCACCCATCGCAGTTACCTGTCCATCATCCGCAAGCTGACCGCCGGCCGGCTGGCCCGCGGCTTTGCCCACATCACCGGCGGCGGCATCACGGAAAATCTCCCACGCATCCTGCCCCGTGGCCTCGACGCGGCCGTCGACCTCAGCGCCTGGCAGCCACCGCCGCTGTTCGAGCACCTCCAGCAGCTCGGCCATGTCGACCAGGAAGAGATGTTCCGCACCTTCAACATGGGTATAGGCCTCATCGCCGTGGTGCCCGCGGCCGAGGTCAAGAAGAGCAAGGCGATCCTGAACCGCGCCAACGAGCGCCACGTCATCCTCGGACGCATCGTCGGCAAAGGCAGCCGCAAGGTCGTCTACAACTAGCAAGACAGCGCAGCAATAGCCCGCAAGCACTCCTCGCCGGGAACGTTGCGGGCTTCCTTGCGTGCCTTTGCGTTCTCTACATTCGGCGTTAGCGGAATCCACCCGACGCGCTCAGGTGTTCGCCGGTCAGCCATCCGGAGGCGTCGGTGGCCAGGAACACGGCGATCTTGGCGATGTCTTCCGGCACTCCATATCGTCCGAGCGGTGTCTGCGCCACGATACCTGCCTCCATCTCGCCACCCTTCATGCCCATCTCCGTCGTCCCTTCGGTCTCGACCACGCCCGGGTTGATGGAGTTGACGCGAATCTTGCGCGGCCCGAGATCTTTCGCCAACACGCCCGTAATCGAATTCACCGCGCCCTTGCTCGCCGTGTAAATGACCGTGTTCGGGAAGTTCAGCGTCGTCACGGCGGAGCCGATATTGATGATGCTTCCGCCTTCCGATCCCATGAGCTTCACCGCGCCCTGCGTCACCAGCAGAAGACCAAGCACGTTGGTGCCGAACTGCCGCTGCCACTCCGCCTCGCTGAACTCATCGATCGATCCGAATTTATACACGCCGGCGTTGTTGACCAGCACATCGACCTTGCCGTACGCGGCTTTCGCTTCCGCGAACAGACGATCCACATCCGCCTGTTTCGACACGTTGCCCTGTACCGCGATCGCCTTTCCACCCGCATCCGTAATCGCCTTGACCACGACATCCGCGCCCTGCTTGCTGGACGAGTAATTCACTACCACCGACGCGCCTTCTGCGCCGAGTGCCTTGGCGATCCCCGCGCCGATTCCCTTCGACGCTCCCGTAACCACTGCTACTTTTCCTGTCAGACTGCTCATCGGTCGTTCTCCCTCCGGGCAGCGGCTTGGCCTCCGCTTGCTCGATTCGACATTTTGATGAAGATCGAATCGATGAGGGTGCAGCTTATTTCGCCAGTTCCTTCATCTGCCTAAGATATGCCTTCAGCACCTTGCGCTCGAGCGTCAGCTTGGCGAACTTGCCTTCTCGCTCGTTCAGGATAAGCCCGGCATGTTCCAGCTCCTTCACATGATGCGACATGGTCGCCGCGCTGATGCCCTGCTGCTCGAACAGGCTTGCGCAGGCAGTCGGTCCGTTGCATTCGCCGAGCTGCCGCAGAATCTGCACGCGCCGCGGCTCCGCCAGGGCTCGCGCGATCAGTTCCATCTGGCGTTCGGTCAGGGTCTTGTGCGGGGCAGCAGCCATGCTTCCAAGCTACAGCAAATCAAGGTTGTGAGGCGCGCCCCGCGTGTGCGAGAGTGGATGCATGGAACGCGATCGCATCCTCGGCATCCTGCGCGAGCACCAGGAAGAGTTCGAAGCCGCCGGCCTGCTGCACCTGCGGCTGTTCGGCTCGGTCGCCCGCGGCGACAACACGCCGGCCTCCGATGTCGACCTGCTCTTCGAGTATGACGAGAGCCAGTCCTGGAACCTGTTGCGAGCCTATGGTCTTTCCGACTACGTGGCTGCGATGCTATGCAATGACGTCCGGCTTGGCCCGACACATTCGCCCGGAAATTCGAGAAAAGGTTCTGCAGGAGGCAATTCCTGCTTTCTGACAACGAAGGCCACCTGCAGAACAGTATTGCGCTCGCGCAGAAGTCTTTATGCGGGCTAACCCTGGCCCGATACAGCAAGACCTGAAGACGAGGTCCGCCGTGGAGAGGCAGTTGCAGAACATGACTGAAGCAGCGTTCCGACTGGAAGAAGCAGCAGGACGGTTCAGCCCGGAGATCGACTGGCAAGGAATCCGTGGCCTTGGCAATTTTCTGCGTCACGAATACGACAAGGTAAGTGACGAGATCGTGTGGGACGTGATGCAGCATCGCCTTCCTGAACTCGAAGGTGGTGCTCTGTGGGCTGCTTTGGCAAGGTTGAACAGCCAGGAGAACCAGGTTCTGTGATCCGGCTCGGCATCCTCCTCTCAGGCCGCGGCTCCAACTTTCTCGCGATCGAGCGCGCCATCCGGGAAGGCCGGCTGCGCGATGCGGAGATCGCCGTCGTTCTTTCCGACAAGCCGGACGCCCCGGGGCTCGATCTCGCGCGGGAGCTCGGGCTGGCGGCGCGGAGCATTCTGCAAGTGGGAAAGGGGCCCGAGGCACGCACCCTGCAGGAGCAGGCCGTGTTGACCGCGCTGCGTGAACACGGGGTCAAACTCGTCTGCCTGGCCGGCTACATGCGCATCATCTCGCCGGCGTTTGTGGCGACGTACCCGCAGCGCATCCTGAACGTGCATCCCAGCCTGCTGCCTGGCTTCCCGGGTCTGCACGCGCAGCGTCAGGCGCTGGACTACGGCGCGACCCTGGCCGGATGCACCGTGCACTTTGTTGATGAACAAGTGGACCACGGCGTCATCGTGCTGCAGCGCGCGGTGCCTGTGCTCGACGAAGACACGGAAGACACGCTGGCCGCGCGCATTCTGGCTGAAGAGCACCAGGCCTTTCCTGAGGCGATCGGCCGCGTCCTCAGCGGGGATTACACAGTGGTTGGGCGGCGCTTCGTTCAGAAAGCATCGCGCTGAAGGCACCGGGGAGGGGGCGCCGGGGACGCAGATTCTGCCGCTTCGGTTTAGAGCATTCGCGTGGTGTCCGGGAAGACATACATCAGCACGCCAAGCGCAAACAGCAGAAGCACAAACGCCACCAGCGTCCGGGTGCTCGGCTGGTCCGGCACGTCGCGCGTGAAGATGCACCGCCATGCCATTCCGGCGGCGACGAACAGAAACGACCACTCGCGCAGGATGCCGAAGAAGATCAGCGCCGTCGCCAGCACCAGGATGCGCTGCGTCCGATCCAGCGAGTACGTGGCCTGCGCGCCATCGAGACCAAGGATCGGGATGAGGTTGATCAGGTTCAGCCATGCGGCCACATGCGCCAGCGCGGAAAACAGTGGGCTGTGCAGCGCGAGCGCGAGCCCGCCGCAGGCCACGGTGAACATCAGCCCGAAAAACGGGCCGGCCAGCGCAATGCTCGACAGATCCTCCAGCGCAATGCCCTGCGAGTACCACTTGACGTAAGCACCCAAACCCGGAATAAACACTGGCAGATCGACCTTAAGTCCACGCCGGCGAGCGGCGACGTAGTGACCGGATTCGTGTACCAGGATCGACAGCGTGAAGCCCAGCCCGAACTTCCATCCGAACAGCGCCCAGTACACCGCGAAGAAGCCGACGAAGCTGAGCAGGAACTTCGCCTTGAACAGCAGGAAAAAGAAGCTCTTGATCTTGGCCAGGAAGAAAAACGCCGGAGCGAACGGGCCCAGGCGCCTGGTCCACTTCGCGCGCCAGTCGTCGCGTGCCCGCAGCCGCGCGTCCAGCAGAGCGATCCGCTCGACGACCGCGGTTGCCTGGCGCGTGCCTTCGGGAAGCCACGCCAGCGCCTGCCGCCAGGTGTCGCGCGCCTCGATCCAGTGCTGCTCTCCTTCCTGCTCCATGGCGGCCGTGGCAATCTGCTTCAGGTGCGCGGAGTAGACGATGAAGTCACATTCCGGGCAGGCAAGCGTGCCCGGAGGCAGGTAATGCGAGCACTGCGGGCAATTGAACACAGGCTCGGGCGGCGGAAGCACGGCGGGCTCGGCACCGCTCAGTTCGGGTTGGGTCAGGGTTCCGGTCACGGTTATTAGACGCGAAGTGCGGGGTAACTGTGCGGGTCAGCGAAGCCCCAGCATACTGCCCGGCTCAGGCTTGTTGAACCGGCTGAAATCCTGTCCGCCTTTGGTTACCCGCCACGCCGCCTGCATGCCGAAGAACAGGATCAGCAGATCGATCAGCCCGGAGATTGGATGCGTCAGCGCGAGAAATGGGCCGAACAATGTGATCAGCAACAGAAGAACCGTGTGCGCCGGCACCCAGGCACCAAGGTCTTTGCCTCCCCGCGCAAGCTCCCAAAGTACGTCCAGCGTGAAAGCGAGCGCCACCGCAAAGTAGGTCAGCAGCACCGCGGCGACCTGGTAACGCCGGCCACCTTTGCCTCCGGTCGCCCGCATCATCGAGGTGCCGACCATGCCGCCCACCACAATCGCGACGAAGCCGATCTGAACCCAGTGTCCCACCAGCGCATACAGCAGGCTGCCGAGCACGGCACCGGCGAGCCCATAAACGAGCGAGCGCAGAAGAAGTGGATCGGCCGTGACTCCCGTCTCGTAGACCGGTTGCGCGGAGGCGCTTGGCGAAAGGTATTCGGCCTTGGTGAAATCGGGAAATGAATCGCTCATGTCAGATCAACTCCTGGATTCAGCACGTGGGGTGCGCGGCGAGTGCGGCCAGCTTATCACTAAGTCTGCCGTCCTGCGGCGGAGTCTTTCGCATCGCCCAGCGTGACCTTGACGTCCATGCGCCGCTGCCCGCGATACACCGTCAGCGTCACCACGTCGCCGGCGCGATGCAGGTTCAGCGCGGCGCTCAGGTCCTGCGGGCTCTGCACGTCCTGCCCGTCCACCGCGACGATCAGGTCGCCGCCCAGCATAATGGGCGTGTTGCCCATGTACATGCGCTGCGAGCCTCCGTGCAGGCCGGCCTTCTCGCTGGCGCCGCCGGGCAGCGTCCGCTCGATCAGAACGCCGTAGTCGGCAGGCAGACCGATCTGCTCGGCGATGTCCGGCCCGATGGGCAGCGTCTCGACATCGAGCGTGGGCCGCCGCACCCGGCCGTACTTGGCGAAGTCGTCCAGCACGGCCTTGGCGGTGTTGATCGGAATCGCAAACCCGATGCCGGCGGACTGTTCCGCGCCTCCGCTTGCGATCAGCGTCGTGATGCCAATCACCTCGCCGCGCGAGTTCAACAGCGGGCCGCCGGAGTTGCCCGGGTTGATCGCCGCGTCGGTCTGGATCGCGTCCTCGATGGGACTTCCATTCTGCGTCGCAATCGACCGGATGGCGGAGATGATGCCGCGCGTCATGGTGCCGGAAAGCCCGAACGGATTGCCGATGGCGTACACCCGCTGCCCTACGGCCAGGCCGGCCGATTCGCTCAGCGTGGCCGGAAGCAGGTTGGGTGCGTTGATCTCCAGCAGCGCCAGGTCGTGGCCCTTGTCGATCATTACCACCGTAGCCTTGTACTTGTGCTTGTCGGCCAACGTCACCTCCACCCGCTGCGCGTTGTCGATGACGTGGTTGTTGGTCAGGATGTGGCCTGCCTTGTCCAGCACAAAGCCCGAGCCTTGCCCCTGCTGCGGCACCGGGCGGTTGAAAAAGTCGAACGCGACCGCGGTGGAGGTAATATTTACCACCGACGGCAGAGCCTTGCGGTAGACGGCGATGTTCTGCTGTTCCTCCACGTCAAAGGCCGGCGCGGCCGAAGCCGACTCTGTGAGGTGAAACGAACCTATCGGCCCGGTGATCGAGGTCAGGCGATCGCCCGCTTCGTCACCCTGGCCGCCAGTCGCGCGGAACCACGGCGCCAGCGGACGGGACGGCGCGCCCCGCGTGGTCAGGTAGTAAAAACCGGTAAGCAGCAGAACTACCAGCAGAACGGGACGAAGCTTCATCGATTTCTCCGCGCGCCTTCCGACAGTGCTTACGCCCAGGTGCCGTTGCGCTCGTTTCCATTGTAACGAGATCGAGGGTGACGCAGTGCGGGCTTACGCGAGCCAGGGATTCCAACCGTCGCTCGGCAGCTATCCCTCCAGGTTCTCCAGCGCGCGCTCCAGCACGCGGTTCAGCACCTGCACGTCGGACGCGGGGACGCCGGACCACATCCGAGATTCCACTTCGCCCGCGATGCTGTACACCTGCTCGAGCAGGCGGGAACCCGCGCGGGTCAGCTGCATGCTGACCAGACGGTCATTGCCGGCGTGCTTGCCGCGCATCACCCAGCCATGCGCCACCGCACGCGCCAGTTGTGCCTGCGCGCTTTGCGGTGTGACATGCAGGATGCGGGCAAGCTCCGCCCCGCTGGCACCCGGCTGCTTGCTGACCTCGTGCAGAAGCCGCATCTGCGCCGTCGTCACGCCGCTTCCGCGCAGGGCGTCGTCCACGCGGTTGCGGCACGCGAAGACCAGACGCTTCATACGTCTCGCGGCGCTGTGCCGTTCTCTTTCTCTGCGGGTTTGCGGATACGGCTGCATCTCAACAGGCTGATACTATATCAACCAGTTGATATGGCAGGCACGCATTCACAGGAAGCCGAGTGGCACCCGAAACACAATCCCTGGCTGATCGCGTTGACGGTCACGCTCGCCACCTTTATGGAGGTGCTCGATACCTCCATCGCCAACGTCGCGCTTCCGCACATCGCCGGCTCGCTCGGTGCCAGCCAGGAGGAAGCCACCTGGGTGCTGACCAGTTATCTTGTCAGCTCCGCCGTGGTGCTTCCCATCTCCGGCTGGCTGTCCAACCGCTTCGGCCGCAAGCGCTTTTACATGACCTGCGTGGCGCTGTTTACCGTCTGTTCCATGTTGTGCGGACTCGCACCTTCGCTGCCCATTCTTATCTTCGCGCGCATTCTGCAGGGTGCCGGCGGCGGAGGGCTCGCCCCCTCTGAGCAGGCTATCCTGGCCGACACGTTCTCCGTCGAAAAACGAGGCCAGGCCTTTGCCCTGTACGGCACCGCGGTCGTCGTCGCGCCGGCGATCGGGCCCACCCTGGGCGGATGGATCACCGACAACTACAACTGGCACTGGATCTTCTTCATCAATTTGCCCATCGGCCTGCTTTCGCTTTACCTGTCCAACATCATGGTCGAAGACCCGCCGCAGGCGAAGCAGCGCCGCCTGAACAAGGCGCCGGTCGACTTTGCCGGCCTCGCGCTGGTCGCCTCCGGCGTCGGCTGCCTGGAGTTCTTCCTCGACAAAGGCCAGGAGAAAGACTGGTTCGGCGACCCCATGATCCGCACCTTCGCCATCCTCGCAGTTGTGCTGCTGGTCTTCTTCGTCTTCTGGGAGTGGCGCCATCCCGACCCCATCGTCGACCTGAAGCTGCTTAGAAATCGCAACTTCGGCACCGCCGTGTTCCTGCAGCTCATCCTGGGCATGGTGCTGTTCGGGTCCACCGTGCTCATCCCGCAGTACCTGCAAACCCTGCTCGGCTACACCGCCGAGCGTGCCGGCGAGGTACTGAGTCCCGCGGGCTTCGTCATGATGATCGGCATGGCCATCGCCGGCCGGTCGCTCGGCTGGAAGATCGACCCGCGCCTGACCGTCTGCCTGGCCTACCTCGCCGTGGCCGCGGGCATATACAACCTCACCCGGCTTTCACTCGACACCAGCTTCGGCACGGCGACGCTATGGCGCATGCTGCAGGTCGCGGGGCTGCCCTTTATCTTCATCCCCATCTCCACGTTGAACTACGTGGGCGTGCCGCGCTCGAAATCGAACCAGATCTCATCGCTGTCGAACTTCGCGCGCAATCTGGGAGGCTCGGCCGGCACCGCCCTGCTGACCACCTTTCTGGCCCGCACCGCGCAAACTCACCAGATGCAGCTTGCCTCGAACGTGGTTCCCGGCAGCGTGCGGTATATGCGCTACATCGGCCAGACCTCGGCCGTCTTTCAGCAGGAAGGTATGTCGGCTGCATCGGCCGGCCAGGCCGCGATGGGCTACGCCTACCAGCAGATGCTGCGGCAAAGCTCCATGTTGAGCTACAAAAATGCTTTTTTTGTGCTGGCCGTCACCATCGCCGCCCTTTCGCCCCTGCCCTTCCTGATGCGTCTGCCGAAGAAGTCCGAAAAGCCCGCACCGGAAGAGGTGGGCCATTGAGAGGTGAGTCCACACTCTGCGTATGGTAGCGAACAGACCAATGTCGCCTCCCGCCGTACCATTCGAGTTCATCCGGTCTGTACGCTGGATGACAAAGGCAAACCATGCACGAGCCGCCGTCCACGGAACTCCCACAAGCGCTGCACCAGATCCTGGAACAGACTGACGCAAAGGTTCGGGCTGCCGACGATGCATTCCGTGCGGCGCACTCCGGCGAAAACTGCAAGCTCTGCAACTCCGGGCCGGACTTCGCTTTTTCCATGGCGTTCCAGCCCATCGTGGACGTGACACATGGAACGGTGATGGCCTACGAGGCTCTGGCCCGCGGCCCCCGCGGCGAGGACGCGGCCTCCGTGCTGGACGCAACCCTGCACAACAACCGCTACTCGATCGACCAGCGCTGCCGCGAGAAAGCCATCGCCGTCTCCTCCGCGCTCGGCATCCTGGACACGAATGCTGACCTCAGCGTCAACTTCTACCCCAACGCCGTGTACGAGCCGAAGCAATGCCTGCGGCGCACGCTCAACGCGGCGAGCACGGTCGGCTTCCCGCTGACGCGCATCATCTTCGAGATCACCGAGGTCGAAGAGGTCCGCGACCACGATCACCTGCGCAACATCATGCGGGAATACCGCGAGCATGGGCTGCGCACTGCCATCGACGACTTCGGCGCGGGCCACTCCGGCCTGAGCCTGCTGTCCACCTTCCAGCCCGACCTGATCAAGGTCGACCGCAAACTGGTCGAATCGATCCATGAACGGCCGGCGAGCCGCACCATCGTGCGCTCTATCGTGCAGGTATGCCGCGATCTCGGCATCCTGCTGATCGCTGAAGGCGTGGAACGTGAGGCGGAGATGCGGGTGCTTTGCGACCTCGATATCCAGCTTATGCAGGGCTTCTACTTCGTCCCGCCTCGCTTCGAGCAGCTTCCAGGCTGGCCCTGACGCGACGGTTTCAAAGCTCTTCGCGGAACCGGTTCGCCTTGCGAAATTCATCCCGCAGCTCCGGCGTCTTCAGGTTTTCACGCAGGTGCGCAAGCCTCTGCTCAAGCGCAAACAACGTGCCCGCGAGCGGTTCGGTGTTGGTCATCGCGACGTCCCGCCACATGCTGTACGGACTTGCTCCCAGCCGGGTCATCTCGCGCATGGCACGTCCGCCGATCGCGGCAAACTCCTCGGCCAGATGCGGCGATTCGGCGAACGCATCGGCAAACATCGCGGACATCGCGGTCGCCACCATCTGCGGCAGATGGCTCACCCAGGCGCACACGCGGTCATGTTCGCCGGCTTCGAGATCCATGATGCGCGCGCCCATCCGCTCCACCCACCCACGCCACACACGCTCGCATTCGCCCTCTTCGCCCATCGGCGTAAACAGCCACATGGCTCCTTCGAACAGGGTCGCCTCGGCCAGTGCGGCGCCTCCCGATTCCTTGCCGGCCATGGGATGCCCGGGGAGAAACCGGGCCTGCTCCCGCGCGCCGAACAGGTCCAACGCAAGCGCGGAGATGACGCCCTTGGTGCTTCCCACGTCGGTCACCAGCTGCCCGGGCCCAAGCATCGGTGCGAGCCTCCGCATCCAGTCCATGATGGCCAGCACAGGCACTGCCAGCAGGATCACGTCGGCTTCCACGAGCGCCGTCATGGCTTCGTAGTCGCTCACCACGGCGTAGTCCACCGCGCCCAGGCGCTGCGCTTCGGCTCCTTCGGCTTCGCTTCGGTCGACGCCCGTGATCCTGCCCTGAAACCCGGCACGCCGCAGCGCCAGACCAACCGAAGCGCCGATCAACCCGGTGCCGACGATGACGATCCGCTTCACGATCACAGGGCACCTCGTTGCCGCGGCATGAGCTTAAGCCACCGTGCGTCCCACCACCGGAGCCAGTATCCTGAGCTGCGCCACCAGTTTGTCCAACTGCTCCGGATACAGGCTCTGCGCACCGTCCGACATCGCCTTTTCCGGGTTCGGATGCATCTCCATCAATAGTCCATCCGCACCCGCGGCAACGCTGGCCAGCGCCATTGGCGGCACAAACTCGCGCTTGCCCACGCCGTGCGAAGGGTCCGCAAAGACCGGCAGATGCGTCAGCTTGTGCAGCACCGGAATCGCGCTGACGTCCATGGTGTTGCGCGTGTATGTTTCAAAGGTGCGGATGCCCCGTTCGCACAGCATCAGGTCGTAGTTGCCTCCGCTCAGGATGTATTCGGCGGAGAGAAGCACCTCTTCGATCGTCGCCGCAATGCCGCGCTTCAGCAGCACCGGCTTGCGCACGTGCCCAAGCTCCCGCAGCAGGTTGAAGTTCTGCATGTTGCGCGCACCCACCTGGAAGCAATCGATATACGGAAGCATCGGCTCGATCTGCGCAATTTCCATCACCTCCGTGATGACCAGCAGCCCGGTCTCGTCCGACACTTCGCGCAGCAGTTTCAAGCCTTCGACCCCCATGCCCTGAAAGCTGTATGGGGAGCTCCGCGGCTTGAACGCGCCTCCACGCAGAAACTGCCCGCCCGCGCGCTTCACCATCTTGGCCGACTCCAGAATCTGATCACGTCCTTCGACCGAGCACGGCCCGGCCATGATCGTCACCTCCGTGCCCCCTACCACGACGCCGTTCGGAAACGTGATCCTGGTGCCTTCCGGCCGAAAACTGCGCCCGGCCAGCTTGTACTGCGAACTGATCCGGTACGCGTCGTGCACGCCGTTCAGCATCTGGAACTCGACCACGTCGAAATGATCCGGCGAGCCCACCCCCGCCAGAATCGTCTGTGTCGCGCCCGTCGTGCGATGCACGTTGAACCCGAGCTCCACCATCCGCTCGATCACCTGCTGTACATTCTCTTCCGCCGCTCCGTCCTGCATCACTACGATCATCGCCACTCTCGTCTCTCGTTCCCGATCTCTCGACCCAGCTCTGGTTCCGGCCGCGCGTCCAGCGGAGCGCTGCGCGTGTTGGCCTAACTGTCCGCGCGCTGCAGCGTGCGCATCACGTCGATAATCCGTTCAAACACGTGCAGCATGTCCAGATCCTTCAGCGGCCCCGGGTTCACGGCCTTGATGTGCGCAAACACGTCCCGTTCACGCTGCGGCTCATAAATTGGCCCGCCGGTTTCGCGCTTGCGTGCGCCGATCGCCTTGGCCGCCTCGGCCCGCCTGCTGATCAGCTGCACGATCTGCTCGTCCAGTTCATCGATATGCTTGCGCCAGTCTTCAATCTCCATCGCGTCACGCCCCGTTCCAGAAAAATAACCGTCCCACCATCCTACCGAACCCGCATCGCTTGAAACTGAACAGAGCTTGCTGCGCTATCCCACACGCAGCTCCCGGATAAAGCTGCCCACCGCTGCGGCCGCATCTTCCCTGCCGGTCTTCTCGATCAGCGCAACCAGCGCCGACCCGATGATCGCCGCATCCGCGAACTCACCAACAGCCCGTACATGCGCCGCGTTCGAAATACCGAAGCCCACGGCAATGGGCAAATCGGTAAAGGCACGCAGCCTCCGCACCAGCTCCGGCGCATCGCTCGCTACCGTATCGCGCGTTCCCGTGATGCCTACCCGGCTGATCGCGTATACAAACCCCTCGCTTGCCCCGGCGATCGCCTTGAGCCGCACATCCGGGCTGGTCGGCGCGGCCAGAAACACCGGCGCAAGCCCGTTCGCGCGCATCTCCCGCAGGTACTCGCCGGCCTCTTCGACGATCATGTCGGTCAGGAGCACACCATCCGCGCCGGCCTCCCGCGCCGCCCTGCAAAACGCCGGCAGCCCCATGCGCACCACCGGGTTAAGATAGCTGAACAAAATGAGCCCGCATTGAGGCCGAGCCGCACGCAGTTCCTTCGCCAGCGCAAGCACATCGGTCAGCGTCACCCCGCGCGCGACCGCACGTTCGCTCGCCCGCTGGATCACGGGTCCATCCGCAAGAGGATCGCTGAAAGGCACGCCAAGCTCAATCACATCGGCGCCATTGTCGATGGCTGCAAGCGCAATCTCCCGCGTGGTTTCGAGGTCGGGATCGCCTGCCGTCAGGTACGCCACGATGCCCGGCTTTGTCTTGAACGCGATCGGCACTAGCGCTTGCCTCTATCGGACTCGCCCGTGTTCTCCGCCGGCCCATCGCCAAGCTGCAGCTCCCGCGACAAGATCCCCATATCCTTATCGCCGCGTCCGGAAAGATTCACCAGCAGAATCTGCTCCGGCCGCATCTCCGCCGCCATGCGCATCGCCTCTGCGACGGCATGTGCACTTTCAAGCGCGGGGATGATTCCCTCTGTCCGGCTCAACGCTACCGTAGCCTCCAGCGCACTTGTATCCGAACAGGATACATACTGCGCACGCCCCGAATCATGCAGCATCGCGTGCTCCGGTCCGACGCTCGCATAATCGAGCCCGGCACTGACGGAATGGGTCGAGCTGATCTGCCCGGATTCATTCTGTAACACATACGAGTACGTTCCCTGCAGCACTCCCGGAACACCTCCGCCCGCCGCCTGGAAACGCGCCGCATGCTCGCCCAGCCCGGTGCCGCGCCCACCCGCTTCCACGCCGATCAGCTTCACGGACGCATCCGGAAGAAACTCGTGAAACGCACCGATCGCGTTTGACCCGCCGCCCACGCACGCCACCACCGCATCCGGCAAGCGGCCTTCGCGTTCGAGCATCTGCGCCCGCGCCTCGATCCCGATAACCCGATGAAAGTTTCGCACCATGGTCGGGTAGGGATGCGCGCCCAGAGCCGAGCCCAGGATGTAGTACGTCGTGCGCACGTTGGTGACCCAGTCGCGCATCGCCTCGTTGATCGCATCCTTCAGCGTCGCAGACCCTGCCGAAACGCCGCGCACCTCCGCCCCCAGCAGCCGCATGCGATCCACGTTCAACTGCTGCCGGCGCATATCCTCGCGGCCCATGTAAACCACGCATTCCAGCCCGAGCAGAGCGCACACGGTGGCCGTCGCCACGCCATGCTGGCCCGCGCCGGTCTCCGCGATAATGCGTTGCTTGCCCATGCGCACCGCAAGCAGACCCTGACCCAGTGCGTTGTTGATCTTGTGCGCGCCGGTATGCAGCAGGTCTTCGCGCTTCAGGTAAATCTTCGCGCCGCCGCACAGGCACGTCAACCGCTTGGCAAAGTACAGGGGAGTTGGCCGCCCGCAATAGTTGTGCAGCAGGTCGGCGAGCTCGGCCTGAAACGCCGGGTCCGCATCGGCCTCGTCGTAGGCGGCTTCCAGCTCTTCCAGCGCCGCCATCAAGGTCTCCGGCACGTACCGCCCACCGTACGCGCCGAAGCGCCCTTTCATCTCCACTGCCGGATTCACCATCGTCGTCGCCAAGCCGCACACTCCTCTTCCTAACAACAAAAGCCGCAACCCGTTGGGGAAGCGGCTCATCTGGTCTGCTGTGTGGAATCTCTTTTTCGGTGAGAACCCTACTTCGCCCAGGCCGCCGTCAAACGCATAAAGCGCCAGAAGCGGTACGGAAACGAGATGGACGAAGCGGTCACTGAGACTTACTGTACATCCGCCCGCGTCCTCACCGCAACCCGCGTCAGGGCTCGCTTGGCCGGCCGACCCGAACCAGCGTCTCATCCGGATCGCTCAAGGCGAACTCATACATCTTCCAGGGCTTGTGTTCCGGCCGGCCAGGCCCGAGGATCTCCCCCGTGAAGTTCGCCGCCAGCGCATCCACATCGTCCACATACAGGTACAGCCCAAACGGATTGCGCCCCGGCACGAGCCATCCTTTGACGGCATGTGTCAGATGCAGTCCGGCCCCGCGATCGTCCGTCAAAATGCAGTAACCTTCATGCCTGGCCAGCATGCGAAACCCAAGCCGCGCATAGAACAGTTCGCTGGCTTCCATGTCGTTGCAGGGCAGGATCGCGGTCAGCGTGTGCTCGGTCATGCTTCCTCAGCGGGAACCCGGAATCAGCAAACGCGGCAGGCGTATCCATGGATACCTGCCGCGTGCGCTACGCTACAAATTGTTACTCGATTTACAAGGTCCCGTACAAGACTTACTTGATCACAAGCGTATTGCCACCCAGCGAGCTGTCGACGGTGACGAGCACGTCTCCAGCCTGGTGCGTGCCGGTTGCGTTGACGGCCTTCAGCTGCGTTCCCTGCGCCATCTTGACCTTGCTTTCCTTGCCTGGGGCAAGGATGTATTGCTGGTCGCCGGCCTGAATAGTCACCGAATCCGCTGAATCGTTGCGGACCTCGAAGCTGACGGTTTTGGGCTTGGCTGCAGGCGAAGCATATGCCGAAGATGCAGTCATAAACGAGAGCGAAAGTGCCATGGATGCTGCTACTGCTACGATACGATTCTTCATTGTTCTACTCTTTTCCGGGCGCGCCTTCCGCTGCCATGGTTCAGCAGAAATCGTCGCCTCTCAATAGACGCTTATGGATGGGAAAGGATGCCCGCCGGGCTACTCGTTTTCCTGCTCCGCCGGCTTGTCCACCTGGCTCTGGTACACCGCTTCCACGCGCGCCACCGTGTCGATCTCACTCAGCGGCTTATCGGTCCGGATGCGGACGATCCGCGGGAATCGCAAGGCGAATCCACTCGCATGCCGGTCGCTCCGCATCACGTTGTTGAACGCCACCTCAAAGATCACCAGAGGCTCCACCGTGCGGAAGTGCCCGCGATCTTCCAGCGTATGCGCCTTGAAGAATTCGGTCAGTTCCGCGATCTCCGCGTCCGTCACGCCGGAGTAGGCCTTGCCCACATTTTCGAGCGCGCCGGCGGCGTTGCGCACCGCAAACGTGTAGTCCGACAGGAACTGGGACTTGCGCCCCGAGCCGTACTCCGCGCCCGTCACCACCACGTCCAGCGTCGCAAGCTCGCGCTTGAGCTTGACCCACGCGAGGCCCCGCCGCCCCGGCAGGTACGCGCTTCCAGCGGCCTTCAGCATTACGCCCTCATTCGCGCGCGCACGCGCATCCGCATACGCCCGGTCGATCGCCTCAGCCGACTCCACCAGCTTCGCCGGCGAGATCAGGAGCCGCGGCAGACGCTCCGGCTCATGCCCCTCATGCTGGAACATGAAGCCCTGCGCCACCTCTCGTTTCGCCGCCGCTTCACTCAGCGTCAACGGACTGCGGGTCTTGTTTTCAAGCGCCGCCACCGCCCGCTCCAGGCGCGCACGCCGCACCCGCAGCGCATGCGGAAGCTGTAACTCGCCATCGGCAAACATGATATCGAACGCCATGAACACGACCGGCACACGCTCCCGCCATTCGTTGGTCACGCGCTTGCGCCCGATGCGCTGCCCAAGCATGGCAAACGGAAGCGCTACGCCTCCACCCTGCTCATGCTCGCGCCCGCCAGCGAAATCCCAGCCCAGAATCTCTCCGTCGAAGATCATCCCCGCATCGCCTCCGCCGTCCTCAGGGCGCACCGCGCAGAACGCCTCTATTAGCTCCGGAAAGCTCTCTGTAATGTCCTCCCGGTTGCGCGAATAGATCGCCACGCGCCCGGGCTGATCGGCCGCGCCGCAGTGCACCTGCGCCCGCATGCCGTCGTATTTGTCTTCGAGGTAAGCCTGCACGCCGGAGCCATCGTTCTGTGAAACGTCCGCGCCCATCCCATCCTCGCCATGCGCTTCCACGATCGCCTCCGCGGCAAGCAGCGCGTCGGCCTCGCCTGCACCCTCTTCCGGAGCAAGCATCGCCGCTTCCGCATCGTTCCGCATCGCCTCCCGCATCGCATCGTCAGGCTCGGTTTTTTTGCCTCTTTGCTTTTTTGCGGCAGGCAACTTGGCGGGCTTCGCGGTAAACCGCTCGATCGCCTCTTCCGGCGTCTCCACCGGGCTCGCCAGCATGAACCCGAGCGGATGAAACAGCCGCATCCGCGCCTCGCCTAGCGTGCCCGCAAACGCCCGCACCGCCGCCGCGCCCAGGTCCGCTTCGAGCATCACCGCATGCCGCACCCCGGCTACATCCGCGCCGGCCGCGACCGCGATCGCCTCTTCCACCAGCGACTGCTTGACGCCGATCCGCATGTCGCCCAGCATCAGCTTCAGCAGGTACTTCGCCTCCAGCGCAATCGCCTCGCGCAGCAAACCTTCCACCGTTGCCGCGCGGATCGCAGTCGTCTTCGCGGTCGCCATCTCCCCGAACGCCCGCTCGACCTGCCAGAGCGAAACCCCCGCGCCGCCTATCCTGCGTTCGGCCAGCAGGTCGTACGCGGCCGCGCCCAGGTCCCCATGCCGCCGATACGCCGCGGTCATCTCCTCCCCGCTCGCTCCGCTCACCGCCAGCACGGTTTTCGACAGCAACGCCCCGCCTGCATTCAGCTTGCGGGGGTCGGATTCGGAAAACGGCAATCCAGCCAGATACAGGCAGAACAGCGCCACCTCGCCACCCGCCTCTCTGTGCATCTGCGTCACCGCCTCCGCGATCGCGGCCCGTTTGCGCAGCCTGCTTCCCGTGCCGGCCATCTCTTCCGCCAGTTCTGCGACCTGCCCGAATCCCGCCATCGTCCGCCTCTCAAACCCCGTGAGGGGTTTTGATGCCAGCCGGAGCAGTATGGTCAGCGTTCCCCGCTCAAAGAGGATTCATCATGGGTTGCATCTCCCTGCCAAAGCTCCGCCGTGCCGCCGCCGCTCTGTTGATGTGCCTGCTCGCCTCCGCGCTCTCCGCGCAAACGGCCGTGCCCACCTCCGGCCAGCCCGTGCCCTCGCTCACCCAGCTCGACACCATCATGCAGCAGTACATGACCCAGTACAAGTCGCCCGGCGCCAGCCTTTCGGTCACCGTCGACGGCCGCCTCATCTTCGCCCGCGGCTACGGCTACGCCAATACCTCTACCGGCGAGTTCGTCCAGCCCGACTCACGCATGCGCCTCGCCTCCAACTCCAAGATCATCACCACCGTCGGCATCCTCAAGCTCATCGAGCAGGGCAAGCTCACCCTCGCCACCAAGCCCTTCGCCACCATCCTCAACGACCTGACGCCCCCGCCCGGCACCACCGAAGACCCCCGCATTCTCAACATCACCATCCAGAACCTGCTCGAGCACAAGGCCGGTTATGACGACAACACCGGCTACCCCAACGACCCGGTCAACGACTATCCGACCAACCGCGCCGCCGCCGCCAACGCCGGCCTCACCGGCCAGGCATGCCCCCCCAAGGCGCTCATCAGCTACGAGCTCGGGGTCGCCCTCCAGCACGACCCCGGAACCACCTACGCCTACTCCAACCTCGGCTACATGACCCTCGGCTACATCATCGAGCGCATTACCGGCACTCCGTACGCCACCTGGATCGAGCAGAATATCTTTCCCCTGGCCAACATGACCCAGACCCTGCCCGCCGGCAATCTCGCCACCGACAAACTTCCTTACGAGGTCGCCTACTATGGCTACCCCGGCGAGCCCACCGGACCGTCCATGATCCCGCCCGTCGGCACCCAGGTCCCGTACGAATACGGCGGCTACGACCTGATACTCGAGCTCGCCAATGGCGGCTGGACCAGCACCCCCATGGACCTGCTGCGCATGTGGGACACCCTCAATGGCCAGTACTCCTACAACATCCTGAGCGGCCCGCAAAGCTCACGCGACGGCGACATCCCGCCGCTCGGTCAGGGCTATTACTACACCTTCTACGGCTCGCTTCCCGGCACCAACTCGCTCGTGCACCTCAATACCAGCTCGCAGGTGGTCGGACGCGTCGTCTACTCCGCGATCTTCAACACGCGCGACAGCAGCCTTGTGCAACCGGAAGAGGACGCCGACAATGCCATCCAGGCCTACGTCCAGACGGTCAAATCCTGGCCCACCGGCGATCTCATGCCCATCTACGCCGGCTCGGGCACGGCCTGCTCTTTCAACCTCGCCAGCACCTCCGCGGCCGCCCCCATGGCCGGCTCGACCGGCACGCTCGCCGTCACCGACCCCAACTACTGCGCCTATTCCGCGGTCGCCAACAGCACCTGGCTGCACGTCACCGCCGGAGCCTTTCTCAACAACTCCGGCATCGTCGGCTACACGGTCGACGCGAACACCGGCGCGGCCCGCACCGGCACCCTCACCATCGCCGGCCAGACCCTGACCGTCTCGCAGGTGGGCGTGGCTACACCCACGACGCTCTCCGTTACCGGCTCCGCCACCTATACCGGCACCACGGAAACCGCAACCCTGAGCGCAAAGCTGTCGCCCTACTCCTCCAGCGGCGGGTCCACCGACGGGGAAACCGTCAACTTCACCAACACCGCCACCGGAGCCTCCCTCGGCACCGCGAAGTTGAGCTCCGGAACCGCTACCTTTACCGGCACCATCCCGTACGCCGCGTCGTCCAGCGTCGGCGCGTCCTACCCCGGCGACTCCACCTTCGGGGCCAGCAACTCGCCCAGCGTCACCTTCACCCCCACCGGTACGGCGGCGACCATCTCCCCCGCAACCCTTACCTTTCCTTCCACCCCCACCGGCATCAGCAGCGCGGCCGTGACGGCCACCTTGAGCAATACCGGAACCACCTCCCTTTCACTGAACCTCATCATGCTCTCCGGCCCCTTTACCCAGACCAACAACTGCGGTGGCTCGGTCGCGGCAGGAGTCTCCTGCACCTTCTCCATCGTGTACAAACCCACCGTGGCCGGCAGTTCTACCGGCACGCTGGACATTTCAGACAACGCCGGCGACCAGACCGTTTCCCTTTCCGGGACCGCCACCGCCGCCGCACCCGTCGTCACTCTCAACTCCGCCTCGCTCACCTTTCCCTCCACCACCGTCAACACCAGCTCGGCCGCGCAGACCGTCACCGTCACCAACACCGGCAATGCGCCGCTTACCCTCTCCAACATCGCGGCCATCTCCAACGCCAACCAGTTCACCCAGACCAACAACTGCACCGCCGCCTCCATCCCCGTCAACGGCACGTGCACCATCTCCGTCACCTTCAGCCCCACCGTCGTCCAAAGCGCCACCGCCAGCCTCGTCCTGACCGATAACGCATCCCCGGCTCAGCAGACCGTCGCCCTCTCCGGCACCGCCACCGCCGGACCCACGCCCGCCGTCACCCTCGCCCCGGCCAGCCTCACCTTCCCCGGCACGCAGGTCGCTTCCACCTCCGCGCCGCAAACCTCCATCCTCACCAACTCCGGAACCGCGGCGTTGACCATCTCGTCGATTACCGCCTCCGCCGGCTTCAGCCAGACCAACACCTGCCCGGCCTCGCTCGCGGCCAATGCATCCTGCTCTATCTCCGTCACGTCCACGCCCACTGCGGTCGGGCCCTACACCGGCTCGGTCTCGATCAGCACGAACGCCACCGGCTCCCCGCAGGCGATCGCCTTGTCCGGCACCGGCGCGGCCTTCAACGCCCCCACCGTCACCCTGTCCGGCACCCCCGCCACCCTCACCTACGGCTCGCCCATTCTGCTCACCGCCAACGCAAACGGCGCGCAGTCCGGAGGAAGCTATACCTGGTCGATCGTCGACGGCACAGCGGTCCTCACCTCCGGCGTCGCCTACTCCTCCACCTACTCCTACAACGTCGCCAACCCCACCGCCGGCACACACAGCTACACCGCCGTGCTCAGCTCGACCAGCTCCGCCACCTACCCCACCGGCACCTCGAATGCGGTGTCAGTCACCGTGTCCAGGGCCCTCTCCACGTCCACCTTCGCGATACCCGCGCCCATCTCCTACGGCACCGCGCTCGGCACCGCGCAACTGGCCGCCAGCAGTTCCACCGCCGGCACCTTCACCTACACTCCCCCGGCCGGAACCGTCCTTTCCGCCGGAACCCAGCCGCTTTCCGCAACGCTCACCCCGACCGACGCCACCGATTACAGCACCTCCACCGCATCCACCTCCATCCTGGTCAACAAAGCCTCTCTGTCCGCCGTCGCAGCCAACAGCACACGCGCCTACGGAGCCGCCAACCCGGCCTTTACCGGCACCCTGACCGGCGTCGTCAACGCCGATCCCATCACCGCCAGCTATACCTCCACCGCCGCGACCACCGCCGCGGCCGGAACCACCGCACCTATCACCGCATCCCTCAACGACCCCTCCAGCCGCCTGGGCAACTACGTCGCGACCCTCACCCCCGGCACCCTTACCGTCACCAGGGCAGGCTCGTCGGTCACACTCACCGGCCCGGCAAACGTCTCCGCTGGCGCTTCGGTCACCTTCACCGCCACTGCCGTAAGCTCCACCTCCGGCGTTCCCACCGGCACGGTCACCTTCGCGTCCGCTACCGGCATCCTGGGTACCGGGACCCTTACCAGCGGCGTCGCCTCCCTCACCGTCACCCTGCCGAACGGAACCTCCACCGTCACCGCTACCTACGCGGGCGACACCAACTTCAACGGAAGCGCCTCCTCCGCGGTCTCGGTCGTCTCCGGCCAGCCCGATTACTCTGTCTCCGCCACACCGTCCACCGCCTCGGTCACGGCTGGCAAGGGTGTCTACTTCACCCTGACCGCCACCCCGGTCAGCGGCTACAACACGCCCATCACTTACTCCTGCAGCGGACTGCCCGCGTACGCGGCGTGCTTCTTCTTCCCGGCCACGGTCACCCCTGCCGGCGCGCCCGTCAACTCCACCCTCACCCTCGGCACCAGCGTTCCAGGCAGTGCCTCCAACCAGCACGCCGACCCCTTCCGCACCGGCATCACCGGCTCGGCGCTGGCGACGCTGCTCTTCCTTCCCTTCCTCCGCCGCCGCAACCTTGCCCGCTTCCGCCGTCTATACCTCTCGCTGCTTTTGACCCTGCTCGGCTTTTCCGCCGCCAGCCTCACTGGATGCGCAGACAACAGCTTCAACAGCACTCCCACCGGCACCTACGCCGTCACCGTCAACGCCACCTCCGGCACCACCAACCACAGCACCGTTCTTACCGTCACCGTTCAGTAACCCGAACCGGATGCCCGGGTCTCGACCTTGAGACCTGGGATTACCCTTGCAGTCCCGGACGCAAACGACCCGAGGCAGCCCGGTTGTTTCTCGCAGAGGGAGGTGCCTTTCCTCTTCTCCCTTCCCCTCCGGCGCTTTGCAAGATAAAGTATTCCTCAGCATGAGCGAACTCCACCACGCCCTAGGCGACATCTCCCGCATCCGCCGGCAGATGGCCGCCTCCACCCAGTTTCGCGGGTATGGCCCCGCCACCCTTGCGCTCACCGGCGCTGCGGCGATCCTCGCAGCCCTGCTCCAATCTCTCCTGCTCCCCGCTCCCGCGGCGAACCCCCGCGGCTACCTCGAACTCTGGATCGCCACCGCGACCCTCGGAGCCTCTTTCGCCGGATGGCAGATCCACCGGCGCACCCGCCGCCTGCACTCCAGCCTCTCGAACGCCATGCTCCGCACCGCCATCGAGCAGTTCCTTCCCGCGGTCGCGGCCGGCCTTCTGCTCACCATCGTGCTGGTCCGCCGGGTCCCCTCCTCCTTCCCTCTTGTGCCCGGCCTCTGGCAGATCCTGTACGCTCTGGGCGTCTTCGCCTCCTGCCGTTTCCTCCCCCGGCCGATGGTCGCCGCCGGTGCCTGGTACATGCTCACCGGCCTCTGCACCGTATCGCTCGGAGACGCCCGCGCCCTCGCCCCCTGGACCATGGGCCTCGCCTTTGGAATCGGCCAGCTCCTCATCGCTGCCATTCTGCTCCTCGCCACCCCAGCCGAGGAGCAGTCATGATTCCTACCAATCCGTCCACCGAAGGCCGGTTTGCCTACGAAGGCCTGGACCGCGTCATCCACGAGCGGGCCCGTCTCAGCCTGCTCACCAGCCTTATCACCACCCCCGCCGGCCTGCTCTTCAACGATCTCAAGCAGCTCTGCTCGCTCACCGACGGCAACCTCAGCCGGCATCTCCGCGTACTTGAAGAGGAGGGCATGGTCGCCACCAGCAAGGAAAACGACCGGACCCGTCCGCAAACTCTCTATCGGATCACCCCACCCGGCCGCGAGCGCTATCTCGAATACCTCACCACCCTCGAGCAGGTCGTCAAGGACGCCGCCAAAGTCATCGAGCGCGAACCTGGCTCACTCCAAAACTGGAAGTTCGAACCGCAGAACTGAACAGGAAGGGCCCGGCCGGAATCTCCCGGCCGAGCCCATTCACATCGTCTGTGCCCACAAACGCCCTAGGCCAGCGGTCCCATCAACAGTGCCGCCAGGGCATGCATCCGTTTCGCATCTGCCGGCGTCTTCGCCGAGTCCGCACTCGCCTCCAGCATCGCGCCCATCTCCTTCAGCCTGCGCTCCTGCTTTTTATCGATCGCCGCTTCCAGCACCGCGGCATGGTCGGCCGGCATCGCGCCCGACCGCACAAGCTGGTCGACATACGCACGAGCCACCACGGTCTGCGCCGGCCACACGATCTTCTGCTGGTCCTGCACGTTCAGCTCCCTGACCTGCACCGTCTTCGCCGCGTCAATCTCGTTCTGCGAAAGAAACTTCGTCGGCTTCAGCGCGAACACGTCGAGGCCCCGCGCAATCTCCGACCCGTAGATGTAGCCGTTGTACCAGTACGCCGACCAGTCGCCGCCCAGCACCAGCGTCTTGGAATCGATCGGCCCGCGATCGAAGTACGCGATCTCGAACGGGTGCGAAGCGTCCGTGAAATCCATCACGGAAACTCCTCCCTGGTACCACGCCTGCACCTCGATATCGCGCCCCGGAACCGGGATCAGCGAACCGTTATGCGCCACGCAGTTTTCCGTATCGCCCTGCGCCGCCGGCAGCTTGTAATATCCTTCCAGCGACAGCTTGTCGTTATGCAGCTTGAAGATCGCGTCCGCGCCCCACTTCATCGGATCGTTCGGACGGCAACGCGCCCCAAGCCCGCCACCCCACTCGTCGGTAAACACCACCTTCGAGCCGTCGTTGGAAAACGAAGCCGAGTGCCAGTACGCGTAGTTCGGATCGTTCACCGCGTCTACCCGCTTCGGATGCACCGGGTCCTTGATGTCCAGCAGGATGCCGTTGCCCGAGCACGCACCCGCGGCCAGCCCGATCGCCGAATACACCGTAATATCGTGGCACTGGTTGGTATCCGCCGGCTTTTCCGCACGCGTGTCATTGCCGTCGGCGTGCGATCCGCCATTGTTCAGCCCGTTCAGTGCACCCGTCCTCGGGTCGATAAAGACTCTCGGGCTCGACACCACCTTCGCCTCCTGCGGCGCGTCCAGCGGCACCTGAATCACGTCGATGCGAAACAGCGCCGTATTCGGATTCTTGTCCGGAGCCCCGTCCTCACAGCCCGCAAGCTCCTCGCCAGGCCGCACAAAGGATGTCCCCGAAACATACAGGTATACATTTTTCGGGTCATTCGGGTCCACCACCAGCGTATGCGTGTGCGACCCGCGGCAGGTCTGCACCGCGGCTACCTGCTTCGGGTTCTGGATATCCGAAATGTCGAAGACCCGCACGCCGCGAAAACGGTCCTTTTGCGCCACCTGCTTCTGCGGATCGTGCTCATGTCCGGCTGCCGGAGGAGGGTTCGGCGGAAATCCCTGCGCCTTGCAGTCGAGACGCCCGTTCGGCATCTCCACCGACATGAACAGCAGCTTGCCGTACACCGAAACGTCGCCCTGGCCGCCCGGGCACACCAGCGAGGTCAGCAGCCTGGCGTGCGAGGGATTGGCGATATCGAAGATGTTCACGCCATAGAAGTTTCCCTGGAACAGGTGATTGCCCTGGAACGCAAAGTCCGAGTTCGCATACGCAAGCTGTGCCAGCACGGGACGCAGCGCAGCCGGCAACTTGCCGGGATCGCGCACACCGATCTGCGTCTTCAGCGTGTCCAGCACCTTCGGATCGTCCGGTGAGGTCGCATCCAGCCGAAATGGCCCGGGCTTCTGCACAAAGTCCAGATGCACCATCCCCATCGCCGCCTCGCCCGCGTCGTACAATCCCGGCTTCAACCTGTAGCGCGGATCGGTCGTATCCGGACCCGTCATCCCCGCCGGCAGCGGAGGCGCGGGCTTCGGCGCAAACTCGTCCAGTTCATCCACCGGCGTAGGCTTCGCGGCTGCCTTCGCATCGGGAGGCTGCGTGACCGGCTCCTTGGCCGAAGGCGCCGTCGTCTGCCCATACACACATCCCGTAGCCATCAAGAAACAAGCCGCGGCCGAAATCCCGGCCAACCGCATCCGCAAACGCTTTCCCTGGTTCATCGCTTCTCCTTATCCTTCTCCAGAATCCCCTGCATGATCCTGATCTCCGCCCGCTGCGTGTTGTCCACGTCGGTCGCAAAGTTGAACAGGTCGGCATCCTGCCCCGCACCCGGCGTCCCGAACAGATCCTTCACCATCGACAGCGCGCCGCCGTGGTGCTGAATCATGCCCTGCAGAAACAGCCGGTCGAAGTCCGCCCCCCGAGCCTTGCCCAGCGTCTCCATCTGCGCCGCGGTCAGCATCCCCGGCATCGAAGGCATCGGGGCGCCGGACATATCCATGTCCGGCATGCCCGGCATCGCCATCGAAATCGGCTCTTCGCGGGCCACCAGCCAGCGCTTCATGAACAGCATCTCGTCGGATTGCGAGCTGGAGATCTTCGCTCCCAGCGAACGCACCGCCGGGTTCGTGGTATGCGACGGAATCATCGCCGTCATTGCCACCGCCTGGCCGTGGTGCATGATCATACCCTGCATAAAGGCCACATCCCCGGCCGAAACCGCCGTCACACTCGCTCGCGTCGAAGCCGGAAGCCGCGTGCTCGCCGCCCCCGGAGCCCCCGGCTGCACCACCACCGCGCTCTGCGCTCGCGCGGCACCCGCGGCAAGCGCACCCAGCAGAAGCAAATGCAACAGAGCGGAACCTCGCACGGACATCACCGGCACTCCCCCAGACAGGTCTTGTAACCCCACGCTAACACGAACCCGCCCACGCGAGCCCCAAAGAAGGAACGCAACTACATCGAAGCCGGAAAGCAGGACGAGCGACTACATCGTGAAGCGCTTCCCATACTGTTCCTGTACGAAGCTGCGCGCTGCTCGGTTCCGATCCACCCTTTTCTGTTCGATCCGAGTCGCGTTTCTGCCTACTTCCGAATCCGCGCGCCAAGCACAAAGCCGAACAGCCCCAGCAGGATCGTTCCCACCACCGTCTGCAGGCTGGAAAGCAGCAGGCCAAGCTCACCCGAAGGCCGCAGCGCCACCTCCGAGGTTCCTCCCTTGGTCATCGAATCCAGGCTGAACAGCAGATAGCTCACAACAGCCGAGGAGTGCCGGATGACCATGAAGCCTTCCCGCGGTCCCAGGCTGCCGGTAAGCCAATAGAGCAGCGCGAACCCGATCAGGATCGCAAAGAAGGCGCGTACCACCCGCCCCACGCTCTCCCCATAGTCGCAAAGCCATTCCGCCACCGAGTCTCCAAGCCATTGTGCCGCTGAAAGCCCCGCTGTTGCCCACTTCCTTTTCCCGAACGCCGCCGCGCTTTCGCGTCCATGCAACCTGCGCCCCACCCTCCGGCGGCGCCGGTAGGCCCAGCTCGCATCCTCTTTGCTGCCGAGCGAAAGGAAGTTCTGTTCGAGCACGATATAGCTCTCGATCGCCCCTTCGAGATCGCCTGCGACCTCCTCCCCGACCTGGCCTCCCAGCTGGCTGGACCGCATCCGTGTGCGCTCCAGCCACGCGCCCGCAAACCTTGCGTGGGTCAGCATGCACGCGCTCAACGAGACGTTCGGCAGCACCGCCCCGGTCAGGTCCGCGCCAGCCAGGTTCGCGCCATCCATCACCGCGTCCCGCAGGGTCGCGCCGCGCAACCTGGCACCGGTCAGGTCGGCCTGTCGCAGCGAAGCGCCGGTAAAATCCGCGGCCGCCATATCCGCACCGGCCAGCGACGACTCGTCCAGCCGGCTCCGGCGGAAGTCGGCCCGCTCCGCAGCCGCCTTGTTGAAGTTCGCTCCCCAAAGGTCGGCGTCCGACAGGTTCGCCCCGTCCATGATTGTGTCCGCGAACCGGGCAAACCGCAGATGAGCCCCATGAAGGTTGGCGTCTTCCAGCAGCGCTTCGGAAAAGTTTGCCTCCCCCGCGCTGGCCGCGCACAGCGAAGCTCCGATCAGGTCGGCTCCGGCAAAGTTCGTGCCCTCCAGGCAGCTATCGGTCAGCACGATCCCCGCGCCCTTGACGCCGGACAGGTCCGATCTGGCCAGGTCCGCGCCGGACAGGTCCGCGTGGCGCAGGCTGACCCCCGCCATGGCACGATCCCGCAGCCGCAGACCCGGTCGCCCGGCGTCCCAGAACACCTCTTTCGCGATCGCTTCTCCCAGGCTGGAAGCATCGACCCTGGCGTCGTCGTAGCTTGCCGGTTCAGCCCCGGCGACGTCCTCCCCGGCACTGGCTGCGGCGAAGCGAAGCAGCGCCCGGGTCCCGTCCTCGCCGTCTCCACGCCCGGCCTCCATCAAGCCGGGACGACCAGCGACGGGTTCGCCATCAGGTTTTCAATCTGCGTCAGCAGCGTCGCAAACACCACCGGCTTTGCATGATAGTCATTGCACCCCACGTCGATCGCCTTCTGCCGGTCGCCTGACATCGCATGCGCCGTCAGCGCGATGATCGGAATCCCCGCCGTCGCCGGATCGTCTTTCAGCGTCCGCGCCACCGTCCACCCGTCCACGATCGGCAGGTTCATATCCAGCAGCATCACGTCGGGCATCAGTTCCCGGGCCTTGTCCAGACCCTGCTGGCCGTCCGTCGCCACCACCACCTCAAACCCTCGACGCTGCAGACGCCGCGAAAGGAAGTCCCAAAGCTCTTCATGATCTTCAACCAGCAACAGCTTCATCGCTCCATCCAGTCTCTAACGTATGTCTCACAAGGAAGGATGTTCGGAAGCCGCCTCGCGGTTGTGCTCGTCCCCTTTTGACGCATCGATCTCCATCTCCGGCTCGGTTAAATCCGGAAGCGCCGGCGTCAGCGCACGCAGCTCCCCAGCCAACAGCCTCAGGTCCGTCTGCCCCTTGCTCAACACCCGGTCCGCCCCTTCCAGCTGCGTCCGTTCCGCCGCGTTCAGGTCCCGGGCCGTCAACACCACCACCGGAATATCCTTCGAGCTCGGACGTTCCCGCAGTGCATGCAAAAAGCTGAACCCGTCCATCACCGGCATCGTCAGGTCCAGCAGAATGAGTCGTGGAGGAGCATGCGCCACCATTTCCAGCGCCTCGAGCCCATTTTCCGCCTCCGCCACCGTCCATCCATTGTGCTGCAGCACCGTCCGCATCCGCGCCCGCGCATCCGGATCGTCGTCCACCACCAGGATGTCGCCCACCTCCCCCTGGAACCGGTCCATCACCTGCTTCAGATGGTCCCATTCCACCGGCTTCAGCACGGTATCCGCCGCGCCCAGGTATTCGCTCAATCCGGGCTCGTTCACAAACGTCACCATCACTACCGGAATCGTCTCGAGCTGCGGGTCCGCCTTCAGCGCCGTCAACACCGCCCACCCATCCATCTGCGGCATCATTACATCCAGCAGGATCGCCCGCGGATGATACTTCTGCGCCATCTCCAGGCCGCGCTTCCCATCCGCCGCCACCTCGACCGAAAATCCCTCGCGTTCCAGAAACCGCGTCAGCAGCTCCCGCTGGCTCGCATCGTCGTCGATCACCAACACCAGCTGCTTGCCCGCGTCCGGCTCCGCGCTCGCCTCCAGCTGCTGCGGTACCTTCTCCGCAAGCACCGCCGGCACGTTGATCGTAAACGTCGAGCCCTCGCCATACACGCTGGTCACCTGGATATCGCCGCCCAGCAGCCGGCAGAACGCACGTGTAATCGCCAGTCCCAGCCCCGTCCCGCCAAACTTCCGCGTCGTCGAATCGTCCGCCTGCGCAAACCGTTCGAACAGCTTCGCCCTCTGCTCCTCCGTCATCCCGATGCCGCTGTCGGTCACGCTGAATCGAAGCTCTTCTCCCACGCGCGTCGCTCGCAGTGTAATCCTGCCGTGCTCGGTAAACTTCGCCGCGTTCCCGATCAGGTTGAACAAACACTGCCGGAGCTTTACCTGGTCGGTATGCATCTCGCCCAGGTCTGCGGCCGCTTCCAGCACCAGCTCGTTTCCCTTCTGCTCCGTCAGCCCCTTCATCGTGTTCGCCACGTCCTGCACCAGCAGCAACGCGCTGAAGTCCTCGGCATAGGTCGTCATCCGCTCGGCTTCGATCTTGCTCAGGTCCAGCACATCGTTGATCAGCGAAAGCAGATGCCGCGCATTGGACTGAATCTTTCGCACATCGCTTAACAGCGCCTGGTCCCCGCCGTCCTCCATCTCTTCTTCCAGCAGCTCGCTGTACCCGATCACGGCCGAAAGCGGAGTCCGCAGCTCATGGCTCATGTTCGCCAGGAACTGGCTCTTGGCGCGATTGGCCGCCTCCGCCGATTCTTTCGCCATACTCAACTGTTCTTCAGCCTCCTTCTGCTCCGTCACGTCGATGTGCATGCCGATCCACTCGCGCACCACGCCATCTTCGCTGAGCGGAACCGCCCGCGCAGACATATACCGCCAGGCCCCGTCCGCGCGCCGAACCCGATGATCCACGCTATACAACGTATTGCCTTCGATCGCCTCGCTCCACACCCTCATCGACCGCTCCCGGTCATCCGGATGCACCGCGTTCAGCCACCCAAAATCCAGGTATTCCATATCCGTTTGCCCGGTAAACGCCATCCAGCTCGTCTGCCGCCCAATCAGCTTGCCCTCAGCCGTCGTCGTCCAGATCATCGACGCGCTGCTCTGAATCAGGCTGCGAAACCGCTCCTCGCTCACCCGCAACTTGTTCTCCGCGGTCCTTTGCTGGGTCACGTCCAGCGCCACCAGCCCCGCCCCTCCGCTTGCGCCGGTCTTTTCATCCTCTGGCAAAGGGAAGAACCCAAGCTGCAAATCCCGACCGCGCGCCGGCCGCTCCGGGTCCGCCACATGCACATCCAGTCCCGTCACCGCGCGATTCTTCTCCAGCACCTCCCCTACCGCCGGGGCAAGCTGCTCTTCGCTCTCCGGAAGCACCGTCCACAGCCCTTCCCCAGCCTTTACCCCCTCCGGCCGAGCCATCATCCGCAGAAGCGCCTGGTTCATATGCCGCACGCGCAGCCCCGCGTCGATCAGTCCCAGCCCCACCGGCGCATTCTCCATGACACGGCTCAGCAGCGCCGCGCTCGCCCGCTCCGCACGCAGCCTGCCCACCGCCAGCAGAAGCAGCTGCAAAAACGCGAGCACCACGCACACCGCGGAGATCCCCTCCAGCACCGGCTCCCACAACGACTCGCGATGCTCCAGCCCCGCGATCCTTTGCCGCGCACCCTGCTGAATCTTCGCCACCGCAACCCGGATCCCGTCCATCACCGCCTTGCCCTGCCCGGTCGCCACCATTCCCGTCGCGGCTTCAAAACTCCCTTTTCGCGCGGCGATCACCATCGCTGCGAAGTCCCGCTTCTTCATCACCAACTCGTCCAGGTCAGACTTCTGGCCGGCCTCCGCGTCGAGCGCCCGCAGGTCCCCATCCACCGTACCTTCCGCCATCCGGTAAGGCTCCAGAAACTCCGGGCGCCCCGTCAGCACATAGCCTCGCTCGCCCGTTTCCAGGTCCTTCATCGTCGAAAGCAAACGCTCCGACGAGCGCAGCAGCTCGTTCTCCCGCGCCAGCCCATGCCGCGTATGCGTGGCCAGCACAAGCGACGCAATCCCCGTCAGCACCCCAATGGCAAAAAGCACCGCCGCCGCCACGTTCAGCGACCGCCGGTCGCGCCGCTCCGCCTCATTCGCCGCCAACGCCGCCCCGTCCTCGGTCCGCTCCTCTATCGCCACACGATCCTCTCGTCTAAGAAACCCTTGCCGCCATCTCTCCAGGATCGCTCGTCCGGCGTGCAATCGCGTGGACCGGAGTGCGCACCGCTGAACCATCCCCGCCACCAAGACTACCCTGTTCCCGCCAAACGCACCCTCGCCCGGAAGCTCCCCGCATCCGCCGCACTCCATGTAACATCAAACCAACATGCTTTGCAGCGCAATCCCGGTGTGTTTCCCCCGCACGGCACCCCGCCGTGACTTTGCCTAGCTGCCCCTGCCTACTTGGTTGTCATCTGCTTCTGCCCGTTTTACTTCCTACCCATCCGAACCACAGCTCCAGGAGCCCCCGCATGTTCGACCGCCTCAGCCAGATGGAAGCCCGATACGAAGCGCTGTCCGCCCAGATGTCCGACCCGACCCTCGTCTCCGACCAGAAAAAGTTCCAGGCTGTCGCCAAGGAATCGCGCGACATGGAGCCCATCGTCGAAAAGTATCGCCAGTACCGCAAGGTCGCCGACTCGATCGCCGAAGCGAAGCAGATGCTCGCCGATCCCGACCTGAAGGAAATGGCCGAAGAAGAGCTCGGCACCCTTGAGCCACAACTGGACCCACTCTCCGAAGAGCTCAAGGTCCTCCTCCTTCCCAAGGACCCCAACGACGACAAAAACATCGTCATCGAGCTCCGCGCTGGCACCGGAGGCGACGAGGCGGCCCTCTTTGTCGCCGAAATGTTCCGCCTCTATCTTCGCTTCGCCGAGCAGCATCGCTGGAAGGTCCAGGTGTTGAGCGAGTCCGAAACCGGCATCGGCAACGGACTGAAGGACGTCACCGCCATCTTTGAAGGCGACAAGGTCTACCAGCAGATGAAGTACGAATCCGGCGTCCACCGCGTGCAGCGCGTGCCGGCGACAGAAACCCAGGGCCGCGTCCACACCTCCGCCATCACGGTAGCCGTGCTTCCCGAAGCCGAAGAGGTCGACGTCAAGATCGAGCAGAAAGACCTCCGCATCGACACCTTCTGCTCCTCCGGACCCGGCGGCCAGTCGGTCAACACCACCTACTCCGCCATTCGCATCACCCACCTGCCAACCAATACGGTCGTCAGCTGCCAGGACGAGAAATCCCAGATCAAGAACCGCGAAAAAGCCATGCGGGTCCTGCGCTCCCGCCTCTACGAGGTCGAGGCCGAGCGAGTCCACCAACTCCAGGCCAAAGAGCGCAAGCAGCAGGTAGGCACCGGCGACCGCAGCGAGAAAATCCGAACCTACAACTTCCCCCAGAACCGCCTCACCGACCACCGCATCGGCCTGACCAACCACAACCTGGGCATGGTCATGGAAGGCCAGTTGCAACCCACCGTAGACGCCCTCATCGCCCACGACATCGCCGAAAAGATGAAAGGCGAACCGGTGTCTGCAATTTGAGTACTTCGTGTTCTTTGCTTCTATTTAGATCAGATCCTGCGTCTGCAGTGTGCTGGTAATAGTGTCAGAGATAGAATGCTTCTGCCAAGCTTCTATATTTTTATAAGTTGCTTTCCAGATAGCCTCGACCTTAGCATCCCTGCTTGGACTGCATGCTATCTAAAGATCATTATGCATGTAAGTTCTAAGTACTTCAGCCATTCGTTTGACAAGTGATTCAAGGTGCGAGGCGCAAGCCTCACACTCGGCTAACGTGACCGTGGATAAAGCTTCTCCTGTGTGTGCTATCGCACCTGTAAGAGCGACATACCGCTGCAACTTGTTTTTTGCTCGCGTTGCGCTCATAGCTTGCCAATTCCACTTCTTAGATATGTTCCGCAAACCTGAGGTCTTGTGTATTAACCCATCCACACTACCGCTTGAAGCTTGATGATTGTCAGCTACTTCTTTGGCACACGCAACTGTAACTCACGCTTCCATCGCTTTTCGGCGAGGAGCCGAAAGTCCTCTGGTTGCTTTGACTCTCCAAAACCACCGGCAACACAGGTTTTAATTCTATTTGGCAGAAGCGCAGGGTCGTTTATGGCGTAAATGATGTGAGACACCCAGAAAACACAGTCAAATTCGACATAGTTTTCCCAAGCAGCATGCATTAAGACAATGGCTGACTCATTTAGGATTTGGTACTCAGCTGCTCGTCTCCCCCTATCTGTACCACTCAGCTGTCGGTGATAACCAAAAAGTTTCTTAATCCTATCCAGCTTTTGTGTGAATTCTAGTTCCGGTGTTAAGACTTGTGGCATAGTCGCAAATTCTTGATGTATCTATGTTGAGGACTTCACCTCCCAGGCCACCCCGCATCCTGCAACGAGCAGCACGCATCCACTCGCCCGCAAAAGCACCCCCGCTTTTCCGCCTCCGGATGCGTCGCCTTCGCGTACACCTCCTGCGCCGCCACCAGCCCGGCTCCAAACTTCATCCCCAACGCCGGCAGCGACTTCACCACAACCTGTTCCAGCGCACCGATCAGCGCGATCGTATCCATATAGTCGAAGTAGCCTAGGTGCGCGATGCGGAAGATCTGCCCCTTCATCTCGCCCTGCCCGTTCGTAATGATCGCTCCAAACCGCGCCTTCAACTCCTTCACAAACACTCCGGAATCCACACCCTCCGGAGCCAGCACCGCCGTCGCCGCAGCCGAAGGCGCATCCGGCGCAAACAGCTTCAACCCCATCGCCACAACTGCCGCCCGCGTCATCGCCGCGATCGTCTCGGCGTTATCGACCAGCATCCTCCGCCCCTCGACCATATCGCCCGCCGGGTTCTCCGCCGTCCCCGCCTGCGCCGCAATCCAGTCCAGCGCCGCGCCCAGCCCCGCGATCAGCGCCACCGGCGGCGTATACGCACTTTCGCCGGTCTTGTTGTTTTTCAGCTCCTTGCGCAGGTCGAAATAGTACCGAGGATTATAGGTCGCCTCCATCCGGTCCCACGCCCGCGGACCCACCGCCAGGTATGCGAGGCCCGGCGGAATCATCACCGCCTTTTGCGACCCTCCGATCATCACATCCACGCCCCAGCCATCCATATCCAGGTGCGTCGTGCCCAGCCCGGTGATGGCGTCCACCACCAGCAGCGCCTCGGACCCCATCTCCTTCATCAGCTTGGCCACGCCCGGCACGCAATGCCGCACGCCGGTCGAGGTTTCGGTCGCCTGCATAAACACCACGCGCGTCTCCAGCTGCAGCGCGGCCTTCACCTCGTCGAGCGAAAACGTCGACCCATACGGTGCGCTCACCACATCCACCGCGCAGCCAAAGTTCTTCCCGAGCGCCGTCCACCGCTCGCCGAACTTGCCCGCCGTCAGCACCAGCACGCGATCGCCCGGGCAGGTCAGGTTGCTCATCGCCGCCTCCATCGCGCCCGTGCCGGAGCTCGAAAGCATCACCACATCGCCCTGCTCGGTCCCGACAAACTCCTTAAGCTGCCGCAGCACCCGGGTAAACAGCGTGCGGAACTCCGCCGTGCGATGGTGCAGGTCGGCCGCGGCCATGGCAAACTGCGCAGCGGGAAGCAGGGGCGTCGGGCCCGGCGTAAACAGGCGTGTTTTACGGATCATGCTCATATTGTAGACGTCCGCGCACCGCGCCGAAGCTCACCCGCGTCTAACCGGGTGTGAGGCAAACAACGGTATGAGTGAACAGGTACAGCTTGGCGAAGTCGTCGAAAAGCCCTCCGAGGCCACCATCGGGGACCGGATCGGCAAGGACATCATCACCGCCATGAAGGCGAAGGACGAGCACAAGCTCACCACCCTCCGCATGGTCAAGTCGGCGCTCAAAAACAAGGAAATCGACAAGCGCCAGCCCCTTACCGACGCCGAACAGACCCAGATCCTCACCACCCTGATCAAGCAGCGCCGCGAGTCCGTCGACTCCTTCACCAAGGGCGACCGCCCCGAGCTCGCCCAAAAAGAGCAGGCCGAGATCGCCATGATCGAGTGCTACCTTCCCCAGGCCGCCAGCGAAGAAGAGGTCCGCGCCGTTATTCTCGGTGCCCTCAGGCACCTCGCCCACGACGCCGGAGGCGTCCAGCCCGGCCCCAAGGACATCGGGCCCGCCATGTCCGTCATCAAGCAGCGCCTGCTCGCCAGCGGCATCCGCGCCGACGGCAAACTCGTCTCCGACATCCTCAAGCAGGAGCTCGGCACAGGTCGCGTCGGCTAGCCGCGGCACGCCTTATCATCGTGCCTCTACCGCTTCCCATCTTGTCATTCCGTAGCGAAGCGAAGGAATCTGCTGGTCGCCGGGCACATACCTGGAGGCAGGTACGCCTACACCTTCTCCGGAAGGTTGCTCAGCAGAATCGACCGGATGGTTCCCCGCATCGACGCATCCATTCCTTCCACCGGGATCACCTGCGCCGGGGCCTTGCCCTGCCGTGCCAGCACGATCGTATGCTGCCCTTCGCGAAACGACACAAACTCCGACCACGGCTGAAACGAGCTCACTCCGTTGAACGGCGTCGTCGTCATGCCCGAGCTGCCCAGGTCCATCGTTGCCGGAACCTGCGCCGCCAGCCCCTTGTTCACCGCAGACTGCGCCCGCCAGACCAGCAAAAAAGGCACCGCGATCACCAACAACAGAAATCCCACCCCGGACCACATATCGTGCGTATTCTGCGGCACCGCACGCATCCCGCGCACGATCATCCCGATCGCCACCCAACCACCCACCACCAGGTAGATCAGCGCCCGCACATTGCGGAACCCGCGCAGGCCCCGGCGCCACCAGGGAGTCTGCAGTTTCTGCATCTCCCGCACGGACCTCGTCGTATGCTGAATCGGAATCTGCAAAGCCGCCTCCGTCGTTTGCGCCAGTGTACAACCTGACCCAGGCTTCACGTCGTACTCCGGCGACCCTTATTCCCGGATCACCTTTACAAACACCCCGTCCGGAAGCTCTGCGCCGCCCAGCAGATGCACCACGCCTCCCTTGCTAAACCCCCGCAGCATCGCGCCGGAACCCGCGGCCTTCACAGGCGCCGCAGCCGGCCGCGTAACGGCAGCCCGCAGCGAAAGCGAATCCACCGTCGTATCGGTTCCGGCAGAGCCTGCCCCACGTCCCATCCCGCGGTCCATCGCCTGGTTCGCCAGCGCATCGGCTTCCTTGTTCTTGTGCCGCAGCGCATGCGCAATCTCGAAACCTTCCAGCTTCGCAACCCGCGACCGCGCCTCCGCCCAAAGCGGCTTTAGATCAGCCGAGTTCACCTTGTACCTGCCCTGCACCTGTTTCACCATCAACTCGGAGTCCGACACCACCTTCAGCCGCTGGTAACCCTTCGTCAGCGCCCAGTCCAGCACCGCCAACAGCCCGGAATATTCGGCATAGTTGTTCGTCCGCCTGCCCAGGAACTCGCTCAACTCCGCCAGCACGGCACCCCGCGCATCGGTCACGACCGCCCCATACCCGGCCGGCCCGGGGTTCCCGCGCGACCCCCCATCGCAATGCGCATGGATCCATTCCTGGGAAGATTCAGACGAAGACGGCGAATCGGGAAACAAGGACATTCTCACATCCTACCCGCACGCGGCTAAACCACTCAAAACCCAAAACTCGAAACTCGGACTGAACAGAAGCGCTGTTCTGTGGAAAACTGTCAAGCAAACAATTTTACAAACCTCCTGGAATGAGCTACTTGCCTTGGCATGTTCGTAACCGCCAACCCCATATACTTGAATCAGATCTCAAGCCATCAGGCGTCGCTGCGAAAGGGACGGTGTCAGCACTGCGCGCTGTGCCTTAAGGGCACCGCTTCCGCAGTGAGCGCTGTGCTTAGGGGCACGGCTTCGGCCGTGCCGCAAGCGCTCAGGTGGCGTGCGGCTTTACCTACTGAGGTACGACTTCGATCTGCCGAGTCACCCGGGCGGCACACCGGCGTGCCTCAGCGGCTGAAGCCGCAAACACCCACACGCCGCAAGCGGCACGGCTTCAGCCACGCCCACAAGCAGAGTAAGAGACAACAACAAACGATTCCGCTAACCCGTTTCAAATGAACATTTTGCCTGTAACCTTTCTGGAATGAATATTTTACCGCGGCTGCCTTCACTAATTCCAAAAGAATGAGGATTTTACGACCGAGATCTCCCCCCCGGGGGGTACCCCCACCCTGCTAACCATTTCCGCCACCAACGGTCTACCTACCTGTACAGGCAGTGATCCTGACTCCGGAGTCGGAATCGAATGAGCACCGAAACGATCGCCCTCACGCATAAGGCAGACGTAACCCCGCTGGGAGCGGCCTTGCGCCGTCCCCCGATCAGTGCCTTTGCCGCCGGCATCTCAGCCGCTGTAGAATCTCCGCAGATGGCTCCAGCCGCCGCCCAACCCGGAGCACGCAGTGGCAAGCTCACCGCCGCGCAGATGGAAGCGCGTGCGCAACAACGCATCGAAGATGACGAGCTCATCCGCGAAGCCCAGAAAGGCGATCGCTCCGCCTTCGACTCGCTGGTCCGCCGCTACGACGGAAGTGTTCTCCGCTTGGCACTGCACATGCTCGGCAACGAGCAGGATGCGCAGGACGTCCACCAGGAAGCGTTCATCAAGGCCTATCGTCACCTGAACAACTTCCGCTTCGAGTGCTCGTTTTATACATGGCTCTACCGCATCGTGACCAACCTGTGCCTGGACCAGCTGCGCCGCCGCAAGAGCCGCCGCGAAGACCCCGCCACCGCGCTCGACTCCTCCGGCGACGAGATGGACCTGATGGCGAACATCACCGATGATCGCGCCATGGCCAACCCCGGCCGCGAGCTCGACCGCAAACGCATGGGCGAACAGATCGCAGCCGCGCTCGCGAAGCTGACGCCGCGTGAGCGCACCGTCTTCGAGCTCAAGCACTATCAGGGGCTCAAGCTCCGGACCATCGGAGAAATGCTCAGCACCACGGAAGAGACCGCAAAGAACACCCTCTTCCGCGCCACTCGCAAGCTTCGTCTGAACCTTGCGAGTTTCAAAGGTTTGTAAACCGCTTCAACGCACCACCGCTATGTTCTGGCACGACTTACCGGGCAAAGACCCGGAAGTGTACGGGCAATAAAATTCAAGAGGCTGTTGTGAGGCGAAACCCATGAAGTGTGAAGGCGCACGGGACAGTATCATCCTGGCCGCATACGGCGAACTCCCCGATGAGCAGGTCATCGCTCTCGAGCAGCATCTGGCGCTGTGCGCAGACTGCCTGGCCGAGCTCCACGCCATCCGTTCCATGGATGCCGACCTGCAGCTCCATCCCATGGCCGAGCCCGATCCCAACCTGCTCGCCCACTCGCGCATGCGGCTCGACGAGGCGCTGGACGCCATGCCGCAGGGCTCTGTCGCCGACCGGATGGGAGCGCACGCTTTCCGCTGGTTCAGCCATTTGCAGTCAGCTCCCGCGCTGGCCACCCTTCTGGTCGGTGTCGGCTTCCTGGGCGGCAACTTCACTTACCGATACCAGGTCGCGCACGCTCCACACCCAGCGCCGCCCGTTATCCTGACCAACACCTCAGGGGGAGGTATCTCCACGGTCAGCGAGATTCGCCAGCTGCCCAACGACATGGTCCAGGTTTCTTATAACCGCGTCGTGCCGGAGATGGCCGAAGGCTCGCTCGATGACCCGCAGATCCGCTCGCTTCTGATGGTCGGCACCAAGGCCGCGACTACCAACGCCGCCCGTGTCGACTCCGTCGCGCTGCTGGCCGATCAATGCCGCGCCGGCCACGCCTGCCGCGCGCAGGATGACGGCGACGTCCGCCGCACGCTTCTGGTCAGTCTGCGCAACGACCGGAATCCCGGCGTCCGGCTCAAGGCGCTCGATGGCCTGCAGCCCTGGGTCAGCCAGGATGAGGCCGTCCGCGATGCCGTGCTGCAGGCTCTGCTGACCGATTCTTCGGCCAGCGTGCGCACCCACGCCGTCTCCATGCTGGGCCCGGTCCAGTCCGACTCCAGCGTGCGCCAGGCACTCCGCACCGTCTCCACCACGGACGAAAATCCCTACCTGCGCACCGTTTCCACGCATGCGCTGGAAGGCAGCGGATCGATCCAGTGAACCCGCCCGCACCCCATCCGGCAACCGGGCGCGCTTTCGCGATACCGCAGTCTCCAACCGGCACCCGTGCCCCGTTCATCGCGTCGTTTGCGATGAGCGGGTTCATGCTGCTGCTTCTGCTCACCCCAGCCGCCGCAAACGCCTATCCTCACCGTCACGGCATCCTTCTCGCGCAACCGTTCCGCGGCGCCGGCCATCCGGTTCCCCAGGGCTATCTCGGCATTGACGTCCGCGGCGTCAACGACGACGAAGCCTCGCAGTTGCATTTGCGTGATTCCCGCGGAGCCGTCATCCTGCGGGTCGACCACGACGGACCCGCAGGCAAGATGGGTCTGCACGAGCACGACGTGATCCTGCAGATGAACAACGTGCTGATCGAAGGGGAGGAGCAGCTTCGCCGCATGCTGCGTGACTGCCCGCCCGGCCACGGTATTATCCTGGTCGTCAGCCGCGACGGCCAGTTGCTGACCCTTAGGTCCGAGATGGCGGACAAGCAGCAGGTCGACCGGCAGGCCTGGGCCCAGCATCTGGCCTCCCCGCAGGCCCCTGCCACCGGCCTGCCGACCGGCGAAACCGACCTGTTCGCCGGTGCCGCCAGCCCGTCCGCGCCGCCTTCTCGCTACTCCCGCGGATTCCTGGGCACGTTGCTCATGAGCCCGTCCTACACCGGCGTGATGCTTGAAAATATGAGCCCGCAGCTTGCACAATTCTTCGGCGTTCCCTCGGGAGCCGGCCTGCTGGTCCGCTCGGTCGCCGACAACAGCCCCGCCGCGGTAGCCGGGATGCACGCCGGGGATGTTGTCCTGCGCGCCAACAGCCACGGGATCCTGTCCATGGCGGACTGGACGCGCGTCATCAAGGAAGCCAAAGGCCACCCGGTCACGGTGATCGTCCTGCGCGACCGCGCCGAACACACCCTGAGCCTGCTCCCGGACGGCAAACGCCACGCCAGCCTGGAACCCGCCCCCGAGCCTCTCGCGCAGGCTGCCCGGCCAACGATGTAGCCGCTCCGGCAGGAAGCGCTCCGGGCTTATACTGAATCTTGACTATGGCTCCGACGTTTCCCGCACATCCCGGCCGCACCTGGACCGCGCATCGCCGGCTCAAAGCCGCTACCCGCAAGCTGCGCGAGCTCGGCTCGATCGGCTCGGCTCTGCTTTCGACCGGCCACCCGTATATGGCGCACATCGTGCCCATGCGCCGCTGCAATTTGGCCTGCACCTATTGCAACGAGTTCGACCAGACCTCCGACCCCGTCGCCATCGAGGAGATGGAGCGACGCATCGACGAGCTTGGCCGGCTCGGCACCTCCGTCATCACCATCTCGGGCGGTGAGCCTCTGCTGCATCCGGAGCTCGACCGCGTGATCGCCCGCATCCGCCGCACCGGTGCCATCGCCGGCATGATCACCAACGGCTACCTGCTGATGCCCGACCGGATCGAGCGACTGAACCGCGCCGGACTCGACCACATGCAGATTTCAATCGACAACGTCATGCCGGACGAGGTGTCGAAGAAGTCGCTCAAGGTTCTCGACGCCAAGCTCCGTATGCTGGCCGAACACGCCGATTTTCACGTCAACATCAACTCCGTCGTCGGCGGCGGCATCGCCAATCCGGAAGACGCCTTTACCGTCTCCGAGCGCGCGCTGGCCCTCGGCTTTTCTTCGACGATCGGCATTATCCACGACGGCTCCGGCCAGCTCAAGCCTTTGGGCGAGCAGGAACGCGGCGTCTGGGACCGGGTCCGTAACCTGACGCGTCGATCGTATTCCCGGTTCAACCACTTCCAGGAGGCGATCGCCAATGGCCAGCCCAACAGCTGGCGATGCCGCGCGGGTGCACGCTATCTGTACATCTGCGAGTTTGGCCTGGTGCATTACTGCTCGCAGCAGCGCGGCTTCCCCGGCGTCCCGCTCGCCCAATACAAGACCGCCGACGTCAAGCGCGAGTTCGTCACGGAAAAGGGTTGCGCCCCGAACTGCACCATTTCCTGCGTGCACCAGGTCAGCTACATCGACCATTGGCGTGCACCGCAGCACCTGTCGAACCATCCCCCCGGCGCGAGCCATACCTCCCCGGAGCTGGTGCAGATTCGCTAAGCCCGCATCGATAGCTTCGCACAAGGAGCGGTGCACGTAAGCAGAATCATTCGGGGCAGACTGTCCGTGGCGTTTGCTTAGCTGACCGCGGTTGAGGCGAACTTTCGCACCATCGCCAATAGCAGGCGGCGATCGCTTTCCGACAGGTTTGCCGAATACCGTTGGATCTGGGTCAGAAAGCGGATTTCGTCCTCGCTCAGGTTCAGGGTTGGAATCTGCGGGCTCGACGAATCCTCGGCGAAAAATTGCGAAAGCTGCAGGTCCAGCGCGCCGGCGATCTTCTGCAGCGTTTCGAGAGAGGGGACGGTGTGACCGTTTTCCACCCGGGACAGGTAGCAGCGCAGCAGACCCGTGCGCTTTTCGATGTCTCCCTGGCTCATTCCTTTACCAAGGCGGAAATCGCGGATGGTGGAACCGATGTTGCTCGAGATGGACTTCACGATAGGGTCCGCCTGCACAGGGGAGAAGGTTTGCATGTCAGCCATTAGCTGAACGGTAACGGGCGCAAGCCTGTGCGGGCAAGTGGAAACTGCTTCCACTCACAGGAAAGACGTGCCGCCGGAGGTTCCCGGCAAGAGTTACAGGATCGGTTGAAGACGGCCGCAGTGCGACCAAGGCGGTGAATCCCTACCAGGGACGCATGCTTTCGATTCCGTAGCCAACCAGCGCAAGCAGAAACGCCGCGACAAGAAAGACCACGCGTTGCCGGGCCAGATAGCGGACGCGTCCCGCGGTCATGCGCGGCACCAGCCCGGGCCCAAGCGCCAGCCCGGACAGAAACCCGCCGATATGCGCGGAGTTGTCGATCCGGATAGGGCTGTTAAGCAGAAGCGTGCTTCCGCCGATGACCAGATTGATCACGGCAAACCGGACAACGGAGGTGCGAAGCCGCTTGAGTTCCGGCCAGGGAATCGGGAGCTTACGGTTGGACAACAGCACGATCAGAATGCCCGCAATGCCGAACACCGCACCCGAAGCGCCTGCACCCGGAATATTGAGGATGGCCCCGTTCTGGGTCGCCATGGCAAGGGTCAGATTGACGGCATTCGACAGCAGATTGCCCGCGACGCCGGTCAGCACGTAGACCGCGCACAGGCCGAAAGGTCCGAGCAGAGGCTCGCCCAGCAGGCCGAGGTTCCACAGGCACCACATATTGGTCGCGATATGCAGGATGCCGATGTGGACGAAGATGGCCGTAAACATGCGATACCACTGACCTTCGAGCACAAGCCGCGTGGAGTTGGCGCCGAAGTGCACCAGCTGGTCCGGCTCAGGGTTCGTCCAGCTTACTCCGGAGTGCACCATCCACAGGAAAACCGCAACGTTGGCTGTAATCAGCGTGTAGGTTCCCGGCGCCGACCGCGGGTCCCATTCGCTGCGGACCGGTGTGTCAGCCGGCTCACCGGGAGCGTAGACCGTGGTCTGCTCCGGAGGCAGGACTTCGGATTGTGGGTCATGCGGCATGGGCGGCGCTGTCCGGCTAGATGCGGGTCTGCGCGTGGCGCGTAATACGTTCGCGCAGGTCGGACGGAAGCTTCTGCTGCACCAGCCCTCCCAGGAAACCGGGCAGCGGCGTCGCGATTGCAACCAGGATCCAGAGCATCGACGATACGACCAGCCCGGCAAGCGCGACCCACTCAAGCGAAATTGCTACCGCCGTATGACGCAGTTGCATGTGCACCGTGTCGATGCCCATTAACGCTTCCAATTTATGCATCAACACCGCCACCAGGAGGAACACCAAAATCAACAGTGAGGAGACCGCCAGCAAAAGCACGTCAATGGTACGGGCCATGCGCTGACGCCGGTGGCAATGCAGGCAGGCCCCCAAGTGTTCTTCGTAGTCGGTGCGCATCTCCGGCGAGATGTTGGAGATGTCGTAACGCCAGCCAGAAAGAATGGCCCCGACGACGGGGTCGCTGCAGGAACCTGCGCGGTTGGGGGAACGATTCGGCATAAGGCGCTGCCTCGATTCTACCCTGTTTGACACACCCGGCACTGGCGAAGATTCAGGCAGCAGCCTGCGGGAACCTAAAGCTGAATCGGATCGAGCGGGGCGGCCTGCAGCGCAAGCAGGATGCGGTTGCCCAGAAGCGAAAGCCGGTCGCCTACCGCACGCTCGGCAGTAATGCGCGCCAACTCCGGGTGGTTGTTCGATTCCGACAGATGGCCGAGCACGATCCACGCCGCGCCGCCGTCGTAGTCGCGCGTCAAAAACTCGGCTGTGGCGTCGTTCGACAGGTGACCGACGCGGGAGAGCACACGCTGCTTGACCGACCAGGGATATGGACCGTCCTTGAGCATCTCGAGATCGTGGTTTGATTCCAAAAGAAGCACATCGACATTCTTGAGTGCGGATTTCACGTTCGGCGGCATGTAACCGAGGTCGGTCGCGAGCGCCATGCGGATGCCGTCGGCCTGCGACTCGAAGACGAAGCCGCAGGGGTCGGCAGCGTCGTGCGGAATGGTGAACGGGCTCACTTCCAGGTCGCCGATGGCGAACTTCGTGCCGGCCTGGAAGTACTCTACCGCCGGCAGAAAGGCGGGATCGGCCCTTTCCCGCGCGGACGAGACCGGATCGCAGTCCTGCTGGTCGCCGTCCGGGTCAGGATCGACGGGCAGTTCCGGCACGGGATGGGGGTCGTCGGAGCGGTTCATCCGCGGATCGCAGCCGGCAGCCTCGGCCGAAACCGCCAGGATGGATTCGAGCTCGGCGGACGGCGTAGCTGGCTCGCCGGCCCAGGTCTCAGACGCCTCCGCCGGAGAACCCGTCTCCGAAGCCCGAATGGCGGCGGCGTAGGTGGGCACCTGGGCTTCTCGTGCCACCTTTTCCGCCCGTTCGAGCTTTTCCTGCTGCAGGCGGTCGAGCCATTTGGCGTATGTCATGGTCGTGCGAGGGGTGAGCATGCGAACCCACGCGCGGTGCGTCGGCTGCGTAAAAAACACAGGGATGCGCAGACGGCGGGCCAGCGTGGCGAGCCCGGCGACGTGGTCCTGGTGCTCATGGGTGATCAGGATCGCGTCCAGCCGCGCCGGGTCCTCGCCCACCAGCGCCATGCGCCGCAGCAGTTCACGGCAGCTCAGGCCGGCGTCGACCAGGACGCGGGTGCGCTCGCTTGCGATCACGGCGGAGTTTCCCTTAGAGCCGGAGGCCAGCACAGACATGCGCATCTAGTTAACATACGCGGTTTGTTCGCCCGATGCGAGTCTCCGCGGCTCGCTCAGGCGGTGGACGGCTCGTCCGGGTAAAGGACGCCGGGCAGAGGCGCGACCCGGCGGATGTCGGAATGCAGGATCGACTCGCCGGCGGTCTGGCTTTCGCCCTGGGCGAGGGGCACGAAGGCACCGTCGGCTTCGCGGATCATGCGCAGCAGAAACACGTCCGGGGTAGGTGGCTCGTCCACCACGATCACGATCTCGGCAAAGAACTGCTCTCCGGTATTGAGTTCGATGGCCAGCACATAACCCTGCGCCCGCTTGAGCAGGTCGAGGTCTTCAGGGCTCACGTGGTCTGCCCCGGGGAACGCAAGGGGGCAAGGAAGTTGACGGTCGACTTCAGCACCACCTGGTCGCGCTGATTGTACGCGAGCGTGGTGGTGGTGACGATGCCGTAGTTCTTGCGCGAGGCGGACTGCCGCATCGCGACGACCTCGATTTCGGTCCGCAGCACGTCGCCCGGACGCACCGGTTCGGTCCACCGCATCTCGCTGACGCCCGCGCCGATCATGCCGCCGAAGACCTTGAGCGACTCCACGCGAAGCCGCATCACGATCGCGGCGGTGAGCCATCCAGAGGCGGCGAGTCCCTGGAAGAACGAGCCTTCGCCGGCCGCCTCGTCCAGGTGAAAGGGCTGCGGGTCATAGCGCGCCCCGAACTCCTTGATCTCTTCCGCGGTGATCCGTGCCGAGCCGGCAGAGTGAAACTTCTGGCCGAGGTGAAAATCTTCAAAGTAAAGTCCGTCGTTGGGCATGGATGCGCGTGTCCTTCTTTCGGTATGAGCATACCGCACCGGCTCCGGGTTCAGGCAAGCTGCAGCAAAAGTACGGTGATGTTGTCCATGCCGCCGGCGTCGTTTGCCTCATCGACCAGCGTCTGGCAGATACTGGGCAGGTTCAGGAACGGCTCGGCGACGGTTTTGCGCAGGCCGTGCAGATGCTGAGCGCGCAGCAGCACGGTAAGAATGGCACTGTCTGAAAGCTCGCGGGTGAGCCCGTCGGAGGCGAGCAGAAGCAGGTCGCCGGGCTGGGGGTCCAAGTGCATCAGCTCAGGCTCCACCACGGGCTGCGAGCCCACCGCGCGGGTAATGATGTTGCGCATCGGGTGCCGCTCGGCCTCGAGCGCGGTGATCTGGCCGGAGCGCAGCTGCTCTTCAACCAGCGAATGATCCTCGGTGAGCTGCACGAGCTGACCGGCGCGAAACAGGTAACACCGACTGTCGCCGACATGCGCGAGGGTCAGGGACGGACGCAGCCTAGGCTCGTCCGGCACCGGAAGCTCCAGCAGAAGCGCGACCAGGGTGGTGCCCATGCCGCGCAGTTCCGGATGCTCCATGGCGCGCTGATAGATAACCGCATTGGCGGCGTGAATGGCCTCGTCCATGCGAATGTCCGGGGTCGGCCGGCGAAGGGCCGGCACCTCGGTGCGCGAGCGCGGAGGCGCAAGGCTGGCGACCAGGGTGTCAGCGGCCAGGCGGCTGGCGACCTCGCCCGCAGCGGCTCCGCCCATGCCGTCGCATACGGCAAAGACGCCGTGCGCGGGGTCGGCCGCGCAGGTGTCTTCATTTCCTCTGCGTACGCGTCCCGGGTGCGACAGCATCGCGTACCGGAACTGGCCGGAGGGCGCGTCGCCGGAGGGCAGAAAGCGCTCGCCCAGGCGAGACATGGTTCTGCGCGCGCGTCCAAACGGGGCCATGGGGGACAGTATATGTGGGCCGGTGCCGCGCGCTCTGTTCCCTCGCGGGCAGTGCACACCTTTACACTCCCCGTTGACCCCAGAAAAGGCCGTGCACGCATGCTCCGGCCCGGCTAGAATGCAGCCAGCACCCGCACGGAGAACAGAACGCATGAGGCAGCAGATCCGATTCGCAGCAGCCTTGGCAGCCGCCGGCCTCGTCATGGCGGCCCACGCCCTTTCAGCCCAGCAGCCGGCTGCCCGAAAGTCCTGCACCGTCGCGCCAGTGGTCGCCGCCACGCCCGCCGACGATGCCTTTGCGCACGGCGACTTCGCCACGGCCGAATCGCTCTATACGGCCATGCCGGTGTCCGACGCGCGAACCCTGGGCCTGGTACGCACCGCGCTTGCCCAGCGCAGGCTCGCACAGGCTCTTACGATTATTCAGGCCGAGGTGGCCGCACATCCGGACGATGCCGTGCTGCTGGACGGGCTGGGCGAGGTGCGCTACCGCCGCGGCGAGGTCGACGAGGCCGCCGCGGCCTACAACCGGTCGCTCCAGCTGGACCCCTGCGCCGGACGCACGCACTTCGACATCGGACGATACATGAACCTGGCCGGACGCTACGGAAGCTCGCAAGGTGAGCTCGAAACCGCGCACAAGCTGAGCCCGTACGACCCCGTCGTCACTCGCGCCTGGGCCGCAAGCCACCGTGTCCCGCTTACCGACGAAGAGCGCATCGCGCGGCTCAAGAAGCGTGAAGACTCCGGCAACGAATCCGGCGAGCAGAAGGCCGCCACCGAAGCCGCGATCAAGGGTCTGGAGACGCACCAGCGCGGCGACTGCGAGGTCGTCTCCAAGGCCGACACCGTCAAAATCCCGCTCTGGCCCACCGACACCCAACACATGGGAGGACTCGGCGTCGGCTCGACCGGAAACGGAATGTCCAGTGCTCGCAGTGCCGGCGTCGACGTGAGCTTCAACGGCCAGAGGCGACGGCTCACGCTCGATACCGGTGCCGGCGGCATCGTGCTTACCCATGACGCGGCCAGAGCGCTCGGGCTCACCGCGGAAGCCGAGTCGGGAAGCTTCGGTATCGGCGATGAAGGCGTGCAGCGCGATTTTCTGTCCCATGTGGACGAGATCAGGATCGGCGACCTCGTCCTGCACAACTGCCTGGTGCGCGTCTTCGCGGAAGGCAAGGTGCTGCACGGCAAGGACGGCCTGCTCGGACCGAACGTCTTCCGCTCCTTCCTGGTTACGCTCGACTTCCCCGCCACGCAGATGCGGCTGAGTTCCCTGCCCAGACGCCCCGACGAGACCGAGCAGCCGCTGCGCGCCGACACCGACGAAGACAGCAGTCCGAAACCGTTGGCCGAAACGCGCCGCGACCGCTACGTTGCACCGGAGATGAAGGACTGGACACGCGTCTTCCGCTCCGGCCATGACCTCATCTTTCCCACCGTCATCGGCAACGCGCCGTCGAAGCTCTTCGTGATGGACACCGGCGCGAGCGTCGCGCTCATCTCGCCCGAAGCCGCCCGCGAGGTCACCCATGTCGCCGCCGACCCGGACGCGCGTATCCACGGAGTCTCCGGCGAGGTTAAAAGCGTTATGGGAACAGGAAGCCTCTCGATTGCGTTTGGCGGGGTGAAGCAGGAAACCTTCGGCATGACCTCAGTGGACACGTCCAACATGTCGCGTTCCACCGGAACCGAGATAGCCGGCTTCATCGGCTTCACCACCCTGCGCGAGCTGGTCATCCAGATCGACTACCGAGACAACCTGGTGCACCTTACCTATACGCCGCACCTGGGCTCAAGTGCCCGCTAGGGCTGGCGCGGCTAGGTGTTTTCCGGCGCAACGGAGTGGAACCCGTAGGTCTCATACCGCGTCGTCAGCTTGCCGCCGGCCACGGTAACCACCGTAAACCCTTCCGGAGTTCCCAGCCGCGTGCCGTGCCACCAGTTCCCGCAGATCGCCCCGCATGTCTGGTACGGAACCCCTTCGAGCACGATCCGGTCGTTCACATGCACATGCCCCTGCAGCACGCCCAGCACGTTGCGTCCGGCAAACTGCCTGCGGATCTCCGCGCCATGCTGATAGTCCGTGCTGTGGCCGCCCAGCAGCGCCATCGGCAGGGTGTTGGCCGTAGAGTAGATCGGAATGTGCGAGATGACGACGATCGGCTTCGCCGGCGGCTGCGCAGCGAGATCCTGGCTCAACCACGCGAGCTGCGCTTCCTCAATCCCCGCGACGTACTTGCGGTCCGGCGTGATCAGGATCGAGTCCAGCACCACAAAATGATGTCCCTTGTGATCGAACGAGTAGTACGTCGGCCCAAACCGCTCCGCATACATTTTCTTGCCGTACAGCGGGTCCGCCGGCCCCGTGCCGCTCGACGGATACACCCCGAAACAGTCATGGTTGCCGATTGTGTGATACACCTTCATGCCCAGATCCTGCTCGGTCTTTCCGTACAGGTCGAACAACTGCATTGCCCGGGCCTGCGTGCACCCCAGCGCATCGAAGACGTGGTCGCCGCCCTGAATGGCAAAGTCCGCCGAGATGGTGTGCGCCTTGCGGAACGCCATGTCCGTCCCCTTGGCCGCATCGAGTTCTGGCTCGGTGTGGGAATCGGTCAGAAACAGAAACGTGAACGGCTCCGGCCTGGCCGCCTCGGACGGCAGCGCCCAAAGCTGAGAGCCGGGCACAAGAGTGTACGCGCCGGCTGCCCCCAGCGCGGAAAGGAAGTGTCGGCGAGTTGGAGGCAATGGCATGGATGCAGTTTAGACGAAGCAGGTTACAGAGAGGACTGCGCGTCGTAAACTGAACCCATGCGGAACTGGGGAATGCGCGTCCTGCTCGCGCTTTTGGCTGTGATCGGAATCGTCGTCAGCGTGCTCGCACTGAAGGTCCACAACATGGACCCGTCGCTTGCTCCTCCGTGCGCGGTGAACGAAACCTGGGACTGCGGCACGGTGAACCACTCGCGTTACGCGGTCTTTCCGGCCATTACGCCGGATGAGGAAAACGTCTCACAGCACACGCATATTCCGGTCGCCGTCTTTGGCATTGCCGGCTACTCGCTGATCGCCCTGCTTGCGCTCTTCGGACGATTCTGGGCCGTGCTGCAGTTCGCCGAGATCGCCTTTGCCTGCGCGTGTTTTCTCAGCTATATCGAAGAGTTCGTCATCCAGAAGTGGTGTATTTACTGCGTCTGGTCGCAGGGCATCGCGACAACGCTTGTGGTCGTCACGATCGTCGCGTTGGTGCTCCGGCATCGTGCCGGGAGGCGGCTCCTGGTGCCGCCGCCGGCGGACGAGGCGATTCGCTAGCCTCTTGTCTTGTCGCCGGCGTGATCGCCGCGGAGGTGGTCAGTTTCACCCGGCTAAAGCGCTGATACGCCAGCGATCCGCAACGGCGTAGAATCGCTGCATGGGCATTACACGCCAGCAAGCGCTCGATTGTTTCGCGTCCGACGACCTGATCGGCATCGGCATGGAAGCCGATGCGGTCCGCCGCCGCCTGCATCCGGAAGGCGTGGTCAGCTATATCATCGACCGCAACATCAACTACACCAATTTCTGCACGGAATATTGCACCTTCTGCGCCTTCTACCGCCCGCTCAAAGGCAAGATGGCCGCTGAAGGCTACATCCTCGACTTCGACACGATCTACGACAAGATCCGTGAAACCGTGGAGATGGGCGGAACCGGCGTGCTCATGCAGGGGGGCATCCATCCCGACCTCAAGATCGACTGGTTCGAGCGCCTGTTCACCGGCATCAAGCAGCGATTCCCGCACATCTGGCTGCATTGCCTGTCGGCGTCGGAGATCCTCGCCATCGCCGAATACTCGGAGATCTCGCTTCACGACACCATCGCGCGGCTGCGCGATGCCGGGCTCGATTCCATCCCCGGAGGCGGCGCGGAAATCCTCGACGACGAGGTCCGCAAGCGCATCGCCCGGCTGAAGTGCCGCACCGAGGACTGGGTCTCGGTCCACCGCACCGCGCATGCGCTCGGCATGCGCACCACCGCGACCATGATGTTCGGCGTGGGCGAAACGATGGAGCAGCGGGTCAATCACTTTGAAGTCGTTCGCCAGTTGCAGGAAGAGACCGGAGGCTTCACCGCCTTTATCCCCTGGAGCTTCCAGCCCGGTAACACCGCTCTTGGCGGACGTGGCTGGGAAGAAGCGACCTCGGTCGAATACCTCAAGACGCTGGCCATCAGCCGCATGTTCCTCGACAATATCGAAAACGTGCAAAGCTCGTGGGTTACGCAGGGGCTGAAGGTTCTGCAGATGGGCCTGCGCTTCGGAGGCAACGACGTCGGCTCGGTGATGCTGGAAGAAAACGTCGTCAAGGCCGCCGGCACGGCGAACTGCACCACGGAAGAAGAGCTCCGCCGCATCATTCGCGACGCAGGCTTCAAGCCGGTGCAGCGCGATACGCTCTATCACACCATGTTCCTGAACTGATAAGGCTTGCTGAATCAGCAGAGGCTTCTAAATAGGCTGAGGGGGACAAAAGACTGCGGCGCCGGACTAACCCGAACCGTCCCGGTAAACGCAGGAAGAGATCGCCGAGTGGTCCTGCTCGGCAGCCTGTCTAGAAAGGCCGATGTCTTCGTGACAGGGGAACAGTCGCACTTTCGACGATATTTGGTGGTTCCACCAGGTATCTGGTCGTGGAACTTCCAAAGAGCTTCCGCCAGAGTTATCCTGAGCACTTCAAGACGGAGCGTCCAGGTCATGATCCCTCTTTGCACACCGATAGCGACCCTGCTCGCCCCCCGCGGCCTGGGCCACTACCTCAAGCAGCACTACGCCGACAAGACCTTTGAGCATCTCTATCGCCTGAGCGCCTTCGACCTCTGCATTCTGATTCCGTATTTCGTCGTCATGGTCATCCTGGCGTTCTACGGCATCCATCGCTACCAGCTCGTCTGGCTTTACTTCCGCAACAAGAAGAAAGCCAGCACGTGGACCGAAACCGCCAGCCGCTTCCCGGAAGGCGAGCTTCCCTTCGTCACCATCCAGCTTCCCATCTTCAACGAGCAGTACGTCATCGACCGGCTGGTGGAAGCCTGCTGCCGGCTGAACTACCCTCGCGACCGCTTCGAAATCCAGGTGCTCGACGATTCCACCGACGAAACCGTGGACGTCGCCCGCGCCATCGTCGAGCGCTACGCCGCCGGCTTCGACGGCATGCCGCCCCAGCCCATTCACTATCTGCACCGCACCAATCGGCACGGCTACAAGGCGGGCGCGCTCGACGAAGGCCTGCGCACCGCAAAAGGCGAGTTCGTGGCCATCTTCGACGCCGACTTCATCCCTCCGCCGAACTGGGTTCTCCAGGTCATCCACCAGTTTGCCAGCCCTGAAATCGGCATGGTGCAAACCCGCTGGACGCACCTGAACCGGCACTACTCCTTCCTGACCCAGGTCGAAGCCATCCTGCTCGACGGCCATTTCGTCCTCGAGCACGGAGGCCGCAGCCGTGCCGGTGTCTTCTTCAACTTCAACGGCACCGCCGGCATGTGGCGCACGCGCGTCATCGCCGAGGCCGGCGGGTGGCAGCATGACACCCTCACCGAAGACACCGACCTTTCCTATCGCGCGCAGCTCATCGGCTGGAAGTTCAAATACCTCCAGGACGTCGAGTGCCCGGCCGAACTCCCCATCGAAATGACCGCCTTCAAAACCCAGCAGGCGCGCTGGGCCAAGGGCCTCATCCAGACCGCGAAGAAGATCCTTCCCCGCGTACTCAAGTCCGACGCGCCGTTCCATACCAAGCTCGAAGCCGTCTACCACCTGACCGCCAACCTGAGCTATCCACTGATGATCGTGCTGAGCACGCTGCTGATGCCGGCGATGATCATCCGCTCCTACCAGGGCTGGATTCAGATGCTGCTGATCGATTTCCCACTCTTTATGGCCTCAACCGCGTCCGTTTCCACCTTCTACATGGTCAGCCAGAAAGAGCTTTTCCCTCGCCACTGGTACGCCCGCATCGTGTATGTTCCGTTTCTGCTCGCGCTCGGCGGGATTGGGCTGACGATCACCAACACCAAGGCGGTGCTGGAAGCCCTGTTCGGCATCAAGAGCGCCTTTGCCCGCACGCCCAAGTTCGCGGTCAAGAAAAAGGGCGAGCGCGCCCAGGCGCAGAAGTACCGCAAGCGCCTCGGCATCGTTCCCTGGATCGAGCTGCTGATCGGATGCTACTTCGCCTTCACCATCTACTACGCCTTCACCAGCGAAAACTACTTCACCCTGCCGTTCCTCTTTCTGTTCGTCTTCGGCTATTGGTACACCGGCCTGTTGAGTCTTCTGCAGGGACGCTTCGAGCGCTCCGGCGCTCCGTCGACCTCGCACGAGAAGCCGTTTCCCGTCGGCGTCTAAGCCTCACCGCTTCGTCTGCTCCGGCTGCCCGACCAGCCCGCGGGCGAGGGCTACATCCTTGTCGTGCCCAAAGCCTCCGCGCGGGTTGCTTTCCAGCAGCGCAAGCGCCCTGCGGGCGGAGTCGCGCGAATCCGTCGTTTGCCCGGCCAGCTTCTGCGCCTGCGACAGCTCCAGCAGCTGGTCCGACGTAGGCGCGTCGGCATTGCCGATCGAACGGCGCATGAACTCCACCGCAAGCGGACCATCCCGTGCCGGGTTCCGATGCATCTGGATCAGGAACTCCGAAGCCATGCCCAGCGTGTCCGGCTCCGCATCCGGATCCTGCGCCAGCGGAAGCAGCACAACCATGCCGGCGTCCATTTCGCGCTGTCCGGCGGCCTCCTGCCCGGACCGCGACAGGGCGCGCCCATGCTGCAGCAGCGCCGTCGACTGGAGATATTGATATGTCTGGTTCTTCGGCCGCAGCTTCACCAGGATGGTGGTCGATTCCAGAAACCGGACTGCCTCTGCCAGCGTCTTCTGCTTGTTCCCGACCGAGTTGTAGGCATCCATCATGCTCGAATCGAGTCCCGCCAGATCATACCGAGCGCGCACATCGAAGGGGTCTGCCGCGATCGCTTTCAGCTCGTTCGAGCGTTCCTCCGCGATCAAAGCATCCGGGTTGCGCCCCGCGTAGATTTCGAGCGCGATCATTCGTGTCCGGACGATTCCGTACGAGCGCTGGATCGGCACGCGGCCCTGCTGGTCGGCGGCCATGGCGCGCAACAGAGCAAGCGCCTGGTCGTAGTACTCGTAGGCCCGTTTCGTGTCGATCGCATCCTGGATGCTGCCCAGCTTGGTCAGGGCGATCACCTTGCCGTGCTGGCAGGGCGGACAGGGGGGATACGCCCTGGCGGCACGCTCGTTCAGAGCGACCATGGCCTGGCCGGCCTCGGTGCCTTTGGCGTTGTCCACCAGCATTCCCGCACCCTTGTACGTATAGTCGTCGCAAAGCAGGCCTTGCACCCGCGAGGCCAGGACCATGCTCGCCAGGCTGGCACCCGGCCGTTCGGCCACCTCACGCGAGCTCTTCGCAGCGGCCTGCAGGTAGCCTAGCGCCTGTTTCGGTTTGGACAGGCCCATCAGCACCTGTCCAAGCACCATCTGAACGCCGATCAGCCCATTCTGGTCGTCGAGGCTGCCAGGATTGTTTCTCGCCAGCGCCTCGGCCATTGGCAGCGCCTTGTTCAACGTCACCAGTCCACCGGGCGCATCACCCAGGTTCTGGTAGTAGGGACTTCCCTGCAGTTGTCCCATCGCCGTATATGCCCGCACCGACTCCAGACGGACCGCGTCTCCGGGAGCGGAGGCCGACAGCTCGTCCAGAAAGCTCAATGCGCTCGCCACCGCCTGCCGCTGGGCATCGGTGGAACCGGCGATCTGTTGCAACTGCGTGAAATAGTCGAATAGCAGAAGATGCGCCAGCTGACGCTCGCGCTCGACTCCCTGGTCGGCGCGCTGCTGCTCGGCGCGCGCGATTTGCCCTTCCCGCGCCATCGCCGCCGTTCCCACCGTAAGCACCACCACGGCCGCGGCCGCCGCCCACACTGAACCACGATTGCGCCGGTAAAACTTGCGCGCACGATAGACCGGCGCGCCGCCCCGTGCCTCCACCGGCATCCCGCTCAACGCACGCCGCAGATCATCGGCCAGCGCGTCCACCGTCGGGTACCGGTCGCCGGGTTCGTAGCGCATGCTCTTCAGCACGAGCGCGTCCAGGTCCCGTGCCAGTTCGCGGCTCATCGGCTTGATCGCCTCGCCGCGCGCGGCCTGGCTGGGAGGCTTGACCTGCCCATCCCGCAGACGCAGCAGAAAGTCCGCCGTCGGCAGGTCGCCCTTGCTGAACGGCGTCTGCCCGCTGAGCAGGCGATACAAGACCACCCCCAGCGAGTACACCTCGGACGCGGTCGAAACCGCATCCCCGCGAATGTGCTCCGGACTGGCATACCGCAACGTCACCGGACGCATTCCGGCCCGGGTCAACGCAGAGTCCGCCGCAGCCGGCCCCATGCTCTTCAGCGTGCCGAAGTCCAGCAGCTTTACCAGCCCCGCGTCGGTCACCATCACATTGCCTGGCTTCAGATCCCGGTGCAGGATCAGGTTGCGGTGCACGTAAGCCACCGCGTCGCACAGCTGCAGCATCAGCCGGACCACGTCCTCGGCCGATACCTCCGGCTGGTCGCAGTACACGTCCAGTCGCCGTCCCGCTACATAGTCCATCACCACGTACGGCATCGCATCGGGGGTGACGCCGCCGTCCAGCAGCCGCGCGATGTTGGGGTGCTCCAGCCGCGCCAGCGTGTCGCGCTCCAGCAGGAATTGCTGCAGCGCCGGCGAAGATCGCAGCAGGTGCCGCACCACCTTGACCGCCACCGGTCCTGCGCTGCCTGCCTGCGCCAGGTACACGACACCCATGCCTCCGCGGCCAAGCACCCGCTGCAGGCGGTACTTCCCCATGGACGCCCCTACCAGCGCCTCGGCGGCCTCTTCTTCCAGCTCCCGCTCCATACCCCGAGCGCCGGAGCTTCCATCCGACCCTACCCGCCGCTCCCGCATCCGATGCTCGATCGAAGAGTCGGCCGCGAGCAGTTCCATCACCTCGTCCACCATCGCGACGTCCGGGCCTGCGGCCTCCCGCACCATCCGCTCGCGCTCCGCCTCCGGACACTCACGGGCGCGGTGGAACAGCTCTTCCACCCTGCGCCAGCGCGTCACCATGGAGGAGCCGGGAGAGCGCGAATCGCCCGTGCCCGCGCTTTCCCACCCCGCGGCCGCACTCATCGTGCCGTTCCTTCCCCCACTGCCGCCACCGTCCCGGCCACCACCGCCCTGTCCGCTACCCCCGGGCTCAACTCCTTGTGCAGCCAGCTCCGGCTGAACTTCAGGTCGCGCTCCGCCGTCGCCAGCGAGATGCTCAGCACGCCGGCCGCCTCCTCCATCGTCAGCGCCAGAAAGAACCGAAGCTCCAGCAGCTGCGACTTGCGCGCATCCACCAGCTCCAGCTTGTCCAGCGCGCGGTTCAGGTCCAGCACCGCCTCCGGCGACGAGCCCACCCACGCGAGCTCATCCGACAGCGGAAGCTTGATCGCACCCGGGCCGCCTCGCCGCTCCGCCAGGTGAGCCCGGGCATGGTCCTTCAGGATGTTGCGCATCATGCGCGCCGAAAACGTGAAAAAGTGCGCGCGATCGTGCCACGTAATCTTGCGCTGGTTCAGCAGCCGAAGGTAGACCTCGTTGACCAGCGCCGTCGGCTGCAGCGTGTGATCATCGCGTTCGCGCCGCATATAGCCCCGGGCGATGGCGTGCAGCTGCTCATAGACCAGCGGCATCAGGTTCGCCAGAACCTCGGGATCGCCTTCCCGCCAGCGCTCCAGCATTACCGTCAACTCGCCCTGGGCTTCGGTCCGCTCGTCCGTCCCGGTCTCCGCTCTTCCGTCCATGGCTCAACCTCGCCGTGCCACTATTCCAACCGGAAAACCCTATGCAGCGAGTGTCGTTCACGCGACGATGCCGCGAACGCAAACTGCCGATGAGGGGATTCTACGGCGTTCTACGCAGCATGGGAGAGAGAACGTGGCTCTGGTTACCAGAGTTTTTTCGCCCCTGCCCGCAGCACATCTATCGTGCGGAATCTAACTCTTTTGCGCCCGAAACCACCTGCCTTATTCCGCCGCCGGCAGAACCATAGACTGTCTCCATCCGGTCCGTTCGGCGTACTTTCCCTCTTCGCCCCGTTCCTTTTCACCTCGCCCCGGGTGTCATAATGCTCTATGCCGTCCCTTTGGAGTCCCGCGTCCTGGCCTGACCGTCTTGAGGAGCTGCTTTCCCCGCGCGGCGACCTGAAAGCCGCCCCCCTGCGCCGCGACGTCCGCTCACTCGGCATGCTCCTTGGCCAGGTACTCCGCGAGCAGGGCATCCCCGGCCTCTACGATGAGGTCGAGCAGCTCCGCCTCGCCGCCATCGCCCGCCGCGATCCCTCCGTCGCCAACCCGGTCCAGCCCGCCCCCCGGCACCCGTTCGCCGCCGACCCACAGCACAGTTACCAGCTCGCCCGCGCCTTTTCCCTCTATTTCGAGCTCATCAACCTGGCGGAAACCAATCATCGCAAGCGCCGCCGCCTCGCCCACCAGCTCGAATCCGAAACGCCTCCCCAGCGCGGAAGCCTGCGCGGCACCCTGCGCGCTCTTCGGCAGGCGGGCCACTCGCCCGAAACGATTCGCACCCTGCTCGCCGAGGTGCAGATCACCCCCGTGTTCACCGCCCACCCCACCGAGATCGCTCGGCGATCCGTCATGTTCAAGCGCCGCCGCATCTCGGACCTGCTCGAGCGCCTCGACCGCATCCCCGTCCCCGGCTCCACGCTCGAGTCGCTCGAAGCCGACCTGCTCGCTGAAATCACCGCGCTCTGGCAGACCGACGACGTACGCGCCCTCCGTCCCACTGTCCGCGACGAAATTCGCATGGCGCTCGACTACTACGAAGCCTCCCTCTTCGACACCCTGCCCATCCTCTACGCCGAAGTGCAGCAGGCTCTCGCCGCCGAGCTTGCCGACGCCAGGCCACCTTCGCTCGCCGGCCTGCCCCTGCTCGTCACCTTCGGCTCCTGGATCGGCGGCGACCGCGACGGCAACCCGTTCGTCACCCCCGAAACCACCGCCGAAGCGCTCGGCATGGCGCGCGACCTCCTCTTCGCTCATTATCTCGAACGCTTTCAGGGGCTCTTCGATCAGCTCGCCAGCTCCACCCAGCAGGTCGCCGTTTCCGCGCAACTCGCCGCCCGGGTAGAGCACTACCTGGCCGAAGCCGGCACCGGCGAGGCCGTCCTGCGCTCGCTGCACGAACGCTTTCCCCACGAGCCCTCGCGTCTGCTCGTCTCCTCCATCATGCTGCGCCTCGGCGGCCAGCCCCAAACCAGCGTCGTGCCGGCGGCGACATCGGGAAGCGCCCCCGCGCTCCCTCCCTACCCCGGTGCCGAAGCCCTCCTCGAAGACCTCCAGATCCTCCGCGACTCCCTCGAAACCAACGACGGCCAGCGGCTCTCCTCCATGCTGGTCGACCCGCTCATCCTTGAAGTCCGCACCTTCGGCCTTTACCTCCAGGCGCTCGACATCCGCCAGCACGCCCGCGTCCACACCGCCGCCCTGTTCGAACTCGCCGACACCACCCACGGCGACGTCCTCGCCCCGTCCCTGACCCCGCAGACCCAGGAGCTGCTTGAAACCTTTCGCGCCATTGCCGCGCTCAAGCAGATCCATCCGCCCGAGGCCCTTCCCCGCTACGTCATCTCCGGGGCCACCTCGGCCGAGGACGTCCTGAACGTCATCCGCCTGGCCCGCCTCGGCGGCGTCCGCGTGGAAGGCAGCGAAGCCGACCCCGGTCTGCAGCCCGTCCCGCTCTTCGAATCCATCGAGGACCTCCGCAATGCCGGCTCCATCTGCCGCCAGCTCTGGACCAGCCCGAGCTATATCCCGCTGCTTGAGTCCTGGGGCCGCACCCAGGAGGTCATGCTCGGATACTCCGACTCCAACAAGGACGGAGGCATGATCTCAAGCACATGGGAGATCTACAAAGCTCACCGCGCCCTGCACACCGTGGCCCGCGACACGGGCATCACCCTGCGCCTCTTCCACGGCCGCGGAGGCACCGTCGGACGAGGTGGCGGACCCACTCACCGCGCTATCTTCGCCCAGCCCACCGGCAGCTTTTCCGGCCGGCTCCGGCTCACCGAGCAGGGCGAAGTTCTCAACTGGAAGTACTCCGATGTCATCCTCGCCGAGCGCAATCTTGAGCTCATGATTGCCGCCTCGCTCGACGCGCTCGCCCGCCCCACAAACCCCGACGGAGACCCCCATCTGAACGGCCTCCTTCCCGCGGCCTGGGAGCAGACTCTTGACCAGCTTTCCGCCACCTCCTATGTGTTCTATCGCACACACATTGTGGACGATCCGGAGGTCGTCACCTATTTCGAGCAGGCTACCCCCGTCGCCGAGCTCGAACATGCACGTATCGGCTCACGCCCGGCCAAGCGCAGCGATGCCAGTGCACAAAAGAAGCGATCCATGGAAGACCTTCGCGCCATTCCCTGGGTTTTCGGCTGGATGCAGTCACGCCACCTCGTTCCCGCCTGGTTCGGCGTCGGGCATGCCCTGAGCCGCTTTGTCGACAGCACGCCCACCGGCCTCGAACATCTCCAGAGCATCTTCCGCTCCTTCCCTCTCTTTATCGACATGCTCCGCAACGTGGAGATGGCCTTGAGCAAAGCCGACTTCGGCATTGCCCGCCTTTACGCGGAGCTGGTCGAGGACCCCGCCCTGCGCGACCGCGTCTTCTCGATGCTGGAAGCCGAATTCAACCGCACTCGTCGCATGCTCCTCGCCGTCACCGGGCAGACCAATCTGCTCGAGCGCAACCCCGTCCTCGAGCACTCCATCCGTCTCCGCAATCCCTACGTCGACCCCCTCAGCCTCCTGCAGATCGACCTTCTTCGCCGCAAACGAGCCGGAGAAGACTCCCCCGAGCTCAATCGCGCCATTACCGCCACGATCAACGGTGTAAGCGCCGGCCTCCGCAACACCGGGTGACAGGGGGGAACGCGAAGCAAGCGGAAGGGGCCGCAGGCCCGCAGACAATGCGATGTTGCGCCTCTCCCGTCGCGTCCTCCGCGGTCCGTCTCATCTCTACTTAGGCCCGTCGATCCTGGTAGCCTTGTTGTCCACATACGTCACGATCACATCGTGGCCGCCGTTGTCGTAATCCACTGTCCGATCTCCTTCCACCCTTCCTTCCGGCGTAATCACCTGCCCAAGCGCAACCTGCGACTGCCGCTCGCTCATTCCCGGAATCACCTTGTGCTGGTCGATCGCCGCCCAAACCTGCGGTCCCCAGTAGCTGAACAGCTTGCGCGGATCGTCATAAAAGAAGATGTCGTCGGTCGAGTATGTGTAGACCCCGTCCTGGTGGTATCCAACAGGCACCGCGAACTCCTGCGGATTGCCCGGCTTGTGAAACAACAAAAGTACCTGACGGTCCCCACGCGGAATCCGCAGCGCCACCTTGGCCGGCACCGGCTGCTCCACGGCGTCGTCGATTACCACCGGCTCCGCCCCCAGCAGCGTCCCCTGGCTGTGGTTGAAGTCGATCGTCTTTCCACGAGCCGGATAGTAGTCCATCTGCCCACCGGCGCTGATCCAGAGCGTCCGCCCCTTCAGCTCCTTTTCGTCCTTGAACGTAGAGGGATGCTCACGCTTCACAAACACCAGGTTGTCCGGGTCCGTATGCCGCTCCGGCTCGCTCGATACAGGAGGAGCATCGTCCATGGCCCGCCGATGATGCAGCCATAACAGCTCCCCGCCCGCCACGAGCGCCAGAATCCCCGCGCTGGCCAACATCGCCTTCACCCCACTATGCATGCCAGCAGCCTCCGTTCAATACTAGGACCAACCCGGAGCCCCAGGTCTCGCACCTGAGACATGGGAAATCAGTTGCCAATCCGTGCCCCATCTTCACGCATTTCCGATGAGTGGTTCACAGAAGATCAATCCACCGGCTCCGCACCGGCCAGTTCCACTTCTGCCGCTCGCAAGCTCTCCGCCGTCAGCTGGTCCGCTCGCCGCAACGCCGGAAACAGCACCGCCGCCGCCCCGGTCACCATCATTGAAGCCACGCCGCCGATCACCACCGCCCGCACCGCGCCGAACCAATGCGCCGTCAAGCCGCTTTCAAACTCCCCAAACTCATTCGACGCTCCGATGAACAGCCAGTTCACCGCCGAAACCCGTCCCCGCATCTCCTGCGGCGTAGCCAGCTGCAGAATGCTCGACCGGATCACCACGCTCACCATATCCGTCGCCCCGACCACCAGCAGCGCGGCCATGCTTACCCACATCGTCCGGCTCAGCCCGAAGACGACCGTCGCCGCGCCAAACAGCCCGACGCAGGTAAGCATCGTGCGTCCGGCACCGCGCTTGATCGGCCGAAACACCAGGGTAAGGCTCACCGCCAGCGCGCCCAGGCTTGGCATCGCCCGCAGCAGCCCAAGCCCTTTGGGCCCGGCGTGCAGCACATCATGGGCAAAGATCGGCATCAGCGCCACCGCACCGCCCAGCAACACCGCAAACAGGTCCAGCGAGATCGACCCTAGCAGAAGCCGGGTCTCCGCGACATACTTCAGCCCGGCCAGGACGGTTTCGGCGTTGAAGGCTTTCTTTTCGCCTCCACCCCCGGCCGGCGTACGGATCGACCCAACCAGCAGAAGAAATCCCACCAGCATCAGGAGCGTGAAGCAGTACACCACCGGAGCTCCGTTCCATCGGCCAAGTGAAACAAACAGCGCCGTAAACAGGAACCCGCCCACCATCGGCCCGGTCGCGTTCGCCGTCTGGTAAATGGTCGCGCCCCAGGTTACCGCGTTGACGAAATCCCCTTTGGGCACCAGCAGAGGAAGCATCGCGCTCGCCGCCGGCCCGGAAAAGCAACGCCCCGTCCCGATCAGAAACAGCACTCCATAAATAGGCAGGATGCTGTGGATCGGATGCAACGAGATCCAAAGCAGCACAACGGTACAAACCGCCTGCAGCCCATAGCAGGCCAGGATTACATGTCGTTTGTCATACCGGTCCGCCACGTGCCCCGCCGCCAGCATAAAGAACAGCCCGGGCAAAAACAGCGCCAGCCCGGTATATCCCAGACTCAAGGCAGAATGGGTCAGCTGATACACCTGCCACGCCACCGCGACCGACTGCGCCTCCGCCCCCAGGATCACCAGCAGGCGCGCCATCTGGTACAGCCGGAAGTCGCGCGACCGGAACGCACTCGCCCGGCCTGGAGGCTCCGGTGCCGCCGTGGAGGCGGAGCCCTGTTGCGACAACGTGTGTGTGCTCGCCATTCCCAGCTATCGTTTCACACTTCGGCCCGCGACGCGCGAGCAGGTTTACCGGCCAAGATAGCGGTCGTACTGCGTCTCCACCACACCCGTATTCCGTGCCAGCTGCAGCTTGGCGAAATTGTACTGGAACTCGGCCTGCACCACCTGCGTTTCCGCCGCCACCAGCGATGCCTGCGCCCGCACCAGCGGCAGGCTGTCGTCCACCCCTGCGTTGAAGCGGTCAGTCGCGTCGCTCAACGCCTCGGTGGCCAGCACCTGGTTGGACCGGGCCACGCGCACCAGTTCGCGGCTCGATTCCACATCGAGCATGCTCGACCGGATATCGGCTTCGATCTGCCCATAGGTCGACGCAATCTGGTGCTGCAACCCGACAATCTGTGCCGCCCCCGTCTCCCGCTGACCCCGGAAAGTGGCCTCCTGAAAGATCGGAAACTGCACCCGTCCCTCAGCGGTAAATACTCCGTGGTAAAGGCCGGTCGTCTCGCCCAGCACCCCATAAAATCCGCCAAACCCGATCGTTGGCACATACTCGTACTTCACTGCCTTGTACACCTCTTCGGCCGCTGAAAGCTGCGCCTTCTGTCCCAGCAAATCCTTTCTGTGCACGGCGGCCAGCGCCTTTGCGTCGTCGAGTGACATTTCGTCGAACTCATGGAACGGAAACGTGTCCGTCAACTCCAGTTCCTGCCCAGCCGGCTGGCCCATCTCCCGGTTCAGGGAGATCTTGTCCTTGGCAATCGCCGCCTGATCCCGGATCACTTCCTGCTCTTCCACCTGCAGTTGCACCTGCGCCCGCAGCACGTCCAGGTTGATCCCCACGCCCGCGTCCCGCTCCGCCCGCGCATGGTCGAACACCTGCCGGTCCTGCCGCACGAGAGCCTCCGCGTTGCGTAGCTGCGCCCCATCCGCCAGCGCCCGCAGGTACAGCCCGCCGACAGCCAGCACCACGCCTCCCCGGCTGTTCAGCGTCTCGAACCCGGTCGCCTCGCTCGCCTTCTTCGCCGACCGGTACAGGTACAGTGCCGGCAGCGTCAACGCCTGCGTCAACTGAATCTGCGCGTCCGTCGTGTTCACCTTCACGATGGTGGCGAAGGTGTTCGGATCGAAACCAACGATGTTAATGGCGCTCAATGTCGAACGCTTGAACCCCATCGCTGCCAGGTTGATCTCCTGCGCCTGCGAATACGCGGAGGCGGAAAGCGTCGGAAGCAGCGCGTTGATCACCGTCAGGATCTGCCCCCTGACGTTCTGCTCCTGCTGTCCGCGCAGCACCACCTCGGCATTGTTCTTCAGCCCAAGCTGCACCGCCTGGTCCAGCGTCAATGGCATCGCCCCGGCGCGCTCCGGCTCGACCACCACCCCGCCCGCCAGGATCACCGGCTGCACGATCGGCCGCGCCACCGCGCTCGGCGCCAACGGAAGCTGCTCCGGCGTCGCCTGCGCCCTGGCACCACCCGCCACCAGCAGCGTGCCGGCAAGCACGCACCAACCCCGCCTTCCGGCTGAAAGATTTGTCAGAATCAGATTCACGCCTCTTTAGAGTGCCACGTGCGGCACGCGGTTGCGAAATCTCTTGACAGCTTTCTTTCCGCAGCTCAGAACGCCTTTCGACTGAAAACTCGAAAAACGGACAGCTCCGCGCCGGCCCTGGCTCCTTGCGCGTGGCGTTCCCGAGGGATCTCTCCTACGGTCCACAGCGCCCGGCAAATCCGGCTAAAATACAACAAGAGGTCCCATGCGTCTAACTTCCATGAACCGCTTCACCCCCCTCGCCGCCGCCGCCCTGCTGCTGCTTCCGTTCGCCCTGCCGGCGCAAAACGTCGCCGGCGGCCAGCTTGATCACTTCCGCGACACCAGCATGCTCAAGCTTCCCGCCGGCGAGCACGCGGAAATCTACGAGTTCGAAGACCTCGAATGCCCCGCCTGCGCCCACGCCTTTCCCATCGTGCACACCGCCATCGAGAAGTACCATATTCCGCTGGTCCGCCACGACTTCCCCCTCCAGATGCACATCTGGAGCCGTGATGCCGCAATCAACGCCCGCTTCCTGCAGGACAAGGTCTCTCCGAAGCTTGCCGAAGAATACCGCGGCGACGTCTTCGCCAACCAGCAAATGATCGGCAGCAAGGATGACCTCGCCGCCTTCACCGCCCGCTGGTACAAGACCCACGGCAACATCCAGCCGCCGTTCTCGAACGCCCTGTTCGCCGCCGAAGTCGAATCGGACTACAACCTCGGCGAGCGCATTGGCCTCGGCCACACCCCCACCATCTTCGTCCTTGCCCCGGATGGCTGGACCGAGGTGAACGACGTTACGCAGCTCTACACCGTGCTCGACCGCGCCATGGCCGAAAAGCCCCTCACCGCTCACAACAACCTGCGCCACGCCAGCACCGGCCAGCGCTGAGGGGGTAAGGAGCCCGTCGAATACCGCCCTGGAGGTTGTGACTTCCAGGCGGTGCGGCCAGTCTCAGGTTCCGTCATCTTAAGAAAGCGCTTTGCCTAGAACAGCTTGCGTGCCAGCAGGTTTTCGATTCGCTCCTGTCGTCCGGACCTCGGCTGCGGGTTCAGGTTTGCCTCCTCCGCGTAGCTTGCGATCTCGGCAAGCGTCATGCCGCCGGACAGCATCTTCTGCGCTTCCGGCGTCTGCCAGCCAGCGTACCGGTCGTTCAGCACCTTGTCGTATTCGCCGTCCTCGATCAACTTGGCGGCCAGCAGAAACGCCCGCGCGCACAGGTCGGTCCCGCCTACGTGCGCCTCGATCAGATCTTCCGGCGTAAAGCTCTGCCGGCGGACCTTGGCGTCGAAGTTGAGGCCGCCCTTGCCGATCCCGCCCGCCTTGATCACGTGGTACATCGCCATCGTGGTCCCCATCAGGTCGTTCGGAAACTGGTCGGTATCCCAGCCGAGCAGCGCGTCCCCGCGGTTCATATCCAGCGAGCCCAGGATGCCCAGCGCGCCGGCCGCCGCAATCTCATGTTCGAACGTATGCCCGGCCAGGGTCGCATGGTTGGCCTCGATGTTGACCCGCACCTCGTTCTCGAGGCCAAACTGCTTCAGAAATCCGTACACCGTCGCCACGTCGAAGTCGTACTGGTGCACGGTGGGCTCCTTGGGCTTGGGCTCGATCAGGATCTGCCCGTCGAAGCCGATCGCATGCTTGTACTCGACAACCAGCGTGAGAAACCGTCCGAACTGCTGCGCCTCCTGCTTCAGATTCGTGTTGAGCAGCGTCTCGTAGCCTTCACGCCCGCCCCACAGAACATAGTTCGCACCGCCCAGCGATTTCGTGACGTCCATGCAGTGCTTCACCGTCGCCGCCGACCAGGCAAACACCTGCGGGTCCGGGTTGGTGCTCGCGCCGGCCATGAACCGGGGATGGGAAAACAGGTTTGCCGTACCCCAAAGCAGCTTTGTCTTATAAGACTTCATCTTGTCGGCCAGATACCCGGCCATGGTGTCGAGGTTCTTCAGCGTCTCGGTCAGCGTGGCGCCTTCGGGCGCGATGTCGCGATCGTGGAAGGTAAAAAAGGGCAGGTCCAGCACGCGAACCAGTTCAAACGCCGCATCGGCCTTCCTTTTTGCGGCCGCCATCGGGTCGCCATGAAACCACGGACGGTCGATGGTAGGCCCGCCAAACGGATCGGAGCCGTTCATCGCCAGCGAATGCCAGTACGCCACGGCAAAGCGCAGGTGCTCGGCGAGCGGCTTGCCCAAAACGACTTCGTCAGGGTTATAGAAGCGGTACGCCATCGGGTTGGTCGACGCAGGACCTTCAAACTCAACCGTGGGAAAAGAGGAAAACAGCGTGTCGGTCATGTCGGTCATGGGGTGAAAGCTCCTTGTGAGTTGGCCGTGTGCGGCAGATGATCTTCGGGACGTTGATCCCCAGGACTGCGGGGTGTGGCGGCTGAATCAATGCGGCCTCCGTTCAAAGGTGAGCCGAGAGCGCCCACTTGCGTCGTCTGCGCGGCCTGTGGTGCGCGCCCAGTCGTGCGCAGCCTGCGGGAGAAGGGCGGAGCGATGCATGTCAGTTCCCCGGGTAAAGCGCGGTGAGCTGCTCCGCGTAGCGTTTGCGGGTGGCGTCGTATGCTGCCCGCAGGGTTGGATCGGGCTGGAGCGCGTCGGCCGCGGAGGCCGGGGTAAGCTGCTCGACGGCCTCGGCGAAGGTGATCGGCCTGCCCTGTACGGTGGCCCAGGCGACCGCAGCCTGAATGGCCGCGCCGAGGCATCCGGATTCCTGCTCGGCGGGCTGCAGGACACGGGCTCCGGTGCAGTCGGCCAAAAGCTGACGCCAGCCGCGCGAGCGGGCTCCGCCGCCGATGACCTGGATGACCTGCGCGGGACGTCCGGCGAGGATGCGGTCCAGCCCGGCGAGCACCCCGAAGCTGACTCCTTCGATCGCCGCGCGGACCAGGTGCGAAGGCGTGAAGTTTGTGGCGGAGATGCCGCTCAGCGTACCGCGCGCGCCGGGCAGGTCGGGCGTACGCTCACCGTTCAGGAACGGCAGGAAGACCAGCCCGTCGGCTCCGGGTGCCGTTTCGGCCAGCGCGGCATCGATGTCCTGGACCGTCCTGCCGAGCATCTTGACCGTCTGCGTGACGACGTTGGTGCAATTCATCGTGCAGACCAGCGGAAGCCATCCGCCGGACGAGGAGCAGAACGGCGCGACGTTTCCGCTGGGGTCTTCTACGGGATGATCCGAGAAGGAGTAAACGGTCGACGACGTGCCGAGCGAAAGCGTCACGACGCCTTGGCGGACATTTCCGGTGCCGATGGCTCCCATCATGTTATCGCCTCCGCCGGAGGAGACGATGCATTCGCCGCCGATGCCGAGCTCGATGACTGCCTGCGGACGCAGAGTTCCAACGGTCTCGGTGGAGCTGATCAACCGGGGAAGCGCGGCGAAGAGCTGGCCGGAGCCGCCGTCGATGGAGTCGAGCACCTCGCGGGTCCATTGGCGGGTGCGGTTGTCGAAGAAGGCGGTTCCGGAGCTGTCTCCGGGTTCGGCACGGAGCTGTCCGGTGAGCCACCAGTTGAGGTACTCGTGGGGCAGCAGGATATGGCGGATGCGCGCGAAATCCTCGGGCGCGTTCTGCTCGATCCAAAGGAGCTTGGAGACGGTGTAGCCGGTGAGCGGCACGATGCCGAAGCGCTCGAACCAGGCTGCGCGTCCGCCGAAGCGCTCGATGAGCTCGGCGTTCTGCGGGGCAGTTTCGGTATCGTTCCAGAGCTTGGCCGGGCGGATAACGTTCATGTTTTCGTCGAGCACGACGAGCCCGTGCTGCTGTCCGCTGACGCCGATAGCCCGGACGGTTCCGCCGGCGGTGCGGGCCTGCCCCATGGCTTCGCGGACCGAGCTGACCAGCGCGTCGACCCACCAGGCGGGTTGCTGCTCGCGCGCTCCGGAGCTGCGCTCGATGAGTTCGTGGGGCGCGTACCCGCGTCCGACGGGGAGGCCGGATTCAGAGATCAGCAGCGCCTTGGTTCCCTGCGTGCCGCAATCGATGCCGAGATACATGATGCGGAGCGTTCTCCCGTCACTTCCGCTCTCGAACGTATGGACTGGGGTGCAGGGTTGTCAACCCAGGGCGTGGTGCCCCCCCCTCCCCCTGGGGCGTCTCGGGAGTAAACACCTTTGTTTGTACAGGTTAGCGGAGGGGGTCAGGTAAAATATTCAGCTTGCAGGGGTTAGCGGCAAAATATTCATCCCATTGCGTTTAGGGACCGGTTGAAAGGCGAAACCAGATACAGGCAACAACTTCGCGCAAAGTTCGCGAAAAAGGCACACGGGAAGGCTGCGAGGTGCTCTGCATCCTGTTTTCTGGTGCGCTGAGTTAAGTGTACCGGCTGGGGTGGAGTGAATGTGCCATTTCAGCGAAGGTTCATGGCCTTTGCTTTGTGCAGGTTGGGAACTATTTTCAGGATTGGGGGCTTGACAGATTTCCACAGATGTCAGGAGTGGGTCGGCTTGTTGCGATTGAAGATGAGGAGGTTGGGCGGGATGATGGTGAGTAAGAGCAGGAAGACGATGGCTCGCTCGCCCCAGTCCAGCGGGCCCTGGCGGTGGATGACGAAGATGTACAGGACCGCGCCTAAGAGTGAAGCGAGGATGACGGCGGCGGCGACGGCCCGGGCCCAGGGACGACGATCAAAGGGGAGCATGGCCGGTTCCTTTCGGGGCTAGGTGGGGACGGGATGAGTGTATGCCGTTGGGTGGGTGAACGTCGATGGGGGTTTCGGGTGGACCCACTCATCGCGGTGAGGCTGCGATGAATGGGGGCACGGATTTGGGGATTTTGTGGTGGACCCACTCATCGCGGTGAGGCTGCGATGAATGGGAGCACGGGTTGGGTATGGATTGGGGGGGAGGCAGTCCGGGTTCCGGTTGCATGGGCGGGGCTGACGCGTACCTCAGCGGCTGAAGCCTCGCAAGATGGTTGTCAAGGATGGCACGGCTGAAGCCCTGCCCTCAAGCAAGGCGCGGAGATCGGTATATAGCGATTCCCCTACGGGGCGAGTTCGGTGCTGGCGGCGGCGGATAGCTGGTGGATGCTGTTCCAGGTGTTGCTGTAGGCGTTGAGGGCGTCGGAGGTGGTGGTGCGGGCGTCGCGGAGGGCGTCGAGGTAGTCGACCAGCGCGAGGCCTCCGTGGTTGAAGGCGAACTGCGCGATGCTGAGGACATCGGAGGATTCGTCGAGGTAGTGAGTGGTGAAGCGGTCGGAGAGCTGTTTGGCTTCGGTGTAGCCGACCCAGGCCTGGGCGACGTCGGAGACGACCTGGTTGCGGGCGGCGGAGCTGGTAAAGGTCGCGGCTTCGGCCTGGAAGCGGGCGGTGGATTTGTTGCCCTGGTTCCTATCGAAGAGGCGCAGGGGGATATTGACGGAGGCGCCTACGGAGTTGTCCGGGCCGTTGCGGTCGTATTCGACTTCGAGCGTGGGGTCGGTGGTGCCGTTGGCGTTTGCGAGGCGGCTGTTGGCTTCGGCGGCGTCGATGGCGTACCGGGTGGCGGCGTAGTCTGGGCGGTTGGTAAGGCCGGCGGTGACGAGTTGGGACTCGGTCTGGGTAACGACGGGCGGGAGGAGCGAGCCGGCGATGTCGAAGGTGGGGGATGGGGTTTCAATGCCCATGAGGGTCTGGAGCTGGGCGCTTGCCTGCCGGAGGGTGACACGGTCGTTGGAGGCGTCGGACTCGAAGGAGCCGAGCTGGAGGTCGAGGCGCTCGAAGTCGAGTTTGCCGAGGTCGCCGGCCTGAAAGCGGTCACTGGCGATTTCGACCTCGTGCCGGTAGTCCTTGAGGGAGGCGGCGGAGAGCTCGAGGGCTACCTTGGCGACGAGCATTCGAGTGAAAGCGGTTTTGATGGACAGGACGGTCTGGCGGACGGTGTCTTCGAGCTGGGCCTGAGTCTGGGCGGTGGTGGCCTGGGCGCTTTCGAGGCGGAACCGGCGCTTCTGGCCTCGCTCGAAAAGGCGGGAGACCTGGGCGGAGACGAGGAAGGGGTTGTTGGCATCTTCGCCCTCCGTGAGGTTGGTACCGTACAGGGTGAAGTAGGGGTTGGCGCGGACGCCGGCCTGGAGTTCCTGGGCGCGAACGGCGCGGAGATTGGATTGGGCGGCGAGGAGGGTGGGGTTTTTTGCCTGGGCCTGGTCGATGACCTGCTGAAGGGTGAAGGCTCCGGGACGGGAGGGTGGGGGCTTGCGGGGATCGGGGCCGAGGGAGGCTCCGACGGCGTAGGTGGAGGCAGTGGATTGGGGGGTTCCGGTGGTCTGGACTCCCGGCTGGGTGCCGGCGGGTGCGGTGGGTGCGGCGGCTGAGCCTCCGGCGGGGCCGGCCGGGCCAGCGGGTGCTCCGGCTCCGGCCTGGGCGAGGGCGGAGGAGGTGAGGAGGAGGAGCGGCAGAAGGCAGGGGAACAGGGCGGGTTTGCGGAAGGCCGCAGTTCGGCGATGCGGAAGGCCGTTCGGGGTGGGATGGTTCGGTATTCGAAGCTTCAACGAACGTACCTCAGCGGCTGAAGCCGCGCTGCGGGTTTGCAGCGTGTGTGGCACGGCTGAAGCCGTGCCCTTAAGCAAGGCAGAGACAGGGGCGAAGAAGTTTGCGGTCCCTGGTATGGCATGGCTGAAGCCGCGCGCTTATGCAAGGCAAAGACGTGGTGGACGAGGCTCACGGTCATTGGTTGAACTCCGCGTCTACCGCGGGGAGGATGTCTCCGGGGCGGGCGGCCCAGACGTAGAGAGTGGGCAGGAGGAAGACGCTGATGAGCAGCGCGCCGACGAGGCCGCCGACGATGACGATGGCGAAGGGACGCTGGGAGTCCGAGCCGATTTCGTGCGAGGTGGCGGCGGGCAGGAGGCCGAGCGTGGCGACGAGCATGGTCATGATGATGGGACGGAGGCGGAGGACGGCACCTTCGATGGCGGCCTTCTCCGGCTCGTAGCCGGAGGCGCGAAGCTGGTTGATGTATTCGAGCATGATGATGCCGGTCTGGACGGAGACGCCGAAGAGGGCGAGGAAACCGACGCCGGAGGAGACGCTGAAGTGAGTGTGGGTGAGCAGGAGGGCGAGCATGCCTCCGAAGGGAGCCATGGCGACGTTGGCCAGGATGAGCGTGGCCCACTTGAAGGAGTGGAACATGGTGTAGAGGATGAGGAAGATCATCAGGATGGTGACGGGAAGGACGAGCATGAGGCGGCGGGAGGAGCGTTTCTGCGATTCATATTCACCGGCCCAGTCGATCTTGTAGCCGGCGGGCAGGGCCGCGGCTGGGTCGCGGGCTACCTTGTCGATGGCTTCCTGAACGGTGGAGCCGAGGTCGCGGTCGCGGACGCTGTACTTGATGGCGACGTAGCGGGTTCCGCCTTCGCGGTAGATTTCCTCGGCTCCGTCTTCGATTTTCTGCGTAGTGAGCTGGGAAAGGGCTACACGCTCGCCGGTGGAGGTCACGAGGCGGATGTTGCCGATGGACTCCGGGGTGGAGCGGAACGAAGGGGAGTAGCGGGCGGTAACGTCGTAGCGTGCATCGCCCTGAAGGACCTGGGTGACGGAGGTGCCGCCGACGGCTGATTCGATGGCGTCCTGGATGTCGGCGACGTTGATGCCGTAGCGTGCAGCGGCCTGCCGGTCGACGATGAAGTCAAGATTGGGCTGGCCGATGACGCGAAAGAGGCCGAGATCGGTGATGCCACGGACGGTGGACATGACCTTGATGATGGCTTCTCCCTTTTGCTCGAGGGTCTTGAGATCGTCTCCGTAGAGCTTGACGGCGAGCTCGCCCTTGACGCCGGAGACGGCCTCTTCGACGTTGTCGGAGATGGGCTGGGAGAAGTTCCAGATAACGCCGGGGGATTTTTCGAGCTCGCGGTTCATGGCCCCGATGAGGTCGTCCTTGTTCTCGTCGAAGACGGGACGCCACTGCCGCTTGGGGTAGAGATCGACGTAATACTCGGTGTTGAAGAAGCCGGTGGTGTCGGTTCCGTCGTCGGGACGGCCGATCTGGGAGACGACCTGTTTGACCTCGGGGAAGGAGGAGAGGACGGCGCGGGCGTGATTGGCGATTGCGAGGGATTCGGTGGGGCCGGTGCTGGGGGCGAGGGTTCCGCGAACCCAGATGGCACCTTCATCAAGGTGCGGGAGGAACTCCGAGCCGACGACGCCGGAGGTGCCGAGGAAGATGGTGCCGGCGAAGGCGAGGAGGGCGACGCCGAAGGTGACGGGGCGATGCTCGATGGCGTACTGGGCGGCGCGGCGGTAGCCCCGGGTGATGTAGCGGAGAACGGGATTTTCCCACTCGGAGGTGCCGCGGCGGAAGAGGAAGGAGGCGAGCACGGGGGCGAGAATGATGGAGAACAGAAGCGCGCCGAGGAGGGCGAAGGCGACCGTCCAGCTCATGGGTTTGAAGAGACGGCCTTCGACCGATTGCAAGGTGAAGATGGGCAGGTAGGCGGTGATGATGATGCCGATGGCATAGAAGACGGGGCGCTGGACCTCGTACGCGGCCTCGCGGATCTGCTGCATGGGGGTGAGGTCGGTGCGCTTGCCGTGGGAGAGGTGGCGGACGATGTTTTCGATCATGACGACGGCCCCGTCGACAACCATGCCGAAGTCGAGCGCGCCCAGGCTGAGGAGGTTGGCGGGGATGTGGCGGAGATCGAGACAGATGGCGGCGAAGAGAAGCGAGAAGGGGATGGTGAGGGCGACGATGATGGCGCCGCGGAGGTTGCCGAGGAAGAGAAACAGGATGATGATGACGAGAATGATGCCTTCGCGCAGGTTGTGCAGGACGGTGGAGGTGGTGAGCTTAAGGAGGTCGGACCGGTCGAGGAAGGCGACGATCTTCACGCCTTTGGGAAGGACGTGGTCGTTGAGCTCCTGCGTTTTGGCGTGGATGCGCTCGAGAACTTCGTCCGAGTTGTCGCCTTTTTGCAGCAGCAGTACGCCTTCGACCTCGTCGGGGTTGTCGGCGAGTTTGCCGTCGACGCGGCGGATCGTTTTGCCGATCTCCCCGAGGCGGATTTTGGGGCCTTCGACGACGTTTGCGATGTCGGAGACGCGGAGGGCGGTGCCGTTCTGGGCCTTGAGCACGGTCTGGGCGATATCGGCGACGTTGGTGAAGAGTCCGACCTCGCGGACGTTGATCTGCTGCTGGCCGACCTCAATGAAGGAACCGCCGGCGTTGCGGTTATTGCTTGCGAGCTGCTGCTTGACCTGCGCGACGGTGAGCCCGTACTGGATGAGCTTGTCGGGGTCCAGGATGACCTGGTACTCGCGGGTGGGGCCGCCAAACGAGGAAACGTCGACGACGCCGGGGACGGAGCGGAACTGTCGTTCGAGGGTCCAGTCCTCGATGGACTTGAGCGCCATCGTGTCATAGGCGGGGTTGGTGGATTCGAGGGTGTACCAGTAGATCTGGCCGACGGGGCTCCAGTCGGTGCCGATCTGGGGCTGGAGATTGTTGGGCAGGGTGACCTGCGACAGGCGCTCGAGGACCTTTTCGCGGTTCCAGTCGTCCGTGCTGTCGTCGTCGAAGATCATGGTAACGGTGGACAGGCCGGCGAGCGAGGTGGAGCGCAGATGGGTCATATGCGGGATGCCGGCCATGGCGATCTCAAGCGGAACGGTGACCTGCTGCTCGACCTCTTCGGACGCGCGGCCGGGCCATTGGGTGATGACCTGGACGTAGTTGTTGGCGACGTCGGGATAGGCTTCAACGGGGAGATTGTGGAAGGAGATGGCTCCCCAGCCAAAGAGCACGACGGCAAGGATCAGGACGATGATGCGGTTATCGAGCGCGAAGTCGACGAGCTTGCGGATCATTACTGGGCCGTCGCATTCTGCAACTCCAGCGCGTTGCCGACGACCTGCTGGCCGGCTCCGAGGCCGGATTTGATCTCGAGGAGATCTCCGGGCAGGGTGCGGCCGAGCGTGACCTCCGCGGTGCGGAAGTTGCCGGACGAGCCTGCGGGGACGAAGACAAAGGCGTGCTCGTGGAGGTTGAGCACGGCTCCGGAGGGGACGGCTACGACCGAGGACTCACGCGCGCTCTGGAAGGTGACGGTGGCGAACATGCCGAGGCGCAGGGAGCCGTCGGGGTTGGGAACCTGAACCCGGACCTTGGCGGTGCGGAGGGTGGGGTCGAGGATGGCGCCGATGTCGCCGACGGTGCCGGTGATGAGGCGTCCGGGAAAGGCGCTGAGATGGATCTGCGCCTGCTCGCCAAGCCGGATGGAGCTGAGGTCGTTCTCGTAAACATCGCAGAGGACCCAGACGTGGGACAGGTCCGCGATGATGAGCGAGCCGGCGGCTCCCGCGTAGCCAATACCGGCTGCCCCGGAGGCGGTGGCGTTCTGCGAGATGACAACGCCGGAGGTGGGAGCGTAGATGGTGACGGTGTCGGAGGGGTGGTTCTTGTCGACGCCGAGGATGCGGAGTTCCTGCTCGTTGGCCTTGAGGAGGGCGAGTGCGTCCTGTTCGCCGTTCTGGGCGATCTCGAGCTGCGTCTGGGCGATGGCCCCCTTGCCGTAGAGGAGCTTGTCGCGGACAAGTGTGATCCTGGTGAGATCTTCGTCGTTGACGGATTTGATGTAGTTGCCGAAGGCGGCGGCGACGTCCGGGCTTTGAACGTCCATGATGGGCTGACCTTTGCGAACCGTGTCGCCGAGCCGGACACGGAGGGCGACGACGCGTCCGTTGGCGAGCGAAAGGACGGGGAGCTCGCGGGAGACGTCCGGGTTGACCGCGCCGGTGGCGTTGAGGGTGGCGTAGACCTGGCGCATGACGGCCTCCACGAGGGGAAATTGCGCGGCGTGGTCAACGTGGACGGTGTCGTTGGCAAGGGGCGCGGCCGTGACCGCGGTTGCCGGGGGCGCTTCGAGGGCTTCGCGGCGTGCCTCGTTCGGCTTGCGGCAGCCGGTGATGAGGAGGCTGAACAGGCAGAGAAGCAGGCAGGCCTGTGCGACGTGCCGCGACCGGCGAGGGCTGGACTGTTGACTGATTGAAATGGAAGCTCTCCCAGTGTGAGGGTAAACCGAACGCGGGCAAGGGGACCAATTAAGAGCAGGGGCGTCGTGCGGCTGTGAACCCTGAACGGAGGAGGAAGTTGCGGGGGGTGCTACTGGAGACTCTGCGGGCCGGGATGGTGGCGGCGAGATCGAGGCGGTCGAGTTTTCGTTGGCGCTCGCCGGTGGCCGTCCTTTGCCGTAACGAAGGAGCGGTTGACGGGCCAAAGTCAAGCTGCTGATAGAATTCGGCTTGCCTGGCCCAAAGCGGGAGAAGGGCTGTTCGGAGACGGACAGGGATATCCGGTTTCGAGCAAGGCGGCTGATGCCCACTGCGGCCGCCGGCTGGTGAAACTTATTCTTACCCCCTGGACGTATTTTTTAATGAGGTGTTCCTTTGACCGACGACCATAAGCCCCCGTCAGCGCCGAAAGCCGGTGTACGGGAGAAGTCAGAACCTGAAGCGGCTGTCGCAAGCCGGGTCAGCAGGCGGTCCTTTCTTTCGCACCTTGGTGCGGCTGGTATCGCGGCGACCGCTTCCCCGATGCTCGCCTCGGCCGCGTCTGCGCCGGCACCCGTGCCGGAGGCCGCCGCTCCTCCACCTGCGGGCAGCATTCCGGTTTCCCTGAAGGTAAATGGGGTGCGGCACGCGCTGAACCTCGATCCGCGCACGACGTTGCTCGATTGCCTTCGCGAGAATCTGGACCTGCCCGGCACGAAGAAGGGTTGCGACCACGGCCAGTGTGGCGCCTGTACGGTGCATGTCAACGGACAACGGGTGAACTCCTGCCTGTCGTTCGCGGTCATGCACTCGGCCGATGAGATTACCACCATTGAAGGCCTGGGCACGCCGGATACTCTGCATCCCATGCAGGCCGCGTTCGTCGCGCACGACGCCTATCAATGCGGCTACTGTACCTCCGGCCAGATTATGTCCGCGGTTGCGCTGCAATCAGAGCCCGTCGGGGCTACGGATGACGACGTCAAGCAGGGCATGTACGGCAACATCTGCCGATGTGGAGCCTACCCGAACATCGTCGCCGCGGTTCAGGCAGCACGTCGCCACGCCTAAGGGTTATTGTTTCGATGGAGTAAACGATGCAGAGCTTTGAATACATGCGCCCCGGCACGCTCGACCAGGCGGTGCAAGCGGCATCCCGGTCGGGAACAGCCCAGCAGGGTGCCAATGTACGCTTCGTGGCAGGCGGCACGACGCTGATCGATTTGATGAAGCTGGATGTCGAGCGGCCTAACCGGCTGGTCGACATCAACGGTCTTGCTCTGGACCAGGTCCGGCCTGCCCCCGGAGGTGGCCTGGTGATTGGAGCATTGGCTCGCAATGCCGCGGTCGCCCACCATCCGATCGTGCAGCGTGACTATCCTGTGCTCTCGGAGGCTCTGCTCTCCGGTGCTTCGCCGCAGTTGCGCAACATGGCCACGACGGCGGGAAATCTCCTGCAGCGCACACGCTGCGTCTATTTTCGCGATACGGCACACGCGTGCAACAAACGCGAGCCCGGGACAGGCTGCTCGGCCATCGGAGGACACAACCGCATGCTCGCCATCCTTGGTACCAGCAGGGATTGCATTGCGTCCAATCCATCGGATCAGAACGTCGCGCTGACAGCGCTGGAAGCCACAATCCAGGTGCAAGGTTCCAAGGGCGTGCGCAGCATTCCGATCGATCAGTTTTACCTGAAACCGGGCACGACGCCCAACCGCGAGACGGTTCTTGAGCCGGGAGACCTGATTGTCAGTGTCACGCTGCCCGCGCTCGCGCCGGGAACGCGTTCACATTATCTGAAGCTTCGCGACCGTGCCGCTTACGAGTTTGCCCTGGCGTCCACAGCCGTGATCCTCCAGGTTCAGGGCGGAAGGATCGAGCGGGCACGCGTCGCTTTGGGCGGCGTGGGTACCGTGCCCTGGCGCTCCCATGAGGCGGAGCATGCGCTGCAGGGACAGAGCGTCAGTGCCGCCACCTTCCACAAGGCTGCGGAAGCGGCGTTGAAGGATGCACGGCCGCAGAGCGAAAACGGCTTCAAGGTGGAACTTGCGAGACGCTGCATCGTGCGTGCCCTAACAGTGTCCACCCAAACCGCCTAACCCGTTTCGCGCAGGAGACGCAGCAATGACGTTTGAAGAGTACGGTGAGTTTATCGGCAGTCAGGACGGCGCGGCCCCGAAGGCGATCCCGCCGGAAACTGCCCCTCCATCGGCCGTGATCGGGGCAGCGCTTCCGCGCATCGACGGCCCGCTCAAGACCACGGGCACGGCACGCTATGCGTCGGACTACAACTTTCCGGGCCTGGTGTATGCGGTCCCGGTGCGCGCGTCGATCGCGAGTGGCAAGATCCGCGGCATCGACAGCTCTTTGGCGGAGCGGATGCCTGGCGTTCTCCTCGTCATGCACCACGGCAATGTTATGCCGCTCTACCGGAACGCCTCCGGTGGCCGCAACAGCGAAAACCGGCCTGCGTTCGAAGACGAGACCGTCTCGTATTGGGGTCAGTACGTTGCCGCGGTGGTCGCTGAAACGCTTGAGCAGGCGCAGGCCGGAGCGGCAGCGGTTCGAGTGTCCTATGATCCGGCCAGCTTCAACGTCAATCCTTCACTCTCCGACGATCTCCCGCCCGAGGGTCAGCCCGCCGGCCCGCAGGTTCTTAGCCATCGCGGCGACACCGATACGGCGTTTCGCTCGGCCGCGGTGAAGGTGGACGAGGTGTACATCACTCCGGTGGAGACTCACAATCCGATGGAGATGCACGCCACGGTCGCGGTCTGGGATGGGAGGAGCTATACGCTGTACGAGACCTCGCAAGGCGTGATGAATCACCAGAATGTCATGGCCCAGGTACTCGGCGAGCCGAAGGAGAATATCGAGGTTGTCTCCCGCTTCATCGGTTCGGGCTTCGGCGGCAAGCTGTTTCCCTGGCCGCATTCGGCTATCGCGGCTGCTGCCTCGCGCAAGCTGCGCCGCCCGGTAAAGCTGACTCTTAGCCGCAGGATGATGTTCTCGAACTCGGGTCATCGTCCTCGCACGCAGCAACGGATGCGCCTGGGCGCGAGTGCGGACGGCAAGCTCGTCTCCTTGCAGCAGGACTACCGCAACCACACCAGTTTCGGCGACGATGTTCGCGAGAACTGCGGAGAAGCGACCCCGTTTCTCTACAGCACGGCGAACCTGAAGGTGACCTCGGCCCTTGTGCGCCGGAATGTCGGGACGCCAACGCCGATGCGCGGCCCAGGGGCCGTTCCCGGTCTGTTCGCGCTCGAGTCCGCGATGGATGAGCTTGCGATCAAGCTCGGCAAGGATCCGGTCGAGCTGCGGCTCTCGCTGGACACCCTTATGGATGAGGAGAAGAACAAGCCGTTCTCGTCGCGGCACCTGAAGGAATGTCTGCAGGTTGGCGCCGAGCGGTTCGGATGGTCGAAACGCACCGCGGAGGTGGGCTCCATGCACAGGGACGGCCTGATCCTCGGATGGGGAGTCGCCGCTGCTTCCTGGGGAGCGAACCGTGGCGTATGTGAAGCTTCGCTGAGTCTCGAAAGCAACGGCACGGCGCGGTTGAGCTGCGGCACACAGGATATCGGGACCGGCACCTACACCGTCGTTGCCCAGATGGTCAGCGACAAGACCGGCATTCCGGTGGACAAGATCCAGGTCGTCCTGGGAAGCAGTTCCCTTCCTCCTGGCCCGACCTCCGGCGGCTCCACGGCCACGTCCACCCTGGTCCCGGCGGTGATCGACGCCGCAAACGCTGCCGTCAAGGTGGTCCTCACCGTCGCCTCCAACACCAAGGGATCGCCGTTTCAGGGCAGGGGTGCGGCTTCGCTGGCGCTCACGTCCGGACGGGTCCATGCCAAGGATCAGCCGGCGGCAAGTGGCGTGCCGTACGGTGAAATCCTTCGCATGGCCAATCTGGCCAGTGCCAACGGAGATGGAAAGAGCGGCGGTCTTGGCGCAGACCCGAAGGCGCGAGACTTCTCGACGCACTCGTTCGGAGCGCAGTTTGTCGAGGTCGAATGGGATCCGGGGATCGCTCGTCTGCGCGTCAGCCGAGTGGTCAGCGTGGTCGACGGGGGACGTATCCTGAATATGCGTACGGCCAAGAATCAGATGGAAGGCGCGGTTGTCATGGGCGTGGGAATGGGATTGTTTGAGGAGACCATCTACGACCAGCGCAACGGGCACGCCGTCAACGACAATTTCGCGGACTACCTGGTTCCGACCATCGCCGACATGCCACAGATCGACGTGCATTTTCTCGACATCCCCGATCCGCTGATCAATGAGTACGGAGCGCGCGGCATCGGCGAGATCGGATTGGCGGGGGTCGCTCCGGCCATCACGGCGGCGGTGTATCACGCCACCGGCATCCGCGTTCGCAAACTGCCGGTGCGCATCGAAGACCTTCTGGAATCGAGAGCATAGCGTTCCCTGCCGTTGCTGTGGTCGGGCCAGCCTCTCCTGGACGCGTTCCCGGATCTCCCGGAGTATCCGGCAGATTCGGGAGCGACGGGTGGACAGACAGGCTGGAACGGCGGGGTCGCAAACATCAGTTTCGCGCAGCGTCTGACACGAAGGTCGAGAGTTGCATCCTAGGGCAACATGCCGGGTACGGGGCACGCCGGCAACGCTGACTGGAGCTCTCCTGCATGTCTCCTTCGACCGTGCTTCGTGCCGTTCTGATGTATCTATTCCTTATCTTTGTCACACGGATTGTAGGTCGCCGTCCCGGTAAGCAGATCACTCCTTTTGAGTTCGTCCTGGTCTTCTACCTTGGCGGGCTGTGCCTGACGGCGATGGTTGGCCTGCAAGCCTCGGTGACGAATGCGTTTGCGCAAATTATCGCGATCGCGCTGACCCATTACGTGGTGACGCGCGCGCGGTTTGCTTCGCCCAGGATGGCGCGCCTGCTGGATGGCACTCCTCTGATTTTGCTGGAAGGAAAGACCTGGAGAGCGGAAACCATGCGCCGCATGCGCATTGGCGATGCCGATGTGATGAACATGGCACGCGACCAGGGCCTGAAGACGCTTGACGAGATCGGCACCGCCACGCTTGAGCGCAATGGAGAGATTTCGATTATTCCCGCGGAAGACGACAGCGAGGAAAAAGGAAAAGACGGCTCCTCCAGCGGCGACGACGCCAAGAACAGGGAACAGGGAGCTCAAATGGCCAGCAAGGACGACCAGCAATCGAAGAATGCGCCACGTCCGGTGGGCGATACCGTGCCCAAGGTGGACAATGCAGTCGCGGTGGGAGAGGATCTCGCGTTTCAGCGCCGCTGGTGGAGATTCGAAAACGTCGTGTGGGCGTTGTTTGCCCTGGTCCTGGTAGCCGATCTTGCCGGCCTGCTGGGAAACGGTCCACTGGCGCACGTTCACCGCGGCACTCCCAACCACACGTTGCTTCTGGAGTACGACCGCATCGAGCGCGCCACGACGCCCAACACGATGACCGTGACACCCGAGCCAGGCTCTGTGAAGAACGGGCGGCTGATCCTGTTTGTCAGCGACAGTGTGGTGAAGGAGCTCGGAGCTGAACGTATCGCGCCGCAGCCGGCAGTTTCGGCGATCGGCAATGGAGGCTTTACGTATGTCTTTCCGGCGGTCGGGGGCGATGCCCACATCCAGTTCGGCCTGCGGCCTACTGCCATCGGCGTACACACCATCACAGTCGGCATTGCTGGCGGTGAGCAGATAACGACGCGCGTCCTGGTTTTGCCCTAGCTGGACCACATGGGAGCTTTATGGATACGATTCTTCATGCAATCGCCGGCTACCTGTTCCTGACGTTGATCGTGCGCGTTCTGTCGCGGCGGCCTGGCGGGCAGATGACGATGTTCGAGTTTGTGCTTGTCTTCCTGATCGGCGGCGTGGCCATTCTGGCAACGGTAGGGATGGACCGCTCCGTCACCAACTGCTGCTGCGCCATTCTTGCCATCGGCCTGTGCCACCGGAGCATGTCCGCGGCGAAGAACCGCTTTCCAAAGCTGGGGCGGCTGGTGGATGGCACGCCCCTGGTGCTGCTGAAAAACGGGGAGTGGCAGGAAGAGGTGATGCGCGGGATGAAGCTGAACCGCGAAGACGTAAGCGCCGCCGCCCGTACGAAGGGCCTGCGCTCGGTGGACCAGGTGCAGTATGCGGTGCTGGAGCGCAATGGAGGCATCAGCATTCTGGAACCGGGCGACGACGATGACTAGCAACAGGAGGATGTGATGGAGGATGAATCGTCCAGGAGCGATCGCACGGTGGAAACGCAGGTGCCTGCGCGGCTGGACCGTCTTCCATGGTCCGGATGGCACACGCTGATTATCACCGCACTCGGCACCTCCTGGCTGCTCGACGGGCTTGAGGTGACGCTGGTAGGCTCGCTGTCCGGCGTTCTGGAGAGCAAGGCCGGGCTGCACCTGACCGACCCGCAGGTGACCGGCGCGGCAACGACGTATCTGGCCGGAGCGGTATGCGGCGCACTGCTGTTCGGCTACCTGACCGACCGGCTGGGCCGGCGCAGGCTGTTCCTGGTCACGTTGGCCACCTACTCCCTCGCGACCCTGGCAAGCGCGTTCTCCGGAGGCATCCTCACTTTTTCCATCTTCCGCTTCTTCACGGGCGTCGGTATCGGCGGCGAATACGCGGCCATCAACTCCGCGGTCGACGAACTGATACCCGGCAAGGTCCGCGGGACGGTGGATCTGGTCATCAACGGCACGTTCTGGGTCGGCGCTACCCTCGGCTCCCTCGCAGCGATGTTCCTGCTTTCCACGCATGGACCGTCGCAATCGCACGGCTGGCGCTATGCTTTCGGTATTGGGGGCGCGCTTGGCTCGGTTGTGCTCTTCTTACGGCTCAAGGTCCCTGAAAGCCCGCGCTGGCTGATGTTGCGCGGACGGGAGGAAGAGGCGGAAAAGGTCGTCGGCATGATCGAAACGAAGGTGTCGAAGGGGCGTCCGGACAGCCTGCCTCCGGTGGAAGGCGAGCCCTTGAAGATCGAGGCGCGCGATCATACGGCCTGGAAGGACATCTTCGGCAACATGCTGGGCGAAAACCGCAGCCGATCGCTGCTTGGCCTGGTGCTCATGGTGGCGCAGTCGTTTTTCTTCAATGCGGTTTTCTTTACCTATGGACTGGTGGTCAAAAAGTTCTTCGGCGTCACCGACAACCGCCTGCCGTTGTACCTGCTGCCTTTTGCGATAGCCAGTTTTCTGGGTCCGCTTACCCTGGGGAGGCTGTTCGACAAGATAGGCCGCAAGCCGATGATCACCGCGACCTATGCAGCCGCAGGCGTACTGCTTGCCGGCATCGTGCTTCCCTTTGCGCACGGCTCGCTTGGGTCTCGCGGCCTGGGCATCTGCTTCTCGCTCATTTTCTTCGTGGCATCGTCGGCCGCGAGCGCCGCCTACCTGACGGTGAGTGAGATTTTCCCGCTTGAGATTCGCGCGTTCGCAATCGCGATCTTCTATGCGCTGGGCACTCTTGTCGGAGGGGTGGGCGCACCCCTGCTCTTTGGCGTGTTCATCAAGACGGGTTCGCGGCCGCTGGTGGCCTGCGGGTATGCCCTGGGGGCCCTGCTGATGATGGTTGCCGCGGGGTTTGAGTGGAAGATCGGCGTCGAAGCAGCGGGGCAGAGCCTTGAATCCGTATCGAAGCCGCTGCAAAGCAGATAGGCAGGGATGCGAGACTGCCTTGATCCTATGAATGCGCGACTTGCAGTCAGACCTTCGGCCCATTGATACTGCAGTCAGCGCTTGAGCGATCTTCCTGGCGAATGATGAACGATCGCACGCGTCTCCAGGGCGAATCTAACGGCATTCTGTCATGCGCCTTTGGCGCTGACAAGGCCCATCCCGATGGCCTGGCCTCCTTGCCAGATCCCATGGAGACATTGCCTTGCATCAATTTGGAATCTGGGCTCCCAAAGCTGGGAAGATGTCCTTGAAATGGCGCGATCAAATCCTCGCCATGAACGGTCCGGACCAGCGCGGCTGGTGGACGCTCCCGGTGCCGGACGCGGGATGCGGCGACCGCTATGCCTTTCTGCTGGACGAGGATGCCACGGTCTACCCGGACCCGCGCAGCCTGCGGCAGACGGACGGCGTGCACGGCCTTTCCGAGCTTTACGATCACGGCGGTTTCGAATGGCACGATCAACTTTGGCGCGGGTCGCCGAAGACCGGCGCCGTAATTTACGAACTTCACATCGGCACCTTCAGCCGGGAAGGGACGTTCGACAGCGCGATCGAACACCTGGAGTACCTGACCGAGCTCGGGGTGACCCACGTCGAAGTGATGCCGGTCGCTTCCTGGGCAGGGGAGCGGGGCTGGGGCTACGATGGGGTCGCCCTGTTTGCCCCGCAGGAACAATACGGCGGTCCGGACGGCTTCAAGCGGTTCGTCGACGCGTGCCATGCAAAAGGACTCAGCGTCGTTCTGGACGTAGTCTACAACCACTTCGGGCCCGTAGGGAACTATGCGACGAAGTTCGGCCCGTACCTGAATACAGATCGCAGGACGCCCTGGGGCGACACGGTCAACCTGGATGGGGAAGGCAGCGACGAGGTGCGGCGGTTCTTTGTGGACAACGCGCTGATGTGGCTGAAGAACTATCACTGCGACGGGCTGCGCTTCGACGCGGTGCATGCCTTTATCGACCTTTCAGCCGTGCACCTTCTGGAGCAGATGTCCATCGAGGTGGAGCGGTTGAGCTCAACGATCGGCAGAGAGTTCCTGCTGATTGCGGAAAGTGACCTGAACGATCCGCGGGTAGTGCGGCCACGCGAGGCGAACGGCTACGGCATCGACGCGCAATGGAGTGACGACTTTCACCATGCCCTGTTTACGGTTGTTCACCCGGACACCGAGAACGAGGCCGGCTACTACAAGGACTTCGACTCGCTTCAGGACCTGGCAAAGGCCTTGCGACAGGCCTACGTCTATACCGGTCAATACTCCCGCAACCGGAAAAGACGGCACGGACGCCCAGCCGACGGGCTTTCCGCGCACCACTTCATTCACTTCGACCAGAATCACGATCAGGTTGGGAACCGAGGGTGGGGCGAACGGCTGGAACACCTGGTCGGCATGGATGCGGCAAAGGTATCGATCGGTCTGCTGTTGATGGCCCCGTACATTCCCATGCTGTTCATGGGTGAGGAATGGGCGGCATCGGCGCCCTTCCTGTACTTCGCCGACCATGAGGATGAAGCGATGCGCCAGTCGGTCGCGGCAGGACGTGCACGCGAGTTCGCCAGTGTCGGGGTCGGGCGCGAGGTGCCAAACCCGGAGGATCAGCAGACCTTCGAATCGTCCAAGCTGAACTGGGCAGAACAAGGCGAGGGCCGACACGCCGAAATGCTGGCCTGGGTCAAGGCCCTGATTCAGCTGCGCCGCCGCTCGGTCTGCCTGAACGACGGCGACATGCACCACAATGTGGTGAGCGTCGATGTCGAACAGCGATTGGTGATCCTGGAGCGAGATCAGGCACGCATCGTCACCAACTTCGGTGAGAGATCCTGCACCCTTCCCCTGCTGGAGGGCGAAAAACCTGTTCTTCTATCACGCGACGGACTTACGATGTGCGCGAAATGCATCCAGCTCCCGGCGATGACGATGGCCATCCTAATGACACCCGCTGAAGAGGTCGAAAACAGGCAACTATCCTCCCGCGAAAGATGAGCCGGCAGAAGAGCCTTGCAAGCATTCCGGGGATGACGGGTCCGATGCAAAGCTGGCATTCGGGTTCCGGGATTCCTCTCCGGCTCAGAAAAGTAAGAACACCCGATCGAGAGGACCGTGCGCGCTATAGCCAATCGGCCAGCGCCGCGGTTCCCGGCCATCCTCGTCGTGCGCGGTCGCTTCGTCTGCCGACGGCACTCTATCCAAGAGGAGGGATTTGCCGGTTCACCTTGTGGGCGTGTACAGTCGGCCAACCCTCACGTCGTGGAATCGACTGCGTCACGCAGCTCGACTTGACCACTGGAACGAGACAATATTCAGGAGCTTCAGATGCCTAGCAACAAAAACAAAACTCAATTGACATACTTCAGGAGCCGGCTCGACGGGATTCGCAACTCTTCAGGATGTTTTCTCTGGCAACCTACGCTTGCCCTTCTGAGCCTGCCGAACGTGCGGCTGCTCGGAGCCGGTCTGGCGTGCTGCTGGTCGCTTTCGGCCAGCGCCCAGGTACTGTACGGCACGCTGACGGGCAACGTCACCGACAACTCCGGCGCCGCGATCCCAAATGCAAGCGTGAAAGCCGTTGACACGGGCACCGGCGTGACGCGTGAGACCAAGAGCAGTGCGGATGGCGGTTATACCTTCAACGACCTCAACCCCGGAACGTATCAGATCACGATCATTGCCGATGGGTTTACGCCTCAGCAGAAGACCAACATCACCGTGCTCACCAACACAGTGGACCGCGTCAACGTGCAGCTTGCCATCGGCTCGGTGGCCCAGGAGATCACGGTGGACGCGGCTCCGCCACTGCTGCAGGCCGATCGCGCTGACACCAACTACAACATTTCGCCTGAGCAGATCACGGAGTTGCCGACGACATCCACGACGGGCCGCAACTTCCAGAGCCTGTATCGGCTGGTACCCGGTTCGACGCCTCCGGCCGAGCAGAACTCCGCCGCATCGAACCCACAGCGCGCGCAGGCGGTGAATGTGAACGGCGTTTCGAACTCGACCAACACGACCCGGATCGATGGTGCCGTGGACGCGTATCCATGGATTCCTTATCTCGCGGCGTACCTGCCGCCGACCGACGGCATTGAAAGCATCAACGTGGTGACCGGCAGCTTCAACGCGGAACAGGGGTCCGCAGGCGGCTCCGCGATCAACGTCACCGTCAAGAGCGGCACGAACAGTTTCCACGGCAGCGTCTGGGAGTACAACTCCATCGCCCAGTTCAATGCGCAGTCCTGGCAGAACCGGACCGGCATTCGTCAGAAAAACATTTACAACGAGACTGGCGGCTCGTTCGGCGGTCCCCTTCGCAAGGACAAGCTTTTCTTCTTTGGCGATTACGACCGTGTCACCGTTGACAAGGCGATCAACGGCACGCTTTCCGTGCCGACCCAAGCCATGCGAAATGGCATCTTTACCGGGCTTAGCGTTATCTTTGATCCAGCCACGGGGACGGCCACCGGAGCGAACAAGACGCAGTTCGCCAACAACATCATTCCTACCAACCGGATCTCTCCGGCTGCCGCGACGCTGTTGACGAACCTTCCCATGCCGAACTTCGGAGTCGCCGGTGCCACCGTGAACAACTACTTCGGCTCGGCGGTCAACGCCTTCGAACGCCAGAGTGCAGACATCAAGGTCACGTATGTCCCCACGACGAAAACGAGTTTCTTCGGTCGTTACAGCTTCTCTCCCAGTCAGATCAACGATCCCCAGGAGTTTGGTATCAATCCAGGCGGGGGTACCTTCGACGGTGGCCAGCCGGGGGCATCGACAGGTCTGATTCAGAATATCGGCTTGGGCGCGACCCATGCTCTCACGTCCCATTTTCTCGTCGACATCAATGGCGGCTACACAAGGCAGCGATTGGTGGCCACCTCGCCAGATCTTTCTCTCGGCGATTACGGCGTGAACCAGCTTGGTATTCCGGGCACGAACAACAACGGCCAGTACCTCTATGGCGGAATTCCTGCCTTCTATCTTTCTACCTACGCCAATCTGGGCAACGCCAATACCGGCAGCCCATTCACCTTCCGGGATAATCAGTACACGGGCAACGCCAATGCCACCTATGTAAAAGGAAGCCACTCGATCCGCTTCGGTGGCGAGTACATCCACGGTGCCATCAATCACGTGCAGCCTGGTAACTCTCCCTATTCCACTCCACGGGGCGGCTTCTTTTTCTCCGGAGGCGTCACGACCGGGACCGGTGGAACCTCGAGCAACATCAATTCGTTCGCCGACTTCCTGCTTGGGCAACCCTACATTTACGCAAAGGGCGTGCAGACCTTCAACCCCGAGACCCTGCGCCTTTCGACCTTCGCGTTTTATGCGCAGGATACCTGGCAGGCAAACAAAGCTCTGGTGCTGAACTTCGGTATCCGTTACGAGTATTATCCACTTCCGGTGGCCGATCATTTCGGGACATCGCGGTACGACCCCAGCGTTCGCTCGACTGTGACGGATTCCTTTGGGACCCATACCGTCGGCACTGTGCTGGTGGGCGGTGAAGGCGCGCAAAACCAGCATGCCGGAACCGCGAATGGTTACGGCCAGTTTGTGCCGCGTCTCGGCATCTCTTACCAGGCGAATCCCAGGACGGTAATCCGCAGTGGCTTTGGCATTACGGTGGATTCCGACAACCTGCGAAATCTGGCGGCCTCGTACCCGAACGTCGTTACGGCGAGCGTAACCGGTATCAACAGCCTGGTGGCGGCAACGAGCCTCAATCCCGGGCTGCTGACAAATGCCACGCAGGTCGGCATAGCTCCGATCGTGCTGCCGAATATCAGCTCCGGTGCCCTCGCGCTGCCGGCCAATGTCTCGACGTTCACCATTGCGCAGAGGTTCCGTCGCGGGTACATCGAAAGCTACAACCTCGCCGTGCAGCGTGAACTGCCCTTGAACCTCGTTTCGACGGTTCAGTACGTAGGCACGCACGCCATTCGCCAGATCTCGAATGTCGACATCAACTCCGCGCCCCCCGGGGGCGGCAATACTGGCCGTCTCTTGAACACCACCTATGGTGCCAATACCAGCAACACCGAAATTTACGGACAGATGCCCTACGGGGAATCCGTTTACAACGGGCTGCAGACTCAGTTGACCAAGAACAGCAATAAACATGGCTCGACCGGAATCATCTATACCTATTCCAAGGCGATGGACGTCTCCGACAACAGCATCTCCAATGGTCTGGTCTTCTCCTATCCAACCTACGCGAACCGCAATTATGCCCTGGCGGGTTACGATCGCAAGCATAACTTCCAGTGGTGGACGACCTATCCCTTCCCGTTTGGCCGGGATGGTCTGCTTCTGAAGCACGGTGTCGCCGGATACCTGCTGGGCAACTGGCGGGTCAGCACCATCCTAAGCCGCGTGAGCGGTACGCCATTCACCGTAACCTCATCCGCGACAAGTCTGAACGCACCCGGCAATACGCAGGTTGCGGATCAGAATTTTGGAGTCAGCACGGTCATCGGAGGTCGAACCTCCCTGGCCGGAACCGGTGGAAATTTTCAGTATCTCAACCCAAGCGCCTTTACGACTGTATCCGCGGTTCGCTTTGGGACTGCCGGCCGGAACGACGTCCGCGGTCCTGGTTTCTTTGACCTCGACGTAAGTCTCAAGCGCGAGTTTCCTCTGTTTGAGCAATATCGCCTTGAGTTCGTAGCTGACTCGTTCGATGTCACCAACACGCCTACCTTCGCCAACCCGGCCGCGAATATTTCAAACGCCGGATTCGGTCAAGTCACCACCTCGAATGCAAACCGTTCAATTCGTCTTAGCGGCCGCATCAGCTTCTAGCGGGTATGGTCACTAGCGCTTCGCAGCCTTCCGCTCGACGGACGCTGCAAAGCCTTATCCCTTCCGAACGATGCGCTCACACGCCGGTTCGCGACTCCCCGTTGAGTCCGGACCGCTTCTTCTTTTGTCTGACGGCAGATGGTATCCAGTTATAAGCAAGGCAAGCTGGCTTGGAGTAGACTTCGCGTCATGTCTCTGTGTCGCCTGTGGCAACTTCTGCTTCTTGCCGGCCTGTTCCCCGGCCCGGCTCTTTTAGCGCAAAGCGCCACGCTGGCGGTTCGAGATCGACCTTTGCCCGCGACTTCGCCTCTAGCGAACCCGGAGGCGATCGTATCGATGCATCACGCCCGTTTCACCGTGCTCACGCCGGAGCTCATCCGCATGGAGTGGGCGGCCGATGACCGCTTTGAGGATCATCCGTCCTTTGTCTTCCTGAACCGCAACCTGCCGGTGCCGCCGTTCGGCGTTAAGCGGCAAGGCGGAACTCTTTCGATCGATACCGGCAGGTTGCAGCTGTCCTACTCGCCCGCCGGGAAGGTGGCCGGCTTCACGGCAGCTAACCTGTCGGTCACTCTCACGCTGAACGGCGTGCCGGTTGTCTGGCATCCGGGGACGCCGGCTACCGGCAACCTGGAAGGAACGACGCGAACCCTGGATGGCTCGCGAGGTGCCGAGCACCTGAAAGAACCGATTGGGCAGGGGCTGATCTCCCGCGACGGCTGGGTTGTTGTCGACGATACCGGCCCCCTCTTCGACGCCTCCGACCCCGATCCAGATCATGGGGACCCCACGAGTCAACCGTGGGTGCTTGCCCGACCCGCCGGCATGCGGCAGGATCTGTACTTTTTCGGCTACGGGCATGAGTACAAGCAGGCGCTGGGCGACTATGTCCGCATCGCCGGCCGCATCCCGCTGCCGCCACGCTACGCCTTCGGAGCCTGGTGGTCCCGCTACTGGGCTTACAGCGATCAGGAGTTGCGCGATCTGATTACCGGGTTCCAGCAGGATAACGTTCCACTCGATGTCCTGGTCATCGACATGGACTGGCACAAGACGTTCGGACGACATTTTGAGGTTGAGGACGCTTCCGGCCATCGCAGGGGCTGGGGCGGGTACTCCTGGGATAGCGCCCTTTTTCCTGCCCCCCGGGAGTTTTTGAGCGAGGTGCACAACGAGGGGCTCAAAGTAACGCTCAATCTCCATCCCGCCAGTGGCGTTCAGCCCTGGGAAGACGCATACCCCGAGTTCGCGCGCAACATGGGCATCGACCCGGCGACCGGAAAGTATGTCCCCTTCGACCTGACCGATCGCACCTTCGCAAAGAATTACCTGGACCTGCTCCACCACCCGCTTGAAGCGCAGGGTGTGGACTTCTGGTGGCTGGACTGGCAACAGGAAAACAAGACGAAGACTGCCGGGGTGAACCCGACCTGGTGGCTGAACTACATTCACTTCACGGACCAGGAGCACGAAGGCAAACGTCCCCTGCTGTTTCATCGCTGGGGTGGGCTGGGCAACCATCGCTACCAGATCGGCTTCTCCGGCGATACCGCCTCGACCTGGGACTCGCTGGCGTTTCAGCCGTGGTTTACTGCCACGGCGGCCAATGTGGGATACGCGTACTGGTCTCACGACATTGGTGGGCATGTGCCCGGCGTGGTTGCGCCGGAGCTTTATCTGCGCTGGATTCAGTTCGGGATCTTCAGTCCGATTCTGCGGACCCACACCACCAAGAACCCCGACGCCGAGCGCCGCGTCTGGGCGTATCCGGAACCGTACAGCGATAGCATGCGAGCCGCTTTCCAGCTTCGGTACGCGATGCAACCCTATGTGTACACGGAAGGCCGCCGAACCTACGACACCGGCGTCGCGTTTCTGCATCCGCTGTACTATGATTCGCCCGACGCTGCTGAAGCGTATACCAGCAGGAGTGAATACCTTTTCGGGCAGAACATGCTGGTCGCGCCCGTGGTGCAGCCTGTCAGCGCGACTACCGGCCTGGCCACCGAACAGGTCTGGCTGCCGGCCGGCGACTGGTACGAGTGGTCGAGCGGAAAGCATTTGCACGGGCCTGTCACTGCCGAACGCAGCTACGCCATCGACGAGATACCCGTCTTTCTGAAAGAGGGCTCGATTCTTCCCATGCAGCCGCCGATGCTGTACACCGGCGAACGTCCGGTCGATCCTCTTATCCTTTCCATCTCGTCCCTGGCCGATGGCCAGACCTCGCGGTACTCTCTCTATGAAGACTCCGGCCATGCGGAGGACTACCAGCGCGACCTGGGAACCGCCTGGACCGACATCACGGCCCACCAGTCGGGCGAGGACCTGACTGTGACGATCGCGCCGGTTCGCGGCGGGTATCCGGGAATGAGGCCCGCCCGCGGCTACCAGCTTCGCCTCCCCGGCGATTGGCCGCCGGCATCCGTGGTTGCAAACGGCGTTTCGCTCGCGTTCACCCTGAAGAGCGGCCAGCCAGGATGGCGCCTGGAGGGAAACACGCTCACCGCCATCGTTCCCGTGGCCCCGGCGGACGTTCACCAGGCCACCACAATCGTGGTTCACCGCGCTCCCGGTTCGCTCGGGAACCGCAACCTGCTGGACGGCTTTGCCGGACGCATGCTGCGGTTGCGCGAAGCCTACGACACCCTGGCGCAGGATTATCCTGCCACCCTTGCGGTCCCCGATGCACTGACCATCGCCATGCAAACCGGCAATCGGATCGGCTATCACCCGGACACGGCGCGCGAGGAGCTTACGGCCTTCGCGGAACGTTATGCCGCGGCAGTCGAGGCCACGGGGAGTGTGCGCAACAGCGGGAAAGCGCCGGCCGGAAGCGCTTCGCAACCAGCCGAGGCCCAGGCGGAAGCGGAACGCGCGCAGGCCGCCTCGCATCAAGCCCATCTGCAGCGCGCCCTTGCCGACCTCCACGCTACGCCATGAGTTCGCCTCGTCCTTGCGGAGAGGCAGCACGACAATGGGCCCAAGGCATCTCACCGGTCGAGACGAGATGATGAATCGAAGAAAGTTTGGCATAGCAATGGCTGCGCTTGGTCTCCATTCCGTCGCGCGCGCTGAACGGAAAACGGAACTTGAGACTCTGCGGCTTTCCCGCAACGGCTGGATGCCGAACAATGAGCGCCTGCCGGTCTTGCTTTACCGGCGGGCATTTGAAAGCAACAGCCTTGCGGACCGTATGGAAGAGGCCTTTGCCAGAAATCTGTGGCCTGCACAGTGGCGGAACGGAGTCTATCCGTTTCATCACTACCACTCCACGGCCCATGAGGTGCTTGGCTTCGCAGGCGGCAAGGGGCGCCTGACCCTGGGTGGAGACGGTGGTCGCGACATGGAGGTCGAAGCTGGCGACGTCTTGGCACTGCCCGCGGGGACCGGGCATTCTCTTGTCTACGCGGGCCCGGGCTTTCTTGTTGTCGGCGCGTATCCCATCGGCCAGCACTGGGATATCTGTCGATCCGCGCCCGACGCCGCGGCGACAGAACGGATGATGCTCCTTCCGTTTCCGGAGAGCGACCCGATCACCGGGAAGGGAGGGCAACTGGTCCACGCATGGGTGCCGCCCGGCTCTCCCAGAGGAAACACCCAGGCTAGTTCGGGACGGCTTTGAAGCTGCATGCTGAGTTGGCAGGTAAGGAGGTCGTCATCTTGAGCTGCTGCAGATGATTCGCGGACAGCACAGCATTCAAGCTGGCGACCTGTTGCTGAACAGCCTTCCACGTGTCATTGGCGCGGTTGAGGTTGGTACAGTCGAGTTCCCAGGTGGTGATCTGCGTCGGTGTCGGCGCCATGTCGAGGCCTACCTGCATCATGCTGACCATGGTGCCGAACTCGTTGTTCAGGTCGAAGAAGGATTGAAGCGTACCGGGTGCGGCAGCGGCACGCCGAAAGCCGCCGCCAGCCGGCATCGCACCACCGATCTTGAGCAGGCTGGCATCGAGCGCCTTGGCCTGTGCGTTGACCTCCTCCGGCAGGGTGCCCCGCATCAGGGTCGCAAGCTCACCTCTGACCGCGTCGACTTCCTCGTGGCTTTGAAAGCTCTGCTGCATGCCGAGGTAGGAGAGCATGGTGAGCTTGTTTTGAGACCTCATCGCGGCCATCAAGCCGGGGCTTTGGCCAACGCGCGGATCGTTTACGACCGTGGCCCTGCGGGTGTAGACCTGGCCGTCCACGGTCAGCTTGAGCGTATAAACGCCGGGAATGACCTGCGGTCCATGGGGACCAGGGGTGGTCGCGCCGGGCGTCATGTTCATCTCATTTTCCAGATCGTGCCGCAACGCCGGCGGGTCGTCGTAGTACAGGTCCCAGTTGATGCGGTTCTCGCCGACGTGCGTGCTCAGCGCGCGGGACTCGGGGGAAGCCAGCCAGTAGCGAGGGTACGCTTCGCCGGTGATGGGCGGCGGCAGGACGCTGCTGATGGTGCGCACCGGATTGCCTTTCGCGTCGAAAATCTGCAGTTGGATCGGTCCGTTCGGCTCATGGCTCAGGTAGTAATCCACGAGGACACCGTAGGGCACGTTCGCCGCATGCGGTACTTCGATCGAGAAGGGCTGATCCCAGTTGCTGTTGTTGCGGGTGCGAATCGCCTGCTCAGGCTCGAACAGATACGTCCTGGACGAGGAGATCGCCTGCGCGTGTGCCGCGATCTCCCGAAGCGGCGTGATGTCGTCCAGAACCCAGAAGCCGCGGCCATAGGTGCCGATCACCAGGTCGTTCATCTGGTAATCGGTGTGGACCGTAAGGTCGCGAATGGACGTGCTGGGCAGGTTTTGCCGCAGTGCCTGCCAGTGATCGCCATTGTCGAAGCTGACATAAACGGTGGTCTCGGTGCCGGCGAACAGCAGGCCGGGCTGCATGGGATCGACCCGGAGACTGTTGACCCAGCTTCCCGTCCGTTCGTCCCTGGGCAGACCGGCGGTGATGCTGGTCCAGTCCTTGCCTCCATCGGTCGTGCGCCAGAGCAGCGGAACGTCCACGTCCAGCGGGGTGGGATCGGCGTTGGCGGCCGACGATGCATTGACGGCCGCGGCGGGCCCGGCGGCGATGCGGCCCACGAGGTACGCGGTGTTCTCGTCATCGCCGGCCACAATCGTGCTGAAGAGAGTGTGCGCCGGTACCGCGGGGAGGTTGGAAACGTTGTTCCAGGTCTTCCCCTGGTCCATTGTTCTGAAGATCTGGCCGTTGCTGCTTACCGTCCAGATGATGCCCCGCTTCACCTTTGAGATGGAGAAATCGACGACGGTGGCCTCGCCTTCGATCCCGCGCTGCCCCAGGTCCATCTCCGGCTCCGGGGTGAAGGTACCCGCTGGCCGGGGCCGCGGTGTTGGGCTGCCCGCGCCCGGCGGAGGCGGCGTCGGTCCGGTGGAGGGAGCAGGCGGGGGCACCAGTGGGGCGGTTCCGCAGGCCCGCTGCGGCGCGCCCTGGACGGTGGTCAGGTCCGGACTGGCTGCCTTGAAGCTGCCTGCACCGTCTCGCGACACCAGCAGGCACTGGTAAGCGACATAGAGCGCACCGGGTTCGAACGCGAGGTCGAACTGCTTCTGGAAGTCGCGGCCGGCATGATATTTCAAGGCATCCGCGCCGAAGTTCGGTGCCACGTTCTGCCATTGCCCGGTCGTCATGTCGATCTTGATCAATCCGCTGCCGCCGCCGCCCGGTCCATACCCGACGCCGTAGATGATGTGCGGATTTCTGGGATCGGGCGTCACGATGCCGAACTCAGAGGACGGCAGCGGGCTCCAATCGGTGAAGTTGACCTGCCCGAAGGTGCCCCGACTGCTGATCATGACCGCGCCGGTATCCTGCTGCGCCGCCATGATCCAGTATGGGTACTGGCTGTCGGTCGCGACGTGGTAGACCTGCGAGATCGTCTGGTTGTACCAGAGGCTCCAGGTGTGGCCGTCGTCGACCGTAACGCTGGCACCCTGGTCGGAGCCTACCAGCATGCGATGGCCATTGGTCGGATCGATCCAGAGCTTGTGATAGTCCTCTCCGCCGGGCGCGCCTTTGAAAGGCTGGAAGGTGACGCCACCATCGAGAGAGCGATACATGGCGGTACTCATGGTGTAGAGGATGTCGGGATTCTGCGAGTCCGTGAAGACACCGCTCGAGTAGGCGCCCTGACCGTTGCTGATGCGGGTGTCCTTGCCGGCCATGTGCTTCCAGGTTGCGCCGCCATCGTCGGAGCGGTAGAGGCCCGAGCCATTCTCTATGTTGTTGCCGATGACGTACATGCGCTGCGCCCTGGTCTGCATCGCCACTGCGAACGCGATGCGGCCCTCGAAGGGAGGAATCTCGATCCGAGTCCAGGTCAGGCCCTCGTCGGTGGACTTGAAAGCCTGCGGAGGCTTCACCTTGACCCGGTCGCCGCCAGCGCCGGGACGTGCGCCGCCGGTGCCCTGCGTTGTGGCCAGCATCACGTGCGGGGCGTCGTAGGCGGACTGGAGATCGCGGATACCATCGAAGTCCGGAACTTTCAGAACGCTGGTCCAGGTCTGGCCGCCGTCGGTGGAACGGTAAACACCGCCGCCGTGGTGTGTGGTATCGCCCAGCGCGGAAACGAGCACCATATTGGGATTGGCCGGGTCGACCACGATGCTGCTGATCTTTACCGTGTCTTCGAGGCCGATATGTTTCCACGTGACGCCGGCGTCGGTCGACTTCCACATGCCGTTGCCCAGGCTGCCGCTGATCGGGTCGCCGGTCCCGGCGTAAACGACCTCCGCGTTTGAAGGCGCGACCTGGATCGCACCGACACTGTCGAAGCTGAGTTCCTGGTCGGAGACCGGAAACCAGGTCACGCCACCGCTGGTGGTCTTCCATATCCCACCGAGCGGCGTCCCGACGTAAAAGGTTCCGCTCTGGCCGATGACACCGGTGACCGAGGAGATGCGGCCGCCGTGAAATGGCCCGACATTGCGCCACTTCAGGCCGGCATACAGGCCTGGGTCCACCTGCGCCGATGCACTCATGCCAAGGGCAAGTACGCCAGCGCAGGCCAGCCCCCAATACGCAACCAGGCAGCTTTTCATCTTCACGTCGATGTCCTCACAAGTCTTGGGTATTCACCGCAATTTTATACAGATTCCTGGCAGGCCCGTATTCGCGATCATTTGGGAGGGCAGGATCAGACCGGAAGGCAGCGGTTGTTGGTTCGGCGGACTGCTCAAGAAGGCCTCCGAGGTGCAGCAGAACCCTTGGCAAGAGGAGCACGAAAGCCCGCGATGCGGAAGCGAACACGCAGAAAGATCGCGGCGGCGACAAGCAACAAAGACGCCTCGAGAAAGATCTTGCCGCCGTCCAGCAGGTCAGGGTGACCGTCTTTCAGGTTCGGATCGGTCAGAACGCTGTGCAGGAAAAGCAGCACGGTTGCCGGGTACACCAGGAAATGAAGGTTACGCCAGACGTTGCGTGCCATGTGGGTTCGCAGAAGCGACGTCACCAGCACGATGACGAGCAGATACGCAGCAGCCGCGCCGGCGAGATTCAGCTTTGGCTGCAGAAAGGAATGAATCGGGAAGAGCAGGTCGATCAGGCGAAAGCGAGGCGTGTGCAGAAAGAGCAGGACGGCTGGATGCGCCACGATCAACACGAGCGCGCCGTACGCTGTCCAGCGGTGCAGGGCGAACAGGTTCAGGCGACGGTACGGCCAGAGTCTGACCGGGCTGTAGCGCAGGGAAAGCAGCATCCCGAGCAGCAGGTTCACTGTCACCAGGCCTGCCGCGCCCAGGCCCAGGTAGGAGCAAAGATCGAGCAGGCTCATCCCTGAGCCCGGTGCGCCCTGCGTACCGGGTCCGGCACCACCATATCGTGCACTTCCTGCGAGATCGGATCGCGGTTGGTCCCACAGTCGGCTCCTGCAGCCGGCCCGGGTTGGCGCTCGGGGCTGCTCGCTGTTGCGCGGGCACCGGCACGGGTTGGATAGGCGAAGGGCATGGGAGATACAGATTCGCAGGTCCGGGGGTCCGGCAGGTGCGTCGCGAACGATGAATTTGAGAAAGAGACGCGCCAGAGCGCTCCGGGGTCTCACCCGATCGAAAAGTCGTGATATAGCTGAAAGAACCGCACCACAACCATCGCCGCGCACCCGAAACGCGCCGCGACGAACTGAGGGAGGCCTGACCATGTCCCACCGTTCCATGGCAATCGCCGCATTTCTGCTGGCCTGGAGTACCGTCCCGTTCGTGGGAGCGCAGCGGACCACCGGCCCGGCTGGATCGGGCCCAGGTGCCCATGGACCGGATGCACAAGGAGAGAGCGGTCCAGTCAACCCGGCGTTGTTCTCCGACATGCGCTGGCGCGAGATCGGACCGATCCGCGCGGGCAGAACGCGTGCGCTGGCCGGGGTGCCGAGTGAGCCGGCGACGTTCTACCTGGGTGCGGTCAACGGAGGCGTGTGGAAGACCACGGATGCGGGCGACACCTGGCATAGCCTGTGGAACTCGCAGCCGAGCGGCTCCATCGGCTCCATCGCGGTCGCGTTGAGCGATCCCAACGTCGTCTACGTGGCCAGCGGCGAAGGCCTTGCGCGGCCTGATCTTTCGGTCGGCGACGGTATGTACAAGTCCACGGACGCGGGTAAGACGTGGCAGCACCTTGGGCTGCGCGATGGGCAGCAGATCGGGCAGATCGCAATTGACCCGAACGATGCCAATCGGGTCTTTGTGGCCGTCACGGGACATCCTTACGGGCCCAACAAGGAACGTGGCCTGTACCGCTCGACCGACGGCGGCAGGACATTTCAGAACGTCCTGTTCCTCGACGAGTTCACCGGGGCCTCCGACGTGCAGATCGACCCACATCATCCGGAGGTGATCTATGCCGGCATGTGGGAGCGGCAGGAAGGCGCGTGGGAGAACGGCGCATGGAGCGGCACGCATGGAGGCCTCTTCAAGTCCACCGATGGCGGAGATCACTGGACCAGGATGACCGGCGGCGGACTGCCAGACGGCATCATCCAGGTAAACATCACGGTGTCGCCTGCGGATTCCAACCGGCTGTATATCGAAGTGGCGACCGAGGGCAAGGTCGGCCTGTATCGCTCGGAAGACGCGGGCAAAAGCTGGGTCCATGCGCCCGAGGACGACACCCGGCCGGAGGCACGCATCGGCGGCGGCGACCTGCCGGTTCCGAGGGCTGATCCGAAAGACCCCAACACCCTCGTCGTGGCCAGCGTGGTGACGTGGAAGTCAACCGACGGCGGCAGAACATGGTTCGGCCTGCGCGGTTCTCCGGGCGGCGACGACTACCAGAACGTCTTTATCAACCCCAACAACCCCAAGATCATCGCGCTCGCTAGCGACCAGGGAGTCATCATTTCGCAGAACGGCGGCGAAACCTGGGCCAAGTGGTACAACCAGGCCACCGCGCAGATGTACCACGTCACGGCCGACAACGCCTTTCCCTATAACGTATGCGGAGGGCAGCAGGATAGCGGAAGCGCGTGCGTCTCCAGCCGCTCGAACGACGGCCGCATCACCTTCCACGATTGGCATCCGGCCGGCATCGAGGAGTACGGCTACGCCGCACCCGATCCGCTCGACCCGGACATCGTCTACGGCGGCAAGGTGACCCGCTATAACCGTCGCACGGGCCAGATCCAGAACGTTGAGCCGAGTCCTCTGCGCAGCTATCGCGTCCTGCGGACCGAGCCGCTGATGTTCTCGCCCGTCGATCCGCACAAGCTGTACTTCGCCACCAACACGCTTTGGCTGACCTCGAACGGCGGCAAGGATTGGAAGCAGGTAAGCCCAGACCTGAGCCGTGAGGCCGGTTACGACATCCCCGCGTCCCTGGCGCACTATAAGGACTCACCTTCCATGCGTCCCACACAGCGCGGTGTCATCTACGCACTCGGGCTGTCGCCGCTGGATGGCAATCGCTTGTGGGCAGGCACCGACGACGGCTATCTCTGGACGACGGCCGACGGTGGCACCCACTGGAATAACATCACGCCGGCCGCCATGAAACCTTTCTGGAAGGTGTTCAATATGGACGCCGGTCACTTCGACACCACGTCCGCCTATGCCGCCGTCAACACCATGCGCCTGGACGACATGCGTCCGCATCTGTTCCGCACACACGATGCCGGCAAGACCTGGACCGAGATCGATAATGGGCTGCCGGCCGATGCCGCGACCAATACGATCCGGGAAGACCCCAGGCGCAAGGGCCTGCTTTATGCGGGCACGGAGACCCAGGTATATGTCTCGTTCGATGACGGCGACCATTGGCAATCGCTGCGACTGAACATGCCTGCCAGTTCCGTGCGCGACCTGCAGGTGAAAGACGACGACCTGATTGCGGGCACGCACGGACGAGGCTATCTCATCCTGGACGATGTGACTCCGCTGCGTCAGATCGCCGCCAGCATGGCATCGGCAACGATGCATCTGTACACTCCGCAGAGAGCGATTCGCGTGCGCAACGACATGAACCCGCCGACCCCCTGGCCGCCGGACATGGCGACCGGAGAGAACCCGCCCGACGGCGCAGTGCTGGATTATTATCTCGGCTCGAAAGCAACCGGGCCGGTGACACTCGATGTGCTGGACAGCAACGGTGGCATCGTGATGCACGCGAGCAGCACGGACCCCATCTCTCCGATCGATCCGCGCTACCCCGACCCGACGTTGTGGGCCAGACCGCAGCGCGTGGTCGACGCGACTCCGGGACATCACCGCTTTCTCTGGGACATGCAATACCCGCAGGTTCCGGGCATGTCCACCGGGCCGGACGCAGACCTCGCCGTGCCCTATGACACGCCCGCGGTGTCCACTGCGCCTTGGGTCATGCCGGGCACCTATACGGTCAAGCTGACAGCAGGCAAGCACACGGAATCCGCGCAGTTCACCGTGGTGATGGATCCGCGTGTGAAGACATCGCTCGCCGACCTGCAATCGCAGTTCGACCTGTCCAAGACCATGTACGACGATCTGCTGAAGGCAACCGCGGCGTTGCATGAGATCACCATGCTGCGGGAACAGTTGAAGGCCCGCGCCGGCCAGGCCCCGGTTGCGGAGGCGGACGAGGCGCTCGGGGCCAGGCTGGACGCGATCGCCGGAGCCGTCGGACGCGGAGTTCGTGGCGGCGGCGGTGGACGCGGAGGCCCCGGCGGACCGGTCAACCTGGAAACGCTGCGCACGCAGATTGCCCGGTTGGAACACGAGTTGCAAAAAGCCGACGAGGCACCCACAAGCCCACAGGCCGCGGCAGTGAAGACCTCGCTCCAGCCACTGGACGGCATGCTGGCGCAGTGGGAACAGTTGAAGACCACGGAACTGAAAGCATTGAACGATCAACTTCTGAAGGAACATCTGAGCGCTCTCAAACTGGACACGACACGCATCGACCATGACGTGGAGGACCAGATCCAGGTCGGCGATGAGGACTGACCTGAACGGAAGCGCTTGCCGTGAGACGTAAATACTCTGCTCAGCAGCGGTGTGCCTGGGGTAAATCGTCGGAACCGTTCACTCCAAACAATCTGGAACTACCGGAGGTTTATGCCGCGATCGCTTTTTGCTGTTGCCCGGCTTCTTGTTCTGGCAGCCCCGCCGCTTCTGGCGCAGACGCCCGATACAGCAACCCTGCGCGGCAGCATCGTGGATGCGTCCGGGGCCGCTGTTGGCAGTGCGCAGGTGCTGGTGCGCAACGAGCTTACCGGCGAGACACGGACCATCGACAGCAACGGAACGGGCGCTTTCTCGCTTCCGGGTCTGCCGGCCGGCGGACGGTACACGGTTGAGGTCAGCCACGCGGGCTTTGCGCGGGCTTCCGCAGCCCACGTCGCACTTGCCGCGGGTTCCAGTGCCAGGGTGGAACTTGTGCTGCGCATTGCCGGCGAGATTTCGACGGTTCGCGTGGACGGTTCAGCAAGTGATGTGCGCATCGACCAGCCGCAGCTTGGCCTTGTGCTGGGCGAGCGGCAGGCGCAAAGTACACCTCTTCCGGCACGCCGCCTCACTTATCTGCCGCTGCTCGATGCGGCCAATCGGCCCGCGATCAACCAGGGCGATGTTTTCATGAACGAGGATCTGTTCACGACAAACGGTGCCGGCCGACGACAGGCCCTGTTTGTTGCGGACGGCGCCAATGCCATTGACCTGTGGGGACGCCAGACGATCTTCACCAATATCCCCTTGATGGCGGTCGACCAGATTGCCGTGCTGACCAACAGCTTTTCGGCCGAGTATGGTGCGTCCACCGGCAGCGTGGTCAATCTCGTCACGCGCTCCGGCGGCGACGACTTCCATGGACAGGTGCTGGAGCTGTGGCGTCCGGCGCGCACCGAAGCACAGCTTGAAGGCTTTACCGCGACGAACGCAACCAGCGGCAACGAGATTACCAGCGATGTTCTGGGCCAGACGGCGGCGTCTCTTTCCGGCGCTTTCGGGTCTACGCATGCGCTGCACTACCTGGCCGCCGGGGAGTATAACCGCGAGGCCAGGGCCTCGCCGATTACCTCGCCTATTGCGCCCGGAAGCTTTGTCGGGCACTATCGCGGCTGGCTCGGCCTGGTGCGGCTCGACCGGCAGTTGAGCAGTGGCAACAACGTTTTTCTGCGCGCCAACATCGACAATTTTTCCGACTCCAACCCCAACGGCATCGTGGGTGGTGCCACGCTGGCGAACGTGGCGCGCATCTTTCGCCGGCGCACCTATACGGGTGAGCTCGGGGAGACCGCCGTGCTCAGTCCGCGGCTGGTCAACAACGTGCGCCTTCAGTTCCAGCTTGCCTCGCCCATCACGGAGTTCGACCCGGTGGTGTACAGCACGCAGTTCGTCGTGCCGGTCTCGTCCGGCGGCACGTTTACCTCGGGCACCTCGCAGAGCGCGCTCCTGATGAATCGTCAATACGAGTTTTCGGACACATTGGCGACCACGTTTGGGCGCCACCAGCTCAGCCTGGGCGCAAGCGTCATCGACGCACACAACGGAGGCAACAGCAAGGAGTTCGGCGGACCCATCTTTCTCGGACGCTTCAACTACACCACCTGCACGCAGGCAGCGGCCGTGTGCGAAAGTGCGGCCTACCTGGGTAACCTGGCGAATGTGGCCAACTATCAGCAGAGCTACGGGAACGCCAGCTACCTGATCGACGATCAACTGTGGGCCTTGTTCGCGCAGGACGACTACCGCGCCACGCACCGGCTTACGGTGAACGCGGGCATCCGCTACGAACGCCAGACCCTGACCGACGCCAGGCTCAACTTCGCCCCGCGCGTCGGCTTTGTGTACGACGCGCGCGGAGATGGGACGACCGTTCTCCGCGGCGGCTTTGGCATTTACTTTTCGCAGATCGTCGACAACTCCTTCGCCAGCTACGCCCTGGGTGAGCCGACGGGCGTTTTCACCTATACCGCCACGCCCGGTCAGGTCGGCTTTCCAACCAGCGTTGCGGCCGCGCCCCTGCCGGCGTTTCCGGCCGGAGCCGTCGCTCCCATCCGCAGCCTGTACGTCCGTCCTGGCCAGCCCGCATACCTGAACCAGTACTTCCCTTCCTCTGTGCTCAACGGCTATCCGAGCGCTTTACTCAACCCTTACTCCGAGCAGTACACGGCCAGCCTGGAGCAGCGCCTTGGAGCGGGCTGGGTGATCAGTCTCGATTATGTAGGCACGCACACCCTGCGAGTCATTCGGCCGCTCGATGTGGATGCGCCCGCGCCGTTTGTGCGTACCACAACGGGTACGGGCCCGGCGAATGTCCGTTCCGCGGGCCTGGCCAACTGCAGCCGCCCCTACTGGATTTACTTCTACGCGCAGCATAACGCGACCTGCACCGCAGCCAACGTGAATCCGCCGCCGTACAGCGTCATCCAGACCGACGTGAATGACGGCTACCTGCATTACAACGCACTGGACCTGAACCTCCGGCATACGTTCAGCCGTCGCTTTTCAGCGCTTTTCAGCTATACCTGGTCGCATACGCTGGATAACGTGGATCCCGACACTACAGCACAGAACCCCAACGACCCCAATCTGACGCAGCATACCGAGTACGGGCCGGCCATTTACGATCAGCGGCACCGGCTCGTCGTCAGTGGAGCCTACGTTGCACCGTTCAGGATCAATCTCGGCGGAGTCGGCACCTTCGCCAGCGGCCTGCCGTACAACGTGGTCAGCGGCACCACCAACAGCGGCGACACGGGAGCGACGACCGATCGCCCTGTGATCAACGGCGCGGTGATCGGCCGCGATACGGGAAGAGGAAACGGCCTCTACTCGGTGGATCCCTACGTCAGCCGCACGTTCCCGCTGCACCGTGAGGCCGTGCTGCTCGACCTCCGGGCCGAGGCCTTCAACGCGCTCAATCATGCAAACTTTGTCGGCTACAGCGGGACGTATGGCAACGGTGCGACGCCCGGTACAGGCTTCGGCGCGCCCCTCTACGGCGTCACCAGCGAGTTGCCCGCACGCTTTATGCAGTTCTCCGCGCGGGTGAGCTTCTAATGAAAGGGTGCGCGCGACGGACCGGAGTCGTCGCGCTGCTGTTCGCCTTCCTGCCGGTGGCCATGCGGGCGCAGGGCAATACCGCCGCGATCGCGGGACGAGCGGTGGACCCGCATGGAGCCATCCTCCCGGATGCGGCAATCACGGTGCGCAACACCGACAACGCTTCGGTACGCGTGCTTTCGTCTGGACGGGACGGGACCTTTCGCGTCACCGGACTCAATCCTGGTGCGTACACGGTGGAGGCGCGCGTGGGCGGTCTCGCCACCCGGCGTCCCGTGCGCCTGACGGTGACTTTAGGGAGCAGTACGCAGATCCTGCTCCAGCTTGGCGTGGTTGCGGTAAAGCAGACCACCACGGTCACAGCGCGCGCGGGCACGGTGGAAGGCAACACCGTGGCTCCGCCGGAAAACACCACGGAAGCCTCCGAGGGAACGTTTCTGCCCGGCCTTACCGTGACGTACCTGCCCAACCGCGATCGCGACTTCACACAGTTCACCAATCAGGTGGCAGCCACGGTGGACGATCCCGATGGCACAGGAGTGAGCATCGCCGGCCAGCGCAGCACGTCCACGGCATTCGAGGTGGACGGCACGCGCTTTACCGATCCGTTGCTGGGCAGCCGACGCGGAGCACAGGATGGCGGGATCCTGCTTCCGCTCAGCGCGGTGCGCGAGTTCCAGGTGCTCGACAGCGGGGTGGATGCGAGCATTGGCGGAACCGGCGCGGGCGTGGTCAGCGTGGTCACCAAGTCGGGGGCAAACCGCGCGCGCGGCGATGCGTTCTACACAGGACGGCCCGCGCAGTTCACTTCCGCCGATGCCTTCGGCAATGCACTCGACAGCACGCAGAACGCCTTCGGCTTCGGATACGGAAGCCCCATTCGCCGGAACCGCGATTTCTATTTCGCGAGTGTCGAGCAGGACTTTGTGCACGCGCCCTTCTATGTGCAGTTTGCTCCGCAGGTGCCGGGCACGGCGCTTCCGGACGGTCTGGCTGCGCAACAGGGGCAGGTGGTGGAACGGCAGTCCCCCACGTTGGTGTTCCTGCGTCTGGACGAGACACTTTCGCCGAGCGAAGTGCTGAATGCCGAGGTGGGGTACACCCGCGTGCATGACGCGAACGTTGAGCCCAACGATGCCGGTTTCACACGCACGCTCCAGGCACCAGGCCTGCTCGGCAATATCGGCGGCCAAAGCCTGTCGTCGCGTCTGGGGCTCGGGTCCGTGCTGAACGCGCACGCCTTCAACTCGGCCGTCCTCGCGTGGTCGAGCGACCATCGCAGCCACACGCCCAGCTCCTTCGCTCCTGAACTGTTCGTCAATGGCTTCGGCGCGCTTGGCGGAGATGCCGGCGGACTCCATCGGTACACCTCGCGCCAACTGCAGTTCACCGACGACCTGACCGTCACGCGCGGGCAGACCGGCTTCAGCTTCGGGGCCCGCTTCGCCAGCAACCCCGCCGACGAACAACAGGAGCAGAACCTGAATGGACGCTTCGATTACGATTCGCTGCCGGACCTTCTGAACAACGACCCGCGCCGTTTCCAGCAGACCTTTGCAACCGGCAACACGCGCTACAGCGGCACCGTCAGCGAGCTGGCGCTCTATGCCAACGTCCACGCAGAGCTGCGGCGAAGCCTTTTTCTAACCGCGGGCGTGCGCTGGGCCGGGCAGTGGAACCCACAACCCGCGCAGCCCAACCCTGCGCTCGCCGCCACACAGCGCATCCCGAACGACCTCAGCCAATGGCAGCCGCGTGCCGGGCTCGCCTGGAGCCCCGGTGCAAAGACGGTCATCCGCGTCTCGGCCGGCCTGTTTGCCGCGCCCACGCCTGCCACGTTCTTTCATCGCGCTACCATCGACGACGGTGCCGCGACCGTTACGGCGGACAGCTACTTCGACCCCTCTCTGCTGACGCTGACGGGGGCCTTTACGGCCTCGCCACACGCGCTCGCAGCGGCACCGTCTGCTCTGTCCACGCCGCACGCGCTGCTTGCCGGCATCGATCCCGGCTTTCGCAACCCGCGCTCACTCACCTCCGCGGTCAGCGTCGAAGAGCACATCTCCCCCAGGCTCCAGATCACCGCGGGTTTTCTGCACAGCAGCGCATGGCGGCTGGAGCGGCAGCTGGATGAGAACCTTCTGCCACCCATCGCCTTCAGCTCCTCCGGCACGCCGATCTTTTCCTCCGCACGGCCCATCGCGGGCGTGGGCCGGCTGCTGGTCACGCAGTCCACGGCGCATTCCAGCTATAACGGCGGTTCCATCGGCATCAATGCACCCATTTCCCGCCGCACCACCCTGCTGGCCAACTACACTCTTTCGCGCACGCGCGACGACGACTCAAGCGAGGGGCCGTACAGCCCGGTGACCGCGGTGAATCCGTATCAGCTCCGGCAGGAGGCGGCGTACTCCGCGATCGACCAGCGCCAGGTGCTGAACGTCAACGCCATTGTGAATCTGCCTGTCGGCTTCAAGCTGGACCCCTTTGTGCAAACCCACTCCGGGACGCCCTACACGCCGATCGTCGGCTTCGATACGGAAAACGATGCAAACGACTGGAACGCGCGAGCGGTGGTCGACGGAGCCATGGTGCCGCGCAACATTGGGCGCCAGCCGCTGTTCGCCGATCTCGACCTCCGTGTCGTCAAGGATTTCACCCTCAAGGGTGAAGGGCATCACCTGGACCTATTCATGGACATCTTCAACCTTCCGGGTGCCGGCAACCGACGCTTCGACACGAATGGACTCGGCCTCTTCGGCAACGGTGCGCATCCGGTGACCTCGGCGGGACTGCCGTTGTTTGCTCCCGGCGTCACGCGGCTGGGCGGCCCCCGGGAGGTCCAGTTCACCGTGCGGCTGGTCGGCTTTTGAGCCGGCCCCGGATCCAGGCCTGCGAGGAAATCCGCTGGCGAGGAGCGCATGCGGACCAGCGGTCCAAGTTGATCCTGTGGTTTCTGGCCTTGATGCACCGCAGGGTCGTGGGCAGAAATTCACCTTCGCTGCGTCCCCGGGGGTAGAGCCTGCGTCTACTACCAAACCTGGTAAAAACATATCTCCCTGGTCTCGCCAGAGAGTCGCTTGTTCCCATCCCTTTCCCTGTTCAGGAGCCCGGAATGCGAGTTGAACGTCGTTCTCTTTCCCGCTTGATCGGTGTTGCCGCCATGGCTGCCGGATGCATCCCGTGCGTGCTGCACGCCCAGAAGAACGGGCCGGGAGGCGCACAGTACCCGGCCAGCCTGATGGGCGGGCTGGAGTGGCGCGATGTTGGCCCGATGCGCGGAGGACGCAGCTACGCGGTCGCCGGCAATGCGATGCAGCCGGACACGTTCTACATGGGCTCAGCCGGCGGCGGCGTATGGAAGACCGTGAACGCCGGGCGAACCTGGTTGCCGATCGCGGACCAGGGCATTCCCATCGGGTCCATCGGCGCGATCGCGGTGGCACCGTCCGACCCTGACATCGTCTACGTGGGCACGGGCGAGCCGGACATTCGCAGCCAGCACTCCTATGGCATCGGTATGTTCAAAAGCACCGACGCTGGCAGGACCTGGAAGGCTATCGGGCTGGAGGACAGCCGCCAGATCGGACGCATCGTGGTCGATCCCGTGAATCCGAACCTCCTCTACGTGGCCGCCCTGGGCCACGTGTACGATTCGAATTCCACGCGTGGCGTATACCGGTCCACCGACGGGGGTGCGCACTGGAAGAAAGTTCTCTCGGACCCACAGCATCCCAACGACGTAGGAGCGGTGGAGCTTGCGCTCGATGCAAATCATCCAAAGACGCTCTATGCCTCTCTTTGGGGAACGAGGCGTCCTCCCTGGTCGGTCTATGCACCGTCCAACATGCCCGGCGGCGGACTCTACAAGTCCACCGACGGCGGCGATACCTGGACCAAGCTCGGCGGCGGACTGCCGAACGATGCGTTCGTGGGCAAGATCGGCATCGCCATCGCGCCCAGCAATCCGAATCGTCTTTATGCCGTGGTGGACGACACCGGCGCGGCGGTCGCCAAACCTCTGCGCAACGGCGGCGCACCTTCTGCCGAACTGCCGGCCCCGACCGGAGGAGGTGTTTACACCTCCGACGACGCCGGCTCCACCTGGAAGCTGGTCAACAGCGAGCAGCGCCTTTGGGGACGCGGCTGGTACTTCGAGTCGGTCGCGGTCGACCCGGCCAACCCCGACCGCGCGTACGTGATCAACACCGGCACCTACGAGACGCGCGACGGAGGAAAGACCTTTGTACCCGTCAAAGGCTCCCCCGGCGGGGACGACGACCACCAGATGTGGATCAACCCGCGCGACGGCAACCGGATGGTGCTTTCGACCGACCAGGGCACCGTCGTCAGTGTAGACGGCGCGGAGACCTGGAGTACCTGGTACAATCAGCCCACCGCGCAGATCTATCACGTGGCCGCGAGCAACGACTGGCCTTATCATCTCTACGGCGCGCAGCAGGACTCTGGCGCTGTCGGCGTGACGACCTGGTCGCCCTTCGGGCTGCTCGACTTCCGCGACTGGGAGCCGCTTTGCCTGGCCGGTGAAAGCAATACCGTCGTATCCGACCCGGACCCGAAGCACGCGCGTGTCCTGTGGGGCGGAGGCGCGGCCGCGTGCGACCAGACCCTCAACGTCGCCCTGACGCCCGGCGGTCAGCTGCCCGCGCCGGATCCAGCCGACCCCGACCGCAAGACCTGGACGCTGCCGGAGGTCTTCTCGCCGGCCGACGGAGCACTCTACTACTCCAACCAGTTTGTCTTCCGCACGCGCGACCATGGCAGGAGCTGGCAGAAGATCAGCCCGGATCTGTCCCGCGTGAACCCTCCCGTGCCGGCCAACCTGGACCCGGTCACCGCGACCGACATCGACGAGGTGATGAAGGACCGCTTCGGCGTGGTTTATACTCTAAGCCCCTCGCCTCTGGATGCGAAGACGGTCTGGGCGGGCACCGACGACGGACTGATCCAGAAGACGACCGATGACGGCGCAACCTGGACCGATGTAACGCCGCCCAGGATGACGGCCTGGAGCAAGGTTTCGCAGGTCGAGGCCGGTCACTTCGACCCCGGCACGGCGTATGCCTCGATCGACCGGCACCGCCTGGGCGACATGAAGCCCTACATCCTGCGCACGCACGACGGCGGCAAGAGCTGGGTCGATGTCACGCGCGGCATCCCCGACGGCGCGTTCGTCAACGTGGTCAAGGAAGACACAAGGCAGAAGGGGCTGCTCTACGCCGCGACCGAACTGCGCGTCTACGTCTCGTTCGACGACGGCGACCACTGGCAGCCGCTGCAGATGAACATGCCCGTCACCAGCGTGCGCGACCTCGTCGTGCATGGCGACGACCTCGCCATTGCGACCTACGGCCGAGGCTTCTGGGTGCTGGACGATATGGATTCGCTGCGGCAGATCGCGGCGGATGGGCACAGGATCGAATCGTCCAGGGCCTTTCTGTTCACGCCCGGCGAAAGCCTTGCCATCCATCAAGGGAGCCAGAACGGCACCCCCCTGCCGCATGAAGAGCCGCAGGAGCTGAACCCTCCCAGCGGCGTGGTAGCGTACTACTTCCTGAAGGATGGGGCGAAGACCCCGCTCAAGATCGAGTTGATCGACGCGAAGGGTACGGTACGCGCCTGCCTTGCGAGCGATACGCCCGTCAAGCCGGTCGACACGGAGACGATCAACGTGCAGGCTATCTGGGAGGTGCAGCCTCCTCCGCCGTCCGTGGCTTCCGGCACGCATCGCGTCTCGCTCGATGTGCGCCCGGTGCGCGGCTTTGGACGCCCCGCGCCGCCTCCGCCGACCGATTCCTGCCATCCGGTCAGTGCGGCCCCCGCGAACAATCCTCCGCCCCAGGTGCCGACGCAACGACGGCCTCGTGGAGAAGCCGGATTGCAGCCCGGAGAGTACACCGTTCGCCTCACCGTGGACGGCACGATCCTGACGCAGCCCGTCACGCTCAAGCCGGACCCGCGCGGAGTCCCCGCAGGCGGGGAAAGTAGTGGCTTTTCCGCCAACAACCACGACTAGCCGAGATTCCGCCGTACCCACCGGACCCCAGGAGAGATACCGATGAAGCTCGCATGCACGCTGTTGCTGCTCCCGCTGCTTGCCTCTGCCGCTCACGCGCAGGCGGTCGGCCCTGCCGTGTACGAAGGTGTGAAATGGCGGTCGATCGGTCCCTTCCGTGCTGGACGCGTTTCCGCCGTGGCGGGCATCCCGGGCAACTCCGCCGTGTACTACATGGGGTCGCCCGGGGGCGGCGTCTGGAAGACCATCGACGGCGGCGTCGTCTGGACCCCCGTCTCCGACAGCTTGAAGGTTGCCTCGATCGGCGCCCTGGTGGTCTCGCCGTCCGACCCAGACGTGCTTTATGTGGGTACGGGCGACGTCAGCATGGTGGGCTCCGCCGTCAACATGGGAGATGGCGTCTACAAGTCGCTGGACGGCGGCAAGACCTGGACGCACGTGGGCCTGGAACAGACCGAGCACATCGGTGCCATGTGGATCGATCCGTCGGACCCGAACACCGTCGTCGTCGCGGCGCTGGGCAAGACATTTGCGAAGAACCCCGAACGTGGCCTCTTCAAAACGACCGACGGCGGCAGGACCTGGCGCAAGGTGCTCGCCGGCAGCGATGAGGTCGGCGCTGTCGATGTCACCTTCGACGGAACGGACAAGAAGATTGGCTACGCGACCCTGTGGCACCATTTCTGCCCGCCCGGTGACACCACGGACCTCATCACCGGGGCCTCGGGCGGTGCCATCTACAAAACTATCGACGAGGGCGAGACCTGGACTCCGGTAAGCACGCAGGGCCTGCCGGAGGGCCCCATAAGCCGTATCGGCGTGGCCACCGCGATGGGAGGCCGGCGCGTTTACGCCGTGATCGCGGCGCGCGCGGGTGGAGGCTTCTTCCGGTCGGACGACGGAGGAGCCAGCTGGACCCGAAGCACGGCCGACACCCGCGTGACCGGCAGCGGATACTTCAGCCGCGTCTTCGTCGACCCCAAGGCGCCGGATACGATGTACGTGGCGCAGACCTCGCTCTACCGCTCGGTCGATGGCGGCAAGACCTTTATTTCGTTCAAAGGCGCACCTGGCGGCGACGACAATCATGCGCTCTGGATCGATCCGACCGACCCGGCGCGCATGATCATGGCCAGCGACCAGGGCGCAACCATCAGCATGGACGAGGGCAGGAGCTGGAGCTCGTGGTACAACCAGCCTACCGCGCAGGTGTACCACATGAGCACGGATAACCGTTATCCGTACTGGGTCTACGGCACCCAGCAGGACTCGGGCTCAGTAGGAACGGTCAGCCGCGGCGACTATGGCGCCATCACGTTCTTTGACTGGGACCCGGTCGCAGCGTATGAGTTCGGCTACATCGTGCCCAGCCCCAAGGATCCGAACCTGCTGGTGGCGGGCGGGCCGGGTCGCGGGCTGGTGCTGGTCAACCGCGCGAACCGCCAGGTGCAGACAATCTCCCCGTCGATCGGCCGCGGAGGCCCATACCGCACCGCGCAAAACCCGCCCATTGCCTTTTCACCGCAGGACCCGAAGACCTTCTATTGGGGGACGCAGTTCGTGCTCGCGTCCAGCGACAACGGAACCCACTGGACAGCCATCAGTCCCGACCTGACCGAGCGCCCAGGGAGCCAAGCGGTGACCGCGCAGGATGCGCAGCAGGCAGCCAATCCCAATGCCGCGGCGCAGCGTGCCCGCACGCGGGAAAGCCGCGAAACGCTTACGGCACCGAATCGCACGGCGATCAACTGCTTTGCGCCGTCGCCGGTGGTTGCGGGCGAGATGTGGGCAGGGACGACCAATGGTCTCGTTCAACTGACACTGGATGGCGGTGCGAGCTGGCATATCGTCTCCCCGCCCGGGCTTGGGGAACACTCGGTGATCAGCATCATCGAAGCCTCGCATACCGACGCGGGCACAGCCTATGTCGCCGTGGACCGGCACGAGGAGAACGACTTCACGCCGCACATCTTCCGCACGTACGACTTCGGCAAGAGCTGGCGGGAGCTCGACGAAGGGATCGCGGCGGACGACTTTGTGCGCGTGGTCCGGCAGGATCCCGTGCGCAAAACCCTGCTCTACGCCGGCACGGAGAACCGCGCCTACGTCTCATTCGACGAGGGCGAACATTGGAGCCCGCTGCAACAGAACATGCCCGTAACCTCCGTGCGCGATCTGCAGATCAACGGCAATGACCTGGTGGCCGCAACCTACGGACGTTCGTTCTGGGTGCTGGACGACGTGTCTCCCTTGCGGCAGATCGACGCACAGACCGCGCAAACACCGGTGGTTCTGTTCCAGCCAGGTACGGCGCTGCGGGTGCATCTGGACCTGAATGGCGACACGCCAATTCCACCCGAGTTGCCGGCTGGGCAGAACCCGCCGACCGGCGCACTGATCGACTACTACCTGAAATCAGCGCCTGCGGGCGAGCTCAAGCTGTCCATCTACGACAGCCATGGCGCCCTGGTGAGGGCCTTCTCCACCGCCGACCCACAACCCGCCGAGGAGCCGCCTCCCAATGTGCCGGAGTACTGGCTTGCCATCTTTCAGTCGCTTACCCGGCATGCCGGTGAAAACCGCTTTCTCTGGGATCTGCGCTACACGGCACCGTCCGCGCTCCGTCACGATTACCCGATCTCCGCGCTGTATCAAAACACTCCTGGCGAGCCTCAGGGGCCGCTCGTGGTGCCTGGCCTCTACAAGGCTGCCATCACGGTCGGCGGCAAAACCTTTACCCAGACCTTTGCGGTCAAGCTGGACCCGCGCGTCTCGGTCACTCCAGTTGCCCTGGACGATCAGCTTGCACTTGCCCGCCAGGCTGACGCGCTGGTGAACGCCAGCTACGAAGCGCACCACAAAGCCGTCATCCTGCGCGAGGCGATCGCTGCCGACGGCAAGCGCCTCGAAAGCCAGTCCCCGGAGACGGCGAAGGCCTTGCAGGAGCTCGACGCCAAGGTGTTGCGCATCGCCGGTCGCGAGAGCAGCCCAGGCGGCGGGGGTCCGCCCGTTGGACGCCCCGCGCCGACCTTTGCCGGGGTCAACCAGCAGATGGGCTCGCTTGAGACCACCGTGGACAGTGCGGACGCCGCGCCCACGCCCGCCATGCAGACTGCCCTGAACGACGGTTGCCGCGATCTGACTACCGCCACCACGCAATGGAACACGCTGCTGGACACCGATCTGCCGGCGATCAATCAGCAACTGGCCACCCAGCGCCTTTCCGCGCTGCCAGCGGCCAGACTCCAGCCTCTGCAGGCCTGCGCAGGACAACGCTAGAGAGCTGCTCGCGGAAGCGATTCAGTGATGCCCACCGGTCCATGTGTCGCCGGGTCCGTCCCCCCCTGGCCTCGCGATGCATAGTCGCCGGCAGCGCGACGGCCCGGACGGCTCCGCCCGGCGATGAGGCTCCGGCCCGCCTTCTGTTCTGCCCAGTGCAATTCCGCAACAGTTGTATTTCGGTAATCTCTTCATCAAATATTTACGAATTTACGATCGCGTGATATTCCTTTAGTGATCCGGTAATTCATCCTGCTTGCCTTTTTGAGCGTACGGTACGTGACTCACGCACCCGTCTGCACAGCTGTCTCTGTGCGACTCGGCGGAACCGTGTCTGTTTCTGTCTTTGGCAGTCAACCCGTGTTTTGGAGGTTGCAATGAAGTTTCTTCGGCCTGTTGTCGTTCCGATGTTGCTTCTCGCGTCGCTTTTGCCGCTTCACGCGCAAACTACCACCACAGGAGGCGTTGCCGGTGTCATCACCGACGCCTCCGGGGCTGTCGTTTCCGGGGCCAGCGTGACCCTGCGTAACACAGCCACCGGTGCCGAGCAGAAAAGCAGAAGCAGCAGCTCCGGATCCTATCGCTTCGACCTGCTGCCGCCCGGCGTCTACAAGGTCGTGGTAATGCAGGCCGGCTTCGATGAACTGGATTCCAATGTCACCGTGGACAGCTCCAAGGTGGTCGCGGCGGACCTCAAGCTGAGTGTCGGCAGCACGAACACGACGGTCGAGGTTACAAGCGTGGCCAGCCTGGTCAACGCGGATGACGCGAACGTCGCGACGACCATCAGCCAGACCCAGGTGGCCGAGGTGCCGAACTCCGGCAACAATCTCCTGTTTGAGACCAGGATCACTCCGGGATTCAACACCGGTTTCGGTGTGGTCGGCAATACGTCCTACCAGCTGGATGGAGAAAACTTCAACGACCCGTACAACAACGCGAATAACTCCGGCGCGTCCAACCTGACGCTCGGGTTGAACGATGTGCAGGAAGCGACCATCATCGCCAACGGCTACTCCGGACAGTACGGCGGGCTGGTCGGAGCCACCGCCAGCTTTACCACGTTGAGCGGAGGTAACCAGTTCCACGGCAATGCCAACTACTACTGGACCGGGCGTTCGCTCGTGGCGAACACCTACCTGCACAAGTCCACCCCGCCCATCACGCCGCGGTCGTTTGAGAACGCCAACCAGTGGGCGGCCCGAATCAGCGGACCGGTGATCATTCCCCATCTGTTCAACGGCCACGACAAGCTCTTCTTCCTGGCCGATGCCGAGGGACTGCGCGCCATCCTGCCCGCCAGCCCCACCACGGTCGAGTTGCCCTCGGCAAACCTGCAGGCCTATACACTCCAGCGTCTGGCCGCGCAGGGGCTCAACGCATCCATCCCTTTTTATCAAAACATCTTCAACCTCTATAACACCGCAGGGACCGCTCACGGAGTGAACGTCAACAGCCCGACCGCGGCGCAGCAAGGCAATCCGAACTTCAGCGGAACCGCCCTGCTTTCCGGCTGCGGCACCCTGAGCGCAACCGATGCAACCGCTCTCGGCACAGGACCGGGAGCCTGCACCAACTTTTACCAGAGCACCGCAACCACCTACGCGAATGAGGCCCTGGAGATCTTCCGCGTCGACTACAACATCTCTCAACGCGACAAGATCTTTGTCCGGTACGAGCACGACAACGGGGTGCAGCCCACCTTTATCGACCCCATCAACCCCATCTTCAACGCCATCAGCATTCAGCCGCAGCACGATGGTCAGCTGACAGAAACTCACGCCTTCGGGGCCAAGGCGGTCAACAGCTTCCTGATGGCGGGCCTGTGGTACGGCGCCCTGTTCGGCCCACCCAACCTGCCCGCCACGCTGGCCGTCTTCCCGTCGCAACTCGGTTTCACCGACGCTTCGTTGACAACGCTGGGAGGAAGTGACGCCAGCTATCCCACCGGCCGGAACGTCACCACCGTCCAGGTCCAGGATGACTTCGCTCTGAACGAAGGCCCGCACACCATCAAACTCGGTGCCAAGGCCTACTACATCAAGGAAAACGATCACTACTTCACCGCGGGTACCGTTCCGACCGAGACCGCGACCACGCTTGGCGCATTCATCAACGGCGGTGTGGACCCAGGCTCCGGGGGCACCACCAATTTTACCCAGGCGTTCCCGAGCAAGACCAACTACCCGGTAGGCTATGACCAGTGGGCGACCTACATCGAGGACGATTGGAAGGCGACTCACGCCCTTTCGCTCACCTTTGCCTTTCGGGTAGAGCACCAGGGCAACATCAAGTGCCTGTCCAATTGCATCACGCAGCTGGCGTCGGATTTTCTCACCCTGAATCACAGCGCCGCGACTCCCTACAACCAGGCTTACACCTTCAATAACCGCGTCACGCTGCCCGGTCTGCAAACACTGGAGTTCCAGCCTCGCATCGGCTTCGCTTACAACCCGCCGATCATGCATGACTCCATGGTCATTCGCGGCGGCTACGGTCTCTTCTACGACGGCCTCGCGGGAAGCATCCTCGAAGGCCTGGCTCGCAACCCGCCCACCAAAAACAACTTCTCAAACATCAACGGCGACCACATTGCCAACACCGAGGCAACCAACCTCTACAGCGATGCCCTCGCCCTGAGCCAGGCCTTCGCCGCCGGCGTCACGTCGGGAGGTACGGTCGCTTCCATCAAGGCCAGCCTGCCGGTCAACCTGCAGCCCTTCTTCACGCCCCCGTCTGTTTATACCGCGCAGCCAAACCTGCGTATGTACTATGTACAGAAGTGGAACCTGGAAGTCCAGAAGCAGTTTGGCAAGTCCACTGTCGTTTCCATCAATTACCTGGGCAATCGCGGAGAGCACAAGCCCTTCACCAACGCCGGCCTGAATGCATATTCGCCCGCGGCCACTGCGGCCGTTTCCACCGCCAGCAAGCCGTTCATTCAGGGACTGCCGACTGCACAGCCCGATCCTCGTTTCAACATCGTGTACCGCTACCAGTCGGGCGGGTCCAACAACTATAACGGCCTGATCACCTCCATCACCCAGAGACTTCCACACGGAAGCATCATCACCGCCGGGTACACCTACGGCAAAATCCTGGACACCGGCGCCAACGGCTTCAGCACCAACACCGCCGTGGCGGGAACCTACGATATCGGCTCGCCGGTCGACCCCTACAACCCCAACCGCAACTACGGACCGGCAACCACCGACGAACGTCATAATTTCGTCCTTAACTATGTCTACAAACTGCCTTTCCGCAATCCCTATTATGGCGGCTGGCAGGTTTCGGGCGCGGCATTTGCCTTCTCCGGCCTGCCCTTCACCGCTCTCGATACCTCCCTGTCCACCAAGATCAACACCTACACCAATGGTGCCTACGGGGGCACATTGCTGCCCACGTATCTGGGTGGCGGCGAAGGCATCTGCGGCTATGGCAAACAGCAGTGTCTGGCTGGTCTCAAGGTGCAGAACGGCCTGCCCCAGCAGTTCTGTTCCTACCTGGCGGTTCGCGGAAGCTGCCCCGCTTCCAGCTCCGCCACCGGTAATTTCGTCGCCACGGTGGACTCCAACAATCCGCGCAATTCGTGGCGCGGACCCATGTACATCAGCACCGATCTTGCTGTCACAAAATCCTTTCCGCTGCATTGGGAAGGCGGCATGTTCAGCGCGTCGGCCCAGGCATTCAACGTCCTCAATCACCTCAACTTCGCGCGTCCTTCAGGCTCGCTCAGTTCGGGCAGCTTCGGGCAGGTGACCACAACCATCAATCCTTCGGGCATCTTCAGCGGGGTCGGGGGCGACGACTCCCCGCGCATCCTGCAGCTGAAGGCGACCGTAACCTTCTAAAATCATCACCTAACATGACCCGGCGCCCTCCAGGAACGACCGGGTCATGTTGCTGACCCTGTCGCCCTGGGCGCGGTGAGCATGCTGCTCGGGGTGGATCCCGTGCCGGTCTTGTTCGCCGGGTAAAGGCTGACCGGGTGCCACCGTGCTCACTGGGGCAAACTCGACGACGGGCGGTTTTAGACCCTGCATGCAGACCTGGCAAAATGGACGGCGACCGCCAGTGAAGTTTATTTTTACACCATGGGGCTTCGCTTACTCAAATCTGCTCTGCCTGCGCTCCTGCTGTACGCCTGCGCCCTTCACGCACAGGAATACAGCGGCGAGCTCCGCCTCACGATTCTCGATCCGGGCGGGTTGCCGGTCCAGGCGTCGGTTACCGTCCTCAGCGACGCTCACCACGTCCGGCGCGACCTCCTGACGGACCGGAATGGCAGTCTCGCGCTCAAGCAGCTGCCGTTTGGCCCCTACCGCATCACCGCGCGCAGCGGATCTCTACTGCTTGGGTCGAAGACGCTCGACCTGCGCTCTGCCATTCCGCTCGAGAGCTCCTTGAAGCTCGAACTGACCCCGCAAAGGACGGTTGTCGACGTGAGCGCATCCAGCACGCTCGTCGATCCTTACCGCACCACCTCGGCCGTAACCATCGGCTCCCAGCAGATCGACGACCGGCTCTCTTCGCTGCCCGGCCGCTCCGTACAGGACCTGGTCGTATCGCAGCCGGGCTGGCTCTATGAAGGCAACGCCGTGCTGCATCCGCGCGGCTCGGAGTACCAGACGCAGTTCGTCATCGATGGCATTCCGCTCACGGACGAGCGATCGCCCTCCTTCGGACCGGAGATCGAGGCTGACGATGTGGCTTCTCTCAACATCTATACGGCTGGTTTCCCTGCGGAGTACGGCCGCAAGATGGGTGGTGTGGTCGAGATCGACACGCGCCAGGACACATCGCCCGGGCTGCACGGGCGGCTGATCCTTTCGGGCGGCAGCTACGATACCGGCTCCGCATACGGGCAGGCGCAGGAGAAGGGGCGAGCCGGCACCGTCAGCGTCGCGGCGTCCGGCAGCATGACGGACCATTACCTGAACCCGGTCGTGCCGCAGAACTTCACCAACAATGGCACCACGGCAGATTTCTCCGGCCGTTATGAGCGCGACCTGACGCGCGCCGATTCCATCACGCTCAACCTGCGGCATGAGCTTTCCCGGTTCCTCATTCCGAACGAGCTGGTCCAGCAGCAGGCCGGACAAGTGCAGAACGGAGACAACTTCGAAACGCTGGGCACGGCAGCCTACCAGCATGTGCTCTCGGCGGATGGTCTCGTCTCCATCGCGGGCATGGTGCGCGACAAGGCCAACGACCTCTATTCGAATGTCAACCCAACTCCCATCGCGGCGTTTCAGTACAACAGCTTTCGCGAGGGATATCTCAAGGCCGACATTTCGCTGCACAAGGGAGCCCAGGAGTTCAAGGCCGGCATCGAGTCCGACAACACGTTCCTTCACGAAGCCTTCAGCTCTACCATCACCGACCCGACGCAGTTCGACAACGACACGCCCCCAACCCTCAACTTCGCCGCGCATCGGCCGGACCTCGAACAGTCTGCCTTCGTGCAGGACCTGGTTCGTTTCGGTGACTGGACCGTGAGCGCCGGGCTCCGCTGGGACCACTATCAGCTCCTGGTCAACCAGAATGCGTTCAGCCCAAGAGTTTCCGTGGGACGCTTCATCCGGCCGCTCGACCTGGTGCTGCATGCGTCCTACGACCGCATCTTCCAGACTCCGTCTTCGGACAACATCCTGATCTCAAGCTCGACCGGGATTGAAGCGTTGAGCAGCCAGTTCCTGCGTCTGCCGGTACAACCGTCGCGCGGCGATTACTTCGAAGGCGGCCTTACCAAGGGTTTCGGCGGCCGTGTGCGGCTCGACGCCAACGTTTACCGTCGACAGGTCCGCAACTACGCCGACGACGACCAGCTGCTCAACACGGGCGTGAGCTATCCGATCGCCTTCGATCACGCAGTTATCTACGGTGCGGAAAGCAAGCTCGAACTTCTTCGCACGCACGGGTTCAGCGGCTCGGCAAGTTACTCGTACATGGTCGGCGCAGTGTGGTATCCGGTCACTGGAGGATTGTTTCTCGGCGACGATGCCGCCAGCGCGCTGGTGCAACAGGGTGGCCACTTTCCCGATTCCCAGGACCAGCGCAACACCGTCTCCGCGCGCGTCCGCTACGACGTTTCTTCCCGGCTGTGGCTAACATCCGGAGGCTCTTCGGGATCCGGGCTTCCCTTCCAATACACCGGAGACCGAGATACCGCGCTCGCCGAGTATGGACCGGCGGTGATCGACCGGCTCAACTTCGCCCGCGGCCGCATTCTGCCGCTGTTTGCTGTGAACGCCGGTGCCGGTGCCGAAGTCTACCGGTCCGAAACGTTGAAGATCCAGCTACAGGTGGACGGTGAAGATCTGAACAACCGTCTGAACATCCTCGACTTCGGCGGACTCTTCTCGGGCAACGCCATCGATACGCAGAGAAGTGTCATCGCCCGGCTGACTTTCCAGCGATGAACTCCCCGGGAGAACACTCTGGTGCCCCAGGTCTCGCTTTTGAGACCTGGGTTCAGCCCAGCGGCAACGTTGCTCTGTCTTAGATTCTTTCGGCCGGCACAGCCGTCAGCAGGAACTGAACGGTCTTCGTCCCCAGCACCGGATGGGTAGCGGACAAGGTCACCTCGCCGCCCTGCTGTCGGGCCCGCACCCACACTGCCCCGGTGCCTCCCACAAGCGAGAACGGATTGGTTCCGATCAGGTCCGCCGGTCCACTGAGCTTCAGCACGATCGCATCGTCGGCGTAGGTCCTTACCGCACCGAACTCGTCGGCGACACGCATCACCACCCGCGTCGTATCCGCACCGTCGGCCATCAGCGCTGCATCGTCCGGCAGCAAAAGGAACTGGCTATTGACGCCCCGGCCGGAGAGCGACTTGGTGATGACCTTCTTCCCCTTCAGGTAGCCATCGATCCGCAGGTCGCCCCAGGGAAACGAAAGCGTGTGTAGGTTCAGCGCACGAAATTCCAGCAGAAACGGCGGGTAGGGCAGGTTCGGATACTCGGCGCGGTCCGGGTCGCACTCCGCCACCGGTACCCACGGATTCGATTCCAGGCTCTGCGACCGCATGGAGAACTTCAGATGGTCGCAGTTGGAGCAGACCAGGATCTTGGACAGACCGAACGATTCATCGCTGGATGCCCAGTGCAGCGCCGGTTCGAGCACAATCTCTTCTTCCGGATCGCACTGTGACTTATAGAAGCCTGCCGCGGGCTTCGGCTCGCGAAAGATGTCCGTCACCCCGTGGTAGCAGATCCGGTCGCCCGCCCCGAAGTTCGCATGCGTGTTGTAATCGAACGCGCACCAGCCGATGCCGCCGGCGTACTGCGGATCGGAGTAGAGCTGGTTGTAAATGCGGAGATATCGCAGTGTGTGCTCGCGCTGACGCTCATCGTTGTCCGTGGTCTTGGTGGGATACGTATGACCGACGAACTCCGTGTTCAGATACTTCGGATGGTTCGGTTTCCTCAAGGGAATGCCGAAGTCGTTGATGGTGAAAACGTCTTCCAGAAGCTCCGACCTTTCGTTATTGCGGATGCCTCCGGTCTGGCGGCCGGTGTCGAGCGCATGCGCCAGCGCATTGGTGCGGGTGTAGAAGTCGTGGTCGTCCCTGGATTCGTTGATGCGCACGCCCCAAAGAATCACTGACGGATGATTCCAGTCCCGCCGAACCATACGACCCACATTGTCGATGGCGATCTCTTTCCAGGGCTCCGGCCCAACGTGCTGCCATCCCGGAATCTCCTCGAGCACAAGCAGCCCGATCTCGTCGCATCGGTCCAGGAAGTGGCGCGATTGCGGATAATGCGAGGTCCGCACGATGTTGCAGTGCATCGCCGTGCGCAGGATGTCGGCGTCGCGGCGCTGCACCCGCGCCGGCATCGCCTGGCCGACAAAAGGAAAGGTCTGATGCCGGTCCAACCCGCGCAGCTTCACAATCTTGCCATTGATCCGGAAGCCTCCGTCGGTAAACACGGCCTCGCGAAAGCCGATGCGCCGCGTGTCCTGGTCGATCACCGCGCCGTTTTCAAGCAGACGCACGCGCACCGTGTACAGACGCGGCGAGTGGATGTCCCAAAGCTCGATTCCCTTCAGGCCGTTCAGCATCACGGTATGCGCGGCGGGGTCGCTCGTGGTCTCCGTGCTGGTGTACACGTCGGCTCCCTCGGCCGGGTCCATGGCGGCGTTGGGGTCCGGACTGCCGGCCGGAACAGCCGCCGCGGCTCCGTGTGCGATCACGGTTTCACCGTCCAGCAGCGCGACCTCCAGTGTGTGCTTCGCAGCACCCGGCTGCCCGGCCAGAAAGCAGGTGACCTCCAGCGAAGGCGCGCCCGAGAGCACATCTTTCGCCTGTGCGTGCAGGTTGTCCAGGTACACCGGCGGCACCATCCGCAGGAATACCTCGCGGTAGATTCCGCCAAAGGTCATGTAGTCGATCTGATAGCCGAACGGCGGAATATCGGCCCGCTCGGTGGAATCGAGCTGCACCACCAACACATTCTCCGAGTCCGGCTTCAGGTGCGGCGTCAGCTCAAAGGAGAACGGCGTGAAGCCTCCCTTGTACTCGCCCAGGAGCGTCCCGTTGATCCACACGGTCGAGGCCGTCATGGCGCCTTCAAAGTCCACAAAGACCCGCTTGCCGCGAGCCTCGGCCGGATACCGGAACCGCCTGCGATAGGTCGAGACGAACTCGTACTGCTTGTCGTCGAAGTTGTGCCACGGCAGCTGGACGTTCGTATGCGGAATCACCACCGTCTCAAACGCCGAGTCGTCGAAGGAAGGCGACTCCGCGCCCTGCACCTTGGCCGGGTGGTAGCGCCAGTTGCGGTTCATGGCAAGCACCACGCGCGAGCCCGAGGGGGCCGCCGCATGCGCCGCGGGCGGAAGTGCCGTGGCCGCAACCAGGGATCCAGCAGTCTTCAAAAACATACGTCGTTCCATCATCTCTCCGGTCGGTAGGCCGATCGCGCTACCCGGCTATTATCACCTATCCATCATTTCGGCGTTGACATGGAGCCGGTCCGCCGTCTACAACTGCTGCGCGGGGGTGCAACGGCCCGGCGAGGCCACGTGTTCGCTGGAACCGTTTCTGCGCACAATACATTCTTCTCGGAACACATGTCACCCCGGCCGCATTTACTAGATCGATCAGGACCCAGGATCCCTTTGCCATGAACCGGTACCTTCTGAAAGCCACCATCGTCGGCGCGCTCGGCGGCCTGCTCTTCGGGTTCGACACCGCTGTCATCGCGGGCACCATCGACCAGCTCACCACGGTGTTTCATCTGACTCCCATCACCCTGGGCGTGACGGTCTTTATCGGGCTCGCCGGCACCGTGCTGGGCGCTTTGTGTTCAGGCATCCTGGGCCAGCGCATCGGTGGGCGAGAGGCGCTGCGCATCATGGCGGTCCTGTATACCGTCTCCGCTCTGGGATGCGCCTTCGCCTGGAACTGGGATGTGCTGATGATTGCGCGCTTTATCGGCGGAATCGGCATCGGCGGCTCGTCCGTGCTGGGCCCGGTCTACATCGCGGAGCTCGCCCCGGCGAAATGGCGCGGACGCATGGTCGGGCTGTTTCAGATCAACATCGTCGTCGGCATCCTGCTCGCCTACCTGTCCAACTACATCATCACCCTGGCGCACCTGGGCGAGGCGCAGTGGCGCTGGGAGTTCGGCGTGGCCATTCTGCCTTCGGCGCTCTTTCTTGCGCTTCTCTACGGCATTCCTCGCAGCTCCCGCTGGCTGGTGACGACCAACCAGAACGACGAGGCGCTGGAGGTGCTGAAGCTGATGGGTTCGCCGGATTCCCAGGCAGAGCTCGATGAGATCGTACACTCGGTGCGCATGGACTCGAGCACCGCGCAGGAGCCGCTCTTCAACGGGCGATACACGGTGCCCATCCTCCTGGCGATCTCGATCGGCCTGTTCAACCAGCTTTCCGGCATCAATGCCATCCTGTACTACAGCAACTCCATCTTCACCTCAGCCGGCTTTTCCGCGAGCTCGGCCGCGCTGCAAACGGTCGGTATCGGCCTGGTCAACCTGCTCAGCACCTTGCTCGGCATGAGCCTGATCGACAAGCTTGGCCGCAAGACGCTGCTGATGATCGGCGGACTCGGCATGGCCTGCGCGCTCGGCGGGGTTGCCGTCATCTTCAGGACCGGCACGCACCAGGGCGCGCTGGTGTGGCTCCTGTTCCTTTTCATCATCTTCTTTGCCGTCTCGCAGGGTTCCGTGATCTGGGTGTATATCGCGGAGATCTTCCCGTCCAGGGTGCGGTCAAAAGGGCAAAGCGTCGGGTCGTCCTCGCACTGGATCATGAATGCGCTCATCGCCGGCGTGTTCCCGTACGTGGCCGCGCGGTCGAAATCGCTTCCTTTCGCCTTTTTTGCCGCCATGATGCTTCTGCAGTTCGTGCTTGTGCTGCTGTACTATCCCGAAACCAAGGGCCGCTCGCTCGAGCAGATCCAGGCGGACCTGAAGCTGGGGTGAGCTCTGCTTTCGCCGCCCCCGCGGGTTTGCCTCGGCCGTCCCGCCCGGACGATAATCTTCCCTGATGGCATCTCCCGCGCCCGCACTGGATTCCACCGACCTCAGGATCACTCTCGCGCTCGACAGCTACCGCCGGGACCACATCCGCCTGGTCGACCCCAGCCTCCGCGGCTTCACCCACATCCTCTCCTCGCGCCAGGGCCTGTTCGCCCTCAACGAGCAAAGCTGCAAGCTCATCGCCCACGGCCTCTTCTTCGGCATCACCTTCCGCGACGACGCACTCTTCCTCTTTGAAGCCTGCAACCTACCCCGCGCCACCGGCTCGCAGGGACGCATCCTCCGCTTCACCCTCCGCGACGACCGCATCGTCGACACCGAAATTCTCCTCAAGGGCCTCGACAACGGATGCCACGGAATCGACTTTCTCGATGGCCGGCTTCACATCGTCGACACCTACAACCAGACCATCCTCCGCGCGCACCCGGACCTCTCCGGCTATGAAACCCTTCATCCCCTGCCTCGGCTCAGCGAGCGCGGAACCGGCCCTGCCTACGTCCACTGCAACTCCATCCTTCAGGTCCCGGACTCCAGCCAGGACCGCATCCTGCTTCTGCTCCATCACGGAGCCCGTCCAGCCGGCCCCCGCAGCGAAATCGCCGTCTACACCCCGGGCTGGCAGCCACTCGAGCGCATCCCTCTCGCCGGCTCCGGATGCCACAACCTTGCGCTGCTCGAAGACGGGACGCTCCTGACCTGCGGTTCCATGGAGGGCAATCTGATCAGCCCGTCCGGCCTGCGCGTGCACATCAGCCCACACCTCACCCGCGGCCTCGCCGTTGGCACCGGCTCCATCGCCGTCGGCGCCTCGGAGCTGGTCGAGCGCGAAGGCCGCCTCCGCAACGCCGGCACCGTCACCTTTCTCGACCCCGATCTCCGCATCCGCACCGTCCTCCCCGTTCCCGCGGCCCCCACGGAGCTCCGCCGCCTCGACGCCCAGGACCGCTCCCTGTCGACCTTTCTTCGCACCACACAGATTGTCGAAGCCCGCCGAAGCGCCCATACTACCTAGAGCCTGGCCCTCCGCAATGGCATCGACTCCCTTCCCCATCCTCGGCCACCCCCATCCGCACGAACACTTCGACGCCCACGCCGCGCTCGCTGAACGTCTGCGCGCCACCGTCCGCGGTGAAGTCCGCTTCGACCCTGCCTCCCGAGCTCTCTACAGCACCGACGGATCCAACTACCGCCAGGTTCCCATCGGCCTCGTCCTTCCGCTCGATGCCGAAGACGTCCTCTCCGCCGTCGCCGCCTGCCGCGCGTTCGACGCGCCCATCCTGTCCCGCGGCGGAGGCACCTCGCTCGCCGGCCAATGCTGCAATGTCGCAGTGATCCTCGACTTCTCGAAGTACATGAGCCGCATTCTCGCACTCGACCCCGAAGCCCGCACCGCCCGCGTCGAGCCCGGCATTGTCCTCGACCGGCTCCGCGACGCCGCCGAGCAGCACGAGCTTACCTTTGCCCCCGACCCCGCCACCCACTCCCGCTGCACCCTCGGCGGCATGATCGGCAACAACTCCTGCGGGGTCCACGCCCTGATGGGAGGCAAGACCGTCAGCAACATCGACTCACTCGACATCCTCCTGTATGACGGAACCCGCATGCAGGTCGGCCGCACCTCCGAGTCCGAGCTCGCCTCCATCATCGCTGCCGAAGGCCGGCGCGGCGAAATCTACGCCGGCCTCAAACACCTCCGCGACACCTACGCGACCCTTGTCCGCCAGCGCTTCCCCGACATCCCGCGCCGCGTCTCAGGCTACAATCTCGACGAGCTCCTGCCCGAAAACGGATTCAACGTCGCCCGCGCGCTGGTCGGCTCGGAAGGCACCTGCGTCACGGTCCTCGAAGCCACCTGCGAGCTCAAGCCCAGCCCGCAGCATCGCCGGCTCGTCGCCCTCGGCTTCGCAGACGCATTCCTGGCCGCCGACCACGTCCCCGCCATCCTCCAGTTCAACCCCATCGGCCTCGAAGGCTTCGACAGTCTGCTGGTCAGCTACATGCGGCTGAAAAACCTCGCGGTCGACGACATCGCCCTGCTTCCCGAAGGCGGAGGCTTCCTGCTCTGCGAGTTCGGTGCCGACACCCCCGATAAAGCCGAGGCACAGGCCCATGCGCTCCTGGCCGCCGTCGCGCACTTCGACCAACCCCCAACCGCGACGCTCTACTCGGAAGAGCTCGCCGACCGCGTCTGGCGCGTCCGCGAATCCGCCCTGGGTGCCTCGGTCTTCGTGCCCGGCCACCCCTCCGGATGGGAAGGCTGGGAAGACTCCGCCGTCCCACCCGCACAGCTCGGGCCGTATCTCCGCGAGCTCTTCGCCCTCATCCACCGCTACGGCTACACCTCGCCCATGTACGGCCACTTCGGCCAGGGCTGCGTTCATCTCCGCATCACCTTCGAGCTCAAGACCGAAGCCGGCGTCCAGCAGTACCGCCAGTTCCTCGACCAGGCCGCCGACATCGTCCTCAAGTACGGAGGCTCCTTCTCCGGCGAGCACGGCGACGGGCAGGCACGCGCCGCCCTGCTCCCCAAGATGTTCGGCCCCGAGCTCATGGACGCCTTCCGGCAGTTCAAAGCCCTGTGGGACCCCCTCAACCGCATGAATCCCGGAAAGCTCATCGACCCCGTCCGCGTTTACGAGCCCACCGAAAATCTCCGCATTGGCCCGGGCTACACCTCCGCCGCGCCCAAAACCTGGTTCCAGTACCCCGGCGACCAGGGCTCGTTTTCAGACGCCACCACCCGCTGCGTCGGCGTCGGCGCCTGCCGCAAACAGGACGGCGGCACCATGTGCCCAAGCTACATGGTCACGCACGAAGAAAGGCATTCCACCCGCGGCCGAGCCCATCTGCTCTGGGAGATGATGCAGGGCGACATTCTGCCCGACGGCTTCCGCAACGAGCAGGTCAAGGAAGCGCTCGACCTCTGCCTCTCCTGCAAGGCCTGCAAGACCGAATGCCCCGTCAACGTCGATATGGCCACCTGGAAGAGCGAGTTCCTCGCACACTACTTCGAAGGCCGCCGCCATCCGCTCGCCCACTACGCCTTCGGATTCATGGACCGCTGGGCCCACCTTGCCTCCGCCGCGCCCCGCCTCGCGAACCTCCCTTTGCGCATCCCGGCGGTCAACTCCATTGCAAAGAAACTTCTGCACATCGCCCCGCAGCGCGAGCTTCCCGCCTTCGCTCCGCGTCCCTTCCGCCGCATCTTCCAGCCTTTGCCGCCGGCAGGAATCCCCGTTCTTCTCTGGCCCGACACCTGGAACAACTACTTCCATCCCGAAGCCCTGCACGCCGCCGCCCGCGTCCTTACCGACGCCGGCAACCACGTCGACATACCCCGGCAGCACATCTGCTGCGGACGTCCCCTCTACGACTTCGGCTTCCTCGACGAAGCCCGCCGCTATCTCAAACACATTCTCGACACCTTTGAGCCGCAAATCCTCGCCGGCCTCCCCGTCGTCATGCTGGAGCCAAGCTGCGCCTCTGTCTTTCGCGACGAGCTCGTCAACTTCTTTCCCAACGACGAGCGCGCCCTCCGCCTCAGTCGCCAGACCGTCATGCTGTCCCAGCAGCTCACCCGCGCCACCAACGGATGGACCCCGCCGCCGCTCACCGGTCGCCGCATCGTCGTCCACGCGCACTGCCATCAGAACGCTCTGATGACCATGAAGGATGAGGTCTCACTCCTCCGGGCCACCGGTGCCCGCGTCGAGGTCCTCGACTCCGGCTGCTGCGGAATGGCCGGCCCGTTCGGCTTTGAAGCCGACAAATTCGAAGTGTCGCAGCTCCTCGCCGAACGCGTCCTGCTGCCGGCAGTCAGAGCCGCCGCCCCTGAAGACCTCCTCGTCTCGAACGGCTTCTCCTGCCGCGAACAGATCGCCCAGAATACCCCGCGCCGGGCCGTCCACCTCGCGGAAGTCCTCGCCGGAGCATCTTTGGGGTGACACTCCCCGCGTTCCTGCTGGACGCAAGCCGCCACCAGACGGCTGGTCCGGACTTATCCAGTCAGGCTTTTTGCAGATCGCGGCCGACTGTCCTCCCAGACCCGCTATACTGAATCCCTTGGTCAATAAGCTCATCTTCGCGAATCTTGCGCACCGTCCCCTGCGCACCTTCCTTTCCATCCTTGCTATCGGCGTCGAAGTCACCATGATCCTGACGCTGGTCGGCGTCTCCTATGGCACCCTGGACGCCACCGCGCGCCGCGCTCGCGGAGTCGGTGCCGACGTCATCGTCCGCCCTCCCGGCTCGTCGCTCATCTCGCTGTCCTCCGCGCCGATGAGCGAAAAGCTGGTTCCTTACCTCGCCGCCAAACCCGGCGTCGCACTCGCCACCGGAACCGTCGTCCAGCCTCTCAGCGGCTTCGACTCCCTCACCGGCATCGACTTCCCCGCCCAAAATAAGATGGCAGGAGGCTTCCACTTCCTCGCCGGCGGCCCCTTTCAGGAAAACGACGACATCATCGTCGACGAATACTACGCCAGGCAGAAAAAGCTCCAGCCCGGCGATCACATCGTGCTCGCCAATCACGACTGGCGCGTCTCCGGCGTCTTCGAGTCAGGCAAGCTCGCCCGCATCTGCACCCGCCTCAACGTCCTGCAGGAGATCACCGGAAATCCCGGCAAGCTCTCCCAGATCTACCTCAAGCTCGACCACCCCGAGCAGGCCGCCGCCTTCGCCACCCAGCTCAAGCGCGAGATGAGCCCCCACGACCCGGACCACGGATACCAGATCTTTTCCATCGACGAGCTCACCTCCCAGCTCACCGTTTCCTCGGTCGGCATGCTGAAGGACTTCATCGGCGTAGTCATCGGAGTCGCCGGCATCGTCGGCTTCATCGTCGTCTTCATGGCCATGTACACCGCGGTGCTGGAGCGCACGCGCGAAATCGGCATCCTCAAAGCCGTCGGCGCCGGCACCGGCTACATTCTCAATATCCTTTTCCGCGAGACCATCCTGCTCGCCGTGCTCGGCACCGCCTTTGGCATCCTGCTCACCTATGGGACTCAGTGGCTCATGCTGCACGCCGTCCCCGCCGCGCTGGTCCAGGAGACGGTCTACTGGTGGTGGCCCATTGCCGCCGCCATCGCCATCGTCGGCGCGCTGCTCGGCACCATTGTCCCGGCCATGAAAGCCGTCCGGCAGGATGCCACCGAGGCCCTCTCCTATGAATAGCGAGCTGCACGCCAACCTCGAACCGCTGCACGCCCCCGTAGCCGGCCCCCCTATCATCCAGGTCGAAAATCTCTTCAAAACCTACAAGGTAGGTGAAGTCGACGTCAACGCCCTCAACGGCGTCTCCCTCCAGGTCGCCCGCGGCGAGTTCCTCTCCATCGTCGGCACCTCCGGCTCCGGCAAATCCACCCTCTTCAACATCCTCGGCGGCCTCACCCCACCCACCTCCGGCTCGGTCTCCATCAACGGCCGCGACCTCAGCCACATGTCCGACGCTCAGCGCAACGACCTCCGCAAGCGCACCGTAGGCTTCGTCTTCCAGAAATACAATCTCCTCCCCACCCTGACCGCCGAGCAGAATATCCAGATCGTCCGCGACGTCGCTGGCCGGCCCCTCGCCTTCGACGACCAGTTCCTCGCCGTCCTCGACATGCTAGGAATCTCCAAACGCATGCACCACAAGCCCCGCGCCCTGTCCGGCGGCGAGCAGCAGCGCGTCGCCATCGCCCGCGCCATCGTCAACGGCCCCGCCATCCTGCTCGCCGACGAGCCCACCGGCAACCTCGACAGCAAAAACTCCGACATCGTCCTCGGCATTCTCCGCGACCTCAACCAGCGTCTCGGCCAGACCATCCTGATGATCACCCACAACCCCGAAGCCGCAGCCTTCGCCGATCGCACCGTCCATATGCGCGACGGTCAGGTCCTCCGCTAGCACGAACTCGCTCCGCGACTGCCCAACATTTCAAAACTCGAAACTGAACAGACCTCCTTGAACCGGCACAACCTCTCCGGAGAGCCGTAAAAAACTGCGCCACTCACCGCCGCCGGGTCTAAAATCGTGCGCATGGAGTCAACCCCACTCGCCGAGGCGCCCCGGACCATCGGCCCATATCGCCTTACCCGCATCCTCGGCCAAGGCGGCACCGGCACCGTTTACCTTGCCGAGCGCACCGACTTCACCCAGCGCGTCGCCCTCAAGCTCTTCCACCCCGCCTTCCTCACCGCCGGTCTGCTTGGCCCTGATGGCGAAGAAGCCCGCATCCTCGCCCTGCTCGATCATCCTCACATCGTCCGCACCATCAGCCAGGCAGCCGAACCCTCCGGAGTCCGCTACCTCGTCATGGAATACATTGACGGCGAGCCCATCGACCGCTTCGCCGACACCCACAAGCTCTCACTCGCCGCCCGCACCGAACTTCTGCTCCAGGCGCTCGACGCCCTCGAGCACGCCCATCGTCACCTCATCGTCCACCGCGATCTCAAGCCCGCCCATCTGCTCATCACCGCCGACGCTCAGGCAAAGCTGCTCGACTTCGGCACCGCCGGCGAGCTCGCCCCAGCCGCCTTTACCCCGGACTACAGCAGCCCCGAGCAGCGCTCGCCCCTGCCCGACGCCCCTCCGGTTTCGGTCGCCAGCGATCTCTACTCCCTCGGCCTCATCGCCCGTCTCGTGCTCGCCGGCATCCCCTCGACCGCCGACCCGGAGACCGCGCCCTCGGTCCTGCTGTCCCGCCTCGCCATCCCGCAACGCGAACAGATTGCCGCAGCCCGCGCAACCTCCGCCGCGCATCTCCTGCGCACGCTCCGCGGAGACCTCGACGCCATCCTCCTGCGTTCGCTCCGCCCCAGCCCGGACGCACGCTACCTATCCGCCTCCCAGTTCAGCTCAGACCTGCGCGGATCGCTCGACGGCAGCCCGGTTCTAGCCCGTCCCGTCAGCCCGGCCGAGCGTTCCCGCCGCTGGATCCTGCAGCATCGGCTCCTCTCCGGCGCGGCCGCCGTCCTGGTCCTCGCGGTGCTGTTCAGCGCCGTCGGCGTCCTGTGGCAGTCCGGCCGGGCCATCGCCCAGCGTCGAAGGACCGAAAACCGCCTGCGCGATCTTGTCCGCCTGACTGGCACGCTCGACGGCGGGCTCTACACCTCTCTCGGCACCCTGCACAACTCCGACCCCGAGCGATCCCTGCTCCTCACCTCCACTACCAGGACACTGGACGATTTGTCCGCTACCGCCGGTGCCGACCCCGTGCTCTCACTCGAGCTTGCCGGGCAGTACCATCGCCTCGCCGCCCTCGAACTCGCCCGCACCTCCACAGAGAATGCCCGTCCTGACGCCGCCCACGACATCGACCGCGCCCTCGAGCTGCTCGCCTCGGTAAAACCATCCGCATCCGGCAGCGCAGCCCTGAACCGCGAACGCACCGAGCTGATCAAACTCCGTGCGGCTCTGCGGGAGAGCAGACCGTGAACGTACAAAACCCGGCCACCATCGACCGGGTTTTGCTTTGGCTTGTCCTGCAATGATTCGTTTTCTCTCCGTATCATTCTCCAGACAGCGGATCCGGGCTAGAACCGGATCCCGAATTTAATCGGAACATACGTCGTACGGTTGCTGTTCGCCGGGTAGAAGTTTGTGGAAGTTGCAGTCGCCTGGTTGTAATTGTTGATGTTAAACCCTGGACGTTGCTGGTTGTCGACGAAGACGTACCGCGCTTCCGCATAGAATTTCTCGTTGGCGAAGCGGGACGGCTTGAACGTAAGGCCGATTCCGCCGTTAACACCCACGGCATTCGAAGTGTAGTGATCAATCGTGACATTGGCCGCGATGGTCTCGGGATAGATCCCGTACAACAGGACCTCTTCCGGTTCCGTCACGAAGAAATTTGCCGTCTTGTGGTAAAAACCCACACCTGCAACGACATACGCCCCAATCCCCTCGTGCGCATAGATGTTGTAGGTCGGATTTACGGTCAACGACCATACATGGCTGTTGCCGTCCAGAACACCTTGCAGGCCGTAGACGTTGGCCGGGTCCTCGACGATCGACTGGTTGTACAGCGTACGGCCGTTGAAGCCGAAGTTATCCCAGTCGAACTGGAGAAACGTCGAGAAGTTCTTATTGAAGTTCCGTCCCACACCCACCTGGTAGCTGTAGCTCGGCGTCAGATAATGATATGTGTTGCCTACCGGCTGCGTAAGTCCGACGCCAGCCAGGAACCCGTACTTGTTCGATCCATCCGGGTTGTGGGAGCTGTCGTTGTAACGCGGACGCCCATACCGGCGGCGCGGCGGGGGCTGCGACGCATCCGCCGGAAGCAGCTTGTAGTCCAGGGCCGCCGTCTCGACCGCGTCGCTGTTCGTGTCCACGCTGGAGGAAAAGCCAACCCCGGAGCTATCCGTAAGGTCGAGCTTCGGAATCGCCAGATTCAGCGCGGGCTGCGCGGGCACGCTCGCTGCCGGAGCGGGGTTCAGCGCGGTCTGTGCATGCAAGCTCAATGCGGACGCGCAGGCAAAAACAGCAAACGCCGCAACCTGCAACGGCCGGCGGGTGGAAACGAAACGAGTAGCAGTGTCCATCGAGTGTAGCTCCTGAAGGTTCTGTGAATCCTCACGTGCCTGAACCCGGATGCGTCGCCTTTGTTGTGGTAGTCGCGTTTCCAGGCGTTCCCGGTTTCGTGGAGGATGAAAGCGCAAACAAAAAGCCTCACGTCCTGTCGTTCTGGGAAACGCGGGACGTGAGGCTTTGGATGCAGACGAGGCCTTAGTGGATGTCGAACTGCTCCGGATGCAGGCTCGGATCGCTCTTGACCAGGATCGTCTTGCCCATCATCTCTTCCAGCTCCTGCAGCCAGTGCGTGCTCGGTGCCTTCAGCTGTTTGACCACCTCCGGATGCACCCGCAGCATCACATCTCCGCGATCCAGGTGCTTCTGCATCTTCTTCATCTCCACATAAATGTCGTTGCACACCGTTACCGGCGACTTCGTCATGCCCGTCCCCGCGCACACGCCGCAGGTGGTCGACAACGTCCGCTCCAGTGACTGCTTAACGCGTTTCCGCGTAATCGCCACCAGCCCAAAGTCGTTGAACTGCAATACCTTGCTTGGCGCACGGTCCAGCTTCAGCTCCTCCTCAAGCGCCGCCATCACCCGGTTGCGATTCTTCCGTTCATCCATATCGATGAAGTCGATGATGATGATCCCGCCCAGGTCCCGCAGCCGGATCTGCCGCACAATCTCCGGAATTGCGTCCAGGTTCGTCTTCACGATCGTGTCTTCCAGACGAGCCGTCTTACCCACAAACTTGCCCGTGTTGATATCGATCGCCACCAGCGCCTCCGTCTGGTTGATCACGATCGATCCACCCGACTTCAGCCACACCTTGGACCGCAGCGCCTTGTTGATCTCCTCGGTGATGCCGAACTGCTCAAACAGCGGCGTCTCCTTGGTATACAGCTTTACGCGCCGGATCAGACTCGGCTGAAATCTTTGCAGGAAGCGCAGCACACGCTCATACTCCACCTCCGAATCCACCCAGATGGCCGAAAAATTGTCCGTCACCTGGTCGCGCAGAACCCGCTCGATCAGGTTCAAATCGTGATAAATCAAGGCCGGCGACTTCGACGATTCTGAGCGCGCCTTGATATCGGACCAAAGGTTCAGCAGGAAGCGCAGATCGCTCCGCAGCTCCTCTTCGCTCGCCCCCGCCGCAGCCGTCCGGACGATAAAGCCGCCCGCCGCCTCACCCTTTTCACTCAGCAGGATCTCCTTCAGCCTCCGCCGCTCGCCGTCGGACTCGATCTTCCGCGAAACTCCTGTGTGATGCACCGTAGGCATGAACACCAGGAACCGTCCCGGCAACGCGATGTGCGATGTAATCCGAGCGCCCTTCTTCGCAATCGGCTCCTTCGCAATCTGGCAAAGGATCTCCTGCCCCGGCTTCAGCAGGTCCGAGATCGCCGGAAGGTTCGTCATCTGCATCGACTGCCGCGAGCCTCGTCCGCCCCGCATATCACGCGAACCGCCCCGGTCCGAACCCGAATGCTCCGAGCCCGCACCCGGACGGTCAGCCCCCGAACGCTCCGAACCCGCACTCCGCCGACCGCGATCCCCGCCGCCGCGCCGTCCCTCCCGCCGTCCGCGATCCTCCCGGCGGCCATCCCGCCGAGGCTCCCGAGCATCGGCAGATCCTTCGGCCGAAGCCTCCTCCGAGCCGCCCGCCGCCTCATCCTCATGCCGGCCTTCAAAACCGCTCCCGTACGCCGAATCCTCGACCTCGTCCAGCGCCTCGACTGGCATCGCACCGTCCTCACCCGGAAGCTCCGCCGCATCGTCCTCCTGATCTTCCTCGAGAAAGTCCTCTTCGAAATCCTCCTCGGAGTCGTCTTCATCCTCGGTTTGCGCCGGCTCCGTATGCGTAATCTCGTCGATCGAAAGCTCCCGCATCATCGCGCCCAGGTCCGCCGCTACCTCCAGCGCCTCCTGCTCATACCCGTCGGCCTCGCGCTCTTCATACCGCGCCGCCTGCACGCTGGGCAGGACCTCGCCGTCCTCCTCCACCATCTCCTCTTCTTCGAGCAGGCCATCTCCCGGAGAAAACCCGGCATACTGCTCTTCCCGCTCGGAGTGCTCCCCGTCAGCAAAAATCCCCGACGGTTCCGCCTCCGCACCGCTGGGCGCAGCGACATCCGCCTCCATCGGAGCCTCGGAATGCATATCCCCGGTCTCCGAGATGGTGGTCACATCCGTCGTCTCATCCTGCCCGGCCGTCTCCTCGACAAACTCCCCAGCCGGCTCATCCTCCACCGCCGCGGCCTGCCGGAACTCCACCGGCGTCACCGGGTCCACCCGGAACGAAGCCGAAGCCTCGACCGGCTCATATTCGGTCTCTTCCTCCACCAGCACCGGTTCGTCCACGACCGGCATCGGCGGCGGAGCCACAAACGTGCTGTGGATCGGAGCCACCGCATGGGTCGCCTCCGCACGCGCTTCCGGCAGCTCCTGCGCCACGGGAAACTCGTCCGGCCCGGCCGCGACCTCGGCCAGCTCTGCCGGAAGCTCCACCGCATGCACAAGCTCATTCCCGGCAGCTTCTACCGGAGGCGCAACGGCATGAATGAACTCAACCGGCTCCGCGCCTTCTATCTCCTGCGCGCCAACAGCGGCGTCCTCCGCATAGAACACCCGCGGAGCATTCTCCCGCGCTGGCCGCGCCTCGCCGTCACGCGACCCCGGTCCACGGTCCCCCGAGCGGTCCCGCCCGCCACGTCCACGGTCGCCACGTCCTCCGTCGCCACGATCCTCACGCCCGCGATCGCCGCGTCCACGATCCTCACGCTCCGGCCGCGACTCCGGCGCAGAACCAGAAGCTCCTCCCCGCGGACGAATCGTCTCCCCCGGAAGCACCGCCCCACCATCCCACGCACCCGCCAACCGGAACTCGGCAGCCGGAGCAGCCGGAGCCGTCGAAGCAGCAACCGTCTCCACCGCCCCATCCGCGCCCTTGTGATATTTGCCCAGCGATTCACCCGGCAGGATCACCGGTTCAGCCGGCACCGCCATCTCCTCTTCCACCCCGTACGGACGCGGAGCCGGCTCCTCAGCCAGCACCTCATCCGCCGACCCGTCGACCTGATGGAGGTTCAGCGAAGGCGCAAACCCGCGAGGAACCCGCGGAAAAACCGCTGCCCCGCCCCGCTCACGCCGTCCACCCTCTCCCCGCTTACGCCGTCCATCCCGCCCGCCGCGCCCCTGCCCATCGCTTTCTGCTCGGTCGTCGACCCGCTCCGGAGTCGCATCCACAGGCTTCGCCACCCCAGGCCCGGCAAACTCATCCTCCGCCACAAACTCCGCAACCGGCTCCGCTGCCATCGCGCCGGTCGCATCCATCTCCTGCCCTGGCCCACGCACGCCTCGCCGGCCTCTGCGTCCACGCCAGCGCCGGCTTCCATCCGCCCCCGGAGCTCCTTCACCCAGCGGTTCGGTCGAGCTCTCCTCCACCGGTGCCACGCGAAGCTCCTCTACCGGCCGAGTCTCCTCCACGCCGTTCACGCCCGGGCCGGCCTCCGTCCGCTCCCGCCGGGGGGTTCCATCCGAGTTGAAGCGCCGATCCCGCCCCCCGCGCCGCCGTCCTCCGCGCTCACTCCGTCCCGTCTCGGAACGGCTCGGCGCCACTGGACGAGCCGGATCCAGCCCGGAGACCGCGCTGCTGAACAACTCCTCATCGCTGGGTTCAGTCGCTGCAACGCGCGGACGCTCCGGACGGTCTGTCCGATCTCCCCGCCCGCCACGATCCCGCCGTGCCTCGGAGCGATCCCCGCCACCCCGGTCTCCCCTGTCTGAACGATCCGAACGCTCGGATCGGTCCGCTCCCGTCCGCTCCGTCCGTCCTTCTCCCCGAGCCTCCCGAGGCGCGCGTTCCCCACCTCCCTCGAACTCCGCCGAATCGCCGGCTTCTTCCATAAAGTCAGTGATATACAGGAATGCGTCGCGCTCCAGCCCAATGTCCACAAACGAGCTCTGCATGCCCGGAAGCACGCGCGTCACACGCCCGTTGTAGATCGAGCCCGCAAGCGTGTATTCATTCTCGCGCTCGTAGTAAATCTCCGCCAGGCCATCGTTCTCGACGATCGCGAGACGCGTTTCATGCGGGGTGCATGAGATATAAATTTCCTTCGACATCCTTCTGCTCTTTTCCCCCGGCATCCAACCATCAAGGGTCGGACCGGGCGGGCAGGGCAGGCATTGAGCCGTCGCAAACGTGCGCTAGCAGGCGCTAGACAGCACCTCCACCCTCGGCGGAAAGATCCATGGGACGCGGAAGCTGCGAACTGAAATCGCTGCCGAGCGGTGTGAATACACCTCTTCCCGCCACGGAACGCAGACCCTTGTCCACGGCGTGGTGAAGCTCGGAAATTTCTGTTGCGCGGGGCTGTGCTTCAAGCGTGGGAGCGCACTTAGAAAGGTGACCAGGGCAACCTCTGCACGAGGCGGGGCCGTTTGCCTTCCGGATGCGTTCATTCCCATCAAACCTGTCCGGCCAACGGAGTGCGAAACTCAAGCCTGGCCGGCCTTTTTTCTAGAATCTAAAACTGTTGCCGCCCGGGCGCCTGGCGCCAAATGCGGAGCGGGGTACTGCGCTGACCGCCGGCGTCTGGCCGCGTCAGGTCTAAAACGGTATGCACCAGATCCGCAACAAGCGGACGACCAGTACCTCCTGAATTGTAACCCGCCCGTCACATCGCCGTCCCGGAGGGTCGCCGAAAACCAGAACGCGGATCAGGCACGGACAAACCCGGTCACCGGAGCGCCCTCGGTCCCACGTACCTCCCCCGCCTTTGTCCGTGTAAGCTCCCCGCCTAGTTCACAAACCGGCGCATCCGCACGTTCATTACGATCCCCAGGGCCAGGAACGTAAACAACACGCTCGACCCTCCGTAACTCAGCAAAGGAAGCGGAATCCCCGTCACCGGCATCAGCCCAACCACCATTCCTACATTTACCGCGATTTGAAAGATCAGCACCGCCACCACGCCCATCACGATAAACGACCCTGGCAGGTCGCTCGCCGTCTGCGCATTCTGGATCAGCCGCATCAGGATCAGGAAATACAGCAGGAGCACAAGCACCGCGCCCACAAACCCATGCTCCTCGCTCAATGCCGCGAAGATGAAATCCGTGTATGGAATCGGCAGGAAATCTCCCTGCGTCTGCGTCCCCTGGTTGGTCCCCTTGCCCAGGATTCCACCCGAACCCACCGCGATTTTGCTTTGCCGGATCTGGTACCCCGAGCCCTTCGGGTCAGAATCCGGATCCAGAAACGCGTTGATGCGCGCCTGCTGGTACGGCTTCAGCCGCTTGCCGCTGGCAAACAGCGCTCCGCCCGCAAGCGCCGCCACCAACAGCAGGATGCCCACCTGCCGCATCTGGATCCCGCCCAGAAACAGCCCCACCAGCAGGATCGGAAGGTACGTCAGCGCCGTGCCCAGGTCCGGCTGGATCAGCACCAGCATCATCGGCACCCCCACCAGCGCAAATGCCTTCAGCAGGTCCGGCCAGCCCAGCGCCTTACCCGCCAGAGCCCAGAAAAACCGCGCCACCGCCAGGATCAGCACCAGCTTGATCCACTCCGAAGGCTGAAAATGCACCCCGCCGCCCAGGTTGATCCAGCGCTTTGCCCCAAGCACCTTGGTTCCCACCACCTTTACCGCCACCAGCAGCCCGATCGAAACGCCGTACGCCCAGGGCGCCAGGTCGATCAGCCGGTGGTAATCCACCAGCGAAATCAGAAACATCAGCCCCATGCCCGCCAGCAGAAACGCGATCTGCTTATGGTCGAACCCATGAAACTTCGTATGCAGCGTAGCCGACTTGATCTCCAGCACGCTCAACAGCGAAAGCAGCCCGATCAGCCCAAGCAAAGGCCAGTCAAAATCCCGGTACGAAGAAAACCGCTGCATCCTTATACTCTATCCTCCCGCCAACGCGTTCCACTGACACCCAACCCGTACTCGACGCAGACCTCGCATCTCGAAACTGAACAGACAACGGTTCCTTCATCAGCAGAGATGAGCCCGGCCGGAGCAGCGCAGCTCTCTCTGCGCGGTGCCATCACTCCGGTGTGAAAAAATCCACCGTCACCCCTCTCGCAAGATTGCCGAATGCTATTCTAGCCCCGGCTAACCCAGGAGTGTTGCTCCGCCCGTTGGGTTGGCGCCCCGGCCTTCGCTCCATGCCGCATCCGATCGCCGCGGGCAGCGTGCGCCAGCTTTCGTCCCGGAACCCCCGCGGTTCAGCAATCCTTGTGCCGGGAACTCAGCATCGGAAAGGGCCAACATGTATCGTCCAACGCTTCGCTCATTCTCCGGCAGCCATGTCTCCGCCGCCGCCCTCCTTGTATTCAGCCTGTTCGCTGTCCGCGCAACCGCCCAGGTGATCGATACCGCCGCCCCGGCAGCTCGCCGGGCACGCCACGCCGCCGTCGGCTCCATCAAAACACCCGAAGCCGCACCCACGGTCACGCCCGTCGCGCGAACCCCACATCCGCTCGTCACCGGCTCCCCGACCACCACCACCCTGTCTACCAGCAGCAGTTCCCTGGCCAACGGCTCCGCCCTCACCCTCACCGCTACAGTCAGTAACTCCAATCGCGCCGGCCAGGTCGTCTTCTGCGATCTCGGCACCGGCTCTCCCTGCACCCTTCTTCACATCCTGGCGACCCGGCAGCTCGTCGACGACAGCGCGTCCTACAGCTTCATCCCGCCCCCGGGAACCCACACCTACCAGGCCGTCTTTCTCGGAACCCTCGGGTCTTCCACCCCGCACGCCGCCAGCGCCTCCCCCACGGCGGTCGTCACCGTTTCCGGATCAAACAGCACCACCTTGCTCACCTCCAGCGGCAGCCAGGGAAACTACACTCTGACCGCTACCGTCACCGGCAAGCGTCCCTCCATCCCCACCGGAACCGTCACCTTTACCAACCAGACCGACAAGTCCACCGTCACCACCAAAACCCTCTCCGGCGGCTCCAACCTGAGCAACACGTTCACACCCCAGACCACCATGGATACAGGCGAAACCCCGCTGAACGTCGTGCTGGCTGATCTCAATGGAGACGGAATCCTCGACATGGCTGTAACGAACGACTCAGGGAGTTCCGTATCCATCTACTTCGGCTCAGGCTCCGGGACCTTCACCCTGAGCCAGACGGTGACGCTGGCACCCTATGCTGAGCCCCTCGGGCTGATCGCAGGGGACTTCAACAACGACGGCCACCCAGACCTGGCAACCACCGTCTACACAAGCGAAAGCGCAAGCGCCACCGGAGTTCAGATCCTTACCGGCTCTGCCAGTGGAAGCTTCACCGTGGGTTCGCTCGTTCAGGTCGGCGTCTCTGCGACCGATGTGCAAACCGCGGACTTCAATCGCGACGGAAACGCCGATCTCGCGGTCGTCGACAGCAGCAACAATGTAGCCTATGTGCTCACCGGCGCAGGAACCGGAAGCTTCACCCTCAGCACAACCACTTCAGTCGGAACCGCTCCAGGCTCAAGCGTCGTCGGCGATTTCAACAACGACGGAATCCCCGACCTCGCCGTCGTCAACGCAACGTCGAATACAGTCAGCATCCTGCTCGGTGAAGGGAATGGATCCTTCAGCACAGCGGCAGCCCTCACCACGGGTGCGAATCCTGGCTTCGGAGTGGTTGGCGATTTCAACAGCGACGGCTTCGCCGACCTTGCCATCGCCAACACATCCTCCAATACAGTCTCCATCTTCAAAGGCTTGGGAGGAGGCACATTCGCTGGCCAGACTTCCGTGCCGGTGGGCAATTCCCCGGAAGGCATCGTCCTTGCCGATTTCAACGGGGACGGCACTCCCGACCTCGGCGTCGCGAACAGCACCGCAGGCACCCTGTCCATCCTGAAAGGGAGCGGGGACGGCACCTTCACCCTTCTCTCTACACTTTCTCTCGGGGGCAGCCCATACAATCTCGCGACAGGTGACCTGAATGGGGACGGCATCGCCGACCTGGTGAGTATCGACAGCCAGAACAACTTCGCACAAGGGGTCCTTGTCACAGGAACCGCCTCCTCCACCGCCACCGTCATCGGCGCCTCGCCCACCGGCAACGGCGCCCAGTCGGTCGTCGCCGCCTACGCCGGAGACACCAACTACGCGCCTTCCACCTCCTTCGCCGTAACCCTGCAAGGTCAGGACGCCACCTCCACCGCCGTCTCCTCCGTTAACCCCTCCAGCGTCCCCGTCGGCACTTCCACCACGCTCACTGCCGTCGTCCAGGACACTTCCTCGCCCAGCAACTTCCCCGCCGGCACTGTCAGCTTCACCGATACCGTCGGCTCCTCGTCGATCACCATCTCCGGCATACCCGTCTCCGGCAGCCAGGCCTCCACCAGCTACACTCCGGAAAGCGCCGGCACGCACGTCATCACTGCCAGCTTCGCCCCCTCGAGCGCGTCCTTCAAGGCAAGTTCGGACTCCGTAGGCAAAGCCCTCACCGTCACCCAGGCAGCCCTGACCCCGTCTTCCGCCGGACCCTATTTCATTGTGGTCCAGGGCGGCTCGACCACCATCAACATTATCTTCGGCTATCCCGGAATCACAGCCCCCACCGGAGCCGTCACGGTCACCGTGAACGGAAGCTCCTCTGGTCTCACCTCCCAAGGCTGCCTCGTCAAGAGCAAGCACATGAACTGCGCCTACACCTACACCGACTCGCTCGCACCCGGACAATACACCATCTCCGCCAGTGAAGCCGCCGACACCAACTACACCGCCAGCCCAACCATGACGTATCCCCTCTACGTCACCGCCAGGTAATCTCCCCACGCTGCAAACGGCCAAGGGTTCCCGGCCGTTCGTCTTCCTGTCGATCTCCGCGCGCCTTTATGGCGTCCGTTTCGTTCCGTCCGTCGCCTGTTCTTACTTGCCCAGTCCCAACATCTCATCCAGCTCGGCAAAGATCTCCGCCCCGGTAAGTCGAACCTCCGTCCCTGCCAGCGCAAGTACCTCCACCGGGCGGGTTCCATCCGCATCCGCGGTGAACAGCGCCCGCGTCCGAGGGTCGACGATCCAGATCGCTTCCACGCCCATTGCCACGTAATCCGAGATCTTCTCCTGCATCTCGCTCATGCTGTCATCCGGAGAAAGCACCTCGACACAAAGCACCGGAGCTGTGTCCGGAATGGGCTGCAGAGGCGCGTTAGCAGCCAGAACCGCCACATCCGGGATGCGAAATCGCCGAGGTGCCACCCGCAGGCGCAGTTCAGGGAAGCTTCTCAGGCCAAACCTTCGACGATTTATTTCGAAGTAGACCAGGAAAAACTTCTGTAGCAATCCATGGTATTCGTCCGGCATCCCCCGTTCCCTCACCTCTCCTTCGATCCACTCGCAGTCGTGCTCATAGCTGGTTGAAAGGTACTCTTCCATCGGGATCACTTCCGCAGTCGCCATGCCAGCACCTCGCCCTTCAGATTCCTATTCCCCGGCCCCACCCATCTTTCCCGCAGCCGGAGCCGGTTCCGCAGCCTTCGCCGGGCTTTCCGCCGCCACATACAGATTTCCTGCCTTCTTCCTCTGCTTGGTCACAAACGCATCCACCACCTGCGCCGCCAGCTTGGCCGAGTTGTTCCCCCAGTTGCCATGCTCCCAAAGCACCGCCACTACAATATCCGGGTTCCGCCGCGGCGTCATCCCCACAAACCACGCATTCGGCAGCGTGTTATGCCCTTTGTTGGTCCGTGCCAGCGCATCGTGCCCAAGCACCTGCGCGGTTCCCGTCTTTCCCGCGAAATCCACCCCTTCCAGCTTCGCTGCATAAGCCGTCCCGATCGGGCTTCCGGTCACATTCGCCATCGCGTCCGTAATCGTCTCCCAGTTTGCGACCGTGAGCGGAATCGTCTTCGCCCCCGATCCCGGAAACGTCTCCCGCACCGCCTGCTCTTCCTGCGGCGGCACCTCGCCCGGAAACACCACGTGCGGCCACCGCAGCACGCCTCCGCTCGCAATCCCGCTCAACGCTCTCGCCAGCTGCAGCGGCGTCGCCGTCACCGCTCCCTGCCCGATCCCCACCGAGATCGTCTCCCCCGCAAACCATTTCTCATGATAGTTCTTCAGCTTCCACGCCGTAGAAGGCATCGTCCCCGCCGCCTCTTCCGGCAGGTCGATCCCCGTTTTCTGCCCAAGCCCAAGCTCCCCCGCATACTCGGCAATCTTGTCGATTCCAAGCCGGTTCGCCAGCGTATAAAAAAACGTGTCGCACGAGTAGGGAATAGCGTTGGTGATGTTCACCGCCCCATGGTGACGGTCGCACGCATAGAAATGACCGTAAAAGCTTGCGCCGCCCCCGCAGCTCACATGCAGGTCCTGCGCCACGCCTTCCTGCAGCCCCGCCACGCTCATAATGATCTTGAACGTCGACCCCGGAGCCAGCTGTGCCTGGATCGCCTTGTTCAGCAGCGGATGATCCGGGTTTTCCAGGATCTCCTGCCAGTACTGATGCGTCAGCCGCACCGAAAACTGGTTCGGATCGAACGTCGGCCGCGAAACCATCGCCAGGATCTCGCCCGTATGCGGGTCCATCGCGACGATCGCTCCCATCTTTCCATCCAGCGCCTTTTCCGCCGCCCGCTGCACGTCCAGGTCGATCGTCAGCCGCAGATCCTGCCCCGCAACCGCCAGCTTCTGCCCCACATACCCTTCTTCCTTTCCATGCGAGTTCACCAGCACCTCGCGGTATCCATCCTCCCCCCGCAACAGCGCGTCATAGGTCTGCTCCACGCCGCTCCGCCCCACCACCTGCCCCGGCTCGTAGGCCGCATACCTGGGATCGTTAGCCAGCATCTGCTCGCTCACCTCACCCACATACCCGATCAAATGCGCTGCAAACCCGTCCCGAGGATACAGCCGCCTCTGTTCTTCCTGCGTCTCCAGCTCCGGCAGCTCATCCTTATGCGCCTCCACAAACGCCTGCTCATCTTCGGAAATATCCTGCTTCAGCGGAATCGACTGGTACTTCGGGGCTCCGGCATACCGCCGCAGGATCGTCTGAATCTGTTCCATCGACAGGTGCAGCCCGCCCGCGATCTTCTCCAGGTCCGCGCCCTTCACCTGTTCCCGCAGCAGATAGCAGCTCGTCGAAGGATAGTTATCGACCAGAAGCCGCCCTTCCCGATCGAAGATCCGTCCGCGCGGGGCCAGCACCGGAATCCGCCGCACCCGATTCGCCTCCGCCGCCGCCCTGTAGTTTTCCGCTCCCAACACCTGCAGGTTCCACAACCCAAGCACCAGCACAAGCAGCACCGCCACCACCACGTACTGCGCCGCATGCAGCTTCGCCGCGGAAACCTTCTCCTCACGATCGAGTTGTGAAACCGCCTCAGCCATATCGTTCCAGTTTAGACGCACCAGAATGCAAGACTCGACACACACAATCATCGTGTCCCATTCATACCGGTCTCACCGGAGGAGTGGGTCCACCGGGACCCGCCCCTACTCCTTCACACTCACCCCAAGAGCCTTCAGCTTCCGGTACAAATGACTTCGTTCCAGCCCAAGGGCCTCCGCCGCCCGGCTCATATTCCCATGCGTCTCGTCGATCTTCTTCAAGATATAGTCACGCTCATACGCCTCCCGCGCCTCCAGCAGCGAAGAAAATTCCTCCCCCTTGCCCGCCGCCTTCGCCTCGCGCGACTCGCGGTACACCAGCATCGGCAGATGCTTCTTCTCAATCCGCCCCACCTTCGGATTCAGAATCAGCACCCGCTCCACCAGGTTCCGCAGCTCCCGCACATTGCCGGGCCAGTGGTACTGCTTCAACGCTCCCAGCGCATCGTCCGAGATCTCCACCCGCGGCCGCCCATACTGCGCACCGAACTCCCGTAAAAACTCCCGCACCAGCATCGGCAGGTCCTCCTTGCGGTCGCGCAGCGGAGGCACAAAGAACGGAATCACATTCAGCCGGTAAAACAGGTCCTCCCTGAAGTTTCCGCGCGCGATCTCCTCCTCCAGGTCCTTGTTCGTCGCCGCGATCACCCGCACATTCACATGGATTGGCCGCGACGCCCCCACCGGCAGAAATCTCTGCTCATCGAGCGCCCGCAGCACCTTGGCCTGCGTCTTCAGGCTCATGTCTCCCACCTCATCCAGAAACAGCGTTCCCCCGTCCGCCCGCTCGAAGGTCCCCCGCTTCTCCGCCGGCACCCCCGCCCCACCCCCATGCGGAGCCGCGCCGTTCCGGTACCCGAACAGCTCCGTCTCGATATAGTCCTCCGGGATCGCCGCGCAGTTCAACTCCACAAACACCCGCTCCTTGCGCAGCGATTCCGCATGCATCGCCCGTCCGATCAGTTCCTTGCCCGTGCCGGACTCCCCAAAGATCAGCACCCGGCCATTGGTCGGAGCCATCAACCGGATCTGCTGCCGTAGCGCCTTCATCGGCACGCTGTTGCCCGTCACCGTGCCCTTGGCCGCAAGCTGCCGCGCAAACTCCTCGTTGTCCTCGCGCATCTGCCGCGTCCGCATCGCGTTCTTCAGCACGATCAGCGTCCGCGCCAGGCTCAACGGCTTCTCCAGGAAGTCGTATGCCCCAAGTTTCGTCGCCCGCACCGCAGATTCGATCGTTCCATGCCCGGAGATGATCACCACCTCCGGCACGCTCGCCGCGTCCATCCCGCGAATCTCTGCCAACGCGTCCAATCCATCCCGGTCCGGCAGCCAGATATCCAGAAGCACCACGTCAAACGCCGCATCCCGGATCAGCAGGAGTCCCTCGCCGGCCGTCGCCGCGGTCGTCACCAGGTATCCCTCCTCGACCAGGATGGCCTGAAGCGACTCCCGAATCTCCGGTTCATCATCCACAATCAGCACATGATTCATGTCACCTGCATTCTACCTACCAACCAGCCGCGCGCTTTGCTTGCAAACCTTTGCACTCTCCTCCTGGCAAACTTTGCGCGGCACTCTCGCCTGCTTCCACCCTTCCACCCGCAGGAATCATGCATCAGGCCGCGACTCTTGCCAGCACCCCGTGTCTCATTAAACGTACCGGGATGGCCGAGCAGGAAGAGACATCCCAAACAAAACACGTTGAAAGGTGTGACACACATGAACCTCAAACACGTTGTACTCGCTGCCGCCCTGATCGCCCTTCCCATCTCCGCCGCTTCCGCGCAAAGTACCACCTACAAGCAGCGCCACTCCATCCAGACCCGCCAGAACCGCCAGCAGGCCCGCATCTCCAGGGGAGTGCAGGACGGACAGATCACCCCGCGCGGCGCCGCGCACGCCGAGCGCAACCAGGCCAGGGTCGCCAGCCGCGAAAACCAGATGCGCGCAGCCGACGGAGGACACCTCACCGCAGCCGACCGCCACTCGCTCGCCCGCGAACAGGATCGCACCTCCAAAGGCGTCTACGATCGCAACCACAACCAGGCCACCGACCCAGGCGTAGCTCCGAAATAAGTCGCCCCACACAGACAGCCCTCCCCCGCTGCAAGCAAAGCCTCCGGACACCATCCGGAGGCTTTGCTATTCGACCCCGCCGCAGAACATGCGCCACTCCTCACGGCTTCATCGTGAGGATGAATGGGTGCCCCGGCTACACCGCTTCACATTGCCGTTCCGTCCAGCCTGTGGAATTCTGTCAAGCCAACAATCTCACAAACCATGTCGAATGAGTGAGTTACCCTGGCAGATTCCCTGCGCTCGCTCCCATACAATTAAAGGTAGATGACGTTTCACAAAGGAGCGGTCGGCATTGATTCAGCCCGCAGGAACCCTGCGCTGGTCTGTCATCCCGAAGAATGCTCCCGCTTTTGCCGTTTCCTGTCCTCCACTTCACCAAATCTGCCCTAAGTACTTTGTCATGAGGATTTTGCCTCTAAACCTTGGCCTAACAATATCTTAGCTTCGCCCGATTTCACATCGTATACAAAGTAAATGACTTAGCCGAGGGGTATGCCCCAGGGGGAGGGGGGGGTGCGCTCCCTAACCCGCAGCCGAAGTCAGCTCTAGCTCCGCCCGCTCGTCCACCACGCTCGCCGGCTTGAGTTCCACGATGAACCGAGCTCCGGTAGGATCGTTTTTCTCCGCCCGGATCGTCCCTCCATGTTCCTGGATGATCTTGGCCGCGATCGCCAGCCCGAGTCCGGTTCCGCGCTGCTTGGTTGAGAAGTATGGAAGAAACAACCGCTCCCGCATCTCATCGGTTAGCCCTGTTCCCGTGTCGGAGACGGTCACCTCCAGCATTCCGCCCGGCAGCACCGCGGTCGTCACCCGCAGCTCGCGGTGGAGGCTCTGGCTCATCGCCTCCATCGCGTTGTCGACCAGGTTCGACAGCGCCCGCTTCATCGCCTCCGGATCCGCCAGCACCAGAGGCAGGTCCTCCCCCAGACGCGTCAGCAGCCGAACCCCCTGGGTCCGTCCGGCAAACAGCGCCATCGAGTTGTCCACAATCGTGTTCAAATCCGCCGCCCGAGGCTGCGCGGTGGGAAACTGCGCCAGCGCCGCAAACTGGTCCACCAGCCCGCGCATACTTTCCACGGAAGCCGAAATGACCTCCGAGCAGCGCCGGATCGTCGCCACGCTGGCCGAACTTTTGCCCGCCTCGGCCAGGGCAATCTCCAGCCGGTCGATGTGCCGGCCGATCTGCTCCGCGCTCAACGAGATCGGCGTCAGCGGATTCTTGATCTCGTGCGCCACCCGCCGCGCGACCTCCTTCCACGCGCTCTGCTTCTGCGCGCGCAACAGCTCGGTCGCGTTCTCCAGCACGATCACATAGCCCAGATGCCCGCGTCCGCCGCCCGCCTCCAGCAGCGCGACCGTCACCAGCAGGTTCAGCGGCCCGGAACCCGCGTCGATCTCCATCTCGCCCGTCGCCGAGCCCATCCGGTGCGAGCGGCGCAGCAGGCGGTCCAGCGGCTCCAGCGCCTCGCCCGGAAAGATCTCCGCGAGCGCAAGCCCAAGGAACGGACGCTGCCCGCCCGGATCGAGCATCTCGCCCAATGCGCGATTCGCCAGCACCACGCGTCCTTCCGGGTTCAGCGTCAGCACCCCGTTCGGAATCGTCTCGAGCATCGTTTCGAGCTCACCGCGCCGGCTGGCAAGCGCGGCGTTTGCGTCCGAAAGCGCCCCGTTCGCGTCCGAAAGCGCGGCGGTCGAAGCCTCCACCGCCGCACGGCTGCCTTCGAGATCCTCGGCCATGTGGTTGAAGCTCCGCACCAGTTCGCCCAGCTCCTCGGTCGCGCCCTCGCGCACCCGCTGCGTGTAATCGCCGGCAGCGATCGATTCCATCGCATCCGCCAGCGTCTCGATCGGACGCGTTACCTGCTTGCTCAGGTGCAGCGCCAGCCAGCAGGACGCAAACAGCGCCAGGCTGGTAATCATCAGCAGAAGCACCATGTAGAACGCGCGCACCTCGTGCCGCCCGCGCATCTGTCTCCAGTACGCGTCCGCCGCCTCCCGCAGCCGGCCGATGTTGGCCGACATGCCGTACGGCAACGGAAGGCCGACCACCACCTTCATGGGGGTGCCATGACGTCCCGTCCCATTCACCAGGCCAAGGGAAAAGTCGTTCGCACCCTTCGCTTCGCCACCATTCTGTGACAGCTTTCCGGCCTTGATTGCTTCCACGCTCGCCGACGTGTAGATCGGCGCATCGCTTCGTTCCGCCGCGGCCAGGATCGCATCCGGAATCGCCTCATTCGAGCTGTCCAGGATCGAGATCGCCTCGGCATCGTCACGCGCCGCGCTTTCATCGTTGCCGACGTCTTCGTCCGGCTGTTCGGCCGACGAGGTCGCCGGAATCCAAGGCTTCACCTTAACGCCGGCCGCCCCGGGACGAGGCACATGAAAGGCGGCAACCGCATGGCCTTCGCGATACACGAGCACGAATCCGCCCTGCAGCGTAATCTCATGCGCGCGCAGAAGCCGCTGCAGCGCCGCGCGATCCGCGCCCGCCTTGGCCTCGTGCGCCGGCAACCGCGGCAACTCGGACGCGATCGACTCCGCTTCCACGCGCGCGTTGGCCGCGGTGTATTGCTGCAGCTCCACCGCCATCCGGGTGGAGTCGTCCCGCATGTCCACCATCGACTGCGAAAACCAGCGCTCCACCGCACGATTCATTAGCGTGTAGGAGAAAAAGAACATTGATGCCAGCGGGATCAGGCTCACCAGCACCGCGCCCCAGAGCATTCTGGTCCGCAGCCGGCTGCCCAGTACGCGCGACCGCTGATCGTCGTACAGCTTCAGCACGTTACGCACAAGCGTCAGCAGCACGCCCAGAAACACAAGAAACGCCAGCGCGGAAAGCCCGGTATACAGAAAGACCAGAGGCGTCGTCTCCGGGCTCAGGAACTTCGGGTCGAAGGCGTTCAACGTCGCAAACGCGGCAAACAGCACCAGGCTCAGCAGGCCCAGTACGATCGACAGCACCTTGCGGCGATGGGCGGAGGTCGTCACCCTGCCGGTATTGTAGTCACCGGGACGCCACCGTGGCGAACCGCATCTATGGAGCATGACATTCGGGAACAGAAACATCGGAAGAGGCTTTCTCGCCGGCGTCCTTGGTGGACTCGCCGGCTCGGTCGTGCTCAAGCTCTTTATCGTGAGTGCCCGCCGCCTGCACGGCGACACGCAGGGCCCCGCGCTCGACCAGTCCGGGCCCTCACACCAGGTAGCCGAGCTTACGTTCCACGGCGTCACCGGACGCTCTCTTACACCGCGGGGACGTATGCTCGGCGGGGAAATCGTGCATTTTGCCTTCGGAGCAGTGGTCGGTGGCATCTATGGCGGACTCGCAGAGCTTCAGCCCTGGGTCATGGCCGGTAGAGGCCTGCTGTTCGGCACCGGCGTCTTCCTCGCCGCCGACGAGTCTTCCATGCCCGCGCTGGGTCTGACGAAGAAGCCCTGGGACGAAACCCTCGCTGCCCAGGCGGAACACCTCGCCGGGCACCTGGTCTTTGGATTTGTCACCGAAGCCGTTCGTGCGCCGGTTCAGCAGTTGCTGGGGTAAGCGTCAGGATCCTGCGCGGAGATTGCGAACAGAGGTTGCATGCAGCCGGGCTAATCCTCCGGAAGCGGCACCCTGAGATCTTTGCGCAGGCCTCCAGCAGCCGGCTTTGCAACTTCGGATTCCTGGCCTGCGCGATCGGATCCATCTGCTTCCTGTGGTAGAAGTACCTGCCGGAGACACGCGCCTCCGGATCGTCCGAGACCGCGAGCCACGCCTGCGTGTCGTGTCCCTGGCTCAGGTCGTCCGTCGCGCCGCTGCCTGGCTCAGCAAAACCTCACCAGCGGTCCTGCCAAGCCCGTCGGCCGATCCGGTGATGAACACGCCGGCCATCTTACAGCACCTCCGCGACCGGCTTCCAGTCGCGTTGCTGCGCCTTCGCCACGGCCTCATAGGTCAGGGTTCCGGCGTAGGTATTCACACCCTCCGCGATGCCCCTGTCCTCTGCGATCGCCGCTTTGGCACCCATGCGCGCGAGCTTCAGCACGTAGGGCTGGGTCGCGTTGGTCAGCGCAAGCGTGCTGGTGTACGGCACCGCGGCAGGCATGTTGGTCACGCAATAGTGCACCACGCCGTCGACCACGAATGAAGGGTCGGTGTGCGTCGTCGGCCGCGCCGTTTCGATACATCCTCCCTGGTCGATGGCCACGTCCACGATCACCGCGCCGGGCTTCATCTTTCTTACCATCGCCGCGGTCACGATCTTGGGTGCTGCAGCGCCCGGAATGAGCACGCCGCCGATGACGAGGTCCGCCTCCGAGCACGCGCGCTCCACGTTGTAGCTGTTCGAGGCGAGCGTATGCACGCGTCCGCCGAAGATGTCGTCGATCTCGCGCAGGCGCCCCAGGTTCAGGTCCACCAGCGTCACCTTCGCACCGAGGCCAAGCGCCATCTTGGCCGCGTTGGTGCCGACAATGCCTCCGCCGATGATGCACACATCGCCCGGCAGCGTGCCCGGCACACCGCCCAGCAGCACGCCGCGTCCGCCATGCTCCTTTTCCAGAAACGTGGCCCCGACCTGGATGCTCATGCGCCCGGCGACCTCGCTCATGGGGATCAGCAGAGGCAACGCGCCGGAGCGGTCGCGCACGGTCTCATAGGCGATGCCGGTCACCTGCTTCGAGAGCAGCTCATCGGTCAGCGCGGTGAGCGGAGCCAGGTGAAGATAGGTAAACAGCACCAGCCCCGGGCGGAAATGGCGGTACTCCTTTTCCGTTGGCTCCTTGACCTTCACGACCATGTCGGCCAGACGCCAGACGTCATGCGCCGAGCCGACGATCTCGGCGCCGGCGTTCTGGTAATCGTCATCCGGAAACGCCGAAAGCGCGCCCGCGTTGGTTTCGACCAGAACCGTGTGGCCGGCTTCGACCAGTGCCTTGACCCCGGCCGGCGTGACGCCGACCCGCGATTCGTGATCCTTGGTTTCTTTCGGTACCCCTACTGTCATCGACATGCTCTCCCCACCAACCTGCCCTAAGCCGAAACCGCCCGCGCGCTCCGCCGTGCTTCCAGCGCCGCAAAGAACCGGCGAACGACCCGGCGCGCCGGATCTTCCACCCCTCTAAACAGCATAAGGGAAACCAGCAGAAGCAGCACGATGGTGACCAGCATGCGCAGGTTTTCCGAATGCACATGCAATGCCGCAGTAATACCCTGCACCCACACCCGCACCGGAAACTGGAACAGATAGATCGAGTAGCTGATCGCTCCGCCGAGCATCACCAGGGGAAGCGACAGGAACCGCGAAAGCCAGGTCCGCTCCGCCGCCAGCCCGAAGATCAAGGCGCAGAAGGCCGGGATCACCAGCGACAGCCAGCGATCCTGCGGGCGGCTCAACAGAAGCACGGCCGCGAGCGCCGAAACATATGTCCACACGCCGCGGCCGCCCAGCAGAGCGCTGCCCGGCGCACGCACGGTGCGAACCGCAAGCCGGCGCAGAAAATAGTTGCCCATGCCTACCCCGGCGAAAAACTCCGGCAGGTGCCACAGCGGCAGAGGCACCTGGAGGAAGTGCTCCGGCGCATAGCCCAGCGTGCGCGCACCGGTATCGAGCCCGACGCACAGCGCCAGCATGGCGGCGATCCAGGCCAACTGCGCGCGCGTGCCCCGCTTTTCAAACCACACCTGCACGAACGGGAAGCAGACGTAAAACAGCGCTTCCACCGAAAGGGACCAGCAGACAGGGTTCCATTCGCCCGATTCGCCCGCGTTGAAGGGGTTCCAGGCTTGCAGCATCAGCAGTGAAACGGTGCCGCGCAGCAGGCCGGGATTGTTGCCGCTCGGGATGGACGCCGCAAACAGGCTGAGCGCGTAGACCGGCCAGATGCGGGCAAACCGCGCCTCCCAGAAGCGCCTGTGGTCTCCCGGCTTTTCGATCTGGCCTTCATAGGTGTACGCCAGGATGAACCCTGAAAGCAGAAAAAACAAAGGCACCGCAAGAAAGCCGTTCAGGAAAAAGCGTCCGGCTGCGGGGTGTCCACGCTCAAGCAGAAACGAGCCTACCCGCGAGTGGAAGACGACCACGTACATCGCCGCGAAGAACCGGATGCCGGTCAGCGCGTTCAGCGGCCGACGGTGCCTTGTGAGCTGCATCGCGGTGCCTTCGCCGGGTGCCAGTTGCACTGCGCCGGGTGCTGCCGTGCTCGGCGTTGCGCACACCACGTCCGCCATGGTTTCCGTCAGTCCTTTCGGGCAAGGTCAGGGTCTGAGCTCCCAGTATCGCATCCCCTCGGCCACGTCCGTCTTGCGCGTACAATGAAAGCGAAACCCGCGTTTCACCAAACCTCGCCGGAAACAGGATCGACACCCAGCCCGATGTCTTCGAACAACTTCCAGATGCGTTACTCGCGCGTGCACAACATGCGCTCGCTGTTCAGCCTCTTCTCGTCCGATCTCGCCATCGATCTCGGCACGGCCAACACGCTCGTGTTCGCGCATAACAAGGGCATCATCGTGAACGAGCCGTCTATTATCGCGGTCAACCAGGTCTCGGGCGAGGTCGAGGCGGTCGGCAAGGAAGCGAAAGAGATGCTCGGGCGCACGCCGGGCAACATCGTCGCCATCAAGCCGATGAAAGACGGCGTCATCGCGGACTTCAAGCAGACCGAAAAGATGCTCAACTACTTCATTCACAAGGCGCACAACCGCAAGATGATGGTGCATCCGCGCATCGTCATCGGCGTGCCGAGCGAGATCACACAGGTGGAAAAGCGCGCCGTCATGGACTCCGCCTACCGGGCCAAGGCGAGCGAGGTGCATCTGGTCGAGCAGGCCATGGTCGCGGCCATCGGCGCGGGACTGCCCATCACCGAGCCCGGCGGCAACATGGTCGTCGATATCGGCGGCGGAACCACCGATATTGCCGTCATCTCGCTGGCGGGCATCGTGTATTCGCGCTCGGTCCGCATGGCCGGCAACCAGATGGACGAGGCCGTCACTACGTACATCAAGCGCAAGTACAACCTGCTCATCGGCGAGCGCACCGCCGAACAGATCAAGATGGAGCTCGGCTCGGCCTACCCGCTCGACAAGCCGATCCAGAAAATGATCACCGGACGCAACCTGATCGAGGGCGTGCCGAAATCGATCCTGATCGACGACTCGGAGATCCGCGAAGCGCTCGGGGAGTGCATCGCGACAATCATCAACGGGATCCGCGTCGCGCTCGAACGCACCCCGCCCGAGCTTTCGGCCGACATCTCCGAGCGCGGCATCGTGCTGACCGGCGGAGGCGCGCTGATCAAGAATCTCGACAAGCGCATTCGCGAAGAGACCGGGCTGCCCGTCTCGGTCGCCGACGATCCGCTAGCCTCGGTCGTTCTCGGCACCGGTCAGATGCTGTCGAATTTCAAGCTCCTCCGCAAAATCTCCATTGACTGAAGCGGCAAGGACGTGGTTGAGCAGAATAGGAAGTGACGTTAAGCCTGTCCGCGTATGATTCCTTCATGCGTCTCCGTCTGCTGTTTGCCACTGTCGCCCTTTCCTTCCCGCTTGCCGCTCAGCAGCAGCCTGCTCCGATCGATCCCGGCCCGCAGCCCGTGGTCAACCCTGACCGTACCGTTACCTTCCACTACGCGGCTCCCGGTGCGAGCAAGGCTGCCGTCTCGGTGGAAGGCAGCAAGGGCCCGCTGCCGATGCATAAGGACGCGGCCGGGGTCTGGACCGCGACGACCGCGCCGCTGCCGCCCGAGCTCTACTCCTACCACTTCGTCGTCGACGGTGCCGAGCAGCTCGATCCACACGATGTGGTGATCAAGGCAAGCTACACGGCCGTGGGCAACGGCTTTCTGATTCCGGGCACCCCCGCGGAGACCTGGGAAACCACAAACGTTCCGCACGGGACCGTGCACCACCACACCTTTACTACGCACGTCGTCGAAGGACTTCCGCTGAACCAGGACGAGTTCTACGTCTACACCCCGCCCGGCTACGACCCGCGCGCCTCGACGAAGTACCCGGTGCTGTACCTGCTGCACGGCTGGTCCGACACCGCCGCCGGATGGGCCGTGATCGGCCACGCGAACGACATTCTCGATAACCTCATCGCGAGCGGCAAGGCGAAGCCCATGATCGTCGTCATGCCGCTCGGCTACGGGCAGATGAGCTTTGTGCGCTCCGGCCATGACGTATGGAACCAGCCCGCGCTGATCGATCGCAATCTCCGGCTTTTTCAACAGTCCCTGCTCACCGAGGTCATGCCGATGGCCGAGGAGATGTATTCCATCGCTCCGGGACGCGAAGATCATGCCATCACCGGTCTTTCCATGGGCGGACTTGAAGCGCTTTCCGTCGGTCTGGACAACACAAAGCTCTTTGCCTGGGTAGGAGGGTTTTCCGCTGCCGTCCACAAGCTCGAACCCTCCACGCTTACCGTCGATTCCAAGACCGCCAACCTGCGCCTGCTCTGGATCGCCTGCGGCACGTCGGACTCGCTGATTGAACCGAACCGTAAACTCAGCGCCGCGCTGAAGACCGAGGGACTCCCCGTCACCGAGGTCGAAACTCCCGGCGCTCACACATGGCTGGTCTGGCGAAATAACATGAACCACTTCGTCCCGCTGTTGTTCCAGCCGAAATAACGGATGCCAGGTCTCGCGTTGGCTCGATTCGGGTTCAAGCGCGGCCAAATCCTTCCGGCAGAGTCTCAAGTAGCATGAAGAGCATGCGTCTTCCCATTCTGCCGGCCCTGCTGGCATGCTTCTGCCTCCAGCTGCCGGCCCAAACCGGGAGCCAGACCAGCGTTCAGGCCGCCGCTTCCCCAGCCGCGGCCGCTCCGGTAGCCGCCACTACCGCGGCCCGTGGCACCATCCGGCACGAGACATTTACCACCCACGTAGTGCTTGGACTACCGAAGGATAGCGACGACTACGTCGTCTACACGCCGCCCGGTTATGACCCCGCCGCCGACACGCGCTACCCCGTGTTGTACCTGCTGCATGGCTGGTCGCAGAACGCCAACTCCTGGGACTCCGCCGGCCACGCCCGCCAGACGCTCGACGAGTTGATCGGCTCCGGCCGCGCCCGTCCCATGGTCGTGGTCATGCCGCTCTCCTACGGAGATATGAGCTTTCTTCACGACGGTTTCAGCGTCTGGCAAGATCCCGCGGCGGTCGACCACAACCTTGGCCTGTTCCAGCAGTCGCTGCTTACCGAGATCATTCCGCGCGTGGAGTCCGAGTACCGCGTCGCCACCGACCGCAACAGCCGCGCCATTGCCGGGCTCAGCATGGGCGGGCTGGAGTCGCTTGTGATCGGCCTCAACAACACCGGCACGTTCAGCTGGATTGGAGGCTTCTCCTCCGCGGTGCACCTGGTGCAGCCCGCCACCCTGTCGCATCTGGACCCGCGCACCGCCGACCTCCATCTGCTTTGGATCGCCTGCGGAGATCAGGACCAGCTGCTGCAAAGTAACCAGGTGCTTGAAAGCGCACTGCAGTCGGCCGGCCTCACGGTCACCGCGGTGCAGACGCCCGGAGCCCATACCTGGCCGGTCTGGCGCGAAGACCTGCTCCGCTTTGTGCCTCTGCTGTTTCAAAGCGAGTAATCCGATGCGCCCTGCGCAAAGGAACCGTCAACACGGATTCAGGCGGATAGAACAGGATGATACGGATGAAACTGACCTGTGCGTCGGTTGTGGTGGGAGAAGGCCGGGTAGACCGAACCTTTTCCCATTATGTTCGGATCCATTTTGATCCGTGTTAACGTTCTCGCCGCTCCACCAGGACCGGCACCGGGCCGCTGGGGCGGATCGTAAATTTCGGCGTAATCGGCACTGTTTCCTGCCCGGGGTCCGGCAGGCGCAGGTGCCAGCCCTGGAGCACGGTCGCCAGCATCAGCACGCCTTCGGTCCAGGCGAAGCCTTCGCCGATGCAGTAGCGCGCACCTCCACCGAACGGCATGTAGCTGAACCTCGGACGCTGCGCCTTGTTCTCGTCGAGAAACCGATCGGGATCGAAGCGTTCCGGCTCCGGCCACCAGCGCGGGTCGTGGTGCACCACCAGAGGCGACACGATCAGGTGCGCGCCCCTGGGAATCCGCTCGCCGGTCCGCATCGTGTAGGCCTCGGTCGCGGTGCGTGCCACTACCCAGGCCGGAGGATACAGCCGCATGGACTCCGCAAAGACCTGCCGGAGGTAACCCAGACGCGGGTAGTCCGCCGCCTCCGGAGGCCTCGCCGCGCCCTCATCGTCGCGGCAAACCTCATCGACCGCGGACCGCATGCGCGCCTGTACCTCCGGATGCCGGGCCACCAGCCACAGGCAGAAGGTCAGCGCATTCGCGGTCGTCTCATGCCCGGCGAGCAGGATGGTCAAGGCCTCGTCGCGCACTTGCCGGTCCGACATCCGGTTGGACATGCTTTCAGGCGTTTGCCCGGGCATCGGCTCGCCTTCGTCCCGCGCGTCCATCAGCATGCCCAGCAGGTCGTCGCCGGAGTCGCCCCGCGCTCGCCGTTCCGCGATCATGCCGAAGATCAGCCCGTCCAGCGCAGCCAGCGCCCGCCGCATTCCGGGCATGGGGCCTAGCGGCAGCTTTTCGAGGTACTGCGCGCCCGGAAGCAGCGCAAACGGCAGGTACTCGTTAAACGTCGCCATCGATTCCACGAACGTGCCGACGCTTTCAATCACATCCGAACCCAGCAGGCAGCGGCTGGTGATGCGCAGGGTCAGCCGCACCATCTCCTCATGCGCCTCGATCTCCCCAGCCTTCGCAGCGGAGGGCCATCCCGCCGTCATCTCTCCGCACAGCCGCACAATCTCCCGGCCATACCCGGCGATGCGCGCGCGATGAAACGCCGGCTGCGCCAGCCGCCTCTGCCGGAGATGCAGAGGCTCCTCGCTGGTCAGCAGCCCGTCGCCCAGGATGCCCCGCGCCCGCCGCAGCACCACGCCGCGCAGGTGGTGCGCTGCATCCCGGACCAGGACGTCGGCGATCGTGTCCGGGTGGTTGAACTGGAACTGGCGAAAACCGTTCGGCGTCAAGAACGAGCAAACGTCGCCGTATCGCGCTGCGTTCGCCTGGTAGAACCCCGGTGAATCCACGGCAAACAGCGTACCTCGCAGCAGGCGCTCGCCGATACGCGGACCGTCCGGGTACCGTGCGCGTGCTGTCCGTTCCCCAATCGCCAACCCAATCTCCTGCCAACATTCTTCTGCTTACGCTTCGGACGCAGGATAATGGACTGACGCCGCCTGAACCGGCCTCTCCAGACTACCCATCCATGGAATCTTTCTTCGTCCGCTTCAAGAACGCGCTGGTCCTGATCGCCATCCTGCTGGTGCAGGTCTTCGCCCTGGCCGTGCAGGTACGCCGCCCCACGAACGCCCACCAGCCGGACGGTGCGCAGGTGCGTCTGCTTCGCGTCTGGACACTGGCGCTGTTTTCCCCGTTCGAGCGCCTTTCCACCTCCTCCGGCCACGGCATCCGTTCGGCGTGGAACGACTACATTGCGCTGCGGCACGTACGCGAAGAAGATGCCGGGCTTCGCCGGGAGATCGCCGCGCTGCGCCTGGAGCGCGCCGCCCTGGCCCAGGATGCGCTTGAAGGCCAACGGCTGCAGGCCCTGCTTCACTTCCAGCAGGGCTACCTGTCCAGGACGGTGGCCGCACAGGTCATCGCCACCTCCGGCACGGACGGCTCGCGCATCCTCACGCTCAACAAGGGGACCGCCGACGGCCTCGCGCCCGACATGGCCGTCATCACCCCGGACGGCATCGTCGGCAAACTGCGCGACGCCGGCGCCCACACCAGCCAGCTCCTGCTGCTCGACGACACCTCCGCCGGCGCCGGCGTGATCCTCCAGTCCACGCGTATTCGCTCCGTCGCGCACGGCACCGCGATCGGCCGCGTCGTGCTCACCAATCTCACCGCGGACAGCCGCATCCGGCCGGGTGAGACCGTGCTCACCTCCGGCGGCGACCAGATCTATCCGCGCGGACTCCCCGTCGGCACCATCGAATCGATCGCTCCCGACCCCGACCACCAGCCCTACACGCGCATCACGCTCCGAACCGCCGCCAACCTCAACCAGCTCGATGAGGTCCTGGTCATCACCGGCACCAGCTCCACCCTGGGCCAGCAGCTCGAGTCCCAGCTAGCCGCCGACGCCTCCGCTCACCCGGGCACCGCACCCGGCTCCCCGGACAGCAGTGCCCCGGCCGACTCCCGCCTGCCCAGCATCCACGAAGACCAGGGCCCGGTGAAAGCCAGCCCGGACGGAGCGCCCGCCGCCGCGCCGCCACCGGCCGAAAACTCGAAGGACCTCGTCCCAAGGCCCAAACCCCCGCTCCATCCGGACCGCTACACGCCCGGCATCACCCCTCCGGCCGCCGATCTGACCCCGGGAGCCCCGCATGCCTGACCACTCCTACACCTCCAGGCGCGAGCTCGAAGAGTACCACTTCAGCCCGGTCGTCTCGGTCGCCGCACCGCTCGTGCTGCTGTTTCTGCAGGCCTTTCTGCCCAAAGTCTTCCCTCGGCTGCTGATCCTCGATCTCCCCCTGATCGCCGTAATCTTTTTCTCCGTATCGCGCCGCAACCCGGTTGCCGGCACCGTGACCGGAGCCATCATCGGCCTTCTGCAGGATCTGCTCTCCGGAGCCCTGCTCGGCGTCTTCGGCATCGCCAAATCCATCATCGGCTATCTCGCCTCTTCGATCGGGGTTCGCGTGGACGTGGAAGCGCTGCCCACCCGCGCCCTGATGAACCTCGGCTTTTCACTTCTGCAGTCCGCGCTTCTGTTTCTGATCCATCGCTACCTGCTCGGCGACCGTACCTTCCAGCTCCTCCTTCTGCATGGGCTTCTGCGCGCCGCGGTGAATACAGCCGTCGCCATCCCAATTTTCCTTTTGCTGGACCGCTTCAAGCGACGCGACTAGCGGACGCACGAAACGCCCGGCCAACCGTGCCGCGTTCATCGAAAGTCCTCACCGTCGATGCGTGGGTTCAATTCTCCACACCAGAAAACCCGCTCCCGGAGGTGACGCCACCGATGCCTAACCCCATCCCCCCCGCCAGGCGCCCCACCCCGTTCGAGCGAGCCCTCAACTTCCTGCGCCGCTTCACCACCCCGCAGCGCCGCTCGGAGTTCCTCACGGGCCTCCGCTTTCCCGGCCAGCAGATCCAGTACGCCACCTTCACAGTCGAGAATCGCTACCGCGTGCTGTTCCACCAGTGCGCGCTTCTGCTCGCCGCCGAGCCGCATCCGCGCGTGCTGTCCTTTGGCTGCTCCACGGGCGAAGAAGCCTTCGCCCTGGCCGCGTCACTTCCCCACGCCGAGGTCGTCGGCGTGGATATCAACCGCTGGTGCCTGCGCCAGGCCACCAGCCAGAACCGCGATTCCCGCATCCACTTCGCCCACTCGCTCGCGCCCGGCTTCACCGCCTCCCCACCCTTCCACGCCATCTTCTGCATGGCCGTCCTGCAGGATGTCCGCCACCGGACCGACGATGTCCGGCACATCCGTCGCGGCCTCACCTTTGCCCGCTTCGAGCAGGAGTTGCTCAATCTCGACGCGAAGCTCCTTCCCGGTGGCTACCTGTTCCTCGACAACTGCGATTTCCGCTTCGCCGACACCGTGCTCGCCGGCCGCTACGAGGTCGTCACCTTTCCGGGCAGCCGCAAGGTGCGCCGCCGCCCCCTCTTCAGCCGAAGCAACCGCCGCCTGGCCAGCGAGCACGTCGCCGACCGCTGCTTCCGCAAGCTGTCCTGAACTCCTGCGGCCTCCGGAGCATCCGATCACACACGATACCCGAAGGAGCCTCATGCCAGAGACCATGACCGCAGTCGTTATCCATGAAGCCGGCGGACCGGAAGTGCTGCAGTTCGAAACCCGCCCCGTGCCCGAACCGCAGCCCGGCCACGTATTGATCCGCGTCCGCGCCTTCGGCCTTAACCGGTCTGAAGTGTTCACTCGCCAGGGTCACTCCCCCAATGTCAAGTTTCCCCGCATCCTCGGCATCGAGGCCGCCGGAGAGGTCGTCGCCGCGCCCGGCACCCAGTTTCAACCCGGCGACAAGGTCGCCACCGCCATGGGAGGCATGGGACGCGACTTTGACGGAGGCTACGCCGAATACACCCTCGTTCCCGCTACCCAGGTCCAGCTCATCGCAAGCAGTCTTCCCTGGGAAACGCTTGGCGCGCTGCCCGAAATGCTTCAGACCGCCTGGGGATCGCTCTACAAATCGCTCCAGCTCAAGGCCGGCGAGCGCCTGCTGATCCGCGGAGGCACCACCTCGGTCGGCCTCGCCGCGGCGGCTATCGCCAGCACCCGCGGAGCACTGGTGACGTCCACCACGCGCAACCCCAACAGTGAAGCCCTGCTGCGGCAGAGCGGGGCCGACACCGTGATCCTCGACTCGGGCTCGATTGCCGAAGACCTCCGCAAACAGTTCCCCAACGGGGTCGACAAGGTGCTCGAAATGATCGGGACCACCACCCTCCATGACTCGCTTCGTTGCGCCCGGCAGGGAGGCATCGTCTGCATGACCGGCATCGTCGGCAACCAGTGGACACTGCCGGACTTCAACCCGATGTCCTTCATCCCCTCCTCCGTCTGCCTCACGGGCTATGCCGGCGAATCCGCCGACTTTATGAACACCCCGTTACCCGACCTCGTCAGGGAAATCGAAGCCGGCAAGCTCCACGTCCAGATCGGCAAAACCTTTCCCCTCGAGGACATCGTGGAAGCCCACCGCACCATGGAGGAAAACAAGGCCGGCGGAAAGATTGTCGTGTTGACAGGATCATAGTGTCGCTTTCAGCCGTCGTCTCGGAGCAGTTCGCCGCGGACACAGAGGCAATGCAATGTGCATCAAACGACTGATCGATGACTCGGTGCACCTGTGCGTGCAGGTGCACCTTCCCTCCGCTCTCGACAACAGCTTTGCCGGAAAGGCTCCTTACCGATGTATTACACCGACAAGAAACTTCAATTCCCCGTCCGCGTCGAAAAGCCCAGCCCCATCTTCGCCCGCATGCTTCAGCAGGCTATCGGCGGTGTGGAAGGCGAAATCCGCGTCTGCATGCAGTACTTCTTTCAGGCCTGGGGATCGCGCGGCCCGGCCAAGTACCGCGACATGCTGCTCAACACCGCCACCGAGGAGATTGCCCACATCGAGTTTCTCGCCACGGCGATCGCGATGAATCTCCAGAACGCGCCCGTCAGCCTGCAGGAAGAGATCTCCGCCGATCCCATCGCGGGCTCCGTCCTGAACGGCATGGATATGCGCCATATTCTTTCCACCGGTCTGTCCGCCTACCCGGGCAACTCCAACGGCGTTCCCTTCGACATGAGCCATATCTACGCCAGCGGCAACCTGGCCGGCGACATGTACTGCAATGTGGCCGCCGAAGCCACCGGCCGCACCCTCGCCTGCCGCCTGTACCACGCAACTGACGACCCGGGCATGAAAGATATGCTCGCCTTCAACATCGCCCGCGACACCATGCACCAGGAGCAGTGGCTTGCGGTGCTGGAAGAGCTTGGCCCCTCGCATCTGCCCGTGCCCAACAGCTTTCCGCAGAGTAAGGAAAACCCCGACTATAACTACAGCTTCCTCATCACCACCACCGACGGCAAACCCGGCGATCAGGCCGGCCAGGCCTGGACCTCCGGCACGGCGCCCGACGGCAAGGGTCAGTTCAACGTCAAGATCGCCGAACCGCTGGGTTATGTGCCTGACCTCGGCTTTGGTCGCTCCGACACCTTCGGCCAGAAAGAGCAGTCGGACGGAACCGTGGCGGGCACCATCGAAAAAGGCAAAACGATTGCTTCCAAAATCATGCACCCGGTCAGCTAAACCGCAGCATCCCGTGCCCTCTTCATCGCGGTCTTCGCGATAAAGAGGGCCGGGCCGCAACACCGCGCTACCCTGCGCCTGCACACGGGTAAACTCAGGTCATCCCATTCGCGTCAAGATCTGTCCATGAAGCCGTTTGTCCTCGTCGCCGCGTTGCTTGCCCTGCCCGTCCTTGCTCCCGCTCAGGACTCCCTGCTCGACACCTACAAGCAGATTCAGTGTAGAGTTCGTTGAATACAGAGGTCGTCCGTCCGGGTACACACATTTCGTCCCTCCGGGTACGGCCTGCACTGAGTGGATTCCACTCATGTCGTCTTTCCAGGTACGCAACTTCGTCCTTCTAGGTACAGCAAAGATCTCTCAACGGCGAGCATGCGCTTCTCATCGCCTGTTCTACCTACGCTCCGTTCCGCAATCAAAATCGTCACTCCCGGTACGACGGTCGTCCTTCCGCGTACAGGTTCAGGTCCATACCATAATGGAATGAGAGCAGCGAAGCGTGCCAAGTCTTCCTCGAGAGAACGCTTCCATTCGCAACTTGTAGCTATAGCCTAACCAAGCAAATCCAATCCTGTATATTCGATTTGCATGGCAATCGAGAGGGTAGACCGTATTCTTGTTGAGGCAGCCCTGAAGCAAAAGGCAGCCGTGGCGATCATTGGTCCACGTCAAGTAGGCAAGACTACCCTGGCGCGCGATATCGCTGACCAGCACCCGGGTTCTCTCTACCTGGACCTGGAAGCGCGGGAGGACCGCGACAAGCTCACGGAGCCAGTGCTGTTCCTTCGGGAGTACGAGAACGCTCTTGTCGTGTTGGACGAGATTCATCGTGTACCCGAACTCTTCAGCTCCTTGCGTGGACTCATCGTTCAGGGCCGGCGGACGAGACACGGAACCGGCAGATTCCTCATCCTCGGCTCCGCGGCGATTGATCTCCTTCGGCAATCGGGAGAAAGCCTTGCCGGGCGCATCACGTACATCGACATGGGACCGTTCAACACCCAGGAGCTGCCGGCCGACGAGCCGACGCTGCTTAAACTCTGGCTGCGCGGCGGCTTTCCCGGCAGCTATCTCGCCCCGGACGACACCACCAGCCTGCGCTGGCGGACGGACTTCATCCGCACATACCTCGAGCGCGATGTATCCGAGTTCGGGTCCAGGATTCCGGCCGGCGTGCTGGAGCGGTTGTGGACGATGCTCGCGCACGGGCAGGGAACCCTGTTGAACGCCGCCCGGCTCGCCTCCGGGCTGCAAGTTTCCGCGCCGACTGTGGGCCGCTACATCGACCTGCTTTCCGACCTGCTCCTGGTTCGCAGGCTGGCACCCTTTCACCGCAATAACGGCAAGCGCCTGGTGAAGTCGCCCAAGGTGTACGTGCGGGACAGCGGACTGGTGCATGCGCTGCTGGGCTTGAAGACGTACAACGATCTCGCCGGCCACCCGGTCACGGGCTCCTCGTGGGAAGGCTGCGTGATTGAGAATCTGCTTGCGGCAGCTCCGGAAAGAACGGTCGCCAGCTTCTATCGCACTGCGGCGGGCGCTGAGATAGACCTGCTGCTGGAGATTCCAGGTCACGGCATGTGGGCGATCGAGATAAAGCGGAGTCTTTCCGGACGTCCGGAGAAAGGGTTCTACATCGCCTGCGAAGACCTGCAGCCGAATCGCCGCCTCGTCGTAAACGCCGGCACGACCGAATATCCCATCGGTCAGGCAACAACAGCGATCGGGCTCGCTGGACTGACCCAGCAACTTGCTGACCTTAGGTAGAAAATCAACGGCAGGAAAGCGATATAACAAAACTCGTTATCATCATAAGATGACAGGAGTTGACCTTAGAAATGCGAGAGCGGCTTTGAGCTGGACGTAAGCTCAGGGCGGCTGGTCACCTTGGCATTACGCAGGCCTACCTTTCCACGGTGGAGCGCGGATTAAGGCCTGTATCGCAAGAAATCACCGCCGTGGCGCTTGCGGTTTTTTCTTTGGCTCCAACGACTCGTCCCCTGCATGCCCCGGGTAAGAGCTCATCGGAAGCCTTCTACAAAGAGTCTTTAGGCGAGCTGGGGTACCCCGGCTTCGCCTACCTGGAATCGAAAGTAACCGTTAATCCGGCGGAGCTCCTCCTTCGAGCTCTCGATGGAGACGAGCTTGACGCGCGTGTCGTGGAAGCTTTGCCCTGGCTTCCGTTCCGCTTTCCAGAGATGAACTGGGAATGGTTGGTGACCAATGCGAAGCTGAGGGACCGGCAGAATCGTCTGGCTTTCGTGACCGCCCTGTCTATGGAGGCAGCGCGGGAGAGGGAAGAGACCTCAGCGAGGAAGGCGCTCGCTCAGCAAGTCCAGCGCCTGGAGCGCTCGCGACTCGCGGTCGAAGACACTCTTTGTAAGGCATCCCTGTCGAGGGCGGAGCAGGTTTGGCTACGCTCCCATCGAACGGGAGCTGCAGCGCACTGGAACCTGCTGACAGATTTGAAGGTTGAGCACCTTGCCCATCTCACATAGCGCTCAGCCGCCAATCCTTGGCACTCTTTTCTGCAAGAGCTGGACGACGCCGTCGACACAACGGTGCGGATGGATTGCATCGGTGGCTTTGTCGTGACGCAGCTCTACGGGCTCGCGCTTACCACCGCTGACCTGGACGTAGTCGAGCTTGCGCCTCGTGAAGCATAGGACACGCATATGACCCTGGCCTTTCAGGGTGGTTCGCTTCATCACAGGCACCGCGTCTACCTTGACCGCGTCTCGGTTGCTGCCCTGCCTGAGAACTACGAGGACCGCCTGACAGAGATGTCCCCGGCACCTATCGGCACCTCCGCATGATGGCTCTCGACCCTTACGACATCGCACTCTCCAAGCTGGAGCGGAACAGCCAGAAGGATCGCGACGACGTGCGCTTTTAGCTCAGACAATCCCGTTCGACTTGAGCGTTTTACAAGAACGTTACGACACCGAACTACGGTGGCAGCTCGGACGGCCCGACCGCGATGACCTCACGCTTCGGCTCTGGATGGAATGCTTTCGGAGTAATCGTCGCAGCGCTGTCAGGCACGAGTTACACGTAAGTCCAAGGAGTCGAGCGTTCTTCAGTCCTCTACACTGAAGGCGATGCGTACGTCGGTGATCAACCAGATCAGGGCCTTTTTGCTGGAACGTGGCATGGTGTTTGAAAAGAAGCCTGCCAAGCTGAAGGCCGCGATGGCAGACATTCTCGAGAACGCGGAAGCGGATCTGACGCCGTTGATGCGCAACCTGATCGACACGCTGTGGGGTGAGTGGAAGACCGTCGAGCAGCAGGTTGAAGAGCTCAACAACGAGCTGGAGCGCATCTCCGCGGCTGACGCCGGCTGCACGCGCATTCGCAAGATTCCAGGGATCGGACCGGTTATTGCGACAGCCATCGTTGCGGCGATCGGCAACGGCGCAGCGTTCCGCAAGGGCCGGGAGTTCGCTGCCTGGCTGGGCATCGTGCCGCGGCAGTACTCCACCGGAGGCAAGGCGAAGCTGTTCGGCATCAGCAAGCGAGGCAACCGCTACCTGCGCAAGATCCTGATCCACGGCGCACGAGCGGCCGTGTTGCGGATCAAACGCGAAGGTGTGTCGATCGGGGCTTGGCTGGACCGACTGGACGCCAGAGCCCACAAGAACGTCGTCGTCGTCGCCATGGCCAACAAGCTTGCCCGCATCGCGTGGACGGTGCTGTCGAGCGGCAACGAGTACAGGCCAGCAACCGTGCCCGCCTGAGCAAGTGGGGAAAAGACGTCTTCGGCTTGGAAACGCTCCGCGTTCCCACTTTCCCTCACTCCTACGACGATTTGCTAGAGTTTCCCCACCGAGGTCTGCACAGGAGCAGTAAGGACGACAGAACAGTCACAACGGCGTGTCCGCAGCCTGATACCGATAATGGTCTTTAACGACCGAGCGACTTATAAGGACCGACACGCGCGCATCTCATCCTGGCCAGCAGAGACGATCTCCACCTGAAGGCCGAATACATTTGCGCAGACTTGTCTTCTCGCCCACACTAACCCTTGCAGTCGTGCGGCGGACCATACATATCAGTACCGCCCCCGGGCTGCTACGCAGAAGCCCTGTCATGAGCCGTCTCTGCCCTGCCAGTTTCAAGGTGAAACGGAGTAACTGGCAATTCCCTGACTACCGCAAACAAAATCTTTTCCTTTGCACAGAGCTGTGATAAAAAGGGCGCCTATGAATCCGAACAAGGCGTTATGGGAAAAGGGAGACTTCACGGCTATTGCCGTGTCGATGCGGGAGGCCGGCGAAGCTTTTGTGCGCACGCTGGGTGTGTCGCCGGGAATGAAGGTATTGGACCTGGGATGCGGGGACGGAACAACCGCAGTCCCGCTTGCGCAGCTACGAGTGGATGTGACGGGTATCGACATCGCCAGCAACCTCGTAATGGCTGGGAACCGGCGAGCGGCGGAGCTCGGCTTGACGAACCTGAAGTTTCAGGAAGGCGACGCCTGCCACCTGGAAGGTGTTGAGGACGATTCGTTCGATTTGTCGCTCTCCGTTTTTGGGGCGATGTTTGCGCCGAAGCCCTTCGATGTGGCGAAGGAGATGGTGCGCGTCACCAAGCAGGGTGGGCGGGTGGTCATGGGCAACTGGATTCCCAATGACCCAACGTTCGTAGCGCAGGTGCTGAAGATCAGTTCGGCGTTTGTAACGCCTCCGCCCGAAGGTTTCGTGAGCCCAATGACGTGGGGTGTAGAGTCCCACATTCTGGAGCGTTTTGGGCAGGCGGGCGTTGCAAAGGAATGCGTCACGATGAAGAGAAAGACGTTTCTGTTTCGCGCTCCGGATAGGAGCCCTGCGGAAGTCATCGAAACTTTCCGGAGATTCTATGGGCCGACGATGAACGCCTTTGAGGCTGCAGAAAAGAACGGGAAGACGGAAGAGCTAAACAGCCAACTGATCGCGCTGGCAGAGGCGCAGAACACCAACGCAAGCGGCGGCACGCAGCTTCCAGCGACGTTCCTGCAGGGTGACGGTGGAGGTCTAGGTGAGTATCCAAAAAGAGGTTGAGTCCCCAAAAACGCGGTTCACGCCAGTCTTTGAGCCGGCATACTCCAAAAACCTTTAGGGCAGCAGTATCCAAGTGCGACGCGAGGACAATCTCTCAAGTTTGTTCAGCTCGGTACACGGTGGGTGTAGTCCCGAACGCGGCTTTGAAAGAACGAGAGAAATGCGATTGATTAGAAAATCCGCATTCCAGAGCAATGTCCAAGAGCGGCATGTTTCGCCTCTGGAGGAGCGATTCAGCTTTGCTCAGGCGTGATCGCCGCTGGCATTCGCCGATCGTTTCGCCGTACGCCTTCCGAAACGCCTTGGCGAGATGGACTGGGTGCTTGCCAACCTGGAACGCCAAAGCCACGTGGGTGAACGAAGCCTCGGGTTGAACTTCCAGCATCTCGCGGCAGACTTTGAGCCACTTCGGAACTGCCTGGCTGTGAGTGTCGGCCGCGGAGATGCGTCCGAAGGTCGCGACCAGCTCCAGGACGGAGCCTTCGATGACCATCGCCGAGAACGTGTCTGCCGTCCGCATCTCCTTTATCACGCGAGTCGCCATCGCCCGGATGCAGGGAGAACCAACGTAAGGAGCCTGCGGGAGGCGAATCTTTCCATCCCTGAGAAGTTCCAGGCAAGACTCGCTGGGACGGAAGATCAGCTTGTGCGACCCGTGGCGGCCAAACTGCTGCGAATGCTTTTCTCCTGCGGGGTAGAAAAGCATGGAACCCGGCCGGTGTTCGATGCTCCGGCCCACAATCCGCTCTTGATACGAGCCTTTTAGAACGATGGTGAACGAGCTTTCCTCGTGCGCATGAGGAGCCATCGTGCTGCGTGGCGTGTAGGTGCCTACTCGAAGATCGTACATCGTTGCGCCCTCGCTCTCAGATCCATGCTAATTGTGTGCAAGAAAGCTGGTCGGAAGAAAGACTCCGACCGCCTCCATTTGTAACGATGTCCTATGGCGTACACGGACGATCAGGCTCGGATGGGCAAACCAGCTTCAACACACGGCTTCCTCCCGGGAACCTATTCGAAGGTTTTTGCCCTCGCTGTTTGCCTGTCGGCGCCGTTGGTTGTTCGTGCTCAGGCTGGTTTGGAGACGGCGCACATCTCGCCCACCCTGTACTTCCGCTCCGATGCAGAGGAGTCGGCCAGCCGAGCGGCACTGCACGCCAAGGTCTCTCCCGAGATCGCGGCATTGGCTTCCTCAACTCTGCACTCCCTGCCCACAGAGCTTGAACGCTGCGAGTCGCTCATCGCCAGCCTGGAGACGCATGACGCTTTTTTCAAGATAAGAACTCTGGAGGATACGCAGGACCAGTTGGCAAAGAAGGCCAGGGATGAAGTTGAGACGGACCAGTCTATGCTGCAAGCAGCAATGGACAGCCGGCTTCGTCGCTTGTCTCCAAACGAGGCGGCCGCGCTGGGGCGTTATACCCTGCTGGCAAACGCCGCGCAGCGAGATGCGGCTCACGCGCTTTCCTCGGACGCTGAGCGGTACCGCGGAGCTGTCCTGGACCCATCCCTCACCAGCTTGTCCGATGCTTATGATCGCATAGCAAACCGTCTGACGCGTCCGAGGGAAGTAAGCGCCATGGATACCGCAACGCGACGCAAGGCTCTGGCCACATGGAATGAAGCTTACGACAAGGCAGCGCCGGCGATGGCGACACTGCTGGGAACCATTGTCGAGCTGGAGAACAGAGACGCGGTTGCCCAGGGATACAAGAACGCCGCAGACCGAAAGGAGCAGCTTCGCGGGCTGAGTGATGCGCTCGTGACGCAGACTCTGGCCGCCGTACAGGCCGCTGCTCCCGCGTACCGGCATTACCAGGAGGTGCTGGCGCAACACGCTGCACGCGTTTTGGAAGTCTCTCAAATTTTGTCCTCGGAGGTGGACCTTGCCTCCACCAAGGCTCCGGCGATCTCCCTGCCGGACGCCAGGAACCTGATCCTTGCCAGTCTTCAGCCGCTCGGAACGGATTACACGAAGCGCTTCGCCGCACTTCTCGATCCGGCGAATGGCAGATTGGATCTTGCCGGCGGCGCTCATAGGGCAAACACAGGAACATCCATCCACGTGTACGACGCACCCACGGCGCTGTATTACAGTGGCTATGATGGCTCCCTGCGACAGATCAGCACCATCGCTCATGAAGGCGGCCATGCGATCCATCACGAGCTGATGAACGCCGGCGGAGCCCCGATCTACGAGCGTTCCGGCCCCAACTACTTCTCTGAAGGGTTCGCAATTTTCAACGAACTGCTTCTGCTCGACCACGCTACGGAAGTGGCCAGGACTTCGGTCGAAAAGGAGTACGCGCTGGAGCGACTCCTTTGGAAGTTGTCCCTTGAGCTCTTCATTTCTGCCGAGGAGACAGCGTTTGAACGCAGCCTCTACACGCAAAGCATCGGACAGCCTCTGCTTGACCGGGCAAAGATCGACTCTCTTTACTGGGCTTCCATCGCTCCTTATGAAGCCTGGCCGGTCACAGATGTGGGCGAGTCACGCTTCTGGATGCGGAAGTCTCTTGTTTTCGAGGACCCGCTATACCTGGAAAACTACCTGTACGCCTCGGTAATCGCCGTCGCTCTCTTTGACAGGAGTCACACCGATCCTTACTTTGCCAGCAAGTACGAAGCACTTCTGCGTAGAGGCTACGATTCAGAACCGCAGGAGATTCTGGCTTCCATCGGAATCAGGCTTGACGACCCGGCTCTCGTCCAGCCTGCTGCCCGCCTGCTGACAGAGAAGACTGATGAACTCCAAAGACTGTACAGCCAGGAACCGACCCAACAAGCCGGCTCTGCAACCCCTTAGCTACATCGGTACAGAACGCCGACTCCATGTCCCCCTGAACGCCGCTCTGGACGGCTCTGGGCGGCAAACTCCGACAATGCGACATACCGAGGCTCGGCTTTGTCACTATGGAGATGGTTCCCTTACGACGGTGGAAGACCCCGGCTTGGCTGTACCGGGAGTTACGTGCCAGCCTGCAGCGAGCTTCAACGTCCAGCCCGGCCCCTTCAGCGTAGATCGTTCGGTAATGGGAGGCGCGGCCACCGTCACTTTGTTGAAGTCGCTTGAAAGCAAAGCACCGCCCTCAACTTCCAGACTCCCCCCAAACATCGAACGCTTGCATGGATGGGTATACCGTTCCGGCCGTCCCCAATGGAACCAGTTCGTTAGGGTTGAATCCAAAGCTGAACTTTCCTGCGTTCCGGAGTTCCAGCGTCGGACCGTCGATTAGCAGAGTGGTGCACCTCGATCTGCCAGCCTCCGCGATGGCAGAACGTTCCTTTTCACTTGCTGCGAAAGCGCTCATTCCGTAGAGATCAGCTCATTGTTCTACTTCCGTTGAAGGCTGGATAGCTGTGCTTTTCTGAAGCATAGAAACCAGATCGGCACCTGCTTTCAAATCGACGCGCCAGAATGGAAAGAATCGGTCGAGCAGAAGACCGTAGACGAGGCCCGACGTATAGGCGAGCGACAGAAAAGTAAGCCAGTGCGTCCCGTGGCTCCAAGAAGGAAGAAGCTGAGAGGTCTGGGAGCTACACCGTCCGATGATTCAGCGGCTAAAGCGGAAAATGAGACCGAGTTGGAAACCATGTCGCCCAGTGCTGGTGAGGATTGCATACTCAGACTCTCTACTTCGATGGCGTGCTGTTCGGTTCTGCAGCTGAACTGCTGTCAATCATTCGACGGTCGTGTTTCAGAAACGATATTTGGTCCTTGTGATCTCCTCAAGCCTGTCGAAAAGTGCCTTTGCGGCAGGCATGTCCTTTGCCGAGTCGGTGGTTTTTGCCTCAATGGGGTGCCCGCGGAGCTTGAACAGGCCACCCGGGCCGTAGTACGCACCGGGCTTAGCCTCGGGATAGGTTGCCGCCATCAGCGTCGGTTCGGCTCCTTGCGCGGCACTTTGCAGGATCGGCTGCATGAAGAAGGTAATAAGCTTCATGCCGAAAACGGTATTGTTTCCAAGGTTGGTTCTGGACGCCCCTGGATGACAACATGTCGCGAGTAGCCGGTCTCCGGCACGGCGCTGTAGCTCGCGCGTGAACAGGATGTTCTCAAGCTTGGTTTTCGAGTAGGCACGCACTGGCGCATAGCTCTCTTCCGAGTCCAGGTCCGTCATCGGCGTCGGTCCACCGCGTGTATGAGCGTACGAAGAAACCGTCACCACCCGAGGCGCTCTGGCTTTCAGAATCAATGGCAGCAACATTCCAGTGAGACGGAACGGTCCGAGCACGTTCGTGGCAAACTGCAACTCGTGGCCGTCTACGGAGACCTCCCGCTTCGGGAGTGCCATGATCCCTGCATTGTTGATCAGTGTGTCGATCGGCCGCGGGTCGGCGAGTTGGGCTTCAGCGAACCGCGAAACAGATTCAGGATCGGAAGTGTCAATGGTCCCGGTCCGGACAGAAGCGTTCGGCACAGCGGTCATAATCCGCTTTGCCGCCTCCTTCAGCTTCTGCGGATTGCGCGAGGCAAGCGTTACATCCGCACCCGCTCTGGCAAGCTCCAGAGCGGCATAAAATCCGATGCCGCTGTTTCCCCCGGTCACGATCATGCGCTTGCCGGTCTGGGGAGGGATCTGCTTTGTGGTCCATGGCTGACTCATTCCAACATCATCCCGCTTCTTGTATCCTTTCGCAATCAGGTACCTTGAGGTAACAACGTGCTAAAGCGAAAAAGTGCTGGATCTGGACCCGACATCCGCGACATCTGCGCCAGGATGCCGGCAAGCGAGCAGCATGAGTTGCGCGCGCTTCTGGGCCCGACTGCTGGACAAATGGAGCCTCTGGGTCTTGGCAGACCTTTGTAGTGATGGGCCGCTTCGCTTCTCCCGCCTGCTGGAACGATTAGAAGGCGTCAGCCAGAAATCGCTGACGGCCACTCTGCGAACATTGGAACGCGACGGTCTCGTTACACGAACCGTCGTCGTGCAGGTGCCCATCCGGGTCGACTATGCTGCAACAGAACTGGCGAAAACGCTCATCAAGGACGTTCAACCTATCTGGTTGTGGGGAGTCGCACACCTGCCTACACTCACAGAGAATCGCCGCAGGTTCGATACAAACGCACAGCAGTCAAATCTGCAAGAAGGTTAGTTCCCAGCAAGAGCTTTGCCGCCACTTAGCGCCCTTGCTGGTCGAGAAAACGACGTCGGGGTGCCCAAAGGCTACGGCAGTGACTGGAGCTCGCCTATTAGGGAAACGAGTCTCGCCGGGTCAATTCATTATGTGGCCCCCTGAGAACTGCGTACAAGCCCGTTCAGGAATGCCGTCAGGGCAGCATTGACCGCCGCGGGCGCCTCGACCGTCACGATGTGCGAAGCATCCGGAATGACTTTGAGTGTTGCGCCGTGGATGGCGTCGAAAAGCCCGTACGCTACGCTGGGTGGCGTACTCGGATCGTGCTCGCCGACTAGGACAAGTGTCGGACACCGAATCTCTCGGAGCCTGCTGTGAATTCCGAGTTCCGAGATGACATCCCATATTGCTGCATGCGTAGCGGCCTCGTCTCCGAGCAGCGTCTTTGTCATACGATCTACGATGTCAGGACGCTGCATTCTCGTCTGCGGCGTGAACCATCGCTCCAGACTCGACTGCAGCACGAAAGCCATACCGCCGGCGCGAACCGCTTCTGCCCGGGCTTTCATACCCGCCCGCACCGCGTCAGGAAAATGAGAAGCGGTTCCGATCAAAGTAAGACTTTGAACAAGATCAGGACGCGCAAGTGTGGTGACTTGGGCGATCATGCCTCCGAAGGAAATACCGACAAGGTGGACAGGCGTTGCGCTGACTTCTTCGATCAGTTCCGCAACGATGCTGGCCGCATAGTCGAAGGACCAATGTTCCGGACCATCTTTAGAGCGCCCATGCCCTGGCAAATCGAAGGCAACGACGTTGTACTCATCACGCAGAGCTTCGATCTGACGATCCCAATAAGTGAGGTCGTGGCCAACTGCATGGATGAGGACGACGGTCTCCGGCTTGTCCGCGCTCGTTCTCACCCAATTCAGTTTAGATTCAGAAGGCTGAACCGCATGCGTCATGATCATGGACAATTCGATGGTGGCTAGCCACCATGCGACTCGCAAATTCGTCCATAAACGCCTTACGTGAACTTGAAAGCTGTTTGTGTTCCATTTGCGCTTACCCTTTACACCGCGAAGAGAAAAGGCTCAGCAGGATGCGTGAGCGACGCAAAGACTCCAAAGACGCTACCCGCGAATAGGAGTTGGGCGTTAATGGATCGGACCTGCTTCTAAGCCGCTCGACTAGCATTCAATCGAACGGTTGTGACCCGCTATCGGATCGCGTTTGAACAGTGGAAATACGCTCCCTCCACGATCAATCTGCGACTTGCCACAGTTCGCCGGCTCGCATACGAGGCTTCTGATTGCGAATGCTAAGCCCTGACCTTGCCGCCGGGATCCGTAGGGTAAAAGGCGCAAAGCGGCGCGGCATTCGTATGGGAAATTGTTAACTGTCGAAACAAAGTAAGTAACTCATTGATGCTGGCGCTGCTTCAACAGATTTCGTCATACAGCTTTGTCGTCAAAATGAGCGGAAAGGTCCCTGTACGAAAGTTATCAGCAGCATTCCGTCGCGCAAACTGGGCCGGCCATAAGCAACGGTCCCGAACTCCGCCTGCTTCGCTTCCAGCAGCCCGTTCAATGTTATGCGGATGTACTCGGTGTCGATCAGCACATCGTCATCGGTCTTGACCTTGTGACGGTTCCACTGCCACAGCTGTGCGCGAGAAATCTCCGTCGTAGCGGCATCTTCCATCAGCGAGAAGATCAGAACGCAGTCCAGACAGCGCAGCCACAACTCCAGGTAGGTTAGGCTGATCTCCACATTTCGCACGAAGCCTTGAGGGAGCCGCTAAAAGCCGGCTTCGGCATCGGCAACGATGGGCAGTATCCAGTCGATTCCATACGCATCTTCACTGTGCGCGACCTGGTCTACGCCCAGCGGCGCGTTGTTGATGCCGCGGACTACCTGTGACACACTGTTTGCCGGATGAGGGCTCTGGTCCGGGTACATCTGGCCGCCGGTGTTGGCGTCCGCCGCCACTTGCCAGCCACTCAGGTAAAGCGCTTTCAGGCCGGCCCTGCTCCCCAAGCTTTTCAGCACCGCGGCGTGCTAGGCTGTGCTCGACTCGAACGGACCCGCGAACCCTGTCGACGTCATATACCGTGTATCCGTGTTGCACCCCCAGCCAGCGGGGAGCGGACCATTCCTGCTCGATCTGTGCGATTCTTTGCTGCTTACTTATGTCTTTGATCTCCTGTACTCGGTTTGCGCTGCAGTCCCAGTACAGCGCACGCCGGAGAACGCGGCAAGGAGTGCTAGGGGGTGTTATGAAGTTGCGAGCTTGACGAGTCTGCTGATCATGAGGATGGCGAAGGCGATGAAGTGTATTCCTTTGAGCGTCTGCGGGAGTCGTTCGTAGTCTCGGGCTAAGCGTCTGAAGCGTGCGGCCCAGGCGAAGCTGCGTTCGACAACCCATCGTCTCGGCAGCAATACGAAGCCGCGTTTGGCCATAGGGTGCTTAACGATTTCGAGCCGTATGCCGTGCTGTTGTGCTGCTTCGGCCGCGTTCTGGCCGGTGTAGCCCTGGTCGACATAGGCCAGTTCGACTGTGCTTGCCGTGACTTGCTGGACCTGTTCGGCCAGCGGCGCAACCTGTTCCCGGTCACCCTGATCAGCCGGCGTGACGGTCAGGGCCAGCAGGCGGCCCAGCGTGTCGACCGCGATATGCACCTTCGATCCCTTGCGCCTTTCCGCTCCATCGTAGCCAGCACGTCCGCCGCTCTCGGGCGTGGACTGCAGCGTGCGGCTGTCGATGCAGATCGCCGTAGGCTGGCCCTTGCGCCCGGCCCACTCGCGGGCAATCGACTGCACGTCACTCACCAGCGCAAGAGGCTGGCTACGTGGTCGACGAGTTGAATAGATTAAGAAGCAAATTGCTATGCATGGTAGCCATCGACGACACACTGAGGGCATAGTCCGAAGGCATCGTTGCAAAGACCCTTCAACAACTAATGGAGGATTTTGCCGAGCTGGTCGTCACCAAGATCTGGCTGCGCGAGGGACGCCAAACGGCGCGTGTTGCCACGCTTCTTGCTCCTCACCTAAGAAGGTCCAGCGCCTCGTGAGACGCATCGATACTTCAGACGTTACCGGATAGCATCGCTTATTCGCGGCCAGACTTCACGGCTCGTGATATCTTCAGGGCTCGCTTCGTGCAAGCGACGCCGAGAACCCGCATCGGATGTACCGACATGATTTACCCAAAATTAGACCGAGGAATACGATGATCCAGATGCAGCTTACTCCTGACGAATTCGACAAGAAGGCAGCCTATCTCGAAGAAAAGCAAGGAATCCAGTTGAGTAGCAAAAGCGGGATTATTGTAAAGATGGGTGTCAAGGCCGCTTACACATTTACGGACAACCTGCTCACCATAGAAATCATAGACAAGCCGTTTTTCGTAACGACGGATTACTGTGAGGAGCAGCTTCTGAAGCTGCTTAGATAGTCAGTTCTGGTGGCACCGCATTTGCTAGGAGCTTGTTGAAGAGGCGTCTGCTTTCGTCTGAACCGGGGTTTGGCTCGTCTCTGTTGTATGCGTGGTGATGAGTGGGTTCAGGATGAGAGGGTTCAGTTGTGTGACGTTGGAGCAGCGTGTCCCTTCCGATCATCCGTTGCGTGATATTCGCAGGCTGACGGATGCGGTGCTGGTGTCGTTGAACGCGAACTTCGATGCGCTGTATTCTTCCTCCGGCCGTTTCTCGATTGCGCCCGAGTATGTGGTGCGGGCGCTGTTGTTGCAGGCGTTTTACTCGGTTCAATCCGAGCGGCAGCTGGTCGAGCAGCTGCACTAAAACCGGCTGTTCCGCTGGTTCGTTGGCCTGGGTTTGGACGACGCGGCGTGGATCCATGCGGTTTTCGGAAGAATCGCGATCGTCTGCTTACGTCGGACGTGGCGCAGCGGTTCTTCGCCGAAGTCAATGGTCTGGCGAAGCGCTTGATGAGCGACGAGCATTTCACCGTCGACGGCGCGCTGATCCAGGCCTGGGCCTCGCAGCGGAGCTTCCGGCGCAAGGACGGCTCGGACGATGGCGACGGCACAAACTTCCGTGGGCAGAAGAGGTCGAACGAGACCCACCGGTCGACCACCGATCCGGAGTCGAGGCTTTACAAAAAGGAGCTATGGCCAAGAGTCGAAGCCGGCCTACCTGGGCCATGCGCTGGTGGAGAATCGCAACGGCCTGATCGCGGCCGCGATGACCACGCAGGCGGACGGCCATGCCGGGCGCGATGCCGCCCTGCTCATGCTTGCCGAGCGGCAGAAAGAAAGCTCGCGGCGCATTACGGTCGGCGCGGACAAGGCCTACGACGCGAAGAACTTCATCGCCGGAGCCCGCGCTCTGAATGTCACCCCGCACGTGCGGAAGAACGACAAGGGCCGGCGCTCGAACATGGATGGGAGAACCACGCGGCAACCCGGTTATGCGGTAAGCCTGAGCCGCCGCTGGCTGGTCGGAAAGCCCTTTGGCTGGCTTAAGCAGACCGGCCAGCTCGCCCAGGTAAAGGTGCGCGGACTGCGCAAGGTCGACTGGGTCTTCGTCTTCCGCTGCGCCGCCCACAACCTGCTGCGCCTGCCAAGGCTTCTCGCAAGCCAGCCCCAGCGAAACCCCTGGCAGCAGTGCGCCTGAAAGCCGGTTGAGGTCTTCAATGCGGCAACCCTACAGAGCCACCACCAACGGTTTGCTTGACGTTGAAAGTCAAGATTGACAAGTCTCTCCGGAATATCAAGTATACGTGTGGCTGCAAAAAGCCATCGCCTCTGTCCCTGTAAAGGACACGTACGCGCCCAAGGGTACTCATGATTCGTTCCGTCGCACTGAACATCTTTCTCACTATCACCGCTTTGCTTATGTTCGCGAGAACCGCGGAAGCTCAGATCACTGGTGCGACACTTTCTGGCGTGATTACAGACTCAACTGACGCCATCGTCGTCTCAGCCAACGTGGCCATTGTGAATACAGCGACCAATCAAAAGCGGCAGGTATCAACCAACGGCAAGGGACTCTTCACAGCAACGGACATTCCGGCGGGAATCTACACGGTGACGATCTCGGCTGCGGGTTTTTCGGCGCGCGTGGAAAAGAATCTGGAACTCACCGTCGGAGGCTCGCGTCAACTCGACGTGAAGCTAGTTGTGGGTGAAATATCCAGTTCGATCGTCGTGACGAGCGGAGTCGGCGATGTGGAACTGGACACATCCATCGTGAGCGCCACCGTGGGACGGGAGCGGATCGTGGACTTGCCGCTGAACGGCCGGGACTGGACGCAATTGGCCACATTGCAGCCGGGCGTGAGCACAGTCAGATCACAGCAATCTTTGAATAGCGCCAGCGGCAGTTCTCGCGGTGTTCGGGGTTTCGGATCGCAGATCACGGCGAACGGACACTCACCTTACGAGAACACGTATCGAATCGACGGCATCAACGAAAACGACTATTCAAATGGAGCCCCGGGGAGCCCAGCAGGCGTGAATCTAGGCGTCGATGCGATACAGGAGTTCAACGTAATTACAACAGCCTACACAGCGGAATATGGGCGAACGTCCGGCGCTGTCATCAATGCGATCACGCGCTCCGGCACCAACCGGGTGCATGGAAACGCCTACATCTTTGATCGGGATAAGATCTTCGACGCGGAGAGCCCATTTGACAGAACGGTAGGCAAGCCTACGTTTCACCGGGTGCAGTTCGGTGCTTCACTCGGCGGTCCCATTCGCAAGGACAAGACTTTTCTATTTGCAAACTATGAGGGTCTCCGACAGACACAAGGTCAGACAAACCTTCAGATTGTTCCCTCATTAGCTGCTCGCAGCGGCAACATACATAACGCCGGTGGTGCGGCACAAACGGTAACTGTCAGCGCCGTCGCCGCCAAATATCTTCAACTCTTCCCGATTCCGGCGACTACAAACGCCGCCTGCTTCAATGATTGCGGCAACGTCTTCATCACCGGCACCACCACTGTGACTGAAGACTTCTTCACCACACGTTTCGATGAGACGCTGTCCACAAAGGACTCGCTTTCAATGACGTATCTTCGGGATAACTCCCCCACGAGTGTTCCGGACGCTTTGGCGAACACGTCTTCACTGCTGAACGCCGGACGGCAGGTAGCTGCCATCACTGAAACGCATATCTTCAGCCCAACCTTTCTGAACGTGGTCAGGCTCGGGTATAACCGCAGCATCGCGCTTGTCAATCAGCCACTCGCCGCCTTGACGCCAGAGGCCAGTGATACCTCTGTTGGCTACTTCCCAGGGTTGGCTGCCCCGCTGCTAACGATTCAGGGCTATGTTCCCTCCGTGGGTGGGTTCGCGAGTCAGAGGAGCGTCCAGGTCCATGATAATTTTCTGCAGTTCTACGATGATGTTTCTTACAATCTAGGAAATAACGCTCTCAAAATTGGATTTGCGTACGAGCGGATCCAGGGTACCGCAGCCGCTTCGCAACTGAACGGAACAGCGACATTCGTGACTACGTCAGCCGCCGGAACGGCTCTGGCGAACTTTCTGCAGGCCCGCCCGTACGCAATCGACGTCTTGCCCGCAGGAACCTCAACGCCCATTGAGCCACAGGACAATTTGTTTGCTGGCTACATCCAGGACGACATCCGTTTCGGGAAGCGGCTAGTGGTTAATCTTGGCTTGCGTTATGAAATGCTGACCATCCCGACGGATCGCAGGAACCGTCTCGGTTTGATCAATACGCTGACCGCACCTGCTGGATCGGCAGCCTGCCCCAGCTCCTTCATCGCAACTTCTTCGCCGGGCTGCACTGTTCCAGTTGGGCAATTCTTTCAGACGAACCCGACCACGCACGACTTCGAACCACGAGTTGGCTTTTCATATAACCCGTTCGGAAACGGAAGCACTGCCGTCCGCGGCGGATTCGGAATCTACGATCAGCTTCCTCTGCCCTATGTCTACGCTACTTATTCGGCAATTGCATACCCCTATGCTCAGGATGAGGTACTGGTCGGGACCGTCCCAGTCGGAACGTTTCCCTTCGGAGACGCAGCTCTAGCAGCAGCCCAAGGTCCCAGCAGCCATATCGGCCGCTACATCGATCCGAATCCCAAGCGAGACTATTCCTTCAACTACAACGTGAATGTCGAACAACAATACGGCAAACACCTTTCTACCCTTTTTGGTTATATCGGTTCACACTCACTCCATACGCCCTTTCAGGCCTCAGAGCTGGATCAGGTCGCACCCTCTCAGGTGCAAATAGTAGGTGATCGGTATGTCTATCCGATCACTGGCGGCGCAAAGCAGGATGTTAACGCCGCCACCATTTTTGGAAATCTGTTTGACGGAGCGGCTCACTATAATTCTTTGATCAGTCAATTCAAGGTGTCGCAATTCGGCGGGGTAACATTGCAGGTAACGTACACGTGGAACAAATGCATAGACTATGGATCTAGCACACAAGCTCCAACGACGTACCAGAATTCCCTGCCGGGCCTGACGTACTATAACAAGGCACAGCGGAAAGGAGCCTGCGACTTCGATCTTCCGCAAACCTTCTCCTCAAACATCTTGTATGAGGTGCCGAGTGTGTCGCGGAACGGTATGCTGAAGACGGTCACCAGCGGCTTCCAGGTGGGTGCAATTGTTTTTGCGAACTCCGGTGTTCCATTCACCATTGTCGATAACGGCGATGTGATCGGACAGAAGGGCGTTACGTACGCCTCTTTTCCTGACGTGATACCCGGTTGCAATCCCTACAACGCAAATTTCAAGTCGAATGGCTTCGCTTACCTGAATTCCAACTGCTTCACCTTTCCGACAACAGCGGTTGGCAGCGTTTTGGCGTCCTTGTGCAACCAGCAGGGTACAACGCCAGTCAATGGCCAGGTACTCTGCACAAATGTACAAGGTAACGAGCGTCGCAACTCACTGATGGGACCTCGCCTCGTTGAAGCAGATGTTTCGCTGATCAAGAATACTCACATTTCGCGAGTGTCAGAAGGCTTCAACCTTCAGCTAAGAGTCGAAGCCTTCAATGTGCTCAATCATCCTAACTTCCAGGCCCCCACCGACAACTACACGCTTGGAACCTCTGCCTATGCAAAGACATTCAATGCACAATCGGTCGGCAGCGCGGGTGTCCTTGACAGCCTCGCCTCTTCTGTCCGGCAACTGCAGTTCGGCGCCAAAGTAATATTCTGATGTTCAGCAGTAGAGGGCGCTTGAGATCTAGCTCTTAAGCGCCCTTTACCTATCCTTGTCCGACAGTCTCATAAACCTAGCTTTTGAGGTAGAGGTGTTAAGCACCAGAACCAGCAGTTCAGGTAGCGGCGCACGATTGTCCCATGACCACCACGCTCTTGTGCCGATGGCGGGGGGCGGATTTGAGGCAGCATTCTTCAAGCGGAATCAGGCGAGTGCCACCATCGTTCTGCTTCACGAGGCACTTGGGTCCCTTCACTCGTTGGGGTAACTTCCCCGCGGACCTGGCGGCTGCCAGCCATCTGAATGTGCTCGCGTTTGGGTTTGTTGCAACCAGCGAGACGTTCAGGTCTGAACTGGAGATCTATGCGTTTGCCCCGGAAACCTCGTTTCACACCCGTGAAACAGGACGAATGCTGGAACGCCTGCGCTTGCAGATCCTTTTGGATAGTGCCTACCCGGGCCACAAATTACCCGCTTCGCTCTTAGGAGCAACGTGGCATATTGGCCTACAGGCGCTGAGGCGCAGAAACAATTCAATCCGTCCAGACAAATGGTCGGTAGTTTCAGGGCTAACTTACGTCAGAAGTTGGGCGTGCCCTCACTGAACGTGCGGGAAACACTGCAAATGCAGAAGTTGCGACCGGAGTTGATGGGTAAACGTCACGGGAGTACCGTCTCGACTGCGGCGGTCGGCGTAGGCATTCTCTATGAAGGAGCGGCGTGAGCTGTTCCTTTGAGGGGGACGTGTGGAAGTTGCTGAGCCGATCGTGCGGAGACGAAGGGAACGTCAGTTCCGGACGGTGGAAGAGAAACGGTTGATCGTGGAAGCGACGCGCAGGGCGGGTGTTTCGGCTGCGGCCGTGGCTCAGGCGCATGGAGTGAACGCCAACCAGGTGTTCTACTGGCGCAAGCTATCCAACGCAGGACAGCCTGAGTCCAAGGAGCCTTCTCCTGGGCGCGACATGGAATCGGCTCGCGTCTGCTTGCTGCCGGTCACCGTTGAGGAGGAGCGGCCTCAGGAACTCGTCCGAGAGTGCACGGCAGACCAGCGAACCTCCAGCTGCTCTTCTGAAGGCTCGATTGAGTTGACGCTTCCACGAGGGCAGGTGCGCATCGCGGGCGCGGTCGATGCCGGAACCCTGCGCATGGTGTTGCGGTGTCTGCTGGCATGATCTCCCCTCCGGCGAACACGCAGATATGGATTGCGGCGGGCGTGACGGACATGCGCCGCGGCTTCACCGGACTGAGCGCGCTGGTGCTGCCGCCGCTCGAACAGGCTCCGCTCTCCGGTCATGTGTTTGCCTTTCGTGGCCGGCGCGGCGATCTGATCAAGTTGCTCTGGTTCGATGGCGATGGTCTTTGTCTGTTTTCGAAGAAGCTCGAACGGGGACGATTTGTGTGGCCGCAGGCAGACAGTGGTAAGGTGTCCCTGACCCGTGCGCAGTTGTCGATGCTGCTCGAAGGCATCGACTGGCGAAGGCCGGATCGGACCTGGCAACCGGCCATGACCTGTCTAAGGTTATGCGTGCGATTCGCCAGTGTTTACTATCCTTTTGTGCATTTTTTGGGCTCAGAAGATGCCATACTACGGGCATGCGCGAGAGGCCTTTTCCCTGCCGGATCTGGAGTCTCTCGATCCCGCAGCGCTGAAGGCGATGATCTGTGTGCAACATGCCGAGCTGCTTTCGCACCGGAGCCGGATCGAGCGGATGGAGCTGCTCATCGCGAAGCTGCGACGCATGCAGTTTGGGCGGAGGTCGGAGAAGGTGGACCGGCAGATCGAGCAGCTTGAATTCAAGCTGGAAGAACTCGAGGCCAGCCAGGCCGAGCTCGGACCGGAACCGCCGCCACAGGCTTCACCTGCAGAGCGCAGGTCCACTCCCAGGAAGAAACGGGCTCTTCCCGAACACCTTCCGCGCGAAGTGCAGGAGCACCTTCCTCAAGAAGACAGCTGCTCGGTCTGCAACGGCAAGCTGAAAAAGCTTGAGGAAGATGTCTCCAAGATGCTGGAGTACCTGCCGGCCAGCTTCAAGGTCGTGCGCCATGTCCGTCCCCGGATGTGTTGCGCAACCTGCGATCGTCTCGTGCAGGCGCCGGCACCTTCGCGGCCCATTGCTCGGAGCATGGCCGGGCCGGGCCTTCTCGCCCATGTCCTCACGGCCAGGTTCTGCGATCACCTGCCGCCTCCGGACCAGCGCCGAAGCGTTCGCCAGGCGCGAGCCCGGCCTCTGCTCGACTCCATGCGGCTCTGGCTCAGGACCTCGCTCGCCACGCTCTCACAGAAGTCCGAGACGGCGGCCGCGATCCAGTATGCGCTCACCCTCTGGACCGCGATGGTGCGCTATGTGGACGATGGTCTGATAGAAATCGATAACTCCGCCGCCGAACGAAGCCTGCGCGGCGTAGCCGTCGGACGTCGCAACTACCTGTTCGCCGGCTCCGATCGGGGAGGCGAACGCGCCGCCGTCTTCTATACCCTGATCGAATCGGCCAAGCTCAACGGGCTTGATCCCGAAGCCTATCTGCGGCATGTGCTGACGCACATCGCCGAGCACCCTATCCGTCGCATCGAGGAGCTCTTGCCTTGGAACTTCGCCCGAAGTCTGCAGCCCGCAAACGAACTCGCAGCGTAAAACAGAGCCCTGAACCGGCCAGCGTTCCCGACCCGATCGCGGATCTCCTGCCCAACCTCGCCCGCTTCCTCGAGGATGGAGAAGTCACCGTGGGCATCGTCGACCCGGTCGGCTGCTTCGCCACCGCAGCCGACAAGCATGCCTCCATCGCCATGCTCGTCCGGCGCCAGAACGAGACGCTCACTCAGTTGCTGACCCGTCTCGACTACGCCATCGGCCTCGCTCTCACCGAAATATCTTTACCGACGAGGTCAACCAGCCCCCCCAAGGCTAGATAGCACCTGAACCTCACACAGGTTGTGTCCACAACCAAGCAAGTGGACACAACCTACCTTCAACAAACCGTCAAGACGGCCAAACCGCCACGCTTACCCCACTCCGGCATGCACCAGCATTACGCCATATAAGCCGTTGGGATACCGAGACAACGATCGTGGTGCCGGGCGCGTTCACAAGCGGAACAAACCACTTCGCCAACGCCCGCAAGCCCGAAGACACGAAGCGGGTGGCTGCGTACGATGCCGGGCCATACAAGGGCTTCGCTGAATCCACCAACAAGGCTCTTGCCGCGACCGTGCCTCCGGACGCGGACGTGTCCGAGGTGGCCAGAGCGATCGCGCGCGTCAGCGCCCGTTCCGGGTCTATGTCGACCCGGCACAGGACGGTGGCGAGGTCGTCGGTGTAGTAGCAGATCGCATCCGCGCGGAGTTTCTGCGCAGGGTCGGCCTCGCGGACCTGCTGACGCCCGTTGCTCACCCCCAAGCCTGAACGGAAACCGCTCCGTCACGTTTGAGTGCTCACCGCAAGCGGAAGGAGCATCATGCCGAGACAACAAACAAATTTGCACTCTGCCACACTCAGGGAGAAGAAGATTCAGTCCATCGAAATCTCTACCGGGCCTTCACGGAACCACAACCCAGACCTGCTGTATGAAGTTTGCACGCCGGACTGGCAGGACATCCCGCTCGCTCCGGGGCAGGCACCCGGTCCGGAAGGATTAAAGTACCAGATTGTGTTCGTCTTCCTGAAGACTTTTCCTGACCTAGAATTGATCGTGCTTGAACCGTCGGCTCACCCGGCCGCGCTGGTGTGCGTGCCAGCATCACCGGCACGCATCTCGGCGAGGTGATGGGGGTGCCCCTACAGGCCAGCATGTCGACATCGCCATGCACGAGTTCCTCCACCTGGAGAACGGCCGGCTCACCCATACCTGGCACCTTGAGGATTCATCGGCTTTTTCAGCAGGCTTGGCGTATGGCATCCACCCGCCAAGGCATTCGCGAACCGCGAGTAGCCCGCTGCGCTCAAATCCGTCGCTTCGATCCACAATTCCTCGAATCCCAAGAAGACCCAAATGCCCTTCGCCAATTACAAATTCCCGCAAGGAACCCTAAAATGCCAAGCAGAAAGAAAACACCTTTCATAAAACCACCGATATTGTTGCCGAGTACTTTGGTGAAGGTGTACGGCCATACACCATGGTTCTCGTCGACGAGGTAGTTGATGGCGGATGGAGCCGTGCCGATGAGACCGACTCTCGAAAAATGCAAGCAAAGAAGTAGGTGAATATGCGAGAACAGTCTCTCTACGTAGAGGGAACTTCTCTTCCTCTTTCTTTCAGCACCGCCGAAATTCAGGAAAGTGTATGTTCTATCGATTCACCGTCGAAGCAATACCATCAACAGCGTCCACGGACCTTCCCACGAACTTTGACGTGCAGAATCATGACGACCTCTCCAGGATCATTGATTCAGTCCGCTCCAAGGGGATACTGGATTGGGACAAGTCCGCCGCGCTCGCCATCGGAACCGCCCTCCGATCTGGTGGCAAGCAGGCGCAGATCGCCTCATTCGAAGCGCGCCATTATCGCGGTCCTAAAGTCAGTTTTGCGATCGTCGCCAATTGCATAAAAGACGTACCCTCATAAATTTTGCCGATCTTGGCGTCTCGATAGAGTTTTTCAACCGGGTAGTCCTTTACGAATCCCGACCCGCCAAAAACCTCCAGCGCGACACTTGCAACCTTCTCAGCGGCTCTCGAAGCGACAAGTTTGCACATTGCCGCTTCCTTAAGAAATTCATTCCCATTATCCTTCAGCCGAGCTGCGTTATACACCGCCAGACGCGCCATCTCTATATCGGTGGCTAAGTCCGCAAGCTGAAACTGCATGGCTTGGAATTCAACCAGCGCCTTTCCAAACTGACGGCGTTCCTTCGCCCAGGCGGCGGCGTGATCCCATGCGCCCTGTGCCAGGCCCAGCATCTGTGCGCCAATCCCTATGCGCCCTTCGTTGAGCGTCTCGATGGCGATTTTGTAACCCTTACCCGGCTCGCCGAGAACCGCATCCAGCGGCAGAACGCAATCCTGAAACACTAACTCGCATGTGCTGGACGCACGTATTCCGAGCTTGTCTTCTTTCTTCCCGATCCTGAAACCCGGTGTGCCTTTTTCAATCACAAAGGCCGTGATGCCCTTGTATCCTAAGGCTGGGTCCAGAGTGGCGAAGACGATGAAAAGCCCGCTCTCGAATGCATTCGTGATCCACAATTTCTGTCCGTTGAGGACATAGCCGGAGCCCTGCCGAGTTGCGCGTGTTTTCAGCGCAAAAGCATCGGACCCGGATGAAGCTTCGCTCAGCGCATACGAGCCGACAGTGTCAGTTGCCAGTCTCGGCAGGTACCGCCCCTTCTGCTCCTCGGTGCCCCATCGGAGGACCGCATTCAGACAAAGTGTGTTCTGAACATCTACAAGGACGCCAACGGAAGGGTCGACGGAAGAGATGGCCTCAACGGTCAGAATGGATTGGAAGAAGCTGCCGCCTGCGCCGCCGAACCGTTCCGGGATCTCCACGCCCATCAATCCCATTTCAAAAAGGGACGCAATGATTTCACTATCCATCAACTGCGCCTCATCCATCTCGCGGACCAACGGTGCGATACGCTGACGGGCGAAGTCACGTACGGTCGTTTGGAGCAACAACTCCTCATCACTGAGCTGAGTGAGCGCTGGACGGAAAGGGTTCTCCAATGTCGGACTCTCCTGGTGGGCCCGCGTGTGCTCAGCGGCCTGCCTCAGCATATCTTACTGATCGATAGGTAAACAAGCTTGTTATGCCGGAGCACCTCAGCCCATGAAGGCTATGGCTTGACTTCTCTTCAACCTTCGACCGAGCCCGTATTTTTTGCGGGCTTTACACTGAAGTGGAGATTCATCCCAAGGGGACCACCTTTGCCCTTTAAGAAAACCCAGGCAGCCACCCGTTCCAACGCGGAAAACGAACCATGGAAGGCGTTTCACGTTGGCGAAAGAAGTATGGAACTCAAGCGCGAGGTGGTGTTGAAGACAGCGGCCCACCTGTTCCTTGAGTGGGGTTACCAAAAAACTTCGATGAGCCTCTTGTCGACGCGGCTGAAGATCACCAAGCCAGCCCTCTACTACTATTTTCACAATAAGGAAGAGCTCCTGGTGGAGTGCTATCGCGTTGGAATCGAAGAGATCCAAAGCCATCTGGAGCGGGCAAGTCCAGCCGCAGGCAACGGATTTGTGCGCCTGCGTCTCTATGTTCACGGCTATGCAATGGCGGTGCTGACACATGAATTCGGGCGGTGTGTTGCGATGATCGACGACTCTGATCTCTCGATCGACACTCGTCGTGGCGTGCGAGAGCTGAAGCGCGGCATCGACAGTTCGATACGAAACCTGGTTGAGATTGGTATAAGGGACGGGTCCATCCGGGCCAGCAGCCCAAAGATGATTTCCTTCGCAATCGCAGGCGCCATCAACTGGGCAGGCACTTGGTACAAACCGTCTGGCGAGATGTCTCCGGACGAGATCGCGCACGCCTTCACCGATATCCTCACGGGCGGTCTCGCTTCGGCGAAAGAGGCTCGAAAGAACTCCTGATCGCTGGGTTACAGCAGTCGTGGCGCGGATCAGGGGTAAGGTTTCGCAAGTGAGGGCTCCTTTGCAGATAAGTTTTGACCTTCCCGAACCTTCTCATTCCCGCACTGCGCCGGGTTGAGCATCACCTGGAACTTGGGGGCGGTCATTAGGTGCTTGACTTGTTTACCTATCGTTCAGTAATGTTTTCCAGTGGCTGAATTCGTGCGGGCCGGTCTTCCCCGCCGTCACTACCGAGGAGAGTAATACATGGCACCGATGACAGCACCGCTTGTTGAACGAGCCTCGGCCGCAGAGCCGGACGCGAAAACAGCCAGGCACTATAAGATTCAGCGCGTGGCGGTGCTGGGCGCAGGCACTATGGGGGCACGCATTGCCGCACACATCGCGAATGCCGGACTTCCGGTGTTGTTGCTGGATATGGTGCCGGGTACCGGTGATCGCAACCAGCTGGGCATCCAGGCTCTAGGCACGCTTAAAACGGGTAAGCCCGCAGCATTTGCTTCGGCAGCTACTGCTTCTCTGGTCAGTATCGGAAACTTCGACGATGATCTTGCGAAACTGCGAGATTGCGATTGGGTGATCGAAGCAGTCGCCGAGAACCTCGACATCAAGCGAGCGTTGCTGGGGAAAGTGGCGCAATATCTGCATCCGACGGCCATCCTGACAACAAATACGAGCGGTCTGCCGGTAGCCAGGATCGCCGAGCAGCTGCCCGAAGATGTCCGACGGCGTTGGTTTGGAACGCACTTCTTCAATCCACCACGTTACATGCGGCTGATCGAGATCATCCCAACCGGTGAAGCTGATTCCGAAGCAGTCCGTGCCGTATCGGAGTTCGGAGACCGTCAGCTCGGGAAGGAAGTGGTTCCCGCGAATGATGTGCAGAACTTCATCGCGAACCGGGTCGGCACGTTCGCCATGCTGAACACCTTCAAGATCATGCAGGAGCAGGGACTCACCATTGAAGAGGTCGACCTGCTGACCGGGCAGGCGATCGGCTGGCCGAAGAGCGGCACCTTCCGACTAGCCGACCTGGTGGGCATCGACGTTCTCGGTAATGTTGCGCGCAACTTCCTTGCGAGCGCCACAGATGAGCGACCGGATGTTGTTCTTCCTGACTTGATCTCACAGATGATGGAACGCAAGTGGCTCGGGGATAAGACAAGGCAGGGGTTTTACAAAAAGGACAAAGGCCCGGACGGAAAAGACATGCGCTCCGTCCTTGACCCAGTCACTTTCGAGTACAAGCCGGCCGCGAAAGTGTCTATCCCCGCGGTTGAACAAGCCAAGGGCATTGAGTCGCTTCCGGCACGGCTCAAGTCCGTGATGTCGGGGGACCCCGCAAAAGACCGGGCAGCGCGTTTCTATTGGCAGATCCTGCCGGAGCTTTGGGCTTATGCTGCAAATCGTATTGGCGAGGTGACCGAAACCCTCGTCGACATCGATCGCGCCATGAGGGCCGGGTTCAATTGGGAACTAGGCCCGTTTGCGTTATGGGATGCGGCGGGTTTCGAAGAGGTAGTTACAAGGATGCGGACGGCGAACATACCTGTTCCGCCCGCAGTAGAAAAGCTCCTGGAGGCTGGCGGCACATCGTGGTATCGCGCTGAAGGGGCCGAGTTCTTCGACGTTCCCTCTGGCACCTACCTGCCCATCAAGCGCAACTCGGAGCATGTTTCTATTGCAAGCCTGAAAAAGTCGAATAGCGTGTTCGCCGGCAACTCGGGCATTTCGCTTATCGATATCGGTGACGGGATTGGATGCTTTGAACTCCACTCCAAGATGAACTCAATCGGCAACGATATAGTTTCCTTCTTGCGCGCAAAACTTCGACCGGACAGCGACGCCGTTCGGAATTTCGAAGGTTTCGTTATCTCAACCGACGCTGCAAACTTCTCAGTGGGTGCAAACCTAATGCAGCTTCTGCTTGCGATCCAGGATGAAGAATGGGATGACATCAGCCTGACGATCAAACAATTCCAGGAGATGACACAGGCCATCAAGTTCTGTCCCCGACCCGTAGTTGCCGCACCTGCGGGACTGGCTCTTGGTGGTGGGTGTGAAATCGCCATGCACGCGGCCCGCCGTCAGCCTCACCTCGAGCTCTACACGGGTCTTGTAGAGACAGGTGTCGGCCTTATACCCGGTGGCGGTGGCTGCAAAGAAATGCTCCTGCGCTCAATCTCGGATGCTGACGTAGTTAAGAGCGATCCCCGTGGTGAATCGGTCGAGATCATCGAAACCATTCGCAACGTCTTCGAGACAATCGCTATGGCGAAGGTTTCTACATCCGCTACAGAAGCCCGCAGCCTCCGTTTGCTCACCGAAGCGGATGCGGTCACCATGAATCGCTCTCGCTTGATGACAGATGCGAAGGCGCAAGCCCTGCGGCTGATCGCCAAAGACTATACGGCTCCTCTGATGCGGCGCGATGTGCCGGCGCCGGGCGCAAGCCTGTTCGCAACTCTGAAGCTGGGTGTCTATCTTCTGCGCGAAGGCGAGTTCATCAGCGATCATGACGTCAAGGTGTCCACCCATGTCGCCCGAATACTGACTGGAGGTGACATCACACCGGGCACCCTCATAACCGAGCAGCACCTTCTGGATCTTGAACGCGAGGCATTCCTGTCACTCTGCGCAGAACCCAAAACCATGGAGCGCATCAGCTTCACCCTGAAGACCGGAAAGCCGCTTAGAAACTAACCTTCCCCAAAGCACAGTTGAAGTCTAGAAGGATACGTCATGAAGGAAGCAGTTGTAGTCAGCGCGGTCAGAACCGCGGTCGGGAAAGCTCCCAAGGGAACCCTTCGCTTTACACGACCAGACGATCTCGGCGCCGTCGCCGTAAAGGAAGCGGTCGCGCGCGTTCCGCAGCTCGACATGCGCGAAATTGAAGATGTGATTATCGGTTGCGCCATGCCGGAAGGCGAACAGGGACAAAATGTGGCTCGACTGATCTCCCTCCGGGCCGGTCTCCCTGTGGATGCAGCGGCTATGACCGTGAACCGCTTTTGCTCGTCGGGTCTGCAGTCGATTGCTCTGGCTGCCGAACGCATTCGTGGCGGAGGAGGCGATGTGATTGTCGCCGGGGGCACCGAATCCATGTCCTACCTGCCTATGGGCGGCAACAAGATCACCATCAACCCGTGGCTGATGGAGAACCACCCGGAGGCCTACATGTCCATGGGTTTAACGGCGGAACGCGTCGCGAAGCACTATGGCATCACACGCGACGCCTGCGACCAGTTCGCCCTTGAAAGCCACGAAAAAGCCCTCGCGGCCATTGCCGCCGGACGCTTCAACGATGAGATCGTTCCTGTGCCTGTCACGACGACCTCAACAGACGCGACGGGCGCTACACAGAACCACCAGGCAATGTTCACAGTAGATGAGGGTCCGCGCGCCGACACATCCTTAGCTGCGTTGAGCAAACTCCGTGCAGCATTCCATGCCAAGGGCGTTGTCACTGCCGGCAACTGCTCCCAGACTTCGGACGGTGCTGCCGCAGCAGTGGTCATGTCAGACACTCGCGCGCGTGAAATCGGCGCCACGCCAATGCTGCGCTTTGTTGCGTTCGCGTATGCGGGCTGCCCGCCAGAAGAGATGGGAATTGGGCCTATTCATGCCATTCCTAAAGCACTGAAGCTTGCTGGCCTGACTCTTGACGAGATCGATCTGATCGAGCTGAACGAAGCTTTCGCAACGCAGACGCTCGCGATTATCCAGACGCTGGGCATGGACCCGCAACGCGTTAATGTGAACGGCGGAGCCATTGCGCTTGGCCATCCGATGGGCTGCACGGGAGCGAAGCTTACGGCTACCCTGGCACGCGAGATGAAGCGGCGCAAGTCCAAGTACGGCATGGTGACCATGTGCGTCGGCGGCGGACAAGGTGCAGCCGGGATCTTTGAAAACTTACAGAATTAGAAGGACCGCAACAGCGAAATCGACACAGCAACCCGGAGAACAACATGACCGCAGCAATCGAAGCGACAGCAAAACGTGTAAGTGGTGGAACGTTCCTCCTGGAGGACCTTGAGGCAAAGGACGTCTTTACTCCCGAGGACTTTTCGCCGGAGCAGAAGCAGATCTCCCAGATGACGACGGATTTCACGGATGAGAAGATCCTGACTCAAGTGGCCGCGATCGAAGCGAAGGATTATGCGGTCAGCAAAGAGTTGATGCGTGAGCTTGGTGACCTGGGCCTGCTCGGCGTGGACACTCCTGAGCAATATGGCGGTCTGGAACTGGACAAGGTCACCTCCACCATCGTGGCTCAGAATCTAAGCGCCGTCGGAAGCTTCGCTGTCACGGTAAGTGCCCACACCGGCATCGGCATGCTGCCGCTCATCTGGTACGGCACCCCCGGACAGAAAGACGCTTATTTGGAGAAGTTGGCTACCGGGCAGTGGGTGGCTGCGTATGCCTTGTCCGAGTCTTCGGCCGGGTCTGATGCGATGAATATCCGGACGAAGGCCACTCTGTCTGAAGATGGAAAACATTATCTTCTCAATGGCGAAAAAATGTGGATTTCTAATGCCGGCTTCGCGAATCTGTTCACCATATTTGCGAAAATCAACGGTGAGCAGTTCACCGCATTCCTTGTTCCTGCGGACGCGGAAGGTCTCACGATCGCACCGGAAGAGCACAAGCTTGGAATTCGCGGGTCATCCACTTGCGCTCTTGTGCTGAACGACTGCAAAGTGCCGGTCGAGAATCTCCTGGGTACGGCCGGAAAGGGCCACCACATTGCCTTTAATGTGTTGAACGTAGGCAGATACAAGCTAGCCGCAAACTCGATTGGCGGAGCAAAGCAAGCCTACCGCGATGGTGTTCGCTATGCTATCAATCGCGTCGGCTTCGGGAAGTCGATCACGCAATTCGGCTTGGTACAGAAGAAGATCGCCGACGGAGCGGCCAAGCTCTTTGCGTTGGAATCGGCCGTGTACCGCACCGTGGGAGCCATCGACGTCGCTCTTGCCGCGTTGGACAAGAAGTCGCCGGCCTACACGCACGAAGTCCAGAAATGCATCGAGGAGTTCGCGGCTGAATGCTCGATCCTGAAGTTTGCAGGCTCAGAAATTCTTGTGAGTATCGTCGACGAGATGCTGCAGATCCACGGCGGCTACGGCTACGTAGAAGAATTTCCCGCGGAGCGTCACTATCGCGACGCGAGGATCAACATGATCTTCGAGGGTACGAACGAGATCAATCGCCTGATTACCACGGGTTGGATGATGAAGCGCGCACTTTCGGGCGCGTTGCCCCTGCTTCCCGCAATTCAGAAATTGATGGGCGAGGTCATGTCTGGACCGACCGCGAAGCAGACGTTCGAAGGTCCGCTGGCCGAGCAGAAGGCGCTGCTTGCGAGCATGAAAAAGATCAGCCTGTTCTGCTCCGGCTCGGCCGTACAGAAGTTTGCTAACGAACTTGCGGATCAGCAGGAGATCATGGGTGCGCTCGCAGAAATCCTCGCGGAGGTTCTGCTGTTTGAGTCTGCCATTCTACGCTCGGAGAAGATGGCGGCATCGAAGCCGTTCGGCGTGAAACTGGCAAAGTATTACGCCAGCTACTCATTCCGCATTGTTGAAACGGCCGCCGAACTGGTGCTTGGTGCCGTTGCCGAAGGTGACGATCTGCGCACGCAAATGGCGATACTTCGCCGGCTTAGCAAGCATGAGCCCGTAAACGCAGTGGCGATCGGCCGCGAAATCTCCGCAGCGATGGTTGAAGCCGGTCAGTATTCGGTGTAGCGGAAGCTCGGAAAGAGAGGAGCACAGATGCGCATTTTGGCAGTCATACGTCAGGTCCTAGACGCGCAGGAAAGCGTGAAGGTCAATGAAGGGTCAGTCAACCTTGCCGGCAGCAAACTGGTGATCGACACCATGGATGAATATGGTGTGGAGGAAGCGCTGCGTTTACGTGAGGCCAATCCGGGTCTGGAGGTGGTCGTGTTGGCCGTTGGGCCGGCACGCAGCGAAGAAGCCCTGCGGAGCGCCCTTGCCATGGGAGCAGATCGAGCCATCCTCGTTCAAGCAGACGAATCACTCGATGTGATTGCCACGAGCAGTGTCGTTGCACAGGTAGGCAAAGCGGAAGCTTGCGATCTCATCTTCTGCGGTGGCCAGCAGGCGGATTGGGATTCGCACGCGCTTGGCGCGGCTACTGCGGAGCGGCTCGACTGGCCGCAGGCTACATGGACCAACTCTCTTATGCTGGACGGCAATCAACTCACAGGCAAGCACGATGTCGATACCGGCAGTGAGGCCTTCACGCTTACTCTTCCGGCGGTCGTCACGACTCAGCAGGGTCTCAACGACCCACGCTACCCTACGCTGCCTAACATCATGAAGGCAAAACGCAAGGAGTTGCGGCGAGACGCGCTTGCCACGTACAGCGTCGCTCCGATGCTTACCTATCTGAGCGTACGGGTGCAGGTGAAGGCGCGACAGCGTACCATGATCGATGGCAAAGACCCGATCGAAGCCACGAAGAAGCTTGTAAACCTGCTGCGCAATGAAGCGAGAGTGATCTGATGATTTTGGTTGTTGTTGAACATGTGGATGGAAACCTCAGCAAGAGCACTTCGGAGATGACCCAGGCGGCACGCGATCTTGTTCGTGAAGGCCCTGTGACACTGCTGGTTCTTGGCAGCAATGTTGCGACAATCGCAACGAGCGCAGCGCTTCTGGGTGACCAGGTTCTCGTCGCAGACACACCGGATCTGGCCGAATACGACGCAGAGCTCTGGGCAGCGGCTATCGCGCAGATAGCCGGTGAAGGGGAAGCTCACACTGTGCTGATCGGCGGGAGCCGCAGTGGCAGGGAGTACAGCCCGCGCGTGGCCGTCAAGCTTAGCGCTCCACTTATTGAAGATGTCATCAGCCTCAAGCAGGAAGGCGGCTCTCTCATTGCGGAACATTACACGTTTCTCGCGCGCGTGACAGAGCAGGTTTCCGCTTCCTCGCCGATCGTAGTCGTCACGATCAAACCCGGAGCGTTTGCGGTCGCCACGCCCAATCCTTCCGCTGCCGAGCAGTACGATGTTGATCTGGTACTGCCGAAACGCCGCGTTGCGGTGACCTCCCGAATCACGGAGAAGAGCGAGCGAGTCTCCCTGGCCGATGCTGAAATCGTAGTTGCCGGCGGGCGTGGGGTAGGCAGTGCAGAAGGCTTCACGGGATTGGTCGAGGGCCTGGCCGACCAGCTTGGCGCAGCCGTCGGCGCCACTCGGGCTGTGGTCGATGCCGGCTGGCGTCCTTACTCCGAGCAAGTGGGTCAGACGGGCCGAACTGTGCAGCCGAAGGTATATATCGCGGTCGGAATCTCCGGTGCCGTGCAGCACATCTCCGGCATGGGGAAAAGCAAGCTGATTGTGGCCATCAACAAGGACGCCGAGGCTCCTATCTTCAAAGAAGCTGATTATGGCATCGTCGGAGACGTGGGCCTGATTGTTCCCGCACTCATCGGCGAGCTGAAGAATTCCGCGTAACGGCAGAGGTTAACAGGAATCACCATGCTTCCTTTCACGCAGAAAATCCTGTTCCTCATCTTCGCGGCAATCACCGGCACGCTAGGTCTGCGAGGCTTTTATCGTTTGTACCGACGAGTCGCCCGCGGTCGCAGCGACACGGATGAACGCTTCGACCGAGTACCGCAGCGCATCTGGTACGCACTGGTCACGACGCTTACGCAGAGCCGCACTTTTCGCAAGCGCCCGGTCGTCAGCTTTTTTCACTCGTTCATCTTTTACGGCTTTACCTTCTACCTGCTAGTCAATCTGGTCGACGCGATTGACGGGTACGTGCCGCTCTCCTTTGCCTCGCTCGGTCTTGCGGGAAACATGTACGTGCTGTTTGCCGACGTACTCAGCGCGCTCGTTCTGGTGGGCGTAGTCGCGCTCGTGCTGCGTCGATTCCTTCTACCCAGCCGTCGCGACTTCACCTTCAACGAGCGAACACTTCTTCACAAGGACGTTAAGCAGCGTTACATCACGTTCGATTCCATCTTCGTATCGAGCTTCATTCTTTTCCATGTCGGCAGCCGCGCCATAGGTGCCGCCGCGAAGCTTGCCATCGAAGGTCCCGACCGCTTCGCGCCGTTCGCTTCGCTGCTGTCACATTTGTTCAATCCGCATCATGCGGCGGCCTGGCGCGACCTCGGGTACTGGGGCGCGCTCGGCAGTGTACTTGCTTTTCTAGTGTATTTTCCCTATTCCAAGCACGTGCACATCTTTATAGCGTCGGGCAAATACTTCGTAAGACGCCAAGTCAGTTCCGGTGTCCTTCCCGCCGTCGAGCTCGACATGGAAGCCGAGTCCCCGAAGCTCGGCGCAAAAAGCCTCGAAGATCTTGCATGGCCGCGCCTGCTGGACGCCTACGCGTGTATTCAATGTAACCGGTGCCAGGACGTTTGCCCCGCCACGGCAACAGGCAAGAGCCTCAGCCCCTCCGCGCTGGAAATCAACAAGCGCATGGAACTGAATGACATCGCGAAGAAGTTACCCGGGTTCGAGTCCGGGGCGCCCAGCCCGAACCCTCTGCTCACCTTTGCCATGACTCCCGAAGCCGCGTGGGCCTGTACTACGTGCGGCGCATGCATCGACATCTGCCCTGTCGGCGACGAGCCGATGCTCGACATCATCGATATCCGGCGCAATCAGGTAATGATCGAGAGCGAGTTTCCCGCCCAGCTGCAGACAGTTTTCAGGGGCATGGAGCGTGCCAAAAACCCTTGGGGCATCAACCACGAAAAGCGCATGGACTGGGCTGAGGGGTTGACCGTAAAAACCACAGACCAGAACCCCACGCCGGATGTGCTGTTCTGGGTTGGCTGCGCTCCGAGTTACGATCCGCAGGCGCAGAAAACGGCACGGGCCTTTGTGCAGCTTCTTGACCACGCCGAAGTAGATTTTGCCGTGCTGGGCAAACGTGAGTGCTGTACCGGAGACTCGGCGCGCCGCGCTGGAAACGAGTACCTCTACCGGCAGTTGGCCGATGCGAACGTTACGACCCTGAATGACATCAAGCCTAAGCTTGTGGTGACGACCTGCCCCCATTGCATGAACGCAGTTGGCAAGGAATACAAGCAGCTGGGAGGAGACTTCAAGGTCATTCACCACACGGAGTACCTGGCGTCGCTTATTGCGGAAGGCCGCATTGTGGCTGACGCAGGGCCTTCCACCATCGCCTACCATGACCCCTGCTACCTGGGCCGCCACAACGGCGTTTATGACGCACCTCGTAACCTTCTCAAAGTGCTTTCCAACGACGTCGTCGAGCTGCCGCGCAACCGGGAGAACTCCTTCTGCTGCGGAGCTGGCGGTGCGCAGTTCTGGAAAGAAGAGGAAGAGGGCTCGGAGCGCATCTCGGACAATCGTTTTCGCGAGGCTCAGCAGACGCTCAGTGGCAAGGACGAGAAGGTGCTTGCCGTCGGTTGTCCCTTCTGCAAGAGTATGTTCGAAAGCACCCCGGGCAAGGGTGGCGATGCCATTGCTGTGCGTGATGTCGCTGAGCTTCTCCTTGAAGGCGTACGGAGACGCCGCGGTGAAGTCTCAGTGCAACCGGCGCTGCCTGCTCCCGTCACGCATACCCTGGTGCATGTCGAGGACGCGTCAGGGCCACCCGTGATCGCTACGCCACAAGCGGTGCAGGCCGTACAGTTCGAGACTGTTGCCGAGACAACGGCGAAAATCGATGAACTGCCCGCGGCGCCACTCTCTCCGAGTCGAAAAAAGTGGGCGGCAAAAGCCACTGTGCCCGAAGCAGCTAAACCAGTCGACGTGGTGCCACCCGCCACGCCCGAAGCGCAAAGCCAGCCGAAGCGCAAGGCGTGGGTTCCGAAGCAACAAGCGGCCGCAGGTGAACTCCCACCCGCAGAGACCGCAGTCCAGTCCGCGCCCACCGAGCCCGTCAAGCGAAAAGCATGGGCGCCGAAGTCGGCTTCAGGAAAGGCAGATGAAATTGGCACAGAAAAGGACTCGACGAGGGAGTAGGAGCAGCTGGGCTGCTTCGTCCTAATTCATGCGAAGCCTACGTTGCCATGGGTATGGTGTCGCATCTATCTTTGATCCACTGCCCCAACAACTTTGCGATTTCAAGGTTGTTCTTTTCCAGCATCATCATGTGCCCATTGCCGTGGATTCCCTTGTCTTCGAGGCGAATGAAGTCAACGGTCACCCCTGCCTGCCGAAGGTAGTCCACGCTGCAGTGGTCAAAGGGAGCATGGTAGGAAGCTTCCGCCGTTAGCATCAGCATGGGAATTCCGGCAAGCTTTACAAGCGGGCGGGCAGGTTCCTTCTGCAACCATCCTGCCACCAGGCCCGGCCCGGGCGCTTCGTGTTGCTGTTCAAAAGCAAGAGAACTGTCCTCGGTCACGGGTGGGGAGTACGTGAGGGGACTGGACGTCAACCCCCAAAGCCGGTCAGACGCCCCGGTTTGCAACATGGCATCCTTGTAAGGGGGTCCACTAGGTTCGATCGCAACAATAGCTTTGACTGCCTCCGGCCGTTCATCTCCAATGAGCCAGGCGAGGCTGCCACCCTGTGAATGGCCGATCAGGATAGCGGGACCGATACGCTCAAGCAGAGCCGCTCCGGCGGACCGCATCAGCAACTCACTTTCTCCCTTTGCCACAAACGGTACCTGACTCGCGTAGAACTGGTCGAAGGCCAGATCGCCAGGATGGCCCTTATGCTCTCCACCGGGCCACTGTGTGTGAAGCGTGGCCTGCGGCCACCGGTTCCCTTCCGAACCTGCGGTGAATAAAGCTTCGACGATGTGAACCGGAAATGTCTTCATCTCCCCATCAAACTGGGGTTGCCAAGCCGAACGGCCGCGGGCCGGCTGCTCGATCAGAACAACCTGCCAACCCTGGCCGGCAAAGTATTCCGCCCATCCCGGCCTGCCATCCGGCGTGGACAACCAGTTCATCGCGGTTTGCCCGCTGCCATGAATGAAGACCAGTGGACAGGCGTGCCGGGGATGAGCTGGCGTCAACGTTTCCACATACATCTGTCCCTGCATGACCTGGGCACCGGGCGCACCAACATATCGCCCCCCGACAAAGAAGCTCTGCCGGCGAATCTCTTGGCTTGACATGGGGCTAACTCCTGTTCGTTGCAAATTGTCTCCGTGAAACCTATCCGAGGGCCGCTATTTCCTGCATGCGCTGGCGGTAGGAAGAAAGACCTGGGAGAACCAGCAGAAATCCAACCACCGCCGTGCCCAGGAACGTGGTCGCAAGCGCGTAGCGCAGACCGAATGCTGAGGGAAAAACACGATCGCTCAGGGTACCGACAAGAAGTGGTCCCAGAGAATTTGTGATCAGGCCGGCGGCCAGGATGCTCACTCCTGCAAAGCGGCCACGAGCTCCTGCCGGCAGCACATCTCCCATGGCAGCATAGATTCCGATGGTCGGAATGTAGCTGCAAGTACCCGCAAGGATTAGAAGAGCTGTGCTGCCAACCGCCGCATGCATCAGGACGCCCGCCGAGGCGAGGATGCCAAAGAGCGCCCCGCCGCCGACACCGACCCGTAGCGGAGCGTCTGTATAGCCGCGACGCCGGATCCATTCGATGACTCGACCTGTTGCCAGACATCCAAGGAGCGCCATCGTCGCAGATGGGATGCCTACCCGCAGGGCGGCCTGAGTGATGCTCCAGTTATGAATACGTCCGAAGAAGAGGATAGACCAAGTTGACCATGTGTACGCTCCAAGCTGAAGGGTTGCCAAACCCAAGAACGTGGCAACCAACAGCTTCCAGTAGCTGCGTGCGAACAACATGGCTCCATCTCCGAGCTTCGGGAGCGCAGCCTCCTTTATACGGCGAGGCTCGCGTAAGAGCGTCATGACGATCAGCAGCAGGATGAAACCGGGAAGAGCAGCGCATAGAAAGACAATGCGCCAGGGTGCCAGCGCGCCAAGCAAAGGCATCCTGACTGTGTGCACATTAGTGAGTAGATGCACGACGGCTCCGCCAAAGATGTAAGCGAAGATGCCTCCGAGCGCCCCGGCGCTTAGGTAGAAGCTGAACACGCGCGCTCGTCGCTGCAACGGAATGGAGTCTCCAACAAGAGAGACTGCCAGAGGATTCATGAACGCTTCGCCGACGCCCACCAACGCCCGAGCCGCACCGAGACTGATGAAGCTCTGTGCAAGACCGGTCATCATGGTCATTGCGCTCCAGAACCCTATGGCAAGGATGAGCACGATCTTACGGTTATACCGGTCTACGATGTAGCCGCTGACTGGACTGAACACCGCATACGTCAGTGCGAAGGCAACACCGGAGAGCATGCCCAGTTGTGAATCCGTGAAGTGAAGCGAAGACTGGATCGGCTTTAGCACAAGACCGAAGATGACTCGGTCGGCAAAGCTTAACAAATAACCCAAGTAGCAGAGCAAGATAATATTTCGGCTTGAAGTAGGCAGCCGCGGCGACACCAAAGACTTGTCTACCAATAAAGGCGAATGTATTGCAGTGGATGAGGAAGTATTCACGCGGTCATTCTCATTTCGCCTGGATTCTCACCGGAGCGTCCGACACGGAAAGTCTTGCAGTCGCTTGTCCATCCCGCGGTACGGACATCGACCAGCAGACGACACATAGCTTACTGGTCAAGCTTGATCAAGCTAACACATTATGTGACGACATCTACTGCTTTGGAGCAGTAATCCTTTGTTAGGTGGCAAAATCGCGTATATTGACAGGGTCCATCAACGTACTGCTTGTGTGAAGATGAGGGCAACATGGCCGAGTACTTGTACTTTAGTGCAAAGGAAGCAGCAGCGGCGCTCGACGTAAGCGTCTCGACGCTATACTGTTATGTGAGCCGGGGCTTCGTGCGAACGCATCGCACACCCGGAGAGCGGGCCAGCAGATACTGGCGCACCGACATCGAGCAGTTCAAACGCCGGCGGACACTGGATGGGAAGGCACTGGAAACCGTCATCGGAGGCAACTCCAGCATTACCCTCCGCACGGACACCGATCTCTTCTATCGTGGTTTGAACGCTGTTAAACTCGCCGAATCATGTACCTTCGAAGCGGTAACTGCAATCCTCTGGCAGCGGTCTGAAGCAGAGTTGTTTAGCAACAATTTGCCTGTGCTTCCGGCCAATTACCTAGGACTGCGTGACGTTCTCAGCACCCTCGGACATGTAGACGCCGTCGTCACGCTTGCTCCTTTCATGGAGCGAGCAAACGCCAACTGCTTCGACTTCTCTCCGCGGGCATTCTGCCGGGCTAGCGCGGCTGCTGTCCGCTGGTTCGCAGCTACCGTCCATGAGCCCTTCACCATTACGGAGCGGCCTATCCACCTGGTTTTAGCGAAAGCAAAGCGGGAAGATGACGCCTTAGCGGACGTGGTCAGGCGCCTTCTCGTTCTAGGCGCCGATCATGAGGTAGACCCAACAACACTCGCTGTGCGAGCTTTGGCGAACACCGGCGTCACTCCCTATCGCTTGATCATGACCGGGTTGATTGCATCTCAGGGTCGCAGAGGTACGTTTGGAAGAATGCAGCCTGGCGCCGCTTTGCTGGAAGAGATTTGGAAAAGCAAGAACCCAGATGTGGCGATTCTCACGTACCTGCGTGCTGGAGATACTCTGCCCGGGTTTGGCTCGAAAGTCTATCCAGACCGCGATCCAAGAACCGTAGCCATGCTGAAAGCCCTGCAAGAACGGGTCAGCAATCTGTCTGCCGTGAAGCAGTTCCTGCGGGCCGTAGAAGTGGCTAAGGAAGCAACAGGGCTGGATCCGGACTTTGCAATGATTTTCTTGGTTGTAAGCCATCTCATTGGCTTAAACGGGAAAGAAGCAAACGTGCTGCGCTTACCCCGCGTTGCCGGTTGGATAGCTCACGCTGTCGAGCAGTTTGGAGAACACGAACTGATTCGCCCACATCCGAGATACAGCGGGTTGCTACCAGCCCAAGCTAAGAATCAAGGTGGGGAAGGGAGGAAAGGGGAACAGCACCGGAGATTGTCGCATTGACAACACAATCAATATTGACGACGTCCTTTGAAATGACGTAAGTTTGCGGTGAGTCATTCAGTCCCTGCTTCGTCGAAGCGTCTGAGAGGAAGCAATGCTGGAAATTCGAGTTCTCGCACCAAGCGGAGTCGTTGGCGCAGGCTTCAAAGAGAAATCCTTCGCCAGAGGCCTCGCTATGGCGCCCAACGCCATTGCGTGTGATGCCGGTTCCACCGACTCCGGTCCTGCCTATCTGGGTGGAGGCAAGTCCAAGCTTTCGCGCTCCGCGCTCAAGCGCGACCTGCGCCTGATGCTCGCGGGCGGGGCGAAGTTGAAAGTTCCGGTCATCATTGGTTCGTGCGGGACAAGCGGTCGCGACTCCGGTGTGGACATGATGTGTTCCATAGCGCAGGAGATCGCAGCGGAAGGCAACCTGCACTTTCGCGCTGCTTTGATCCGGGCGGACCAAGACCCCGCATACCTGCGCAAACGCCTCGCCGAAGGCCGACTCAAACCTCTCGTAAATGCACCTGAAATATCAGGTGCAACGCTGACTCAGAGTCACATCGTTGGAATGATGGGTGCTGAACCGATTGCAGCTGCCCTAAACGAAGGGGCTACCCTGATCCTCGCTGGGCGCGCCAGCGACTCGGCCTTATATGCAGTGGTCCCAGAGATGATGGGTGCAGACCGCGGCCTTAGCTGGCATGCTGCTAAAACCATCGAGTGCGGCGCGGCCTGCTGCGTTGTCCCTGCGGCAGACGGTCTCATGGCGACGATTCGCGACGACCACTTTGATGTCGAGCCGCTGGACCTGAACGCACAAGTCACCCCGCTCTCGATAGCGGCGCACACACTTTATGAGAACGGGAATCCATACCTACTTACCGAACCCTCGGGCGTGATCGACACCGAATTTGCCACCTACGAAGCGTTGACGGAACGCAGTGTACGCGTACGCGGCTCGCGCTTTCTCCCTTCCTCGCCATACACCATCAAGCTGGAAGGGGCTCGCCCGGTCGGTTTTCAAACTATAGCCGTCGGAGGCATTCGCGATCCGTATATCATCCGTGCTCTTAACCGTCTGATCCCGTTGGCCCTCGATAACTTCCGCCAGCGAGTTACGGAGTTGTACGGCGACAGCCTTGCGCAGAGCGACTACGACATCCAATTCCGGGTATACGGATTCAACGGCGTCATGGGTGATCTGGAACCTGTGCCCAACATGGCGGACATCCCCAAGGAACTGGGCGTACTGATATCCGTCACTGCGCCCACGCAGGAGATTGCCACAGACATTGCAAGCTTCGTAAGTCACCGGAGCGCTCATCTTCCGATACCTGAATACCATGGTTTGGTAAGTAGTATCGCCTATCCTTTTTCCCCGCCCGAGATAGAGCGTGGCCAGGCATACGAATTTACTTTGAACCATATCGTCGAACCAGCAAACCCCTACGAGATGTTCCGAACGGAAATAGTGGAGATTTAGTTCATGGCTACTCTTGTCGAACTCTGCAGTCTGATCCGATCCAAGAACGCTGGCCCGTTTACGCTAACTTTCGACGTGATGTTTACGAACGAAGAAAACTACTTACGCGCAAAAGAGGCGCAGCCGATCACACGAGAGTTGATCGCTCGACTTTTTAGACAACGAATCGAGGATGTTCTCGTCTTCTATCACGACCGCGCGATGGCGATTAAAGCTTCTATTCCCCGTCCCAAGATTCAAGGGAGTTTGGATGACGGCGATAACTATGGAGGCCAGCAGTATGTCAGTCTACTAACGCTAGAGGTTCCCTAGCTCCTGGGAACTTGCCTACATCAAACACAATGGTTCCGGTGACGCGGTTGACATTCGACGCGGAACTCTCAACCAAGTGCTCCGTACTGCCGACCGGGTCCTGTTCATTCGCCCTATTGTTAATAAATCTACAAACTTCATCTAACACCACCTCTGGCTGGTCCCGGTGAAGGAGATGTCCCGCATTCGCTACAATCCGGTAGCGATAGCTCTCGGTGACCTTACATACGACTTCAAGATGCGAGTGGCTGCCCAATTATCATCGGCACCTTGGAGGACGAGGGTGGAAATAGACAGCGGCTGTAGAGTTGCATCAAATGTGGGCGCAGCAGCATTCTGAGCCGAAGCCCAATTGACCCACGAGTAAAAGACTTCGTCGGGATGTTCGTGATGACGCGAAAGCAGCCGCTGAAGCGCGCTTCCTTGATACTTTGGCCGCAATCGCTCAAGACGAGTCCCCGCGAAGCTCTGCTTCACCAGATAAGGGCACTCGAGAATGATCCCTTGAACGGAGGGGTTCGCTGAAGCATACGTTAAGGCCAGAGCGGCCCCTTCGCTGTGTCCGTAGAGCACCGGGTTCGTAATGCCGAAATGCTCCAGCAAGCGAGGAAGTACGAAACGTGCCTCGTTCTGAAACCGCGCCGGAGTTCGCAGCGGAAGAGGGCCGGGTGACCGGCCTTGACCTCTCCTGAATACGATCTTCGGTCATGATTGGGTCATCATCGCTGCGGAGCCGCCTCAGATTCTGCTGCGCTATTGCGTGTCCCGGCGCAACATAAAAGACACGAAATATCGTTTCCTGTTCTCGCCAGCTTTCGCAAAACTCCTCGAGCTACAACCGTCTTGCCGAGGCCCACCTCGTCGGCGACTGAAAGACGGCGAGGCCCTCGGCTGTGGGAAAGGACTTTCAGCGCCGCATTGATGGTCCACTGCTGGAAATTCATGGCTTTCATCTTTTGTCACCATCTGTGAGCATGTGACAGAGCTCGTGCAGAGCCACCAAACGTACATACGCGGAGTCGTCTGTTCGTTCGGTGGAGTTCTTCATTTCATTCAGCACAGCCCTCCAAGGATTACAACTGCATTGAATTCTGCCGCTTCACGCTTACCCCAGTATCGAAGAATGTCCTCAAGGGACAGCTTTTCCTCTACCCTGTGGCTTGTTGGGTTAAGCTTCCCGCAACCCCCTAAGAGAGTATCGACATATAGCTGCAGTCTGCAGCCAAGTGTATGCGAGTGCAGTGCAGGAGCGGAAGGCTTCGAGGGTACGGCAGTATCTGTGCTGAATGGGCGGAAGTGTTTGAGGCGGTTGAAGCAGCGTTCGATGCGATTGCGTTCTTTGTAGAGTTCGCGGTCGTAGCTGCGCTTCTGCTTCCAGTGCCGGGATAACGGCCACCGCGCCGAGACTTTCGATCTTTGCTACGATCTCGGCTGAGTCGTAGCCTTTGTCTGCGATCACCGCGGCAGCCTCCTGGCCTTCGAGCAGAGCGATCGCCTGGGCATACTCCGCAGCCTGGCCGGGCGTGATGCGGAAGGCGACCGGCAGTCCGGCCTCGTCGGTTATCAGGTGGATTTTGGTGCTCAGACCACCTCGGGAACGCCCCAGAGCCGGGTCTTCGGAGCCCCCTTTTGCGGCCCGCCGCCGCCTGCTGGTGGGCTCGCACAATGGTCGAATCGATCATCAGGTACTGGTTCTTCTTGTCGGCAATCAGATCGTCGAAGAGCCGCTCCCAGACGCCTGCCCGCGCCCCAGCGCATGAAGCGCGTGTGCACGCTCTTGTACTTGCCGTAGCGGTCCGGCAGATCGTGCCAGCGTGCGCCCGTGCGCAGCACCCACAGCACGGCGTTGACGAACTGCCGGTTGTCCACCGCCGTGCGTCCAACATGCTCCACCCGACCTGGAAGCGTGCCCTTGATCCGCTCCCACTGCACATCGCTTAACTCATATCGACTCGCCACATCTCAAGTGCAACAAATCTGAGACACGCCGCAAAGACTATATGTCGACACCACGTAGCACGGCGCCCGCAGGAAGTCCAGGCCAACGCCTACGAGCAGTGCTGGCGCAAGGACTGGCAGGACAAGGAGCCGCACCTGCTACCCGCCAAGCACCTGTCCGCGTGGATACAGACCAACCTCTACCTGTCCCTTGCCGATGCACCGTTCAGCAAGGAAGACCCGAACCTCAATCTCATTGCCGGAGCTTGCGTCACCTGCCCCCGCCGCAGTGAATTCAACACCGTTCTTTTCGCCGATGTGCAGAGCCACGGAGACCAGTGTAAGTTATGTGGAATCAGGGCAACCGAAAGTATTTTCCGCTGGCTCGTCACCGCTAAGATCATCGCGTAAAGCGTGCCGCCGCGTAGTGCCTGTTCTCATGGAATTTCCAGCAGGAGGTCTTCGTGTCCTTTGACTTTGTCGTTCACCCTATCCACTTGGAACGCTTTCCGCTGATCGCATGCGATCTACACGCCTGCTCATGGCTGACACTTCAGTCTCGTCGAGGCCTGGCACCCAACACCCTCGATGCTTATTCACGAGCTTTGGAACGGTACCTGGAGTTTCTGAAGCGGTCTTCCATGGCCTCGGCCACGGTAATCCGCGGCGATGTGGGGCTTTATCTTGCGGGCTTTCACGCGAGCTTGTCGAACGCTACAGTCCAGCAGATGCTCACCGTCGTTCGCCTGTTCCATGCATATTTGATGGAAGAAGGCGTTCGCTCCAACAACCCTGTGACGCAGACCAGTGGCGGACATGGGATGGTAGCGAGACACCATAAGCTACCCTGGATTCGAACGAGGAAGATTGGCAAGCCATTCTGGCTGCGGCTCGTGCGGAGCCGATCCGCAACCGAGCCATGCTCGCGCTCGCCTATGATGCCGGACTTCGCCGCGAAGAGCTTTGCAGTCTGCAGACAGGTGATATCGATCCGTCCCGGCGCATGCTCAGGGTTCGCGCGGAGACCACCAAGGGCCGGCGGGAACGGGTTTTGCCCTATTCGGTATCCAGCAGCGCGTTGCTCCAACAGTACTCGAACATCGACGGACATTCGATCACAAGCGTGGACCGCTCTTTCTCTCAGAGTCTCGCCGGATCCACGGTGAGCCAATCTCGATCTGGAGTTGGTCGAAAATCGTTCTGCATTTGGCGCAACGGGCTGAAGTTCATAGGTTCTCGACCCACACGCTTCGGCACCTTTGCCTGACCGATCTTGCCCGCGCCGGCTGGAATATCCATGAGATTGCCACCTTTGCCGGCCATCGCAGCATCCAGACCACGCTGCTTTATATCCACCTCAGCGGTCGTGACTTGTCTTTGAAGCTTGCCGCAGGCATGGCGCACATCCATGCCCGCCGCACCCAGATGTTAGCGGAGGTAGCCCAGTGAAGCAGAAGCGGATGAGGCAGGATGGCAAGCCATGGCATAACCACATTGGTCGATGGATCGAAGCGCTTACGACCGATGAGAAGACGGCGCCTGTGCAGAAGGCTGCGCGTGCGCAGTGGGGACCAGTCGGGGAAGAGCCGAAGAAGGCAGACGATGGTGCGTGGAGATGGCCTATCGACGTAAACAGCTATGAGCGGCAAGGCGAGTTGAGCGTCGCAGAGACGGACATGCTGACCCGCTACGCGGAAGCATACCGCTTCTACCGATATGGACGAACGATGGACTTCGGCCCTGTTCTGGACAGGATTGTCCGGCCTCTCAACGACGCTCTCGATTATGCAGGATTCAAGACCGGGATACGAAGGTATGTGCTGCTGTTCTTTCTCCGGGAGATTGCAGAGCAAGCGAACGTTCTGGATCTGGACGACGGATGAGTGGATCGATTCGATTGACCGGTGGGCGCCGGGACGCCAGCAGGTCGTGGCGATTGCCTATCTACTATGCGATTTCTCACACCTGCATCGGCTCAAGAGCGATCACGTCGTCTACGTCTGTCTTGCCAGCAAGGTGTTCGGTTCCGAGTACATGAGGGTAGTGACCGAACGGGTCCAGGCAGTGCTTCTGGATTGGGGCTATGCCAGGGAACCGTGCGCAGGAACGTCATGAAGACGGTCTTCGAAGCACTCTTGTTCGTCCGTTCCCCGCACCTCAGCGACTTAAAACTGAACTCCCTTGAAGCACTGATCGCACGGAGACGGCAGCGGGCCGGCAGCCAGTGCGCCGTTGCTCTTTCTCGCGTGCTGGCCAGTATGGGTACGGTTCCTGAGGTCATGAAGATCAAGCGACCAGTCCAGGGTAAGCGAGCCTCCCTGGCACTCACTCTTGGTGTTCCTGCAGAGTGGATGCGGCTCTGCACTCTCTGGTACGACCGTTCTGTTTACGCGCGGCGATCCAGGGCGATGAGCTTCTACTTTCTGTTGAACGTGGGACGATGGCTCGGTCACACTCATCCAGAAGTCACTTCCCCAGCCGATTGGAACCGCGATCTTGCGTGTGAAGTGGTATCCGTCCTCTGTCAGTGGCATGGTGGCGACTGGTGCAGCGTCGATCCGGCACATGTAACGAGCCGCGGCAAGATCTTGGCCCCCAGCACCCGGCCAGCCGTATCAGCACGCTTCGCATCTTCTTTCGTGACCTTCAGGAGTGGGAGCTGATTCCGCGCAGATTCGACCCCATGCGTCATATGACCGCACCCAAAAGCCTGGTCGGCCTGATCGGACCGAACCCACGTGTCATCGCAGACGATATCTGGGCCAAGCTCGTCTGGGCCGGCCTCAACATCACCGCCGAAGATCTTCCCTATAAAGGACCTACGCGCCCTGGCGGACTGCAGAACACCACCTACCCCATCGCGCATGGCTTGCGCCAAGTGCAACTTCTACATGCCAAAACAGTCCTCATCCGCGCAGATGCTCGAAGGCAAGGCGAACCTGCTGCGCCTGCTCCAGGTGATTCCACTCGCAGAAGCCGAGGCAACCGCAGTCGAAGATGGCGCCGCCGCCTACGAGAAGCTGTTGCTGAAGCTGGCCGATGTCCCCACGCCTGCAGGCCCAACACAGCGGCAGCTTGGCAGCGACCTCGTACAGATCACGTATGTCAGAGCAGCTACGCAGTTTTCCGAGGAACACACGACAGTGCCGCCAGCCAACCTCTAAACTCCCTCCATGGCTGGATTCGCAGTTGTTATGACCATCTTGACGTTTGCCGTTAGCAGCATCGTGGTGGCCAGCAGCATCTCGCTGTGCCTCTATCTACTCGCTAAGCGTACTCATCGGAACGGACAACAGGCAACGAGTAAGTTCATCTGGATAAGTGCAGTCGCTCCCTTCCTTGGCCTGTTGTGGCTGATCATCGCTTTCTTGATCCATGTTGAGATTTCGAACAGGTTGGCTCACCAGGACTGCGGTTTAAGCGGCGATCCGTACGTAACTCTACCGAACGGTATGTGCTCGGGAGCCTCAACACCTACGACGGCTACTTTAGGCTCCCGGTTTTGAAACCGATGTACCAGTCGCAGGCCCGGGTTACGTTCGATCCATCATCGATCTCCCGCTTAGGGACGGCTACTTCTCAGGTACTCAGTTCAATTTCAAAACCTCAAGTGTTCGTCGGTTTAACTTTGATACCCGGACTCGAGCGTTCCAGTCTTCCGCAGAGGGCCCTACAACCTGGGAGGCGGCAAATGACAAAGCTCAACAAGGTGAGGGCTCGTACTGGAGAATCTATGCGCAATATAGGCATTCCTGGCCCAAATACATTCTTTGGTTGTTGATCCTTGCTGGGGAGGGGCCGTCGTCTATTGGGTAACGGGCGCCTGGACAGCCGACAGCAGTACAGTTCTACACATATAAATGCGCCAGGCGGCTTTCACAAGTTCCTTCGCTTTACGCGATGATCTTGGCGGTGGCGAGCCAGCGGAAATACTTGCCAGTTGCCCTGATTCCACATAATGCCTTGACACCCCATGCTTTCACGACAAGGTAAACGCCCACCTTGACCGTGAGATTGCCGCCCGTCCCGAGCTGGTGCAGATCGAGGATGGATGGCGCAAGCCGAGCGAGAAGAGGCCCGAAGCCGTGCAACGTGGACACTTCCGCGAAATCGACACCACCCACGAGAACCCCGACGCCGAACCTGTAGCCGCCTGCGCCGCCGCCAGACCCGCAATCGTGGTCTACGGCAAGCGCGTAGGCGCATTCCTCACTGTTTGCGCGGACAACCAGTGCCCTATCCACGATCCCCGAGCCGCCGCCCGAGCAGCAGAACATCCCGCCCCATCATGGCACCCGCGCCCGCAGTCGAGACAGACGAACAGGCCGAGCAACGCCGCCAGCAGTACGAAGCACAACAGAAGGCCCACGTTCAAGAGCAGCAACAGGAGCAGCAACGCCGCGACGAAGAACGGCAGAAGCAGCAAGAGCGCGAGGAGGGGGAACGCGAGGCAGAATTTGCCAGGCGCGACAAACTCCGCAAGCAGCGCGAGGAGACGTTCGAGCGCATCGTTATCCAGGCGCAGGCCCAGGCCCCGGCCATGCTGACCGCCGCACAGTTGCGCGTCATCGTTCGCGCCCTCGTGAACCTTGACCCCTACACCTTCGCCGACGACCTGGCCGAGGACACCGCCGACGAGAACGACAAGCGCAGCGCCGAAGAGGTGTTGCTTGCCGCCATAGACAGCACAGCAGACGACAAGCTGACAGGCTTTGCCATTCGGCTTGCCCTCTCAGGACACCGCGCCATCCCCCGCGAAGGCGAGCCCGACTTTCTTACCGAAGCCGCCGCCGCTTTCCTCAGCCCCAAGCCCAGGAAGAGCGCGGCTAAGAAGGCAGTGCCGGCCAGAAGGGAGCCGACACCCATCAAGCCAGCAAAGACCGCCACGAAGAAGGTGCCAGCTAAGAAAGACACAGCGCAACCCGTCGAGAACGCCGTCGCAGCCTAACCCCGGTTTGGGGGCTGGTAGCAGCCTCCACCTTCCCGCCGCATAGCTGAAGGAGCTTCCATGAACAACGCCGCCGTCATCAGCGCAGTCAACCGCGCACTAGGCCACTACCGCCGCCGCCAGGCCCACACACCTAACCGACCATTCCGCGCGAGAGATCGCCCAAATCCCCATGCTCGCCGGGTACCTGCAAGAAATGCACACGCCCGACGCGCAGCGAAGAGCCGAACCGCAGCCGGTTCCGACCTTCGACCTGGCCACCGTCCAGAAAGCAGCATAACCAGAGCCGGGAGTCGCGTAGGCTCCCCGCCCTGCCCCAACACAGAGGCCCAGAATGGACAGAACAGAAGCAACACTCCGCAATCTATTCACCGCACTTCCCGCACCCGGCTACGATCTCGGCACCTTGAGTGAACGAGGCGTGTACCGCCTGGAGGCCGTTTTACGGCCTCGCATCCTGCGCATGCTGCCTTATCTCAAATACAGCAACGCGAACGGCGCACACATCTCTGTGAGGCCCACCGGAGAAAGTGCCTACACCCTGCTGGACGACCTCACCCCGGCCACTCTTGCCCGTCTCGAAACCGAAGGCTACTGCCCCGCTGCAGTGGTCGAAACAAGCCCCGGTAGCTTCCAGGCATGGCTACGACACGCACAGCCACTTTCCAAGGAACTCGGAACCCTTGCCGCGAAGACGCTTGCCGAGCAGTTCAGCGCAGACCATAGCGCCGCCGACTGGCGCAGGTTCGGACGAGCACCCGGCTTCACCAACCGAAAGCCCCAGCACCGCAACGCCCAGAGCCTCTACCCTTTCGCATGTCTCATCAGTCACCCCGGCCAGCCGTTCCCAGCAGCAAGGCCGTTCCGCTTGCAGCTTGACGCCATCCAGAAGAAAGCCGAGCAGCAACGCACCGCCGCCCGTCTGAGCTTTGCTTCCCGGCCAGTGCGCACAACCGGTTCGGTCACGCTCTCACGCTTCCGCACCTCACCACGCTACGCCAGCCGGCCAGCCGCCGCAGATATGGCTTTCAGCATTGCCGCCTCCGCTCAGGGCTGGGCCGAGTCCGAGATAGCCGCCGCTCTTGCCGAGGATGATCTTTCCCGCGACACCAGCGAGTCCAAGCGAACCGCCTACATCCGCAGAACCCTTGCCAAAGCGATCCTCTAGTCTGGCTCCTAAAAGTCGCGGGAGCCCTCTTCCCGCCATCTTATACACGCTCCAGCCGGAGCGCGTGCCAAGTCCGTTCCCTACCCCGTACCCCTCCCTTTTTTCAAGACAGACTTTCGCGTATAAAGCATCTGCCAGTGGACCGGCGCGATCCGGAAGCGGAACGCTCAGGCCGGTGGACGTTTACCACTCATTGACCCAGTGGAATCGCCTCTTTGTGAGCATGAACTGGGTTTCGTCGATGCGGCGGAGTTCTAGCTGTACGGCAATACCATTGATGGTGCCGTCCAACGTAAGGTCGTCCCTACCTGTTCGTCTGGCCTTGAGCAGGCAAACCCATCGGGGATCGCCCTGATCCGTGATGGTCAATGTGCCATACTCGTCCTTCGATCTGACGTAATCGAGCGCGCCATCGCCGAGTTCGATGTTTGCGGAATCATCCGCTTCAAAGATGACGCGTCGCCAATTCGTTCCCCATGCAGGGATGTCCATGCTTTTGAGCAGGATGTCGGTAAACAGGGGTTTGGATGGGTCGGACACGGTAAAACGTGAAACGTTCCAGGCTCCGTACAACTTGCTTTGCCTGAGGCGTGCCTGATCCCACTTTTGATAATGCTTGGAAGCAGAATAGCACCCGGCGATCACGACGATGCCACAGAGCGCGACGGGCGCCCAGAGCACTGCCCAATGGATGATGCGGCGTGCAGAAAGGGCCGCCTGCGGTTCGGTGGGGACTGCCCGGTTTAGAAGAAAAAAGCGAACCAATCGGGGTAGCGCCGGTGCGAGAAGGAAGAGGGAAAGAAGCAGCAGGTGTGAGGAAACGTTCTTGACCGGAATGTCGTAGAAAAAGTTGAGAGCAACGATGTTCGTCATCGCGGCCATGGCGAGCAGGGCACCGAGTGTCGTCCAGGCCGGCACGAGCAGCAAAACGCCGGCGAGCACTTCGACCAGGCCGGTGAAGATCGTATAGCCGGTGGAAGCGGCCATAAAGTCCCACAGCACTCCCATCGGCGTCTTAGAGGCCATCGGCTGCATCATGCGAAGGATCGTCATTTCCCGGAACTGCACGGGGAATACCTTGTCGAGACCGTACAAGAGCATCTGCGCTGCGAGCAGCGCCCTGACTGTGACGCGTAACCAGAGATGAAAGCTGGAGCTCCGCCGACGGCGAGGATCGACAAGGCTCCAGACCAGGGCCGCGATGAAGGCCAGAACGCCTTCGCAGAGTAAGAGAACCCAGTCGTAAAGAGTGTCGCCGCTCCCGATGATCGCGAACTTGACTGGCCCCGCGTGCAGGACGTGCATCGAAACCCATGGGACAACATGCACCCACACCAGCGACGGAATAGGAGTTTGCAACCAGAGCGGCGCTGAAAACAGGTAAATAGAGAAACTGAGGATCTCGCCAAGCAAATCGACGCAATACATGGCTAGATAGCAGAGTAGAAAGCGGACCGCAAAGCGCTTCCACGCAGGCTCCGCCATTTCAAGGTTCATTAAACAATCGGATTCAAAACCGCTTTGCACACCTCACCTGCCTTCTGATTCTGTTCGCCTGGTAAGCCCCAACGTAACCAGTACGAAGGCGACGAATGACAATCCGGTCCGCTGCCAGTGGCCCAACATCCAGCTATGCCTGGTGACATTCCACTCGGCAGGTAGATTGGCAGGGAACCAAGTGGCAACCAGTCGGTTGATGGGGACTTCGTAAGCTATCGCAATAGTCATTTGCAGTAGCGACAGAATCGCTGCGATGGCGAAGAAGGTGCGTGTCTTGCCTCGAGCGATAATGGACGATCCTGCAAGCGAGTGGAGCACAGCCCACATCTGACCCGGCGTGATCTGACGAAGAGGGCGTCCTCAGCTTGATGACGAAGGAGCCAGACAGGGCCGGGAAGATTGGTTGATGAGCAGCACAGACAAGTAGAAGATTGCGTTCCTGAGACGAAGTGCATGAGTGATAGCTCGCTGGGTGCAACGCTGGTGTCGTCACAAAGCCCTTGTTAATGCACGGCTCGTGCTTTCACATCCTGTGCAGGGGACGGTACTTTCGATGGATTGGGCTCAGACGTGCTGACATGCTTCTCGCGGGTGCCGCACGCCCAGTGGCAGCCGTAACCCCATGCGGCGAGCGCAGCGAATATTGCTAATGTAATGAACACTGCCATCTTATTCCTCCATAAAACAGCTTCACTTCAGGGCTGGAACGGCGAGCCGCTAGCGATTTGTTCCATGCTTCAACTCAAATCGCACTTCATGCAAAGGCGCATCCCCGAGGTTTTCCGTGAAGTGCAACCCTCGGGCCTTCACAGCAACCACTTTCTCTCCTGACTGCACGTCCTTCACGCCTTCGGGCTTGCCATTTGAGCCGAACGTCTGCCACCGCGCTGCCTGCACGAAGTACGCAAACCCACCCCAGGCATCTGTGTGCAATGGCTCTTTGTCATGCGGCGGAATCACAACGTCGATCACTCGTACTTCCTCATTCTCGAAAAGAAGCTTGTAGTTGCCCGGAGCCATGACAAGGGCATCGTTCGGGTCCGGCATCACGGATGGTTTTATGGCCAGATCACAGCCGGGATGCTTCAGTTCGACACGCAGCGCATGGAAGGTGTCGTCGCTCAGGTTCTCTACTGCATGCAGCCCTTCCGGCTTCATTGGGATGACCAGGGACTGCATTCCACGTGGCGGTGCCTTTCGCTCCACCGCATGGACCTCATCCCCGGCGATGACATAACGAGTCGCCGTCGGCCCGTCGAGATAGAAGATGGATGGCCGGGCGTGGGTGTGCATCGTCTCCTTGGCGTGCGGAGCCTGCGTCACCTCAATTACTCGGACATCCTCATTTTCAAACAGGACGTGATGATTCAGTGGAGCCACCACGACTCCATCCTGATCATCCGGGGAGATCACCGCGCAGGGCGGCGGCGCGGGAGCTTGCGCGTAGACGCATGTTGAGGGTAAGAGCAGGGCGAATCCGACGAAGATGATCTTTTTCATAAGCCTCCATATATGGGTAGACAAGGTTGTGGGTGATCGGGCGGTCTTGCCTAGCGACCCAGACGGAAAAGAAGGCCGGCTGAAAGGCGAAGGTCGTTCTGCCGGTTATCCGCTCCATTGCTGAACCTTGTGAGTAGATAGTTTGCTTGCAAAGGAAGAACGAAAAGGTGCGGTCGCAGGCGAACCTGCAATCCGCCGCCCGCTTCGAGAGCGAAGGCATTCGATCCGCCGTAACCGGTTGTTTGTGGGGAAAGAGTTCCGAACGCGCTTGCTCCGCCGAGTTTCGCCTCGACGAAGGGCTGGCTGCGAGCGCCCCGATCCGTGGGCAGGTAGCGCACCCCGAAGGTGTAGCTCAGTTGCGTCAGAGCGTAGCCGTCCGGTGTGACTCCGCCCTGCCTGCCGAGCGTGACATCGGCGATGGCATCGATGTGCCCGCGCAAGGAGATGAGCGCCTGAACACTACCGCCATTCAACGAAAAGCACGAGCAGCCCGGAGCGATGTTGGTACGCACATAGGCGTATTCGGCTGCGACAAAGACAGGATGCGATCGTTGCGTGCTTTGCGCGAGTGCCGCGCTCAAGGCACTGCTTGTCACAAGCATCGAGCCCGCAACCAGCTTTGGAAGGAACGTTGCCATGGAGGGCTCCTTATTGAATCGTCAGAGAAACGGTGGTGGTGTGAACCGTTGCGCCGCTGCTGGCGAGAACGGTGATCGTGGTGATCGATGTGGGAACTCCAAAGCCGCTGCCCGTCCCGCATCCTGCCAGACCGAGAGTCAGGCCTGCGAGAAGCAGTAAAGCGGCCAGGGAAGGAAGCCTGCGGGCGCGCCTGCGTCTCCGAAAGCAGGCGAGCCCAATCAGCAAGGCGGACCAATAGATTTTTCTGGAGCGAGTGTTGCCTTGCTCCGGAGCGTTCCGGCTTACCAACGCTGGAACGGAAAGCGTCATGACGCTGGTGGCCTGGCCCGTACCGGGAAGCACGCTGGCAGGCGAGAAGCTTGCGGTGACCCCCACAGGCAGGTTCGTCGCAGTCAGGATGACAGGATTGTTGAAAGGTGCGGCGGCCAGAAGAGACGCGAGTTGGAGCGTGTAAGGAACGTTCTGTCCGCGATAGCTGCTCTGCGCCGCAGGTGTCGCGGCCAAGGTAAAGTCCGGTACCACTGCGGCGCTGCCGAGACCCGTCAGCGCCGAGCCCTGCGTGCCGACCGAGTCGACCACACTGAGCGTTCCGGTAGCCGTACCAACCAATGCGGGGGTAAAGGTAACGCTGAGGGTACAGCTTGCTGAGGCCGCCAGGCTCGTCCCGCAGGTGTTCGCTGTTATGGCAAATGCGCTTCCGGTAACGCTGGCCGATGTGATGGGAAGTACAGCATTACCGGCATTGGTCAGTGTGAAGATCTGGGCCGTGCTGGTGGTTCCTGTCACAGCGGCGAAGCTGGCAGAGCCCGGAGTAAGCGCCGCCTGAGGTGCGGGCGCGGCCGTCGCAGTGCCGGTCAGGGTGGCGGTCTGCGGAGAGCTTGCAGCGTTGTCCGTTACGCTGAGCGTAGCCGTGAAGGTGCCAACCGCGCCCGGCTTGAATGTCACGCTGATCGTGCAGCTTGCGGCCGCCGCCAGAGTGGCGCCGCAGGTGGTGGCCTGGGTGAACAGCGTCGGATTCGATCCAGCGAGCGAGATGGAGCTGATCGTCAGCGCCGCGCTGCCGGTGTTGGTCAACGTGAGTGTCTGCGCTGCCGAGCTGGTGCCGGCCACGGTGCTGAACGCGAGAGCTCCCGGCGCCAGCGTAGCGCTGGCTACCCCGGCAACGGTTCCGGTCAGGGCGACGGTCTGGGTTGTCGGCGACGCATTGTCTGTCGTGATCAAGGTTGCGTTTGCAGTACCGACAGCGGTCTGCGTAAAGCTGATCGTCACGGTGCAGGAGGAGTTGGGTGCCAGGGTCGCTGCGCAGGTCTGGCTGACGATGCTGAAGGACCCAGGGTTTGTACCCCCGAGCGTAACAGAGCCGATGCTCAGCGCAGCGTTGCCGGAGTTGCTGAGGGTGACCGTCTGGTTTGAGGCGGGGGCGTTCACGGTAGCCGAAAACGTGAGCGTGGCAGGGCTGAGCGTGGCCACAGGAGCGCCAGTGCCATTGGCGGAAAGCGTGACCGACAGCGCGCTGGCCGGCGTGTTCAGGTTGTGAATGTTGTACTTGGAGTTGAGAGCGCCCGTTGTCTTCGGCATAAAGGTGAAGACCACCGTGCAGGTACTGCCCGCGGCGATGAGCCCGTTGCAAGTATCCGACTGCGCAAAATCGGTGGTGTCCGTCAGCGAGCCGCTACTCAAATAGATCGGCTGCGTTGTGGTATTGCTGATCGTCGAGGTCTGGACTGCACTGGTCGTGCCCACGGCGCTCGCCGGGAATTGCTGCATGGTGGGCGCGATCGTCAGCGAACCTGCCGGGAGGCCGGTTCCACTCAGCGCGGAGCTCTGGGTTCCGGCCGTGTCCGTTACCGCAAAAGTGGAACTGGCCGCTCCTGCCGCGGTGGGCGTATATGCGATCGTGTAGGTGCAGCTATCCCCCTCCGCAAGCGTGGTGCCGCAGGTCTGCGATGACAACGTGAACACCGGCGATGAACTGTCAGCCCCTGTGATGCTGATTGCTGTCGTGCCTGTACTGGTCAGGGTTAGGAGTCTGGTCTGGGACGAACCGATCGCGACGCTCCCAAAGTCTGAGGCCAGTGGAGTCAGCGTGGCCGTCGGGGCAATGCCTGTGCCGAAGATCGCCGCCGTTTGATGGCCCGCATCGTCGGTTACGTTCAGCGTGGTGGAGCTGGAACCGGCCGCCGAAGGCTTGAAGCTCACAGTCAAGGTGCAGGCACCACCCGCAGCCAGGGTGGCGCCGCAGGTTGTGACGTAGCGATAGCTGTTGGTCGACTCCGGCGCGAGCGCAATGGTGCCAACCCCGATGCCGACGGAGCTTGTGTTCGTCAGGGTGAAGATACTTGTCCTGGTCGAACCTGGGGCTACGCTCCCGAAGTCGTACACAGCCGGCGTTAGCGTGACTGTTGGAACAACGCCTGTGCCGCTGATGGACGCGGTCTGGGTGCCGGCGGCGTTCTTGATGGCAAGCGTGGTGGCAATGGCTCCGCCAGCCGAGGGCTGAAGCGTCACCGTAATTGTGCAGGAGATCCCCGAGGCCAACGTGCCGGTGCCGCAGGTGTTGGTGGCCGAGTAACTGTTCGTCGCATCCGCCGCCAGCTGGATCGTGCCGGCCTGAAAGCCCCCGGTTCCCGTATTCGTGAGCGTAAAGGTAGCTGTAGCCGAGCTACCAACCGCAAGGTTGCCGAAGCTGTATGTAGCCGGACTCAGGCTGGCAAGGTAAGTGTCCGTAATCGTCGCCGTGGTGGTCGCCGAGGCTGTGAGCCCGTCGGTATTCGTGACGGTGAGCGTGACGGTGTAGGTCCCCGACGCCTTGTAGGCATGGGTTGGCTTCACGCCGGTTCCGCTGGCGTTGTCGCCAAAGTTCCAGGCGTAGGTGAGCGTCTCGTTGCCAGGGTCCGTAGACGCACTTCCGTTGAAGCTGACCTGCGCACCTGTCGTTGCTCTATACGGTCCGCCGGGGTTGGCCACCGGCGAGGCTTTCACGCCATTGCCGGTCAGGGGAAGGCTGGCTCCCGTGGCGCTGTAATTAGGCGTGGGGAGCGGAATTACCACCTGGCCGGAGCCGCTGTAGCTCTGCACGGCGGTCGGCGTGAAGGTGAAACCGATCTCACAAGTCCCCCCAGCCGCTAGGCTGGTGGTGGGCGGGATGCAGGTCGTGGTACCGGGATCCAGCACGAACGGACCATCGCCCGAGATGCTGCTGATCGTCATCCCTCCTTTGCTTCCGACGTTGACGAGGCTCATGTGCAGCGTGCTGGATGCCTGGACCGCAACACTTCCAAAAGCATACGGCTGCGTGGTGCGGTCGTCGAACGTCAGCAGGTGCGTCGAGTTGTCACCGACAGTGAGATTGCCATGGTTATCGACGGTGACGACCGATGCCAGCGTAACGCCGGGTACTTTGTACGTCGCCGCCGGACCCGAGGGGAGAATCTGTGTAAGCGTTGAGCTGGTATTGCTCGCCAGATAGACCGTGCCGCTGGGCTCGATTGCAATCGAACTGGCCGCCGGCAAGCCCGTGGCGAGCGTCAGGCGATTCGCAAAGTGGTCGTATTTGGCGAGCGTACCCTGTGCGTCCATGGCATAGAGCGTGCCGAAGGTGTCGAACGCCATTCCGTTTGGTACGCTCGGCGGTGTGGCGTACACCGACTTCGCGCCGTTCGCTCCCACAAACTGGATCACCGGTGTCCCTGCGCCATTCAAAGTCGCCAGGTAGAGGTTCGTTGCACCGTCTAACGCAAAGCTTTGCAGGGTCGTGCCCTGGAAGGCCACTGTCTGCTTGCCGCTGCTATCCAGTTTTAGGATTCGCTGACTGCTGGAATCGAGCACATAGACGCTTCCCGTTCCGTCCAGAGCGAGCTGCGAAGGATGATCCAGGCCGTTGAACGCAAGCGCTGTCGCGGTCGTACCGGTGACCTTGAACACCTTGTTCGCGGCCGTATCCGAGACATACACGTTGCCGTTCAGATCGTTTGCCGCGCCTCCGTATTGGGTCACGCCGGTGATCATCTGCGAGGTCGTTCCCAGACTGAACCCCATTTCTACTTGGACCCCAGAGCCGTAGAGCGGTGTGGTGGTTTTGGTTCCGTCCGAAAAGGTGGCCACGGCGTAGCCCGGTTGCGGGCCGGGAAGAAAGGCTCCCAGGGACACGTTGGCGCCGCACAGGGTAGAGGTGGAACAGGACGGACCGTTGTCTCCACCGTAAGGACTGCCCGCGGCAGGTATGGCCAACGAAGTCAGGGTCACGCCGGCGGGGGTCGAGTAGTAAGTCCGGATCGTGTTTGCCTGGTTGTTAGAAATACGCCCGCCGACAAAAGCGTCGTTCCGGCCTCCCCAGATCGCAGGGCCCGGAAGGTAGGCGGACATGTGCTGGCCATTATGGCTCGGCATCACCAGGACTCCGTGGCTATCGATCGCGATGTCGTTCGACCCATCGTCGGCCAACGCGAGGATATTTCCAACTGGATCAATCCGGTGCAGCCCGTTCCCGTTGCTTGCCATCACATAAAGGTTTCCCGCAGGGTCGAAGAGAAGTGCGTCCGGCTCGCCCGCGGAGGTGGAGAAGATGGCTTTGTTCTTGAGCAGCGTGCCCCCGTCGCCATAGAAGACATTGTTCTGTGCGTCTACCGCGATCCCCTCCGGCCTGAACAGCCCCGTAGCGTACACCGTGGTCTTCTGGCTGGCGAGGTTGTACTGCAGAATGCCCGCGTAGCGATCGCTGACATACAGATTCTGGTAGCCGGAATCGAACGCCAGATGCTGCGGTAGATTGAGCCCCGTCATGGGCAGCACCGTCTGTGCGCCAGCCGGCGTCAACACGACGATACGTGAATTCAGCGCGTCGCAGAGGTACAGGTTGTCGGACGCGTCGAACCGCATCCCCTGCGGGCTGTTCAGGCCATTCGTAGGAACGACCGTCTGATTGCCCTGCGTGTCGATCTTGTAGATCGCATTGTTATAGAAGTTTGGGTAGTAAATGTTGTCTTTGGAATCCACGGCAACGTTCGCGGTGTTCGCCGTACCCAGAGACGTCTGCGTGCCGAGCACCGAATAAGGTGTCACCACCAGTTGCTGCACCTGACTGCTGGCCGCCCCAAAGCAGGAGAGAGCAAGCCCAAGCAGGCAGATCGCGCGACGGGTGGTGGAAGCGGACGGGACGGTCGAACGGTAGGTTGAGTTCATGGCAGGGTTCCTTGGGTGCGTACAGAGATCATCGAGAACCGATGGGCAGATGCATGGTCCGGCCAACCGCGCGGGCAGCCAACCGGAGGGTATGTGCGAGTCGTACAAGAAACTTCCCACCTTCGGATTGCACGTCCGGAGAGTCGACGAGCTCCGCCTGGAGGTCGGCCTCCTGGAGGAGCGTCTTCCCGTGTACGGTGGTGGATCGATGTACCAGGTGAATGCGTAAGATTCGGCGACGGATCAGCAGGGTAGCTCCTGTAGACTTTCCCCAAGCCGGTTTGCCGGGAGAGGGCGTTACCAACCATCAAGCCAGGGCTCCAGCTGCGTCTTTATAAACAATCAAAAGCGACATTTTTGTTTATCAAATCCCAAAGGCTCCTTAAATGAACGCCTTACGCTTCGAGAGCTACACCTTGGAACCACAGCTGCGGCAACTTCGTCGGGGTGACGAGGTCGTTCCTCTCACTCGTAAGGCGTTCGATCTCCTTCACTTCTTCGCGGAGAATTCCGGCAGACCACTCAAGAAGACGGAAATTCTTCAGGCCGTTTGGCCCGAAACCTTCGTTGAAGAGTCCAACCTCAATCAGAACGTCTTCACCATACGCCGCGCACTGGGAGCGGATGGGGATCGGCTGATTGTGACTCTGCCACGGCTCGGGTACCAGTTCACCGGGCTGGTGACGCAAACGCCCGGTGCCCTCGCGACCCGGCCGGTGACCTCCCCCGAGACTTCCGCAACCCGAACGACTACAACCGAGCTGACGTACGACGAGCAGATCGAGGATCGCTTTGTCCTGCACCGTTCCCCTGTCGCCTGGGCGATTGCGGCGGCCGCTGTGCTCCTGCTCACGGCGGTCGCCTGGGTGGGCTGGCAGCGATGGGAGGACCACGTCGGTGGCCCGCCCGTACAGGTCGTCGTTGCGGAGCCCGACGGCTCTACCGGCGACCCCGCCCTCGACCGGACCCTGGCCACCGTGTTTCGGATGGAGCTCGCACAAAGCCCCTTCGTCACCGTCCTTTCCGGGGCCAATGTCCGGGCGAAGATGACCCAGATGCAGCACAAGGCGGAAGACCGCCTTACACCAGCGCTCGCTCGCGAGGTCTGCGAGCGTAGCGCCAGCCAGGCCGTCGTCCACGGCTCCATGGCAAAAGCCGGCAACCACTTTATCCTGACCGAGGAAGTCACAAACTGTGTCGACGGGGCCAGCCTGGGCCAGGCCAGCCGCGAAGTCTCGACGCCCGAACAGCTTCCAGGCGCACTCGCCAGACTCGCCAGCCAGATCCGCCGTGACCTGGGAGAATCCCGCCGCACCATCGCCCGTTTCAGCCATCCACTTGCGGCCGTCAGCACCGCCTCACTCGACGCTCTCAAAGATCTCACCGAATCCGAACGCCTTGCCGCCCTCGGCCGCGTGCCCGAAGCGATCGACCTGCTGAAGCAGGCCGTGGTGCTCGACCCCACCTTCGCCGGCGCCTGGCTCGACCTCAGCATCTATTTCCTCAACATGCACGAGAACAAGATCGGCCGCGAGTATCTGCGAAAGGCCTATGACCTCCGCGCAAACGCAACCGAGCCGACACGTCGCTTCATCGTCGCTCGCTACAATGGCGAGGTCACGGGCGACCTTCACGAAAGTCTCCGCAACTTCCAGACATGGGCCGGGGAATACCCTCGTCAGGTGGTCCCGTGGTCGGGAATCAATGTCACCTCGCGTGATCTTGGAGGACCTGGAGAACTGTATGCTGCTCAGCGCACTATGGCGATCGCGCCCACGTACCTGGTCGTCTACCAGGCCCTTGGCGAGGCGCAAACCCGTGCCGGCGACTTTGCCGGCGCCCGCACGACGCTCGAAACGGCGGTCGCTAAGGGTTTTGATGGCGACAGCATACGCAACCTCCTGCTTCGCCTAGCCTATCTTCTGAAGGATGCGCCCCTGCGCGCGGAACAGGAGGCCTGGGGACGCGAGCATCCCGACTCGCCCTTTCTCCTCGTCAACGAGGCCCTTTTGGACGAGACCGAGGGTCGCAGCGACGAGGCGGAGCGCATCTTCGATCAAGCTCTCGAAGCCTGCCGCCATCTGCATCAGCAGGACATGCTGAACAATCTTCAGCTCTATATGGTGCTCACCGAAGCCGCATTGGGCCACCCGGAGCAGGCGCGCCGCCGTATGACCGCCACCACGCCGAATCCGGATGAGTCGGTGTATCTCTATGCACTCCAATATACCGGCGCCGACGGTAAGGTTGAGCCTCTGCTGCGAGCGCAACTCGCCGCCCATCCCCTTTCCACGTTCTGGAATGACTGGGACGGCCCCATCCTGCGTGGGAAAATTTTGCTCGACGAGCACAAACCGCGCGAGGCTCTCACCGCCCTTTCGCCAACTGCCGCCTTTGATAATAAGGATGTCGATGCCATCTATCTCCGCGGCCTCGCGCATATGGCTTTGGGAGAGCTATCGCAGGCCGAAGCGGAATTCAACAAAATCGTCGATCGCCCGCAGATCAATCCTGCGTCCGCACAGCGACCGCTCGCGCGGCTGCAGTTAGCGCGCGCTTTTGCGCAGGAAGGCAATAAAGCCTCCGCCATGGCCGCCTACCAGGCATTTCTGGCAGCTTGGAAAGACGCTGATCCCGGCTCGGGCCTCGCCGCTACCGCGAGAGCCGAGCTCGCTGCGCTCCAGAAATAGCACACTATAGGCAGGAGAAGAAACGTCGGTCTCTAACCCATCTCCAGGCCTATTGCATCATTGACCGCATGCGCAAGTGCCTGTTCCGTTCCGAGATAACGTTCCGTAGTCTGAATTGAGGCGTGCCCAAGCAACAGTTGAATCTGCTCGAGGTTGCCGCCCGCCTTCCTGCAAAGCTTCGCACAAGTCCGTCGTAGATCGTGCGGCGCGAGCTTGCCGAGGTCGGACGCTTTGGCATACCGCGTCACCAGCCGCCAGACCGCCTTCTCATCCCGGATCTCCGTCCCTGCAAACTCGCCCGCCTTGCTAAGCGGCCGGAAGAGTCGGTCTTCTGTAGTCCCGGAAGCCTTAAGCCAGGCATCGATGCGGGTCTTCACGCCTGCAGGCACCGTAACTGTCCGGACCCGGTTCCCCTTCCCTGCCAAGTCGGACAGTATCCAGCGACCTTCCCGCTGCTGCAGGTCTTCGAAGTTGATTCGAAGCAGCTCGGCTCGGCGCAGCCCGCACCCGAGGAGCAGGGCCAGGATAGCCCGGTCGCGGAGGCCGGTCAGCGTCTTCGGGTTGGAAACGCCGGTGCTCAGGTTCGGTACTTCCACGGATGAATGCGTGACCGGGCGGCTATACCGCTCACCGGAGACACTCTAAACTGACCGTGGTTGCGCGATCCCGGAGTTAACAACTCATGCCCCGCCCTGTTCTTGGCTCCCGCGCCTGCACGAAATTCGACGGACCGTCGGGAACTCTGTCCGGTCACACTACGACCGTCGCGACATCGAGGGCCTGTTCGAGCTTCAACCCAGGGCCGCCCAGGAGCTACTGAAGATGCTCCCCTTCGTTCAGGTCGGCACGTCGCGGCTGCGAGACCGGGAAGTGCTGGCCGGCTTCCTGGAACGGATGCAGGGACGCTGAGGATATGAGCGAGTTCTTTGAGCAGCTCCGAGCAGAAAAGTCTGCTATTTCCAGACGCATGCCGGAATCCCTGGGTCGACGAGACCTCGACCCGGTCTCCCTCGCTTCCCTGCTCGACTCGATCACCCTCAGCCGCGGAAAGCTGCAGGTCGACTTCCACTCCGTCGAGCAGCTCGCCGAGAGACTGCTCATGCTGGCTCGCGTGCTCGAGAGCGAGGGCGATGAATTTGCCGTTGAGTTCGAGATCCAAGACGAGGCGGTGAGTACGGAGGAGGCGCGGCATTTAAAAGAGTTGTTCCGAAGGTTGGATTAGTCTTTCCTTATAGCTGGCATTTTGCGTACGCACGTACTCTGCTGTTTAAATAGCCGGTAGGGCGTACTGCGGCATGAAAGTTACGCCAGCTGATGAACTTTTGACGGCTACTACGTACGCACCCGATTTGCAAACAGTCTGCGTACGCAAAAGGTTAGATTTCTGCGCTGGGAGCAGGCTAGACTTTCAGCATGATCATCACTATTGCCAGCTTCAAAGGGGCGTAGGGGAAACCACCGCCGTCCACCTTGCGACATACCTTGCGGGCAAGGCCCCTACTCTTCTTCTGGATGGGGATGAGAACCGCAGCGCAACGGCGTGGGCTCAGAGGGGCTCACTCCCTTCCGCGTAGCAGACGAACGTCAGGCTGCCAACTAGGACGCGAGTTTGAACACCTCGTGATCGACACGCAGGCGCGTCCAAATCAGGAAGACTTGAAGGCTCCGGCCGAAGGATGCGACCTGCTCATCATCCCTTCTACCCCGGACGTCCTGGCGTTGGACGCGCTGATCCAGTCTGGACCTGAACGCCGAGAACGTCGGGCAAAGCGCTCTCCCTCTGTCAGAAAGCGTCACCGACCACATCGGCCTTTACCCCGACGGCACCCACGCCTTCGGGGTAGTCGGCATGCTCAAAAACGGCGCCGGCCCCACGCTGCTCGTCCGCGCGGATATGGACGCGCTGTCCATCGTCGAAGAAACCGGCCTTCCCTACAGCAGCCACGTCCTCACAAAAAACAGAGCCGACGAAACGGTAGGCGTCATGGAGGCCTGCGGCCACGACGTCCACACGACGGTCCTGATCGGCGTAGCGCGCTCGATGGCAGCTTCCAGATCGAGCTGGCACGGCACCCTGATGCTCGTCGGCCAGCCGTCTGAAGAGACCATCGACGGTGCCAAAGCCATGCTCGCCGATCACCTGTACGAGCGCTTTGGACGTCCAGACATGATCGTTGGCCTCCATGACGGCAACACGCCTCCAGCCGGCGTGGTCGGCATCACCTCCGGCCCGGCCATGGCCTCGTCCACCTCGGTCGACGTCACCATCCGCGGCATCGGTGGCCACGGAGGCTTGGCGCCATGAACCCGCAAGCCTTCGCCGCGACCAAAGCTCAGGGCAAGCTCCTGCCGGGAGTCCACACCAGCCACTTCGCCCCGGACCCCGCGCCCACGCTCGCCACCGGTGTCAAAGCCGTGACCGCCGTAGCCACCGGCCTGCTGCAATAAGCCCCAAACCTCGAGAAGCCGACTAAACCATCGCCCGATGGGTGCATTGGCCTGAACGAAACAGTGGAGCAAGGGGGGGGTGTCCAGAAGTGTCCTGAATCGGCCGGGTGACGAGAAGCCCGGCCTCCACTTGATCGCTCGCACCGAGTCCGCAAAAACATGGAGGAAGCGATGCTGCGATAGCTGATCGTCCGCTCGATGACTGCCTTCATCGCTTCCGCTCCCGCCGAGGCGTCGTCCCCGTGTGATCCCCGGACTCGCTGCTCAACTCGCCTTCTGCGCCGGCATCTCCACCCGGGCCTCATCCTCGCGCACCAGCTCCACCGGCCGCGGGACATGCTTTTTCGGACCGCGTTTGCGAGCCACCAGCACCTTGATCCGGTCCAGCAGCTCCGCCGGCGAGCTCGCGCCCTTGGGCAGAAACGCATCCGCCGCCAGCGCCCGGTCGTAGCTCGTCACGGTGCCTGAAACGATCAGCGCCGGAAGCATCGGATGCATGCCCTTGGCCCGCCGCACCAGCTCGTTGCCGTCCATGCCCGGAAGCAGCAGGTCCGCCACCAGCAGGTCCACCGCGCCCTGCTCAAACCCCTCCAGGATCTCCAGCGCCGTCTGCCCGTCAGTGGCCGAAACCACCCGGTACCCCCGCGTCTCCAGCAGAAACGTTCGTACCGCCAGCGTTTGTTCATTGTTGTCGACACAGAGGATCACTTTTTTCGGACGCATGCAGGGAGCTTCGCTTTCTCGCCGGCGGGGTTCGAGCGCCAGTGCGGGGTCAGGCCGTTTCCCGTCCGGGTCCGCGTGCGTCGGCAGGCTGATTGGCCTTGCGCCGAACGCTTCGCACCGAATCCGCGGACAGGACGGAACAGCATGGGTTGGACGCCAGGGCCGGCCCCTCTGAAAGCGGGCAAAGCAGCTCCGGGGCTTTGGCGCACCCGCCCGAAGGCACAGGGGAGCCGCCGCCCAGGCCCGGCCAGAAATCGGCCAGACCGGCGCATAGGATTTTGCCGGGCCGTGTCTGCGGCGAACGCAGGGGGGCTGACTCCCGGCGCGGTCGCTGAGCCACTCGCCACCAGAGACTCCGCCGAAAACAGGCGTGAGGAGTCGCCGGCGCGGTGCAGCCAGAGACCCGCAAGGGCTTGGGCACTGCGCTTGCCACGCGTCTCCGCCGCACCCTTCACGGGCATCGCCGGAAACACCCGGTTCAGCTCAAACTGTCAGAAGTCGAACAAAGAAAACAGCCGCGTTGCGGTGGCGAACTGGAGCATTCCGGTCGATACGCTTCTAGCCGGCTCAGCTCCTCACTCCCTCAACGCTTCCCAACCTTACGAAGTGGAACCCAACTGGTCAACAGGCGAAATTCAGGCGAAACCGCACAGCTTTCCCCCTTGCTCCTCCACCGCCTTTTCCCATCTCCCCCGCTTTGTTGCAGTTGCGTGAACTCCCCGCTGTGGGAATCAAGGGCGCGACCCGAGAAGAAAGCTCCCCGATGCAACAGGGATGGTGCGCCCTGAAACAAACACATCGCGCACTCGGCTCCCATCGATCGACGCCTCTACCGTGATCCGCGACGGCCGCAGCATCTCCACCCCTTGCCGGATCGTTACCGGTTGCCCGGAAGCCACCAGACCCTGCCGCACCAGCCAAGCCGCCGCGCATCCCGCCGCCGACCCTGTCGCCGGGTCTTCCCCTCCGTAAAACTGCATCCGGGCCCGAAACCCTTCCTGCTCCGGCGCGATGCAGTAGAAAAACTTCGCATCCGACCCGGCGAGATAGCGCCGAGCCTCCGCATGGCTGGTCTCGAGGCCGGCCAGCGCTTCCACGCTCAACACCGGAACCAGGCAGAACGGAATCCCGGTCGACACCGTCTGGACCGGGTATCGCGTATCCAGAGCCTCCACGGGCAGCCCAAGCACAGCCGCCACTGGCTCGGGAGCATGCTCGGCTCCGAAGACCGGCTCCGGCTGCCGCATGGTCGCGAAGACGCCGGCCGCGTAAGACTCCGGGAGCCTGTCCACGGGCCGGAACCGCACTTCGATCGGACCCACGTTCAGCGCGAGCCGGATGCTTCTCGCGCCCCGCAGCACCGAATGATGCATCCACAGCCAGCTCGCCGTTCCCAGCGTCGGATGCCCGGCAAAGGGAAGCTCTTCGTCGGTGGTGAAGATCCGTACCCGCACCCCCTCCCGGGCCTCGGTCGCCGCATCCGCCGGAAGCACAAACGTCGTCTCCGAAAGCCGTGTCTCCCGCGCCAGCTCCTGCATTTCCTCGTCGGAAAGCCCGCGCCCGTCGGCAAAGATCGCCAGCGGATTGCCTTCGAGCGCACGCTCGGCGAACACATCCACCAACGCATATTCCAGCTGAGTCCCAAAGCTCATCATTGACATCCAATCTCCCAGAGTGAGAAAGTGAGTGGACCGCAGTAAGGCAAACGGCCTTACCCTGCTAGCCGAATTAGAACACCGGGCCGGCGTGCGGTACATTTCATCCTCACCCTTGAGCTTTCGTATGCCGACCATGACACCCAACACGACCCGCTGCCGCTGCTGTCGCTGTCTCCACAGCCGGGCGGGTGTTTAGGCGGTCGCAGCAGAAGAGACCGAATCCTCAAAACCCATCCGAAGCGCACAGCGCCGGGTGGGTTTTGCTTTATCCGGCCCCGTCTCAAGATTCCGCTTCACGGAGAAACGCGAACCATGTCCCTGCGCATCAACGACATCGCCCCCGACTTCACCGCCGAAACCACCCAGGGCACCATCCACTTTCACAACTGGATCGGCGACGGGTGGGCCGTGCTCTTCTCACACCCCAAGGACTTCACCCCGGTCTGCACGACCGAACTCGGGGCCGTCGCCAGCCTGCAGAAGCAGTTCGCCCAGCGCAACGCAAAGGTGATCGGCCTTTCGGTCGACCCCGTCTCGAACCACCAGAAATGGGCCCAGGATATCCAGGACGTCGGCGGTGCCGCGGTCGACTTTCCCATGATCGGCGACCCCGAACTCAAAATCGCCAAGCTCTACGACATGCTCGCCGCCGATGCCGGAGACTCGAGTGAAGGACGCACCCCGGCCAACAACGCCCCCGTCCGCACCGTCTTCGTCGTCGGCCCGGACAAACGCATCAAGCTCACCCTCGCCTATCCCATGACCACGGGGCGCAACTTCGACGAGATCATCCGCGTGCTCGACTCCATGCAGCTCACCAGCGCGCACAAGGTTGCCACCCCCGCCAACTGGAAGCAGGGCGACGACATCATCATCACCGCCGCGGTCTCAAACGAGGAAGCCGACAGGATCTTCCCTGGCTACAAGACGGTCAAGCCCTACCTCCGCACTGCAGCGCAGCCCAAGTAGCTGCGCAAAACATTCGTGTCCCACTCATCGCGCATCTGCGATGAGTGGGACACCGGAGCCGTCTAAAGTTCACCAGAAGCATCGATGGCGAAGTGGCTAACGCGCCGGTCTGCAAAACCGGTATTCATGGGTTCAAATCCCATTCGGTGCTCCAAACCTGCCAGCGCGACGCCTTCCAAGTGCTCTGGGCAGAAATCAAGCGCTCACGGACCGCGATCAACGCACAAAGGGGGAGCGCATGGGCGCTCCCCCTTTGTTCGCCTCGCTTGGGCTAGCTCACGATCGTAACGTCTCCATGGTTGTCGCAGTGGTCGCCGTCCGGGTAATGGAGATGGCCGTTCACCAGGTAGTCGATGTGATCGCCATGTGGGACAGCCTCGTGACCGCAGTCGACGCCATGCGTGTGGGACGCGTCGTGGCCGTCGCAATCGTGCCCGTTCGTGCAATCGACCGGGTTGGCAGCACTCACCTCGAGCCTGTGCTCATCTACATGACCCTCATGCGGCGAGTGCAGGTGGCCGTTGTGCAGGTAGTCCGTGTGGTCGTTGTGCTGGATTGCGGTGTGGCCGCAGTCTGTGCCGTGTTCGTGGGGATGGTTCTGATGGACAACATGTTCGTTCGCCATGGGTGTTTCTCCTTTGGAATGCTGTAGAAACCGTGGAATGTGTTGGGTCGCGGGACTGTGCCGTTGTTCAGAGGCGTGCGCCATGCCGTTGAAGACAAGGTCCAGGACATGCTGGTCGGAGAGAAAGTAGATGAGGTGCTTTCCGTCGCGCCGACGGGAGACAAGATTGTCGTTGCGGAGAACGCGAAGCCTTTGGGAGATGACCGCTACCGACTCACCCTCCAGCGTCGCCAGCTCTGTCACACAAGCCGGGCTCTGTGCCAGATGGGCTACCAGCCGAATGCGCGCCGCATCGCCAAGCGCGCGGAAAAGACGCGCCGTCTGCTCGACGGCAACCGGATTGACGGGCAACTGCAGTCTCTCTGGGTTTGAATGCGTGTCAGCAGCGCAAGTCGGATTGGCTTCGAACTTCACAAATTCAGATTACATACACTTGCAGAACTATGCAAGTGTCATGCTAATGAGCGCAGCATTGTTTTCCCTGCAGTGACAGAACACCGGCTCTGACCAGGAACGGGACCAGAATCAGAGCGGCCGCACTGTCGGCCCAGTCGATGTGAAAGAACGTGTGCATCATCAATCCGAACAGCACGATGGCAGCCTGATACATACAAAAGTCCGTCTGGCGCGCGTCGGTCATCATGGCGGGGCTTCCGAGCGCTCGGCCCACCTGCCTCTTTGCCCGGGCGAGCAGAGGCATGAAGAGCAGCGCAGCCAACGTGATGCCGATGCCCAGCCAGCCAGTCTGTGCATGGTGACCGCGCCAGAGATCGTACGAGGCGTCGGCGAGCACATAGGCCGCCAGGCTGATAAGGCAGATGCCCGCGATGCGCAGACTGATTGCTTCTGCCTGATGGCGCCGCTGATGGTTCATCTCGTGCGACATCCGCCAAAGCAGTGCCACTGCAGAGACGACTTCGATCAGGCTGTCGAAGCCAAAGCCCGCAAGCGAGATACTGCCGTCCTTCGCGGCTGCGGTCAGCGCGATCGCCGCCTCCGCGATCCCCCAGACCACCGTGAACATTTCAAGTTGACGGCCACGGCGGGCCACCGACGCGCGCACGTCACTTTGTGCCAGAACACTCATAAGCTACCTCGTTGCAACACACACACCTGACGCGTTCACGCGTCCTTTGAGAAAAGGCGAAAGCGCACGCCTGGACGGATCGCCCTGCGTGGCCTTTTTACAGCGTGTTCCGGTAGTCCGGTGGCGGGGGCCGGATGTACCGTTCCGAGGTGGCCGTGTGCGTGTAGAACGGAGCCGCCATCGTTGGCTCCAACGCGAGAGCCGCCATCTGAGCAACAGGAACGGGTACGGCGACGTGCATCGCGTTCAGATTGCTCGCCACATCGCACAGGTCGCAGTGATGAGTCAGTTCCGCGGTTCTCGAACTTGGATGGATATGGCCTGAAGCGACAACCGCGGCCCACAGCAGGGTGATCATGAGACACGCAGCTACAACAAGCCTGTCCCCCTTCACTCCGCGACCTGATTGACGCGCCATGTCCGATTATTTCGGTCTTCTCGGTCGACGTCAATGAGAGCGCATTTGCATCAGCGTTATTGCTTTTGTATTCTCATTTTCAGGAGTAGGAAGCACTTCTACTTCCCACGACAGTCCTGTCGGGCTTCTGGGCGCAGCAAGCGCGGAATCAGGAGATAGGAGTGCCTGGCCCAGAGTGTCGCATCGCTCAGCCACTCACTAGCTCGAACCCGAACCATCAGAAAGCGAAGGTCGTTGTGAAAGGTATTCCCGGTCTTGCAGGTCCGCTGAAACAACGAGGCATACATCTGCTTCACCAGCAGTGCTGGCTCTGGGGCCAGGACGTGAAGCGGGCTGCCGGCAACGCTCTCTTGGAGTATGGGTTCGAACGCAGACGACCACCTGCGGACATTGCGGGATGCAGCCAGTACACGTTGCAATTGCCCGACGACCGATGGGTACGTCTATGGGGCTTTGGAATCCTTTACGGCGCCGGGGACACCGGCGTTTACCTGAATCGGTTCGACTTTGTTCCCCGCGTTGCCGAACGTCGCGATTGCTGGCAGGCGCAGAAGCTCGCACGCCTGCGTAGATCGAATGACCTTCAACTGCTCCCGAGCGCTTTGCGTTGGATCGGTGCTTATGAAGCAACGATCCTTCTCCGGTATGGTCGCGTTTACCGATCGTCTTGCCTCGCGGGCTGGCAGGCGCAGGATTCAACTGCATCGCAACTCGCCGATGCGTGGACTACGCTTGCTGACGCCGTTCAGAGACAACTGAATGGTGAGGACTGGCGCACACCGAGGAAGCAACCCTGCGCGCAACAGAGCGTCGCCGGACCCTCTGAAACCGAGGCATTTGGATCGCTTTCGATGGCGACAGTCATCTTGTGACGGAGCTTGACTCCGACCGCTTCGTCGTCTCCCTACGGCTTACCTGAGCCGATTGGCTACCCCCATCCGCACCTCATACAACTCCGTGTCCCGGTACGAGTCGCTCACCGACCCAAGCATCCGTACCTCCGCCCCATCGGCCACCAGCTTGCGCAGCAGCCAGTCCTCAGGATAGCTGTACCGGCCGAATACAAAGAATCGAGGATGTTCCCGCAGAAACTCCGGATAGCGCTTCACCTGTCCGCGCAGGTGAAAGTGTTCCACCAGCTCGCCCATCCGTTCGAAGATGTTCGCATGCGCATACTGCTCACTCGCCGCGGCATCAGTCAGGTAAAACACACGGCGCATCGTCCGGTCCGATTCGTAATGGGTCATCTGCACAAACGTCAGCCCGCTTGCATCAACCAGCGGCACCGCAGGGTCCAGAGCCGCGGTCCGTAGGCACGCCTGGCATATCTGCATCGCGGGCTCCGAGTGCGCCCGCGTAGGCCAGACAGTACCGTCCGCGAACGCCATCGTCCAGCTCGACGCCAGCCCTGAGGTCAGCAGCACCACCACGCCTCCCAGCAGTGCCGCCCGCCCATCCGGCCGGCCCTGCCAAAGCGTCCAGCGGCCCAGCAGCGCCGCCGTCAGCAGCGCGACTCCCACGCTGGCCGGCGCGCCATACCGCGCAAAAAACGCACCGTGCGTCGCCAGCAACTCGGCAATCAGCACCAGCGGGCTCGCCATCAACAGGATGACTCCGCACCACTCCGCCCCGGTGAAGAACCATCCCGCCCCGCGTCCTCCGCGCAGATGCGCCGGCCCCAGCAGCACCAGCACAAGCAGCGCCGTCAGCAGCAACGAAATCAGCTCCCGATCTACCGACCCCGTATAGAACTCGAACACCGCCGTCCCATCCGGCTGAAACGCCGGCGGAAAGATTGAACGCCCGTGCGCGTGCAGCATCGGCAGGTACGCCGGCAGCGCAAGCAGCGGAACCACCAGCGCCCCGAGCACAGAGCAGTCCGTCCGCTTGCGCGACCATCCCCGCCAAAGCTCCGCGCCCGCCAGCGCCGCCACGCTCAACACGGCAAAGAGGTGGCTGAACACCATCCCGCAGACCCCAAGCCCAAGCAGGCAGACTCCCAGCCTGCGCCTCGGTATTCCCTTCACCGGCTCGCCTCCGGCCACCTGCCAGCCCACCAGCGCCAGCGCCAGAAATCCCAGCATCAGCGCATACGGGCGAGCCAGCGTCGCGAGCTCCCAAAGCACGCTGCCCATCAGCAGCACCCCGGTAAACAGCCCGTACGCCGCACCCATTCGCACCCGGACAAAGCGGAACACCCCAAGCAGAAACATCAGGAACCCGAGTATTTCCGGAAGCCGCAGCCCAAGCGCGCCGCTTCCGTCCAGGTGCCCGGTCAGCCGCGTCAGCAGATAGCTCAACGGGGGGTTCAGGTCGAAACTCCGCACGTCCGCCCAAAGCGCCCGCACCGTCGGAGCCCCGCTCAGGTACATCGTAAACAGCTCGTCATGCGAAAGCGGCGTCGACCGCGAGCTCTCGAGAGCACATGGAATGTACATCCCCACCAGGATCAGCGCCGCCATCCACGGGCGCCGCTCCAGCCAGTCCGAAATCCCGCTCAGCCCAACCGACAAAGCCGTGCGAACCGAACGAACCATCGCGGAGCATCCATTCCCGGACACGCTCACGCCCCGTCCCACTCTCCGCTGTCATCCTTCGGCGAAGGCGGAGGCTCTGCTTTGTCGTTGCTCCGACTCACCCTAATTCGTCGTCACATGCAGGGCGAATCCGCCGGAATGCGTCAGGAAGCCATCGGTCGCCTGCACCGTCACCGAGTAGTCGCCCGCGGGCGTATAGCTTGCGTTCTGTGCCGGCAGCACGCTGGAGCAGCCCGAAACCGCCACGCCCAGCGCAATCACCACCACCGCAGCCAGCCCTGTCCGCAGCGCTCCTCGCATGCGTCGCCGCCCGAACCAAAGCATCCCGGCGCTCCCCACGCCCACCAGCCAAAGCAACCCTGTCCCTCTTCCGTACCCCCCACCGTACCCCACCACCGTGTACTTCGACGTCGTCGTCACCGTCACGGTCAAGTTGGTCGCCGCAGTCGATGTCACCGAGCTCGTGGTCAGGCTGCACGTTGACGCCGGAACATTGGTCGAGCAGCTCAGGCTCAACGGCGCTCCAAACCCTGCCAGCGGCGTCGTCGTCATGGTAAAGCTCCGGCTGTATCCCGCAATCACCGACCCGTTCGCGGGTGCCACGCCTACCGTAAAGTCCACGCCATTTCCCGTCAGCATCGCCGTCTGCGGCGCGCCCGCGGCATTCACCGTCAGCACAGCCGGCCTCGGCCCGGTGGTCGAAGGCGTAAACACCACCGTCAGCGCACACGTCTGTAACGCCGGCACCACGCCTCCGCAGGAGTTCGAAACACTGTAATCCCCGCCGCCCGTCCCGGAAAGCGTAATCGAGGGCAGCGGCAGCGCGCCCGTTGCCTGATTCACTACGCTGATCGTGCTCCGGCTCACATGCGCGCCAACATCCACACTGCCAAAGTCCTGCGAGCTCGTCGAAACCGTCAGCGCCGGAGTCCCCGTACCCGTCAGCGTGCTCGTCAGCGTGCTTCCCGGCGAGCCCACCGTCAGCACACCCGTGCGCGCACCCAGCACCGTCGGCTTGAACACCACCGTAATCTGGCAGCTCTTGCCGGAGGCCACCGCCGAGCAGTTGTTGCCGGTCACGCTGAAATCCCCGGTCGTCGTCAACAGCGTCACGCCTGAGGGAAATGTCGAATTGTTCGTCCACGTAAACGTCTGCGGATTCGAACTGAACCCAATCGGCTCCGACCCGAAATCCTGCGTTGCCGGCGTCAGCGTCGCCGCCGACCCGTCGCTGGTCAGCTCAAACAGGCTGTACTCCAGCAGCTTCTCCTGAGGCGTAATCGCCGCCGTCGAGCACTCCGTGGGGAACGCCAGATTGGTCGGCGTCGTCGGCGGGTTCTCAACATGGTATTCGTCAAACAGCACACGCCCGCACTGGTTGGTCGTATTGCCAACCGGCGCGTCGAAGACAAACTGCATCACCGGGTTGCCATAGGTCGCGTTATTCAGCGTCATATACGACTGCGTCGGCGCATTCACCCCGTTGAAATTCTTACGTAACGTGGAGATCGGCATCTGCCCTTGTGTGGTTGTCGCCCCCACGATCTGCAGCCATTGCGCCAGAGTCTGCCCATCGGAAAAGCTGGTATCGATCGTCGCCACTCCCGGATCAGGCGCCACATTCTGGTTCGTCGACCAGTTCACCACGGTGTTGAACGGAGGGTTTGTCGACAGCCACTCATAGGCATAGTGACTCGCATACACACGTCCGCCCGCATTGGCAAACGTCACCAGGTTCGCCAGTTGCGCGGCCGGCTCCACATACGCGTTGCCTTCGCACGGAAGCATCAGCACGTCGTAGCTTTCCAGGTTGGTCAGGTCGCCCATCAGGGCCGTGGCCTTTGGCGTCGACGTGTCGATCCGCGACCCCGCCGCGTTGCTCGCCTGGTAAAGATTGATCCGCCCCGTTCCCCCAGGATTGGTAAACTCCGCGTCGTCGATCCCCACCTTGCGCAGCACGCATTCCACCTGATCGAGCGCGCCCGTTGAAATCGCAAACTTGGGAATATCACCTTCACTCTGGTTCTTCGGAAACCGGATGTTCGTTTGAGGATTATCCGTGCACGCAGTCACCGTCGAAATCACAAACTGCCGCCGCCACCGTCCCGTCTGGATTACCAGCGGAATGCTCGTTCCCACCGGTGCATTCAGGATCGTAAAACTGCCGTCCACCGCCGTCGTTGAACCCACCAGTGGCTGGCCCGAAGGTGGAGCCCCGGGTGCCGGGCAGCTCACTCCCGGCACAAACGCATCCACCGGCGCATTCGGCACAAACACCAGCACATTCGGCAGCGGGTCGACGCCATTTGGCGCATACACCACCCCCGAGATCGTCGTCGTGCCCCCGCCCGAGCAAGTCGTCTGTTGCAGGCAGAGCCCCGTGCACGTCTGTGCATAGGCCGAGCTTTGAGAGGCAAAGGCGAACAAGGAGACGAGAAGTGTCAGGAGGAAGCGCATAGGAGTGGTGCAACAGGTTATATCACACAAACCTCACACCCGTATGCCACATCCAGCTAGCAACCTAACCCACGACTCGCAACTGAACAGACCTGCTTCAACTCGTGACCCAAACGCCGTTGAACTCCAACCTCAACAGACCCGGTCTCCCCGACAGACGCTACTTGATATCCCGCCAGTTCTCCCCAAGTCCAACATCCGCCACAATCGGAATCGAAAACTCCGCCACGTGCTCCATCTCCTGCTTCACCAGCGCCTGCATCTCCCCAGCCTCCTCCGGCACCACGTCGAACAGCAGTTCATCATGAACCTGCAGCGTCATCCGGCTGCGCAGTCCGCGCGCCCGTATCTCCCGGTCCAGCGCAATCATCGCCAGCTTGATCAGGTCCGCCGCCGTGCCCTGCAGCGGCGTGTTGACCGCCGTGCGTTCGGCAAACCCGCGCTGGTTCGGATTGCGGCTCGTAATATCCGGAATCGGCCGGATCCGCCCGAAATGAGTCGAAACCGACCCCGTCCGCCGCACGGTCTCCAGCGTCTCATCGATAAACCGCCGAACCCCCGCGTACCGGTCGAAGTACGTCTCGATATAGGTCCGTGCAATCTTCTGGTCGATCCCCAACTGCGCCGCCAGCCCGAACGCGCTGATGCCGTACACAATGCCGAAGTTCACTGCCTTGGCCCGCGCGCGCGTCTCCTTGTCCATCGTCTGCGCGTCCACTCCGAACACCTCCGCCGCGGTCAGCGTATGAATGTCCTTGCCCGTCCGGTACGCGTCCAAAAGCAGCGGGTCCTGTGAAAAATGAGCTATCAGTCGTAGCTCGATCTGCGAGTAATCGGCCGACATCAGCAGGTTCCCTGGAGCCGCAATAAACGCCGTCCGGATCTCCCGCCCGATCGCGGTCCGCGTAGGAATGTTCTGCAGGTTCGGGTTTGTGCTCGAAAGCCGTCCGGTAGCCGTACCCACCTGGTTGAATGTCGTGTGGATGCGCCCGGCAGCGTCCGCCAGAGAAGGTAACTGATCCAGATACGTGCTCTTCAGCTTCTGTAACTGCCGATGTTCCAGCACGCGCGACGCCACCGGATGCGCCTCCGCAAGCTCTTCCAGCACGTCCTGCGCGGTCGAAACCACCTTGCCCTTGCCATACTTCATCGGCTTCGGCAAACCCATCTCGTTGAACAGGACCTCTCCTAGTTGCTTAGGAGAGTTGATGTTGAACTTCCGCCCAGCCTCCGCATAAATGCCCTCGGCCAGTGTGTCGATATCCACCGTCAGCCGCGCACTCATCCCGTGCAGCACCCCGGGGTCGATCCGCACGCCGGCCTCTTCCATTCGCAGCAGCACCGGCACCAGCGGCAGGTCCATCGTATGGTAAATGTTCTCAAGCGGAGACTGCCCCGGCGCATGCACCGGCGGAGTGGTCGGCTCGGCAAACAGCATCGACTCCGTCATCGCCCCACCCAGCCCTGGCTTATCCTTTTCGATCTCGTGCTCCACCTGTGCCGCCTCGAATACCTGCTTCCGCAGCACCTCCGCGATCCGGAAGATCGCCGCCGCCGCCTCCGGCAGACGCTCCGGGTCGTTCGGATTCGTCTTTGTCGGCTGGTGCACCAGCGCCCGGCTCGTTGAACGGGCCGCAATGTCCGGAAGCGTATGCGACGTATGCGTCGGGTTCACCAGGTAGCTTTGGAGCATCACGTCGCTCCGCACCCCGGCAAGTTCTACTCCATGCGGAGCGAGCGCCCGCAGCACCGCCTTCAGGTCGTGCAGGTCCTTCGGAATCGCCGGATCGGACAGCGTTTCCTTCACTCCAGGCACGTCCAGCCCGAACTCCGCAGCCGCGTTCGCACCCGTCGCAAACGCAATCCTGCACGCCGGATCGGCCGTCGACTCGGTCGCTTGCGGGGTCGGCTCCGGGCCTTCCGGAGCCCCGAAAAGACTCATAGTCTCCGCCGCCGCGGGCTCCGCTTCCAGGGCTTCGGTGTCCTCTGACGCCGTTTCTTCCGATACCGCCTGCGCATCCTCGAAGATCGCCAGACACAGCCCGCGTAGCAGTCCGGTCTCCGCATCCAGCTCACGCGCTCCGGAGATCAGCCTCCTGAGATCTCCCTCCGAACTCCTAAGCTCATAGGAGATCGGCGTGTTGTCCACCGCCGGCGCAAGCTCCTTGAGCAACGTCGTAAACTCCAGCTCCGTAAACAGGTCCCGGCACGCCGCATTGTCCACCGGCTGCGTACGCATCGCGTTCAGCGAGTACTCGATCGGCACGCCCGTATGGATCGTAACCAGCTCTTTGCTCAACAAAATGTTGTCGCGGTTATTCTGTAACGATTCGCGATACGTTTTCTTTTTCACCTGTTCCGCACCGTCCAGCGCCGCCTCCACCGTGCCGAACTGCTGGATCAGTTCCACCGACCCCTTGTCGCCAATCCCCGGTGCTCCCGGAATATTGTCGATCGCGTCGCCTCGCAGCGCCATCACATCCACCACGCGCTCCGGCCGCACGCCAAGCACCTTCTCCACCCCGTCCGAATCCAGCACCAGGTTGTCCTTGGTCGGGTTCAGGATGCTCACATGCTCGTTCACCAGCTGCATCATGTCCTTGTCGGAGGACACGACAAACACCGGATGCCCAAGCGCCGCCAGCTTGCAGCTCAACGTGCCGATCACATCGTCTGCCTCGAACCCCTTGTAGTAAAGGATCGGAATCCGAAACGCCTCCAGCGCCCGACGAATGTACGGCTGCTGCTGAATCAAATCCGGAGGGGTCTCGGCACGGTTCGCCTTGTAGCCGCCATACTCCACCGTCTCGAACTGCTGCGTCTTGATGTTGAACTTCTGCACATCCTTCAGCTGGTCGGCAAGCTCGTTGCGATGCACCGGCGCGCCCACGTCATAAATGGCCGCCAGGTATTCCGGCGCGAAATCCTTGCGGAGCTTGTTGATCATGTTCACGAACACATACGTCGCGGCCGTGGGAATGCCGGTACGGGTCGACATCGGCCGCTGGCGGCTCATCGCGTGGTAAGCCCGAAAGATGAAGGCCATCGAATCGAGCAGATAAACGGGAGGCTTGGAGTTCTTGGCGGCCATGTGTCCTTTGATGTTACGCCCGCTCACAGGATCAGCATGCAATCGCCATAAGAGAAAAAGCGGTACCTCCGCGCGATCGCGTGGGCATAGGCGGCCAGCGCTTTTTCCCGTCCGTTCGGGTCCAGAAACGCACTCACGAGCATCAGCAGCGTGGACTGCGGAAGGTGGAAATTAGTTAGTAAACCATTGATGACGTTGAACTTGGACCCTGAGCTTAGAAAGATGTTTGTGCTCCCGGAATGAGGCTCAAGCTGCCCCATCGCCGCGCAGTGTTCGAGCGTCCGGGTGGTCGTCGTGCCCGCGGCGATGATCCTCCGCCCGTCACGCCTCGCCTCCGCAATGGCGTCCGCGGTGGCCGGCGGCAGGGTGTAGTGCTCGGTGTGCAGGTGAATGTCTTCGACGCGCTCGGCGCGAACCGGCTGAAAGGTTCCGAGGCCCACGTGCAGCGTAAGAGTCTCGACCTGTATCCCTTTTCCTTGCAGCTCTTTGAGAATCTCCGGCGTAAAATGCAGGCCCGCCGTGGGAGCGGCCGAAGAGCCCGGCTGCGCGGCGTAAACGGTCTGGTAACGGGTCTTGTCGGCAACGTCGTCGGGCCGGTGGAGATAAGGCGGCAGCGGCATGTGGCCGATGGCGTCGAGGTGTTCGAAAAAGCTTGCATCTGGGGTAAACCGCAGCGTGCGCTCGCCATAGTCGCCGGCCGTAAGTACTTCAGCAACAAGCAGTTGCCGGCCCACCTCATCGGCGAAGACAAGCAGTTGCCCGGACCGGACCTTTTTTCCCGGCCTGACGAGCGCGGTCCATTCATGCTCGCCAACCTGTTGCGTCAGCAGCACTTCGATCTTCCCCGCGAACCCGGCGCGGGTTGCGTAGAGCCGCGCCGGGAGCACGCGGGAATCGTTCAGGATCAGCAGGTCGCCTGCGTGCAGGTGACCCGGCAGGCTCGTGAACAGGTCGTCGCGTACCGCTCCGGAGCGCCGGTCGACCATAAGCATGCGCGAGGAGCCGCGGACCTCCGGAGGGGTCTGGGCGATGAGCTCTCCGGGCAGCTCGAAATCGAAATCGGCGACGCGCACTGCATCATTCTAGCGGTTTCGTCGCGGTAGTTTGTCGCGCTAACGTGGGCAACAAACCGCGTGGGTGGCACCGTTTATGGTGCATCGGGTTCCCCGGCCATGTGAACCGCCCGGTCGAGGGCGGCCTGCACCGATTCCTGTGCAACCTGCGCGTGCGCCGGCCAGGTGAAGGTAACCCGGGCGAACGGCCTGGGGATCAGAAACCGGTCCCACGAGTTCAGGGTCCAGGCGCGGTCGGGCTCTGCGTAGAACGCTCCTACCCAGGGAGCCCCGGTAAGCGCGGCGAGCTGCACGGCACCGGGCTTCGCAATTTGCGATGGGCCCCGCGGACCGTCGGCGGTGATGGCGCAGATGTGCCCCTGCGTGTAGGCCCCGGCCATCGCGCGCAGCCCAGCGGCACCTCCGCGCGAGGAGGAGCCGCGGACCGCACGGAAGCCGAGCCTTTCCACCGTGCGGGCGATGAGTTCACCGTCGAAGGAGCGCGAGACCAGAATGGCGATGTGATGCCCGCGAAAGCGATGCGCGCAGACCAGAAGCGAGCGATGCCAGAAGGCGAAGACGGTCGGACCAGGAATTGTAATTCCCACAGGCACATTCGGATCGCATACATCGCGGAAGCGCAGCGTGGCCCCGAGGGCACGGATCAGCAGCGCCGCCAGGGGAGGCACCAGAGCGAGCGCAATGCGCTGCGTCCGGGTAAGCGCCACAGTTGGACTACGCAGGCTGCGGCCCGGGAACGTTGAGCATCCATTGCACACCGAAGCGGTCCGTGCACATGCCGAACAGAGGTGTCCAGAAGGTTGGGCCGAGCGGCATCCTGGTGCTTCCACCTTCGCTCAAGGCGGCGAAGAGACGGCGGATCTCGTCTTCCGAGCTTTCCAGCGAGATGTTGAATCCGCCAAACGGCCGGACGTGTCCCGGGGGTGCATCGGCACCCATCAGCGTCAGCGTGCCGAGCTGAAGCGCGGTGTGCATGACCAGGTTTTCCGATCCTTCCGGGCAGCGATACTCTCCCGGAACTTCGCTCCACCTCAGGGTCATCTTGCGCTGTGTGCCAAACACTGTTTCATAAAAGCTGAATGCCTGGTCGCACTGGCCGGTGAAGTCGAGATGCAGATTTGTGTTCATCCTCAAACCTCCCCGCCGCACGTCACTGTGCCGCACGGATATGGTAGCGAAAGAGTGGCTGAGCGGGACAGGAGATTTTGCTCAACGTACCGATCGCGATGGAGCCGCGAAGAATGGAGCATAGGGTTTGCCCGGACGGATTTGCTTTGGCCCTGGAGAACAGGCGTGGGCAGGCCGTATGACAGGGACTTTGTGAGGATAAATTGCCATGCCATTTGCTGCTGCGAGCGCCGCCGCGCACGGATGCATCAGAACGGTTGAGCACGAGAGGAAAAGCTAAGTGAAAATTGGATTTCTGCATGCCGACAACGAGTTTTTGCAGGCAATGTTCGAGCAGGTGCGGGACGGGTTGCCGGGGCACGAGGTGGTGAGCTGGAAGGTGGGGGACGACGCGCCAGCGACCGACTTCGAATTGCTGATCGGCATGGGCAGGATTACGCGGGAGCAGATGGAGGCGCAGCCGAAGCTTGGGCTGATCCAGACGGCGAGCGCGGGGTATGAGGGCGTGGATCTCGATGCTGCGAACGACCTTGGAATCTGGCTCTCGTTTGCGGAGTCCGATGAGACGGGCAACGCGGTATCGGTGGCGGAGTTCGCGGTGATGCTTCTGCTGGCGGCCTCGCGCAGGCTGACCCAGGCGCTGGAAGCGACGCGCGACCACACCGTGGCGGTGCCGCGGAACACCATGGCGCTACAGGGCAAGACGGTGGCCATCGTGGGCATGGGGTCGATCGGGCTGCTGGTCGCCGAGCGGCTGGTGCCCTTCGGGGTCAGGCTGGTGGCGACCGACGGAGATCCGGCGAAGGCACCGAAGGGCGTCACGATGTACACGCGGGACCAGATTCCGGAGGCGATTGCGGAGGCCGACTACGTGATGCTGTGCCTACGGGCGGACGCGGAGAACGAAAACCTGTTCGACGGGGCAATGATGGGCAGGATGAAAAAGGGTTCGGTGCTGGTCAACATCGCGCGCGGCTCGCTGGTGGACGAAGGGGCGCTGCTGGATGCGGTGCGTAGCGGACAACTGTTCGGCGCGGGGCTGGACGTGGTGAAGAAGGAGCCGGTGGAGGTCGGCAACCCGCTTCTGAGCCTGAGCGAGGTGATCGTGACGCCGCACATCGCCGGCATGACGGACCTGATGCTGGAAGGCACGGTCAAGTACCTGGTGAAGGTGGTGGGTGAGGTGGCAGCGGGCAAGGCTCCGGCGAGCGTGGTGAACCGCCCCGGGAGACCGCGGATGCCGTTGAGCGGATTGCCGGAAAAAGCGGGGCGCTAAGACGCTCGAGGATCGTGCCTTGCATCTCACGGGAAAGAGGAAATTATGGCGACTGAAAGCGATAAGAACTACATTAAGCGGGCCGAGCGAGGCTCCGACCCGGCTGAGCAGCAGGGCGATGCGGATGCAGAGACCAAGGACGCAGTCGACGGCTTCGACATGGGGCTTGCCGGCGAGCTGCAGGGCGGGCAGACCGCGGGAACCAGGAACGATCGCGCGACCGAGTACAGCGGGAACAAGCACAATACGGAGCCATACGGAGCCGACCAGACGGCGGGTGCGCCGCAGCACGACACCGGGCATGCGGTTGGAATCACGTCGAAGAAGCTGAGCGAAGAGCTGGGCGCGGACTCGTACGTGAAGCCGCATACGCCGAAAGGCAACGAAGGGGCGTTCGGGGACGACCTGAACAAGGCTGAAGCTGGCGACCTGCCGAAGGGCAAGGCGGAGACGATCGAGACCGTTGAAGTATCGACGATGACGCCGCACAAATGAAAACGAAAATGTAACAGTCCACACGCGCATTGCGTGTGGACTGCGGGTCGATTCGCTGGGCTGATTCCTTAATATCTAAACGGCCTGGAGATGTGATTGCGCTTCCTGCGGCCTGATGCGGTATCCGCGCAGGCCGTAGAAGATGATGAAGAAGTAGCACAGGAGCGGAAGCACCAGGGAGCGGTGGATGCCGAAGTGATCGGCGCAGAAGCCCATGAGAACGGGGATGAGCGCACCGCCGACGATTCCCTGCACCAGCAGACCCGCACCGCGTCCGGTAAGTGGACCTAGCTCCGCGATCGCCAGAGTAAAGATCGTGGGGAACATGATGGAGTTGAAGAGGCCGACGGCGAGGATGGTGACCTCGGCGAAGTGGCCGGTACCGAGCAGCGAGCCAAGCACCATGAGCGCCGCGCCGACACCGCTGAGCGCAAGCAACTTCGAAGAAGACATGCGCTGCATCAGAGCCGACCCGCCGAAACGGCCAACCATCATTCCACCCCAGTAGAACATGACGAGTTTGGCAGCTTTTTCCAGCGGTACGCCTCCGATCGATGGATCGGCGATGTACTTCACCATGTAGCTGCCGAGCGAGACCTCGGCTCCGACATAGATGAAGATGGCCAGCGCCCCCAGGTAAAGGTGAGGATGGTTCCAGACGCTGTCCGCCCGATCATTTAGCCCTCCGGGGCGAAAGTCGCGGGTCAGCTCGAGCCGAGGAAACCGGTAGAGGGCGATGCCGATGGCAAGTACCACCAGAACGCTGGCCACAATTAGGTAAGGCAGCTTGACCACGGTGGCCTGCTGCACGGGAGTCAGTGCAGCGGCACCGGCATGTTTGGCGGCGGTAGCGGCACCGCCAAGGATGAGAATGCCTCCAAACAGCAGTGCGAGCGTATCGCCCAGGGTGTTGAACGCCTGGGTCAGGTTGAGCCGGCTGGAGGCGGTCTCCGGCGGGCCAAGAATTGTGACGTATGGATTGGCCGCAACCTGAAGAACCGTAACCCCGGCGGCGAGCACGACCTGCGCGGCCAGGAAGAAGGGATACGACGCCAGATTGGCAGCCGGAAGAAACAAAAGGGCGCCGATACCCATCGTGACCAGGCCTGCGACCATGCTGCGCTGGTATCCGATCCACTCCACCAGTTTGCCGGCCGGCTGCGCGAAGACAAAATATGAACTGAAAAAGGCAAGCTGGATGAGCGACGACTGCAGGTAGGACAAGGTGAAGGCGACCTGAAGATGCGGAATCAGTGCATCGTTGAGGACCGTGCAAAAGCCCCAGATGAAAAAGAGCGTGGTGACCATCGCCATCGCGCTGTAGTTAGTCTCCTGCGGTGCGAGAGAGGGGTTCTGTACTTCTTCAACGTTGATCATTGCCATAGAGTCTCGCGCGGCTACCTTTCACACCTGGTGATTCTGATTCGTCCACGATGCTATAACACTCCCGCCACGTTTGGCTTTCTTTCAGCGGGCGGCGCGAAGTGCCGGGCTTTGAGGGGACGGGAGCCGCTGGCCGGATGAGCGTGTAAACGGACTGTAGACGCAAACGGTTCTGCGTTATCATTTAGCTGTGCCTATCCTGCTGCTGGTCGTTCCGGTGCTTTCGACGCTTGCCGGTGGTGCGCTGGCGCTGCGCCTGCGCCGATACGTGACGGCACTGACTGCGCTGGGGGCAGGTCTGCTGCTGGGAGCGGCGTTTCTCGATCTGCTGCCGGAGGCGATCCAGCTTGGCCTTCGGTCCGGGCTCGCGATCTCGACTGTACTTGCGCTGACACTGCTCTCCTTTTTGCTGTTCTACGGGATGGAGAGCGGGCTGCGAAGCCTGGCCGCGCGGGCCACGGCGGGCTCGTGGAACCAGGGGGCTTTCCGCCGGGCGGGTGCCGGCATGCTGGTGTTTCACTCGTTTCGTGACGGCATGGCGATCGGCGCGGCGTATTCGGCTTCGCACGCGGCGGGGTTTGCCGTGGCGACCGGCATTGCGGCGCATGACCTGGGGGACGGCATGAACACGGTGATCCTGACCACGCGCGGCGAGCCGGCGACGATGGTCGATTACCTGTTTCTGATCGCCGACGCGGTGGCTCCGCTGCTGGGCGGCCTGTTGACCGCCTGGTGGGTGCTTTCGGCCAGGTCGTCGGTGTATGTGCTTGCGGTGGCGGCCGGATTCTTTCTGGAGATGGCGACGGGAGATTTCCTGCCTGAGCTGCGGCAGCATCTGGGCACGCATCGGGCGCTGGTGCCGTGCCTGCTGGGAGGCGTTTCGCTGATTTACCTGGCCAATTCCCTGCTGGCGCACTTTACCCGGTAGCGCCGGTCAGGGCTCCGCGACGACCTGGTTTCGCAGGGTTCCCAGGCGGTCGATTTCGACCTCCACGGTGTCGCCGGGTTGCAGAAACAAGGGCGGGGTGCGCTTGACGCCGACGCCGCCCGGGGTTCCGGTCACGACGACGTCGCCGGGTTCGAGCCGGGTAAAGGTGGAACAGTAGGCGAGAATGGCCGGGATGTCGAAGATCATTTCGCCCAGCTTTGCGTCCTGGACGGTTTCGCCGTTGAGCCGCGTGCTGATGCGCAGGCCGTGCAGCTCGCCAAGCTCGTCGGGTGTGCTCATCCAGGGTCCGAAGGCGCCGGTGCCGGGGAAGTTTTTGCCCGGCGTGAACTGATGGGTGTGGGCCTGCCAGTCGCGCACGCTGCCGTCGTTATAGCAGGAGTAACCGGCGACATGCGCGGAGGCGTCGTCACGCTCGAGGTAGCGCCCGGAGCGGCCGATGATGACGGCGAGCTCGCCTTCGAAGTCGAGCGAGGTGGACACGCGCGGGCGGACGATGCCGGCCAGATGCGCGGTCTGGCTGCTGCTGTAGCGCGCAAAGATGGTGGGAAAGGCGACCTCGGCGCGGCCGGTCTCTTTGCGATGGGTCTCGTAATTAAGCCCGACACAAAGGATCTTGTCCGGATTGGGGATCACGGGCAGCCAGCGCAGGTCGCCCAGGGGACTCCGCGGGGCGGAGGCAGCCGCAAGCTTCACCTCGCCGAGCGCGCCGGCGGCCAGGACGGACTTCAGGTCGGGAAAGGTTTGCTGCAGCACGAGGCCCGCGTGCACGCACTGGTCTGCTTCGAGGTATCCCCAGGTGGGTTTTCCTTCCAGGAGGTAACTTGCAAATCGCATGGTGCTCCCCTTGCGCGCGAAGTACGTGGCCTGCGCAGAATCGTACGGCTGCGGGCAGGTCGTGGCCGCGTTTCCAGTTTACCGCTCCCGGCGTTCGGTGACCTTTGCGGAAAATCCTTGCCGATGAGCCTCAAGTCTCTCGCGGGCTGGCCGATACAGGACATATCCCCGGGGAGGACGACCGAGACCGTGATCTGCAGCGACCCGCCCACACCGCGACCGAGCCGGCCGGAGAGCGCCCAACCATGAGCGCCCTGCGCAATCTGCTGCTGTTCTGCCTGATCGTCTTTTTGCCCTTGCAGGATACGGTTCTGCAGAAGACTCCGCTGCGCAACCTTGGCGGATCGCTGAGTACGTTTCCGCTGGTGCTGCTGGGCGCGCTGTGGCTTCTGGAACGGGGGATGAAGCTGGACGGAAGGGTGCAAAAGCGGGTGGCGGCGGCGGTGCTGTACGCGCTTCTGCTGACCGCGGCCTATCTGCTGCGGTGGGGAAGCAGCTTTCAGGAGACGAGCCTGCTGGTGAAGTCGTTCAACCTGGCCGTGATCGTGGGGCTCTACCTGTTCGGTGTCTTTGGGGTGGACTACACGCCCAGCCGCTGGCTTTGGGCGGGCGCTATGCTGGGCTTTGGACTGACGCTGTTCGCCGCCCTGGCGGGTCCGGCGCTGGACGGCAACGGACTGCTGCACGCGACGATCAACTTCGATGCGCGGCCGCGCGGGTTTGCGACCGAGTCGAGTACCTTCTCCGTGCAGGCGGTGATCTCCGGGCTGCTGGCTGTGTATTTCGCGAAACGTGCGGGCACACGGGTGCTGTTTGCCGTGGTGACCGTGGCGCTGCTGATCCATAGCGGATCGAAAGGCGGCCTGATTACCCTTCTGCTGTGCGCTGCGCTGTACGGGGTGGCGCGCGCGGGACTAAGCGTGGGCCGGCTGCTGCTGGGTGCGGCCGTGCTTGTGCCGGCTTCGATCTTCATCTCCGGCATGATCAGCCAGGGGTTTGACAATGACCTGGTCTCGAATGGATCGAGCGTGGCCACGCGCGCCACCATGACGCTGTTTACGGCGATGTGCGTGCTGCACAACCCGCTGGGCGTGGGCTTTTCCGGGTTTTACCCGGCGATGGCGCGCTACCTGCCGGAGGCGATGAACACGGTGACCGGATTTTTCAACTTCCCGCTGGTCTTTACCGAAGTGAGCAACTACCAGTACACGACGGAAAACGCCGACTGCAAGACGCTGTTTCTGAACTGGTCGGTATACTTCGGACTGCCGTTTGTCTGCCTGTTCCTCTGCTTCTTTGCCCGCCTGGTGCGGCGGCTGTACCTCCGGCGGGAACAGACGCTGCTGATCGGCGCGCTGTTCTCAGCCATTGCGCTGACCACGTACTACTCTTCCATGAACGCATACAGCATCCCGGTGCTGCTGGGCGTTTGCCTGGCTACGACCTCTTCCTCTTATGAAAAAGATTCTGTACGTCAGCGCGCATAATCCATATCCGGCGCGGTCCGGCGGGCAGGTGGATCTATGGAATCGCCTGCACGCCCTGCGTGAGCTCGGCCACTGCGTACATCTTGTGCTGACGGTCAAGCGGCGCTTGAGCGCGGAGGAGCGGAGTACTGTCGGCGCGGTGGTCGACCGGCTTACCGAGATTCCGCGCAAGCCTTTGCTACGCGGTGTGTTGAGCCGGCTGCCGGTGCAGATGGCGGTTCGCTCCGGGCTGCGCCGGCTCGATCTCTCCGGGGAGCGGTACGATCTCCTGCTGCTCGACAATGAGTTCGCCGGCGAAGTTCTTGAGAACCCGGCCATCTCTGCCGCGCGGGTAGCGATACGGGTTCACAACGATGAAGCCGCGTATCAGCGCAAGCTGGCGGAGGCCGCGGACGGCATGCTGCGGCGCTGGTACTTCCGACTTGAGGCTGCACGCATGGCGAGGTATCTGCCGCGCGTGTGGCGTCGCGCGGATGCGCTTTGGTTTATCTCCTCGGACGAGCTGGCCGGCTATAACGCCTGGGCGGCCGGGCAGAGCGGGCGGACTCCCGGGGGACGGATGCTTCCGGCCGCGCTCGACCTCGGCTCCGCGGGCAAGCCGCCGCTGGGCACGATGGATGTGCTGTTTGTCGGCTCGCTGGCGGTCACGCTGAACCAGGACGCGGTGCGGTGGTATCTGGAAGAGGTGCATCCGCGGCTGCTGGATTTGGCGGGCTATCGTTTTTTAGTTGCGGGCAGCACGCTGGGACAGAATCTCGATAATTTCTGCGCGGAGGTGAGTCGCTCTCCCGCGGTGAAGCTGCACCGTGATGTGCCTGAGCTTTCGCCACTCTTTGCGGCAAGCAGCGTGTTTGTGAGCCCCATGCGGCACGGTGCCGGAGTCAAGCTGAAGACGGTGGAGGCCGTGCTGCGCGGATTGCCGCTGGTTTCGACACCGGTCGGTACGGAAGGCAGCGGCCTGCAGAATGGAGTGCATGCCCGCATTACCGCAGACCCGGTCCAGTTCGCGGAGGCGGTACGCGCGTTGCTGAAAGACAAAGCCGCGGCGGAAAGCATGCGGGACCGCGCCGCGGAGCACATCCTGCGGTCCTACAACCATGCGGAACACTTGAACAACGCGCTGGCGGCGCTGGACATGGCAGGCTGAGGCCAATGGTCAGCTCTCTGGGCGGGCTCTACCTCCTAAAGTGTTAGGAGAACGCAGAGAAGGGAGCCTCGATGGGCTCCCTTTTTTTTGCTGCCGGGCGATCTCTACTGCACATAGCCGAGGGTGCCGAGCGCAGCACGGTCGGCCAGCGGAAAGACCCTTATGGGGAAGTTGTTCGCGGCATCGGTTGAAGTTATGGCGAGCTCGCGCGCGGTCTCCATGCGGCTGAGCGCGAGGTTGAGCGCGGGGTGCAGCTTGCTGGAGAGCTGGTGGACGTTCAGGATCATCTCGCCTGCCGAGACGGCGAGCACAAACTCGAGCGAGCCATGGTAGCTCGGGGATTCGAGTTCCATGACAAGCCGCGCCATGCGTTCGCGTGCGAAGCCGGAGGCATGCGTGCCGTGCGCGACCTGTTCGCCACGGATGCGGAAACCCTGCGTGACGCCCATGCCGTTGCGTGGAAACAGGGCAAAGCGAAGCTCTGCCGAGCAGGCAGCGGGAAAGCCATGTTCAAGCGCGCCGCGAATCTCTTCTACGGAGCCGGCCTGCTCCAGAAGCGCGACCGCGCGGTTGATGAGCACGGCGTTCGCGATGACCCTGCGCTGCTGCAGCGTGCGGCGCGGAATCCTTGCCAGCTCCGCGAACTCCGTGTAGCCCAGCTTGTAGATGCCCGCGGTGCCCAGCAGGGCAAGCAGGATGGTGCAGAGCAACAGGCCCATCCAGGTGGAATCGACCAGCATGAGCGCAAGCAGGCCGAAGGCGGCGGAGACCGCGTAGAGCACAAGCACGGCCTGCCGATGGCTGAGCCCGCGGTCTAGAAGGCGATGATGGATGTGCATGCGGTCCGGTTCAAACAAACGCTTGCCGGAAAGGAAGCGGCGGCTGACGGAGAGCACGACCTCCAGCAGGGGAAGCCCGAAGGCAAGCGCCGGCAATGCGATGGTGAGCAGAAGCGGCGTGCGCGTCTGCGAGCTGCCCATGAGCCCGAGGGCGGCGAGCATGAAGCCGATAAAGAGGCTTCCGCCGTCTCCCAGAAAGATGGAGGCGGGGTTGAAGTTGTGACGCAGAAAGCCGATGACCGCGCCGCCAAGCAGCGCGGTGCCGAGCGCCGCCTCGTGGCTTCCGTGCAGGCAGGCGGCGATGAACAGAGTGGCCATGGAAAACAGCGAGCTGCCCGCGGCAAGGCCGTCCAGGCCATCGATCAGGTTGATGGCGTTGGTGATCCATACGACCCATACAACGGTGGCGGCGAGTTCCACGGCACGCAGCAGAAGGCCATGCGCGGACATCTGCACGACTCCAAAGACCGAGTAGCCCAGCAGATAGAGCCACGCGCCGGCGGCGATCTGGAAGGAGAGCTTGAGTCGCGCCGGAAGGGGGCGGCAGTCGTCGATGACGCCTACCAGGAACAGCATCGTCGCCGGCAGAAGCACGCGGCCGAGGGTATGCATGGCGTTGCTGGCGATGCCCTTGGAGCCACTGAGCAGAAGCCCCACGGCGAGGATGCCGACGGTTGTGAGATAGATGGCGATCCCGCCCAGCCGGGGGATGGCGCTGGTATGTACGTGCCGCGCGGAGGTGGGCGTGCGCACCCATCCGAAGCGATGCGCGAGGCGCGCCACCAGGCCGGTCAGCAGAAGCGAGCAGACGACGGCGGCCGCGCAGCTCAGCGCGAAGATTGCCGTTGGGGGAAGATGGACCAGGATCTCGTTGAACACGGCTGGATAGCTCCTTTGGACCCGGCCGTGAGCGTCGCCGCACCGGGGCTGGGATGCCCGCTTGTGCGATGCACACCTGTTCCCCTTATCGGCGCATCCATTACCTCTCTGTAGAGCAACCGCAGCTTTTCTGTAATGTTTTCACGGGAAAATGCGTGTACGCGATGCAGTGCCCCCGCGGCGAGCCGCATGCGCAGGGCCCGGTCGGTGGTCAGCCGGTCCATCGCTTCGGCAAGCGCTTCGGGCGCGCGTACGGGTACGGTGAGCCCACTGACGCCATGGAGGCTTACCTCCGGCACGCCGGTCGAAAGCGAGGTATTGATGACCGGGAGGCCATACGCCATGGCCTCCAGCTGCACGACCCCGAAGGCCTCGGAGGCTTCGTTGGAGGGAAGCACAAAGGCGTCCGAGGCGCTGAAGATCTCCGGCAGGCGTGGCTGCTCGATGCGGCCCAGGAACTGGACGCGGGAGGTGAGGCCGAGCTGCCCGGTGAGCACTTCGAGTTCCTTGCGCAGAGGTCCGCCGCCGCCGATGAGCACCTTGCACCGGGTGCGTGCCGCTGCGCGCAACAGGTCGTGTACGCCTTTGTAATAGACCAGGCGGCCGAGAAAGAAGAAGACCACATCGGAGTCCGTGCAGCCCAGTTCCGAGCGTACCTGGGCACGACGTTCCGGCGTGCTGCGCTTGACGGTGTCGAGGTCGATGGAGAGCGGAAGCGTACGGCACCTGGACTGGTAGGGACGCAGCGTCTCGGAGGTTTGAAGCAGACGCGTGGAGGTGACCAGGATACTTTCGGCAGATCTGTAAAAGCGCCGCTCCTGCCAGCGCATGCAGCGGAGTGCGGCGCGCTGCACGGGACGTACGATGTCGGAGTGGTGATGCACGACCAGACGCGTGCCATTGCGGCGCAACGCGGGCCAGTCGCAGAAGAACGGAAGCGGGTTAGGGACGTGCACGTGCACGATGTCGAAGCCGCTGCTCATGGCGGCGATCTCCGCCGCGAAGCCGGGAGCGAGCGGCGTGCCGAGCAGAAGCCCGTGGCTGCCCACGCGACGCACGCGCGCGCCATCGACCATGTCCATGCCGGCGGGTCCTTTGCGCTGCGCGACGAGCACGCTTGCGCTCACCTCGGGGTCGTCGCGAAAGCTCGTGACGAGCTCCTGCACGACGTTCTCGATGCCTCCTTCGACTGGCGAGTAGAACTTGCCCACATGCAGGACGCGGATGGTTCCGGATGCGCTCATCGTGCACCTCCCCAGGCCGCGCGGCGAAGCTCGTCGATCTGTCTTTTTCGCGCGGGTTCAAGCGTGCCGGCCCAGTAGCCGGCACCCACGCGCAGGCACCCCAGAAGCAGGCCGAGCAGGCCCGCAAGCGCCACGATGACGGTTTTCTTCGGCCATGCGGCTCGCTCTGCCGGCGAGGCGACCTGCAGCACCTGCACGTTGGGCGCGTCGCGCGCTTCATCCATGCGCGCGGCCTCGTACTGCTTCATCAGCAGCTCGTAGACGCTTTCCTGATAGCGCATCTCGCGGGAGGCACGCACAAAGACAAGCTCGGCGGCGGGCACGTTGCCCAGGCCCATGCCTCCATATCCCGCGCTGCCGGCGGCAACCTGCCCAAGCTGCGCGCGCAGGGCTCGCAACTCGTCTTCCGTGCTTTGCACCTGGGGGTTGTTGGCCGTGGCAAAGCCGCGCAGACGCTGGAGCTCTACCTCTTTGGCTGCGATCTGCGCACGCAGCTGCGCCGCGCTTTCGATCATGGTGCGTGCCTCGGCGTCAAGCGAGATCACGCCCTTGCTCTGCTGCACGGATTTGAACGCGAGCTCGGCCTGCGACAGGTCTTCCCGCGTGTGGGCCAACTGTGTTTCATAAAACAGCCGGCGCTGCGAGCTTTCGGTCAGCGCGAGATGACGGGTCAGGATGCGCAGCTGGTCCACGTAACTGTTCGCCATGGATGCGGCGCGGTTGCGGTCGCGATCGGTCACGGTGATGCTGACGAAGCCTTCCTTGCTGGCCACGATGGCGGTATGGCTTGCGAGCGCCTTGCGCGTGTCGGACCTATACCGTTTGCGGTACAGCGTTTGCAGGCCATATTGCTGGATGAGTCCGTCGACCACGGGCTGGGCCTGCAGCATATGCACGTAGGTTTCCGCCACGCTGCGTGCCTGCAGCTCAGAGCCGGCTGAGGCCAGCGCCGCGGCACCCGCGCTGGCTTCGCTGAGCATGGCCGCGGCCGCGGATTGCCTTTGCTGCGGAGGCAGAATTTCCGTCGTGGAAGTGTAGCTTGCCGGCCAGAGCAGGGAGGCGACGAGGCCGAGCGCCGCGGCGGCAAGCAGGTACGCAAGCACCACACGCTTGCGCCGGAGCAGGTAAACGGCGATGGGAAGCAGGTCGATCGAGGAGGGATCAGCTTGCCGGGATGCATCGGCCTCGCCGGCCGGATGTGCGGACGCAACGGTCATGGTCAGTCCTTCAGCGCCTTGATGGCGAGTGCGGTCAGTGAGAAGGAGGACAGGGTCTGGACCCAGTCCTTGAGGTCGAAGTGGAGCGAGCCTTCCGTCAGGCGGGGAGGCACGACGATGGCGTCGCCCGGGAAGATGGCAAGCCGGTTGAAGTTGCCCGCGGCCTGATGGCTGACAACGGTGCCGTCGGCGCGCAGCACGAACTCGCGCTTGCGGTCCGCATCGCGCGTTGCGCCGCCCGCCCTGGAGACGTAGGCGGCGCCCGCCTCGCCGGCCTGAAAACGCTGCGCGCCTTCGTTGTACACGTTGCCCAGCACATAGACGGTTCCGGGCACGGCAGGCAGAAAATAATGGTCGCCGTCTTCGAGCGCGAACGCCGGGACGTCGTCCACGGTGCGGCTGTCCGGCCTGAGGTCCAGCACGATGCGGCCTGTGGGGTGAATCTCACGCAGCCTGGCAAGGTAGGCCTGCCGCAGCGCAAGCTCACCCTGGGCGCTGCCGGGTGAGTCGCTGGAACGGTGGGTCTGGTTGACCGGCGAAAGCACCTCTTCTTCTTCGCGGTCGAGCATGTGCCGCAGCTTCGCTTCCTGCTCCACGCGGACGGATTCGCGCATGAGCTGGCTGGCATAGAGATACGTGTTGGCGGTAAAGCCGCCGGCATGCCGCACGAGGTCTTGCAGGGTTTCGCCCTGCCCGAGCCGATACGTTCCCGGCGCGACCACCTCGCCGTCGATGCGGACGAACTTGGCTTTGCTCTGCTGTGGAAGCAGCACATCGTCTTCCGTGTAGATCTCGATGATGTCGCCGGGCTTGAGCAGCTTGTCTTCCGCCATGCTGCTGCGGGCGATCGCCTTGCCGAGGGCGAAGGGAATGACCTGCATGGACAGGTCGGCGGGATCGAGTCGCTCGATTGCCGCGTAGTTCCAGTTGATCTCGGTTCCATGCTGGCCCGCGATTCCGGGACGGCTGCGGTTCTGCGATTGAAAGGGCTCGCTTTCGAGCGTGCCATAGCCGTTCTGCGCGTTGAAGTAGGCGCGCGTGAGCAGGAAATCCGGGTTGGGGATCAGGTCCGACACCCGCATGCCGTCATGCCAGGTGTAGCGGCCCGGCTGCGCGACATTGCCCCGCAGCGTAACGGAGTTTTCAATCCGGGGCGAGATGGGGAAGATGCGCAGGATGTCGCCATCGTGGAGCGGACGCGCAATCCCGGATGCATCGAGCGCAAGGTCGTCCGAGCGCCGCGCCTCGTGATCGACCACGTGCTCCAGGGTGGAGCGCTGCGTGCCGGCGATGCTGGTAAGGCCGCCCGCATCGGATATCAGGGAGCTGATATCCGCCCCGGGCCTGACCTCGTAGATGGCCGGTGTGTTGACGTCGCCGTCGACCGCGACCTGCATGCCGACCACGGGGATGAACAGGACGTCGCCCGCGATCAACGGCACATCGGCGCTCTTGTCGCCGCGCAGCAGAAGATCGTAGAGGTCGAGGTGCGCGACAGTGCGGCCGTTGCGGCGCAGCTGAATATCGCGGAGGCTGCCCGTCGCCGAGGGACCACCGGAGGCGAACAGGGCGTCTACCAGGGTGCTGAGCGCGCTGATGACATACGCGCCCGGATGTTGCGTGCGTCCCAGCACGAAGATCTGGATGGAGCGCAGCTGCCCGAGCGTGACCGACAGCTGAAAGTCGCGGTACTGCCGCTTCATCGCGGTCTCGATGACATGCTGCAGCTGCTGGTACGGTACGCCGGCCACGTTGATGGCGCCGACGACGGGAAGGAAGATCTGCCCGTTGCGATCGACCGACACGCGTGCGTCGAGATCGACCTTGCCCCACGAGCGCAGGATAAGTTCGTCGCCGGGCCCGATGACGTAATCTGCCGGCACGCCGACGTGGTCGGCCGGCACGAAGCTTGCGGGCGCATTGCTGAAGAGGCCGCGTCCGTAGAGGGGAAGCGAATGCCCGAGGGTCGAGGCTACGAAGTCCTCGAAGTCATGCCGCGACGCGCCGCCTGCTTCGACCGCGCCGCCCGGACCTCCGGCCGCGACGCCAGGAACATCCGCGGAGGTGGCCCGGATGACGACCGGGGCGACCGAAACATTCGGATGCTCGGCCGAGGCTGCGCCGGCGGCACCGGAGACCGGGATGCAGCCGAGTGCGCCGCATTCATCCTGGCGGTGCGCCGCGGCAGGATTCGCCTGGGCCACGCCGGCCTGAACCGCGGCAAGCGCAAAGAGGAACAACACAGTGTTGCGAAGCGAGGGAAGGGTCATCACGAGGACGAGCGTAACGACCGGGAGTGGGTAGAGCTTTGAAAGAAAACCTAAGTTCTCACTTAGAGACCGAAACGGAATTAGAACTGCCTAACTCCCGATTTGGAGCAGCGGTGCCATGACTTCCGCATAGTGACCTCCGGAGGATGACCTTCGGATGGGCGGCTCGAAAAAAGTCACTCATGCTCATGACCGGTCCGCCGATACAGTTCCCAAGCGGTACTCCCCGGCTTCCCAAGCCAATGCCCTTCACGATGGATCAGCCGAAAGCTCAAAGGACCCATGCGCATCTTAATCACCGGCGGTGCCGGCTTTATCGGGACACATCTGACCCGCCACCTGCTTGCTGTTCACCACGACGTCACCGTGCTCGACGCGTTTGTGCCGCAGGTGCACGCGGGTGCAACCGACCTGGCTCCCGATGTTGCTCCGGCAGTGCGTCTTCATCGCGGAGACGTGGCCGACGCCGCGCTGCTCCGCGAGGCTCTCGCCGATGCGGACGCGGTGGTTCACCTGGCTGCGGAAACCGGTACCGCGCAATCCATGTATGAGGTCTCGCACTACGGACGTACCAACCTGATGGGCTCGGCGGTGCTGTACGATCTGCTGGCCAAAGAGCCGCATCGCGTGGGCCGCATCGTGGTCGCTTCGTCGCGCTCCATCTACGGTGAAGGCGCGTACATGTGCCCGGAGCATGGCATGGTGTTCCCGGTTTCTCGCAGCGCGCAGGCAAAACAGAGAGGCGAGTTCGATCCGCTTTGCCCGCACTGCCAGGCCGCGTGCGCACCCACGGCGACGCCCGAGGCGTGCCCGCTGCGTCCGGAGTCGTTTTACGGATTTACCAAGCAGGCGCAGGAGCAGATCACGCTGCTGTTCGGCTCCGTGCTGAAGATTCCTTCGGTCGCGCTGCGCTATCAGAATGTGTTCGGCGCGGGGCAGTCGTTGCAAAATCCGTACACCGGCATCCTGGCTATCTTTTCCAACCTGGCCCGCGTGGGACGAACGCTGCAGGTGTTTGAAGACGGCGCGGAAAGCCGCGACTTCGTCTCCGTGCACGACGTGGTGCGCGCCACCGCGAGCGCGCTGCTCGAACCGATTGAAGGGTGCCATGCCGTTAACGTCGGCGCCGGCGTAAGCACCTCCATCCGTGAGGTTGCCGAGCAGGTCAACAGCTTCTATGGAGGCGACTCCGAGATTGTCGTCAACGGACGCTTTCGCGACGGCGACATCCGCCACGGCGTCGCGGACCTTACGCTGGCACGCAGGCTGCTGCGCTACGAGCCGCAGTGGAGCTTCCGCGATGGACTCCGCGAATTCCTCTCCTGGGCCGATGCAACCGAGCCCTCCACGGAAGGCTTCGATCGATCGCTGGCGGAGTTGAGCGCGCGCGGACTGTTGCACGAGCAGGCGGGAGCGGCCCTCGGAGCTGGGGCCTGATGACCGTCGCGCAGCCGCTGCCGCTGAAGAGAATCAAGCTTCGAATCCGCCGGGCGCTGAGCCCGTGGCGCATCCGCATGGGCCCGGGCTCGTACATAGCACGGCCATACCGGGTCTCGAACCCGGAGTGCATTGAGATGGGCGCAAACGTGATGATCCTGCCGGACAGCACGGTGCAGCCCATTACCCGCCATGGCTCGCTGCGGTACTCGCCGCGCATCGTGCTTGGCGATGGCGTGTACGTGGGCCGGCATGCGGTGCTGCACGCCATCGGCCGGCTTGAGATCGAGGCCGGCAGCGTCTTGAGCGAGTATGTGTTCATCAACGACGCTTCGCACGGCTTCGACCCGGACGGGCCTCCGATCATGGAGCAGCCCCCGGTCTCGCGCGGACCGGTGCACATCGGCCGCAACTGCTTTCTGGGCTATCGGGCCGTGGTGATGCCAGGGGTGACGCTGGGCGAGCGATGCATTGTCGGCGCGAACTCGGTCGTCACGCGCAGCTTCCCTCCGTACAGCATCGTAGGCGGCGTACCCGCGCGGCTGATCAAGCGATACGGACCGGCGGCGGCAAAGGCGCAGGAGCCCGCGTGAGGTCGCTGCGCACGCTGATTCTGAAGAACGCCACCAGCAACGTGGTGCGCGGGCTGGCGACGGCCGCGGTCGCGTTGACGCTTCCGCACTTTCTGACGCGCTCGCTCGACCCCGGCCGGTTCGCCGCGTGGTCGCTGATCCTGCAGATCAGCTCCTACGCCAGCTTTCTAGACTTTGGCCTGCAGACCGCGGTGGCACGCTTTCTGGCGCAGGCCGTGGAAGCGGACGATGAACGCCGGCGCGATACGCTGGTGTCCACCTCGCTGCTGATGCTCTCTGGCGCGGCGATGGTGGCGCTTACGCTTGTCGTGCTTGTGATCGGCAACAGCACGCACCTGTTCCCCGGCATCCCCGTAATGCTGCTGGGGGAGTTCCGCGAGGCGGCATGGGTGCTCGCTTTCAGCTCCTGTGCTCTTCTTCCGCTGTCCACGTATACCGGCGTGTTGCTTGGCCTGCATCGCAATGAATTTCCAGCGCTTTCGATCGGCGTGTCACGCGTGGCAGGTGCGCTGCTGGTGGTGCTGGCCGTGCGCTTCACCCATTCCCTGGTGGTGCTCAGCGGGTTGATCGGCGTGGCGAATCTGCTTGGCGGGTTCAGCCAGTTCGTCGCGGTGCATCGGCTGCTTCCTTCGCTCCGCGTCACGTGGCGTGTTGCGCAGCGTGCGGTTGCCGCCGAGCTTGCCCGCTACTGCGCGGGGCTTTCGCTGTGGGCGCTCGGTATGCTGCTCGTCTCCGGGCTGGACGTGACCGTGGTCGGTCATTTTCGCTTCGCCGCGGTTGGCGTGTATTCGGTGGCGGCTACGTTGAGCATGTTCTTCGCCGGGCTGAACCAGTCGCTCGTCGGCGCGCTGATGACGCCGATCGCGGCGATGCACGCGCGTGGGCAAAGCCGCGAGATCGCCCTGCTGGTGCTGCGCGTAACGCGGCTGAACGCGCTGGGCAACTTCACGCTGGTGCTGCTTCTGCTCGCCGGCGGACCGTGGCTGCTGCGCGTGTGGGTCGGCGCGGCCTATGCGCAGGCGGCATTTCCGCTGCTAGCCGTGCTGCTGGTTGCGCAAGCCATTCGGCTGGTGGCGAACCCGTACGGCGTGATGCTGGTCGCGGCCGGACAGCAAAGCCAGGCGCTTGCTCCGGTACTTGCGGAAGCTCTGGTCAACCTGGCCGCGAGCCTCGCCGGTATCGTTTTGTTGGGTCCCATTGGCGTCGCGGAAGGAACGCTTGCCGGAGCCGGCGCGGGCTTCGGGCTGCTTCTGCTGCACACCGCGCCCCGGCTCGCAGCGGAGTTGAAGATCGGGACGCGGGACCTGGTGCGCGAAGGGCTGCTGCGCCCGTTGCGCGCGGTGCTTCCGCTTGCGGGGCTGCTCGCGGTTTCGCTTGTGCTGGGACGGGGGCTGCTTCCCCTGTCCGGGCTTGGCGTTGCCCTCACAGCGGGGCTCGCGTGGGTGAATGAGCGGAAGAGGCCGCTCGCACACGCCGGGGAAGCAGCCGTGCTCTCTCCCGCTGCCTAGCCCCCGCTGTTTTGCACCCGTTGCTTAGCCCCTGTTCCTTGAAGTAGATCTCGTGCGGCGATGGCCGCGGGTGTGAACACCTTTAACCCGGTGCATCGCTTCCGCACTGGGCTCGTTCTCCTGAACCTTTAACGCCACAACGCGACGAGGCGCCCCGAAGAGCGCCTCGTGTGCCGGGGGCCGCAGCGACCGGACCGGTAGCGATCGGACCGGCGGCTACCGGATTCGCAGTCCTTCGCTCCACGCGCGCTCCTTGCGCAGCATCGTGCTCCAGGGGTCCTGCCTGCGCAGAAAGCGCATCAGGTAGTATCCGCGATAAAGCAACGTGTACCACGCGAGCGTGAGCCCGCTGAGATGCTTGCGAATAAAGAACGCCCGATTGCGCGACATGTAGCGCTGCGAAAACGGCGATTCTTCACCCGTCAGGCTGCTTACCTTGTGCCACAGCTTCACGCCGGGCAGGAAGTAGGTCACGAGCCCTGCCCGCAACACGCGGTACATGAAGTCGAGATCGTCGGCATAGACGAAGTATCGCTCGTCCATGAGCCCGATCCGCGCAAACACCTCGCGCCGGATCATGGTGCAGCAGGTCGGCGCATAGCCGATGGGCATGGCTGCGCCGAACTGTCCACGGTCGGTTTCATCCTTGCCGAAGTGCACCGGAAGCAGCGCGAAGTCTTCGCGGAACTTGCCTCCCGCACACCATACCTTGTCGCCCGGTTCGGCGTAGTACATTAGTGGCACGGACAGCTCGCAGGCGTGTTCGTCGAGCCCATGCAGCAGCCCACCGATAAGATCCGGCTCGAAGACGACGTCGTTGTTGAGCAGAAGCACATGCGTGCAGCCCGCCGCCAGCGCCGCCTCAATGCCCTGGTTGTTGCCACCCGCCACGCCCTGGTTGGCGCTGTTCGCGATCACGGTGAGCCGGTCATCGTTCCAAGCCGTCAGTTGCTCGAGCGTTGTATCCTTCGACGCGTTGTCCACCGCCCAGAGGCGAAAACGCGTGTGCCGCTGCGCACTGAGCGACCGCAGGAAGTCCGGCAGGACCGCCCCGCTGTTGAACGTCACCGTGACGATGCCCACGAGGGGCTGTTCCGCAGTACTTCCGTGCATGTTGTTCTCCGCTACGCCTGATTGAACCAGCCGACACGGCCGAAAAGACCTGTGTCTCTTTCCCTATCGACAGGGAGGTGCCGGAGCTTGAGCGGAAAGCTCCACGGCGGGCCGGAACCCGCGTGGTGTAGCTCCGTAAACTTCGGCGGGATGGAGGTCCGCCGGCAGGACAAGTACCTGATTCAGAGGTCCGGTGGAGGCACGCCGCCGGCTCCATGGCAAAATAGCCCATGCGAGCTCCCCGCTTTCTGATTCCCTTTGCGGCCTTGCTCGCCATCGTTCCGCTGCTGCTGCACGGCCCGTCCTGCGGGCACGACTTCGATTTTCACCTGCTGAACTGGCTCGAAGCCTCGCGCCAGATCGGTGCCGGGCAGTATCCGCACTGGGCGTTTATCCCCGCGTACCACGCCGGCGAGCCGCGCTTTATCTTTTACCCGCCGCTTTCCTGGCTTACCGGTGCCGCGCTCACCGCGCTGCTTCCGTTCCGGCTTACCCCGGCAGCGTACACGTTTACCTGCCTCACGCTGTCCGGCTTCAGCTTCTTCCGGCTGGCGCGGATCTGGGCTGCGGAGCCCGCCGCGACGCTTGCGGCCATCTTTTACCTGCTGAACCCCTATTCGCTGTTTACCGCATATGAGCGGACCGCATATGCCGAGCTGCTTGCCGCCGCGGTCATCCCGCTCCTGTTCGCCGCGATTCTGCGTCCTCGCCCCACGATTGCCGGTATCACGCTGCCCGTCGCACTGCTTTGGCTGACGAACGCACCTGCCGCCGTGATGAGCACCTATGCGCTTGCCCTGCTCACGACTGTGCGCCTCCTTCGGCCGGGCGCCAACTCGGCCGGCGCACCCGCGAACGCGCATTTGCCTGATGCGCTGGGTGGGTCCGACCCGTTGCCCACCCGTTGGAGGCTGGCCCGCACCGCCCTGGCCGGCACTGCCCTGGGCCTCGCGCTGCCCGCTTTCTACCTGCTGCCGGCCGCCTATGAGCGGCGCTGGGTGGAGATCGACATGGCCGTTATCGAAGGGCTGCGCCCTGCCGACAACTTCCTCTTCCACCACACGCCGGATGCGGCGCACGACGCCGTTCTTCACACTGCCTCGCTCCTCGCCGTGATGCTGCTTGCGCTCGCCGCCGCCGCGCTGTTCGCCGCGCGCCGTAAAGCCACGACGCCCTATCTGCTGCCGGCCCTTACGACGCTTGCCGCCGTCATCGCTTTTCTGCTCACTGGCTGGTCCGCGCCGCTCTGGAACCACCTTCCCGAGCTCCGCTTTTTGCAGTTTCCCTGGCGAATGCTTGCCCTGCTGGCCTGCACGCTGGCGCTCGCCGCGACGCTGGCTGTGCGCAACCTGCGGCTTCGACCCGTGCCTCTGGCCCTTGCATCCACGGCGCTGGCCGGTGTTCTGATCTTCCATCCGGCCCCACACCGCGAGCCCGGGCTGCCGCTGCTGACCCCCGAGTTTACCCAGGGCTGCGAGCCGGCTGAATCGCCCGTGGGCCGGCAGCAGCTGACCCCGGCGCTTGCCAATACCGCGCCGACCGACGAATATACCCCCGCCGGCGTGGACAACGACGCGCTGCGCCCGGGCGACCCGCCGTACTGGACGATTCCGCAACAGGGCGCGGCCGACCTGGACCAGCCAGCTCCCCGGGGTCTCCCCGCCGGGGGCGCACCGGACCACTTCACCGTCGAGGTCGACAAGCCTACTTATCTCGTGGTGAACCGCCGTGAATATCCCGCGTGGCGCGTTATGTTGAACGGCCAGCCCACCCAGCCCGTCAGCCCCGCCGCGCCGTACCAGCCGGAACGCCAGGACGGCCTGATGGTCCTGCTGCTGCCGGCCGGACGCGACCGGATCGACCTGACCTTTGCGCAGACTCCCGACCGGCTGCTGGGCGAGCTCGTCTCTCTCGCAGCTCTCATTCTTTTTCTGCTTGCCGTTCGCGCGCGAAGAAAAGCGTAGAAGGGTCGGGCCCGCGCTCCAGTACCCCGGTTTCGCGCTCTCCGGTACACTCCTCAGTGACAGGCAGCCCGACCGCCAACCCCAGCAAAGGCTTACCGAACCCATGCCCAACCAGCCCGGCCAGCATCCCACGCCCGACACCCTTGTCAACGTTCCCCGGCTCCTGCGGGCTTACTACTCGCTGCACCCGGACCCGGCGATCCCTGCCCAGCGCGTCGCGTTCGGCACCTCCGGCCACCGCGGCTCCGCCTTCCAGACCTCCTTCAACGACGACCATATCGCCGCGATTACGCAGGCGATCGTGGAGTACAGGACCAGCAACAAAATTACCGGTCCGCTGTTTCTGGCCCAGGATACCCACGCGCTGTCGGAGCCCGCTTTTGCCACCGCGCTTGAGGTGCTGGCGGCCAATGACGTCTCCGTCATGGTCGATGTCCAGCTCTCCTACACCCCCACGCCCGCGCTTTCGCACGCGATCCTCACCTACAACCGCGACCGCGTGGGCGACCTCGCCGACGGCATCGTGATCACACCTTCGCACAATCCCCCCGAGGACGGAGGCTTCAAGTACAACCCGCCCAACGGCGGACCGGCCGATACCTCCGCCACCAGGTGGATCGAAGACCGCGCCAACGACCTGCTCGCGAGCAGGCTCAACGAGGTCAAGCGCATCGTCTATACAAAGGCCCTGAACGCTCCCACGACTCATCGGCACGACTACCTGACCGCCTACGTCGACGACCTTGCGAACGTGATCGACTTCGATCCACTGCAGAACTCGCGGCTGAAGCTCGCGGTCGACCCCCTGGGCGGAGCCGGCGTGTACTACTGGCCGCGCATCATCGATCAATACAACCTGTCCTGCGATCTGCTGAACCCATACGTCGATCCCACCTTCCGGTTTATGACACTGGATTGGGACGGCAAGATCCGCATGGACTGCTCCAGCCCGGATGCGATGGCCGGCATGATCCAGAACAAGGACAGGTTCGACGTCGCCTGGGCGTGCGATACCGACCATGACCGCCACGGCATCGTGACGCGCACCGCCGGCCTGTTGAACCCGAACCACTACCTGGCCGTCTCGATCCAGTACCTGTTCACCCACCGGCCGGAGTGGGCGGCAAGCGTCGGCGTGGGCAAGACACTGGTTTCGTCGTCGATGATCGACCGGGTCAGCAAGGGGCTGCCGCGCCCGATGCTCGAGGTGCCGGTCGGTTTCAAGTGGTTTGTGGACGGGCTCATCGACGGCTCGCTCGGCTTTGTGGGCGAAGAGTCCGCCGGGGCCAGCTTTCTGCGGCGCGACGGGCGTGTTTGGACCACGGACAAGGATGGGCTGATCATGGGCCTGCTCGCCGCGGAGATGACCGCCGTCACCGGGAACGATCCCGGCGAGCTGTACGCGAAGCTTACCGCGCAGTATGGCAACCCGGTTTACCAGCGGATCGACGCCGCCGCGACCAAGGAGCAGAAGGCAAAGCTCGCCAAGCTGAACGCAACCGATGTGACGGCTACCGAGCTGGCGGGCGACAGGATTACCAGCATCCTGACCGAAGCGCCGGGCAACCACGCGCCCATCGGCGGGCTGAAGGTAAACACCGACGAGGGCTGGTTCGCCGCGCGGCCTTCCGGGACCGAAGACGTTTATAAGATCTACGCCGAATCCTTCAAGGGGGAGGCGCACTTAAAGCAGATCCAATCCGAGGCCAAGGCTCTGGTCAACGCCGCCATCGCCTAGCGGCGTAAAATGACACATGGACCTGTTCCCCATCTTCCTCAAGCTTGCCGCCAAGCCCTGCATCGTGATCGGCGCGGGCAACCTGGCCGAGTCCAAGATCGAATCGCTGCGCGCCGCCAACGCACGGGTTACGGTGATCGCGCCGCATGCCCGCGAGCGGATCCAGCAGATGGCCGCCAACGGCGAGGTCGACTGGCTTCGGCGTGAGTACAAGTCCGGCGATCTCCGGGGCAACTTCCTGGTCGTCGCCGCGACAGATATTGCCGCCGTCAACCGGGCCGTGTTTGCGGAGGCCGAAGCTGCGGGCATCCTGTGCAACGCGGTGGACGACCCGCCGTTCTGCGACTTCTACTTCCCCTCCGTGGTACGCCGGGGCGATCTGCAGGTGGCTATTTCCACCGCCGGCGCGAGCCCCGCGCTTGCCCAGCGGCTGCGCAAGGAGCTGAACGCCGCGCTTCCGCTGGACCTGGGCGAATGGCTCACCGATCTCGGCAACCTGCGTCGCGAGGTGGTCGCTGCGGAACCGCTGAACGACGAGCGCAAGTCTTTGCTGCACGAACTGGCCCAGCGCGACGTGTGCGGCTACGACGCCTGCCCCAGCCGAGCCATGGCCCGGCGTCACGCGATGACCAATCCCGCGCCGCCTCTGGTCCAGATTCCGGATGCCGCAGCCGCGCAGCCGGTACAGCAAAGGGCGGATCGCCGGCAGCGCTCCGGATGGACCATCGCTGCCGGCCTCGTCGCTGCCGCGTCCCTGCTTGCGGCCAAACGCATGGGCTCCGGCACGCCGCCCGCCGCCGCGGAAGCCGTCAACCCGGAAAGCACCCCGGCTTGAGCCCTGGTCCGACCTCCGCCCGTGCGCAGGCTGGTACGGTTTACCTGTGCGGAGCCGGCCCGGGCGCACCCGACCTGCTGACGCTGCGCGCCGCGAGACTGCTCGAGACCGCGGAGGTCATCCTCCCCGACGACCTCGTCAGCCCCGAGGTGCTTGCGCTGGCCAGCCCTCAGGCGGAGATCGTCCCGGTCGGCAAGCGCTGCGGCCAGCCACGCATCACGCAGGGCGGCATCCACACGCTGATGATCGAGCACGCCGTCCGGCGGCGGTCCGTGCTGCGTCTGAAGTCCGGCGACCCGCTGGTGTTTGGGCGCATCGGCGAGGAGATCGATGCACTCACGGCGGCTGCGATTCCGTTTGAGATCGTTCCCGGTATCACGACCGCGTTTGCCGTCGCGTCGTCGCTGCAAACGCCGTTGACCGACCGCGCCAGCTCCAGCCGGCTGGTTCTCGCCACCGCCCACCACAGCGGAGATCGTCCCCTGGCGCTGAACCCCTACGAACCCGACTCGACGCTGGTGCTATACATGCCTGGACGCGACTTCGGCCGCCTGACCGCCGAGTTGCTCAGCGCGGGGTTTCCACCGGCGACCCCGGTTGCCGCCGTCTCGCGGGCCTCCACCCCGCAGGAGCGGCGCGTGACTACCACGGTCGCCGAACTGCCGCATGCGGGTCCCGGCCCGGCTCCGTTAATTCTGCTGATCGGACAGGCCATTCGCACCCGTTGAGCTGTAAAAATTGATCAAAGACGCTTACTGAGGCGGCGTCAGGGTCAGGGTGTGGGTGGCGCTGGCGGGGTTCAACGGAAACGACAGTGTCGTTACGTGGTACCACGCGGGGAACTGGTCCATGTACCACGGACTGGCGGGATTGCCGGATTGCCCCAGCACCAGGTTCAGTGTGCTCGCGTCCGGGTTGCCGAGATCCGCGGTGAAACGCTCTGAAGGCCCGAAGGTGCGGGCCACCTGCTTCACCGTCGTTGTATCGCCAGACTGCGGCCGGGCGCCGGTGCCGGTCGGCAATCCAAGCATCCGGGCAAGGCGCGGGGACTGCCCAAAAACAGGGTGCTCCAGGTCGACGACATGGATGGCTCCATAGCGGAACTTGTTCAGGTCCGCCGGGGCCTTCGCGTCACGCAGGCCCAGGTCGACCGAGGAGGCGAGCAGGTCGTCCCAGTTTCTGTATCCCGGCGGTAGCCAGCGCGAGGGGGCGTGCGCAATGATCTGCTCGAGCGCGTAGTCTTTTTCGCCCCACAGATAGAGGTCGCGCAGCTCGTGGTGGGTAAGCCGGGCCTGCTGGCGCGTGGGCCGATTCGTCGGGTCCAGCGAGGTGAGCGCGGGGTCGCGCGTGCCGGCCGGGGCCGGATCGGCGGAAAGCCGCGGCTCGATCAGCAGCCGCCAGAGGATGTTATGCGTGGCCGAGACGATCGCGGCGGCCGTTGAATCGGCGGTCATCTGCCCGTCGAAGTTACGCAGCATATCGGCCGCGGCAAGCACCTGCGATTTATCGGCAGGTTTGGAGTTACGGATCAGGGCGGAGTGATCGATTGCGTAGGCCAGCCGCTCAGCCAGCGTGCGGTCGAAATCCGAGTAGATGTCGGACTGGATTGCCAGCATGTCGGCCGGGCGCAGGCCGTGCCGGTTCGCCAGCAGATGGTAAAGCCGGTCCGTGCGGTAGGGGTCGGCCCAGTTTAACGCGATCGGATACGGATACTCGTCGGGGACGATGCGTCCGTTTGCCGTGGCGATCACGCCGCCGGGAGGGTCGAGCGTATTCGGCAGCTGCGCGAACGGGATGTAGCCGGACCACTCCGTGGCGGCGGACGAAACGATCGGCACCGGGCTCAACGGGCCGGACAGTGTAGGCGCGGGCTGGGCAGGCATCGCCAGGACCGACTTTGCCAGCGGGTCCGGAGTGGCGCGCAGGTCGGGCGTCGTGGTATTGAACACGTCGGGCGTCGGGTCCAGCAAAGGCGTGGGGGCCGGCTTGGGAGGCGCGCCGCGCAGGGGAATCATCCCGGCGGCATGGTACGCGATATGCCCCTGGTCGTCGGCGTAGACGACGTTTTCAGCGGGCCCTCCGAAGTGCGCCATGGCTGTCTGAAAGCTCGCATAGTCGTGGGCATGGGCAAAGAGCAGCGTGGGGATTTCAAGCGCGGCCGGGTCGTAAAGGGTCCAGCGCAGGGCCAAGGTACGTGTTTCGTCGTGCAGCACGGGCGTCAGGATCGGCGTCGGCGTGGTGCCGTGGCGGGTGAGCTGGACGTCCAGGGTCTGGTTGCGTCCGCCACGCACGACGATGTGCTCGGCCACATGGGTCACCGGCTGCCAGGAGCCGTCGGTTGAAAGGAACTCGGTTCCGCCGGAGCTGCCGCGGATCTGCTCGATGTAAACGTCCTGCACGTCCGCACCCAGGTTGGTAAAGCCCCAGGCGATGTGGTCGGTGTGTCCGACGATGACCAGCGGAAGTCCGGGCAGCGTCACGCCGGCAACGTGCAGATCGCCAGCCTTGAGGTTGGCCTCGTACCAAAGCCCCGGAACGGTGAGCTGGAGGTGCATGTCGTTCGAAAGCAGGGGCTTGCCGTTTGCGGTATGGGCTCCGGAGACGACCCAGTTGTTGGATCCGGGGCGGCACTGCGCGCAGTTCGAGGTGAGATCGTGGGTCAGCGCGGAGACCCAGCTCTCGGGGTCGAGACCTCTGACACCCGTCGCGGGCCGTATGAGCGAGGCCTGCGACTCGTCCAGCGGAATCTCCTCGATCGGCGGCCCTGGAAGCGTCAGGTCGGGTACCGGAACGGTGGGCGGATGGTCGCGCCAGGAACCTACCGGGTACAGGTCGGCCACAAGCTCGGGTGGGAGGCTCGCATCCATGGCCTCGCGTGCAAGCTTGGCGGGATAGCCGTTCGTCAGGTCCTCGAAGATGGCGAGATAGCACAGGACCGAGTCGCGCGCGGTCCAGGGCGCGGGCGTGTAGTGCAGGATGCGGAACTCAATGGGCAGGTGGGCGGACTCGGCGGCAATGGCGGCGTTCACGCCCCGCGCGTAAACCTCCAGTTGGTGGCGCTGGTCGGCGGGAAGCTGCGCCAGCGCGCGGTCGGCGGAGGCACGGACCTGCAGGGTGCGCTGCAGCCGGTCGTGCGGCACCAGCGACGGGCCAAGGATCTCGGCAAGCTCGCCGGCGGCGTGGCGGCGCAGCAGATCCATCTGGAACAGGCGGTCCTGCGCCGTGGTGAACGCCTGGGCGAGCACGAGGTCGTCGAGCGTGGCGGCCTGGATGAAGGGAACGCCGTGCGGGTCGCGCGCGACGGTAACGGGTGCCGACAGGCCGGGCAGGGTGAGCTGGCCGTCGATCTGCGGAAGGCTCGCGCGGGCGGCGGAGCGCATCCACCGCTCGCCGGCAAAGGTGACCAGCGCGATCAGAAGCAGAAGGACGGACACCGTAATCAGCGCCACGCGGGCCAGCCGGGCAAACGTGAAGCCGCGCCGTGGAGCAGGGCCGGGGGAGCCGTCGCAGGGCACGCCAACCGGAGGCAGCGAGGCGGCGACCTGCTCCGGACTGTGCCTCCCCAGAAGCTCCCGTTGCTCTTTCCGATCGCTTTCGCGGTCCTCGGCGTTCTTCCGCGTCAGCAGGCGGGGCTCCGGGGGTGCTTCGAGTTCGGGGCCGGCTTGCCGGTTCGGCTTTACGGATGCGTCGGGTTGCGGATTCGGTGTGTCCATGCCTCGGACCAGTTTACTGGTTCGACACGGGCTCCGGGGCTGGCGGGCTGGGTTCGGATCGGGTTAGAAACCGGGGGACGGTTCCGCCGCAAGGCCGGAGCCTTCGCTCTCGAGCCGGCCGGGCGGCATCTGGTCCGGCGTCAGAAAGCGCGGACTATAGGGCAGCGTCAGGTGGATGACCAAAAGCGCGAGCAGCAGCGTGGGGATGACCAGAAGGCTGCCTTCCGGCCCGTCCGAGCCGCCGGAGAGCGAAGCCGCACCGAGCGGGTGCGTGCTGAACAGATGTCCCACGCCGTGCAGGCCGGAGTCCGGCGTGCCATAGAAGAAGGTCTGGCCCCAGTCCCAGGCGGCATGGAAGCCGATGGCCCACCAAAGGGACGCCGTGCGCCAGAGCGAGAAGACGAATACCAGGCCGGCCAACGAAACGGCCAGGATGCCCGAGAATGTTTCGCCCCCATTGCCCAGGTGCCCCACCGCGAACAGCACGATGGAGAAGAGGAAGGCGGCGATCCAGAAGCCGATCGCGTAGGTGTACCGGTTGGAGACGCTCATGGCGCGCGCAATGCCCGAAACGCCGCGCGCTACGGTGTATTGGAGATAGCCACGCAGGAAGTACTCCTCGAACAGCCCCACGCAAAGAAACCCGACGGCCCACTTGCCGGCATAGCTCCAGAGCAGCGAGCCGTGCAGCGCCATGCCATCCCACGCAAGGTGGTGGGTGATCTCGAGCATGGCGACGAGTCCGGAAAGAAAGGCGAATCCCCAAAGCAGTCCGATCAGGAAGTCGGGCACGGACCGGCGTGCGGGGGTGCCGTACCGGCGGAACGGGCGGCGCTCCACCAGTGCCATCAGCAGCGCGCTCACAGCAAGGTCGAAGAAGCCGAGCCCATCGCGCAGGATCGTCCCGCGCGGGGCCAGCGTGGTAATCGGAGGAGCGCCTTTGACCGGTTTCGGAACCACGTGAAAGTGAAACAGCAGGAGGTTGGTCACGAAGCTGATCCCGGCAAGAAAGATCAGAAAAAGCAGCAGGCTCCAGCCCGCGCGCAGGCCGTCGTCACCGAGAAATAGTCGGCGTAGAGAAGGCTTCGGAGGGGCGGATGCGAGAAGCGCAGGCTCGGGCTGGTCGATGGACATGGAGGGCTCCGCGTGATGGGCTGCTTGGCAAGTGTACGTGAGTGAAGCTCGTTTGGTTCCACCGCTGGGCTTTTGTGCTTGTCTCTCACACGGCGCGCCGCCGCGCTTTGCGATACGGTTAGGAGGAGGCCACGGCAGCCGTGCCGGGTCCAGAGCTGCGGAAAGGTCGGATTGAACCATGGCGTTTCGGGTGCTGCATCATGACCAGTGTTTCGATGGCGCGTGTTCGGCGGCCGTCTTTACCAGGCTGCACCGCGAATGCCTGGGCGGAGCCGAGACGTATGAGTACGTCGGCCTGGCGCATCGTCCGGGCGGTGCCTTCGACCCGCCGTTCGGCCCCGGCGAAAACGCCATCGTCGACTTTCGCTACTCGTCCTCCGACCGCCTTACCTGGTGGTTCGATCATCACCTGAGCGCCTTTCCCAGGCTCGAAGACCGGGTCTCGTTCGACGAGCGGCAGGCCGGCGGACGGATGTTCTTCGATCCCGCCTACCTCTCCTGCACGAACCTGATCGCCGATGTCGGCCGCGCGCAGTTCGGCTTCGACACCGGTTCGCTTACCGAGCTGCTCAAGTGGGCGGACATCATCGACGGAGCGCGCTACGAGAGCGCACGCGCGGCGGTAGAGATGGAGGATTCCGCCACCAGGCTCTGCCTGGTCATCGAAAATGCGCCCGACGGCCTGATTCCGAAGCTGATCCCGCTCCTGACGGAGATGCCTCTGACCCAGGTGCTCGCGCAGCCCATGGTGCAGGAAGCCATCGGTCCGCTGTGGGCACGCCACCAGCGGAACATGCAGCTTGTGCGTGAGCGCATGGAGATGCGGGACGGCGTCATCGGCTTCGACCTGACGGACCGGCCGGTCGAAGGCCTTAGCAAGTTCATCCCTTACTACTACCAGCCGGAAGCGGTTTACGCGGTGGCGCTCACGCGGTCCGGCGCGCGCACCAAGATCTCCGTCGGAACCAATCCCTGGACCCCCCGCGCGGAATCGACCCTGGCCAACATTGCCACGATCTGCGAGCGTTTCGGCGGCGGCGGACACGCGCGTGTCGGCGCCATCAGCTTTGGAGCCGATGAACTGGAACGCGGCCGCGCGGTCTCCGCATCCATCGCCGGTCAACTTCGTGAGTCGGAAAGGCAACAGTAGCCGCTCGGCACCACTCACACCGTAATGAGGATACTTCCATGTTGACGTTTATCTTTTTAGCGGCCGGTGCCATTGTGGTCATCGGTGCGATCGTTTTGGCAATGCGCTCGGGCACTCAAGGTGGGCGGCACAGGCAGGCGGGTGAGGCCGTGGTCAACAAGCAAGTGCAGAACAGCAACCCCCGAGGCGATCAGCGGGCAAGCGGAAGCGGCAACGACTAGATTTGGGGCTGTCGATAAAACGATTTGTACCACCCTGTCATTCCAGGATTGGCCTCGTTATCTGTGTCGGCGGTCGGGAGGCGGTCATGGAAGGAGCCTGACGGTGCCGCGCTTTGTGGGAGGGAACTGAAGTTTCACGTGGCATTCAAGCTCCGTTTACATGGTTTCGGGAGACTGAAGGAACTCTAGCCCAGGTGAGGTTTCTATGGTCCGCAAAGTCGTCGCTCTTTCCCTTTCCGCTGCCGTCGTTATGAGTGGATGCAGCACGGGCACCTCGAACACGCTGTCAACGGTGACTCCGGTGACGAGCGTGCAGGCGATCAAGCATGTGGTTGTGATCTTTGGCGAAAACGTTTCCTACGACCACTACTTCGGTACCTACCCGAACGCCACGAATCCCAAGGGGGAAACAGCGTTTACCGCGGCAACCGGAACGCCGCTTCCTGCGGGTCTGATTGGAACGCTGCTGACGGCAAATCCGAACAGCACCAATGCCGCCAACCTGACGGGTGCCACCAACCCCTACCGGCTGGATCCTTCGCAGGCTGCGACAAACGATCAGGACCATAACTACGGTCCCGAGCAGACGGCGTTCGACAATGGCAAGATGGATTTGTTTCCGCTGTCAGTGGGTGTACCGGATAGCGCCCTGCAGCTCAAGCAGACGGGCGCTTCGACGATCTCCGCAACAAACGGCCTGGTGATGGGCTACTACGACGGCAACACGGTGACCGGGCTCTGGAACTATGCGCAGCACTACGCGATAAACGATCACGCGTTCGGAACGACGTTCGGTCCTTCAACGCCGGGCGCGCTGAATCTCATCTCCGGCCAGACCAACGGGGCGGTAAGCGGCACGGGGACGAACTCGGCCTTGATCGCAGACGGTAGCGGCGGCTTTACCGACGTTGGTGACTCCGACCCGACCAACGACGTGTGCTCGAGCACAAGCTCGAATATCTCCATGACGGGCAAGAACATTGGCACGATGCTGACGGCTGCCAATGTGTCGTGGGGGTTCTTTGAAGGAGGCTTCGACCTTTCGAAGACTAACGCGAACGGCACCACGGGTTGTGCGCGCACGACGACCTCGCAGATCACGGGCACGGTCAAGGCGGACTACATCCCGCACCACCAGCCGTTCCAGTACTACGCTTCAACGGCAAACCCGAGTCACGCTCGCCCGACCGCAGCCATCGGATCAACGGACGCCGCGAACCACCAGTACGACACCCACGACTTTACCGATGCGCTCGCTGCCGGCGTGATGCCCGCGGTCAGCTTCCTGAAGGCACCGGGCTACCAGGATGGGCATGCGGGATACTCCGATCCCATCGATGAGCAGACGTTTATCGTAAACACAATCAATGCAATCCAGCAGTCCGCATTCTGGAACAGCACGGCGATCATTCTGACCTATGACGACTCGGACGGCTGGTACGATCACCTGCCCATGATCGTGAATGGTTCAGCTACGACCGCGGACACACTGGCAGGAACAGGGCTCTGCAGCAGCGCGACCGCGTCGGCTGCGACCGCTCTTCCGGGTGTGAGCGCGTCCACGCTGCACGCCCAGGGCCGCTGTGGCTACGGTCCCCGCATTCCGATGCTGGTGGTCTCGCCCTGGGCGAAGAAGAACGCGCTGGACTCGACCGTGGTCGATCAAAGTTCGGTGTCGAAGTTCATCGAGGACACCTTTCTTTCGGGGCAACGAATTGGCGGTGGGTCGTTCGACTCTATCGCTGGTTCGTTGAACAACATGTTCGACTTCAGCAGCTCCAACGCGCCCAATCCGAACGTCGTCCTGCTGAACCCGCTTACAGGTGCGGTGACGAGCGGGAACTAACCTTCACAGACATGTAACCGCGCCGCTTTACACTCAAGGCACGCTCCCGCTCTGGGGAGCGTGCCTTGAGTTTTATCCCTTGGAGATTGCCCGTTGTTGGTACCTCGCAACCGCCGCCACTTCCTCAAGCAAGCCGCCGCCGTCGGGCTGACCGGCCTCGGCAGCAGGGCAGCTGCGCAGATGCAGGGCATGGCACCGATGCCGTCCCGACAGGCAGCCCCCGTTCCCGCGCCGTCGAACAAACCCATGCTGCACGCCCTTGAGCTGACCCCGTTTGTGGACGCGTTGCCGGTTCCGTCCGCTCTGCTGCAGGCCGGGCCGGACATGCTGCAGATCACCATGCGCGAGATCCATGCCAAGGTGCATCGCGACGTTCCGGCGACGCGGATGTGGAGCTATGGGCCAGAAGCGCTGGGTCCGGTCATCCAGGCGCACAAAGGCGTGCCCGGCTCCATTCAGTGGATCAGCCATCTGCCGGACGAGCATTTCCTGCCCATCGATTACAGCTTGCATGGATGCGGGCATGATATGCCCGAGGTGCGTACCTGCGTCCATGTGCACGGTGCTCGCGTGCGGAGCAAGGACGACGGTCAGCCGGAAGACTGGTTTACTCCGGGCTACTCGCGCACCGCCCACTATCCCTTTGAGCAGGAAAGCGCGACGCTCTGGTACCACGACCATGCGATGGGAATCAACCGCCTGAACCACTATGCAGGGCTGTTCGGCATGTTGTGGCTACGCGACGAACGGGAGCGGTCGCTCAATCTCCCCTCAGGCAAGTACGAGCTCCCGCTCATGCTCTACGATCGCAACTTCACGAGCGACGGACAGCTCTTTTACCCTACGTCCGGCGATCCCGAGCACCCCTGGGTTTCGGAGTTTTCGGGCGACGCCATTCTGATCAACGGCAAGATTCGGCCTTACCTCGAGGTCGAACCGCGTCTCTACCGGTTCCGCGCCGTCGTGGCGGCGAACAGCCGATTCTTCGGTCTGTCGCTCTCAAACCAGCAACCCCTGATCCAGATTGGCAGCGACCAGGGTCTGCTGGAGGCACCGGTCTCAATGACGCGTCTGACCCTGGCGCCGGGAGAGCGGGCCGACCTTCTGGTCGACTTCACGCATCTTGCCGGCCAGCAGGTACGCCTTCGGACGGGAGCCGAGGAGATCCTCGAATTCCGCGTGGCCGCACAGCAGGGACCCAGATCCGCCAGCGCGATTCCGGCAGCGATGCGAACTATCCGGAGAACGCCGGAGTCGGACGCAATCCTGACCCGCACCATCACGCTGAACGAGTACCAGGATGGCGTGCAGAACTCGATGATGATGCTGCTGAATCGTAAACACTGGCACGAGCCGGTGACCGAGCGGCCACGCCTCGGGTCCACCGAGATATGGGAGTTCGTCAACCAGACCGAAGATACGCACCCGATGCACTTCCACCTGGTACGGTTCCAGATTCTGGACCGCCGCACCTTTGATACCTTCGCGTTGCTGATGCACAAGGAAATGCGCTACACCGCCGCCGCCGAGCTTCCGCTACCGAATGAACTCGGGTGGAAGGATGTGGTGCAATGCAGCGCAGGCGCGGTGACCCGGGTCATTGTGAAATTCGAGGGATTCGTAGGCGACTACCTGTACCACTGCCACATCCTGGAGCACGAAGCGAACGATATGATGCGTCCGTTTGAAGTGATCGCGTAGCTTGAGTTGGCAAGCTCCAGTGGCGAAGCCGGTGATGAAGAAAGAGGCGCGCACCTGGGGAAGTAGTCGCGGGATTGTAGCCGTGGGTGCCGTGCCCGGGTGTTCCAACCAACAGGGGTCCGGTCAGGGCGGTGCCGGTGTCGAAGCCAGCGTGAAGGGTGAGGGCGGCATTTACGTCGTGTGAGTCAATCTAGTAGAGAAGCTTAAGGGCGAACTGGATAACGCGAGGCTGGAAGGTGCTCGTGATCACGCCGCCATTGTTGTTGGTGAGATTGGGGATTATGGTCTGGTTGGCAGCGACCGACCCACCGACCGTTGCGGGCAGGTACAGGTTGGTGTGGTTAAGGAGGTTGTAGAACTCGGAGCGGAACTCGATCTTCAACCCTTCGATGGGGGTGGAGAACTTCTTGTTGAGGGCGAGATCGGTCTCATAAAAAGCGGGGTTGCGGAGGTAGTTGCGCGGTACGTTGCCAAAAGGACTGGCCGGAGTGGACACGCCATTCGTAAGCGTGTTGGTGACCGGAAAGGTGAAAGCGGCGGGATTCGTGTACTGGATGTAGCCGCTGGAGGCGATCTGGGTGTTGAGCTTGGGATTGACGCCCGGAACGATGTTGGGACGGTATAGATTGGCTCCCCGAAAGGAGTTCGAGATCGTCGGGGAAACCTGGTTGGTGGCGGATGGCGTGTAGGTGATGTTGAACGGAGTCCCGGACTGCATCATGTTGATGATTGAAACCTGGTAGCCACCAAAGACCGCGTCGAGGAAGCCGTTGGAAGAGGACAGGAAGCGGCGGCCTCGACCAACGGGTAGCTCGTAGAGCAGCGACGTGACGTTGCTGACGGGCAGGTTGTAGTCGGATTGTCCATAGTCGGCGCGGGGGTTGTTGGCATCCTGCACGGAGGGCGTATTGCCTTCCAGCGAGGCGCTGGTCTGGTCGAGTGCATTGGAATACGTAAAGGAGTTGAGCAGCGTGAGTCCCGCTACAAACCGCTGCTCATAGCGAACCTGAAGCGCGTTGTAGTTGGATTGAAATTCGTTGAGCGCCTCGGTGATGTCCGAGAACTTGGGGAACGGACGGTTCGCCTGGGCAAAGCCGACGACGGGGTTCAGCTGGTTTGCATTGACGAAGCCCTGAAGCTTAAGACCGTGATTGCCGACGTAGGCAATGTCGAACCGCGCGTTCTTGAACAGCTCGCGCTGGATGGAAAGGAAGTAGCTTTCGACGTAGCTGTCCTTGGTCTTCTGAGGGATGTAAGTGACGTTGTCCGTCAAAGGATTGAACGTGGTGGTGAGCCCGGTCGGAAAACCCTGATCTTCGGAAACGTAGCAGGTGCCGATATTGCCCACCGTGGGGGTCCCGACGCAGTGATTGGTTGGAGTGGGCTTGAGATTGTTTTGATTGACGGCGACAAAGAGCGCCTGCGGAGCGTTGATGGCGAGGATGTCCCCTGAACCGGCGCGGGTGTAATGGACGTAGCTCATGCCAAAGCCACCGCGAAAGGCGGTCTTCAGATCGGGGGAGTATGCAAAGCCCACACGCGGAGCGAAGTCGGTGTAATCCGGATTCACCAGCGTCTTGCCTTCGATGCCGCTGTTGTTCTGCAGCTGATTGACGACGCCTCCGGCGCCCTGCACCGCGTTCTTGTTGATGGTGTCGACGGTCTGGCTCAGAGGATTGAAGTTCGACAGATTGTCGTTGGCATCGGAGTAGGGCGAGCCATACTCCCAGCGGAGACCGAGGTTGAGCGTTAGGTTGGGGAGCGCCTTCCAGTCGTCCTGGGCGTACGCATTGTGAAGGGTCTGGCGAATGTGCGCCTCGTACACGTTGGCAGCGGAGTAAGCGCTGGTGGTGCCGAAGAGGAAGTCCGCCCAGTAATTATCGGTCACGGCCGAGGTGCTGGGTACCGCGGAGGAACTGTTGGCCGGGCAGGCGACCGAGCCGACGAGCGTGGTTCCGGCTGGGCAGAGGCTGTAGCCGCCGCCGTACGTGAAGGAGCCGAACAGGGGATTGTTGTCGCTGATGCCCTCCCACAGGTGCTCGTACTCATAGCCGAACTTGAGCGAGTGCTTGCCTTTGATGATCGTGAAGTTGATCTTCGGATCGAGCAGAGCAGGATTCTGGAACTGGGGGTTGGTGGACTGACGACCAAAGCCGGTGAACCCGGTGATGGTAGTGGTAGGGAGCCCACCGGCTACCGAAGGGTCGGTGGGCTCACCCGGGATCGGGAATGAGGTGCTGCCGATCGAGGTTGAGAACTTGCCGGCCTTGGTGCGGGAGATAGCGACACGGGTGTCGAGGACCTTGTTGGAGCCGTAAAGATGGGTATAGCCGAGGACGGCCTGCTGGTCGAGCACGCGGATACGGCCGTTGGTCTGGCCATCGAGCGGCAAGGGCAGGGCGGGCGCGTTCAGGGCGTCTTCCTTACGGTCGGAGACGCGAAGAAACCAGGAGGCCTGCGCGTTTTGCTGGAAGTCGAGGCGGAGGTCACCCTTGTCGGAGTTGTCGGTGAACGGGACTTGAACGTTGTAGTCGAACTGCGCCAGACCGGTGGTTGCGAGCCCGGAGACAGGAAGGTTGGACACCTGGCGGAAGGCGTTGATGATCTGGAGCGACACGGGATTGATGTCGGTGGTGGGGATGGCAGCGCCGGGAGCATAGACCTTGGCGGTAAGCGGGTTACGGACGGGCACAACGAGGATACCGTTGAGTTCGTTCTGGGTCGGCAGGGACAGGACGCTGAGAGGCTTCAACACCTGACGAAATCCTTCGTAATCGACAAAGTAAAAGAGGCGGTCGCGTGTGTTGAACCGCGGAACAGTGAGGGGACCGCCAAAATCGACGCCATACTGATTGCGATTGAAGGTCGGCTTCTTGAACGGAACCGAGATGCCGGATGTTCCGTTGAGGGTGGGCTTGAAGAAGCCGGGAGCGTTAAGATCGGTATTGCGGAAGAACTCGTATGCGGTGGCATGGAAGTGGTTGGTTCCGCCGCGGCTGGCCACGTTGATGGTCGCCCCCGACGAACGGCCGTACTCAGCGGATTCATTGTTGGTGACCACCTGAAACTGAGCTACGGAGTCGGGCGGGATGGCGATGATCTGATTGTCAAAGCCCTGGTTCGATTCCCCGTAGGAGTTGTTGTCGATGCCATCGAGCAGGAAATTGTTGAAGACGCTGCGCTCTCCGTTGATGTTGTAGGCACCGGCGCGGACGAGCGAGTTGATCGAGGTCGTCGTCGCAGCGGTAGGGGCCTGGCGGGAGCCAGTAACCAGGCCAAGCAGATCCGAGTAGTTGCGCGTAACCAGCGGGAAGCCTTCGGACTGGTAGTTGGTGATGGTCTGGTCGCGCTCGGAGTTTTCCGTTTCGATCTGCAGCTCTACCCCGGTCACCTCGACCACGGTTTCGCTGCTGCCGACCTTGAGGCCGAGGTCGATCCTCTGACGGACGCCCACTGAAACGGTGACGCGGTCAGCCTCGCCCTTTGAGAAGCCGGCTGAGGTTGCGACCACGTTGTAGACGCCGACGCGGACGTCCGGAAACTGATAATCTCCCGTGCTGCTGGTCGTAGTCGTCGCGGTAATGCCGGTGGCGGTGTTGGTCAGCGTGACCTGCGCACCGGGAACGGCTGCTCCGCTCGAATCCTTGATCGTGCCGACGAGGCTTCCGTTATCGAACTGAGCGTGCAGAGGAATGAGCGAGGAACCGACGCACATCATCGAGACAGACGCGATGGTCAAGAAGGATCTGGAAACTGGCATGTCACGAGGAAAACCCAACCTCGTCAAGTGATCGTGAAGAAGGTGTCAAGAGACGGTAAACACGTGTCGTTCTGGGAGGACGATGTGAACAGGATGCCTCGGACAGAACCGCTACTCGTCGAACTCCACACGCCTCCCGTCATACTCTACCCGCCGCTCCTTCGACTCCTCTGCCTGCTCCCCCACCCGGCCCGTCCCCTCACCCCCATGCCACTCCGCCAGCATTGCCTGCACCTCCGCGACCGCGCCTGGAAGCACCTCCTCCACCATTCGCCACACCGACGCCGGCCCCGTCTGCTCGGTCGCCTCGGCCAGCCGGTCCGCTCCCGGAACCCGCGCATACTCCTCCGGAAACCTCGTCCGCAGCTCCCGCAGGCAGTCCGCGACGATGCCAAGCATCTTCCCGCAAAACGCCTGCAGCAGTTCACTTTCGTCGAACTCCGCCCACCCCCGCCCAGCGGTAAACTCCAGCACCTTTGCGCCGGCCGCATGCAGGTCCCAAAGCACGTCGCCCAACCGCGTCTGCGCCTCCGTCCGCTCGAACCCCATCCTCGCTTCCGCCATCCCGCTCACCCTTGTCGACATTCCACAGCGGAAGAACCTGCTTCCCGCAAATTCCGCCGGCACAAACACGAAGGCCCTGCCGCCATGGACAGGGCTCCCGCACGATACTGAAAGACTATGCCGCCGCGGACGTCTCTTCCGCAACCACGATCGATACAAACCGGCCTTTCTGACCACGATCCTGGAATTTCACCACGCCCGAAACCTTGGCGAACAAAGTGTCATCCTTGCCGCGTCCGACGTTCAACCCCGGCTTCAGCGGTGTCCCGCGCTGCCGCACCAGGATCGATCCGCCAGTCACCGTTTCGCCGCCAAACCGCTTCACACCAAGCCGCTGTGCATTCGAGTCTCGCCCGTTTTTTGATGAGCCGAGACCTTTTTTATGTGCCATCTTCTAATCCTCCGCAGCGGCAGCCCGCAGGCAGCGCGCGCACTCTCTCGAAAAAAGCTACTTGGTCTCAACTCCGAAGGTCCGGCCGTTCACCTGGACCTCGTTGATCTTTACTTCCGTAAAGCTCTGCCGATGTCCCTGCATGCGCTTGTATTGCTTCTTGCGCTTGAACTTGAACACCAGGATCTTTTCGCCGCGTCCCTGGCCGACAATGGTTCCGGTCACCTTGGCACCCTCAAGCGAGCTCTCAAACGAACCCGCTTCGCCACTCACCGCAAGCACATCGGCAAACTCAACCGCGCCATTCTCGCCCGGCGCCAACTTTTCTACCTGCAACACATCGCCCGGGGCGACGCGGTACTGCTTTCCGCCTGTGCGGATCACTGCATACATGGCACTGCCCTCATACGCGGTAGCGCTTGGAGCCCTCTGAACCACAAGCCCACAAACCCGTTTCCCAGCGCGTTCCTCTGAATCCGAATAGGTCCCACAGACGCACCAAAGCGCAATCAGCCAGACTTGAAAAGTGTACCCCGAACTCCTCCCCCGCCGCAACCCGGTGCCCCACCCATCACGGCCCCGTCGCAATAGGTGAATCCACCCCACACCGCTCCATCTACGACCACCGCCACCGCAACTCCGCCTGCTGAAACAGATATACCCCAAACACACAGATCAGCGGCTCCAGCGGATGCCGGAACCGCGCATGCACCGTCACCACATAATAGGGAATCGGCAGCAAAACAAAGGCCCACGCCATCAACCCCGCCGCCGGCAGCCGGTTTCGCAGCGCCATTCCAAGCCCAAGCAGTCCGGCTACGCTTCCGAACCCGAACTGCAACACCCGCACCATCTCGCTCGCCCACCCCTCGTCATACGGATGCGGCACGCTGAACCAGAAGAAATCCACCCGCTTTAGCGTATTGATGGAGAACAGCCCCCAGTCGTCCTCGATGGTCGCCGAAGCCTCCACCCCACGCATCCGCACATAATTCACCTCGCCCATCGCCTTATACAGCGCAAGCTGCTGCGGCGACTGAAACGGATGGTTGTACTCCATCAACAACCCGTTCGCTCCCGGCCCGTTGCCCAGCATCATCTCCGCGCCCAGGTTTCCCCGCATCGGGATAAACGTGTGAAACACCCGTTCATTTCGCGCAATCCACGGCAGCAGGCTCCCTGCGCACACCGCCGCCGCCACCCCCGCGCCCAGCACTCTCCGCCTTATCGCCACCTTGGAACCCATCAGCAGCCAAACCCCGCACACCGGCAGAAACACCAGCAGCGTCGAGTTCGAAAGCGCAATCAGCCCCCATCCCAGCCCGAACAACGCCCATCGCCGCACCGTGCGCACCTCCGGCTCCGCCCGCATCCGCAATGTCAGCACCAGCACCCAGCTGAACAGCGCCGTCGTCAGCGTCATCTCCCAGAACCACCGCACCGCATACTGCATCGCCGCCGGGTACAGCGCCCAGAGCCACCCCGCCCAGAGCCCCACCTTTCGCCCCGCGATCCGTGTTCCCAGTTCCCACACCGCCATCGCCGTCAAGCCGCTCAAGACGCAGTTGATCGCGAGCAGCACCCACGCCGCGCCTGGCGAGTACACCCCGAAAGCCCGAAACACTCCCGCCATCAGCAGCGGGTACAGCGGCGGAAGCCACGCCGTAGGCCCCGTATGCGCGGCGAACGCATTCGCAAACGGGTCCGCATACCCGTATCCCGTCACCAGCGCCCGCGCAATCCTTCCCGCCTCATACCCGAACCCGAAGTGATCCTCGAACGGCCTCACCCGCCAGGTCCGCGCCAGTGTCATGTACGCAAGCCGCACCAGAAACGCTACGGAGAACACCCGCGCCGGCGCGCGAAACCCAATCCGCCCCTCACGCACCGTCGCCGGGTTAAACCACTCGTTCAGCCTGGAAAGCATTCGCCCATTCTAGCCGCTCATCCAAGTCCACGAGCTTCGCAGCGCCCGCAAAGCAAGCCCGGCAACAAATCTTCGAAACCTCCGCCCGGCTGCGACATCTATTCGATAAACGTCGAAATGACGCCAGTTGAACCGAAAGGCAAAAGGGGAGATCGGATGAGCAAGCTAACAGGCAAAATCGCATTGGTAACCGGAGCGTCCAAAGGCATCGGCGCGGGCATCGCAAAGGCGTTTGGACGTGAGGGGGCCACCGTCGTCGTCAACTTCGTAAGCGACAGCGCAGGCGCGAACAACACCGCGAAGGCCATCACGGAAGCCGGAGGCAAAGCCGTCGTCCTGGGCGGCAGCGTAGCCGTCCCCGCCGAGCGCCAAACTCTGTTCGCCGAGATCCAGAAGCAGTTCGGCAAGCTCGACATCCTGGTCAACAACGCAGGCGTCTATGGCTGGTCGGCGCTTGAGATGACCGAAGAAGCCGAGTTCGACCGGCAATACAACACCAACGTCAAGGGCCTGCTGTTTACCACCAAGGCGGCGCTTCCTCTCTTTGGCCCCGAAGGCGGAAGCATCATCAACATCAGCTCCGTCGTGGCCACGCGCTCGTTCCCGAACTCAAGCGTCTACGCCTCCACCAAGGGAGCGGTCGACACCATCACCCGTGTGCTCTCCGCCGAGCTCGGCCCGAAGAAGATCCGCGTCAACGCCCTCAGCCCCGGGCTCATCATGACCGAAGGCGCAAAGACCTTCATGGCCGGGGACGATTCGTTTGAGAAGCAGGTCATCGCCACCACGCCGCTCGGACGCGTAGGCCAGCCGGACGACATCGCCGACGTCGCCCTGTTCCTCGCCTCCGACGACGCCCGCTGGGTCACCGGAGCTATCCTGGAAGTAGCCGGCGGAAGCCGTTAACCCAAGGCGGCATCGGTGAGGAGGGTTCCACCTCGAACTCCTAAAATAGGTCAAGCATCCGGGTCGACTCAAGAACGGAAGCTCCGCCGAAGCTTCAGAACCAGAGGAACTTCATGGACAGGGCCTCGGCACTACTGCCCAAGTACAGTACGGAACCGCTTCAAGCGGTCTGAGGCCAAGGCGGAAATTGCCCCGTCGCGTACCAGTCTGGAAGGGGCTGAGCTTCAGCCCAGCCCCTTTCACACCATGGTGACCACAGGTCTTAGCCGCCGAGCTTCAATACTGCATATGGGACAGGTCTTCGATCATCCCCGGGCCGATAGGGTCCCAGCCCAGCGCCTCGCGCGTCAGCTCGCTCGAAGCCGGCATATCCAGCCCCGCGAAATGCGTCAGCCAGCCAAAGTGCTCCGCCGCCTTGTCCGGCGTCAGCGAGACCACCGGTACTTTCAGTCCCTCGCCGATCGTCTCCGCGATCTCCCGCAGCGAAATCCCTTCTTCCTGCACCGCGTGGTACACCGTAAAACCCGGCCCGGTCTTCTCCACCGCCAGCCGGTACAGGTGCGCCACGTCCGGCAGCGGCCCCGCCGCCCAGCGATTGGTCCCCTCACCGATATAGGCGGACGTTCCCTTCTCCCGCGCGGTCTGCGTCAGATACACCACCAGTCCCTGCTTGCGCGTGTCATGCACCTGCGGCAAACGCACGATCGCCACATGCACCCCACGCTCCGCCGCCGCCCTGGCCGCCTTCTCCGGGTTGCGCGGAATCGTCGCGTTCTCCACCGGAGGATCGTTCTCGGTCCGCACATACCCCGGGCCTCCCTGCGCCAGACCCGTCCCGGAGGTCACCACCAGCAGCTTGCCCGGCTCCAGCACGGAACCCAGCGCCTCGATCGCTTTGATCTCGTTCGCCGCACTCTGCGCGAACTTCGAAAAATCGTGGTCGAACGCCAGGTTCACCACCACGTCCATGCCCGCGGCTCCGCTCCGCAGGCTGTCCAGGTCCTCCAGCGTCCCGCGATGTACCTCCGCACCCGCCGCCTTCAAGTGCTCCGCACCGGCCTCGCTGCGAGTAAGCCCGCGCACCTGGTGCCCTGCCTCGATCAGCTCCTTCACCAGCTCCGTCCCGATAAAACCCGTTGCTCCCGTCACAAAAATGCGCACGTCGCTCTCCTCGTGCTGTTTGCCGGCACGGCCTGCCTCACCGTCGCGCCGGGTGTTCTGTCCGCGATCCCCGCACAAGCGGAGACCATCTCCGGTTTATAAGATAAAAGGAGACCTCCTCCGGTTGCTTTTTTCTGCGAAACTTAAGCTATGCCGGAACCACCTTCGCCTTCACCCGCTGAACGCAAGCCACGCGCCGACGCGCAGCGCAACCGCGAGCGCATCCTGGAGGTCGCCCGGCACGTCTTCACCCGCGACGGAGCCGAAGCCACGCTCGACGACATCGCGCGCCAGGCAGCCATCGGCCCCGGCACGCTCTACCGCCATTTCTCCACACGCGACGCCCTGATCGAAGCCGTCTACCGCGGCGAGGTAGAAAAACTCACGGGAGCGGCACAGCGCTTTGCCGTCACACAAACACCGCTCGAGGCACTCCGCGCTTGGATGCTCCTCTTTATCGACCATGTCGCGGACAAGCGGCTCATCCTGCCCGCCATGGACACCGTCCCGGGAGGCTCCATGCGTCTCGTCGAAGGCACGCGCAGCCTCATCCACCACGCCTTTCTTACCCTGGCGCAGCGGGCGGTCAGCAGCGGCGCCCTGCGCCCTGAAACTGACCCGAACGACCTCCTCCGAGCCATTATCGGCGTCTTCTACACGACTTCCCTGCCCGGTTGGGAGACCAGCGCCCGCCGCATCGTGGATATTCTTATCGCCGGCTCACGTTCCGGGCCGGATTCGCTCTAAGCGACGTCCCTAGCCACGTCCCGCGCGCAAAAACTTTCGCGCGGACCGCACTGCCAGGGCCATGATCGTCAGTGCCGGATTCGCCGCCAGCGCCGCCGGAAACGTCGAGTTGTCGCTGATCCAGAGATTCGGCACCTCATGGCTCCGCCCATACGCGTCGACCACGTTCCGTCCCGGATCGACCCCCATCCGGCACGTCCCGATCGTGTGCGCCGAACGCTCGAAGGTCCACACATCCCGGGCTCCCGCCGCCTTCCACGCCTCCGTCATGATGCGTTCGCCATGCGCGGACATCCGCAGTTCATTTTCGTTATAGGTAAAGTGGATCACAGGCTTCGGCATCAGCCCGCGCGCATCGGCCTCGCCCGAAAGCTCCAGAAAGTTGTTTTCAGCGGGCAAGCAGTCGCCATTGATCCCGATCCCCGCATGATGGTTGTACCGGTCCAGATAGCCCACGAGGTCCGGCCCCCAGTACCCGCGACCGCGAGTCACCTGCCGCGCAAAGGTGACCGGAACCACCCCAAGGCTCTGTACCAGGTAGCCTCCGGCAAAATCCGCATCCGCTGGCCGCATCGTGTCCTCGGAGATCACCGTTGCCGGGAAGCCCTTGTTCATCCGCATCTCCGGCTCAAAAGTCCCCCACACCTGCGTCGCTACATGCGCCATGAAGTTTCGCCCAACCTGCCCGGACGCGTTCCCCACTCCCGTATGCAGCAGAAGCCTTGGCGTCTCGACCGCACCCGCGCACAGAAACACCGCCTTGCACCTTTGCCGAACATCGGCTCCGTCGTGCCGGTAGATGACTGCCGCAATCGCGCCCGAAGCATCCCGCTCCAGCCCATGCACGAAGCTTTCCGGTCGAATCTCCACTCCGGCGGCGAGCGCGCGCGGCAAATAGGTCACGCCCATGCTCGCCTTGGCACCGTTGAAGACGCATCCCTGGTGGCAGAACCCGCACCCCACGCACGGTTGACGCTCTGGATACCCAGGCTGCTGGTAGCGCTCCGAAACTGCCGCGATCGGAGCCGCCGAAGTTCGGAGTCCCGTGGCCGCGAATCCACGCTCCATCATCTGCCCGGGAGCGTTGATCGCAATTGGCCCCAGTGGATACCGCCGTCCGGGATCCCACGGATATACCGCCGGCCCCGCCACGCCCAGGAAACGCTCCACCTCCTCGTAGAACGGGTTCAGCTCCGCCAGCGTCATCGGGAAATCCTCTGCCACGCCGGCATCCGTCTTCAGCTTGAGGTCCCGCTCATCCGCCCGCGGCACAAACGCGCCCCAGTGCAGCATGGACCCACCCACGCCGGTGCCGCTGTTGTTGCCTCCAAACGCAGTCGGGGTGCCGCCCGCGCTCAACCGCTCATCCAGCCAATACAGCTCGCTCGCATGCACCTCGTCGGCGGCCCAGTCCGTAGCAGGGTCCCACCAGCGCCCGGCCTCAAGCGCCACCACCGAAAGACCAGCCTCCGCCAGCTCCGCCATCACCGGAGCCGCGCCTGCCCCGGTCCCGATCACCACCACATCCACCACGTCGCCCGTGTCGAACTTCTTCATCGCGCAGCTGTCTCCCCTGCCGGTTCCGGCTCCCACGTCTCCCGTTCGCCCACCTGAACCTCTACAAACCCCTTGAACTTCGTATCAGCCCCACCCACGCCCAGCCCGGAGTAGCCCATCCTCGCCAGCGCCGCCGGATGCGCCACGTACGCCTCCACCGCAGCGCCCCGGACGTCCTCAAACCACATTGCCTCCGGACTCTTCTTCTTTGCCGCCAGCAGCGTCAACGTCACATCCTGCTCCGCCGCGGAAAGCTCATTGAACCCCGCCGTCGCCAGCGCGTCGAGCCCCGTCTTGTACGCCTCCAAGTCCGGAGGCAACACGGCAAACCGCCATCCATCCCCTTTGCCCGTAGCCAGCTTCGCCGCAATCGTTCCGGCAAGATCGATCTCCTGCCCGGCCGTCTGCGGAATCACCCGCGCACAGATCGCCCGCAGCGTCCGCATCTGTAGCGCATTCAGCACATGGCTTTCCTCCGGGCCGGCCATCCGCTTCTCCACCACCTCACGCGTCTTGTCCGACAAGCGATCGGAAGCGAGAAACGCCCGGTACTCCGCCGGCACGATGCTTGCCTCCCGGTTCACCCGCGCCAGGAACTCCCGCAAAATTGCAGCCATCTCCGCCGGACGCTCCAGTGGAATTAAATGCGAGCTCCCCTTTACGCTCCGCAGCTCAGCGCCTTGAAAATGCGGCAGTGTCACCCGCCCCTGCACCTCCGGCCCAAGCGAGCCGTCCTTCTCTCCGGCGACGACCAACACCGGCAGGTCCAGCACTCCCACCCGCTCCGCCCAGTCCTCCCGGCTGCCGTGTTCGAGCCACGCCACCCACGCCACCCGGTTCATCTTCATTACCTCGTCGGTGCTCCGTTCCAGCTGCGCCGGCGTCAAGTCCCGCTCTTCGTTCCGCCCGATATAGGCCTTCGCCCGTTCCCGGTCGCCGTCCTTCTTCTCCCCCAGGCTTTCCAGCATCGTCGAGCGCTTTTCCTCCGTCATCGGCTCCGGCCCTGGAGGCGATGGAGCCACCAGCACCAGACCTTCCAGCCCATCCAGCTGCGCCGCCCCAACCGTATTCTCATGCCGTCCGCTGCCATCCGACGCCGCTCCACCCATCCGCTCCGCATACCGCCGGGCAAGCACCGCGCTTACCTTACCCGCCATGCTGTGCCCCACCAGCACATAGCGTCCCAGCTTCAGCAACCCCAGCCGATACTCCACCGCATCGGCCATCTGCTCGACCGAAAAACCCGGCACCGACGCCGATCCGCCGAACCCCGGCAGGTCGACCCGCACCGTGCGAACCCCATCTCCCAACAGCTCCACCACCTCATCCCACTCGCGCCCGCTGCCCCCCAAAAAATGCATCAGCACCAGCGCAACGTCGCCCGGACGCCCCTTGCCTTCTTCTTTCACGTACAACATCCGTTCTCCTCCATGCACCGTGGTCTGTCGTCTGTCGGATGCAGAACAGACCGCGTGTGCGTCCGGCAACCTCCTGAAACTTCATTGCACCAACCCCCGAGCTCCCGATTCATCACCCCACAGAACCTGCATCTCACTTCCAGCAACCCCGTCCCACAAGGAGATCCATGCGCCTCGCCTCACGCACGCTTGCCGCCGTCCTCACCTTCGCCGCCGCAACCGCCCTGCTCGCCTCCGCACCCGCCGCCTCCTCCGCCGACCAGGCGTTCGTCGACAAGGTCTCCCAGGGAGGCCTGTACGAGGTTGAAGCCGGCAAGGTCGCCGCCCAGCACGGAAGCGTCCCCGTTATCAGGGATTTCGGCGTCCTCGAATCCCATGACCACGAAGGCGTCAACGCCGAACTGCACCGCATCGCCGCCTCGACCGGAGTCAGCATCAAGCCCGGCCTGAACCCCGAGTTCACCACCCGGCTGAACAAGCTCAAAGCCGTCCCCGCCAACCAGTTCGACAGCTTCTACGTCGACGACATGAAGCAGATCCACAATAACGACGAAGGGCTCTTCGCAAAGGAAAGCACGGAAGGCACAGCCCCCTACAAATCCTTCGCGCACAACACCGCTGTCCTGGTCAAAGCCCACCTGGGCTGGCTGAACACCCTGTAAGTGGACCAAGCCCGATCTGTGCCCCATTCATCGCAGCCTCACCGCGATGAGTGGGTCTCTCCACCCAATCCACAGCCTGTCCTAGTCCGTCGCACCCACAAGGATCCGCTTCCGCCGTTGCAGTCCTCTCCACACTAAACTGAATCTCATGCCCGCCCCTATCATCGGTGTCCGCCGCCTTCATCCCGCCGCCCAACTCCCTCGCTACGCCCACCTCGGTCCCTTTGGCGATCTCGCAGCCGACCTCCACACCGTAGAATCTGCCCTGCTCCTCGTCGGCGAGACCCGCGCCTTCCCCACCGGCCTCACACTTGAGCTCCCCGCCGGCTTCGGAGCCCTGGTCGAGGACCGCTCCGGCATGGCCCTGCGCGGACTCACCACCCTCGCCGGCGTCATCGATCCCGGCTACCGCGGCGAGCTCCGCATCGTTCTTACCAACCTCGCCCCCACCGCCCAGCAGATCACTGCCGGCGACCGCATCGCCCAACTCCGCATCGTCCCTCTTCTCCAGGCCACCTTTCTCGAAGTCGAAACCATCACTGAAACCGAACGCAGCCACGCAGGCTTCGGCTCCACCGGCGCCTGAACCACTTTCAACTCTCCTACTGACCCGTGCCTCATTCATCGCAGTCTCACCGCAATGAGTGGGTCCACCCGACTCGGACCCATCCGTGTCTCATCCGCCCTTATCGTGTTAAGCCCTCCGGCCCGCATGCGACAATCAGATGGTGAGCCCCATGGAAAATCAGCCAGCCCACCCCGCCGGACACAACCCCGCCATCCCCGCCCCGGTCACCATCACGCCGGCGCTTCTCAAAACCCATTCCATCACCGATGAAGAGTACGCCCTCATCCTCGAAAAGCTCGGCCGCACCCCCTCCCTCACCGAGCTCGGCATCTTCTCCGTCATGTGGTCCGAGCACTGTTCCTACAAGAGCTCCCGCGTGCACCTCAAACGCCTCCCGACCAGGGGAACCCGCCTCACGGGTCCCGGCTCCGTCGTGCAGGGACCAGGCGAGAACGCCGGCATCATCGATGTGGGCGATGGCTGGGCCTGCGCCTTCAAGATCGAATCTCACAATCACCCCTCCTATATCGAGCCCTACCAGGGAGCCGCCACAGGCGTCGGCGGCATCCTTCGCGACATCTTCACCATGGGTGCCCGCCCCATGGCCGTCATGGACTCCCTCCGCTTCGGCCCCCTGACGCCCGAAAGGTCCGAGCGCTCTGTTAAGGGCACGGCTTCAGCCGTGTCATCAGAAGAACCGCGAGAAGGGGCTTCAACCCCTAAGGTTCCCGCCACCACTCCCGACTACGCACGCAACCGTCAAACAATGACCGGCGTCGTCCACGGCGTAGGAGGCTACGGCAACTGCTTCGGAGTACCCAACCTCGGCGGCGAGACCCGCTTCGAGCCCTGCTACTCCGGCAACCCGCTCCTGAACGCCTTCGCCCTTGGCCTCGTCCGCACCGACGAAATCTTCTACGCCAGGGCCGAAGGAGTCGGCAACCCCGTCTTCTACGTCGGAGCCAAGACCGGACGCGACGGCATCCACGGCGCCACCATGGCTTCTGAAGAGTTCACCGAAGGCTCCGAGCAGAAGCGCCCCAACGTCCAGATGGGCGACCCCTTCCTCGAAAAGCTCCTTCTCGAAGCCTGCCTCGAGGTCATGAAAACCGGTGCCGTCCTCGGCATCCAGGACATGGGAGCCGCCGGCCTCACCTGCTCCACCTGCGAGATGGGCGCACGCGGCTCGCTCGGCGTCACCATCGAGCTCGACCGCGTGCCCCAGCGCGAAACCGGCATGAGCACCTACGAGATCATGCTGTCGGAATCGCAGGAGCGCATGCTCCTGGTAGCCGAAAAAGGCCGCGAACTGGAGGTCCTCGACGTCTTCCGCAAATGGGGCCTCGACTGCGCCGAGGTCGGCACCGTCACCGCGGACGATGTCATGCGCGTCTTCCATTCCGGCGTCCTCGAAGCCGAGATTCCCAACAAGGCCCTCACCGACGAGGCCCCCGTCTACCATCGGCCCGTAGGCACCTGGGTGCCGCCCGTTCCCAAAGACCCGCCGGCCTGGGTCCTGGAAGAACTCAAAAAGCCCCGCGACTACACCGCCGACCTGAGAAAGCTGCTGGCCAGCCCAAACATCTGCTCCAAGCGCTGGATCTACGAGCAATATGACTCCATGGTCCAGACCAACACCGTCCAGGGCCCCGGGGGCGAGGCCGGCGTTATCCGCATCAAGGGCACCGGCCAGCAAGTCGCCGACGCCACACAAAACCGTGCCCCATCCACGCCAGCCCCACCGGCGTGGGTGGGTCCTTCCACGTCGGTCAAAGCCGAACGAGGCATCGCCATGGCCCTCGCCGGCAACGGCCGCTGGTGCTATCTCGACCCGAAACTCGGAGCCATGCACGCCGTAGCCGAAGCCGCCCGCAAGGTAGCCTGCACCGGGGCCACCCCGGTCGCCGCCACCAACTGCCTCAACTTCGGCAATCCTCAGAAACCCGAAATCATGGCCCAGCTCTCCGAAGCCATCGACGGCATCGCCGAAGCCTGCACCGCTCTCAACACCCCTATCACCGGCGGCAACGTCTCGCTCTACAACGAGACCCTCGGCGAAGGCATCTACCCCACCCCGGTCATCGGCGTAGTCGGCATCCTCGATGACGTCACCAAAGCCATCCCCAGCAGCTTCCAGCAGGTGGGGGATGCGGTGTTGCTGCTTTGGTCTGCGGGTCCGAAAGACCTACTCTCCGATGACGAACTTTTGGAACGAAGCTTCGGCTCAACTGAGTTCGCAAAAACGGTTCTTGGCGAGATTTGGGGTGCGCCCGATGGGTATGTGGACCTGGATGAGTTTGCCCACTTGCATCGCCTGCTCGTCACCTTAGCTCGAGAAAAGCTGATCCACTCCGCCAGCGATATCGGCAGTGGCGGCTTCGCGTGCGCTGTGGCTCGTGCATCCTTCGAACACGCCGTCGGATGTGATCTTCCTCTGCCAGAAAGTCAACAACCCACGGAGATTTGGAGCTCAGTCCATACACTCTTTGCCGAAAATGCAGGAAACGTCCTAGTAACCTGTTCGCACGAGAACGTAGCCCGTATCCGCGAGTTGGCGGAAGGAGCTGGCAGCGGCTGTGATCTTCTTGGCTACACCACCTCCGGTTCGATCACCATCAGCAACAATGGCGAACAGATCTTGCACTTAGACATCACGGATCTTAGCTCCACTTACACCAACGCCCTCGCCCACCAACTCTCCGAAGAGGTCCCCGCATGATCGACCTCGGCCCCATGCAGGATGCTTTGGCGACATTGACCGAATCGCTGGCCCTCATCGACGAGTACTCGCCTCAAGTTCCCGAGCCCTTGCGCCAACTCATGCAGCGTGGACTCATCCAAGCCTTCGAGTACAACTACACGTTGGCTATCGTGATGATCACGAGGCATATTCGCGAGCGTAGTTCACTGCCGGAAAAGCGGGACCTCACCGACTTCGAGGAACTCATTCGTGCGGCCGACGAGCGTGAACTGCTCCTCTCCTCCTTCAGCAAGTGGAAAGCCTTTCGGCACGCAAGAAATATGACGAGTCACACGTATCATCGCGAAAAGGCAGATGCCGTGGCTGCTGTTGCGCCCGACTTCGAACACGAGATGCAACATCTGCTCGCCCGGCTGAAGGAGAAGTCTACCAAGTGAGCCGTCCGTCGCCCATCGCCATCGAACCCGAGGAAGCTCGCATCGTTCTGGACGTGCTGCGCAAGCGCATACCGGATCGTGATGTATGGGCCTTCGGTTCTCGTACCACGCATAAAGCCCGGCGACGATCCGACCTCGATCTGGCCATCGGTGGCACCACACCCTTGGCGTTGGACCTCTACCTTGACCTGAAAGAAGACTTTCTACAATCCGACCTGCCGTACTTCGTCGACTTGCTCGACCTTGCGGATACCGCCCCCGACTTCAAAAAGCTGATCGAACCCGACCTCGTGCCCATCTCTCTCCTGCAACAACAGTTCGTCGACGACCTTTCCCCCGAACTCCCCTTCGATAAGCTCCGCGAAGAATGCGGCGTCATGGCCATCTACAACCACCCCGACGCCGCGCGTCTCACCTACTGGGGCCTGTACTCCCTCCAGCACCGCGGGCAGGAGTCCGGGGGCATCGCTTCCGCCGACGGCGAGCACGTCCACGACATTAAGGGCATGGGCCTGGTCTCCGAAATCTTCACCGACGACGTCCTCCAAAAGCTTCCCGGCCACCTCGCCATCGGCCACACCCGCTACTCCACCACCGGCGACTCCGCCCTGCTCAACGCACAGCCCATCTCGGTCGAATCCACCAAGGGCCTCATCGCCATCGCGCACAACGGCAACCTCATCAATCTCGGGACCGCCAAGGCGCGGCTCGAGCGCGATGGAGCCATCTTCCAGACCACCTCCGACTCCGAAATCATCATCCAGCTCATCGCCCACTCCACCTGCACCACCCTCGTCGACTGCATGGCCGACGCGCTCAAGCAGGTTGATGGCGCCTTCTCCATCGTCCTGATGACGCGCAACCGCATCTTCGCCGCACGCGATCCCCATGGCTTCCGCCCGCTCTGCATGGGCCGCATCACTGGGGAAAACGGCGCGCCGGATACCTTCTGCTTTGCGTCCGAAACCTGTGCCCTCGACCTTCTCCATGCCAAATACGAGCGCGACGTCGAGCCCGGCGAGCTCGTCATGGTGTCGGAAGACGGAGTCACCAGCCGACGCTTCGTCAAGTCCACTGTTCCCACCGCATCCTGCATCTTCGAGCACGTCTACTTCGCCCGGCCGGACTCCCGCGTTTTCGGCCGCTGGGTCCAGAAATCCCGTGAAGAGATGGGCCGCCAGCTCGCCCGCGAATCCGGAGTCCCCGCCGACCTCATCGTTCCCGTGCCCGACTCCGGAGTCACTGCCGCCATCGGCTACGCCGCCCAGTCCGGCATCCCGTTCAACTTCGGCCTCATTCGCAACCACTACGTCGGCCGCACCTTCATCGAGCCCACCCAGCGCGTGCGCGACTTCGGCGTCCGTATGAAGCTCAACCCCAGCCGCGCGCTGCTCGAAGGCAAACGCGTCATCCTCATCGACGACTCCATCATCCGCGGCACCACCTCCCGCAAGATCGTCCGCATGGTCCGCGCCGCCGGGGCGACCGAGGTTCACCTCCGCATCTCCTGCCCCCCAACCATCTCCCCCTGCTTCTACGGCGTCGACACTCCGTCCAAAGAGCACCTCATCGCCGCCAACAACTCGCTCGAGCAGATCCGTCAGTACATCGAAGCCGACTCCCTCGCCTACCTCTCGCTCGTCGGCCTTACCCACGCCTGCACCACCGGCGAGCCCGCCGACGGCCTTTCGCCCGCAAGCTTCTGCACCGCCTGCTACACCGGCGACTACCCCACCCAGACCATCGACGTCACCGAAATCCTCCCCGCCACCACCTACGCCTGAACCGCCAGTACGCGAACCTCGAAAGCTGAACCGGCACATTGCGACGGCTGGCCCACCTCGTCAAGCCGGATTATTTCGGCTGCTGTGTGCCGACAAGCTGCCCGTTGGAACTCTTGTACAGGTAGGTGTTGCCGTTGGTGTCCTGAAGCAGGATTCCCTTGCCGGCGAACACTGCTCCCGTCGTCTGCACCGCCGCACCCGCTCGACCATGTTTCTGCAGCGAAGTCAGCGCGGCGTAGGAGCCCCGGGTGGGGTCCGGCGCGGCGGAGAGCACCGGGCTGGCGATGATGCCGGTGGGATCGATCTGCTGGCCGAACAGGTTGACAAGAAGCGGGATGCCCGCGGTCTGCACGTGCACCGCGAAGTGGATCACGTTGCCGGTATCCATCCAGGTTGCCAGTTCGTCAACCGGCATGGCCGCATAATACTGGCTGCCCGTCATCACCGTGATGCTCGACGGCCCGCTGTACAGATTGGTCTGCACGAAACCCAGAAGGCTTTCGCTGGACCCGCTGCTGGGCGCGACCGAGATGTCGAAGCTGCCGGCAAGGACGCCCGCCGTGTCACCGTGCGCCTTCGCAAAGAGGTCGTACCAGCCCGCCTTGGCAGGGGTGAATCTGATGTGCCCTGCTCCTACCTGTCCGTTCTGCGGGTAGTTCGATCCGTCGAAGTTTTCTGTTGAAACGTAGTTGCGGTTGGGGTCGCCGAAGCCGTACCGCTGCACCCGCAGGTTGCTTTGATACGAGACCCCGGCGTAGCACCAGTTGGTTTCGACCAGCGTTGCTGCCGGATTGGTCGCGAAGCAAGGCTTGGAGCGATCGCTTGGATTGTAGGAGCCTCCCATCAGATTCACAACAGAACCCGCACCCGCATCCACACCGATGGCCGCGGTCTTGGTATCCGTCGAGTTGTCCGATTCGACATAAAGATTCGGAAAGTTCAGCTCATAGTTGTTCGGCTGGACCCACACGTTGTGCTTGCCTGGCCCGGCCGCGTTGGCGGTGCCGGACCACGACATGTTGCTTCCGCCCTGGGCGTAGGAGGTGTAGGTCGCCCCATTCACGATGTGTCGGGTCGGTGCGGTATCGGACGTGTCGACCTGGTGCCCGGCCGCGTCCAGATAGATAAAGTGGTTGCCGTCCTCGAAGGTAAGCGGCGTGCCGCCGGTTCTAATGCTTCCTGATGCCTGCATATTGGTGAACACGGAGGAGCAGCAGGTATCCGCAATGTGCATGGAATCGCCGTAGTCATTGAAAGCACCAACGCGATCGGCATTGAACTCATCGAATCCACCGGTAAAGTAGACCAGGCCATGCGAAAACCTGGCCCCGGGATAGCCCTGGAACTTACCCGACGACGGCCCGGTGTTCTGCGCGGAGAGTCCGCTGACAAGGTAGTAGTCTCCATTGGCGTTACTGGTGGGAGGCATGGTCGCATAGAGCGCCTCCATGTTGGCGTTGTTGCAGGACGGCTGAAGAATCATCTGTCCGCCGCCCCCGCCCACCGCGGTCCCCTCGATCGTCGAAGCACCGTGCTGGCGGATGCCGACCGAGACCCCATCCGTAAGGCACCAGGCCCATCGCGCGTAGTGCGGCAGCAGCAACACCGTCTTCGGCAGCACGTCGATCTGCGATGCCATGTTCCAGAAACCGGTATACATGGACGCATCGCAACGAATAGCGATCCGCTGAGGTGCCCCCACACCTGACTTGTCGGATAAGCCATTGCTATAGCCGTCTACCGCGTCGGCGTTGGTATGAGCCTGCACCTCGCACGCGTTGATCCTGGCCGATGGATCGGCCCCGGGAAAGCTGTCGGCATACAACGTGTAGGCGATCTGCGGAGCCTTGAGCGGACCGGATGCCGTGCCGCCCGCCAGGGGCAGCGCACCCACGGCGCTCGCATCGATGGTGGTGCCGTTGATCGTCACGATCCGCGAAGACCCGGTGCCGCTCTTCTGCACCACGGCGGCCTGGCCGGCGCCAGCTTCACTGGAAGGGTAGACTGCGCTTTGCGCGAACGCAGCAGTTTGCAAAACGAGCGCTGAGAGGAGAACGGGCTTATGCATCGGGTTTTCTCGAGTGTAACGAAGAAACACCGTGGTATCGACCCCACCGGCGATGTAGTCAGGACCTTGCCGGGAGTTCAGTCCTGTAGAAAAGGTCGCTCAAACCAAACCATGTGGCTCTATACCTGCGACCGCCAAGGTGGAATTTCAGGTTGACGGGCTGATTGTTTAGCGTGCGTGCACAGCACATACACACACTTGTAAAACCGCCACAACTCCACTCCGCCCGCACATCTCGCCGCCTAGCATCGCTTCATGATCAAGCGATTCTTTACCTCCATCCTCTTCGTCCTTTGCGCTTTCGCCGCCTTTTCGCAGCCTGCGCCCGTCTCTACCACGCCCAACCCGCAGCAGCTTCTGCGCAACGCCCACACCGTCTACGTCCATTCCAAAACCGCCTTCCTCATCCCCGACACGCTCGACCGCTCGCTGATGCGGCAGAAGCAATGGAACGATCTCGGCCTGGTCCTGGTCGGCGATCCCGCGAATGCCGACCTCACCATTGAAGTCGATCGCCAGATCTTCACCCACATTCACACCTTCGTGCTGTCGGACAGGAGAACGTCGGCCGTCCTGGGCTCCGGCCGTCAGTGGGGCCTCAACGGAACCATCGCTTCTGGCGGTCTGGCCGACGGCATCGTCAAGATCCTCGCCGAGGCCCGCATCTCCAGACCGGGAACCAAATCCTGAGTTTCCTGGTGAACACCGGAATGAGACCCGTCCTAAAGCAGCAGCCGGAACTCTTCGGCAAGCTGTTGAGCGGCCCGTTCCCAGGTGTACTGCTGTGCATGGCGGCGGCCTCGCCGGCGGAACTCTTCGCGCAGACGATCGTCCTCCAGCAGCCCGGAGATGGCCTCCACATGGTCGGTCATCCTGTCCGGCGATAAAAGGGTCGCGGCGTTCCCGGCAATCTCTGGAATCCCGGAGGTATTGCTGCTTACCACCGCGGTGCCACATGCCATCGCCTCGATCACCGGCATGCCAAAGCCGTCGTACCGCGTTGGGAACCAGACCAGCTGCGCCGCGCCGTACAGCGCCACAAGCGTCTCGTCTTCCTGAAAACCGGCGAGGATGACCGAGTCTCCCAGGGCCTGCGCACGCGCGAGATACGCCGGAGCGGAATGATTGATGATGACCAGGGCCAGGTCCGGGAAACGGCTGTGCAGCAACGGCCACGCCTCAAGGATCAGGTCGGCGTTCTTGCGGAAGTGCAGACCTCCCGGAATCAGGAGGTACGGACGTCCGGTCAGGCCCAGGCGAGCCAGAATCTGCCTGCCCCGCTCCGTCGGAGGGCGAAAAAAGCTGTCCGACGCAGCATTCGGAATCACGCGGAGACGGGATTTGATGGAAGGAAAGAAGTGCGCGGTGCGATCCGCGGAGAATTGCGAAATCATATGAAACATATCGGCCGTTCGGTCGAGACGGTCGAACAGCAGCTTCCACTTAAACCGCTGCTTCAGCAGCCAGGGGCTGATCTTGTGGATGCCCGGCTCAAAATGCTGCGCATCGTGACACGACACGGCCAGGCGAGCCTTGCGGACCGGAACATACGACTCCGCCGTGCAATACACAAGCTGCGTCTCCGGCCAGTAAGCCTCGGCCTTGGGTCCGTTCGTCAAGAACCACAAGGCCTGCTGACGCGATGTCGAATGACGAAAAAAGTGATACCGGTAGCTGCTCCATGGCTCTCCGACCTTGTCGATGACGTCGCGGTGATCGTCCGGGTCGGCAAGGACCTCGAGATCGATCTGGGGCAGCCGGGAAAGATGTTCCGTAAGCTCACGCGCCACCCGTCCCACTCCCGTGGAACGATAAATGTTACGCAGATGGACGTAGGAGAGCACCCTGATCGGGAGCCTCTTGACCGGATCCACTGCTTGCTCATCGCTCAAAGCAATGGATGACTTACTTGATTCGGGGAGGATAATCACTGATTGCTCGATTTGGAACGCCTTGTTCAACCGGAATGCGCTACGGGTTTGAAAACTCACATTTACCCTGCGCGTGAGATGCAGTTTCTGACCGCGTTCTGTAGAAAGGGAAGTCACAAGCCGACACGCTCGCCAAGTGCGCGATTCATCGCGGACCTGCGCCCATTCGCAACCCCTGCGATACACTTCCCCAAAGGAGCCCTGCATGTCGATGACCGAGATTCGCCAGGCCGGCACAGAGCCCTTCACCCTGCACATTCCACCTCCCAGGCTTATGACCCCTCAGGAACAGGCCGAGCTATACCGTAAGGCTCTCCAGCAGGATCCCGCATCGCTCGAAATCCGCTATCGCGTGGCCGACCAGCTGCTCTATCTCGACCGTTTCGAGGAAGCGCTTGCGCTTCTGCGCGAGTGGGATTCGGATGATTTTGCCTTCCTGATTCTGGAGGCCGAAGCCCTGCTCAGCCGCGAAACCCCCGAAGGCAATCTGCTCTGCGAAGAGACCGCCCGGCGCGCGCTCGACGCCGCCGGGAACGATGCGAAGCGAGCCAGCGCGCTCGCCGTGCTGGGCAAGGCGCAGGTCCGCCTGGGCCGTCCGGAAGAGGCCCGCGCCACGCTGGAGCGAGCCCTCGCATGTGACAGGAAGGACAAGGACTCCTTCAAGCGGGTCGCCAACCTGGCGCTCGCCGACCGGCGTCCCGAGGAGGTGCTCACCCGGGTCGACGCCCTCGTCTCGGACGGTGTCGCCCACAGCCGCGTCGTCGCCTCGCAGTCGCTCGCCTTCGCCCAGCAGGGCAGGCTCGACGAAGCCCGCGCCTCGCAGGGACTGAACCGGTTTCTCCGGCAGTTCGACCCCGCGCCGCCCGAAAGCTGGAGCACTCTTGCCGCCTTCACGGCAGAACTCGCCCGCGAACTCGCCGCGCACCCCGGCATCCGCTATGGACGCTATGGCCTGGCCTCCACCCGTTCCTGGCGCATCGACGACCCCGCCCTGAAGCGTCTACGCATCTTTCCCGAGCTGCAGCAGCTTGTCCGGCGAGAGGTCCTGCGCTACGTGGCCGAACTTCCCGAATCCGGTCACCCGTTTCTCGCCGGCCGTCTTGCCGACGCCGAGCTGCGCAACTGGTGCGTGGTCACCGAAGAAGACGGCCACGAGGAGTGGCATGTGCACCAGAACGGATGGATCAGCGGCACCTTCTACATCCAGGTTCCCGACCACGTCGTCAGCGGCACGGGCAACGGGGGATGTATCGCCTTCGGCCTGCCGGAAGAGATTGTGGGTCAGGAGCAGGCGCGGCAGTTCGGCGAGGTGCTTTGCCGGCCGCACGCCGGGCTGATGACCATCTTTCCTTCGCACACCTTCCACCGCACCTATCCGCACGGAGGCGAAGGACGCCGCATCTGCTATGCCTTCGACGTCGTCGAGCGGCGCGGCCCATCGCCGGCGTGAGCGCACTCTGTCGCGGCTTCGGGCTTCGGCTCGAGTCGGCGATTCCGCTGCCGGGAGCTATGGAAAGCGGCGAAATCGAGCCTCTGGATGTGGTAATCGATGTGGATTCTTGTTGCGCTAACGTGGGCAACAAACCGCGTCCGTGCACGTCCTTCGGCGAGACCGGTGCCGGGCCCTACCGGCTGACCCCGGAGAGCCTCCTGTTTACCATGCCGGGGGTCGCACGGTATCGCTGCCGGCGCGACGGACGCGCGCTGACCGTCGAGCCTGAGCCGAAAGCCGCGGACGAGGAGATCACGGCGTACCTCCTCGCCACCGCGCTGCCCGCGCTGCTCTGGCTCCGCGAGACGGTGGTCCTGCACGCGGCGGCCGCGGTGCTTCCGGGATCGCAGTCGGCCGTGGCGCTGGCAGGAGCTTCCGGCACCGGCAAGTCCACACTGCTGCGCAGGCTGCTCGAAACCGGTGCCTCGGCCGTGGCGGACGATTGTCTGGCGCTGCGCGACTGCTGCGCGCACCCGGTCGCAAGCGGACTGCCCGGCGCGACTCAGCTTGTCACGAATGGGCAACGCGTCTTTGTTCCCGTCGCGAGCGACCGGCAGCTTGGCTCCGCGCGGCTGACTCGGCTGGTCGAGCTGCGGCCAGGCGCACCGGACAGCACGCCAAGACGCCTGCGCGGCCCGGAATCGCTCGCCGCGCTGTTGCGAAACCTGTATCGGCCGCGTATTCCGCGGCTGCTTGCGCTGGACGCAATGGTGCTGCGCACGCTTGCGGCGACGACTGACAAGATCGAGATCTACAGCTGGAGTGCGGAGGCTGCGCGAAGCTCTTCGCCCGCGCAGCTCCTTCAGACTCTGGGCGCTTTAGCGGGATAGCTTACAATCCCGCGTACCAGTCATAGCCGAGCTTGGTCCAGTAGTCGTCGGGCTTGTCGTCGGTGTAGGCGATCAGCGCGATGCGCTTGATCTGCTTGTATCCGTACTTGATGGGCATATGGAGGCGAAACGGCGCGCCGTGAATCTGGCTCAGCGGTTTGCCGGCCATTTCGGTGGCCAGCAGCGACTGCGGATGCATGCAGGCTTCGAGCGTATAGCCCGTGTAGTAGTCGCCGTTGGGCGTTTCCATGTAGACATACTTCGGCAGCTTGCCCTGCGCGTTGCGCGCCGGCGGATACGCCGCGATGAAGTCGCGCAGCCGGTACCCGCCCCAGTGCACGATCTCGCTCCAGCCCTCAATGCATTTGAACTGCGTCACGGTTTCGGTAAACGGGAGCTTGCGCACATCGTCAGCGGTCAGCAGCAGGCCCGGCGTTCCAGGATCGAGCGTGGAGTCGCTTTCGCCGGCCTCTTCATTGCCCCGATCCGGCCTTCCACCGTCGTCCTTCGCCATCTGGTCGAAGGCCTTGCGGAACTCGGGCGGCATGGACGCGTAGGGGTCCGGCTTCGCGGTGCCGCCGGCCGCGGGCGCAACCGTTTCCGCGGGCTTCATATCCTTGGTGTTCTTTGCCGACGGCTGTCCCGCGGCTGCCGGCTTGCCGTTGGCGCTCTTGTTGCCTTCGTCCTCGGGCCGCACCTTGGTGTCGTGGCCTTGATCTTCCTGGTCGTCGCCGGTGTACTTGTAGCGCCACGCGGTGACGTCGTCCACATAGTGTCCGAAGCGCTTCGGCTGGTCGACTCCGACGACCTGCAGCCGATAGCTCGCCATCTGCAGGTCCTGTTTCAGGCCGTAGTTGCCGTTGACCCGCAGCTCGACCGAGCGGCCGACGGGGTAGGTGGGGGCCAGCGCGCGCTCGTCGAAGAGGCCGCGCGAGAGCCTGGCGTTGAAGTCGAACGCCTTGCGCAGCGGAGCCGAAAGCATCTCGAGCTGCGTGGCCCGCGCGATGTACCGGTAAAACTCATAGCCGGCCGCGGCACCCAGGCCGGCGACCAGGAAGGAGCGGCGGGTGTGCCGTTTGGAGAGCTGTTTTGCTTCTTCGGCGCGCGGGTCGTCGCGCTCGATGACCTTCTTGTCGGCTTCGATCATGCTTGCCTCCCCTGCGCTTCGGCGCGCGCGGCTTCAATCGACGGCTCTTCGCCACGGCGGAGCTCGTATCCGCTCACCATGGAGCGGAAGTTGTTCCACCCGGCCAGGATGACCTGCGCCACATGCACCAGAAAAAAGGCACAGAAACCGATGGTCAGCAAAAAATGCAGCCAGCGAGCCATCTCGTATCCGCCGAGGAGGGTGGTCAGCCAATGCGTCTGCGTGGGCTTGTAGATGGCCAGCCCCGTAACCAGCGAGCCGAAGCCCATGAGGAGGACGGAGGTGTACGCGATGCGCTGCGCGCCGTTGTACTTGGTCTGCTCGGGAAGCTGCTTGCGCAGATGCAGGTCGACGAGGGTAACCTGGATGGCTTCTGCGAAGGAACGCTTCATGGGGACCATGAACTTCCACTCGCGCGACCACAGCAGATACGCGACATAGAGAATGCCGTTGAGGGCGAAGATCCACATAAAAAAGAAGTGGTAGCCGAGCCCCTTGGTGACGTTGAACGGCACGTCAAGCTTGTTATAGAACCAGTCGGGAAAGAAGCGGAATAACGTCCAGGTGCCGACGCCGATGCGATAAACCCGATGTGGATGCAGGTAGGCGTTGTCGGAGTCGTTCCAGTAGATGAGCAGGCCGCTCCAGATCATGGTGAAGAGGACGGGGAAGTTGATCCAGTGCATCCAGCGGATGGCCATGGGATGCTTCTTTTCAAGCACCAGCGAGGGGCGCCCAGGTTGGAGGTCCGCAGCGGATTCGGCGGGCGGCTCCTCCACAGGAGCCGGCGAGGACGCTTCCGCGAGGAGGGTCGATTCCACCGTTTCGGTTACGCCGAGATCGGCGATGGTGTCGACCGGAAGGGCTTCGCCGACGGCGTGACGCACTGCCTGGTCTGCCTCGCGGTCCGATTGCAGATCCAACAGCTCGTCTGGTTGTTCCGGCACGTGCCACTCTCCAGGATGTCAAGGCGATCGTGCATCCTGAGGATAGACGTTAGCAAGGAAGATTTGGCGGCTAAAGCGCCGTGTTCGATCGCCAGGGCCCGAAGGCTTTCAACGGAGCAGCACCTGGATGAGGGCGCCGTCTTCGTCGACGAACTCGACGCGCTTGCTGGTCATGGTGACGCCGGCGAAGGGATCGCGGCGGCCCCGGCTGCCGGCGGCGATGGGATCGCCCGTGGCCTGGTCGGCGTCTGTCATGCAGACAGCCCGGCCCAGGCAGGTGAGCCTTGCCGGGGCAATGACGGCTTTACTCCAGTTCTGAATGAGATACATGCGGGTCTGCGCCGCGGTGGAGTCTTCGAGTAGAACGTCGTTGGTGAAATTGATACGTATCCGTGCGTTGGGGTCCTTTGTGCCGTCCCGGGTGACCGTGGCGATGGGATCCCAGAGGAAGAGGCGCTGGCGGTAGATGGCTACGAAGACGGCGAAGGCGAGCAGGAGGAGGAGGACGAGTTTCTTCAACGGAGCACTCCTGGGAGAACAGGCAACAGCAAGGGCAGAAGCAGATCCTCCGCTTCGCGAAGGATGACAAGATGGTCTCTACGTACTGACAACTACCGACTGCAGACCAGACGCTACTTCTTTTCCTCGTGGTATTCCTGCTCGGTATTGATGCTCCAAAGGGCGGCTTTGTCGACGTGGCCGGCTACGAGGCCGTCGACGACGGTCATGGCGGTGAGCATGGAGTGGTCCTGGTTGTTGTATTTGTGCATGCCGTTGCGGCCTACGAGGAACAGGTTGGGGAAGGAATCGGTCCAGGTGCGGAGCTCGTCGAAGCGGCTGTAGGTGCCGAAGTAGGCGGGGTAGGTTTTGGGAACGCGGACGACGTGGGCGTCCGAGACCGCGCCGGCTTCGAGGATGCCGATTTTGGCGACCTCGGCGATGGCAAAGGCTTTGAGCGCCTCGTCATCCATGGCCCAGAGCGGGTCGGTGTCGTAGCAGAAGTATTCGAGGCCGATCCAGACCTTGGTGGGGTCTTCGACCAGGTGCGGGCTCCAGTTGTTGAAGATCTGCAGGCGGCCGAGCTGCACATCGGGCTCCTGAACGTAGATCCAGGTGTCCTTGAGCAGCTCGCCGCCGGGCTCGTGAACCTTGAGCCGGTCGCACAGCAAGCCGACGGTGATGAAGTCGCGGTACTCGAGACCGGCGGCGACCTCGGCTACGTTGACGGGAACAGCGGCATCGATGGCGGTGACGAGCTCGCGCATGGGCATGGTGGAGAAGAAGTAGTCGCCGTTGAACTCGCGGGCTTCGCCTGCGTGGTTGCGTGCAGTGACGGAGCGGACCACGTGCGCGTCGCAGTGGATGTGCTGGACCGTGCAGCCCATGTGGATTTCGCCGCCGAGTCGAACGATTTCGTCGGCGGCGTGCTCCCAGAGCTGGCCGGGGCCGAACTTGGGGTACATGAAACGCTCGATGAGGGAGGTGTCGACGCCTTTCTGGGCGACGTCTCCGGCGTCCCCGGGGGTGCGGGTGACGGCCTTGCGGACGAAGTGCTTGACGGCAGTGGTGAGCGACAGGCCCTTGATGCGCTGGGCTCCCCATTCGGCGGAGATTTCATGGCAGGGTGTTCCCCAGACCTTTTCCGTGTAGCTTTTGAAAAAGGTGAGGTAGAGCTCGCGGCCGAAGCGGTTGATGAGGAAGTCCTGGAGGCTGCGCTCGGGCTTGATCTGATGGACGCGGCTTTTGAGGTAGCTTACGCCCACGCGTGCGGTGCGGACGACACCGAGATTGGCGAGTGTTTGCGCGGTGAGGGTGATGGGGTAGTCGAAGAAGCGGCGCAGGTAATAGATGCGGCTTTTGCGGGGCCGGATGAGCATGACCAGGTCGGGGTCGGCCGGGGCGTTGGTGGTGATGGTGTCGGTGTGACCGGTCTGCCGCGGGTGCGGCGTGCCGTCGGGGCCGGTTTCTTCGGTTTCGGTTTCGATCTCGACGGCGACCCCGCCGCCCTGATTGACGGCGACAGTGCGGGTCTTGCCTCGATAGCTGATAGCCGCTTCGTCGCCAGCGTCTTCAGCCGCGACCGGGGGCATCAGATCCATCCACCACTGCATGACGCGATCGGACTTGGAAAAAAAGCGATGGCCGCCGATGTCCATGCGGTTGCCCTTGTAGCGGATGGTGCGGGAGATGCCGCCGATCTCGTTGGAGGCTTCGAGGACGATTGGCTGAATGCCCGTTCTGCGCAGCAGTTCCAGCGCGGCCGTGAGCCCGGCCGGACCTGCGCCAATAATGATTGCCCGCTGCGCTGCTTCCTGTTTCATTGCAGGATTCAGTATACGGATTGCTGCCTGGGGTAACGGCCGCGCCTTGAACGAGTTCGTTCAGTTTGCATTGAGAGGCTTTCGAGCGGGAGGGACGATAGTGAAATCCGCCCCCCCCTTTCTGGCTCAGGCTGCCGGTTCGGGCTCGGCTACGCGGCCGGCTACGGTGAAGGTGAGGCCGTCGCGTCCCGAATCGACCAGGACCTTGTCGCCGTGGAGCACGCTTCCGTCGAGAATTTTGACGGCGAGCCTGTCCTGCACCATGCGCTGGATGGCGCGCTTGAGCGGACGGGCTCCGTAGGCCTTGTCGTAGCCGGCCTGGAAGACCTGGTGACGGGCGGCTTCGGTCAGGTCGAGCGTGATCCTGCGGTCGGCCAGCATGCGGGTCAGGTCGGCGAGACGCAGGTCGATGATGTGACTCAACTGCTCTTCGCCCAGGGGATGGAAGACGACGATGTCGTCGACGCGGTTGAGAAACTCCGGCCGGAACTGCTGGCGGAGAGCTTCCATGACGCGGACCTTGGCCTCTTCAAAGCCCTCTTCTCCTTCGGCCCAGGCGGTGGTGAGGGCCGCCGCGCCGACGTTCGAGGTCATGATGAGGACCGTGTTCTTGAAGTCGACCGTGCGTCCCTTGCTGTCGGTGAGGCGGCCGTCGTCGAGCACCTGGAGGAGCACATTGAAGACGTCGGGATGCGCTTTTTCGATCTCGTCAAAGAGGACGACGGAGTACGGCCGGCGACGCACGGCTTCGGTGAGCTGGCCTCCTTCGTCGTAGCCGACGTAGCCCGGGGGCGCGCCGATAAGACGGGCGACGGCGTGCTTCTCCATGTATTCGCTCATATCGATGCGGACCATGGCGGCTTCGTCGTCGAAGAGGAACTCAGCGAGGGCGCGTGCGGTTTCAGTCTTGCCGACACCGGTGGGGCCGAGAAAGATGAAGCTGCCGATGGGGCGCTTGGGATCGCTGAGGCCGGCGCGCGAACGGCGGATGGCGTTGGCGACGACGGTGAGCGCTTCGTCCTGGCCGACGACGCGATCGCGCAGACGATCTTCCATAAGGATGAGCTTCTGCATCTCGCCTTCGAGCATTTTGGAGACGGGGATGCCGGTCCAACGGGAGACGATGGCGGCGATGTCTTCTTCGTCGACCTCCTCTTTGAGCATGCGATTGGCTTTGTTTCCGGAAGACGGGCCGGTTTTGAGGTCGCCGGCGAGGGTGTCGGCGGCATCGGTCAGGGTTTTGAGCTCGCGCTCGAGGGTGGGGATTTCGCCGTATTGGAGCTCGGCGGCGCGCTGGAGATTGCCCTTGCGGGTTTCCTCCGACATCTCAAAGCGCAGGGATTCGAGCCTTTGCTTGAGTTCGGCGATTTTGCCGATGGCTCCGCGCTCGGTCTGCCAGCGGGCGCGCAGGGCGGAGGCTTTTTCCTGGGTTTCGGCCAGCTCGCGCTCGACGATTTCGAGCCGTTCGCGGCTGCCGGCATCGCTTTCGCGGCGCAGGGCCATGCGCTCGATGTCAAGCGAGGTCGCGTGGCGTTCGAGGTCGTCGATTTCAACCGGCACGGAGCCGATCTGGATGGCGAGCGCGGCGGCAGCCTCGTCGACCAAATCGATGGCCTTGTCGGGCAGGAAACGGTCGGAGATATAGCGATGCGAGAGCGTGGCGGCGGCGACGATGGCGGAGTCCTTGATGCGGATCTTGTGGTGCGACTCGTAGCGCTCCTTGAGCCCGCGGAGGATGGCGACAGTGTCTTCGACATTGGGCTCACCGACATAGACGATTTGGAAGCGGCGTTCGAGCGCGGCGTCCTTCTCGATGTATTTGCGATACTCGTTGAGCGTCGTGGCCCCGATGGCGCGGAGGCCTCCGCGGGCAAGCGCGGGCTTGAGCATATTAGAGGCGTCCATGGCGCCTTCGCTTGCGCCCGCGCCGACGAGGGTATGGAGCTCGTCGATGAAGAGGATGATCTCGCCGTCGGACTCTTCGATCTCCTTGAGGACGGCCTTGAGGCGCTCTTCGAACTCGCCGCGGAACTTGGCCCCGGCGATCATGCTGGCGAGATCGAGCGCGACGACGCGCTTGTCGCGCAGCGATTCCGGGACGTCGCCCTGGACGACGCGGCGGGCGAGGCCTTCGACGATCGCGGTCTTGCCTACGCCGGGCTCGCCAATGAGCACCGGGTTATTTTTACTGCGTCGCGAAAGCACCTGGACGACGCGGCGAATCTCCTCGTCGCGGCCAATGACGGGATCGAGCTTGCCGCGGCGGGCGAGCTCGGTGAGGTCCTTGGCGTACTTTTCAAGAGCCTGGAACTTGCCTTCGGGGTTCTGGTCGGTAACGCGCGAGCTTCCGCGGACGGCGGTGAGAGCCTTCAGGATCGCGTCGTGCGTGGCGCCAAAGGTCTTGAGGGCGTCCTGCACGGGGCCCTTTTCGCCAGCAAGCGCGAGCAGAAGATGCTCGGTGGAGACGTAATCGTCCTTGAAGTGTTCGGCCTCTTTGGAGGCCTGGTCCATGACACGTTGCAGGGCCTGGCTCATGCCGGGCTGCGTGCCTCCCTGGACCCTGGGCAGCTTGCCGAGAGCGCCGTTGAGGCCGGCGAGCATCTGCTCGACCGGGACGCCTACCTTCTCGAGCACGGGAAGGACGACACCCTCCCGGTCTTCGAGCAGCGCGGCCATAAGGTGCACGGGAAGCACCTCCGGGTTTCCGTTTTCCGCTGCGTGCGCGGCCGCGGCCTGAACCGCTTCCTGCGATTTGACCGTCAGTTTTTCCCAACGTAAAGCCATGATGAATACTCCTGGAACAGAATCTTATAAGTATTCGACGCCGGGCGAACGAGTAAGATGCAGAAAATGTGACTATGGTGCACTCACATTTGATCTGTGAAGCTGCCCTACCGGGGGGGCGTACATGGTGCCGAACCTCTGGTCAGGCTTCGTGCAGACGGCCCGAGTCAGCTCAAACGAGAAGCTTCCGATTGCCTGACCCAAGCGGCGGTTCGGGAGGTGCGGTGCTGGCTGGGTTGCGCGAGCCGGCCAGAGACACATGAAGTAGATGCTGCTCTTCGAGGAGGAGTGAGGCCACTCCGTTGCCGATGCTGTTCCGTGGTAAGCAGCCTTGCAACTTTGGAGGCAGAGACTGCATCCTGAGCCCGTGCGATTCTTTCGGAGTTGGCTCTCATTCTTGCGGAGGCGCCGGGCAAAGCGTGCCACGGCGATCGGTGATCAGACGATGACGCTCAGGCAGGTACTTTCCCCCGCGGCTTCCAATGCTCTGCTTCCGGTGTCGGGCGAGGTTCCCGGGTACCCGTTTCCGGAAGGTTTTATCGACCGGCTGAAGATCGATCTGGACGGCAAGGAGGCGCGTGGGCGGGATCTGGCTGGGGTGCAGATCGGCTTTGAGTCGCCTCGGCTTTCGTCGTTTCTTCTGTCACACGGGATTCAGATTTTTGCGGTGGAGGCCAATACGGGGCGACGCGAGGCCGGGATGCGGCTTCAGTCGTCGTGGCCGGCATTTCAGGTGTTTGCGGGCGCGCCGGACAGGACGGGACTGGAGGATGCTTCGGTAGACTTCATCGTGTCGGACCGGGCGCTGTACTGGCCGGACCAGGACGGGGTACGGGCGGAGTTTGCGCGAATCCTGCGGCCTGGCGGGCTGGTGGCGCTGGTCACCGACAACCGGGTGTACGGCGGGGGTGAGCAGGCCCAGGCGTTTGAGGCCGTGCTGCGCGCGCACTGCCCGGAGTTCCGGGAAAAGCGGGAAAGCCACGACATTGGACGGGCGGTTGCGGCGTTGTTTCGAGACGGGACCGTGTTTGAGGATGCGTTTACGGGCGAGCAATGGCTGACGCTGCAGGAGTTTATGGCGCAGACCGAGGCGATGCCTGTGTATCCGGCGGCTTGCGATCCGGCGCGTGCTCCGCTGAACCGGGCGCTGCGGGGATTCTTCGGGCGATGGGCGAAAAGGGGAACCCTGACAATTCCGACGGTGTGCCGCGTGGCGTTTGGCCGGATGCAGACCGGCAGGAACGGCCGTCTGGTGTAGGCTGCGGAGGTATGGATTATTTTGAATTGTTTGGGCTTCCTCGCAGGCTGACGTTGGACACGGCGGGGCTGGAGCGGACGTTTTACGCACAGTCGCGCAGGCTGCATCCGGACCGGTTTGCGGCGCGTCCGGCGGAGGAGCAGGAGCTTGCGCTGGCTGGATCGTCGCGGCTGAACGATGCGTACCGGACGTTGAAGGACCCGGTCCTGCGGACGCAGTACCTGCTGACGCTGGAGGGGGTGGAGCTCGAGGAGCAGTCGAAGGCGGCAACCGAAGCGGCGCGAAGCTCGGGGACGGAGAAGAAGCAGCTGATTCCACCGGAGCTGCTGGAAGAAGTCTTCGAGCTGAATATGCAGTTGATGGAGATGAAGGCGGCGAAGGAGTTCGGGGACGAGGCCGATCCGGAGTTGCGGCGGGATCTCGATGCCGCGGCGGCTACGTTTGCCGTCAAGATGGCGGAGACGCAGGGCGAGTTGGAGGCGCTTTGGGCGCGGTGGGACGCGGCGCTGGAGGCCGGGGATGAGGCGGCGAAGGCGCAGGTTCGGGATGCTCTGGTCACGCTTCTAAACAAGCGAAGCTATCTGCGGAATCTTGTTCGAGATGTGACGGCGGCGCTGGAGTAGGAACGCAGGCGGCTAGAATGAACGTATGAAGATTGTGATTGCGGAGAAGGTTTCGCCTGCGACGGTGGCGGTGCTGCGGCAGGAGCAGGGATGGGATGTCGTGACGGCGGACAGGATCGCCGGGCCGGATGGGCTGCGGGCGGAGCTCCTCGATGCGGATGCGTTGATTGTGCGGTCCGCGGTGCAGGCGGATGCGGCTTTGCTGGGGGCGGCTCCGAAGCTGCGGGTGATTGGCCGCGCCGGGGTGGGGGTGGACAACATCGATACCGCCGAGGCGACGCACCGCGGGATCGTGGTGATGAACACGCCGGGGGCGAACGCGGTAGCCGTGGCGGAGCTGACGCTTGGGTTGATGATCGCGATGGGGCGGTCGATTCCGCGGGCGAACGCGAGCATGCATGCGGGTACCTGGGACAAGAAGTCGCTGCAGGGGTCGGAACTGAGGGGCAAGGTTCTGGGGATTGTGGGGTGTGGGCGGATCGGGCTCGAAGTGGCGCGGCGGGCGGCGGCGTTCGGGATGGAGTTGATTGGGTACGACCCGTTTATCGCGCCGGTGATCGCGCGGGAGAACGAGATTACGCTGGTTTCGCTGGACGAGGTGTTCAAGCGGAGCGACTACCTGACGCTGCACGTGGGGCTGACGACGCAGACCGAGGGACTGATCAATGCGCATTCGATCGCGATCATGAAGCCGGGAATCCGGATCGTGAATTGTGCGCGCGGCGAGCTGATCGTGGATGCGGCGCTGGTGGACGGGCTGCGATCCGGGCGGGTGGCTGGGGCGGCGCTGGACGTGTTTGCCAAGGAACCGCTGAAGGACTCGGCTTACTTTGCGCTGGAAAATGTGCTGCTGAGCCCGCATATTGCCGGCGCGACCGACGAGGCGCAGGAGGCGATCGGCATCCAGCTGGCGATGCAGGTGCGGGATTACCTGAAGCTGGGCGTGGTGCAGAACGCGGTGAACCTGCCTTCGCTGAGCCATGAGGAGTACCTGGAGGCGGCGCCGTGGATCGAGATGGCGGGGCGGCTGGGGCAGTTTCTTTGCCAGGCATCGATCGGGCAGTTGGAGACGATCCAGATTACGTACTCCGGCCGGCTGGCGCAGGGCAAGACGGAGCTGATCCGGAATGCGGCGATTGCGGGAATTTTTGCGCAGACGGAGGGATCGAACTCGGTGAACCGGATCAACGCGGCGGCGATCGCGGGCGAACGCGGCATCCGCATCCAGGAAGACAAGCGGGAGTTTGCGCAGGGGGGAACGGGATCCGTGCTGCGGCTGGTGCTGCATGCGGGAACCGCGGATACGAGCGCTTCGGCGACGGTGCTGCACGGGACGAGCCCGAGGCTGCTGAGCTATGACGGGATCGATATCGAGGCGCCGCTGCACGGGACGCTGGTCGTAATTCGAAACGAGGATGTGCCGGGTGTGGTGGGGCGGGTGGGGACGATCCTGGGGGAGAACGGAGTGAATATCGCAAACTTCGCGTTGGGCCGGAGCGGGAGCGGCAAGGCGCAGAAGGTTCCGCAGGGGCAGGCGGTGGCAGTGGTGCAGATCGATGTGCCGGATGCGGCTGCGGCGTCGCCGGTGCTGGAAGCGCTGAAGGGTGTGGAGGCGATTCGGAGTGTGAGGCTGGTGCAGCTGGCGCGAGGGTAGGGTGGCAGGAATGGGGTGGGAGGTGTGGGTGGCGGGCCCACTCATCGCAAGGGCGCGATGAATGGGGCACGGATTGTCGCTGCTGCCCACTTATCGCGCCTCTGCGATCAATGAGGCACGGGTTTTCGCTGGCGGAGGAGCCGGTTTGCGTCGCATTGGAGCTGGAGGCGAAGACTTGCGTTCCGCTGTGAGCCGGGTTCGAGGGCGGGGATCAGGAAGCGCTCGTACTGGGTGAAGGCTGTCAGGCTCCAGTCACCGTGCAGCGCGAGCGAGCCGGTCAGGAAGGCGTCCGAAATGGTTCCGCCTCCGGGCAGGAAAAGTGGGCTTTGCTTGGTCTGGCGTAGGCCGGCTTCCAGGCGGGTGTTGCCGGCGATCCAGTAGCCGAGGCGGGCTTCGAGTGAGCGGCCGTCGCGTCCGACGGGGTTGCCGAGGAGGAAGCCCTTGTTGGTGTTGGCGTCGCGGTACTGGTTGTTGATGAGTGAACGGAGACCACCTTCGTCTCGGCTGAGCTCCTGGGAGCTGGCGGCTTCAAAGCGGAGGTCGGCGTGTGGGAGGCGGGGAAGGCGGGCCATGAAGAGGCCGGGGTTCCAGACGACGCGGCGCGGGGCGTCGATGGGGCTGACTTCGTCGTCGGCGAAGCTGTCGGCGTAGAGGGTGAGGAGGCCTCGGAGGCCGGGAACGCGGAGGCGGAAGTCGAAATCGCTCTTGCGGTCGCCGGGATCGGTCGGGTCGTTGTAGGCGAAGGTGGTCCCGGTAGAGGCGGAGGAGAAGAGATTGCTGCGAAGGTTGTGCAGGGTGATGGGATGACCGACGCCGAACAGAAGGCTCCAACGGGTGAAGGAGAGCTCAAGCCATGGGCCGAAGTTGAAGGAAACTTTCTGGCCGTTGAAGTAGGGACGCGCGGGGTAGGCGTGGCCGGAAAGCTTGCCGAAGACGAGATCGAATCGGTAAGCGCCGAGCCGGGGGACGAACGGAAACGGGTGCGGGCGGCTGCTGACGAGACGGAGGTTGTAGGTGGGTTCAGCGTTCGAGGAGAAGGAGAGCGGCGACAGGGTAGGACCCCAGAAGATCTGCTGCTTGCCGAAGGAAAGGGCGTTGCCGGCAAAGGCTACGCCGGCGTAGAGCTCGAGCGGACGCTGGCGAAGGTAGGCCGTGCGGGCGGGGGCTGCGGGGTAGAGATTGGGGCCGGGGGAGCCGTAATCCTCATTGTCGAGCTGGTTGAGGAGGGTTTGGAGGGCGGGGGTGATGGCCGGGGAGGTGGGGGCGGACTGAAACTCCTGGCGGTTGAAGAAGAAGAAGCGTCCGCGGAGCATGCGGAGGGAGTAGCCGGCGAGGAGGCTGGAGCCGCGTCCGAGGGGCCGGCCGAAGTCGTCGCGGGCGGTCTGGCCGAAGTGGAAGCCATCGGTGAGAGCGGGGCCGGCGATGGTTCCGAAGCGGGTGTAGGTGGATTCTAGAACGATGCGCGGGCCGGGGGCGGGCTCGGCGAGCAAGCGGGTGAGGGCGGGGATGAGGTTGGCGGCGGCTTCTTCAATGGCCGGGGCGGGGGTTTCGGAGGCGAGTTTAGAGGAGGCTTCGCCGAGCTGGCGGCGGCACTCGGCGCGGGTCCAGGGGCGGATGGCGGTGTTCTGGTCGGGGATGAGGCCGAGGGCTCCGAGGCGCTCGAGCGCGGGGTAGACCCAGGAGTCCATGGGGACGTTGGTGGAGCCTTCGGCGTCGGGATCGTTCTCGAGGGTTTGCGCTTCGGCGAGGCAGCAGCAAAGGCAGAGCAAGAGGGTAAGGCGCGTCCACACTTGCCTGCGCAGCATGCTGTTCTCCAGGTGACCGAAGCGTACGGGGAGGGTCACTGGAAGATTGATCGGCCAGGAGCGGGCGAACGTTAGGATATCCGTGCCGGTGCAGACGACTGATGCTTCTTGTCTGTTCAGCATTGCGTTCGAGTTGCCCGTTTTCGGGTTCAGGGGTGGGCTGTGTTGGTTTCAGTGGTGGAGGTGGTCATGGATTCTTCGGTCACGGATTTTCCCTTGGCCCAGTTGGGGGTTTGCATGGTCACGGTGGACTTGAGGTCGGCTGGGGTGCCGGTTTCGCTCAGGGTGGCGGAGGCGATTTTGATCTTCTTGCCTACGGTGATGTCCAGCGAGGTGGGCGTGGTGAGGACGGTGAGGAAATGCTTTTCGCCGTCCTTGTTGGGGGCGAAGCGGAGGCTTTCCACCTGCCAGGCGTCGGCGGTGCGGGTGGCGAGGAGGGTGGCGTGGATGGACGGGTAGGCGGAGTCGGTGAGGTCCATGGTGTAGGTGGGGCCTTCGGCCTTGTTGATTTTGAGGGTGCGGGTGTGACCGGAGTCGCCGTTGAACTGCCAGGCGGCTCCGGGGGCGAGCGCGGCGGGGCTGGTGACGGTGAAGGACTCCTTGCCGGCCTCAAGGGTGAGGGTGTGGGCGCTGAGTGAAAGGGCTCCGTGGTAGGCGATGAAGTAGGGGGGCTGGGAAATTTCTTTCCAAATGTCGGCGGTGGAGGTCACGTTGCCGATTTTGAGCGCGGTGCCTTCGCCGGCGACGGCTCCCTGCTCGCGGTAGGCGAGGACGGGGATGGGGATGGAGGAGAGGTCGGAGAGGCCGGCTCCCTGCTCGGTAAGATCGGAGCCCTGGACAAAGCGCCATTCGAGCGGCTTGCCGTCGGCGAGGGACATGCGCAGGGTGGAGATGGAGCCGGTGGTCTGGGTGTCGGCTTCTTCCCAGGCGAGGGCGGTCTGGTGGGCATCCATGCCCTGGGCCCTGGCCGCGGCGACGATGGCGGGATTGTTGGAGTAGACGGTGCGGTTGTGGTCGGAGCGTCCGGTGAGGGTGACCGCGACGAGCGGGGTTTTGCCGGGGGCGACCTCGACGGCGATCATGGAATATGGGAGCTCGGGGCCGACGAACTGGACGAACTGCTCGGGCCAGTAATGGTAGTCCATCATAATGCCGGGGTTCGGTGGGGCGATCTGGCTGTAGAGGGGGGCTACGGTGGCGAGGGCGAGGGTGGCCAGGATACGCATTGTGGGGCTCCTTGGAAAGGGTGAGTGGGGCACGGAGTGGAGGTATCGGGGGTCCGGGTTAGAACTGGTAACGAAGGCCGGCTTCGATGCGGCGGCCTGCATCTGCGGCGTATGGAATGCTGAAGTTGGGCGAGCCGAGGACCGAGCCCACCGCGGTGACGTTGGTGTGGTTGAGGGCGTTGGTGGAGCGCAGATTGGCGGCCAGGGTGCGGCCGTCGCCGCTCTTTGGGTGGGTGAGGGTGAAGGTGTGGCTCAGGTTGAGGTCGAGGTGAACGTTCCAGGGCAGGGTGCCAGCGTTGCGGCCGAGCGGGGTGCCGATGCCGGAGGTGACGAGGGAGCCGAAGCGAGTGTTGTAGACGGTAGCTCCGGAGGTGATGTCGCTCGGGGTGGCGTAGGTGGGACGATCGTTGAAGTTACTGTCTCCGTTGTTGTCAAAGCCGGTGGTGACGTTGTAGGGCATGCCGCTGGCTGCGTTGAACTGCATGGACAGGTCGACCTTGCGCGGGAGGTGGTAGGTGGCGAAGGAGAAGACCTGGTGGGTGGGGGTGCCGGACTGGCGGCTGAACTCGCCGGCCTCGGAGTAGGTGGACTGCGGGAACGAGGTGCCGTCGTCGGTGTTGGAGCGGAGGTCCAGGCGGACGTAGCCGACGAAGAGCTGGAGCTTGCGGAGGGAGTGCTGGTCGAGGCCGAGGAAGAGGACGTCGCCTTTGAGATAGCCGGAGTTCTGGTACTGGTCGAGGTTGAGGTTGGGGGCGAGCGGACGGGGGCCGGTGGGGCTCGCCATGAGGCCCGCGGTGGGGATGGGTGCATTGATATTTTCCGAGCGCAGGTCGTTCCAGGAGCGGGCGTAGTAGAGGTTGGCCTGGACGTGGTAGTGATGGGGCGCTTCGTACTCGACGCCGAAATGGGACTGGAAGGAGGGGTCCTGCGAGACGTGGGTGAAGGGCGCGCGCAGGGTGGTGATGGTGCTGGTGCCTCCGGTGGGAATGCCGGTCGCGCTGTAGTTGGGGTTGTAGGTGATGAGCTGGGTCTCGTTGATGCCGTTCAGGCGTGCGTCTTCGAGCGCGCGCTGGACCCGTACGGTATCGAAGAAGAGGCCGGAGCGAAGGTGGAAGACGAAGCGCTGCTTGCGGTCCGGTGAATAGGAAAGGCCGACGCGGGGGCCTGCATTGGCGAGGGTGGTGGGGTCGGTTTCCATCGCCCAGCGGACTCCGAAGGCGAGGGCGAGCTTTGAGTTGACCTTGTACTGGTCCTGCGCGAAGAGGTTGACGCGCAGCTGGTTGATGTGGATGTGCTGGTTGCCGGTGGTTCCGGCGAAGGAGGTGGGGTTTCCGCCGGCGAGATTGAAGAGGGCACGGCGGTACTGCTCGGCTCCGGAGATGACGAGGGTTGCGGAGGTGGGGGTTCCGGTGGCGGTGAGGAGGGGCGCGGGGCCTCCGCCAAAGGTGTACTGTCCGTTGAAGTTGGTGGGGAGCGTGTCGGCGTGGTCGATGTCGAGGAGCTGGATGCCGGCTTTGAGGTTGTGCTTGCCGCGAGCGTAAAGGAAGTCGTCGTCGAACTCAAGGTCACGGCGGTGCTGGCTGAGCGCGCCGATGGGTGCTCCGCCTCCGGTGAAAGCTCCGGCGACGGCGACTGAAGGCGCGTTGGAGTTGGGCGCGTCTGCGATGTAGTTCCAGGTGTAGCCTAGGCGGGTTTCGTGCAGGAGCGCGGGAGAGATGGTCTGGAGATTGGACAGGTGGAGCTCGTAGTCGGACTGGACGGAGGAAAAACCGGTTTCGACCAGCGAGGTGCCGCCGACTCCGAGGTTCTGGAGATTGTTGACGTTGGCGGTGAAGGTGAGGGTCAGGTTGTTTTTGGGTGTGGGCAGGATGCCGAGGCGAGCCGAGCCGTTGTAGAGCGACTGCGGCGTGCTGATGTTGTAGACGACCGGGGCGTAGATGCCGGTCGAGTCCGGCACGAGGGCGTTGACGACGGCGAAGTTGGAGATCTGGCGGTGCTCGAGCGCGATGGCGAAGTCTGCCTTGTTGGCGCGGATGGGGCCGGAAAGCTCAAAGCCGTAACGCTGTTTGCCGATGGCGGCTTTGGAGGTGGAGAAGGGATCGCGTGCGTTGGCAAAGGCGGCGGACTGGGTGGTGAAGAGGGCCCCGTGAAGCGATGCCTGGCCTGGCTTGGTGTAGATCTCGATGCGTCCGCCTTCGTACGGAGGGTGCTCGTACTCGGAGGAGAAAAGGTCGGGGTTGATGCGGATATAGGCGATGGAGGACTTGGGCGGGATGGAGCTTGCGTTCTGAAAACCGTCGACGGTGATGAGGGCCTGGCCGGGCGAGCCGCCGGCGGAGGCGGCGAGGACCTGAAGCTGGCGGGCGAACTCGTCGGGGTCGTCGGCGAGTTGCTTGAGGTCTGATTGCTGAAGGGTCTTGGCGCCGGCGATGTCGTCGGTGGTGAGGGAGTCGATGCCGGAAACGTCCACGGTGGAGACGACGGCAGAGGGCTGCATGCGGAAGAGCAGCGCGCCGGAGCCAGGGGTGGATTCGAGGGTGACAGGGTCGAAGGAGGGGAAGGTAGCGGTGAAGGTGTGCAGCGCGGGGGTAAGGCAGGCGGTGGAGAAGCGTCCGCGGCGATCCGTGTGCGGGCCGGGGTGGCCGTCGATTTCGATCTGCGCGTTTGCGACAACGGCCCCGGTGATGTCGACGACCTGGCCGGAGGCGGCGACGGCGTGGGCGGGACAGTCCGCCTGCGCGTGCAGCATGGGTGCGGCGAGCAGAACGGCGGCGAGGGAGAAGAGTCTGGGGGATGGCATGGTCGCTCCTGATACGGGTGCCGGGGATGCGGTGTTCCGCATTTGCGGCTTACAGCAACAACTTTGCGGCATCGACGCTGGGAAAGCAGGTGGGCTGTGTCAATAAAGGTGGATGACATGTGTCATGCGTGGTTCGGGGATGTGGGGATCGAGAGGAAAAGGACGATCTGCGGATTGCGATTCCCAGAGCCGGAGCCAGCGGATAGACTGACAGCGGAACTGCGTTGGCAGGGAGCGTCGCTCTATGGTCCGGATCAAGTTTGCATTGCTGGCTTTTACAGTTGCGGCGTCCGCGCAGACGGCTCCGCAGGGCTCGCCGGCGACGGTGCGGCATGAGGCGAACTTCGAGGCGGAGCGGGCGCAGGCGAATGCGTTGTACGGAGCGGGCAAGCCGTTGGAGGCGCTTCCACTGTACGAGGATCTTTGCCGGCAGGACCCGACAATCGCGGTGTTTGCAGAGCGCCGGGGTGCGGGCCTGGTGGCGAAGGAGGCGACCATGCCGAACGGGACGGGGACGGTCGCCGAGGCGAACGCGCGTTTGCAGGTGCACCTGGCGGCGATCCGCGAGTTCAAGCGGGCGCAGTCGCTGGGGGACGATTCGGCGTACATCCGGACGGTGCTGCAGGCAGACGCGAAGACGCTTGCGGGCGCGATCCTGGCGGGGATCCCGCTGACGGTGGGGTACACATACCACGGTACGCCGGCGGCGCAGGCCGGGTTTCAGCAGGCCGAGGCGGCGTTCGGCAAGGCGGATTATGCAGGGGCGGCGAAGCTGTATGTGCAGGCCGCTACGCTGGACCCGGCGTGGTATGAGGCAGCCTTGTATGCCGGCGATTCGTACTTCCGGCTGAAGGACAGTGCTTCTGCCGGGGCCTGGTTCAGCAAGGCGGTGGCGATCGATCCGGACCGGGAAACGGCGTTTCGGTACTGGGGCGACGCGCTGTTTCGGGATGGGCAGCGGGATGCGGCGCGGGACCGGTTTGTGCAGGCGGTGATCGCCGAGCCGTATGCCGGGCCGCCGTATGCCGAGCTGCAGCAGTGGGCCGAACACACGGGGCATGTGCTGGTGCGCCCGGCGATCGTGCGGCCGGAGTTTCTGACGCCGGATGGGGTGCTGAAGATCGACCCGGTGCTCGAGGCTTCGACGGCGGATGGGCGCTCGTCGTGGATCGTGTACGAGCAGTTTCGCGTAGGGCGGGGAGCGCGAACGCTGAACCAGCCGATCCTGGCCGGGGGAATCGACAAGAATGCGGTGGTGACGACGACGGGTTACCGGCACACAGTCGCCGAAGAACATGCGGCGCTACGTGCGATGCTGGCGGATGTGGATACGAAGGTCAAGGCGGGGACGCTGCTGGAAAGCGGGCTGGATGCATCGATCCGGAACCTGCGCAACCTGGAGCGGGCGGGGATGCTGGGAGCGTGGATCGCGATCAACGCGGCGGATGCGGGGATCCGGGCCGATTACCCGGAATACCGGTCGCACCACCGGCAGCACTTGCTGAACTATGTGAACGCGTACCTGATTCAGAATGGACCGCCGCAGACGGGTAAGCCGAAGGGGTCTACGGTCGCTTATGATCGATGCCTGGGCGGGAACGAGCAGCAGCAAAGACAGAAGCAGACTCCTGAGAGGAACAGGAGATGGAGGCGGGTACCGGGCTTGCGGCTATATCTTGTCGAGGTCGTCGAAGAGCGATGGGCGGCGCGGCGCGGGGAAGGGTGTGGGCGGGGGAAGCACACGAGGAGCAGGTTGCGGGCGGGGCGGACGGATGGACTGCACGGGCGGAGGAGTTCTGGGTGGGGAACCGGGCGCGGAGGCCGGGCGGGAAAGCAGCGTGTAGATCTCGCGGAGCTCTTTTTGGAGAAGCTGCAGATGGGCCGGTGCGATGCTGTTTTCGGTGCCTGCTTCGCCGGGGGCGGCGTCCTTGCCGGCGCGGAGCTCGGCCTTGAAGGCCTGGCGGGCGCCGGCGATGGTGTACCCCTCGTCGTAGAGGAGGTTTTTGATACGGAGGGCCATTTCGACGTCGCGTCGGCGGTACAGGCGCTGGCCGGTGCCTCCCTTGTTGGGCTTGAGCTGGGGGAACTCGCCTTCCCAGAAACGGAGGACGTAGGCGGGAACCTCGCAGAGCCGGGCGACCTCGCCGATGCGGAAGTAAAGTTTGTCCGGGATCTCGCGGGCGGAGGTGTGGCCGGGGCCGCCGGGACCTCCGGAACGTTTGCGGATTGACTCACCAGCTGGCACGATATCGCCAAGTATAGGGGACGGACGGGATGGTGGAACAGAAGATTCCAAAGGGATTCCTCCCGGGTTAATGGCCGCCGACGGAACCTTTGCCGAAAGGGGAGCGTACTGTTCTGTGCAATGCGGCGACAGGCCGCCAGGGAGAGGAAACCATGAACGCGATGCGGATGAGACAGGAAGCGGCGGTGCTGCTGGCGGCGGCGGTATTACTGGGCAGCACGGGATGCCGGATTGAAAAGACCTATACCAGCAATGGCAAGGACGTAAAGATCGACACGCCGTTTGGCGGCATGAGCGTCAAGACGGATGGCAAGGAGGTACAGGCGCTGGTCGGGCTGGATGTGTATCCGGGCGCGACGCCGGAGAAGAAGTCCGGCGACGACGACAAGGCGGCGAACGTGAATATGAACTTCGGAGGCTTTCACCTGGGGGTGAAAGCGGCCAGCTACACCACGCCGGACGCTCCGGCCAAGGTGATGCAGTTTTATCGCGGGCAGCTGGCGCGGTACGGCACGGTGATCGAATGCCGGGGAAGCTCGCCGGTGGGCACGCCGGTTGTGACCTCCGCCGGGCTGAGCTGCGACGAGGAAAAGCACTCCCATGTGCATGTAACCGATGGCGACGACCTGGAGCTGAAGGCGGGGTCCAAGGCGCATGAGCATATTGTGGGGGTAAATCCGCAGGGATCTGGGACGAAGTTCGGGCTGGTGATGCTGGATCTTCCGCAGGGACTTGGATCGGACGGAAACGACAAACAGTAGGCGTGCCCGGGAAGGGTGCCGGCGTGAAATAGCTGCGGTCGGGGGCGAAACCGCCTAGAATAGAACGATGAGCGGTGCGGCGCGGGTGAGCGGGATCGAGGCGTGGTGTGTCCGGTGCCATGCGGAGTTGCCCGCCAGGACAGAAGAATCGACGCTGTACTGCCCGCACTGTGGTGCGGTGCAGCTGGTGCTGCCGGACTACCTGCGGGTGGTGACGCCGGAGATGGAAGAGCAGCGCACCCGCACGACGGGCATGGTGCCTCCGCCGCGTCCGCAAATGGTGGACTGGCGGGCGGCGATCCGGTGCGCGGGCGTGGTGGGCACGGTGGCCGCGGTGCTGATGGGGCTCGGGCTGCTGCTGCCGGTGATGGATTCCATGGGTACCCTTTGGATGCTGGCGAGCGGCCTGACCGCGGTGTGGCTGTATGGACGGGTTCGGCCAAGGATGCGCATGGATGCGCGCACCGGGGTGCGGATAGGCGTGGTCGCCGGACTGGTAACGGTCAGCCTGGTCGGCGTGGTGCTTGCGGCGGGCGGGCTGGTGAACCGGTTCGCGCTGAACCGAGGCGCGGCGCTGGACGAGTTTGTAACCGAAGGCCTGGGCGTGACGGTGAACGCGCTGAAGAACCAGCCGGGCAACCCGGCATTCAACACACAGGCGCTGGATGTGCTTGAGTCGCCTGAAGGCCGGGCGGGCTATATGCTGCTCAATCTCGTGTTCGACGGCGCGTTCCTGATCGGACTGGCGGCGGCGAGCGGCGCGGCTACAGGATCGATGGCACGGCGGCGCTCCCGGGTAGGAGACGTGCTGTAGCGGCTGGGACCGGACTGCTATGATTTGGCTTCGGGGAAAGGGCTTGGGAGACGGATGGCGGAAGTGACAAACGAGGACGCGCCAAAGCTGCGGGTGAAGGGCCGGCTGATGTCTGCGTCGGAGATCGAACGGACGCTGGTGCGGCTGGCCCACGAGATCGTGGAGCGGAACGAGGGCGCGGCGAACCTGGGGCTGGTGGGGATCAAGCGGCGAGGCGTTCCGTTGGCGGAGCGGCTGGCGGTGCTGATCGAGGGAATCGAAAAGATCAAGGTCAACACGGGTGTGCTCGACATCCAGTTTTATCGCGACGACCTGTCGACGGCCGGGCCGCGGCCAGTGGTGACTCCGGGGGCGGTCGGCTTCGACGTGACCGGACGGGACATCATCCTGATGGACGATGTGCTGTACACCGGGCGAACGATTCGCGCGGCGCTCGATGCGCTGTTCGACCACGGACGACCGAAGAGCGTGCAGTTGCTGGTGCTGATCGACCGTGGGCACCGCGAACTGCCGATCCAGTCAACGTTTACCGGACGAACGGTTCCGACGTCTTCGCGCGAGATCATCGAGGTGAAGATGAAGGAGATCGACGGCGAGGAACAGGTGCTCCTGGTGGAGCTGACGGCGTAACGGGGATCGAGGGCGGATGGGGCTGGTTGCGGGGTCGCTGCTGACGGCCGATGGGTTGGCGGTCGAGGAGGTTGGACGCATCCTGGCGCTGACCGCGCGCCTGGAGACGATGCCCCTTGCCGAGCGGGCGAAGGTGCTCGCAGGGCGGCGGGTGGCGCTGCTGTTTTATGAATCAAGCACGCGGACGCGAACGAGCTTTGAGCTGGCGGCCAAGAGCCTGGGCGCGGTCACAACGCTGGTGAGCGATAAGAGCTCTTCGATCGAAAAGGGTGAGAGCCTGAAAGATACCGGGCTGACGCTGCGTGCGCTGGGGGCTGAGTGCATCATCCTGCGGCACCCGGCGAGCGGTGCGCCGTGGGTGCTGGAACGCACGACCGGGCTTGCGGTACTCAACGCGGGCGACGGGATGCACCAGCACCCATCGCAGGCGTTGCTGGACCTGCGCACGATCATTTCGCGGCTTGGGCTTGGGGCAAGACCGGCGGATGCGGAGCTTCTGCGGGGTGTGACGGTGGTGATTACGGGGGATATCCGGCATAGCCGCGTGGCTCGGTCGAACGCGATGCTGCTGCCCCGGCTGGGGGCGCGGGTGATGCTGTGCGGGCCGGCGGCGCTGGTGCCGGAGGAGGCGTACGGGCTGGGCAATGGGATAGAGATCGCGCGGGATTTCGATGCGGCTCTTGAGCAGGCGAACGTGGTAATGATGCTGCGGATCCAACGCGAACGGCTGGCCGGCATGGAGCTGGATCTAGGCGAGTATGTCCAGGGGTACCAGCTTACGGCCGAGCGCGTGCCGGCTGGGGCGGTGGTCATGCATCCGGGGCCGATGATCCGGGGGCTCGAGATCCAGGGTGAGGTGGCGGACGGGGCGCAGTCGGCGATCGAGGAGCAGGTGACGCAGGGGCTCGCGGTGCGGACGGCGCTGCTGGTGAGGGCGCTGGGGGTGACGGCTTGAGCGACTTCGTAGTCCGAGGCGGGCGGGTGGTGGACCCGGCCAGCGGTGTGGACCGGGATGCCGACGTGCTGGTTCGCGACGGGCTGATCGCCGCGGTCGATACGCCGGGTTCGTTTGCTTCCATGCAGGAGGCGGAGGTGCTGGACGCCTCCGCGTGCGTCATCGCACCGGGATTGATCGACGTGCATGTGCATCTGCGGGAGCCGGGGCAGACGTACAAAGAGACGATTGCAAGCGGCACACGGGCGGCGGCGGCGGGTGGATTTACCTCGGTGGTCGCGATGCCGAACACGCTGCCGGTGAACGACTCGGCTGCGACGATGCGGTGGATGCTCGACGCCGCGCGGTCGCCGGAGATCCGGCTTTTTGCAATGCCTGCCGTGACGGTGGGAAGCATGGGCGAGCGGCTGACGGACTTCCCTGTCCTGGCCGATGCGGGGGCGGTCGGGTTCACAGACGACGGCAAGCCGGTGCTGGACCCGAGGCTGATGCGGGCGGCGCTGCTCGAGGCGGGGCGGCTTGGCCTGGTGGTGAGCCAGCATGCGGAAGATACGGCGATGACCGGGCGCTCGGGTGGGTCAAGCGGCGTGCATGCCGGGCCGGTGGCGTTTCGGATGGGGTTGCGCGGCATGGCGGCCGAGGCAGAGTGGGAGATCGTCGAACGGGACATCGCGCTGGTGCGGAATATTCTCGCGAAGGAAGGTGTGCGGGCGCGTCTGCATGTGCAGCATACGTCCACGGCGCGGGCAGTGGAGGCGGTGCGGCGGGCCAAGGACGAGGGACTGGCGGTGACCTGCGAGGCGACTCCCCACCACTTCACGCTGAACGACGAGGCGGTGGCCCGGGCAGGTTTCGAGTTCGATACGAACTGCAAGATGAACCCTCCGTTGCGGCCGGAACACGACCGGCTGGCTGTGATTGCCGGGCTGCTCGATGGGACGGTGGACTGCATTGCGACCGACCATGCGCCGCACGCACGGCATGAGAAGGAGGTCGAGTTCATGGCGGCGGCGAATGGGATTACCGGGGTGGAAACCGCGCTTGGGCTTGCCGGGCGGGTGCTGGTGGAGGAACATGGCATGCCGTTGCCGAGGCTGGTGGAGTTGATGAGTGCGGGGCCGGCACAGGTGGCGGGGCTGGAGATGGCGGGATCGCTGAGGGTAGGCAGCTGGGGGGATCTGTGTGTGTTCGCTCCGGGGGAGCGGTGGCGGTTCCGGGTGGAGGAGAGCCGGTCGAAGTCGGAGAATACTCCGTTTGATGGGGCTGAGATGCTGGGGCGGGTGCGGGCTACGTTGGTTGCGGGGCGGGTGGTGTACACCGCATGACTTACATTGCGCTGCTGCGGGGGATCAATGTTGGCGGCAAAGCTTTGCTTCCGATGCGTGAGTTGGTCACCATCTTCGAGGCGGCTGGGGCGAGTGGGGTGCGAACTTACATTCAGAGTGGGAATGTGATCTTCGAGCATGAAGATGCCGAGGCTTGTGTCGCAGAGGTGACACGGGCGGTGGCGGGGCGGTTCGGGTATCCGGGGCGGATTGTGCTTCGTTCGGCGGAGGAGATGTGGGCGGCCTATGAAGCGAATCCGTTCGCTGAGGCTTCGGCCGAGATGCTGCATGTGTCTTTTCTGGTGGATCGGCCATCGGCGGAGGCAGTTGCGGAACTCGACCCGGAACGCTCACCGGGAGATCGGTTCGCGGTGATTGGGCGGGAGGTGTATCTGCAGCTTCCGAACGGGATGGGCCGGACGAAGCTTACAAACGCCTGGCTCGACGCGAAGCTGCAAACGGTGAGTACGGCGCGGAACTGGAAGACAGTTGGTAAGCTGGTGGCCATGATGGGCGGCCCGTAGAGGTCTGTGCTGGCGTGACGTGATAACACTTCGAAATTAAGTGAATCCAAGTCCTCTTTGTTGGCGCATCCACAACATGTATAGGTAGTGAGGATTCTTTGTCAGAGATTCCCGTTCAAATTACGCTTCGACCTTATGCGAGCCTGCTTCCGCTGGCCTGCTTCGCCTTTGGTACCGGCAATGCGATCTACAGCGCCTTTCTGCTGCACTGGATTCCGCAGAGTGAAGCACATCTTGTCGCTCTGCTGCTGCTGGCCTTTGTGGCTCCATTGGAACTGGTGCCCAGCGTGGGCGCTTTTCTGGCTCGCGACACGGGCGGTGCGACTGCGTTCAGCATCTTCGGTGCGGCATGGATTGTGCAGGGCCTGCAACTGTTGAATGGTGCTCCCCAGCACAAGAGCCCGGGAAGCGGCGTCTTTCTGATCTGCCTGGCGGTGTGCCTCACGATGCTGACGATCGTCACCTTCAAGGGTAAGCCGCTGCTTGGCAGCGTACTTGTGGTCGCTATTCTTCGGACCTGCGGTGCGGCGGGAGCTGAACTTACCGGGCAGCCGGCAGTTACGCCATGCGTCGCCTGGTGCGGTTTTCTTCTGGCTGCGCTTGCGTTCTATTCCGGAATCGCATTCTTGGAAGAAGATGTGACGGGACGTATTTCGCCGCTTACGTTCCGGACGGGAGAAGCGAAAGAAGCCATGGAAGGACGCCTGGAAGCTCAGTTAGCAGCTATCAAGAAAGAAGCAGGCGTCCGAAAGCAGCTCTAATGTATGGGGCAGATGGGGTTCAGGCGACGGCGATGAGGTTTTCCACCGCTCTCTCGCGCATGCGCTGGTAGAGGACGCCGATGGCGAAGTCATTGAAGTGGCGGGTGGCGCGGTGGGCTTCAAGGGCGGCGTTGTCTCGGTATTGCTCGTAGATGAAGACCTGGCAGGGATCATCGGCGACGAAGTGGCAGATGTAGGAGACGCATCCGGGTTCGGCGCGGGAGCCTTCGGTAAGGGCGAGGAGGGCTTCGCGGATGGTTTCGTGGTCGGCTTCGTCAAAGCGCATGCGGACGGTGAAGGTGAGCATTGTTGCCTTCTCAGGTGTCTGGTAAGAGACCCACTCATCGCGACGGAGCCGCGATGAATGAGGCACGGATGGGGGGAGGCCTAACGGTTGAAGACGGCTTCGAACTCGGGCAGGTTGATGGTCTGGGCGCGGTCGGGGCCGGTGGAAATGACGCCGATCTTCGCTGCGGATTCCTGCTCGATGAAGGTGAGATAGTCCTTGGCGAGCTGCGGGAGCTGGGCGTACTCGGTGATTCCTTCGGTCGAACAGTTCCAGCCCTTGAGGGTGGTGTAGATGGGCTTGATGGACTTGAAGCCGCGGATGTCGGCGGGGATGACGTCGGTCTGTTTGCCGTCGATCTCGTACGCGGTGCAGACCGGGATTTCGGCGCATTCGTCCATGACGTCCATCTTGGTAACAACGAGCCACTCGGTGCCGTTGATCATGTTGGAGTAGCGGAGCAGCGGCAGATCGAGCCATCCGCAGCGCCGCGGGCGACCGGTGACAGCACCATATTCCTGCCCGCGCGCACGCAGCAGGTCGGCGGAGTAGCCGTCGATTTCAGTGGGGAACGGGCCTTCGCCGACGCGGGTGACGTAGGCCTTGGTAACGCCGATGACGGTGTCGATGCGGGTGGGGCCGACGCCGGTTCCGGTGATGGCCCCGCCGGCGGTGGACGAAGACGAGGTAACGAAGGGGTAGGTGCCGTGGTCAATGTCGAGCAGCGCACCCTGGGCACCTTCAAACATGACGTTTTCGCCCCGGCCGATGGCCTCGTTGAGCAGCACGGCGGTGTCGGTGACAAAGGGCGCGATCTGCTCGGCGAGGCGGGCGTATTCCTCATACATGGCGCGCGGGTCGAGCGGCTCGGTGCCGAAGAGGGCGTGGGCGATGGTGTTCTTTTCGTGGCAGGCGTTATTGATGTGGGTGCGCAGCAGCGAAGAGTTCAGGAGGTCGGCGACGCGGAGGCCGTTGCGGTGGATCTTGTCCTCATACGCGGGGCCGATGCCGCGGCGCGTGGTGCCGATGGGCTGGCGGCCGGGTGCAGTTTCGGCGGCGAGCTCGATCATGCGGTGGTAGGGCAGGATGACCTGGGCGCGGTTGGAGACGAAAAGCTGGCCGTCCGCGCCGCCGTTCAGTCCGGGCAGGCCGGCGTCTTTGAGCTTCTTGACTTCGCCAAGGAAGGCGGCGGGATCGAGCACGACGCCGTTGCCGATAACGCCTTTGCACCCGGGGCGGAGGACGCCGCAGGGGATGAGCTGCAGGACGAACTTCTTGCCGTGGATGATTACGGTGTGGCCGGCGTTGTGTCCGCCGGCGTAACGGGCGACGACGGAGAACTTTTCGGAGAGAACATCGACGATCTTGCCCTTGCCTTCGTCGCCCCACTGGGCTCCGAGGATGACGGCGGACTGACGCTTGGGCATGGAGGAAGTGGTCACTGAGAAGAATGCTCCGGACGGCAATGGGAGTACGCGAAGATGGTTCGCGCCCATGGGTCATTTTATACCGATCAATGTGGGAGGACTGAGCAGAAGCTGGAGCACCCGCATCGTATCCATGTATGCCGGAGCTGCCAGAGGTTGAAACCGTTGCGAATGGGGTGGATGCCCGGGTGCGCGGGCGCGTGATCACCTCGGTGTGGACGAGCGGGAAGCCGCAGACGTTCAAGAGCCCGGAGGCCGAGATCGCCGAAGTGCTGACCGGGGCCAGAATCGCGCGGGTGCGGCGGGTGGGCAAGACGATCGTGGTGTCACTCGAGCGACCGGGTGCGCGGGCGGTCGGCGACGGGGCGGCGGAGTTCCTGGTGCATCTGGGCATGACGGGGCGACTGCTGGTGTCAAACGCCGATGTGCCCCTGCCTCCGCATACGCATGCGGTGCTTGCGCTCGACGGCGGCACGTCCTCGCAGGAGCTGCGGTTTGTGGATGCGCGGCGATTTGGGAGGCTTTCGGTACGGACCGCCGAGGGGTACGACGGACCGGGTTCGGAGCCTTTGACGATCGGCGAGGATGATTTCGTTCAGCTTTTTGCCGGAAGAAAGACGCCGATCAAAGCGGCTCTGCTGGACCAGACGCTTCTGCATGGTGTAGGTAACATTTACGCGGATGAGTCATTGTTTCGCGCAGGCATTCTGCCCCGCCGCCTGGCCGGAAACCTGTCGCGCAAACGGCTGCTCAAGCTGCGGACGGAGCTGCGTGAGGTGCTCGCCCGCGCGATCGAGCTTGGCGGCTCTTCCGTGTCCGACTACGTCGATGCGGATGGGGTGCGGGGCTTCTTTCAGCTTGAGCATCGCGCCTATGGACGGACCGGCGAGCCCTGCCTGGTGTGCGGCACGGCCATACGGAAGATAACGGTGGGCGGGCGAAGTACGCATTATTGTGCGATGTGCCAGCGTTAGACCGTTATCTGGCCGGGGCAGGAGCGGGCGCTGCCGGTACAGGCGCGGGCTGTTTGCCGAGGAGGTATTGGTCATACCAGCTGAACCAGCGGACGTACCGGTCGCGGATGAAGCTGGGGCGGGTGAAGCCATGAAACTGCCCGGGGTAGACGATGAGCTCAGCCGGGGTGCCAACCGAACGCAGCGCCTGGTACATCTGCTCGCCTCCCTGGATGGGGACGTTGAAGTCCTTGTCGCCACCCATGAAAAGCGTCGGGGTCTTGATGCGGTCGGCGTGCAGGAACGGGTAGGAAAGCTTGATGTAGGCGTCAAGATTCTTCCAGGGCGGCCCGAGCTCGTTTTCATATTGCAGGATGCATTCGTCGATGCCGTAGAAGCCGAGCAGATTGCCCATGCCGGCACCGGAGCTGGCGGCCTTGAAGCGGGTTGTGCTGCTGATGGTGTAGTCGGTCAGGATGCCTCCATAGCTCCATCCGCCTACGCCGAGTTTGTCCGGGTCGATGCGGCCCGAAGCGATTGCGGCATCCACCGCTGCCTGCAGGTCCAGGACCTCCTTGTCGCCCCAGTCGGCGTTGATCGCGAAGGAATACGCGTGGCCGCGTCCGGTAGAGCCGCGGTAGTTCACGTTCAGCACCGCGTAGCCGTGGGCGGCGAAGAGCTGCCGGTCCGGGTTGAAGCTGTGCGTGTCCTGCGAGGTGGGGCCACCGTGAATCCACAGCAACATGGGTACCCTGGTGCCGGCGGCGTACCCGAGAGGAAGCGTCAGAAGGCTGTGCACCTCGCTTCCGTCCGGAGTCTTGGCGGAAAGGTCCTCAGTGGGCGCGAGATTCAGAACCGCCAGCAAAGCGTCATTGTGGGTGGTGAGCTTGCGCAAGTGGGTCCCTTCGAGCGCATGAAGCTCGGGCGGGGCGGCATCGGTGGACCAGAGCACGGCGAGGTGTCCCGCCGCTTCGTTGTGCGCCTGCACGGTTCCCTGCTCCGGGGTCAGGCGCTTCGGCGGGCCACCTGCGAGGGGGAACTCCGCGAGGTACACGACCCTGTCTTGCGGGACCTCGGCGACGACCGATTTGCCCTCCTGCGTTATCTCCGGCGCGCCGATGGACTGGTCGAGCGCAGGGGCGAAGGCATGCGGCGGCCCTCCCGCTGCCTCGACCATCATCAGCTGGGACTGGTCATAGATGGAGTAGCGCGGGCTGATACCCTGGCGGTAAACGATGGTCCGGGAGTCCGGGGTCCAGGCGAGCGGAGCGCCGTTCACGCCGGAAAAGCTGGTCAGCGCACGGGGCGTGGAGTTTGGGGCGGCCGGGACCACAAAGACGTCTTCATGCCGGACGCGGTCGGGATCGGGCTGGTCCTGGTTGGAGACGAACGCGATCAGCCTGCCGTCCGGGCTGTACTCCGGGTTGTCCTCGGCGAAGGCCTTTGCACCCGAGGCGGGCGCGCTGGTCAGCTTGGAGAGCTTCTTCGTCGTCAGGTCGAAGAGATACAGGTGCGGGTTTTGTCGTTCAGGTAGCCGTCCCCGTCTTCCTTGAAGTGGAAGCGGTCGATGACGATGGGCTGCGGAACGTTGGGCTTTTCGCCTTTTGCCGGCTCGGGCTCGGCTTTGGCCTGGATCGTGAGCAGAAGGGTGTTCGAGTCGGGCGACCAGCGGAAGCCGCCGAGGTCGTCCTTGATATTGGTGGCCTGGCGCGCTTCGCCGCCGCGCCGGTCCAGCAGCCAGACCTGCGAACCTTTGGTATCGCCTCCCTCGCGCCCTGAGGTGAAGGCGAGCCAACGTCCGTCGGGCGACCAGCACGGGCTCCCGGCAGAGTCAGTGCCGAAGGTCAGCTGGACATCCTGCCGTCCGTCCCAGCTGATCATCCAAGCTGCGTGACGGATTTGTCGTCCGGCCCCGTGTGCGCGACGGTGTAGGCGACCCAGCCGCCGTCCGGCGAGACCTGCGGCGCGCCTACACGCTGGAGGCGGCCGAGATCGTCAAGGCCCATGCCGTGTCGAGCCGGCGTCTTGGCAGGTGGGGCCTGGGAAGCAAGCGGCAGCTGAACAAGCAGCAGGAGCAGAGCAGAAAAACGGGGCATGGCCGGAGTGTACCAGCACCTCCCGCGCGGCGCGGGTTCGAGGGCGCGACCTTATTCCTCGTTCATCGAGCCCGGGGTGATGCCGGTATCGCCGGGTGCGGATGGGTCGATGTGGCCTTTGGCTCCCTCCGGGGTGTTCGAGCTGACCTGCGTGTTGCCCGGGCCGGCGGTGGCGGGGTTGTTGCCCTTGTAGCCGGACGGCTCCTTGCCATCCTGTCCTTTGGATTCGTCGTCGACTCCAGGGGAACTGGTCTTTTCGTCGTAGGTGCTCATGGTGTTTTCTCCTGCCGCAAGGCGATGCCTAGTTGGTCTGAGCCAAACGAACAAGGCTGCGTTGCCCGGCTCCGATTCCGCTCCCGGGAATTGGATCGTCCGGGACGTGGCGGCTCCGCGCGGCAATCCTTGCTTTCTTCTGTAAACTGGTTGGGCTACCTTTGCGTGGGCACCCGATGCCCATGTTGTGGCGGAACGACTTCGCGCAACAGAACAGGATCCAAGTGTTTCTGAATCACCCAGCTTCAGGTATCTTCCGTACGCAGTGGCCCTCGCGCCTGCGCGTTTTGCTTGTTCTGCTGCTGATCTCCACGCCGGCCGGTCCGTGGCTGAGGGCGCAGGGTGCAACGCCCGCTCCCGCACCGGCCGCGCCAGCCCCCGCGCAGACCACGACCGGCCAGCAGCAAAGTGGCACGCCGTCGACCACACAGGGCAACGGAAGCACAAACAACGGCACGACCAGCAACAGCAACGCGACCCAGAACCAGAATCAGAACCAGGCGGATCGCACCACAAACAACCGGGAGAGCACAGGTAAGGATCGCACCCAGACGGAGCAGAGCCAGGCGGTGACCGCACCGGACCAGCCTACGGAGTTCCAACGCCTGGTGACGGAAACGACCGGAGCTTCCCTTCCGATATTCGGCTCGTCGCTGTTTTCCGGCGTTCCGGCCAACTATGTGCCGGATGAGAACATTCCCGTACCGGCCGACTACGTCATCGGGCCCGGCGATGAGCTGCGCATCCAGGTGTTCGGCCAGCAAAACCAGCAGCACACCTTTCAGGTCGATCGTAACGGCGAGATCAACTACCCGGAGGTTGGCACGTTGCACGTCGCCGGCCTGCCCTATACCGGCGTCCAGCAATATATCCAGACCCAGTTGAGCCGCATTTATCGCAACTTCAGCGTGACCGTCACGCTTGGGCAGCTGCGCTCGATCCAGATCTTCGTGACCGGCAACGCGCGCCGTCCGGGCACCTTTACGATCAGCCCGTTCAGCACGCTGCTCAACGCGCTGTTTGATAGCGGAGGCCCGTCCAATATTGGCTCACTGCGCAATATCGAGGTCATTCGAAATAACGTGCCGGTCACGCATTTCGACCTGTACGACCTGCTTCTGCGCGGCGATAAGAGCCGTGATGTGAAGCTGCAGGCGGGGGACGTCATCTTTATCGACGCCGTGGGCCCGCAGATCGCGGTGGCAGGCAGCGTGAACCGGCCGGGAATTTACGAGATCCGGCCCGAGACGACGGTGAGCCAGGCGATCGAGCTGGCCGGCGGACGGACCAACGTGGCGCTCGCCGGGCCGGTGCGGCTAGACCGCGTGTTTGAGCACACCATGCGCAGCCTGCTGGACGTCAACCCTTCGCAGGGCCGCGAGGTGGAGATGAAGGCGGGCGACATTCTTTCCATCTCGGCCATTCTGGACAGCTACAAGGATGTTGTAACGCTGCGCGGGAACGTGGCCTTCCCGGGCCGGTATGCATGGCATGCGGGCATGCGGCTCACCGACCTTGTCGCGACCAAGGAACAGCTGGTCACGCGTGCCTACTACGAGCGCCGCAATAACCTGGCCAACTTTACCAGCGGATACACCACGGGCGGCGGTCCGTCGCTGCAGGTGGGCGGCTCCGGGCTAGCACAGGCACAGGACAACGCGGTGCGCGCCGGGGCTTCGACCAACTCCTCGGCAAATGGCGGCTCTACCCTTTCGGCCGCGCTGACAGGATCAAATTCGAACTTCGCCCCGCAGACCGACGTGCTCCTGAGCGCGCCGGACATCGACTGGAGCTACGCCGTTATCGAGCGGCTGAACCCTGTCTCACTCTCCACCGAGCTGATACCTTTCAACCCCGGCAAGCTCTACCTGGAAGGCGACCGATCGCAGAACCTGCCGCTGCTCCAGGGGGATGTAGTCACGTTCTTTTCCACCGCGGACATCAAGGTGCCGACCAACCAGCAGACCCGCTTTGTGCGACTGGAGGGCGAGTTCGTTTCGCCCGGCGTCTACTCGGTCCTTCCGGGAGAGACACTGCGCAGCCTGCTGAGACGTGCCGGGGGCATGACGCCGGAAGCGTACCTGTTCGGCTCCGACTTTACCCGCGAATCGACCCGCCGCATCCAGCAGCAGCGTTTAAACGAGTATGCCGACAACCTGGAGTCGCGCGTGGCGCTCGAGACCGCGAACGCGAACGCCAAGGCGATCTCCGACCGGGACGCGGCGGCGGCGGCGGCTTCCGGGCAGCAGGCCGGGCAAATCATCTCCAGGCTGCGGCGCGTCGTGGTCACCGGACGCATCGTGCTTGAACTCAAGCCGGACAGCCGCGGAGTGGAGGCAGTGCCGGACATTGCGCTCGAAGACGGGGACCGTTTTGTGCTTCCGCGGGTTCCGTCCACCGTCAGCGTGGAAGGCCAGGTGTATTCGGCAAATGCATTCCTGTTCGAGCGCGGCCGCCGCGAACGGGACTACCTGCACCAGGCCGGGGGACCTGACCGCGATTCCGATGCAAAGCGGCAGTTCATCCTGCGCGCGGATGGCTCGGTCTACTCCAGCCAGTACGGTAATGTTTCCCGCGCGACGATGTTCCCCGGTGACACCGTGGTGGTTCCGCCCAAGCTCAACCACTCCTCGTTCTTCCGGGACCTGGTTGATTTCTCCACCATCTTCGGCCAGTTCGGCCTGATCATTGCGGTGCTGACCACGCTCCGCTAACACTCCGGTAGAATGCTTTGCAGCCGGGCCGGTGTCTTTCGCACACTGCGGACGGACGCCGGCCAGAGAAAGGCCGTCCCTTGGCAGCAGCTGACCAGATCGCTCCCGTATCCACCAAACCCGGCTCCTGGCCTCCTCCGTTCTCACGCCCGGGGGAGCTGGACCTGTTCGCGCTTGTGCTCCTGTTGCGTGCCCATCTGCTGCGCACGATTCTGATTGGACTGCTCTGCCTGGCCGCGATGGTCGTGTATACCCTGCGGGTCACACCACAATTTTCCTCGACCGCTACGATCATTATTCCCAGCCGGCAACCATCGTCCGCGGCCTCGGCGCTTGCCGAGCTGGGCGGGCTGGATTTTCTGAGCGGAGGATACGACGTTTACCTGGACCTGCTGCACAGCCGTACCGTGCAGGATCAACTGGTGAGGCAGTTCAACCTGATGGACCACTACCACGTGGACCGATTGAGCGCGGCCGAACAGATACTGGCCGGCTCGACCTTCACGACGGTCGGACATGAAGGGCTGCTGATGATTTCGGTCATCGACCGCGACCCGAGGATGGCCGCCGCGCTGGCGAACGCGTACTCGCAGGCTCTGGAAACGTTGAATGGGCGTCTGGCTATTACCTCGGCCGGACAGCAGAGGGTTTTTTTTGAGCAGCAGCTCGTCCGGGAAAAGGATGCGCTCGCCGATGCCGAGGTGGCGCTGACGGCGGTGCAGCAGAAGACCAATCTGGTGTCGCCGGAGATCCAGGCCGGCCAGGACCTGGGCGCAGTGGCGGCGGCGGAGGGAAACCGGCGCCAGCTTATGGTGCAGCTGCAGACGCTTGAACAGGGGGCGACCGACCAGAATCCGCAGGTGATCCGCCTGAAGTCGGAGATCGCCGCCGTTTCGGCGCAGATTGCGCAGCTGCAGTCGGGAACCGGCCAGGGTGGGTCTTCGGTCAACTCCCTGCCGACCCAGACGCTGGCCGTGACGCGCGCCGCCCGGGAGGTCAAGTTCCACGAAGCCCTGTTCGACGCGTTGAGCAGGGAGTACGAGGGAGCCAAGGAGCAGGAAGGCAGGGAGATTTCCGTGCTGCAGGTGCTGGATCCCGCGCTGCCCGGTGAGGTGAAAGTTTGGCCGCCACGGGTCAAGTACGGAGTCTATGCGCTGATCTTCGGGCTTGTGCTCGGCGTGCTCATCACCCTGCTGGAAGCGTTTGTCCGGGCCGTGCTGCGCAACGAAACCAACCGTGCCCGCCTGCGTGCCGTGGTGCTGGCACCGCGCGGATAAGCGTGAGACGCGAGCGGAGCTGTACGCGATGACCTTGACGCGCATTCAAAGCGAAGCAGCGGACGAGCGGGACCGTCGCTTATGAAGCTGATCCACCTTGCGGCCTGCGCGGCGTTCTTCACCGCCTCGATGGATGTGATCCTGGCTTTTCAGCTGCTCGGCACCATTCGCGCCGCCCAGCTTGCCATGATGCTGGTGATGCTGGGTGCGATGACCCAGATGATCCAGACCGGCATCGTGCTCTGGTCGAGCGCATGCACCGGGCTGGCGCTATGGGTGTTCTTCCAGCTGCTGCTGATCAGCCGGTCCAGCGTGCCCAATGTAAGCCTGCAGCTCTACGCATTGCTGCTGTTTACAGTTATTGGGCTGTTCGCCCTGCTGCAGCTGTATGGACGGTCTGACCGGCTGGAATCCCTGATGAAGGCATATCTGATGTCGTTCGTCTTTGTGGCGCTATTTGGCGCCTTCCAGTTCGTCTCCCCGGGTCTGCACCTGGGGTACTGGTTTGTGGTGCAGTGGATTATTCACGGCATCTTTCCCCGCATCAACGGCTTCTCCTACGAGCCTTCCTACTTCATCACCTACCTGCTGGTGGGCTGGATCATGCTGATCGACCTGCGAATGACGGGCGCGCGCATTACGGCAGGCCCGCGTTGGAGGCGCGCGACCGTGCTGGTCACGGTCGTGCTGTTTCTTTCCACGAGCAAGCTTGCGTGGCTGTTCATCATCGCGGAGGGCATGCTTCGTCTCGGACCGGCGGTTTATCACAAAGTGATGCGTCAGCTTGGCAGATTTTCGGTCGGCTCGCTCTGGGTGCGGATCCCGAAGTTCGGTACGGTGGTGCTTCTGCTGGTCGCCGCAACCGGGCTGACCCTTTTGCTCGTCGAGATTTCAAAGTATGTCACGCTGACGATCTTCGTTGCCGGCTCCGGCCTGGCCAACACGACAAACCAGAGCCTGGGCGACCGGCTGAACGGTGCCGCGGGCACCGCACGGGTGATTGCCGAGCATCCCTGGCTCGGACTTTCGATCGGCGGCGTTTCCGGACGGGTCGCGGAGTTTTCCGGAGTCCACATCCAGAACATGGCCGACCTGCGTGCGCACTGGGCGCAATCGGTACCGCTGGAGGTGTACGCCTCCGGAGGTTTGTTCGGCTCACTGCCGATCTTCTGGTTTTTTTACAGCATCACCTTCGGCCAGCGCGGCCCCATGCACCGGCACTGGGCAGACGACCGCGCCAAGTGGATGCACGCGATGATCCGCGCCATGTTCTTCCAGTGGATCTGCCTGTTTGCGAATGGAAACATGTTGCGCGTCTACGTTTGGCTGCACCTGAGCATGATGGTCGTGGTCGCGTACCAGCTTCGCTACCGATCCGGATTCCCGCTTCCCTCGGAGCAGCCGGCGCTTGCCAGCGACGAAGAGGCCGTGGCAGTCTGACGAGCCGGTTACTCCGCAGCAATTTCCTGCACGATACGGTCCATGGCTGCACGGTCCGCGGTGCCGGGCAGATGCGTGTCCACCAGGATGGAGAAGAGCAGCACTTGCCCAGACGCGCTTGCCACATATCCGCTCAACGCCCTCGACTCGCCCAGTGTGCCGGTTTTTGCCACGATGTGACCCTTCAACGGACCGGGGAACCGGGATGCCAGGCTCCCGTCCACGCCTCCGACCGGGAGCGTAGCCTTCCATTCCGCGAACCAGGGCTGGGCGCTTGCAAAGGTGAGCAGGCGGGTAAAGGCGCGTGGCGTAACCAGGTCATGATCGCTCAAGCCGGACCCGTCGTAGAGGATGAAGTCCTTCGGGTCGACCCCCGCGTGCAGCAGAAACGCGCGGACCATGCGCGAGCCCGCCACGTCCGATCCCTGCCCGCAGAAGACACGCTGCCCGAGCCGGTGTAGAAGCAGCTCGGCGTGGAGATTCTGGCTCGTCTTGTTGGTAAAGGTCACGTCCTGGGCGAGCGGGGCCGAAACGTGCGTCGCCAGCACTGGCAGATGCACCGGCTCCACACAGCTTCCGCCGCCTTCTTCGCCGGCAACGGTCAGCTCCTCGGAGCCTCCCGGTGCGCGGAGTTCCTCCAGGAATCCAGCTCCGTCGCGCACCCGCTTGTGCTTCGCGCGCGAGGTTCCGCGGACTGTGATTCCCTGCTGCGCGAGCACCGTCCGGAACGCCATGGCCGCATACAGCGCGGGATCGTCGATCGCGATCTCTTCGGAGTCGGCCGCGTCTTCCGCCACTGAGCCGTAGACCCGTAGCATCCGCAGTCCCGGCATGCGCTCCACGCCGACGCCGAGGCCGGCCGAGCCCTTGGGACGCGTTTCCACCTCCGCCTGTAGCGTGTAGTAGGCGATCCCGTGCTGGTCGAGCGTCACCGTCGCGGGAGAAAAGCTCTGGTACCCGGGTGGTCCGGCGATGCGGCCCGGCGTCACCAGCAGCTTGAGCTGGTTGTCCGCGATCGTCAACGCGGAGACCGGCGCGCCGTACCCCCATACCAGGTCATCCGCGTTCCAGGAAGGCGGGTAGGGCTCGTAGGGAAAGAACGTATCGTCTCCGAGCAGATCGCCGGTCACGGACCGGACTCCCCGGGCCGCAAGCTGCGCGGCGAGAGCCTGGAGATCGCGGAAGGCAAACGGCGGCGCTGCGTGGCGTTGAGCCGGAAGCAGGTACGGAAGATCGCCGCTGTCGAGATTCGCGTCGGCTCCGCCCTCGAGTATCAGGTCTCCGGTTACCACGCCGGTTGCGGGGTCGAAGTTGCCCAGCACCCTGGTTTGAACCGTGCGGTCCGGGCCGAGCAGCGCAAAGGCTGCCGATGTGGTGAACAGCTTGTTGTTGCTGGCGGGTCGGAAGAGCTGCGAGTCGTCGATGCCGCACACCGGAGATCCATCCGCGGAGACCACCGAAATACCCCAGTGCGCCGAAGCCACTGTTGGTTCCACGGTGATCGCCCGCAGCCGGTCGCAAAGAGGGTCCTGCGCGTAGGCCGAAGACACAAGAAAGAGCGGGAGAGCGGCGGCGAGCAGGCGCATGGATGCAGTGTACCCGCGCCCGAGCCTTACGTCGTATGGTCGACGATGATCTTCCAGCCCTTGTCCGTCTTTTCAAAGACCAGCGAAAAGACCCCTTCGGCCGGCCCACCCGCCTTCCTGCCGCGTTCGAGATGATATTTGCCAAGCACCACGGCGAAACGTTCATCGAGCAGGCGAGGCTCGAGGTCCGAGAACGAGAGCTGCCCCATCGCCTCCTTGTTGGGATAATTGTGCCGGTAGTCGTCGAGCATCTGGGCGTAGCCGCGGCTGATCTGCGAGCCCACAAAGAGGATGTCCGGCGAATCCTTGTATCCCTGCGCGAAGGTGTCGAGGTCTCCATGGTTCCACGCCCGCTCCTGCGCCGTCAGCACCTTGACGATGTCGAGCTCGTCGCGGGAAAGGGTGCGCAGCTGGTCCGGCGGACGGTCCGTTGGAGCCGGCTTGCCCTGGGCGAAAGCCGGGGCGGCAAGAAGGAGAAGAACCAAAAGAAAGCGAGGCGTTCTGCGCGTCCTGCGTATTTTGTGTCTGGGCATGGGCATCACCAAAAGATCCTGCTTGATACACGTTGAAGGAAGGGGAACAGTTTCATGACCGCTGCTGCTCCTGTTGTTCCGCCGACGGGAGCTTCTGACCGAAGTCCGGTACGATCCAGAGCAGTGTGACCGCGGCGATCAGCCAGAGCGAGCCGACCGGATGCCAGCGGGCGAGGAGCACGGAGGAAAGGTACAGGGCCACGCTGAACCAGCCTTTACGAATCTCCCACAGATGCTGGCGTTTTTCCTGCTGCACCGGCATCTCCGCATGCTTTGCCGTGTGCCGCAGGATAGATGCGCTCAGGAACTGAAAGGAGAACGCGATGATCAGCAGCGACAGCGCATAGAGCTGAACGGCAAAGCTGCCGAGATGCTTTTCTTCGACGTACTCGGTAAAGAAGGGAAGCAGCGAAAGCAGGAACAGGAAGAGCAGGTTCGCCCAAAGCACAAGATGATCCACATGCTTGAGCCGGTCGACCAGGTGGCCGTGGTTGACCCAGTACACGCCGGTAAAGGTGAACGAGAGCAGGTAAACCAGAAGCGTCGGCACGATGGACCAGAAGCCGGGGAGCCCATCGGCGCGCGGAACCTTGAGCTCCAGCACCATAATGGTCAGGATCACCGCGATGACGCCGTCGGACAGGGCCTCCAGGCGGGCGGGAGTGGGCAGACTGCGGGGCATCTCTTGGAGCAGGATACACGCGGGCACTCGTACTGCTGTGCATGCGCGCGTCCCGACCGCCTAGAATAGCTGCATGGTGCCGGAAACCACGCGCGTCGTCCACACGGTCTGCTCGCTGGACTGCCCGGACAGCTGCGGGGTGCTGGTGACGGTTCAGTCCGGGGCCGGACAGGAACGCGCGGTGAAGCTGCAGGGCGATCCCACGCACCCGGTTACGCGTGGCTTTCTGTGCGGCAAGGTGGCACGCTATCTCGACCGGGTGTATGCTCCCGACCGCCTGCTCCACCCGATGCGGCGGCGCGCCGGCGTTCCCAAGGGTCCGGTCGCACCGGCTGCCGAGGACAAGGTCTTCGCACGGATCGGGTGGGATGAGGCGCTCGACCACATCGCCCTCCGCCTGAAAGAGATCGCGGCGGAGTTCGGGCCGGAGGCTATCCTGCCCTACAGCTATGCCGGGACGATCGGGCAGCTTGGTTACGGATCGATGGATCGCCGGTTTTTCCACCGTCTGGGCGCTTCGCAGCTCGACCGGACAATTTGCGCTTCGGCCGGCGGTGCCGCGCTGACCGCGGTGTATGGAGTTCGCCTGGGCACGGTGCCGCAGGACTTCGCCCATGCCGGGCTCATCCTCTGCTGGGGAGCGAATGTCCATGGAAACAACATTCACCTGTGGCCGTTCATCGAGGAGGCTCGCCGCAACGGCGCTCGCCTGGTTGTGATCGACCCTTACCTGACCCGCACCGCCGCCCTGGCGGATGAGCACTGGGCCATTCACCCGGGCACCGACGCGCTGCTGGCGCTCGGACTCATGCACGTGATCTTTCGGGAAGGGCTGGAGGACAAATCGTATCTGGCCATGTGCGCGCACGGGGCGGACGAGCTGCGCAGCCATGCGCTTCGGGCCGAACACGCGCCGGAGCCGGTCAGCGCGGCTACGGGGATCTCCGCCGAACGGATCGTGGAGCTCGCAAGAGCGTTTGCGCTGGCCGGACGCGGAGCAAGCCGGCCCGCCGCACTCCGCGTCAACTACGGGGTGCAGCGGAGTGAAAACGGTGGAACCGCAGCGCGGGCGATTGCCATGCTGCCCGTGGTAACAGGCTCATGGACCCAGCGAGGAGGAGGACTTCTGCTCAGCACCAGCGGAAGCTTTCCGTTCGACTCAAATGCCTTGCAGCGGCCGGACCTGATGAAGCAAAGCCCGCTTGGACGAGAGGCCCGCGTGGTCAATATGAGCCGGCTTGGGCAGGCGCTCACGGAGCTCGGCCATCTACCCGGGGAAGGACCTCCGGTCAAGGCGCTTTTCGTCTACAACTCCAACGCCGCCGCGGTTGCGCCAAACTCGAACACGGTACTGCGCGGACTCGGGCGCAGAGACCTGTTCACCGTCGTGCACGACCAGTTCTTTACCGACACGGCCGATTATGCCGACATCCTGCTGCCCGCGCCGACGTTTCTGGAGACCCGGGACGTGCAGGGCGCCTACGGCCATCTGTTCGCGCAGTTGGGCGAGCAGGCGATCGCTCCGCTGGGTGAAGTGCGCAGCAATGTCCGGCTCTTTCGCGAGCTCGCCAAGCGAATGGGCTTTGCGGAGAGCTGCTTCGACGACGGAGAAGACGAGCTGATCGACCAGGCGCTCGGCAGCGGGCGCGGATGGCTTACGGGCATCACGCGCAAACGCCTGGAACGTGAGTTCCGGGTAGAGTTGGAGCTGCCCAGGAACTCCGCCGGCCATTCGCTACCCTTTTCCACGCCCGGCTGGTTTCGCACCCCAAGCGGCCTGGCCGAACTCGTGCCGGTTCCCGTGTACCGGCCGCCCACCGAGAGCCGTGCGTGCCGCACGCCGGAGTTTCCGCTCGAGTTCCTTCCGCGCAAGGCCGACCACTTTATGAACACCACGTTCTGCAACCAGCCCGGGCACCAAGGGATGGAATCTCGACGGGGCGCGGCCGGCGTTCTCGAAATGCATGCAGCCGACGCCGCCGCGCGTGCGATCCCGGACGGCGCTGAGGTCGAGCTGTTCAACGGGCGGGGCTCCATGCGGCTGCGCGCCGGGTTGACCGGGCGCGTCCCCCCTGGCGTGGTCGCCGCGCGCCTGGACTGGATGAAGCTGAACGGAGGCAACTCCGTGAACCGGCTGACAAGCGAAACCCTGACCGACCTGGGCGGAGGAGCGACTTTCTACTCGACGCTGGTCCAGGTTCGCCTCGCCGAGGGTTCGCAAACCGCTTCGCGTGCATCCAACACAGAAACGGAGGGCACGATGCCGCGTGAGATCGACTGGAAAGACGCCGCCGAAATCGGCATTCAACTGCAGGAGAAGTACCCTGAGATGGAGCCGTACAGCGTTCGCTTTACCGACCTGCACAAGTATGTCACTGAACTGCCCGGCTTCATCGGCGATCCGGCCAAATCCACCGAACCCGCGCTGGAAGCGATCCAGACGGCCTGGTACGACGAATATGAGGACGCCAAGGGTATCCAGTAAGGGTCCGGTTTGCGCCTCAGCCTTGCGGTCTGGCCAAGGCACATTCGTGTGCGACCTGCAGCCCTTCTTCCACCGGGAGCGACCAGGCCTGTAACCGGCAAGCACCCGTAGAAATCCTGGCAGTCCCTTTTACGGCCGCGTCGTTGCTGTTTGGATCGAGCTCCAGTCCCATGCCTCCCAGTCCTTCGCAGACTGCGGTCCGGAGCCACGGAGAATCTTCTCCGATGCCTCCGCCGAACAGCACCGCCTCCGCATTTGCAAGGCAGGCCAGGTAAGCTCCTACGGCGAGCCGGACGCGGTAGCCGAACATCGCAAGCGCCAGCCGCGCTGCATCGTCGTCCCGTTTCACAAGCTCACGCGTGTCCAGCGTGCCGCCGGCGATGCCCAGCATGCCGGACCGCTTGTTCAACAGGGCCAGAATGTCGTCCGCGGACTTGTCTTCCTTGTGCATCAGGTAGGGAAGAATTGCGGGGTCGATCGAACCGGAGCGCGAGCCCATCATAAGACCCTCAAGCGGCGTCATGCCCATGGTGGTATCGACCGACCTGCCGTCGCGGATCGCGCAGGCCGAGCATCCACTTTCCAAATGCAGCGTCACCAGAGTGCACTCTTCCGGACGCTTCCCGGCCATCTTCGCATACTGTTCCAGCATGTACCGATGCGACACCCCGTGGAAGCCGAACTTGCGCACCCCGTGCCGGTCCGCGGTCTCCCGCTCAATGGCATAGCGCCACGCAACCTCCGGCAGCGTGCGATGGAAGGCCGTGTCGAAGGTGACATAGGCCGGCACATCCGGGAGCTCGCGGGCCAGCACCTGCAGGATCTCGAGCGAGCTCTTGTTGTGCAGCGGGGCAAGTTCTTCGAGCGCCTCGATCTCCCGGCGAACCGCGTCGCTGAACCGCACGGCACAGCCGTAGGTCGTTCCACCGTGCACCACCCGGACTCCCACAAACGCGAGCTTCTCAAGCTGGTCGGCAAGCTCCCGCTGCCCGCGAATCCATTCGATCGCTCGTGCGACTGCCCCGGTCATATCCCGCGCGTCGCTCGGCGTCTCCGGTGCCTCGCCCCGGGGTGAAACATACACGGTCAGCTTGGAGTCCTCTTTGCCGATCTCGTCCACGGACGCGCTGGCCAGCTTGCGGGCGTCAGACGCTACCTGCTGCCCATCCTTGAGCTCGACCAGCTCAAACTTCAGCGAATTGCTTCCCGGGTTGAACACCAGCGCGAGTGCCATGCCAGCGTTGGATGCATCCCCACCCGCCGGCGTTCAGCACGCGTGCGGCTGGTACCTCGGCGTCGTCAGCTGGGCTTCAGCGGACTTCCGTTGACGGAACAAGGACATCGTGCCCGACAGCCAGCGCCGGCAGGTAGTCGCCCCGAAGAATGCGACGCACCTCCAGCTGTTGAGGAACTACCATGATCACCAGAAACGACAGCAGCGTAGAAAGGATCACTCCTTCTGCCCCAATCCGCTGCACCAGCACAATGGAAAGCGCAAGATTGGCAACCGCCGCGGTAACCGCTACGGCCGCTTCCAGCTTCAGCCGGTTCGTCGCCGTCAGCAGAAGCGCCTGGTTGGTCGTCACCGAAACCACGACGGCCCACACCGCCATGGTCCAGAGCAGCAGGAGAGGCGGAGCCGCGTCCCGGCCGGCCCACACACGGATCAGTGGCCGCCCCACCACGCCGATCAGTACCGCCGCGGCCAGAACAGCGGTCAGCGACTTTCGGTTCATGCTCCGGTACGTGCTGCGCACCCAATCCATCTCGCGCCTGGTATAAGCCTCCGTAAACGCCGGCCAGAACGACGGGATCAGCAGCGACTGCAGCAGCGAGGCGTAGCTGGTCAGCCGCCACGCTACGGAGTAGGGCGTCACCTCGGCCGGCCCAAGGTAGTGCGTAATCACCAGGTTATCGGAGTTGAACACGACCAGCCCGGTCAACTGCAGCACAAAAAACAGCGCCCCCTGCCGAAACAACGAACGCGCGACCTCCCGGCTCATCTCTCTGTGGTGCGGACGAAGCCATGGCTTGCTATGCATCAGAAGCCATGCATTCAGCAAAAAAAGACCCATGAGCATGGACACACAAAAGGCGAGCATCAGTTGAACCAGCGACCCACGGATCGCAATGATCCAAAGAATGCTGCCGAGCCCAAGCAAACTGCTGATCATCGCAAAGTAGTTGGTCGTGTGGACCTCCTGGTACCCCGACAGCACGCGATTGGCCAGGTTGAGCGGAAGCGAAAGCAGGAAATATCCTATGGAGATCGCCACCGCGAGCCGCGCCTGCCGCACAAGCTCCGGATCGTGAATCTGCAGAAGACGTCCCCAGTCCAGCAAATGCCAAAGCACGCCGGCCACCCCCGCCAGCATCAGGCTGATCGCCACGGTGAGCCCAAGCGCCGTGGAAAAGGCGCGCCGTGCAGCCTGTTGCGACCGCACAGGCTCCTGCTCGGCAAAAGCCTCGGAGATCAGGTTGGTCAGCGTATTGGCAATGCCCAGGTCCAGCACGCTCAGCATCACCACCGACGAGGAGATCGTGATCCACACGCCATATTCCAGCTTGCCCAGATACCGTACCGTCAGCGGAAGCGAAACCGCACTGACCAGAAGAGCAAGACCCCGGCCCAGCAAGCCGGATACTCCGCCGTGCAGCATGCGGGCAAGTCGAGGATCCCTGGTATAGCGCTTGATGCTGAACAGGGAGCGGATGGGGAACATGGGGCCTCGGGTGGTATTCTACCGAATGTCGCGCGGCGTTGGCGCAGGGCCGAAATGCAGGGGTCGCAACCAGGACCGCGGCTGACCTCGATGCGCATTGAGAGCAGGGACAGGCAAAGATGCTGCAAGGCAACGTATGCGCCATCGTGGTAACGTTTCACCCCGATGCGGACGTTCTCGGAAATCTGCAGCAAGTGCGGCCCCAGGTTGAAACGCTGGTGGTGGTTGATAACGGCTCTGCCGAACCGGAACTGCAAGGCCTTCGCATCTCCTCAGCCTCGCTCGGCTTTGAGTTGATTGAAAACGGATCCAACCTGGGCATTGCGACCGCGCTCAACATCGGGGTGCGACGTGCGCGGGAGCTGAACTCGGACTGGATCCTGCTCTTTGATCAGGACAGCCGCGTCACCGAAGGCTTTGTTCCAGCCATGATCACGGCCTTTCAGGAAGGCGAGTCCGCCGGCCGGCGCATGGGCATCCTGGTCCCCACCTATCGCGACCTGCGCCTTGGGACCCCCATGATCGCACTGCTAGAGGCGGATGGCTCGATTGAAACCGCCATGACCTCCGGCACCCTGATGCGCTCAGCACTGGTCGACGAGATCGGCCTGTTCTGCGATGAGATGTTTATTGACGGCGTGGATCATGAGTACAGCCTGCGTGTCCGCAGCGCGCGCCGCACCATTGAAGAGTGCAGCGCGGCCGTGCTTCTCCACTCGCCTGGAGATCCGGTCGCGCACCATCACCCATTTCGCCGCAAGCCGTTTTATGCTTCCAACTATAGCCCTATCCGCAGGTATTACCAGGAACGCAACAAGCTGTTCCTGGTTCGGCGTTACTGGCGCAGGTTCCCGGCCTTCAGCCGCAGGCAGTTCCGCGTAACGTTCAAGGATCTGGTCAAGATCATCCTGTTTGAGCAGAACAAGCTTCCCAAACTGCGATATCTGCTGCTCGGATGGTGGCACGGCCTTTCCGGCAGAATGGGCCGGCTCCGATAGTGCTTGCCTTGCGGGGGCGTGATCGCGTACTATCGTTTTGCGCGCAAGCGTAGGACGTTTCGGGGAAAGGCTCGCATTGCGGGTCTGGCCAGAGACCGGGACGAACACTCCTCTCCACCGCATTGTCTTTCTTTGAGCTGATCTCACTGGAAACAAGGATGAAAGACGCGGCGCTGGCAAGCTCTGGCTGGATGGCTTCTGTCACAGGACCCAAGCCTCGCCGTGCAGCAGCAAACGCTTCGAGTTGTTCTGACCGCAGCCAATGCTGACCCCCGGATTTCCACCATGATGTGGACTCCGAACCTCTGCAATCTCATGCTGCTTCTGTCACCCCTCGGCCCAAACCGGCCCGACTTAAGGAAAATCTTGAACTCTGCAACGCTTGAACCACAGACCCTGAACCAGACCACAGCTGCCCAGCCATCCGCCGCCCGCCCTTCGCACGAGACCATTCCCGTCGATATCTCCGCGATGAATACCGAGATAGACCCCACCACCGGGCTGCCGATGCTGAAGGGAGTCCACTTCTCGGACTTCAATGTCTCCGACTCGCTGAAGCAGCGGCTCGCGGCCGCCGGTTTCGCCACCCCCACGCCGGTCCAGGCCAAGGCCATCCCGCCGGCGCTGGATGGCAGCGACATTCTCGCCACCGCCTCCACTGGCACGGGCAAGACGCTGTCCTTCCTGATCCCGATGATCGAGCGCATGGACGCTACCTCCGTGCCGTCCAGCAAGGGCAAGCGCGGGCCCATCCGCTCGCTGATCCTGCTGCCCACCCGCGAGCTTGCCATGCAGGTGCTTGAGGCGTACGCGAAGATCAGCCCGCAGGCAAAATCGGACTCCGTGCTGGTTTGCGGCGGATTGAGCGAGAACACGCAGCTGGACCAGTTGAGCCGCGGACCGCGCCTGGTTGTCGCAACGCCCGGCCGCCTGGAGGACTTCCTTCGCCGTCGCCAGGTGAACCTGAACTTTGTCGAGATGCTCGTGCTCGACGAGGTCGACCGCATGCTCGACATGGGCTTCCTGCCCGCGATCAAGCGGATCGTCGGCGCGCTGCCCAAGACACGCCAGACCATGTGCTACTCCGCGACGCTTGACGCGAACATCACCGAAATCGTCCGGGATTACGTGCAGAAGCCGGTACGGATCGAGATTGGCACCACGTCCAAGCCCTCCGACAGGGTCGAGCTGATCGTTTACACGGTCATGCAGGACCAGAAGCTCGGCCTGCTGAACCAGATGCTGACCCAGCATGAAGGCACGTTTCTGGTGTTTTCGCGCACCAAGCACGGCGCGGACCGCATCGCCAAGAAGCTTGAAAAGCTGGGCCACGATGCCGAAGTGATCCACGGCGATCGTTCGCAGTCACAGCGGACCGCGGCGCTGAAGGGCTTCAGCTCCGGACGCCACCGCATCCTGGTCGCCACCGACGTCGCCGCCCGCGGGATCGATGTCAAGGACATCGCGCATGTGGTGAACTACGACATGCCCGGAGCCAGTGAGGACTTCGTTCACCGCATTGGGCGGACCGGACGCGCCGGCAAAGAGGGCGTCGCGACTACGTTTGTGATGCCGCAGGAGCGCTCCGACGCGCGCAAGATGGAGCGTGAGCTGAAGATCAAGTTCGAGTGGCGCGAAGCCGACAAGAACCTCGAAAAGGAAGAGCGTAACAAGCCGGTCGACCTGGCCACCTCTCCCGTGGGTGACCTGATGCAGATGGAAACGCGTTCCTGGCGCACCGGCGACGTTTCCGCCGAGCGACAGGCCACCACGCCCAGCACCCCATATCGCGGAGCCGGCAACAGCTTCCGCGGGCGCAGCAACGGTGGCAATTTCTCTGGCGGGCGTTCCGGTGGCGGAGGGCGTGGCCCAGCATCGAACTCCCGGCCGGGTTCCAGCCGCTCCGGCCCGGCGCGACACGGGCGGTAAGCTCCTCACCGAAAACGGGTAACGCCGGTCACGGCGTTGCCCGATTTGCTTGCTCACCGGGCTGCTGATAGCAAGCCCGTCACGGCAAACGGGCTTGTTACGACCCGTGCAGAGACGCGTTGTCAACGTCCGCACCTGCTACCATTTTCTCCATGGGTTCTGACCTGCAAGAGTTCGCCGAGCGCTATCGCGCCTTGTCCGAGCCGGACCTGTTGCTGCTTGCGCATCGCTACGACGATCTGCAGGAGCCCGCGCAAGTCGCCCTGCGCGCAGAGTTTAGCCGGCGCTCGCTCGATCCACCTCTGCTCGACGACCCGGCCGAGCTTGCCACCGAACGCCGCCTGATCACCATCCGGCGATTTCGCGACCTCTCCGAGGCCATCGTTGTTCGCGGCTTCCTGGAGGCGAACGGCATCCCCGTTTACCTGCAGGATGAAAACCTTGTTCGCCTGGACTGGCAGGTGTCGAACTTCATCGGCGGCCTGCGGCTGCAGGTGGAATCTGCCGACGAGGCCTACCGCCGTCGCCCTGCTGGAGCAGCCCGTGCCCGAGCAGATTCCGTTCAACGGCGCGCCGGGACAGCCCGGCCGGTTTGAGCAGCCGCACTGCCCCGTCTGCCGCTCGCTCGACATCGACTTCCAGGGAACCGCCCGCAAAGCCGCGATCGCTTCCCTGTATCTGTTTGCGATTCCCCTTCCGACCGGTCCGGCATCCTGGCTCTGCAACGATTGCGGCGCGCGCTGGCAGGCCGACGAAGACGATCGCCCAACCTGAAGACCTGTGTTCACCGCGCGCCAACCCGCAGCCGATGCCCCGCAACCATGGCCGCCTGCCCTGCGCGTTGCCTTTCGTTTCATCTTCAGCTACCTGCTTCAGTTCGCGCTCGGGTCCAACCATAAGACGATTCTTGAAAAGCTTCCGCTGATCGGCCGGCCTTTGCAGGCCACGATGAATCTGCCATACCTGCGTTCATCGGAGTGGGTTGCCGTTCATCTGCTGCACCTTTCCGGAGCCGCGGTCGTTCCGCATGCCTCGGGCTTCGGGGATCGTGCGCTGGACTGGATCACCGCCGGGCTGATGGCGACGATCGCCTTGCTCGTCACGGCAATCTGGTCCTCAGTAGGTCGCGCCCGTGCTTATCCGCAGCTTTGGCTGTGGCTGCGGTTCCTGCTGCGGCTTACCCTCGCCGTGGCCATGCTTTGGTACGGTTCGATCAAGCTTTGGCCGGTGCAGATTGAGTCGCCTTCGCTCGCAGTGCTCAACGAGCCGGTCGGCCAGATGTCGCCGATGACGCTGTTATGGACGCTGCTCGGATCCAACCACACCTACGAGTTCACCTGCGGCCTGGTGGAGACGCTTTGCGGTCTGCTTCTTCTGTGGCGGCGCACCGCGCTGGCCGGGGCCCTGCTCGCCATCGTCATCATGACGAACGTCGTGCTGTTCGATGTGTTCTTCGACGTTCCCGTCCGGCTTTACGCCTCCAATCTGCTGCTCATATCCATGGTCATCGCGGCTCCGGACCTGCAGGGCCTGTTTACGTTGCTATTCGGCCGAAAAGAAGCGATCCTGACCAGCCGCTGGGTGCCGGAAATTCACGGTTCATGGGCCCGGTACGTCCTGCTCGCCACCGAGCTGGTGCTGGTCCTGGTCTTCCTGAAGGGCTTCACCAACCATGCGCAGTACACGCGCGAGGCCGCCGGGGAGCGCCACCCACCCATCCTGAGCGGCCAATGGCACATCGACGGCAATATTCTCGCTACCCCTGCCGGCTCACCCGCGACGGACCTTTTTCTGGAACCGAACGGACGCACCACGGTCCGCGCGGCCGACCGGACCCTGCACGGCGGAGGCACGTACGATGGCACGCACCTCACGCTTGCCACCACTCTGCTTCGGTTGGCTCCGTACCGGATGACGCAGCCCGGTCCCGAAACTCTGATCCTGCTTCCTGAACGAGCCGGTGACCCCGAACTCCACCTGACGCGCGTGCGTCTGCCGCCCAGCTACCCGCTCTACCAGCGTCACTTTACGCTTTTCAACGAGTTCGGCTACGAGCGCTGACGCCTTGGTTTAGCCGGGGTCTTCAATTTCGCGAACTCCGGCAGGTTTTTCTTCGACTCAACCTTTTTGCCCTTCGCCGCGCGGTCAAGCGCCATCACCTCACCCGGCTTCAGCTCGCGGAACTCGCCCGGAGCGACATCCAGACGCAGCGCCCCGTAGCCGATGCGCCGGATTTTCTCAACGTGATGGCCGATCTCCTCGAACATCTTTCTCAGCTGGCGATTGCGTCCTTCCGTCAGCGTCACCTCGTACCAGGGGTTGTCGCCTCCGCGCACCAGCTCCACCTTGGCCGGCGCGGTCAGGATGCGGTCGCGCCGGCCAGCGCGCACCTCGTCCAGGCGCCCACGGTCGATCATGATGCCTCGCCGGATCTGGTCCAGCCCCGTATCGGGAGGAACCCCGCTCGTCTTGACCAGATAGGTCTTCTCCACCCCGGCGGCAGCTTTGGAGAGAGAATTCGCCAGCTCGCCGTCGTTGGTCATCAGCAGCAGGCCCTCGCTCAGATAATCCAGCCGCCCCACCGGGTAGAGTCTCACCTGCTGCTCGTGCGGGCGGTGTTTCGGCGTCATCAACTCCATCACGGTTGGGCGTTTCTGCGGATCGTTGAGCGTGGTGACGTAGCCGCGCGGCTTATTGACCATGAAGTAGCGCTGCTGCTCCGGTCCTTTCAGCAGCTTCCCGTCCACGCGGACGTGATCGGTCGCGGCATTGGCCCGCGTGCCCAGCTCGCGCACGATGGTTCCGTTTACCTGCACCCGTCCTTCCAGAATGATCTCTTCGGCCTTGCGCCGGCTTGCAATTCCCGCCTGCGCCAGAATCTTCTGCAGGCGCTCGCCTGCCGGTGCCGCGTCGTCCTGCTTCTTGTCTGCCATCTCACCATTATCAACCGCGAAACCAGATCGTAAAACACGTGGGCGCGCAGAAGACCAGGCAAGCGCCTTACGAGGCGTCGATCTCGACCCAGCAACCGCGCGGTCGGCATCGTTCACAAAGGTTGGCTGATCACGCCAAGGACGGGCCCCAGCGCCGGCATCTGCACGAACAGCACGAGGTGGTGCCCTCCGGAGCCGGCGACGAATCCTTTCGGCAGAGGCACGCTCGCCGCCTCGGAGGTTGCGCCGTGCACGGTGCCGACCTGCATGAGCAGACGGACCACCGAGGCGTGCACCAACGTGCGCCCTCCGTTCTCTCCGCGCGCGACCTCCGTGCGATCCTGGTCGTCGGTCAACGCGGCCATGACCTCCGCGCCCTCCATCGCAGGGGTGCCCGCCACGCTGTACTCCACGTTCAACTTGCCGGCGTCGAGCGAGACGGACCGCACGGCGAACGAGAGCTCCGGAGCGGATCTCTGCGCGACGATGGCTCGCTCCAGACCCTGACGGTCACTGCCTATGAACTGCGCCTGTCCATCAACGACCATCTGCGGCGTATACACGCTGTCAAGTCCAAAGCGCTGCCCGTATCGGCTCTGCCGATCGGTATACCGCTCAGTGGAGAAACGGTCCGTCCACCCCAGGCCGTTCCAGTAGGTGACGTGCTCGCCAAGTCCGACAACCAGCCGTCCGTCCAAGTGGGTTCCGCTTACCGAACGAAGTAGTGCATCGGCGGGCGGACAGCTCGAACATCCTTCCGAGGTGAACAGCTCCACCACCACCGGACTGCGGACCTGCTGAGCCGCACCGGCCCGCAGCCCGAAAAGGACGATCGCTACCTGTGCACCAAGCCAGCCTGAACGTGTCATTGGATGTCTCCTGACTCGTTAGACTCCTAAACCTGAAATCTGAGCAAACGTGCGATGAAGCTTAGTTCCTGTCCTTCTTGTACTGGTCGTCTGGCTCTGCGCCCCGAGGGTTCTGCATTCCATCGACAGCAATCTCCGCGGCGGGTTGCAACGGCTCGTCCGGCGGGATCTCGTTGTCGCCTTCGGGTGTCGCCACCGAATCCGGTTTATTGTCCATGGGACTGTCGGCTACGGGTCTGATGTGGTCGGCCATGCTTTACTCTCCGCTCTGGACCGCCGCATCGTTCGCGGACGGATCGTCTTCGGGCGTGTCGTACTTCGGGTCGAGGCCGGATGCACGTCCGTCCACGCTCGGCTCTTCACTTGCCGGCAGACTGCCATCACCCTTGCCGAGCGAGTCGGAATCGCCATCCGCCTGTGGCTCCACGGCGTTTCTTTCTTCTTCCAGGTTCTCGTGTTGAATGCGTTCTTCCGCCGTCTCCGCCATCACAATTTCCTCCTGCTCGACCAGGTCGCCCGCGAGCTTTTCAAACTCTTCGATGCTCGGCAGCTCCGAGATGTCCTTGAGTCCGAAGCGCAAAAGGAAATCTCTTGTGGTCTTGTACAGGATCGGACGTCCGATGACCTGTTTCCGGCCTGCGGTCGAGATCAGCTTGCGCCCCAGCAGGTTGCCGAGCACGCCGCCCGAATCGACCCCGCGAATCTCACTCACCTCCGGTGCCGTCACCGGCTGCTTATAAGCCACCACTGCAAGGGTTTCGAGCGCCTGCAGGGTCAGCTTGAGCGCAGGCTTGAGCCCCCGAACGAACCCGCGCACCGCGTCGTGATATTCCGGCTTGGTCCCCATGCGAAAGCCGCCCGCCACCTCCCGTACCTCGAGCCCCCGGTCGCCCGCCGCGTAGTCCTGGACGAGCTCCTCCAGCAATCCCCGGAAGAACTCCCGAAGACGCCGTTCCCGCTCGCGAGCCGCCTTCCTGTCCGCCGCAGACTCGGGCTTTTCCCCTGCCTCCTCGGGGTGCCCGGCGTCCTGATCCTGAGCGAAGGAATCTTCTTTCCCCGCCGGCTCCTCGTCCAGCCCAAGGCTGCCCTGCAGCGCATCCCGCCGGTCCAGCTCGGCCTGCCCCTCCAGCCCCAGCAGACCCACCAGCTGCACCAGGGTCACCGGCTCCTCCGACGCATAGATCACGGCCTCCATCTTCGCTTTCAAGCTCACGCGCGTTCACACTCCGGGCTTTCACTGGTTCTTTCTCGACCGACCTAGTCTACCAACCCGGCGTGAAGCTTCCCGGGCGCATCTACCTTTCATGCCGCTCACGCTGGAGATTTCTCAAGGCGACATCACCCGGCTTGCTGTCGACGCGATCGTCAACGCGGCTAACACCTCGCTGCTTGGCGGCGGCGGCGTCGATGGAGCTATCCATCGCGCGGCCGGCCCGGAGCTTCTTCGCGCCTGCCGGGAGCTTCACGGCTGCCGCACCGGCGAGGCAAAGACCACGCCCGGCTTCCGTCTCTCGGCGCGCTGGGTCTTCCACACGCCAGGGCCTGTCTGGCGAGGAGGCTCCCATGGCGAAGCCGCCCTGCTTGCCGGCTGCTACCGGTCCTGCCTGGCACTCGCTCAGGAGCATAGCTGCGAGTCGATGGCGTTTCCCGCCATCTCCACGGGCGTCTATGGATTTCCGCGCCGGCAAGCCGCGGAGATCGCCGTGGCAACCTTACGAGCCGATGCTCCCGCAACGACGCTCACGCGGGTTGTCTTCTGCTGCTTTGATCGCGAAACCGCCGAGCTTTACCGTGCACAGCTTGCCGAGCCGTGAATCAATGCTATCCGGCTTCCTTTTCGACCGGAACACGGTATGACCGGGTCGCCGTATAGAGGCCTGCCCCGATGATCAGCACCGCGCCCGCCACCATGGCATGGGTCATCCGCTCACCCCAGATCAGCCACGCCAGCAATGCGCCCGTCAATAGCTGGCTGTAATGGAACTGCGTCACCGTTGCGGCCGCCGCACTGCGCAGTGCCAGCAGAAAGCAGAAGCTGCCAAGCACGCAGAACAGTGCGCACGCAGACAGCACCCCCGTCATGCGCGCGGAGACCGGGGCCGCGAGCCAGAGCATCGCCACCCCGCCGGCCACGGCCTGCACGATACCGGAAAACAGGATCAGGCTTTCCGGCGTTTCGCTCTGCGTCAGCCTTCGCGTCCAGACGATATTGACCGAAAACGCCGCGACACACACCAGGCAGGCTCCATACCCGACCCAGTCGCCCGCACGCGCGCCGAACGGATTGACCGCCACGACCACACCGAAAAAGCCCGTCAGGATCGCCAGCCCCTTGCGCCACTCCAGCGGCTCCTTCAAGAAGATCGCCGCCAGCACGGTCGTAACGATAGGAGCAAAAAACACGAGGATATAGAACAGCGGCAAGGGAAGATGCCGCAGCGCGATCACCACGCACAGGTTATTGGCCAGGTCCAGGCATGACCGCAGCACCTGCGCCTGAACATTCTTCGGGCGCAGTGGCTTGAGATCCCGCCTTGCCAGAGCAAACAGTACCAGAAGCGCCACCGTGGCCAGCCCAACGCCGGCCACAACCTCATACGCCGGCAGCCGCGAGCCGCCCGCGATTTTCAGGCTCGTATCGGCCAGCACCCAGAACGTATATCCTGCCAACGCCAGCCCCACGGCGGCCAACTGCGAAACCCCTTTCACGTCCACCGCCTACCGCCAGTCATCCCGTGCGGACGCCTGATCTTCGAACACCTGGTCGAACATCTCCGCTTTTTTGACCAGGATCTCCCCCATGGTCTGCGTCTGGTGCAGCAGGACCGCCTGTAGCCGGACCAGCTCCAGCATGGCCAGAAACATGCAGATCAGCGCCCGTTCCGTATGCGTATTGTGCAGCAGGCGGCGCAACGAGACCGGCTTGTCCTCAAGCAGCAGGCGACGCTTCACAAAGTCGATCATCTGCGCCACGGTGACCGATTCCTCATCCACATTCAGCACCGGCCGCGCCCGCAGGCGCTCGAGCACATCCTGGAAGACCCGCACCAGATCGACCGTATCGGCGGCAATCTCCGGCTCGGCAGCCGCGCCCTCGCGAAACTCCTTGCTGCCGGGGTTGGACCAGGTCGCCTCCTCCACACGCTGGCGCTCCATCAGCATCTGCGCGGCGGACTTGAAGCGCTCATGATCCAGCAGACGCTCCACCAGTTCGCGCCGCGGGTCTTCCTCGGAGCCGGCAATGTCACCCGGGTCGCGCGGAAGCAGCATCTTGCTCTTGATGTGGATCAGAAGGCTTGCCGTGTAGATAAACTCCCCGGCCGCGTCCACATCCGTGTTCCGCAGGTGATGACAATATTCGAGGAACTGCGCCGTGATCGTCCCCATCGGGATGTCGTAGACGTCGATGTTCTGCTTGCGGATCAGGTCAAGCAAAAGATCCATTGGCCCGTCGTACACACGACCGACGGTAACCTGGAAGGGGGATCCCGAAACCTCCTCACGCGGCGGGGCCGAGGCCTTCCTGGCCGGCGCGGGCATGGCCTCCGGCACCGGCCTCGGCTGCAGCACCAGATCTTCCTGCGAGGGTTGTGCCTGCTCGTCGTTCATGGCAGCACCGGCCTGGGCCGCAGACCCATGACTTCATTGACCTGCACCATGGTCTGTTCCGCACGGGCGCGCGCCCGGGCACCGCCGGCCTGCAGGATCTCCTCGACCATCTCCGGCCGCGCTTCCATCGCTCGCCGGCGCTCCGCGACCGGTGCCAGCGCACGCACGACGCCGTCGGCCAGCCACTGCTTGCACTCAATGCATCCGATGCCGGCCGTCCGGCAACCGAGCGCCGCGTCGGCCTGCGTTTGCGGGGGTGAAAACACCTTGTGCAGATCGAAGACCGGGCAGACCTCCGGATCTCCCGGGTCCGTTCGATGAACACGCGCCGGGTCCGTCACCATCACCTTCAGCTTGGCGCGAATCTCCGCCTCGGAGTCCGAAAGCATGATCGTGTTGCCGTAGCTCTTGGACATCTTGCGTCCATCGGTGCCCGGCAGCTTGGGCGAAGGCGTCAGCAGCACCTCCGGCTCCGGCAAAATCTTGCGTGTGCCATACCCTGTCCGAAGCTTCGTTTGCGGGGCCGCTTCGATCAGCTCATGCGGGGTAAAGACCGTCTGGTCCTTTTGTCCGCTGATCTTGCGCGCCTTGGCCTCGACTGCCGCCAGTTCCCACGGCGCGGCGCCTTCGTCCAGATAAAAGCTGCCCGGGTACAGCAGGTTGAACTTGCGTGCGATCTCGCGCGTCAGCTCCACGTGGCTCGCCTGGTCCAGCCCGACCGGTACAAGATGCGGCTGGTACAGCAGAATATCCGCCGACTGCAGCAGGGGGTAGCCAAGAAAGCCGAAGGTCGCCAGGTCCTTCTCCCGAAGCTGTTCCTGCTGGTCCTTGTAGGAGGGCACACGTTCCAGCAGGCTCAGCGGCGTGATCATGCCAAGCAGCGTATTCAGCTCCGAGTGCTGCGGGACGTCCCCCTGCACAAAGATCGTCGACCTGTCCGGGTCCAGCCCAGCCGCAAGAAAATCGACCGCCACGTCGCGGATCGAATCTCTCAACCCGCTCAGGTTTTCATAGTTGGTCGTCAGGGCATGGATGTCCGCGATGAAGAAGTAGCACTCATACTCGTCCTGCAGCTTCACCCAGTTGTAGAGCGCGCCCATGTAGTTGCCCAGATGCAGCTTGCCGGTGGGCCGCATGCCGCTCAACACCCGTTGCCGTGCCTGTTCCATCCCCATCCTTCTGTCCCTAAAGCCGTTCCAAGGCAAGATCGAACGCGCGGATCATCGGCACGTAGATTGGGTACATCAGCCGGCCGCCGACCAGAAGCAGCAGAATAATCCCGTAGTTGCCCACCCGGTCGAAGATCTGCTGCGCGTTGTACGGAAGCACATACCGGAATACGCGGCTGCCGTCGAGCGGGGGGATCGGAATCAGGTTGAAGCAGAACAGAAGCACGTTGGTCAGAATGCCGTAGTAGAGCAGCATCGCCAAGAAAAACTGCGGTGGGGCCTGCCCGAAGTCGACCGGGTAATGCATCGTTACCGCGACCGCCATGTCGACCCCGGCCGCGCCCATGCCCGGCAGGTGTTTCAGCACAACCAGGCCAAGCAGCGATACCAGCGCAAGCAGCAGATTGCTCGCCGGGCCCGCCATGGTCGTCAGGATGTCGTCGCGTTTGACGTGCTTGAAGTTCCGCAGGGTCACCGGACAGGGCTTTGCCCAGCCGAGCAGCGGAAATCCGCTGATCAGCGCCACCAGCGGCATGATCACGCTGCCAAATGGATCGATATGCTTGGCTGGGTTCAACGTCACGCGACCCAGCATATAAGCCGTCATGTCTCCCAGCCTCATGGCCGCATAGGCGTGCGCCGCCTCGTGCACGCTGAACGCGAAGATCAGCACAAGGATTTGAAACAGGATCAGCAGGACATCCAGGCTCATCCTTATAGCTTACCGAATCCGACCCGGCTCGGAATGGCTAATCCTCCCGTCGTTCTCCCTCAATCAGCTGCTGCAGCGTCTTCTTGTGCTTCGGATCACGCCGGGCCTTGCTCCTCGGGTCGGGAAGCACCTTCTCCGCCGGCACGGGACCTACCTGCGCCCGCGCGTTCGCTTTCACCGCTTTAACGATAGAAAACACCCGCTTCTTTGCCTTCCTCACCGCCTGCCCGCCTTCCGCCAACCCTTCGTCGTCTGCCATACTCTCATAAGCAGGCAGCCGCAGCGCCGGCTTACGGAAGAGGCATCCATGGAAGAGCGAGACTTCTTCGACGAACGACCCGAAACCCGCAACCACCTGATGACCTGCCCGAGTTGCGGCCAGCAAAACGAGTACTCTTTAGGCTGGCTCGTCCGCCGAAAGAAAGCACAGGTTCCACGCGGTGCCGACGAGCGCGACCGGGCTCGATTCCTCAAGGCGCAGAGTTATATGGTCCGCCGAGACGACCGTGTCGGATGCAAGAATGTACGATGCCGCAAGCCGTTTGAGGTCACCGGAGTCCAATCGGTAGCCTTCCTCTGAGTCGGGAATGCTTGGAATCTGTCACCCGGCCGTGCTCTAATAGCCCTACCAGACCACAGGAGTTTTTCGATGGCGAACACCCTGCTTCCCCTCAACGAGCGCAGCCTGAGCCCCGACCAGGTCGAGCTTCTCGACGCGCGCCGTCGCCGCGGCCAGCTTTGCCTGACCATCTGCTTTCAGATGCTCATCGTCTCCACCCTGCTGCTGCTCTGGACCGGCCAGGACCTTACCTGGACCCCGGGCTGGATCCGTCCCATGTTCTTCTTCAATGGGCTCACCTTCCTGATCGCGGTCGTCTCCGGCCTGTACGGTTTGCGTCTGCGCCGCGGCCTCAACGAGTTTTTCAGCTACTAGCGCGGCCTTAGCCGCCAGAACAGAGGCCTCACGCCACAGTGAGGCTTTTGGTTTTGAACCAGACGATCACTTCATGTCTACACTCAGCGAGACGTTTCCACTTATCCGTGTAGTCAACCTGCCCGACCGGAAGGACCGTCGGCGTGAGATCTCGCAACAGCTCGACGCGCTCGATTCACCCTTCGAGCCCGGCCGTGTGGAGGTCTACTCCGCTCTCCGTCCTGCCGAGCTCGCCGGCTTTCCGTCCCTGGGTGCACGCGGCTGCTTCATGAGCCACCTGGAAATCCTCCGGGACGCTCACGCACGCAACGTTGAAGCCGTTCTGGTTCTTGAGGACGACCTTGAAGTCCCGCCCGCGGAGATCCCCCGTCTTGCCGCGCTGCTGTCCTCGCTCAGTGAGCCCTGGGGCATTCTTTACCCCGGTCATATCCAAACGGTCGAGCCCGTGCCGGTACCCCGCTGGCTTGCCTTCGACGGCCCGCTCGGCACGTCGCATTGTTATGCCGTCCATCGCACCGCACTGCCTGAGCTGATCGGGTACCTGGAAGCCTGCCTTACCCGGTCGCCCGGCGATCCCGTTGGCGGCCCCATGCATTACGACGGTGCCCTGACCATGTTCCGCGCGGCTTATCCACATCACCGCACGCTGATTGCCCAGCCCAGCATGGGCCGGCAGCGATCCTCCCGCAGCGATGTCTCGGTGCGCCCGCTCGAGCAGCTTCCCGGATTTAGGCAACTCGCGGCACTTGGCCGGACGGTACGCCGACGCCTGCGCGGCGGATGGGGCGGTAGACGTCTGCCAACAAAGCCCAGTCCCTGAATGTCGGCTCCACATTGCGTTGGGATGCTCTAAGCGGCGACCATCTCGGACAGCCGAGGCGAAGCCTGAATAAAGCGCACCAGGTCCTCCACTGTTGTAATGGGTGTGTTGACGATACCGAGTTGCAAAACCCGGCCATTGATCTGCATCAGGTCCCGAACACTTTCATTCACATCCACGCTGTCCAGACCGAGATCTTCGTCCAACAGGTCGCTCGCCGCGATCGGAAAGCTCACCCGCTGCTTCTCCTGCAGGTACTCGTACGTCGTTTTCGCGATCCGTGCATCAAAGCCGTAGGCGCTGAGATAATTGACGAACGTGGTCTCGTTGATGCCCGCTCTGGACTGGTTCATCCTGGAACGATGGCGACGCGCCGAGATCGAAAGGACTGCAATGATGAAGATAAGGAGTACCGCGATCAGCGCCAAAGGACCGATCTGTTCGGTAATCCAGATCCAGGGTGTGCTGGGAGTTTGCATAGGGGCCCCGCTCGGAGAGTTGTGAAGTCGGTAGGGCCTTGGCGTCAGCCCTTGCCAATTCTAATAGATGCGATGTTCACAGAAACAATAAAGTTTGCCGTCTTGTAGGTTTCTTATCCTTTGTCGGGGTCGTCCGATTCGCTATGATCCAACCCGTTTCACTCATTCCCGCGGCAAGCACCCTGCTCAACACGAAGCCGTCTCCGCAACCGGCGCGGCTTCGAGACAGCTTCGGTCGCGCCCTCACCGATCTTCGGGTTTCGGTCACGGATCGATGCAACTATCGCTGCGTGTACTGCCGCACGGGCAACGAAGGAGCCATTTTTTCCGAGCTTCCCATTGCTGACTACAGCCGCATCATCGGCCTTTTCGTCTCCCTCGGGATTGAAAAGGTGCGTCTGACCGGCGGCGAACCGCTGCTGCGCTCCGGTCTGCTCGACCTCGTCGAGGAAGTCAGTTCCATGCAGCCGGCATTTCCCACCGCCAGCAAGCTCGATCTGGCGGTCACGACGAACGGCCACCTTCTCGCCGAGCTTGCCCAACCGCTGCGCAACGCCGGTCTGGACCGTGTCACCGTGTCCATGGACGCCGTGGACTCCGACACCTTTGCCACGATCACCCGCGTGCCCCGCTCCTTTGACCGGGTGCTGGCCGGCGTTCGCGCCGCAGCGGCGGCAGGCCTGGGGCCTGTCAAGATCAACTGCGTGCTGCTACGCGGCTTCAATGACGGGCAGATCGAAGCGTTCGCCGAGTTCTCCCGCGCAGAGAATGTGATCGTCCGGTTCATCGAGTGGATGCCCCTCGAAGAAGCCTCCACGGCTCCGGCCGCGCGCAACTGGCATCCCGGTGCGGTGGTCACCATGGACGAGATCATAACCAGGCTCAACCGCGTGCGCCCGCTGGTCGAGCTTGCGCCGAACACGGCCAGCGAAACCGCCCGCCGCTTCACCTTCGCGGACGGCCTGGGAGAGATCGGCATCATTGCCCCGGTTTCCCGGCCCTTCTGCGGCCACTGCTCGCGCATCCGCCTCACCTCCGACGGAAAGATCCGCACCTGCCTTTTCTCGCAGACCGATCACGACCTGTACGGCAGGATGCGGCGCGGAGCCTCCGACGACGAGCTTCGCGAGTACATCCGACAGGTTGTTCGTGGCAAGGAAGCTCGACACCATATCGGCGAGCCGGGTTTCGAAAAACCGTCCCGTTCCATGGTCCATATCGGTGGCTAGCGCACCACTTTGGGAAGAAGCTGCAACTTACGCGGCAGTGCCACCACCCTCTTTCTTCGAATACGCTATCTTCGACAGAACGGGAGCGTTGCAAGGATGAAGGCTCGCAGGCAATTCGAGGTCATCGAAAGTCGCCAGATGGACCATCTGCGTGTCTTTCACGATGTCGCGCGCACCCTGACAACCTCGCTCGACCTGGAAGAGATACTGAAGACCATCATGGAGAAGATGGCCAGCTTCTTCGGGCCGGAGCGCTGGTCGCTCCTGATGGTCGATGAGCTTCGCCGCGACCTGTATTACGCCATCGCAATCGGTGAAGACAGCAACTCGCTGAAGGGTCTGCGTGTGCCCATGGGTCAGGGGGTCGCGGGCTGGGTCGCCGCGACCGGCAATCCGCTGGTAGTACCGGACGTTTCGCTCGACCCGCAATGGTCGGCCTTCGTCCGCAATCATCCGGACCTGAATATCAGCTCGATCGCGTGCGTTCCCATTCGTTCGGGAGACAAGACCCTCGGCGTGATCCAGTTGCTCAACTCCAAGCTCGATCTGCTCAGCGAATACTCCATCTCCTTCCTGCGCATCCTGTGCGACTACGCCGCGATCGCGATCGGCAATGCTCGCTCGGTCGACCTGATCCACCAGCTCTCCATCACCGACGACTGCACCGGGCTGTACAACGCGCGCCATCTTTACGCCATGCTGGACGAGCAGGTCGCGCTCCGTTCACTTGGCCGGCTGGTTCAGTTCTCGCTGGCGTTCATGGATCTGGACCGGTTCAAGTCCGTGAACGACACACATGGTCATCTGATTGGCAGCCGCCTGCTTGCGGAGGTCGGCAACCTGCTGAAACGGATCGGAGGGCCGGCCAACGCGGCTTTTCGCTATGGGGGCGACGAGTTCGTCGTGCTCATGCCGGGCTACGACAAAAACGCCGCGGCGGGGATCACGCGGCAGTTCTGCGAAGAACTCCGCGAAACCACCTTCTTCCAGCAGGAAGGCCTGATGCTTCGGCTCTCCGGAAGCTTTGGGCTGGCCACTTACCCGGAAGACGGCACCTCCGTGCAGGCCATCATCCGTTCGGCGGACTCCATGATGTACGACGTCAAGCACACCACTCGCGACAATGTCGCCATCATGGGACAAGGCCATCTGCTTACCCCGGGCAAGCTCGTGGTCAACGAGCGCAGATCTCGCTAATAATAGAAGACGCGGGCCGGATCAGTCCCCCGGGCCCCGCCGTTCCAGCCGCACCGCCCTGGGCCTCACCGGAAGCTGGGCCTCTCGATTTTCCGGCGCGCGCGGGTGCACCCCGAAATCCCACACCGCCGTATTCAGCTCGCGATCCGAGAGCACCTCCATCAGCACATATTCGCCGATCAGCAGCCCCCTTCTCGGCACCACCTTGATCCAGTGATCTCCTGGCAGCTCGGTCACATCAGCTTCGGTTACGTCGTCCTGCCGTTCCCCCGTTCCAAGCCCGTCGATCCGAAAGCTGCTGGCCACCCGCGCATCCTGCCGCACATCCACCCGTAAAATCACGTACCGATTGCTCGACGCATGATCCGGGACCGCGCTGCTGCCGGCTCCGCTGCCATGGGTGTCGACCGTGATTGCCGCTCCGCCGGTCGGCAGGTCAACTGCATCGCCTCCGCGCAGAAAGAACTCCGGCTGATCCACGTGCACCTGCACATCGGCCGCTTCGCCCTTCAAGGTCACGATCGCGTGGGGACTGCTCGCACGGTTCAGGACCAGCTTCGCAATTCCGTGGCCCGTCTTCCTGTTCAACTCACTCGACTCCTGCGCGAGCGGAACCAGCTCCGGCGTACCCCGAAAGGTATCCATCACCAGCACGCTGTCCTCCAGGGGAAGCCGCAGCTCGCCATCGTCGCTTTTAGCCACCACCGGCGTGATCGCCGCGCGATCCGCCTCTTCCTTCGCCAACTCCGGGTCGAGCGCCTCTCCCTCCGCGCCCGCCAGTTGTCTTTGCTCCCATCGTTTGGTCGCCGGCAGATCGACCAGGTCCAGAGGAATCTCCTCCGTGTCGCCGCCCCGCTCCGCGCTCACATAGCGCACGCGGTCGCGCAGCAGCTTATAGCTCATCACCATCTGATAGCTGCCATCTTTCAGGTACAGCCGCTGCCGGCGCGAAGGCGCCGGAGGAGCCGTTGTGTCCAGCACCGTCCGCTGGGCACCTGCCGCCGGAAGCACACATGTTGGTGTCAACAGCAGCAACGCCAGACAGCACTGTGTCATTGGGAAACGCATCACCATTAGGACGCTTCAGACCGCATTTGCGTCACGTTGAAGGCTATCCGGGTCCCAGTATCCACTACACTTTCTTGTATGCGCGCCCTTTTCCTGCTCGCCGCCGCCTTTCTGGCCCACGCCTGCTTTGCCCAGACGGCGACGTCCCCGCAGGACACCCCTCTTCCGACTCTTACCGCCAAAACCTCCCTCGTCTATGTTCCCGTGCAGATCCAGACGAAAAAGGGTGAGACCATCTACACTCTTCGCCCGGAGCAGTTCGCGCTTGAAGACAATGGCACGCCCGTGAAGTTTCGCCTGGAAGACGATCCTGACGCCCAGGGATTGGCGCTGGTCGTGGTGGTCCAATGCTCGCGCACCGCCTTTGAGCAGTTCGACCGGATGCGTGGACTGGCCGCCATGGTCGACGACCTGATCGGCGGAGCGCCACGCCAGGTCGCGGTCGTCAGCTATGGTGCCGAGCCCCAGCTGGTCGCCCGCTTCTCCTCCAACGCAGCCAATATCGACACCAACATGAACCTTCTGCAGCCCTGCGAAGACGGAGCCAATGCCACGCTCGACGCCGTCGCCTACGCGCAGAAGCTGTTCGACGATCCCGCGGCGCACAACAAATCCGCTCCGATCGCCGCCGGCAAAAACTTCCGCCGAGCTATTCTGCTGATCGGCGAAACCCGCGACCACGGCTCCTCCACCAAGCCGGCCACGGTCGTCGCTTCGCTTGGCCGATCCAACACCGTGGTGGACGCGGTCAGCTTCAACCCCGGCAAGACCTCCATCGTGGATTCGCTGATCCACGGCCGCCTGGGTCCCGGCTACCTCGGCCTGCTGATCATGGCGGTTGAAGCCCTGCGCAAGAACGTGCCGCACACCCTGGCAGAGCTGACCGGTGGCGAGTACACCAATTTCACCACGCAGAAGGGCTTCGATGCTGGCATTCACCGGCTCGCCAATCACATCCATAACTACTATCTGTTGAGCTTCGCTCCAAGCCAGCCCGCCACGCCCGGCCTGCACCGGCTAGAGGTCAAAGTGCCCGACTATCCCGACGCCGTGATCCGCTCGCGTCTGACGTACTACGCCGGCGACACCGCCCCGCCCGACATCCCCGAGCAGCCCGACAAGCCAAACTAGTGTAGATCTGCGTGCCGCACGAAGCCCCTCATTGACGTGCGCCTCGTGGCCTCTGCCAGCCTTTTCGGAGTTACCATAAGGGCTATCCGTGCCCTCCCCCGCCAAAGACTCTCCCCGCGTTCTGCTCGCCTTTGCCTGCGTCTGGATCTTCTGGGGATCGACCTATCTCGCGATTCGCACCGGCGTGGAGGTCGTTAACCCGTTCGTTCTGGTCGCCGTCCGATTCCTCATCTCCGGTCCGATCATGCTCGCCGTCTGCGCCGCCCGCGGACTTCCCCTGCGTCCCTCCCCGCGCGATCTCCGCCTGCTGATCGTTATCGGGATCCTGATTCTCGGCCTGGGCAATATGGGCGTGGTCTGGGCGGAGCAGTACCTCGCCTCGGGCCTGGCCAGCCTCATTGTCGCCGTGATTCCCTTGTATGTCGCTCTGATGGAAGCCGTTCTGCCCCATGGCGAACGGCTCAGCCCACGCGGCTGGACGGGCATCGCCATCGGTTTCCTTGGCCTGCTGGTTCTACTTTCGCCCGGCCTGCGGGAAGGGCTCCATGGCCACTCCGGGCAGCTTCTCGGTTCGGTCGTCGCAGTCGCCAGCGCGTTTGCCTGGACCGCCGGTTCCGTCCTTTCACGCCGGGCCAGGTTGAAGACGGGTGCTTTCGTCTCCGCCGGCTGGGAAATGGTCGTCGCCGGCCTGTTCAATTGCCTTCTGGTCGTGGCGACCGGCGCCGGCCACCACGTTCACTGGACGCGGCAGGGTCTCTGGTCCATCGCCTGGCTGGTCACCTTCGGCTCGCTCGTCGGCTACACCGCTTATATCTATCTGCTCGAGCACGTCCCGGTCGCCAAGGTCAGTACCTATGCCTACATCAACCCGATCGTCGCCGTCCTGCTCGGCTCACTTCTGCTGCACGAGCGCATGGTCCCCGCCCAGTACGCGGGGATGGCGGCCATTCTGCTCGCCGTCTACCTCGTCACGAGCTCCCGGATTCTCACGGCCTGACCATCTCCGGACCCGGGCGGGGAACCTTCCGCCGCTCCGTTGCATCCATACTGTGCGTGATGGTTTCTCCCTCCATCCGGGCATTCTGGCGCGCCGCTTTTCTAGCCGCGGGAGCCCTGCTCGCCTCCACGGCGGCCCGCGCCTCGCTTACCGTGCTGGTGGGGGAGCCGTTCGGCAACTTCGGTACCATGATGCCGGTCGGCCACACCGCTATCTACCTCGACCACCTTTGCGCGGACGGCCCGCTGAAGCTGCGCGAATGCCTTCCTGGCGAGCCGGAGGGCGTCGTCGTTGCCCGCTACCACCGGATCGGACAATCCGACTGGATTGCCTCCCCCGTCCTCGAGTTCCTGTATGCCACCCAGGATCTCTCTTCCATTCCGACCTACGTCACGCCCGAGCTTGCCTGGGACCTTCGCCAGCGCTACCGGCAGAAGTACCTGGAAGCTCTGGTTCCGGACGGAACGGAGCGCGACAAGGCAACCGACGAATGGTGGGAGACCGCCGGAGTCGCCTACAATCGCCGCATCTGGGGATACCAGGTCGACACCACCGCCGCCCAGGATCTCGCGTTTCTGCAGGCAATGAATGCCGACCCCAACCATCATCTGTATCACCTGCGTAAGACCAACTGCGCCAACTTCGCAGCGGATCTCGTCAACCTCTACTTTCCCGGAACCGTGCGCAGTGGAGACCACGTCGCCGACATGGGATTGATGACACCGAAACAAGTCGCCCGATGTGTGTATAAGCTAGGCCTCCACGACCCGTCTTTACACCTTCGCGTCCTTGAAATTCAGCAGGTTCCAGGAAGTCTGCGCCGCAGCCGGCCCGTGCGGGGATCCTGGGAAGCGGCCCTGAAGACCAAGCGTTATCTGTTCACGTTGCTTGCTCTTCAGCCAGAGATTCCCCTTGTTGGCTCAATTTTGTACGCCATTCACGGGCGCTGGCCGATGGACCAGGACGCTGGGATCACAGGGCCCGCAGGCTTTCTGAATCTCACCCCGGAGCTCGCCAGCGCATCCGGATCAAGCTCCACGCAGACCTCTTCGCTGCGCTGACGCCATTCCGCGGCGAAGCATCCGGTTGAACGGGTTCCCGCATCACAGGTTACAAATCAACAGTTGCAATCCGGATCTGGCGGATTGCCACATGACCTTGGCGGCCTGCGTACTGCGTCTGAGCCAACCCTGGTAGGAATGGTACGGCTCGATCCTATCGTCCCCACTTCCCATCTGTTCACCAAACCCCCCACAGGGAGGCATCAAACGTGTCTATCGCCAAATATGATTCTTTGCTCACCCCCGGTCTCAAGCTGACCGAAGAGCAGTACGAAACGGACCGCAACCTGGTCGCCATGGAGCGGCAAGTTACCTCCACGCTTGGCCGGCGGGGATTTCTGGGCAGTCTGATGGCTGCCTCGGCCGCCATGGCCGTTGGATCCGTTGCGACCGGAACGGCCTCTGCCCAGACCACCACTCCGAGTGTTGTCGACGTGCTTAATTTCGCATTGAACCTCGAGTACCTGGAGGCGAACTTCTATCTCTCCGCAACCGGTGGCACTCTCTCCGCGGCCGACATGGGCACGAGCCCCGGTGTTGTCACCGGAGCTCCTGGCAAGCTCACTCTCGACGCCGTCACACTTGCACTGGCGACGGCTCTGGCCGCCGATGAGGTTCACCACATCGAGCAGTTGCGCGCTACAATCACCGCGTTGAGTGGAACTCCCATCTCGCAGCCGCCGATCAATCTGGCCGCCAAGGGCGCGGTGACCACACAAGCGCAGTTCCTGGCGACTGCTCGCCAGTTCACGGCCGTTGGTGGCAGCGCCTACGCCGGCTCCGCAATGCTTCTTGTCTCGAACCCCACAGTGCTGACAGCCGCCGCGCAGATTCTCGGCGCGGAAGGAAGCCACGACGGCGCGGTCAACTATCAGATCGTTCGCCAGCTCATCACGACCAGTTCGATGGTCGATGCGCAGGACGTCGTCCCGACCACGTCCAACTACTTCACGCTGTTTTCTCCCACCTCGTCCAACGCGGCCATGCCGATGGCGCTTGCCCCGCAGCGTACGCCGCAGCAAGTTCTGGGCATCGTGTACGGCATATCTTTGCCCACCACGACGACCCCGCAGACCGGCGTCACCTCCGGAGGCTTTTTCCCGTCCGGCTTCAACGGCAACGTCAAGTCCACTTAGAACATAGGCAACACCGCCTGGCCCAACTCACGCACCACATATCTTTCAACCCCTCAGGAGGCAGTTCCCGTGTCTAAATACTCAAACTCTTCCCTGCTCATGCAGGACGAGCGCGTTAGTGACGAGCAGCTCGTGGAAGAAACGAAGATCCTTCAGTTCGGCCGCTCAATCGCCCGGATGAACCGCCGCAATTTCGTTACTTCGCTTGGCATCGCCGCCGCAGCGGCAGGAACGCTCGGCGTAGCCGGATGCTCCAACGACGGCGTCATCACTCCAGTGATCACTCCCCCAAGCGTTGTGGACGTCCTCAACTTCGCGCTCAACCTCGAATACCTGGAAGCGAACTTCTACTCGTATATCGTTACCGGCAACAGTCTCTCGACGACTGACCTGGGCGGGTCCCCGTCCATCACCGGCGGCGCCAAGTATTCGTTCACCAACGTGGCTATTCAAAATATTGCAACCGACCTGTACCAGGACGAGCAGGCTCACGTCGAGTTCCTGCGCGCAACCATCTCCGCTGTTGGAGGGACGCCAGTCGCCTGTCCGTCCTTGAACCTTGGCGCGATGGGTTCGATCACCTCGGATGCGGGCTTCCTCGGGCTCGCACGCCAACTTGAGGCGACCGGAGTGAGTGCCTACGCGGGTGGCGCGCAATATCTGGTCAGCAGCACTACGGCAGTCACGTATGCGGCGCAGATTCTGCACGTGGAAGCACAGCACGAAGGCAACATCCGCCAAGTCCTGATCCAGCTAGGAGCCACCTCGGGCGCGGTCGATGGTATTGATGCAGCCGTTACGGCAACCAGTCCGCAGATCTTCAACACTAACCCAGCAACCGGCCTTTATAGCGTCCGCACCACCTCGCAAGTGCTGCAGATCGTCTATGGCGCAGCCGGACAAACCGGCATCGCCAGCGGAGGTTTCTACCCTGCCGGCATGAACGGGAACATCCGGATCAGCTAAACAGTGCTCTCCATTTAGCTCCAGGAAGCCGTCCGAATTCGGGCGGCTTATTTTTCTTCCAACGGCTTTCTTGCAAAGAAGTACAGACTGAATGCCAGCAACCCGAACATCACCGCACTGACCCAGTCGTGGAACAACGGATTCGCGCCACTGAACCGCGGGAAGGTCTTGTCCGCGGCCGACTCGTACAGCTTGACGAACACACCGATCAACCCGACGATCCCACCCGCCGCGATCAGACCGGAAGCATACAGGCTGCCAGGAGAGATTTCCGATCCGAGGTCAAGCGGCGGGGTCACGGAGGTTGGCACCGGCAGTCCGTTCGCAGGGTCCAGGTGGTCCGGATTGGTGGCGTCGAACCCATCAAACGGAACCAACTCCGGATGTGCCTCCAGGAACGCTGCATGCGAGCGATCCCCCGGCAGCCCACGAAGCCATCCTTCCCGCGTTGCCGTCCAGCGTTCCAGGTACGCGGTCCGGTCCGCGGATGCCTGGCGCGCATGGTGGTGCAGCATTGCCCGGTCCACCATCCAGCGCATCACTCCGCCGACAAAGATCGCCAGAGTCGTCGCAATTGAAAGATAGGCTCCCACCGCAAACGTGAGCGACCGCACCCCAAGCAGCTCGACGCAGATCACCAGGGCCACGCCGAGCAGCACCAGCCCCCAGGGCAGCTTGCGCGACAGGATTCCGTTGATGACCGTTGCCATCAGCTTGCCCTGGGGCGCCGCCGCCTTTTCGCTGCCGATCCCCTGCGTCCACTGGATCACGATGTTGTCCGTCGCCGGGTCCATCAGGTATTTGCCGTCCGCAAGCGTGCTGGAGCCGATGGCGTTCAGCAGTGTGTACCGGTGGCCGTCGGTGACTTCCTCCCGCGGAGCATCCGGATGTTCGCGGCGGTCGCGCGGCGTCAAAGCAAAGCGATCCCGGCTAAAGGGACCCTTATCCTGCACGCCATCGGCATAAAGCGCGCCCGTCACATGGACTGGCGTCTGCATCCGCTGAAAGCTTTCCAGCCCATTGTTCATCGCATTCAACGTGGCACCGATCGAAAACACGCTTACAATCACGCCCGCCATTACGGCTGCCTGCTGCTTCCAGGGCGTCGCACCGATCAGAAAGCCCGTCTTCAAGTCCTGCGAGGTATCGCCCGCGTTCGAGGCCGCAATGCATACGATTCCGCCGATCGTAATGGCCAGCGCGCCGAAGGCCGGGGCCGTCCATCCCTTGACCAGGAAGATCGCCGCCGTGGCCATCAGCGTGGCGATCGTCATGCCGGAAACCGGCGAAGCCGAGCTACCGACGATGCCCACAATCCGTGCGGATACCGTGACAAAGAGGAAACCGAAGATCACGACCAGCACCGCCGCGGCAATGTTCGCCAGCAGCCCCACCTGCGCTCCCGGCACCGGATGGAACTGCAGAAACAGCACCATCAGCACCACCACCGCAACGGACCCGCCTAGCACAACGGAAAACGGTAGATCGTCGGAGGTCCGTACCTTTGCCGTCTTTACCGCTTCCGCCCCCTTCGCGCCAATCTGCCGGAATCCCTGGGTCAATGCCGAGACGATGGTCGGCGCCGTCCGCAGAAGTGTAATCAGCCCGGCTGCAGCAACCGCGCCCGCACCCATCGGCCGAACATATGTCCGCCACAACGTCGAAGGATCCATGGAGCTGATCGGCACGGTTCCCGGATAGATCGGCCCGGGCATGTGGGAGCCGAAGAAGTAGATCGCCGGCATCAGCACGAACCACGAAAACACACCGCCCGCCAGCAGGATGGCCGCCACCCGCAGCCCGATGATGTAGCCCACGCCGAGATATTCGCTGGTGCAATCCGCTCGGATTGCCGAACCTTTCAGCAGATGGCTCGCGCCGCCCAGGTCCGGCTCGTAGTTTGGTCCCGAAGGCCAGAGCGAAAACAGGTTCTCATTCTGAAACAGCGTATACAGCCCGCCCAGGCCAAGCCCGAGAAAGACCCGCGAAGCCGAGGATCCACCGCGCTCGCCCGCCATCAATACATCCGCGCATGCCGTTCCCTCCGGATACACCAGCGTCCCATGCTCTTCCACGATTAGCTGCCGGCGCAGAGGAATCATGAACAGGACGCCTAGCCATCCGCCAAATAGCGCCAGCGCGAAGATGCGTGTGGACTCCAGGTCGAAGCCCAGGAAGATCAGCGCCGGAAGCGTAAAGATCACGCCCGAGGCGATGGACTGCCCCGCATTGCCGATGGTCTGAATGATGTTGTTCTCAAGGATCGAGCCTTTGCCACCAAGCCACCTGATCCCTCCCAGCGCCCGGACGATCGACATTGAAAGCACTGAGATGGGAATCGACGCCGCGACCGTGAGCCCCGCCTTCAGTCCGACATAGACGGTGACCGCCCCGAACAGCACGGCAAAGATGGCTCCCAGCACCATGGCTCGAACGGTGAACTCGGGACGGCTCTCGGAAGCGGGCACGAACGGCTGAAAAGGCGTGGAAGCTGGCATCGGTTAGGGACGTCTCCATGGATCATGCTTTGGCAGGGCTTGCACGCGAGTGTATCAGCCTGCAACGCGGCATGCGCCTTTGCAGCATAGCCAAGCTCGGCATTGACTTCGGCATCACCCCTCGGACTATACTCACAGGCATCGGCACGGAATCGGCGCGTGCCGGCCAGAGTGAGGTGAGTCTTCAGCGAAAGCTTGAACGGCCAGACGCTCGGGGTTGCTGCGGGAAGTCCACCCGGTAGGGTGGCATCCGATCCTGCGGCCATGCGAAGCTGGCGAGCCGTCTCGCACTTTCTCCGAAGTCCATTCGCCTTCGTTCATGGCTTTACGCACGACCTGCTCACCACCATTTTCCCCGGCGAATGCCGCGTCTGCGCCGAACCCCTCACCCTTGCCAGCCGCCTTCCCGTCTGCCAGCGCTGTCTGCACGAGCTTGCGCCCCGCACCCACACCGGGTGCCGCCGCTGCGGGGACCGGCTTGATCTGGCCAACGATCTGGAAGACCTCAGCTTTCGCGGTATGGAGTGCCTCACCTGCCGGCTGGCACCCCCGGAGTTCGAGCGAGCCGTCTCCTTTGGCACCTACGAAGACATCCTGCGGGAGCTCATCCATTTGTTCAAGTACGGAGGCATGCCTTTGCTCGCTCGCTCACTCGGCGAACCGCTTGCCGTGGCCATCGCAGAGCTCAAACCGGAGGCCGCCGCGGACCTGCTGGTCATCGCCGTCCCGCTTTTTGCCGGAGCCGAACGCGCGCGCGGCTACAACCAGGCAAAGCTCCTGGCCGACGAAGCCATGCATATTCTGAAGCAGACGCACCCTGCCTGGACCCTGCGCGCGGCACATCACCTGCTCCGCCGCAAGAAGAGCACGGCCAGCCAGTACACCTTGTCGCGCCGTGGTCGTCGGCGGAATCTCGAAGGGGCTTTCGGCGTGTCCGAAGCCGCGCGGGCGCAGCTTAAACACCGCGAAGTGCTGCTCATCGATGACGTCCTCACTACCGGAGCGACCGCCCGCGAGTGCAGCCGCGTGCTGCGCCGAGCCGGAGCCGCCAAGGTCTGGGTCGCCACCGTCGCCCGCGCCTGCGGAGCCGACTCCCGGCAAGCGCACCAGACGGAGTTGAGTCACGCAGTCGCACGCTGGGGTGAACCAACCCACTAACGCCGGCAACATTACAGAACCATGGGAGAACAACAGATGCGCAAGCGGGAAACAGCAGCACGGCACGCCGGCAGAGCAAACGCAACCGGAACATCGCGCCGCGCGACGGAGATTCAGGAACGCGCCTCCAATCCCGGTGCCAGGATGCCCGCGGTCCGCCAGCCCGGCATGCAAACGCCGGTTCTTGTGCTCAATGCCAGCTATGAGCCCATCAATATCTGCGGTGCGCGCCGTGCGCTCGTCCTCGTACTCAAAGGCGTAGCCCGCACCGAGGAGTCCGGAGGCAGCATCCTCCACGCCGCCCGTGTCAACGTGCCAATGCCGTCGGTGATACGCCTGCTGGAGTACCGCCGCATCCCGCACCAGACCCGCGCGCTCTCCCGCAAAAACATCCTGCTGCGCGACCGGAACTGCTGTCAGTATTGCGGTGTGATCCTGTCCGCGGGGGAACTCACCCTCGACCATGTAATCCCCCGCAGCCGCGGCGGGCTGTCCACCTGGGAGAACCTCGTCGCCTGCTGCCACACCTGCAACCGCCGCAAAGGCAACCAAATGCTGCACGAGCTCACTGACATGAAGCTGCACAAGGAGCCTCGGCCGTTTTCGCTCCACACCAGTCGCCACATCATGCGCATGATCGGCTCCGCCGACCCCTCCTGGAGGCGCTATCTTTACTTTGAATCCGGAGAGGCCGCTGCCTAAACCCTTCCGGTGGCCGCGCATTCTAAAGGCAACGCTGCTCGGCGCCGTCGGTGCATGGGCGAAACTGGGGAAACTAAACGCAGGTGCCAGTGCTTCTGGTAACGGAGCCGGAGCCGATGTGAACGGCCACTCCGCTGGCACGGAGACGGCTCAGAACAATGGAAGCGGAAAGGCTGGAACGTCACCCCCGGCAACCATCTGCACAGTAATCTACACCGCGGAAACCACCAGCCTCTTTCACTTTCCTATCGAGCTCACTCCGTCCGTCGCCCCCAGAATCCGATTCAGCACCCTGGCCAGGCGCAAGCCACCCAACGCAAGCTGCGCATCCACAACCCGCGATTCCTCCTCCACATACTCCCGTCCCAGCACCGCCCCGTCCGGCACCAGCGCCTTGACCGCGTAGGCGTGCGAAAGGTTCGCCCAGGTCGTCGGCTCGCCACCGTCCAGACGCTCCCAATGATTCTCCTTGATCTCCGCGAGCAGACGTTCCGTATATCTGCGTTCACTTAGCTCCTGGGCCTCGATCAAGCCGTCATCCCACACCCCATGCAGGTTGCAAGCGTACGCCCCACATTGCGAGGACCCAAGCAGCGTCACCCGGATGCTGTTTCCTCCCCGGGCGTCGGCCAGAGTGTGGAGTGGCTGATGCACATCGCCGATCAGGTGCACCAGAAACTTGAGCGCCTGCGCGCGTTCCTTCGGGGGCAGCTCCGTATCGCCCAACCGTCCTTCAAAGTACAGAATCCGGTCTGTAATACAGTCGCGCCACGGCGAACCCGCCACCACCGGACAGTCTCGCTGCCGGTCGAACCGCGCCGCCGTCGAGGGGATGTCGACAAAGTGCCACGGCGCTGTCTCCGGATGCTCCCGCCGATACTCATCCGCCCAGTCGCTCACCCCGGCCAGCATCTCCCCGTGTAATAGTTCGCGCACGGCCGCCGCAGCCGCCGGCGACAGATACGCCTCGGCCACCAGCGCCGTCAGCCGATGCCCTTCACGTCCCCACCCCCACGCAGCTGGCACAGCCATCAGCCCCACCACCACCAACGCCAGCAACCGCCAACCCCGCATCGAACCCCTCCAAAACCGTTCCGCTGCGGTTAGACGAACCCCAGCGAGCCTTGCAAACGGGGCGCGCTCAGCAAACCCCGAACCTGAGCTGAATGCTTGCCTGGTCGAGCTCGACGTCACCGTCTCCGACCAGGCTGGCCACCCCGTGACGGACCTCGCCGCGAAGGACTTCGAGGTTCTCGAAGACGGCGTTTCCCAGCGCATCCACTCGGTCGAGCCTCCTTCCACCCACGCTCTCCTGGCCGCCACCGAAGCCGCAGGTCCCGCCGCAACCTTCGACCCGCCGATTCCGCCTCGTTCGGACGCTCTCCGGGCACAATCCTGATCCTCGACCAACCGCCCGGCAACCTCCACCAACGCCGCGGAACCGCACGCTACGGCCTGTCCACCACTGTCAAAGCTGGTATTAGCCTCCGTGAGTCTGGCCGCAGTGCCACCTTTGCGCTCGCCGCAACTTCCGCTCCCAAGCCGTCACTCTTCAATCCCTCGTGCGCGACAGCAGCACCGGCCGCATGGGCTCGGCGGACCTACCCGTCGACCGAAGTAGACCTTTATCTCGTAGCGTAAACCGGAGATACATGATCAAGACGGGCACCGGCATCTCCTGTAATCTCGCAATTGTATAATCCAGCCACCGCCACTCTGCCCACAGGACCCGCCTCCATGCCCGCTCGCCTCGCCCTCTCCTTCTGCCTCGCCGCGATCCTGTCCTCCCTGGGCTGCTCCTCCTCCACCGGCAGTCCCGTCACCGGCGCTCCCGTCGCGGCACCGACGTTATCCGTTTCCCCCACGGCTCTAACCTTCCCTGCCACCACCGTCGGCCAGATCTCCGCCGTGCAGACTGTCACCCTGTCCAACCCCGGAGTGGCCACCGTCTCTCTCGCAAGCATCACCCCCTCGGACCCCACCGACTACCTCGTACTCAGCAGCTGCGGCGCTACGCTGGCGCCTTCCGCGACATGCACCTTGGCCGTTACCTTCCAGCCCAGGTCCGCTGCAAGCCTGCCCGCCACGCTTACGATCACCAGTAACGCCGCGGCTTCTCCCCAACTCGTTACCTTGTCCGGCTCCGGAACCGCCGTTCCCGTCCCACAGGCCGTGCTTTCCCCCGCAACACTCACCTTTCCGGTTACCACCCCGCTCGCCACCACGCCTGCCCAGACGGTGACCCTCACCAACTCCGGTACCGCGCCGCTCACCCTTGCGAGTCTCACGGTCGCCGGCACCAACCTAACCGCCTTCGCCCTGACCGCCAACAGCTGCACCTCCAACTCCCTGGCCGCCGGAGCCTCCTGCACGGTTGGCGTGACTTTCACCCCGCTGGCCGCCTCTGCCACCTACACCGCCTCGCTGGTCGCAACCGATAACTCCGGAGGCGTCGCCAACTCGACCCAGACCGTTGCTCTTTCCGGCTCCGGAGCCGCGCCCGCGCCGGTCGCCCAGGCCGTTCTTTCGCCCACGGCCCTCAGCTTTCCCGGAACCCTCTCCGGCACCTCCTCCGCCGTCCAGACCATCACGCTTTCCAATCCCGGCAACGCCACCCTGACCGGCATCACCATCTCCGGCACAGCCTTCAGCGCCTTCACCCAAAGCTCCACCTGCGGCTCCACCCTTGCGGCAGGAGCCTCCTGCGCCATCGCGGTCACCTTTAGCCCCAGGTCCACGGGAACCTTTGGTGTCACGCTGTCGGTGGCCGACTCCGCTACCGGATCGCCCCAGACCGCCACCCTGGCGGGAACCGGAACGTTACCACAATCGACCCTCTCGGGCAATGTCCTTTCCTTCCCCAACACGCTTCCCGGCTCCACCAGCTCCGCCCAGACCGTGACCCTCTCCAACTCCGGAACCGCGCCCCTCACGATCTCCGGGATTGCGCTCGGCGGCACGAATGCCACGTCCTTCGCCGAATCGACCACCTGCGGCGCATCTGTCGCACCGGCGGCCTCCTGCACTTTCTCGGTCGCCTATAGCGCCCCGGCGACCGGCGCTTCCAGCTCCGCTACGATCACCGTCACCTCCAACGCCGCCAGCTCTCCGCAGGCCATAACACTGCTCGGCTCCAGCCCAAGCTCCTCTTCCACCCACACGCTTTATACCTTCCCCGAGGGCGACCTCTCCGTGACTCCGCTCTACGCGCTGATCAACGGAGCTTCCACCACCATCGAGATGACCATGTACGAGCTGGTCGACACCACCTTCTCCGCCGACCTCGTCGCCGCCTGCAACCGCGGGGTCAAGGTCCGCGTCATTCTGGACGCCTCGCTCGAGAAGTCCTCCAATACCGCCGCCTACAACCAGCTCAACGCCGTTGCCAACTGCTCCGCCGCCTGGTCGAACACGCAGTTCCAGGCCACCCACCAAAAAACCTTCGTCATCGACGGCAAGCAGGCCGCCATCATGAGCCTGAACCTCACCAGCCGCTACTACTCCACTACCCGCGACTTCGCCCTGATCACCAACGACCCCGCCGACATCGCCGCGATCGAGAGTACCTTCAGCACCGACTACAACTCCACTACCGACTTCTCTTACCAGCCGCCGCCCGGCACCGACCTCATCTGGAGCCCCACCACCGCGCAGCCCGACCTCCTGGCGCTCATCAACGGATCGACCAAGACCCTGCTCGTTGAAAATGAAGAGATGTCCGCCACCAACATCGTCTCCGCGCTGGAAGCGGCCTGCCAGCGAGGCGTCCAGGTCCACATCGCCATGACCGACACCGGCTCCTACCACGCAAACTACTCCGCGCTCGAAGCCGCCGGCTGCGGCGTCCATCTTTACCCTGACACGGCCACCGCCCTCTACATTCACGCCAAGGCCATGGTCGCCGACTTCGGCCTCCCCACCCAGCAGGTCTACATGGGCTCCATCAACTTCTCGATCGCCAGCATGACGCAGAACCGCGAGCTCGGCCTTTACATAACCGATTCCCCAAGCGTCACCGCCCTCAACACCGTCATCACCCAGGACTACGCCGGAGCTAACCCCTACTAAACATCTTGCCCATCAATCGCAGCCGACCGCGAGGCGGAACAGCCAGCCTATTTCACCGGCTCCCCATCTGGACGGGAACGCAACAGCGCGGAATGACGGCGCATCATTACCACCAGTCCACGCCGAATGTACTTCGCCAGCAGAGGAAGCGCAATCGCCGCCACCACGCCCCACACGATCAGCGCATGCCACTCCCACTGCCAGATATTTCGCACCAGCCGCCACGGATGATGGCTCAGGTGTTCGAGCTGTTTTCGTGTCATCGGCAGCCGCCGCGTATGGAACAGATGCACCCCAAGCTCGATAAAGGGAACAAATAGAAGCAGATGCAGCGGCGCGACCGAATGCGCGCCGATCTGCGACGCAATCTGGTTCAGCCCGAAGACCCACGCCAGCATGACCACAAGGACCGTCGTAACTCCCACCGAGGGGTTGATCCCCAGCACGATGCCCAGCGCGAGACTCCACGCCAGCCGCCGCGGCGTTACCCCGCCGCGTAACTGGCGCAGCAACGGGCGCAGAACCCTGCATCGAAAGAACTCGCGAATCCGCTCCGGCACAAGCACACATGGATAGTACGCCTTTCTGCCGCGTCCCCGACCATCGATCTGAACATCGATCGACCTGACAACGCCTCGTCCACGCGATATGCGCTGCCCAGCCGTGCCCGGCAAGACGAGGCGCAATCTCACGGGAAGCCACAACCTTAGCCTCGCAGGAACCCAGCTACACGCGGGCCCCACTGCGCCCTGGTGCGGTTCCAGACCCGGCGCATCGTCCGAGCCACCACCACCATGAGCACCACCCCCGCAGCTACCAGTGCAGCCGTCACCGAAGCCGCCGTCAGCGGATGGTGCGTCGCCATCCACGTGATTGCCACTGCCGTCGAATCCCCCGCAGCGCTCAACGCCACGTTCGACGCCGGCTCCGGGCTGGCCGAGACCGCGGCCCGCGCTGCCAGCTTGGACCCATGCGCGACGGCCGCGACCCCCGCCCCCAGCACCACCGCAAGCGCCTGCATCGGGGCGGAAAGATGGGTCGTCGCCCCGTAAGCCAAAAGTGCCGCCGCCGGCACCCGGATCACCGTATGGGCAAGATTCCAAAGCAGGTCGAAGCCCGGGATCTTGTCCGCCACAAAGTCCGCCAGCAATAGCGCCGCCGCGGCACCCAGCACCCAGGCGCTCATCAGCACGTGCAACCCACTAGGCAGTGCAACCAGGTTCAGCCGTCCCAGCACCCCAAGCGTCAGCACGGTCAAATAGACATTCAACCCCGCCGCAAAGCTGGTCGCGATCGCAAGTTCGGTCAACATTGCCGGGTTCATGCCGCAAGCATACGCTCTCCTGCCAGAGACTCTTCATGCCATGTCGCTTGGCACGTCTCCAGTATTCTGAGGGAAGCAGGGCCTGACCCAAACCTCTCGCCTGTTCGTTCACTCGAGAAGGAACGGACCTGCATGCGACCACGCTTAAGAAGCTCGCGCAGAAATGCCTTTATCGCCCGTCCAGCGGCCAAAGCCACGCAGCTCCGCGCACCCCGCTGGAGTCGCCGTGCAGAGCAGCAACGAGCGGCGTCTGGAACTCCCCGCCAAAGACATAGGCGGCCATCTTAGCCGCAACTCCCTCGTATATCCGCTGCACGCGCGAGACCCCCCCGCCGAAGACGATCACATCCGGGTCCAGCACCTCCACGACGATGGCCAGGCCGCGGGCAAGTCGATCTTCCAGCCGGTCAAGGGCGGCCAGCGCCTCCGGCTCACCGGCTTCCGCGCACGCGACGATCTCGCGTGTAGTGAGCGGGCGTCCGGTCGCGGCCAGAAAGTCACGCGCCACGCCAGTACCGGAGACCCAGGCTTCCATGCATCCAAGCTTGCCGCAGTAGCAGGCCGGCCCGGGTTCCTCGCCGGGGCGCGCCCAGGGCAGCGGCGTGTGGCCCCATTCCCCGGCGACCCCGTTCGGACCATCGTGAACATGCCCATGAAAGGCGACGCCGCCTCCACATCCCGTGCCCAGGATGACGCCGAAGACCACTGGCTGCCGGGCGGCGGCGCCGTCCGTAGCCTCTGAAACAGCCAGGCAGTTCGCATCGTTCGCCGTGCGCACCTCGCGGCCCATCGCCTCGCTCAGGTGACGTTGAAACGGCTGGCCATTCAGCCAGAGCGAGTTGGCGTTCTTGACCAGGCCGGTGCGCCGGGAGACACTTCCAGGAATGCCGACGCCAACGGTGCCTCGCTGGCCGGTTTCCAACTCCAGCCGCTCCACCAGCCCGCGGATGCTCCGGATCGTCTCGACATACTCGCCGCGCGGCGTGTCGACGCGGTAGCGTGCGAGCTCCCGGCCATCTTCCGCAAGGGCCAGCGCCTCAATCTTGGTACCACCCAGATCAACGCCAATCCTCATCAGGGATGTACCTCCGCTGCTCCGTCTGCTGTTGCGCACAGATAAATGTCGGCCTGCACCCCTGTTTTTTGCCGGTAGCGGGCCTGCAGGGCGTCCGCAAACTGCTGCGCCTCCGCGGCCTCTACCAGTGAAACCGTACATCCTCCGAAGCCTCCGCCGGTGAGCCGCGAGCCCAGGCATCCGGGCAGCTTCAGCGCGAGTTCCACCAGCAGGTCACACCGGTCGCAGCTGGCAGCAAAATCGTCGCGAAAGCTCGCGTGGGCCTCCGTCATCAGCTGGCCGAAACGACCCAAGTCGCCCGCGCGGAGCGCCTGCAGGCCTTCCAGAACGCGATTCGAATCGGTGATGACGTGACGCGCGCGGTGAAATGCCTCCGGACTCATCTGCTCCCGGCTCCGGTTCAGGTCGTCCACGGACGCATCGCGCAGTTGCTCGATCTTTGGGTTCGCCGCATGCAGCACGGACGCCGCCTCTTCCACCTCGCGCCGGCGCACCCCATAGTCTCCTGTGGCAACCGAATGCTTGACCATGGAGTTGCAGACAACAAGTCGCAGGTGATCCGGAATGGGCGCCAGCTCCGCCGTCAACGAGCGCGTGTCGAGCGCCAGCGCATTGCCGCAGACGCCGTTGGCCGAGATGAACTGGTCCATGATTCCGCAAGGCGAACCGACATACCGGTTCTCCGCCTTTTGGCAGAGCAGCGCTATCTGCGGCCCGGGCAGCGTCGCCCCGCTCATACCCAGCAGAGCCGTCGCCGTAGCCACCTCAATCGAGGCCGAAGAGCTGAGCCCGGCACTCAGCGGTACATTGCCCGCAAACGAGAGCTCCGCCCCACACAGCGGAATCCCTTGCTCAAGCAGGCTCCACGCCACGCCAAAGCAGTAGCTCGACCAGTGCTCACCGGCCGGAAGCTTCGCGGGCGCACGGAGCGCGTTGAACGGAAGCTCCGCCGATTCGTCGAAGTCCAACGAGTGGAGCACCAGCCGATCATCGGCACGCGGCGTCACGGCTACCAGCGTATTGAAAGTCAGCGCGGCCGGCATGCAGAAGCCTCCGCTGTAATCGGTATGCTCCCCCAGCAGGTTGACCCGCCCAGGTGCCTGAAAGAAGCGCCCGGCGGCTTTGCCGGCCTTTTGCTCGTGAGCTTCGGCCAGCCTGCCCAGCCGTTCGCGGTCGAGAGGCGTCACAGCTCGGCCTCCCTGGACGCGCGCAGCATACCGGCCGCGGTTTCCGGCGTAATGTCGCGTTGTGGCATCCCAAGCATCTCAAATCCAACCATAAACTTTCGGACCTCCGCGGAACGAAGCAGCGGCGGATAGAAGTGGGCGTGGAAATCCCATTCGGGGTGCGGCTGGCCGTCGGTCGGCTTCTGGTGGAAGCCCATGGTGTACGGAAACATGGTTTGGAAGAGATTGTCGTAGCGCATGGTTACACGCTTAAGAATGTCGGCCAGTCCGATCCGTTGCGGGGCTGAAAGCTCTGGAAAGCTGCCGGCCGGAGTTCGCGGAAGAATCAGCATCTCAAACGGCCACACCGCCCAGAACGGCACCACAGCAACAAACTCCTCATTGGTGACTACAATCCGCGATCCGTCCTGCGCTTCCGGCACCGCGAGTTCCTGGGCGAGATAATCCCCCAGCAGCGTCCGGCCATGCTCCTGGAAGTGAGCAAGCTGTGTCGCTCCTTCGCGCTTCGGCTCATCCGGGATGTGCCCGGTGGCCCAGATCTGGCAGTGCGGGTGCGGGTTGCTGGCACCCATCATCGAGCCGCGATTCTCAAAAATCTGTACGTAGGCAATGTCGCCCTGAGCCCCCAGCGTGCTGGTCTCGTCCGCCCAAACGTCGACCACGCGGACGATGTCGGCGCGTTGCATCTGCGACAGGCGCAACGAGTGATCCGGGTGAAAGCAGACCACGCGGCACCGTCCATTCTCCGCCTCCGCGCGTAGCAATCCTTCGCTGGGCGGCACCTCCGTCCCGGTGTCCGGCGGAAGCAGCGCCGGATAGTCGTTGTCAAAAGCGAAGGTGCCCGTGTACTCCGGATTTACCTGACCACCCGCGCGCTTGTTGCCCGGGCACAGGTAGCAGGTCGGATCGTAGCGCAGTCCCGGAGCTTGCGCCGGCTTGCTTGTTTCGCCCTGCCACGGCCGCTGGGTTCGCTGCGGACTCACAAGAATCCAGTCCGCAATCAGCGGGTTCCAGCGGCGATGGGGGCGCAGTTTCCAATCCTTCAGCTCTGCCACGGATGCTCCTCTACGGAAAACGCGAAAACCGTCTTGCTCTGCCACGCAGCGCCCGCACGCACAGTGGTGGAAGGAAAGGCGGGCTGGTTGGGCGAATCGGGAAAATGTTGTGTCTCTAGGCACAGGCCCGTGCGTCGTTCATACAGTGCGCCCAGTACGCCGCGGAGCGCTCCATTCAGAAAATTACCGGAGTAGAACTGAAGGCCCGGCTGCGTCGTATGCACCGTCAGCATGCGGCCGGAGTGCGGCTCATACAAACGAGCCGCGCGCCTCAGCGGACCGGCATTCCCCAGCACCCAGTTGTGATCATATCCACCGGCCTGCTCCAGCTGCACATTCGGCTCGTCAATTCGAGCGCCGATCCGTGCCGGCGCCAGGAAATCGAACGGCGTACCCGCAACCGGCACGATCTCTCCCGTAGGAATCATGGTCGCATCCGTCGGCGTAAACTGTGCCGCGTCCAGCTGCAACACGTGGTCGAGGATGTTGCCCACACCCTCTCCCGCCAGATTGAAGTACGCATGGCTGGTCACGTTCAGCACAGTATCCCGATCGGTCGTGGCGTCGTAGTCGATATGCAGCGCCGAGCCGTGCAGCGTGTAGCGCACCTGCAGATGCACCGTGCCGGGAAACCCCTGGTCGCCGTCCGCGCTTTCCAGCGTCAGCGCAACGCCGCCCTGGATCTCATGCGCGGCCCAAAGCTTCTCCGAAAATCCTACAGATCCTCCGTGCAGCGCATTCGGGCAATCGTTCGGAGGCACCTGGTACTTGCGCCCATCCAGGCTGAAGCGCCCGTTCGCGATGCGATTGGCATATCGGCCCGCGATCGCACCCTGAAAGCTCGTATCGTCCAGGTACTCCTGAAACGTTTCCATCCCAAGCACGACCCCCGCCCGCACCCCATGCCGATCCGGCGTGGCGATGCCGGTAATCCGCGCACCGTACGTCATGATCGACACCTCGATCTTGTCGTTGGCGAGCAGGAAACGCTCGACCGGGTGACCGTCCCGCATGCGTCCGAAGTTCTCACGCTCGACCGTTACGTCATAGGCATCAACAACCATGCGCTCCAGCATACCGTGTGCGGCGCGATGCCGCCACAGAACCCGTTGCACGGAAGCCCGGCTCGGGCGCATCATGGATGCGTGAAACCCCACAACGCCGCTCGCCTCCTTCTTTGCACGCTTGGCATGGCAATGCCGGCTTACGCCGCCAAACCCACGCCACCGCCCGCGAACCACTGGGTTGGAACCTGGGCCACCTCGCCCTTTGCCGCCGCCAACGACCGGTCTGGCGCTTCATTCGGCGGAACCGGCACGACCTACCGGCAGATCGTCCACACCACATTGGCCGGTGTAATGATCCGCGTGGAGTTCACCAACCAGTTCGGCACCGAGCCCCTCATCATCGGAGCCGCGCACATAGCGCTCAGCGACCGGGCCGGCAGCCTGAGCCTCGCCTCCGCCAACGCACTCACCTTCGCCGGCCAGAGTTCCATCACGATTCCTCCCGGTGCCGTCGTCGTCTCCGACCCGGCAGCCCTGAACCTGCCCGCGTTCAGCGATCTCGCCATCAGCATCTTCTTGCCCGCCCAGAAGATCTCCACGTTGAGCTATCACGCCAGCGCCTTTGAAGACGGCTTCGCGGTTCAGGGCAACGTAGTCGGCCAGAAAGTCCTGTCCGGCGCAAGGACCTTCCACTCCTGGTACTTCCTCAAGGATGTCCAGGTCCAGGTTCCCGCCGAGCAGGGCGCGGTCGTCACCTTCGGCGACAGCATCACCGACGGTGCCGGCGCAACCGACAACGCGAATGATCGCTATCCCGATGTACTGGCCCGCAGGTTGGCCGGCGACAAAAAGACCCGAGGCCTTGCCGTTCTCAACGAAGGCATCGGCGGCAACCGTGTACTGGCCGACGGAGCCGGGCCGAGCGCACTCGCGCGTTTCGACAACGATGTCCTCTCATTGCCCGGAGTCCGCTATCTCGTCATCCTGGAAGGCATCAACGACATCGGCCGCATGGCCGGTGCCGACCCCGAAGGCGACATGCTCACCGCCGACATGCTCATCCAGGGAGTCAGCGAACTTGTCGAGCGCGCCCACACCCACGGCATCACCGTGATCGGCGCCACCCTGACGCCGTACATGGGAGCCCAGTACGCATCGCCCCGCGGCGAGCAGGTCCGCCAGGCTTACAACATCTGGATCCGCACCTCAAAGCTGCTGGACGGCTACGTCGACTTTGACAAAGCCACCCGCGACCCCGGCAAGCCCGACACCTTTCGGCGAGACTTGCAGCACGGCGACTACCTGCATCCCAACCCAGCCGGCTACAAGATCATGGGGGAAGCCTTCGACCTGAACCTCTTCGACCCCAATCACAAAACCAAAACCGAAATCCATCTCGGCAATTAGAGAATGGGACCAGGATCACAACAAAGAGGTGAGATGAAGAACAGGAGAAGCGTCTTGTTCCTCTCCGCCTCTTTGCCTTGATCCTGGTACGTTGTTCCTTATTGGAGCTCGATGCCCGCGAAGAAATACCCGATCTCGAACGCGGCCGTATCTTCGGCATCCGACCCATGGATCGCATTTTCTCCGATAGACGTTGCGAACATTTTGCGGATGGTTCCCTCGTCGGCCTTGGCCGGGTCGGTCGCGCCCATCAGCTTGCGCAGATCGGCGATGGCGTTCTCTTTTTCCAGCACCATGGGAAAGATCGGGCCGGAGCTCATGAACTCGGTAAGCTCGCCGAAAAAGGGGCGCGCGGCGTGCACATGGTAAAACCCTTCGGCCTGCGCCTTTGAAATACTCAAGCGCTTGATCGAGACGATCTTGAAGCCTGCCTTCTGAATTTCTGCAAGGATTGCCGCGGTATGACCGGCTTTGACGGCGTCCGGCTTGACGATGCTGAATGTGCGCTGTGACACCTGGTAGGTCTCCTTCGATGTATATGAACAGTCTACCGGAATGCGGGCCTGCGGCGCAGCCCGGATTCGCTGCAGCAGGATACCGGAGTGACAGCGCTCCGTTGAAGTTTTGGCCGTCCGGCCTCCCGGAACACTGGAAACGATATCAAGGGCGAAAGCTGTTTGAAAAAAGGATTCAATCTGATATTGGAACGCGCAGCAGTGACTAAAGAATTTTTTACCGTCTCCCTAGGATGTGACCAAAGGAGACATCAATGGTTACTTCCAACCCTGGCAACAATCCTGTAATCCTGAGCCGGCACATCGTCGGTCTCGACCTGATTCGCGTCCTGGCCTGTCTTGGTGTCGTCGCGGTGCACTTCGGTCTTGCAATGTGGGTCAAGGGGAACAATCCGGGCGGTGTCCCCACTCATGCCTTCGATTTTATGCAGCCTTTTGTAGCGTTTGGCTGGGTGGGAGTGCAGATCTTCTTTGTGCTTTCCGGGTTCGTCATTGCGTACTCGGCGTATGCGTCCAGGCCAGGCCACTTTCTGACGCAGAGACTGGCGCGCCTGATGCCGGCATTACTCCTTTGCTCCACCTTTACGGGAATCGTTTACCTGATCTTCCATCAGTACAGCAAAACCCGCATTGCCCTGATGTGGATGGACAGCGTAACCTTCCGCCCCAAGTCGGACCTCATCGATGGCTCGCACTGGACGCTGACGCTGGAAATGTCGTTTTATCTGCTCATCTTTGGCCTGCTTCTGGTGAAGCGGAGCCATCTGATCTCCACGGCGCTTGCGGTCCTGGGCATTGCAAGCGCGTCGATGACCCTGAGCCTCCTCTTCAAAAACTTCGTCAGCCCGCAGATTACTCGCTTCACGATTGCCCTCTTTGTGAAGCTGCCTCTGGGGCAGGGCCACTTCATCCGGCACGGCTGCTATTTCAGCCTTGGTGTGTTCCTCTGGCTCGCCCTGTTCCGCGGGTTTACCTGGCAACGCATTGCGATGATCGCGGTCACCATGTCGGGTGGAATCGCAGAGATCGTTCTTCGGGCACGGGAACTTACTCATGAGTGCATCTTCCCAATCTCAGCCGGGGTCCCGCTAACCGTTTGGCTTATGGCGCTGCTCGCCATCGTCCTTTGCACGCGATACAACCTGTGGTTGCAGCAGAAGCTTGGGCTGCGGGGAATCGCCGTCCTGCGGCAGCTTGGCCTGATGACCTATCCGCTCTACCTGGTTCACCAGGGCTTCGGCAAGATCATGGTCCTGTACCTCCAGCCACGGATTGGGGATCTATCCGCCTTTGCGGCTACCCTCGCGATCGTCTTCGGCCTGTCCCTTGCGCTTTCCATGTTTATCGAACCCCCGCTGCAGAAGAAGCTTCGTGCTACGGCGCCCAGGCTGGCCCCGGCCCGTATCGTTCCCGCCCTGGCCGGACAGTTCTCCGCAGTGTGGAGCAAGGCTCACGATGCAGCGATGACGCTGCACCTGCCGCGCAACAAGGCCGAAGTATCTCAATAGCCGTTCCGAGCGATACCCGAAACCGAAGAGTCTCGAACGCCTCGGGACTCTTCGGTTTTCGGTAACAATGGAGCCACAGAATGAGCCGTCCGTACCTCCAGCCGTACGGGTCAGCCTCTGCCCAGCAGCGTCGCCATCGCCTCGCCGATATCTGCCGGCGACTTCACCACGTGAATGCCCGCTGCCTCCATCGCCTTCATCTTCTCTGCCGCCGTGCCTTCCCCGCCGGAGATGATGGCACCCGCATGACCCATCCGCCGTCCCGGAGGTGCCGTCTGCCCCGCAATGAAGCCCACCACCGGCTTCTTCACATGCTCGGCGATGTAGCGCGCCGCAGCCTCCTCCGCCGAGCCGCCAATCTCCCCGATCATGATGATCGCCTCCGTCTGCGGATCGTCGTTCAGCAGCTTCAACGCATCGATGTGCGTGGTCCCGATGATCGGGTCGCCGCCAATGCCGATTGCCGTGGACTGCCCGATTCCCCGCGTCGTCAACTGATAGACCGCCTCATAGGTCAGCGTGCCGGACTTCGACACGATGCCCACCGGTCCTTCCTTATGAATCCGCCCCGGCATGATCCCCACCTTGGCCTTGCCCGGCGAAATTACCCCCGGGCAGTTCGGCCCCACCAGCCGCGTCCCCGAGTGTTTCACCACCTCCCACACCCTCACCATGTCCAGCGTCGGAATCCCCTCGGTAATGCAGATCACCAGCGGCAGTCCGGCTGTAGCCGCCTCTAGAATTCCGTCCGCGGCAAACGGAGGAGGCACAAAGATCACCGAAACATTCGCTCCTGTCTCCTTCACAGCCTCTTCGACCGTATTGAACACCGAAAAACCTTCAACCGTGGTGCCTCCCTTGCCGGGCGTGACTCCGCCCACAACCTTGGTGCCATACTCGGCACATCCCTTGGCGTGAAAGAGCCCTTCACGGCCAGTAATGCCCTGCACGATAAGGCGGGTGTCTTTGTCTACGAGTACAGACATTGTTACTCCATTTCACGGTTAGCTTTTGAGGAGAGAGTAAAGAGCTTTGGCTGCAACATTATCAGCGCGGAAGTCTGGCCCTGAAGACCCAGGTACGAGGAGGTTCACAAGGTAAACTCATTTGTTCTTGTTAATTAAAGCTGGATTCTTCCGAGACGCCAATTTCAAGATGTCGTATTCGAGCCGTCTATTAGTCGGAATAGCTTTTATTTTCGTAACAGTAGTCCGTTTGCGCGCCTCTTTCGACTTTCCGTTCTCGGTTAGACGAGCTAAGAAAATGTCCACTAACTTTACCTGTGGAACCGACTGCGCCAATTTCGAGAAGACATGCTTCGTGCTTCGTAAGTGTTGATAAAACCTACTCTTGAAACCTCGGTCCGTTTTACCGATACACCAAGGCATCAGCTCTTCGCCTTCGCGGCTGGCGATGAGGTACCCCCCTATACCGTCCGAGACTGTCCCAGCCGCTTGCCACAACGAGGTGGGCGTGTCACTCGTGATGTGGTCTCCTTCGCGTTGTAAGTCGAATGGACCGGTCCCGAAGCGGATTGGCTTGATGGGCATGTTGTTATCGCTTGGCCGCCCCAACCGCCAGCTCCGCCGCTTCCTTCATAGTCGCCCCAACCTCGAACTTCAGCCCCGAATCCGCCAGGATCTTCCGTCCTTCTTCGACGTTGGTGCCTTCGAGCCGCAGAATAATCGGAAGCTTTACGTCCAGCTTCTTCGCCGCAGCAACCACCGCCGTCGCCAGCACGTCCACTCGCAGGATCCCGCCGAAGATGTTGATAAAAATCGCCTTGACGTTAGGATCGGAGAGCAGGATGCCGAAGGCGTTCTCAATCTGCTCCTGGTTGGCGCCACCGCCTACGTCGAGAAAGTTGGCCGCAGCCCCACCCGAGTACTGGATGATGTCCATCGTCGCCATCGCCAGCCCGGCACCGTTCACCATGCAGGCGATGTTGCCGTCCAGCTTGATGTAGTTCAGCGCAAACTTCGACGCCTCCACCTCCAGCGGATCCTCCTCGGCCAGGTCGCGCAGCTCTTTCAGGTCCTTGTGCCGGAACATCGCGTTGTCGTCGAAGTTGATCTTGCAGTCCAGCGCCAGCAGCTTGCCATCCTTTGTCGTAATAAACGGGTTGATCTCCATCAGGGTGGAGTCCGTCTCCACGAACGCCTTGTAAAGGCCCATCATGAAACCCACCGCAGGCTGAATCTGCGCGGTCGTCAGGCCCAGCTTGAACGCCAGCGCACGCGCCTGGTAAGGCTGGAAGCCCACCGCCGGATCGACATATTCCTTATAGATCAGCTCCGGCGTCGCGTGTGCGACCTCCTCGATCTCCATCCCGCCGGACTGCGAGGCCATAAACACGATCTTCGCCGAAGCCCGGTCCAGCACCACGCCCAGAGTACAGCTCGCGCTCGATTGCCGACCCTTCCTCGATCAGCAGGCGCTGCACCTTCTGTCCGGCCGGCCCGGTCTGGTGCGTCACCAGCTGCATTCCCAGAATCGCCTTGGATGCGGCGTTCGCATCGTCAAGCGACTTCGCCAGCTTGACACCGCCACCCTTGCCACGGCCCCCGGCGTGAATCTGCGCCTTCACCACCACCACGGCATTGCCCGCGGCAAACAGGCTCTTGGCGGCCGTGTCCGCCTCCTCCAGCGTCGTGGCCATCTCGCCACCGGGCACCGGCACGTTGTACTTGCGCAGGATGTCCTTGGCCTGGTACTCGTGGATCTTCATGGGGTCCGTCTCCCGGATTCACTTCTATGTCCGCCCCGCAATCGTAATGGGAGCGCTTAGGCATGCGCAATCTTCGCACTCGAATACCGCACAGATTGTGCGGTAACAGCCAGCCACCCAAACTGCGGACACAACCCACAGCCGAGTGCTACGCTTTCCCTGTATGCCTTCCACCGTTCTCTCCGACACTCTCAAGCTGGTCGTAGAAGACCGCCAGACCCTTTCGCGAGATCACGCACGCGAGCTCCTCGACGCCATGCTGCGCGATGAAAATCCCGGCCAGGACCTCCAAATGGCCGCGCTGCTCGGGGCCATGGGCGCACGCGGAGAGACCGTTGACGAGCTCGCCGGATTTGTCGACGCACTGCGCATGCACGCCGTTCCCCTTCCCTTGACGAACGCCGAACGCGAACGACTGGTGGACACCTGCGGCACCGGCGGAGACGGTCTCGGCACCTTTAATATCTCCACTGCCGCCGCGCTCGTGGCTGTCTCGGCCGGCGCGCGCGTTGCCAAGCACGGTAACCGCGCCGTGACCTCCCAAGCCGGTTCGGCCGATGTACTTGAAGCGCTCGGCATCCCCGTCGACCTATCGCCCGAGCAGGCAGCGGAGGCGCTGCGAGCCCACGGCTTCGCCTTTCTCGCGGCGCCAGCCTACCATCCGGCCCTGCGTACGGTCATGCCGGTACGCCGCGCGCTGGGCATCCGCACCGCCTTCAACCTGCTCGGTCCCATGGCGAACCCCGCCGGCGCCCGCGCCCAGGTCGTCGGCGTCTACTCCGCGCGCGTCGTCCCCGTCGTCGCGCAGACACTCGCCCTGCTCGGCACGCGACACGCCTTTGTCGTTCACGGCACCGGCATGGACGAGCTCTCGGTCGCCGGGCCCACCCTCGTCGGCGAGGTGCTCGGCCCCGAAGCCCAGTTCGGCAATCTCCTGCCGGAAAGCTTCGGTCTCCCCCTGTCCCCGCTCGAGGCCCTCTCCGGCGGCGACGCACGCGAAAACGCGGCTATCCTATCCGCCATCTTCGCCGGTGAACGCGGTCCCCGGCGCGATGCCGTCGTCATGAACGCGGCGGCCGTCCTCATCGTCGCCGGCTTGGCCGAAGACTTCCTCACGGCTGTCCGGCTGGCGGAAAACGCCATCGACCGCAAGAAAACTGCGCAGCTCGTAGCCTCACTGGCTGTACCATAGCGCCGAGGGTACAACCATGGCGCGAGTGACCGGAATCGGCGGAGTCTTTCTCAAGGCAAAGGATCCAAAAACCCTGGCCGCCTGGTACGCAAAGCATCTCAATCTGACCGTCTCCGATTACGGCGGCGTCACCTTCCGCTGGTCCGACGAGGTCCCGAAAGGCACCGGCACCACCGCCTGGTCGGTCTTTCCCGAGGACACAAAATACTTCGGCCCCGGCCCCCAGACCGGCATGATCAACTACCGCGTCGACGACCTCGACGGGCTGCTCGCAAAGATGAAGGAAGACGGCGTCACCATCGACCCCAAGCGCGAAGAAGCCAGCTACGGCAAGTTCGCCTGGGTCACGGACCCCGAAGGCAATCGCCTGGAGCTCTGGGAGCCGGTCGCCAAGTAACGCGGCTCCCGGTAGGCGGACCGCAAACTCCGGAAATCCACCAGGCCGCCCTGTAAGATGTCCTCCATGCACGCACACACCGCCGGCTATCCGTTGCCGGGTCGCCTGGAAGTCATCGTCGGACCCATGTTTTCCGGCAAGTCCGAGGAGTTGATCCGCCGGCTGAAGCGAGCGCGGATCGCACGGCAGCGGGTAGCCTGTTTCAAGCCCGATGTCGACCTGCGCTATCACCGCACGGCCATCGCCAGCCACTCTTCCCAGACCCACGAAGCCGCAACCGTCGCCAATGTGGAGCGCCTGCGCGAGGCAGTCTCCGCAACGCTCGATCAGGTGGAGGTCATCGGGATCGACGAGGCGCAATTCTTCGATGCCGCCATCATTTCGTTCACCATGGAGCTGGTGCACGCGGGTAAGCGGGTGCTCATCGCCGGACTCGACACCACCTTCAACGCCGAGCCCTTCGGCCCCATCCCGGCGCTCATGGCCGTAGCCGACGAGGTCACCAAGCTTTCCGCGGTCTGCATGCAATGCGGCGCCCCCGCCATCCACACGCAGCGCCTGGGTCAAAGCCAAGAGCTGGTGGTCGTCGGCGCGGCCGGCATGTACGAGGCGCGCTGCCGCAGTTGCTTCCGCCCCATGCTGGACGAACACGGCTCCGAGCAGCTCGAATTGCCGGCGGTCACGGCCGTCGGGGCCTGAGGCATCCCGGTATTCCCGAACCGAATCTATGTATGGTAGAAGACATAACGACACTACTTAGGGGTGAACTCATGCCTGTCGCGGGTCCAACGACCAGCCATTTCGAAATCCGCCACTGGGCCGCGACGAAAAACCTCGTTCCGGCTGAAATCGTCGAGCATTCGATCGACCACAACCCGGCTATCCTGCAGCTTCTGCCATTCGCACAGGTCAGTGCTCACAAGGAGTTGCGCTCGCTGACGTGGGAAGAGTTCTTTATCAAGTTCGACGCGCTCGGGCTGGCCTTTGTTTATGACAACGACTCCTCGGGCTACCATGAAATCCTGCAAATCGAGGAGAAATCTCCGTACCGTCACCCGGAATATCGCCCGGTGGACATTCGCAACTGACCCATCGCACCAGCCGGATTACGATACGCTGTGCTGACTGCAATCCACATTCCGCACCTGCAATCAACCCTAATTCCCGCGCAACCCTGGAGCGACGAAGACTTCTTCGACTTCTGCCAGGAGCATTAGAACTGCGCATTAATCGAAGCGCTTGTGGAAGATCGTACTCATGAGTCTAACGGAAGCAGGACCTGGATCGACAACGGCGCGCAGCTTGGCTGGCTGATCGACCCGGACCGCAGCACAGTGAAATGATCGGCTCGGTCGTAAGCCGGAACTGCTCCAGCATCAGCCGAGCCTCCACGGCGAAGGCTCAGTCGCAGGCTTTACTCCCACCATGGCAGCAATCTGGTCTTGGCCGTTGCTCTCAGTGCTTGCTGTAAAGCTGCATCACGTCCTTGCGCAGCGCCAGCGAGCTCCCGAGCCGCGCATAGTACATGTGTCCGCCCGCATACTCTTTTACCTGGATTCGTGTCGGATCGCCCATGACTGGAATCTGGCTCACCGTCAGCACCGATCCCATGAACGGGCAGCTCAGGTCGGCCCAGCCATGCGCAATCAGCACGCGAAATTTCGGGTCCGTCGCCAGCGCAATCCGCAGGTCCGTCTCGGACGCCGCGCCACCAAAGGCTCCACGCCCCCCGGCGCGATCCCAGTTCCGGTTCACCTCGTCCGAAAGTGCGTTATAGCGCGCATCTGTTTTCCAGCCCACTGTTTCCGTGACGAAATTAACCATCGCCGTCGTGGTCGGCGCGATAATGCTCAGCAGGATCGGGTCGTTGGTCTCCTGCGTCGGCGCATACGGAAACGGGTCGTACGCCGTCACGTTAGGATCGTACCGGCTTCCCAGCTTGCCGGTCTCGCGAAACTCCTCCCGCAAAAATGCCTGCGTCTCCAGCCGGCCGCCGGACTCGCGAACGAACGTCGCATCCAGCCCGGTCAGCTCCGTCACCTTCTTCACAATCCGAGGCGTCGCCTGCGGGTCGGAGGTCCCCTTCAGCAGATCCTCTGCATATTCGCCGCGAGTGTACGCGATCACCGGCGTCATCGCCTCGTCCGAAAGCATCCCCTTGCGCTCGTAGTTCGCCGCAACGATCGACGGCAGCGTAATCATCCACGGCACCGGTGAAATATCCCCCGAGCCCGAGGAAGGAGCAAGTGCCGGCGAAACCAGCACCAGCCCATTGATCCCCACGCCGATTTGCGACTGCAGGTAAGCCGTCAGCCGCGGCCCCCGATACCCACCATAACTTTCCCCGACAATATACTTCTTCGAAAGCAGCCGGTTGTTCTTCACCAGCCAGTCATACACAATCTTCGAGAGATATGCGATGTCCTGGTCAGGCCCGTAAAACAGCTTCTTGGTCTCGTCCATCGGAACCAGCGACCGGCTGAACCCGGTCCCGACCGGATCGATAAAGACGAGATCGGTAAAGTCCAGCCAGGTGCCGGGGTTATCCTTCAGGACAGCCGGATCCGACGGGCTCTGGCCTTCCGCACCGAACTCCACCCGCTTGGGCCCGATCGCCCCCAGGTTCAGGTAAACCGACGCCGCACCCGGGCCGCCGTTGAACGCAAAAGTCACCGGACGGTTCGGCGCATCGACCACGTACGAGGTAAATACCACCTCTCCCACCGGCTTGCCTTCTTCGTTCTTGACCGGCAGCGTGCCTACGGTGGCCGTGTACTTCAGCGGAGTACCGTTCATCTGGATCGACTGAGACACATGCGCATCCGGCGGCAGAGGATTGATCTGCGGCGCTTTGGTCATCGCATCGGTCGGGCTCGCCGCGTTCACGGCACGTTCCGGGCGTCCGCCCTGCGCAAGGGCAGTGGCGGGCAACACTGCGGGCACGGCAAGCGTAAGGACCAGAAGAACGCAGCGAAGAGAAGGCATGCACTGAGCATACAACGAAGCCGCCCGGCCATCGCCACCTGCATCCGAATTTCTACCTGCGTGAACCCCGCCGCAGTATAGTTGCAGACAAGTCCCAGGAGATTCCCATGCGCCTTGCCTTGCTCGCCGCCGCCAGCGGCTGCCTCGCCCTTTCCGCCTTCGCTCAGCAGCCGGTCAAGACCCTCGTTGTTCCAATCAGCACCAGCTCCGGACAGGACGCCGGCACGGCGACCTTTCACGAAAGCCATGGCAAGCTCGACATTAAGCTGGCCCTCAAGAATCTTCCTCCCGGCGAGCACGCAGTCCACATCCACGAGCACAGCCTCTGCCAGGCACCCGACTTCAAATCCGCCGGCGGCCACTTCAACCCGGACATGAAGCAGCACGGCCTCGAAAACCCGATGGGCCACCACAACGGCGACCTGCCCCAGAATGTGCACATTGGGCCCGACGGTATGGGGAAAGCGTCCTTCAAGGTAGCCTACCTTTCGCTCGATCCCTCCGCGCCCGACAGCATCGTCGCCAATGGGGGCACCGCCATCATGGTCCATGCCGCACCGGACGACATGAAGACCGATCCTACTGGAAATGCAGGTGCACGCATCGCCTGCGGCGTCGTCCCCGGGCCGAACACAGCGCTGATGCCCACGCAATAGACTGCAAAACCCGCGGAACAAACCAGAACGCCCCTGCGTATGTGCTGTGCATGGGCGTTCTTCACATGGCGATTCCCTTTCCTACCCTTCCCGGCCTTCCTGCGCGGCAAGCCCGCACGCACCCGGTCCCCAGGCCGGCCGCTCTCCCATCAGCTGCTCTCGCAGCAGATACACGTTCCCCATCCCGCAATGTCCCGGAGGTCCGCGTGCAGCGAACAGCCGAGCAGCAGCTTGAGCAGGATGCTCTGGTCCTGCTGGTGGCGCGTTGCGTTGCGGGCGATCAGGCAGCCTGGCGACAGCTCGTCACCACGCAGCACACCCGCGTGTACGGGCTCTGCTTCCGCTTCCTGGGCAGTCAGACCGAGGCCGAAGACGCCACCCAGGACGTCTTCCTCAAGCTCTACCGGAATCTCCGCAGCTTCGATCCCGCAAAAGGAGGCCTGCAGACCTGGATCACGACCTTGACGCGCAATCTCCTGGTCGATCAGTTTCGCCGCACCCAGCTCGAGCGCGCCACCGACTCGCTCGACGTGAGCCTGACCGGCGAAGACGACGGCCCCACCCAGGCCGAGCGCCTGCCCGACACGCGCCGCAACCAGGAGCAGCACTACGCCGGCCTTGAGCTGAAAGCCAGGATCCAGCATGCTCTTACCCAGCTTTCACCCGACCTCCGCGAGGCCGTTGTCCTGCGCGATCTGGAAGACATGGACTATAAGGAGATCGCCGTCGTGCTCAAGATCCCGGAAGGAACTGTAAAGAGCCGGATCAGCCGCGGACGCAGTGAACTGGGCAGGCTGTTGCAACGTATGGAAGGACAGGTGGTCTAAGCATGGCGAACAAACACTACGTTTCCGGGTTCGACGGCTTCGATCGCATGGCGCAATCGCATTGCGCGGTCTGCGAGGCCACCCTGGCCGACGCGCTGGACGGCACTCTCGACCCTGCGGAACAGGCCTTGTTCGACCGGCACCTCAACTCCTGCACCCGGTGCACGGACCTCTTCGCCGAGGCACAGCGTGGCGTTGCGTGGCTGGAACTGCTCAAGACCCCCCGTCCCGCGCCCCGTCCGGAGTTGCTCGCGAGCATCCTGGCCCAGACCTCGGGCAGCACCCTGGCGCAGACGCTTCCGCTTCACGCCGCGGCCTACAGCCATGCGACTCTTCCTGAGGCCGCCCGAATCCTTGCCTTTGCCCCGCGCCCCACGCCCATGCACCGGCTCAGCCGCATCCTGCTGGAGCCGCGCCTGGCAATGACTGCTGCCATGGCCTTTCTTTCCATCACACTCACGATGAGTCTTACCGGCGTGCGCCTGAAGGACGTGCACGCCAGCGACCTGAGCCCGTCCGCCCTGCGCCGCACCGCACACGGCATGCAGGCCGGAGCCGTCCGCTACTACGACAATCTTCGCGTCGTCCACGTACTGGAGTCCCGGGTAGACGACCTCCGGGACAACCTGCAGCAGCGCCGGCAAGACGAAATGCCCGCCACCCCCACACCCCCGTCCACGCTCGAGCCAGTCAAGCCCGCTAAACAGCAGGCCTTTCCCGACCGAGGCACCAGCTCCATCCGCCCGCAAAGCGACGAGACATTCCCGGTTCTTGGCTCCATGGTGGCTCTGCTCAACCCGTGCACGATGAACGGAGACCGCGCATGAATCCCCAGGAATCCTTCGTAGCATCTGAGCCCCAGGCAGCCAACGCGGGTTTTTGCCAGCAGTGCGGCATGCCCCTGACCGAAGAGAGCCGCCGCACCGTAGCCGGCGCGGTCTTCTGCGAGCCCTGCCTCGAAGCCCGTGTCGCCGGCGCGCCACCCGTCGGTCCGGCCAGTCCCTATGCCCCGTGGTCCCCCGGTGCCGTGCCTCTGCCCTCCGCGCCCAACCCCGCGCTCGCCGCCGTTCTCGGCTTCATCCCCGGCGTCGGCGCCATGTACAACGAGCAGTACGCCAAGGGAATCGCCCACCTCACCATCTTCGCGCTCCTCATTGTACTTACCGACGCCAACGGCATCTTCGGCCTGTTCATCGCTGGATGGGAGTTCTATATGGCCATCGAGGCCTATCACACCGCCCGCGCCCGCCGCGACGGCACCCCCCTGCCGAACCCGTTCGGCTTCAATGACCTCGGCGAACGCCTGGGTATCGGAAAAGGCTGGACCACCCCCACACCCATCCCGGGCACCACCCGGGCCTACCCCGCCGCCGACCCGCAACCCGAAGCGACAGCTAACGCCTCGCAGCCGTTCAACTGGTCCCCGGTCGCTTCGTCCCAATCCCCCTTGTCCGCCGCCGGGACCGCCTATCCGGCCAACGCCTGGTCGACCCCGTACCAGGCCGTGCCCCAGCCCTACGCCGAGCCGATCTCAACTCCCATTGAACCCCTTCCGCCCATCCTCCCCGTCACACCTCTGGCCCGTTTCCCCGCCGGTGCCGTCTGGCTGATCTTGCTGGGTATCCTCTTTCTGCTCTCCACCACTGGCATCTTCCGCGAGTTCTCCGGTGAAGCATTGCTGGGATGGGGCTTCATCGGCCTCGCCGGCTGGCTCTTTCTCCATCGCTATAAAGAACTCGCCCTCGTCGAGCCCTCCATCCCGGGACGCATCGTGCGCAGCTTTCAGGGCTCCATCTGGCTGCTGACCAGCGGCATCCTTGCTCTGCTCGATTCCTTTGTAGTCCTCGGCTGGAGCCGAAGCTGGCCCATCTACATCATCGTCGGCGGCGTCATGCTTCTGCTCAACCGCCTGTCCACAGCTTCCCGGGTGATGCCGGCAGTCGCAATACCGGTCAACCCCGCACAGGTCCCATCCGAGCCCGGCTCAGGAAAGTAACTCGCGCACGTCGTTCTGGCGAAAGCCAAAAGCTCGTGTTGGTCTTTTCGCTTGTTTGCCGCTTCTCGAGCCGCCCAGTCTTCACCTCCAGCATGCTGACCGCTCACGTTGATTTGTTGGTCCCGTAGAGATCTGCTTTTCCGTTGCTTGTTCTTGACCTTTTCACTCGGCCTCTTCTGCCGATCAGCACCCTCTCCGCCACGCACAGGAAAGGTTTATCTCCATGGCAGGCTACCCACCCTCGTATCCTCCTCCGCCCGGCTACTCCCCCCGCGAACAGGCCAGGCTCCTCCGCGCCCAGACACGGGCAATGCAGGAAAGCGCAAAGGCGCAGAGCCGTCTCTTCCGCGAACAGGCCCGAGGCCTCCGTCGCCGATCCATTCTCGGGCCCGTCCTCATTCTTGCCGTAGGCATCCTGCTTCTGCTCGGACGGCTCGGCCACCTTGCCGCAACTTCGCTTCTTACCTGGTACGGCCGCTGGTGGCCTCTGCTTCTGGTGGTCGCCGGCCTCATCCTCCTCGCGGAATGGGCCTGGGACGAGCGGCTCGCCCGGCAGCAGCCAGCCGGGACCGCCCCGTACATCCGCCGTGGCATTGGCGGCGGAGTCATCTTCCTGCTCATCTTTCTCGCTGTCGCTGGCGCAGTTCTCCGCGGATCGACTGGTGAAGGCGTGGACACCTTAACCGGCTTCTTCAACTCCGGCAACGGTTTCGGCGAGTTCTTGGGCGAGCACCACGAGCAGGACCAAACCCTCGACCTCGACCTGCCCCGCAATACCGAATTCGTGGTCGATAATCCGCACGGCGACGTGACGCTCACCGGATCCAGCAACGACGGCCGCGTCCACGTCCTTATCCACAAACGCATCTACAGCAGCTCCGCAGACGAGACCGCCCGCAAGTTCCGAGCCCTTGCTCCCAACGCGCAGCTCAGCATGGGAGCCCTGCGTCTCTCCGTTCCCTCCCTCGACGGCGGCACCGCCGACCTCACCCTCTCCGTTCCGCCAGCCGTCGCCTCTTCCCTCAGCGCAAACCACGGAGAAGTGCACGTCTCCGGACTCGCCGCCCCGGTCCACGTCACTTCGAACCGAGGCGATGTCGAGCTCGCCTCCATCACCGGAGCCGTCATCGTACGCCTCAACAGCCGCAACTCGTCGCTTGCCGCACACGATATCCATGGCGATCTCTCCCTGCAGGGAACCGGCCAGGATCTCACTCTCACCAATCTCACCGGAACTGTCACCCTAAACGGAGATTTCTACGGCGACACCCACCTCGAGCAGCTCGCCGGCCCGGTCCGCTTCCAGACCAGCCGTACTTCCGTCTCATTCGCCAGCCTCAAAGGGAGCTTCGACATCAGCCCGCACGCCGAACTGACCGGTACTGGCATCACAGGGCCCACAACGATCGATACCCACAGCCGGAACATCACCTTGGACCAAGCCGCCGGAGACGTCAGTATCAGCAACCGAAATGGAACAGTCGACCTCCAGGCAGCGACACCGGCCGGTAACATTTCCATAGTCGATGAAAGCGGCGCCATCACCCTGACCCTTCCCGATCCCTCAAACGCAACGCTCCGCGCGGAAAGCCGGGACGGCAAAATCACCGACCAGTTCGCTCCACAGTCCGCAACGCAGGGCAATCTCGCCACCCTGGACGGAAAGCTGGGAACAGGAGCCGTCCGGATAAACCTCCGCACCAGTAACGCAGACGTAACCATCCGTAAAGCCGAAGGACACTGATCTGGAACAATCACCCTACCTCCGAGCAGACCAGGCAAGTAGGGCGACAGGTAGGGCAATGATCTCCGGCAGCTTGGATTCGCATTCGCTCGTGTACGCCGACAACCTTGTGCAAGCTGAACTGTCGATTGCATGACCTCGCCAGGCGAAGTTGCGAGCAGAGAAACGTGGTTAGGATATGCAAGAAGCTTTCGATGTCGGTGTTGTCTCAAACGGGTCATAGTGGGATTATGCCGGCGCGCTGATCGCCTCCAGGAGGTGACAATCGGAAACACCTCTTCTTCCGCGCACTTCAGATTCGCGCTGCTGAGTTCTTGTGGAGGACCGTTTGGCCTTTCCCGCCTGCCTTCAGGCGTACTGCAGTCCGCGAGCTTCGAATTCGTTGCTGAGACAATCCGTGGCAGCAGCCGCAATCGGATGCGCCGCGCAGCTAAAAAACTGGCCAGCCATCGTGTGCAGCCCCGTAGCGTCATGGGGGCGTAAGTTGCCACTTCTAGCCATCTGGTCGCTGAGGTAGGCCGGCTTCAACTCCAAGCCGGAGAAGATTTTGTACGGCCCGTCCGGGGGGCGGTGGGTCGACCAGTGGTCTCGTTGGAGTGCCTCACGGGGATGTTCGTCCCGTTGCCGTCCTTGTTCCCCAACGCTTCCCCGAACGCCGGGCCTGAAACATCGACCAGAGCACACCCACGATGTTGCAATGTCACCCGCCAAAATGGAAGACGGCTTGTGAATGGCTGTTCCAGCCTCGCCCGCACTCGCGTGCTCAACCACGAAAGCCGCGTCGCGTGTCCGTCACGCCTGCCGTAATCCAGTCCACCTTCACTGGAGCATACCTGGTCCGCATGTATGACATACGTGATGCTTCCCGGCCTCCCGGCGTCTCGAAGACCACATCTCCTCCACAATGCGCGGCCACTCCATCGCGCGCCATTCATGCCTGAGATCAGGAAGAGCCATCACTCGTATGATTCGGACCAATACACTCGAGGGAGAACCACCATCTGCACCCGTCGACACGGGAGACTAATCCTGCAAGAGCTCCCGGATTATAGGATCTGTAAGCAGTGAAAAGCCCACCGCTGACGGTGGGCTAATCAGATTTATGCCGGCGATCACCTAATCTCCCACACACTTACGCGTGCAGTACCATCGGCCCAACGAGGCTTAACTTCCGTGTTCGGGATGGGAACGGGTGTGACCCTCGCGGTAAACTCACCGGCAAACTTATGAGGATTCGCTCTCGCGATTCCTCACAACTGAATAGATTGGGTTTGTACATCGATACTTTTGCAGATATAACTACAAAGCTTGTATTGAGTTTCACTTAGAACAGTGGACGTTCTCACTGCGCAGAGTAAATTCTATGGACAAGCCGAACGGGCTATTAGTACTGGTAAGCTACACGCATTACTGCGCTTCAACCTCCAGCCTATCAACCAGGTGGTCTTCCTGGGCCCTTCTTTTCCCTTTTGGGTTGGGAGATCTCATCTTAGAGCGTGCTTCCCGCTTATATGCATTCAGCGGTTATCACAACCGAACTTCGCTACCCAGCCGTGCCTTTGGCAAGACAACTGGAACACAAGAGGTTCGTCCATCCCGGTCCTCTCGTACTAAGGACAGCCCTCTTCAAATCTCCTACGCCCACAGCAGATAGAGACCGAACTGTCTCGCGACGTTCTGAACCCAGCTCACGTACCACTTTAATAGGCGAACAGCCTAACCCTTGGAACCTTCTACAGCTCCAGGATGTGATGAGCCGACATCGAGGTGCCAAACCGGAGCGTCGATATGAACTCTTGGCTCCGATCAGCCTGTTATCCCCGGCGTACCTTTTATCCGTTGAGCGATGGCCATTCCATACAGAACCACCGGATCACTAAGGCCTGCTTTCGCATCTGCTCGACTTGTAGGTCTTGCAGTTAACCACACTTATGCCTTTGCACTCGACGGCCGATTTCCAAACGGCCTGAGTGTAGCTTCGCGCGCCTCCGTTACAATTTAGGAGGCGACCGCCCCAGTCAAACTACCCGTCTTACTATGTCCCTCTCCCGGATCACGGGAGCAGGTTAGATTCACAACAATCGCAGGGTGGTATCTCACCGTTGGCTCCACCAAACCCGAAAGTCTGGCTTCAAAGCCTCCCACCTATCCTGCGCAGCAATGGCCGTAAACCATAGTAAAAGTATAGTAAAGGTGCACGGGGTCTTTTCGTCTAGCTGCGGGTAACCGGCATCTTCACCGGTACTACAAGTTCGCCGAGCAACTCGTTAAGACAGTCGAACGATCGTTACTCCATTCGTGCAGGTCGGAACTTACCCGACAAGGAATTTCGCTACCTTAGGACCGTTATAGTTACGGCCGCCGTTCACCGGGGCTTCAATTCAAAGCTTCGCCTTGCGGCTAACCTCTCCTTTTAACCTTCCGGCACCGGGCAGGAGTCAGCCCCTATACGTCGTTTTTGACTTTGCAGAGACCTGTGTTTTTGTTAAACAGTCGCCGTTCGCATTTCGCTGCGGCCCACATCACTGTGGGCGACCCTTCTCCCGAAGTTACGGGTCTAATTTGCCGAGTTCCTTAACGAGCCTTCACTCGAGCGCCTTTGGATATTCTCCTCGTCTACCTGTGTCGGTTTGTGGTACGGTTCCCAATCTCTCTCCTTAGAGGTTTTTCTTGGCACCATGAAATCAGCTGCTTTCAGCCATACGGCTTACTGCTTTACGCCTCACTGTTAGAGCCAAACGGATTTTCCTATCTGGCACAGCTTCACGCGTATCGAACCCCATAGCCATAGGAGGTCCAGCTTATCCTTATGCGTCACCCCATCGTAATAACGAGAAATCGGGAGTTCCGGAATATTAACCGGACATCCATCGCCTACGCCTCTCGGCCTCAGCTTAGGGACCGACTAACCCTGAGCGGATTAACCTTCCTCAGGAAACCTTAGACTTTCGGCGGGAAGGGTTCTCACCTTCCTTATCGCTACTTATGCCGGCAGGGTCTCTTCTCTAATGTCCACGTATCTTCCCAGTTACGCTTCATCCATGAGAGAATGCTCTCCTACCACGTCAGAAATCAATCTGACATCCGCAGCTTCGGTATACAGTTTCAGCCCCGTTGTATTGTCGGCACCGGACCCCTTGACCAGTGAGCTATTACGCTTTCTTTAAAGGATGGCTGCTTCTAAGCCAACCTCCTGGCTGTCTGAGGGTTCCGACTTCCTTTCCCACTTAACTGTAATTTTGGGACCTTAGCTGGCGGTCTGGACTGTTTTCCTCTCGACTGTGAAGCTTAGCCCCCACAGTCTGACTGCCGTGCTGGTTGTGATCGGCATTCGAAGTTTGGTTGGATTCAGTAAGCCGGAAAGCCCCCTAGTCCATCCATGTCTCTACCACCGATCCAAATCACACGACGCTAGCCCTAAAGCTATTTCGGAGAGAACGAGCTATCACGGAATTTGATTAGCCTTTCACCCCTACCCTCAGCTCATCCGAGCTTTTTTCAACAAACACCGGTTCGGTCCTCCAGTGAGTGTTACCTCACCTTCAACCTGGCCAAGGGTAGATCATCCCGCTTCGCGTCTATTCCTGCCAACTTATCGCCCTATTCAGACTCGCTTTCGCTGCGGCTCGCTCACGCTTAACCTTGCTGACAAGAATAACTAGCCGGCTCATTATGCAATAGGCACGCGGTCAGACATTCCCTTGCGGGCATAGTCCTCCCACTGCTTGTAGGCACACGGTTTCAGGTACTTTTCACTCCCCTCAATGGGGTGCTTTTCGCCTTTCCCTCACGGTACTGGTTCACTATCGGTCAGAAACGAGTATTTAGCCTTACGGGATGGTCCCCGTGGATTCAAGCAGGGTTTCTCGTGCCCCGCCTTACTCAGGTACCTGCTTCGAGTCTGGATCACTTTCGCCTACGCGACTGTCACGCTCTTTGGTTCCCCTTTCCAGAGGACTCAGCTAGCGACCAGATTGGTAACTCTACTATTGCAGGCCCTACAACCCCCGAATTACCGAAATAATACGGGTTTGGGCTGTTCCGATTTCGCTCGCCACTACTCTCGGAATCGAGGTTTCTTTCTTCTCCTGGAGGTACTGAGATGGTTCACTTCCCTCCGTTCGCCTCATCTGAGCTATGTATTCACTCAGTGATAAGCAGGTTTTGCCTGCCTGGGTTTCCCCATTCGGAAATCTCCGGATCAACGCCTGTGTGCGGCTTCCCGAAGCTTATCGCAGCTTGCCACGTCCTTCATCGCCTGTTTCTGCCAAGGCATCCACCGTGCGCCCTTAGTAGCTTGACCATAGAACTTACTCCCACGCAGCTGAGAGACAACCTCAACCACGCACCGAGCTTCTTGATCTCTGTGTGTGTATTTCGTCCACTTTCGCCGGTACAGTCTGCCTAAACTCTTGCGAGCTAGACTATCTGTACGAATATTCTAAAGACACTCAATAACTGACAGCTCTTGCCAACCAGAGGAAACCTGGAAGGCTTAATTGCTGCTCAGCCTTGTAGTTATATTTACCCAATCTATTCAGTTGTCAAAAATCGTAGAGCGGTTTGTCTTTACGACATCGTCTCTGTTCGCGCCCTGAGGCGGCTCGAGCCATGCTCAAGGTTCAACCGCGCGGGTTCAACCTAAAGCAGGGTTCATCGGAATTCTTTCAAGATATGGTGGAGCTGAACGGGATCGAACCGTTGACCCCCTGCTTGCAAAGCAGGTGCTCTCCCAACTGAGCTACAGCCCCATCGTTCATCAGTGCAGCGGATGAAGAGGAATAATGGTGGGCCTGGGTAGATTCGAACTACCGACCTCACCCTTATCAGGGGTGCGCTCTAACCAACTGAGCTACAGGCCCGACTAGCAGGCAGTCTAGTGACTGACCAGCTGGCTCGCTCTGTTGCAGTAGACATCAGCGAAGCTGATGTCTACTGCCATGAGCTTTCTCGAAAGGCTTCGAGGACACAGTTGAACATGCAAAGCGGCTAGGCCGCTCGGGACCATCGTGTTGACAGGATCCGAAGATCGGATGCGAGAAAAGAGAAGGTTTAGTTCAGGCTCATGCAGACTTGCCGAAGCAGGTCTGCATGGTACTCGGCAACGTCACCGACGCTCAGGTGATCGTGAGATCAGAGCTGCCTGCATTCGCAGGGCGCATGTAAGTGTGCCGAGACGTTCTCTCTTAGAAAGGAGGTGATCCAGCCGCAGGTTCTCCTACGGCTACCTTGTTACGACTTCACCCCAATCATGAATTACACCTTGGGCGGCTGCTCCTCTTGCGAGTTAGCTCACCGACTTCTAGTGCAACCCACTTTCGTGATGTGACGGGCGGTGTGTACAAGGCCCGGGAACGTATTCACCGTGGCATGCTGATCCACGATTACTAGCGATTCCAGCTTCATGGAGTCGAGTTGCAGACTCCAATCCGAACTGAGGCCGGCTTTTTCCGATTAGCTCACCCTCGCGGGGTTGCAGCGGTTTGTACCGGCCATTGTAGCACGTGTGTAGCCCTGGACATAAAGGCCATGAGGACTTGACGTCATCCCCACCTTCCTCCCCGTTATCCGAGGCGGTTTCGTCAGAGTGCTCAACTAAATGGTAGCAACTGAAGATAAGGGTTGCGCTCGTTGCGGGACTTAACCCAACATCTCACGACACGAGCTGACGACAGCCATGCAGCACCTATACTACGGTCTCTTGCGAGACGCCGACGTTTCTGCCGGATTCCATAGCATTTCGAGCCCAGGTAAGGTTCTTCGCGTTGCGTCGAATTAAACCACATGCTCCACCGCTTGTGCGGGCCCCCGTCAATTCCTTTGAGTTTCAGCCTTGCGACCGTACTCCCCAGGCGGATTGCTTATCGCGTTAGCTTCGGCACAGCGGGATTGGGTACCCGCCACACCAAGCAATCATCGTTTAGGGCTAGGACTACCAGGGTATCTAATCCTGTTTGCTCCCCTAGCTTTCGTGCATCAGCGTCAGTTATGGTCCAGTGAGCCGCTTTCGCCACAGGTGTTCCTTCCGATATCTACGCATTTCACCGCTACACCGGAAATTCCACTCACCTCTCCCATACTCAAGCCCAGTAGTTTCCCGTGCAGACTTCGGGTTGAGCCCGAAGATTTCACACGAGACTTGCTGAACCGCCTACGCACCCTTTACGCCCAATAATTCCGAACAACGCTTGCCCCCCTCGTATTACCGCGGCTGCTGGCACGAAGTTAGCCGGGGCTTCTTCTATAGGTACCGTCATTATCTTCCCTATCGAAAGGAGTTTACGTACCAAGATACTTCATCCTCCACGCGGCGTTGCTGCGTCAGGGTTTCCCCCATTGCGCAAAATTCCCCACTGCTGCCTCCCGTAGGAGTCTGGACCGTGTTTCAGTTCCAGTGTGTCCGTGCGCCCTCTCAGGCCGGATACCGATCATCGTCTTGGTGGGCCATTACCCCGCCAACTAACTAATCGGCCGCGAACTCCTCCCCAAGCGCATTGCTGCTTTGACTCGTAAGTGTTATGCGGTATTAGCTAAGATTTCTCTTAGTTATTCCCCACTCGAGGGTAGATGATTCACGTGTTACTCACCCGTACGCCACTATACTCAGGACCGAAGTCCTTTTCTCGTTCGACTTGCATGTGTTAGGCACGCCGCCAGCGTTGATTCTGAGCCAGGATCAAACTCTCGTTTAATCTTGGTTTGCATGCCGTCCAGCGACAGGGGTCGGGACGGTTATCATGCGCCCCCGAACTCGAAAGTTCCGGAGGTTTATAACTAGTGAGAATGACTAAACCAGATTCTGCATCATCCCACGACTGGCATGTTCAACTATGTTGTCAAAGATCCGAACTCATCAGGCCTTAGCCGTGAGTTTTGGATCAAGGACCAACCGGGCATAAGCCACGAATCGTGTCCTCGAACTTGGTTGCGCTATCGTCTTTGTGCTTGGCCGCTTACTGGAGCCGCATACTCAGGGCGTCTACTGTTTCGTTCAGCCCATCTGCGCTCAATCAGCAGCGCTTGACGTTTACTGCGAACTTTCTAAGAGTATCAATGTTTCACTCTCGTGTCAAAGAGTCCTTTACTTCTCGTTCCCGGCCCGCGTGCATAGGTCATGGTGAGAGGTCAAGTTTGATCGTTCACTCAGCACAGAACTGCGAAAAACATACGGCATCGCTGCCGGGAAGCACTCAGCCTCCTAATCGTCCTTTCGGCGGGACACGCCTGAACTAGAGAGAACTCTCCAGTTCTTTTGCAGTAGCTTGGGTTTAGATTCGGCGGCCCGGTGCTTCGGAGGGCTTTGGCGCGATCAAACACTTGGGCTGCGCTTCGACTTAGTCGATCCTAACCCCAGACCGGTGCGAAGTAAATTTCTTTCCAACTCGCCTAGAGTATCGTACTTGACCGGTTACTTGCAAGTCCAGCTTGCTACGCGCTTCCCGTCCGGTACGTGACTCACTTGCGACTGACCTAGAATAGCAACCAACTCGCGGTCCCGCAACCCCGACCATGTTGAAAACGCCCCAGAGCTGTGCGAAACCGCTGTTTGCCAAGCAAAATCAGGCCCCTTCACCTTGCCTTTTCCCGTTCTCCGCGTAGAATCCAGGCTTATGGAAGCCAGCGAAATGCAGGAATTTTCAAATCAGTTGAAGGAATCGGCCGAAAGCGGGGGAGAATCTCTCACCAACATCTCTCTCGCCATCTCAATCCTGGCCGTCCTTGTTGCCATGGTCACGGTTCTCGGCCATCGCACCCATACGGAGGCTGTTCTGGCCCAGTCCAGGGCCGGCGACCAGTGGAATCAATACCAGGCTAAGAAAATTCGATCTGACGATACCTCCGTGGCGATTGACCTGATGCGCATGGAGAGCGGTGTCGACCCGGCGACGCTCGCGGCAAAAGTCACCCAGTATGCAGCCCACGTGGATAGATGGACAACCGAACTGGCCGAAGAAAAAGACCATGCCCGCGAGCTTGAACGAGAGGTCGGCATCGCCGAGCGAAAGGCCGGGCGCTACGATCTCGGCGAAGCTCTCCTGCAGATCGCCGTTGTTCTCTGCTCCATCACCTTGTTTACACGGCGGCGTCTTTACTTCTATCTCGGGCTCGGACTCGGCGTATTCGGACTCTTGATCGCCTCCACCGCCCTGCTCGTGCACTAACCCGCGTAGCCCGGCGTGAGACTATTGGCCGGCCGCTTTCATTACTCCTCGATACTCCCGCGGATCCGCCCGCCAGCGCTGTTCAAGCGCGTACTCGTCTTCGGCCGGCACCAGCATCCCCCCGGAAGCCAGCGGCAACACGGGCTCTGGCACTTGGTGCGCCGGGCTCTGCACCCACAGCTTCTGCGGATTGATGACCGCCACCCGCAGCCGGTCCGACGGCAGCGCATTCGCGGAGCCCACCGGAAGATACGCTCCCTGGAATACCACCTGACCGTTCTGGTCGGTCATTCGGCACCAGTCCGTTGCCTCGAGGGCGTCCACCCGGCACGCAACCCAGGCCCCTTGTGCCTCGTTATGCTCTATATCGTAGCCGGACGAAAGAAACTGTGCGTCGGCCGGCATATCTGCCGGTCTGCTCGCATGCAGGGCCCGTCCGGCATGCAACAGCCCAAGCACGCCGAAACCCGTCGCCACCATGGCTAAAGACAGCTTCGCAATACCAGTCATCCTGGACCTTAACCTTCCTGGGGAGTGGTCAAGGAGACGCACTCTCCAATCGGAAAGTTGCATGGAGGCTAACCACAATGAAGGTACTAAACGTAACCGCTAACCCGGAACGTACTTCTCGATCACTCCCAGATCAACCATCCCGTTCACGAAATATTGAGCCGCCAGCGCCACCAGAAGCAGACCCATAATCCGCACCAGGATTCGGATGCCTGTGTCCCCCAGCGCGGACGCCACTCGGTCGCTGTTGCCCAGTACCAGGTAGCAGATCGCCGCTGTCACCAGAATCGCGCCCAGAACTGCCAGCATCATCGTCCAGCGCCCTTCCGTTTGCCCCACCAGCACCATCACGCTCGTAATTGAGCCCGGCCCGGCCAGCATCGGGATTCCCAGCGGCACAATACCCGCGTCTTCCTTGACCGCCGCCGCAGCAGCATCGCCTCCGGTCTCCTGCGTCGGCGACCGTTTCGCCTCCAGCATATCCAACCCAATCAGCAGCAGGATGATCCCGCCAGCAATCTCAAACGCCGGCAGCGTGATTCCAAAGATCCGAAAGATGTACTGGCCTGCCAGCGCAAAGGCCGAAAGTACCACCAGTGCGGTCAGGCTTGCCTTCCGCGCCATCGCCCGCCGCCTCGCCCTATCGACTCCGGCGGTTACCGCGAGAAACGTCGGAAGCGCGGCAAATGGGTCGACCAGAAAGAAGATCGAACTCAACGCAAGCAGCGAAAAGCGCACATACGCCGAGTGTTCCAGCCCGGAGATGGAAACAACATGCGGATTGAGGACAGCACCGGCATGGAGAAGAGCGATCACCCTCCCATTCTCCCATCAACCACGCCTCCGGCTCACGGCGGACGGCTATAATTCAGACTCAGGCAACAGTGGGGCACAGCGAAGGCAGGCCCGCACGATGCGCCGGAGATCGGACCAAGACCATGCCCATTCAAACCACGAAAAACATCTGGCACAACGGAAAGCTCATCCCCTGGGAACAGGCCAATATCCACGTCATGAGTCACGTGGTGCACTACGGCTCGTCCATCTTTGAAGGCATCCGCGCCTACACGCAGGATGCCCAGGGCACAGCCGGCATCTTCCGCCTTCCCGAGCACATGCGCCGCTTCCGCGACTCCGGCCACATCTACCGCATGCCCCTCGGCTTCTCGGTCGAGGAACTGACGCAGGCCGTCATCGACACGGTCGAGGCGAACGGCGTCGCTCCCTGCTACATCCGCCCCGTCGCCTTCCGTGGATATGGCGAGGCCGGCGTGAACCCCTTGCGCAGCCCGGTCGAGGTTTATATCGCCAACTATCCCTGGGGCAAATACGTCCCCGGCAACGAAGGCGCCAACGTCTGCGTCTCTTCCTGGAGCCGCAACGCCGCCAACACTACACCCGCGCAGTCCAAGGCCGGCGGCAACTATCTCAATTCGCAGCTGATCCGCATGGAAGCCGAGATCAACGGATACGACGAAGGCATCGCGCTCGACACCAACGGCCTGCTTTCCGAAGGTTCGGGCGAAAACCTCTTCCTTATCCGCGAAGGCGTCCTCTACACCACGCCGCTCGCCTCCTCCGTGCTCAACGGAATCACCCGCGCCTCCATCCTCACCCTCGCCAAAGAGCTTGGCATCCCCGTCGTCGAGCAGGTCCTGCCCCGCGAGCTCCTTTACATCTGCGACGAAGCCTTCTTCACCGGCACCGCCGCCGAGGTTACGCACCTCCGCTCGGTCGACCGCTACGTCATCGGCGACGGCTTTATGGGGCCTGTAACCAAAGCTCTCCACGACGAGTTCTTCGGCATCGTCCAGGGAACCCGAAAAGACCGCCACGGCTGGCTAACCCCAGTCAAGGTAGCCGTAGGCGAACCGGTAACCGCCTGAACGTAAGCCCGCCTACCCAGTGTTAAGTCGCTCAGCCTCTTTAAACACAAAACTGAGCGACTCTAGGCTGAGCAAACCTTTTAATCGCCCCCCGTCACGCTCACCGGGCCCAGGCCAAACCATCCGGCTCACGCCCCGGCAGAATCGTCCCTGTCACAGCCAGCGTCTTCAGGTCGATCACCGTCACCTTGTCATCCGGCGAGCAGGACACAAAGGCCCGAATCCCGTCAGGCGAAACAAGAACTCCCGCTGCCCCGGTTCCCACATTGATCCGCTTGACCACCATGCGCGAATCTACATCGAGCACCGTAACCTCGCCCGACTTCTCCCGAGACACCACCGCCAGCCGTCCATCCGGAGTAAACCGCAGCCGATTCGCGGTCGGCACTCCCGCATCAATCGTCCCGGTGACCGCGCGCGCGCTGAAATCCACTACCGAGATTGTGCCTTCCTTCGCGTTCGCCGCCCAGATCGTCCGCGCATGCCCGACTTTATCGGTCAGCACATCGAAGCCCTCCGGCAGCCCACCCACCTTCACGATCCATTGGTCCCAATCCGTCGAAACCGGCCCGCCTTGGCCAAGCGTTGTCGTTCCACCGGCCTTCGAAGGAGGCCCACCCGCCGACTGCAAGGTCCCAGGCTGCTTCCTCTGAAAGAGATCCAACGTCCCCGACCCCACATTCACCGCCACGATCTGCGTCCCATCCTGCGCGACCCACAGCATATGCGTCCCAGTTTGCCCGGTTCCCAGCACCCACTCCACTGCGGTTCCCTCGGCATTCAGTCGCCCGATCAGCTTTTCGCGCTCCGCGGTAAACCACACACGCCCATCCGCGAACGCGAGCCCGTGCGGCCCCCGCAGGTACTGAAGATTCATCGTCTCCAGCACTCGCATCCCGCGCACATCCACACGCGTAATCGTGTTCAACGCACCATTGCCATAGTTTGTAATCCAGGCCGTCTGCCCATCCGAAGACGCAATCACCTCGTGCGGATTGCTGCCAGCGGCGATCTTGCCCATCACCTTCAGGCTCGCCGGGTCGACCACCGCCAGCTCTTCATCTTTCTTCGCCAGCACCAGAAGCCTCGCGTCCTGTGCCACCGCGCCTCCAGCTATCCCCGCCAGCACCAGGGCCGCCACCCAGCGGCCCGCCTTCTCAAGTCTTCTCACTGCCCTTCGCTCGGCTTGTGCGCGCCCACCAGTTCCGGCTCGCTCACAGTTCCAAGCGTCTCCACCTGGTTCTCCACCGGTCGACGCGTCCGCGTGTACGGCGCCAGCTTTTGAACCTGCCCCGTCAGCAGACTCTGCTCGATGGCCGCCAGCACCCGTACGTCGAGCATGCCTTCCTCGCCGTCCGGTTCCGGCTGCACATCTTTCAGAATGCATTCGGAGAAATACTTTAGCTCCCCACCAAAGTGATCCGTCTTCTTGAAGCTCTCCGAGCTCTTCTCTTTGTTCACCGTCGTCACATGCTTCATCGCCATGCCCACCTGGTACGCCGGATCGCTGAACACGTCGCCCTTGTTCCCCACCACGCGGCAGTCGTCGACATCGCCTCCGTTGTAAGTCAAAGTAAACGCACCCATGCGCGCACCCTCAAACTTCATCACGACAGAGACTGTATCCTCAAACGGCTTTCCGTTCGTGTCCGTAAACCGCTCCGGGTCCGTGCAGACTCCCATCGCAAACACCTCGATCGGCTCCGCCCCAAACACGTTTCGCACCTCGTTCACCGGGTACGTACCCATATCCGGAACCGGCCCCGCCCAGAACCCGTGCTTGGCCCGGTGATTCTGCCCGGAGATCTGCTGCGAAAACGAAGAGTTGAAGAATCGCACCGCACCGATCTTCCCATCGCGCACGCTCTGGATCAGCTTCAGCGTGCCCGGCTCGAAATGCAGCCGATACGCGATCATCAGCTTGGCCCCGGTCTTCTTCGCGGCGGTCATCATCCGCTCGCACTCCGCCACGCTGATCGCCATCGGCTTTTCTAGCAGCAGGTGAACCCCCGCCTCCAGCGTCTTCACCGCCCACTCCACATGGTCGAAGTTCGGCGTCGCCAGGTACACCGCATCAACCTCGCCGGAGGCAAACAGCTCATCCATCTCGTCATAGCTGACGATCTTTTGAATCCCGTACTTCGCCGCGACCGCCTCGGCCTTCTCATCATGCCCCGTGATCAGGGCCACCAGTTCGCTGTTGCCCGTATGCTCCACGCCGGGCATCAGCTCCTGCTGCGCAATCCAGCCCACGCCCGCCACCGCATACCGCACCTTGCGTCCCTCGATCACCTTCGCCATGATTCATCTCCTCTTCCACGCATGGACGCGTAACCCCCGCGCCGGGATGCCAGCCCACCCTGCCTTCTCTCCCACTTCACTAACAAACCCGGGAACTCGGGCTTACAATCAGCCGAGGAGAGCCTATGCCTCAGCTGCGCTGTACGAAATGTGGCAGCACCCACTGCGCGCGGGTGCGGAGAGAAGGTTTTTTGCAGACCGTTATCTTTACACGCCTCGGCCGCTTTCCCTGGCGCTGCCAGGACTGCACCCACGAGTTCTACGCCTCGGCTCGGGGCAAGCAGAAAAAGGTCGCTCTCCCGAAAACCACGCCGGAGGCACGGCGGGCCGAGGACGATTCGAATGCCTGAGCGTCATCGCCCGCGCCATAGTCGACCGATGCGGTCGGCAGCTTGCGCCTCGGGCCCAGACCAACGATCTTCCGGGCTGAGATCTCAACAGGTCAGCACCATTTCCGAAGCCGCCACCCGACAATTCCGCAGCGGAAAAGTGTTCTCCCGCGACTTCTCACTCAGCGCCTGCCCATCGTAATAAGACGTCGTGCGTACCGTCCGAATAGATAAACGCACCCCAGTAGTTGAACTTCCACGTATCGTGGCCCAACGGGGTCGAACCGCACCTAGGTCTAGCAGTTATGAATCGCGCTCTTGGCCACCCGTGTTCGCGATCGTCACCGACATCGAGCGCGTATCGTGATTATCGCTGAACGCATCGGTCCGGTTGCCGCCTAGAAAAGCAAATCGGCCGGGAAAAACCACCCTGCCGCCCACCCAATATGTGAAACCAGCCGGCCGCTAACTGACTATCGTCAGGGCGACCGGCTGGGCTTAGTTATCTCTGAACAGCACCGTTGTTAGAAGATGAGCTTTCCAGAGAGTTGCAGATAACGGGGCGGGTTTCCTGGGCCGTCTGGACCCTTTCGGATAGATCCCCAGTCCGCGCTCGTCGGGTCAGTGTTGTAATTGCCATTGAAGTTTGGGTGATTGGGAATGTTGAATGCATCTAGCCGCGTCTGGAGACGAAGCTTCTCGTTATACGCAAAGCTCTTCGACACACTGGCATCAAACTCGTGGAACGCCTGTAGACGCACCCCATAGTAGATGACGTTATGTTGAAGGGCATATTGGTTGGGTGTCCTTACCAGGGCATAGCTCGTGCACCCAGCCTGGGTATACGTCGGACCGGCATGGATCGCGCCTGTATCCGTATCCTTGTAGCCGACGCAGGGACTTACGCCTTGCAACCGCTTGTACTGTTGAGTGGACGTCGGCTGAAGATCATGACTGTGAATTCCAACTGGACCCATTACCTCCCAGTTGGTACCAGGGCTCCATGGTACTCCCTGCGAGTAAGTATAGAGGGGTGCAACCTCCCAGCCGCCGACGAGCGCGTCGACCAGTCGGTTGGTATGCCCAAGGAAAGCCTTTCCGCGACCCACGGGAAGATAGTAGACGCCCGAGAGACTGAGCGCAGTCGGAATATCGTTGCTCGCCAGCCGCCGTTCGTGGAGACTATCGATCTGATCGAAGATGAAGCCGGTCGTCATCGTTTTGGACCAGGTGTAGGCAAAGTGAAGGCTAAGGCTCCTGGAGACATTATGCGAGGCAACTACCTGCAGCGAGTTATACCATTGATGAATCTGGGGCGAGTTGTCCTGACTCACGGCAGTGTACGCAGGGAACGGCCGGGTCAGGTTTGAACCCGATATCTTCGAACTGGTGTAGTAACCAGTCCCGAGAAAAGCGGGAACCTGATAGAACGGATTCGTTACCTGACCTGCTGAGCCGTCGCATAGTTGACGCGGTGCATTTGCTGTGCCGCCTGCGGGGTTATACCCAACCCGTTCGACGTCGCATTGCGCGTTCCATGCGGGAGAGATGTGATTGATGTCGATGCTGCCTGGCAGATTATAGGCACGGGTTCCCGAATAGCTGATCTCCAGTGAATCGTGTTTCGTCAGCAACTGCTGCAATGACACACTGTATTCCCACAGGGATGGGACCTGGTAGTGCGGGTAGGTGAAGTTGATTGTGCCGTCGGGCGTGGTAGCCAGGCCGAGGCTGGTACCGGTAGGCTTGACGGTTGCCGGGAAAGGATCGGAAAGGTGGCCGTATGGCGTTACGCCATTGTCAAGCGAACTGGTATAGCCAGTATTCGATTGAAATCCATTCCTGGAGTCGTTGGATTCATTATTGATGAACATTTCACCGAAGCCGGCGCGTAGCGAGGTCCTGCTGCTGAACGCGTATGCTGCGCCAAAACGTGGCTGTATATTCAGGAGGTTGGTCGCATAGGCTCCGCGCGGGTTTCCGTTGACTCCGGCAAACTGAACACCTCCCACGATTGGCCCGTAGGGCTGACCAGTCAGTGGGTTGATCAGAGCGGTCCGGTTCGTGATCTGCGCGTCGATTGGGCTGAGGGCCGTCTGGTTGAACGCGTAGTTCAGTACATTGTGACGCTCCGTACGCGCTCCGAGCAGATCGTATCGAATACCAAGATTCAGCGTCAACTTCGGAGTGATCTTCCAGTCGTCCTGGGCCCACATCGCGTAGTAGTGCTGCGAAAAGAACGGCGAAGCCGGAAATTGAAGGCCGCCGCCGCTGGGTAGGCCTAATACGAGCGAAGCGATCGAGTTGCCGGACTGGTACCCAGGAGCATCTTGAGCGTTGTAGCCACTCGCGGCATCGGAAGAGTCGTAGAACTGCGCGGTGTAGCCGCCGTTGAAAGTAAACGCGGTATTGTTGCCGCCACCGGGTTGAGCGTACTGTTGCAAACGCATATCGAGGCCGACGCGAACCGTGTGCCGCCCGCGCACAAGGGTGACGCTCGGTTGATATGCGAGAGTATGTGCATCGTTGTAGCTTCCAGGGCCACCATTCCCCAGTTCGATGTAGCCGGAGGACTGGATGTCGGGAATCATATCGTGGCGAAAGACGTTGTCCTGGAAGTGTTGCGAAAAGCCCAGACCCGGAAGGAAGTTTCCTCTGGTTTGACCTGTGCCTGGGATCAGGCCCTGCTGTTGCGTCAGAATGCTGATTTTATTATCAAGGATGATCGTAGGCGAGAAGGTGTGAACTTCATCGAGAGCGAAGGTCTGGGATTTTGGCTGTCTCTGATGGAACGTCTGGTTACCGATATTGTTGTCCGGAACACCATTCTGGTTTTTGTTCGCATAGCGCTCTTCGCCTCCCCAGCGGAGGGTACCCCGGTCCTTGGGACCAAAGTTCTGATCCAGTTTGATCAGGCCGATGCGGGACAGGTCGTATTCGATCCCGATGTTATACAGATTATTCTGGAAAGCGGAAACGCCCGCGCCTGGATTGTTATTCGGGGTGATGCCATTGTAAATCTGGGCAAGCGCCACACCTACAGGATCCAACCGATTTTGCGGGATGATATTGCCGGGAAAGGGAGTACGCGTGAGCTTCGTCTTACCGTCATGAGGATCCACAGCGCTGACCAGAGGCGAGAGCGGATCGTAGATGATAAGCGGCATCACCGTTTGCGTGACGTTATCATAGTAGGTGGCTCCCGCGAAGTTCCCCGTGGTCCAGGCAGGATTTGGAATTGAGTTGATGGTTGCGCCGGTATTTGGGAGATTTTCCTTGGATTCCTCGTACTGCACGGTGAAGAATGTCTTGTCACTTCCGTTGTAGAGGAAAGGAATACGTACGGGCCCGTCAGCTTCAAATCCGTATAAATCTCTCTTATGGTTTGGCTTGGCGTACACTCCTCCACCAGGCTTCGTGAAATTGTAATCATTCTGGAAGGAATTGGCATCGAGCCACGCACGCCGGGCGTACTCGTAGGCGTCGCCATGAAGCCTGTTCGTCCCCGACTTCAGCGAGATGTCAACTGCTCCGCCGCCTGAACGTCCATAGGATGCATCGTAAGGATTGACAACAACTTTGAACTCTGACACCGAGTCGATCGGCGGCACGTAACCGGTAAAGTTATTTCCAGTGTCATTCGTGGCGCCATCCAGGTTCTCCGCAACTACGGCATCTTTGATGCCATTTACAAATAGCTGTTGGCCGACGTTGTCCGCCATGCGAGTAAACTGCGGGTTCTCGTTATTTCTCACGCCGGGGCTCAGGCCGGTCAGCATAAGGGCGTTGCGTCCGTCCGTAGGCAGCTCCTGAACGCGCTCGGCGTCGAGGATATCGCCACGATCGGCCTTCGACAACTCGATCTGAGTGCCTTCATCCGAAACAGTGACCGTCTCGCTCACACTACCGACAGGCAAGACGAAGTCGATCTTCGACGTCTTGTCGATGTCCAACGAGATGTGCGTCTTACTCACGGTCTTGAAGCCGGCTTTGTCTGCGGTCACCGAATAGATTCCTGGTTTTAAATAGGGCGCGGTGTAATCCCCGGCCCGAGTCGTCTGCACCACCGTTTCTTCACCGGTGTTCTCATTGTGAATGGTGACTGTTGCTCCGGCGACTACGGCATGCCCCGCATCGGCGACGTTGCCAACGAACTGCTGGCCGGTGGATTGCGCACCTGCCGAACGGCCCAGCAAAACAGGGCAGAACAGCATCAGGCACAGTGGATAGTGCAAAAAGTTACGCATCCTGGAATCGTTGGTCCCGTTTGAAAGGACGATGGGCCGCTTTCTCATAGTGTCTCTCCGCTCTTCTCGCACATTCTTTCCTCTCTACCTAGGTATCTTCAAAACCAACCACTACACAGGACAGAATGTCCTTGGCCTCACGAACAGCATTGCCACCGTCTACTGCTTGAAACTGCGCGACAACGCTGTCTTTGATCGATCGAAAGATATACGCCGCTGGAAGCTGATTTGTCAACGCACTTCTGATAAGGCTTCTGAAAGGAAGGACAGAAGTTGCTGGACGATGCATTCTCTCGTAATGCGAGCAGCTATGGCTCGTCCATATTGCTCGACATTTAAGGCTCTGTTTGCATCGAATACCGGACGACAGTTCTCCATCCGCATTGCAGAACGCCAAACATCCTGAGCTTCCAGGAGAATCGCTGCACGAGGCCGTGCCGGTTTTCGCGGTTCCAGCACCTGTTCCTCCGCGAAGGCAGTGCGCGGCTGATGGTACTACTGTTCGCTGCAACACTGCATAACCCACTGGTTCGGGTTCGCAGTTATTGTGAGAAACCAGACGGAATGTGCTGCGATGAGGCGCGGTCATCGTGATTCCTGCTAGGCCGGCCGGTGGCCTGGAGTGGATCACAGGCGGACGTAGCTGGTGACCGCTCGGATGTCAGGGGCGGGAAACACTGGCCGGCGAGGAAGCGGTTTGATAGCGGCGAGCCACGACGCGAGGGTTTTTTGGCGAGACCGAAGCGCAACTCGGCTTCGCTTACTCACCCGAGAGAACGACCCCGGCGTCGGGACACTACGCCTGGACAGGTGAGACGTGCTGCGCCCAAGTGCCCTGTGATGAGATCGCTGGCCGTGTTTGTGCCGAGCAGAGACACAGCATCGCGGCCGGCGTTCAGAAATATTCTCGATCTCTCGGCAGAGACATGTCGCGTTCGAGTTCAAGGTCGGCTGCGCCGAGCGGCGAAGACCTCGACCATGAAGTGCGTGGTGGCTTTCGGGAAAGGGTCAGGGTTCCCTTTTAGGCGTCGCAGTGGTATAGAACTCTTCGGTGGCGAAGCGGAATCCGGTGCGGAGAGTGACGTCTCAGCTGCATCCGTCATGAAGACCCGTGCCTTGGTGGTGGAGGTAGGCTCGGGCCTCCGGGCCAGTATCGTGCTGTAGAGCCATGGTGTCGATCCGGGAGGTCGGGAGCCACTCATCGCGGTCTGGCTGCGAGGCATGGGACGCGGTCAGGGCATGGGAACTCCGGTGAGGTTTGTCAGGCGCGCTACGGGGTAATCGCCTACCCGGTTGGCGCGGCCGTATTCGCTGCGTTGATAAAAGAAATCGAGGCGGGCGGCGGGGCTGGCGGCAAAGGCTGAGTCCGAGGCCAGCTTTGCTTCGAACTCGGCTTTCAGGGCGGGATCGGCGGCTTCCATTTCGCGGGCCAGGCGTTCGACGACGTAGGGCTCGCCGTACTCTTTCTGCTCGAAAATCGAGTCGAAGAAGCCCCATTGCAGGGCGGAGTCGGGGGCGGCGGGTTCGAGCCACTCCATGGCGACCGGGCCCATGCGCTGCGCAGTGCGGACCAGCGCCGAGCCGGCGGGGAAGGTGCGCAGCGCGTGGACGGGGGTGCACTGGCCGTACTTGCCGGGGCGTTCGTGGGCTTCGCCGTTGAAGGTGGGGTGGCGTCCTTCAAACGGGGAGTCCTGCCAGGTCATGCCGGAGCAGCGATAGGTGTCGACCTCGGCGGTGTATGGCGCTGTGGTGCGGATGATCTCGACTCCGTGCAGGGCAAGGCGGTCGATCACGGTCTTCCATTGCGCCGGGATAAGGTAGGCGGCGGGGGCGGTAATGACATTGACGGGTTTGTAGCCGACCTGCAGAGGCACCGTCATGGTGACGGGGGTGTGGGTGTACTGGACCCAGTCGCGCCCCGAGATTTCCGAGTGCTGCGTGGTGTACTCGTACCCGCGGAAGGGGACAGGTTCGGTTTTGCCGGACCACTCTGCCGAGAGGGCGAATGAGGTGCCGGGGAGCGTGCGGGTGGCAGCGTCGGCGGAAGCGTTCAGATCGAGGAGGGTATCGGCCTGACGGTTGACCAGATCGAGCAGGCCGACAAGCGTCCAGTAGTTGCCGGTGACGCGGGTTTGATAGCTCTTCAGCATGTGGAGCTCGATGAGCATAGCGGGGCGGCCGGTGAGGATCACGTATCCAGTGGAAAAGCGCGGGGGGTCGTCGTAGAGGGAAAGGCCCTTGCGAAGATCGTTTTCGTCGAGCAGCTCGACGTAGGTGGTGTTCGCCAGGTGGCCGGGCTGGCGGTTGACGAAGCCGGCAATCGTGGGATTGGCGACCTGCCGGACCCAGCGGGCGGTGGCCGGCGGGACCTGCGGTCCGTCGTCGATCGCAAAGGTGACGTCGTACTGGAAATCGGCACCGTCGGTTACGTGGTCGTCAATGAAGAGGTCCGGGTTCCACCGGGTGTACATGGGCAGGAAGCTCTGGGTTTCGGGAGCGTCTGCCTTCATATAGTCGCGGTTCAGGTTAAGGTTAGTGCCGTTGCCGCGCCACCCGATTTCAGCCGGGCCGAGCTGGTTGATGCGGTTGTAGGGCGAGCGTCGCTCGTGTCCATCGGCGTTGTAAATGGGGATAAAGACGAAGACGGCGCGGCTGAGCAGCTTCGCCTGGCTCCTGGTGATAACCATGTCGCGGAGGAGAGCGAGGCAGGAGTCCTTGCCGTCCATTTCGCCGGCGTGGATAGAGTTCTGGACAAGAACGATGGGGCGTTTCTGCGCGTGAATCGCGGCGGGGTCGAAGGTGCCGTCGCGCGATACGATGACGAGCTGGAGGTCGCGTCCTTCGCCGGTTTTGCCGAAGGTTTCGATGCGGACCTGCGCGGGTGCCGCGGAGGCGACGCGGTCCAGATATCGAACCGTCTGGTCGTAGGTGGGGGTTGTGGCGTAGCAGGACTGCTCGGCGGGGGTGAGCCAAGGCTGCTCGGCCGGAGTGAAGTGGCATCCGGTAGGGGTCGGCAGGGGGCCGAGCAGGCGGGCATTGGCCACGGTCTGGCCCCAAAGAGAGGATGTGAGTGACGCGGCGGCGAAGGCGGCGAGGAGGACGGGGAGCGGCAGCTTCATCAAGGGTGTGGGCTCGCGGGTTGGGTTGACCTTTACGGTAGCATCCGTGGGGCGGGTCAGAAGTTTCGAGTTCGGCGATGGGTGTGGGGTTGGGGGTAGGTTTCAAGGCCGGGGCGAAGTTGAAGCTCGCCGAGGAAGCTGCTCAACGGGGGCAGTGGGATACTGTCGACCGGGACAGGGGCGGCAAGCTCGTGGGAGTTGCCGGTCGAGCGTGCGAGCGTGCGCAGGACCGTGGCGTGAAGGCCGAGGCGGTTCAGCACCGAGCCCAGGGATGCGGCGATAGATTGCGCGGTAAGGTTGAGCAGGACGACGACCGGAGAGCCGGTTCCGGGGGCGGGGCGGCGCAGAAAGGCGAGCAGGCCGGGAGTGCCCGTGGGCAGAAGCTCGGAGGAGCCGGTTCGGAGCGCCGGGATGCCGTGGTGCAAAGCGCTCAGGGTGCGATAAAAGTTGAGGAGAGAGTCGAGGTCTGGGTCTTCCAGCGCGACGTTGTTGCTGAGAGCGTTGGGTCCGTACGGAAGCCAGGGAACGGCGGTGGAGAAGCCCTGGGCCAATACGGCTGGAGCTGCCGGGCGAGCGGGAGCGGGGGTGTACGGGAGAAAGACGCCGGGGGCGACGGGTGGCGGCGAGGCGGCGGAGGGTGGCAAGGGGTCCGGAACGGGTTCCAGAGGAAAAGCTCCCCATTGCATGGGCGTGGGCTCGCCCGCGGGGGAGCCGGGCGTGCGCAGGCTGGCCATGCCGATCTCCTGGCCGAAGAGCAGAAGAGCCCCGGCGCGGGTCGTGAAGAGAAGAGTCGCGAGCAGCCGGGCGGTCCGGTCACGGTCGAACGGGTTCGCGGTGAGGCGATTCCAGGACCGGGGCAGGATGTTGGAGTCGGAGGAGAGCAGGATTTCCGTGCCGGCGAAGCGGGGAGCGGGATCAGGAAGGGACCGGCGGTGGCGGCCGAAGCTTTGGGGTGCGGGAGAGGCGACAAGCGGCTCAAGCAGCGGAAGCGTTAGGGCTGAGGCGGTGTTCAGGGTGCGCTCGACCGGGATGTCGGGATTGCCGTTCGGGGCGGGGTCCGAGACGTGGGGATCGTCGATCAGGATGCGGTTCCCGGGATAGGAGGCGAGAAGGCGGCGGAGCTGGGATTGGAGCTGTTCGGGTTCGACCACGCTGGTGATGGCAGGGCGAACCAGGCGCAGGCCGGCAACGCCGTGAGTGAGCCAGAAGCGGGCCAGCGCGAGCGGGTTGGGGGAGTCGAGCGGAAGATCGACCAGGATGCGGATCTTGCGCCGGCTCGATTCGGAGATGAGCTGCTCGAAGTCGTCTTCCGAACCATAGGCGGTGTCAAAAACGGCGGCGCCGTCGAGACCGGGCTCGACCTGGAGAGGCGAGAGCAGGAGCGCGTCGGGGGCGAGGGACTGCAGGTAGTCGAGGCGGAGTGTGATGCCGCGAAGGTCGCCGAAGCCGTCCCCATCGGAATCCTGGAACGAGAGGGGGTCGACCTGGTAGACGATGGCGTGGTGATACCAGGTCTCGACCGAAAGACCGGAGCCGGCCCAGTTCTTGTGGGCGAGGGTCTGGGCGGACAGCGGGATAGCAACGGTGAGGAGAAGGAGAGCTTTGGCCGCTTGGATCATCGTTTCTTTTTCAGAATATAAGGTCCGGGTCGAAGGACGCAGCCGCCATGGCCGATGCCAAGGTTCGGAATGACAACTTGGACAAGCTCAAGGGCTCGGGTGCGTTACTCTGGTTCGCATGAGACGTTCTTCACAGGTGACGGCTCCGCTGGTGGCCTCGGCAGCGCTGGCGATCTTGACCGGGTGCCGAGCAAAGCCGGAGATGCAGCGATGTGTGGACGAACACAATGTGGTGGTGGCGGATAGCTTCTGCAGGAACATCCCGCCGGCTCAGGGGAGCGTTCAGCCGGGATCTACGGGGATGCCGCTGATTGTTCCGTATCGTTATTACTACGGAGGATGGGGCGGGTATGGTCTGGGTTCGACCGTGGGCGGAGGCGGATATATGCCGTCGGGCGGGCATAGCTATTCGACCACGGGCGGTGTGAGCCGTGGTAGCGGGTTCTTTAGCGGGCATTCGGGCGGGACCAGCCGGGGAGGGTTCGGGTCCTCGTTCGGAGGCGGAGCGCATGGCGGGGGCGGGGAATGACCGGGCAAGAACATCAGGAGCGGGGATGAAGCGGGTTGATCTGACGGCGAGGCCGGGTTGGCAAGGAGTTGTGGAGCGGCAGGGGCTGGTCTTTCATTCGCCGGCGGCGATGGCTCCAGAGCCGTACTGGCAGGAGAGTGCGGCGTACCAGTTTTCCGCGCGGGAGATCGACCGGCTGGAAGCGGCGGCGAATGAGCTGCAGGGCATGTGCCTCCAGGCGGCGCAGCATGTGATCGACCGGCAGCGGTACACGGAGCTGGAAATCCCGCCGGCGGCGGTGCCGATGATCGAGTGGAGCTGGAATCAGGAGTCGCCGGCGGTGTATGGGCGGTTCGACATCGCGTGGGGCGGGGAGCACTCCGGCTCGGCACCGAAGCTGCTGGAGTACAACGCGGACACCCCGACCAGCCTGCTGGAGGCGGCGGTGATCCAGTGGAGCTGGCTGGAGGAGGTTGGCTCCGGGTTGCCGGGAGTGGAAACGATCAGCGGCAAGGCGGACCAGTTCAACTCCATCCATGAGCGGCTGATTGCCAAATGGAGGGATGTGCAGAGCTACCTGACGGAGCCGGTGTACTTTGCCAGCCTGCAGCCAGGGGCTCCGGATGCGTCAACGGCGCTCGACCTGAGCGAGGATTATCTGACCACGACGTACCTGCAGGATACGGCCAACCAGGCGGGGCTGAAGACGCAGGCAATCGCAATGCAGGACATCGGGTGGAACGATCCGCGGCACGCGTTTATGGATCTGGAGGAGAACCAGATCTTTTCGATGTTCAAGCTGTACCCGTGGGAGGCAATGGTGGCTGAGGAGTTCGGGCCGGCGGCACTCGACACGTACCCGTCGATGACGTGGATCGAGCCGATCTGGAAGATGCTTCTGTCGAACAAGGGCATCCTGCCGATCCTGTGGGAGCTGTTTCCGGGCCACGAGCTCTTGCTCGAGGCGCACTTTGAAGGCGGCGCTCCGGGAAGTTTTGCGGGCGCGGGCTACGGCATGGGAAGCTACGTGCGCAAGCCGATCCATGGGAGGGAAGGCGCGAATATCCGGATGGTGCGGGCGAACGCGCCGACGGTAGAAACGCTCGGGCCGTACGGCGGCAGAGGATTTATCCGGCAGGCTCTGGCCCCGGAGACGCGGTTCGAGGATCGCGCCGGGCTGCAGCGGTGGCCGGTGCTTGGGCTGTGGATGGTGGATCAGGAATGCGGCGGCATGGGGATTCGCGAGTCGCGCGGGCCGGTGACGGATAATCTGAGCAGCTTTATTCCGCATTATTTTGTGTAAGGAATCGCAATGACAGAGGAGAACGACGTGCTCGATGTGCATCCACCACATTCCGCCGTGCATGGCTGGCGGGATTTCTTTATTCATATCGCGACGATCACGATCGGGCTGCTGATTGCGCTTGGGCTCGAAGGTGCGGTGGAAGCGCTGCACCATCGGCATATCGTGCGGGAGGCGCGGGCGGATATCCGGCGGGAGCTGGAACGGAACGCCGGAGAGGCGAAGAAGGATGCGCGCTTCACCGCCGAGGGAGAAGCGCGCATGGAGGCCAACCTGGTAACGGCGCGGGACATGCGGGACCATCCAGGAAGTACACGCAAGCACTCGCTGACGTTTAACGGTTCGTGGTCCGGTTTCAGAAGCGCCGCATGGCGAACGGCGCGGGACACGGGCGCGTTGAGCTACATGGCACCGGATGAGGTGGAACGCTACTCCGACATGTATGAGCAACAGGAGATTCTGGATAAGCAGGGGATCGAGCTGTTTCTGCACCAGGGCGACCTGCTGGCACCCGTGATGGTGGAAGCCGATGTGGCGAAGGCACGTCCCGAGGAGTTGGCGGAGCTGATGCGTGGAACGGCGGTAACGAGCGTTCGACTTCATGTGCTGGGTCAACTGCTGCAGCAACTCGAGACGCAATATGCGGATACGTTGAAGCAGTAGCGGTGTTCTCGGGGCGCGAGCACGGTTGAAGCCGTGCCCCTAAGCGAAGCCAGAAGGAGGTCCAGCGGATACGTCGATACGACCTAGGCCAGGCCGGTGGCGGCGGCCTGCTCCTGCGCATGATAGCTGGAGCGAACCAGCGGGCCGGATTCAACGTGCCGGAAGCCGAGCAGGAGAGCCTCATGCTTCAGAAAGGCGAACTCGTCCGGCGTGTAATGGCGGCTCATGACGAGGTGATCGCGGGACGGGCGCAGGTACTGGCCGATGGTGAGGATGTCGACCCTACGGTCTGCGAGGTCGCGGAAGACCTGGAGAAGCTCGTGCATCTCTTCGCCCAGGCCGACGATGATGCCGGTCTTGGTAACCTGCGGGAAGCCCCGTTCGGCGGCGAGCTCTTTTGCCTGCTCCAGGAAGCGGAGGGAGCGGACGTAGCGTCCGCCGGATTTGGCGATGCGATACAGGCGCGGGACGGTTTCGATGTTGTGGTTCAGGATTTCGGGGCGGGCATCGACCACGCGCATCAGAGCTTCGGGATTCCCCTGGAAATCTGGGGTGAGGACCTCGACGCGCGTGCCGGGGGACTGCTCGCGGATCTCGCGGATGACCTCCACGAAGGCTGCCGCTGCGCCGAGATTGTCGTCGTCCCGGTTGACCGAAGTGATGACGGCGTGGGACAGCCCGAGCTGGGCGACGGCGTAGGCGACGCGGCGTGGCTCGTCATGGTCGATCGGCTCCGGGCGTCCTTTCGGCACGGCGCAGAAGCCGCAGCGCCGGGTACACAGGTTGCCGAGCATCATGAAGGTAGCCGCTTTCTGGTTCCAGCACTCGCCGATGTTGGGGCAGTGGGCTGATTCGCAGACGGTGTGCAGGTTCAGGTCGCGGGCCAGCTTCTTAAGCGCATGGTAGGTCTCGCCGCCCGGCGCACGGGCCTTGAGCCACTCGGGCTTGCGCGCTGGGGTGCGTGGGCTCAGGTCGATCTGGATGAGTTCGCTGGCGACGGGAGCCATAGAAAGATTGTATTCCTTCGCCGATCTCGTGCCGGACCCGAAAAATCAACTCGAAGCATTGAAGGCGAGACACAAATTACCGCTGCACCTGGACGAGAAACGCTTCTACAGTTCTCCGCTTGCGGCGATGTTATTCAGAATTTGCTGCACAAACACCACGCGAATGTGCACCCGCCTGGCAAAATCCGGCAGGAATTCCGTGATGAGATTGTTCACCGGGTCGGTTGCCAGCCCGGTCAGGATGCGCTCCACCGTGGACAACCCGTTGCCGTGGATGCCCGGCACATACAGGTTTGAAATCTCGGCCGACGCGGGATAGGTGATCAGCACCTCGTAGTTGGGCATGGGGGTACCATCGTCATGCTGGGAGAGGATGGTGTGCTGCACCGCATGCAGCACACGGCGGGCAGTGGAAGCCTGGGGGTCGCGATGGTACCGGGGATCCTGGTGCAAAAGCGTGCAGACGCCGAAGGTGCCGATACTTTCGCCCGTCGCGTCTTCCACGAAGCTATAGCCAACCAGACGGCCAAAGCCTCCCAGCCCCGGGCCGTACGCGGTATGGCTGTTGATTCCCACGGTGAACGCCGCATTGCCGCCGATCGTGAGCAGGTTGAAGGGGTCGATGATGTCGTGCAGGGCCAATAGGCCCTTTTGCCGAGGGCTCAACGGAGAAGGCAAGGTGCTGTCGAGGAAGCGCCGATAGGGGTCCTGGGCTGCCATGCAGGGCGTGCGCACCTCCTCCGCGCTCACCGCCTCCGGCGTGGAAACGGGCATCTGCGTGGAGGCCTGGCAGGGCACCTGCACGGCAGAGGATTCTTTCCCATGCTGCTGAAGCAGGGTCGGAGACGATGCCGAAACGAAACCGGGAGAGTCCGGAAGCCGGCCGGTCGGCTCCGCCAGGCGAGCGTCGCCCCCGCCCTGCCTTTGCGCGAGCGCATAGGAACAAGACAAGGCCAGGATGTACGCCGCCGCCCGCATATCTCCTCTTGAGAGAGGCTAACCCGAGTTTGCGAGGATGGTTCCTGCTAGTCGCGAGATCGCGTGATGTGAAGGCCATGCAGTGCGTCGGACAGGAACTCCGACGCCAGAAAGCCAATCGCGTCGCCGCCTACGGAGCCGCCAAAGGTCTTCAGCACTTCTGTGACTCCGCGGTTCAACGGCGGGTAGTACGCCTGTGTCAGCGCGGCTCCGGCCAGGTCGCCTCCCAGGTCGGAGAAGTTGATCGTGCGCCGTCCGCCGTCGGTTTTGCCGATGATGGGCCGCGTGCCCGCGTAGATCACGCGAGTAAAGAAGTTGTGCCCTGAGCCGAGCTTGTAATAGCGCGGGTCCTCGTGCAGCACGGACGCGAGCACGGAGTCCTGGAAGATATTTTCCGAGCTCGACCGGGCCGCGGCCGCACCCAGCCGCTGCGCGAAGCCCTTGCCCGTCTGCCCATAGTTTGGGCTGCCGTTGGTCGCCTGTTCATAGCCCGCGCTGATCACCCAGCCGGCCGCCGAGATGGGCGACAGGTTCTCCTTGATCCCCAGGATCACCTTGTCATGCACCGTCAGCCGGGCCGCCGAGTGGCCGGGAAGCACCGTTTTGCTGTACCGTCCGTTGCTGTTCGGGGTCACCTGTCCAAATCCGACTCCACCGGATGTCGCCAACAACGACGGAACAGCGTCAGCTGCCGCATCGCCCACACTGGATGAGAACCCGGGCGCATCCGGCAGGGCTGGCCGCACGGGCTCATTGCCGGCAAGCAGGACCGGAGCGGGGCTGGTTACTGGCTCCTGGGCGAGCGCGCCGCAAGAGGCCAGAGCAACAAGCGTAATCGGCAGAAACCCACGGCAAAGGGCAAGACTCAGGCGCTCACGTGACAAGCGGCGCAGCAGGGAGATGGGCAAGGTTCTTCCTCAATCTTTCTCGACAGACAGCCAGGGCGGAAGGCGCATTGATTCAAATAGGCGACCGCGGCAGCAACCTGGACATTGCTTCATCGGACGCCCGGCACGGGGTCATGGTTGCATTTATCTGTTGGAGGCCGCACCAGCCGTGCCCAGAAGAGCACCTCCCTGAAAATTCCGCTCCGCCGTGGACCCACATACGGCATACTGGTGCCATCGGCGACACCCGCACGCCCGCCGCAGGAGGCACGTATGCCGCATCCGGAAGAGCCGGCGAAACCCGGGGCGAGCACGGACGCCACGCTCGAAGCTCGTCTGCGCGGAGCTGCGGGCCAGGTGGAAGCCGACCTGAAGCGCTGGATCGCCTACTTCAATGATGAGGTCGTGCCCGACGTGCGGCGCAACGGCTCGTCCGCGCTGAAGTCCGCCGCGGCGGAGCTGGACAAGCTGGCCCGGCGCATGGACTCCCATAACCCACCGCCCCACCGCCCGCGCCCAAAGCCGGCGTTTAGCCTCACCCACCCCGCGATGAACCCTCTCTGCGCACCCATCCGCCGGCTCCTGCTGCTGGCGGTCTTGCCGCCGCTCCTGGTCGTGGCCGGATGTCATCATGCCGTGTATGACGCAAGCGCGCAACCGCCTCCGCCTCCGCTCCCTCCCGTCCGGGCCCCGGTGACCCGCAGCGCTCCACGCCCTCCCCGGCCATCTGAACCCGCCATCTCCAGTGCGATCGACCCCGACGAATACAGCTTGCGCAAGCCGGTCTCCACCGAGGTCGGCCTGGCCAGCTGGTATGGTCCGCCCTACCACAACCGCCAGGCGGCGGATGGAAGCATCTTCGACCAGAACGCGATGACCGCCGCGCACAGGACGCTGCCCATGGGCACCACCGTCCGGGTGACCAATCTAGCCACCAACGAGTCCGTGCTGGTCAAGATCACGGACCGCGGACCCTTTGTGCCCAACCGCATTCTCGATCTTTCGCTCGCCGCCGCCAAGGCCACGGGCCTCTACCAGATGGGAGTCGGCAAAGTGCGCGTGGAAGCCTTCGCGCGCGCCATTCCCGACACCGGCGGACGATGGTGCGTGCAGATCGGCGCCTTTCTAAGCCAGGACGACTCCATCCAGCTCAAAAACGACCTCATCCGGCGCTACGGAGCCACGGCAAAGGTGGTCGAATTCGCCGGCCCAACCGGCCACTGGGTCCGCATCAACCCGCTCACGCCCGACCACACGACCGCGCAAATCATCGCGGACTCCATTCACATCCCGGACGCGACCCCCTACCTCGTCCGCCTCAACTAGCCTCGCCTGGCTTTCTCCGCATACTTCCCTGGTGCCCTTTGCGCGCGGCGGCTGCTCCGGGAATTCGCCCGGGCCGAACCGTCGAACCCGCATCGCGTACATTAATCCAATGCGCCGCAGCTTCTCCGTCCGCTCCGTTCTCTTCTTTCTGCTGGTATTTCTATGCGTTCTACTTCCGCTCACCGGCTGCGCCCACATCACACCTACCGAAGCCGTCGCGCTCCAGGCCGCCGCGGCCGACCACACCGCCTACGTCCTCCCGTCGAACATGCTCGTGAAAGCGGAAAGCCTGTATCGCATCCGCACCTTTGAAGCCTTTGCCGACCCGCTCTGGAGCATCCTTCAGCTATGGCTGTTGCTCGAGCTCGGCATCGCCGCCCGCATGCGCAACGTGGCCAACAATCTCAGCAAGAACCGCTGGATCCAAAGCCTCGTCTTCCTGCTGGAGCTTCTGATCGTTACCACGCTGCTCAACCTGCCGTTGAGTCTGTTTGCGCACTACGAGTCCCTCAGCTACGGCCTGTCCGTGCAAGGCTGGGGAAGCTGGTTCGCCGACCTCCTCAAATCCAGCCTGGTCACGCTCATCCTTGGCTGGCCGCTGCTGATGCTTCTGTTCTTCATCATCCGCAAGTTTCCCCGCCGGTGGTGGCTGGTCTTCTGGGCGGTGGCTTGCTGCCTGGTCGTTCTGGGCATCTTCGCCACGCCCTATGTCTTCGATCCGCTATTCAACAAGTTCGAGCCGCTTGCACAGTCCAACCCCGCGCTGGTTGTCGAGCTTGAAAAGGTCGTCGCCCACGGAGGCAAGGGCATCAGCATCCCGCCCGCCCGCATGTTCCTGATGAAGGCCTCGGCCAAGACCACCACGCTCAACGCCTACGTGACCGGCTTCGGCGCCAGCAAGCGAGTCGTCGTCTGGGATACCTCGATCGCGAAGTTCACGCCGGACCAGATCGCGCTCGTCTTCGGCCATGAGATGGGCCACTATGTCCTGGGTCACATCGTCTATGGCGTGCTGATGTCATTTGTCCTGCTTTTTGTGCTCTTCGGCATCGGCTTCTACCTGCTCCAGTGGCTTTTGCGCGTCCGCGGCAAGCTCTGGCGAGTGCCCACGCAGGACAACTGGGCAGCGCTCGTCGTGCTCCTGCTCATCTTCTCCACCCTGGGTTTCCTGACCGAGCCGCTCGAAAATTCCTTCAGCCGCATGGACGAGCATGCCGCCGACGTCTTCGGCATGGAAGCCGTGCACGGCATCGTCGCCAGCCCACAGCTGGCCGGCCAGGGAGCCTTCGACGAACTTGGCTCGAACTCCTTCGTAGCACCTGACCCCAACCCCTTCGTGGAGTGGTGGACCGGATCACACCCGCCTATCGATCTCCGCGCCGGCTTCGCGAAACACTATGACCCGTGGGCTCCCGGAGCCGCGCCGAAATACCTGAAAAAGTGAGCCGACCGATGCCAGATCCCAACTGCCTGTTCTGCAAGATCGCGAGCGGCACCATTCCCGTCCAGGCCGTCTGGCAGGACGACCGCGCGCTCGCCTTTCCCGACATCCAACCGCAGGCCCCGTATCACGTCCTTGTCATCCCGCGCGAGCACTTCAGCGACGTCACCGAGGTGCCGGACACGCTGCTCGGGCATCTGCTCCACGCCGCCGCTGCACTCGCAAAACGCGAGCTCCCTGCAGGCCATCGCATCGTCATCAACACCGGCGCGCACGGCGGACAAACCGTCCAGCACGTTCACCTGCACGTGCTTGGCGGAAGAGCCATGGGCTGGCCCCCGGGCTAGCGTTCTGCCATGGCCTACTGGTTATAGTTGGCGACTTCTTCGGTGTCCTCGATGCCATACCGCCGAAGCAGGTTGGGCAGGTTCTGCGAAAACGCAGCGCGCGGCATAACCGTATCGCATCCAGACTCCATCGCCTTTGCCTTCAGGTCTCCCTGCAGATGCGACAGGAAGCCGATGATCGAAACCGACTTTTTCAGCTTTGCCTTCAGCTTTGGCATCAGCGTCATCGGCTTGGCACTGGCGTTGTTCAGGTCGAACACGATCAGGCTGGGCCGGTCGTTGTCCTCACCCGCCGTCAGCTGCGCGATCGACTCCTTGTCGTTCTTTACAAAAGCCACCTTGACCCCGAGCTTGCGCGCGGTTTCCTGAACCTTCGCCGTGATGAACAGGTCTTCAATGAAGAAGTAAATGTGCGTCGGAGCATCCGGCGCGATCGGCACCGAGCGGCCCTGCGAGTAGTCGATCGGCTGCGAATCCCCCGAATACCCCCCGCGCCGCCCGCCTCCGCTGTACGGGTCCATGGTGGAAGGTGGCGTGTCGGTAAAGTTGCCGTTCACCGCGCGATAGCTGTGGTCCATTGGGCCCACAAACCCGCCGCGTGAGCCTCCCCCGCCATTCGAGCGTCCCTGCTTGCCGCCGCCGTTCGAGCCTCCAAAGCCACCCTTGCGCTTGAAGCCTCCGCCGTTGCCCGGCTGGTGCGTATCCTGCCCGCGGAACTGCCCTCTGCCGAGGCCTCCGCCGTCACTGCCTGTACCGGAGCTGCTGTATCCGTCCCGTGCGCCGTAGCCTCCGCTGCCGGAGCCGCTCGACGTTGCGCCGCCCGCCTGGTTTCCGGGGTTGTCGGAGCCGGCCGTGCGTGGACGATCCCGATCGCGAAACTTCTTCTTCCAGCGCTTGGTACCGCCAGGAGCAGTGCCGTTGCCGTTTTGGCCGGCATGCGGACTTCCGCTTTGCGCAAGGCCCTGCTGCGGGCTGCCTTGGTTTCCGCGCCCCGCGCCCTGCTGCTGGCGTCCCGCACCCTGGGCTGCGGCTGCCTGCACGGAACTGATCGTCCCTTCCGCTACGGGGCCTTCGGCACTCTCGGCAGCCTCCCCGCCGCCCGAGACGCCTTCCCCGGCTTCTCCGGTCTTCATCTTGCGTTTGCGCCGGCGTCTCCGGCTGCTTTTCGACTGGCCCATGCCATGCGGAACACGCTGGCCGTTCTCATCCAGTTCAAAGCCGCCGCCGCCTTCGCCGCCGCGCTCTCCGTTCCCATCCTCCACGGACTGCACAGCCCGCTGTTCCTGATCGAAGGGCGCATCCACTACATTCTGTTCAGCATTCATGCTTCCGTTTCCTTTTTGCCTGCCGCATCCCGCCGGTCAGGCCCTTCTGCTTCTATCCGTTGCCGTCCTGCCGTCGTCCCGTGTACTCCCCTGCCGCACCTTTCCTCGCAGTGAAAGCCGGAGCCGCAGCCTGCCGACGCAACGGATAGCCCGACAAAGAACATTGCGCGTCACTGTGCCGGGGTAAAGATCCATCCCTCCGGCTTAACAGCCGATTGCAGATGTTCCCTGCTCCCGTCGCTGCTTCCGTCATCATCCGGTGGCCGCTATCCGTTTCTATATCCGGCCTGGGACGCCTGAGTTTGTGGGTGCACTGGCTGCTTGCCGCGCACCGTGGTCACTCGTAAGCCTGCCTTGCTCCCAATCCGTTCCGGCCAATGGGAGACGGCCAGCAATCCACCGTACGGAGCACGATACCAAACTTCCATGAGATCCCGGTACCAAAGGGTCTGCGCCGGGTAAGCCGGGCGGCAAAACACCTGTATGCCTTGCTACTGTATCGGCTCCGGCACCCACAGCCTGACCTGACAAGCACGAGCCTACGCGTAAATGGCTCGATTGGCAAACTTTTTTCGTCCGGCACTCCGGACACGGTACCGGTTCCTGCTGAGACCGGCCGCCCCACTCCCCGTAAGGCGGCCTTGTCTCCCCGTGCAACGGCCAGTCGCTGGCCTCCATAACGGTCGCTCGATTCCATCCGGACTCTGAGCGCCTCGCTCGTCCGCGCGCAGCATGACACCTGCATTGGGTGCGCCGTTCGCCGCGGATCGAGGTACTTCGAGCATCGGCCGCGAGGATCCATGCCAAATGCCTACATTACGTGAAGCAATCAGTATGCCAAAGCCCTGAACCCTGCCTTTCCGGAAAAGCCGATGAAAAGCAACGGCCTGTCTGCACCTGACTCCGGCAGCCTCCGCTTTTTGGGGATTTCCCCGGGGAAGTCTTCAGATTTCCGGAGATGTCGGTTTGACCCCACTCCGGCACACCCCTATAATTTGCACAGGTTCGCGCGGGTTCTTCAAGGCCAACGCACCCAGGCCTGCCAGCGTCCGTCCAACTCACCGGGCAGGTGCGCCGGGAGCCACGGATGCGGCAACCAGCGGTTTGCGGCCGAGCAGAGTCCGGACAGGTGTCGTTTGTGTCTGAACAATCCTTCCGCGTACCGGCCGGTTCAAGACCTCAGGCCCACCGTCCAGACCAATCTCTTCCTCCACCCTCGATCAAGTCCTAAGGAGCACGACAATTCGCATGAACCGCAACCTGACACTTCTTACCGCGCTCGCCGCGGGCCTCCTCACCGCCGGCGTCTCGCACGCGCAGGCTCCCGCCGCCCCCAGCACTTCATCCGCTCCGCAGGCGGTCAGCGCCAAAATTGCGTTGATCAACTTCGAGCAGGTGGTGCTCGCCTCCAACGAAGGCCAGACGGTTGCGCTCAACACCCAGAAGAAATTCGAGCCGCGCAAGGCCCAGCTCGAAACCCAGTCCAACGAGATCGACAGCCTGAAGAAGGCTGTGCCCGCCAACCTGCCGGATGACGAAAAGGCCAGCCGTCTGCGCACGATTAACACCAAGGAGCAGACCTTGCAGCGCGATGCCGAAGCGGCCCAGACCGAGTACTCCACCGAACTGCAGGAAGCGCTCGGCAAGGTCGCCCAGAAGGTGGCCGTGACTGCCCGCAGCTACGCGGACCAGAACGGATATACCTTGGTGCTCGACGTTTCCGGCCAGCAGAACAATGTCTTCTGGGTCTCGCCAAAAACCAACACCGACATCTCCCAGGCCGTGGTCGACGCCTACAACAAGAGTTCCGGTATCGCTGCGCCCACGCCCCAGGCACCCGCCGCGCCACGTCCGGCTTCCGCCACCCGGCCGGCCGCAAGCCGTCCCGCCCCCAAATAACGAAACGGAAGCCGAACCGGGATGGATCGAGTGACGAGCTCAGTCCGTCCCGGTTTTATGCTGGAAGTTTCTTGCTGGGGCCAGACCCCAGCCCAGGGCTAACGTTTGCCGACGGAGTTCTTTCGCCGCTTCGCGTCATGCCGCGGCCAGAACCGCAGTTCGTCTTCGAAGAGCTCGCCGTTCAAGTCCTGCACCCGTTGCAGCAGGCGAGTCTGTGCATCTGCAATAGCCAGGTTGTAGCTGATCGGGCCGATTTCCGCGAGGAAGAAGTCGAGCAGCAGGCCGGCGGCGAGATCGCCCAAGGGCTCCGGCATGTTTTCCTCGAAATAACGCTGCAGCGAGGCGATAGCCCCGGCTCGCTGCGTCCTGGACAACTCCGCGGCCATCAGACGATCAATCCTCTCCTACCTTCAGCACGGCCAGGAACGCTTCCTGCGGAATGTCTACCTTTCCGATCCGCTTCATGCGCTTCTTGCCTTCCTTCTGTTTGTCCAGCAGCTTGCGTTTGCGGCTGATGTCGCCTCCGTAGCATTTGGCGATCACGTTCTTGCGGATCGCCGTTACTGTCTCGCGCGCGATCACCTTCGACCCGATCGCAGCCTGGATCGCCACCTCGAACATCTGCCGCGGAATCAGCTCGCGCATCTTGGACACCAGCGCGCGCCCGCGCTGCTGCGCAAAGTCCTTGTGGATGATGATCGACAGCGCATCCACCGGGTCGCCGCCGATCAGAATATCCATTTTCACCATCGGCGAAACCCATGAGCCGGCCAGTTGGTAGTCGAGCGAGGCATACCCGCGCGAGACCGTCTTCAGCCGATCGTAGAAGTCGAGCACGATCTCGTTCAGCGGAAGCTCGTACGTGATCAGCACGCGCGTGTCGGAGACGTACTCCATGTTCTGCTGGCGTCCACGCTTTTCTTCCACCAGCTTCAGAATGCCGCCGACGTACTCCTCGTTGGTCAGGATCTTGGCGATGATGACCGGCTCTTCGATCTGCTCGATCTCGGATGGGTCCGGCCAGCGGCTCGGGTTGTCTACCTCGATCTCGCTTCCATCGGTCAGCGTGATCTTGTAGCGGACGCCCGGCGCCGTCGTGATCAGGTCCAGATCGTATTCGCGCTCCAGCCGTTCCTGGATAATCTCCAGGTGCAGCAGCCCGAGAAATCCGCAGCGAAACCCAAACCCCAGCGCAACCGAACTTTCCGGCTCAAACGAGAAACTGGCATCGTTCAGGCGCAGCTTTTCGAGAGCATCCCGCAGCATCGCATGCTCGTGCGAGTCGACCGTGTACAGCCCCGCGAAGACCATGCTCTTGATGTCTTCAAACCCGGGCAGCGCGTCGGCACAGGGACGCTCGACCTCGGTGATCGTGTCGCCTACCTTGGTGTCGGCGACGTTCTTGATCGTCGCCACAAAGAAGCCCACCTCACCCGCCTGCAGCTCATCGAGCGCCACCGGCTTCGGCGTCATCACGCCCATCGACTCCACGTCGAACTGCCGTCCATTCGACATGATCTTGATCCGCATGCCCTTGCGCAGACGTCCGTTGATCACGCGCGCCAGCACGATCACCCCGCGATAGGCATCGAACCACGAATCGAAGATCAGCGCCTGCAGCGGAGCCTCCGGATCGCCCGCGGGTGAAGGCAGACGATGGACCACCGACTCCAGGATCGCGGCCACGTTCAACCCCGTCTTTGCCGAGACCGCGACCGCATCGTCGGCCGGCAGGCCCACCGACTTCTCGATCATCTCCTTGGTACGCTCGATGTCGGCCGAAGGCAGGTCGATCTTGTTGATGATCGGAATGATTTCAAGCCCATTCGAGATCGCCAGGTACGCGTTCGCCAGCGTCTGCGCTTCCACTCCCTGGCTCGCATCGACCACCAGCAGCGCGCCTTCGCAGCTTGCCAGTGAACGCGAAACCTCATAGGAGAAGTCCACATGTCCCGGGGTGTCGATCAGGTTGAGCTGATACGTTTCGCCGTTCTCCGCCTTGTACATCATGCGTACGGTGTGGGCCTTGATCGTGATGCCGCGCTCGCGTTCGAGATCCATCGCGTCCAGCACCTGCGCCTGCATCTCGCGGCTGGTCAGAGAGCCGGTGATCTCGAGCAACCGGTCCGACAGCGTCGATTTTCCATGGTCGATATGCGCGATGATCGCGAAGTTGCGGATGTGGTCGAGGTCCATGCGATGCGTTGAGACTCCAGCCTCGATGCTACCATTCAGCGTCCCGCGAGGCCCATGCTTCGGCTTACAATCAGGTGTGCACGCCTTCCTTGATCGGTCTCGTCCGAGCCTTCGCCACCTTGTCCTTGCCGCGTTGCTTCTGCCTTGTTTCGCGACCGTGTCGCCCGCCCAGAAGCCCGCCGTTCCAGCACCTGTGGGCACGCCCGCGGCGCTGCAGCCCGTATCGCCCCAGCAGCTCTCTCCGCGTGCCCAGGGGATCGTCGCGCAGGCGCAGGCAAGCTACACCTCCGGCGTGAACAACTACCGCTCTGGGCACCTAGACGCGGCACGTCTTGACTTCGACTACGCCGTCGACCTCATGCTCACCTCCGGACTGGACCTCAAGACCGACGGCGCGCTGGCCGACCAGTTCGAGCGCCTGGTGGATGCCATCAACTCGCTCGAGCTCGCCGCGCTCAAGCAGGGCAACGGCTTCAGTCCCAAGCTTGAGGAAGCGCCGCTTGAAGAGGTTGCCGACACTACCTTCGCGCCCAACCCGGAGCTTGTCGCCAAGCTCAAGACCCAGCTCAACGTCTCCTCCGACCTGCCGCTCATCATCAACGATGAAGTGGCCGGCTACATCGGCGTCTTCTCCACCTCGCACAGCTTCCGCGCCCACATGGCGGCATCCTTGCAGCGCGTCGGCAAATACCGAGCGCTCATCCAGCGCACTCTGCAGGAAGAGGGGGTACCGCAGGACCTGATCTATCTCGCCGTCGCGGAGTCGGGTTTCCAGCCGCAGGTTGTCAACCGCAGCTCCGGTGCAGGAGGCATGTGGCAGTTTATGCCTCGCGACGGCCTCGAGTATGGTCTGCAGCGCAACGGCTACTTCGACTACCGCTTCGACCCGGAAAAATCCTCGCGCGCCTATGCCAAATACATCAAGCGTCTGTACGGCATGTTCGGCGATTGGAACCTCGCCATGGCCGCCTACGACTGGGGGCCGGGCAGTGTTCAGCATGCCTTGCTACGGACCGGTGCCACCAACTATTGGGACCTGTACCGCGCCGGTGCCATGCCCGGCGAAACCCGCGCCTACGTGCCGAAGATCCTTGCTGCCGTGCTGATGGCGAAGAACCCCGAAGTCTACGGCCTCGACAAGCTCACCCCGAGCGCCGCCATCCTCTACGACACCGTACCCACGAACTATTCCATCGACCTGCATCTGGTCGCCGATGTCACCGGAAGCACCGTTCAGGAGCTCGTCGCGCTGAACCCCGCAATGCTGCGCCTGGTCACGCCGCGCGATATTCCGTACGACCTCCACATTCCGCCCGGCACGAAGGATCTTTACAACGACCGGCTCAAGGACATTCCCGAAGACCGCCGTACCACGTGGCGCTTCCATATCGTCAAGCCCGGCGAAACCCTGGACTCGATCGCCTCTGCGCTGCATGGGCATGCGGCCGACATCGCCGCCTCCAACGGCATCACGGACAAGGACCCCATGTCGGTCGATGACGAGCTCGTCGTGCCCGTGCAGAGCGTCGCAGCCGCCTCGCGTCCGCAACGGTATGTGGTGGAGCGCGGAGACACGCTGGTCACCATCGCGGACCGCTTCGATATTTCGGCCGGCGAACTGCGCGAGTGGAATGCTTCCCTGCGCTCCTCCGGCCTTCGTCCCGGCCGCAGCATCTATGTCGCGGAGCCTCCACGCATCCTCTACTCAGGCCGTTCGCACGGACGAGCAGGACGCCATGCACGCGTCGCAGGCCGACGCAGTTCCGGCTCCTCACGCGCACGCAGAGCTTCCTCGGCGGCAAGGAAATCCTTCTCGCACGGGGGCGCCTCCGCGAAGTCGCATAGCGCTTCCTCTTCCCGCTCCGGGCACCGCAAGAGAAGATAGTCGCATCGCACATCAAGATTCGCTTGCTATCGTTGGCGCACGGATGCATGCTGTTGCTATCATTCGTGCCGCACGGAAAACACATTGAGCGATGCAGGCCACACCGCACTGAGCAGATTCAGCAGAGAGGCAAACCATGAAGCATAAGCAGACGGCGGAAAGTGCTCTCGACCAGAGAGACGCGGACGACGTAGACGAGGCAGAGATCAGCCATCCCGACCAGGGAGCCCGTGAGTACGCGAACGCGGAAGACATCGACGACGGCCTGATGCAGGGGGCTGCGGACGGCGAAGACATCAAGGCCGAAGCTGCCGATCGTGAGGATGAGGACCAGGAGGAAGAGGAGACGATCGACCAGGCCGTCATCGACGAAGACGACTCGCACGACGAGGACCTCGACGCCGACGATGAGGAAGAAGAAGACCTGTCCGGTGAGGGCACCGACCAGGTGGACGGAGCCGATGATTCCGACGAAGATGATGTCGATGAGGTGACCTCGAACGCGGTTGTCGCCGCCGACATCGATCTAGACGACGATGACGACGAAGAGCAGGAAGACGATCTCGACGACGATGAGGATGCAGCCGAGGACGAGCAGGACGACGACGAAGGACTCGACGACGACGAAGACGACACAACGCACACACGGCACAACACCCACGCCGAAGATGCCGTGCTGCGGGCCACGCCGAACACCCCGTCCAATCCCTACGAGCCGCCCACACAGATGTCCGCCGAACCCACGCGCAATGCCGCTGAGGTCCCGTTGAGCGCCGTGCTCTCCGACCTGCGCGCGCCCGCAACGAAATCGCCCGCGAGAAAGAGTCCGGCAAAGAAAAGTCCGGCAAAAAAGGCAGTCGGCACGTTGACCTTGGTCGCAAGCACCTCGGCAAAGAAGACATCGGCGAAGAAATCCGTTCCCCCGCCGCCTGCAAAGAAGGTTCCCGGCAAAAAAGCTCCCGGCAAGAAGGTCGCGGCAAAGAAATCCGTTCCCCCGCCGCCTGCAAAGAAGGCTCCCGGCAGGAAGGTGCCCGCGAACAAGCTACCGGGCAGGAAGACTTCGGCAAAGAGGACCGCAGCAAAGGGCAAGCCGTCGAGCTACGGCCGCACGTCTGCCGGAAGCAGCGTTGCCAGATCCATCTCAGCATCTGCCGCGAAGAAGTCCGTTCCTTCGCGCGGCGGCAAGGCAGCCCCCACGGCTGCCCGCACCAGCAGCAAAAAACCCACAACGAGAGGTATTACCTTGGCAACGAAGAAAGCAGCAGCACCCGCAAAGAAGACCGTCGCGAAAAAAGCTGTCGTGCCCGCGAAGAAGACCTCCGCGAAAAAGACCGCAGTGCCTGCAAAGAAGACCGTAGCGAAGAAGTCCGCGACTCCGGCCAAGAAGGTCGTTGCCAGGACCTCCACCAAGGCGGCGAGCAAGGCTCCGGCCAAGACTGCTGCCAAAACCGCTGCCAAGAGCGCTGCCAAGACCGCTGCCAAGAAGACTGTGGCGAAAAAGGCCGTAGCAAAGAAGTCCGCGGCCAGGAAGTAGCGTCGAGAGAACGAACGAAAGACGCCCGGTCTCCTGTAGCGAGAGCCGGGCGTCCTTCACATCTGGCCTTTCACGCCTTGCAGCTATTTCTTGTATTCCGCCAGTGCCGCAAGCACATCGTCGCTATGGCCGCCGATCGCCTTGACCTGCCACGTCTTCAGGATTTTACCGTCCGGGCCGATCAGGAACGTGTCGCGTGAGGCATATTGGTTGCCGTTGAAGCTCATGATCGGCACGCCGTATGCGTCGATCACCTTGTGCTCCGGGTCCGCCAGCAGCTTGAAGTTCAGGCCATCCTTGGTGCAGAACGCCTTATGGCTTTCCACCGTATCCAGGCTCACGCCAAGCACCACGGCGTTGAGCGCGGCATACTTGTCCTTGTCGCGTTCAAAGTTGTGCGCTTCCACCGTGCATCCGCTCGTCTGATCCTTTGGATAGAAGTACAGCACCACGTACTTGCCGCGATACTCCTGCAGGCTGACGTTGGTCTCCGTCTGCGACGGGAGTGAAAAGCCCGGTGCCTCGGTTCCCGGCTTCAGCATCGTATCGGCGGCCAGAAAGCCATGCGCCTTCAGCCCGAATACTCCGGCCGCGAGCACACCCGCGGCCACCACAGCCAGTAGTCCTTTACGCATCGTCTCTCCCTTGTGCTGCCTTCTGCTTAGGTGTACGCAGCCACGGCCGCTTCGGACCTTGCCACGATCCCCTTCAGGTTCAGGCTCATTCTACTCCGCGATAATCGCAATGCCCGCCCGGTTAGCGGAAGCCACCATCGTTTCCCGGTCGAACACCAAAGTGCGCCCTGCCTCCACGCACAGGCAGGTCGCTCCTGCCGCGTGCATGGCTTCCACCGTCGGCACGCCCACCACCGGAACGTCGAAGCGCAGATCCTGGTTCGGCTTGGCCACCTTCACCACCGTCAGCGACCGGCTTAACGTGGACTCCCCGGCGTCGAGCGAGCGAAACAACTCCCCCGCCCGGGCGATCGTGGCATCGGTCCCTTCCATTGCCTCCACCGCCACGCACGCCCCCGCGGCCACCACCACGGTCTGCCCCAGGTCGAATCCCGCGATCCCCCGCGCCACCGTCCGTCCATACGCAATGTCTGCCTGCTCGCCCCGGCTCGGTGCCCGCGCCGTCATCACCCCCGCCGCTGCCAGCAGAGGCTCCAGGTACGCCGTCGAGGAGATCAACTCGATTCCCTCATCGCCCAGCACCTTCGCCACTGCTCCCAGCAGCATGTCGGTCGAGCGCGTCCGCAGGTTCAGCAGCAGCTTGGCCAGCCGCCAGTCCGGCCGGATACTCGAAAAGATTTGCTTATGCCGAACCTGCCCGGCCATCACGGCGCGCGTCACCCCTTCCGCCTGAAACGTCTCGATCAGCCGTGAAAGCTCCCCAAGCGACATCCAATGCACCCGCACGCCGGCATCTGCGGCCGCCAACCGATCCATCTCCGGATCGGTCTCTTCCCGGATGGCCGCGACCACCACGGTAAGGCCGTGCGCACGCGCGGCCTCAAGCAGCAGAAATGGGAACCTTCCGCTGCCGGCGATGAGGCCCAGCGTTTCATTAAGTAACGGCATCGATCCCATGGCGTTCCAGCAGCGCGAGCAGTTTCAGCGAGGCTCCGCGTGGGTGCTTCTCCCCATGCTCCCAGTCTTTTCGCCAGCAGTCGATCGCGACCTCACGGAGGGGCAGATTGCTTTTACGGCTCTTGTCAGACCGTGTACGAAGATGCATGAGTTTCCCACTTCAGCAGCCGGGTGACGCGAAAACCGCCCGACTTGCCACTGCTTCGCCGGCTTACCCGTTACTTGTAAACGTGGCCGCCCGGATCTGCGTCCACCTGGTCTGCTTCCATGTCGCTGAAAGCCCTGCAGAGCTCCATCTTCTCAAGACCACTGCGACTTGCAAGACGCTGGAAGTCGCGGCTGTGAAAAGCTCTTATCACCGCAAAAGTATAGCGCTCCGTACTACCTTACCGGATGACTCCACGCTCGCTCGCGCCCAAAAAATCCACTAGGTATTGCACATGCTCGCCCGCCTCCCCTGCGTCCAGCCGCGCCCGCAGCTCTGCGAGTGCCTGCGACACATTCTTCCTGCTTCCCGTCAGCACACGGTAGGCCGCGCGCAGCTCTTTCATCTGCTCCGGTGTAAACCCGCGCCTCTCCAGGCCCACCTTGTTCAACCCGTACGCATGGTTGTCGCGCGCGATCGACGTCAGCGAATAGGGAAGCACATCCTGCGTGATCGTCGTGCCTCCGCCCACGTACGCATACCGCCCGATCCGGCAGTACTGGTGCACCGGGCAGAGCGCGCCCACCACCGCATAGTCCTCCACCACCACGTGCCCGGCCAGCGTGGCGGAGTTTGCCAGGATACATCCATTCCCGATCGCCGAGTCGTGTCCGATATGCGTGTACGCCATGATCAGGCAGTCCGCGCCCACCCGGGTCAGCCCGCCGCCGCCCGCCGTCCCCCGCGAGATCGTCACATACTCGCGGATCACGGTCGCCTCTCCGATTTCCACCCGCGTCGGCTCATCGCGGTACTTCAAGTCTTGCGGCGCAATGCCCACGCAGGCAAACGAGAACACCCGCACACCCCGGCCCAGCGTCGTGTGGCCCGCAAGCACCACGTGGCTCACCAGCTCGCATTCTTCTCCAAGCACCACATCCCGGCCCACCGTGCAGAACGGCCCGATTCGGCAGCTCGCCGGTACCTGCGCACCCTCTTCCACGATCGCGGTCGGGTGTATGCTCACTCCGGAATCTCCTCACCGGAGCCCGGAATGCCGGCAGGAATCTCGGCAACAGCTGGCACCGTGCTCGCGGCCACAGCTTTGCCCGGCTTATCGGCCAGCGCGCAGGTAATGGTAGCGTCACATGCCACCTTGCCTTCAACCGTGATGACCCCTGCCATCTTGACCATGCGGCTGCGCCAGTTCAGCACCTTCACCTCGATCCGCAGTTGGTCGCCCGGAGTTACCGGCCGGCGAAAACGCGCATTCTCGATCCCCGTGAAGTACATCACCTTCTGGTCACGGTCTTCGATCTCCGTCAGCAGCAAAGCTCCGCCGGTCTGCGCCATCGCCTCCACCATCAATACGCCTGGCATTACGGGCTGATTCGGCCAGTGACCCACGAAGTGCGGCTCGTTGATCGTCACGTTCTTGATCGCGACAATGCGCTGCTTGCGCTCCATCTCCACCACCCGGTCGATCAGCAGAAACGGGTAGCGATGCGGAAGGATTCGCATGATCTCAACAATATCCAGCGTCTGGTTCTGCGGCGAGTCACTCATGGCAGAGCCCAGTATATCGCCGGCTCGCTCTATTTCTTCACAAACGGGGCATCCGGGTTGAACAGCTCCGGCCCGAACGGATCGCCGTACCGCACCTTGGTGTAAAAGGTCTGGTCCACCATGTCGCCGTCGTGGTAGCGCGTCATGTTCATCGCCGTGCCAATCCCCTGGATCAGCCTCCAGTCGCCGTACACCTCTTCGTCGATGTCCAGGTCCTTGAACTGCTGGTTCCGCCATTCAAAGCTGCGTTCCACCGGGAAATGCGTATCCTGCGCCAGCTCCAGCGTCACCGCGTCGTTGCTCGCCGTCAGAATCGTCACCTTGTCGATCGGCGTCCGGTCGCGCATGCCCGTGCCCTCGGACACGATCGAAACGCCCGGCTCCTTCACCCACACACGCATTACTTCTTCGATCGTATGCTCGCGCCGCCTCAGGTAATCGCCAACCTGCGGCTTCGGCAGCTCGCTTCGCCCCTTGAAGGTGACCTCGAAACCGTTGTCCGCGGTCCAGACATGCGCAACGTCCCGCTTCATGCCCGGCATGATCATGCCGCGAATCGTCAGATACTCCACCCGCTCCAGGTCCGGCGTTGTCCCCGTGCTGAATCGCTTGTACTCGTTGAAGCGCACGACGCTGCCCGTCGGCTGCCCCCGAAAGAATGCTGCCGTCTGCCCTTCCGAGTACATGGTCCCGCGGTTCAGCCAGGCCTCGCCTCCAAGCGCCTTCACCATCTCGTCCAGCAGCCGGCGCCCGTGCTGTTCCACCGTCTCGCCCGGGCGGTCCGGCGGTTGCGCCGGCTGCATATCCCCCGCCGACTGCGCACACGCAATCCCGCTCAGCAGAAGCATCCCGCCCAGCACCCAGGCCCTACCCAACCAGAACCGCCCCGCCATTGACATTGAAAACCTCGCCTGAAACAAACCCGGCCAGCGGCGTACACAGAAACACCACCGGTCCGGCAATCTCATCCACATGGCCCACCCGCCCAAGCGGAATCAGTGCCGTAGCTTTGTTGGACGTTTCCGGGTCCTGAAGGGCTGCGAGACTCATCTCCGTCGCCACCCATCCCGGAGCCACGCAGTTGCACAGAATGCCCTGCGACGCCAGCTCGCTCGAAAGGCTCTTGGTCAGCGAGATCAGCGCACCCTTGCTCGCCGCATAATCCGCATGGAAGGCCTCTCCCCGCTGCGCCGCCGTCGACGCGATCAACACCACATGCCCACGCACCGATCCGGAACCAGTCTCCTGCCCAAGCATCTGCCCAACCCCCGCCCGCACCAGCCCAAACACGCTGTTCAGGTTGATCTCCATGGTCAAGCTCCACTGCCCGTCCGTCATCGTCGCGATCGGCTGGTCATGCGCCGGCCACACCCCGTGGTTCACGATCAGGCAGTCCATTCGCCCGAACGCCCGAACCGCCGCGTCCACCAGAGCCTGCCCATCGCCCGGCGTCCGCAGCTCCTGCCGCACCGCGCGGCACCACTCCGGTCCGCCGAGTTCCGCGGCCAGCGCGTCAGCCTGCGTGGCCGCCTCCCGGTATGAGAACACCACCCGCGCCCCCGCCTCGCGGAACATCCGCACCGTCGCCGCGCCGATCCCGCGCGAGCCCCCGGTTACCAGCACCGCTTTCCCGTCCAGCCGCAGCACAACACCGCTCATCCGCAAACTCCCCGCATCCTGTTGCCGCAAAATCCATCCCACAGGAGTATCTTCACCTTATCCCACGCCGCCCGGAGCCGATCCCCCAATGAAATACGCTGTCCTCGTTTGCCGCATTCTGCTCGGTCTCCTGTTTCTCATCTTCGGTGCCAATAACATTCTGCACTTCATGCACATGGACTCGCCCACCGGCGACGCCGGCGTTTATTCCGCGCTGCTTGCCGACCACGGCGTGATGAAGTTCGTCGGCTTCCTCATGGTCGTCTCCGGCCTGCTGCTGCTGGTCGGACGCTTTGTTCCCCTTGCCCTGACCATTCTCGGCCCCATCCTGGTCAACATCCTCATCTTCCACTTCCTGATTGCCCATGGCGGAGCCGCGGCCGGCCTCGTTGCCACGGTGCTCTGGCTCGTGGTCCTGTTTGGCTACCGTGCCAATTTTCTGCCGCTGTTCGCGCCCGACCCAAAACCCATCACCCCGTAATCCCGTAATCCAACCTACCGGCTCAGGACTTCAACTGAACACATCGTCTCGCGTCAGGCCAGTCCGTGCCGCGTTCATCATGGCGTGTGCGATGAACGGGCCCTCGCCGCAGCCTTTCGCTCCGCAAGCACCCTGACCCGCTCCGCCACCACACGCTTCAACTCCGCCCGGGGAAGCTCCAGAAGAGTTCGCGTTCGCGCTGTCAGCTTCATCAGCGTCAATGCGTGCGCCGCGTTCAGCTCCGCTTCCCACTCCCGCTCCCGAAGCGCATCCCAACGCTCCGCCGCCACCCAGAACGCCCTGGCCAGGTACGGCGCCGGACGCATTCCGTCCAGCTCCAGTAGCTCCGCCATCCGCTCCTGCCCGGTCGCGAAGCTCACCGGCAGCCCATCGCCCGCGTCCGGATTGACCATGGCGAACATCTTGCCGCCGACCGCGAGGTCTCCCACGCAGAAGATAACCCCGCCGAACTGGGCCTTCTCGACCACACGCGGAAGCCCAAGCAGATAACGGCGAGTACCCTCAGCGTTCATGCCGACAGTGTATCGCCACGGGAAGGCTCAGCAAACAAGGCGCTCCCAAGGCGCTCGCTCAGCTCCGGTTGGCCTTCGCCTTGTTCCCTCCGGCCTTTTCGAGCTTGCTCGCCGCCGCGGCCCGCGCATCGCCCTTCTTCTCCCCGGGCGTTTGGTTCTTCTTCGGTTTGCAGCTGCCTTTTTCCCCCGCCATCTTTCCCGGGGTCGGCTCGTACCCCGGCCAGCACGTCTGTTCGCTCGAAGGCTTCTTGTCCGGAGCCTTCTTCGCCGCTGTCTTCTTCCCGGGCGCCTTCTTGGCCGGAGCCTTCTTTGCAGCACTCTTTTTCGCAGTTGCCATGGACGAATTAGAAGCGAATAGCCCTGTCCGCGCGCAAAAGAATCTCCATCTTTCAACGCAGCTTCAAACGGATCGCTCCTTTTGCAGTGGAAGGCTCTACCACGCGACCTCCCTGCGTGATCACGATCCTGCCCGCCGCCACCAGTCGCCGAGCCGCGGCGCGTGCCGGCTCCATCAACCCTTCCCAGTCGCGCCGTTCGTCCGTGCCACCGACCCGCTTTGCCGCCTCGCTCGGACAGATCGTCTTGTCCCGCCCACGCTCGGCCAGCAACGCCAGGATCGCCTCTTCAAGCGCCGCGTCCGCCGCTCCAGGCCTTTGCCCCCGGCACGCATCCGAGCAGTACTTCACCACGTCCCAATCCTTCTCCCATTTCTTTCTCCATTCGATCGTCCTCCCGCACGTCCGGCAGGTCTTCGGCTTGTGCGGCGTCTCGGTCTCCCGCTTGTGTACCTTGTCCGGCATCCACTCTTTATACTTGGTCCTGCCATGCAAACTTTTCCCCCCGTTCAGGACCAGCTTGACCTCATCACCAAGGGTGCCGCCGAGATCATCCCGCTCGACGATCTTCGCCAGCGCCTCGAAGCCAGCGCCCAAGCCGGCAAGCCTCTCCGCATCAAGGCCGGCTTCGACCCCACCGCGCCCGACCTCCATCTCGGCCACACCGTCCTTATGCGCAAGCTGCGCCACTTCCAGCAGCTTGGCCACACCGTCATCTTCCTCATCGGCGACTCCACCGCCCTCATCGGCGACCCCACCGGCAAATCCGCCACCCGCCCACCACTCTCGCGCGAGCAGATCGACGAGAATGCGAAATCCTACACCAGGCAGGTCTTTCGCATCCTCGACGAGAGCAGGACGGAGGTCCGCTTCAACTCCGAATGGCTCGACAGGCTCGGCTACGCAGGAGTCATCGGTCTAGCGGCAAAGGTCACCCTCTCCCAGATCCTCGACCGAAAGGACTTCCTGACTCGCTGGAAGGCCGAAGAGGAGATCTCCCTCCACGAGCTCCTGTACCCGCTCGCGCAAGGCTACGACTCGGTCGCGCTCGAGTGCGACGTCGAACTCGGTGGCACGGACCAAAAGTTCAACCTGCTCATGGGCCGTGAGCTCCAGAGAAAGTTCGGCCAGCCCCCCCAGATCGTCCTCATGACCCCCATCCTCGAAGGTCTCGACGGCGTCCAGAAGATGTCCAAATCCCTCGGCAACGCGGTCGCGGTCGATGACACTCCCTTCGACATGTTCACCAGGCTCATGAGCATTCCCGACGAGCTCATCGGCCGCTACTACACGCTTCTCACCGACCTCCTGCCCGCCGAAATCCACAGCATCTCGGAACGAATCGCCGCCGGCGAGCTTCACCCCATGCAGGCAAAGCGCGATCTCGCCCGCCTGATCACCGCCGGCTTCCACACGCCGGAACTCGCCGCCCACGCTGAAGAAAACTGGTCGAAACAGTTCCAGCAGGGAGGCGTCTCGGACGACCTGGAAGAGATCGGCATCCCGCAGCAGACCCTCGCCGGCCCCGAAGCCCATACCGTGCAGGACGGCGTCGCCGGCTTCACCATCCGCCTTCCCGCGCTCCTTACCCACTGCGGACTCACCCCATCCAACGGCGAAGCCACCCGCAAGCTCCGCGAAGGAGCCGTCCGGATCGACGGCGAAGTCCACCGCGACCCCATCTTCACCCTCCCTGAGCTCCCCGCCACCCTCACCCTCCAGCTCGGCAAACGCGCCAAACGCGCCATCATCACCTAGGCTGTATCGACGTACTCAATCCTGATCGCTTGTTTAGGGGACGGCTTCATCCGTGCCGCAGATTGCTCAGAAGAGCGGACGGCTTTAGCCGCTGAGCTACGACTGCAAGCCTGCCGAGGCATGTTCCCGTAACTAAGTTCTGCAAGCCGGAAGGGGAAACTCTTCAACCGAACCTTGAAGCCCGCACCATGGGGGAACCAGGCTGGTAAACACCCAAACCTTGAACCTTCACTTGAACTCCACGGCAGGGTGGAATCACGTTGGTAACCCCCCCTGCGTGCCCGGGCTCGCTCCTGAGCCAGTTCTCCGCCCCGTCATCCACCAATCGCACCCTCATGAGCGACCCTGCGCCTCATCCGTACATCTCCATAAGCATGCCCGCCCAACTCCTTCCGGACGCCCGCGCCCAGCCACCTGCCGCCACGTCCGCCTCCCCGGTCTTCTCCGTCTTTCTCTGCGGCACCTTCGCCTTTATCGATCTGTACTGCACCCAGCCGCTCCTTCCTTTGCTGTCACACGTCTTTCGTGCGTCCGAGGCCCGGGTCAGCCTGACCATCTCGGCCTCTACCCTCGGCGTCGCCCTTTCCGCGCTTCTGCTCGCCCTCTTTGCTCAGGCGGTGGATCGCAAACGAACCATCGTGCTCTCCATCGGCGCGCTTGCGCTCTGCACCCTCGCCACCGCCGCCTCCCCCAACCTGCCTGTTCTTGCACTTCTTCGTTTTCTCCAGGGCCTCGTCACTCCCGGCATCTTCATCATCACCATCGCCTACATCACGGAAGAGTGGGCCGCCGTGGAGGTACCCCGCGTCATGAGCGTATACGTCGCCGGCACCGTCTTCGGAGGATTCCTGGGCCGTTTGTCCGGCGGCCTGCTCGGCGCGCGCTTCGGCTGGCGAGCGGTTTTCCTCATCCTCGGCACCGCCGGCCTCGTCGGTATGCTGCTGGTCCAGCGCCTGCTGCGTCCTGGTCATAAGCCTGCCCGCTCCCGCGCCGCCTCACCGTTCACGCCCTTTCTCCAGAACCTCCGAAACCCTCGGCTCCGGAGCACCTTCGCCATCGGCTTCTGCATGCTGTACACCCTCGTCGCGGTCTTCTCCTACATCACCTTCTACCTGGCCGATCCCCCGTTTTCTCTTTCCACGCGGGCTCTTTCCTGGTTATTTGCCGTGTACCTTTGCGGCCTCGGAGCCACGCTCGTCGCCGGCCGCGTCCTGGTCCGCGTCGGCCTGCGCACCGGCATCCTCGCCGCGATTGCCCTTAGCCTGGCCGGCCTCGCCCTCACCCTTTTCCCGTCGCTTCCCATGGTCGCGGCCGGCCTCGCGCTCGTCGGCTCCGGAGTCTTTATCGCGCAGGTCTGCGCCAACAGCTTTCTGCGCGACGCCGCCCCGCCCGAAACCCGCGTCTGCGCCGCCGGCATGTACATCTGCTTCTACTACGTCGGCGGCACCGTCGGAGGCATGCTGCCCGGCCTGCTCTGGCACTTCGGCAAATGGCCCGGATGCGCCGCCCTCACCGCCGCCCTGCTCGTCCTCGCGGCGGCCACCGCCTCGATCGGCTGGCGAGCCCCCAGACCCGAACCAATCCCTCTCTAACTCACAGCGAAACGCTCGCCACTTAAAACGAAACAGTTTGCGCCTATCGATTCCGGCCCAACTGGGAACAGGTGGGTCCACTCCCGAATCCAATCCCAGCATCCAAGCTCCCATGCCCACCGCCTCCATCATCGGTTCCGGCCCCAACGGTCTTGCCGCTGCGATCACACTCGCGCGCGCTGGCCTTCAGACCACCGTCTACGAGCGCAATCCCACCCTTGGCGGAGCCTGCCGCACCGGGGAAAATACCCTCCCCGGCTTTCACAACGATCTCGGCTCTTCCGCCTACCCCATGGGCGCGGTCAGCCCGCTTTTCCGCGCGCTTCCAGTCGAAATCCCCTGGCTTCACCCCACCGCCCCCTGCGCCCACCCGCTCGACGACGGAACCGCCGTCCTGCTGCATCGATCTCTCGAAGCCACGATCGAAAACCTCGACCCCGAAGACGCTCGCAAATATCGCAGCCTGCTCGAGCCCCTCGCGGAGACCTTTGTCGACCTTGCCGAAGACCTTCTTGGCCCCGTCCAGCACATCCCGCACCATCCTCTGCTGCTCGCCCGCTTCGGCCTGTCTGCGCTTCTGCCGGCCTCGTCGCTGGCCCGTTCCCGCTTCACCGGCAAGCGAGCCCGTGCACTCTTTGCCGGCATGGCAGCCCACTCCGTCCTTCCACTCTCGACCCCAACCTCCGCCGCCGTCGGCCTTATCCTGATGGCCGCCGGCCATTCCGTCGGCTGGCCCATCCTCGCCGGCGGTGCCCAGACCCTCACCGACCTCCTTGCCACCCATCTCCGCTCACTTGGCGGCCGGACGGAGGCGAACCACGAACTCGAAAGCCTCCCCACCACCGATGTAATTCTCGCGGACCTCACGCCTCGCCAGCTTCTCGGCATCGCCGGCGACCGTCTCACTCCCAGCTACCGCAAGCAGCTCGCGGGCTTCCGTTACGGAGCCGGCATTTTCAAGATCGACTACGCCTTATGCGAACCGATTCCCTGGCGCGCCAGGGATTGCCTTCAGGCCGCCACCGTTCACGTCGGAGGAACCTTGGAAGAGATCGAGGCCAGCGAGCGTGTCTGCGACCCCAGTCACCCGCACGCATCCACAAACCCGTTCCTTCTCCTCGTCCAGCCGTCCCTCTTCGATCCCGCCCGCGCGCCGCAAGGCAAGCACACCGCCTGGGTCTACTGCCACGTCCCCCAGGGCTCGCTGCTGGACCACACCGAAGCCATCGAGCGCCAGATCGAGCGCTTTGCCCCCGGTTTCCGCGACGTCGTTCTGCACCGCACCGTGTCGCCCCCCGCCGCGCTTGAGTCGTGGAACCCCAACCTCATCGGGGGCGACGTCTCGGGCGGTGCCATGACGCCCAGCCAACTCCTCTTTCGGCCCACCCCGTCGCTTTATCACACCTCGCTGCCTGGCCTGTTCCTTTGCGGATCGTCCACGCCACCCGGCGGCGGCGTCCACGGTATGGCCGGCTTCCACGCCGCGCAGGCTGCGCTCCGTCATCTCAAGATCGCTTGACGTCCCAAACCCCTCCGGTACACTCAGGAAAACTCTCCACCGGAGCTCCTGCCATGGACTTCGCAGCACCCGTATCCGGCGTCATCGAGAACGAGCCGCTGCTTCGACCGCCTGCCCTCGCCCCGCTGCCGGCCCACTGGACTCCATTCACCCGGTTCGGCTTCCGCTTCGCCCTTGCGTACTTCTTTTTCTTCCTCTTCTGCTATGGCAACGGCTCGCTTTTCAGCCCATTGCCCGTGGTGGGCGAAAAGATCGACGAAGTCCTGGCCTGGCCCACAAGCTTGATCCCAAGGCCCACACCGTCAGCATCACCTGCTACGTCGGCGAGTCCACGCTATACAGCTTCCGGCTGCCCGACCCCAACCACCTCGTCCTGGACGCGCAGCCGCCCAAAACCGATCCCAAAGCCAAACCAGATCCCAGGGCTCCCGCCTTCGTCCCCGCCACCCTGACTCTCACCCGCACACCCATTCCCGCGCAGTATCCTCTGCTCGACCGAGGCTTTCATTGGGTCAACGAGTGGGGCCTGGAACGCTGATCGGCGTCTCCGCATACCCCGTACCCCGCCAGACGTCCTACACTGTGTCTATGCTGCTCTCACGCATCCTCCAACGCCTCCTGATCATCGTCGTGCTGGCCGGCTCCGTGCTGGCGCGCGCGCAGGATCCCCGTTCCCTGGTCGCCACCGTCGTCCAGGCCGAGCTCAACTCCGACCACAACGACCACACCCCCTTCCTGTACCGCGACCACGACGTCACCCCCGACGCCGACACCCTCGTCTTCGTCGTCGAAACTCCGCAGGGCAATCTCAAGCGCAAGCTCGCCGACCACGGCCGCCCGCTCACCCCGGACCAGTCCCGCGCCGATATGAATGCCGTCCACGCCCTCTATACCGACTCCAGCAAGATGGGCAAGCAGCGCGCGGACAACTCGCACGATGACCAGCAGGCTGAAGCCATGCTCCGCCTTCTGCCCAGGGCGTTTCTCTGGCAGACCGTCTCGGAAAAGGGCGAGCTCGTCACGCTCGCGTTCAAGCCGGACCCCGCCTATGAGCCCGGCGACATGGAAGCCCGCGTCCTGTCGCAGATGGCCGGGGAGATCGTCATCGCACGCCCGCAGATGCGCATCGCCACCATTCGCGGAGCGCTCACGCAGGACGTCAAGATCGGCTTCGGCATTCTCGGCCGCCTCAAGCAGGGAGGAAGCTTCAACGTCGAACGACGCGAGGTCGCCCCGAACCACTGGCAGGTCACCGAATCGCACGTCCACATCGGCGGCCATGCCCTCTTCTTCAAGTCGATCGGCAGCCAGGAAGACGAATCCCGCTACGATTTCAAGCCAAGCCCCGCCCAGACCCTTCCCCAGGCCTTCGAACTCCTGCAGCAGGTGAAATAAAACTCAGGACGCACAGACGCGAAACTTGAACGGAACAAACGTTTGTGCAAGCAAAACGCGCATTTCGAAAGCGCAGATCAAACGCTCTCCGTCTGATCCCAACCTCGCATCCAACCCACCAATCGAGACGATGCCGAAGCCTTCCACCCCGTACCCCCAGTCGGACCGCGAGCTCCTTCGCCTGATCGAGCGTAGCCCCGGCCACCGCGCCGGCTACAAGCAGCTCATCCGCGAGCTCGGCCTCGGCGGCGGACGCGAGCGCCGTCTCCTGCTCGAGCAGCTCGCCCGCATGTGCCTCCGCAAAGAGCTCGTCAAGCTCGACACCGGCCACTGGACCCTCCCCTCCGCCACCCCCGAAAAAACCGCCCGCAAACCAGCCGGTGAGCCCGGGAAAGATCGTGCCCCAGCCGTCGCAGCTTCACCGCGATGGGTGGGTTCCTCAACGAGAGAAAACCTCGTAGCCGGCCGCCTCGACCTCCACCGCGATGGCTTCGGCTTCGTCCGCCCTAACGGAAGCACCCGGCGCGAAGACGATCTCTTTATCCCGCCGCACGATCTCAACGGGGCCATGCAGGGCGATGAGGTCCTGGTCGACGAAGCTCCGCCCGGACGTCCCGGAGCCGACGGCAAGCCGCGCCGCTCCGGACGCATCGCCCGCATCCTCACCCGCCGCAACCCAACCGTCGTCGGCATCTTCCACTACGCGCGCCCGCACGGTCGCCGAGGCGGGGAAGCGGAGCCCTACTCCACGGCAAAGTTCCACTACGTCACCCCGCTTGACGAGCGCATGACGCAGCCAATCCTGATCCCCTTTGGCTCGGATGGCGCGCCCGAGCTTCCCGCCGCCCCCACTGAAAACCGCGTCCTCGGCGAAGAAGCCCAGCGCGAACGAGCCGCCTTCACGCCGCCAGCTTCCTCCCAAACATCGTCCTCATCCGGCAAAGTCGAAGGACCTGCGCCTCTCCCTTCCACAGAATCCGTGCTCCAATCCTCGCAGCCTCTCCGCGACGCGTGGGTCCCCGACCCAGACCTCTCCCAACACCCCCTCGAAGGCCTCGCCGTCGACATAGAAATCACCGATTTTCCTACCCTCGGCCGCCCGGCCCGCGGACGTATCCTCGAAGTTCTCGGTCACCCCGACGCCTTCGGGGTCGACGTCGAAATCGTCATCCGCAAGCACCACCTGCCCCACGTCTTTCCCGCCAACGTCCTGGCCGAAGCCGAAGATTCCGCCCGCGACACCGTGGCCGTCCAGACCGACGACGAACTCAGCTACCGCGTCGACTTCCGCGGTCTCCCCATCGTCACCATCGACGGCGAAACTGCTCGCGACTTCGACGACGCCGTCCTCGTCCAGCCACTGCCCAACGGCAACTGGCAGCTCCAGGTCCACATCGCCGACGTCAGCCACTACGTTCGCCCCGGCACCGATCTCGACCTTGAAGCGCGCCTCCGCGGCACCAGCGTCTACTTCCCGGACCGTGCCGTTCCCATGCTTCCCCCGGCGCTTTCCTCCGGCATGTGCTCGCTCCGCCCAGACGAAGATCGTCTCGTCCTCTCCTGCATCGCCGAGATCGACGCGCGCGGCGAGGTAGCGGAGTACAAGCTCTGCGAAGGCATCATCCGCAGTGCCCGCCGCATGACCTACACCCAGGTGCAGGCCATCCTGGACACCATGCAGCCAGGCCTCATTCCCCCCGATCCCGGGAGAAAAGGGTCCATCCCAACCATTGATCCGGGACCCTTACCCCCCGATCTCGGGATAAGTGCGAGCGAGTCCGAAAGGCAGGCGTACGACCACCACCAGCAGCAGCTCGAAACCCGCATCCAGTTCCTCGATTTTGTTCCCCACTTCGAGCAGATGTATGAGCTCGCCCTCAAGCTCAACCGCAAGCGCCACCGTCGCGGCTCCATCGACTTCGACCTCCCCGAGCCCGTCATCCGCTTCGATCCCCAGGGCAACACGGCCGCCATCACCCGCTCCGAGCGCGGCTGGTCCAACCGCCTCATCGAAGAGTTCATGCTTACCGCCAACGAGTGCGTCGCGCACTGGCTTGAGCAGCAGGGCGACTCCATCTACCGCATCCACGAGCTCCCCGACCCCAAACGCATCCTCGACTTCGAAGAGGTCGCCGCAACCTACGGCCAGTCGCTCGGCTTTCCATCGCTTCCTGTCAAGCAGTTCCAGATGAAGTCCGACCGGCGCAGCGCCCGCTCAAACGCCGAGCGTTTCGGAGGCAAGCCCCGCAAGTCCCAGACCCACGACGTCCCCGAATCCATCCCGGTCACCCCGCAGATGTACCAGAAGCTCACTGCCCGCATCGCCGGCACGCCGGAAGAACGCATCCTCTCCTATCTCATGCTGCGCTCGCTCAAGCAGGCCCGCTACTCTGAAAAGAACGAAGGCCACTTCGCCCTGGCTAGCCCAAGCTACACCCATTTCACCTCGCCCATCCGCCGCTACCCGGACTTGATCATCCACCGTCTGCTCCGCGCCGCCCTCCGCTCCGGGGCCGACCCGGAAGGCGCGCCTATCCTTTCCACCGACCCCCAGCCCTGGTCTTCCAAACGTCCGCTCGTCGTCGACCACGGCCCCTCCTCCATCCCGCTGGAAGAGCTCCAGAGCATTGCCTCTGAATCCTCCCAATCCGAGCGCCGCGCCGACGACGCCGAACGCGAGCTCATGGAGTGGAAAAAGCTCAAGTTCATGGAGCCCCGGGTCGGTGAAGAGTTCTCCGCCACCGTGCTCAGCTGCACCAAGTACGGTTTCTACGTCGAGCTCGACGACCTTTTCATCGAAGGCCTCGTCCCCATCCAGACCATCGCCGACTCACTTCCCTTCGGCGATCCCGACCGCTTCGTCTTTCGCGACACTGACCGCGTCATCGTCGGCACGCACTCCGGCCGCGTCTTCCGTCTCGGACAGCGCGTCCACGTGCTGCTTGACCGCATCGACCGGCCCAACCGCCGCCTCCAGTTCGCCCTGGTCCCCAGCCGGGAGCCCCAGGGCGAAGCCCCCCGCTCCCTCCGCAAACCCCGAACCGCCAAACCCGAACACCCCAGCCCCAACCGCGCCGGCAAACCAGCCGCGAAAGGCCGAACCAAGTCCCGCACCCGCGACCGAAAAGCCAAAGGAAAGGGCAAACGTAAACGCTAGGGGTAAACTCGTTCCATGAAGCTATCCTTCTGCTTGCCGAGACGGCCCAAGTCGCTTCAAGCGGAACACAAGCGACCGTACAAGGCTGCAATCGAGGAGCAGGCACGACGGCGGGCACAGGGCACGCTCTTCGAGGGTCCGTTGTACTCTCGCGTAATCTGGTTTCATAGGCGTCCCCAGCCACAAGGTGATGTCGACAACATCCTAAAGCTCATCCACGACGCGATGATTGGAGTCGTGTACGCTGACGATAAGGCGATTGCGCGGACTGCTTCGTTCCGTGTCGATCTAGGTCAGGACTACTTGATCGACCCAGATCCGGATAATCCGGGTGGGGAAGCCGAAATGCTCGCATTCTCGACCAGGCCACGCATGACAATCTGCTTTACATTGAAGTAGGGCACCAGGGCGATCAACGGGTGCAGCTGGGTCCAATGCTATGACGACACAACCAAACTATCTGCAATACCTCACCTCGGCCAAGCAGGCAAAGGTCGCCGAACAGTTGCGTCGTGCAGGCTACCAGGTAGAAGAGCAGAAAAGAGAGAAGGACACCGTCTTCGACTTGGTAGCGACCAAGGCTGGACGTTCCACGGTATATGAGTTCAAATCGGCCGGGCAGCCGCGCTTTTCGCGGGAGCAACTCATCAAACTGCAGACGGTCGCCGCAAACGCTGGCTATCGCTATCAGTTTCGCATCGTCGTCGCTGTGCCTCCGCCCAGGGTAGACATCGAGGTGGAAGGGCTGGAAGCAGCTCTTTTTGAGTATTTACTCGATCATTTCCCAAGTGAACTCGACACTTTGTCCAGCCACACACTTATCGAGGCTGTCTCGGATATCAGCATCTCCAGTATTCACGTCGGGAGGGGCGGAGTGCAGCTCTCTGGGGCGGCCAGCGTCTCCGTGCAGCTCCAATACGGCGGCTCAAGTGATAGCACATCGAGTCTGGACTCATTTCCCATGACCTTCTCAGCTCTTGTTGACGGCAACGGTTCAGTCCAATCCGTGAGCGAGCTGGAAATAGATACGTCGGATTTTTACGAGTAGGAGAGCAACAATGGCGCACATGGTGTTTTGCAGCAAGTACAAGGCGGAAATGGAAGGGCTCGACGAGCCTCCGTTCGACTCCGATTTCGGTCAGAAGATCTATAAGAATGTCAGCAAAAAGGCCTGGGGTGAATGGGTCGAGCGCCAGAAAATGCTCCTCAATGAATACCGGTTGCAGCCCTGGACCCGCGAAGCCCAGGACTTTCTGGTCGAGCAGATGAACGGCTTCTTTTTCGAGGAAGGCGAAGGCGGCGCGCTACCCAAAGAGTTTGTTCCCCCTTCGCACTGACCGCCGCAGGACGCGTCCGTCCCGCTTCGTGTAAACTCAGGATTACCCCGCGTGTTTGGCCTTCGTGGCAAAGACGCTTCGCAGCAAGTCGGGACGTGGCTCAGCCTGGTAGAGCGCACCCTTGGGGTGGGTGAGGTCGCTAGTTCGAATCTAGTCGTCCCGACCATTTCTCTCTAGAAACCACCAACAACCGAAGCGCGGTATCCGTCAGTCGTCCCGACCATTTCTCTCTAGAAACCACCAACAACCGAAGCGCGGTATCCGTCAGTCGTCCCGACCATTTCTCTCTAGAAACCACCAACAACCGAAGCGCGGTATCCGTCAGTCGTCCCGACCATTTCTCTCTAGAAACCACCAACAACCGAAGCGCGGTATCCGTCAGTCGTCCCGACCATTTCTCTCTAGAAACCACCAACAACCGAAGCGCGGTATCCGTCAGTCGTCCCGACCATTTCTCTCTAGAAACCACCAACAACCGAAGCGCGGTATCCGTCAGTCGTCCCGACCATTTCTCTCTAGAAACCACCAACAACCGAAGCGCGGTATCCGTCAGTCGTCCCGACCATTTCTCTCTAGAAACCACCAACAACCGAAGCGCGGTACCGTCAGTCGTCCCGATCATTTCTCTCTAGAAACCACCAACAACCGAAGCGCGGTATCCGTCAGTCGTCCCGACCATTTCTCTCTAGAAACCACCAACAACCGAAGCGCGGTACCCGTCAGTCGTCCCGGCAATGGCAAGATCGCCCAATCAGGCCTGTTTCCTTGCGTATTGTGCTTCCGCTTCGTGAGCTTTGCGTTTCCGTTGGTTGCTTGTTTCTCAGCCGCAACAACCAACCCAGGAGCCCAGGACAACTCCTGCAAACCTGGCCATGGCACGTCCTGCCTGCAAGCTGTTACTGTTTCCTTGCTGCATCTCGCTAAAGGATTCCGTCTGCCATGAAGCTGAACCTGCTCGCCCTTCCGCTCGCCGCCCTTGCCGCTGTTCCTGTCGCCGGGGCCCAGACCCACGTCACCCACGCTCCGTTGGGTACCCTGCCGGATGGCGGCAAAGTCACCGAGTACACCCTTCAGGACAAGCAGCTTACGGTCAAGCTCATGACCTTCGGTGCGCACGTCACCGCCGTGCTTGCACCCGACCGCGACGGGAAGGTCGCCGACGTGGTCCTCGGCTACAAGACCCTCGACGGCTACCTGGCCGACAAAAGCACCTACATGGGTGCCATCGTAGGGCGCTACGGAAACCGCATCGCCGGCGGCAGATTCTCACTCGACGGCCAGAGCTATCCCCTGCCCACCAACAATGGAGCCAATACCCTCCACGGAGGGACCGAAGGCTTCGACCGCCGCAACTGGACCGCCAGCGAGATTCCCTCCGGCGTCGAGTTCACGCTCATCAGCCCGGACGGCGATCAGGGATTCCCCGGCAAGCTGACCGTGCACGTCCGCTACACCCTCCAGGGCACCCGCCTGTTGATCGCCTACATCGCCACCACCGACAAGGACACCGTCGTCAACCTCACCAACCACTCCTACTTCAACCTCCACGGCTCCGGCGACATCCTGCCGACAAAGCTCATGATCGCCTCCGACAAGATCACGCCCGTCAACGCAGGACTGATCCCCACCGGCAGCTACATGCCCGTAGCCGGAACGCCCTTCGACTTCAACACCCCCACCGCGATCGGCGCGCGCATCGACCAGACCGGGGGCGAAGCCGGCCAGCAGCTTACCTACGGTGGCGGCTACGACCACAACTACGTCCTGCGATCAAGCGGACACGGCCTGCATCTCGCCGCGCGCGCCCTCGATCCCAGCTCGGGACGCACCCTCACCGTCACCACCACCGAGCCCGGCGTGCAGTTCTACTCCGGCAACTCGCTCAAAGACACCCCGCCCGGCATCGGCGGTGCCGCGTACACCAAGCACGACGGCTTCTGCCTCGAAACCCAGCACTATCCGGATTCGCCCAACCAGCCGCAGTTCCCCTCCACCGAGCTCAAGCCCGGCCAGACCCTTCACTCGGAAACCGTCTTCGACTTCGGCACCGACAAGGTCTCGGCACAGTAGCCGCCACGCTCCTCCCGCTCGATCTGCGCAGGCGTACTACGCCCGGTGTAGTGATAGGTAGGGCCTGCAGATTCTCTAATCGGGCCTGGTGCCGTCGGCTTCGGATGTGTCCTTCCCGGACGGCCTCGGGGCCGCTTTCTTTGCGGGTCCCTTCGCCATGGCCTTGACGGCCGGAAGCTTTCCATTGTTCTCTGGCTTGACCGCCTTCCTGGCGACCGTCGTCTTGACCGCCATTTCGGCAGCGGCCGCCAGCGACTGCGCCTTGCCGGATGCGACCTTGCCAAGCACGGCCGGACTGGCAGGTTTGGCCGCATCCGCTCTCGTGGAAGCACTCTTCGCCGCGCCGGCCGGAACGCGTCCAACGGTTTTCTTCGTCGCGGCTGCCTTTTTGGCCGGCGTCCGAGAGAAGCCCTGCGCAAGCAGGTCTTTCCCATCCGGTCCGGGCGTCGACCCTGCCGGCAGTTCGCCTCCCGCCGCGGCCTCCGGCGGAGCTGTGCGGAGCAGCGCATCGAGCCGATACCCACCCTCCGCGACCGCACGCAGCGCTTCTCCGACCAACTGTTCGACCTCCCGCAGGGTTTCCATCGCGTCCATGGCGGACGAGCTCACCAGCGCGGGCAGCGGAAGCCAGCTCAACATCTGCTCGAACCGCTCCTTGTTCAGGTACGTGGTGCCCTGGTACTCGCTCGCGCCGGCCAGCCAGCGTACATCCGCATCCTGCCAGAAGGACGCCGAGGCCAGCATCGATCCAAGCGGCGCCTCGCCATGGGCAAGCAGGACACGCACCCCCGCGGCCGCGCGCCATGCGTGCTCACCTTCCAGACCAAGCGACGCAAAGGTCTCCGCGATGGCCGCGCGCAGCTGCAGCCGGTCGAAGAGGTCGGCTCGGCTGCCCAGGCTTCCGGGCAGGCTGCTCAACACCACCCACGCCAGCACGGGCGGCCAGACACATTCGGGACGAACCCCCGGGGCCGTGCTCGGCAGCACAGCGCGCACCGCAGGCGGCCAGATGCTTGAAAAGCTGAGACCCAGCGTGGGCAGGCGTGTGCTTTCCACCGTGAGCTCCTCACACATCTCCCGGTAAGGACGCGCGGCCCCGGCCGGGACGGCATCGTGGTCACCCGGGACCAGTTCGCGCACCTGCGAATGGACCTCGGAGGCGCGGTCCAGAAACGTCTTCAAACGCTCGCCGATGTTGCCCGGCAGCTGGTCATGTTCGCCTTCGGGCACATGCGAGGCAGCCGCAAACGTCTCCACCTGTTCCATGCCGATGGCCTGCCGGAGCGCCTCATGCAACGGCCGCGTGCGCAGCTTGCCCAGCGCCTCGTCCAGGTTGTACACCCCCGCGCCGTGCAGGGCATCGCACAGCCGGTCCCACGGCTGCTCGGTGGTGGATCGCAGCTCGCGCCAGTCCTGCAGGACCATATACCCGTAGCCGCGCAGGTCTACCGTCAAGCCGCGGTCATGGAAATCACTCGCCCGCCGCAGATAGAACAGGTCGCGCACGGGGTCGCGATACGCGATGACCTGGCCCGGCTCGTTTGGCAGCGCGAGTCCGTCGGAGATGGAGCGCTGCCGCAGTTCGCCGGACCCCTTGTCCATGCTCGCCGCGGAGATGTGGATCGTGCCGCGGGTGGATCCGTAACTGTTGTTGTACAGCACCACCGCACGCGCGTCCTGTCCTCCGTTGCTGTGGGCCCCCGAGCGATTGGAATAGGCAAAAACATTCTCATCCACCTGCCCGTGTTCATGCCAGAAGTCGTACAGGACAAAGTGGGTGGACTCGGCAAACAGCCAGCGATTCTTGAGCAGCGGCGCGATCTCCCGCTGGTGCCGCGCCACCAGCCCGTCGTTCGGCTGCTCGTCCATCTTGGCCTGCTTGAACTCCATGCCGTAGCGCTCGGTAAAGCCCTCGATCTGGCCGTGCGCGAACATGGGCAGGCCGGGCAGCGTGGCCAGCATCGTCGCCGTGCCGAAATACTTGTCGCCCGTGCCAAACTGGTCGATCGCCGTACGTTCATCCGGGTTCGACATGAAATTGACGTACCGCTTCATGATGTCCGGGTCGAACTCGATCGTCTTCTTCAGGTACGAGCGATACTTCGCATTCTCCTCGTCGCGCAACATGTTCATAAACGCTGAGTTGTACACGCGGTGCATGCCGAGCGTGCGCACGAAGTAGCCTTCCAGCAGCCAGAACGCCTCGGCCAGAAGCAACGTTCCGGGCACTTCGACGGCGACCCGGTCAACCACCTCGCGCCAGAACTCGGCCGGCATCAGCGCGTTGAACTCCTCGTCGGAGATCGCGTCCTCGGCGCGCGACGGGATCGATCCGCCCACGCCCGGGAGAGGAAACCACAGCCTCTGCACATGGCGCTTGGCCAGCGTCATCGCCGCGTCGAACCGGATAATCGGAAACAGGCGCGCCACGTGCAGGATCGTCTGCATCACCTGCTCGCGCACCATGGCCTTGGAGTAATCGAGCTGCGCCGTATCGTTCCACGCAAAGGTCGTTCCGTCGTTGCCGTGGTACACGAACCGTGTGGTGTTGTCGGCGTAGTGTCGCAGCCGGAAGACCACCGCCGCGTCGGTCTGGTCGAAGTAATGATCGTCTATCTTGATCTCGACCCGGCTGTCGCTGGAAAGGTCCGGCCCATTGAAGCTGTAGGCATAAAACGGGCTGACCGGCCGCGAGATGAACCACTCCGGATGCTCGATCACCCAGGTCGAATCGATGCCCATGTGGTTCGGCACCATGTCGCTCGCGAGCCGGATGCCGTGCCGCGCCGCCTGGTCGCGCAGGCATTCATACGCGCGTGTGCCGCCCAGGTCCTCGGCGATCTCGTAGTTCTTCAGCGAGTAAGCCGAGGCGACCGCATCCGAATGTCCGCGCAGGTTCTTGATCGTCTTCGAGGCCGTCGAACGCTCCCACAGACCGATTAGCCAAAGCGCGGTCATGCCGCGGTCGGCCAGGATCGCGAGTTCTTCTTCTGGGATCTGGTCCAGCCGGTGGATATGCCGTCCGTACTTCTTCGACAGCTGCTCCAGCCATACATACGTGCTCTTGGCCATCAAGACCACATTCGGCATCCACGCCTGGTCCTGGCTGAAGGCTTCGTACTCGTTCAGCGGTGCCTGGTAGCTGGCGTCATACCGGCGAAACCGCCGCACGCCATCGGCCCCCACCACCCATTCGCCGGCGAACTCCCGGTCGAGCCCCACATACTCATCGCCTTCGAAGCCTTCGCCTCCGCGCCCCGGTGCGCCATGCCGGTACTGGTCCGGGCCCGCCGGGTGAAAACGCATCCAGATGGCGATGTCTTCCGCGCGCAACGTATCCACCGCCAGCAGGATGCGCTTGACATCTTCCCCCAGTACCTTCGCCCAGCGCTCGCGAATGAAGTCCAGCTGCCCGGTTAGCGAGTCCGGAGCAGCCAGCATGGGCGCCCGCAACGCTTCCAGCAACGTGCCCACCTCCGGCAGCGCTGGCCTGGTTTCAAAGTATGCCGGCCAGCCCTCCGTCAGCGGCTCATACGCCGTCGTCTCGCGCAGCGGCTGGTCGTCAAACAGCGCATGGAACGGCTGGAAGGCGGCGTTCCTATTCGCCAGCCAAAGCAGCAGCAGCTCTTCGAGCGCGGCCTCGCGATTGGGCAGTCCCTCCGTTTCCCCTGCCAGCCATTCGGCGGCCGTCGTCGCGCCGGTCAGCACCGCCTGATTCGGGAACTCCCCGGTAAACCGCAGCAGCAACTCGCTCACGGATTCGGGCGAGCTCTGCGCTTCCATCCAGCCAAGCGCATCCCGAAGCACGTCCGGGTCCACTTCCCGGCGGAACTGCTGCACGATCGCGTGGCTCAACTCGTCGATGAGCCCCATCGCGAACAAAGCGCCGGCGTTGACCACATCGGTCGTGGACGCATCCGAACCCGCCAGCCGAAGCGTCTCCAGCTGCGCGGCCAGCCGACGGCAAGCCGCCACATTCGCAAACACCACGTTGCCTGTGTACGAAAACAAAAGCTCGTCCAGGTCCAGCTCTTCACGGATGCTGCGCGAAATATGGAATTCCATTAAAGGGAACCTCTTCGTTGTTCGGTGCTTGTCGTCCGGCATCCGCTGCCAGGGATTTTCGCGCACGCAATCTCACGCCGGACCAGACGGGGAAAGCGTGTCGCACAAACGGTCTATCCTCGATAGATGCACGAAACCGGCAAAAAGACCCCGCGCCACCCGCGAGATCGCCTCAGCCGGGCTCAGCGAGCGCCGAACAGCGGTAAACTATTGCAAGGACACCGACATGCCGCTTTACGAATACGAATGCAACAGCTGCCACCGTCATACGGAAAAAATCCAGAAGTTTTCCGATCCGGAGATCACCACCTGCCCCCATTGCGGAGGCCCGCTCCAGCGCGTCCTCTCCGCGCCCGCCTTTGCGCTCAAGGGCGGAGGATGGTACGCCGACGGATACGGCTCCGCAAAACCCGCCGCCGGCGGCACAGCTCCCGCAGAGTCCGCCCCGGCAACTCCGGCAGCTTCTGGAGACAACTCGCCCACCAGCGCCAGCGCCCCCACGGCTCCGGCGGCCGCACCGGCAAGCCCGGTTGCGCCCAGCAAACCCTAGCTGTTCTCCCCCCGTCCTGCACGCCTTTGGTGGCTTGCGTCGACCTGAGACTGAACCAGGCAACCGTCAGCCCTTTGCGCCAACTGCCTTCTTTGCGGCGGTCTTCTTTGCCGTCGTCCCCTTCTTCGCCGCGGTCTTTTTCGCAGCCGCCTTTTTCGCCGGCGATTTCTTCGCCGCCTTGGCTGCCTTGCCCGCCCGAGCCTCCGCCCGATTGCGAGCCTCGGACTGGTTCGGGTTCGGCGGAACCTTGTCGCCTTCCCGGCGCGCCTCGCTCAACGCAATCGCAATTGCCTGCTTGCGATTGGTAACCTTCTGCCCGCTGCCGGACTTCAGCGTGCCCGCTTCCATCGCCTTCATCTCGCGTTCCACCACCGCATGCGTCTCCGGACTGTACTTCGCCGTCTTCTTCGCCGCCATCGCCTCACCTCCGCAGCAGCTTACACCGTCCGCCGCCGCCGTGCCCATACGATAAATCCAACACCAAGCAGAAGACCGCCAAGCGCCGTCCCGTAGTACCCCCACCACTCCCACCGCGGACGCAACCGGCGCAGCGTTCCCTGCGTCCACGCGTCGTGTACCGCCACCAGGTCCGGCCCAAGCCCTGGCACCGACACCCGCGCCAGCTCCTCATCGGAGTCGCCCACCGGCAGCGATCCCAGCACCCGCCGCACCTGAGGAGGCCGCCCGTTCCGATCCTTCGGAATTCGCCGGATGAGCCCGTCGATCTCCCCGTCGCGCGGATCGTTGAAGAACTTCGCGTCCGCCGTGTTCGGAAACAGCGTGGTCTCCCCGGTCATTTTCAGCTCGATCGCCGCCACCACGTCCTGGCAAACTCCAAGCGCGTAGTACCCCCCAAACGGAAGCTTCGGATATTGCGCATGCTCGTGCGCGTAGGTCTTCACCATCAGCCCGTTCAGCCTGGTCACCTCGAGCGCATCGCTTCCGGTGTACTCGTGCGCGTGCCGGTTCATCACCCAGCGCTGGTCCAGTTGGTCCATGGTCCTCCACTCGGCCTTGCCGTCGATGCCGAAGTAGAAGCTCACCGCTTCCCGCAGCCGGCCCTGCCCGTCGCGAAGGAACCACTCGTATTCTGCGTGCGAAACCGGCACCAGCAGCGGACGATTGGTATGCGGCACCACAATCTCCGAATTCACCCAGAACGGCATCAGCACGTCCCGTCCGTTGTAGTGCAGGTGCCCGAAGTTGGCGAAGTACCGCGAATCCGCAACCATGATCCGATCGCCTGCCGCGCCCATATTCGCAATCAGATCCTGTGGCGTCGTCGCCACCCGGCCTCCGATCTCGGCTGAAAACGGCGCCGCGCCGGCGACCCCGTTCAGGCTCAGCCGGTTCAGCACCTCGGCCAGCCGGGCGGAGTCTGCATGCAGAGGCACCAACTCCGGGTTGCCTCCATCCCCGCGTTCGACCCCATCACCCAGCTCGCTCACATAGTCGGAGGTCATAAACCCTTCACCTCCCGAAGGCTGATCCAGGCTCAACGTTCCCCCGCGTTCCAGCTTCAGCTCACCGAGGTCCATGTACGCCGTCACCGCCTGCTTGTCCGCCGCGCTGCCGGCCGCCCCCGCGGGAGCTCCGCCGGCCGTTGCCAGTGAATCGACTTTCTTGTCCTTGCCCGCAAAGTGCCCCACCACCCGCACCGTCGGGTTGATCCGCCCCATCGTCCATCCCGGAAACCGGTCCAGCCCCTGCCAGTCCTGGCCCAGGATGCGATCCCGCAGCTCATGCACCAGGGCCGGCGTCAGCAGCGCCGCGCCGGCCTTGCGGCTGGGCCCGTCCACCTCGCGCAGAAACGCCTCGGTAAACCCCGGCTGGGCGGAAAGCTGCTGCATCATCGTCGAAAGCTCGACGGTGTTCGGTGGCAGCGGCCCGGTCGTCACCGCCTGGTCCGCACTCTGCCGGAACCGGCACCCACCTGCCAGGACCAGCAGCGCAAGCCATCCGAAGCGTCCTCGCTTACCCACCTCACCTCCGTGCCGCGCACATCCGTGGAACCTGCCTCAAATCCCCACGTACTCCGGAGTGTAATCCCCAAACAGCCCATGGCCTTCCGTAATCACGCGAGCCGGAATCGCCCGGTCCGTATCGCCCATCTTCGCCCAGTGCCAGGCATGCGCTCGCTCGTTCGAGTGGAAATACTGCGTCTGCGCCTGCAGCACCGCGGTCGCGGCCATCGCCTGTTCCCGCAGCTCCTCCCACTGATCGTCACTCACCACCGCCATCCGCGCAATGAAATCCGTATGCCTCTGCAGAAACCGCATCTCTTCCCAGCGCGCGCCCCACGTTGCCCCGTGCATGGCGCTCAGGTCCGCCAGCAGCCCGATCGGCATGCCCCGCGCGGCAATCGCCTTGTCGATCTCCGCACCCAGCGCCACCATGTCATCGGCCGTCAACTGCCCGACTACCTTGAACCCATACGCCACATTGTTGCTTTCAGCCAAACGCTCAATCATTGTCCTGACCTTTCCACTTCGGGTGTCATCCTTCGCCGCAGGAGGATCTGCTTCTCCGAACCGCCACAAGTCTACAGCGGCCCCAGCCCATCCAGCTTCGCCGTTACCAGCGCATTCAACACCGCCGGATTCGCCTGCCCCTTGCTCGCCTTCATCACCTGCCCCACAAAAAACGCAGCCACCGTCTTTTTGCCTCCGCGATACTGCTCCACCTGCTTGCCGTTCGCCGCGATCACCGCATCGATCATCTCCTCAATCGCCGAGGTATCCGAAATCTGCTGCGGCTTTTCCCGCTCGTACACGGCCGGGAAATCCTCGCCCGTGGCGAAGCACGTATCGAGCAAACCTTTCAACATCTTCGACGAAAGCTCGCCCGACTCCGCCCTGTCCGCCGCCATCACCAGCCCGTCGAGCGACACCGGGGATTGATCCATCTCCATGCCCGCGGCCCGCACCCGCATCGTAATTTCGCTGGTCAGCAGAGCCGCTACCCGTCGTGGACTCTTTGCCCGTTTCGCCGCCGCCTCAAACTGGTCCGCAAACGCACGCGTCGCCGTAAACGTCATCGCATCCTGCGCGGAGATGCCGTACTCGGCCTCCATCCGCGCCCGCCGAGCCTCCGGAAGCTCAGGCAGATCCTTCAGGATCGCCGCCTGCCACTCCGCGCCCACGATCAGTGCCGGCAGATCCGGCTCCGGAAAATACCGGTAGTCGTGCGCTTCTTCCTTGCTCCGCATCGAGTACGTCCGGCCCTCGGCCTGGTTCCACAGGCGCGACTCCTGCTTGACTCGCCCGCCGTCCTCCAGCAGCCCAATCTGCCGCTCGATCTCGTACTCCACCGCTGAACGGATATACCGGAAGCTGTTGACGTTCTTCACCTCCGCCTTCGTCCCGTACTCGGTCGCGTCCCGCAGCATCACGCTCACATTCGCGTCGCAGCGCAGTGAGCCCTCCTCCATATTGCAGTCGCTCACGCCCGCATACAGCAGGATCTCCTTCAACCGCGTCAGGTACTCGAACACCTCGTCGGCCGCACGCAGATCCGGCTCGCTCACAATCTCCACCAGCGGCGTGCCGCACCGGTTCAGGTCCACATACGTCTTCGACACCGAATCCATAAATCCGTCGTGCACGCTCTTGCCCGCGTCCTCTTCGAGATGCAGCCGCGTAATCCCGATCCGCCGCGAGCCTCCGTCCGCGGTCGGCACCGTGATCTCCCCGCCCTCGGCCACCGGCTTGTCGAACTGCGAGATCTGATATCCCTTCGGATTGTCCGGATAGAAATAGTTCTTCCGCGCAAACACGCTGCGCTCACGAACCTCGCAGCCGATCGCCTTCGCAGCAAGCACCGCCAGCTCCACGGCATGTTTGTTCAGCACCGGAAGCGCCCCCGGCAGGCCAAGGCACGTCGGGCACACATGCGTGTTCGGCTCGCCGCCATACTTGTTCACGCATCCGCAGAACGCCTTGGTCGCGGTCAGCAGTTGCACATGCACTTCCAGCCCGATCACCGGCTGATACTTCGCCATCACCTCAGGAGCCAATCCCGTCCCGGTAGCCATATCTCTATTTTACCCGCCCGTTTCCACTTTCCTTGCTTCCGTCCATCGCCGCGCAAGCCGCCTGCCCAGCGCAATGCCGGGACGTTCGATCCACACATGCGCCGCCGTCGCCAGCACCAACAGGAACACGCAACTCACCATCCCCAGCAGCCAGTGGTGCAGCGGTGAGCTCAGCGCGAAGGCACGCACAAACCGCGGGCGAAACACCGCATCCATCGCCAGCCCTTGCAGCAGGTAGAGGCCGTAGCTGATGTCTCCCAGCCGCCGCGCCGCCCGTGTCACCAGCAGTCCGAATAGCGTCGACCCGGAGGTCACCAGGTAAAACGCCATGCCAAAGCAGAACAATTCCGTCCAGGAATAGAGACCAGGCCGCCAGAATCCCGCCGCGCAGCACACCAGCAGCAGGGTGGACCGCACCCATTCCGGCAGCTTCGCCCGAATAGGCAATCGGCCCTCCGCGGAAGCGCACAGCATCCCGGCGAGAAACAGGTTGCAATACGGAAGCACCTCCACGCTGCTCCAGCGGTCCGGACGTAAAATCCCCAGAATCACCGATCCCAGCAGCAAGGCCACCGGCGCCGGAAGCTGTGCCCGCTTCTGCCGCGCCACCAGCGCCAGCACCGGCAGGCTCAGGTAAAACCACCACTCCCACTGCACCGACCACGTCACCCCGGCCAGCAGCAGGTCCGCCCGGTCCAGTCCATTCAGGCTCCTGCCCAGCAGGAATCCGAGCGACAGCCAGCGTCCCAACTCGTCGGCCAGCACTCTGCCGGGCACCAGCCGGTGCAGCCCCGTCCGTGCCAGAACCAGCGCAAGCAGAGCCAGCGCAGCCGCTATAAATAACGGCCCGATACGAAACAGCCGGCCGGTGTACAGTGCGCGCCAGTTCACCCGGCCTTTCTCCCGCAGCAGCCGTCCCCAGAACAGATACCCCGTAATCATAAAAAAGATCGAAACGCCAAACGGGCCCAGCAGCGTGTAGAACGAGGATGGCGGCAGTTTCCAGGCACCCGTCTCCAGAAACCCGTGATAGATGGCCAAGTGATGGAATACCACTGCCAATGCCAGAAGTCCGCGAAGCCCGTCCAGCGAGACCACCCGGTGCTTGACCGCGATCGGAGGTGTATCCGCGGCCCGGAACAACGGCGTCGCCGCCAGCCCGAGCAGCAAAACCGTACCGACGAAAAAGATGGGAACCGAGTAGTAGCCCAGGTCCAGCCACTCAACAGCAGGAAGTTTCACCGCACGATTCTAACAACCACATCGCCTCCGCTATCCTTTCAGCAGGGCCACCAGCCCGTCCTCATCCAGCACCTTGACGCCAAGCGCCTCCGCCTTTTCCAGCTTCGACCCGGCCTCTTCACCCGCCACGACATAGCTCGTCTTTTTCGAAACCGACCCCGACACCTTGCCGCCTGCGGCCTCGATCCGTTCCTTCGCCGCTTCGCGCGTCAAGGTCGGCAGCGTGCCGGTCAGGCAAAAGGTCAACCCTTCGAGCGTTGTCGAAATGACGCGTTTTTCCGCGGTAAACTGCAGCCCCGCTGCCCGGAAGCGTTCGATCAGCTCCCGGTTCCGAGGCTCCGCGAACCACTCGTGCACGGCCTCAGCCACCTTCGGACCGACCTCCTTCACCGCCGTCAGCTCGTCGACGCTCGCCTCCATCAGCGCGTCCATCGAGCCGAAGTGCGCAGCCAGCAGACCCGCCGTACGCTCGCCCACAAACCGCATCCCCAGCCCAAGCAGAAGCCGCGCCATCGGTGCCTTGCGCGAGCGGTCAATCTCCGCCAGCAGCGCATCCGCCGTTTTCGCCCCAACCCGGTCGAGCCCCATCAGCTGCTCCCGCGTCAGCGAATACACATCCGCCAGCGACCGAACATAGACCGTCCGACCCGACTCACCCGAACTTCCCCGTGCCCCATTCATCCCGGCCTCATCGGGATGAGTGGGTACCCCAACAATCTCACCCGAATCCGACATAGAATTCAGTGCCCCATTCATCCCGGCACCATCGGGATGAGTGGGTACCCCCACCAACTCAACCTCCGGCTCCACCTGCCCAAGCAACTGCATCACCATCGCCTCACCCAGGCCCTCGATATTCATCACCCCCCGAGCCCCGAAATGGATCAGCTCCTCCTTCAACCGGGCCGGGCACCCCGCGTTCACACACCGCCAGTCCACCTCACCTTCTTCCCGCACCAGCGCGCTTCCGCAGGCCGGGCAGTGCGTCGGAAACACAATCGCCTCGGTCCCTCGCTCACGATCCGGATCAGGGGAGGGCACCACCCCGGTGATCTTCGGGATCACATCCCCACCGCGCTCGACCGAAACAAAGTCTCCAATCCGAACCCCAAGCCGCTCGATCTCATCGGGATTATGCAGCGTCGCCCGCTTCACCATCGTGCCGCCGATCGAAACCGGAGCAAGCATCGCCACCGGCGTAATCTTGCCCGTGCGTCCCACCCCGAACAGCACCCCCTCCAGCCTGGTCACCGCCGCGCGCGCCGCAAACTTGTACGCGATCGCCCACCGCGGAGCCTTGCCCGTAAACCCCAGCCGCCTCTGCTGCGCGGCCGCATCCACCTTCACCACAATTCCGTCGATCTCGTATCCCAGCGTGTCCCGCAGCGGCTCACAGCGCTCAATAAACTCCCAGACTTCCTCAACGGAATCCACCGTGGCCACCTGCGGATTCACCCGCATGCCCGCCTCGCCGAGCGCCCGCAAGGCCTCCGTCTGGCTCGGCAAAAGCATCTCTCCGCCTTCTGCCTGCAGCAGAAAGTACGCGTAAAAGTCCAGCCGCCGCTGCGCCACGATATTCGGCTCCAGCGTCCGAATCGTTCCCGCCGCCGCATTCCGGGGGTTCGCCGCCGGAGCCTGCCCCGCCGCCTCGCGCTCCTCGTTCATCTTCAGGAACGCGCTCTGCGGCATCACGCATTCGCCCCGAACCTCAAAGCTCGCCGGAAGCCCGGCGGCGTCCAGCCGTGCCTGCGCAATGCTCAACGGAATCGAACGAATGGTCCGCACATTCGAGCTCACATCCTCGCCCGTGGTCCCGTCCCCCCGCGTCAATCCCCGCAACAGCACAGCCCCGCCGCCTCCCGGTCCACCGTCGTTCGGACCTCCGTTGTTCGGGTCCCCATTGTTCGGACCCCCATTGTTCGGACCATAATGCAGCGCAAGCGAAAGCCCATCCAGCTTCAGCTCACAGCAATACCGCACCGCCTCGCTCGCCGGCAGCCCCGCACGCACCCGTGCATCCCACGCCCGCAGGTCCGCCTCGTCATACGCATTGTCGAGCGAAAGCATCTGGCGCGAATGCTTCCACTTCTCAAACCCGTCCGCCGGCTTGCCCCCCACGCGCTGCGTCGGGCTGTCCGGCGTCACCGTCTCCGGATGCTCCGCCTCCAGCGCCTTCAGCCGGTTCATCAGCCCGTCGTACTGCGCATCGGAAAGCACCGGCGTATCGAGCACATAGTACAAATGCTCATGCCGCCGCAGCTCCTCCCGAAGCCCCTCGATCTCCCCCAAAAACTCATCCATAGCAACACTCCGCCAGCGGCGACCCCGCCCAGAATCATGTTACCGGCGGCAGGTAAACGCGATTCGCACAATCTGCGGTCCCTCGCTCGCCGCGGTTTCCGGGTCCATGCTCGCAGCTCCATCTGTCTGGCCGATGTTTGGCGCGTGCCAGGAGCACGCATCGACCGGCCAGCCGAGCACATCCGCACACGCGCAAACGGAAACCCTTCGACCCGCATCCACGTTCCTCGTACGCAGCCCGTAAATGGCCACCCTGGAGGAGCGCTCATGTCGCAAGCCACCCTGTCCCGCCGTCAGCTCGTCGGCACCCTTGGTGCTGGACTTGCCGCCGCCGCGATTCCCTCGGCCGTTGCACAAAACCAGTTCCGCAACATGCCGCAGATGCCCATCAAGAAGTTCAACGTCACAGTCCGGCGCTTCGATCCCTTGTTCCCGACCCACATCGACGATTTCACGCTGCCTGTCGACTGCCCCGATGCTGAGCACGCCGTCTCAGCCGTCCTGTCCAACCTGATTGCCTGGACCACGAAGACGGAAGGCTCCACTCCTTTATCAATCGCCTTCCGCTGCATGTCTGTGAGCGAACGCGCCGGCTGATTCGGACATCGCCCCACACCCACCCATACCGGACTCATTCCGAAGGATGGGTGCTTCGGGCTTCCTGCAGCAACGTCTCCACCACCCTCGCCCATTCCTGCGACAGATCTCCCTTCACCACCGGCTTTCCGGCTCGGCGATACCAGTACGACGCATTGAATGCGTCTCCTTGCTTGCGATGAAGGTACGCGTGGACCCAGGCCCCGTCTGCGCCGTCCACCTCTTGCGCGGCCTCGTGAGCGCGCTCCCAATTCCCGCGCCCGTCATACCAAAGTGCGAGCAGGGCGCCGTTCCAGCTCGTCTCCGGCGAATCCTTGAACTCCTTTACGGTCATCCGTCCGCTCCTTCGCCGTCCCGTACCCTCAAAAGCCTTGTACCCTCAGATGCATGGAGCCAGTCACCCACATCCTCACAGGCGCCGTCCTCAGCCGCACCGGCCTCAATCGCCGCGCCGCCTACATGACTGCCGCCATGGCCATCGCCGCCGAGTTCCCCGACATCGACACCCTTTGGAGCCTCGGCGGTCCGCTCACCGGCTTCTGCCATCACCGCGGCATCACCCACACCTTTGCCGCGCTCCCGGTGGAAGCCGCCCTCATCACAGCCTGCTTCTGGGCCACGCATCGCCTCAGAAAGAAACCCACCCGGACGCAAGCTGGGGCCCCGCCCAACTGGTTCTGGCTCTTCCTCGGCACACTGGTCGCCCTGCTCTCCCACATCCTGCTCGACTGGACCAACAACTACGGCGTTCGTCCCTTTTTCCCGTTCAACCCTCACTGGTACGCCGGCTCCTTCGTCTTCATCTTTGAGCCCGTGCTGTTTGCCATCCTTGTTCTGGCCCTCGTCCTCCCCGCGCTCGGCGGCCTCATCGGCGGCGAGATCGGCTCCCGCAGACCCGCCTTCCGTGGACGCCCTTCCGCCATCCTCGCCTGCTGCCTGATCGCCGCGCTCTACTCTTTCCGCTTCAACGAGCACGCCGCCGCCCTTACCCTCGCCGCACAGAACGCTCCCGCCGGGGCCACCCGCTTCTTCGCCAGCCCGCATCCGCTGGACCCCTTTACCTGGTCCACCGTCGCCGACTCTCCCGACGCCTACCAGCTCGGCACGGTCGACACCCGGCGCGACACCGTTGCCCCGCCCATCCCGTCCGACACCGTTCCCAAGCCGCCCACCACCCTTCCCCTTCTCGTCGCCAAACGCTCCGAGCTCGGCCGTATCTATCTCGACTGGTCCATGTTCCCCGTCCTTTCCGTCGCCCCTGTCGCCGACGCAGACCCGCGCACCCCCATCACCCGCGTCACCTTCGCCGACGCCCGCTTCCTGTACGACACCGCCTTCCTCCACGGACGCACCGACCCGCCCATCTCCGGCTACGTCGATCTCGACATGAACGCTCCCGATGCCGAGCGCGTCCAGCAGATCGTCTTCGACGGAAAGGAGCAGAAGCAACGCCGGCCCTGAGCCGCGAACCCCCTGAATACAGCAACGCCGGTCCGCGGCGGCGTGCCCTATACAATCACCCTATCCGCCGTGCCCGCCTCCGTGTGCTACCGGGCGGTCGCGTGAAACAACCATCGAGCAATTTCTCCTGGTCCATTCGGCGAGCTTCCTGGTCAGAGCTTGTCCCTTTCGTCAGACTCGACCGCTACCTGTATATGGAGACCACCGCCGTGACGCAAGGACCCGGACCCGCCTCATCCAGCCGCAGCTTCAACCTGCTCCTGATGATCCCGTTTCTTCTGCTCTTCTATATCCAGATCGCCCACCACCAGCCCTGGCGCGATGAAGAAAATGCCTGGGGCGTCGTCTGCAATGCACGCTCGCTCGCCGGGGTCGTCTCCGGCTTCCATCACGACGGGCACCCCGGCCTCTGGTACTTCTGGCTTTACCCCTTCAGCCGCCTCAGCCATTCCATCGCCATGCTCAAGGTGGCCGAGTCCGTCATTGCCACCGGCTCCTACCTCATGCTCGGCCTCACCACCCCGCTGCGCCGCTCCGAGCAGGTTCTGCTCTACCTCAGCTCCTACGTTTTCTTCGAATACACGGTCATGTTGCGCATGTACGGCATGATCCTGCTCTTTACCCTCCTCTATCTCTACGGACGCACCCGGCACCCCCAGCGCATGCTGCTCAACACCTTCTGGCTCGGCCTGATCGCCAACGCGGACACCATGGGCTTTATCCTTTCGGGCGCGCTTCTGGTGGAATATCTGCTCGACCGCTTGCGGACCATGCGTCGGCAGGGGACCATTCGTCCCGCCGTGCTCGCCGGTCCCGCCATCCTGTACGGAGCCATGCTCGGCCTCGCCATGCTCGCTCTCCGTCCCGCGCCGGATATGAGCTGGCGCACTACCGGCCACATCTCCGACAAGATCCTTAACGCCTCCAGCTTCGCCCGCGCCGTCCTCAGTTGGCTCGTTCTGCCCTTCTTTCCCATCGACACCCACTTCCCGCGTCCCTGGTGGAATGTGCTGGCAACCGTGCACTTCCCTCCCTATCTCCTGCTGCTTCCGGTCACGGTTGCCTGCCTGTACCTGCTCACGCGCCATCACCTTCCCTTGCAGCTTCTGCTTCTGCTCACTGCTGTAGGCGGCATCCTGTTTTCCTTCTTCGTCTACACCGGATCGCTCCGGCACTTCGGCATTCTCTTCCTTGCCTTCCTGGTTGCCGTGTGGCTGCTCCGGTTCCGCGGCGAGCCGGTCTCCCGCGGGGCATACCTGCTGTTTGCCCTCAGCGCGCTCGGTGGCCTCGCCACCGCCTACGGCCAGTGGTCGCATCCCTTTGCCGACGACCAGGACGCCGCTCTCTGGCTGCGCACGCACGGGCTCGGCCAGGCCGCCCTCATCGGCATGCCGGATACCCACGTCATCGGCCTCGCCGAGCAGCTCCAGCGCCCCATGTATCAGCTCGACTGCCGCTGCACCGACACGTACCTGCTCTGGTCCACCCGGCGCGACAACTTCGATTCCGCGTACCAGACCGGCGAACGCCTCGCCGAGGCCGTGCATCGGATCGAACCCTCCCATCCGCCCGCGATGGTCTTCGTCACCAACGTCCCGCTCACTCCCGGGCTCCAGGTCGAATTGATCGGGCGCGGCATCCAGGCAACTCTGCTTACGGCAATCACCGCCGGCGACATCGACGATGAGCACTTCTGGATCTACCGCGTCGGAGAAGCAGCGCGCCCCTAACTCTTCGCCTAACCCGTGCCCCATCCATCACGGCACACCATCGTGATGGGTGGGTCTCCCCATACCCCCACCAGCCAGTCAACCCGTGGTTTCCCCGTCTCCCTCACCCTCCCAGTACGTTCCGAACTCCCGCGGCAAACCGTCCCGGAGACGGAATCGCAAGGTACGCCAGCCGTTTCATTTCACGCCGTCCCTTCGAAACCGAATCCAGCACCAGCCCGCAAAACCCGGAGATGACCGCGATGGTCATGATCCCCGTAGTCAAAATCGCCGTCGGGAACCGCGGCACCAGGTGCGTACGCCGGTACTCCACGATGATCGGAAAGCCAAGAATCAAACCAACCACCAGAAGCACCGCCGCCACCACCATGAAGAACTCCAGCGGGCGAATCTCCTTGATCAGCGAAACGATCGTCCGGCTGATATGAATTCCATCCCGATACGTCCGCAGCTTGGACGTGCTTCCTTGCGGCCGGTCGCGATACGGCGTGTCGATCTCCCCCAGGGGCATCGCCAGGTCCAGCGCATGAATCGTCAGCTCCGTTTCGATCTCGAATCCGCTGGACAGCACCGGAAAGCTCTTCACGAACCGCCGGCTAAACACCCGGTAGCCGCTTAACATATCCTTGATCCGGCTGCCGAACACGGACCGCACGATACTGGTGAACATCGTGTTTCCCAATCGATGGCCCGGCCGGTACGCTGCCACGATCTCCGTCACCCGCCGCCCGTTCACCATGTCGAGTTGCTCGTCCACCAGCGCCCGGATCATCGTCGGCGCGCTCGCCGCCTCGTACGTGTCGTCTCCGTCTACCAGCACATACAGGTCCGCTTCGATGTCGCAGAACATCCGCCGCACCACATTGCCTTTTCCCTGCAGGGGCTCGCGGTAAACCGTTGCCCCGTTCCGCGTCGCAACCGCGTATGTCCCGTCCGTAGAGTTGTTGTCGTACACATAAATCGACGAGCCGGGAATCGCCTGCCGAAAGCTCTGAATCACCTTCGCGATCGTCTGCTCCTCGTTGTGGCAGGGAATCAGCACCGCGATCTCAGGCAGCGGCGCGTGCGACAAGGGTTTAGCCGCTCCTGCGGACGGAGTCTCAACCTGGAAGGTGTTGGGCATGGAGCCAAGATAACAGATCAAACCCCGCACCCGGCAGGGGCAAATCGTTGGCGAAGATCACCTTCTCAACACCCCCGCCGTTGCCCGGAAGCGGCTCAATCTCAGACCCGCTCCAAACCCGGAACGCCTTCCGTCTGCAGACGGCCGGACTTCAACCAACCGCCCGTGGCCCACTGGAGCGCCCGGCGCCTGTGGAAAACTGTCAACGACAAAATCGCACAACCCATTCATAATGAGCAACTTGGATTGGCACATCCGTATGGCTCCACGCCGTAAAATGAAAAGAAAGCGGGGCTCCTGGTTGCGAAACAAGGCGCGCGGCATCTCTTGCCTTTGCACCTTCCCGCTAAGTGCAATCGAATGAATATTTTGCCGTAAGCCTTTCGCTGACAATATTTTACGTGGACCCTAAAACGCAAACCACGCAAACGAAAGGGTTTACCTTGACGATCTACCCCCGGGGGAGGGGTCCTAAATCGCATCTCCCGGCCCAGCCTCCACCTCTACGGCATCCTCCACCGGAAGCGCTACCCCGCGCCTCCGGTCGAACACCCGCCGCAGCACCACCACAACCAGAACCATCAACAGCAGGCCAATGCCGCCGAGCACCAGGCCAAGGTGCCGATGCAGCACGCGAAGAGCCGTCTGCAGGATCGCCGGGCCGTACACGATGACCAGGATCGACTCGATCAGAAACCGAACGAATTTGCCGCTTGCAATGCCCAGAAAGTAAACGAAGGGACGAATCTCAAAAACGCCCGCCGCCAGCTGAAACAGCTTCAGCGGCATCGGAGGAGGGCACAGGGCCGGCAGCATAACGGCCAGGAACTCCTGGCGCGCGAAACGGTCCCGCAGCCGCTCGTACCGTTTGCGATCCACCCGTTTCAGCAGAAACAGTTCGCCGCCTCCGCGTCCGACGTAATACGGGACCAGACCGCCGAGCGCTGAGCCGATGGCCGCGCCGAAGCACATCAGAAGCACCTGCCCGTGGTTGTCCACACCGTACTTCACAATCAGCGGGTCAAGGAAGGGCAGCGGAAGAAAGGCCGCATCCACCATCTCCAGCCCGATGATGCCGAACACGCCCAGAGGCTTCAGCAGCGCGACCAGCCAAAGCTCCCAGCGGAGAAAGCCCTTCCAGATCTTCGCAAACGGAATCCAGCTCCAAAGCACCTTGATGGGAAACATCGCCAGCAACCCGGTCAAGCCCCGCTCCCGCCCGCGGCGTGCAAGGTCCGCCCGGCCAGCAGTTCCAACGCATGCGGAAGCACCGGCAGGATGGCCCTGAGACTCGTCTCCGCGCCCGTCGGCGAGCCCGGCAGGTTGATCACCAGCGTGCTGCCGATGCATCCGCACACGCCCCGGCTCAACGCGGCAGTTGGCGTCTCGTTCAGCCCGGCCGCGCGCATCCGCTCGGCGAGCCCTTCCACCAGGCGCTCGCACACCAGCCGCGTGGCTTCCGGAGTCACGTCACGCGGCGCCAGGCCGGTTCCTCCGGTGGTCACAATCAGGTCCGCCTCCGCCGCGTGGTGACGCAGGCAGTGGGCAATCTCGCCGGCCTCATCGGGGAGCGTTTCCCGCGTCGGCTCGTACATGCCGGCTTCCACCAGAAGCCGCGCCACCGCCGGCCCGGAGCTGTCCTGCTGCGTCCCCGCCGCGCACCGGTCGCTCACCGTTACTACCACCGCGCGCATATCGGCGCTGAATCGATCCATGCCTTCATGGTAAACGTCCCGGGCCCGCATGGGTACGCCACGGGTGCCACGCGCTAAACTAATCTAGCGGTTAACCCGTCAAAAGAAACTGCACCCAGCGCATGCCGATCCTGGAACCACCTCCCAATCCGTCCGCATCGTCTCCTTCCCCGCCCGAGCAGGCGGAAAGGCCCTCGCGCGTCCGCAGCGCCCACTTCGGCGAGATGGAGCAGCACGAGCTCGTCCAGATGCTCGATTCGCTTCAGGACGACCGCTCCAGGTCGCAGTTCCGCGAAGCCGTCTACATCTCCGTCTTCTTCTACATCCTGCTGTTCTGGTTCCTTTTGTACGGTCCGCGCCTGCACACGCCGCAGGTGGTTCCCATCCAGACCCACAAGACTGAAGAGCAGCTCACCTCGCTGACGGTTCCGCCGGACCTGCGCAAGCTGCTCAACCGCAACCCGGCGCCTCCCAGCCCGCGCCCGGCGCCAGCGCCCGAGCCTCGTCCTTCTCCGCGCCCGGAGCCTCGTCCAGCCCCGCAGCCCCGGGCCGCCGCGCCCACACCCGCGCCGCGCCCGGTGCCCGCGCCGCCCGCGCCGACCCCGCGACCCGCCACACCGGCTCAGCCCGCGCCGCCGCAGCCGCGAGCCAACCTGCCGTCCGCGCCCACGCCTCGCCCGGCTTCAAGCAACATCCCGGATGCCCCCGCACCGAGCCAGAACACCGGACGCCCCAACTTCGGCACCCCCGGAACCTCGGGCGACTCCATCGCCAACGCGGTCCGCAACGCCCGCGGAGGAGCAGGAAGCGGCACGCCCGGACCGCCCGTCGGCAAGGCTGGCATCGCTACCGGCTACCAGATCCTCTCCGAGACCCAGGGATTCGACTTCTCGCACTATATTGAACGGCTCCTGGCCATCGTCCGCGCGGCCTGGATTCCGCTTCTGCCGGAAGAAACCTACCCGCCGCTGTCCAAGCAGGGGGTTACGCTGATCCGCTTCGGCATCAGCAAGGACGGTACGCTGCTGCAGCCGCACCTGGACGGAACCAGCGGCGATCGCGCGATCGATCTTGCCGCCTGGGGATCGCTCCAGGCCAACGGCAAGCTGCCTCCGCTGCCTGCCGGATTTCCCGGCCCGGAGCTCGACCTGCGCATCCAGTTCGAGGTCAACCGCGGCCACCGGCCCAATGCGGAATAAGGGCCGGGCCGAAGAGCAGGAGCGCCGCCGTCAGGTTCGCGGATTGCTTCTGCTCGCCGCCGCCGCACTCGCCCTCCTGCTCCACCGCGCAGCCGGGGAAGGAGTCTTCCACCCGGGCTGGTGGCGCTTTTAGTTCAAAAATTGTCGACCCGAAACTCACATCCGGACCGCTCCCTCCTGTGCTTCCTCTGATTGTCCTTACCGGACCGACCGCTTCCGGCAAATCCGCGCTGGCTCTCGCGCTTGCCCGCCATTTCAGCGCGGAAGTCCTGTCGTGCGATTCGGTCACGGTCTACCGGCACATGGAGCTCGGCACCGCGAAGCCCTCGGCCGCCGAGCGAGCGGAAATCCACCACCACTGCCTCGACCTGTATGATCCGACGGAAACCTGCACGGCGGGAGACTGGGCCCGCGAAGCCCGTGCGGTGCTCGCCTGCCTTGCAGAACGCAACACGCTCCCGATCATCGCCGGTGGAACCGGGCTTTACCTCCGTGCGCTGCTGGACGGTCTGCATCCCGCGCCGCCGGCCGACGCAGCCCTGCGCACGCTTCTGCGCCGGCGTGCCGCCTGCCGGACCGGCCCGCACCTGCACCGGACACTCCTTCGTCTGGATCCCGCGGCCGCCGCCCGCATTCACCCGAACGACGCGCCCAAGCTCATTCGCGCCATTGAGGTGTCCGTTGCCGGCCGCAGGCCCATGACAGAGCGCTGGGCCGAACCCACACGCGATGCGCTTACCGACTACCGCGTGCTTCGTCTGGCACTCGCGCCTTCGCGTGCGGAGCTCTACAGCCGCATTGAACGCCGGGCAGAACAGATGTTCCGAAATGGTCTGGTGGACGAGACCCGCGGCCTGATCGAGCGCTTCGGCCCGCAGTGCCGTCCGTTCACCTCACTCGGTTACGCGCAGGCCGCGGCAGTGCTGCGTGGAGAGCTCACCGAGCCCGAAGCGATCGCGCGCGCCCAGCAAGGCCATCGCAACTACGCCAAGCGCCAGGGAACCTGGTTCCGCCGCGAAGCCGAGCTGCACCCGACCACACAGCTGAACGGGGCAGGAGATGACAAGGACGTGCAAACGCAAGCGGTGCACGAGGTGGAACTCTTTCTGCAGGCCTAGGACGATCGACGGATTCCGATTCTTACCAGGCCCCAAAGCGGAAGAGTTCTGTCCGGGATCAGCGATGCACCCTGGAGGTCAAAAGCGGATGGTACAACCAGCTTCAGTACGCGCGCTGGTACATGCGCGACATGCGATCGTGCCAGCCCAGCCGGTCGTCGTCAAGCCAGACCCACAGCAGGCCCAGGCCCAGGGGGCTTGCGGCGACGATCATAGCCAGCACGCGTTTGCGCATGGCCGCGCGGGATGGGTTCTCGTCGGTAAACGTGCACAGCCCGATGCGGGCATAGCGCATGCCCGGCGTCTGGCCCGCCAGCGAGAAGAAGAGCACGTGGTAGAGGACGTAGAGCAGGGCAAAGATCCCTGCGACCGCGATCGCCGCGCCTGACCCGGTGGGCACCGCGTCGGCCCATCGCGCCGCCAGCGCCACGAACCCAAGCACGGCCGCGCCGACCAGAATCGCATCGACGGACGCGGCCATCAGCCGGAGATGTACCGCGGCAGTGGCCGGCGGAAGCAGCGACGGAAGCAGCACGGTATCGTCGCCCGCCACCGGCTCGATCGGCGTGACGGTATGCGCGTCCAGCCAGATGGAGCTCCACTCCGGCGCAGCCGAAACCGGTTCGGGTTCAGGCTCGGCCAGCTTTGCGCCGACCTCGAAGATGCGCAGCTGCGAGCCCCGCGGCTCCCAGGCTTCCGGCCCGTCTTCGCGCAGAGGGCCTTCGGCGTAGCGCGGCCGGGCTTTTTTGGGTGCAACCAGCTGGCGCGGAAATTCGATCAGGTTGGCCGCGATCGGCTCCACCGGGCCGGTGCCGCGGAAGTCGTCGAACACCGGCGCCTGCCGAAAGGCGATCTCGTCTTCAAGCGCCGCCTCTTCCGCGGCGCCGTCCGCAAACGTTACCCGTGGTCCACGTCCTGCCGAGCTGGGCGCGGGCAGATCGCTGCGCCGCAAACGCGCGTGGTTCATCGGCGTGCGCGGCAGGTCCTCGTACAGCTTGACCGTGATGCCGGCATTGGAAAGCTCGGCGACCGGGTTGCTCGCGCCGGAACCCGCAGGCTTCACATCCGGAGCGCTTCCCGGCGGCACAGGCTCGGGCTCTATAGCGACCGGGCCGGGCAGAGAGGTGGCGGTTTCGGCCGAAAAGGTCTGCGGCTCGTTCCAAAGCTCAAGTTCGGCAAGAAGGTCGGCCTGTGCGGCGGCCACGGCTTCGGCGTTGCGCGCAGCCACGGCAGCTTCGGCCTCGGCGCGTTCCATCGCGCGACGCGCCTCATCCGCCAGCACGGCCCGGTAGCTGGGTGAATGCGCATACCGTTCGGCCACGGCAGCGACTACCCCGGCGCGCTTGCCCGGACGCCTGGTCGCACCCGCTGCCGCATTCTCGGCCGCATGCCGCGCGCCGCGCCGCTGCCGGTGCGCCGCCAGCCGTTCCGCAGCCTGCTGCCGCAGCGCCAGGCCCGGCGAGTTCGCCAGAGACGCGCCGCCCTCAGGTGCCGGAGCCGCTTCCTGCATCTCCGGGATCATTTCCAGCTGTGCCGAGCCCACTCCACTCATTCCGCGTCCCCACCCTTTTGCCTTCTGCCCCCGTCTTGCCCTGCCTGTACATCTCTCGGCAAGAGCACGGGGGTCCCGGAAATCCGGAAATCGTTTAGCCTTGAATCCGGTGGTCCTCGTTTGCCCAGCTCGCAGCCGCTGCACGGTTCTGGTTCAGACGCTGAGTGCGCTGCGTGCCGCATTGGCCGTGGCTCACCGGTACCTCTTCATAACTATCATGCTGTCCGGGCTTGCTCACAGCGAACTCGCAGCCGGCCAGCTAACCACTCAGGCACCCCCGTCCCGTGCGCCCGCGGAGCCGCTGCCGGACGATGCCTCGCAGGCGAAATTTCCCACCGCCTACGCGCTTCCGGACCCCGCCGAAACCCTTCCGCTCACGATCACCTCGCGCGGCCCGCAAAGCTACCAGGGTCACGTGCTCACGCTGGACGAGGAGGTCGTGATCGCCTATCGCGACCGCATCCTGCGCGCCGACCACATCGTCTACAACCGCGATACTGAGGAGGTCGTCGCCACCGGGCACCTCGTAATCACCGGCGGCGCGAACGGAGAGCGCATCGCGGCCTCGCACGGAACCTACAACCTGCGCAGCGCGACGGGCCGGTTCTACGATGTGTCCGGCTCGGTCGCCATGCGCTCGCGCGTTTCGCACCCCGACGACGAGCCGCTTCCGCTGCCTCCCGGCTATGCCTCCGCCACGCGCTCGATCTACACCTCCGGCAATCCATTCCTGTTCACCGGCCGCATGGTGGTCAAGACCGGACCGGAAAACTACGATGTTTACGACGGCACCGTCACCTCCTGCCAGCTTCCCCGGCCGGACTGGATCTTCTCCTCCGCGCACCTGAACCTGGACGGCGACGAGGCGCGCGCGCACGGCTCGGTCTTCCGCCTGCTCAACGTGCCCATCCTTTACTTTCCCTACGCCACCCATCCCATCGATCCGGAAGACCGTGAGTCCGGCGTTCTGACCCCGACCGTCGGCCAGTCCTCCACCAAGGGTTTCATCCTGGGCGAACAGGTTTACCTCACGCTTGGACGCTCGGCCGACCTCACCGTCGGCGCGGACTACTACTCGTCGCGCGGCTTTGCCCAGAACGCCACCTTCCGGTATCGCGGGCAGGGACTGGATTTCGTGCAGGCGCACTACTCCGGGCTGCTGGACCGCGGGTTTATCCAGAACGGCATCTACACCAACCAGGGCGGGGAAGACGTGACGTTTGCCGGACGGCGCGACTTTAACGCGAACACACGCGCCGCGGCCAATGTCGAATACCTCTCGTCGTATGTGTATCGCGAGGCGTTCACCGATAATTTCAACCAGGCGGTGACCTCGGACGTGGTCTCCACCGCCTACGTGCAGCACCAGGCCGCAGGGTACGAGTTCGCCGGCCTCGCCGACCGCTACCAGGGCATCAAGCTGATCGCGCAGGCTTCCACCGGAACGCCCCAGCAGCAGGTGCGCCTGTTCCACGTGCCGACCGTGCAGGTCACCTCACTCGACCACCTGTTCCAGACGACCGGGTTTGAGTACACCCTGGACGCCGCGGCCTCCGGGCTGAAGCGGACGCAGCCCAACTTCGCCACGGGTGGCGTGGTCGAGCGGCTGGACGTCCATCCGGAGCTGGCGCGTCCGTTTTCGCTGGACGGATGGCGTCTTCGTCCCGCGCTTGCCGGCCGGGAAACGCTGTACTCCCGTTCGCGCGTGGTGCCGTATGTTCAGGGCGCGCCACCGCTGGAGTCGCTCGCCGGGCTTTCGCGCTCAGACCTCGAGTTCACGCTCGACGTGCGCCCGCCGGTGATCGAGCGAACCTTTACTCCGGGCGGCAGCCTCGCGCGGCTGTTCGGCACGCAACTCCGCCATACGCTCGAGCCGGAGTTCAACTATCGCTACACCACCGGCGTGTCGAACTTCGCCCAGGTGCTGCGCTTCGACGAAACCGACATCGTCTCCAACACCAACGAGGTCCAGTACGGCATCACGCAGCGGCTCTTCCGCCGTGTGGAAAGCTCGCAGCCCTGCCGCGCCAACGAGCTTCCCCAGGGCGGAGGATTCAACTCCGAAGAGGCAACCGAGCCCATACCGTCCTCGATCCCCGGCAAGGGCTGTGGCAACGAAGAACTCATCACCTGGAGGCTTACGCAGAAGTACTTCTTCAACCCCACCTTCGGCAACGCCGTCATTAACGGACGGCGCAACATCTTCTCCTCTACGCTGGACCTGTCCGGGGTCGCGTTTCTGACCGAGCCGCGCAACATCTCCCCGCTGATCAGCCGGCTGCGTGTCCGCACCAGCAACAAGACGGACGTGGAATGGGACTTCGACCTCGACACAGGGGCGAAGAAGTTCACGGCCAACAACGTCTTTCTCGATGTGCATCAAGGCAACACCTTCGCGGCGCTGTCGTACTCGTTGCTGGACGCGCCGGGCAGGTTCTACACCTCCGGCGTCAGCTCGACGGTTTCGTCGTTCAACCAGCTCCGGCTGTTGATCGGCTACGGTCAGCCCACCAAGCCGGGGCTTTCAATGGCCTCCAACATCGGGCTCGACCTTTGCCCGGCGACGCCCACCGCCACAGCGACGACCTCCGGAACCACCGCGCAGCCGTCTGCAAGCTGCGCGCTGCTTCAGTACGCCGCGCTCCAGACCTCCTACAACTGGAACTGCTGCGGGCTCGCCATCGAGTATCGCAAGTTCGAGCTCGGCAGCGTGCGCAACGAGAATGTGTACCGCTTCAACTTCACGCTGGCCAACATCGGCTCGGCCGGCAACCTGCGCCGCGCCGAACGGCTGTTCTGAGCGTGCAGCCTGAAACCTGCGACTCGAACGTGAAGCGGCCTGCCTTTCGTCCCTGCGTACCATCCGGCCCGCCCCAACGTCCAACCACAAAGTGAGATAATCGACCTGTGATCGCTCCTCGTTTTCGCCTGCTGTTGTCCGTAGCCCTTCTGGCCGCCTCGCTTGGTTGCCGTGCGCAGCAGCCGCCTGCCGGCACTCCGCTCACGCCGGAGATGGCCCGCCGCGTGGAAGTGCTGGTCCGCACCCGCGCCAAGATTCCGCCTAACTACATCATTACGGTCGGCCCGCGCCAACATTCGGAGTTTCCTGGCTACGACGCGGTGGACGTCACCTTTACGGCGGGCCTCTCGCCTGAGAACCCGAACAACACCCGCACCGTCGCCTTTTTGCTTTCGACTGATGGCAAGACTCTCGCGCAGCTGTCCAAATACGACATCAGCCAGGATCCCCGGACGCTGGTCTCTTCGGCCGACCGTCCGTCGCGCGGCGGAGGGCTTAAGGCCCCCGTTCAGATCGTCGGGTTCGACGACCTGGAATGCCCGTACTGCGGACGCATGCACGCGCAGTTGTTTCCCGCGCTGCTGGAGCGCTACGGCGACAAGGTCAACATCGTCTACCAGGACTATCCGCTGTCCATGCATCCGTGGGCCATGCGCGCCGCGGTCGATGTGAACTGCCTGGCCGCGCAAAACCCCAAGGCGTACTGGGATGCGGTCGACGAGATCCATGCACACGGCTCGGAGTTCGGAGGCTCGGAACACTCGCTCGCCAAAGCCGACGACCAGGTAGACCAGGCCACGCTGGCTGAAGCGAAAAAGGACGGGCTCAAGCAGCCCGAGGTCGAAGCCTGCATCAAGAAGCAGGATGAATCCGGCATCAAGGCGAGCATGAAGCTCGGCGATTCGCTCGACATCAACTCCACGCCCATCCTGTATATCAACGGTGAAAAGCTGGAAGGCGTCTCCCCGACGTTCCTGCAGGAGGTCTTCCACTTTGTGGATTCGGCGTTGATCGCCCAGGGCCAGACTCCTCCGCCTCCGTACGTCCCACCCACGGCCGCTCCGTCCTCCGCCGTTAAACCAGGCAGCTGACCCTCACCCCACTCATTACGGCCTGGCGGTGACGAGTTGGGTGTCCGCCGCAGCGCCCCGGCCGCTCGCATACAATAGAACGCAGCGCATGGCGAACCTGATCCCCAAGCACGTCCTTCTTCTTTCCACGGCTCTGCTCGCCGGATGTCACCGCACCCCCGCGCCGGACGTAATGGCGACGGTAAACGGTCACGCCATTCTCCGCGCCGATCTCGACAAGCTGTACACGCAGCAACTGGGCGATCAGCCGCCGGAGGCGCAGCCTTCCTCCGAGCAGGCCGATTCGCTTCGCCTCAATCTGCTTTCTCAGCTCATCTCGGAAGAGATCGTGGGGCAGCGCGCGGCCAAAATGAGCCTCACCGCGACCGACGCCGAGGTAGACGCGAAGCTCGCCGAAATGAAGGCGCCGTTCTCCGAAGACCAGTTCGAAGAGCGCGTCCGCGAGCACCACACCACCGTCGACGAGATCAAGCGCGACCTGCGCCGTTCGCTCACCTCGAACAAGCTCTTCAACAAGGAAATCAATTCCCGCATCAACGTCACCGACGCGGACGTGCAGGCCTACTACAACACCCACAAGGCCGAGTTCAACAACATGGAGACCCAGTACCACCTGGCCAAGCTGCTGGTCTCCACCGACCCCAACGGCAAGGTCGGCAATCTCCAGGGGTCAAAGGCGCAGTCCGACACCGAGGCTCGTAAGAAGATTCTCGCGCTCAAGAACCGCGTCGATTCCGGCGAAGACTTTGGCGCGCTCGCCATGAACTTCTCCGAAGACCCGCAGACCTCACCCTCCGGCGGCGACATGGGCTCCATCCCGGAGTCGCAGCTCAAGACCAGCCCGGCCGTCTTCGCGGAGATCGAAAAGCTCAAGCCCGGCCAAGTCACCGACATCATGCCGTTCCCCGACCCGCAGGACCCGCACAAGATCGGCGGCTATGTGCTCTTCCAGCTGCTCGCCCGCGAACCGGCCGGCCAGCACCTCGCCTCCGAGCCGCAGGTGCAACAGCGCATCCGCCAGGGCCTGCGGGACGCCCGCTCCCAGCTGCTCAAAGCCGCCTACTTCGAAATGCTGCACGACCAGGCGAAAATCCAGAACTTCTTCGCCGAACAAATTTTCAAGTCCGACGGGAAATAACTTTTCTCCGAATAATTCCGAACAGTCGGCGAATGCGTGCAGCAGGTTCCCGTCGTGAGCTTCCGTGACGTGGGTTGCTGGTCAAAGACGGTCGGTTCGCGACCGCTGATGCAACCCCTCGTTGATCAGCAAATTGGCTGTCGTTGCACAGGTCGTTGTTTTTTGTTGTGCTGGGTTATCGATGCGTCAGGTACGTCGGCGTCCTTCTGTTACGGAGAAGCGCTGGACGGTGGAGCAGACCCGACACTACCGCAGCGGAAAAGTGTTCTCCCGCGTCTTCTCACTCAGTGCGTGCCCGTCATAGTGATACTCGTCGTGCGTACCGTCCGAATAAAACAAACGCACCCAGTAGTTGAACTTCCAAGTATCGTGGCCCACCGGGTCGATCCGCACCTTGGTCGAGCAGTTGTGAATCGCGCTCTTGGCCACCGGGTTCGTGATCGTCACCGACATCCAGCGTGTATCGTGGTTGTCGCTGAACGCATCGGTCCGGCTGCCGCCCAGAAACACAAAAATGGGCCGGGAAACCACTGCGCCGCCCGCCTCCCGCCAACCCAGGCTGCTCGACGCAAACACGGAATCCTGGCACATGAAATCCGTTACCAGCTTGGTGTCGGCGTCCTTGTCATCATCATTGGTGTGAAACATCACCTGAATATCCGAGACGATCACAGGCGATGCCGACCGTGCTCCCGGCTGTTGCCGAGGCTCCTGTGCGGGCGGCCTTTGTCCCCAGCACGCCAGACCAGCCATCACCAACACTCCAAAGACCAGTTTCGACCTGAACGGCTCGCGCATGCAACACCTCAAACACTCAAGTGAAATGCACACTCAGTGTGCGCTCGACCTCCTCCGCTGTCCAGCTCATTCAGAAAAAGTTTTCCGGATCAGCTATCCCGCCTTCGCCCAGCTATTTTGCATCCGCCGGAGCAAAGGTCACCTGAGACTTGATCTTGTCCATTGTCTCCGTCGTCAAATCGCCCTTCGGCTTGTCCTGCACATCCCAGCCCGGCAGCACTTGAGAACCCGTGATCAGCCGAGCTCCATCGGAGAATGTAAGGTATGTCCACGCCCACTGCCGAAACACCGCAAACCGGTTCCGAAACCCGATCAGGAAAAAGATGTGTACGGACAGCCATGTCACCCACGCCGGAAATCCACTCCAGTGCGCCTTGAAGGGCCACTTGATGTTGGCCACCGCCGCCGCCCGGCCGATCGTTGCCATGTCTCCCTTGTCGAAGTAGACGAACCCCTTCGCGCTCACCTTTCCTTCCAGTTCCTGCAAAATCCGTTTTGCCGCATATGTCCCCATCTGCAGCGCCGGCTGCGCTACCCCGGGAACCTGCCTGCCGTCCTGCTCGAAATGGGCCAGATCCCCGCACACAAACACGTTCGGCAAACCCTTTGGATGCAGGTACTGGTCCACGATCACGCAGCCCTTCCGGTCAACTTCCGCTCCCAGCAGCTTGCCCAGCGGCGAAGCCTGTACCCCCGCCCCCCAAAGCGTGCACACCGAGTCGATCCGCTCGTCGCCGACCATCACATACCCGGGCTGCACGTCCGTCACGTGCGAATCCGTTCTGCACTTCACCCCCAGCCCTTCCAGCTGCTCCACCGCCCTCCTCTGCAAATCCTCCGGATACGCTCCTAAAATCTTAGGAGACCCTTCGAGGATCAGCACCTGCGCACTGGAAGGATCGATATGCCGGAAGTCCCTCTTCATGTACAGCCTTGCGATATCGGAGATTGCTCCCGCCAGCTCCGCCCCCGTAGGCCCTCCGCCGATCACCACGAAGTTCAGCGCCGGATGCGTCCCCTTCTCCAGCATCTGCCGCTCCGCCAGTTCAAAGCTCAACAGCACCCGCCGCCGGATCTCGACCGCATCCTCCACCGTCTTCAACCCCGGTGCCAGCTTGCTCCAGTCGTCATGGCCAAAATAACTGTGCGTGGAACCCGTCGCCACGATCAGGTAGTCATACTCCAGCTCCGAGCCGGTCTTCAGTTTCACCCGTCCGAGCTTCGTGTCGAACTCCACCGCCTCATCCATCAACACGTCTATATTCTTGTAATCGCGCAGCATGCTCCGGATCGGCTGCGCAATATCGGCCGGCGAAAGCACCGCCAGCGCCACCTGGTACAGCAGAGGCTGAAACGTATGATGGTTGCTCTTGTCCACCACCGTCACGTCCACTGACCCCTTCGCCAGCGTCACAGCAGCCTGCATGCCGCCAAACCCCGCGCCCAGAACCACCACACGCTTTCGCACCGAACCGACCGTCGCTGCCGTCATTCGTCTCCATCCTTATGCAACATTTTTGCTTTCTAAATAGGATGCACGCGGCGTTCCGGCGCATCCGCCAATTTCCACGCGGGTAAAAACTCATCCTCCACTTTCGATCAGGCACCGTCGCTGCCCAACCCGAACCTAAGAGTCAACATTCAGTCTTCCCAACTCCGCCCCGAATCATCCCACAACCACCACATCCCCCATCGCCACCCCGGCCGTCCCCACCGTAAACTCCACCTTGGTTTCCGTCGCCGAGCCTGTATCCGCGTCGCTCAACGGCACCACCGTCACCGTCCCATCCACCCCCGAGACCACCACGCTCGCCCGTGTCCCCAGCACCGCCGTCGCCGGACAACGTCCCCGCGACGGGCAAGCCGCCGCCGCATACATCGTCTGAAACACCGTCACCGCCGCCCCCGCCACCGCGTGCCCCGCCCCGTCCGTCACCTGCGCCACCAGCGCCGCCGGGGCCTGTCCCGCCGGCACCTGCTGCGCACCTCCGCTTACCACGCTCACCCCAAGCGCCGCATTCGCCACCCCCACCGCGTCGAACTCAGCGCAAACCCCTGTCCAGGCACACGCTTCCACCGCACCCGCGGCCCCCGCCGACAGCGGCCCAAACACCGCCAGCACCGTGGCCCCGCCGCTTCCATCCGTCACGGCATCCGCACTCCTTACACTCACCCCGCCACTTCCCGTCCAGCTCACCGCAACCCCGGCGGCGGGAGCTCCATTCCTTGTCGCCAGCACCTGCAGCCCATCCCGAAACCCCACCGCTTCCGCAACATACAGCGGTCCGCTCCCCCCGCGGAACACCAGCCCATATACGTTCGCCAGCACCTCCACCCCAACCGAAACCGCCGTCGCCCGCGACCTCGCATCCGGAGTCGCCATCACCGTGACGCCGCCGGGCTGCACCCCGGTCATTCCGGTGGAAGCGATCCCGTGCGCATCCGTCGTCACCGCACAAATCCCGCCGCCGCACGCATCCAAACTGACCTGCCCCGCACCCGTCCCGGCAGAAAACACTACCGAAACCCCGGCCGCCGGAGTCACCCCATCGGGCAGCACAAGCCGCACCGCAAACTGGGTTGAATCCCCCACAAACACCCGCGCACCCGCGCCCTGCACCACCGCCAGCAAGTCCGGCGCGGCAACCGCTCCAAACGAAGCCGAAACCGTCATCCCCTCAGCCCCGGCTGACAGGAAAACCGAACCCGCACCGGTCGGCGTCACCGAAGTCGACGCCAAACCAGCAGCGTCGGTCAGCAAGGAGCACGTCGAAGCCGCCGGGCACGCGCCCAGCGAAGCGTTTCCGGCAGAAATCGAAAACACCACCGCCACCCCAGCCCTCGGTGTTCCATCCGCAGCCAGCAGCCGCACCGAGAATGCTCCAGGCATCACCACACCCACCGTCCCCGTCCCGCTCGGCGCACTCACCACCGAAAGCACATCCGGAGCAGAACTCTTCGCCATGAACGAAGCCGAAACCGTCATCCCCTCAGCCCCGGCTGAAACCGACACCGCACCAGCAGCCAAAGGCGTAACCGTCACACTCGCCAACCCCGAAGCATCCGTCAAAACGGAGCAAGCCGCCGGGCATCCCCCAAACGAAGCACTCCCGGAAGTGACCGAAAACACCACCGCCACCCCAGCCCTCGGCGACCCATCCCCAGCCAGCAACCGCACCGAGAACGCCCCGGGCATCACGACTGCAACCGTTCCCGTCCCGCTCGGAGCACTCACGACCGAAAGCACATCCGGAGCAGAACCCTTCGCCAGAAACGACGCCGAAACTGTCATCCCCTCAGCCGCGGCCGACAAGGAAACCGAACCCGCACCGGTCGGCGTCACTGAAGTCGACGCCAAACCAGCAGCGTCGGTCAGCAAGGAGCAGGTCGACGACGCCGAGCACGCGCCCAGCGAAGCACTCCCGGCAGAAACCGAAAACACCACCGCCACCCCAGCCCTCGGCGACCCATCTCCAGCCAGCAACCGCACCGAGAAAGGCCCAGGCATCACGACGCCAACCGTACCCGTCCCGCTCGGCGCATTGACCAGCGAAAGCACATCCGGCTTCACCTGAGCCACGAACGATGCCGAAACACTCGCCATTCCCTCCACAGCCGAGACCCCCACCACCCCAGCCGCGGCCGGCGTCACTCCCAGCCGCACCATGCCCTGTGCGTCGGAGATCCCGACGCAGCTCGCCGCGCCGCAGACCGTCCCGTTCGTCACGCTTACCGAAACCGAATCCCCCATGACCGGCGTAACCCCATCCGCGAGCACCACCTGAACCCCAAACAGCGGTGTCGCCACCGTGCCCACAAACGACTCATCCGCCGGCACACTCACCAGCTTCAACCCATGCGCCGCCATCACCTGGAACTGCACCTGCACGACGGCGTTCCCATCCGCCGCCCGCAGCACCACGGTCCCGGCCGCGCCCGGTGTCACCGCGACGCTCGCCAGCCCGTTCGCACCGCTCACCACAGCGCAGGTCGCCGTCCCGCACCCCAGCGCGGCGGTCCCGCTCACCACTGAAAACGCCACCGTCCGCCCGGCCAACGCACCGGCCGCGTATCCTCCCGTCACCCGCACCGCAAACGCCGGCGCCGCTACCGCCCCGGCAAGCCCTCCGCTGGCCGGCGCACTCACCACGGCCAGCGCATCCGCCCGCGCCACGGCCTGAAAGCTGTACGGCAGCTGCACCGTCCCGTCCGTCAGCAAAAGCGCCACACTCCCGGCCGCGGATGGAACCACCCCACTCGAAACTATCCCCTTTGCATCCGCCGTCACCGTACAACTCGCCGTTCCGCAGGCCCCAAGCGTCGCCCCGCCAGACGTGACCGACATCGTCACGCTTCGTCCCGCTGCCGCCGTCCCATCCGCCTGCACCACCTTCACTGCGAACGGCACCGCCGCCGGCCCGCCCACGAAGCTTCCGTCCGCCGGCCCGCTTACCAGGCTCAACGTATCCGGTTGCCGCTGCACCGTGAAGCTCACGCTCTGCACCAGCGGACCGTCCGTAAACTGCATCGTCACCAGCCCGGAGGTCAATGGCCGCACCAGCGTCGACACCATGCCCTGCGCGTCCGAGACCGCCACGCATCCCGGTCCCCCGCTGCACAGCGTCGTCCCCGTGTTCCCCACCGTCGTCGACAACGTCACATTCTGTCCCGGCACCGGCGTCGTCCCATCCGGACCCACGACCTGCACCGTCAGCGGAAGCGCCTCGATGTTATAGATCGTGCCCGAGCTATCCGGAGCGCTGACGACCCGCAGCCCATCCCCCGCGCCCACCGCCGTAAAGCTCGCCAGCGCATACGCCGTCTGCCCTGGGCTCGTGTCGATCGCCTCCAGCGTCACCGCGCCCGCAACGGTCGTCGACACGGTGGTCTGCGCCAGGCCGTTGCTGTCGGTTGTCACCGTACAGCTCGCCGCCGGACACGCACCAAAGCTCGCATATCCCATCGATATCGCGAACTGCACCGTCCGCCCCGCCGCCGGCGTCATCCCATCGGCAAGCAGCACGCGCACCTGGAACGGAGCCGCCGCCAGCCCTCCCGCGGTCACCTTGCCGGAAGGAGCCTGCACCACCTGCACGCTGTCCGCCCGGCCCACCGCCGTAAAGCTCACGCTCTGGCTCACCGTGCCATCGGCCGCAGCCAACGTTACCGCGCCCGGCAGAGTCGCCGTCCCGCTCAGGCTCGCACGCCCCGCCGCATCCGTCACCGCCGTGCAGCCTGCCGTTTGGCCGGAGCCCGCACAGCCGGCAAACGAAAACTCTCCCGAGCCCACCGAGAACACTACCGTATCCCCCGCAGCCGGCGTGACCCCGTCCGGCTGCATGACCTGCACGCCAAGCGTCACAACGTCGCCTGCATAGCTCGGGCTCGCCGGCTGTGTCACCACCGTCATCAGCTTGCCCGCCGCCACCGCCGTAAACGTACCCGTCGCGGTATACGGCACTGCCGCGGCGCTCAGCGAGATCGGCCCCGCGTGCAGCGGAATCAGCCGCATGCTCGCCGTACCCGTCGCATCCGTGATCATCAGGCAGGCCGCACGGCCGCACTCCATCGCCACCGACCCGCTCGCGCCGCTCAGGGTCATCGACGTATTCGCCGCCGGCGTCGCTCCGTCGGCCTCGAACACCTGCGCCGCGAACGGCTTGTCCGTGTACTGGCCCACCGGCTGGTTGTTGCCCGGCAGGCTCACGATCCGCAACCGCGTCACCGTCTTGACCGTCGCGGTCACCGTCGCCGTCTGCGAGATCGCCGAAACCCCCGTCCCAAACGTAGCCGTCACCGTAAACGTACCAGCCGCATTCGGCGTCACCGACGCGCCGGTGTTTCCCTGCGAATCCGTGCCCAGCGTGCAGGGATTGGTCCCGCACTGGTCGAACGTGACCCCTGCCGGCCCGGAAAACACCACCGGCTGGTAGTAATCTCCATAGCCGTTCGGCTTCACCAGGCGCAGCCCGAACATCCCCGCGCTCACCCCGGCATACACCGGGCTCACCGGCACGCTGGTCACCGTCATCGTATCCAGGCTCAGCACCGCCTGGAAGCTGGTCGTCTGCACCAGCTGCCCGTCGGTCGCCGTCACTGTCACCACACCCGGAAGCAGCGGCGTGATCTGGATTGACGTCACTCCGTTCGACGCCGTGGACGTCGCGCACACCGGCGCAAAGCATCCACTCAGGATCGCCGAGCCCGCCGTCACCGTCCAGGTAATTGTCCGCCCCACCGCCGGCGATCCGCCATCCGGCCCGAACACCCGGATCAGGAAGTCCGGCTGCGCCACCGCCCCCACCGTCTGCGTCCCGCCCGGAGCCTCGATCACATCCACCCGCGAGTTGTTCGCAAGCCCGTTGAAGCTCGCCGTCTGCTGCAGCGCGCCATCGGTCGCCAGCATCGTGATCTCGCCCGTTGCGCCCGGCGTCACTGTGGTCGAGGCCGACCCGTTCGCATCCGTCACCACGGTGCAGCGCGCTCCACCGCACGTCCCAAAGCTTCCCGACCCCAACCCGAAGGAAAACACCACCGGTTCCCCGGCGACCGGCGTCACCCCATCGGCCGCCAGCACCTTCACCGCGAACGGCACCGGGGCCACTGTCCCCACCACCACGTCGGCCACCTCCGCCGTTTCCAGCTTCATCGTCTTCGAGCTCGGCGCGCCCGTCACATACGTGATCGCTCCCGCCATGGTGCTCACCGCCCCGGTCGAAAGGTCCATCACCTTTACCTCCACCGCGGTCCCGCTCGCCACCCCCGCCGCCGCCATCCCCGGCAGGGTCACCGTCAGCGAGGTCTGCGTCCAGGCCGTCACCGTCCCGGCCACCCCGTTCACATACACCGCGTTGCCCGCCTTGAACCCCGCCCCGAACACCGTCACCACCCCACCCGCAGCCGGCAACTGCACCGGAAGCACACTGTCGGCATAGAAAAACCTGCCCGCAAACACATAATCCGGACGTCCATCCCCCCTCTGGTCCGCAATGCCCAGCACCATCTCCGTCATCGTCCCGGTCGCGCCCGCCAGCGTTGACATCCCCACGCCCCTGCCGCCAAACGCCGCCGCCGCTACTCCCTGCGTCGGCAGCGAGCCCGCCGAATCTCCCGGCCCCCAAAGCCCCATCACCGGCATCAGCTTCGTCGTCGTCGCCAGCCCGTTCGCATCCAGCGCTGTCACCTCCACCGTGAACGTCCGCCCCGCGCGCACCGGAAGATGCAGGTACGAAGCATGCCCGTACCCGCACAGCAATCCCGTCCACCATCCGCTTGCGGCCACCGGCACCGGCTGCCCCGCCTCTCCGTCCGTTCCGTTCCCGCACGGCGACGCCGCATCCGGCACCACAAAATTCGCCGTGGCCGAGTTCGCCGCCGTCACATACGTCGTCGTCTGCGCGGCCGGCGTCGAACCCGAAGGCGCGACGATTCCCACCCCGTACGGCCCCACGCTGTACTGCCCCGTATACAACGGGTTGATCGCCTCCGTCCGCACGTGCATATTCACATAGCTCTGCCCGCTCGGAAACGGCACATACGGCACGGAAAACACCCCTATCCACGCCGTACTGGTCAGCCCCATGCTTCCCCACGCACTCGTGTCCGGCGCGACCAGCACCGAGGTCCCGTTACGCCGGAACACCGCACCCGAAATCCCCGAGGCCGTCACCCACCCATCCGATGTCGCGCTCCCCGCACCATCCCGCGTCACCAGCACGTTTACCCCGGCCATCCCTTCGCCGGTCGGAAAGCCCACCGTCCCATACGCGAATCCCGCCCCCGCGAGGCTCACCGCCTTGCCCGTCCCCGCCGCCGCCGCACCCGCCGCCGTCGTAATCGGATACACCAGCACCAGCGAAGCCACGTCGTCCGGCCGCAGCGTAAACGGGCTCGGCATGCACGTATACGCATACGTGCCACAGATGATCTCCACCGGATGCATCATTGGCCAGAACTGTGCCTGCGCATACGTCGGCACCGGCAAGCCCGTAAAGACGTTGTCGTTCGCCTGCGACCAGGCCAGCCCAAGCACCCGCCCAAACACGCGCTCGAGCTTGTATTGCATCTCCAGCTGCGCCGCCGCCGACGACGACGTGCAACGCCCGTTCAGCACAACGATCGCGTGCTCGATATACCCCGCCGGATCAAACTGGTCGACGCTCTCGAAAACCGCGTTCTGCCGGCAGCTCGAAGGGCTCGAAGCCCCCAGCCCAAGCAGCGTATCCGTCACCGACCCATCCGTGTCATAGATCACCGCGATCGGCCGCGCCGCCGAGTTCGCGCTCGAAACATCGTCCGGATACACCATCCCGCCCGAGCCCAGGTACACATTGGCCCCGCTCACATGCTCGGCCAGCAACCCGCCCTGCGACAAAGTAATCGACGCCACCGGAACGTTCCAGACCCCCGCCGCCGCCGCCACCAGAGCATCCGCCTGCGCATGCGTCACCGTCGCACTCAACGCCCCGGGGTCCGTGTAGTACACCACTCCAGGCCCCTTCCAACCCACAGGAACTCCCGGCTGCCCCGTAAAAAACGGAGGCCCCGTCACATACCGGGCGCCACTCCCCAGGGCCGGAAGGCAAACCAGCATCATCAGCCAGACCCAGGCCAGGCACGCCACGTCTCGTCCCGAAAACGTACGTCTCCCACCCAATCCCCAACACCCCGTGCCCCATGCACCGCGCCCTTGCGATGAGTGGGCCCCCAAAACTCCCTCAAGCACCGGCACCCCCAAGCAAAGCCAGCACCGTCTCCAGCGAAGGCTCCTCCACCGCCGCTCCCGGCCCACCGCCCGCCATCGGCAACACCGGCCCCGGCCAGTCCGGCAGGAACGGGTCCGCATGCGCCTGCCCACCCGCTCCAGAGCCGGAAGCCTCCGCCGCCACCCCACGCAGCGCCTTCGCCCGCACCCATCGCAAGTCCACCCGCACCGTTCCGTCCGCGCCTCCGAACAATGGCACCGCCCCATCCATCCCGCCCACCGGGGCACTCATCCCGCTCGGCCCGCGTGCAGCCAGCAGCATCAATCTCCTCTGCCCCGCCGCAAACCGAACCACACCCCCGGTCCAAAGCCCAGCCCACTCCCGCAGCACATACACCCCGCCGTCCGTGGCCCCGCGCACCCCGCGCTCCACCCGGAACCGCACATCCACATACCCGGCCGCGTCCATCCGCGTCACCCTCTCCACCGTGCCGGAGAAGATCACTCCCGCCTGACCGCCCATCTCAAGCAGCACCCCATCCGCCGTGGAAGCCTGCGCCCCCGCCGCCGCCCACGCCAGCCAAACCACTCCCAACACCCGCAAAACGGTACGCAAGGCACGTTACCCCCGTCCCTTCCCCATCGTCCGCCCCGCCCAACCCCCAATCAACTGTCCCAAAACGCGACACCGCCCCGCGTGACCGGCCCGAACAACCGTGCCCCATTGATCGCAGCCTCACCGCGATGGAATGGAGCCACCCGAAATCCACACGAACCCACTGAGGACTTTGCTCCCATCCCCCGCGCAATACCAGTGAACCTCGGCAACCCACCCAGATTCGGAAGCGCCCATGCCGCGCTTCGCCTTTGCAGCCCTTCTTCGCGCCGCCCCACTCGCCGCGCCGCTACCGCTCCTCGTCGACTCAAAACTGAACGGGCAGCTTTCCTGAGGCACCCGCGGCGCTCGTCATCGAGAACTGCCGTTACCCAGGCGAAGCCTCGGGCTCCACATTAGCCGTCGCGTTGCCCTCTCCTGGGTACCGACTCATATCTCCGGATAAAAGTCGAAGAACGCATCCAGGCTAAGCTTCAGCTGTGCCTCGATCGACTCCCGCGACCCACTCAGCACATGCATCGCCACATGCGCCGCGTGGCCGTTCCTGAGCTCCACCGGAGCTTCCCCCACCTTCACCACCTCATCGGCCGGCAGCAACCGCATCCCGTACACCAAAACCAGATCAGCCATCCCTCTATTGTCCACCCGCCGAGCCATTTACACTAAAACGGTATGGACACCCAGGCCCAAACCCCCAACCCCGCGGAGACCCGCGACCTCGTCATTCTCGGCTCCGGCTGCTCCGGCCTCACTGCCGCCATCTACGCCGCCCGTTCCAACCTCAAGCCCCTCGTCCTCGAAGGACACGAGCCCGGCGGCCAGCTGTCCATCACCACTCTGGTTGAAAACTTCCCCGGCTGGCCCGAAGGCATCCAGGGTCCCGAGCTCATTGAAAACATGAAGAAGCAGGCCACCCGCTTCGGCGCCGAGCTCCGCATGGGCCATCTCGACGCTGTCGACTTCGAGTCCAGCCCCATCCGGCTTCAGATCGGCGGAGAAACCGTCCTCACCCGCACCCTTATCATCGCCTCCGGAGCCAGCGCCCGATGGCTCAACCTCCCCTCCGAGCAGGCACTCATCGGGCACGGGGTCTCCTCCTGCGCCACCTGCGACGGCTTCTTCGCCTCCGGAAAAGACATCGCCGTCATCGGCGGAGGCGACTCCGCCATGGAAGAAGCCCTCTTTCTCACCCGTTTCGCCTCCAAGGTCACCCTCATCAATCGAACCGAAAAGTTCCGCGCCTCCCCCATCATGCTCGAACGCGCCAAAAGTCATCCGCAGATCGAGTTCCGCTCGAACACCCTGGTTGAAGAGGTCCTCGGCGTCGAGGAGAAAGACGTGAAAGGCCTCCGCCTCAAGGACCGCACCACCGGCGTCGAAACCACCCTGCCCGTCTCCTTCATGTTCCTCGGCATCGGGCACGAGCCCAACGCCAAGGCCTTCACCGGACGCATGGACCTCGACCCCGACGGCTACATCCTGTGCCAGGACGACGTCTACTGCACCAAGGACGGCAAAATCCTCCCCGGCATCTTCGCCTGCGGAGACATCAAGGATCGCAAATACCGCCAGGCCATCACCGCCGCCGGCTCCGGCTGCATGGCCGCCCTTGAAGTCGAGAAGTACCTTGAAGCCCAGGGGCGCTGAAACCGCACAACCCCATGCCGCGACGAACAATCCGGTCCTTTCTGCAGTCGCGCGCGCGATTTCCGAAACTCCCCCGCGTACAACGCGTCTATATCTGTAATTTCCTGCAATCGTACCCCGGAGCACCCGTGCGTCGCATCACCCTAGCCGCGTCCCTTCTGTTTCTGCCCGCGCTCAGCCTTGCGCAAACCGGTACCGACCCCGGTAGCCAGGCCGGCACGCGGCCTTCCGCGCTCCCGGACGCCCCCTCATTCCTCAGCTTCCACAGCGCAGACCCCGAGCCGATTCAGCCACAGGAGTCGTCCTCGCTCGCCTCCCCGGACGCCCAACCCTGGTCCCTGTACCCCGCCGGCTATGAGCCTTCGCAGCAGGACCAGACCGCCGCCCAGCAGGACCAGACCGCCGCCCAGCAGGCCCGCCAGTCCGACGGCAAACCTGGCAAGCCCGTCGAAGTCGACAGCAACGGAAACCCCATTCCCCTTTCACGCCAGCAGCCCAAGCGCATCCTCGGCTTCATGCCAAACTTCCGTTCCGTCTCCGCCGGCGCCATCGTCCCCCGCCCCGGCTGGAAGTACAACTTCAAAATCTCCACGCGCCAGGCCTTCGATTACTCCTCCTTTCTCTTCCTCGGCCTCACCACCGCCACCGCCTACGCCACCGACTCCCACCCGTCGCTCGACACCAACAACGGCGGAAACTTCCCCTTCTATGGCTATCTCTGGCGCGGCTTCCTCGATAAAACAGACGGCACCTACCTCGGTGCCTGGCTGCTCCCCTCGCTCCTCCACCAGGACAACCGCTACTATCCCCTCGGCGATGGACACACGATCATCACCCGCGTCGGCTACATCATGAGCCGGCAGGTCGTCACCCGCACCTATCACGGACACCAGACCTTCAACCTGTCCGGCCTCGGCGGCAAGGTCCTCACCCAGTACATCTCCCGCTTTTACTACCCTCCCAACTCTTCCGGCTTCTCCGTCCTCGCCACCAAATTCGCGTACGCCTCCATGCGCGATATGGGCTTCTCCGCCATCCGCGAGTTCTACCCCGACATCGCCGCGCACTACGTCCGCCTGCACCGCGAAAAGCAGGCCCGCGTCGCCTCCGCCGCAGACGTCCGAGCCGCCGGAGTTCCAGCTACCAACTAGGTCTTCCCGACATATCCGGTCCTGCCTTGCTTAAGGGGATGGCTTCAGCCGTGCCGCTCGATTTACACGTTCTCTCAGATAATCTGCGGTTGCCGTTGCATCCGCGGGCGCCTTCGGCCAAAATCCATCCCATCCACGGAACCAATCCGTCCAACCTCCCGTATCTCCAGGCGTATTGGAAAGGAAAGGCGTGCTCACGACCGAGGCGTCTCTGGTCAACCGTGCAAGTACCGCGTCTTCTGCTTCCTCTTGTCTTCCTCACCACTGCCTCCATAGCCCAGACCCCACCCGCCCAGAACACCGTCCAGTCCTCCCCCACGGCCACTCCGCAGGCCGGGCCCGCCTCTTCCCAGACCAGCAAACCCACCGTCACCCCAAGCACCCCTACCCCCGCAACCGCCCCGGGCAGCCCGAAGGTCCCCCTCCTCGTCCAGCCGCTCCGCCTGGCCGACTTCCTCGCTGATCCGGAAAACATGGGTCCCTCCCCCGCTCTTTCCGATCACCTGGCCCACATCACCAGCTTCACTCAGCGCTCACCCCTGGACGGCCAGCCTCCCTCCGAGCCCACACAGGTCTACATCGCCCGCACCGCCTCCACCCTTTATTTCGTTTTTCTCTGCCGCGATACCCGGCCCGCCGAGATCCGTTCCCATCTCGCCCGCCGCGAAAACGTCCTCACCGACGACAACGTCTCCGTCCTCCTCGATCCCTTCCAGGACCATCGCCGCGGCATCCTCTTCCAGACCAACCCGCAAGGCGTCCAGGCCGATGCCGCCTACACCGAAAACAGCGGCAACGATTACTCCTACGACCAGGTCTGGGACTCCGAAGCACGCATCACGCACACCGGATGGGCCGCGCTCATCGCCATCCCCTTCCGCTCCCTGCGCTTCCGCACCGGCTCGAACGCGTGGGGCGTCGTCTTCTACCGCAACATCCCCCGCAACTCGGAAACCGACACCTGGCCCCGCATCGCCCAGAACGTTGCCGGCACCCTGACCCAGGAAGGCACCCTGCTCGATGTCGAAGGCGGCACCGGATCGCACAACATCCAGCTCAACCCCTACGGCCTCGTCCAGAACGAGCACACCCTGAACTCGCTCGACCCCGCCGCTCCCTACTTCTCCTCGCGCGCCTTTGAAGGAACCGCCGGAGGCGACGCCAAGATCATCCTGAAAGACAAGATCGTCATCGACGCAACCATCAACCCGGACTTCTCCCAGGTTGAATCCAACCAGCCCCAGTTCACCGTCAACCAGCGCTATCCCGTCTATTTCCCAGAACTTCGCCCCTTCTTCCTGGAAAACGCAAACTACTTCGCCACGCCCATCAACCTGCTCTACACACGCAACATCGTCCACCCGGAGTTCGGTGTGCGCGTCACCGGCAAAGTCGGCCGCACCAATCTCGGTATCCTCGCCATCGACGACCGCAACCCCGGCGAGCTTTTCCAGCCCGGCGACGCCCTTTACGGAAAGCACAGCACCTTCGCCGTCGCCCGCGTCTCACAGGACCTGGGCAAAGGCTCCTCCATCGGAGCCATCTACACCGACCAGGAGTTCGCCGGCTCCTCCAATCGCATCGGCGGCCTCGACTACACCGCCCGCTTCTCCGACCATTGGACCGGCCTGGGCCAGTTCGTCGAATCCTCGACCAGGCCGCTGATCCCGCCCGGCACCGTTTCCAGCGCCCGCTACTCCGCCGGCCCGGCTTCCACGCTCGAGTTCACCCGCTCCGGCCACTCCTTCAACCTCGACAACACCTACCTCGACGTGTCCACCGGCTTCCAGACGCAGGTCGGCTTTCTGCAGACCGCGGACATCCGCTCCGACTCCAACAACGCCAATTATCACTGGTACCCCAAAAAGGGCAGGGTCCAGCTCTACGGCCTCGAAACCACCGTCGGCTACACCTGGGACCACCAGGGAAACCGCGTCCATTACAACCACCAGTTCGACGTCTTCGCCGCCTTTGCCCGCAACCTCGTCTTTGCGCCCCTGTTCGTCTTCAACTCCGACACCCTGACCCCCGCCGAATACTCCGCGCTTCCGTTCAACCGCAATTATGCAGAGAACGCGGTCGGCGGCATCGCCAAAGGCGCACCCATGCCGCAGATCAACTACAACATCGTCTATCTGCAGTCCGGCAACGTGAACTACAACCCGCCCGCCTCCACCGGCGCGCCCTTTCTGCTGCACCAGAACTACCTGCAGGCGCTGGTCACACTGCAACCCATCCACGCCCTTACGATCGACAATACCTACCTGCTGGACCGCGACCGCGCCGTCCACCCCGCCACGCCGAACGCTCCGCTCGCCTTTGAAAACCAGACCTTGCGCACCAAGCTGAACTACCAGTTCACCCGCGCCTTTTCCGCCCGCGTCATCGTGGAATACGACTCGACCCTGGCCGACCCGGCGCAAACCTCGCTGGTCCGGTCCAAGACCGTCAGCTCCAGCGCCCTGCTTACCTGGCTCCCGCACCCCGGCACCGCCATTTACCTCGGCTACAACAACAACCTCGACAACTACGACCACACGCTCTGCACCCGAGGTCCCGGCACGCAGTGCAATCCCAACAGCCCCATCCTTCCCCGAGGCACCCAGTACCTCAACGACGGCCGCCAGATCTTTCTCAAAGCCAGCTATCTCCTCCGCTTCTAAGGAAACCCCGTCGTGCTGCCCGTACAACCTTTGCTGTCATTCACGAAGGAATCTGCTTCTGTCCCGTCCTGAACTCGCAATTGACACCAACATTCAGGACTGAAAAGTGCACCGCGCCGGCACAAATCGCGCCAGACGTATACTGAACCCGCGAGGAATCCATGGCCACCCTCAACATCTCCGAAGACATTGAAGCCCGTCTCGCCACCGCAGCCAAACGTGCCAACCAGACTCCCGAAAAACTCGCTGCGGAAATTCCCTCCGCGCACCTCGAAGAAGAACCCGTCGCCCTTACCGCTGAACAGATCGGACGGCTGCAACACAGCAGCGAACAGATCGACCGCGGTGAATACATCACCTCGGAAGAAGTTGAGAAGTTCCTCGGCGAGTGGCAGGCTGAGCTCGACGCCCGGTGATCCGTTATCTCCGCAGCCGGGCGCACAGCGATCTCACCCGCGCCTGGACAGGATGTTCGTTCCTGGCCCGTCGGCGACTACCGCATCTACCTCCAGCTCGGCATGAGTTATCCCGAGGTCATCGCTGTCCTGCACACCGCGCGCGACCACCACACCATCCTCCACCAGCGAGTCCAGTAAAGTCATGTCCATCGTCGAAAACCTGAGCAGCCTCCGAACCGAGATCGCCCAAGCCTGTGCACGCGCCCGCCGCGACCCCGCCAGTGTGGCGCTGATGGCTGTTTCCAAGACGCATCCGGTTGAATCGCTGCTCGAAGCGTATGCCGCCGGGCAGCGTCTGTTTGGCGAAAACCGCGTCCAGGAGGTGCAGAGCAAGTCTTCTGCCATCAGAGACTTATCCGGTCTCGACATGCATCTGATCGGCCCTTTGCAATCGAATAAAACCGCTCGCGCGGCCGAGCTGTTCCACTCGGTCGACACCGTCGATTCGCTCAAGCTTGCCGAGCGCCTGAACGCCGCAGCCGCAGCCATCGGCAAGACTCTTCCAATCCTGGTCGAGGTGAAGTTGAGCCCGGAAGAGTCCAAGCACGGCCTCCTTCCAGCCGATCTGCCGGCGCTGCTTGAAGCGTTGCGTCCGCTTGATTCGCTCATTGCAAACGGCTTGATGACGGTCCCCCCGTGGCCACGGGAGCTCGAAAACGCCGGCGAAGAGGCACGTCCCTACTTCCGTGAGCTGCGCCGCCTGCGGGACCAATCGGTCAGCCTCTGCCCCACCCTCACTGGCCTCTCCATGGGCATGTCGAACGACTTCGCCGCCGCCATCGAGGAGGGTTCGACCTGTGTGCGGATCGGGACGGCGATCTTCGGGAGCCGGACCCCGGTACCCTGAGAGGGCAGACCCTCCGCACCCAAATCCTGGCGGACGGTGTGCATGGTCGCGGTTTGTTGCCCACGTTTGCGCGACGAAATACCGTGACGAACCCGCTGCGCGATACCCAGATTACCGCTCCGCGGCTCCCCGATGGCTTTATGACGGTGTTACGGTCGCGCCCGCGAGCATCCCGGGCGGGCGCGGGAACATCGCACCAGAGGTACCGAAGGAGAACGAACGATGGCCCAGCTTCCCCCGCATGAAAACACGCTGCTGACCGAAGACTCAACCGAGAAGCACGTGCCCAGCAGCGAAACCGAAATCAACCCCAAAATCGCATCCGACATCGCCTTCTGGTCCAAGGAGTTCGGCGTGACCGGACCAATCCTGCATGAGGCGATCCGCATGCACGGCGTCCACGTGGACAAGGTACGCGCCGCGCTGGCCGCGCATGAGGTAAACCTGACGTAGCGAGTTGGACGCGGACAGGATGAAAAGCGCACGAAGGGCCGGATCGGAGTACCAATCGGTGCGATCCGGCCCTCCCTATACTTTCGTCGAGCGGCGTCCCCCGGTGTCTGGCAGACGGCTACTTTGTGGCGGCTTCGATCTCTGCCCATTCGGCGTCGGTCAGCTCAACATCGGCTGCCTTCACATTCTCTTCAAGGTGTGCGATCGAAGATGTGCCCGGGATGGGTAGAATCACGGGCGAACGATGCAGAAGCCAGGCGAGCGAAAGCTGGCTGACGGTAACGTCATGCTTTCTGGCAGCGGCGTCGAGTTTGCCGCCGGGCTTTGCGAGTTCACCAGCCGCGACCGGGTACCAGGGGATAAAAGCAATGCCTTCTTTTTCGCAATAGTCGAGCACGTCCTCATGCTCGCGGTCGCCCAGGTTGTACTTGTTCTGGACGCTGACGATTTCGCAGACCTTGCGAGCCTGTTCGATCTCGGGCACCTTGACCTCGCTGAGGCCGATGTGAAGAATCCTGCCCGACTTCTGGAAGGCCTTGACGGCGTTGAGGCTCTCTTCGACCGGGGTTTTCGGATCGATTCGGTGCAACTGCCAAAGGTCGATGCGATCAGTTTTGAGATAGCGCAGGCTCATCTCGACCTGCTGCTCGAGGTACTCGGGGCGGCCCACGGGAATCCACTTGCCGGGACCGGGACGGGTCAGTCCACCTTTGGTGGCAATGACGACGCCGGGCTTGTAGGGCGAGAGCGCTTCGCCGATGAGTTGCTCGGAAACATCCGGCCCGTAAGCGTCGGCGGTGTCGATGAAGTCGATGCCGAGCTCGACGGCGCGCCGAAGCACGGCTTTGGCGTTTTCGGGGTCCGTGGGCGGACCCCAGATACCGTGGCCGGTGATGCGCATTGCGCCGAAGCCGAGACGGTTGATTTCGAGATCGCCGCCAAGTTTGAAGGTTTTTGCCGGAGTGGTCATGCGGCTTTGGATGTGGGGCGGGGCCACGGGGTTTCAAGGGGGGCTCGCGATGCAGCCCGATCATCCTGGCACGGCTTTTCACGGAAGCAGAAGGGTCTCGCCTTCGGCGAGGATGCGGATGCGGCTGGCGATGCCGCGGCGTTCGGCTTCAGCCTGGAGGCGAATGGGAGGCTCGTGCATAGGCTCGCGGCCAAGACGGAAGGTGCCGAAGTGCATGGGGACCATGGTGCCTGCGCGAAGGTCGCAGAAGGCCTGGACCGCCTCTTCCGGGCTGGTGTGGACCGCGCGGTAGCTGTCCGGGAAGTAGGCACCGATGGGCAGCAGCGCGAGCTCGGGCGGGCCGAGCCGTTCGGCGATCTCGCAGAAGCCGGAGAAGTAGGCCGAGTCGCCGGAGTGGTAGAGGGTATGCGTCCGAGAGGCGAGGAAATAACCTCCGTAGAGGCGATGCGTGTCGGTGAACATGCGAGCTCCCCAGTGTTTGCATGGAGTCAGCGTGATCTGGAGGCCGTTGTACTCGGTCGACTGCCACCATGCGAGGCTACGGACTTCGCGGAAGCCGAGGCCGCGGAGGAGATCGTCCACGCCGTGGGGAACGACGGCGATGGGGCCCTGGCCGGTGAGACGGCGGGTGGCGCGGGCGATGCGGCGGAGGGTGGGCCGGTTGAGGTGGTCCATGTGCGCGTGGGTCAGCAGGACGAGATCGATGGCGGGCAGGTCCGGGAGGCGGATGCCCGGGCGGCGTTGGCGGCGCAGCAGGACCAGGCGTCTGGCAAAGACGGGGTCGATCAGGAGATGAAGCCCGCCGATGCCGGCGAGGAAGGAGGAATGGCCCAGAAACATCGCGGACAATTCGCCCCGCGCGGGCAGGACAGGCTGGCCGGGGATGCCGGTGAGCGGACGGCGATGCGATTCCCAGACGAGCCGGCCGAGCTGCTGCAGCTTGCGGGTCCAGAAGGGACGGCGGCTCCAAAGCGATGCCATAGGAAACTGGATGCGGCGGGCGGCCCTGGCGGTGCGGGTTGGTTGCTGGGGAATTGGTTGCTGGTGGTGATTTTTGACGTGAGGCGGAAAACTCGCATCTATCTGCGTACCGCATTCCTATGAGCCAGCCCCTGCAGAGCCACGAAAAATCCAGCCGCTCCGGCGAGGTGGTGCCGCGGGATGCGCATCAGCGCCATATCTGGGCGACGGTGGCAAATTCGCCGGTGAGCAACCTGTGGAGCTTCCAGGGCGTGCCGCCGATGGTGGTGATCAAGCGCACCTTTACCGCGTTCAACGACGATAACCTGATCAGCCGGGCAGCGGAGCTGGGGTATTACTTCCTGTTCGCCCTGTTTCCGACACTGGTGACGGCTTCGGCGATCGTGGGGCTGGTGGCGAAGTCCGCCAACGACGTGTACGTGAAGCTGCTTGGGTACCTTGCGCTGATCGTGCCCAAGGACGCCCTTCAGATTGTGATGGAGACCTTCAACCAGACCACCGCGCATTCCACCGGAGGAAAGCTGACGTTCGGGCTGGCGGCGGCGATCTGGTCGGCGAGCGTGGGATTTTCGGCGATTCAGGACACGCTGAACATCGTGTACAAGGTGAAGGAGACGCGGCCGTACTGGAAGGCGCGTGGATCCGCCATGCTGGTGACGGTGCTTCTGGCGGTGATCATCACCGTGACGCTGGGCTGCCTGCTGGCGGGCACGTACTGTTCGCACCTGGTGCGGGAACACGTGTGGCACAACCAGCTGGCGCATTTTTACCAGGTGTCGATCCACCTGTTTTTCGACGTGTGCACGGCGGCGATGCTGGTGCTGCTGTTTGCCCTGATCTATTACTATGCTCCGGACATTCCGAACAAGAAGTGGCGGTGGCTGACGCCGGGCGCGACGATTGGGATCGTGTGCTGGTTTCTGGCATCGCTTCTGCTTCGGCTTTACCTGCACTACTTCAACAGCTATTCGGTGACGTATGGCTCGCTGGGCGCGGTGATCATCCTGCTGACGTGGTTTTATGTGACGGGGCTGATGCTTTTGTTGGGGGCGGAGATCAACTCCGAGATCGAGGCGTGCGCGGCGGAGACCCGGCTGAAGGCACAGGGCGTGATTCCGGAGAGTGTTTCGCCGGAGACGGGCAAGGCGTAACGAAGACGCCTGATCCGCTTTCGTGACCTCTCTATCGTTATCTTCCGTCCACTAAGGACGGGCCTATTGGCGCAGGAAAAGGTCGAACAGCAGGCCCAGGATCGCGACGCCGGCCGTCAGCCAGACGACGTAGTCGCCAGGATGCCCGCTTTGCAGGTTGCGCAAAGGTCGCATGCCGGTTTCGAGGTAGGAGCCGAGGCGAATACTTTTCGGCAGCTTGTGGCGGTACACGCTGGTGAAGGCCAGTGCCAGGCCGAGCAGGGAGGCAATCGAGCCGTGCCACGCGGCGGTGACGGTGTCGGCCCGCGGAGCGAGACCTTCATTGGGCAGGGGGACGATGGGGGCGTACACGGTCACGCCTGTGTAGAGCGTGTGCCAGTAGCCAACCTGGTTGGCGAAGCGGGAGGCCGCATCCGTCATCCAGGGCATGAAGCGAGGCCACGCAAACAGGGCAAGAGCGATGCCGAGGCAGAAAAGTGGCGGAAGGAACTGGTAGGCGTGCACGATCCGATTCTCCTCCTTCGTCTCGGGCAGTTCGTCGACAGAGGCTGCGGGATCTGTGAGCGGAGCGCTGCCGAGGCCGGCGAAGATATGAAGGCCGACGCGAAAGACTGCTGCGGCGGTCAGCGATTCCCCGAAGAGGAACAGGATCGCGAGCCCCGACGTGCCGGTCAGCTTTGCCGCGTTCTCCGTGATGGCCTCTCCCAGCCAGGTGCCGAAGGGCGGAAGGCCGGCGAGGCCCAGCCCTCCGGCAAACCAGAGGACCCCTGTCCAGACCAGAACGCGTTTGCGCTGCCAGAGCAGCTGCTCGCTCATGGAGCGCAGCCTGTGCAGGACGATGCCGGAGCAAAAAAACAGCGCGGCCTTGATGAAGGCGTGGGCAAGCAGGTAAGTGAGAAAGCCGCCGAAGGCAACCGTTCCCCCGACTGCGATCATGGCCAACATGAGGCCTGCGTGGGCGATGGTGGAAAAGGCGAGCATGCGCTTGAGGTGATGCTCGGCGTAGCACATGAGGCCGCCGAGGACGACGGTCACCGTGGCAAAGCCGAGCAGGATGCCGTGCAGGGCGACCGGGTGCATCCCCAGGGCCTGGAGGAAGATGACGGTATGCAGGCGCGCGATCGCGTACAGGCCGAGCTCGACCATGAGGCCGGAAAACAGGACGCAGACGCCCGTGGGTGCAACGGAGTGAGCGTCGGGCAGCCAAAGGTGGAAGGGAACGATGGCAGCCTTGATGAAGAATCCCGAAACAAGAAGCGCAAAGGCGAAGAGCACCAGCGGATCGTGACGGGGGCCACCGGCGGAGGTGGTGAGCAGGTAGCCGATCTGCGCCATGTTGAGCGCACCGGTCATGGCATAGAGCAATCCGATGCCGGTCAGGCCAAGGAAGGCTGCGATGGTGTTGGTTACGGCGAAGTTGAAGGTGCCCTGGAGCGGACCGGGCTCGTGCGTGTTGAGGCCGCAGAGCGCAAACGCAGCGGTGCTCATGAGTTCGAACCAGACGAAGAGGTTGAACAGATCGCCGGTAAGGACAAAGCCGCTCATGGCAGCGAGGAAGACGAGCATCAGCGTATGAAAGTGACGTTCGCCCGCGTCCGCGAAGCGCCAGGAAAAAATAAAGGCAAGGAAGAACAGCAGGGCGGCCAGCAGGGCCAGCGCGGCCGCGGTGGGGTCTATGACGAAGCCGATGCCGACCACGAGCGAGCCGCGCGGGATCCAGTTGCCGAACCAATACACGATCGTGTGGGCCGTGGCCGCGTGCAGCAAGAGGCTGCAAAGGAAGACATCGAGGGCCGTGATCGCGATGGCACAGGCGTCCATTGCGCGACGGCTGAGCCAGGGACGCAACGCCGAAAGGGTAGCCGCACCGAGAAGTGGAATGGCGACGGGCAGCGGCGCGAGGTCATGCAGCGTGAGAGCGCTCATCCGCGCATGGTCCGAAGATCGTCGGGCGAGGTGCATCCGGACTTTTCATGCGCCTTGACGACGATGGCAAGAAGCAGCGCAAAGACGACGGCTTCCACGACGACGTCGGTCAGCATGAGGGCCTGAACGACGGGGTCGACGGTGAGCGTGCCGGGGGAGATGTCGGCGAAAACCGGGGCGGTGCCTCCAACCCGGTATCCGATAGCAAGCAGCAGCACATAGGTGGAACTTTGAAGGACGGCAAGGCAGATGACGGAGTGCACCAGATCGCGGCTCGTGCTGAGACCGTACAGGCCGCAGCAAAACAGCCAGGCGGCGACAAAGTACGGAAATAAATGGAGGATGTGCGGCATGTCAGCGGATCCTCGAAGAGGCTGCGGTGGTCATGAGGCTGGGACCTCCCCGGTAACGATCTCCTGGAGGTACGTGTAGAGCACCAGTAGAAAGGCTGCGGTGACTTCAACCCCGACCGTGGCGGAGATCAGGGCGATCGTGCCGGACGCGAAGACGTCGCCCGTCGTGCCGAGCGGGAGCCGGTTGGTGAGCAGAGGAAGACCGAGGCAAAGTGGCGCGAGACCGATCAGGGCGTAGGCCCCCGCACCAAGGGCCTCGATGAACTCAACAGCGGCGTGCGAGGTGATGCGTGTGAAGGTCGCTGTATTTTCAGCGAGGTACACGAGCAGAAGCGCGGAGGCGAGGATAACGCCCGCCTGAAAGCCCCCGCCGGGGGTGAGTGCGCCGTGGAGGCCGATGTAGAAGCCGAAGACGACCGTGAGGATCACGGCAGGAAGCGTCATGGCGCGAACGGCCACGCCAAGCATGGGGCCGTCCTGGACCTTTCCGCGTTGGCCGACGGGCGCGGTCGAGATGCCCGGATCGCGGCGGAGCATCATCATGACACCCACAACGGCGGTGAAGAGGATGAACTCCTCACCGAGCGTGTCGAAGCCGCGGTAGTCGTAATTGATGGCGTTGACGATGTCCGTGGCGTGGCGCTCATGGACGGCGACGTGACTGATGAGATCGCCATAGGGTCCGCGGTAGCTGCCCCAGGGCGGCATATCGAAAGAGGCGTAGGCGAACAGGCCGAAAAAGAGCGTCCCGGCTACCGCGAAGAAGCGTTTGCGCGTGGGCTCAGTCATGTTCCTGCCCTTTGTTCGGCGGGGCCTTGCGGACACGCATCCTGGAGATTGCCAGCATGACCATGAGAGGCAGCGCAACGGCGCCCACCGTGATCTGCGAGAGGGCGACATCGGGTGCCTGGAAGAAGAAAAAGACCAGCGCGGTGACCAGGCCGAAAAAGGAAAGAGTGATGACCTGCTCCGTGGTGTCGCGCGTGGTGACGAGGGCCGCGCCGGAGACGGCGAGCAGCAACAGCAGGCCCGCGCCGACCCATATCATGCACCACCTTCCCGGGTCTTCGCGCGGTTCAGGGCGAGCTGTGGGGTGTACTCGACGGGATCGCCGGGCCGCGGCTGCCAGTGGCCGAGTTCGCGAGTACGAAAGGCACGTGCGATGGCGTGCGTCACCACGGCGTTGGCGAACAGGAGCAGGCCCGCGATGAGCAGAGTCTTCCAGGCCGCGCTGGAGTTGCCGGTCGCGACAAAGACAGCCACCGCAAGCAACGGGGAACCAACGCATGCGGGCAGGCCAAGGAAGTGCATGGCCTGCGTGGGTTCGCGCATGCGCAACATGCCGGTCACGCCGACCCAGCAACTGAGCACAACCAGACCAAGGAGAACAGCTTCGGCGAGGATGCGGGCGCTCAAAGGTGCTTCTCCAGAAAACGGGCAAAGACGAGGCCGCTGCCGAAGGAGAGCACTGCAAGTGTAAGAGCGAGGTCGATGAAAGGCAGACGGCCGAAGCCCACGGTGAAGAGCACAAGCGCGAGGGTGACGAGGATGCCGCACATCTGCAGTCCGACGAGCCGGCGCTCCGCACCGCCGCGAAGAGCCATGGCGGCGCACGGCAGAAGAGCCGCGCTCACGGCAGAGCCCGCGGCGAGCCAAAGGTTCATTTGCCGGCACCGAGGGCGCGGGTGGAGGCGGGCAGGTCATCGCGCCGGAGTTGGTGAAAGAGCATGTGCCCCTGGGCTGGATCGATGCCAAGTACAATCGTGTTCGGGGAAAGCGTGGTATAGGCAATCGCAAGGGCGGCGCGTGCCACCAGAACGGGATTGCGGCGGCTCGCCTTGAAGCCGGCCACGCGGTAGAGGGATTCGGCCCGCTGCCCGAAAAGGAGGTCGCGGAACAAGACGGAGGTTATTACCCAGGCGTCCTTCGCAATTTCTCCGGGCACATGCCAGAGCTGCATCAAGTCTCTGAGCCGAAGTTCCAAAGCAAGCGTGTCAGAGCGGAGGACGACCGCGCAGAACGACGTGGAAAGCAGCACCACAACAGCGCCCACGATCATCTCATGGGGATGCAGTGATCCCACGAGCAAAACCCAGCCGGCGAACAGCAGCAGGGCGATGCCGCTCAACAGCCGTACTGGCCAGCCGGGATGTATGCGCCGGGATTTTGGCATCAGGCACTCTGTTGACGAAGATACGCTAGACGTGGGGGTGTAGGTCACTAACGCGTTCAGTGTGATGCGCGCAACGCGTTGACCGTCGTCCTGCATGCTCGACGCCATGAACAAGGATTCACCTTCCGATCTCCGCGAGTTGAGTGGGACACACTTTGTGCCTTCCGTCGCGGCATCCAAACCGGCCTGCAACTCGTCTTTTGAACGGATCTCGAGATGACTATGCTCCGCACCTTTGCTGCCCTGCTGATTCTGCCGGCCCTTGCCTCTGCACAACAGACGCCTGTGTCTTCGACCGTTTTGCGGGAAACCCTGGCCAACGGCATGCGAGTGGTGATCGTTCGCAACGCGATCGCGCCGGTCGTTACCGTGGAAGCGAACTTCCTGGTCGGTGGCGATGAAACCCCGGCGGGCTTTCCCGGCATGGCTCACGCGCAGGAGCACATGGCGTTTCGCGGGTGTACGGGCATGTCCGCCGACCAGACCTCCGCCATTTACGCGCAACTTGGCGGCCAGAACAACGCCGACACGCAGCAGAACATCACGCAATACTTCGCGACGGTACCGTCCGCAGACCTCGATGTGGCCTTGCAGGCGCAGGCAACGTGCCTCCGCGGGGTTGACAACTCGGACAAGGAGTGGGCCGAGGAACGGGGCGCCATCGAGCAGGAGGTCTCCCGCGACCTGTCCAACCCGACCTACAAGTTTCTAAGCCGGCTCAACGAGGATATGTTCGCCGGTACGCCCTACGCGCACGATCCCCTGGGCACCAAGGCCTCCTTCGACGCCACGACCGGAGCGATGTTGAAGGAGTTCTACAGGAAGTGGTACACCCCGTCCAACTCGATCCTGGTCATCGTCGGAGACCTGGATCCCGGTGCGACCCTGGCCCGGGTCCGGCAGCTCTACAACGAGATCCCGAGCCATCCGCTACCGGAGCGCCCGGCTGTCGATTTGAAACCGATCAAGGCTGAGAGCTTTACCCTGGACAGCGATCTTCCGTACGTTCTCGGCTTTGTCGCCTATCGGCTGCCCGGCACCGATTCGCCCGACTACCCCGCCGTTCAGATCCTGTCCGATGTCCTGTCCAGCCAGCGAGCCGACCTGTACGCGATGGTGCCTGCCGGGCAGGCTCTTGCGGCACAGTTTGCCGTGGAAGAGACGTACCCCAAGGCAAGCGTCGGCTTCGGGCTGGTGGTCGAGCCGGCCGGTACGGACGCAAAGACGGCGATGGACCGGATGCAGCAGATCCTCTCAACCTACGGACAAACCGGTGTGCCGGAGGATCTGGTGGAGGCGGCGAAACGCAGCGAGATCGCGCAAGCCGAGTTTCAACGGAACTCCATTCCAGGCCTGGCGAGTCTGTGGTCCACCGCGCTTGCCGCCGAGGGAAGGAACTCTCCGCAGGAGGACGTGGATGCTCTCCGTAAAGTCACCCTTGCGGATGTGAACCGCGTGGCGAAGCTCTACCTGTCCCAGGTCGCCACCATCAGCGCGGTGCTGAAGCCTGTTCCCAGCGGCCAGGCTGTGGCTGCCAAGGGCTTCGGTGGAGGCGAGCAGGTCACCTCGGCACCGACGAAGCCGGTATCGCTGCCCACCTGGGCTGCGGCGTCCCTGGAGCAGCTGAAGGTTCCGCAATCGACCCTCAGCCTTTCCGATACAACCCTGCCGAACGGCATCCGGCTCATTGTCCGGACGGATCGGACGAGTCCGACCGTGTCGATGGTCGGGTCTGTCCGGCACAACGCCGACCTGCAGACCCCGGCTGGACAGGATGGTGTGGAAGATGTACTCGATGGACTCTACTCGTATGGGACCACAACACTGGATCGCATCGCGTTCCAGAAGGCGCTGGACGACATTGCCGCGAACGAAAGTGCCGGCACGGGCTTTTCCCTGAGTGTTTTGAAGGAGAATTTCGCGCGCGGCGTGGCGCTGCTGGCACAGAACGAGCTTCACCCGGCGCTTCCGGCAGATGCGTTCGCCGTGGTGAAACAGCAGACCGCGCAGGCAGTGGCCGGGAATCTCGACAGCCCAGGCTACCGCGATGCGCGAGCCCTGGAGCAGGCGCTGCTGCCAGCCAGGGATCCTTCGCTTCGGGAAGCGACGCCCGCGACGATCTCCGCGCTGACGCTCGAGGAGGTGAAGCGCTATTACGCTTCCATCATGCGGCCGGATATGACCACGATCGTGATCATCGGGGATATCAGCCCGGAAGACGCGCGGAAGGAGGTCGAGAGGTCTTTCGGGGATTGGAAGGCCAGCGGCCCCAAACCGGAGACGACCCTGCCTCCAGTGCCAGCGAACCCACCTTCGGCGCGGAACGTCGCCGACGCGGAGCAGATTCAGGATTCAGTCACCTTGTCCGAGGAATTGGAGCTGAACCGGTTCGACCCCGACTACTACCCGCTGCAGCTTGGCAACCATGTGCTTGGGGGAGGCTTTTACGCGACCAGGCTTTACCACGATCTGCGCCAGGTTGCCGGTTATGTGTACAGCGTGGATGTAGTTCTGAGTGCCGGCAAAACCCGCGCCACCTACTCGGTCAGCTATGGATGCGATCCACAGAACGTATCCAAAGCCCGGGCCCTGGTGGAGCGCGATCTGAACCAGATGCGCACCGAGGAGGTTTCGGCTGCTGAACTGCACCAGGCGAAGGCTCTTCTGCTGCGTCAGATACCGCTGAGTGAATCGAGTGAAGCCGCGGTCGCCGGAGGGCTTCTCGCTCGGGCACAGCTCGGTTTGCCGCTCGACGAGCCTTCGCGCGCGGCACAACACTACTATGCCCTGACGGCGGCGGAGGTAAAGGCGGCGTTTGCCCGGAAAGTCGGTACCGCGAACTTCGTTCAGGTGGTCCGCGGACCCGCCCCGCAGTAGGCCGGCGAGCAATCGAGAAAGAGCTCCGCCGTTCCGCTGGCTGCTGTGAGTGACGGTTTGATGTTGATGTTCTGTTCGGCTTCAGCGAACAAGGCGCGAGGCGGCGTGACGTTTCTGGCAAAGCCCCACGTTCCTGGCTAGAGATGGTTCCTGGCACTGAAGGCTGCGGTCCCCGCAGTGGCCGTCTCCCCGGATCCCAGTGGGTTACGGCGGGTGTACAAGTGTTGAAGCTTGAGGTAAAAAGGTGGGACGCATTCATCCAAAGAGTGCCGTCGTTTCGTACACTCTATGCATTACACGCGAAGTCATTCGGTGTGTTATCGGTTCAGCGAAGGCTTCCTGCGGAGCTGCGGGCGGTGCGGGAGAGAAGAACCGTTTCCCCTGAGTGACAACACTTTTAACCCATGGTCGGAGGCAACACAAGATGAAGTTCCTATCAGAGAAGTTGATTCAGCGCGGTGTCGCTGCTGCTGCGGCAGCCGCGGCACTTTCACTCGCGGGGTGCGCGGTTAACCCCGCCACGCCGACGACCTCGGCAGTCACGCTGGGTACCATCAGCGGCAATGTACACGGCGGGCAGCAGCCGGTGAGCGGCGCTCGGGTTTACCTGTTCGCGGTGACGGCTACCGGTTACGGAAACAACGCGCAGTCGGTACTGAACAACCCCGGCTATGTGACGACCACCTCCGGTGGCGGGTTCTCGATTACCGGCGATTACACCTGCCCATCGAACGCGCAGGTGTATTTGGCGGCAGTGAACGGAAATCCGGGTCTCGCGGCCGGAACCAACAACGGGGACCTAACCCTGCTGGCTGGTCTCGGGTCCTGCTCCGCGCTGACGGCAAACACCAACGTCACCATCAATGAGGTGAGCACGGCTGCGATGGTGTATACCATGTCCAGCTTTATGACCAACTACGTGCAGGTTTCGACCAGCCAGACCAACACGACCGGTGTAGCGCGCGCGATGGCCAACATCCCCAACCTGATCAATGTGGCGACCGGAACGGCCCTGGCGACGACCCCGGGCGGAAACGGAACGGTGCCCGTGGCCGAGATCAATACGCTTGCGGACGTAATTGCGCCCTGCGTGAACTCGAATGGTAACGACGGGCAGTGCACTTCGCTGTTCTCAGCCACGACCGTGGGGAGCACGGTGCCGAACGATACTGTAACGGCACTACTTAATGTCGCAAAGAATCCTGGCAAGAATGTCGCGGCTGTGTTCGGCCTGACGACGGCGAACGCCCCGTTTCAGCCGACCCTGACCACGGCCCCGAATGATTGGACTCTGGCAATCAACTACACGGGCGGAGGCATGAGCCAGACCTACGGCATCACGATCGACATTGCCGGCAACATCTGGGTCAGCAACTCCGGAAACAACTCGGTGACCCAGTTGAACTTCCTGGGTGTGCCGGAGGGCAACTACACCGGAAGCGGTTTGAACGCTCCGCGTGGCGTCGCTTCTGACACCCTCGGAAACGTCGTCGTCGCGGATTTCGGAAGCAATCTGATTACCCGCATCAGCAACGCCAATGTTTTGTCCTCGTTTACCGGTGGCGGCCTGAATGGCCCAATCGACGTGGCGATCGATGGCAATAACACCGTGTATGCCGCGAACAATACTGGCGGCTCCATCAGTGAGTTTCTTTCCAACGGCTCTGCCCAGGGCGGTACGAGCGGCTTTACGGGCGGAGGCGTCTCGGTGCCAACCGCGATCGCGGTCAGCGCGGACGGGATCGTGTGGACTTCAAATTCGGGCAATAGCTCGCTGTCGAAGTTCGCTCCTTCAGCGGGAATCTACCAGACCTCGGCGACCGGCATCACCGGTGGCGGACTGTTGAATCCGGTAGGTCTTGCCTTTGATGGCACCGGCACCGTCCTTGCCGCGAATACTACGGACACAATCAGCCGCTTTGTCCGGTCTTCCGGCACGGCAGTCGGTCCTTCGCCGTATTCGGGTGGTGGGTCGGGAGCACAGTCGGGTATCGCAATCGACGGAGATGGCTCCTTCTTTGTAACTCTCCCCAACTCCAACGCCATCAAGGTGCTGGTAAACGGTGGAAGCAACCAGAGTTCAGCAACCGGTTTCAAGGCTGCCGGCCTGAACGGTCCGACCAAGCTGGAGCTAGATAACAGTGGCGACCTGTGGGTGACGAACAGCGGAACCGGAGCAAATTCGGTTACGGAGTTCATCGGACTTGGTGCACCGACCTATGCTCCTCTTGCGGTTGGTGTCGCCAACGGTCAGCAGGGTTCGCGTCCCTAGTCGAGGTGCCCCGGCCGGACGCAACAGCGTTCCCGGGGCACACTCACCATAGAAGTGTTCTTCCACTCGTTTAAAGGAGATACGATGTCACGGAAAGTAATCGCAATCGCCGCTTTGATGATGATCGCCCCGACTGCCTTGCTGGCACAGGGTGGATGTGTAAATTCGCCCGAATGCCCGACTCTGGTACTTGGGCTGGTGGGCGCGGCCAGTGCTGTGTTTACCGCCGGCCGCGTTCGGCTCAATCGCTCCAAGGCTGCTCGCAAAACGAACTAACGACGGATGCACGAGGCCCGGCTGCCCTTTGGGGGTAGCCGGGCTTATCTTTGCCACGACGGCGGCGATGCCTGAACGAATGGCGACTGGTTTGCGTAGCTTCGGCTGGGCGGGTCCGGTACACTGACCGCATCCACATGAATCTTTACGCGATCGTTCTGGGCATCATCGTCGTTACGCTGCTGGGTGTTTCACTTGCCCGGGTCGGCAAGGTCAAGACCAAGGCGGACTACCTGGTTGCCGGCCGTTCCCTGCCTGCCTTTGTGCTGGTGTTTACGCTGCTAAGCTCGTGGATCGGGTCGGGCTCACTGCTGGGCGGGGCGGAGAACGCGTATCGGAATGGATTCGCCGCGCTTTGGCAGGCGGCCGGGGGATGGGCCGGGCTGCTGCTCATCTACTTTATCGCGCCACGCGCACGGAAGTTTGCGCAGTTCACCATTCCCGACCTGCTGGAAGCGCGCTACAACCAGACCGCGCGCGTGCTAGGCGTGATCGCGGTGCTGTTTACCTACACGGCCATCACAAGCTACCAGTTCATCGGCGGCGGCGACATCCTGCACCTGATCTTTCCGTCGATTGCGCCGCAGACCGGCCAATACATCATTGCGGCATTTGTGATTGTGTTCACCGCGATCGCCGGCATGAGTTCGGTCGCATATATGGATGTGACGATCGGTCTGCTGGCAACCTTCACCCTGCTGATCGCGCTACCGGTGCTTCTGCGTGGAACGGGCGGATGGGCCGGGGTGCGGGCGGTGGTGCCGGCAACGCATTTCCAGATATTCGGCAACCTGACCGGCGTGCAGGCGGCGGAACTCTTTCTGCCAACCTGCCTGCTGATGCTCGGCAACCAGTCGATGTACCAAAAGTTCTTCTCCGCCAAGTCCGAGAAGGACGCGCGGCGTGCGGTGGTGGGCTGGTTTGTCGGGATCGTGATTCTCGAGACGGTCATTGTGGCCATCGCGGTGCTGGGCTCGGCTTTGTTTCCGACCGGCGAGGTGCACGACCGGCCGCGCGAAATCCTGGCCTACACGGGCATGCACGGCTTGCCGCATGTGCTAGGCGCGATCATGGTCGGAGCGATCTTCGCCAAGGTGATTTCGACCGCAAACAACTACCTGTTTTCTCCGGCGACCAACCTGGTGAACGACGTTTTCGTACGGTACATTCAGCCCGAGGCTTCCAACAGGCGTGTTTTGATGGTGAGCCGGCTCATGGTGGTGATGCTTGGGGTGTGGTCGCTTTGGCAGTCGCTGGGGACCAGCTCGGTGCTGAAGAAGTCACTGTACGCCTACACAATCTACTCGGCGGCACTAACCCCGGTTATCCTGGCGGCATTTTTCTGGCGGCGCGCCACGGCAGCGGGGGCAGTTTCGTCGATTGCGGCGGGGACGTTTGTAACGGTGTTCTGGGATTCACCATTTATTCACGCGAACCTGCCGGCGGTTGTCGCTCAACGCGATGCGATCTTCCCGGCGCTGCTCGCTTCCCTGGTTTGCCTCGTGGCGGTGAGCTTGTCGACCGCTCCTCCATCGGCCAGGCAACTGGCACCGTTCTCCGAGGCGAAGTGAAACGCCGTTGCCGACCAGATCCGCATTGCAGAGATGGGTCCTGTGCCGTTTCGAGTTTCAACTGTCTTGTCGGTTCGGGTCTTGGGCGAGAGCAGGTGCATACCCCGGACCCTGGTAAGGGTCCGGGGTATTGCGGCTTGCGTGCGGTTAGAAGTAGAACTTTCCGGCAAGCTGCACCTGCCGCGGCGTGTACAGAACGCTGGAGGTGCTGGTCGGCGTTGCGAACGGGGATGAGGTGCTGGACAGCGGCACGATGCACCCGGCGCTGGCGCCGGCCGGGCAGCTGATGACCCCGGATAACGTGGTCGAGGTCGTCCCTGGCGTGATGAACGTATTGATCGTGCCGCTCACGGCCAGGATGTTGTGATGGTTGACTACGTTGAAGGCTTCCGCGATGAGCTGGATGCGGTAGGTGCCGTGCAATGTAAAGGTGCGCTCGAGGCGCGCGTCGAGGTTATGCAAGCCGGGGCCCCTGAAGGAGTTGCGACTGGCGATGGAGTCGGGCAGACGGCCAGGGGTACCGGAATTGTTGAGGGAAAGCTCGGCACCGGTGAGGCCGCCGTCGCCGATGACGGAGACGGGCGAGTTGCTCAGGAAGCCGGTGAGCGGCTCGCCTGTCTGTGCGGTAAAGGTGCCGGCGAGGCTAAAGCCGTCGAAGGCGTAGCGCGCATACTTGTTCGAGACAGCGCGGTCGATGGTGGGGCTGGCGACGATGGAGCCTACGAAACGTCCGCGCTCATCGAGGTCCGACTTGGCATATTCCGCGCTGCGTCCCTGGCGATGGCCGCGGGCTATGGGGTCGAATGGGACATCGGTTCCGTTGAAGGTTCCATTGACGCCGGAGACCTGGCCGTCGTCGAGCGACTTGGACCAGGTGTAATTGGCCAGGACCTCGACGCCATTCGAGATGGGCTTGCGCACGGTAAAGACGAGCGAGTTGTAGTTCGCGTTGACGTCCGAAAAGCCGACCAGGACCGAGCCGGTGTTGTTGGACTGACGGCGCGTGTAGTAGGGGACAGCGATTGACTGGGGTGCAGCAGTCGCCGAAGGGTAGTAGAAGTAGGTGCGCAGCGCGGCGGAGGTGGGGTCTACGTTGCCTTCCACGAAGATGGGCAGGCGTGTGGCGCGGTTACCCACGTAGGCTACCGTGAGGGTGGAGTGCAGAGGAAGCTGCTGCTCGACCGTCAGATCATAGGACATGGACTCCGGGTTCTGGAAGTCCGGGCTGAGGCCGCGGGCGCTGATGGTCGAAAGCGCGAGGCCGGTGTTGACTGCGGGGTTCGGCGCGCCGGTGACCAGGTTGGTCGGTGCGGGGCCGGGCGGGGTGAACTCGGGAATGCCGCCCTTGGGGGCGTTGGCTGCGTAGGCTCCGGACTGGACGAAGGCACGGTTCGGGGTGCCGGCAACAGTTTGCGTGGCGGCAATGTAGGGGGCGTTGGGATTGGTGAGCGCGTTGACGTTGAACTGCTGCTGGTAGACGCCGTTCTCTCGCCGCTGGGTGTAGTAGGTGGAGTTCGAGTTCAGGCCGTAGAAGATGCCGTACCCGCCGCGAACCACGGTACCTTCCTGCGGGTTCCAGGCGAAGCCGACGCGCGGCTGAATCATACCCTTGTAGTTGTTAATGACGGAGGTGGACAGCTGCGCGATGCCGGAGGTGAGGTTCGGCATGTCGGGCTGCGGAACGAGTTGGACATCATAGCGCGCGCCGAGCGAAAGCAGGAGCTTGGGCTTGATCTTCCACTGGTCCTCGATGAAGCCGTCGATGTCCTGATTGTAGAAGTCGTCCGCGCCGACACCGGTGATGGGGTCGTTGACCTGGGTGAAGGAGTTGTAGTGCCTTCCTCCATTCACCTGGTAGACGTCCTGAATCCAGTTGGCAAAGTTGAACTCGTTGGTGCCGGTGCCGTAGGTGAAGCTGCCGTCGCCCTGGAACAGATTCTGGATCTGCTCGTGGATGATGTTGAGGTCAAAGCCTGCTTTGAGTGAGTGATGCCCGAGGACGGTGGAGTAGATGTCGGTGATCTGGTCGCGGTGCTCGTTGGGAAAGGCTCCGCGGGGAAGCGCGCTGGTTTCGCCGTAAGCGGCGATGCCGGTGAGAGAGATGGCGGGTCCGCCGGAGTTGGTGGTGTCGGTTTCAAGATCCTGCGAGAACTGCAGGTGGACGACGTTGGCCGAACGGGCACCAAGGGCGGTTTCCGCGTTGATGACCAGGAATCGCTCGTGGAAGGACGCCGTGCCGTTCTGGCTGACGCCTCCGCCGGTAACGGTGAAGGAGCTGTTGTACCCGTTGGGCTGGTTGAAGTTCTCAAACAGGTAGTTGGCCGAAAGGTGCGTGCGGCTGGTGAGCTGGTAGTCCACGCGGGGGAAGAAGACGTCTTGCGTGACGTTGCGGGCAAAGCTGCCGAGCTGCGTGTTGGTGATGAACTGCACGGCCGCGGTGCACTGCGCGGGGGTAACACCGGTGATGACCGAGGGATAGATGACCGGCGCGGCAGCGGTGCCGCGGGTCAAATAATTGCTTGTGCGTCCGTCGCACAGGGCTGTCAGATCGTTGATGTTCTGAACCGTACCAGTGGCTGCGTTGACGGTGGAATTGTAGGCGCTCAGGTAGGAGATCGGGTTGACGCGGCGGAAGCCATCGTAGGTGAAGTGGAAGAAGAGCTTATCCTTGATGATGGGTCCGCCGACCGAGATGCCGAACTGGTGCTGCACCTTGACTGGCTGCTGCAGCAGAAGGGGATTGTTGGCGGTGCGTCCGTTGTACTTATTCAGGGGGTCGAGCGCGTTGAAACCTGGGGTGCGGTAGTACTCATAGGCGTCGCCGTGGAACTGATTGCCACCGGACTTGGTGATGGCGTTGATGATGCCTCCGGCAGCCTGGCCGAACTCCGCGGAATAACCAGCAGATTCGGAGGAAAACTCCTTAATGGCGTCGACGGGGTATACGTACGGCGCGCCGATGGAGCGTCCGCGGGCTTCGGAGAAGAAGGCCTGGTTATTGTTCGCACCGTCGACGATGTTGGAGTTGTAGATACCGGAGATGCCACGGAAGCTAAGAAGGCCGCTGTTGCCGTCCGGGATGACGTTGGGCGTGAGCAGTACGAAGTTGTCAAATCGGCGGCCGTTGACGGGAAGATTGGAAACGAGCTCTTCGGAGATGGTCTGCGAGTAGCCGACCTTGTCGGTATCGACCAGAGGCGCTTCGCTGGTGACGACGACGTTGGTGGACACGTCGGCGGCGGGCAGCGTGGCGTCGACGGTGCGGGTATCGCCGACCTGGACGTTGACGTTCTTCTGGTCGACCTTGCCGAAGGTTCCGCCACCCAGAATGACTTCATAGATGCCTGGCTGCAGGAAGGTCGCGACGTAATGGCCCTCGGAGTCCGTGGTGAGGGTGCGCGTGGCTCCGGTCTGGGTGTCGATGACCGTTACGTTGGCTCCCGAGATAACGGCACCGGTCGAATCCCGCACGATGCCGGAGATGTTACCCAGCGCAGCGGTTTGCGCGCCAGCGACCAGGGTGGCGGACCCGGCAAGAAGGCTGGCGGTGACGAGCGAAAACAGGCGGCGGGACGTACGTTTCATACGGGGCGGTCTCCTGGAACCGGCCGGCCGGTGCTTAGGCCGGGTTGAAAGCGGCAGTGCGGTTTGGCTCCCGGGCAGACACTCGTTCTACTACGCTCGGACGCGCTTGGAACGAGGTTCCCGGAGGTTTGGAACATGTAGGCTTACCGTGAGGTTCCCAGAACCGGGCGGTCAAGTCAAGTCAAAAGCGGGTAAACAGGGCCAGCTTTCCCCAAAGCCGGGGAAATCGGCAACCGACCTGTGGGTTGGCGCGGGAAAGACGCCGGCGGAAAGACGCCGGCGAAAAGCCGCGACCGTTCATCCCGTGGAGAGGATATGCAGACCCGATGTGCCAGACCGACGCCCTTCAGTGCAGCTGGTCGGGGATGATGGCGTACTGGATCAACAGCTCGAAGGGCACAATTCTGAGGGTGTTTTCATGCGTGGCTTCAAGCAGCACCGGGCACGCCGCGCCGGCCTGCTGGGCCTGCAGCCACCGCGCGGCGCAGACGCACCAGCGATCCCCGGGCTTAAGGCCGGCGAAGCCGTACTGCGGCATGGGGGTGGACAGGTCGTTGCCGAGCAACTTCGAGGTGGCGAGGAAATTTGCGTCCACAATGCAGCAGACGGTGTGAACGCCCAGGTCGTCCGGGCCGGTTTCGCAGCAGCCGGTGCGATAAAAGCCGGTCATCGGCTCGCATCCGCAGGTGCTGAGCTCCTGACCGAGTACGTTCTTGCCTTTGGACTTCTGCTGCTCGGTGCTGGGCATGCGGGATCCTTTGCGGTGGTGCGGATACGCAGCGCTAGGCTGCAGAACACTCGGAAGGGCAATGGCAAAGGCCGTCTGTTCACTTCAGGTTTGAGTCTCTGAGCAGAAGATTCTGCTGCTCATTTTGCCATGGCGAGCTGCTGCTGATACTCCTCGAACGGGCCTTTGTGATCGGTGATGTGGAAGTTCGCGGGCCCGCCTTCAAAGTGCCAGATGCGGGTTCCGGCTTCTTCGATCAGGTCCTGGTCGTGTGTGACCAGAAACACCGTGCCTTCGTACTTCTGGATCGCCTGGTTCAGGGCGTTGATCGACTCGAGATCAAGGTGGTTGGTGGGCTCGTCGAGCACAAGCACGTTGGGCTTCTGCAGCATGATTTTGCAGAAGAGCAGCCGGGCAGCTTCGCCTCCGGAAAGCGCGTCGGTCTTTTTCAGGCCTTCTTCGCCGCGGAAGAGCATCTGTCCGAGGATGCCGCGGATGTCTTCCTTGGTGGCCTGCGGGTCGAACTGATGCAGCCAGTCGGAGGCTGTCATGCCCATCTGGATAGAGCCCTTGTGATCCTGGGCGAAGTAGCCGATGGTGGTCTCGTGTCCCCACTTGACGGTGCCGGCGTCGATCGAGACATCCTTCTCCTCGATCCCGGGGCCGTTGGCGAGCAGGGCTTTGAGGATGGTGGTCTTACCCTGGCCGTTGCGCCCCATCAGGATAACCTTGTCGCCGCGCATCACCGCTCCGGTGAAGCCGTTGATGACGTGCTCGACCTTGCCGTCCTTCTGCTCGTAGGTCTTTTTAACTCCTTCGAATTCGCAGACCGTCTTGCCGGAGGGACGGAGCATGTCGAAGCGGATAAAGGGCCGTGCGATGTTGGAGCGAGCGAGCTCGGAGGTAGCCAGCCGCTCCACTTCCTTTTTGCGCGAGTTGACCTGCGAGGACCGGGTTCCGGCGGAGAAGCGCGCGATGAAGTCGTTCAGCTGCGCAATCTTTTTTTCCTTCTGCTGGTTGTCCTTTTCGATCTGCGCGCGGACCGAAGTCTTCTGCAGGACCATGTCGTCGTATCCGCCAGGATAGGTGATGATGGTTTCGTAGTCGATGTCGGCGATGTTGGTGCAGACCGCGTTGAGGAAGTGGCGGTCGTGCGAGATGGTGATCACGGTGCCGTTGTAGCGCTGCAGAAAGTCCTGGAGCCAGTGGATCGACTCGAGGTCGAGATAGTTGGTGGGTTCGTCGAGCATCAGGGCTTCGGGGTTGCCGAACAGCGCCTGGGCGAGCAGCACGCGAACCTTCTGGCCGCCCTGGAGCTCGCTCATCCTGCGCTCGTGAAGCTCGTCGGGAATGTCGAGCCCCTGCAGGAGGACGGCGGCGTTGGCCTCGGCCTCGTAGCCGTCCTCGTCGCCGACGACACCTTCGAGCTCGCCGAGGCGGGAGCCGTCCTCGTCGGTCATCTCGGGCTTCTCGTAGATGACCTCGCGTTCCTCCATGGCGGCCCACAATGCCTTGTTGCCCATGATGACGGTGTCGATGACGCGGTAGGCGTCGAACTCATACTGATCCTGCTTGAGGACACCGAACTTGCGAGGCCGGACGACGGTGCCCTTCTGGGCGTCGATCTCGCCGGTCAACACCTTCATAAACGTGGATTTGCCGGCACCGTTGGGCCCGGTCAGGCCGTAGCGGCGGCCGTCGGTAAAGGTAACGGAAACATCCTCGAAGAGAAGCTTCGAGCCATAGCGCATGGTGACATTGGAGACGGAAATCATAGCTGTGAATCCAGTTTACGACGGAAAGCCTCAACATGGATGAAAGCGGACCGGCCAAGCATGGTATGGGGTCGGAGCCGATCGGCCAGATCGATGCGTCCGATCCGTGGTTTCATTCGTAGCAGCCCGCATCGGGGCTCTTTACCTGCAGGGGCGGAACGGCTTGGTACAATAAAGTAAAGCAGCCGGACAGCTCCTCCTCCCCTCATGCCCGACTTCGCACGCTATAACGTGACGTCCGAGGCTCCCGCTCGCACGGGGGCGCGCCAGATTGCCGTTGCGCTGGCACTGGCGGCGGCTGGATTTGTTGCTATGGCGGCGCTTCTGCATGCGGCCATTCGCGACCCTCTGCACCTGCATGCGGATGTGCGAAGCGAGAAGCTGCTGATGCTGGACCGGTTGCAAGGTACGGTGTATTCGGCTGTGTTTGGCTCGTCGCATGTGCATAACGGCTTTGACCCGCGTGTGTTTGACCGGGACACGGCCGGCTCACCTGCCCAGACCCACACGGTCAATTTGGCGATTGAAGGCGGCTCGCAGGCCGAGCAGCGGGTAATGGCGCTCGAATTTCTTCGCCACCTTACGCCTCCACCGAACGGCGACCGCTGCCTGGTGATGCTGGAGCTCAATGCCGGCGCCAACTTCATGTCGGTCCATCTGGTGCATCCACGTTCGATCAACGTGTATGACTGGCCGACGACCCGCTTTGTGACGAAGCTCACCGACCCCGAGATGAGCCTGCGGCAGCGTGCGGGGCGCACCGCATTCGCGCTGGCCGCCTTTGCGTTGCACTCCATGAACGTGGGAATGCTGAGCAGCCTCGTTTTTGCGCCGCCCATCGACCAGGCCATCTACGACGACCAGACCGTCAACGATCAGCGCGGGCAAAAGCTTGAACAAATGGACGCCGGCAATGAGGGCTCGATCCGCAAGGAGATCTCCGGCGAGCCGGCGAGCCCGGACACCGAGCAAGGCGAGCTGACGCCGGGCAACTCCGAGCTGATCGCCGAGCTGGCCGCGCGCAGTCCGGAGCCGGGGCTTTCGTTTGTGTATTTCGTCTACCCAAAGATCAGCGACCTGGACAGCACGCCCGAGTATCCGGATCACCTGACGGTGGACGGACGCGTGGTGCCCATCGTCAACCTGGCGCAGCCCAACCGGTATCCGCAACTGTACGACCCGAAGCTGTGGCACGATGACGCGCATCTGGACGAGGCCGGGGCCAGACTCGCGACCGCGCTGTTTGCCGCGCAGCTCAAGAGCTGGTATGCCGTGCATGGGGCTCCGTCGGCCTGCGTCGCCCGCGGGCGATCGGGCGGAGCGTAGCCCATGCTCTTTGTGGAACTGCGCTTCTTTGTCTTCTTCGCCATCGTGCTGGCGGCGTACTGGTCGCTCAAGTCAAACGATCTGCGCAAGTGGTTCATCCTGTTCGCCAGCTACTACTTCTATGGCTCGTGGGACTGGCGCTTTGCCGCAATGCTGCTGGTGCTTTCCGCCGCCGACTGGTTCTTCGCCAAGCAGCTTTCGGGAACTGAAAACCAGCGCGCGCGCAAGATTTACGTCACGCTGAGCCTGGCGATGAACCTTTCCGTGCTCGCGTTTTTCAAGTATTTCCACTTCTTTGTCGCCTCGGCGATCTCGTTTGCAGAGGCGATGAAGTTTCACCTGGACGAACCGACACTGCGCATCATTCTTCCCGTCGGCGTCAGCTTTTTCACCTTCCAGTCGTTGAGTTACACCATCGACGTGTACCGCAAGGAGATTCCGCCGGTCGCTAGCCTGCGCGATTACCTGATGTTCTCCTCCTTTTTTCCGCAGCTTGTTGCCGGGCCCATTGTGCGGCCGAGCTACTTCGTCCCGCAGATGGCGACCGCACGCACGCTGGAGCTTTCCGAGGTGAAGCAGGCGATGTACCTGTTCCTTCTGGGCTACGTGAAGAAGGTGTGCCTGGCGGACAACATCAGCCCGTTTGTGGACAAGGTCTTCAACCATCCGGCATCGTATACGGGGCTTTCGAGTATCAACGCGGTGTGGCTGTACACGGTGCAGATCTTTTGCGATTTTTCCGGCTACTCGGACATGGCGATCGCGGTGGCGGCGCTGCTTGGATACAAGCTGGTGATCAACTTCGATGCACCGTACCTGGCCGTGTCGATCCAGGACTTCTGGCGACGCTGGCACATCTCGCTATCATCGTGGATTCGCGATTACATCTACATCTCGCTGGGCGGGCGGATGAAGCTGCGCATTCTCACCTATCGCAACCTGCTGATTACGATGCTGGCCGGCGGGCTTTGGCACGGGGCCGCCTGGACGTTTGTGGCCTGGGGAGGCGCGCACGGGCTCACGCAGGTGATTCACCAGGAGTTCAAGCGGCATCTGCCGATCAAGCCCGAACAGGAGCCCTGGCGGTCGATCGCCGGCTGGTTCCTGACCCTCCAGTTTGTATGCATGAGCTGGATCCTGTTCCGCTCGCCCAACTTCGCGGTGGCGTGGCTGATGATCAAGCGATATCTGCTGCTCGATCACGGCGGCTCGGCGACGATTCCGGCATGGCTGTTTCTGGTCGGTCCCGTGCTGCTCGCCGGGCAGTGGGCCATGCGACAAACGCAGTTCGGACCGCGGTTTGCAAACCTCACTCTTCCCCGCTTCGCCTTTGCCTACGGGGCCGTGTGGGCATTTGCCTTGAGCATGCTTCCGCTGGGCTATCGGCCGTTTATTTACTTCCAGTTTTAACAAGCAGAGTCGAGGCCGAAGCCCCGACTCTGCTTCCCGCGCGGGCGTTAAGCCGCCTTCGCCGCGGGATTCACAGTCCTTTCCGCAATTGCGGTGAATTTCTGGTCGCCGCCCTTGCTGTCATCCAGGTTTCCCTGCAAATCCTTAATCGCGTCCTGCTTGCCCAGCAGCTCACCGTAGGTCCGCAGAGAACCGTAGCTGGACACGCGATAGCCCTGCTGTTGATTGGCCGCGACGATCAGGGCGGCGTCGCGCACCGGCCCCGCTTCCGTATTGCTGATCATGTTTTCGACCTCGGTAACCATGGCCGTGGCGATGTGATTGCTATTCCGTTCCACCTTCTCGCCGATCTTGCCGAACACTGCTTCAATCTTGTCCGCATACTCCTTGCTCTTGGTCTCGGTTTTCTCGAACATTTCCTTCAGTTCCGGATTGGAAGCAGCCTTCGCCATCTTCGGCGCGGCGTCCGCAATCTGCTGTTCGAAGTCCAGCGTGTAGGTAAGCCCGGTGGTCATGAGGTCCTTGACATTTTCCATCTTCATAACGGAATCCTTGGTGCATGACTGTTCTTGCGGATGTGCTTTCAGTCACGACGGACGGTAAGATGGGCGCGCGGCACAGGGACGTTGCCAGTGGGACACAGTCAGCGTGATGTCGTCACAATCGGAGCGCCAAGGAGCGAGGGGCTGTATGGGACTCAATCCACCGGATCGACAACCGGATCGTCCCAGCCGCCGCCCGGGATCACCTCCGGTTTGGCGTCGGACGGGCCCCAGGTGTGCGGTTCGTAGGTGATCACACGCCCGGTCTGGTTGGGGTTGCCCTTCAGCAACGGATCGACGATGCGCCAGGCCTCTTCCACGTAATCCTGCCGCGCAAACAACCGGGCGTCGCCGTGCATGGCGTCGGTCAGCACGCGCTCATAGGCCTCCATGCCGTCCGGCGCCGGGTGCCGGCTGGCGACCAGTTCGACCGCCTCGCGCGGTGCACCATCGGTCTGCGACGCGACCGACACCGAGATCGCCACGCCGATGTCCGGCGAGATGCGGAAGCGCATGTAGTTCTGCGGCAGCTGCGGGTTGGAGGCGATCGTCTGCGGAGCCTTGCGGAAGCGCACCAGCGCCTCCGTGCAGGTGACCGGCAGATTCTTGCCGCTGCGCAAATAAAACGGCACGCCTTCCCAACGCCAGTTGCGGACTTCAAGCCTGAGCGCGGCGAAGGTCTCCGTCTGCGAGCCGGACGCAACCCCTTTTTCGGCCAGGTAACCGTCAAACTGGCCGCGCACCAGGCAATCCGGCGTAATGGGCGGAATGGCCCGGAGCACGTTGACCTTGGCATCTCGCAGCGATTCGCTCGATCCGTCGGCGGCCGGCTCCATGGCGAGATTGCACATGATCTGGAAGATGTGGTTCTGGACCACGTCGCGGAGGGTGCCGGTGGCGTCGTAGAACGCGCCGCGTCCCTGTATGCCGAAGCTCTCGGCCATGGTGATCTGCACCGATTCGATGTAGTTCCGGTTCCACAGCGGCTCCATAAAGGCGTTGGAGAATCGGAATGAAACCATGTTGTACACCGGCCCCTTGGCCAGGTAGTGGTCGATGCGGAAGATGGAGGACTCCGGGAAAGCCGAGAGCAGGATGCGGTTGAGCTCCTGCGCGCTGGCGAGGTCGTGGCCGAAGGGTTTTTCGACGATAATGCGTGCGTTTTCCGCGCACCCGGAGCTCACCAGCTTCTGCACGACCGATTCGAACAGCCCGGGAGGAATCGCCAGGTAATGCGCCGGGGCCTTGCTTTCGCCGAGCGCCTGTTTGACCGCGGCAAAGGTCGCATCGTCCGCGTAGTCGCCGTCGACATACCTCAGCAGCGGCTTGAGCCTGGCCCATCCGTCGGGGTCGACGCCGCCATGGGTGCGCAGCGAATCCTCCGCGCGGGCAAGAAACTGGTCGAGGCTCCAGCCGGCTTTTGCGACGCCGATGACGGGGATCTCGAGCGAGCCGCGGCGCGCCATGGACTGGAGCGCGGGGAAGATCTTTTTGTAGGCGAGATCGCCAGTGGCCCCGAAGAAAACGAGCGCGTCGGACTGTGTCTGCGGCAACGGAAACTCCTGTTTGAACCCATGGGCAGCTTACCACCCCATGAAATGCGGGTGTGATTCGCTGCCACGGTGAACTCATATTTCGCACAGGAGTCTTGCTTAAGGGCACGGCTTCAGCCGCGCCTTCCACACGGCTGAGGGTTGCGGCTTTAGCCGCTGAGGTAGGCTCCTGCGCCGCGCTGTCAGCCTGAAATCGTACTCCAGCGGCTAGAGCCGTCCGCCGTCCTGAGCGCTCCACGGCACGGCTGAAGCCGTGCCCTTAGGCACGACAGCGTCAGAACGTGCCCATATACCCTGGCGGATAAACAGGCAAGGGAGCGTGTCCCGGCCAGGCCTCTTCAGGTGCGGCGGCGGAGCTGGTGGATCAGCTGCGAGCTGGACAGTTCTAGCACGCCGGCGCAGACCAGCAGCCAGACCACGCTGCCCGTGAGGATAAGAACGAGGTCGCCGAGGTGCCCGCGCGGATGCGGCATGTGCGCGGCAACGGCGGAAGCGAACAGCCAGGCGACGATGGCGGCATTGAGCGCGCGGGCGATCTCGCGGTATTGCAGCGAGGCGAGCGAGACCAGGCGGTAACGATGCAGAAGCACGGCCAGCGCAAGGGTGTGCGCGAGGATGCCGAGGTCGGAGGCGATGGCCAGGCCGTCTATGCCGATGTGGTGGAACAGGAGGCTGTAGACGGGAATGGAAACGAGTGTGACGACGGTGCCGGAGACGGCGGGGACGACCGTGTTGCGCGCGGCGTAAAAGGCTCGCGCGTAGATGCCCTGCGCGGACCACAAGGCGAGCGAAACCGAGAACAGGCCGAGGTAGTGCGCGGTGGAAAGCGCCTCGGCCTCGGTGAACCGCCCCCCGCGGAACAGGCCCACGATGGGTTCGGCAAGCGCGAGCAGCCAGGCCGAAACAAGGAACGACACGGCGATGAGCCGCGACACGGACCGGTTGACCGCGCCGTTGAAATCGAACAGGCGGCCCTGTGTGTAAAGCGACGAAAAAAACGGAAGCGACGCCGCGCCGGCTGCCATGCCAATGACGCTGAGAGGCGAGTTGAACAGGGTTTTGGCGACGTTGAGCCGGGTGATGCCTCCCTGGTCGGCCGCGGCGTAGAAGGTGAGGATCCATTTATCGGCCATGGCGAGCGAGACGCCAAGCATGAGCGGCAGGCTGAGGCGCACCCACTCCACGAACGCCGGGTGCCGCAGGTTCAGGATGGGTTGGAAGCGGAATCCTCCGCGCAGGGTGCCGACTGCGTTGATGACGAGCGAGCCGACCAGTGCGCCGGCCAGGACGCCGTACGCGAGGGAATCGATGCCGACGTAGCGGACCAGAAAGAGACCGCCCAGGATGATGCCCAGGTTGTAAATCAGCGGGGTCATAGCCTGGTAGAGAAAGATTTTGCGGACCAGCAGACGCGAACCCAGCGCGCTGCCGGCAAAGAAGAAAAGCTGTGCGGGCAGGAGGATGCGGGTGAGATGCGTGCACAACTCGGCGGTGCGCGCGTCCAGCTTGCCGTGGAAGTAGATGGCCGTGTAGTACGGGGCGAAGATCTCCGCGAGCAGGATGCCCGTGCCCAGCACGACCGTCATGGCGACGAGCACGACCGAGAGCGCGCGATCGGCGGCCTCTTCATCGCCATCCTTGCGGAGGCGGTTCAGGATCGAGACGAGCGTGATGGACGCTACGCCGCCGACCAGGAAATAGTTGATCATGTCCGGCAGGTTGAATGCGGCGTTATAGGCGTCGGTGCGCCAGTCCGCGCCGAAGACGGAAGCGATGTATTTCGTCCGCACCAGCGCAAGCACGCCGGACAGGATCGACGAGAGCATCAGCAGGACGGTCGCGGAAAACGCGGTCTGCTCGCGGCTGAGACCGAACAGCGCACAGCGCGTAGAGGAAGCGGGTTGGAGGGTGGTAGGCACGGCAGCTATGGCGGGCGGACGCGGGGGTCGCCAGCCAACGCTAGTTTATCCCGTGCGATGTCCCCGACCACGGAGAAAGTGCCGGGAGGAATGCCGGGAGCACGGTCACAGATCCTGGTCGTCGCGGGGACCGCGCATGCTGAGCAGGCATGGCGCGAGAAACATCGACAGCAACGAGTAGGCGATGACAAATTCGTGCATGGACGTGAGCCTCACAGCGCGTATCCGTTATACCGATTCGCTGTTCCCGGCTCCGCGAAGCGTGGTCAGGCACGGAAGCAGAAGGACGGCGAGGAAGGCGGAGGCAACCAGAAAATCGTGCATGACGGCGAGTTCTCGTTTCTGCCGGCGACCTCAGGCGTGCGTTGCCGACAGACCCAGTGTCGCCCGGGGTGGCCGGTTGCAATATCCCACCGGGCGTATGCTCGGACGGACGCGGGTGGGAGGGCGGTATCCCCCGATGGTGTGAGAACCCTAAGGAAGCGCAGGCGGTGGGGGTGTCATTGGCGGGGACGTCGCGGTTACGGCTGCGTGCTGCAGATGATCGAAGTTCAGGATCGCGTTGAACACCATGGGATAGCTGCCGACGGTTTCGCCGCGGTACACCGGGTGATTGGCGAACAGGAGCACGTTGCCCTGCCCCAGGTGTGCGTTCACCACAATGGCGTGCTCGGCGACAGTGCCTCCCTTATCCAGCAGTCCGGAGAGCAGAAGCGCCGGAGCGGCGGCAAACCGCAGGATCACCTCCGGACGCTGTGCGGCGGGGATGACCGACGGGTTGTTGCGCATCTGGTCTTCATTCAGCGGACGCGGCTCCCACGCCTTCGGCTTCGGCAGCGGCGCAGCCTGCTCCGGCGTGCGGCCGGTCGGCTGGTCGTCCTCTTCCACCGATCCCCGTCCGGTGGGGCGCTGGGAGTAAGGATCCATCAGGGTGCGTCCCTGGCGTCCGCCAATGGTGTTGGAAACGTTGAAGGCGAGGCCGGCCGCGCTCATGACCGGCACGGATTTACCGTAGCCCCAGGCAACCGGGTGCTCCGGTGCGACGAAGACCGTGTCCAGCACGGACCCGACGATGTTGGCATCGCCGCGCGCTTGCACGCTCACGCCGGGAGCCAGGCCGGTGTCGATGGCGAACTGCGCGGTGTCCTCACTGGTGATGAGGAGGCCTCCGGCTTCGACGAAAAGCTTCAGGTGTTCGAGCCCGGCGAGCCCGAGGCCGGGACGCGTGTCGGGTGTGGAATCGATCAGACCCAGGTTCGGTGTGAGCGCGGTCTTCTGCCAGGGCGTGGGATTGCCGTACAGGGGCGTGCCGTTCAGGATTTGCTGCGAGCTGGCACCACCGATGGGCGCGAAGACGATGACGTCATACTTCTTACGCAGGTTGGGTTCGGCTGCGGCGGTTTGCGTGCTGATGTAGCTGTACGGAATGTGCGCGTGGTCGAACGCATAGCGCCACCAGCCCTCGTTCTGGGTGTTCTGCCAGGTGTGCATGAAGGCGATGCGCGGGGCATGCACCTCATGCATGGTGGAGGTCGGCTCGGCGGGCAGCTTCACCGCATCCAGCGCAAGCGAGCGCAGGATCGGCGTGAGCTTCGCATCCGGCACACCGTCTACCAGCAGAGAACCCGCGGGATAGGTCGCGTCGGCCATGTGGCCCGTCTTGTCCAGCACGCGGATACGCGCGCCCTTGAGGCCGTGCAGCGTGTACACCAGCGACAGCAGCGTCGATTGCCCGGTGTTGGAGATTAAAGCCACCGCGCCCTGGCCCGACAGCGTACCGCTGAGCGTAGCGGGGTCGGTCACGGGGGCCATCTTGGTGCTCAGCACGGCGGGGTTGGTTACGCGCAGCGCACGCACGTTGAACAGCTCCGGGAAGCACCATCCGGTGTCGTCGTAGGGATGCTTCTGCGGGTCGTCGGGTGCCCAGAACTGCCGGTCCATCAACGCGTCCGCCACGCGCGAGTAGGGCTGGTCCATGCGGACGACGAACGAGCCTGCGGGCACCGGGACGGTGACTGGCTTCTCGCCACGCCTTGGGCCGGGCACCTGTACGGTGGTGGCTTCCATGGTTCGGTTCAGCTCCACGTGCTGCTTTTGCAGGACTTCCAAAAGCTGCAGCTGGCGATTGAGCTCGGCGGGATTCGCGGGCAGAATGTAGGCGGCCGGTCCGTCGAGCCCAGGCTTCTTCGCCGCGCGCTTGCTCTTCTCGTAAAAGTTCTCAAGAAAGTGCTGCGTGTGGTCGGAGAAATAGCTCATCGTGGTGAGCAGCGCGGTCTCTTCGTAGTTGTTGTTGTCGCGCTGCGACCAGGTCACCACCGGCAAAGGAGGGTTCTGCCGGTACCAGGTGCGGCTGTATTCTTCCGGTTGCAGGATGCGCTTTTCCGTATCCGCGCCGCCGTTGCCGAAGGTCTCATACAGCCGTGAAATCCCGTTGTGCATGCCGGCAAGAAACATCAGGTAGCCGGGCGACCAGGTATCGAAATCACCGTGCGTGAACACGCCCGGCATGCCGAGCTGCTGCATCTGCGCAACGTTGTTCCATCCGAGCTCCGCCCATTCGTCAGCCAGCGTCGGGTCGATCCAGGCGTTGTATGGCCCGTCGCCGACCGTATTGTCATACAGGAACGGGACGGACTCATGCAGGTCGTGCAGCACCTGTGCGTGCCAGTCCAAATAGGTGTCGAGCACGTTGCGTGTGAGGTCCAGCGTCATCGCCATGGCGTCGCGGTTGTTGTCGTGCGCGACGTAATGGCCCCAGTAAACGAGGTGCCCCCACTGCTGGTCCGGGTGCGCGCGGTGCCACCTGTACAGGTCCACCATGCGGTCGCGCCCGTCCACCTCGACCACCGGCGTGATCAGCACGATCATGTGTTTGCGGATGTTCTGGATGTATGGCGAGTCGTCGACCGCGAGGCGGTAGGCAAGCTCCATCAGCGCTGTCGGCGCGCCGGTTTCAGTGGAATGGATGGTACCCGTGATGTAGTACACAGGAACGGAGGCGGCGATGAGCGTCTTCGCCTTGCTGTCGTCGAAGCCGAGGGTGCGCGGGTCGGCAAGCTGGGCCAGGCGCGCCTTGTTCGCGTCGGCGTCGCGCAGCAGCGACTCGTCCGCAATGGCGGCGGCGATCATCTCGCGACCTTCTTCGGATTTTCCGATCGAAATGACACGTACCCGCGGAGAGCTTGCCGCCAGCATGCGGAAGTATTTCGAAACCTCCTCGGAATACGGAAGCATGTTCGGTGCGCCGGCGATGTCGCCGAGCAGCCTGTCGGGCGTCGGCACGGTGGAGCTGGCCGGCAGCGTGTTCAACAGCGGCGAGCCGAATCGAGGGTCGGTGGTGTAAGCCTTGATCTTTGCGCTGTAGGCTTCATCGACCGGCTGGTTCGGCGCACGGTCGAAGCGGGAATCGAGCTGGGCAGCCTGAAGCTGGCCGAACAGGGGGCACACGGAAACCAGCAACGAGGCGGCAAGCAGCAGGCAGGAGCGCATATGTCACTATAAACAGCATGGGCAGACGAGGGTGGATCGTTGGCGGCGGGACGGCGGGTGCCCTGCTGCTGGGTGCCCTGTATCGCTTTCCGCCGGACCGGTTCCCCGTTTACCCGGCGTGTCCGTTCCACCAGGCGACCGGGCTGCTGTGCCCGGGATGCGGCGCGACCCGCGCATTGGCGGCCCTGCTGCATGGCCGACTGGAACAGGCCTGGCACTTGAACGCGCTGTTTGTTCTGCTGCTTCCGTTTGCCCTGGGGTACGCGGCCGTTGCGCTCCGGCGGGAGTTGGGCGGAAACACCTGGCCCGTTGTGCGCCCCACGGTCATCTATGGTTTGCTCGGTGCGGCTTTAGCGTTTACGGTGCTGCGGAATTTGTCCGTTGGGTAGACGTCAGTGAGAGCAAGGTCGTCTCTCTACTTCCGAAGACCCCTTCGCCGACCGACGCCACTTTTCTTATGATTCCTGGTGATAATGCGACTTGTGGAGACTGACCTCGCAGCGTGCTCCTACAGGTAGCTCAACCACCAGTCTCGCCGGCGTGCCTTGACCTGAGTGAACCAGCGACAGGGCAGATAGAGCAAAAGGAGAACGGCGAACCACACACCGTACACCACAGGCAGGCCATAGCCCCAGTTGGTCGGTATCGTATCGCCCCACGTGTTACCCGGACCTATCCAGAAGCGCCAATCGGCACCGAGCACATAGCTGAGCACCAAAGCCGCTGTGTGGATCAGCATTATGTGCAGCAGGTAGAAAAAGAAGGGCACTTTGCCAAACACATCAAGAAAGCGACGCGTACGAGGAATGCAGTCCTGCTGCACGGCCGCGTCCGCAGCAGCAAAGAGCAGCAACAAGACACCCAGGGTCGCCAGCGTGTACTGCAGGCTTGGCGGGTACTTCTGCACTTCAAGGAAGCTCATGATTGTTTGAGCGGGCGTGCGGAGGTGAGCGAAGTGGTAGGTGTCCCCGTAGAAGCCGGAAAAGCGGAGAACAGCGAAACTGCTCAACAGAATTGCAGCGGTCCAAAGAATTCTTCTGCGTCGTAAGCGCGTAGGCGAAGTAAGCAGCGGCCCCGCTGCGTAGCCCAAACACATGATTCCAAACCATGCCAGAAACGGAAAATAGATCATCGCAACCTGATGCGTGTGAATTACTAGAAAGCCTTTCTCGTGCAGCACGACCCACATGTTGGGCATGGATGCTGCGAAGGCGCTTTGCACACGGTCAAGCAGGTTGTGCAGCAGAATGATCGTCCCTCCCACCGCCGCGACAACACGGACCGGGCAGCGCTGGAGAGGTGCTAGCAGGATCATAGATAGGCCGATGGTGGAGATGATGTTCAGGTATGGATAGCGAAAGGTGAAGCTCCAGGCGAAGCTGATTAATGTAGCGTCCAAAAAGAGAAACCACAGCCCCCGTGTCCATAGGAGTTGACTGATCTTCGTTGCGGGTTTGCCGCGTTGACGCTGCAGAAAGACGGACGTTCCAGTCAAAGCCACAAACCCAGGAGCGCACAGGTGCGTCACCCATCGCGTAGCAAACAGCGCCGGCCAGGAAGCTAGAGGATCTGTCGGATCAATCGTCACCTTTGAGAAGTAATCACGCGTATGGTCAAGCGCCATCAGGATCATCAGTAGACCTCGCAATAGATCTACCGCTTCCAGCCGCGTCGGCGTTGGATCATGTTGGCGCTCGGCACGGTGCAAAGGCATGGTCTGATGAAACTCCTGGACGTACTCACGGAAGAATGCGGTTGGATTACAACAGATTACCTTGTCGCCAGAGCTCAGGCCATTCTTAGGATGCGAGCTGTCACTAGCAATGCAACCCAGTCGAAGCACACCTGCAGTAAGCTGTAGGCAGTTCACCTGAATAATTCAATCCGTTGTCTTTGCCCGGAGCCCCCATGCTCGATGTCCATCCGCCGCACCACGCCGCACACTCATGGCGCGACTTCTTTATCCATATAGCCACTATTGTCGTCGGGCTGCTGATTGCCGTAGGACTGGAACAGACCGTCGAAGCTTTGCATCATCGACATCAAGCCGCCGAACTCCGTGAAGCCCTTCACATAGAGTCTGAGCAGATTACTCGGGACTCCGAGATAACGGCCAACGGAACAAACGACGAACTTATCTGGGTCAGAAATCGGATAAAGCAGGTCCAAGCCACTGTCTGGGAGCACCAGCGCTTATCTGAGCCCCCCGTTCTGAAGACTGCTGATTTTGATTTCCCTGACGATCCAATCTGGCGATCCGCTAAAGCAGCCGGTATAACCGAGCTTCTCCACCAGGATGAACTAAATGCCTATTCTGAGGTCGAGCTCGTGATGGCACACGTGCAAGCTACGTACGATGAATGGCGTCTTGTACAGCGCCGCCGCATCGAATTTGAAAGAGAGTTCCCTCTTTTGCCCGACGGCACCTCAAATTTCTCGCCCGCGTCTCCCCAGGACATGCGCACGTACCTGGGGCTGCTCACAGCAGAATCTGAAGTTTGCCTAAAGTTTTACGAATGGAACCGGGCAGCCATGGGTGTCGAAAGCTCCATAAACAAAGGACATCTCCGGTTACCCGAAATCTTTGACTCTGAAAGGCTGTTCTTCAAGAATGACCCTTCCTGACGCTTGGACCCTGAATGCGGACCTCAAGCATAGCCGAGGGACGGTCAGATTGTCCGCTGCTGTTCGGGTCGAGAATCGACCTAGGTCCCGACAAACGCCGCTCACACCAGCTTGGGACCGATTCTGGTCCCGTGCGCGATTCCCAAGAAGTCTACATTTCTGGCGAGAGCTCTGACCTGAACGGTGAGGAAGGCGTCTACCGGCCAAATGCGATGCAAAAGGCCGGAGGGGACAGATACCTGCTATCTGTCCCCTCCGTATCTAATCCGTGTTGAGGTTCTGGTTAGCTGACCGCAACCGGCTCGGCCGGCTTGCTTTCCGAAGCGGCCTGGGGCTTGCCGCCCTCGGCGCCGGGCTTGCGGATGTCGATGCCGCCTTTGAAGAAAGCGCCGTCCTCAATCGAGATGCGCGCGGCGATGACGTCGCCGGTCAGCGAGCCTTCGCTCCGGATGTCCACGCGGTCGGATGCGTGGCAGTTGCCGCGCACCTTGCCGAGCACGACGATCTCGCGCGCCATGATGTTGGCCGCGACCTGGCCGTTGCGGCCAACGGTAACGCGGTTGCCGGGCAGGTTGATGGCGCCTTCCACCTTGCCGTCGATGTAGAGCGATTCCGAACCGGACAGCTCGCCCTTGACGATGAGGCTTTTGCCGATGGTGGCCTGCTCGCCGGAAGCGGCCGGCGTGGAGCCTGCGCTGGCGCTGGGGGTCGGCGTGGAAGGACGAACCGGCGCGGCGCTGGTCTCAAAACTGGTCTGGCTACCGAGCGGCGTGGACGACGGGCGCTGCGGCTCGGGGGTCTGGGGGGTGCTGCCGGGCTGATTGGGCTTCCACATGTGCTGGTGTTTCCTTCCTTTGCTGCCGAATGGGTCCGCGCTGGTGTGCGAGGGGAACGGGCGCTGGAGGCGGGAAACGCTTTACCCGGGGCCAGACGCCGCTGTGTCCACGATACCAGTCCCGGCCCTCTTGCGTGTTGCTCAAATCTTCTCGCATGGAGCCGGTGCCCTGAGTAAATCCTCTGCAAAGGAACCTCGCTTGCCACCTGCTTGCACCACTTGCGCTGCACACGGAAACCCGCTACCGTGCCCGCATGCGGCTTTTTCTCATCGCTTCCATGCCTTCGCTGGCGATTCTCTGCGCCGCGGCTCCGTGCCAGACTGCGCCGGCACCCCCCAAGCCGCCCAAACTGGCGCGTGCGCCGTCCATTCACGTGGTCGGCTTCGGGGCTGTGCGGGCGGTGCCGTATACTCCCCCGGACGTTACCCCGGACGAGCGCCGGGAAGACACCACCACGCTCAGAGTGCGCCCGCTGATCGTCGACGAACGCCAGCGTGAATGGACCACGGGCGAGATCCACGAGGTCACCGACCGGAGCTTTACGGTGCGGCGCGCGCTGCGGCTGAATGACGCCCTGCCCACCGACCGCGAGCCGCGCTGGGTGTGGCAGCCCGGCCCCTGGCTGCTGGTAGACCGCTTCACCGGGCGCATCACCGCGCTGCATCTGCCGGACTTCGACGCCGCCGTCTCGAACCCGGTATGGTTCCGCGACTATGCGGCCTATTGCGGCATCGCGCAGACGGCGAAGGGAGGGCTGTACGCGGTGGTCGCCCAGCTGGGTGCGCGGCGCGCGGTGGTGCAGAAGCAGATCGGCCCGTGGCCGCAGCCGAACCACTTCATCCCGGTGTGCCAGCCGGCGCAGTGGCAGCGCATGCCCATTCGCGTGTCCATCAAGCCGACCGGCTCGGAGGCGGTCTCCTTCGACATCGTGGGGACGACCTCGCTGATCGAAGAAGGCGATTCGCCGGAGGAGTAGAGCAGGCATAAAAGTTTCCGCTTACCATGGACCTATGGCTCTTGAATTCGATACGCTGCTGCACGAAGCCGAGTTGGCGCACGGGCATCTGTGCGCCGGGCAGATCCTCGGCGTACGCATGGCCATGCTTGGGCTTGCGCGGCTGGGTATCGCGGACCCGCGCGGAGCCGACCGCAAGCGGCTGGTGACGTTTATCGAGATCGATCGCTGCGCCACGGATGCGATCGGCGTGGTCACGGGCTGCCGCCTGGGCAAACGCGCGTTGAAGCTGCGCGACTGGGGCAAGATGGCCGCGACGTTTATCGACCTGCCCAGCGGACGCGCCATTCGGCTCGCCGCGATGGAATCGTCCAAGGCGCGCGCCCGGGAGCTGTATCCGGAGATCGCCGACAAGAACCGGCAGCAGATGCACGCCTACCGCGAGATGCCGGACGAGGAACTCTTTTCCGAGCAGTGGGTCTCCGTACCGCTCGACGCGCGCGAGATGCCGGGGTACAAGTCGCCGCGGATCGAATGCGCGGTGTGCGGCGAAGGCATCAACTACGACCGCGAGGTGCGCCGCGATGGGCAAATTCTCTGCCAGGGATGTGCCGACCCGGAAGCACGCTATTACCAGCCGGCCTGAGACCCGCGATCCCATCGCAGCCTTCCGGCGGGTTTTCATCCCTTCCCGGGACCGAGATGTCGTACGCGTTGAGCAGCACGGAAACCTGCACGTAGCCGGCGACCAGGTAGACCAGTTCCGCCGTACCCTGTTCGCCGAACTCCCCGAGCGCCTGCCGGTAGGTGCTTTCCGGAAGCTGTCCGCCGGTCCCTAGAGGGTGTTAGGAACTTCGGCATGCTGTCTCAACGAGCCTTGTGGTCATGAGGATGGCGAAGGCGATGGAGTGGAATCCTTTGAGTGTGGTGTCGAGCCGCTCGTAGTCTCGGGCGAGTCTGCGGAAGCGTGCGGCCCAGGCAAAGCTGCGTTCCGCCACCCAGCGGTGCGGCAAGAGCACGAAGCCGCGCTTGGCCAAGGGATGCTTGACGACCTCCAGCCGAACGCCATGCTCGCTGGCGGCCTCGGCGGCGTTGGGTCCGGTGTACCCCTGGTCGACATAGGCCAGCTCCACCGTGGATCCGGTGACCTCCTGGCTTTCCTCGGCCAGCGCGGCGACCTGTTGGCGGTCGCCCTGATCGGCCGCCGTCACCTTAAGTGCCAGCAGGTGGCCCAGCGTATCCACGGCGATGTGCACCTTCGAGCCCTTGCGGCGCCTGGCCCCCATCGTAGCCGGCGCGGGCACCGCTCTCGGGTGTGCTCTGCAGGGTACGGCTGTCGAGAAAGACCGCCGTGGGCTGGCCTTTTCGCTCCGCCCACTCGCGGGCAATCGCCTGCACATCGCCGACCAGCACCTCGAACACGCCCGCATCCAGCCATCGCCGCATCTGCTGGTAGACCGCCCACCACGAGCCGTACTCGTGTGCGGAAGGTAGCGCCACTGCCCCCCGGTGCGTGCCGCGTACCGTATCCCGTTGAACACCCGGCGCAAATCGTACTTGCGCTGCGGGCTGTCCTCGCGGCACAACAGCGGATAAGGCAAGACAAACTCCCACTCCTCGTCCGTCACATCCGACGGATACCCCGTAACAACAGACCTGGACATATTTCTATGCTCGGCAAAGAAAAGCCCCATGCAAAGACTCTAGCCAGATACAAAGTCCCTAACAGGCTCTAGGCGGCGAAGCGGCGTGGGTCACAGGGAACCTACTTCTCTGCGACACACGCTAACGCAACACCACCAGCTTCGCTCAGCCACACGCGTACGCGACCGCCGCGCAGCGGCTTCGTTCAGTCGTATTTTGGGGAGTAAGGGACCTGCAATGCTTATCGATGCGACGGCGCGAACTTATCTATATCGAGTAGGCACAGAAACTCCTCTCCATCTCAGCCAAGCTGAACATGAAGGAAGAAGAGCCGGTCAGAAGCGGTCTCTGTGTCGATGGAAGCAGTGAGACTCTTGAACCGTATATCCTGCTCTTCAGGCTCTCCGGCCGAGTCGACCAGATGCTTGACGCTTCGGCCTAGCCGGTCAGGTTTCCCAGACCACAAGAGCGTTGCGAATTTTTCACAGACAAAGCAGTTCGGCGCAGCCATGGGTAGTGACAACACAGATGCAATCGCGTATCGTACATCGACATGAAAATGCGCTCCACATTTACTGCTGTTTCGATCTTGATGGCACTTTACGCCGCCTCGGCTCAGACTCCAAACACGCTTACACCTCAGGAACAAGCCACGGGATGGCAGTTACTTTTCGATGGGACAACTGCGACCGGCTGGCGCAGCACGAGGTCTGATTCGTTCCCCACCGCAGGTTGGCAGGTGAAAGACGGTCAACTCTCCGTGACAGAGCACGGTGGAGAAGAAGGAGGGAACGCTGGCGACATCATTACAACCCGCAAGTACTCCAGTTTCGAACTCTCCGTCGACTTCCGTATCAGCCCGGGCGCGAACTCCGGGATCAAGTATTTCGTTGACCTGGACCTAACACCCGGTCATGACGGTCATGGCTCGAACGTCGGGTTCGAGTACCAGATCCTCGACGATGCCCTGCACCCAGACGCAAAGAGAGGAAGGGGTGGAGATCGCACAGTCGCCTCTCTGTACGACCTGGTTCCAGCTGCCAAGGATAAACCTATCCATGGGGTTGGTGAGTGGAACACCGCCCGCATTGTTGTACAGGGAACACACGGCGAGCACTGGCTCAATGGCGTGAAAGTACTGGAATACAACCGAGAGTCATCTGCCTTCCGTGCCGCTGTCGCTGAGAGCAAGTTCCATGTCTATCCAGGCTTTGGCGAGGCGAACAGCGGCTACATCCTTCTGCAAGACCACGGCTTTCCAGTCTCGTTCCGAAACATCAGGATTCGTGAGTTGCCCGATCTCCCGGTCCATTAGCTCGTGAGCGCAGGAGTCGCTGCTTCACTGAGCAGCATCTGTGAGGACGCGGGCGAAGACCTAGAAGCAGCTCTTCTCCTTGCGAGGCTGCTATGCAACGTGGCGATAGACTCTTGTGAATTCAACGGCGCTACAACTGTGAAAGCTTGTATCAGCCTCCGGAGCGTGCCGTGAACCCTCACACATTACGTTGCATCGTTTCTCACAAGTTTGTCTCAACAATGGCATCCCTGTGACCTTTCGCGAGAAATGACGGATGTTTTTCGGCTATTTGCCGCAACAGTTGTGTTGGGATAAGAAAGTTGCCTCAAGATTCGGAGCTCGAAGGTCCTGAGTCTCGCCTCAGTAAGTGCATCGGCCTGTTCTCGCTCATTGAGCTCTCGCTGCATCATCAGCTTGTAAACACAAGCCGATTTGGCGACATCGAGCACAACTCCCGGGGCGGGCATGTACCCTCACCTTATATGTGAGGGTCAGGGCTTTGCTGTCTGAAGTGGCTGTTGTTCGCCCCATGCCCGTCTCGCGTCGGCATATGCGGAGGATGTCCGGTACAAACCACAGGGCGGAAAAAGGGAAGGCCGACAAAACATGCATGGCACAATATGGAATTGGCTGTGGTTTGCGGCGAGAGAGTCGCCGCCTATCCAGACGTTGTAGAGGCTGGGCACGACTAGTTGGTGGCCGGCCTTATTCCAGAAGTAGAGCTATTCGAAGCCGAGGGGAAAGGTGATCTCTTTGGATTCGCCGGGGGCCAGGGTTACTCGGGTAAAGCCCGGGAGGCTACGGATGGGTTGTTCGAGGCTGGTGCTCAGATTTCCGACATAGCACTGGCGAGGATTAGACTCTTTGCGTCTGCGACGGCTTCGCGGATGGGAATGCTTTGACGGGAGAGGGTTACGTTTGAGTAGACGAATTGGGTGTAAAAGAGGCCGAAGCCGAAGGGGAATAGAGCGGCGTTAGGGGCGTCGATGTAGCGCGAGAGCCAGCGAGTGGTGCCGGTAGGTGGAACACTGAGGTTGGCGTCGCGGGCGGGGCGGCCGGTAGGGAGCTGGTTATAGTAGAGCGGCTCCTGGCCTTCAGTCTGGGGGAAGCTCATGGGGAGTTTGCCGCTCGGAGAGACATCGCCGTAGAGAACGCGGGCGATGGCGTGGGCTGTTTCGGGGGCCGGAAACCAGACTTCCAAGATGGAATCAACCTTGCCGACTTCGGGGGTAAGGACGAGAGGGCGTCCGGCGAAGAGGACGAGCACTACGAACTTGCCGAGGGATGAGAGCTGTCGATGAGCTGCTGCTGATTGCCGGGGAGGTCGATGTGGGCGCGGGCGACGGCCTCTCCACTGAGGCCGCTGGATTCACCCATGGCGAGGACTATGACGTCGGCCTGGCGAGCGGCGTCTTCTGCGGCGGCGAATCCCGCGGCGGAGGTGGAGGCTACGTCCGTTCCGCGGGCGTAGATGACGGAGCCGTGATGAGGTCGGTTATGCGGCGCTCGATCTGTGGGGAGGCGAGTTGCGGGTTTGGATGAGCTGGCCTGGCTACTAAGTGCTGTGCGTGTGCCAGAAGCGGCAGACCGGCAACAAAGATAATGGGTCCTACAGAGAAAAGGCGCAAGCACGCAGGAGTTAGTGATCCAACCATCGAATACACCTTTCCGGTTCAGGATGGGGCAGGTTCAGCACAACGGCGGATCATACCATGCTCTCGCGGACTGACTTCGATAGACGAGCAGCATCGGCTTTAGCGGAGCAGGAAGTACTTATTTCAGCAATATGGTGCCCAGGCGCACGGCCAGGCAATCACTACTGTCTGCCAGTCTGGAATGTCGCTGACAGTACCTACTTCTTCTATAGCTCAACAGCGATAAAGCGTTCGACATCCCGAGTGTAAGCAGGGCAACGGCATACAGCAGGACCAGAGGTTCACCACCGACGAGAAGTGGGTAAATTCAACGCCGCTAGCAATAACACTCTCTACCAGAAGATTTCAATGCATTGCCGAATGGGGCGTGGTCCGGTCCGGCGTACTTCAATAACACCGTCTTTCACGGGGAAGTGAACGAAGTTTTGCGGGCCTACACCGTTACCAACGCGCAGTTAAGTTCCGCACCCACCAGTAGTCGGCGACAAGCTTCGCCTACCCTGGCGCGACTCCGGCTGTTTCTGCGAACGGAACGCAGAACGGCATTGTCTGGGCATTGGAGAGTGCTATGAATGCTCCTGCTGTGCTTCATGCCTACGATGCCACGAGCCTCAGTCATGAACTCTACAACAGCAAGCAGGCGGCCAATAATCGCGACAGCTTCGGCATGGGAAACAAATTCGTTACCCCTGTCATAACAAACGGTAAGGTGTTCGTCGGAACGCCTAATAGCATGGCAGTTTTCGGACTGCTCCAATAAGGAGCCTGAACCCGGCTTGCACATGCAGCTTGGACGCAGTGATGCAAGCCGGCCCATTCTAAGAACCGTGGCGGTACGCCGACTTAGCTTAGGGTTCGTCGTCCGGTATCGTTCCATCGCACAGCGATTATCTATCGTAGACTCTGAGCATGGTAGAGCTGACAGGATTGCCCGAGGAGGACGACGAGAGCAAGCCATGGCAAGATTTTGTCGGTTGATCCACACCTGACAGAGGGCGGGTTGCGATCGGTAGCCGCTGGTCTGGCGTGTCCTTCTATTTTGGCTGACCGTGGTCATCGATAATTAAAGCCGTGCGATCGCCGGCTGCTATCTAGCATTTGACCCCACCTCCTCTGTTCGTAACTGCGTCGCCTCGAGGCAAGCGACCTGGCCCAGAGGCAATCCGCGCTGGCAAATCTGCGGCATTCCCGGAGATTCTCTATATACCGACATACCGACAACGGCTCGGACTTCACCTCGAAGCGTCTGGAGCGGGTCGCCGCTGCGCTCCGGAGCGAAGTGATGTTCTTGACACCCTGAGAGTCGCTCCGGCAGCGGAGCCAGGCCAAAGTCCACGCCGGCGGCCCGGCGCGGCGTCGCAGACTTAGTCCGGACCGTCACGGTGCCGCCGGCTTGAAGACCCGGGTCGATGCCTGGCTCAAAGCCGTCGTCATTCCACTTTGGGAACGGCCCAGAGCCTCGTTTGCGTAATCCAGATGCGGTCACAACGTGACTAGGCTCACATCGCACCTGGCACCCCGTGCAATCAACTTCTTCGTCCTCAGCGGTGAACATGGCTTCCGAGATGAAACCGTATTCGCCTGTAAGGGACTGAAGGGCGATGTCTTTCACCGTATGAAAGCATCAGGATTGCGTGTGGAAGACTGGGTAGGTCGCACGTTGGCTAAGACGAGGTAGTAGTCCTGATCACTCAACGAGCGGATGCACTGGTGCACCACGCGCTGCTTCCCACCGAGGAGCCCGTGCGAAAGCCGCGCGCGGCTTTCTGGCTGGAGGTCCGCCGGTGCGTGCAACTGGGCGCGCCGCTGGCTATCGGCGAGCTTGGGTGGATGTCTACCTACATTGTCGATGCGTTGATGATCGGCCGACTGCCTCACTCAGCCCTGGCGATCGGCGCGTCCGGCATCGGCAACACCATTTACTACGGTATCGTCTTCTTCGCGATTTATCTGCTCAACGGACTTGAAACGATCGTGTCGCAAGCCGCTGGCCGGGGCAATCGCGATGAGTGCGTGCGCATCACGGCGCAATCTATGTGGATTGTCGTGATGGGCACTCCAGCGGTGATGCTGTTGACGATGGGTGCGGTGCATGCGCTGCCAATGGTCGGTGTCAGCCGCGAGCTTACGGATGAGACGCTGCGCTATGCGCGCGTGCTTGTGTGGTCGACTTTGCCGCTGATGCTATATATGGCGCTGCGGCGACTGCTGCAATCCATCAACCGCGTCGCATTTATTTCGATTTCGCTGGTCACGGCAGGTGCGGTCAACCTCCTGGGCGACTGGCTGCTGGTGTTCGGACACTGGCACCTGCCGGCGTTGGGTCTGGCGGGCTCCGGAGCTGCCACAATCCTGGTGCGTCTCTGGATGCTTGCCATCCTGCTGATAGGCACGGTGATTGCGCTGAAGCAGATCGATGTGCGGCCTACGGCAGCGATGCTGCGCCCGGACGCCGCGAGGCTGAAATCGCTGTTGCATATCGGCTGGCCTTCGGGTCTGCAGTTCTCGCTGGAGCTGGGCATTTCCACGTTTACCACGGTCCTGTGCGCGAAGCTGAGCACGCTTGCAGTGGCTTCGCAGCAGGTTGCGCTGGACCTCAACGCCTTTGTGTACATGGTGCCCACGGGCATGTCGTATGCGGCGATGATCCGCGGAGGCCAGGCAGCTGGACGTAACGATATCAGCGCCGTAAAGCGTGCGACGAACGCGACCTTGTTTGCCACGCTTAGCTTCACGGCCCTCAGCAGCACCTTGTTTCTTTCCATTCCGCATCGCCTTGCTTCGATGTACACCAATGACCCGCGTGTGGTCGCCGCGGCAGCTCCGCTGTTCTACATCAGCGCGCTATTGGTTCCGCTGGACGCGTTGTTTGTCATTCAGGCCTCCGCGTTTACCGGGCTTGGCGATACGCGAACGCCCATGTGGTCGAGCATTGTTTGCAATTGGATGATCGGCATGCCGGCCGCGTACTATCTCGGATTTCCATTGGGCCACGGGATGTTCGGACTGTGGATCGGGCGCGCCATCGCCTCGATCATGTCCGCATCCGTCCTCTCCTTTCTCTGGTGGCGGCGCATGCGTCTGGAATCGCGCGTGAACGCACCGTCCCTTGTGGTCCCGATACTTGCACCTTCCGGTGCACGCTAAGGACGCCCCTTACCTTCGTATCTAACCGCCGACACTTCGGCAAGGCCACTCCTCATGATTCGTATTCTGCTTTTGCTTCTGCTCTTCACCTTTTCGATACCTTTAGGTGCGCAATCGACACTGGGCAGCATCTCGGGCGCCGTGACCGACAGCAGCGGCGCCTTGATTCCCAATGCAAGCATTCATCTACATCGGCAGGAAAGCGGCACGGATAACGTCGTGCAGGCGAACAGCGACGGAAATTATACCGCGCAAAATCTGCAACCCGGCCACTACGATGTTCGCGTTGAAGGCAAGGGCCTTGCCACGACGACAGAAGCCGGAGTTGTTCTGGACACACGCCAGCAGCTGCGCCTGGATGTGACCTTGACAATCGGGGCCACGACGCAGGAAGTGAACGTGAACGCGGATGCGGTTGGCACAATCAACTCGGAAAACGCGCAGGTGTCCGCGGTACTAACACCGGAAGCCGTTCTGGATCTGCCGGCCAACTACCGTGGTTCAGGTTCCACGTCGCCGCTCAGCGTAGTGCAGGCACTGCCCGGCGTGCAGCCCGATAGCGGGAACTCGCCGCCGACTCCTTCGACCCATCCCTCGCCGTCGATTCGCTATTCCATTCAAGGCGGCTTGCCTTCGCAGACAGAGACGACGGTCGATGGGATCTCCGCGCAAAACCAGACAAACAACAACGTGCAGGCCGATGCGTTCCCCTCCGCGGAAGCGATTGCGGAAATTCGTGTCGACGGCGTGAACAACAATGCCGAATACGGCCAGCCCGGCGAGATCACCACCATTACCCGGAGCGGCACCAACAAGGTGCACGGCTCGGCGTACCTGTACATTCAGAACGACGCGCTGAACGCGACGCCGTTCGGCGTTATCAAGCCGCAGGTAAATGCCAAGGACTTTGGTGCCAGCTTCGGCGCGCCCGTGGTGCTGGGCAAGTTCTACAATGGGCACGACAAAACCTTCTTCTTCGGCGATTATGAGGGTCTTCGCTTTCCGCAGACTGTTCCGCTACTCAACGCATCCGGTGCTGGCGTCATTGTGCCTACGGCGCTGATGCGCATGGGCGATTTTTCGCAGGAGGACGCAGGCAAAACGCTGCAGAACCCGCTGACCGGCGGGAACTTCGCAGCGACAAACAACCTCGTGCCGATCAATCCGGTGTCGGCCCAGTTTCTGCAGTTCTGGCCATTGCCGAACATCAACGCGGGCCTGTCGACCGCGGCGGCCGCAGCAACGCCGTGCCATTGCAACTACCAGGCCAACCGGCAGAACAACATCAACTCCGACCAGTTCGACGTGCGTGTGGATCACACGATCAACTCCAAGGCGTCGGTTTTTGCACGCTATTCCTGGAAGGACAATAAGCAGACCCAGTTCGCTGATCTCACCCTGCCCAATAGCAACGCCTTCGCGCAGTATCGCGTGCTTTCCAGCAGCGTGAACTACATCGTGACGCCGCACCTTGTGAACGAATTCCAGTTCGGCTTCACGCTGGAGCAGGACGGCAACAGCAACCCTTTTGACGGACCCGGCTTTACGCAGAGCACAGGTCTGCAGGTCGGCGTCACTCCTTTCTTTAACGGACTGCCGCACATCATGTTCAACGACGGTCCTGCAAACATCTACCCGATCGGTGAGCGGCTTGGTTTTGACGAGCGTTCGCGCGTGTTCCAGTATATCGACACACTGACCTACACACGCGGCAATCATGTGCTGCGCGCCGGCTTCGATCTTCGTCACCTCCTCGCCCACACCGAGGCCGGCGGAGACACCACGTCCATCAATTACGGCAACTTTTCTTTCGACCAGTCTTATAGCGCCACCGGTGATCAGTTCGCCGACTTTCTGCTGGGCGTGCCTTATCAGAACCAAAGCAATAACATTCGTTCCGACAATGATGCCAGTGCCAACAGCTACGCGTTCTTCGCTCAGGACACCTGGAAGATTACGCCGAAGCTCAACCTCAGCTACGGCCTGCGCTACGAGTTTCACCCGGCGCTGGTCTCTACCAACGGCCTTGACGGCAACTTCAGCCCCTTGGGCCGCACCGGGCAGCTGATCTACCCCGCCGGTTACGCGGGCTCACTTGATGTCGAAGAGCTGGCCAACGTCAATGCTTGCCCGACCGCAGGCATCAGCAATCCGTACGCCACGGGTGCGGCTGTGAATGGTGTCGGCTGCACGCCTGTCGTGAGCAACACGCAGGCCGGCCTTCCTGCGGGGCTGCGCTCCGCACCCAAGACGCGCATCGAGCCGCGCTTCGGTTTCGCGTACCGCCCGTTCGATGGCGAGAAAACCGTGATTCGTGGGGGTGCCGGCTACTTCAACATCACCACAAGCGGCGCGCTCTATTACGCGTTGGAGCAGACGCTGCAGCAGAATTACCAGACGTTCTTCAACTTCTATTCCACCGGCGCGAACACCGCGGGATCGAACACGTTCATGGCGCCGACCTTTGTCTTCCCGCACACCTCGGCCGGCGGCCAGTTCACACCGGCTATTGGAAGCGTGTATTTCTATGCCGCGGTCGACCCGCACTGGCATGATCCCTACTCGCTGCAACAGGACCTTTCAGTCGATCACGACTTTGGTCGCAATGTCAGCGGCCGGGTCTCCTACATCGGCATGCACACCTGGCACCAGGTCTGGCAGCCGCAATTCAATCAGCTTCCACGCTCCAGCACGCGCCAGGCAGCGCAGGCCGCGACATCCGACTACCCTTTCCCGAATTTCTATCAGATAACGCGCCGCAGCCCAGGTGCGGTTGCCGACTATCAATCTTTGCAGCTTGAATTCACGAGGCGTCTTACGCATGGCCTGGCACTGGATAGCGTCTACACCCTGGCCAAGAACCTTTCCGACAACCAGGGAACCAATGGCAACTACTCGTCTGCGGCTGGATTTGTCGATGAGCAGGGCGGCTACAATCCTACCGATAGCAGCAACGCCAGAGTGGATTATGGCAACGTAGCCGGAACACGTCATCAGCGCTGGCTTACCACGGCCATCTACGAGTTGCCGTATGGGCACGGCAAACGGTTTGGCGCAAGCAGCAATCGCGCGGCTAACGCACTTCTTGGCGGCTGGCAGCTTAGTAACATCTTCCTGGTACAAAGTGGTCCGTGGCTTACGGCGTTCTTTCCCGCGGGAGACATCGATCCATCCGGAACAGGATCCGGTACGTACGTAGGCGGCGCCAACCAGCGGCCTGACCTGATCGGCAATGCCAACGCAGGGTTACACCAGCGCGGCGGGTGGTTCAACGCGAACGCCTTTGCCTGCCCCGGTAGCAGGTCGGCTGCTTCGGTCACGGGATGCAACGTAGGAACAGGCACGCAGGCAAACGGAGCGCCTGTTCTTCCGCTCGGGCGGTTCGGTACGGAGTCCATCGGCAATCTCCGCGGACCGGGAACCGTGAACCTTTCTGCCGGACTGAGCAAGGCCGTACAGATTCACGAGCGCATACGCCTGCGCGCGGAAGCTACATTCACAAACGTCATCAATCACACCAATCTGGCGGATCCCTCGCTTGACCTCACCTCGGCGACATTCAACACCATCACTACGGCGCGGGGGTCGGACTTCGGCGGCAATCGTACGGGACAGGTGTCCGTTCGCCTCGAGTACTAAGCGGCGCATGCCTCGTATACGTTAGAACTACAAGCCTCCTTGGTCAAAGGCCGGGTCTCGCTCAATGGAAGTGACGACGTGAGTGTATGCACACCTGCTTTGGTGAAATATTTTCAAGAGTCGGAGCTTCTAACGACAAAGCTAAAGATCGTCGACACGACGAAGGCGCAGCGAGACCTTGATCATCACAGCACCTTTACGCTTGAACAGGGCATGCAGAAGACAGCTGAATGGCTCCGCGCGACCTATCTTCAAGGATGAGAGGAAATAGGTGGCTTGATCGCAGGGCGTATTCGTCACTTCCTTTGATCGGCAAACCAGGTGGCGATCCTTCAGCAAGGTTTGGTCTTCTACTCTGAAAGGTACCTTCTATGCGAGTGCTGTACGTCGTCGGCACACGGCCCAATTTTACGAAGGTCGCTCCGATCATGCGGGAGAGAGAGATCACGCTGACTCCTGCACACAGATTCTCGTCCACACTGGCCAGCATTACGACCGGCTGATGTTGGACGTCTTCCTCGCTGAGTTCGAGATGGGGTTACCAGACCAATTCCTGGGGGTGGGTTCGGGGACACACGCGCAACAGACCGCTCGCACGATGCTCGCGTTCGAGCCCATACTGACGAAGCAACGGCCCGATTGGGTGCTGGTCGTTGGTGATGTGAACTCCACTTTGGCCTGTGCGCTGGTTTGTTCTAAACTCGGCGTGCCGGTTGCGCATGTGAACCGGATCTCAGCTCTCGAGATCTTTCCATGCCGGAGGAACTTAATCGCATTCTCACCGACCAGCTTTCGGCTCTGCTGTTTACTCCCTCTGAAGTTGCCGACCACAATCTGCTCGCCCAGGCATTCCTCCAGCGGAGGATTTACCGTGTCGGCAAGGTGATGATCGACAGCGTAGTGAGGATTCTTCCCCGGGCAAGGCAATCCACGATACTGGCAGAGCTTGACCTACACGAGCGGGCTATGTCGTTGCCACATTGCATCGCCCATCCAATGTGGACGACCCGGAGAACCTTTCGGGATTGCTCAAATGTGCTGTCTGAGCTGGTGGCACGTATGCCTGTCGTTTCCCCATGCATCCCCGAACCAGGCACAGGTTGAGAGCGGTATGGATAAGCTCTGGTTTGCAACTGATCGAGCCATTGGGCTATGTCGACTTTCTTGCGCTGGTGTCTTCCGCCAGATTTGTAGTGACCGATTCAGGAGGAGTTCAGGAAGAAACAACCTTTTTCGGCGTCCATGTCTGACGGCCAGAGCAAATACGGAACGGCCCCTCACCATCACGAAAGGAAGCAACCGGCTGATCGGCACGAGTCTGACTGATACGGAACGGAACGCTGGAGGCATTAACTCTGCGGCACAAGAAGTCCGGAATTCTCGAACTCTGGGATGGTGCCGCAGCGCGACGGATTGTGGCTGTCCTGCAAGGGATGTAAAGCCAATCAGACTTTCAATACCTTGTGCATTGCTTCGATGTGACGCACTCTTGTAAATCGTTCCCGGTAGAGAGCGAACGCGCAGGCGCTGATCCTGGCGAGTTCCGCCGGATTGTTGACGAGGAAGAGAATAGCGGAAATCAGGGCGTCGGGATCGTTCGGAGGAATGAGCAGACCGGTCTGTTTGTTGATTACCAGATCGCTGATGGCCCGGTGATTGGTTGTGATGATGACAGCCCCAAACGCCATTGCCTCAATGATCGATATGGGCTGCCCCTCATTGACATAGGTTGTCGGCAGCACGAAAATATCGGACTCCTTCAACAAGTCGATCTTTTCTTTGCCTCCTATCTCGCCACAAAACTGTACCCATGGGTCTAGCTTCTGGGCGGAAAGCCAGTTTATGAAATCTTGTTCTGCGATCAGGTCCTGCACAATGCGGCCTCCCCCATCCACCGAGTAGAAGGTGCCACAAAATTTGCAGGTGACTGCCAAAGCGTGATGCCTGATCAAGACCTTGAGCGCTTTGGCAAGTACAAGATATCCCTTGGAAGGGATAGGATTCGAAAGAAAAATAATCCGAACAGGGGACGGTTGAACTTGCAACAGATTTCGTGAGCTCTTGCACACCTCGTCCATACAAGGCAAGCCATTGTCGATCACCACAACTTTTGCTAGCACCTTTGCGTCGAAAGCGAACATAAGTCGCAGCTTGTCGCTCAACACGATTAGTACATCCGAACAACGGAGAGTACAGCGAATGAACCTCTGAAAGACAGCGCTTTGGCCCGCATAGAAAGCACCGTAGTTTCCACCATGCAGATGGCAAACAACTCTTCGCCGTAGAAGAAATGCGAATAGGATGTTTGGCGCATCGCGTATAAATCCAGCCCTTGATTGTGCGATTGTGAGATAAAGATTTCGCCGTGCAACCAAGAGCGCAAACGCGCGACGGCGCTGCAGTGCCCTGGAGTTGAAGCCGGTCTGAATGTCTTCGGACCATTCGGCACCGCCGTAGCGCGTGGCCTCGAGATCGTAGTTGCGGTTGAGCGACCAGACGCGTACGGCGTGCGCGATGTCGGGCGCGTCGGCGCGCTATCCGTCCCACAGTATGCGGCCCGTGTTGAAGTGCTGGAAGTAGAAGGTCGTCGAGTAGGAGAAATGGGCCTTGTCGTTCCACCAGGCGGTGATGCCTTCGTGGGCGTGGCGCAGATGCTCCGGAACAGGCGCGTGCGTCCGGGATGCTGAAGTCGATATTCATCGACCGTCGCCATGGTCTGCTTCGGCGGTCCGGTGTAGACGAAGTACTCGAGGTCCGGCCGGGAGCTGTCGGTGTACTCGATAGTGGAGTCCGTGGTGTTGATGTGGCCTACGTCGGCGTCGACGAGGACGCCGTAGCGAATGGTGAAGAACATGGGCGCGCCGCCGTCGCCCTGGATGCCGGCGGCGATGTCGGCTCCTCGGGCCGGGGGATGCCTGCTCCGGTGTCGTGACGGTCGAGCCCGCGCAGGCCGTAGAGGTCCTGTCCGGGTGCTTGATTGAAGATGGCGCGGCGCTTGAGCGCGTGGGCTACGGGCGCGTCTTCGCGAAGGAACTCGCGTCCGTCGCGGTCGCGGAAGGAGAGGGAGTCGGGCGAGGAGGTGCCGACGGCGACGCTGATCTCAGGCGTGCTGAGAACGGGTGTTTTCCCGTCGTGCGCGACGGCGGCGGGCGCGAAGCCGGGGTCGAGCACCGGGGTGCGAGGGTGGCGGCAACGCCTTCGGCAGCACGTGGACGCGGATGCAGTTGGGAAGCACCGCCTGGAGCTCGATGGTAGGGGCCGGCGAGGACACGGAGGATCCGGTTGCCGTAGATGCGAGGGTGAACTGGGCTCGAGCCGCGGTGCCGAAGGTGAGGAGCAGCGCGATCAGGGTTGCGGGGACCGTGCGGCGCCTTCCCTGTTCCTGACGAGATGGCGTCGGCGATGCGGCCGGGAATGGGCTTGTCGAGGGAGACGAGGGAGGTTCCGTGTGGAGGAATTCGGTGGAGAGATAGGAGCTGGAGCCTCCGGCAGGATGATGAGGATACCATCGATCTGCCGGCGAGTGAGGTAGACAAAGCCGGGGATGATGACGCCGCGGCGGGGCAGCAGCTTTGGCGTCTTGGGTCGCGGGCGAGAGGATTCAGCAGCCCTGGGTGATGGAGTGGGCGGCGGCGATGGCTGCTCCGAGGACGCGGATGACTGGATTGTCGTCGACGATTTCAAGTGTGTAGCTTTGCATGGGGCTCATCTTGACCATCTCGGAGAGGTATCGCTTGAGGAGGGGAAGCTCGATGAAGCGGCGGTTGAAGCCGGTGAGGAAGAACTTTCCGGGGCCTTCGAGGTGAATGCTGTTGGAGATGCCGGCGGCAAGGGCGCGGTGCCAGAGAAGGCAGAACTGGCGGCAGCGCTCGGCTTCGGCGGAGCGTTCTGCCTGGCCGGAGAGGGCGGCGGCGGCGAAGACCTCTTCGGGTTCCATGTCGAGGAAGCGGAGGCGCATGGCGCGATGACCCATGATGCCTTCGAGATGGCCCTTGCCTCCGCATCCGCAAAAGTTTTCCTTTTCGTCGAGGGTGACGACGGTGTGACCGCCTTCCCAGATGCCCGGGGTGAAAGGGTATCGTCCGTAGCCGATGCCGACGCCGAGGGTCCAGACGCGGAGGAACTGGTTGAGCTTGCCGGAGTGGGCGGCGAGTCCGGCGGCGATGCCATCAGCGTCGTTGAGGACGCAGATGGGGGCGTGGAGGTTGTGTTCGGCGAGCTCGCGCTCGAGAAGGTCCTTGATGCGGGCACCCTTGAGCTGGGGAAGGTTGGGAGAGTCTTCGACGACGCCGGCCTTGATGATGCCGGGCATGGCGATGCCGACGGCGGCGATCTCGTCGTGTCCGGCGGCCATTTCACTGATCTGGCGACAGATGCTGGAGACGAGAGCGTCGGTGTGGAGCTCGACGAGGCCGTGGTCGTCGTCGGTGGGGGGAAAGGAGACGATGTCGCCCTGGAGGGTGTGGCCGAGAACAAGTCCGGCGAGCACGCGCTCGGACAGGACTACGCCGATGGTCTTTTTTTGATCTGCCATGTGGGGCCTGCCTTTCGATGCGTGCACGCGGCCGGCGCGCAAACGGGCCGGGTCCGAGGAGACATCCTCGCATGGCAGGTGGAGAGGTGGCAAGGGGGATGTGCTTGACGCGAAGATCGAGAAGCTTGATGCGAAGATCGACCAGGTAGACGCCAAGCAAACCGACAAGTTCGGTCCGCACTCTGGCGCATCGGGATGCTTTGGAAAATTTGTGGCAGATGACGTCACTGCATGAGCGGATAGCCGTGGTGGAGAACCGAAACGCTGCGTAGCCCTGGGACGAACTCGAGGAGCTGCCGGCTACTCGAACTTGCTGACGCGGTTAAGACCGTTGAAGGCGGCGACCTTGTAGCACTCGGCGAGGGTGGGGTAGTTGAAGACGGTTTCAACGAAGTAGTCGAGCTTGCCGCCGAGGGCCATCACGGCCTGGCCGATGTGGACGAGCTCGGAGGCACCTTCGCCGATGATGTGCACGCCAAGCAGGGCGTGGGTGACCCGGTGGAAGATGAGCTTGAGCCGTCCGGTGGTGTCGCCGCGGATCTGACCGCGGGCAATCTCGCGGTAGTAGGCGACGCCGACCTCATAGGGGACGTCTTCTTCGGTGAGCTGTTCTTCAGTCTTGCCGAGAAAGGAGATCTCGGGGATGGTCCAGATGCCGTAGGGATAGAAGCTGGGATTGGAGAGAACGGTTTCATCTCCGAAGGCGCGGGCGGAAGCGATGCGTCCCTGCTCCATCGAAACCGAGGCGAGCGACGGGAAGCCGATGACGTCGCCGACGGCGTAGATGTTGGGAGTCCTGGTTTCGAAGTCTTTGTCGACGGGGATGCGTCCGCGGGAGTCAGATTCGATGGCGACGGCCGCCAGGTTGAGCTCGTCGACGTTGCCCTGGCGGCCGACGGCGTAGAGCAGCGCATCGCCCTGGACCTTCTTCTTCGATTCGAGATTGGCGACGACGGTGCCGTCGGGCTGTTCTTCGACCGACTCGACCTCTTCGTTCAGGCGCATGGTGACGCGGGAGTCGCGCAGGTGGTAGGAGAGGGCTTCGATGATCTCCTGGTCGGCGAACTCGAGCAGGCGCGGCCGGCGCTCGATCAGGGTGACGCGGACGCCGAGGGCGGAAAACATGCAGGTATATTCGACGCCGATGACACCTCCGCCGACGACGATCATGGTTTTGGGCAGGTTTTTCAGCTCGAGAATGAGGTCGGAGTTGACGATGTTACGTCCGTTGATGGGGACCTTGGTGGAGGAGGCGGGCTTGGTGCCGGTGGCGATGAGGACGTTTTTTGCCTCGTAGACCTGGGCTCCGCGGGAGTTGGTGACCTTGACTTCGGTGCGCTCGTCGTTGGTGGAGACGAAGGAGGCGGTACCGACGAGCATTTCAATGTTGTTGCGCTGGAGCTGCGCCTCGGTGACGTCGACCTCGGTCTTGATGACGTGCTGAACGCGAAAGGCGAGGTCGGCCATGGTGATGCGTTCCTTGACCCGGTAGTTCATGCCGTAGATGGACTTGTAGTTGTATCCGGAGAGGTGGAGCACGGCCTCGCGCATGGTCTTGGAGGGGATGGTGCCGGTGTTGATGCAGGCTCCGCCGACGACCTCACGCATCTCCACCAGGGCGACTTTCTTACCGAGCTTGGCGGCGTAGATGGCGGCGCGCTGGCCCGCGGGGCCCGAACCGATGACGATCAGATCGTAGAGTGCACTCATGCTTTGCGTGCTGTTCCATTTCCGCGGCGGCTTGCCGTTGGTTGATCAGGGTAGCTTCTGTTGATTATAGTCCCCGTAATTTTGCTGAACGTGGGGTGCGTGTGGACTGCTTTGGTGCCGCGTGCATGGGGCCCGGCGGCTTACACTCGTGTCAATGTTGCGAACGGCGATTTCGGCGGGGGCGGGGCGGGCGGGGCTGGTACGGTGGGCTCGAGGGCTGGGAGCCGTCGAGTTTGCTATGGTGCGGGAGAAGGGGCTTGCCAGCGGGGAACTGGTGGAGGCATGCCGGGAGGTGCGGGGAGCTGTTTCGGCAGGGACGCGAGTGCTGGTGGCGGGTGGGCGGCTGGACGCGGCGCTGGCGGCGGGGCTCGCGGGGGTACACCTGGGGGATGGGGCGGGGGAACTGCGGGTTGAGGAGGTTCACCGGCTGTTTCCGGAAGCGTGGGTCTCGGTGAGCTGTCACTCCGTGGAGGGGGTTCGACGGGCTCGGGTGGCGGGGGCTTCGGGTATCTTGTTTGCTCCGGTGTTTGGGAAGTGGGTGGACGGGATGGAGGAGGTGCCGGGGGTTGGGCTGGAGGTGCTGGCGAAGGCCTGCGCGGAGGCGGCGGAGATTCCGGTGTTTGCGTTGGGGGGTGTTACGGCGGCCAATGCGAGGGAATGTGGGCTGGTTGGGGCCGCCGGGGTTGCCGGCATTTCAATGTTTCGGTAGAACAGGCAGGGTAACGGCGAGACGGGCCACGGCCTGATTGGTGGATGGGTTGAGGGATGGGGTGAGAGAATTAGGACATGTTGATTCGACCGCTTGATTTGCAGGATGAGCCGCTTTTGTTTCGGGAAGAGATTTTGCCGGAGTCGATCGAGTACGCTCCGGATACTCGGCAGGTGGGACCGCTGCCGGTGGATGGCCGGGCGGAGCTGCTGGTGGAACATCGCGGGCCGCAGGAGGTGGTGGAAGACATCCGTGTGCGGGCCGTGTATGACGGGCGGTTCGAGGTGCTGTGCGCGCGTTGTCTGGAGCCGGTGGCGGTTCCGCTCAAGGGAGAGTTCGATCTGCTGTTTCGTCCGGAAGAGGCGGATGCGGAAGCGGGCGAACGGGCCATTACCGAGGATGAGACCGAGATAGGGTACTATGGAAAGAACGGCCTTCAGCTGGAGGACGTCGTGCGCGAGCAGGTGCTGTTGAGCTTGCCGGGGCGGACGCTCTGCCGGGAAGAATGTAAGGGACTTTGCGCGCATTGCGGGCAGAACCTGAACGACGGTTCGTGTGGAGGCCACTCCGAGCAGCGGGATCCGCGGTGGAGTGCTTTGGCCGGGTTGTCGACGACGTTGAAGCAGTAGGGGAGCAAGACCTGGGTGGGAAGTTTCCAACAGGAAAACTGAGTGTAGATTCAGCCTGGGTGCGGGGTTTCAGCCTGCACGGGCTATACAAGAGGAAGCAAGAGCCATGCCTAATCCGAAACGGCGTCATTCCAAGCAGCGCACCGCCAAGCGCCGCAGCCACGATTTTCTTACCCCGGTGCAGAGCTCGGCTTGCCCGAACTGCGGGGAGCAGAAGCAGAGCCACCGGGCCTGCCCGAAGTGCGGCGAGTACAAGGGACGCGCGGTGATCGCGAAGTCCGACGCTGCGAGCTAAGACGTCCTCTCCGGGCATGCATCGGTTGGAAAGAGACAAATACGGCAAGTCTGACCTGGTCAGAAGGACGAGCGATGGCGGGGACCGCGATGCCCGTTGAGATCGCGGTCGATGCCATGGGTTCAGATAAAGCCCCCGAGTCGGAGATTCGCGGGGCTATCCTGGCGTGCCGTACGCTGGATGTCAAGGTGGCGCTGGTTGGTCCCGAGGAGACTCTCGGGCCGGCGCTGGAAGCGGCTTTGCGTGCGCCGGCTCGGTTGAGCCTACAGGCGGCGACCCCCCGGGTTCGCATTGTGCATGCGTCCGAGTGGATCACGATGGAAGACAAGGCCGCGCAGGCGGTACGGTCCAAGCGCGATTCCAGCATGCGGGTAGGGCTGAAGATGGTGCGGGAAGGCCGGGCGGACGGCTTTTTCACCGCGGGCAATACCGGCGCTGCAATGGCGACCGCAAAGATGGTGCTTGGGGTGCTGGGCGGGGTGGAACGTCCGGCACTGGCGACGATTCTTCCTTCGGCGACGGGGCGTCCGGCGCTTCTGCTGGATGTAGGGGCGAACGTGGATTCGGACCCTGACAACCTGGTGCAGTTTGCCGTGATGGGCTCGATCTACATGCAGAGCGTACTGAAGGTGGCCAACCCGCGAGTGGGGCTGCTTTCGATCGGGGAAGAGGATTCCAAGGGCAACTCGCTGACGCGGGATACGCTGCCGGTGCTGCGGGCGGTGAAGGGGATCCATTTCATCGGGAACGTGGAAGGGCGCGACCTGTTCAACGGGAGCGCGGACGTAGTGGTGTGCGACGGGTTTGTGGGCAACGTGGCGCTGAAGACGAGCGAGGGTGTGGCGAAGCTGGTGAGTGTGACCTTGCGGGAATCGCTGAAATCGACCGTGACGAGCCAGGTAGGGGCGCTGTTGAGCCGGACGGCGTTCAATGCGTTCAAGCGTAGGCTGGACTATTCGGAATACGGCGGGGCGCCGATGCTTGGGGTGCGGGGCGTGTGCATTGTGGGGCATGGGTCTTCGAATGAGAAGGCCGTGATGAACGGGATCCGGGTGGCGGCGGAGTTTCACTCGGGAGAGGTCAATGCGGGGATTGAGTCGGCGCTGGTGCAGCTGTAGGTCGAGAGGGGACGCCGCCCGGCTGGCCTTCCTGTCTCCAGGCGGAAGGGCCGCGCTGACGCCGACCCATCTCAGAAGCAAGAACAACCGGGTTCTGTGGTTCTCGAGCGATGACGAGCGGCTGTAATCGCGGCAGCGGTTTGAAGCCTCGCCGTTCTTAGGACGACTCTCGAAGGAGAGGTTCTCCCGCCTGCAGACCAGGCTTCTCTGCTTCCGCGAAGCTTGCTCCGTCTGCGTCCTTGCTGCTGACCTGCACCTCCAGGCCCTGCACCGGCCACGGGATCGCCAGATCGGGATCGTTCCACCGAATACAGCGTTCGCCTGCCGGGTAGTAAACGTCGGTGGTCTTGTACAGGACTTCCGCCGTTTCGCTGAGTACGAGGAAGCCGTGCGCGTATCCTTCCGGTATCCAAAGCATCCGAAGTTCGGAGCCGGGCGTATCTGGAGTGAGGTCGAAGGCTGCGTGACGTCCATACTCCGGAGATTCGGGCCTGATGTCGACCGCCACGTCCCAGATGCGGCCGGAAACCACGCGGACCAGCTTGCCCTGCGGTTTTCCCAGCTGGTAATGCAGCCCGCGCAGCACGCCGCGCACGGAGCGCGACTGGTTATCCTGGGCAAAGGAGGCCGGCAGCCCGAGCGCCGCAAACTTTTCCGTGTGGAACACCTCCGCAAACCATCCGCGCTCGTCTCCAAAGCGTTTGGACTGAATCAGCTTTACATCGCACAGCGGCGTGTCGAAAATCTGCATCTGAGTATGGTACCGGAAGCGAAAGCCCGTACGAACACGGAGAAGAGCTGCTGGCCTGCGGTTTACCAGGTTGGTTCGCGGTTGTCCCGGAATGGGCCAGCTATGCAAACGAAATCGGTGAATGTATAACAAAGGAAAGAAGTTTTAGCCCAGGAGCCTGAGCCACAGGCCGAACCGCACCGAAGTCCCACCTGCTTCTCTTGTCCGAGTTCGACCCAAAACTGCTGACGGAGGGGGGAACCTTTCGAAACGCAGAACTACCCGAATGGTGACGATCAAGCATGGGCAGTATCGATCTCAATCGAACCTCGACCAATGTGGAGCCTGTGTAATGGCTCACCACGATCAAAGCGAATCGCCGGCCGGCGCATCCAATGAATTTGGCTATGCGGAGTACGGTGCCTCCCGCTCCCGCACGCGGGGGCTGGTGGCGACGACCCCGGCGAGCTACATTTCCTACCGAATCCTGAAGCGCTGCTTCGATCTTCTGCTCATCGCGCTGGCGATGCCGTTTCTGCTCCCCTGCCTGATCGTGATTGCCATTGTGGTGCGTTGCACCTCGCCGGGGCCGATCTTTTTCTCGCATCGCCGCATCTGCTGCAATGGTTCGTTCTTTTCGATGTGGAAGTTCCGCACCATGTGCGTGAACTCTTCCGAGGTACTGGAAGCGTACCTGGCGCGCAATCCACGCGCCCGCGCCGAATGGAATCGCACCCACAAGCTCAAGCGCGACCCGCGCATCACCCGGGTGGGCCTGTTCCTTCGACGCATGAGCCTGGACGAACTGCCGCAGGTCTGGAACGTCCTCTCCGGGCAGATGAGCCTGGTCGGCCCGCGCCCGATCGTTGCCGCCGAGGTGGAAAAGTATGGGGAGTGCTTCCGCTGCTACTGCCGCGTCAAGCCCGGAGTCACGGGACTGTGGCAGGTGTCGGGACGCTCTAAGCTTTCCTACGACGCGCGCGTGAAGCTGGACTGCGAATACGTCAACGACTGGACGCTTTGGCGCGACGGCCTCATCCTGCTGTCCACGCTGCGTTCGGTCGCGAACAAAGACGGTGCCTACTAACGGTGACACCCCAACGGGCGTTGAACTCAATCAGATATCCGCCTTCCCACAAGCCGCCGTTACACTAAAGCCATGCGCCGCGGCAGCCAAAAGAACCGTCTTCTCGATCTTTATGTCGGCACGCCGCTTCTGAATCTTCTGGCCACGCCTCGCCGCCGGCACCGGTGGCATGCTGACTGGAGCCGCATCCAGCGCATCGGCATCCTGTGCTCGCCCGCGCTTGGCGATACCCTTCTGCTGTCGGCCGCGCTCACCGATCTCCGGACCTTCGCCGACCGCGCCGCGCCTGGGGTGGAACTGGTGCACCTTTGCACGCCGCCAAACCTCGCTGCCTCAGAGCTTCTGCCCGGGCTGGACCGGCGCATTCTCATCGACCTTGCCAGCCCCATTGCGACCGTCCGCCGCATTCGCGCCGAGCAATTCGATCTTCTGCTCGACTTTTCATCCTGGCAGCGCCTGACGGCCTTTTACACCCTTGTCTCCGGTGCCCGGTTTACCGCCGGCTTCCGCACCGCCGGCCAGCATCGCGGCCGCGGCTACGACCTGACCGTCGAGCACCGCGCGGACCGGCACGAGGTCGACAACTTCCGCTCGCTGCTCGGTGCCCTGTGCATTCCCACCGGGGCACCCACACAGATCGTGCTTCCCCCCGAGCCCGCCGCGCTGCCCGCCGGCGACCTGGTCGTCTTGCACCTCTGGGCGTCCGGGCAGCGGGCGTGGCTGCGCGAATGGCCGGAGGACCGATGGCTCGAGCTGGCGCGGCGCCTCGCGCACCCGGAGACCCTGTTCCTCCTCACCGGCTCCCCCGCCGACCTGGCCCGGACCGAGCCGTTCCTCGCCCGCATGCACGCGTCCGGCCTTCATGCCCAAGCCTTCACCGGCACCGACGGCTTCCGCTCGCTGGTGCATCTGCTGCGCCGGGCCCGCGTAGTGATCAGCGTCAACACCGGCGTCATGCACCTGGCCGCCATCGCCGGCGTACCCACCGTCTCGATCAACGGCCCCAACCGCAATGGGCGCTGGGGGCCCTCCGGCCCGCGTGCACTCGGCGTCGAAGCTCCCGGCCCGGGCTGCGGATACCTCCATCTGGGCTTCAACTTCGATGGGCAAAGCACCGACTGCATGAAACGCATCTCCGTCGAGTTGGTCGCCGACGCCGTCGCCGAGGTGACCGCGCCCGGCATCCGCACCAGCTTCGGCGTCCTCGCGATCCCTCACTTGCCGCTACCGGCTGCATGCGAGGTTTCCGCCTGATGGACAGCATGCGCACCCTGCTCCGCGCGAACCTGGGACGAAGCCTGGAAGCGCATCCTCCGCTGGACCGCCTGCGCGCGGCCTGGCCGGTCGCCTGCGGAACCGCCATGGCGGCACAGGCAACGCTGGTCTCGGTCGAAGCCGGCATTCTTGAGATCGAGGTCGGCTCCGAGGCCTGGCTTGAGGAGCTTCGCGCCCGCGCCTCCGTTCTGCAGCATGAACTGGCCCGCGTCGCCCGCGTTCCCCTGCGCGGGATACACTTTAGAAGAGCGGTTGGTAGTTGATAGTGGTCGTTGGTAGTGAACGATGGCCGGCAGGAACTCGGGCCAGGGCTCGATGGTTTCCCTACGCGAAGGCAATCGCGCCCACATCCGAATTCAACTGCACTCCGGAGCCACGATGCAAGCTGTAAGCCTGAATGAAGTCGAGCATGTCGCCGAGCTGGCGAACCTGCAGCTGACGGAGGCCGAGCTGCCCCGAATGCAGCGCGACCTGAACGCCATCCTGGGCTACATCGCCACATTAAACGAGCTCGACACCGCCGACATTGTTCCCATGGCGCAGGTCGGCGAGCTGCTCGGCTCACCGGAGGCGGCCGACCGGACCGGTGCCGAGCTCCGCGCCGACGCCGTCCGGCCCTCGGTCGAGCGTCGCGCCGTGATGGCCGAAGCTCCGGAGTCCGACGGACGCTTTTTCAAGGTTCCCAAGGTGATCGACCGGTAGATCGGAAAGGTACACTGTTCCTTGCACATGATCTCCATTGACGAAGCACGCCGGGCGATCGAACAAACCTCCGCCGCCGAGGTCGCCAACGAAGCCTACAGCCGGATCGCTGCCAACGACGGCATCGCGGGCAAGGCGATCAACAGCTTTCTGGCGCTCAGCCGCGAACGTGCCATGGCGCAGGCCGAGCGGATCGATGCGATGCGCCGCGCGGGCGACCCGCTGCCTCCGCTCGCGGGCGTTCCGGTCGGCATCAAGGACGTGCTCGCCATGCGCGGAGCCCCCGCCACGGCCGGCTCACGCATCCTCGAGGGCTACCATCCGCCTTACGACGCCACCTCCGTTCGCAGGCTCGAAGAGGCCGGCGCGGTACTGCTGGGCAAACTCAACTGCGACGAGTTCGCCATGGGAAGCTCGAACGAAAACTCCGCTTACGGCCCGGTCCGTAACCCGCGCGCGCTCGACCGGGTTCCTGGAGGATCCTCCGGAGGCTCGGCCGCGGCGGTTGCCGCCGGCTTCTGCGTCGCGTCGCTCGGCACCGATACCGGAGGCTCGATCCGGCAGCCCGCCGCCTTTTGCGGCACCGTAGGCCTTTTGCCCACCTACGGACGGGTCAGTCGCTTCGGCCTGATCGCCTTCGCCTCGTCGCTGGACCGCGTGGGCCCGTTAACCGCGAACGTGCGCGACGCCGCGACGATGCTCGACGTGCTGGCCGGCCAGGACCCGCTGGACGCCACCAGCTCCGATCGCCCGGTGGACGACTACACCGCCGCCCTCGCCAGGCCCGTCGCCGGCCTGAAAGTCGGCGTGCCGGAAGAGTATTTTGGCGAAGGACTGGACCCCGAGATTCGCGCTGCCGTCGAACAGGCGCTCGAGGATCTGCGCGCGGCCGGCTGCGAGATCATCCGGCTAACCCTGCCGCACACCCGCTACGCCGTGCCTGCCTACTACGTGCTCGCCACCGCGGAGGCCAGTTCCAACCTGAGCCGCTTCGACGGCGTCCGCTTCGGCCTGCGCGCGCCCGGGGTCAAGAACCTTTCTGGGATGTACCGCGATACCCGCGAGCAGGGCTTCGGCGCGGAGGTGAAGCGACGCATCCTGCTCGGCACGTATTCGCTGTCGGCCGGCTATTACGACGCCTATTATAAAAAGGCGCAGCAGGTCCGTACGCTGCTCGCGCAGGACTTCCTGGAGGCGTTCAGTCGCTGCGACGTCCTGGTCGGCCCCATGACCCCCACCGCGGCTTTCAGGCTCGGAGAAAAAACCGACGATCCGCTGGCCATGTACCTGGCCGACATTTACTCGGTCGCCGCCTCGCTGGCCGGCATCTGCGCGGTCAGCGTTCCCTTCGGCGAGACCGCCGAAGCCCTTCCGATCGGCGTCCAGGTCATGGCTCGCCACTTCGACGAATGCACCATGCTCCGCGTCGCGCTCGCTGCCGAAACAGCCGCCAACGCCCGGGCAGCCACTTCTGCAAGCACGAACTGAGGACAAACCATGGGTCTACTGGACAAGGTATTTGGACGCAACAAGGACGTAGAACACGGCGCGGTCCCCGAACCGGAGCAGCCGGGCAGCGATCCCGACACGCTCGCACAGCCGGAAGCGCCCGCCGGCATTGCCGAGATCGCCGCGGACCCGGAGCCGATGCCGCTGGAAGCGACGCCGCTGCCGGAGCTGCAGGTGGAGCCGCAGCCCGGGCAACCCGCGGCTCCTGAAGCTATTCGCGCCTTCGATCAGAACGGCCGCGAGGTCCTGATCCCGCGCGAGCAGTGGCGTACCGAGGTCCTGCCCAACATGCTGCGGGAGAGCTGGTCCAACCCCGGCCAGCTCTACAGCCTGATCCTCAATTCGCTCAACGACGGCTTCGTGAACGAGGTTGCCGGCGCGGCCGAGCACCTGTACCGCTCCGATACCCTTCCGGTTCGCGGCACCTGCATCTGGGCGATCGTGCTGCTGAACCAGAAGCGCACGGCCGAGGCCGAATCCGTGCTGAACGGCTACCTGGCGCAGTACGGCGAAGATGGCTCGGTCCTGACCAATCTCGCCAAGGTCTATGCCGATGAGGGCGATGCGGATCGCCGCGATTCCACCCTTTGGCACGCGCTTGAGCTGGATCCGAATATAGAGAACGCCCTGGGCTGGTACGCCTCGCTTGCCGCCGAACGCGGAGGCGATCCTGCCGCCGAGGAGGCGCTCGAGCGCGTTCGCCTGGTGCCCGGTGCGTGGCGTCCACAGCTCTGGCTCGCCCGCGGAGCCCTGGCTGCGTCAAACGACCTGCCCCGCGCCACCGGGCTTTACCGCGAGGCCCTGACCCGCGCACCCAAACCTGTTCCCGGCGACTTCCTGATGCAGATGAGCGGCGACCTGGGCGGACGCGGACACATCGCCGAGCTGATCGACCTGACCGGCCCCGAGTTCGTCCCGGAGGTGCACGGACTGCCGGTCGGCAACAATCTCATCAAGGCCTTCCTGGACACCGGAGATCTCAACTCCGCGCGCTCAGTTCAGCAAACCCTGGCCGCGATGAACCGCCCGGACTGGGCCCAGACGCTCGGCTACTGGGCCTCCGAGATCGACCGCCGCGCCGGCACCGCACCGCCCGAACAGCTGGAGGTGCAGGTCGGCATGCTGCGCGTCGACGGGCCCATCTGGCTGCCGGACCACTCCTCCGCCCGGGCCGACTTCACAAGCAAACCGGCCGGCGGCCCGCACGTCACCTTTCTTGGCGGCACAGCCGAGCCTCCGTCCGACCCCAGCCTTTACGCACCCGGCCACGTCGAGGCGCTCGGCCGGCTGACCCGCTCACTTCCCCTCTTCCTGGCCGAGCAGGTCTCCATGCGCACCGCCGCCGAAGGCCGTACGATGCTTCCCTGGGCGGTTGGCAACGGATCCACCCAGCCCTCGGGCTTCGTCGTCTCCGGCCAGGTGTGGCCCGACGAGATGGCGCAGCAAACCGTCGCCGATCCCGCTCACCGGCCGGACTACGTCGTCACCGTCCACATCGACGCCGAGGTCGAGCCCTGGTCCGCGGAGCTCGCCTTCCTCCGAGCCTCCGACGGCAACCGCATCGGCGAGTTGCACCAGCGCTTTACCCCTGTAGACCCAGAAGCCGGCCTGCGACGCCTCGCCGATGAGGTCGTCGGCCTGCTTTCGGCCGCGGTCGCCGAGGTCCCGCAGCCGCGCTACGCCATTCCCGCCGGCCAGCTTTTTCCGGACTACCTGCTTCGGCTCGAACAGTTGCTCGCCGTTCGCTGCTCCGCCATGGATGGGGTCGCGCCCACCTTCCTTTCGAGCGAGCGGGAAATCCTGGAAGGCGACCTGGCACTTGCGCAGCGAGCCCCCGAAAGCCTGCCGGCACGCCTGCTCGCCCGCGAAACCCTGGCCGCCATGAACAAGGTTCGCCCGGAGATCGCCGCCGAGTTTGCCTCCCGCGTGGAAGCTCTTGAACCAGTCAACGTTTAGGGAGATTAAGGAGCTCTGACCAAAACCAACTGCCTGATCAGAGTTTTCGCGCCGTTGTCGGGACCGACCGGCCGCTACCGAGTCGGTGCGGTGCACGCGAAGCTTGCCGCCGTGTTCACGTCGCCTCCTACATACTTCGGCCACGCCGGATACACGCACAACGGACGTGTCCGGCCATGCTGGCTCCTGTTGTTATCGGTCGCTACCAGCGTTTCCGGCGGCTTGCCGGAATCGAGCCAGCCGTCCAGCACCGCAAGCGAATCGAAGCCCGTATTGAACACGCCGCGCGTGTGCCCGTAGCCGGGAACCAGGTACATCCGCGTGAACGAGTCGACCTGCTCCGGTCCCATCCGCGCCTGCATCATGCGGTAGAACTCCACGGTCGAGCCGGTCGGAATGGTCGCGTCCGCAGTGCCGTGCAGCAGGATCAGCTTTCCGCCATGCCGCCGGAACGCGCTCAGGTCTGCATCGGAGGCGTCGGAGGCGGCCGACTGCGCGGGAAGCGCCGACGCATATGCTCCGCCCGTGGTGGTCTTGAAGGTGAGCGCATTGAAATGCGGCTTGCCGGTGAGGAAGTCGCGCAGCACGCCGCTGGCCACCACGTAGTAGAAGCTGTTGAACGGAAACAGCGGATGCTCAAATGCATGGCGAAAGAGTCCCATGGAGCCGGACAGGTCCGTGCCGGCGTAGACGTTGAAGCCCGGGATCGTTTGCACCCCATTTTTGAGCGGCTCCGCGCTGCGCTGCTCGGAGGCAAAAACCTGAAAGCTTTCGAGCTGGCCCGGCGTGAGGCAGTGTTTCGCACCTTGTCCGCACAGCAGCGGCGCGGGGTCGAAGTGGCATCCCTCCGGGTTCGAGATGATGCCGTCGCGCACCCCGTCGGCCGCGTCGCACTGCTCCATCACCTTGCCCGCGACCAGCCGGGTCGCGCGCTTCGGCAGCCATCCGCGCGTTTCCGCCGTGCCATGCCGGTACTCCGCCTGCGAAACCCGGATGAACTGCAGGTCGAGCTGTACCTGATTCCATCCCGCATACGCGCCGAGCACGCCGTCGTAGTCGCGCGGCCAAAGCTGCGTGACGAAATACGCCTCGCGCCCGCCGGTCGAGCCCCCGATAAAAAACATGCGGCGCGGTGCCACGCCATAGCGCCGGCGGATCAGTTCGACGGCCACATCGTGCGTCTTCTTCAGCCCGTCATGCGCATAGTTCCGGCGCTCTTCCCCGTTGCGCGCGAACCCCGCTAGCAGCTCGTTGTACTCGTTCGGCAGCGGAAACACGAAGTGATGGTGACCCGAGTCCGACCCAAAGGTGGCGTAGCCGCGCTCGAGCGGAACCGGGTCGCGCACGATCCCGACCTCCTCCGTCCGCAACCCGCTGGTCTTGGACAGCGCGCCGTCGAAGCCGCCGCCGCCATAATGAACCACCTTGCCGTTCCATTGCGTCGGCAGGTTCAGCTCAAAGTGAATGTTCTGCGCGGCGGGGTCGACGGAACGGATCTGCCCGAGCACCTTGCAGAACTCTGCATGCCGAAGATGCTTGATCTTTGCCGAATCCACCTCCGCACCCAGGGTCGGAAGGTCGATCGCCGTGGGTGAAAGGATCGCCCCGCGTAGACTTGCGCAGGCCGCGTGAGCGTCTGGAGCGCCCTGACCCATGGCAAGACCGCATCCGCCAACCAGCATCCAGCCCATCGACATCCATCTCATCTCGTGTGAGATGCCGGTAATCGTCCCATCCCTGCGCCCTGTGCTCCGGGTCCGTATGAAAGTTGCGCATCCCGCCACGAAGTGTTACATCTAAACCCACACATGCAGAGCCGCAGAGCGCAATTCGCCCCGTGTTGCCACATGTGCCCAGCCACGCCCGTGCGCTGTTGTTGTTGCCTGCCCCGTTGTCGCTAGACGGCACCCCGTAACTTCCAATCCTCATCCCTCATAGTGTTCGCCATGGCGAAGCTTGTTTGCCCGCACCCCACAGGAGTGTCTCCATGTCTTCCCCCGCCAAGAAGCCCCTGTTCTCGCTCGACACCTGGGCCGTTCTCCTGTCCTTGTCGCTTGCGCTGCTGGTCCGCGTCGGCTTGATCAAGTTCGTCTCCTGGTAACTTCCCAGCCCTGAAAGGATTCGCCCATGGCCACCAGCACCAGCCTTCCACTTCCGCTCAAAAAGGACCGTGACGACGCCAACCGGCATGGTGTGGCCGGCCTTATCCCCGGCATTGCGCTGCTGGCCGCCGTCGGCCTGCTTGGCAAATGGATCGAGCAGTCAATCACCAGCTTCGGCAAGGCGCGGCACCTCCATCTGCCCAATATCGAGTACGTCCTGTGGGCGATCCTGATCGGCATGCTCATCTCGAACACGGTCGGGCTTCCGCGCATCTTCCGCCCCGGCGTCGCCACCTATGAATTCTGGCTCAAGGCCGGCATTATCCTGCTGGGCGCGCGCTTTATCCTGGGCGATATCCTGCACCTGTCCGGCATCTCCTTTGTGCTGATCTTTATCGAGCTTGCCCTGTCGCTTACGTTTATGACCTACCTGGGACGAGGCTTCAAGCTCCCGCCCAAGCTCATCACGCTGCTTGCCGTGGGATCCAGCATCTGCGGAGTCTCCGCCATCATCGCCACGCAGGGTGCCATCGACGCCGACGAGGAAGATTCCTCGGTCGCCATCGCCGCCATCCTCGCGCTCGGTGCCATTTCGTTGCTGTTCTTCCCGCTGGTCGGCCATGCGCTGCACATGTCCGACCACGCCTATGGCCTGTGGACCGGGCTGGCGGTCGATAACACCGCCGAAGCCACCGCCGCCGGAGCCCTGTACTCGGACGCAGCCGGCAAATACGCCGTGCTGGCCAAGACCTGCCGCAACGCCTGCATCGGCTTCGTGGTGCTTGGCTATGCGCTTTACTGGGCGAAAAAGGGACAGGCCGCCGCGATCGGCAACAAGGGCGCGTTTCTATGGAAGAAGTTTCCCAAGTTCGTGCTTGGCTTCCTGTTCATCTCGTTTGTCGCGACGCTGGGCACGCTCGATCCGCACCAGTTTCCGCATCTCGCCGGGCTGATCCCCTATGGCTTTACCCGCCCGCAGATTGCCGCGCTGGGCAATCTCAGTCGATGGGCATTTCTGCTTACCTTCGCCGGCGTGGGGCTGCGCACGGACTTCCGCGACCTGCTGAAGCAGGGGCTGCGTCCGTTCCTGGTCGGAGCCATTGGTGAAGTCGCTATTGCCGGCATCACGCTGGTGCTGGTGCTGGGAGCGGACCGCCGCTTTCACCTGTGAGGCAGGGCCCGGGCCGAGAAAGCACGGTCAGAGGCCGCCCCGTTCGGGAAGTCGACGTCTCGATCCACTAGACCGAACTATCTGGAAGGGGAAACCGCCTTCTATTGGAACCGCGTTGCGAGGCTTACGCCGGTGCGTTGTTCACACAGGGTCCAGAGGCGTTGCCGGGCGGCTTCGTCGCGGGCCTGGGGCTTGATCTCCGCCGGGCCGACGTTGCCTCCCCGGGTTTCGGCGAGGCTTTGCGGGCCGTAGTAGGCTCCGCCCTGAGCTTCGGGGGAGGTGGCAGCGTAAAGGGTGGGGATGGCCCCCTCCGCTGCCGAGTTGAGCAAGGTGCCGATGAGGTGGCCGGCCAGGGTGCGCATCCTGCGCTCCAAGGGTCCGAAATCTCCGGTGACGAACAGGTTGGTGTTGCTGACGCCGGGGTGGGCGGCCAAACTGATGACCCCGGACGATGCGGCGCGGAGACGGCGTTCGAGCTCAAGGGAAAGCATAAGATCGGCGAGCTTGGACTGGCTGTAGGAGCGCATGGGGTTGTAGGCGCGGGTTGCGTCGGGGTCGTTGAAGTCGATCTGCCCGCGCTTGTGGGCGATGGAGCTGATCCAGACGACGCGGGGTGCGTCCGCGATCCGGGCGGCGCGGGCGAGCTCAAGCGCGGGAAGAAGGCGGCAGGTGAGAGCGAAGTGGCCGAGGACGTTGGTGCCGAACTGGAGCTCGAAGCCGTCGGCGGTTTCGAGACGCCTGGGCGGAGCGTAAACGCCGGCATTGTTGATAAGGCCATGGAGAGGAAGCTGCCGGGCGAGAAACTCGTCGGCAACCTGGTGGATGGAGTCGAGCGAGGCGAGGTCGAGTGTGACGAGCTCGGCCTGCGTTGCGGCGGATTCCGGGCCGGAGGCTTCGTGGCGCAGGCAGGCGAGGGCGGCTTCCCCGCGGGTGCGGTCGCGGGAGCAGAGCAGGACGACGGCACCGTGCCGGGCGAGCTCGACGGCGGCCGCGAAGCCGATGCCGCTGTTGGCACCGGTAATAAGAATGCGGCGTCCATCCTGCGGGGAAATGTCGGCTGGGGTCCAGGGGAGGGTGGGCATGGGCCTTGGATGCGAACGGACGGAGTCGGGGTGGAGTGGACAGTTGGGTTCGGGACACGGGACGTGCCGGGGGACGGATTTGAAGGAGGCGGCATCTTACCTGGGAAGAAACGGAGCTGACCGATGACCCAGAGTTTTAGCACACAGCCGCGCAAGCCGCTTCCTGGAAGTGACCGTACCGCGTATACCCCGGGACCGGGAGTGGTCTCGCTGGAAGCCTCAGCCGGGAAGGAGCCGGGTGAGCCGATTACGGTTTCCGTGCTGGTGCGGAGGAAACAGGCGCTGCAGCCGGCGGCAATGGCTGCCCGGTTGAGCCGAGAGGAGTTCGCCGAACGGCATGGCGGAGACCAGGCGGCGATGGAGATGGTCCGAAGCTTCGCGGAGGAGTTCGGGCTGATGGTGGAGCGCGGTCCGGGGCATCGGACAATTCATCTGTCGGGGTCCGTGGAGGCGATGGAGCGGGCGTTCGGAGTGACGCTGACCGAGGGCGCGGACGGTTTGCGGACACGGACCGGGCCGGTGATGCTGCCGGAAGCGCTGGTAGGGCCAGTAGAGGCGGTGCTTGGGCTAGACAATCGTCCGCAGGCTACGGCGAAGTTTCGGGTGGCAAAGCCGAGGGCGACCAATGTGAGCTACTCGCCGGTGCAGGTGGCGGGGTTGTACGGGTTCCCAACAGGCGGCGCGGCGGGGCAGACGATCGGACTCATCGAGCTGGGCGGCGGATTTCGAACGGCGGACATCTCGGCGTATTTCGGGTCGCTTGGGCTGGCGGTGCCGTCGGTGACGGCCGTTTCGGTCGACAAGGGAAAGAACAAGCCGGGAACGGCGAACGGGGCCGACGGCGAGGTGATGCTGGACATCGAGGTTGCCGGGGCGGTGGCTCCAGGGGTAAAGCTTGCGGTTTACTTTGCGCCGAATACGGACCAGGGGTTTATCGACGCGGTGACCGAGGCGGTGCACGACGCGACGCATACGCCGAGCGTGGTTTCGATCTCGTGGGGTGGGCCGGAGTCGAGTTGGACGGGACAGGCCCTGACGGCGCTGGACAACGCGTGCCAGGCCGCTGCGGCGCTGGGGGTCACGATCACGGTGGCGGCCGGGGATAACGGGTCGGGTGACGGCGTGAGCTCAGGAAATCATGTGGATTTTCCGGCTTCGAGTCCACATGTGCTGGCTTGCGGAGGAACCAAGCTGGTGGCTTCCGGGAACTCCATCAAGAGCGAGGTGGTCTGGAACGAGACGGCGGCGAACGAGGGGGCTACAGGAGGTGGAGTTTCGGCCGTGTTTGCGAAGCCCACGTGGCAGAGTGGGGCGAAGGTGCCGACGATCGCGGCTCCGGGCGGGCGCGGGGTGCCGGATGTAGCGGGCGATGCGGACCCGGCGACGGGATACACGATCCGGGTCGATGGGGAGACAACCGTGATTGGGGGAACGAGTGCGGTAGCTCCGCTTTGGGCGGGTTTGCTGGCGCTGGCGAATGCGAAGAACGGGCGGAAGGCCGGATTTGTAAACGCTTTGCTGTATGAGGATCCGAAGGCGTTTCGGGACATCGTTTCCGGAAACAACGGGGCGTTTTCGGCTGGACCCGGATGGGACCCCTGTACCGGGTTGGGAAGTCCGGTCGGGGCGACTGTAGTGGCGGCTTTGAAAGGGTAGCTTTGTTGGTGGCTCCACTCATCGATGGTAAGGCCGTCGATGAGTGGGCACGAATCGGTCAGGCTCCGGCAGCTTCGATCGCCTGGACGAGATCTTCATACGCGAAGGAGCCTTGCCAAAGCTTTCCGTTGAGGAAAAAGGCAGGCGTTCCGGGGACTCCAGCCTGTTCGCCTCCCTGCATCTCCTTTTCCACCTTGGCGGAGTACTGGCCGGCTTCGAGCGATTCGGTGAGCTTGCGTGCGTCAAGCCCGAGCTGGTCGGCGAGTTGGGGAAAAAGCGCTTCGGAAAACTGGCGCTGGTTTTTGTACAGGAGATCGTGCATAGGCCAGAACTTGCCTGCGTCGGCGGCGAACTCGGCGATTTCAGCCGCGGGCTCGGCGAACGGGTGCTGCTCGAGTGGAAAATTGCGGAAGGCGAAGAGGAGCCGGTCGCCGAAGTGCTCGACAATGCGCTCGACGATGGGAAAGGCCTGCCCACAGGAGGGACACTGGTAGTCGCCGTACTCGATCAGCTGTACCTTGGCGTTTGGGCTGCCTTTGGTCTGGTCCTGCGGGGTGATCTTGAGATTGCTCATGGCAGTGTGTGATGCGACGGAGCGCCGAAGCGTCTCCAAGCGGGTAGAATCAAAAGACAATGTCTGACCACGCCGCGCTGCCGCTTCCCGAGATCGATTTGAGTGTTCCTCCCGCGGAGGGGATGGTTCGCGTCACGTTTCAGCCGGAAGGCAAGACGGTGGAGTTTCCGTACGGCTCCATGAGCTACGACGGGCACGGTCTGCCGATGAGCTTTTTGGATGTGGCGGAGAACTACGGGATCTTTCTGGACCATGCATGCGGAGGGGTGTGCGCCTGCACGACCTGCCATCTTTGGGTGCAGCAGGGGGCCCAGGGAGTTTCCGAGCCGGAGGACAAGGAGCTGGACCGGATGGAGACGGCGGCCGATATTCAACTGAACAGCCGGCTGGGATGCCAGGCGGTGATCGAAGGGCCGGGAACGTACCTGGTGGAGATCCCGAAGTGGAACCGCAACTATGTGCAGGAAGGCAAACCGGTGGCGGGAGCTCCGGCGCGGGATTATGGGATTGTGCCGAAGTGAGGAGTCTGCCGGCGGCGTGGAATCGGTTGCTCGCCAGCGGCGAAGGGCTGGCGTTGACCGGTCGGGGCTAACGAGGTTGGTTCGGGTGGAATTTAGGGCCGGAACTGCCAACGGATTCGGGATTTCTTCGTCCAATGGGGCACAAGGTCAGGTTATGGACGGCTTCCGGGGCGTTTGACCGGGGCGCACGCGATTCGCAACAGTGCGCCGGCTCCCCTATAATCAAAGCTTGCGCCCGGCGGCTGCACCGCGCTTCCCTCGGATGCGATTGTTTGGGACGTGATTTTTGAAGGCTGTGAGGGTGTGCGTATCTTTACCGTGAAGCGACCGAGCAAGAGCTCTCCAAACCAGCAAGCCCGGCGCGTTTCCGGACTCACCCGCACGGCGAGACGTATGTCGTCTGATGCTTCTCCACGTCTGCGCAGCACGGCGGCGGTGGCATTTTTTCTGCTCTTGACGGGCATGCCCGCGCTGGCCCAGGACGCGGCGGCTCCGGCGGCGGCGGCCGGCCAGGATCTACAGCAGAACGGCAACGCACAAGCGCTTTGTACGCCGCAGGTGATCGGAAACCGGCGGATTCCAAAAGAGTCCGTGCTTGCCCGGCTGTTTTCGCGCCAGGGCAACCTGTACGACCCGAGTATTGTGGAGCGGGACTTCAACTCGCTCTGGAACACGGGCTACTTTGAGAACGTACGAATCGAGCGGGTAGATACGCCGGCGTGCGTGCAATTGATCGTGATCGTAAAGGAAAAGCCGACGATTCGGTCGATCGAGTTTACCGGCTTGAATGCGGTGTCGCAGTCGGACCTGCAGGACGCGTGGAAAAAGGCGAAGGTCGGGTTCACGGTGGAGTCGCAATACGACCCGACCCGCATCAAGCGGGCGGAGACGGTGCTCAAGGAGCTTCTGTCCGAGCATGGGCACCAGTTCGCCACGGTCCGGGTGGAGGTCAAGACGATTCCGCCGGCGTCGGTTGCAGTGACGATGAAGGTGAAGGAAGGGCCGACGGTCAAGGTCGGCAAAATCCTGTTCGACGGGAATACAACGATTTCGGACCGGGTGCTGCGCGGGGCGATGAAGAACCTGAAGCCGATCGGGATTCCGCACTCGATCGTTCTGGAAGACCTGCTGGCACGGACCTTCGACGCGTCGAAGCTGGATGAGGATACCGAGCGGGTGCGGCAGGTGTACCGGGATCGCGGATACTTCAAGGCGCTGACTTCGGAGCCGAAAACGCGAATTCACGATACGACCGGGTTCAACCCGTTTACCTTGCACTCGACGACGGGCAAAAAGATCGACATTCTGATTCCGATCGAGGAGGGCGAGCGGTACCGGCTGGGCGGGATCACGTTCAAGGGAGCGAACAACGCCAATCCGCGGGCGCTGCGAGCGCAGTTTCAGCAGAAGGACGGCGAGTATTTCGACGCTTCGCTGTTCGGCAAGGGCATTCAGAACCTGCAAAAGGCGTACGGTTCACTGGGCTATATCAACTATGTCGGTACGCCTGTTCCGCGGATCGATGAAGCGAAGAAGCTGATTTACCTCGATATCGACATCGATGAGGGAAAGCCGTATTTCATTTCGCGGATCGAGTTTACGGGCAATACGATCACACGCGACAAGGTGATCCGCCGCGAACTCCTGGTGGATGAAGGCGGCAAGTACAACGCGCAGGCGGTGGACCTTTCGCTGCAGCGGCTGAACCAGCTTTCGTACTTCGAGCCGTTGAAGGCTGACCAGGACGTGGAGACCAGGCAGAACGCGGCCGACGGAACCGTGGACCTGCTGATCAAGCTGAAGGAGAAGGGCAAGAATTCGATCGGGCTGAACGGCGGGATTTCTGGGCTGTCGGGAACGTTCATCGGGCTCAATTACGAGACGAACAACTTCCTGGGGCTGGGCGAGACGCTTTCGGTACAGGCCAACGTCGGCGACCTTTCGCGAAATCTTTCGTTCGGATTCAATGAGCCATACCTGCGGAACAAGCCGATCTCGCTGGGGCTGCAGGTGTTCACGAGCAAGTACGACTTCAACCCGGCCAAGAGCTACGGAGCCTCCGGGAATGGGTCGAACCTTTCAACCGCGCAGTCGTCCCTGCAGACGAATTACAACCAGTCGACGACAGGTGCGACGCTGTCGGTTTCCGAGCCGCTGCGTCACTTCTTCCAGACCAGGCTGTTTGCGCGCGTGGGAGTTTCGTACTCGCTGTCGCGTTCCTCGCTGACGACGTTCAACGACAACACACGCAACGTGTTTCAAAACCTTGCGTTCCGATCCGGCGTGGCGGGGCTAAACCAGCTTTCGGGCATTGTGACCTCGGTGTTCTCACCGACGCTGACGTTTTCGTCGCTGGACCGTCCGCAGGGTCCGCACTCGGGCAAGGACTTCAACGCGCAGATTCAGATTGCAGGCGCGGGCGGCAATGTGAAGTACTATTCGCCGGCGATCGCGTATCGACAGTTCTTCCCGATGAAGGGCTTGAAGGTGAACCGGGAAGGGCACAACGTGCTCGGGTACCGGGTGCAGTTTGCGCATGTGGCGGGCTTTGGGGGCGAGGTCGCTCCTCCCCAGCAGCGTATCTATGGCGGCGGCGAAAGCGATGTGCGCGGCTTTGACGTGCGGGCTTCGACGCCGTATGTACTGATTCCGAACCGCGTGCTGTTCAACCTGACGAACCCGGATGGAGCGACGGTTCCTCGGGACCCGACGAACCCGTCGCTGGGCAACATCCAGATTCCGATTCCGGTGTATCGCCTGCAGCCGATCGGCGGGGACACGCAGCTGACGTCGAATGTGGAGTACCGGATCCCGATCGTGAACCAGGTGACTTTTGCGTTCTTTACGGACTTCGGCCTGACGTTCAACGCGCAGGCGTCGCAGTTGCGGCAGTCGGCGGCTGGACAGTCGACGATCGACAGCCCGTCGTACGGATGCCCGACGTTTGTGAACGGCGCTTGTTATGGCGGGACGACGCTGAAGTTCGGGCAGTATCTGAACACGGCTCCGGGGTCGAACTTCGTTCCGCGCATGTCGAATGGTGCGGAGTTGCAGGTCATCCTGCCAATCATCAATGCGCCGTTCCGGATCTTCTACGCATATAACCCGCTTCGTCTTTACAAGAACCTGCCGCAGCAGCTGGCGTTGCCGCTCGACGCGCCCGCGGGGACGCCGTCATTGCGGAGCCTGTTCCCAAATACGGATGCGGGACGGTTTACGTACCAGCAGGCGGTGCAGTTCTATGGGGCGGACTATGTGCTGCGGGAGCCGAGAAAGACGTTCCGTTTGACGGTGAGTACGACGTTCTAAGAATTGCAGGAATGAAAGAAGGCCAGGCCGCTGTTCGGGTCTGGCCTTTTCGCTTTCGATCCTGGTGTTCAAAGCGGAATGCCTGTCGAGGTAAACAGAAATATTGTGTGCAACTTCAAGGCCTGTTCGCCGAAGCCGCCTGGTAAGCCTAGAATCGACCTATGGCTACCGCTGCTTCGATCCGTCCTCAGCTTGCTCATCTTTCCGCCCAGCTTGATCAGCTGAAGGCAAACGGCACCCATTTCCGGCTGCGTGAGCTGGACGATGTGCAGGGGCCGGTGTGCCGGTATGACGGGCAGGAGGTGATCAACCTTGCCTCGAACAACTACCTTGGGCTTTGCAACCATCCTCTGCTGGCCGAGGCGGCGATCGCGGCGATCCGGGAGCATGGTGTGGGGTCGGGAGCGGTGCGGACGATTGCCGGGACGATGCGGATTCACATGGAGCTCGAGCGGAAGATTGCCGCGTTTAAGCATGTGGAGGCCTGCGTGGTGTTTCAATCGGGGTTTACGGCGAACGCGGGGACGGTCGGATCGATTCTGGGCAAGGAGGACTTTATCCTGTCCGACGAGCTGAATCATGCTTCGATCATCGACGGGGCGCGGCTTTCGCGGGCCAAGATAAAGGTCTTTCGGCATAAGGATGTGGCGCACTGCGAGGAGCTGCTACGGGAGATCGAAGGTGAGCCGGGTGTAAAGCTGATCATTACCGATGGCGTGTTTTCCATGGACGGCGACATCGGCCCGGTGGATGAGCTGGCCAAGCTGGCGGAGCGGTACGGGGCCATTATGATGGTGGACGATGCGCATGCGTCCGGCGTGCTGGGACGCAACGGACGCGGGTCGGTGGACCACTTTGTGCAGCGCGGGCGGCTGGAGCATGGGATGGTGGATGTGCAGGTGGGCACTCTTTCCAAGGCGATCGGTGCGCTGGGCGGGTATGTGTGCGGGTCGAAAGAGCTGATCGACTTTCTGTACCACCGGGCTCGGCCGTTTCTGTTTTCGACCTCGCATCCGCCTTCGGTGGCGGCGACGTGCATTGCGGCGTTCGATATTCTGGAGCGTGAGCCGGAGCGGATCGAGCGGCTTTGGGCAAATACGGATTACTTTAAAGGGCAACTGGCGCAGGCGGGGTTCGACATCGGCGGGGTGACGACGCCGGCGAGCGAGACGCCCATTATTCCGATCCTGATCGGGGATGGGCGGAAGACGATGGAGTTTTCACGCGAGCTGTTCGCGGCCGGGTTGATGGCCACCGGAATCGCATTCCCGACGGTGCCGGAAGGCAAGGCGCGGGTGCGGACGATCATGACGAGCGAGCATACGCGGGAGCAGCTGGACCGGGCGCTCGAAATCCTGCGGACGACGGCGAGGCGGCTGGATCTGCTTCAGTAAGTAGAAATGCATCCTTTCCGGCCCTTGTTTACGTCTTCTGTGTTAGCGGGAAACGCTTTTCTTTGACTCGGACGTAGTTTCCGGCTAACATCCGGTACGCAGATGCTAAGACTCCGAATCACCTTCGCGCTTGTGGTCGCCGCCCTGCTGGTGCTCCCGGCGTGGCAGCCTGCAGTGTGCTCGTTGGGCATCCGGCATGGACAGAAGGACGCCAAGCGCGAGATCGAGGACCTGGAACAGCAATGGCGGACGGCGCAGCTGAGCGGAGACACCGCCACGCTGGATCGTCTACTTTCAGACGACTACGTCGGTATCGGGCTGAACGGGACGGTGAACACCAAGACGCAGCAGCTGGACCGGGTGAAGCGGCGCACGATTGCCCTGACGCGAATCGACGTTTCGGATGTGAAGGTGAAAATGGCGGGGTCGGTGGCAATTGTGACATCGCTGGCGCAGATCGAAGGAACTTCCGATGGGAACTCGATGTCCGGGATGTACCGGTACACGCGGGTATACCAGCGGCTTCCTTCCGGGGTCTGGAAGATTACGAACTTTGAGGCGACGCGAGTGGTACCGCCGGGGGGACGGCATGCGGCTACGCTGCCGGCACAGCCTCCACCGCCCCCGCTGAAGTCCAAGCTGGTGTCGACTGCGCTGCCGTCAAAGCAGTAGCAGACCTACGGCAGCGGATGAAGAGGCCGTGCTTGAAGAGACGCAGCTTCTCCTGCCAGATCAGTTCAATCCTGGTGGCTACTTCCTGACCCTGCGCCTTGCTGCTCGCCAGTGGGGATACCGCGTTTGGCGTCGTCGATCTCCGCCGGGGCAAAGGCGTGGGGGGCCGTGGGAGCGTTACCCTGTTCTTTGCCCATGGTTTCGGCAGCCTGCTGCATGGTTTGGCCCTGGAGCTGGCCGCTGACGGCGGCGTCCATCATGAGCTCGGCGAAGCGCCGGGTATGCTTGTCCAGATGCTCGATCGCGTTGCGGATGATGCGGTAGTTGCCTCCGGCGATGGAGTGCTTCACCTCCTGAACGGAGGCCTCGATATCCTCGTGTTCCTTGAAGCTCAGGAGCTGCCAGACCGGGCTGGTGCGTCCTTTGTTGACAGCGTCCATGATGGTTTCGGCTTCGTTCTTCGCTTCGATATTCTGGCGTTCTTCGATGTCCTGTTCGGCGTTGTCGAAGGATTCGAGGATCATGGTTTCCACCTGCTCGTCGGTTAGGCCGTACGTTGGTTTGACGTCGATTTCGGCTTCGCGTCCGCTCCGTTGTTCGCGCGCGGAGACCTTGAGGATGCCGTTGGCATCGATGAGGAACTTGACCTCAATGCGGGGCATCCCGGCGACCATGGGGGGGACACCTTTGAGGTCGAAGCGGGCGAGCGAGCGGCAGTCCTTGGCAAGCTCGCGCTCGCCCTGAAGCACGTGGATGGCGACATTGGTCTGGCCATCCACGCCGGTGGTGAAGTGCTCGGTGGCGCTGGCGGGGATGGTGGAGTTGCGCTGGATGACCTTGGCGACGACTCCGCCCAGGGCCTCGATGCCGAGCGAGAGCGGGGTAACGTCGAGGAGAAGGAGGTCGTCAAGCGAGGCGCTGGTGTCACCGGCGAGGATGCCGGCCTGTACCGCGGCACCGAGAGCTACCACCTCGTCGGGGTTGAGCTCGGTGTGGAGCTGTTTGCCGCGAGCCTCGAGCTCAAAAAGTCCGGAGACCAGGGTGCGCACGGCGGGGATACGGGTGGAGCCGCCGACCATGACGACCTCGTCGATCTGCTCGGGAGTCAGGCTGGCGTCGCGCAGAGCCTGCCTGACCGCCGGCGCGGTGCGAGCGATGACGGGCGCAATGAGCTGCTCGAACTGGGCGCGGGTGATCTCACGGGTGTAGGGTTCGTGGTCGGGGATGGGAACGATCAGGCGGGCGGAATCTTCGGTGGAGAGGGCGATTTTGGCTTCGATGACGGCTTTGCGGATGCTCTGGACGATCTCCGGATTGCCGCGGACGTCGGTCCCGGTCGAGCCGGCGATGTCGTCAAGCGCGATGGCGATGAGAAGGTTATCGATGTCGTCGCCACCGAGGTGCGTGTCGCCTCCGGTCGAGATGACCTCGAAGATGCCTTCGTGCAGCTTGAGGATGGAGATGTCGAAGGTGCCTCCGCCGAGGTCATAGACGGCGATGATGCCGTCTTTTTGCTTGTCCAGTCCGTAGGCGAGCGCGGCCGCAGTGGGCTCGTTGACCAGGCGCAGGACGTCGAGGCCGGAGATGCGTCCAGCGTCCTTGGTGGCCTGGCGCTGGGCGTCGTTGAAGTACGCCGGCACGGTGATGACGGCGCGGGTGACGGGCGCGGCAAAGAACCGTTCCGCGTTGCGCTTGAGCTGCTGGAGGACGTAGGCGCTGATCTCGGGCGGGGTCAGGGTAAGGCCGCCGACGGAAAGTTTCAGGACTTCACCGGGTTTGCTGTCTTCGGCGAGCTGGAAGGGGAAGAGCTTGAGCTCATCGCGGACGTCGTCGAGGTCGCGTCCCATGAGGCGCTTGGCGGAGTAGACGGCGGAGGCGGAATCGGCCAGCAGGGTGGCGCGCGCGGCGTTGCCGACCTTGACACCGTCGTCGGTCCAGGCCACGACGGACGGGACGAGACGGTCGCCGTCTTCGCCGGGAATGACGGTGGGGACGCCGTCCTGAAGATAGGCGACGAGAGAGTTGGTGGTGCCGAGATCGATGCCGACGACGCGTGTATCTGCCATGAGGTGCCTAGTCCTTGTCCGTAAGAGCGCCGGGCCAGCCGCGAAGTTCCATTATCGCAAGCGCGGCGGCGAGGGCGACAGGAACTAGGATGCCGATGAGTGTCCGCGAGCGACAAATCATTGGCGCGAATGGAAACGCTGATACGCGAGCACGGTGAGGCATGCGTACTTTGGACGTCTTTCCTCCGGCGGCGCTACAATCGCCGCATGAACGGCTGGTTTCTGTGGCGTGCTTTGTCGGCTTCGCGGTGATGCCTGGGGGGTGTGGACGGGGTCGCTCAGGAGGCTTCGGCGACGGTGGAACCCGCAGCGCGTGTGGCCGCGGTCAGCGTGCCGGCCCCGGTTGCCGCGTTGGCCACGCCGGGGCTGCCGCTGCTGATGATGCTGGCGCAACAACAGCCGCAGCCGACGGTGCCCGCGCAGCCGGCGCTGAATGCACGGAGGCGCATGCACCGGCTGATTGTGATTGGAGCGTTCGTGGCCGCGATGGTGGTGCTGCTGGTGCTTCTGGTTACGGCTCCAAACTAAGCAGATGCCGCGGCTTGCAGCTCACGATGCGGATGCTCAGGGCGTCAGCCAGGGATTGAGCAGCTCGATCCCACAGCCGCGGTGTTGCGCGTGGTTTCAAGCTCAAGAACCGTAACCGCGGAGAGGTAGAGCTGATTGGCAGGTATAGTATCTGCCCAGCGGCGTGCATTGGAGGAAGGCATAGCCTTGCCGGCCCGCGGCTCCGAGACCACGTTGGTGTCAAGCAGGAACACTACTCCTGCTCGTCGAGTGCGAAGCCTGTGAGTTCCAGCCTGGGCACCTCAAACTCGAAGTCGCCACCGGGAATCGCGTTCATTACGTCCAGCAGGCTTCTCGGTTTCTCTCCGGTCAGCATATAGTAATCCTGGATTTTGAGTAGAGCGAAGGTCGGCTTGCCGCGATCCGTCACAAAGACCGGCCTTCGGTGGCTGCGCGCTTGGCCTGCGCCAGATCGCGGGCAAACTCCCGGGAGGAGATGGTGGTAACCGGCATGGGCGCTTCCCTCTCCTTTTCTTCTCTGCCTGCATGTTTTGACAAGTCGAAAGAAGAGTGAAGGACCTTGCCGCGACCCAGGCGAAGCGTGGCCGCGTGGCTTAGATGCGAGACGAGGTTGCTGCCGGGTCTGTGGTGAGGGTGGAGGGACCCTCGATACGGTTTAGAATCGAGGCTGGCGCAGCTCGCGCCTGGTGAGGGTTTCAGCATGGCATCGGCGATGGCGAATATTGCGGCTTTGAAAGAGACGCATGGGCAGCTCAGGGTTCGGATGGAGAAGACGGTCGACGACTTTCGCGGCAACCTGTTGAGCGCGCGGACCGGGCGGGCGAGCGTGCACATGCTGGACCAGGTCAAGATCGAATACTACGGGTCCGATGTGCCGGTGTCGCAGGTGGCGACCGTGACCACGCCGGAGGCGCAGCTGATCCTGGTGCAGCCGTACGAGATCGCACTGGTGCCGACGATCGAAAAGGCGATCCGGACCTCGAGCCAGGGCTTCAACCCGATGCACGACGGACGCGTGATCCGCGTGCCGATTCCGCCGATGAACGAGGAGCGCCGCAAGGAAGCGGTCAAGAACCTGGCCGGAGTGCTCGAAGGGCACAAGACCAGCATGCGGAATATTCGCCGGGACGGCAATGAGGCGATCAAGAAGGCTGCCAAGGACAAGCTGATCTCCGCCGACGAGGAAAAGCGCGCCACCGAAGAGGTGCAGCAACTGACGGACGTGGAGATCAAGCGGCTGGAGGATCTGTTCAAAGCTAAGGAAAAGGAATTAATGACGGTCTGAGGGTGCGGCGATCGGCTGATGCTCAGAGGGCTCCCTGATAATGGGGAGCCCTGTTCATGTTGGTGCTGGCGGACCTGCTCATCACGATGAGGCCGCGAGAAGATGGGCACGGCTCGAGAGATCTCCCGGCGGGGGACGGGCAGTGCACTAGAATCTGTGCATGCCCTTCGCCGTGCGGACTCTTCATGACTGGCATCTACGGACCTGTGTGCTGCCGCTGGGCGCGCGGACGCTGGTGATGGGGATCCTGAACGTGACGCCGGACAGTTTTTCCGACGGCAACGTATATTTTTCGACAGACTTGACGCCGGACCGGGCAGTGGAACGCGGGCTGCAGATGCTGGCCGAGGGCGCTGACCTGGTCGATATCGGCGGGGAATCGACGCGTCCGGGGGCGGGGGCGGTGCGGGCGCAGGAGGAGCAGGCACGGGTGCTCCCGGTGATCGAGGCAATCCTTGCGGCGCGGCCGGAGGCGATCCTGTCCGTCGACACCTACCATGCGGAGACGGCGCGGCGGGCGCTGGAGTATGGGGTGGAGATTGTGAACGATGTGTCCGGGCTGATGTGGGACCCGGCGATGGTGGCGGTCGTGGCCGAACACAAGGCCGGGCTGGTGCTGATGCACGCACGCGGCACTCCTCGGCAATGGGCGACATTGCCCGCGCTGGCGGCCGAGGATGTGGTGCCTACGGTAATCGAAGGATTGGCGGAAAGCCTGAACATGGCGCGGGCGGCGGGGATAGAAGCGCGGAGGATCGTAGTGGACCCGGGGTTCGGCTTTGGCAAGCGCGGGGATGAGAACTTTACCCTGCACGCGGGCTTGGCGCTGCTGGGGGAGCTGGAATATCCGGTGCTGGTGGGGACTTCACGCAAACGGTTTCTGACCGCGGCGCTTCCGGATGCGGGGATCGAGGCTAGGCTGGCGGCTTCGACCGCGTCCAACGCGGCGGCGGTGCTGGCCGGGGCGCATGTGGTACGGGCGCATGATGTGGCGGCGGCGCGGGCGGCTTGCGGGGTGGCGGATGCCATTCTTCGGGGGGGCGGTTAGGGTTTTGTCTCCGGGGCGGCATCGTTGTAGAGAACCTGCAGGAGCTCGCCGGCGAGGGTGTGGAGAGGCCGGAGCAGGGGAAAGCCGGCCAGCTTCAGGGTGGTGAGAAGCATTTTCAGAGTCTTGTCATAGAGGAACCGGGTGCGGGTCTGCCCTTCGCTCTTGTCGTAGACCCAGAAGAGGATAAGTCCCATCTGATACATCCAGAGCAGGCGGCCAAGATAGGGAGCGACGCTCGCGGGGAGCTTGACGCGGGAGTCGCGGGCGGCACGCTCGAAGGAGCCGATGTCCTGCTCGCGAATGCCGGCGGTGTCGCGGGAAAACGGGCTGAGCGGGTGGTCGGGATCGATGTTGCCGGTGAGCGCGGCGAGCAGGCGGCGGTTGGGCGCGAAGTAGTCGAACTTGGTCTGGATGATGGCGCGCAGGCGGTCTTCGAGTGAGCCGGCGGAATCGAGCGCGGAGTCGATGTGCGGGTGCATAAAGGCCTGGGCGCGCTCGTAAAAGGCCATGACGATGGCGTCCTTGGAGTCGAAGTAATAGTAGGCGGCCCCGGTGGCGACACCGGCTTCTGCGGCGATTTCGCGCATGGTCGCTTGGTCGAAGCCTCGCTCGCCAAAGACGGCCAGAGCGGCTTCGAGGATGCGGGTCCGGGTTTCTTCGGACTTTTTCAGCTTGTCCGACCTGGGCTCGGCGACTTTGGGTTGGGCGGGTGCTTCGGGCAAGGCGGACCTTCTTTGAACGTGTTCATCTTGAGAATACACCTTGGAGACGGAGTCTGGCTCTGCTATCCTGTGGCGAAGGAAACGCGAATCCTATGCTGCTTGCCGTGGTGGTGCTCCAGGTCGTGATTCTGCTGGTGCTGGTGGCCTTGCTGCTGCGCGGGCGCGGGCGGGCGGAGGCACCGGATGCGCGGCAGATGCAGCTTCCGGACCAAGTGCTGCAGCTCCATGGAAAGCACGATGCTCTTGAGGCGAATGTGCGGAGCGGCCTGGCGGATCTGCGCCGGGACCATGGACTGGAAGGCGCGATCAGCCGGGAGGCAAACAGCAAGGCGTTCGCCGAGCTGCGGACCGAGGTGGTGGGGAGCGTGGGGAGGCTGGGTGAGCAGATCAGCGCGGGGCTGGACCGGTTTCGCGGCGACAATGCCGCCTCCGCCAGCGCGCTGCGGACGGAGGTGACGGGCTCGGTCGCACTGCTGGGAGAGACGCTGAAGTCGCAGCTCGGCGCGTTTCGGGCCGACAACGCGGAGGCCGCGAGCAAGCTGCGGGCGGATGTGGCTGGGCAGGGCGAAGCGGTCGCGCACAGGCTGGCGGGGGCGGCGACCGAAGCGCGGGGTCACCAGGACGCAGCACGCGAAGCGCTGCACACGCGGCTGACGGAGCTGGCCGGAGCGAATGCGGCGCATGGGGAGAAGCTGCGCGCGACGGTGGGGGAATCGCTGGACAGGCTGAACCAGGTGAACGCGGCCAAGCTGGAGGAGATGCGCGCGACCGTGGATGAAAAGCTGCATGCCACGCTGCAGACGCGGCTGACCGAGAGCTTTGGGCAGGTGACGACGCATCTGGGCGAGGTGCAGAAGGGCCTGGGCGAGATGAAGGAGCTGGCCACCGGGGTCGGCGACTTGAAGAAGGTGCTGTCGAATGTAAAGGCGCGCGGAGTCGTAGGGGAGTTTCAGCTCGGGCTTCAGCTGGAACAGATGTTTTCCGCCGACCAGTACATCAAGAATGCGCGGATCAAGGCGGGGTCCGCGGAGTCGGTCGAGTATGCGTTGAAGTTTCCCAATGGAGCGCCGGGGTCGCCGGATGCGAGCCTTCTGCTGCCGATCGATTCCAAGTTTCCGCGCGAAGACTGGGAGCGGCTGGAGCATGCATACGACCATGGGTCGGCGGAGGAGATTGCCGGGGCGGGCAAGGCATTTGAGCGGGCGATCCGGACCGAGGGCAAGCGGATCTGCGAAAAGTACATCGACCCGCCGGTCACGATGCCGCACGCGATCATGTTTCTGCCGACTGAAAGCCTGTACGCCGAGGTGGTGCGGAGGCCGGGGCTGCTGAGCGACGTGCAGCAGCAGTGCCGGGTGACGATTGCGGGGCCATCGACGTTTATGGCCATCCTGACCAGCTTCCAGATGGGTTTTCACACCCTGGCGATCGAAAAGAAGGGCAACGATGTTTGGCGGCTGCTTTCTACCACGAAAAACGAATTTGAGAAGTTCGGCGGGTTGATGGAGAAGGTGGAGAAGCAGGTGGGGACGGTGCAGAACACGTTGAAGGAGATCAGCGGCAAGACCACGACGATCAACCGGAACCTGCGCAACGTGGCGAGCCTGGAGTCGCTTCGGGAGCCGGCGGGGCTTGGCTTCGATGGAGAGTTTGTGGGACAACTGGCGGCTTCCGGCGAGCCATAGGCTTGCGGGGTGCATTTGCAACCCAACCGCGCTGACAACCCGGGGTTCTGGCTTCGCTGAAGAGCAAGCCGGGTTTGTGACGAGTTGCCTTCGGAACGACAGAAATGCGGGACAGGCGCCTGGCTTATCGTTTCAGGCCGTAATGCTCCGCGGCTCGGTCGAGCTCGGCCTGGGTCTTGGGAAAGAAGTGAGTGGGGTTGGATTTGGGGAAGTAGTCGATGACGATTTCGCGGTCGTCGACCGAGTCTTCAACGCCGTCGCGGATGTTGTAGCCGAGTTGGCGAACCAGGGCGAGCGACCCTTCTGCCCCGCTGGGGTTGCCCGAGTCGGCGACCATCGCGTAGACCGTCCTGCCAGTGCGGCAGCTGTAAACCGTAGCAAAATCGCCCATGACGACTCCTGCCCTCTTTGCTGCGTCGCCCTCGACGACGTACGCGATGCGGGTGGCGTCGACATAGCGGCGGGGATCTTCCATGCGCTTGTTGCCGAGGTCGGCGAAGTCGGTCTGGGAGACGTAATAGCCTGGCATGGGGTCGTGGCTGGTCTGGATGGTGGGCGGTCCTCCCTCGTACTCGGTCATGTAGCCGACAACCTCACCGGGATGGCTGGAAGAGGCGGGTGCGTGGGCGTGCTTGAGGATGTCGAGGGTTTTCTTGCCGCGAGGGCCGTAGGCGTTAGGAGCACCGTCGACGTCGACGTCCATTTTGACCTGGATTTCAGTTGCCTGGTGGCCGGAGTCGGTGACCTCTCGAACCCCTTTCAGGTTGGGGCAGGGTTTGGTGTTGGGCACCTGTTTGGGACGATGGTATTCGTCCTGCTGAGCACGCAATGGCGCGGTGCCGGCGAAGGCGAGCAGAAGCACCGCAGGCGCGAGCTTTAATTTCGGAAGCATCGGCAACATCGTGGGGAGGGTTCTCCAGGCAGCGTTCCCGGGTAAATCCGGCGCTTCCCTGTTGGACGCGGCGGCGGGCGCTGTGGACCCATGACCGGCAACTGTCGGCGGCGGTTTGCGAGTCGTGCCGCGATCCGTGCAGGACGTTTTCGCCGAACAAGCGAGCGTGGTTTGCTTTACACTCGCAAAGGCGCTCAGTTTTGCATTGAGGAGCGAACGCGATCTTGCGGGGCCCAGGCGGCCCTGCCCAGGAGAAACATACGATGGCAGCAGTGGATGAGAAGGTCAAGCAGATTATTGTCGAGCAGCTGCAGGTGGATGAGGCCGAGGTGACGCCGGGCGCGAGCTTTCAGGAAGACCTGGGCGCGGACTCGCTGGACGTGGTGGAGCTGGTGATGCAGTTTGAAGAGGCGTTCGACATCCAGATTCCGGATGAGGATGCGGAGAAGATCAAGACCGTGAAGGATGCGGTGGACTACATCGAAAAGAACCAGAAGGGCAAGTAAGCGGACGATGGCCGAGCAGGAGCAGCGCAGGGTAGTAGTTACCGGGATCGGACTGATCTGCGGCGTGGGCAAAACCGCGCCGGAGGTCTGGGAAGGCCTGCTGGCCGGCCGGAGCGGCATGGCGGAGATCAAGGCGTTCGATCTGACCGGGCACTCCGTGCGGTTTGCGGCGGAGGTCAAGGAGTTCGATCCGCTCAAGTTCATTGACAAGAAGGAAGCGCGCAAGATGGGGAGGTTTATCCATCTGGCGATCGCCGCCTCCGACGAGGCGATGAAGCACTCCGGTCTGGTAGTGGATGAGACCAACCGCGACCGGGTGGGCGTGCATATCGGCTCGGGCATCGGCGGGTTCGATGTAATCGAGCGGGAACACTCGGCGATGCTGGCCGGGGGACCGCGGAAGATCTCCCCGTTCTTTATTCCGGGGTCGATCGTGAACCTGGCGGCCGGGCATGTGAGCATCCGGTTCGGCGCGCGAGGTCCGAACGAGGCGACCGCAACGGCGTGTACGTCGTCGGCGCACTCCATTGGCGACGCGTTCCGGATCATCCAGCGCGGCGATGCGGATGCGATGATCGCCGGGGGCACCGAGGCGGCGATTACGCCGATGGGCGTGGGCGGGTTTGCAGCCATGAAGGCGCTTTCCACGCGCAACGACGATCCGGAACATGCGTGCCGTCCGTTCGACAAGGATCGCGACGGGTTTGTGGTGGGTGAAGGCGCGGGCATCCTGATCCTGGAGGAGCTCGGGTTTGCGAAGGCGCGCGGGGCGAAGATCCTGGGCGAGGTCATTGGTTACGGAATGTCGGCCGATGCGTTTCACATGACGGGCATGGCTCCGGAGGGCGAAGGCTGCTTTCGGGCGATGACGGCGGCGCTGAAGGTGGCGGGGGTCGCTCCGGACAGGATCGATTACGTGAACGCGCATGCAACGAGCACGCCGCTGGGCGATGCGCTGGAGTCGCGGGCAATCGAAAATGTCTTTGGCGAGCGGGCGAAGAGCCATGAGCTGCTGGTGAGCTCGACCAAGTCGATGACGGGTCACCTGCTGGGCGGCGCGGGCGGGCTGGAAGCGGGCATTACCTTGATGGCGATGCTGGAACAGACGGCGCCGCCGACGATGAATATTGTGGAACTGGACCCGGAGTGCCGGTTGAACTATGTGCCGAATACACCGGTAAAGGCGAAGATCGACTATGCCTTGTCGAACTCGTTCGGGTTTGGCGGCACCAACGGGTCGCTGGTGTTCAAGCGCTGGACCGAGTAGGAATGCGATTGCCGCCTGGAAGACAGGCGCAACAAACGTCAAGCAGCGTACGCCCACGAAGTGCCTCCGAAACACGCCAAGAGAATGGGTCGGCCAACCGGGTCAGCGTCTGCGGCTCAGTTCGCCTTCGCGTTGCTGGATTTCCGTGCGGATAGCGGCCAGGTATGCCGGTGGAAGTGTGGGCAGGAGCCGGTCCAGGTAGTTGAGGGCGGTCTGGCCGCGGTCGTCCCGAAGAGTGGGGTCCGCGCCGTACTGCAGCAGCAGGTGAATGGGTGCGCTGAGTGGGTGGAGCGCGGCGATCATCAGCGGGGTTCGGCCGTGGTGGTCGACGGCGTTGGTCTCTGCATGGCGCGCGAGCAAAAGCTGGGCCTTAAGCAAAGGCAGAATGGGTGAGGACATGGCGGCGAAAAGAGCGGTTTCGCCTTCGAGCGAGTGGCGGGTGGGGTCCGCGCCGCGGTCGAGCAGCATGCGGACGGCCTCCGGCTGGCCGGCCTGAGAGGCGTACATCAGGGCGTCCCACCCGCTGGAGTCCACCTCTTCAACGTTCAGGACCGAGTTCGCGAGCATGCCGGGAAGCTCCTGGGCGTAGTCCGGGGAGGACGCGACGCGCATCAGCAGGGTGACGCCGGACTTTGGCATGACTGTGTCTTCGGTCGCATGGTTGTCGCCGAAGACCTCCTGGTCCGGGCTGCCGTGACGCCACTGGTGGGTGTTCGCGGTGCGGTCGATGTCGAGATCGAGTGCGCGCAGGAAGGAGGGCGCGGCTTCCGCGTTGTCCTCGACGCGGCGGGTGCGTCCGCCGATGGAAAGGGTGGTGATCGAGGTGGGGAGCGGTCCGCCGGTGCGCCCGTAGATGCCGCAGAGCGGCCAGAAGCCCCGGTCGGCGAGGCGCTGCATCAGGGTGCGTGCCTGGTTGGGGTCGATGCCTCCGGATGCCGGGCCCTGGACGACGGTATTGGTGCCGCCGGTCCAGGTAACGGATCCGTCGCCGGCAACGCGCACGGTGTAGACGGGGCACTCGCCGCGTGTGCAGGTGGTGCGCTGGAGCTGGACGAAGTCGGTGGCGGAGGCGACCGAGGTGTCGGTGGGAACGGTGCTGGCGGGGCAGTCGCGCGGGGGGGCGGAGTAATCCACGGTACGGGAGGGCGCGCCGCGGCGGGAGATCTGGGCGGAGGCCAGCGACGCTGCGACGATGCCGAACAGGATGAGGGCCGGGCCGGGTGAGCGCATGATGGAGCCTCCCTGTGCGGATGGACTCGCCCGGAGGCCGGCGGGTTTGCAACAGGGTTGCTATTTGCCGGGGAGATTTCCTGCGGGGGCGACCGGCGGCGAGACCCCGGGCGGCCGAGTCTGCTACCTTGGGAGTTCGGAGCCCTGCGCAGTCACGCATGAGTGTACAGACCAACCTGTTTCCCGAAGCCCCCGAGCCGGCAGCCGAGCCTGTTCCAGTCGCACGCGAACGCGGATCGGGGCTGGCCCCGGTGTGGCTGCAGCGGACGTCGCTGTTTATCCTGGTGCTGTTCTGCGTGTACCTTGGGCTGGTGCTTGCGGCGCTTCCGTGGTGGAACTCGATCTGGGATCATAACCTGCTGCTGCAAAGCTCGCCGCGGGTGTGGGCGGTGATGCGGACGGGGTTTGCACGCGGGCTGATCTCCGGGCTGGGGTTGGTGGATATCTGGATCGGCGTGTCCGAAGCGGTGCACTACCGGGATGACCGGGGTTGAATGAGGGAGTTCGATGGAGGATCAAAAAAGGCCGGAGCCGCTGGAACGGGCCCCGCTGGCGTATGAGAATGCGACGTTCCTGGACTCGCAGGACGGTCGTCTGCTGCGGATCCTGAGCGAATACCAGGAGCCTCTGGTGCGCTTTCGGCGGGAACGCGTGGAAGACACGGTGGTGTTCTTCGGGTCGGCGCGGTTTCGCTCGCGTGAGGTGGCGCAGGAGCGGGTGCTCGCCGGGGGTGACCCGGAGGCGATGCGCGCGGCGTCGGCCGGCATGGACATGGCGCGGTATTACGAGGACGCCCGGGCGCTGGCGTTCAAGGTGGCGGGCTGGGCGAAGACGCTCCCCGGGCCACGGCATCGGTTTGTGGTAACGAGCGGTGGTGGGCCGGGGATCATGGAAGCGGCCAACCGCGGGGCGTGGGAGGCGGGCGCCAAGACCGTGGGGCTGAACATCAAGCTGCCGTTCGAGCAGAACCCGAACCCGTACATCACGCCGGCGCTGAACTTTGAGTTTCGCTACTTCTTTATGCGGAAGTACTGGTTTGCCTACCTGAGCAAGGCACTGGTAGTGTTTCCCGGCGGGTTCGGAACCGTGGATGAGATGTTCGAGATCCTGACGCTTGCGCAAACCAACAAGCTCGACCAGAAGATTCCGATTATCGTGTACGGGTCGAGCTACTGGAAGTCGGTGATGAACTTCGATCTTCTGGTGGCAAACGGAGCGATCGCGGCGAAGGACCTGGGGCTGATTCAGTTTGCGGACTCGGTGGACGAGGCGTTCGGTTTGCTGCGGAGCGGGCTGGAGGCTCACCTGCGGGATGAGGATGAAGCGGACGGGTCCCCCGGCCGAGCCTGCTCCGAGCGCGCAGCAGGTGCTTGGGCCGGATATCGCGAAGACGCTGCCCTAGGCCCACACGCGGATGTTTCTCGGAAGAGGAACTCACTGTGTGCTCACCTCGAGCCGAACGTTCGGCTTACAATCGACCAGGTTGGATCAGCACGCTGCGCTGCAATGGAAACAAATCGAACTGCAGCGAGTTGGAGTCGCAGAGGATGGAGAACTTCAGGCTCAAGGTCTTTCGCGCGGTCGCGCACAGCCTGAACTTCCGGAAGGCTTCGGAGGAGCTGTTGATCTCGCAGCCGGCGGTGACCCAGCAGGTGAAGGCTCTTGAAGAGGAACTGGGGATCTCTCTTTTCGATCGCACGAAGGGCCGAGTCACGCTTACCGCGAGCGGTGTCGTTCTGATGGGGTATGCCGACAGGCTGAAGACTCTCGTGGACGAGGCGGCACAGGCGGTCGCCGAGGTTTCTGGAACCCGGACAGACGAGTTGCGTGTTGGCGCTTCACAGACCATCGGGCAATACCTGCTTCCGAACCTGCTGGCGGGATTCCGCAAGGACTATCCACGTGTTTTGTTGAGCGGAATGAGCGGCAACACCGACGAGGTCCTGACCGCGTTGGCGGAGCATCGGATCGACATCGCACTGGTAGAAGGACCGAACTCCCACGGCGACGTTAAGGCTGAACCGTTCATGGAAGATCACATGGTACTCGTGGTGCCGCCCGACCATGATTGGGCAGACCACGACGTCGACCTTGCCGAACTGGAATCTGCATCGTTCGTCACGCGGGAGCTTGGCTCCGGCTCCCGGCGCGTTGTGGAAATGGCGTTGGAAGGAGCTGGACTCAGGGTGAAGAACCTGCATACGACGATGACCCTCGATACCACGGAGGGTATCCTCAGCGCTGTGGAAGCGGGGCTTGGCATCGCCTTCGTGTCGCGGTGGGCGGTGCGGAATCAGCTGACGCTGGGGTCCCTTCGGCTTGCGCGCGTAAAAAAGCTGAAGCTTTCACGTGTGTTCTCCGTGGCTTACCGGCAGGGTGCTCCCCCACAGGGGAGCGCGGGAGCCTTTTATCGCTACCTGCTGTCCAGCGCCTGCGATGCTGCCCCGCGAGCGACGGGGCGTCCTTCCCGCATGCCCAGGCTGCAAGCTTGACGCTGATTCGCAGGCCTGTTACGGTTTGCTTACAACTTTGGCGATGGAGTTCGCCGATGACGCCCGTCTCTTCGGACGGAGCTGATGACTCCTACATCCTGTAGGAGGACCATGTCTCGATTCCGCTTCAAGCTCTCTGATCTGGAACAGTTTCACCTCTTCGTCGATCTCGGGCGCTGGATTCCTGTATCCGCTCTGGTCGGAATCATGGGTGGCACCGCTTCCGCCTTACTGCTCTGGTCTCTCGATCTGGCAACCCGCATCAGGGAACGCCACCTCTGGCTCATCTTCTTTCTCGCGCCTGCCGGCTGGCTGGTTGGGCTTCTCTATCAGCGGCTGGGTGCCTCTGTAGAAGCTGGGAACAACCTCATCCTCGAGCAGACCCACGACCCTACCGAAACCATTCCGGTACGGATGACGCCGTTGATTCTTATCGGCACGTTTATGACCCATCTCTTCGGCGGCTCTGCTGGCCGAGAAGGAACGGCCATCCAGACGGGGGCTTCGCTCGCCGACCAACTCTCCCGGCCTTTGCGCATGGCACCGCATGAGCGTCGGATTCTGCTGATGGCCGGCATCGCCGCCGGCTTTGGCTCGGTGTTCGGAACGCCACTCGCCGGTGCTGTGTTCGGGTTGGAGGTGCTCGCCATCGGCCGGCTCAGCTACGAAGCACTCGCACCCTGTTTCATGGCTGCCTTCGCCGGAGACCTTGTGACCCGTGCGTGGGGAATCCATCACACCGTCTATTCCGTCTCTCAAGTGCCTCCGATGAGCATCCGCGGAGTCGCCTGTTCGATGATCGCTGGAGTGATCTTCGGGCTTGTCGGCATGGGCTTCGCCAGGCTGACGCACTTCGTCTCGCATACCGCACGGAGGTTGATTGCGCACGCACCGCTTCGCCCGGTTGCCGGCGGTCTCCTCATCACGCTTGCCGTGTTTGGTCTCGGCTACTCCCATACGGCGAAGTACATCGGGTTGGGGGTGCCGACCATTGTCGCCTCCTTCACCTCCAAAGTCGCTCCATATGACTTCTTCGCGAAGGTCCTGTTTACCGCAGTCACTCTCGGAACAGGGTTCAAGGGCGGGGAGGTGACCCCCTTGTTCTACATCGGCGCCACGCTCGGAAACGCTCTCTCGCATATCCTTCCGCTTCCGCCATCCTTGCTGGCCGCCATGGGCTTCGCAGCGGTCTTCTCCGGGGCTGCAAACACGCCGATCGCATCCACCTTTCTCGCAGTGGAACTCTTTGGGGCCGAGGCCGGTGCCTATGCCGGAATCGCCTGCGTGATGAGCTACCTTTTCTCCGGACACGCAGGCATCTACACGGCCCAGCGCGTCGGCAAGAGCAAACACCTGAACCATGCCGCGGAAGAAGGGCTCTCGCTTGCACTGGTCGCCAAAATGCGCGAAGAATCAGAGCGAGACCTGGTCGAAACCCGAAAGTAAACTCCGTCCCATTGTCCGCCTAAGACCGCGCAGGCTCTGGCCCTGCGTCGCGCCGGCACGGAAAACACAGTTGATTCGACGCAGCCCCTGGTATGCACTCTCTAGTCAGAGAAGGATCCGGACGAGCCCGCGCTGGCCGCCCTCAATGCCACGGCGCGGCCAAGACGCTGCGGGAAATTCACAGATTTGGATTCCGTCGCACCGCGCGCTCCGCCCGTTTTACACTGGAAGCTGACTGGAAACGGGACCCGGACGGAGCGCCGGACGAGCCCATCCTGACCCCAGTCCGGAGCGCCCCATGCCTTTTCCCATTCGTACCTGCGCGGTCTGCGCGGAAGAGTTCGAGCTGAAACCCGGCAAGCCCGGCTTTGCAAACCGCTGCCCGGAATGCAGCGAACCGGAAGCCACACCGGACGAGAAACCGAGCATGAGCGCTGATGAGCGCAGGTCCGCCGCGGAAGCCAACGAGGCGCGCCGCGCCGCCATCCGCGAACTGCTCTATAGCCGCAAGTAGCGCCTAGAGCGCTCCGAGTCCGGATTTGAAGCGATTTAGCACAGTTCGCGATGGTTTTTTGTCGCATAAACGTGGGCAACAAACCGCGTCCTCGCACAAAATGCCGGCCCAGAGCCCGGGAGGGATTCAGGGCCGGCAAACCGAGAGCTCTGCTTATGCGGGCAGGCCGGCGGCGCTGGTGGGCTCTGCCGTTGGGCTGTGGCTTTCCGCGCGCCGCGTGGCGGCGAGCGCCGCGTAGGCCGCCATGCGGGCGCGGTTGATAGAGCCGAGCGGCTTGTGCGCCTCGAGCGTATGGTCGGGCGAGAACGACAAAGGCTCTACGAAGCCGTCCTTAGCCGGATCCCACGCGACCTGCGCCGGGATCACCAGGCGCGCGACCTCCTGGTATTGCGACAGGTCTTCCGACCACTTCGCCGTGGCATCTTCGATGGGCATCTCGTCGAGCCCTGCATTGAGCTGCACGCGAAAGCTGTATTCGGCCGGGTTGGCCTGCAGATAGCTGTTGCATGCGTCGCGCAATGCGTCCGGCGTCGTGGGATCGAAGCTCTGCTCCATCAGGGCTTTGAGACCCGGGGTGTCCGGGAAGACGCCCATCTTGGCCACGTATTGGCCGTAGCGGAACGCGGTCTGCGAAAACTGTTCGTCGCCCAGCGGATGCACCAGCTTGTGGCCGTAAAAATCGAGCTTGGCGGAGTTCATGCCGACCGCGTTCAGCGCTTCGTTGGTGACGCGGGCCACGGTGGAGACGACGCCCTTGGTGGTATCGGACAGCTTGGGCGCGAGCTGCGCGTTGGGTTTGAAGGCCAGCAAAAACGCGGCAGCATTGCCCGTGATGAACTCCTTGCCGTTTTCAAAGACGAAGTCCTGGTCGTCGGCGGTCTGGCCGGCGAGCTTGGGGCCTTCCACGCCGAAGACCTTGATGGCCATCCCGCGCGAGGTGGGCACCTTGGAGTCGTCGAGCAGCTCGCCGGGGGCGGAGGCCATGCGGACCAGCACGTCGTAGCTGCCGGGTTTGCTGAACAGGCCCTGGGCCAGCTCCGCGGGCAGGCCTTCGCGGACGATGAGCTTGCCTTTGAGCAGAGCGTGCGCCTTGGCGTGCGAGATGCGGACCGGCCGGCCGTACTTCTCTTTCGTCATGTTCTGGCCGTCGGTCATGAGCTTGATGATCTTCTCGTGCGTCTCCCGCTCGTCGTCCTGGATGGTTTCGACGTCGGGGGTATACAGCAGATAATTGGGCATGGCGGCGGGGTTCCTGGAGTGATGGAGTTGGCGAACGGAGCGTGAGATGCGGGAGCCGGGGCGCGAGGTTGTGATTGGCGATTCCCATCCGGGGAGCCGGACCCAATCTGGGATTCGCCGGATGCGCACCGCCGCATTGCCCTGTGCGAGTCCGCTGCGAAGCGGTTATGGTGGCGGAAGTTCTCTTTCACAAAGGATGTCGCGATGCCGCTCCGCAAGTTGAAACAGTACGCCGCCCTTCCGCTGTATGAACAGTGCGGCTTGCTGACAGTGCTCTGGTACCGGGCCAAGGGCGTGCTCTTCTACCGGCGGGTCTTCGGTTCGTTCGGCTCGAAGTCGACCTTGTTCCGGCCGATGCTGATTCGCAATGCGAAGCATATCCACATCGGCAGCAACGTCAGCATCCGGCCGGGCGTGCGGCTGGAGGCGGTGGTGCTGGACGACCGCCGGATTTCGGAGATTCGCATCGGCAACAACGTCAACATCGAGCAGAACGTGCACATCGTGGCACAGGGTTCCATCGTGATCGGCGACAATGTGAGCATTACGGCCAACTGCTCGATCCTGTGCGGCACGCATCCGTTCTGGGACGTGCATGACCCGGTAAAGATCGGCGAGCGGCCGGGGGACTTCAACTCGCGCACGGAGATTGGCGCGGGCTCGATGCTTGGGGTCGGCGCGATTATCCAGAACGGCGTGAAGCTGGGCCGCAGCGTGGTGGTGGGGTCGGGCGCGGTGGTGAAGAAAAGCATGCCGGACTTTTGCGTGATCGACGGCAACCCGGCGGTGGCAGTGATGCGGTTCGACGTGGCGGAGGACCGCTGGGTGGCGGCGGCGAAGGGGACAAAGCAAAAGCGAGCAGACGATACAGCCTAATAGGAGGGCTTTCGAGGACCGGCGTAGGGGCTGATGACCGGGCCGGCCGGTGCGTTGGTGACCGGGGCGAGCACACGCGGGTCGCCCGGCGTTTTGCCGACCGTGCGACTGCTCTCCCGCGCCGGTTGGCCGGCCGAAGGCGGCTCCACGATGACCGTAATCGTGTTTCCGGCGATATCGGACCAGACTACCTGCTGGGCTACGCCGGACTGCGTTGCCAGGGTTTTCGCCCGCGCCACGGCATCGTCGTTGGGGTTGTGCCTGCATCCGGCGAGCAGCAGTGCGGCCGCGAGCAGACCGGCGCATGTTGCGTGTTGAGCGTTCATTCGCGATCGCCTCCAAGCGCTTCGTAGTCCCGGATCTGCCGGAGCGTGAGTGCCTGCATGTCTTCACCGGCGGCCTGTGCCCTGTACCACCGTACCAGCCAGTCCAGCGCGCCGGCGAGGTCGAGCCGCGGGGTCCAGCCGAGATCGTGGCGGGCGCGGCTTGCGTCCAGCTTCAGGTAGCCGGCTTCGTGCACGGAGGGGTCTTCGTCGAGCACCCATTGGGCTCCGTCGCCCCAGGTCTTCGCCATGTGATCCGCGATCCAGGCTACGGGGCGCGCGTCTTCTTCGCCCGGGCCGAAGTTGTAGCTTGTGCTGAACTGTTTTGCGTTGGGGGAGAGCAGGTGCTCGGCGAGGGACATGTAGCCGGCGAGCGGTTCGAGCACATGCTGCCAGGGCCGGATGGACTTCGGCCGGCGGATGGGCACGGGTTTGCCCGACAGGAAGCCGCGGACGAGGTCCGGCAGCAGGCGGTCGAGCGACCAGTCGCCTCCGCCGATGACGTTGCCGGCGCGCGCGGTGGCGAGGGCTACCGGCGAATCGGTGAAGTAGGAGGAACGGTAGGCGGCTGAGACGATTTCGGCGCAGGCCTTGGACGAGGAGTACGGGTCGTGTCCGCCGAGGGCGTCGGATTCGCGGTATCCCCAGAGCCATTCGCGGTTTTCGTAGACCTTATCGGTGGTGATCGAGACCACGGCGCGTACCGACGGGGTGCGGCGGACGGCGTCGAGCACGCGCGCGGTGCCGAGCACGTTGGTCTCGTAGGTGCCGATGGGGTCGGCGTAGGAGAGGCGCACCAGAGGCTGCGCCGCCATGTGAAAGACGACCTCCGGGCCGAACTCGCGCATTGCGGGGTCGAGCCGGGCGGAGTCGCGGATGTCGCCTCGCAGGTCGTCCATGCGGTCTGCAAGTTTGAGCTCGTCGAAGAGGCTGGGGGTAGTGTTGGGGTCGAGCGCGTAGCCGCGTACATGGGCGCCTCGGCTGGTGAGCCAGAGGGCGAGCCATGCGCCTTTGAAGCCGGTGTGACCGGTGAGAAAGACGCGTTTGCCTTGCCAGAGATCCAGTCCCACTGCCATCCGTCCCCATCCGTGGCGTATCCGCCGTGATCCGTGTTGAGTTTCGCCGGTTACCAGGTCTTCCAGGGCGCTTTGCCGGTCTGCCAGAGTTCTTCGAGCTGCTGCTTGTCGCGGAGGGTATCCATGGCCTGCCAGAAGCCGTGGTGGGGGTAGGCGTGGACCTCGCCCTGGGAGACCAGCGCTTCGATGGGCTCGCGCTCGAACATCTGCGCGTCGTCGGTGACGGCATCGAGCGCGCGGGGTTCGAGGACGAAGAAACCTCCGTTGATCCATCCTCCTTCGTCGTTGGGTTTCTCCTGGAAGGAATAGATCTTGGTGTCCTTGAGGCCGAGTGCGCCGAAGCGTGCGCGGGGCTGTACGCTGGTGAGGGTGACGGCCTCGCCGTGGGCCTTGTGGAAGCCGATCAGCGCGGTGAGGTCGACGTCCGCGACGCCGTCGCCGTAGGTCATGCAGAAGGGTTCGCCGGGGGTGAGGTACCGGGCGATGCGGCGCAGGCGGCCTCCGGTGCCGGTGGAGTCTCCGGTATCGACGAGGGTGACGCGCCAGGGCTCGGCGACGGAGTTATGCACCTGCATGGAGTTGTCGCGCATGTCGAAGGTGACGTCGGAGGTGTGGAGGAAGTAATTGGCGAAATACTCCTTGATCATGTAGCCCTTGTAGCCGCAGCAGATGATGAAGTCGTTGATGCCGTGCTGCGCGTAGAGCTTGAGGATGTGCCAGAGGATTGGGCGTCCGCCGATTTCGACCATCGGCTTGGGGCGCGTGCTGGTTTCTTCGGCGATGCGGGTGCCGAGACCGCCGGCGAGAATGACTGCTTTCATAGGAACGACTTTCCAGACCCTGTGATGGTTGGCCGATGCACTCCTTCGGTGCCGCAGTGCCGCCGTTCTCCAGCTTACCGGAGCTTCGGCTAGTATTCTAGAAGACATGTTGAGTGAAAAAGCAGAACAGCTAAAAGCCCAGATCCTGGCGTTGACGGCGGAGTACCACGCGGAGGCGTTTCCGGCGCGTCCGTTTGTGCCCGGGCAGAGCGGTGTTTCGGTTTCCGGCAAGGTGATCGGGCCGGAGGACCTGCAGGCCGTGGTGGAATCCGGGCTGGACGCCTGGTTTACCACCGGGCGATGGGCGAAAGACTTCGAGCGCAAGCTGGCGCGGTTCTTCGGGCTGCGGTCGGCGTCGCTGGTCAACTCAGGCTCGTCGGCGAACCTGGTGGCGCTGACCGCGCTGACCAGCCCGAAGCTGGGCGAACGGCAGCTTCGTCCGGGCGATGAGGTGATTACCGTTGCCGCGGGGTTTCCGACCACGGTGAACCCGATCATCCAGAACCGGCTGGTGCCCGTGTTTCTGGATGTCACACTGCCGACCTACGAGATCGACTGCTCGCTGCTGGAACAGGCGTGGAGCCCGAAGACGAAGGCGGTGATGATCGCGCATACGCTGGGCAACGTGTTCAACCTGGACGCGATTACGGCGTTCTGCAAGCAGCACAACCTTTGGCTGGTGGAAGACTGCTGCGACGCGCTGGGCTCGACCTACAAGGGCCAGAAGGTGGGAACCTTTGGCGATATCGCCACGGTGAGCTTTTACCCGGCGCACCACATTACGATGGGCGAAGGCGGGGCGGTGCTGACCGACAAGCCGGCACTGCAGGTGCTGATCGACAGCTTTCGCGACTGGGGGCGGGACTGCTGGTGCGAGCCCGGCGTAGACAATACGTGCGGCAAGCGCTTCGACTGGCAGCTGGGCACGCTGCCCTGTGGATACGACCATAAATATACGTATTCGCACATCGGCTACAACCTGAAGGCGACCGATATGCAGGCGGCGCTTGGAGTTTCGCAGATTGCCAAGCTGCCCGGGTTTATTGCACGGCGCAAAGAGAACTTCGCGTATCTGCGCAAGGCGCTGGAGCCGCTGGAAGACGTACTGGTGCTTCCGGTTGCGGGCGAGCATGCGGATCCGAGCTGGTTCGGGTTTCCGATCGCGGTGAAGGAGGACGCGCCGTTTACGCGCGACCAGCTGACCAGGCACTTCGACATCAAGAAAGTGGGCACACGGCTGATGTTCGCGGGCAACCTGCTTCGGCAGCCGGCGTACCAGGAGATTGAGCACCGTGTGGTCGGAAGCATGAAAAACACCGACTACGTGATGAACCAGGTGTTCTGGCTCGGCGTGTTTCCGGGGCTGTCCAGCGAGATGCTGGACTACATCGCGGAGACCGCCAAGGAGTTCGTTGCGCTGGCAAAATCCGGGCTTACGATCGTTGAAGTGGGCGAAGGTATGACGGCCGGCTGAATCGCCGTTTGCAAGGAGAATGAGTATGACGGAAGCGTTTATCCCCAAGGCGGGCAAGGTAAAAGTGGGCGGGCTGGGACGCGCCGCGCAAAAGCTGCAGGCGGCCAAAGACAAGGCCGAGCAGGGCAAGAACGGTGCAAAGCCTTCGCAATCGCAGTCCGCGCTTTCGGTAAAGCCGAAAACGCTTGCCGGGGCGAAGAAGACGCCGTTCCAGCGCAAGGCCGTGTAGCGCCCGCGCAGGATGCCTTGAGGGCGAGATGCTTGACCTCAAAGCATCCCGGGTCATACACTGGCGCACAGCATGCGCCAGCCTACGCCCGATGGCACTCACGTATTTCTCATTGTGTGGAAGACGTATCGCGCACTGCTGGCACGTGCCGAACGCAGCATGAAACAGCTTGGGCTGGGCGACTCCGACTTTCGCGTGCTGGAAGCGCTGCTGCACAAGGGACCTCTGCCGGTCAGCGTGATCGGCGAAAAGGTCGGGCTGACTACCGGATCGATCACCTCCGCGGTGGACCGCATGGAGGTGCGCCGGCTGGTGCTGCGCAAGGCGAACCCGGACGATCGGCGGTTGCGGGTGGTGGAGTTGACCGCGCGGGGACGCAAGCTGATCGAGCAGGCTTTTGCGACGCACCAGGGGGACATGGAAGCAGCGGCGGCCGCGCTTTCCGGGCCGGAACGTGTGGCGTTGGTCGAACTGCTGAAGAAGCTGGGCAAGGCAGCGGCCGAAGGCTGAATCATGGCTCGTCGTCCGAGATGAGTTCGAGCGCTTCGGCGTCGGCGAGATCGATGTGCCGACCCACCTGTCGCTTGTTTTCGATCAGGTCGGCCCTGGAGATGAAGGCGACCGTGATTCCACCGTGGCGCGCTGGTAGCCATTGGCGTTGACGGCGACGCCGCCCACCACGGCATGCTCAACGCCGCCCGCGGCGAACGCGCGTAACAGTCCAATCTGCTTGAGAGTCAGCAAGTCGATCCCTCTCATCCGGTACAAGCGCCGGTTCAACTCCGTCATCGCCCGGAGCCGGTCGGCGACGGACTTGTTCCTCCAGTAACGGAGCTGTTCGACCCGGGCCTGCTCGTGCGTAAGCTTGCGCGGCACCCAGTCCTGCTCGTCTGCGGCCTGGGCGCTCATGGCACGGGCACCTGCGGCGGCAGGGACGAGGCTTCTTCCGGGCCGAGCCTCCGGACGTAGACGCGGTATCCGTGCTCTACGCGGGGATCGATGGACGCCGGAGTGGTTTCCTTGGGGAAGCTTCGCTCGGCGAGCAGGCGGTAGTTGGCCGCAAGATAGCGTGCGTACAGCGGCCAGTTTGCGATGCGTCCGTAGCCGTTTTCGCCCTGGAAGAATTCGTTCGAAATTAGAAGCACGTCGGCGGGGTCTCGGCGGGCGAGCCGGGCCCAGGTGGCACGATGCTCGCGGCGGGCTTCGCTGTCGGCGGGGTCGAAGATGATGAGGTCACCCATGAAGCCGGTGTTTTCAACCAGGCGCTCATGGTAGAGCGCGTTGAAGCATCCGTAGACCAGGTCCAGGCACTGCACGCGTCCCTGCAGGGCGGCGTTTCCGCCCATCAGCCCTCCGGCCAGATGGTCGAGGTCGGCCATCATGCCGAGGGTTACGTCGCTGTCCGGTTTGGCGCGGGCGACGGCGTGAAGAGACCAGGGCACATAGACGAGAGCGACGGCAAGGACGGCGACCGCTCCGAGCCACAGCCTCCATCCGGGCTGGCGCAGGGCGCGCATGAGCTCGATGCCGACCAGAAGCAGAAGAAAGGTGACGAACAGATAGCGGTGGTGCAGAAAGCCTTTGTGCTGCTGAAAGTAGCTGGCGAGCCCGACGGCTGCTCCGGCGAGCAAAGCCCATTGTTCCCAAGTCCAGCGAGCGTTTCGTTCTCCGAGCCGCGCAACCGCGAGCACCGTACCCGAGAGCACCAGCAGAAGTGGAAATCCGGGAAGGAGCCGGGCGATCATCTGCTGCAGCGGAAGGTGCGCCAAGCCGACGTAGTACGGGGTGATCACGCGCTGGGTGTACAGGAAGTTCCCCCACGCCTCGTGCGCCAAGAGGTAGCCGACGTCGACCGCCGCGGCGGCGAACATGCCCGTGAGCGCGAGCGCGACGTACGGCAGCCAGCGCAGGCCGCGACGATGCAGCACGATCGCGGCCATGAGCAAAAGCACGGGACTGAGTGGCGCGACCGTGGGCTTGATGGAGGCGGCAAAGGCGAGAAAGAACCCCGCTGCGAGCATCCATGCGGGAGCGCGGCGGCGTACGGAGACAAACAGCGCCGCGTATCCGATCATCAGCAGCACGGTCATGACCTGTTCGCGCTCGACCGCCAGCCAAACACCTTCCTTGCCATGGAGCAGAAGGAAGACACCGGCCCCGAAGACACCCGCCGCCCAATCGTACGGCCGCGCGATAAGGGCCATGGCAGAGGCGAGCGCGGCGAGCAGGAAGAACTCGTAGAGCCTCCAGCCGAGATCACCCGAGCCGAAGACGTGCATGGCGAGCCATTCCGTGATGTAGGAGCCGGGCAGGTTGTTGTCGGTGATCTGCGAGTAGGGCTTGAGGCCGTGGCTCATCAGGAAGATGACGTAGTGCATGATGGGTGAATCGCCGACCATCATCCAGTGCCGCGTGAGCATGGCAAAGGAGGCGGCCCCGGCGGCAAGCGAGGCGATCAGCAGCCAGCGCGCCGCCTGTCCCAGCGGATGCAGCGTTTGTGCGTCCGCGTCCACCCTGCCGTCAGAATCCGTACCCATTGCGTTCCGTTTCCCTCGCACCAGCATAGCTGCTTTGGGCCATTGTGCCACTCCGGTAAAGTAGAAAGCACCGGAGCCTTCCATGAGATTCGTTCGCAGGTCCTGCCTTGTTGCCCTGGTCGTGTGTGCGGTGGCCGGAGCCGCCCAGACGATTGCTTTGCCTTCGCCGCCGGCCGAGCCGGAATCCGTTACGCGGGTGGGAGAGCAGCTGCGGATCAAGGTCGCCGACGGCACCACGCTTGTTCTGCACGATGTACAGTTCAACGGCGAGCCGGTCGGGGCCGCGAAGCTGCATGTGCGGCAGCTGGCGCCGGGCATGGTGGAGATCACCTCGGTGGCCTACGAGGTGGGGTACTGGCGCCTGGCGCTTGCGGACGCGCCGGCTGGGATCTACGGGCTGGGTGAGCGGTTCGACGCGCTGAACCATGCGCACACGACGGTGCAAAACCTGAGCCAGGATAACGGAGGCTCCAAGGGCTCGACGACCTACAAGCCGATGCCGTTCTTTCTTTCGACGACGGGCTATGGGCTGTGGCTCGATACCACGGGTGAGGCGAGCTTCGATCTGAACGCAAGCTCCAAGACCGACCTGCTGATGGACCTGCCGGCGAGCCATCTGCGGCTGGTTCTGTTTACCGGGGCCGACGGCAAGGGACGCTTCCCGGAGATCCTGAAGGACTTCACCGGGCTCGCGTCAGGGCCTCGCTCCGGAGATTCGAATCGGGCGATCCTGCCGCCGTACTGGGCATTTGCGCCGTGGCAGGCGCGGGACTATCACCGGTCCGAGGCCGAGGTGCGCGAGGACATCGACCGGACGCGCGAGCTTGGATTGCCGGCAAGCGTGATCCTGATCGATTCACCGTGGGCGACCGGATACAACTCTTACCGGCTGAACCCGAAGCAGTTCGCGGACGCGCCGGGCCTGATCCGCCACCTGCACGAGCAGGGCTACAAGCTGGTGCTTTGGCATACGAGCTGGATCAACTACGAAAGCGCAAAGCCGCACGAACAGGGGTTCGCGGACAAGGTCGACGTAAAAAGCTCGAACTACGATGAGGCGGCAAGAAACGGCTATTTCCTGAAAAACCCGGACGGCTCGACCTGGATGGGGACGTGGTGGAAGGGACGTGGATCGTTGATCGATTTCACGAATCCGGCGGCGAAGCAGTGGTGGCAGGCGCAGGTGCGGCAGGCGATCGAGGCAGGGGCGGACGGCTTCAAGGACGACGACGCGGAAGGCAATTTCCAGGGCGAGGACGGCATGGCGCGGTTTGCCGACGGGACCGATCCGCGGCTGATGCGAAACCGGTATGCGGTGCTGTACAACGATGCGATGGAAGAGGTGATCCAGAAAGATCTCAAAGGCAACGGCGTTCTGTTTGCGCGCTCTGTCACGGCCGGGGCGAATGCGATCGGGTTTTTGTGGGGAGGCGACAATGCGGCAGGTTTCTCGCCGGATACGGGGTTGCCGGGCGTGGTGCTTGCGGGAATCAACGCCGGGATGTCCGGCATGCCACTGTGGGCGGCGGACCTGGGAGGGTACCTGGCTGAGCCGGATACGCCCAACCCGCTGCTGCTGCAACGTTGGACGGAGTTCGCGGCCTTCTCGCCGACGATGGAGGTGATGTCGACAGCGAACATTACGCCGTGGACCTTCGATAAGAACTCGCCGGCGGGGACGACGCCCGCGCTCAACACCTATCGGACCTTCGCCAAGCTGCACATGAGCCTGTTTCCGTATCGTTACGCGGCCGCGCAGGAGGCGGCGCGGACCGGCAAGCCGCTGATCCGGGCGCTGGTTCTGGATTTTCAGGACGATCTGCGCGCACGCGCCACGCGGGATGAGTACCTGTTCGGGCCGGACCTGCTGGTGGCTCCGGTGATCGACGAGAACACCTCACGCCCGGTGTACCTGCCTGCGGGAGAGTGGCTGAACCTGTTTACGGGCGAGCCGGTGACGGGGCCGAAGGTGATCGTCGCGCGGGCTCCGGCCGATGCGATTCCGGTCTATGCCCGCAGGGGAACGATCCTGCCGAAGATTCCCGAGGACGTGATGACGCTGGTGCCGGAGAGTGAATCCGGCAACAAGACGGTGCACACGCTGGATAGCCGCCGGGTGTACGAGCTGCTTGGCCCCGCGGCGGCCGAACCGACGGAGATCATCGACTTCGAGGGACGGACGCTGCATCGGGTGGGCGACACCCTGCTCATCGAGGGCAAGGCACCGGCGCATGTGATTCTGCGCTGGCGCTTTGCCACGCCGCATGAGGCGACCCTGGGCGGCAAGGCGCTGCCGCTGCACGCGGAGACGGGTGGCCTGACCTCCGCCGAGTTCGAATACAAGGGCAACGCGACTACCATAAGCTGGAAATAAAATGGTTGAAACCCGACAAATTAAGGAGAAGATAAACGACGACGTTCGATGGTATCGTCCGTCTCTCTCGTCAACTGGGCAGCTTATGCGGGGTGTGGACTGAAGTTAATTGGACAGAGGACTGCGGACACTGTGTGGAACGGCCGCTGGCTGCTGACGCTGCTGGTGCTTGTGGGCCGGCAGCCCGGGCTTTCAGCGCAACAGACGTCCCTGGGCAATGCTGCCGACTCCCGGCAGGCCACGCGGGACTCGACAATTTCCGGCGTGGTCACGGACCCGTCCGGCGCGGTGATTCCGGGCGCAACGGTGGTTCTGCACCCGTTAAACGGAAGCGCCGACCGCACGGTGTACAGCTCGCCGGCCGGGCGGTTCAGCGTGAGTGTGCCGCCTGGGAGCTACACGGTCTTTGTGACGGCACCGCAGTTCGTGGTGTTTGCGAGCGAGCCGTTGGATCTCGCTGCAGGCAAGACGCAGACGCTGGCCGTGCCGATGAAGATCGACGTGGAAGCCCAGCAGGTGGAGGTTTCCGGCGACGACCAGGGCAGCGACCCCAGCCGGGATGGCAGCTCGCTTGTACTCAAGGGCTCGGCAGTCGACCGGCTTCCGCTGGACCCGACCGAGCTGAGCCAGGAGCTGCAGGGCCTCGCCGGGGGTCAGGCCCCGGAGATTTATGTGGACGGCTTCTCCGGCGGGACGATTCCGCCGCGGAATACGATTCGCGAGATCCGGATCAACCAGAATCCCTACTCCGCGATGAACGACGTGAACCCGATCAATGGACGGCTGGAGATCTTTACCAAGCCGGGCTCGAACCATCTCGACTTCTTTCTGGGCGCGCTCGGCAATGCGTCGCAGTTCAACACGCAGAACCCGTTTGTGGCCAACCAGCCGCCCTATTCTTCGTACAACCTCTTCACCAACCTGGACGGCCCGCTGACGAAACGGAGCTCGTACTTCGTCTCCGGCAACCGGTTTTCTTCGCGGACGAACGCGATCGTCAACGCACAGGTGCTGGACGGCGGAATGAACACAATCAACTTCGCCTCGGCGATCGCGAGCCCGAGTACCTCCAACAACTTCTCGGTGAGGTACGATCGAGCATTCGGCACCAGGAGCACCTTCATTGCGCGGTACACCTTAAGCGACTTCAACCAGGTGAACTCCGGCGTGGGGCAGCTCACCTTGCAAAGCGAGGGAAGCACCAGCAGCTCGACCACACAGGTGCTGCAGTTGAGCAACTCGCAGATCGTGTCGCCGCATGTCGTCAACGACACACGCTTTGAGTACACGCGCAGCCGGACGCGGCAGACGCCAAACAGCTTTCTACCCACCGTGCTGGTGGAAGGCGCCTTCAATGGAGGCGGATCGAGCGCGGGCACGGCAAACGACAACACCGATCGGTACGAACTGCAGAACTACCTGATGGCTTCGGAAGGCAAGCACTACCTTTCGGTTGGCGGCCGGCTGCGGGTGACGCGCGATGCGAACAGCTCGACCGCGAACTACAACGGGGTGTACACCTTTGCGTCGCTGGCGTCCTACGCGCAGGCGCTGGCTACCGGTGTTGGGGCAAGCCAGTTCAGCCTGACGACCGGAACGCCGCACGTGACCGTCGCGGTCGAAGACCTGGGGCTGTTCGTGCAGGACGACTGGAAGGTGAAGCCTAACTTTACGTTGAGCGGCGGGCTTCGATTCGAGACGCAGAATCACATTGCCGACCACGCCGACTTCGCTCCGCGGCTGGCCTTTGCCTGGAACCTGGACGTGCCCAAGGGCAAGCGGCCGCTGTACATTCTTCGGGGCGGCGCAGGTATCTTCTACACGCGCTTTTCCAGCGGGAACGTGCTGACGGCCGCGCGGCAGAACGGAGTTCTGCAGCAGAGCTACATTCTGAACGCTCCGTCCTTCTTCTTTCCCGCCGGAACGCCGGGTACCCTGGTGGGTACCCTGGGCGCGGCGCTTCCTTCCACGATTTACCAGATCAGTCCGAGCTTTACCGCGCCCTACGGCATCAACTCGACGATCGGTCTGGAGCGCCGGCTTGGCACTCACGGATCGATAACGGCGAGCTATCGCAATGTGCGCGGCGTACATCAGCAGGTGACGCGCAACCTGAACGCGCCGTTGCCGGGAACGTTTGTGCCCGGGGTGCCGGGCAGTGGCGTGCGTCCGCTGGGAGGCACGGGAAGCGTTTACGAGTTCGACGCAGGCGGCATCTCCAACAGTAACCGTATCTCGGTCAGCACCTTCCTCAACCTGTTCAAAGGCTCGTTCCTGTTCGGCTACTATGAACGCCGGGATGACAAGGCGGACACCAACGGAAGTTTCGCCAGCAACCAGTACGACCTGGGGCAGGACTACGGACGCACCGCGCAGAGCTTCAAAAACTACTTGAACCTGGGCAGCGGGGGGGACCTTCCTTACGGCTTTCGTATCTTCGTTTTTCTGCAGGCGCGCAGCGGGGCGCCGTTCGACATTACGCTGGGCCAGGACCTGAACGGCGACTCGATCTTCAACGACCGTCCTAGCTATGCCACCGACCTTACGCGCGCCTCCGTGGTCCGGACAGCCTATGGAAACTTCGACACCGCGCCGATCGCCGGACAGAAGCTCATTGCACCCAACCTGGGCACCGGCCCGGCCCTGGCCGAGGTGAACCTGAGCTTCGGACGCCGCTTCCACTTCGGTCCGGAGTTGAAGCCGCCCCCGCTCCCCCCCGGAGTGCCCGCGCCGAAGCCGGCCGCGTTGAAACCGGGAAAGAAGCCTCCGCCGCCAGAGCGCAAGTACAACCTGGACCTGCTCCTGGACGTCGAAAATCCGTTCAACCACGTGAACCTGCAGGCTCCGGTGGGAACGCTGAACTCGCCCCTCTTCGGTCATTTCCTTGCTATCGCAAGCAATAACCCGAGCGCGAACCGGGTGGTGAATCTGCAGGCATTTTTCCGGTTCTAAATTAGGTAGTCGCTTCCGTGACGCGCTTCTGCCCGGTGGGGCACATGCTCAACAGAGGGCAGCCAGGGCAGCGCGGGTCGGCAAAGGTGCACAGGGTTTGGGCGTGCAGCTTCACGAGCGAGTGATGTGTGTCGAGCATGGCGGCGTCCCAGGATTCCGGGATGACGCGCATGAGGCGTTCTTCGGTCAGGCCGCCGTCGGCCCGCGGAGTCAGGGCCAGGCGCTGCACTACGCGGAGATGGTTCGCGTCCACGCACAGCGCGCGGCGGCGCAGGGTGGAAAAGTTGACCACAGCGGCGGAGATCTGCGGACCGACACCCTCAAAGCCCTCCAGCCATTCGCGGATCTTGTCGGTGCGGTATTTTGCGAGAAAATCCAAGGTCAGCGAGCCGTAGCGGGCGGTGATCTGGATCAAGGCAAGCTTGAGCCGGGGCGCCTTGATCTCCGGAAACGTGACCACGGCGACGGCCTGCTCGATCGCCTCAACGGGAGCGTCACGCAGGTGTTCCCAGGTGCCGAAGCGGGCGCGCAGCTCACGCATGACCTGGTGAGATTCGGGTGTTTTGGTGCGAGAGGAGAGCAGGGAGTAGATGAACTGCGTCAGCGGGTCCCACGGCTCGCGTGGCGGCGGCGGCCCGTAGCAGGCGAGCAGACGCTCATGCAACTCGGGCAGACGCGGGTCGGGAGGGTGGGAGAAAACAATTTGCTGTGTAGGGCTGCTCAACGGATGCTGCGACGACCTCTTCCCTGGAGTACTCGAAGTAGAGATTCTAGTAGGTCACGTCGTTGAGATTCGAGAATGCGTTTCTCAAGCGGAATATCAGCTTGTTCAGCTGAGATCTTCTTTTCAGTAACCTTACGGATGATCTGCTGAGGTGTAAGCTCTTCAAGCGCGGCCATGCTTTTTTCCAGTCCCCGCATCGTGAGCAGGCTTGCGTGAGGCAGAGTAAGGAGCTCAATCTTGTCGTCGAGATCATCAAACGCGCGTATGTTACCGCTGTCAGTTGAAATCACGCCACCCGCCTGTTGTCCTATCGTCGAGTCGTCAAGAAGAAGGGGCAATGCCAAAAGCGACCGGTACTCTTTCCCGGCTTGTTGAAATCGCCGTCATACGCCATTCCCTTCTCCGATATTGCCTTCCAGGCAATCATACCTGCACTAGGAGCTTGTTGAAAGAAGCTGGGGATTACTGAAGTGGATGGGTTTCTTTCTGCCGCTCGGCAAGCATGAGCAGGGCGGCATCGCGCCCGGCATGGCCGTCCGCCTGCGTGGTCATCGCGGCCGCGATCAGGCCGTTGCGATTCTCCACCAGCGCATGGCCCAGGTAGGCCAGCTTCGACTCCTGACCATAGCTCCTTTTGTAAAGCCTCGACTCCGGATCGGTGGTCGACCGGTGGGTCTCGTTCGACCTCTTCTGCCCACGGAAGTTTGTGCCGTCGCCATCGTCCGAGCCGTCCTTGCGCCGGAAGCTCCGCTGCGAGGCCCAGGCCTGGATCAGCGCGCCGTCGACGGTGAAATGCTCGTCGCTCATCAAGCGCTTCGCCAGACCATTGACTTCGGCGAAGAACCGCTGCGCCACGTCCGACGTAAGCAGACGATCGCGATTCTTCCGAACACACGCATGACTTGTCTGGACCTGCGGTTCTCTTACTTCGAGTAGGCTAGCCGGATGTTGACCAAATCTGCGTTCTTTCACAAGGTATTCCAGCGTCCTTGAGTGACTGTGTGATTGCTTTGGTTTGCAAAAATGAGCACGATGCGACTAAATTGGCTCAAATTTCTGAAATCTGGGTGGCCGTCGTTTGTTCCATTGTGTCGTGGAACCGGAGCTCCATACCTGACGATCGAGGCGTTGCTCAAGTGGTTGGGACGCAGAGGCATTCAAGTGAGTGCCTACAAGTCGGCGTCGCTGGCGCTCTTGAAGATAGTCAAGCACCTTCGAACAACTGCAGAGCTCTCGCCAGAAGCACCATTTCGCGCAGCCAAGCCTGGCTGGTGAACGAGATGCAGGTAGAAGATCTGTTGCCGTTTAGTTTGTCTTCACAACACGAGAGTTAGACCCACACCTTCGTCACTTCCAACACTCTGCGGCAAGAGGTAGCTTGTTCAATTCGGCCCGCGCTTCTCTCCACATTGGATAGAGGTTACTGAGAATACTTGCGAACTTGTCACTATGGATCGGCTCTATCAGGTGCACAAGCTCATGCACAATTACGTATTCGAGCAGGTCCTTCGGCTTCTTCACCAGCTCTGTGTTCAGGCGAATGTGGCCAAGCCGATGGTTGCAGCTTCCTCATTTCGTTTTCATGCGCTGCAGAAAATACTCAGTTACTTGCTCGTTCAGTCGCGCTTTCATATGTTCAAGAGTGGCGGAACGGCTTGGTGCAGCAGTCTGATGCCATCCATGCAGAATTGCCGATCGCTTTACCAGGTCTGTGTCGGGCCGCACCGTTAGTCTGATGTGTCGATGGTCGAGAACGATGGAGGATTTCTCGTCCTTGTAGGTCACTCGTAGCAGATGATGACGGCCCCACAGCTGGTGCGTCTCCCGCTCCACGAGCCTACGAGGTGTCTCACGTGGCTTTGTGAATTCTGCCTGCTGTTCCCGTATCCATGCAAGTTTCGAAATTGCATAGGCGCGGGCAACATCGAGCCGGGTTTCTGTCGGTGCTAACAGTGTCACTCTACCAAGCGGTGGATGCACCGAAAGATGCGCGTTCTTGACAGCCTTTCGCGTGACTATGACCGATATATCCCCTAGCTGAATGGTCTCGTTCATCAGTATCCCCGGCTGGTTCTTGATGATCTCGAAGATATCGGTTGTAGCCTGGCGGTGTCGGGCCATCAGCGGGAACAGTGCATTCAGCACCTCAGTCTCTCGGATGTCGTCACCGCGCCAGTCCGCAGGCGCACGCTCCCGCACTGCCGAGTCAAGATCGAGCGCAAGCTTAACTCTGGCTTCCTCATCCTCGGAACCATGAAAGTTCCCGCCAGACAGATAAGCCAGGTTGTTATAGAACACCAGTGCAGCCGCGTGACCGTTTAGGAAAGCGGGGTGACTGCGCGATTCCTTTCGAGCCATGCCGATCACCAGGTCTTCTGCCCTCGCAAGGAACGCCTCATAAGCTCGCGAGTCGGTACGACTTTGAGCGATTAGGTCATCCAACAGCTTGGACATCTACGCGAGAAGGGGGTCAGTGAGCTGGTCCCGAATGATCGTCTTTCGCACGTTGTTGATGATGCCTTCCGCAATGGCGTTTCTTGAAAGGCGTGCTTTTTTGATTGAGCTTCTTGGCGATGGCATCGTGTATTCCGGTGTCGACGATCATCCCCGTCAGCGACAACGATTTCGAATTCCCCAAGTCAACGACATCGTCGCCCCGGACATACGTCTCAAGGAGATGCCGCATGTCCGCTTCGTACGGCTTGATGTCCAGCTCTTCGCCAGAATGCCTCTTAACAGATGTTCGGAGCTCGCTATAAACGTCAAGTCCGACACCGCGGCTGCGATCCGCTACGCGATCTCGCGCTGGCGTGCGCTCACCCGCTACGTCGACGACGGACAGCTCGAGATCGACAACAACGCCGCCGAACGAGCGCTGCGCGTGGTTGCGCTCGGACGCAAGAATTATCTCTTCTGTGGCTCCGACGCTGGAGGAGAACGTGCCGCACACATCTACTCGCTGCTCGGCTCAGCCAAACTCAACGGCCTCGACCCCGAGCTCTATCTCCACCACGTCCTCGAACGCATCGCCGACCACCCGATCAACCGCATCCACGAGCTCCTGCCCTGGAACGTATCGATCAACAGCCCCCAAACCACCACACCAAAATAAGTGTCCACATAAGCTTATGGGGACACTTAACTCCAGCACCTACTCATAGAACGGCGCACACCGGACGCTTACGCCGCCACCGCCTTCATCAATGTCGAGCTCGTCCGAGCTATATACAGCAATCGCCTCTTGGAGCTTCGCAAACATCTCCTTAAAGTCGACGATATAGCCGTAGTCCTTGTCTTCGCCGTCCAGGCGATTAGTCCGGCAGATTGCCTGAAACGGATTGTGGTCTCGAAGCTCGTGGTCGAGATAGATATACGTACAGCTTGGCGCATCGAAACCTGTCAGCAGTTTGCTGACAACGATCAGCAGCTTCATATTGGCGGGTTCTTCAATAAACCGCCGCTTGGTCTGATCCCTTCTTGATACCGTCACCCTGCTTCAAGGCGCGGGTCTTGGCGAGTCGCTGCCCGAGCTTGGCGGTTCGGCGTCCATGTCGGTCAGGATGGCGGCGATGGCGGTTTGCTCGGGGAGTAATGGGACAGGAAGCGTCAGCTTTGGAATGTTCGTCTTGCTGATTCCCGAGACCTTCGTTCCTACAGCGTAGAAGAGGAATTGCTGCTGGATGCCGCGCGTTTGGAAGCAGTAACGGCGATAGTCATGCGCCACTTCTTCTGTCTTTTCCTTGGCCACAATGGTGTGTAAACCCGAGATAAATGGAAGGTTACGCTTGTTGATCACGACCAGGTGCTTACCCTCACACTCGGTGGTGGGTAAGTTCACGAATCTGCAATCTTGGAGAACGAGGTATATGGACTCCCTTGTGTGATTGGTAATGCGAACGAAGAGCTCGCCTTGGTTCGGGTAATATTTCGCCCAGCTCCGAGAATCACCCGTTACGAACAGTGCAACATCGAGCACAGAAATAATCTCCCCATCCTCCGGGATTACCCCTGCCTCGGTCCGGTTGCACCCTGTCCTTACCTCCATGAGGCCCCCATCTGCCGCAGGTGTTGTTCCACGCGGCTGGAGAGCTTCGCCACCTCGTCCACGATCTCCGGCAGCGAGTTGGCGTAGCGCTCGGCGAGCTGGCGGATGCGGCCGGTGAGGGTGTGGGAGACGCGGTCGAGTTCGCCGCGCACCGCCTCGGCTACCGTGGCGAGCCACTTGTCATCGATCACCAGCGTCTTGATCTCCGCCTCGGTAAGGGTGACGTACTTGACCGCGATGGTGGTTTCAAGCACTTCCTGCGCCGTCCTCAGGTCAGCCTTGGCGTCTGCCTGCAGGTCCAGGAGGGTTTGCTATTCCTTTAGCGCCTCGCGCTCGTCGGCAAGTTCGGCATCCTTGGAAGCCCTCCGACGCGCCGATCATGAAGACACCCTTGCGTCCGGCGGCGTTCGTCTTAACCAGCACGACGATGCAGGCAGGAATGCCCGTGCCGTCGAATAGGTTAGCGGGCAGCCCAATCATTGCTTTTTGAGCGCGTACTCAACGATCTCATCGTCCTTGCTGGCACAGAGTAGAACACCGATTGCCGGTTGCTCATGGGCCTTCCTTACGTCGTGATCAAGAGCTTCCAGGTAGAAGCTTAGTTTACCGAGGTACTCTGTTCGAACCGCCCTACCTTGAAATCAAATGCGACAAGACAATTCAAGCCACGTTGGAAGAACAACAGATCTAGTGCCAAGTCGCGCTTCCAACCTGAACTGGGTACTCCGAACCGACGAAGCAGAAATCTCGGCCGAGTTCAATCAGGAATTCTTCAGTTTTAGAAGCAAGCCGCTGTGCAAATCGCCCTCGGTGTGTTCTGCCGGAAGGTTCAGGAGCTCAAGCATGTACCCTCGCGGACAATGTCAGCTTGGTTTTGAGGACCTGCGGGATTCGTTCGCCAGCACCCGCTTCGTCGATCCGGCGAACACCGACAAGATCTTATCGGACGAGCTCACTGCCGCAGAAAAGCAGACAATCGCGAAGGCGGGAAAGATTGCTCGCAACACTCAGTTATGGAGGGACGTGGTGCAATGAGCTGGACACTTCCGAAGTTGATGGGCAGCCTACACGACAGGGTTTCGCAAGAGCTGAAAACGGCTCGCGAAGCCATCGGTCACCCAGGCGCAAAGGGTGACGGCATCGAAAAGGTGTGGCACAAACTCTTTAAAACGTATCTACCGGCACGCTACGCGGTCAACAAAGCCACCATTATGGAGAGTACCGGGATTTCAGCAAAGAGATCGATGTCGTGCTTTATGACCGGCAATGTAGCTTCCTCATCTTCGAGCTCGAAGGCGTGAAAGTGATTCCGGCCGAAGCGGTTTATGCCGTTTTCGGATCCAAGCAGGAATCTATCTCGGCTTTGTAAAGTACGCGCAGGAGAAGACCGCGAGCGTGAGAAAGCTGCACCGAACGAGCGCCGAAGTGATGACGATCGACGGCCTGCGCAAGGCAACTCCCCAGCCCATCCTTGCCGGCTTCGTCGCATTCGAGAACGGTTGTACAGTCGACAATGTCACCACCTATCCAACCCAGGCGCTCGCCAACGACCAAGGCGACGGCCGTCTCGATATCGGCTGCATCGCAGCCTTCGGGACGTTCGGCTGCGAGGGCTCGGATTGTCAGACAAGCATCGCGCACGACAAAGCCGGAACATCGTTTCTGCTGGGGCTGATCACAGAGCTGCAAAAGATCGGCACCGTGCCGGCGATCGACATGGCGGCCTATGCCAAGTGGCTTATGGCCGATGAGAAACCCGCCAGCAGCTAGAGGCCAAGCTGCCGGATAAGGTGCTGATTCACAGCTTCGGTTTGCCTCTCTTCCCAGGTTTAAGATCAGTCTGGTGCAGCTTGACGGGGCAGACTTCACCGACGCACAGGCGGTCGCGAGCATCGCAAGAATTACGGGAGCAAACTTTCGGCTTTTGCGCAGGCTGTTCCTGCAGATCGAACGCGTTCTCCAGGTCAACGAGCTGACCGTCGTCACCAATGACGTGGTCAACGCAGCCCGGAGTACACTCGTCACTGGCGTCAGTTAGCTCTGAAGAAAACCCGCCACATAGCTCTGAAGATCACACCTGGAACCTCGCTTTAGCGTTCTCTAAACCAGTTCTCATCTGCTCTTTTTGCAGGCGTTTCGGGGAAACGATGACTTCTGAAACGGCTCCGACTGATGTGCGGCTCAACGAGGGCAGAAAATTACTGACCTGCTTTGCTGTCCGTTTCCTGACGGAACCCCTGTTTGGAACAAAGCTAAAAGCAGAAACAAGCCAGCAAACATTATCCACCCTGGATTCGTACGAAGCTCTTCGTTGACATGTACGAAGGACTTCGTATACAGTTCTGTTTATGTCGAAATCAAAAGAAATACCACGGCCGACGGAGGGTGAACTGGAACTTCTTTCCATTCTTTGGGAACGCGGGGAGGCTACCGTCCGAGACGTGTTTGTCGAGGTCAATAAGCGCCGGCCTGTCGTTTATACCGGCGTTCAGAAACTGATGCAGATCATGCTCGATAAAGGACTCGTGTGCCGGGACGTAACTGAGCGTGCCCACGTATATCGTGCAGTCGTGGCAAGAGAACAGACCCAGCAGCGTTTCATGCGCGATCTGAGCGAGCGCTTTTTTGGAGGCAGTGCGGGTCAACTTGCACTACGTGCGCTCGAGATGGAACCCGCCAGCGAAGAAGAACTTACTGAAATTCGTAAGCTGATTGCCCGCAAACGATCCTGACCGAAGGAGACAACGCGATGATCACTCTCACCTCCATACAATCCGGCGAAGTCGTTGCACTGGGCTGGACTCTGCTGCACTTTCTGTGGCAGAGCAGCGCAATCGTTCTCTTCTACGCAGTCCTAGACCGATGCTGCACGAGCGCGTCAGCTTCCATACGCTACGGGATGGCTTTGGGTGCGCTTGCTCTTTTGCCTCTCGCTTTTGCCGCTACCCTTCTGGAGCAGGAGCAGCTTGTCTCGCATAGCCGGGCCGTTCCACATCTATTCGTTACTTCGCAACTCGGGGTCATGCACGCCGCGCTCATGGAACAACTTCCTGTGACTGCGCCGGTGGTAAGCCGAAGCGAACTGTGGATCGCCGGCCATTCGATCTTGCTGCTTCCGTGCCTCGATGGCGTGTGGCTCGCCGGCGTCCTTTTTCTGGCACTTCGTGCTGCAGGTGGCTGGTTGACCCTCAGAGCCCTGGGAAGCAGAGCTCAAGTCAACGTTCCAAAGCCTCTCCTGATGAGCTTCGACAGGCTTGCGAGCCGATACCATGTGAGCCGGCGAGTTGCTTTGCGTGTCACAGATGAAGTGATCTCACCCATGGTCTTCGGGCTCTGGCGCACAGTGGTGCTGCTGCCCTTGAGCGCTGTCGCTTCCCTGGCTCCGGAGCAACTGGAATCGGTGCTCGCGCATGAGTTGGCGCACGTCCGCCGATGGGACTACCTGTGCAACCTCCTGCAGACCTCTGTCGAATGCCTGTTCTTCTTTCAGCCTGCCGTCTGGTGGCTCAGCCGTAAGACGCGCGAATTTCGCGAAACTTGCTGTGACGAGGTCGCGGCGAAGGCTTGCGCCGACCCCGCCGTTTATGCCGAAGCGCTTCTGCAACTCGAAGAGCAACGCGTAAAACATCTGCAACTTGCCACAGCGCTGCATGGCGACGGCACAAAATTGATGAATCGCATACGCAGAATCTTGGGAGAAAACGCAATGGAGCAAAGATCGGTGAGTGGCATCCGGATTCTGGCAGCAGCAGCCGTGCTGAGTGGACTTCTCCTCGCACCACACATAGCCCACGGAATTCGTACGCGGCAGACGCATGCGCCCGAGGTGGCCGGAGCGACGGCAGCAGCGAAGCGCGAAGCTTTCCAGCAAGCGGCGTCCGCAGTGTCCGAACTACCTGTGCGGGCCACTATCGTAGCCGCATCCAGGCCGGAGCTGCCTGCGATGCCTCCACAGACAACATCGCCGGTTGAAACCGTTCCTCCGTCTGCGATTTCCGGACCGATTTCAGGTGCGCAGCTTATACCATCACACGGGGATGGCGGCGAGTACCTGAAGGAAATGCAGGATGCGGGTTATCCCCTCGAACTCAACAAAGACCTTGACCAGGTCATCACCCTGCGCTCTATCGGGGTTACGCCAGAGTACGCGAAAGCAATGGCGCAAACCGGTCTTGGCATGCCCTCGCTTCACGATCTTGTCACCCTCCGATCAATAGGAGTCACGCCAGAGTACGTCGCCAGTCTGAAGGGAACTCCACTCGCTCCAGCCAGCTTCCATGACATCGTCACGACGAGGTCGCTCGGAGTCACTACCGAGTATGCCCGCTCTATGGATTCGCTCGGTCTTGGACGACCGACCATGCACGAAGTGGTCAGCTTGAAATCGATGGGGATCACCCCGGAGTACGTAGCTGCCCTGAAAGCGAGCGGCATTCCGGCCGTCGATTTACGCGAGGTGGTCAGCATGAAAGCTGTCGGCGTAACTCCTGAATATGCCAGAGGCATGACTGACGCCGGCTATCCCGGACTGACGGCTCGTGACCTGATTTCCCTGCGTGCTCAAGGCATGACTCCGGAGTACGCCAGGTGGTTGAAATCGACCTTTCCCGAGGCAGATAGCCACGCCATGCGACAGGCTGCCGTGTTCCACATCGACGCTGATTTCGTTGCGAAGGCCAGAGCCAACGGGTTCAACAGCGCAAGTCTCGATAAGCTCACCAGATTAAAAACGTCGGGCCTGCTCGACTAAAGCAATCTCTGTAGGGTCCCCTGCGATCTCACGGATCGCATAGGGAAGCTGCGTCTCTTCTTCTCACAAGTTACGAAGGAAACCGCATGAAACGATTCGTGTTCGCTGCCCTCCTGATCGCTTCCTCATCGACGTGCCTTGCTCAGTCTGTGTCCGGTCTGTGCATGCTGTCGCCTACTCAGCATGCCGGGAAGACTCCGACCGTTAGAATTGTGCTTTCAGCAAACGACTGCGACAAAGGCGCAGAGAACTGTATGGAGATGTCGGACTCCGAGTCTAACTGGAGCCGATGGTCCGGGGTTTCCGCTCAGTCTTTCGAGTCTGAGGCCTCACCCTTGTCGGCGCGGCTCAGTGGCGATGCGGGAGGAGTCGTCTGCGATGGGGTCGTGCACGACGGAGCCCTGTCCGGACGGTTTCGCTTTATACCGAGCAGCACCTTTCCTCATTCCATGGAGGAACTCGGCTTTAGCGGCATTACGCCGTGGAGACAGCTTAGCTTTCTGATGCTGGACGTGACACTCGCCTGGACTCGCAACATCAAGGCGGCAGGCGTAACCGGCCTGAGCGCGGGTCAACTCATCAGTTTGCGCGCTCTTCAGATCGACCCCGATTACATTCGTGCACTAGCTGCTGCAGGCTATCCCGAGCTGCGGGCAGGCAAGCTTATCGAAATGAAGGCCGTCGGCGTTACGCCGGAAAAGGCACGTGAAGCCAGAGCGATGGGCCTTCAACCAAACCAGGAGGAGCTGATCCAGATGTCAGTGTTCAAGATCGACAAAGCATTTGTGGAGCGTATGCGTGCACGTGGCGTCCAGGAGCTTACAGTCGCCAAGCTGATCAAAATCAAGACTTTCAAGCTGGACGAGTAACAGCAGACCAGCAGACCAGTTGAAGAATGGGCTAAGTGGCCGCTGAAGTCCCCTGCGGAAAGTACCTCGCTGAAAACACACCCTGCGAACATCGCTTGTCCATCCCGCGTACCCCATACTTCAGCGATCTCTGGAGGCTTTTGAATGCACCGTCCCTTTGCCGCGGCCTCATGGCATGCGCTGCGGTCCAGCTCGTCTCAGTGCATTCCTACCCTCGATGTCAGCCCAGCAGCCACGTCCTGCCTGCACCGGCCGCACGCTCGATGGCACTGTACAGGACAGCACCACCGCAGCCATCCCCGGAGCCATCGTCCAAATCGACGGAAGCTCCATGCAGAGCCAGACCAGCGGCGCAGACGGCCATTTCCGCTTGCGGTACCTGGCAGCCGGTCCACATCATCTCACCACCTCCGCTCCAGGCTTCATGACGGCATAGCAGACCATTCCTTCGCGTTTGCCGGATGACCTTCGCATCACACTGATTCCCGCAGAGAACATCACCATCGATGTCGAGGCCGACACCGCAGTCGCTCAGCCTGTCCTGCGTGGTATCAACGAGGCCACCCTATCCGGACCCAGATCAACACGCTGGCCGACGATCCCGACGACCTGCAGCGTGAACTGCAGCAGCTCGCCGCCTCAGCAGGTGGACCACCTTCTGGCACCCTCATCTCCGTTGACGGTTTCAGGATGACAGCCCGCTCCCTCCCAAGTCGTCGATCGCCCGTGTCGAGGTCAATCCCGATCTGTTTTCAGCTGAAAACCGTCAGGCTTCCTTCGATGGGTCGCATGCAGATCTTCACCAAGCCCGGAGCCAAAACCTTTCACGGCTCACTGTTCGCCACCAACTCCTCTCAGTGGATGAACGCTCGCGATCCCTTCTCCGATGCTCCGCCACGATTGGCAAGAAGCGCTACGGCTTCACGCTCAACGGACCCGTCCGCAAAGAAGGCTCCAATTTCTCCCTCCCACTCGAATACCGTTCCATCGACAAATTCGGCGTCAACAATACCATTACGCTCGACTCCACGGCACCCCGATCTCCATCGTCGCCAACGCCTAACGCCTCAGCGTCTCTGGATCGGCACCGCCCGCGTCGACGCCCAACTCGGCCCTGGCTACACCGCGTTTGCCGCCTATTACGCCGATGTCGATCACCTTTCCAACTTCGGCATCGGCGGGACTTCCCTGCTGGCCAGTGGCTATGATTCGCAAGCCTACGACCGCGTGCTCCGTCTCTCCGATACCACGACCCTCACCCCGAATCTTCTGCATGAAGGGCGCGTCAGTGTCGATTTTCGCGGAGAGATCGACGTCCCTAACTCCAGCGCCCCGCAGCTCCAGGTTGCTGGAGCGTTTACCGAAGGCGGTGCGAGCATCGGTCAGCAGCATATCCGTCAGGTGCGCACGGAGTGGGACGACGACTTTCCCTCCAGTCGCGGAAAACACTCGCTCAAAGCAGGACTCCAGCTCTTCGCGTACATAGAGCGCCAGACCCTAAGCACGAACTTCAACGGAACTTACATCTTCGGCGGTGGCACGGCACCGGTGCTCGACGCGAACAACAACGCCACCTCGACGACCACAACCATCAACCATCACCGGTCTCGAACAACACCGCCGCACGCTCCTCAGCCTACCCGGCGGAACTCCCACCCAGTACTCCTCCCTGGCGGGCAATCCGCAGGTCAACTTCACGGAGTTCTACCCGGCCTTCTTCTTGCAAGATGACATCAAGCTTCGCCCCGATCTCACACTCTCCGCTGGCCTCCGCTCCTTCTATGCCAACCTTCCGTTCCAAAGCAATGGGTTCATTCCACGTCTCGGCGTTTCCTGGGCTCCCGGCGGCAGCAAGACCCTCAAGCTCAGCGCTCGTCTCGGCCTGTTCAGCGGTCACAGCCCGAACGGCCTAGCCTTCACCGAAGCCGAACTACGCCGTGAAGATGGAACCGACCGCGTGACTTCGCTCGTCTACAATCCCGTCTATGGCGCTCCTGCTACTAGCGCACGACTTCTAGAGGGTGTTATGAACTTCGCACCTGCTTAGAGTCTTTGCTGCTGCTTGTTTTCGCTTCAGCAGGGAGTGATGGCGAAGGTTCGTGTGGGGTATCCGTCGGATGTGACGGATGAGGAGTGGTGGTTTGTGCTGCCGTATCTGTTGCTGTGTCGCGAGGATGCGAGGCAGCGGGAGCATGATCTTCGCGATGTGTTCAACGCGGTGCGGTACATGGCTCGGAGTGGGTGTTCGTGGCGGCTACGACGAGGCCAACCGACGCAAGGAATCGAAGGTGCATGTCGCGGTCGACACGCTGGACCACCTGCTGGCCCTGACCGTCACGCCGGCAGACCAGGGCGACCGGGACCAGGTCGCTCCACTGGCCGAACAGGTCCAGCAGATCACCGGGAGCACGGTCGAGCTGGCCTATGTCGACCAGGGCTACACCGGCCCGAACGCCGCCGACGCCGCACAACAGCACGGCATACGGCTCGAAGTCGTCAAGCACCCCAGCCAAACGAGGCTTCGTGCTGCTTCCGCGCCGAAGGGTCGTCGAACGCAGCTTCGCCAGGGCCGCACGCTTCAGACGCCTGGCCCGGGACTACGAACGACTCCCGCAAACACTCAAAGGAATACAATTCATCGCTTCGCTATCCTCATAACAAGCAGACTCATCAAGCTCGCAACTTCATAAGACCCTTTAGGTCCTGCTAAACGTTAATACCCTATCAGGGCTGTCCCGCGCATGAAGCGGGGAGCTGCAGGCAGCTTGTCGGGGCAGTTTTGATAGGGGCGTTTGGAGAAAGCCGGTGGCGTGGCGGATGCGGTGGGTTGGCATTGAGATTTGAATGGGCGAGTCCGGTTCCGCCGGCGTCTCTTCTTGAAGTCGGCAGTGTTTCGAACGTAGGAGACGTTGAGTCTTGACGACAGACGACGTTTCTTTGGCATCTAAAGCAGTGCGATTCTGGGGCTGTTTGGGTGCGAGTGGGCGCACGGATGCTTGGCGTGTGTGAGCACGGCTTGGGGCGACCGGCTTGATGGCTACGTTGGTCATGTTTGCTTAGGAGCTATCGAGGCGTGGCTTCGGTGCGGTGCTCGACGGCCCGGTTAGCAGCTGGAAGCTGTGAAGCGTTCGATCACGAGCATGGGCTTAGCGTAGGGCGGGCACCTGATCTGAGCTGTGGGCGTGGGCTGTTGAGGTGAAGCGGCGACGTGGAGCAGCGAGCGGCAACGCAGCAGTCAAGCAGACCGCTTGCGGCTGCTGAACAGGCCGAAGTGGCGGTTGCTGAACAGACCGAAGTGGCGGATGCGGACCAGGCCTTCGGGCAGAACGTGGATGAGGAAGCGCCTGAGGAACTCATCCGCTGAGACGGTCATCACCTTTGCTTGCTAACCTGGGCGTAGTCCTTCCAACGGAGGGAGACGCGGTCGTCCTTGAAGCTGACGAGGCGATGGTTCGAGATCGCTACTCGGTGGGTGTAGGGGGCGAGGTAGTGGAGGACATGTTCGGCACCACCGAAGGGTGGCTTGGCATAGACGACCCAGTCCTTGGTAAAGGAGCTGCCTGAGGAAACGCTGGAAGCGTTCGAGTGCGGCGAGTTCCTGGAGTGCGGCGAGACTCGCTTGGTAATGCCGGCAGCCTTGGCCGCCTCGATCACCGCGATCCACGCGCCTTGGTGGTGACGGCCATCCAGCGCCAGTACTCGCGCAGGGTGGCCAGCAGCTTCGGGCTCAACGGGACATCACGGTCGCGCCCACTCTTGCCTTGGTGGATGTGCAGCATCATGCGCTCGCTATCAATGTCGGTGACCTTGAAACGGCACAGCTCTGCCCTGCGCACACCGGTCGCATAAAGCGTCATCAGCATCGCACGATGCACCAGGTTGCCGCTTGCGTTCATCAGCCGTACGACCTCTTCCTGGCTGAGCACGGTCGATGAGTCAATTGATAGTTACCGTAAAGAGGGGCATGCTGAATTACGAGGAGCGAGCGCCAAAGGCTTATGCTCCTCACCCGCATAGAGCATAAGAATCTTGGGTCCACGCACGGCGTACAACTGTTCGAAGATGTTGCTGAGTGAATGTCCTCACCGACCGTGACAAAGCAGGGCAAATTGAGCTTGGGGCTTAGCGGACGCACCTCGATGTTCTTGATCATGGCCGCGAAGGACTCTTCGGTGTGGTTCGGTCATGTACTTTAACGCGTGGCTTGAACGCAGAAGACGCCATCTCGAAAGTAACGCCAGCTCTGCGATTTGTCCGAAAGAGCAAAAAGCCCTGCCCGGGTCCGTCAATACGAGATAGGCCACCCCGCGGAGGAAAGCAGTCGCCAGCCCCTTAGAGTGCCATTCTCTTGAGTGATATCCATGCCTCGAGTATAACCACGTACGGTAACCACCCACCCCGTGTATCCAGTTGTCAGGTGAAGATTGACGGGGAGCGACTAACCACCTCGTAAACTTACCTGCTTACACGCTTCAATATTTCAACCGACAAACCTCAGTTTACCAGTCGATCTTGGCCGAGAGTTGCAAGTATCGCGGCACGTTGGTCGGAGCACTCGGTCCTTTGGAAATGGTGCCGAAGTCGATGCTCGTCGCACTGCCGTTATACCCTTCATCCCAGTTTGCGTGATTGAACGCATTCAGAAGATCGACAGCGAGTCGCATCCTTGCCGCTTCTGAGCGGAAGATCTTCTGGGCATCGGGCAGGTTGATATTCTTCGATATCTCCATATTCAACGTGTATGCTCCAGGTTGACGCACGCCAAAGTCGATCGTGTTTCTTCCAACGGCATAGGCCGCAGCGGTCACAAATAATGGAACGGCTGGGCAGCCCTCCGCGGCAAGAACTGTAGCAGAAGCCGTGTTGATTTTACCTGCTACATTTCCGTCTCTGGCGCCAACGCAGGGGGTTGCGCCACGAATCCTATGATACGAGTGATTTCCGTCGAGAGGCAGGGTTACCCGGGGTGCCCCCAGGCTCTGGCTGATGCCCCCGGCCAAGGCAGGTGAAGCTTGGTTGTTCATTTCCCAGTTACCACCAGGACGCCACGGGAACCCGCTGTACCAGGTATAACTCGGAGCAATACCCCAACCGTTGATTACCGTATCTACAAACCGATTCGCATTCGAGAAATATGTGCGGCCCTGGCCGAACGGCAGATAGCCGACGCCCGAAAAGTTGATGGCGTGCGCAACATCATTGGTCGTGCTAACCGTCCGGGACAACACATTGTTCAGCTCATCGTTCCAGCCTCCCGCCGATTCATCCCTGGCCTTGGTGTAGGTCAGGTGCAGCGAAAGACTCCTGGACACGTTATGCGTTGCCACTGCCTGGAAGGAGTTGTACCAGGTCCTCTGGTTGTTTGTTGCGCCATTCTCGTTGATGGTACCAAACTCAGGAAAGGGCATGGTGAACTGTTGCTTGCTGATCGTAGTGCTGTTGTAAAAGCCAGTCCCGGCAAAAGCCGACAGCCCCAGGAATGGATTGGCGATTTGATTGGCCGGCGAACTGCAAGGAACCGGGGTGCCACCGCGCTCCAGGTCGCATTGCGCGTTGTACTGTGGAGTCGTGTTGTTGATGTTGTTGGTCACTGCGCCGTTCGGAACTCGATTGCCAACGTACGCCAAGCTGATCGTGTCGCGCTTCGTTAGCTGTGCCTCATAAGTCAGGCTGTAGTTCCACAAGATAGGCACGTGGTAGTTATGGTTATAGAAACTGATGCCTTTATCGAGGTCCTGCAAGAGCCCGAGCGAATTCCCGTTTGGTTGAATGATCGTCGCAAGAGGATCGCTGAAGCCCTGGCCGGTCGTCGATGTATACGGAGTTAGTCCCCCGTTGAGGGAATTCGTATAAGTGGTCGAGGCACTAAAGCCGTCAGTCGAGTCGGTCGACTGGTCGTTGAGGTAATTGGCGCCAATCCCTCCGCGAAGTACCATCCGATCGGTGATCGCGTAGGCGAAACCGATACGTGGCTGAACTTGTAACTTGTTCATGACATACGCGCCCCGAGACTGCCCGTTTACCCCGGCGAACAGGACGCCTCCCTGCAGGCTTGTGGCGGTTCCCAGAGCTGCGGTTCCGGCGGGAATTTGCGCCGAAGCAGGGTTAGTGGCGGTCAGGTTGAAACCCGTTTCAATCTTGTTGTGGCGCTCAACCAGCGGCGTGAGAAAATCCCAACGCAGCCCGAGATTCAATGTGAGCCTCCGTGAGAGCCGCCAGTCGTCCTGCGCCCACGGGGCAAAGTAGTGCTGAGAGTAAAAGGAGTGAAGATTATTGTACGTTGATCCCGAGTTGGGATAGCCCAATAGCAAAGAAGCAGGTCCGCTACCGCTGGTGTAGTTCGACGGATCCCCAGGAGTGCCGAAGAAGTGGTTTGTGAAGTTACCGGTGAAGCCATACTGGTCATTTGTGCCGCCACCGGGATTGTCGTTCTGCTCAAACCTTACATCAATTCCGGCGCGGAAGGTGTGAGCTCCGCGAATGTCGGTAATCGTTGGAAGGAACTGCAGTGTATGGAAATTACGCGAACTGCCCTGAGTGTTGCTGCTGAGAGTGGTGTAGCCCGAGATGGCGACATTAGGAAAGCGGTTGTTGTTTGACAGCTGATTGTAGTAGGCCGGACTGAACCCCAATGCTGCTGATTCGTTTGCGAACTTCAAGCCGTAGTCGCTCGCGACCTCGACTTCCGTGATGAGCGTAGTGGAAAAGTTGAACACCAGGGTTGGACCGAAAGTGTGGGTCCACTGGATTGCGCCAGTCTGCGATTTCGGTTGCACTTGAGGTCCGGCTTCTGTAGCCGGGTCGGTAAGCGGCAATCCTGTCAGGCCCGCGCCAGAGTTGTTATAGCGAGCCTGGGCACCCCAGCGGAAGGATAGCGCATCATTCGGGCGAACCTTCCAATCGATCTTGATCAGCGCATTGCGCCAGAGATCGTCCTCAACGGGCGTGAAGATGTAATTGTTCTGGTACGGAGCAAAGCCAACCCCAGGGTTGTTGTTTGGGGTCACGAACTTGTAGGTGTTCAGAATTGCCTGACCCACGGAATCGATGCGGCCCTGGGGGATAATGTTGCCGGCAGTGCTTGGGGTGTAGGAACCGTTGAACTGAGCGTGAGCCATTTTCGTCAGTCCGTCGAGCGGATCGACGTAGGAATGCAGGGGCGTTAGAGGATCGTAGATATACAAAGGCTGGAGGCACTGAGTAACGCCGGTGCCGCACAGATTGACCTTAGCGGTGTTGGGTGGAGTGTATTCAAACTGTGCCGTGCTGAAATCACCATTGGACCAGGCGGGGTTGGGTATGGATTCCGTGACAGTACTGCTCGGTAGCAGGTCTTTCAGTTCCTCGTAGGCCACCACGTAAAACAACTTGTCTTTCCCGTTGTAGAGATGTGGGATGGTCACCGGGCCGCTGCCCTCAACGCTGAACTGATCCCGTTTATGTTGAGGCTTTAGTGGTGTAGTCCCATTGAGAGAAGCCGAATATTTATTGGACCAGGGAACCGCATCGAGCCAACTGCGCCGGTAAAAGTAGCCCGCCGTTCCGTGAAACGCGTTGCTTCCCGACTTAAGCGACAGGTCGATCGAATTGCCTCCGCCGTGAGAATAGGAAGCGTCGTAGGGATTCAGCACAACCTTGTATTCCCCGAGCACATCGACTGAAGGAACATAACCCGCGGCACCGGACGTTCCACCCGCTTCGTTCGTAACCCCGTCGATATTCAATTCAGCGACCTGTGGAGAGCCGTTCGCGTATAGCTGGTGTGTCACAAGGTCGAAAGGACGCTGATACTGAAGCGATTCGAAGTTATGCGTACCGGGACTTAGACCGAAGAGCATGAAGGGATTGCGCCCATCGAGAGGCAGTTCCTGAACGCGTTCGCCGTCGATAATTTCTCCGCGATCACCCTTCGTAAAATCAATCTGCTGCGCATCGCTTACAACCGTTACCGTCGTCGTTGCTTCCCCGACGGGCAACGAAAAATCGATCCGTGAAGTTTGGTCGATATCGAGGTGGATGTGAGTCTTGTTGACCTCCTGAAAGCCAGTCATCGAAGCGCTAATTGTGTAATTACCGGGCTTCAGATAGGGTGCGGTGTAATCGCCCACGCTGGTTGCTTTAAGGACAACATCGATCCCCGTTTCTTCATTGTGAACGGTCACCGTGGCGCCGGGAATGACAGCTCCCGAGGCGTCTGCAACACGGCCCATAAACTGTTGCGTACCTTGAGCTATGGCCGGCCTACCGAGGACTGTCCCCAGAATGAGGAGAGCAAACGTGATGGTTGAAATCCAGGCCTTCATGAACGGCTCTCTATTTCCAGTCACAATCATTGCCGGCATCCTTTGTATAACCTTCTCCGATAACTTTTGCAGCGATCCGGGCCGTCAAAGTTTGACAGCGTTGTCTCACTTGCGAAGAAACACTATGAGATAGGACGATCGATTGTCAAGCCCTTAATTCTGAAGGTGAGATCGTTCGAGCACTCCGCTGACAACGCTGTCTAGTTAGACAGCATACTTTAGGCGACGTTATGCGTGGTTGTCAAGTCGATTCGTCGCGAGGGTATACGGAGCTTCCTGGAGCAGGACCAAGAACCGATCATTGCGCATGTCAGAACCAATGGAGTAAACCGATGCGGTGACAGAGCGCCTCGGGATCTTTACCAACGACGCGGCGACAGCTGTGGATCAAGCCGCCACTCGTGTTCAGGATGAGTTCGCAAGACTCCAAATTTCAGAACGGTCCGTCAGCACCTGAAGGGCATCTCACCAACGATGTCGCGGTGCCTCACAAAGCGTTGTGGCAGTGTTCCGGGTACAGATCCGCATTACAAACTACTTATGTCCGATACGCTGAATGATCTCAGTGGATTGTATTAGCGCCGGAGTGAGATGTCCTACTCTCGCCCGATAAAAATGTCCGATTGCTCTCCTAAGGTTATGGCCTTGGAGGCGACGACTATGGGTTGGGTGCTGATGAGCGAACGAATATACAGCGCATTGAGGTTCTGACGGAAGTTCGGGCTGGCAAGCGCACGGTGGCCTCTGCGGGGATCGTGCTGGCAGTGAGCGCGAGGCAGGTCGGGCGGCTGCTGATCCGGTTTCGTGAGGACGGCGGCGGTGGTCAGTTCACAGGGCCAAGGCCAGTCTTCGAACCACAGGGTCAGCGCAGGTGTTCGGGAGTATGCGCTGGAGCTGGTCAGGACCAGGTACGCCGACTTCGGCCCGACGCTTGCGATCGAGATGCTGCTCGACAAGCATGGCCTCAAGTTGGGTCGTGAGACGCTGCGGACCTAGATGGTTGAAGCCGGGATGTGGCTGTCGCGCAAGCAGCGCAGGAGCTTCCACCAGCCGCGGCTGCGGCGAGAGTCCTATGGCGAGCTGGTCCAGATCGACGGCTCGGACCACCGCTGGTTCGAGAACCGGGCGAGCGCTGCACGCTGCTGGTCTTCATGGACGACGCAACGAGCTGCCTGCTTCAACTGCGCTTCGTGCCGAGTGAGAGCACAGACTCGTACTTCGAAGCGCTTGGAACGTACCTGGCCAGCTACGGCTGCCCGGTGGCATTTTCCTCCGACACGCACTCTGTATTTAAGGTCACAAGCCGGACGCCAGGGGCGGCTCCAGTATGACGCAGTTCGGCCGCGCCCTGGCGGAGCTCAACATCGAGATCATCTGCGCGAACAGCAGGCAGGCAACGGGTCGCGTCGGGGTCCCGTCAGAAAACGGACAATAAAGCACGCTAAGTCTGGCTGGAGGCTGGAATCCAGCGGTAGAGGGTAGGGACAGAGACGCCGAGGTTGCTGGCCACGTCGCGTGGGGGTACTCCGCTGGCGAGTAGCTTTTGGGCTGACTTGATCTTGCTTTCGGTCATCTGCCGTTTCCGACTGCCTTTGCGGCCGAGCTGGCGTGCGACATCCAGGCCAGCTCGGGTCCGTTCGATGGTGAGCTCGCGTTCCATCTCGGCCAGGCGGCCATGACGTGGAAGAAGAAGCGTCCTGAAGCTGTGCCGGTGTCGATCGCGTCGGTCAGGCTTTTTAATTGCACGCCCTGCTTGTGAAGTTCACCGACCAGATCTACGAGGTGCTTGACACTGCGGCCTAGCCGGTCCAGTTTCCAGACGACCAGGGTGTCGCCTTCCCGCAGCGCTTCCTGCGCTTTGGCCAGGCCGGGCCGCTCGGCCCGGCTGCCGCTGATCTTGTCCTCGAAGATCTTTTTGCAACCGGCTTTGGTCAGGGCCTCGGTTTGCAGTTCGAGGTTCTGGTCATGGGTCGAGACGCGAGCGTAGCCGATCAGCATGGAATGGTCCTCGTGGTTCTCGGAACTCATGGTTTTTCGAGTTGATCGAGAATACCATTTGAGAACTGTTTATAAGACTGGAGAACGTGAGCGTTTGAGCGGTTTGCGGTTTGCGGCTGAGGTGTTCTCGTAAACCTGCGTCTTCAAGAGGACCAATCATGCCCCGTCGCTCGATCCTCTCTGCCGCTGAGGGGCAGAGTTTGCTTGCCTCGCCCGATAGCCGTAATGAGCTGATCCAACGTTACACCTTGAGCGAGTCCGATCTTTCGATCATTCGACAACGGCGTGGCGCTGCAAACAAGCTGGGCTTCGCCGTGCAGCTTTGCTACCTGCGCTTTGCCGGCATCGTGCTCGGCGTGGCCGAGCTGCCGTTTCCTCCTCTGCTTCATCTCGTTGCGGACCAGTTGAAGATCCCGGTTGGGCGCGGCGGAGTACGGTGACCGGGCTCAGACCAGGCGGGAACACCTGGTCGAGCTTCAAACACGCTTTGACTTCGAACCGTTTACGACGGTTCATCATCGGCTGGCTGTTCAGGAGTTGATCGAGACGGCGATGCAAACGGATAAGGGCATTGTGCTGGCGACGCGGCTGGTGGAGATGCTTCGGGAGCGCCGCATCCTGTTGCCGGCTTTGAATGCTGTCGAGCGCGTCTGCGCGGAAGCGATCACGCGGGCTATTGTCGTGTTTGTAATCAGCTGACCGATTGCCTCGCAGACGCTCATCGTAGTCGGCTGGACCAGCTGCTCGTTCGCAGGCAGGACAGCAACATGACCCTGCTTGGATGGCTGCGGCAGTCGCCGCTCAGGCCGAACTCGAGGTACATGCTCGAGCATATCGAGCGGCTCCGGACGTGGCGTGCTCTCGACTTGCCGGCTGGCATAGAACGTCAGATTCACCAGAACCGGCTCCTGAAGATCGCGCGGGAAGGCGGCCAAAGGACCTCAGCCGATCTAATAAAGTTTGAGCCACAGCGCCGGCATGCGACGCTGGTTGCACTGGCCGTCGAGGGAATGGCCACGGTCACCGACGAAGTGATCGAACTGCACGACCGGATCATCGGCAAGCTGTTCAATGCCGCAAAGCACAAGCATCAGGAGCAGTTCCAGGCTGACGGCAAGGCCATCAACGACAAGCTCCGGCTGTATGGGCAAGTCGGGCAGGCTTTGCTCGAAGCCAAGCAGAACGGCTCTGATTCCTTCGCAGCTATCGAAAACATCGTGTCGTGGGAGGAGTTCGCGGCAAGTATCACGGAAGCACAGAAGCTTGCACAACCGGAAGACTTCGACTTCCTTTACGGGGTCGGCGAAGGCTATGCGACCGTCCGCCGTTATGCACCTGAGCTTCTGAACGTACTTGGGCTGCACGCCGCTCCCGCCGCGAATCCGGTTCTCGATGCTATCGAACTGCTGCGCGAGATGAACGCCGGCAGTATCCGGGAGCTGTCCGAGGAGGCTCCTCTCGACTTTATCCGCGAACGCTGGGCCAGGCTGATCTTACCGATACAGGCATCGATCGCCTACTACGAGCTATGCGCCCTTGGCGGAGCTGAAAACGCTCTGCGTTCCGGCGACATCTGGGTCGAAGGCTCTCGGCAATTCAAAAACTTGAATGAATACCTCTTACCTGCTCAGAAGTTCGCGAAGCTCAGGGAAACAGAGGACCTCCAGCTGGCCGTTGAATCAGACTGCGAGCACTATCTGAAGGATCGGCTTGAAGCCCTCAACCAGCAACTACATCTGGTGGAACCGCTGGCCGCCACGAACGATCTGCCCGATGCGATCCTGACCGACTCCGGCCTGAAGATTACGCCGCTGATGCTTCGGTGCCGCAGGAAGCGCAACGGTTGATCGATCAAACAGCAGCATTGCTGCCACACATCAAGATCATCGACCTGCTCCTGGAGGTTGATAGCTGGACCAGCTTTACAGCGACTTTAGGCACCTGAAGAGCGGGGACGCGGTGAAGGACCGCATCCTTCTGCTGACCGCAATCCTGGTCGATGCAATCAACATGGGGCTGACCAAGATGGCCGAGTCATGCCCGGGAGCGAGCTATGCAAAGCTATCCTGGCTGCAGGCCTGGCACATCCGCGATGAAACCTACTCCGCTGCCTTGGCCGAACTCGTCAACGCTCAGTCCCGGCAACCTTTGCGGAGCACTGGGGCGACGGAACCACCTCGTCCTCGGATGGACAACGCGTCGACCTCCGCCGCCGCGTTCACGCTGGCCTCAACAAAAGGCGAGGCCCGCAACGCCCTGGCCAGGGCAGTCTTCCTCTGCCGACTTGGTGAGATCAGGGACCGTAACTTCGAGCAGCACCGCTACCGGGCAAGCGGCCTCACCCTCGTCACGGCCGCAATCGCTCTCTGGAACACCGTCTATACAGAGCGATCGGTCCGCGCTTCATCGCTGACGGAGCAACCGGTGAATCCCGCGCATCTTCCCCCCCCCCCGCTGGGCTGGGAGCACATTAACCTCACCGGTGACTACCAGTGGAAGGGCAAAGGCCAGCACCGGGCAGATCCAGGCCGATGTGCTCCCCAAGCCCGTCTTGGCGTGCTTTATTGTCCGTTTCTGACGGGACCCTGATCGGCGAAGTTCTCGCTGATGAAGCGGTAGAACAGACTACCGAGAACATATTGTTTGAGTCCCAGCCTTGACTGCGCCACGTACCTCATTGGCGATTTGCCAAATCTGGCGTCGGAGGGAGGCGCGTTGTTGATGCTTCTCATGCTGTGTCCTATTTCAATCAGTTAGCGTGACTTTGCGGACGGCTGGCGTTCGGAGTCAAGTCAGGGCAGTCGGTAGCTTGGTCGTTTCAAACCAGGTCTTCAAGCTCACCGACCGGTGCCGGCGGTTCGCCCACCTACCGACGGTGTTTGCCGAAGACACGCAGTTTTGGAGCAAGATTTACTTCAGGTCTCAAACGCTTGCGTTGCAAGCGGCAAAGGGTATGAGTGACGTCTCGATTACCATCGTGTCGTAATCGAGACGTTCCCGACGGTAAGTCACTGTGCATTTGTCTCCCAGCATAACCGCATGCTTCCGCGAGCGCCCAGTACTCGCGGGTCTGCTGCGTAGTTGTCACAGTTTTCTACACCGTCCGGATAGGTTGTGAGAAGCTTACCCGTCGCAGCTCCGTGGTTGTCAGGAATGTGGTGGCGGCAGATCCGGCTCAGTAGAACGCGGGTAGAGTGATGCGGTCTCGTATTCCCATATAACGTTCTAGCCGACGAGTATATTTGCACCCAAGAGGGTAAACTGGCTCCGTTCTAACCTTTGTTGCTGTTTGCTGAAATGCCGCCTCCTGCCACCAACGACTCTACAAGCGGTCACCACTGGGATTAGCAGTCTGATATGCCGACCTGTAAAGGAAGGTCGTGACCGTGCACCAGCTTCGTCGCCGGCTCAACCTTAGTGCTGATATCGCAGCAACCACGAAGCTAGAAGGATGGTGAACATGGGCCAGTGACACGCAATTGGGTAAACTCTAAAGCGGTGTTGCATAGCTATCACGCCGGGAAAACGGGCCTGCGCGGCGCTTCAGGTGTATCACAAGAACTGCCTGCTAGAGAGACACAAAAGGCTTCTACCCTCCAGGCCACGCAAGCATGGCCAATTTGTTCCCACCTTCATTAATCTTTCGGGCGATGCTCCGGAGTGAGCCTGAATGGACATTCTCTGTAAATTCCTCAAAATCTACTGCGCAGACAGCCTGGCGTCGATTTGTTAGAAGGCCAGAGCGCATCCGTCGGCTCGCATTTCGGAGGCCGCGGAGTAGACCCGGTTGGTGCCTTGGCTGTCTGGCTGGTGGAGTAGTTCGACGCATTCATAGCGACCAAAGCTGCCGTCAGAGGAGCCCATTGGCCAGCCCATCGCGACCAGTTGCGCGCGCGTCGATGCAGGAACCCCGGCTTCCAGACGAAGTACTCCCAACGGGCCAAGTCCTGCGGGGTCTTCTCCCATACTTTGCGAGGATCCTTCGTGATGCCAGCGCGGGCTGTCGCTTGCGGCTTGTACGTCCAGGCCATAATCGATACGGTTGAGAATGATCTGCGTCTGTCCCTGTGGCTGCATGTCGCCTCCCATGACTCCAAAGCTGAGCCACGGTTTGCCGTCGCGGGTGGCGAAGCCGGGAATGATGGTCTGGAAGGGACGCTTGCCCGGAGCGTAGAGATTGGGATGCCCGTCCTGCAGGCTGAACAGCTGGCCGCGATCCTGGAACATAAATCCCAATCCATCGGCAACCAGTCCGGAGCCCATGCCGCGGAAGTTGGATTGGATCTGTGAAATCATCATCCCGGACGCGTCGGCGACGCTGAAATAAGTGGTGTCGCCATGGCTGGGGGCCTGGCCAGGATAAACCGGGGTCAGGATGCGGTCGGTGCGGATCAGCTTGGCACGGTCCGCCGCGTAGGCCTTGGAGTTGAGCCAGGCGGTGGGCACCTTGGAGAAATTGGGATCCGCGTAAAATCGCGCCCTATCTTCATATGCCAGACGCTTGGCTTCTGCCTGCACATGGATGGAGGCGGCGGACTGAAATCCCATGGCGCGTATATCGAAGTTTTCAAGAATGTTGAGCATCTGCAGCGTGGCCAGGCCCTGCGTATTCGCGGCCATACCGTAAACCTGGGTTCCCCGGTAGGTGGTCACCAGTGGATCATTCCATTCGGCGTGCTGGTCACGCAGGTCTGCGGCGGAAAGCCATCCGCCGATGCGTTTGTAATAGGCATCGATGGTTTGGGCAATGGGTCCGTCGTAGAAGACATCGCGCCCACCGGTTGCGATCATGCGGTAGGTGCGAGCGAGGTCGGGGTTGCGGAAGATCTCGCCTTCATTCGGCGCATGGCCTCCGGGCGCATAGGTTTGCAGGGCATTGCTGGTCTCTTCGACGCCGGACCCAGGCCGCGTGAACGCAGCAAGATTGCGTTTGATGTAAAAGCCGATGATCTGAGGGACGGGCACGCCAGATTCACACAGGTGAATGGCGGTGGTGAAGAGTTCGGCCCAGGGTAGCTTTCCGTAGCGCTGGTGCATGGTCCACCAGGCGTCGAGCGCGCCGGGCACCGAGACGGAGACGGCACCGAGCGGAGGCAGCGCACTCTGCGTGCCGGTTCCTCGCGCACGGCTGCGTGCGGTAGCGAGAGAAAGCGAACGGGGGGAGCGTCCGGAGCCGGCGAGTCCCACGACTTTTGCCAGCGCCGGATCCCAGATCATGGCATAACAGTCCCCACCGAGGCCGGAGCTGGTAGGCTCCAGAAATCCCAGGCAGGCATTGGCAGCGATGGCCGCATCCACTGCGGAGCCCCCGCGTTTTAATGTTTCGATCGCGGTCATTGTGGCCATGGGATGCGCGGTGCCAGCTGCGCCGGAGCAGCCCATGACCGCCGAACGCGAAGCGAAGCTGGCTCCCGAAACACGATCTCCCGCATGGACATCGGGGCGCTCGAAACGCTCCGCGCCGGCAGCCTGGAACGGAGTGGGCACGGGTGACATGGGCAGGGCACCGGCCTGCGAGGCCTGGGAAAGGGCCTCGGCCGGCAGAAGCGTGGAGGCTGAGGCCATGGACAGGGAAGCGAGGAAGCGACGACGCTGCATGACACACTCCTGATTGGCTTGTTCTGCGCTTGACCTAGAACGTTACCTTGCCCACCAGTTGCAATTGCCGCGACGAGCCGGAGTCTGCGACCGGGAAGCGCGTAGAGGTGCTCTGGCCGAAAGATGCCGAAGTATCGTTCCCGGTAGGGTTGGCGAAGCTGGGGTGGTTGGCTACGTCGAAGGCATCGACTCGAAGCTGCAGCGCGACTCGCTCCGTCAGCTTGGTGTTCTTTTCGAGCGATACGTCCAGATTGGAAAAGCCAGGGCCAGTGATGGAGTTTCGCCGCACATTGCCAAAGCCGGAGGGTGTGAAGGTGGTGCCGGCGAGGGTGCCGGTATTAAGGAAGACGCATCCCGCTGTGGCCACTGCGTTGCAGACCGGCGCCTGGAAGAAGGTGACGGCTGCCGTGGTCTCGACTTTGGACTTGAGGACATTGCCCACGAGGCTCGGATGAATGAGCCCGGAAACTCCGGTATAGGTGCTGGTATTGACGATGTTAACCGGGTTGCCAGTCTGCCACTGCTCGATGCCGCTTAGTCGGAATCCGCCCAGGATGCGATCGCTCTTGAGATGCATACGCCGGCCAAAGTCAGGCAGGTCGTAGATCGCGTTGGCCGCGATGCGATGGCGCGAGTCGAAGTCGGAAAGCCCATAGCTGGTTTTCGGGTTGTAGCTGTCCTGGAGCGCGTAGCCACCCTGCGACCCGAGAGAGTTCTCATCCATCGACTTCGACCAGTTGTAGGTGAACAGGAACTGCAGGCCGTGGGTCAGGCTTTTGGTTGCCGTCACCCAGAGCGCGTTGTAGTTGGACTCGGAGATTGCATCGACTTGTGCAATATTGGCCGTCGCGAGGGACATTCCCGGTTTGTAGGCACTGGCCGCGGAGATGCTTTGGTACGGACGGGAAGCATTGCTTCCGGCGGTGGGCTGGTTGGCATTGACCCGGACCCGTAGATGTTTGCCTTGGGATCCGTAGTAGCCGAGATTCAAGACGACGCTTTGTGCAAGCTCCTGCTGGATGTTGACGTTGTAGGTCTCGGTGTAGGCGTTCGAAAAGTTCGGCCGTATATTGTTGATGGCAATAGAGCTGGCCGAAGCTGCGGTGTAAATATTACCCACCGACAATGGGACCGTGGCAGAGCTGTAGTTGACGGCGGTGGCGAACGGCGGGTTGCTCGCCAAGCCGGTAACGGCGTTTGCGGTGGGCTGGTCTGCCATGATGCCGTAGCCGCTGCGCACGACGGTCTTGCCGTCGCCGTACGGGTCCCAGGTGAAGCCGACGCGTGGCTCGTAGTTGAAGTTCTGGTTATAGGGACGGTGCACCTGCTGCAACTGCGCGTTGGTGAGGTTGAAGATTACGAAGCGATCTGCTCCCTCGGTCGGGGTTCCATTCCACTCGTAGCGGAAGCCGAGCTCCAGGTTGAAGCGCTTGGTCAGCTTGAAGTCGTCGACAGCGAAGCCGGCAGCGGCGTTTGAAAATACGCGGCTGTTGACCGCAGTGGGCGTGATGCTGAAGCTGTTGGCGACCGCGTTGGCGAAGTTGGTATAGGTGTTGAAGGCCAAAGTGCCGGTGTCATTGGCGAAGCTGTTATCGACCGAGCGCCGGTATTCTCCACCCAGGCGGATGGTATGCCGGCCGCGCAGGAAGGTGAGGGTATCGTTGAAGAGGTCGAGGTTATCGGTACGTCCCTGTGGGAAGCCGGAGGGTCCGCCGAAGTTGGTACCGGCGTCTACGAGGGAGATCTGCGGGAGCCCGACCGGGAGTACGATGCCGTCCCCAATACCGTAGGCGGTTGGATTTACCTGGTTGTTGGGCACAAAGGCGATGGAGATGCGATTGGCGCCGATGCGCGCTTCGTTAGAAAGAACGGGAGAGAAAATGTGGAAGAAGGAGAGCGTTCCGACCTGACGGGCCGCAGAACGGTGATCGCCGAAACCGGCGATGGTATTGCCCTGCAGTGTAGGCTCGGTGCGAACGTCGGACTGATGAGCGTAAAAGCCGTGGATCGAGTTCTTCGGGTTGACCTGGAAGGAGACGTCGCCGGTGTACTGGTCCACATTGACCGGGCCCGCCGCGCTGCCTACGAAGCGCTTGCCCGTCGAGTCGTTAGCTGCCGGAATAAACGCCAGTAACGCGATCGCGGTGGGGTTGTTGATGCTCTGGATATAGGCTCGCTGAGCGGTGGTGTATACGCCGGAGTTGAGCACGAGCGTCTGGTGCTGGCGAAGACCCTCATAGCTGGCAAAAAAGAACGCCTTATCCCGGAAAATGGGGCCGCCGAGCGAGGCGCCGAAGTTGTTGCGCTTGAGCGCATTCTGCGCCGTGCCTTTAGGGTTGAAGAAATTGCGTGTATCGAAAGAATTGTTCCTGTTGTAGTCAAAGACTTCGCCGTGAAAGACATTGGTGCCAGAACGCGTGAGTACGTTAACGATGGAACCGGAGGAGCGTCCGTACTCCGCCGAGTAGGTCGAGTTATCAATTTTGAATTCCGAGGTGGTGTTGATCGAAGGCTGAAAAGTGATCTGGTTCTGGATGTTGTCGTTAAGGTTGACGCCGTTAATCTGGAAGTTTACGGAATCTTCGCGGTTTCCTGCGGTGACAAATGAGTTGGCTCCCAGGCCTCGGGAGGGTGCGGTGAGCGAGCCCGAGGACGGGGCCGTAACGCCGCCCGGCGTTAGCACGGTCAGGTCAAGGAAGTGCCGGCCGTTAAGCGGAAGTTCCTGCACGGTTCGTTGATCGATGACGCTGCCCACCGTGATTGTGTCTGAGACGATAACGGTCGCAGCCGCGCTGACCTCTACGGTCTGGCCCTCCGAGTTAACAGAGAGCAGAGCATTGATCGTGGTCTTTTGGTCTACGTCGAGGTGCAGTTTGGGGACAGTGTAAGGTCCGAAGCCGGCCGACGTGATTACAACCTGGTAGTCACCCGGAGCGAGAGACGGCACCAGGTACAGGCCGGCGTTGTCCGAAGTCGTTGTGCGCACCGTACCCGTAGCCAGCCCGGTAACAGTGACCAGAGCATTTGGAACCACGGCTCCGGACGGATCGGCAACGACTCCGGTGAGCGTGGCCGCGGTCTGCGCCGAAGCAGGGGTGGCGAGTGAAACGGAGACGAGGGTGGCAGGGACGACAAGGAGGAAACGGCGTAGCTTCATCAGGAGAATACCTCGTAGCAAGAAATGGGGCGAGCATGTAAGAGGTGGACTATACCGTCATCGTGTCGTCACGTCTGGCTGTAAGCACGTGCCCGGCGTCTATGGGACTGGATTCGACAGCACTCACGGCTGACAAACAACTTTGGCGCACAAGACAGACCGCAAATGTGTCTACGCCGTGAAGACTAGTCAGTGGAGCGCTGTGATATTCAGAACGTTAGAACTTTGAAATGTGAACTTGAGATAAACACTACGCTAATTGAAGATGAAAGTCGCGCGGGAAATGTCACCAGAAAGAGCAGCCTGCGCATCTCGCACCCATCCCGACGATAGGGATGGACTTCTGTGGCGCTCTCGCAAACGGTCGTCTATAGGAACAGATCGGGGCAGGTCGCAGAACCGCTCAATTGCTGGACTTCCCGGTTCTCATAAATAGCTCTCAAACGCTATTCTCAATCAACTCGCACCGTTACGAGTTCTGAGAGCAACAGGAGGGCTTTTCCATGCTGATCGGCTATGCGTGCGTCTCCACCCAGGACCAAAATCTCGATCTACAAACCGAAGCGCTTGCCAAAGCCGGTTCAGGTAGTGGGTTGAGTTGGATAGAAATTCAGAACCCGTTCGATGACATCCACAGCCCGGTCTGGCCCGTCCTGACGCTCAAGAGCTCTTTGCAAATTCATAGCCGCTGTGCGGTAGGTCGCGTCTTTGAGCACAAGGTGGACGACTCTGCGAAGCCTGGACGGGGTCAGCATCAGCCGTGAGATCACTACGCAGGCTCCGCGTGCTTTTAGCCTCGCCGCTACCCCTGGCTGATCGTTTCCAAGCGGCACGGTCACCATCGGCACGCCTTCGGCAAGCGACTCCAGAACCGTGTTCAGGCCGGCATGCGTGATGACCAGCGCGGCCCGCTTGAGGATCTCGAGTTGGGGGGCGAAGCGCACCACGACCGGATCGCCGGCCAACTCTCCCAGTTGTGATGGCTCAAGTCCGCCGCCGAGCGAGATCAGCAGTTGCGCGTCGAGCCCGGCGCACGCTTGTGCAATCGTCCTGAAGATGGTCTCCGACCCGTTCTGCAGTGTCCCAAGCGATGCATAGATGAGAGGCCTTCCGTCGAGGCGTTCCCAAGGGAAGTCGATCATAGGACGCAGTTGAGCGTTCAGAAACGGTCCGGTGTAGTGCAGGCCGCGTGGCTTTTCCCCACGAACGTCGAACTCCAGCGCTTCAGGCAATTGTGTGATTTGTGCCAAAGGCGACAGCCCATCCGCGGGACCCCTGTAAGGCTCGAGTCCCCATAGGCTGCGCTGCCGGTTGACGTCTCTGAAAATGGGGGCGGCGACCCTAAGGAGAAGATGGATGGCGGCGCGGTTCCGCAAGCGGCTCAGCCGGTCCTGTCCTGCCGCCCAGCCGAACCAGAAGGGTGGAAACCGGTCGTCGAAAAGCAGAGGAGGGATCAGGGCAACGGAGATCCAGGGCAGGCCCAAACGATTCGCCACGTTTCCGGCAAACTCCGCTTCATCGACCAGCAGCGCGTCCACACCGGCTGCGCCCACCGCCTCGGGCCCGTCACGCAGAATCATGCGCGTCGAATCTTCGATCCGCGCTAGCGTGAAGCGAAAGGCCGCGATCCCTTTCAGCCTCGACAGTTGCTCGTCCAGTTGCTTCAAGGTGCCGATTGGATAATCCGTGGTGCCGATCTGACAAAAGGAAACACCCGCGGCGCGCATTCTTGCTTCGACATCCGCGGTCCCAAAGAGTACAACCTCATGGCCTCTTCGCTGCAGGGCGCACAGAAGCGCGGTCATGGGATTGAGATGACCCGTTGCCGGGAAGCAGAATGCTCCGAATCTTGCCATGGTTTCCTTTGGATCTGCGACTGGTTCCGATATGAGGGGAGCTAGTCATGCCGCAATGCATCGACGGGTGACAGTTGCCCGGCGCGCCAGGCCGGGAGCGCTCCGGCGAGCAGCCCGGCGAAGACCGCGATGGCGACAGCCTCGGCAAGAAGCTGCCAATGGAGCGACGCCGAGATTAGACTTGCCGTCCGCGGCAGGGCCGCCAGGATCTGCAACGCGCACGAGCCGAGCACGATGCCCAGACAGCCCCCGCCGAATCCGAGGATCACTGCCTCCATCTCGATGTGCGCCAGCACCTGCCACCGGTTCCAACCCAGGGCACGTAGGATGCCGATCTCGCGGGTGCGCTCGAAGACCGACATCGCCATCGTGTTGGCGATGCCCAGGATACCGATGAGGAGCGCGAGGCATGACGTGCCCCAGGCCGAGGCATGGGCCAGCTTGACGAATTGATTGTCGCTGGCTCGCTCCGCAGCGGGAACGGCGCGCATACGCGGCAAGGCCGCTTCGATCTGCGCCTCTGCGCGTTTCTGGTGTTGCTCCGTGTTCTCCCCGGGAAGCGCCGGGCGTAGCCTGACGTCGATGGTCGAGACCTTCCCCTGCAGGCTGCTCAGCATCTGCAACTGGTCGAGCGGCATGATAACCGCGTCTGCCTCGAGCGTTGAAGCGGGGTGGTACACGCCCACGACCGTGAAGGGCGTGCCCTGAAGCTCAAGCGTGTCGCCCGGAGCTTTCTTCAGATCGTGTGCGAGCATGTCGCCGAGCATGATCTCGGTATGACCGTTGCGAAACAGCCGGCCCTGAAGGATCTGCAAGGACGAGAATTCGAAGCCGTCCTCTTTCCAGCCGTAGACCAGCGCATTCACATCCGGCGTCAGGTCCATCAGGTTGAAGATGGTGGGCGAGGCCTGCGCTACATCGGGCAGGGCCAGAAGCTTCGCGGTCGTCGACTCGTCCATCGACGTGTTGAGAAACGTTCCTTGGATCACCGCCAGGTCGGTGCCGCTGCTTGAGTAGATTTTTAGCCATTGCTGCTCAAACGCGCTCGAAAACCCTACAAGGCCTACAAAGGCGCCAACGGCCGTGCCGATGCCGGCTAGCGTGAGCAGAGTCCTCAGTCGCCGGCGCAGCAAGTTCTTCCAGACAAATTTCGTGAATGACAACGACAGAGCCATGCAGTCGGAAGTCTCCTCTCGCACTCGTATGCGATGTTCTCACAGTGAGATGCGCCTGAGGACGACTGGAGGTCAGGGCGCTGGTGCCGTCTGGCTCTCTGCCGGTCGACCCAAGATATCCAGTCGCCTCAGGGCGGCTCGGTATAATCGGCAGAGTCAAACAACTGCAGCGGAGGCGATGCGGCCCCCGGGCAACAATGCCGGCGCTGTTCGTCGTTCGACCAAAGGCCGACTCATTGCACAACGAAGAACTCATTCTGATCACGGGCGCCACGGGTTTTCTTGGCATGCAACTGGTCCAGGAACTGCTGGTGCGGAAGCCGAACGCCACGCTGGCGCTGCTCATCCGCGACACGGCCCGGAAATCAAGCCAGCAGCGCGCAGATAGCTTCATTGCCCCGGCGCAACGGTCGCGCGTGCAGGTCTTGTCCGGCGACGTGAGCATGCCCAAGTGCGGGCTGGACGCAGATGTCTTCAGCCGTCTTTCGGCTGAGACCACCCGGGTCATCCACTCGGCCGCCACAGTGCGGTTCGACCACTCGCTTGATGAGGCACGCCGCGTAAATCTCGGGGGCACCCGGATTATTCTGGACTTCGCCGCCGGCGCTTCGCAGCTTCAGAGCTTTAGCTACGTTGGCACAGCCTATGTCGCCGGAAACCGCTCAGGCCTGGTGCGTGAAGACGAGCTCGCGGTGGGCCAGGGCTACCGCAACACCTATGAGCAGAGCAAGGCCGAGTCCGAGGCCTTTGTTCAGTCGCGTCTCGGCTCCGTTCCCGGCATGATCCTGCGGCCCAGCATTATTGTGGGCGACTCCAAGACCGGCGTCACCTCCAGCTTCAAAATGATGTACTGGCCACTTAAAATCTACGAACGAGGCCTTTGGCGCACGATCCCCGGCTATCCGGACGCAGTGCTCGACATTGTGCCGGTCGATTTCGTCGCCCGCTCCGTGGCACACCTTCTCTTTGACCAGGCCGCGCTGGGCCAAACCGTGCACCTCTGCGCCGGACCGCACAGCAGCGCGACCATTCAGCAGGTCGCCCGTCGCGCCATGGAATACTTTCACGGTCCTGAGCCTCGCTTTGTGAATCCCAAGCTCTTTTATGCCGTCGTACGACCGTTCCTGTCTGTCGCCCTGTGGGGAAAGAAGCGTCGCGTGCTGCGTGACGGGGCAGCTTACCGCGACTACTTCACCATGCGCATGCAATTCGACACAAGCCATGCGGAGCAACTGCTGCAGCCCGCCGGGATTGGGCCTCCGCCTGTCCTCGACTACCTCGACCGCCTGTTCCAGTACTGCGTGACGAGCGACTGGGGGCGCAAGCCGCCGGTCCCCGCGCTATGAGTCTCGCTGAGCGCTATCGCATCGCGCGGGACGGTGACGTAACCGTCGCAAATCTGGTAGATGAACTGATCCGTCGCAAGGGCGACTGCGAGGTGGCTGTGCATGAGCATGGCACCTTTCTCCTCTCCGATCTTTACGCCGCGGTCTTGTCCCTCGACACATTTTTACGTCAGAAAGTCCGCCTCGCTCCCGGTCAGCTCGTCGCGGTGTATCGCAGCAACAACCGCGAATGCTTTCACTGGCTGCTGGCGATCATCCGCGCGGGTGGCATCGCGGTGCCTCTCAATCCACAGCTCTCCCTGCCCGAGGTGCGGCGCATCCTGAGCGAGAGCGGCGCGGAGATCCTCGTTACCGACAGAGAGGTCTTTGAACGGACCATCGTCGATCGCGGGGCGCTCGATGTGCGCACCTGGATTCAGGCGGATGAGGAGCAAGAGACCCTGGAGGGCTTCCTGCGCGTCTCAGGCATTAGTCCCCCGTCACCGCCCGTTATCGTCGACCCGAGCGCGACGGTCGCCATCTTTCACACGTCCGGCACCAGCGGATTTCCCAAGGGCGCCGCCTTGTCGAGCAACGCATTGCTCGGGGCGCGCGCGTCCACCGTGATTTGCGGCACCTTCCTCGGGTCACGCGATCTTGCGCTGGTGGCCTTGCCCTGGTCGCACATCATGGCGGTCAGCATCGCGCTGTATGGCCTGATGGCGGGCATCCGTGGATGCTTTCTCGACCGCTTCGACGTCGATGCTGCACTGGACATGATCGAGCGCTTCCGCGTTACCGCCGTCGTCGGCGTCCCCACCATGTTTGCCCGCTTCGTCAACAGCAACGTCGACCCCGCGCGTCTGCGCAGTGTGCGCGTCTGGCTCTCTGCCAGCGACTACCTTCCTTCCGAGGTTCGACATCGTCTGCGCCAGTTCGGCGCCCTGCTCCGGCTGCCCGGCGGTGTGCGCATCCCGCCGGTCCTGTTAAACGGATACGGCATGGTGGAACTCGGCGGCTTGGCCATGATGGGTATTGAGCTATCGTTTCTTCGCGGCAGCGGCGACCTCTATTTTCCGGTGCCTCCGTTCTGCATCCGGCTCGTCGATGAGAACGGCAAGACCGTGCCCGCGGGGGTCACAGGCGAGTGCCAAGTGCGCCACCGAGGCCTGCTCCCGCACTATTGGAGGGACAAAGCCGATACGGGGGGGCTGCTGACCTCCGACGGCTGGCTGCGTACAGGTGATCTGGCCACGCGCAATCGCGTTGGATTGATCCGCATCGTCGGCCGCTCGAAGGAGGTCATCAAGTCGGGAGGCTATTCGGTCTACGTCCGCGAACTGGAAGAGGCGTTGCTGGCCCATCCTGCTGTGGCCCGCGCCGTGGCGTTCGGACTGCCTCACGCCGAAAAAGGCGAGACTCCGGTCGCGGCGGTGGAATTGCTGCCGGACGCCTCGGCTTCGGAGACCGACCTGCTGGAATGGTGCCGAAGCTGTCTGGCTACTTACAAAGTCCCAAGGCGTGTCTGGAGCTTACCCTCAGGCGAGCTGCCGCAAAATTCGGCCGGAAAGTATCTTCGCCGGGTGCTGCAGGAGCGCTTCTCGGAGAGCATGGGGGAGAAACACAGCATCGTCAAAAGCGCTCGATCTGCTCTGGGCTGAAGTCCTTCGCGCTGAGGTTCGCCTTGGCGCTTCCCCGTTCCAAAATCAGCACGGTGGACCCAGGGCGTCCAGGTACCTTGACCTCGACCTGCCTGGCATAGGAGACCCCGCCCGACTGGCTCAATCCGAAAGAGGTAAACTCCTTGACGCCGCCTTCGCCTTTCAGGGTCTTTCCTACGTAGATAGGGTAGCCGGTGGTCTGGTCCAGCCAGCTTTGTACCTCGGCATAGTGCGATCGATCGGAGCCGCCCGGGGTACTCTTTAGAACATCGCAGTCGCGATCGCCAAATTTGGCGGTCTTGACCAGGGTCTGACCCGGCCAGAAGTACTCCGCGTCCAGGAAATCCTCATAGGCGAAGTCGGTGTTGACGACATCCTCATTCCACTTCTCAAACGGCAGGGTAGCCGGCTCGGACGGTTGAGGCCGGAAGATCCGAATCGTACTCTGCGCGCCCGGTCTCATCTCCAGCAGGATCCTTACCCGCGCATCCGCATCTCCAGCCGACCTGCGAGATGGCGCGATCTCCAAAAGTTCGCGCAGCACGCCCGAAAACCAGTGCGCCTCAATCGTAATCGGATGGGTGGTGCGTTTGCCGTTTGCATCGACCCTTACCAGCCGTCCGCTGGCGTGAAAGTCAGAGGTCTCGATACGCTGACGGGTACGTGCGAGCAACACCGGCGTGTCGCCCTGCGCAGCCGGTGCCAGAAGCAGTATGGCCACAGAAACAACGGAAACGATTCTCATGCCACAATTCCCCCATTCACAACCTTTCCATCATGGATGCGAATGTGACGTGGCGCGGAGTTCGCAATCCCCTCCTCATGCGTGACGACGATCAACGTCATGCCGCGAGTCTTCTGAATACCCGTCAGGAGATCCATGATCCGCGCGGAGTTGGCGCTGTCCAGATTCCCTGTCGGCTCATCGGCCAACAGGACGGACGGATTGTTGGCCAGCGCCCGGGCGATCGCGACGCGTTGCCGCTCGCCCCCGGACAACTCGCCCGGATACTGGCGCATGCGGTGATCCAACCCCACCTCATGCAGCAGAGCTTCCGCACGTTTCGCCCGGTCGCCGGCACCGTATCCGGTGGCGAGCATGGGGGCCTGCACATTTTCCATGGCCCGCAATGTGGGCAGCAGGTAGAAGGATTGGAAGATGAACCCAACATGGTTGCAACGGTAGGAATCCAGGCTGATCGACGAATCCAGCAGCGCGCCCCGATATTGAATGGTGCCGCTGGAGGGCGTGTCGAGCCCCCCGAGCAGCTGGAGCAGGGTCGATTTACCGCTTCCGCTTTGCCCGCTGATCGTGACGAATTCGCCGGCGTCGATCGAAAGGTCGACTCCGCGAAGGGCTTGGATGCGCCCTTCGTCATAGTTCTTGTGCAGGTCTCGTACCTCAAGAATGCGATTGGACATTTGACTCTCTGGATCGTAAGACGCAGGCTACGCGAGCGCCACATGAAAAACTTGCGATTATCTTCGCGTGCGCAACAATTGGAACAGTAGATCAGCAAACCGCTTCATCGACGATGGTTTCAGCTTTACCATGGTGGGAAACAATCCTTCGTTGCTTTTCGCCGATTGCCCGCATCAAACTGGTGTGCAGCGCGCGTAAGTCCGTTGAGACGCCACCGATCTTTATGCGGCAACAGGAGCAGCGCTTGATTCAGGATCGATGCGAGACGGAACAGGAACTGCGGCTCGAACTGGTGCGATTCAGCAGATGGCTATCCCGCCTCGGCTTCGCCCCCGGAACATCTGGAAGCTTGTCGGTGCGGCTCGGCTCGCAAAGATTGCTGATGACACCGACCGGCGTGCCCAAAGGGTTGCTCCGGGCCTCGGACCCTGTCATCATCGATCTGCACGGCAAGCTGCTTGCGGGTTCGCGAAGCGTTGCCAGCGAGATCTCTCTACATCTCGCCATTTATGAGCAGAGGCCCGATGTAGGCGCGGTCGTCCACGCCCCTTCCCCGATCGCAAGAGCGTTTGCCTGCTCAGGGCAAGGCCTGGATAATATGCTTCGTGAAGAAGCGGTCATGACGGTCGGAGCCGTGCCGTTGGCTCCCTTTGCAACGACAGGACCGGCTGAAGTTGCGGCGAGCATCAGGCCCCTACCTCCCGCACAAGGATGCGATCCTCCTCGAAAACCACGGCGCGGTGACCTATGGTGTGACGTTGCTGGGAGGACGAAGATTGTGGAACATCTCCCTCAGGTCGCCCTCGTCGCTCACCAACTCGGAACCGCTCGTTTACTTGGGCAAAGCCAGATACAGCGTCTCCAGACTGCTCGCAAGCAATACGTTGAGACGGTCAGGCAGGAGAAGCTATCGCCATACATGCAACAACCGTGGAGGGAGAACGCGGCATGACCGACATCGCCAGCCAAAGTCCGATGGGAACTTCCGTCGGAAAAGCCATTTGAGGTATTTTGACGAAGTCTCGCGAATCGGAATAACGCGATCACATAGGCGCGCCGTGTAGCAAAAGCAGCCGTGGTTCAAGGCTCAGTTTCTCTAGGCTTGAACGGAACCCGGTTGAACCGAAACTTTTATCTGCAAGGAGAATGTACATGTTTCGTTGGTTGTGGCTCTTGCTCCTAATCCCCATGGTACCGGTGTTGGGTTTGCTGTATCAATGGATTGGATTTCGAAGTGACCGAGGGCGCTTCCTTGGGCTGGGCCGGTTGGTTGACATTGGCCAGAACCGTCGTTTGTTCATGATGGAGATGGGTGGCGGAGCTGGCCCATCGGTCATCTTCGAATCAGGTATCGGAGCAACAAGTCAAAACTGGGCCAAGGTTCAGTTGGCCGTCAGCAAGTTCGCGCATACGGTTTCTTACGATCGTTTAGGGCTGGGATGGAGTACGCCGGCCGTATCAGAGCGTATTCCTTCCCAGGTAGTGCATGAGTTGCGGGCGATGTTGCAGGCCGCCCGCATCGTACCGCCATACCTGCTCGTAGGACATTCCTTTGGTGGCCTGGTAGTACGGTATTTCGCGGCCGAGTTTCCCGACGAAGTTGCAGGTGCCTTGCTGGTCGACGCCATGCGCACCGACGAGTGGCCTCCGGTGGATGAGACGCAACGCAAGCTGTTGAATCGTGGGGTGCAGCTTACTCAATGGGGCGTGCCGATCGCGTATTCGGGTATAGCGCGGTTAGCGACCATGTCCTTCGTTCGCCGGTCGGGCAGGTTCACGAAGCTTTTCACGCGCGCGACCGGAGGACACGATGTGCTTGAGCGACTCACCTGCGAGCTGAACAAGATGCCAGAAGATGTGTGGCCCATCATAGCGGCGCATTGGTCGAATCCAGCATTCTTCCGCGGCATGACCGCACATATTAAGGGAGTTCCGAGGACAGTGACCGAGATGCTGCACACCCCGCCGATATCGGGCATGCCTGTCGTCTTACTCACTCCGGGACATGCAAAAGCCATCTCCGATCAAGACCTGAGGAAGATCGGGCCGGATGCGGAGCAGTTGATCGCTGAAAAAAGCGGGCACTGGCTGCATCTGGACGAGCCCGACCTGGTTATAGAACAGATCCGACAGATGACGATGGCTAGTTCCGGACTTTCCAACAAAGCGATGCAGGAGAGCATTCCGGCCGATTAGCGATTTTCGCAAGCACCAGCATGGCTTTGACTTGCTCCGATCTGAGAAAGGGTCAGTGATCGGCCTCGTTATTCCTGGACCAGTTGAAATGTTAGTCTTCGACCAAATCTGACCTGAATAAGGGGAGGCTGTGGATGAAGAAGAAGCGTTTTTACTGTGGAGCAGATCGTTGGGGTGTTGAAGCAGGCGCAGGTGTGTGTTCCTGTGGCTGAGGTGATCCGGAGGCTGGGATCAGCGAACAGACGTTCTACCGGTGGAAGGCAAAGTACGCAGGCCTGGAGGTGGACGAGGTTCGGAAGATGGCGCAGTTGCAAGAGGAGAACATGCGCCTGAAGCAGCTGGTGGCGGAACTGACGCTGGACAAGACGATGCTTCAGGATGTGCTCTCAAAAAAATGGTGAAGCCTTCGCGGCGTGGACCGATGGTAGAGCGTCTGGTTGGAAGCTACTTGGTGAGCGAGCGGCGTGCATGCCGAGTGCTTCGCCTGGCAAGAGCAACCTACCGGTATGAGAGCTGCCTGGATCCACGGACTGAGTTGCGGATGCGGGTCCGCGAGATCGCTCAGGCAAGAATGCGCTACGGATATCGCAAAATCCGCGTGCTGTTGAACCGCGAAGGCTGGGATGTGGGCAAGTATCTGGTGTACCGGCTGTACAAGGAGGGAGGCCTCATGCTGAAGCGGATGAAGCCTGCTGGGAAGCGCAAAGCGTCACGGCTGCGTGAAGAGAAGTTGAAGGCGACGGGCCCGGATCAGGCCTGGAGTATGGACTTCGTCTCGGACCAATTGCAGGACGGAACGCGCTTCCGCTCGTTGACGATCGTGGATGTGTTCACCCGCGAAGCCGTTGCGATCGACGCTGGGCAGAGCCTGAAGGGACAGGACGTTGTACAAACGCTGAACCGGCTTAAGTCCAGCCGTGGAGTTCCAAAGGTACTGTACTGCGACAACGGCAGCGAGTTCACCAGTCAGGTGATGACCTGTGGGCTTATCGGAATGGTGTAAAGATCGACTTCTCCAGACCAGGTAAGCCAACCGACAACGCGTTCGTCGAAAGCTTCAATGGGACCTTCCGATCGGAGTGCCTGAACATCCACTGGTTCAAAGATCTGAAGGAAGCCAGGCAGCTGATCGAAGCCTGGAGGCAGGAATACAATGAGAGTCGTCCTCCCGCATCTCTCGATGACAGGACACCAAGCGAGTTCGCCAGCCAGATCGCGGCTCGCCGCGACCTGGCTGCAACCTAAACAGTTGAGGACTAACAACAAGCTTGGTACAAGAAAACTAGGCCCTTCATCACTACACTAACAATCCAACTGGTATAAAAGATCGGGCACACCACAGCACGCTCCAAAAACTTTGAGGCGGTCGCACCTGGAAGCGTCGCTTGTAGCTGAATACCTCTTGCCCTTCACTCCTTGTAAACAGACAGAGTAAAGCTGAGTACAAGGCTTTGGTTCCGTTGTAGACACCGTTCAACAGTTCTGGGGTGAGAGCGACGATCGAAGCGATGTTTATATGATGGCACCACTCTGTTTTTCGAGGAACGCCGGCAGTACAGCCACCGTCGTATACCCCCCTCAGCCGAACCTGCCTGAGCCCCACCTCAAGCAGATGTCACGAGTCAATGATAATGTTTGCAGAAGACTAGATTAGACCGGTCAGCTCAAAGAGCCAAGCTTCCTATCAGGACTGTTACAGGCCGACGCCATTGTCCCGAATTACGGAAGCGTAGAACTGTGCGCTCAGCTTCGGTGTCCTTTTCTGAGTCGCGAAGTCAACGTAGACGATGCCAAAGCGCTTGCTGTATCCATCTGCCCATTCGAAGTTATCCAGCAGACTCCATAAGAAGTAACCCTTGACTGGAACTCCTTCAGCAATGGCTCGGTTCAATTCCGCAAGATAATTGCGAAGATACATGACACGGCCGCTGTCGAGCACCTCGCCACTAGTTGTAAGCGTATCGGCTGCAGAGCAGCCGTTCTCCGTGATGAAGATCGCCTTGGGTTTCCAGAGTTCATGAGTAAGGCGAGTGGACCAGCGAATGCTTTCGGGCCCGATGGTGAGCCACGAGCTTGCCATGTGAGGGAAATCGACAGGCGGGGGGACGATTTGGTAGCCGGCCGGCGTCGAAGCTGCTCGAACGTAAGTGGGGGTGTAGATGTTAAGGCCAAGCATATCGAGCGGGGCAGCGATGATCTTCATCTGTTCAGTTGTGAATTTCGGTGCGTCTGCTCCAAGACGTGCAAGATAGCTGTCGGTGTAACGGCCTTCGCAGACGGCGGTGAGGTACGCAGCGTTTTCTTCGCGCATTGCGCGGCTGGCAGCTACAAGATCGGACGAGGACTGGGTTACCGGCACGATCGCCGTGGGATTCTCGGCTAATCCGACACGAGTTCCGGGAACAGCCTGGGCACGTATCGCTACAACAGCGAGACCATGACCGATAAGACAGTGATGAGTGAGCTGAGCAAGTCGGCGCTTGCCCACCTGCAGGCCGGGGGCGTGAGTTCCATCACCATAACCAAGCTCCGCAAAGGTGCGTATCTCGTTCATGGTGAGGAAGTCGGCTACGCCGGCCCGTGAGAGTCGTGCGGCGGTGAAACCAGCATAGTCCGCAAAATTCTTTGCGGTGTCAAGGTTCTCCCATCCTCCGTGATCCTGAAGGGGTTGAGGCAAATCCCAGTGATAAAGTGTGCAAAATGGCTGTATTCCGCGAGCCTGTAAGGCTTCGACAAGATGAAGATAGAAGTTGAGGCCTTGGGAATTGGGCTTGTTGTCTCCTTGAGGAAAGATGCGAGACCAGGATACGGAAAAGCGGAAGGAACGGACGCCAAGATCGGCCATCAGGTCTACGTCATTGCGATAGCGATTCATAAAATCGTCGGCGATGTCGCCTGTGTCGCCCTGATCCACTTTGCCGGAGGTATGTGAAAAAGTGTCCCAGATCGATGGTCCACGGCCTTCTTTTCGCGTCGAGCCTTCGACTTGATAAGAAGCGGTAGCCGTACCCCAGAGAAAGTCTTTGGGAAAGCCGGTAACGTTTATGGTCGCCGGCAAAGCAGCCGCTTGTACGGTCGAAGAAACCAAAGGCGCAGCAGCGGTCACTGCTGCGGCCTTGCCGAAAAGTGCTGCAAAAGAACGACGGGAGAAGCGGGTTGTCATGGAACTCTCTTTAGTCTGCGGTGAACGATTATTTCACGGTTAGGGCAACGGTGAAGGATTTTAGGATGTTGCCCGTCCCGCTGGTAGGCACAGTCGCCGTTCCACTCGGAGTTCCAGTGAAGCTAACCGTCACGTTAGAGGTGCCGGACGGCGTAGTTGCCGAAGTGGATCCGCAACCGCTCACGCCAAGAACAACCGTCGCGGAGGCGAACAGCAGGAGCAACGCTGTCAGTAACCCTCGCCCAGCAAATTGCCGGCGCAGGCGGTAGGTTCCTAGAAGTAGCAAGCCACCGAGGGGGAATAGCCAGCTTGCGACGGTTGTGGGTGCCGCAGTATCAGTGACGATCGTGAGCGTGACGTTCTGTGCGGGCGTGGCCGTTGTTCCGAAATAAACCACGCCTGGAGCGAAGCTGCATTGTGCATTGGCCGGCAGGCCGCTACACGACATATCTACGCCGCCGGTGTAGCCGCTGATAGGTGTAACCAGAAAGGCAGCGCTTACCGAGCCGGGTGCTGCGACGGTCAAGGCGGTTGGTATATTGGACAAAACGTACTGCGGTGCCACAATAGCCACAGCGACCGTGTTGGAAGTAGAACCTGCGAAGCCTGTGTCGCCGCTGTAAGTTGCAGCGATGGTATAGGTTCCGGTTGGCAGAACTGAAGTCAGGACGGTCGTACCGGTGGAGCTAACAGCAACGGTGCCAAGCACCGTTGTGCCGGCACTAAAGGTGACGGTGCCGGTGGGTTTTGGCGACGTTAGGGCTGAAGCAACGGTGGCAGTAAGAGTTGAGCTGGTGCCCGGTGCCACGGGTGTTGTGGCGGTGATGGAAGAAGTCAACGTGGTTGTGGTTGCGGCGGGGGTTACGACAATGCTAAGGACGGTGCCGGTGCTGCTGGCGAAGGTGTTGTCGCCACTGTAGGTTGCGGTAACCGTGTTGGTCCCGGCCGGTAGACCAGTCAGTGTGACGCTGGCCGTGCCGTTCGTCAGGGTAACGGCTGATCCGCTGTTGATGCCATTAACCGCAAACTGGACTGTGCCGGTAGGCGTGCCGCTTGTCGCTTTCACGGTTGCGGTCACGGTGACTGCCTGGCCGAATGAGACCGAACCGGCAGGCGAGCCTTGAGTCAAGGTCAACGTGGTTGCTGCGAGGTTCACGCCCGTGCCGGTGAAGGCGACAGTGAGGGGCGCTGCATTAGTAGCGAAGCTGAGCGTCTCGGTGCGAACTCCGGTTGCCGTTGGAGTGAAGGTCCCAGAGACGGCACAGCTCGTGCCAGCGGTGAGGGTTCCGCCAGCCGAGCAGGCGTTGGTTCCAGTTGTGGTCACCGCGTACTCTGTCGTGTTGCCGGAAATGGCGTAAAGAGGCGAGGAGAACTTCGTGGACAGATCTCCGTCATTGGAGAGCGTTTCGCTCTGCGATGCGCTGGTGGCACCCACGTTAACGCGTCCGAAGGAGAGTGTGGCGGCAGTGCGTTGCAGTTTTACGACTGCAGCGGCACCAGCGTCCGCAACATAGAGGTTGCCGCCACTGTCCGCCGCAAGCGACGCAGGTGTAGTGAGGCCGACACCGAGATGGCTGGTGGCGTTCGAATTATAGGCTCCGTTGCTGAAGGGTATGCGCAGAATGGTGGCGACACCCGCCTGCTGAACGTAGAGAGTTCCGGAATCGTCCACCGCGAGCGCGCCGGCTGCGGGGAGGCCCGAAGCGACAACGGAGGATGTCCCTGCAGTAGTGACCTCCGTTATCGTACCGGCGGTGCTGTCGGCAATGAAGAGATCGCCGGCTGGATCGAAAGCAAGCCCCGAAGGTGCGGTAAAGACCTGGGACACGTTCGCTTTCGCGAGCAGGTTGAGGAAGCCGCCCTGGCTTGGGACGCGCAGTACCGTTCCTGCGCCAGTATTTGCGATGTATAGTGCTCCCGTGTTCGACAGTGCAACGGCGGACGGAGCATTGAGCCCTGAAACCACTACCGCAGCTGATCCGTAAGCCGTGCCGGAGTAAGGGAGCGCGACGACCGTGTTTGCGCCTGTGTTGGCCACATACACTGTGCCGTCGGGAGCAAGAGCGAGGCCGCCAGGCCGGGTAAGTCCCGTGGCAATAGTGGTGGCAGTGCTGCCGCCAGGGGCGAAGTAGGAGACAGTTCCGGCGGTTTTGTCTGCGATCACAATGCCGCCCGATGCTCCCACCGCAATGCCATTCGGAGCCATAAAGCCACTGCCAAGGGTGGTCTGAGTACCGGGGTCGGCGACCAAGCCAGCACCGGAACCTTGCACGGCTACCTGCAGTGAGCCGATCACGCCGGTTGCCGAAGACAGGAGAACCGCACCATTGCGTATCCCTACCGATCCAGGGGTCGCGGTAATGACTAGCGTACAGGAAGTACCGGCTGTGTAGGTCTGGCCGATAGCGCAGGTTCCCGCGCCTGTGCTCGCGAGCTCAGAGGACGTACCACTGCCGGCAGCGAAGCGAAAGGCGGTGAGCGTTTGCGTACTGTTGAAAACAACACTCGCGGTTTGCGCGGCGGAAACCGTTCCTACAGGCGTCGCACCCACAGAAAGGCTTCCCGACAGGCTGCGAAATATATTGGTCCCATCGGGAGTGGAGTAGATCGCTCCATCTGAAGCAACACCGACATCGTAAGCGGAGGAGTAGGGAAGCACAATAAAGGCTTGCGCTCCGGAAAGCGCACTACTAAGGAAGGGAACCTCTGTGACAGTGGCATTTGTGGTGACAAAGACATTGCCGAAGGAGTCTGCTCGCAAGCCGTTGATCGCATCGAAAGTGCGCGTAACGGCAACAGATGCGGTCGCTCCGACAGGCAGGCTATAGAGCATGCCACCGGTGGAGTAGGCGATATCGCCTGCGCTGTCCACCGCAATGTGTGAATTCGCATCGAGGGTCACGCCGGAGACTACGCTGCAAACGCCGGCCTGCGTGATTCTGAAAAGCATAGTCTCGTTGTTGCCGGCGGTGTAGACGTTCCGCGATCCATCGACCGCGACTACCTGCGTGCCGAGATAGTACCCATCCAGGGTGTTGCAGGCAGGAAGGATGTCGACGGCGGTACCGCCTCCTGCTGGTACCTGCCAAAGATGGCCGCTGTAATCGGAGCTATAAGCAGATCCAGCGTTATCGACCGCTACACCCTTCGGATAAGAAAGCGAGCCCTTGATAAGCGTAATCTGCGCGCCGCCACCGGCTGGATTTTCAACAAAGGAGCCTTCGCCGGGACGAGTGAAGAATAGGTTGCCAGCCGCGTCAACTGCGATCGCCAGCGAAGCGTTCCCGTTGCTATAGACAGTCGCCTGTGACGAAGTGGCGGCTGCCGGAGCAGTGAAAGTTTGAGCTGTCGCTCGCACACTTGTGACGCTCGATACGCCTGCAAGCAGAGATAGAGTAAAAAGTTTTCTAAAGAGCATTGCGTCCCTCTTGATTGCAGCAGCTTAAAAGTTGTATTTGATAGCGATCTCGGCAACGCGGCGACCTACTTTGTAGGTGCTCGAGCCGAATCCTGCGCTCGGCGTAGCAAGAGACGGGGACGCCAGCTCACCGCCCGCATTCAGGTTGCTCAGATTGAGTTGGACCTGCTGTGGGAACGAAGTGCTGAAGGTATTGAGAGGATGATTGAGGAAATTGAAGCCGGCCAGGCGAATCTGCAGATTGCGCGCGTCCTTCATAGCGAAGGTCTTGGCTACCGTCAGGTCGGTATTGAAATACGCCGGGCTATGCAGATAAGGGAAGTTGAACGCACCGTTCTGCCCGATCTGCGGCAACTGGAAGCAGTTTCCATTGATGAACTGGTTCTTGCTGGTGTGGACGGCTGGATTGCAGGTCAGCACAGGCTGCAAAAGGACATCGGGAGTACCAAGAAAGACTTTGTTGTCCACATTCAACTGGTTGGCGCTTCCAGGCAGACCGAGCTTTCCCTGCAGATTCAAGTTTGGAGAGTATGTCGCCTGAAGGTTTGCGCCGCTCTGCAGACCAGTGATACCGGAGATCAGCCATCCGTCGGCAAGAGCACCAAGAAGGCGCCTGCCCTTGAACGGATCACCGAAGTTCATGGCATAGCTGGCGTTGAAGATATGAGTATGGTCGAACGATAGTGGGCCATAGTTATTACGAAGGTTCGTGGCATCACTCGCATTTCCGTTGTAGTACCCGTCTCGAATGCCAAGCGCCTTGCTCCATGTGTAGTTGAGGCCGTAAGTCAGGCGGCCGCTCTGCTTGTTCCAGGAGGTCTGCAGTCCATTGTAGAAGGAGTAGAGGATGTGGCGCGGCACGTCGATATTGCCATACTGCGAGTAAGGCCGGTACTGATTGATCTGCGCAGTGCCGAGTCCGTCGATCAAGCCGAGCGGAACGACTGCCCCGGTGACCGGATTGGGCCGAAAGAACGCGCCGAGCGGAACGGGATTGACGTTCTGCAGCGTCGTGCTTAGAACATTGACGTTCTGCGCAGTCAGGTCCGCACCGTGATTGCCGCTGTAGCTGATCTCAAAGACGGAGTTCTTTGGCATCTGCTGGTCCACGGTGAAGCTATAGGTGTAGGTAAGGGGCTGCTGGTCATCTCCCTTTTGCAATCCATACGCGTTGACTGAGAGTCCGTTCTGGTAATTACCCGTGCCCACCTGACCGCCATTGCTCGCGACAATGTACTGCAGGCTGCTGAGCCGGATTCCAGCACCTCCACTCACTGCAGCAACCTGCACCCCTTCCGCCAAGGCTGCGGCTTGCTGAACTACATTGTAATTATCGTGGTTACGGTACATGCCCCAACCGCCGCGGGCGACGGTTTTGCCGTTCCCGTAAAAGTCGTAAGACAGGCCAACTCGCGGCTCCACAAAAGCAAGGCGGGACGGCACACCGGAGGTCGGGATGCTGGAATTGATCCCGTGCCATGTGAAGCCAGGTACGGCGGAAGTGCCAGATGAAAGAGTCGAGGGATCAAACACAGCGATGCCGGTGCCATGTTTATCGATCCATGGGCCAAGGTGCTCGAGACGGACACCAAGATCCAGGCTGAGCTTCGGATTGACCTTCCAGGTATCGGTGACATAGCCGTCGACGTTCCAGAAGTAGAGGTTCTGAATCGGCACGAAGTTCTGCTGATTGTATTGCTCAATCAGGCCTTCATAGAAATTAGCCGTGTAGTTCCCGGAACTATGAATGAGCGTTCCTGCGGGATCGGAGTCGGTGAAAGTCGAACCGTAATAATAGTCGGCGATCTGGCCGTTCGTGCTGGAAGTCGAAGGCAGCAGGCGCTGATTGTTTGTTACTTGCTGAACGTATACGCCGGCCTTGATCGTATGGGTTTTTATGACATAGGTAAGGTTGTCGGCGGCTGATGGCAAGAACTTCTTCGCGTAAGGTGTCGCTACAGAGAAGTCTGGGAACATGCCGAGCGGGAGACCATCGTAGCCGTAATCGTGAAGCTGAGGATATTGTAGGGAGTTGTTGCCGAACAAACCCTTGTACGGATAGCCGACCGTAGACGAATTGAGCGCGGCCTGATTCTTGGCCAAAAACTCCTGGTCGAGGATAGTGAGATTCGCAGTCACCTCATTTGTCAGATGTTGCGAGAGGACGAGAGTCAGGTTGAGGCCAGCGGTTTGCGAGTTGATGGTGCTGATAAGCCCGCCGCCCGGAGTGTCTACTCCCCCCATTGGGGCACCCTGCGCGGGCGAGTAGTAGGGGACCTCAGGAATGCCGCTCTGGCCGCGTTCGACGTTGTACGTACCGAAGATCTTGACGCGATCCGACGCACTGTAGTCGACACGAGTGCGAGCCTGGTAGAGGTTGTTATTGACGAGGTTGGTAACGACGAAGTTATAGCCATCGCCCGGGTTGACGCGATTCGGCAGCGGCAGCACGTTGAAAAGTGCCTTTGCTCCCGGATCAGCAAACGGCACCTGCGCGGTCTGGCCCTGAAACATGTAATTGCCGACCAATTGACCGAGGCCGACCGTGTTGCCGTTGGGCGCAGTGTTCGGCACTACGCCAATGTTGTTGTAGTTCTGATTAACGATGTTCGACGTACCGTTCGCATTACAGGTAATGGCGTTACCGAGATACTCCAGCAGCGCTGGGCAGGAGAAGTCGCCATTCCGCATCCGCGCAGTCGGAACGAGCGATTTCGCGATTGCCTGCGAGGCGCTTCCGTACGCGTAAATGTTACGTTGTGCATACTCTTCACCGCCGACGAAGAATGTTAGCTTGCGAGCATGATTGAAGTTCGTGCCAGGGATTAACAGCGGCCCGCTCAAGTTCCCACCCGGGTAGATAAAACGGTCGTTCGGTTTGGCTTGGTTCAGCGTCTTCGACAGGGAATCCTGAGAGTTTAACTGCGAGGCACGGCCATAGGTATACAGCTCACCGTGAAAAGCCTGGGTGCCGGACTTGCCGACTGCATTGACGACGATCGGACCATTTGAATTTTCCGCTGTAAAATTCGACGTCTGGACCTTCACCTCTTCGACCATGTCCGTGTTGACGTTTTGGACTGAATCGCCGTAATTGCCGGGGTCGCTGATATTCGCGCCGTCTGAAAGAAGCGTGACACCGTTAGCCGAGTTGCCGTTTGAAGCAAACGAACGCAGAGCCCCCGTTACGTTCACCTGAGACGCATCGTAGCTGGTGTTATCGATACTGCCGGATGTCTGAGCGATAGCGAATCCAGGAAGAATGCGGACGAGCTCACCTACATCGCGGCCTTCTACGGACAGCTTGGAAATGTCGTTGGCAGTGATTAGAGTGCTTTTCTCGCCACTGCTGGTCAAACCTGCGTCGGCCGCCGAGACGTTGATCGTCTGCGTCACTTCACCGATCGTTAGAACGACCTTGGTCAAATTTTTGTTGTCGGAGGGATCGAGATGAATGTTATGAAGCAAGGTGCTCTCGAAGCCCGGCATCTCGACACGAACATCGTAGTCACCGGTCGGCACAGCGGCAAACACGAAGATACCGGCGGAGTTAGATCTCGTGGTTCTCTTGGCTCCGCTCTGTGTCCCGGTAAGGGTCGCCTCAGCCCCCGGGACGATCGCTCCAGTAGGATCGGTTACCGTCCCACTCAGCGTCGCGGTAGTCCCTTGGGCGAAAGCGGACGAAGGCAGGATCAGAGCAGGTACGGCCAGCACTGCCGAAATGGCCAGCGGAGACACATAGCTCACGGGATATAGAGCGCGACGAAAACGGCGGATGAAATAGGGCTGCATCTTTACTGCCTCCAGAGGTGGTGCGTAGTTGCGCAAGTCTTTTGCGGTCGAATCACTTTGCTTGCACGTTGAAGAAATCGAAATCCGATGGCGTGCCTGAATCTGTCACGAGCGCCAGGGTGTGATGGCCTGCGGTCATGTGGAAGGTCTGCGTTTTGACGTCGCTCCACTGGCCTGCCTGCTTGATTGCAAGCGGTCTGAAAAGGGGCTTCTGGTCGATGTTGAAATGAAAAGTGCCCCCCGGTGCGGCAGAGGTGACGCGAGCAGTGATGGTATAGTCGTCTTCCTTCGCAGCAAAAACGGAATAGTTAACATAAGTACCGGCTTTTACGGCTTTCAGATAAAAACCGCTGGCGGAATCCTCGCCTGCTCGTGAGACAATCTGCTTGACCTGGAGTCCGGCGTTTCCGACCTCCGCGCTGTAGGTTGGCCCCGCGCCGCCGTTGTTGAACCGCTCAGCCTGCACGGTTCCAGGCAGGCTGACAGCGACCCCATCGTAGGCTGCGTCGGTGCGCGTGACATCCACATAATCGAAGCGGACGGAGTTGGGCGTGTGGTTGTCGCGAGATGATGCAATGAGCCCCGCCGTGGTGTCGAAGGGCATGGCGAGCTTTGTATTGCCAACGGCGGTCCAGTTCTTGCCGTCGGTGGATGCATAGCCGGTAAACACATCGCCAAGTCGCCCGACCTTCATCCAGGTGGCTTTGCCCTTATAAGGAACTTCGGACGGCACATCTCCCTTGGCGCTGCGATAACGAAAGTGAACTGAACCATCGGGACCAACGAACATCATGGCGAACAGGGATGCCGCTCCACGTGCGTCGCGGAGCATGACGCCGGCCTGAGCCTGAGCCACCTTGCTGGTCTGATCGATCACGTGCGCGGTGACTTCTCCATCGCCGCCCAGGCCGCGATAGGCAAATTGGAACTGATCGAATCGGCCTGAAATCCCACCGCCACCCCCGGCGACGGTCCAGGTTCCGTTCTTGAAGACTGCCGAACCTGCCTCGGCGGGACCGCCTGCATCGTAGTTTTCCCAGCCCGAGGGCAGCCCCGCAGGATCTTTCTGGTACACCCGCACGTAATCGACCACCATGGTCGGGGTCGCGCCGGTAGACGCGTCTGGATAGCCGAAGAAGCCTCCGCCCATCGCGAGATTGAGCAGCAGGTTGAACGGCTGACGATCCTGCTCCCACACTTCCTTGCCTGTGAGGGTTGCTACTGACTGGCTTTCGTACAAGTTGCCGTCGACGTAAAAGTCAACCTGCCCGGGATCCCACTCCACCGCGAACTGGTGCAAGCCGCCGGACGGTGCACCGGGGAAGGTGTAGTCGCCGTTAAGGTCGATATAGCCATCAGAGGAGCCCGGTTCTTTCGGGCCGTGCACAGCTCCGTGAATGGTGAGTGGGTTGATCGTGTCGGTGCCAGGCGTGGGATTCCACTGCTCCATGACGTCGATCTCGCCGACACTCGGCCAGTGATTGGCCCCGTTTTGTTCGCCCAGCGCCCAGAAGGCGGGCCAAATTCCTTTACCGGCGGCCGGCAGGCGAATGCTCGCTTCGATACGCCCGTAGCGAAAACTCCGGACCGAGGTCATGCGCGCAGACGTATAGACGGGCGCTACCAGCTTCTTGGGTCCGACCGTAACCGTCTGGTCCGACTTGACGGCCACAATCACAAGATGACCGCGTCCATCTAGATAGGCATTCGGTTGGTTGGCTTTGCAAGGGGGAGCATCAACATTGGGAGCGCAATATGTTTCGGCCTCTTCGTTACCCGCAATAGCAGCTCCCGGACCGGTCTGCAATTTCCACTTTGTTGCGTCGGGAGGTGTACCGACCGCGCCGTCGAATTCATCACTCCAAACGAGCTTCCACGCGCTGGTCTCTTGACTAAATCCAGACCGAAAACAGGCGAGTGAGAGCGCGCCGAGAATGAGTAGACGAAAAAGTTGACTCAGGTCTCGCTGGTTCAGGTTTTGTAATCTGCACGTCAGCGGCAGCGTTGGTGTTGGCGAAATATTGTTTTTCAAAGCGGCCCAACGTTACGGGGTAGGTAACGAGATCCGCTAGGTCTCCTACTGCAGTGAATTCAGCCCGGACAAGAAACCGTTTAGAATGTGCACTGTCTGTTCCTTGCGAGGGGAGTATGATACTTTTGGATGCGTTCGAAGGTAGGCCGGTTTGGGAATTGTGCTCGATGACATATCGGCGAAAACCGTGGAGGAGCAGCTGCAACGACTGCAGAGCAGCTCTTTGTTCAGTCACAGCCGCCGTTATCCTTTGTTTCTTGAGCACGTCGTGCGTAAGACCCTCGATGGTAAAAGCGATGAACTGAAAGAACGCACCATTGGGGTCGAAGCGTTTGGCCGGGCCGCGGATTATGATCTCAACGCGGACCCAGTTGTTAGAACGACAGCCGGCGAAGTGCGGAAACGGCTTGCACAGTATTATTACGATGCCGTTCATTGTGATGAATTGCGCATAGAGCTGTACCCCGGCTCGTACATTCCGGAGTTCAAATCGGTCAACGAAAAGCGGGCAGAGTCAATCACACAACCTGCGAGCGTGCAAGATGTAAATGAACCGACACTGGCGATACCTGACTCGTTTAATGCTCCTAATGTTTCATCTCAGACGGTTACCGACCAATCTGACTTAGCTGCGCTGATCCGCAAGTGGAAGGTGATTAGTGCCGTTCTTGTGTGTTCCCTTGCCATAGCTTTAGGAATCGCCTTGAATTCGATGTTCCAACGTCCATCGTTAACTGACCTCTTTTGGAAACCCATCACAACAGCAAACGGTCCTGTGATTATTTCAGTTGGATCAGTTGTTGCTATGGTTAACGGCAATGCAATCGCTCCACCCGCCTCCACCGTAAGTGGCCATCCCCTCTCTTCCGATCCCATTGCTGTGTCGGACGCCACTGCCCTGTCCAGCATCCAGCAGGTTCTTTCCACGAGGTCGAAGGTAAGCATCTTAGAATCATCGACCAGTACATCCTTTTCTGACCTTCAAAAAGGTCCCATCGTTCTGATTTCTGGTTTCAACAACCAATGGACGATGCGGCTTACAAATGCTCTTCGATTTCACTTCATACGAACCTCAACGGATGATTACCGAATCGAGGACCGTCAGGACCCGACAAATCATCGATGGGAGATAAACACGGCAAAACCGTTTGTTCAGATGGATACGGATTTCGGGATTGCCGCCCGCTTTTTCGATCCGACAACGGAACAGGTCGTCATAGTTGCCGCTGGAATCGGTGAGAATGGAACGATTGCTGCCAGCCGACTCCTGACGGATGAGAAATATTTGAAGGAGTTGAAGTTGGGCAAAGTGCTGCCTCGCCCTGATCAAAACTTCGAGGCCATAGTCGAAACTCACGTCATTGATGGCAAACCTGGACCCCCACGTGTGGTCGCAACCTACACCTGGTAGCCGTTTAAGATGCGCTTGCAACCTGGGTTTGCTAGGCTTGGAATTGATATGTTAGAAAATCTGGGCGTCTGCAAGAGGATCACAACCGGATTGCCGTCCCACGGCAGGTCCGCCGATCGAGACATGTACCGGTTAAGTACCTTCCGAGAGGGCGCTCCACAACGCAAGTGGCGTGTGTGGCTAAAAAGCAATGATTGCGCTGGGTCCGCAAAGCGCCTTTCTCATTCTAGATAGCTCGCCGTAGTACTTTGGGATGTGTAAAATCGCTGCTTTTGGCGGCTGGTCTGCACGATGGGCGTAAGCCTGGTGTCCTGCTGGACCCTGATGCGCGGCAGTGCTTGGCCGAGTCCCTGGTCTTGACTAGCTCGACCGCGTCCTTCAGAATGCCTTCGTTGTGACTCCGGTTCGATTTCCGGCCACGTGCCTTGTGGATCAGCCCGCTGCCACCGTCGCTTTGTACCGGGCAAGCTTCGCACGAAGTTCGAATCCTGCAGCAGATCGGCGCATGTGGTCTGCCCGATCTTTTGTACCAGTTGGATCGTTAGTGTAGCGCAGTAAGTTTTGCATATGTCTCCGCATACCTGTTTTGAGTTTGTGGTGCCACGTCTCCGGTGCCGGCGAGCGGTAACCCAGCGAGGAGTGTGGCCGGATCGTGTTGTAGTGAACCCGCCAGCGTTCGGCCATCACCTGCACTTCCTTGAGCGAGTGGAAGATTTCCCCGTTGAGGAACTCGTCTTGCGGCTTCAAGTGGAACGATTCGCAGAAGCCGTTCTCCCACGGGCTTCCGGGGTCGATGTAAAGCGTCTTTGCTCCCGTACCCGGTTGTAGTCCAGCTGCTCGACCAGCTGTGGCTCGGATCGGACCGAGTAAACGCCTGCAACAACAGCGCCCGCAGCACATACTCGGGCGCAATCGAGGAACGGCCGGAGGAAGAATACAGCGCATCCGGCGCGCCGGAGTCGGGCCCGTAAATTCATGAAGGCGCTCTACCAGCATCTCTTAATTGCGGTTGACTCCGTAGCTTTGCCCTTCTGCCGTGGCGATGCCCCAGGCCATGCGCGGCGTGTTGTGGGCCAGGCCGAGGCGTCCGTCCGGGCCGAGCAGGATGACGCCTCCGTGGCCTCCCAGCCGCTCGTACAGGTACGCGATGGCGGCGGAGGCAGCCTGCTGCGGGGCGGCTCCGGCCTGTATGCGGTCCACCGCCCATTTGCCCAGGACGAGCTTCATGATGGGCTCGCCCCAGCCGGTGAGCGAGACGGCGGCAGACAGGTTGTCGGCGTAGCATCCGCAGCCGATCAGCGACGAATCGCCGACGCGGCCGGGAGCCTTGTTCAGGGTTCCGCCGGTGCTGGTGGCGGCCGCCAGATTGCCGTACCGGTCGAGCGCCACGGCCCCGACCGTATCGTGCGAGCTAAGGTCGCCGGAGAAGGTGTGGTCGGGTTCGCCGCGCATCTCCGCCTCCTGCGCGGCGTACAGGCGCTTTTGCTCGCGCGGGATGACCAGGTCCATGTTGTCGCAGAGCGGCATGCCATGGGTGCGGGCGAACCGCTCGGCGCCGGCTCCCACGAAGTAGACGTGGGGGCTCTGTTCGAGCACCAGGCGCGCGGCCTGGATGGGGTTGCGCAGACGCTCCACACAGGCGACGCCTCCAGTGCGGAGGTCGGCCCCGTTCATCAGCAGCGCATCGAGCTGCACGCGTCCGTCGCGGGTCAGAAACGAGCCTCGCCCGGCGTCGAAGGTGTCGTCGTCTTCCATCACGGTCACCGCGGCTTCCACCGCATCGACCGAGGTGCCGCCGGAGGCGAGCGAGGCCCAGCCGGCCGCGAGTGCGTTGCGGATACCGTGCTCATGGGCCGAGACTTCGGAGTCCGGCATGGCCCAGGCACCCCCGTGAACCAGCAGGACAGGACCGCCCGGAAAGGGTACGGAAGCAGAAGTGTTCGGGATCGTCATTGCCTGACTGATTGTAGTTGGCCCGGCCTCTACGAGGAGTGCCAGACCAGGTCGGGGTCGTTCAGAATCTGAGCCACGTCCTTGTTTTCCTTTGAAAAGCGGCTGCCAAAGCGTCGCAGCAGCTGAACGTACGCGGAGTTGCGCCTGCCCGTGATCTTCACCACGGTTTCTCGGCGGAGGGAGGGTAAGGTGCCATCTTCCACATAGAGCTCCCTGGAGCCGCGGGCGATCTCCGCCTCGATCAGGCAGGAACGGAACACCGTGGAGAGCGAAAGCTCCGGGTGGGCGTTGCTGTTCATCTGCCAGTCGATCTCCACCTCCTCGCCGCGCCGGCGTCCTCCGGCGATCAACAGCCAACGTCCCTGGCCATCCTGGAGACCGGCCAGCAAGGGATCCGCGAGACTCCGCAGGACCTGCAGCCGCCAGGTGGCGACCTTATCCGGGACCGGAAACATGCAGGTCCGGTTGAAGGCGAGAAACTCGCGCAGGGTGATCTGCAGATTGGGAATATAGACATATCCCACCTCATGCCCGGTGCGCCACCGGAAGTAGCGAAGGTTGGCCCGGGTACGGCGCCCGATGCGCGCCAGCGTGGCATGGAAGGTGGGGCCAAGGGCAAGAGAGGAAGGAACCTCCTGGCGCGTACAGGTCCAGGAGATGTTGGGCGGAAGAGGCTGCGCCGCCAGGAACGTGGCCATCTGCGCCGGGGTCGCCGGCTCGTGGGCCGCGGGCCGGCAGGCGAGGTGAACAAAATGCGCTCCGAAGTCGAGTAGGGTGGCCATGGCGGAGGCGGTCGCGGCGATGCGCTGGCCCGCCGGCGCAAAGACCGTTCGCCGGCCGCTTGCGTCGGCCGAAGTATAGGCGCGTAAACCGCGGTTGAGCAGCTTGTACTGGTAAAGCAGCACGGCTCTGCCGATAGTGCGTACAGACGGCTCCCCGGGCCGCGCGTGGCTTAAGACAAGCACGGGGTCCATGTGCGCGGTGTGCGGACCGGAAAGAAAGTAGTCGCAATCGTCGGCTGCACCAGACTGCCCGGTCAGCTCGGCAAGCTGACGAACCGCGGGCAGATAGCGAAGCATGCGGGCACGACCGAGGACGACAAACGAAGGACCGTCCCCGTCGCCCGCAAGGGGCAGCACGGCGGGCTCGTTATGCCGGGGCGCGGTATCCAGTTCCGTCCCACCGAAGGCGCGGAGCGAGTGACGAAGAAAGGAGCCTGACTCGGATCGGGACAGAAAGGCATCTCCTCTGCCGGTACGCGGCAGCACACTCGTGAAGCAGGCGGGACCGAAGAAGGCTAAAACTGGCCGGACAGCCTGCGCCGTTCCGTTTCGAGATAGGTGTAGCGGATGCGATGAATCACCGTGATGGTGGAGAACAGCGCAAGCACCCAGAGCGCGGGCGCCATGACGCCCCAGCGATTGCACAATGCGCCCAGGATGACGCAGACGATACGCTCCGGACGCTCCATGAAGCCGACCTTGCAGGAGCCGATCAACGCCTCCGCCCGGGCGCGGGTGTAGCTCACCATCAGCGAAGCGGTCATCACGAAAGCGACCAGGCCGACGTAAAACAGGCGCTCGCCGCGCGCGTAGTAGACCAGCAGCCCGAAGAAGATCGCCACATCGGAGTAGCGGTCCATCACCGAGTCGAAGAAGGCGCCAAAGACCGACACCTGGCCAGTCTGCCGGGCGACCCGTCCGTCCACCATGTCGAACACGCCGGCACCGATAATGATCAGGCCGGCATAGAAGAAGTAGCGCACGGCATGGTCGCCGCGGGCAAAGCCGAAAAAGAACGCGGCCACCACGTTGATCAGCAGGCCGATAAAGGTCAGCGCATTCGGGCTGATCTTGGAGATGGCCAGGCCGTTGACGATCTTTTGCAGGAAAAAGCCGCTGCCGCGTCCGAATTGGCTCGTCCAGGTCATTGCCGATGTCAGCAGATAGTGTAGCGCGCCAAAGGACGGCTCACGCCTAAACCCCGTGCTGCGACAGCGAAAGTACGTTGCCGAATGGGTCCGCGAACCAGGCGACCCTGGCACCGTCGGGAGCGGTCCAGACGCCTTGCTCATCCTGTTCAACATGCCCGTAACGCAGCGGTGCAACGCCGGCGGCCTGCAACTCCGTCACGGAGGCGGCGATGTCCGGCACCTCCCACCCGAAGATGGTAAACGGCTGCGGCGTAAACGGCGGGGCCAGGATGCAGCGAATCGTCGCGCCGCCGGGCGCGCTTAGCACCAAGGCGAAGCTGTCATACGCGAGCACCGGAAGCCCAAGCGTGCCGACGTAAAACTGCTCGGCCTCCTGAAGTGAAACGCATGGGATGAAGCCGATCATTGTTGCCTTGGCGAGCATAGCTATCCCTTGGCGGCTTCGGCTGCCGCGAGCTCCGCGCCGACTTCGTGGATGGTGGCGAGCTTCAGCACCTCCAACTCGCGCTTGCCGTTCGGCGTGGTCACCACCGCCGTATCGCCGACGTATTTGCCCAGCAGCGACCGGCCGATCGGGGAAGTGGTCGAGATCAGCCCGTTCGCCACATCGGATTCTTCGCTGGTGACCAGTTGGTACACGAGCTCCTCGTCCTTGGTCGAATCGAACACCGTAATGCGCGAGCCGTAGCCGACCCGGTCATGCGGAATATTGTTCAGGTTCACCATGGCGAGCTCGCCCATGCGCTTTTTCAGCTGGCCCAGCCGCGCGTTCACAAACTCCTGCCGCTGCTTGGCGGAGTGATATTCGGCGTTTTCGCTCAGGTCGCCGAGCGCAACGGCCTTCTTGATTTCCGCGGGAAGCTCGGTGGTCAGCTCGTATTCGAGCGCCTTGATCTCTTCCGCCAGCTTGGCTTTGATGTGTTCGGGCATGGGGCCTTCTTCCGAGAGAGCTACAGAGGAGCAGCGCGACGTTCAGCGCGTGGAAAAGACGATTATACGGCGAAGCAGCGGGGCCGCGGCAAATGCAAAGCACACGGCGCTTTCGACATCCTAGCGCAGAGAACAAGGGGGATGCCCGGCGTGCGTGAGACGGAACACCTGGAAGCGAAGGCGGAAACTGAGGAGGCGCGAAATGCGGACGGGGTCTCCCGGAGGCAGTTTCTCGGGGTGGCGGGCTCGGCGGCGCTGGCCATCTCGGCCGCGATGCCGGCGGCGATCTCCGGGCAGTCCGTTGAGCAGATCCGCCAGGCCGAGCACGACCCGAGCGGTTCCAACGCCGGCCCGGAGAACCCGGCCATTCAATCCGCGGAGCCGGACGCCTTTACCCCTCCGCCTACCGACAAGGGCGACGTGCCCACCTTCTGGTACTCGTTTTCACTGGCAAAACGCCGCGTGCAGGAAGGCGGATGGGCCCGGCAGGTCAACGTGAAAGACCTTCCGCTGGCGAAGGAGATCGCCGCGGTGAACATGCGGTTGACCGCCGGCGGCATCCGCGAGCTGCACTGGCATTCTGCCGGAGAGTGGTCGTTGATGCTCAGCGGCAATGCCCGGCTGACCGCGCTCGACGACAACGGCCTCAGTTACGTCAACGACGTCAAGGCGGGCGACCTGTGGTACTTCCCCGCCGGCAACCCGCACTCCATCCAGGGCCTGGGGCCGGACGGATGCGAGTTTCTGCTGGTCTTCGACGACGGTACCTTTTCCGAGTTTGAGACCACCCTGCTCTCCGACTGGATGGCCCACACACCCCAGAGCGTCGTGAGCAAAAACCTCGGCGTGCCGGAGTCCGCGCTCGCCGCCATGCCGAAACAAGAGCTCTACATCTTTCAGGCGCCTGTACCCGGTGCGCTCGACCGAGATCGCACCCTCGCGCGGCGAGGACTACCGGAGTCGCCGGTCCGGTTCGACTACCCCATGCTCTCCAGCCCGCCGGACAAGCGGGACGCTGGCGGAGAGGTGCGCATCGTCGACTCCCGCAAGTTTCCAGTCTCGACTACCATCGCGATGGCGCACGTGACGCTGAAACCCGGCGCTCTGCGCGAGATGCACTGGCACCAGAACGCGGACGAGTGGCAGTACTGGATCAGCGGCAAAGGGCGTATGACGCTGTTCATCAACGGTGCCAAGGCACGCACCCTGGACTTCAACCCTGGGGACGTGGGCTACGTGCCCAAGACCTTCGGGCACTACATCGAAAACAACGGCACGACGGACCTGGTCTTTATCGAAATGTTCAAAGCCCCACAGTATAAAGACCTGAGCCTGAACGACTGGCTGACTCATACCCCGCCGGAGCTCGTGATGCAGCATCTGCACCTGAGTCAGGACACGCTGAACGCGATCCCAGCCAAAAAGCTCGTCACGCTGCCGGGTTGATCTATCGCTCGATTGTTGACCCGTGCCCCATGCATCACAGTCTCATCGCGATGAATGGGTCTCCCTCAGAGCAGACCTCGGGATGCATCCCGCGCCCGTTCGTTCGCGCGGGCCTCCAGGAACGCCTGCAGGATCAGTACCGCAGCCACCTGGTCGATGATCTGCTTGCGCGCCACGCCCTGCGCGTTCGGCTGGCGGGAGTGTCCCAGGTCGTCCAGGTGCCGATGCGCCTGCGTCGTGGTCAGCCGCTCGTCCCAAAGATGTACCCGCAGGCCGAGTTCGCTGCGCAGCGAATCCGCGAAGCTCTGCGCGCGCAACGCCTGCGGGCTCACATCGCCGGACATGTACAGCGGATTGCCCACCACGGCCTCCGCAATGGGCCCATGCCTGCGAAGAACCCGCGCGATGGATTTCAGGTCGTCCTTGAGCCGTCCACGGTGCAGCGTAAACAGGGGCTGCGCCGTGTAGCCGAGCGGGTCCGACAGCGCAAGCCCGATGCGGCGGTCGCCGACATCGAAGGCCAGGATGCGCTCCGGCCCGGGGGCTGGCGAGCGAGGCTCCGCGGGTTCGTTTTGACGCTCCATGATCTCCAGTGTAGGTGCGCCGCGCCGTAAAATGCCGAATGGAGGCTTCTGCGCGGTGAAGCTTGTACGGTTTTCTCTTCTTCTGCTGATCGCCGTCGTCGGAATTGCGGCGTATCTTCTGCTGGCCCCCTACGGACCCACACGGGAAACCTTTGTCGAGATCCCTGCAGGCACCGGGACCGCGGGCATCGCGCAGAGACTGAGCGCGGCCGGCGTCCTGCACACGCCGTACGGCTTCGAGCTCTACCGGCGCATCCACGGCGGCCGGCTCAAGGCAGGCGAGTACCGGTTCGACCACCCCGCCACCGTCGCCGAGGTTTATAACCGCATCGCGCGCGGCGACGTCTACACCGTCGCGCTGACGATCCCGGAAGGCTACAACATCTACGACATCGCCGCAGCCGTCGAAAGGGCCGGCCTGGGCAAGGCAGACAACTTTCTGGCCGCAGAGCAGAACGACACCGCGTTGATCCGCGCCTGGAACCCGCACGCCTCCTCGCTTGAAGGCTACCTGTTTCCCGACACCTACCGGTTCAGCCGGCACGCCACGCCGAACGCGATGCTGGCCGCGATGGTCAAGCGCTTCCAGGCGGAGGCAGCGCGCCTGAGCCTGCTCGACGCCGCGACGGTGAACCGCACCGTCACGCTTGCCAGCCTGATTGAAAAAGAGGTTCGTTTCGATGACGAGCGCCCGCTCGTGGCGGGTGTATTCCAAAACCGCCTGGCCCGCAACATGCCGCTCCAAACCGACCCCGCGGTGATCTACGCGGCGCTGGTGGACGGACGTTGGCGCGGCACCATCTTCCGGTCCGACCTGCAGGCGGATTCGCCCTACAACACCTACCTGCACACCGGCCTGCCTCCCGGCCCGATCGCGAACCCGGGCGTGGCCGCGCTCAGGGCCGCCATGCACCCGGCCGCAACCGAATACCTCTACTTCGAGGCCGACCCCTCCGGCCACACCGCTTTCTCCAAAAATATGGCCGGTCACCTGACACAGGTCGACCAGTACCGCCGGGCACAGGCACCCTGAGCCGGTGGCGGAACCAGGGACAACACGTCAAAGCAGCGGTTTCGGCACCGTTTGGAATCCCGCGGACATCAGACAAGGTACGATTGCATAGGCAAGATTGCGCGGGCATTTGCATGTGCCGCGTGCTTGCCGCGCATGCCATACGGAAGCAGCGAGCCAGACGAGAGACGGAACAGCATTGTGAGTGGGACCGCCGACAGCAAAAATACCGTAAGGGGAGAGAAGGATCCAGTCGTGCGCCGTGGGCTTGCCATGGCCATGCTCGTGTCTGCCTGCCTGCTCTCCGGCTGTCTGCTGCCCAAAACCCGTACCGTGCAGCAGACCGTGCTCGCGCCCGACGTTAAGTCCGCGACGCCGGATGAGCTGCTCGCCAACCTGGACCGCCAGGACAAGGCCATCCAGACCATGAGCGCGACCGTCGAGATCACAGCCACTACCGGAGGCGTCCACGGAGGCGAGGAGAAGGAGTACACCTCGCTGACCGGATACATCTTTCTCCGCCGCCCGGCGGACCTGCGCATGCTGATGCTGCTTCCGGTCGTTCGGTCGCGCGCCCTCGACATGGTCACCGACGGCGACCAGTTCAAGCTGCTCATCACCTTTCCCGGCAAGAAGCTCGCCATTACCGGCAAGGATGAGTACACGACCGGCTCGAAGAACGGGCTGGAAAACATCCGTCCCTACATCATCCGCGATGCCCTGCTGATTCCCGCTGCCTCGCCGGAGGAATACATTACGCCTACCGAAGCGTCGCGCGTGCTTCCCGCCGAATCCGGCAAAAAGGTCCTGACCGAGGAACCGGACTATGACATCACCATCTCCCGCATCACCAACGATCACCACATGGAGCGCGTCCGCGTCATCCACTTTGGACGCCTTACCCTCAAGCCCTACCAGCAGGACATCTACCACCAGGGCCGCATCGTGACGTCGGTGACCTATGGGAAATACCAGCATTTCAACGACCTGGACTACCCCACCGAAATCGTCATCACGCGCCCGCTCGACGAGTACAAGCTCAAGATCGACGTTACCAAGCTTGTGCTGAACGGAGCCATGGCCGACGACGAGTTCATCCTGAACCTGCCCAGCACTATTCCCGTCCGCAAAATGTAAGTCTCATCAGACCGCCACCCGAGCCGCATGCGCCGCGATCGCCGCATTGATCTCAAGCGCGAGCGCGAGCGCACGTCGGCCGGCAGCACCATCCACCCGCGGCCCCTCCCGGCTCCGCACACAGTCCACAAACGACTGAAGCTCCAGCCGCAGCGGCTCGCCCGCCGGCACCGGCAGCTTGCTCAGGTTCAGCCCTGCGGTCGGGTGCTTCGGTTCGCCCGGCGCTTCTGGCCTGGAGTGCCGCTCGATCAGCGCCGACAGCGCCGCCATGCTCAGCCCCGCGGCCGCCGTCACGTCGATCAGGAGCACATCCTGCCGCGCGAAATCGAGCGAAAGGTACTGGTGCGGTTGAAACAGCCGCAGCTTCCGCACGCGCTCGGTCGAAACTCGCGACGCCGTGAGGTTCGCCACGCATCCGTTCTCGAATTCGAGCCGCACGTTCGCGATATCGGTCGTCGGCGAAAGCACCGGGAGACCTACGGCGCGCACCTCGCGCACCTGCGAGCTCACCATCGAGAGCACCACGTCCAGATCATGGATCATCAGGTCCAGCACGACGTCCACGTCCAGCGAGCGCGGCGTAAATACGCTCAGGCGATGCGCCTCAAAGAACATCGGCCGCGTCAGATGCCCGCGCACGGCAGTTACCGCCGGGTTGAACCGCTCGAGATGCCCTGCCTGCAGAATGCGCCCGTGCGCGGAGGCCAGCGCAAGCAGCCCGTCCGCCTCCGCCAGAGAGGCAGCCAGGGGCTTTTCCACCAGCACGTCGACGCCGCCCGCAAGCAGCGCCCCCGCGGCCTCAGCGTGATGCACGGTTGGCACGCACACACTCGCGGCCTGGAGTTCGAGCCCGGCCGTTAGAAGATCCGCTACCGAAGCGAAGCCGTAAACCCCGTACTGCTCGGCAGCGGCCCGCAACGTGTCAGCCCGGCTGTCGACGACCGCCGCCAGACGCACCGGCTCGCCCGCGGCTTCGAGCTCGCGATACACCCGCAGGTGGTTGCGCCCGAACGCCCCGGCACCGACCACCGCCACGTTGACTGGATCGTAAACGGCCAAAGCTAGGCGGAAACGGGCGCTTCGACGGCCTCGCGGCAGCGGGCGTACAGCTTCAGCATCTGCTCCACCTGGTCTTCAGGCTTGGTCGAGCTCGGCGCGGCAAACCCGGTCGTCGACCCTGCCGACTTGGCGCCAAGCTGCGCGTGCGCGGCAACAAACTTCAACAGGTCGAGCGCAATATCTTCCGTGCGGCGGGTGTGTGAGGCAGGCGTGGACGGCATCGGTTCCTTGGATTCCATACCCCTGATGCTACCGCAAACGCCACGCTACCCGCACGGATGCACCCCGCACAGGATTTCATACGCGATCGTGCCTGCAAGCCGTGCATGATCCTCCGCGGTAATGCCGGGCCCAAGCAGCGTGGAAACGTCCAGCGCCGCCACCTCCGGGATCCCGGACACATCTACCACCGTCAGGTTCATCGAAATCCTGCCCAGGATCGCCGCGCGCCGGCCATGCAGCATTACCCATCCGCCCGGTTTCCCGTCTGTTGACGACAACTCCCGCCGCAGCCCGTCCGCATACCCCACGCCAAGCACCGCCACCCGCATCGGCTCCCGCGCGGTCCACACGCCGTTGTATCCGACCGAATCCCCCGCCGCAAGCTCCCGCACGGCCAGCACGCGCGCCCTCCAATGCATCGCGTAACGCAGCTCCGTACCTACCTGAGCCTGTGCATCTCCTTCAATCGGAAGGCAATATCCATACAGCGCAAGCCCGGACCGAACCATCGCCCGAGCCTCCACGTCGGCCGCCAATCGCTCCAGCCACGGCCACGGCTGCGCCGGGTTGTCGACGGTCGACGAGTTCCCCGCATGCACCCACGCCGGCCTTTTACCCGCGGCATGCACCTGCCCCACCGCCTCTTCGAACAGCTTCTGCTGCCTTTGCGTCACCTCGCTCCCGGCCACCTCCGAGCTTGAAAAGTGGGTAAACACCCCGTCCAGCCGCAATCCGCTCGCCGAGATCGCCTCAAGCACTGCCGCCAGTTCTCCACCCGGCCGAGCCCCCTGCCGGCTCATCCCCGTGTCGACCTCCACATGCACCCGAGTCCCCGCCGCGAGCCACCCGGCCTGCTCTGCGGTCCAGATGACCGACACCAGCCCGTGCTCCGCGATCAGCGAGGCATCGTCAGGAAGCGGCCCGCACATCAACAGAATGTCTGGAGCCAGCAACGGCGCTGCCGCGCTTCCAAGCGCCCGACGAACCCGCACCCCTTCCGCCGCGCACGTCACCCCAAGCCACCGCGCCCCGGCCGCCACCAGCACCGGCGCACAACGCTCTGCGCCATGGCCGTAAGCATTGGCCTTGATGACGGCCAGCACCTCGGACCCCGCCCCGGCAGCGGCCTGCAACGCCTGGAGGTTGTGCGTCAACGCGGAGTAGTCGATCTCGGTCCAGTTGTTCCCTGTATTCAAGTGTCCAGTTTACCGGGCTTGCGGCTCATCTGGAGTGAGACCCGGGGCAGCATACTCGCACTCAACGGTGAGCCAGCTCGCCGGATGTGGATCACAGTTCGCATCCGGGTCGCTGTAGCGCACATGGAGGCGGGACGGCCCTACCCAGAGCACGTCGCCGGCATCAGCGGAGTACACATCACCCTGGTAAGCAGCCGCGCTGCTGAATCCCATCAATCGGTAAACGAGAATATTCACACCGCCGTCCGTAGAGAAGAAACCCTGGTACGCCTCGACACGCGCAACGCAGGCTCCATCCGGCGAACGGATCGGTGCCGAGTAGCTGTCGCTTCCCCGAAAGGTGAACATCAAAAACAGCACAGCGCCGCCAGCCAAGCCGAACGGGGTGGCCGCGAGCGGGGCGATCACAATCCACTGGCGAGTCTTTCGCCGGACACTCCAGTACACCAGCCATGGTGTCACAATCAGCAGCACGGCCAGGAGAACAATCCAGACTACGTGCCAATTCACATAGAGCATTGCTCCACTCTACAATACAAAGTGAGAATAACCAGAGCGGTCAATTCAGGAAAGCCGAGACGGATGCCCTGTCGCTATCGGACAGCGTTGCTACGTGGCGAACACGAACCCACACTGCCGGCATTGCGTCGGCTTTCTCCCCGCCAGAAACGCCAGCAGCCCTATCGGGAAGAAGAAGATGGCTACCAGGTATACCCAGACCGGAAAACCTTCGCGTGCACTTACTGTCCCGCACCGGGGACACGATACGACTGCCATGCCTTACTCCCAGGCGGGAGACGTTAGTAGCCGTCGCCCGCGTGCTGCGTGTCCAGGTTCTCAAAACGCGTGTAGTCAGAAATATACGCCAGCTCGACCGAACCCGTGGGACCGTTGCGCTGCTTGGCGATGATGATCTCCGCTTTGCCCTTCAGGTCCTCGTTTTCGCGGTCGTAGTACTCTTCGCGATGAATAAAACACACTACGTCGGCATCCTGCTCGATCGAGCCCGACTCGCGCAAGTCGCTGAGCAGCGGCTTCTTGTCGCCCGTTCGCTGTTCGGATCCGCGCGAAAGCTGCGAAAGCGCGACCACCGGCACGCGCAGTTCCTTGGCCAGCGATTTCAGGCCCCGGCTGACGCTCGACACCTCCTGCGTGCGGTTCTCAAACTTCTTTTGATTGGCCCCGGACGACCCTGTCATCAGCTGCAGGTAGTCGATCACGATCAGGTCCAGACGGCCTTCCTGCTGTCGCAGCCGCCGCGCCTTGGCACGCATCTCGGCCAGCGTAATGCCGGGCGTATCGTCTACAAACAGCTTCGACTCCATCAGGCGCTCCAGCCCATCCTGCAGCTTGCCCTTGTCGTCCCGGCCCAGGAACCCGGTCTGCAGCTTGCGCGCGCCCACCATTGCCTCGCCCGCCAGCATGCGGCGTAGGAGCGACTCCTTGCTCATTTCAAGCGAAAACACCGCCACCACCAACCCGTCCCGCACGGCAGCATTCTGCGCGATATTGATCGCCCAGGCGGTCTTGCCCATCGACGGACGCGCCGCGATGATGATCAGCTCGGACTCCTGCAGGCCGCTGGTCATCTTGTCGAACTCGGTGTAGTGCGTCTTGAGCCCGGTCACCTCGCGCCCCTGCTCGTACAGCTTGTCGATGGACCCGAACGAGTTGCGCACGATGTCCGTGATGCCCGAAAAGCCACCCGTGATGGCGTGCTCGGAGATCTCCATCAGGCGCGTTTCCACCTGGTTCAGCACGTCGATCGCTTCCAACGTCTGGTCCGCGGCTTCGGTCAGGCCGGAGTCGCAGACCGTCATTAACTGCCGCATAAGGCTTTTGTCGCGAACGATCCGGACATAGCTTTCAATCGACAGCCGGCGTGGAAGCCCTTCGCTTAGCCCCGCAAGCCATGGGTTGCCACCTACCGAGTCCAGATGCTTCCGGCGCGAAAGCTCCTCGGCAACCGTGATGATGTCGACCGCGTGCCCGAGTTCGGACAGGTGCACCATCGCCTCATATACCTTGCGGTGGGAATCGAGCGAGAAATCGTCGGCTCGCAGAAGCATCGTCGCGTCCACGATGGCGAGCGGTTCCACCAGCATGGCGCCTAGAATGGTGCGCTCGGCGTGCATGGACGCGGGACGGTTGTCGTCGTTCGGGTTCAGGAGGCGCGGAAGAGAGGCCATGAGCTAGGTCAAAAGTACGCTATCCCACTCATGATCGCGAGAGTTCTCTCGAGTCGGGCGTTTGTGAATCGGATGCGGCGCTGTGGACAGTCTGGAAAAGTGGTCTGGTTTATCCTGAGTGCATGGGTGCCGAAAAGCAACTCGCCATTCCCGACGCGGCCGGCAAGGACGCCGCCAGCTTTGAGCTGCTGCGCGTGTGGATTGCCCAGCAGTCCCAGCAGATTACGCTGCGGCCCGGCGTATGGCAGGAGCCCGGGGCCTGGGGCGTCATGCTCGCAGACCTCGCGCGCAACATCGTGCAGGTCCACATCGATCACGACGAAGACCTGGACGGCGAAGCGTTTCTGGCCGCGCTGCTGGAAGGCTTCGACAACGAGATCGAATCGGTGCTGGATGAGTTCGGCGAAGGGGAAACCGAAGCCGGTTAGTGTCCCTTGTACGGAACGAAGAGGTCGGGAAACTGGGCGGCGAGCGCCTTGGTCTTCGGCACGTCGCAAATTTGAATATAGGGGTTGCTGGGGTTCTTGTCGGCGTAGTCCTGGTGGTAGTCTTCAGCCTTGTAAAAGCCCTTCAGCGGCGTCAGCTCGGTAACGATCTTGCCGTTGAAGGCGTGCTCGGCGTCAAGCTGCTGGATGTAGGCGGAGGCAATGCGCTGCTGGTCCGGTGATTCGTAAAAGATGGCCGAGCGATAGCTGTTGCCGACGTCCGGCCCCTGCCGGTTTACCTGTGTCGGGTCGTGCGCGACCGAAAAAAAGATGCGCAGAAGCGTTCCATAGGTGATCTTCGCGGGGTCAAAGGTGACCTCTACCGACTCCGCGTGGCCGGTGGTTTCGGTCGTTACCTGGTCGTAGGTAGCGGTGGAGGCTGAACCACCCGCGTAGCCGGCTTCGGTGTGGGTGACGCCTTTCACACGCTGGAAGACGGACTGCGTTCCCCAGAAGCATCCGCCGGCAAAGATGGCTTTCTCCTGCGCGGAATGGGATGCGATTGAATCGTCGATCCGGGCGGCTGGGATGGGAGCCTTGCCTGCTGCAGAAACGATGGCCATATGTCTGTATCCAAAGAACAAAATGCCGACAAGCAAGGCGGTAAGCAGAACGACCTGGTTACGGGTCATGATGTGTGTCTCCACTCTATAGACGTACCTGGCCAGTTCCGGGATTCTCAAGCGGTAAGACGCGCGGCTTCAGAGCGCTTGCGGCCCTGGATTTCGAGGTACACGTGTAGCAGCGAGACCGCGGCGGGAGTGACACCCGGCAGGCGGCTTGCCTGTCCGAGCGTGTGCGGGCGGACGCGCTCAAAGGTGCCCTGCATCTCGCGGCTCAGGCCGGAGATGCCTGTGTAGCAGAACCACGGAGGAATTACGGTCGATTCGGCGCGCTTCATCTTGCCGATGGAGCGCTGCTGCTGGAGCAGATAGCCGGAGTATTTGAGTGCGGTTTCGACCGCGCGCTGCTCGTTGCGGGTGACCGCGGGCCATCCGGGGTCGAGCCATGGGGCGAACAGCGGGTCCGTGAGGTTAAGCTGCGGGAGCAGGTCCTCGATGCCGAGCTCCGGGCGTCGGAGCAGGTCGCTGAGAAGCTGGCCAGCGAGCGGCGTCGCGGTCTGGCCGGGAACCGGGGGGAGCTTCGCCAGGAGCTCCGGGGTGATAGCGGAGGACTCGACACGGGTGGCCTCGAGCTGATGGCGCAGAGCTTCGGCGCGGGCCAGACGCTGCTCATACGCGGTCCAGGTCTCGTCGTCGATCAGGCCGATGCGGCGTCCGTGCGGGGTCAGGCGGCGGTCGGCGTTGTCGATGCGGAGGTGCAGCCGGAACTCCGCGCGGCTGGTAAACATGCGGTACGGCTCGCTGTTCGGCTTGGAGATAAGGTCGTCGACCAGAATGCCGATATAGGCTTCGGTTCGATCGAGGTGGAAGGGCTCGCGTCCGAGCACGTGGAGGGCGGCGTTGATTCCGGCCATCAGGCCCTGCGCGGCGGCTTCCTCATAGCCGCTGGTGCCGTTGACCTGTCCTGCGAGGAACAGGCCAGGCAAGCTCTTGACCTGGAGCGAACGGTCGAGTTCGGTGGCGTCGATGGCGTCGTACTCGATGGCGTAGCCGGGCCGCAACAGCGTGGCGCGGTCGAGACCTGGAATCGAGTGGACCATCGCGGCCTGGATCTCTTCCGGCAGCGAGGTGCTCATGCCGTTGATGTAGACCTCGTCGGTGTCCAGGCCTTCGGGCTCCAGAAAGAACTGGTGTTCGTGCTTGTCCGGGAAGCGGACGATCTTGTCCTCGATAGAGGGGCAGTAACGCGGCCCAACGGCGTGGATCTGGCCGGAATACATCGGCGAACGATGGGCGTTGACGCGGATCAGCCGCATCGTTTCCGGCGTGGTGCGGGCGATGTGGCACACGATCTGCGGAAGCGGCAGCGTGCGGGTGCGGAGCGAAAACGGCGTCGGCTCGCGATCTCCGGGCTGCTCAGGAAATTTTGTCCAGTCGATGGTGCGTGCGCTGAGGCGTGGGGGGGTCCCGGTCTTGAGGCGCGCTCCGCGGAGTCCGAGTGCCTTGAGCGACTCGCCGAGCAGGATGGAGGCCGGCTCGCCGACCCGTCCGGCGGTCCATTGCCGCTCACCGCAGTGGATGAGGCCGTTGAGGAAGGTTCCGGTGGTGATGACGGTCGCGGCCGCGTGAAGCTCGGTGCCGTCGCGGAGGATCAACCCGGCGACTTGTCTGCCGTCGAGGAGGACATTGGCGACCTCGGCTTCGACCAGGGTCAGGTTGGGGGTCCGCTCGAGCAGCTCGCGCATGCGGAGCCGGTAGAGCGCCTTGTCGCATTGTGCCCGAGGGCTCCAGACCGCTGGGCCTCGGCTGGTGTTGAGGAGGCGGAACTGGATTCCGGCGGAGTCGGCAACCAGACCCATGATGCCGCCGAGTGCGTCGATTTCGCGGACCAGATGGCCTTTGGCGATGCCGCCGATAGCGGGATTGCAGCTCATCTGTGCGATGAGGTCGAGTGAGAGCGTAAGGAGCGCGGTGCGGAGGCCCATGCGGGCGGCGGCTACGGCGGCCTCGCAGCCGGCGTGTCCCGCTCCTACGACGGCGATGTCGACGGTCTGGTGCATGGCTTTTCCGACTCCCCTCCCCCTGGGGGGGATTTGACTCTTAAGTTCCTTGCTTTGTTCAGGATACGCGGAATGAGTTGCGTAAAATATTCATTCCAGACGGTTTATTGCAAAATATTGAAGACAAAGGACTTAGGCGGTTCATGTGGCGTTAGCTGGCTATGGAATCGGCAAAGCGACGGCCGACACGCCCGCAGGGATCACAATGGACCCTGCCGTTGTGGTTCTCTTGCATGATGCAGCGGCTCTCGGGAAGTGACGGTCAAAGCCAGAAGCCCGGGTGCGCAAGAGCTTCGGCGATGGCGGCTTTCGCTCTTTCGGCCTGCTTTGATTTTACAAGGGCTGTCAAGAGGCTGGGCGGTTGAAGTGCGTTCGCATGGTTGGAACGCCTCAGAGGAGCCGTGATTTGCACGATGTGTCGGCTTCAGGTACATTCACTTCAATCTCCCTTTTGTCAATAGCACCTTTCGTTCCAAGGAGGTAGTGTCTCCGGGACACGGGGCTGGGGGTATCTCCATCTCAGGAGCTGGGCTTATGAAGAGCAACACCTCCCTTTTCTCGCGCGTGGCTTTCGTTGTCGCGTGCAGTCTGTTGGGCTCGGCCGCGCTTGGACAGGCGGGCACGGCGGCGAGGACGGTGATTTCGTCCAACGTCGACCTGACCAAGACCGTTGCGGTCCGCGGCAATCTGCGACCGGAAGCGCTGGAACCGGAGTATGACCGGGGTGCGCTGGATGCGGCGGCACCGATGGAGCATGTATTTGTTTTGCTGAAGCGCTCGCCTGAGCGGGAAGCGGCGCTGGAGTCGTTTCTGAGCGAGGTGAACCGCACCGGCTCGCCGGTGTTTCACAAGTGGCTGACGCCGGAGCAGCTGGGCCGGAACTACGGGCCTTCCGCGGCGGACGTGGACAAGGTGACGGACTGGCTGCTGAGCCAGGGCCTGACGGTGAACACGGTGTACAGGACCGGGACGATGATCGACGTGTCCGGCACGGCGGGGACGATCAACAAGGCGTTCAAGGCGAAGCTGCACAAGCTGGAGGTGGACGGGGTGGAGCAGTTCGCCAACACGGCGAACCCGGAGATTCCGGCGGCGTTTGCGGGCGTGCTGGCCGGGCCGGTAAGCCTTAACAGCTTCAAGCCGCACACGCAATACCACAACAAGGTCAAGACACACCTCAACCCGAAGACCGGACTGGCGGACCCGGGCTACACGTTTACCGACAGCGGGTACCAGGATGAGGCCGTGGTTCCGGGCGACCTGAAGACGATTTACAACCTTGCGCAGCCGTTCGCCGCGGGCTTTACCGGGCAGGGGCAGACGATCGGCCTGATTGAAGATACGGACCTGTATGCGACCTCGGACTGGACGACGTTCCGGTCGGTACTCGGGCTGAGCGGCTATACCGCGGGCAGCCTGGCGACGAATCACCCGGCTCCGGCGAGCGGAGGCCCGGCGTGCACGGATCCCGGGGTGAATGCGGATGACAGCGAGGCGATCCTGGATGCGGAGTACGCTTCCGCAGGTGCACCGAGCGCGGCCATTGTGATGGAGGTGTGCAGCGACACGACGACAACGTTCGGCGGGCTGATTGCGCTGCAGAACCTGGTGGCCACGGGAACTTCGCCGAAGATCATCAGCATCAGCTACGGGGAAAGCGAGGCGCAGAACGGTGCGACGCAGAACGCGGCGTACAACACCGTATACCAGTCGGCTGCCGCGGAGGGCGTTTCGGTGTTCGTGTCGTCCGGCGATGAAGGCGCGGCGAGCTCGAACGCAAACGGCTCGTATGCCAACAGAGGCATCACGGTGAGCGGGTTTGCTTCGACGCCGTACAACGTGGCGGTGGGCGGCACGGACTTTTCCGACGCGGCGCACGGCACGGTGGCGAACTACTGGAGCACGACAAACAATGCGGATTATTCTTCCGCGTTGAGCTATATCGAAGAAATGCCGTGGGCGGACTCCTGCGCGAACCGCATCCTGTTCAAGGCGTACGGGTTTACCACCGCGTATGGAACGGCAACCTCCACGACGGGATTCTGCAACACGACCACGGCAAGCAGTGACGGCTATCTGTCGACGGGCGGCGGTTCCGGCGGACCTTCCAACTGTGCGACCGGTGTGCCAGCCAACTCCGGTGTCGCCAACGGAACGTGTGCGGGATACAGCAAGCCCGCGTTCCAGGGCATGGTGACCAACGGAAGCTTTACCGGGGTGTTCGGTGTGCCGAACGATGGCGTGCGCGATATTCCGGATGTGTCGCTTTTTGCGGCGAACGGGGTGTGGGGTCACTACTATCCGTACTGCTACACGGACCCGACGAGCGGACGGTATGGAGCGCCCTGCACGGGAGCGCCTTCGACGTGGTCCGGCGCGGGCGGGACGAGCTTCGCATCGCCGATCGTGGCGGCGATGCAGTCGCTGGTGAACCAGGTGACAGGTTCGGCGTGGGGTAACCCGCTGCCGACGTATTACAACCTGGGCGCGCAGCAGTATGGAGCGAGCGGCAACCCGGCGTGCAACTCGAACGGAACCGGACCGGCGAGCGCGAGCGGATCGTGCGCGTTCCACGATATTCAGATCGGGGATATCGACGTGAACTGCAGGGCGCTGACTCAGAGGGTGAGCGGCGTGACGACGACGGTAGGAACGTTCAACTGCTACCTGCCTTCGGGGACGTACGGGATTCTTTCGACCTCGAACTCGTCTCCTCTGCCGGCCTACCGGTCCACCCCGGGGTGGGATTTTACGACGGGGCTGGGCACGATCAACGCCGGGGCGCTGATCAACCGGTGGAACACGGTGGACCACAGCACGCCGCGCTACCAGTAGCATGGGGCGGTGTACAAGCGCGGAGGGCCTTCGGGCTTTCCCCGTTTGCGTTGGGGAATTGTCGAGGGAGACCCGCTCATTTCTGGCGCGGGGATTGGGGGCTATTCGAAGCGGGGGAGGCGTTCGACGTCGGCTGCGGGGATCGGTTCGAGCTCTCCTCCGGCCTTGACCCAGGCCTTGAGACCTCCGTCGATAACGAGCGTCTTGCAGTTTTCCTGCTCGAGGGCGTGGGCGACACGCTTGGAGGTGGTGTCGCGGATGCAGGAACAGTAGAGGTAGATTTCGCACTCGGGAGCCATGAACTCGCGGAGGGCGATGAGTTCTTCCTTGAGGCGGGTGGGCTCGACCCGGATGGAGTTTTTGATGCGCTGCATGCCGGGGTCGTAGTAGCCATGGCTGCGGACGTCGGCGATGACGACGAGCTTGTCGGGCGTCATGCTTTGGAGGCGCTCGCGGAGATCGTTGGCGGTGATCTTCTCGATCTTGTTGTACTTGCGGGCCTGGATGGAGAACTTGACGACGGACGCCAGGTAGGCGAAGAGAAGGAGCGCCCCGAGGAAGAGGAAGGCATGGCCGAGGCGTCCCACCCAATCGATGATGGTAGTGAGCGCGTTGGAAAAGAGATAGCCGGCGAGGGTCCAGGAGGCGACGTAGCCGAGGACGCCGAGGGCATCGAGCCGGAAAAAGCGGCCGAAGCGCATGTTGAGCGAGCCGGCGAGTGGTGCGGCCATGGAGGCGAGGCCCGGGACCCATTTGGAGAAGAGAAGCGTCTTGGCTCCGCGGCGGTAGAAGTACTCGGACGAGGAGAAGATGCATCCTTCGGGGTTGACCGAAAGCCGGCACATGCCGGCGAGGAGCCACCAGCCGGTGTAACGTCCGCCGAAGTAGAGGAGAGAATCGCCGAGGACGGCGGATCCCCAGGCAAGCGGGAGGATAAACTCCAGGCGGAGATCGTGCCGGGCGGCGGCACCGGCGAGCAGAAGGACGATAGAGGTAGGAAGCGGAAGGCCGGCGGCGGCGAGAAACAGGATCGCGGCGACGACGAGGTAGCCGTGCTGCGCGACGATGCCGATGAGATCCATGAGGGTGAGACGTCCCTGAATGTTTGTTGGATGCGGTAAATGGCCTGGCGGCTTGAGGGATGGGCGGAGGAAGTGTCTGGCGGTCCGGGATCTGTTCCGTTTTGAATTGAGAGCTGTTTAGGGTCTCGAGTTTTGCGACTTAGAAGGCGAGGTGGAGGGAGAATTGCAGCTGGCGTTCGCGCTGGAGGGAGGACGCGGCGGCGGTAGGGGTGGAGAAGGGCTGAGTATTGAGGCCTTCGGCGGCGATGGTGGAGGCGTCCTGAAAGAGCAGTGGGGTGACGCCGGCGGTGGGGGTTCCAGGGAGGTAGGCTCGCTGCTCGACGGAGGACAGGTTGACGCGGTTGGTGAGATTGAAGGCTTCGGCGGCGAGGCGGAGGGTGACGCGGGAGCGGGCGGGGGTGAACATGCGGGCGAGGCGAAGATTGGACTGGACGGCAAAGGGGAGCCGGAGGGTGTCGCGGCCGACGGTGGGGAGGTAGAGAGCGCCGCCGGAGCCGTTGATGGAAAGGTGGCCTCCGGGCAGGCGGCTGCCGCCGAAGATGTCGTAGGAATATGGGCGGCCGCTGCGGAGAAGGACGACGGGGGCGAGATCCCAGCCTGCGAGAAGGCGGTGCGGGGTGCGAGGGGAGGTGGCCACGGCGGCGACACGGAGAAAGTGCGGGTAGTTGACAGGGCTGATGGCTTTGTCGTAGCCGTTCGTGAAGGGGTCGAAGCGATTGTCGGTGCGGGGAATGCCGGTGAGGGCGACTCCGGTGTCGAGGGCTTTCGAGAAGGTGTAATCGGCGGTGGCGGTGAGCACGGAGCGGAGACGGGTGCGGACGGTGAGGACGAGGGCGTTGTAGGTGGCATTGCCGTCCGAGAGGATGTCGGTGACGGGGCCGAACGAGGAGGAGACGCGGGAGGTGTAGAGAGGGACGCCGAAGAGGAGACCGGCAGAGGGGCCGTTCTGCAAGAGGAAGGAGGCTTGGGAGGTGCTTGGGGCGATGTTGAGGTCGGTTGAGGAGGGGAGCTGGCGGTCGAGATTGAGAAGGTAGCTGGCGGAGAGCTCGGTGCGGGAGCCGAGGGTGCGGGCGAGGCGGAGGGTGAGCTGCTGGATGTCCGGTAGACGGAAGTGGCGGTCGAAGACGGTGGCGGATGTGGTGGATGCGACGACGCCGGTGGGCTGCGCGGTGAAGGAGCAGGGATAGCCGAAGCCGTTGGCGGGGATCTGCGGGCACGCGGTGACGGCGGAAGGGAGGATGCGGATCTTGCGGGTGGAGGTGGGAAGGGCGGTTTCGGAAAGGGCGGCGGCGACAGTGGCCCCGGGGAGGCGGCCGAAGAAGGTGGAATAGCCCAGCGAAAGGGTGAGGCGGCCGGGGCCGAACGGTTCGGCGGCGAGCGCGGCGTGCGGGCCGAGGTTGTTGCGGTCTTCCGGGAAGATGGACGTGGCGCCACGGGAGGAGAAAAGCAGATCGAGCGCGGGGTTGGGCTGCTGGGGAACGGGAAGCAGGAGGTAGTCGTAGCGTAGACCGGCAGTGAGGGTGAGGCGGGGACGCAGGTGCCAGGTCTCCTGGACGAAGGCGGCGTAGGTTTGGGTGGGGAAGGTGATGCGGGTCTGGCCAAAGCTCTGGGTGAACGAGGTGAAGCAGAACAGGTGGGTAGGCGCGGAGATGGAAGGGCAGGCGCCGTTGGGGTAGGTGTTGACGTTGAAGGTCTGGTCGGTGATGAAGTCAACCAGGCCGCCGGCGTTGGCGGTGGTGCGTGTGCTGTCGTAGCGAAAGGTTCCGGAGGCGTTGGGTTCGGTGGCGATGCGGTCGTCGAGGGCGGAGAAGGTTCCGCCGAGCTGGAGGAGATGATGGCCGAGGACGAAGGTGAGGGCGTCGGCGAGCTCGAGGCGGCGCTCATCGGGGTAGGCTTGGCGAGAGAGGTTGGCGGGAGTGCCGAAACGGAGGCCTTCTGGACCGATGACGACCTCCGGCGCGAGTCCTCCGGGGGCGATGGCTGGCTCCTGGGGAAGCGGGGCCTGGGGAGATTCGTACTGGAGGTCGCGTGTGAGCTGGAGGGCCAAGCGGTTGATGCGGCGCGAGTTGAAGGCGGAGGTCAAACCGAGGAGGATGGTGTCCGCGCTTCCGTTGGAGTTGCCGAGGGAGTTGCGGGCGGAGGCGACGACCGGGGCTTCGGTGAGGCCGGCGGGGTGGTTCCAGCGCAGACGGTTGTAGCTGAGGGCGACGGCCTGGCGACGGGGACGCCAATCGAGGCGGGCGAAGTTTATGGTCTGGTCGGCGCGGCGGGGGGTCTCGCCGGTGAGCGAGGCGAGGTAGGTGAGAGCGGACTGAGTGGCGGCGGTGGAGACTCCGCGGGTGCGAAGAAGGGCCTGCTGAATGGGGGTGAGAGTGTAGAAAGCGGGATTCGCAGGAGAGGAGATGGCAGGGAAGCTGCGGCGCTGGGCGTCGAAGGTGTAGAAGAAAAAGATGGACGTGCGGGGAATGGGACCGCCGAGGGTGGCGATGTAGGTCTGGCGGAGGTCGTGGGGCTTGACCGGGGAGGTGGAGGAGACGCCGCCGGTGTAGGTGGTGGCGAGCGAAAGCGGGTTTGTGGCGGCGAAGAGCTGCGAGCGGAACAGGAACAGAGCGGAGCCGTGGAGGTGTTGAGAGCCAGCCCGGGTTGTGAAGGCGGTGGTGGCGAGGATTTGGGATGCGGTTTCGGAGAGGCGGAACTCGCGTATGGCGGCGGAGGAGAAGACATTGGCGGCGCCGGCGCGGCGTCCGCGGGAAAGGCCGAAGGCCGGGCCGGTGGATTGCTCCGCGGAGTCGGAGTCGGCTGCGGGATCCGGGGCGGGGTCGGAGCCGGTGCCGAGGGGGGTGGAGTGAAAGTTCTGGGTGAGGGAAAGACCGTCGACGAGGGTGGTGTTTTGCGTGGACGGGAGAGCGTGGAAGCTTTGGAGGCCGTCGTCGTCCTGATCAGGCTGGGGTTCGGGCTCGGCAGGAGGCTGCGAGCGGGTGGGGAACTCGGTGGTTTCACCGGGACGGATGGTGATGGGGACGGACGGAAGCGCGGGGCCAGCGAGGAGGTACTCGCCGGGAGGCAGGGCGGGAAGCAGGAAGGTGCGGTCGGGGCGGGGAGTAATGGGGTAGGTCTGGCCGGTTTCCTGGTTGCGCAGGGTGAGGAGGATTCCGGGTTGGGAGGGGATGAGGGTTCCGTGGAGGACGCCGGTGGAGGCGGTCTGGGCGGCTGCTGGGTCCGATGGAAGCAATAAGGAGAGCAGGAAAAGCCAAGTGCACGTGCCAGTAAAGAGGTTCTGGCTCTGCCAGAACGACGGCGCTTTGACTACGGAGCAGTCCTTGGCAAGGCTCAGGGACCGGGTGCGCCGGGAGAGAACTCGAGGAAAAGCCGCGTGGATCTCTGGGCGGCGGGGCGTGCGCATGGCTTCAGACCTGGGGAGAGGTGGGGTCCTGTGCAGTGTACATGGAACGGCGGCTTGCCGGGAGTGGCAATCTACTGGAAGAGGGATGCATGGCGGCGGGGGAAGACAGGAAGGCACCAGCCTCGTCGTGTCTCCGACTTCGGAGAGGCTGGTGCCTTTTCAATGCGGCGGTTCAGGGTCAGACCAGATGCCTTAGAACTGGACGCGGGCTCCGAGTTGGACCTGACGCGGGCTGTAGATGAAGTTGTTGTTGGCGTTGCCCTGGAAGGTGGACGGGTTGAAGACGCCGAAATTGGTGTTATAGGTGAGGGTATTCGCGGTGGTGGCGCTGGCGGCGTTGGCGATGGTGTAGCCGCTGGTGCTGCCGACGCCGGTCTGGTTGAGGTGGTTGGCGAGGTTGAAGCTTTCGACGAGGATCTCGGCGTTATAGCGGTCGTGGATCTGGAAGCGCTTGGAGAGCCGCATGTCGACGAGAACGTCGCGGCGGAACTTCAGAATGTTTCGATCCGTAAAGGGGAAGCGCGCCGCGCCGTTGGTGCCGTTAATGCCTCCCGAGGAGCTGGCCGAGAAGACCTTGATGCCGCTGGTGTTGTATGGTGCGGTTCCGGAGCCGGTGAGTCCGATGGAGTACGGGAGGCCGCTCTGGCCCTGGAAGGACGGCGAGATTTCGTAGTTGTTGAGCAGAAGTCCCGTGATGCCCTTGAAGTGCGAGGGAGTGTTGTAGATGGCGTACATCACGATGCGATTGGGCACGTTCTGGTTGGAGTTGCCATAGTCGTAGCGGACCGTGTGAGGATCATACAGAAGGTTGGCGGAGGTGAAGGTGGTGTTGTTTTCGCCGTAGTCGAGCGCGTGCGAGAAGGTGTAGTTGGCGTCGAAGCTGAGGTTGCGGGTGGTCTGGTGGTGGACCTGCGCGACGAGGGCCTGGTAGTTGGAATTGACGCCGGAGAAGATGTCCGTGGTGGAGCCGTAGCGGGTGTTGGGACGGACGCCGGCGGTGGTGGCGGAGGTGGAGGCGTAGTAGGGGACGGTGACGACGGTTCCGTTGGGGACGGGACCGGTTCCGGTGGAGTCGAGAACGGTGTAGGAGACGTTGCTGGTGCTGGTGGCGGGGAGGTTGGTGTCGACGAAGTCCGGCAGACGGCGTCCGGCGGCAAAGAGCCAGGTGACTGACAGGGTGGTGTTATAGCCAAGGTCCTGCTGGACGGTGAGGTCGGCCTGCTGAATCTCCGGCATCTTGAAGTTGCGGTCGAAGTAGTAGACCGAGGCGTTGCCGGCGGTGGTGGTGGGGTTGGGATTGACGGTGGTGAAGTTGGTCGCGTTGATGACCTGCGGGAAGGTGGGGCCGTAGACCGCGGCGCCGGACGTGGCGTTGTAGCCGACGAGCAGGCCGCTGTTGCCAATCGAGGAGGTGGACTGGCCGAGCGGGTTGCCGGTCTGCGCGATGGCGTTGTAGATGGTGGAGTTGATGAGGCGGGCGAAGAATTCGCCGTAGCCTCCGCGTACGACGGTCTTGCCGGTGCCGAAGACGTCAAAGGCGAAGCCGACGCGCGGGCCGAAGTTGGAGCGGTTGTCCGGAAAGACATTGGTGGAACCGTTGATGAAAGGCGCTGCGGCTTCGTTGGTGTTGCCGATCTGCGGGCTGGCGGGCTGCTCATACTCATACCGGACGCCGAGGGTGAGCGAGAGACGTGGCATGACCTTCCACTCATCCTGCACGAAGCCGGCGTAGTCCTTGGTCTGGAACTCGAAGCCGAGCGGACCGAAGCCCTGTTGGAAGTTGGTATAGCACTCGACCAGGGTGCAGGCGTTGGCCTTGTTCTGGTCAGTGAAGTACTGGGCCAAGCCCAGATAGTTCGCTCCGGAGTAGGCAAAGGAACCGAAGACAGCGGTGAGGTTCTGGCTGAGGTCGTTGGTGTGGATGAAGTCGATGCCGAACTTCAGGTTGTGATTGCCCTTGACGAGGTTGACGACGTCGTTGACCTGGTAGCGGCGCTCATCCGGGTAAGCCGGACGGTTGAGGAAGGTCGGGGTTCCGATGCCGGAAGAGAAGGCGTTGGTAACGGTGACAAGCGGCGGGATGCCGTTGGGATTGGTGTAACCGGTAGGGCTGAGCAGCGTGTTCTGCTCATAGCCGGTCGGGGTCTGGTTGAACTCATATTCGAAGTCACGCCCGTACTGGTAGCGAATCTCGTTGGACAGATGAGGGGTGATCGCGGTGTCGAGCTTGCCTATGACGAAGGTGTCCTTGACGAAGTCGTTGCCGAAGGAGGCGCGTCCGTAGGAGAGGGCGGAGGTGCTGGTCTGAATGCCGGCCGGGGAGGTCCAGCGTAGGCGGTTCAGCTCCAGCGTGACGTGGTTTTTGCCGTTGATCTGGTAATCGATCTTGGGGAAGAAGATGTCCTGGTCGCCGGTACGTGGGACGAGACCGAAGACCGTACTGGCGCTGCTGATACCGGCGGTGTAGATGCTATAGGCCTGAGCGTACTGGGCGGCAGTAATGGCGGCGCTGGCTAAGGGAGTGGACCCGGCCAGTTTGGTGGTGGTGTTGGTGCCGGCGGTGCCGTTCAGGTTGGCCGCGAGGACGCAGACCGCTGCGCCTGCCGTGGCTGCCGCGACGGTGCCCTGGGAAGGCGTGGTGATGACGCCCAGGCAGGGGTTGGCGTTGGTGGCGGTGGTGGTGCCGGAGTTGGCGGAGGGAACGGTGGCGTAAAAGATGGTGGGGCTTGCCGGGGCGGCGACGCCGGGGAAGTTGCGCAGGAACTTGTCAAAGGCAAAGAAGAAGAAGACCTTGTCCTTGAGGATAGGGCCGCCGATGCCGATACCGGTCTGCTTGCGCCAGTCCTTGGGCTTGAAGACCTGGGTGACGTAGGCGCCGGCGGCGTTCTGGGTGGACTCCGTGGTGAAGGGGTTTTCCGCACCGAATTCGGCGTCGCGGTCGAAGAAGTAAGCCTCGCCGTGGAGCTGGTTGGTTCCGGAACGGGTGACGGCGTTGACGACGCCGCCGGCGGAACGACCGTATTCGACCGAGTAGTTGGAGGTGTTGACCTGGAACTCGAGGATGGAGCTCTTGGCGGTGGAGTAGCCGACGCGGGTGCGTCCGCGCTCTTCCGAGAAGAAGGCCTGATTGTCGTCAACGCCGTCAAACTCGATGTTGTTGAGCAGGGTGGACTGACCGCGGAAGGACAGGAGACCGAAGCCGCTGGAGTCTGCGACGACGCCGGGGGTAAGCAGAGCGTAGGAGCTCCAGCGATAGTTGTTGACGGGCAGATCTTCGAGGACCTTCAGGTCGATGTTGCTGGAAAAGTCGTTGTTGGTGGTGTTGATGGGCGGGGTCTGGTCGGTGACGTCCACGGTGGTGGACTCTGAGCCGATGGTCAGGCGCGCCTCGGGGTCAGTCAGGAGACCGACGGTGACCGTCACCATGGTGGCACGGTAGACCTGGAAGCCGGGCGCGGTAACCTGGACGGTATACAGCCCGGGCTGCAGGTGAATGGCGCGGAAGAAGCCGGACGGGTCCGCGACGATGGTCTGCTCGGCGTTGGTGCCGTTGTTTCGAATCACAATGGAAGCACCCGGAATAATGGCGCCGGTCTGGTCTTCAATGGTGCCGCCGATTGCACCGTCCACAGCGGACTGGGCGTAGGCGGAGTAAACGGCAGACGACAGCAGAACAGCGGCGAGGGCGAGGCGGGTGGGCAACTTCAGGGGCATTCTGGTCTCCGAAAGTGATGCTGCATACCGGCGAGGGTAGACGGGCAGATAACGCTCCGGTTCCTTCGCCATGTGAAATTGTGTGTTTGACGATAGTGACACTGCCATGTGAACGGAGTGTGACAGCCATGTAGCGATCTGACGGAGGGGCTGGAAACGGGGAGGAATGGATGCGGGCGGGTCTGGCCGCGTACACTGAAGGTGCAATGTTTATTGATGAAGCACGCATCAAGGTGAAGGCGGGGGACGGCGGCAACGGATGCATGGCGTTCCGGCGGGAGAAGTTTGTGCCGCGTGGGGGGCCTTCGGGCGGGGATGGCGGCCATGGTGGCGACATCCTGATGGAGTCGTCGCTGAGCCACAATACGCTGGTGCACTTCCGGTTCAACCCGGAGCATAAATCGCAGCGTGGAGGGCATGGGCTGGGCTCGAACTGCTCCGGCCAGGCGGGTGAGCACACGGTGCTGAAGGTTCCCGTCGGGACGGTTCTCTACGATGAAGCAACCGGCGAGGCCGTGCACGACTTTGCGCGGGCCGGCGAGCAGATTGTCGTCGCGCGGGGAGGACGGGGTGGACGAGGCAACCAGCACTTTGCGACCAGCACCCACCAGGCACCGCGGGAGCATGAGCTGGGACGTGCGGGAGAGGAACGGATGTACCGGCTGGAGCTTAGGCTGCTGGCCGACGCTGGCCTGGTGGGATACCCGAATGTGGGTAAATCCACGTTGATCTCAAGGCTTTCGGCGGCAAAACCGAAGATTGCCGACTACGCCTTCACGACGCTGGAGCCGAACCTGGGCGTGGTGAGCGTGGGGGAATGGCCGCATGAGCAGTCGTTTACCATCGCGGACCTGCCGGGGCTGATTGAAGGGGCGCACCTCGGAGCGGGGCTGGGGATCCAGTTCCTGCGGCATATCGAGCGGACCAGCGTGATTGTGCACCTGGTGGATGTGTCTGACGGCTCCGGGCGGCCGGACCCGGTGGAGGATTACAAGGTGATTACCGCGGAGCTGGCGAGCTTCGACCCGGCGTTGGCGAACAAACCCACCGTGCTGGTCGCGGCGAAGTCCGACGTGGCGGACGAGGCGAAGCTCAAGAAGCTGCGGGCGATGGCGAAGCGGAAGAAGCTTCCGTTCTACGAGATCTCCGCGGTGACCGGGGCGGGGATCGAGCCGCTGAAGTTCGCAGTGGCGGAGATGGTGCAGATGCATCGTCCGGTGGGGATTGAGGAGCCGCTGCCGGAGATCAAGCGGCACAAGGCGGCATATCCCCCGCCGGCGAGCTCGGCCAAGGGGCGTGCGTGAGCGGACGATGAGGCTGGGATTTTTCGGGGGGACCTTCGACCCGCCGCACCTGGGGCATGCGGCAGTTGCGCAGGCGGCGGCGGACCGATTCGGTTTGGATGAGGTGCTTTGGGTGCCGGTGGGCAGGCAGCCGCTGAAAGATGGGCAATCGGCCGGGTATGCCGACCGGCTGACTCTGGTGAGGCTGGCGTGTGCGGTGGATGTGCGGTTTCGGGCTTCGGAGCTCGACGCGCCGCGGGCGGATGGTGCGGCGAACTTTACGGTGGATACCTTGCGCCGGCTGCGGGTGGAAGGACCCGAGGCGGAGATCTTCTGCCTGGCGGGGGCGGACAGCTTCGCGGACCTGGCGCGGTGGCGCGAACCAGAAGCACTGCTCAGGCTGGCGGAGTGGATCGTGATCAGCCGGCCGGGCTTTGCGCTTCGGGAGCCGCGGGGCATGGCTTTGAGCGAGGCGCAACATGGGCGAGTGCATCTGCTGGACGCCGTGCATGAGGATGTGTCGGCGACGGCGCTGCGGGAGCGGCTTGGGCGCGGAGATGCATGCCGGGACGTGCTGGCCGCGGGGGTGGCGGACTATATCGAGGCACACGGGCTGTATCGGGAGCAGGCGGCTGCGGGCGGACGCGTAGGATAGAGGGCAAGGAGAACTATGCCCTCGACACAAAGCTACCAACTGCTGCTGGCCGCGGCCGCGGCGTGTGAAGACAAAAAAGCGGAGGACATTCGGATCCTTGCGCTGGACCCGGCCGAAAGTGGGCTGACGGATTATTTTCTGATCTGCAACGGGACCAATGACCGGCAGAATGTGGCAATCACCGATGAGATCGAGATTAAGTTGAAACGGGATTTCGGGGTGTATCCGAACTCGGTTGAGGGGCGCCGGCAGGGGGAGTGGATCCTGATGGACTACGTGGACTTTATCGTCCATGTATTTTCCGCCGAGAAGCGGGCGTTCTATGGGCTGGAGAGACTGCGGAAATCCGCGATCACGGTGAGCGTCGGCGAGCTGAGCGACGAGCTGAAAACCCTGCTCAAGGGCGGGCCGGCGCAGGCGAAAGAGGAGCTGGGGGAAGAAGCTCCGGCGCTTGCGAGTGGCGCAAAGCGTGCGGCGAAGACGGCTCGGGTAAAGAAGGCGGCGGGAAAGAAGAGCGCGGTCAAGAAGACGAGCAGCCGGAAGAAGAAGACCGCCGAGTAGTCGAGGGATTCTTCCTCGTCCGCGCTGTGGAAGAAGTTGAGAAGTCTTCATGGAAGCAGGAAGGGCCGGCACTCGGATGAGTGCCGGCCCTTTTCTGGGGGTTGAGGTTAGAACAGGAGACGCGCGCCGAGTTGTACGTTGCGGTTGGATCCACGTGTTTCCGGTGAAGTTGGCGAAGGTGCTGTGGCCCGTACTGCATCTTCAATAGCATACGTCAGGTGCGCCGTAGTATGCCTCGGTTCAAGGGCGTTGAAGAAGGTCGCCTGAAGCTGCAATTGCAGATTGAAGCGCTCGTTGATCTTGTTGTTCTTGAAGACGCTGGCATCCATGTTGTTGTAGCTGTCCGCCGCGAAGCGTGTTGCGGCCGACTCCCGGGTAGGGGTTGCCTTGCAGTGATAGCTTCGATGCATGGTTGTTGACGTCAGCCAATGTTCGCTCAGAGCTTGGTGCAACGATGGCGTTTGTTCCGAGATCCCGTAGATTCCGCTTCCTGCGTTATACCCTACCGTTCCGAGGGGAGCGGCAGGATTGTTGAGAATACCGGCAAGAGTCAACTGCTAGAGTTGAAGGCCGAGTTGAAGCTGTTATCGCAGAAGCTGCCTCCACGCCCGTCGACAGTGCCTGGTACGGAGTGTACGGCTGACCGCTGTTGAAGAGGTATATGGTGTTGAGCTGGAAACCGCCGAGCATCTTGCCGACGAAGGAGTGGTTCTGCTTGAAGTGCGGATCGACGTAGGTGAGACCAAGCGAGGTAACGTTCGGGTAGGAATTACCGCTTACACCGCGCTCCTGCAGGTTAGGATCAAGAGGATTCTGCGGAGAAGGCGCTGGTATTACCGGCACCAAAGGTAGAGAAAATTTCAGAGGCGTTGTCGATGGTGCGGCTGAATGTATAGGAGAAGTTCGCGGTAAGCCCATGATAGTTGCGGCTGTTGATGACTGGTCTGTAGGCCATTGTAGATTTCAAACGAGGTGTTGGTTCGGATGCGGACATTACTCGAACCGCACTGAACGCGGCCGATGTCCCCGCCGCCGGACAGAGTGGACGGTGGCGGCCAGTGCAGAGGTGTAAGGCCGCTGTAAGAAGCCAGGGAATAACCTCTGGGCAGTCGCTCCAACATAGGGTTGCCATTACACTCTGGAAGTCGGCGAATGTATGTGCGCCGACGTACCGGACTTCCGCGACAGAAGCGCGTCCGACCTGTATTGACACCAGCTGGTAGGTCTGGGTAACGGCTGACGGAAATTGGAACCGACGAACGTCTGGTTGAAATTACCAGGGTTGGGTGCGCCTGGTGCGGAAGGTATACATGTATCTGGCGCATGGACCGAGGTGAAGTTGGCGCCGCCAAGTACAGGGATGCAGTGGTTTGTTGCAGTGTTGCTGCAGATGTGGAGTTCGCCCCATTGATGGTGTTCGCGAGGACCACCGGGAGCCGAGCCATACGAGTTGAGGAAGATGTTGTAGTAGGCCGGAGCGATGTTGATCGAGTAGCCGCCGCGAATGACCATTTGCTTGAGTCCAGACGGGATTGTAAGCAAATCCGAGGCGTGGCTCGAAATGCTTATAGTCGTTTGGAACCTGTGGGAATGTGGTTCCGGCTGGGTTGCATTCGAGACCAGGGGAAGCGCTGTGTTCCAGAGGGGCGTGAGCTGGTTTGATTGGCGACGCTGAGGTTATGCAGCATGTTGATGCTTTGGAAAAGTACTCCCAGCGCAGACCGAGATTGAGCGGTGAAGGATGGTAACTTTCCAGTCATCCTGGAAATAGACTGCTGTATCGGGCTCAGTGATGTGAATATTTCGGGCTACCAATCGGCGAGACCGAGCGCGGGAGTGACGCCTGTAAGAAGTCCACTAACGGTGGTCCCCATAGAAAGGTATATCCACCGCTGATATTGGGCAGGAAGACGTTTGGGTGAGTTCTGGTACTCGAAAGGACCGCCCGTGGTGATGGTATGCTTGCCCAAGGTCAACTCAGGTTGTCCTGGATCTGCGTGTCCTTGACGACGCGGCCCTGAGGGTAGACTGGTGCTAGACCGAAGGCACCGATGAGATCGTTGCCCCAAGCCGTCTGTAGTGCGAAGGCTGAAGAGGTACTAACACGCAAAGCTGCCGGGCAGTTGCAAAGGTGCGGAACCGTGCAGTTGGGAAAGCCTCCGCCATCGAAGTTGACGGTAGACTGCTGGAAGCTGTAACGAAGTTGGTTGACGACACGGGGTCCGAAGGTGTGCGACCAGTCCGCGCCGACAGAGTGGGTCCTTGTTGTGACGTTGACCAAGCCACCGGTTGAATCGTTCCCGAGCCGAGAAGGCTCGGGAGAATTGGTAGAAGTAGCGAAGGAAAAACCGGTCGTTGGGACGTGGCCTGGTAGTCGAGCCGTCCGAGAACCTCCTCGTCGGTAGTGTAGGCTTGTAGCTGCGCTGATATTGCGAAACCTGAATGCTCGAGTGGCGTGGTGCCGTCGCTGACCGTGATGGTATGCACGGTATTGGCAAAACCGAGTTTACTGCCGACCGTGAATAGCATAAGGTCCGTATAGCGAGAAGTGACTGAACACCTGGATTATTTGGATAGGCGGACAGCTTGTAGCGTGGCCAGTCCGGCGGGAGTAGGCGAAAAGCCGGTGGTCAGGCCCGGCGTCCCGGAGTTACCGAAGGAAAGCCCGTTGAAGTTGCGCATGAAAGCTGCGCTGCCGAAGCCCCACAGCTTGTCTTTGATAATGGGACCACCGAATGTGCCGCCGTAATTGTTGTCAACGAAGCGCTGATGCAGGGGAATACAGCCAGTCGTTGCAGGGTTCTGCCCGGAAAACAGATACCGAAGAAGATATTTGGCTTCTGGCCTTGCGCGTATGAGGACAGCCAAGAACCTTCATAATACTCAAATGCCGTCCCGTGGAAGGCGTTTGTTCCAGAACGAGTGATGTAGTTGACTACGGAGCCGGCATCGCGTCCATACTGAGCACTGAAGCTGTTGGTGATGATCTGGACTTCGGAGAGGGCGTCCGAGTTGGAGAAAAAAATCTGCGGACCAGTGACGGAGTTGTCGTTGTTGGACTGGCCGTCAATTTCGAAATTGTTGGAACGTCCGCGCTGTCCGTTGGAGGAGATGCCGGCTCCGTTGGTGTTGGAGCGGTTGTTGCCGTGGGTGGAGACGACGCCCGGGATGAGCAGGGCGAGCTCGTCGAAGCCGCCGCCGGTGGGCAGGTTCTGCAACTGCTCGGAGGTAAAGGTGGTGGTGACCTGGGACTGGACGGTTTCGAGGAGGCTGGCTCCGGTGGAGACCTCGACGGTTTCAACTGCCTGCCCGGTGGCGAGTTTGCGAACGCCGAGGCCAGTGGCCTTGCCGGTTTCGACAATGACGTTGCCGATGTTGAGATCGGAGAAGCCGGTGTACGACACGGTCAGGTTGTAGATACCGACCGGGAGATTATTGAAGCTGAAGTCGCCTGCGCCGCCGGCCATGATTGTCTGGGTGATGCCGGTGGACGTGTTGGTGGCGACGATCCTGGCATTCGGGATGATGGCTCCGGAGGGGTCCTGAATTGTTCCGGTGATGGTTCCGGTGATGATGCCTTGTGCGAAAGCGGAGCCGACTGAAGAGACCAGGGCCGTGGAGACACAAAGGGCGGCGATGTTTCTCAAACGCATGCGCAAAACTCCTGAACAGGAACAAGGATTTGGGTACAGGCTGGGTTCGGTGGGCGATCCCGCCCATCTTGACCACACATCTTTTCGTATGCAGAGGCCTATAGCACGTGGCGTGCCAAAGCTCGACTAACCCTCGGAGCAGGACTGCCGGAGGAAATGGAGCGCCTTGCCGAGAGTTGTGTGTTGCGGGAATATGAATTTCTGGAGATGGTTTGGCGTTGCCATGTAAAATTTGAAAGAAATGAAGGAGATACGTCTGAGCACGATTTATCCGAAGCGGGTGAAGGCGCGCGGGGAAGAGGCTCGGCTGGTGGATCGGTACCTGGAGCGGGCGAGCCGGTTTGTGGCGTGCGGGCAGGACTCGTTCGAGAGCGAAGAGATGCTGTTTCGGGCGGCGGAACGCGGGGCGGGGCGGCCGGCGGGGTTTGTGATCCTGTTTGACGCGCGCGGCCAGATGTTGAGCTCGGAGGAGTTTGCACGGCTGCTGGGGCGCGTGCGGGACGAAGGGGCACAGAGGGTTCTGCTTGGGATCGGGCCGGCCGATGGATGGACCGAGCAGGGCCGCGGCCGGGCCGGAGCGGTGGTTTCATTCGGAAGGATCACGCTTCCGCATGAGCTGGCGCAGGTGGTAGCGGCCGAACAGCTTTACCGTGCGCTGACGATTCTGGTGGGTCATCCTTACCATTGCGGACATTGAGGGTGACCGTCGACTGATGCTCGGTGGGAAAGAACGCCTGTTCCATTGTGAGTCTCGAGTCGGCCAGTCCTGCATGAATCGGTGCATGCGGCGGGTTGGCCTGTATATGGTTGGGGAATCTTTTTACAAGGCGTGGCGAAGGGAAGGGCACCGGCGGGAAGCTCGGCGGTGCATACGTTTTGCGGCGAGCCTGACCAGCTTGACGTTGACGCTGGGGTAGGGCGGAGGTGAAGGCGGTGTGGACCTACTCATCGCGATAGGGCAGCGAGGAATGGAGCACAGTTGGCAGAGATCTACCCTGGGGAGCGGGGAACGTACAATAGCGGGTGAGGATGATTCGACCCCGATGAGCTGGTTTAAACGCGACGATCACAAGATCGTGAACGAGGAAACGAAGACGGTGCGGACCGAGGGTCTGTGGACCAAGTGCGGACGGTGCGGGACGGCTCTGTTCAAGGCGGACCTGGAGGCGAACCTGGAGGTTTGCCCGAAGTGTGGATACCACTTCCGGATGGATGCGCGGGCGCGGATTGCGAACCTGCTGGAGCCGGGGTATGAGTTGGTGGATGGCAACCTGCGGTCGACCGATCCGCTGAAGTTTACCGACCTGAAACCTTACAAGAAGCGGCTGGCGGATGCTCAGGCAAAGACCGGGCTGAACGACGCGATTATCAATGCGATAGGCACGATCGGCGAGGTGCCGGTGGTGCTTTCGGTGATGGAGTACGCGTTTATCGGCGGGAGCATGGGCGCAGTGGTGGGGGAGACGATTGCGCGGGCGATCGACCGTTCCCTCGAGACGGGGCACGCGCTGGTGATTGTGGCGGCGAGCGGAGGCGCGCGGATGATGGAGGGGATCGTGAGCCTGATGCAGCTGGCGAAGATCTCCGCGGCGCTGGGGCGTCTGGACGATGCGGGGATCCCGTATATCAGCGTGATGACGGACCCGACGACGGGTGGGGTGACGGCGAGCTTTGCCATGCTGGGGGATCTGAATATTGCCGAGCCGGGCGCGCTGATCGGGTTTGCGGGACCGCGGGTGATTGAGCAGACGATCCGGCAGAAGCTTCCCGAGGGCTTTCAGCGGAGTGAGTTCCTGCTTCAGCACGGGTTTCTGGACGCGGTGGTGGAGCGAAAGGACTTGAAGGGGTACATCCGCAGCGCGCTGGGGTGGATGGGGGAGAAGAAGGCGAAACGGGCTAAGAGGAAGACGGCTTAGGGACGGGATGGGTGGTGGTGGACCCACTCATCGCGGTAGCACTGCGATGAATGGGGCACGGTTGGGTTGACGGTGGATTGATGGTACCTTCGTAGGTTTGGCTTGCATCTTAGGGCCATGGAAACGAAGCAGATTGTGACGAATGGGTTGCTGGGAACCGGGGCGTGGCGAGTGGACGGGCTCGCCAAGGTAACCGGCGCGGCGCGATATGGGGCGGACCAGAGGGTGCCGGGTGTGGCGCTGGACCGCATGGCGCATGCGTGGATGGAGTGTTCGCCGATTGCGCTGGGGCGAGTGGCGCGGATCGACGATGCGGCGGCGCGGGCGGTGCCAAGGGTGCTGGAGGTACTGACGCACCGAAATGTCGGCAAGGCGGTGCGGGAGAACGAGACGCTGCTGGATGGTGGGTATATGTCGCATGCAGTGGCTCCGCTGGGGACGGACCGGATTGGCTTTGCCGGGCAGATTGTGGCGATGGTGATCGCGGAAACGGCAGAGGCGGCGCAGCAGGGGTGTGAGGCGCTCGAGATCGAGTATGAGGCCGAGCAAGCTTCTGCGACGCTGGGCAGCCCGGGGACGGACGATGCCAAGGCGAAGTCGCTGGGCGAATCGGAGCTGAAGGCGGGGGATGTGGAGACGGGGCTTGCCGGGGCGGCAGCAGCGGTCGATGAGTGGTACTCGACGCCGGCGCAGCACCATAACCCGATGGAGCTGTTCCAGACGACGTGCGCGTGGGTGGGTGAGGAGCTGACGGTCTGGGAATCCACGCAGAATGTGCGGGGATTCCAGCATGGCGTGGCGAAGCAGCTGGATGTGAAGCCGGAGACGGTGCGGGTGTTTTCGCACTATGTGGGCGGCGCGTTTGGCTCGCGCGGGGAGTTGGGGCAGCAGACCTCGCTGGTGGCGCTGGCGGCGAAGCGGGTAGGCCGGCCGGTGAAGCTGGTGGCGACGCGGGAACAGGGGTTCACACTGCGGACGTTTCGCGCGGAGACCAGGCATCATGTTCGGCTGGGGGCGGATCAGCATGGGCATCTGACCGGGTTGCAGCATCTGTCGTGGGAGCTTTGCAGCCGGAGGGAGCGGTTTGCGGTGGCAGGATCGGATTCGACAGCACGGCTGTATGCCTGCCCGAATGTAGAAACCAAGGTGGTGAATGTGGAGGCGGACCGGCAGGCCCCGGGGTTTATGCGGGCTCCGCCAGAGACGCCGTATCTGTTCGCAATGGAATCGGCCATGGACGAGCTTGCCTACAAGCTTGGAGTGGACCCCCTGGACATGCGTCGGCGCAACGACACGATGGTCGAGACGGTGACGGGCAAGCCGTATACGAGCCGGTCGCTGGTCGCATGCATCGACCACGGGGCGGAGGTGTTTGGGTGGGAGGGGCGCGATCCCCGCCCGTGTTCGATGCGCGATGGCGAAGAGATGGTGGGGTACGGCTATGGGACAGCGTTTTATCCGACGCAGGCCGGACCCGCGGAGTGCCGGGTGACGCTGTATCCGGACCTGCGTGCCAGGGTGGAGGTGGGAACGCATGAGATCGGCACCGGCGCGCGGACGGTGGTGGCGATGACGGTGGCGGACCAGCTTGGGCTGGAGTTGGAGGCGGTGGAGACGTGCATCGGCGAAAGTGACCTGCCGGCGGCACCGATGTCGGCGGGGTCGAATTCGACCGCGAGCGTGTGCAGCGTGGTGGCGCTGGCGTGCCAGGCGCTGGTGCGGAGGATTGCCCGGCGGGCGGTGCATGCGGTGGATTCGCCGCTGTGCGGGCTTCCGCTGGAATCAGTACGGCTTGTGGATGGAGAGGCGGTTGCTGGAGATCGGTCTGAGCCGCTGGTAAAGGCTGTCGGGCGTGCGGCGCTGGGCAGGCCAATGGTGGAAGAGTACCAGCACAATCCGCATGGGGGTGTGCCGTGGTTTATCGGGAAGAAGTTGGTTCGAGCGGGTAAGCCGATCATCCTGGGGGGCTCGAACCTTAAGGACCGCATGCAGTTTGCGCATGGGGCGCAGTTTGTGGAGGTGCGGATCAACCGGCATACAGGGGAGGTTCGGGTTCCGCGGATGGTGGGGGTTTTTGCCGCGGGACGGATCATGAACGAGCGGACGGCGCGAGCGCAGTTGCAGGGCGGGCAGGTATGGGGAGTATCGAGCGCGCTGCATGAGGCGACCGAAATCGACCACGGGAGTGCGCGGTTTGTGAACCAGAATCTGGCGGAGTACCACGTGCCGGTGTGCGCGGATGTTGGGAAGGTCGAGACCATCATGATCCCGGAGGTGGATACGCTGGTGAATCCGCTGGGGTTGAAGGGCGTCGGCGAGCTGGGCGTGACGGGGGTGAATGCGGCGATTGCGAACGCGGTGTTTCACGCCAGCGGGGTGCGGCTGCGGACGCTGCCGATCCGGGTGGGCGATATACTTCCCCGATGACGATTGGGACGTGGAACGTGAACTCGGTCAAGGCGCGGATGCCGATCCTGGTGGAATGGCTCCGCGCGAATGGGCCGGATGTGCTTCTGCTGCAGGAGTTGAAGGGCACCGAGTTTCCGGCTGAGGTGTTTCTGGAGCTTGGCTACCAGAGCGCGGCGGTGACGCAGAAGAGCTACAACGGCGTGGCGGTGCTGGCGCGGGAGCCGATCGAGACGGTATGCACGACGCTTCGGGGCGATGAGGAGGATAGTCACGCCCGGTTCCTGGAGTGCATGGTGGGCGGGGTGCGGGTGGTAAATATCTACCTGCCGAACGGGAACCCAGTGGGGACCGACAAGTTCGCGTACAAGCTGGCGTGGATGGATCGGCTGCTGGGGGAGATGGCCGGGTGGATCGCGGATGGGGTACCGACGGTGGTGGCCGGGGACTTCAACGTAATTCCGGAGGAGCTGGACGCTTATAAGCCGGAGACATGGAAGCGGGATGCGCTGTTTCAGCCGGAAAGCCGCGAGCGCTTCCGGGCGATGCTGCGGCTTGGGTACACGGATGCGGTTCGGGCGCTGCACCCGGGAGAGGCCGGCGTGTATACCTTCTGGGACTATTTCCGGCAGAACTTTGCGCAGAATAAGGGCATCCGGATCGATCACCTGCTGTTGAGTCCGGCGTTGGCGGAACGGCTGGAAGGATGTGCGATCGACCGTGGGCCGCGCGGGCAGGAGAAGCCGAGCGACCATACCGTGGTGACGGTGCGGCTGCGGTAATGGACGAAGCGCGGGCCGCGCGGACGGCGGCTCGAGTGGCGGGGCGGGCGGACGATCTGGATCCGGTTGGATGAGTGGGACGGTTAAGAAACGAGAAGCCAGAGTCAAACCCGGCGTGAAACGGGGATTAGAAGGAGAGGCGGGAGGAGAGCTGGAGGGTGCGGTTGGGCTCCGTGGCGGTAATCCTGCCAAAGGAGGAAGAGGTGTTGAAGGTGGCGTCTGAGGGATTGGCCGGGTCGGCGGTGACGGTGAGCGCGGTGCTGGGGGATGCGAAGTTGGTGTGATTGAGCAGGTTGAAGCTGTCGACGCGGAGCTGGAGGTGGAGACGCTCTGCGAGGCGAAAGTCGCGGGAAACGGAGAGGTCGAGGTCAAGCTCGCCGGGTGCCCGGTTGGAGTTGCGTGCGACGTTGCCGAAGCCGGTCTGGACGATTCGCGTGCGGATGCCGTTGATGGTGTTATAGACGGGGCCGGACGGGGTTAGGGGAAAGCCGGGGTCGGTGGCAGGGTCGAAGTACTGGAGCGCGGAGCCCGTGAGCGTGGGGTGGGCGAGGCGGAGCAGTTGCGGGTTGCCGTTCGGACGCTGCGCGGAGCCGGGGATCTCGTTGGTCTGGACGATGTTGACCGGCAAGCCGGTGTGAGTGGTGAGGAGGGGTGTGATGTGGAACGCGCGCAGGAACCACGGTCCGGGCGTGGTGTAGATGAGGGCGAGGTTGGCGATGTGGCGGATGTCCAGCGAGCTGGTGGTGAAGTCCTTGATGCGCAGGGGGCTGTCGACGGGGTACTGCGAATTGGCCGTGCCATTGGGGGCGGAGAAGTTGTAGATGCTGCTCGCGTCATCGAGCGACTTGGACCAGGTGTAGTTGGACAGGATGGCGAGACGGGTGTTGAATTCGCGGCGCACGGAGAGCTGGAGGGAGTTGTAGCGGGAGCCGCCGATGTTGTTGTCGGTGGTGAAGGAGGTGAGGTTGGGAAAGGGGAGGGAGTTTTGGGTGACCAGGCTGGTGTTGGCAAGGGTGACTGCGTCGACGGCGGCGAGCGGCACCTGGTTTTCTCCGGCGACGTAGGGCAGGTGCAGGCCGTGGTTGCCGGCGTAGTTGAGTTCGAAGGTGAGGGCGAGGGGAAGCGTGCGCTCGAAGCCGAAGTTGTACTGCTCGACCAGGGATATGTGGCGCTGGTTGTTGAACGAGATGGCGACGGTGTAGGGATTGGCGGCAGAGCTGGCGGCAAGCGCGGCGGCCGGGTTGGCGAGGTCTGGGGAAGGCGCGAGGGGAATGCCCTGAGACAGGGAGAACGGCTGCGCGACGGCGGTGCCGAGATTGTTATAGGTGACGGTATTGTCGAAGCCGGGAAAGGCCGACTGCCCTCCGAGGTTCTGGAAGATCGTTCCGTAAAAGGTGCCGAAGGCTCCGCGGAAGACGGTCTTGCTGTCCGGGGCGTAGCTGAAGCCGAGGCGCGGGGACAGGTCCGCGTGGGGGGTGGAGATGCCGAGCGAACGGGTGCTGTTGGTGCCGGCGACCAGAAGCGCGCCGGAGCTGGGATCGATGCGGCTGTAGATGTTGTTTGCGATGGTGAGGGGCGACTCGTACTCGTAGCGAAGGCCGAGGTTCAGGGTGAGCTGCCGGGTGGCGCGCCAGTCGTCCTGGACGAAGACGGCGACGTTCTGGTTGCGGCGACCGGTTTCGGGCTGGGGCTGCTCGTAGCTGGCAGTCTTGATCTTGCCGAGCAGGAAATCCGCGAGGCCGGTGTTTGCATTGCCGGGGGCACCGTGGTTGGTGATCGATCCGTCGAAAGCGAAGACGCCTTGGGGGCTGGTAGCCGGGTTATAGGTATTGAACTGGTTCTTGCGCAGCGAGGCACCAACCCGGAAGGTGTGGGGGCCGGCGGCCTTGGTAAGGGTGCCGGAGGGCGTGAAGGTGTCCGTGATGTTGCGCTGGGTGGTGTTGGTATCGGCGCCGATGTTTGAAAAGCCGGGGTCGGTGATCTCCGGCGTCTGGTCGAGCGGAAGCGAGGCGATACCAAGCAGCGAGGCCGCGCCGAGGCCGGTGCCGGGAGGGTTCCGCAGGATGACATTGCGGAAGAAGCCCAGGTTGAGGTCCATGACCAGGGTGGAGGACCAGATGCGGGTGTAATCGACCGAGGGCACCCATGCGTTGCTGCAGTTGCAGTCATAGGTGGTATTCAGCAGCGGGCTGTTGTAGTTGACCGCGTTGGGCGTGCCGGTGGTGAAGCGGTAGAGGCTGACGCTGATACGGTCGTTGGCGGATGCGGCTTCGTCGACGCGGGCGACGAAACGTTCGGTGTGGCCGGTGAGGTTCTGAAGCGAGACGAAGTTGCCGGTGTCGCGATTGTTGACCGGGTCGTAGGTGCCGGGGGTGTTGGGCAGGGGAAGCAGCGCCAGGAGACGAGCGGCGGCGGGGTCGATGGGGCCGACCTGGTTGCCACCGAAGGCGGGGGAGGAGGTTCCGGTGGGCTGGAAGATGAGCTGCGGCTTGCGGGGTACGCCGTTTGCGTCGAGCGGGGCGAGGGCGTTCGACAGGTCGCCGGTACGCTGGGCCAAGGTGGGCACAGTATCGGTGTAGGTGGTGGGGGACGGTGCGATGGTTCGGTCGAAGTTGAGAAAGAAGAAGGCCTGGTTGCGGAAGTGGCCAAGATGCGGGACGCGGACAGGGCCGCCGAAGGAGCCGCCGGGCTGGAAAAAGCGGTCGCGGTTGCGCGGGAGCATGGCTCCCTGCACCAGGACGGTCTTGTGGAAGAACTGGTTGGCGTCGAAGGCCTCGTTACGGATCAGGAAGTAGGCGCTGCCGTGGTACGTGGCTGTGCCGGAAACGGTGTTGACGGAGACGACGGCGCCGGAGGTTCTGCCGTACTCGGCCGGGGCGTTGCCCGTGATGACGCGGAAGGAGTCGACACCGTCCGGCGAGGGCAGGGTCAGGGGCGTGCCGTTGGGGAGGGTGATGATGGAGACGCCATTGAGCAGGACCTCCGTGTTGAGGGTTCGGCTGCCGTTAAAGGAGAGCTGGTTGGTGTTGGGCATGTCTGCCGGGCCGCCGTGGGTGACACCGGGAACAAGCTCGAGGAGGTTTTCCGTGGCACGTCCGCCGAGTGGAAGACTCTGGACCTCGGCGGGGGCGATCAGGGTCGAGATGCTGGAAGCGCCGATGTCGAGAGCTTCTCCTCGGGACTGCACGACGACGATTTCCGACGAGGCACCGAGGGCAAGCGTGACCGTGACGGAGGAGACCTGCGCGACGGTGGCGACGAGATTCTCGACGACGGCCTGCTTGAGGCCGGGGGCGCTGACGGTGACGCGGTACAGGCCGGGGATGACCTGCGGCGCGGCAAAGGTGCCGGCGGGATCGGTGCGGCCCTGGAAGACGGTGACGCCGGTGCCCTGGTTGCGGATGCTGACCGAGGCATTGGGGACGAGGGCGCCGGTGGGATCGAGGACCTGCCCGCGGATGGTGCCGTTGGTGTTCTGCGCGCAGGCGATGCCGGGATGGAGAAAGGTGCCGGGCAGCAGGCAGCAGGCAGCCGCGACCAGCAATACGGCGACACCGGAACGATTGCCCAGGCTGCAGGATGTCATTCGTTTTGAGCTGGCTGGGTTGCGGATTTCAAGCCTTGCGGGTAATGCGGCGGACCCACATCGTCAGCAGGTAACCGAGGGCGACGAAGCCCGCGAGGACACCGGCGGGCAGACCGAAACGGGAGTAGCTCCAGCTGTAATCGGCCGCGTGATGGCCGGCGGTGTTGTAGACCATGAGGCCGAAGATGCCGACGAACGTCATGAGAAAGAAGACGAGAAAACCCGTGGTCAGGCCCATCAGCACCGTGGAAAACAGGCCAAGGTCGCGCAGGGGCACGCCAAAGAGATAGCCGTTGGCGAAGGTATGAGGCGTGTTGTCCGGAAGCAGGGCCACTGCCTAGTAGAATAAACCCTTATGGCGGATGTGGAGCAAGGCGGCCCAGCTGGGCTTGACGCGGTGAACGGGCTGGTGCGGGCGGTCGATGCGGCACGGGCGGCAACGCTGCGGAGAGCGCCGAACGGGATTGCGTTCGCAAACCTTGGGGAGACGCGGGTCTCCGAGACGGAGCTGGAGCGGATGGTGCAGACCGTGCCGGCAGCGGTGGCGGCGAAGCTGGGCGGCAAAAGCTTCTATTTTGTGCCGCTTGCGCTGGCGGACCGGCGCGCGCATCGCGCAGGGACTGACGAGACCGTGGTGACACCGGTGTATACGGCCGAACTGGCGGAGGAGGCGATCTGCCACAGGAACGTGGCGCTTGCCGATGGGCAGGAGGCGGTATTCATCTCCGCACGCTTGATGCAGGACCGCTTTGCGCTTTGTTTTGAGTTCTTTATCAACGTGGCGCATGCGTTTGCCGAAAGGGCAGGGGTCCCGGCGGAGTTCAACGACCTGCTGTGGGCGCAGGCGGTCGCAGAGGTCCGCGGGGAGACGAGCCAGGACGCCTTTGAAGCCAGGACTGCGGCGCTGGCGGACCGTAGCCACCCGGATGGAAAGGCGCGGGAAGAGTTTCTGGAGTATGCGTTTTCAGACGCCTTGGCGGTTTACCAGCTTTCGCTGGCGGTGGACTTTGACTATTCCGAGCTGCGGGAGCGGGAATATCCGCTGCTGGCCCCGGGTCCGCTGGCGGAACGGCTGCGACTGGCGGCGAAGCTGTTTGCGCCGAACCCGGGATACGAGTTTGCGATCAGATACCGGAAACGGGCTTAGGGCGCGTGAAATAGTTTCGCTTTCTCTTCGTTCCGGACCGGGTTCTGGGTTAGGATGGCAGGACGAGGACCTCTCCTTTGCGCCTGATGCTTGCCGCCATTTTCCTGTGTTCCGCCGTAGCCGCTGGTGCGCAGAGCGCGCCGGCTGTCCCAAGCGTACTGCCTGCCCAGCCGCTGGAGTCAATTCCGTATACGCCTTCGCTTGATCTGGCGTCGATGGACCGGACGGTGGACCCGTGCGTGGATTTCTATGCCTACACCTGCAATGGGTGGAAGAAGGCGAATCCGATTCCGGCCGACCAGGCGGGCTGGAGCGTGTATGGGAAGCTCGGCAACGAGAACCAGCAGTTTCTGTGGGGCATTCTGCGGGATGATGCGGCGGCGGACTCAAAGACGCGAACGCCCGTGCAGCAAAAGATCGGCGATTACTTTTCCGCGTGCATGAACACGGAGGCGATCGACACGAAGGGACTGGCCCCGGTGGCGCTGCCGCTGGCGCGGATCGCCACCGAGCCGGACCGGAAGGCGCTGATCTCCGCGCTGGCGGAGCTGGACCGCGGCCAGCCGGGAAGCTTCTTCTTCAGCGCGGGCACGGGGCAGGATGCGCTGGATTCTTCGACCGTGATCGTGGAGGTGGGTGCCGGCGGACTGGGGCTGCCGGACCGGGACTATTACCTGAAGACCGATCCGCGAAGCGTAAAGCTGCGGGAACAGTATGTCGCGTACGTGACGCAGTTGATGAGGCTAGCCGGGGCCAAGCCTGAAGCGGCGCAGGCAGACGCGGCTGCCGTAATGAAGGTCGAGACGGCGCTGGCAAAGGCCTCGCTGACGCGGGTAGAACGCCGCGATCCGCACAAGACCTATCACACGATGACGTTATCGGAGTTGCAGGGACTCGTGCCGTCCATCGATTGGAAGCGCTTCTTTGCGGAGCAGGGTGCGGGTTCCTTTTCGACTTTGAACGTGTCGCAGCCGGAGTTTATGAAGGCGGTGAATGCGGAGCTGGAAACGGAGCCGGTCGATACGCTTAAGAGTTACCTGCAATTTCACCTGCTGACGGCGGCGGCTCCGGCGCTTTCCGCTCCGTTCCGGGACGCTCAGTTTGCGTTTTATTCGACGACCTTGCGAGGTACGCCGGCGATGCCTCCGCGCTGGAAACAGTGCACGCGCGAGGTGGACCGCAACCTGGGCGAGGCGCTTGGGCAGGAGTTTGTGCGGCGTACGTTTACGCCGGAGATGAAGACGCAAACGCAGTTGATGACGACGCAGATCGAAGCCGCGATGGGACAGGAGATTGAGGGGCTGGACTGGATGACGCCGGCGACCAAGCAGGAGGCGCTGCGCAAGCTGCATGCGATCCGGAACAAAATCGGATACCCGGACCACTGGCGTGACTACTCATCAGTGAAGGTGAGCCCAAACGACTACTTTGGCGACCTGCGGCAGGTACAGGCGTTCGAGCGGACACGGATGTGGGCCAAGCTGGGCAAGCCGGTGGATCGGAATGAGTGGGGCATGACGCCGCCGACGGTGAACGCCTATTTCAACCCGCAGATGAACGATATCAACTTCCCCGCCGGGGTGCTGCAGCCTCCGCTGTATGACAGTCAGATGGACGATGCTCCAAACTATGGGAATACCGGGGCGACAATCGGCCATGAGCTGACGCATGCGTTCGACGACGAAGGACGGCAGTTCGACGCGGCCGGCAACCTGAAGGACTGGTGGACGCCGGCGGACGCGGAAGGCTTCAAGCAGAGGCTGGCGTGCGTGCAGACGCAGTATGCGGGCTACACGGTGGTGGACGATATTCATATCAACTCGAAGCTGACGAGCGGCGAGGATGTCGCTGACCTGGGGGGAACGCTGCTGGCGTACCTGGCCTGGAAGAAGGAGACCGCGGGCAAGACGCTGGTGGACCGGGACGGTTTCACGCCGGATCAGCGATTCTTTATCGGGATGGGACAATGGGCGTGCGAGAACGAGAGGCCGGCAAATCTGCGGCTGAGCGCGGCGACCAATCCGCACTCGCCGGGGGAGGCACGGATCAATGGCGTGGTGAGCGATCTGCCGCAGTTCGGCAAGGCGTTCGGATGCAAGGTGGGACAGCCGATGATGCGGCAGGACGCCTGTAAGATCTGGTGATTGGGGTGTGGTCGCGATGCGGCAGTCTGTTCCGACGTTCAGCTTTGAATGATGGCGACTGTGTAACAAATCACGCACTGCAAGGTCTAGCGGATGCTGCTCATGGCGGCGCGGAAGAGGGTTTCGAAGGTGGTGCCGGCAGCCGGGTCGCGAGCGAGGGCGGCTTCGATGGCTTTCTGGGCGATCGGGCGGGGGTAGCCGAGGTTGATCAGGGCGGACAGTGCATCGTCACCTGCGGGACCGTGCGAGGGGGCGCTGGCGATGGGAGCCTGGGCGAGGTCGTCGAGCTTGTCCTTGAGCTCGAGGACGATGCGCTCTGCGGTTTTTTTACCGATCCCCGGGATTTTGACGAGCGTGGCATGGTCTCCGGAGCGGATCGCTGTGACGAGGCGGTCGGCGGCAACTCCGCTGAGGACCGTGATGGCCAGCCTGGGGCCGATGCCGGAGATGAGAAGGAGCTTTTCAAACAGCGACTTCTCCTGTGGGTCGGCGAACCCGTACAGGGCAAGCTGGTCTTCAGCGACCTTGGTGTAGATGTGCAGCTTCGCTTCCTTGCCGACGGCGGGCAGCGCGGAGTAGGTGGCGACCGAGATGGCGATGTCGTAACCAACGCCAGCACATTCGATGACGACCTGGTTGGGATGGCTGGAGAGGAGTTGGCCGCGAAGGTGAGCGATCATGAACCGATCTTAGCGGTTACGAGGGTGAACGGATACGTGGGCGTGACGATGCCCCATTGAAGCTGAAGGACACGACGCGGAGGACGCTGCGAAGAGCGCGCCAAGGGCGCAGGCGAGACAGTTGGAGAAGGTGCTAGTTCACCAGGCGGGGCTGGTGGTTTTTCAGTTCGAGCAGCAGGGATTCGATCTGGTCTTCCTGTTCTAGGGTTTGGAAGCGGTCTTCCAGGGTTTCGTGATTGAGGAGCTGCGAGACCGTTCGGTTGGTGACCGCGTCGGCTCCGGCCTGAGTGACGGTGGCGTTGAGGCGGGCGAGCTTGTCGGTAGCCTGCCCGGCGGTGATGGCGGTGCGGGTGGGATCGGCTTTCTGTGCGGCGCGGTTGCGACGGTGCTGGGCGACCAAGAGCTCGACGCGCGCGCGGGTTTCATTCAACTTGGTGCCGAGCTTTGCGTAGGCTCCGCGGAGGGCGTCGGCTTCCTGGAGCTGATCGGTGTGCTGTGCGGTGAAGCCTTCAGCCAGGCGGGTGTGGGAGAGGGAGCGCTCGAGTGCGGCGCGGGCCAGGTCGTCCTGTCCTTTGCCGACGGCGAGCTCGGCCTTGCGGCGCCAGTCGGCGGAGTTCGCTTCGTGCTCGGACTGGAGCTTGGCGAGACGGTGGGCTTCGGCGAGCGCGATGGCGACCTGGGTCTTGACCTGAAGAAGCTGGTTTTCGAGGTCGAGCAGGATCTGTTTCGAAAGTTTTTCAGGGTCCTCGGCCTTTTCGAGAAGGTCGTTGAGGTTGGCGCGGAGGAGAGTGGAGACGCGTTCGAGGAGGGACATGGGATCCTTTCGGGGCAGAACAACTTCGGAGATACTGGCTTGGCCAGCACGACGGATCGGACGGCTATCCGCGGCGTGTGAAAAGGCGTTCGAGCGCGAGTGCGGCGAGGATGGACAGGACTGGACCACCAAAGCCGCGGCGGCGGCCATAGCCGAAGCTGTTTCCGTAGCCATAGCCGCTTCCGTTGATCCAGCTTCCGCGCGGCTGGCGGAAGAGGCCGCGACGGCGGAAGCCGAAGCCTCCGAAGAGGGCACGGACTACAAGCGAGAGGAGGGAGGTTACGACGAAGATGGGCAGGAGGACGAAGAGGAAGATCATGGGTGGACTCGAAGTCGCGGGCTAGGGTTTCGGAGGGAACTCGGTGGACCCGCTCATCGCAGGTGCGTGATGAACGGGGCACGGATGGGTAGGAGTCAGAAGAGAAGCAGATCCCCTTCAGGATGACAAACGTGCCTGACCGGGTTTAGTTGACGGGCTTGCTGGGGTTGGGCGGCAGGACTTCGCCGTCGGTGTCGTGGGTCTTGTCTCGGGGCTGCATTGCCTTGACATTCCCCATGAGGTCGCTCATCTTCATGCCACTGAGAGCTTCGAACAGGGCCGGAACCTGCGCGGCGACCTTGGTGATGTCGCCGGTGAGCTTTGAGGCTCCGGTTCCCTGCTCGCCGCCGGTCGAGACGATGGTGATCTTGTCGACCTTTGAGAGCGGTTCGCTCATGGCGCGGACGACCTCCGGAAGATTGGAGATGAGCTTATCAACCACGGCGGCCTGGGTCCATTCCTGATAGGCCGCTGCCTTGACGTTCATGGCCTTGGCTTCGGCTTCTCCCTTTTGGAAGATGATGTCGGCTTCGGCCTGGCCCTGCAGCCGGGTGATGGCGGCGTTGGCTTCGCCCTCGGTGCGCTGGGCGGCGGCGCGACCTTCGGCTTCGATGGACAGCTTCTGCTTCTGCGCGGTAGCGATGTTGGCGACGCGCTTGGCCTCGATCTCCGAAGCCTTCAGGACGGTCGAGATGAGCTCGGCCTCATGGCGGCGGATTTCAGCTTCCTGCACCTTGACCTGCTGCTCCTTTTCGATCTGCTGTACCTTGACCTGTTCGGCGACGACCTGCTGCTGCATAACGTTGGTCTGGAGCTCGTAGGCCTTGTCGGCCTGGGCTTCCTGACGGCGGCTCTGCTCAGTGTACTGGGCTTTCTGGATAGCGAGGTCGCGCTGAGCTTCGGCCTGCTTGCCCATGCTGGCGGTTTCGGCGATAACGCGGACCTGGTCGGCTTCGGCCTTGGCGGTGGCGGCCTCGCGCATGGCGATGGCGCGGCGGATGGCGGTATCGCGCTCGGCCTCGGCACCGGCGATCTCGGCGTCGCGGCGGATGCGGGCTACGTCCGGACGGCCCATGTTGGTGATGTATTCGTTTTTGTCGCGGACCTCGCGGATGGTGAAGGAGATGACCTCGAGGCCCATCTTCGACATGTCGTCCATGCAGGTGGCGCGCATGCGTTCGGCAACCATTTCGGGTTCCTTGACGATCTGCTCGACGGTAAGCTGGCCGATGATGCCGCGGAGATGGCCTTCCATAACCAGGCGGATGAGGCCTTCGCGTTCCTGCGCGGGCTTGGAGAGGAACTGCTCGGCGGCGGTAAGGATGGATTCTTCGTCGGAGCGGACCTTGATCTGCGCGACCGCTTCTACCGTGACGGCAACGCCCTGCTTGGTGTAGAGATCCTGGGTGGGGGCGACGTCGAAGCTCATGAGTTCGAGGGTGAGCTCGCGATAGGTTTCGACGACGGGCCAGATGACGGAGCCGCCGGCCCTGATGACGCGCGGTTTGCCGCGGCCGCCGTACACGATGAGAGCTTGATTCGGACCAGCCTTACGGTACATACGGCCGATGGACGTGATGACGAGCAGCAGGGCGAGGACGACACCAGCAACGATAAACGCGGTGAGATGCATGACGAGTGAAGTTCCTTTCAGGAGGAACAGAGGTTAGGAGTGGAGGTTGAGCGAGGGAGTGGGCTCCTCGCTGGAGAGCTCGTGAAGTGGGCGGACCCAGGCGACGCCGCGTTCGTAACGCAGCACGACGACCTCCGTTCCGCGCGGGATGGGAAGGCCATCTTCCGACCGGGCGGGGCAAGCGCGGCGTGCGCCGATCTGGGTGAAGAGGATCTCGCCGATGCCGTCGCCGGCGCGGACCGAGCCCGAGATGCGGGCGACGGTGCCTTCCATGCGCGTGTCCTCCGGGCTGAGGACACGCTCGCGGGGAAGCAGGAAACGGAAGAGCACGACATAAATGATGCCCGCTCCGACGAGGCCGGCAGCGGCAGAGAACAGCAGGACGAGCGAGGTGAGGAGCGGGCTGTAGTTATCCAGCAGGTAGCCCGTGCCGCCGAACCAGCAGAGAAACGCGGGGATGGTGAAGCCGTTGATGGCGGAGAAGCCCGCGCCGGGCTTGCCGTGGGTGTGTGCCGCGTGCCCGTGCGCGCCGTGGCCGGCGTGGGTTCCGTGGCCGAAGTGCAGGCGTCCGAGCCCGGAGAAGGCGGCGAGCAGGCTCATGGCAAGCCCGAGAAAGAAGCAGACCAGGTAGACGATATTCACTTGCGCTCCTTCTTTTTCTTCTTGCCGGACTTCTTCTTTGGGGCGTCCTCCGCGGAGGTTTCCGGAGAGGTCGCGGCGACCGGACGCGGGGTGAGCGCGTCGTTGAGGCGGTCGACCAGGGTGGGGGTTTCGAGGATGCGGCCGAGCAGCAGAAGGCAGTTGCGGGAGTCGGCGTGGTGGGCGAGCGTGAGCAGCGCGCGGCAGAGTCTGGGGTCGGTGCGTCCGAAGCGCTCGGCTCCGGCGACGAGCCAGAGGTCAAGCTTGTCTTCGTTGAGCGACTGCGCGAGCTCGGGCGTGCGCAGCTCGGAGTGGAAGTCCTCGGGGTCTTCGACCAGGTAGCCGGGGTGAACCTTGAAGAACTTTGCCAGCAGCAGCCGGCTGGTGTTGGTAAGGTGCGGGCGGGATCCGGATTCGATCTGCGACAGGTACGACTGCGAGATGGTGCCGGTGGAAGCTTCTTCCGCGATGGCACGGGACAGCTCCCCCTGGGTCATGGCACGGTTCAGGCCGCGCAAGGATCCTTCGACTTCACGGAGATAACGGATTTTGTCAGAGAGCTTCATGGTTCGCGCATGCGTATTACAATCTGCGATTAGATTATCGCAAATCGCAATGGCCTGTCAAAAAAGCGCGAGAACTTGACTCCGGAGAGCCGAGCCGCGAGACTTGGGCGTAACCGGATGTTGCGGAGCGAAGAGGCATGAAAGGCGGGCACACCACGTGGCGGACGCAACACTCAGCCCAAAGACGATGCGGCTCCCTTCCGTGCTGGCGAGCGTGGGCGTGGTGGAAGAGGCGGCGGAAGAGTTTGCCCGGCAATCCGGATTCGACGACGACACGGCGGGACAGGTGGCGATGGTGGCACGCGAGGCCTGTGTGAACGCCGTGCTGCATGGCAACGGGTCCGACCCGTCCAGACACGTGACGGCGACGATGGAACGGCACGGCGAGTGGATGCAGATCACGATCGGCGATGAGGGATCGGGGTTCGATGCGGGTGCCGTCCAGGATCCGCTGGCTCCGGAAAACCTGCTGCGCTCGTCCGGCCGAGGCATCTTCCTGATGCGGTCGTATATGGATGAGGTACACTTTCGCCAGTCGGCTTCTGGCCAGGAGACGGTTCTGGTCAAACGCAGGCCGCAGCTAACAGAATAGGGAAAAGGAGAGCACATGAGCTTGAAGTTCAAAACCCGGCAGGTGGACGGGGTCTCCATTATGGACCTGAGCGGACGGGTTACGCTGGGCGAGGGAAGCGTGACGCTGCGGGATGCGGTACGGGACATCCTGGGCAAAGGCTCCAAGAAGATTTTGCTGAACCTGGGCGAGGTGGATTATATCGACAGCTCTGGACTGGGCGAACTGGTGAGCGCATACACGGCGGTCAAGAACCAGGGCGGCGAGATGAAGCTGTTGAACCTGACCAAGAAGGTGAAAGACCTGCTGCAGATTACCAAGCTGTACACGGTGTTCGACGTGATGGATGACGAAGCGGCGGCGGTGGCATCGTTCGAGTAAGCAAGGAAGCGGCGAGAGAAGCCTCGCGCCGCTTCATTTACGTCAGGCGAGCAGGACAATCTTGCCGAGGCCGCCTTTTTCCGCCGCGGTCTGTGCGTTTGCCGCATCGTCGAGCGGGAGCATGCGGTCAACCGGAATGGTAAACTCTCCCGCGGTGAGCTCCCGCGTCATGCGGATCATGGTCTCCGGGTCGGGTTTTGCCATGATGCGATTGACCGTCACGGTGGGGTGAACCGACGCATTTTCCGGCGGCGTCACGACGGTTCCGTAGATGCCACCGGGCTTTACCTTGCCCAGCAGCATCTCGCCGACTTTGCCTCCGACCGTGTCGGCGATGGCATCGAGGAAGCCGACCTTTTCCATGGCCGTCTTATCGTCGAGCGCCACGACCTGATCCGCATGCAGGGAGGCTGCCTGGTCCAGCTGAGTTTTGCGGACTCCTGCGATGACCTTGGCGCCCAGCTTTTTGGCCGTGTGGACGGCGCAGCGGCCTACGCTGCCAATCGCCCCAGCGACCAAAACCGTCTGTCCCGGCTGCACCTGTGCGGCGAGGCGGACCAGCTGCTCGCCGGTCATCATCACCAGCGGGTAGGCCCCGGCATGCGCAAGCTCTATTCCGTCCGGAAGTTTAGCCAGGCTGTCTGCCGGTACCACACAAAGCTGGGCGTAAGAGGCCTGCGCCAGGGCGAAGACATGGTCGCCCGGCGAGAAGCCCTGAACGTTCGCACCTATGGCATGGACGATTCCCGCGACATCGCGGCCGAGGATGGCGGGAAAGTTGAGGGGCATGCGGTCCTTGACTGCGCCGGAACGCTGTTTGTAGTCGACGGGATTGACACTGGTTGAAACAACGTGGATCAGCACTTGATCCGGGCCGGCAACCGGGTCGGGGAAGTCCTCGTACTTGAGCTTGTCCGGGCCGCCGTATTCGTGGAGAACGACTGCTTTCATGGGTGTGGCACCTCACTGGCGTGAGATGCCGGCCGTCGCCTCTGTGTCGACCGAGAGCGGGGCAGTCTCACCCAGGGGCAGGTACTGCTTCCAGCCGTCGCCTTCGGCCAGTCGCTTGATGAGCTCGAAACGCTGCATCATGAGCTTGAGGATGTGGGATACCAGGATTGCCTTGCCGACCAGCCGTCCGGGATAGCCGAGCGGCAGGGAGAACCGGACGATGTCCCAGAGGACGGTCTGACCACCGACCTCCTGGAAATGATGATCGTGCTGGAAACGGCGAAAACGGCCCCGGCCCATGGTGTCCTGGAAGAATACGGGGCGGTCATAACCAGTGATCAGGGTTTCGTGCATCGCCGGGAGGCCAAACTTCCATCCGCGCCAGACGAGCTCGTCGCCCAGAACGACCAGACCGGAGGTCTTGCCTCGTACCGGCTTGAGCCCAATGGTGCGCTGGACAAGCTCGATGCTCGTGGAAAGCAGGAAGCAGCGGCCGATGGGCGCATCGATGTGAATGCTTTCTTTGAGACGGAACATGGAAGGAGCGCTCCTGTGCCTGCGAGGGTACGGATCAGTCCGGTTGCGCGACTTCGATGTCGCCGGCAAAGTGGCGTTCAAGCAGCGCGCGGACGCGGGCTTCGTCTTCGTCATGGTGAAGCGTGATGCCGAGCAGCGCGCCGGACTTGCCTTCGCCCTCAAACCCGTCGCCCTCAACTTCATCCTTTTTGCCGAAGAGATTCAGGACCGTTTTGCCGATCTTCTCCTCGAGGCCGCCAAGTCCGCCTTCGCCGGAGGTGCCGACTTCGAGTTTCGCATCCTCAGGCGGTTCTGGAGTGTCGCGATTGGTCATCACGACAAGGTCGGAGGGCGCGAAGCCGTCCTTGAGGAAGGCGTCTTTGACCGAGTCCGCGGCATCACGGCTCTGGAAGGTTGCGACAATCTGCTTTGCCATCAGCTTTTCTCTCCTTGGCTTTGAGCATAGGATGCAGAAAGCAGGGCGGCGGATGGAATTGAGTGAGCCGCCGCGCAAGACACAGACCGAAGAATTTCTTCGGGATGGCGTTCGTCCTGAGCCTGTTTGCGGCCATTACGGTGCAGAAAAATACCCGGGATAGCGGGGGGGGGGGGGGGATGCTCCGTCGCCGGCATCGCCAGCGTCCGATCCTGACATCCGCTGGTAGGCCGCTACCGAACCGGGCCGAGCAGGACAGCTTCGCGCTGCATGAGCGTGGTCGCGATGGCTTCGACGCCCTTGTCGAGATCGATGAGATTGTCGAGCATCCAGCCTCCCGTCTGGCGATCGAGCATGGCGCGGAGCATCTCACAGCGTCCTACCAGTTCTTCGTCGCGGGCGATGAGCAGCTCAAGGGTGGGCGCTTCCTGCCGAAAGCGCTGGGTCATGCGATCGTTCTCCGGCACGGGAAGCGCCTGGAGCCTTGCTTCCACGGCGAGAACGGCCTGGGCGACACGCTCAAGCGCCTGAGCACCAGCCACCGCGGCTCCGTCCGGAAAGGGTTTGGCCCGGGAAGGCGGCGGAAGGTACTCGCGGCGATAGGCACTCTCCGCCTGTGCGACCGCCGCGGCGGCAAGACCGAGAAGCGAGACGGCTTTCGCGCGGACGAGTTGATCGTCCGCGCGAAGCTGATTTTCTCGCCGATAGAAGTTGTACCCCCAGCCGTAAAACAGGTTGGTGGCGACTTGCCGAATCAGGCCGGCGTCGTAAAAGGGTAAGAGGCTCGCCATTACCTGGGCCCGGGCAGTCCTGCCTCGTTGCCGACCGAATACATACCGGTCGCCTGGCCGATGTTGAAGGGAACGCCGGCGGCTGCGTTCGGGGCGGAGATGAGACCCTTTTCCGCCATGCGCAGTGCAAGGTAGTAGCGGACGGCTTCAATCGGAGTGAGCCCGATTGCCTGGAGCGAGATCAACTCGCGCATGCGCTCATCCTTGGGCATGATGAGGATCTTCAGATCGTTCAGGGTGATGCCGTAGGTCTTGAGGAAGTCGGTCAGATGATTCTTGACCAGTTCGCGAACCTCCTGAATATGCTCGTTGATGTCCTCCATCTTGGTGACCTGGACGACCTGATTGATGGCCTGCTCGATGGCCGGGCCGGCGTAGTCGGAGACTTCGCGCGTGTCGATGAAGCTGCCGTTGAACGGCAGGTGCGTGATCAGGGCGAGCGCGGCTTCCTTGGTGTCGACGTGGATGTAATAGTCCACCTGGTAGGCCATCTCCGCCATCTCGGCGCTGGTCGCAACGCCCTGCGAGCGGATGAGCAGCTTGGAGCGGTTGATGTAGATCACCTCATACACCCAGGGAGAGGTGCCTCCAAAGAACCCCTGCGCGATCGAGCCGAGGATCGGCTTGTCGGGCGTGGTAAGGGCATACTGACCGGTTTCATAGACGTTGAGCACGGCGCCGCGGCTTTTGAGCACGCAGAAATGATTGCTTTCTACGGTGAGCAGTGAGCCGGAGACGATCGATTCGTCCGCGATCTTAACCGCAAGCGCCTTGGTGCCGAGCATGTCGGTGCCGTCGCGCTGAAGAGAGGTGATGACTTGCCGTGCAATCGCCATGGAAACTCCTCCGAGAGAATTATGAGATGCCGAGGGCCGCGGGATGGGAGGTCCATTGTTGTGCCTTTATTCCGCGGCTGAAAGCTCGGTTCCCTTTCGCTCGTTGAGCTGACGGCAACGTGCGATGAAGCTTTCGACCGACTGAGCACCGCCGTCCCCTTTGCCTCGGGTGCGGACGCTGACCTCGTCGGAGGAGGCTTCCCTGTCGCCCATGACCAGGATGAACGGGACTTTCTGCAGGCCGAATTCGCGGATCTTCGCGTTCATCTTTTCATTGCGCTCGTCGAGCTCGACGCGGATGCCAGCGGCTTCGAGACGCTGCTTAACCGAACGGGCATAGTCCAGGTGCTTCTCCGTGCTGATGGGGACCAACGCGACCTGCACGGGAGCGAGCCAGAAGGGAAAGGCTCCGGCGTAGTGCTCGATCAGGACGCCGAAGAAGCGCTCCACCGAACCGAAGAGCGCGCGGTGAACCATGACGGGCTGGTGGAGTTCGCCGTCCTCGCCCTTGTAGGTAAGGTCGAAGCGGGCGGGGAGGTTGAAATCGAACTGAACGGTGGACAGCTGCCACATGCGGCCGAGCACGTCGACGAGCTTGATGTCGATTTTAGGACCGTAAAAGGCGGCCTCGCCGGGGATGGTTTTGTACGGGATGCCCTTGCGATCGAGCGCGGACCTGAGTGCGTCGATGGCGGTCTGCCAGGCCTCAGGGCTGCCGGTGTAGCTCTTCTGATCGGCAGGATCCCAGGTGCTGAGCTCGACCTTGAACTCCGCAAAGCCGAAGGTGTTGAGCACGGCCTGGGCAAACTCGATGCAGGCGACGACCTCGTCCTCAATCTGCTGAGGCGTGCAGAAGATATGGGCGTCGTCCTGGGTGAAGCCGCGCACGCGGAGCAGGCCGTGCATGGTGCCGGAGCGCTCGTACCGGTAAACATTGCCAAGTTCGGCGTAGCGGACGGGCAGGTCGCGATAGCTTTTAGGAGTGTTTTTGTAGATCAGGATATGGCCCGGGCAGTTCATGGGCTTGAGGCGGTACTCCGCATCATCAAGTTCCATGGGTGGGTACATATTCTGGCCGTAAAACCCCTCGTGTCCACTGATCTTCCAGAGCTCGCGCCGCATAATGTGTGGAGTGTAGACCATATCGTAACCACGGCGGATACATTCATTGCGCATCCAGTCTTCCATGGTCTTGCGGATGAGACCGCCCTTGGGATGCCAGAAGATGAGGCCGGCACCGGCGACCTCCTGGATGGAAAAGAGGTCAAGCTGCTTGCCCAGCACGCGGTGATCGCGGGCCTTGATCTCTTCCAGCCGCTTGAAGTGCTGGTCGAGTTCCTTCGCGTTGAAAAAGGCGGTACCGTAGATGCGCTGGAGCTGCTGGTTTTTTTCATCGCCAAGCCAATAGGCACCTGCGACCGAGGTGAGCTTGAAGGACTTGACGCGTCCGGTGGACGGGACGTGCGGACCCCGGCAGAAGTCGACGAACTCCCCGTTGCGGTAGAGGCTGATCTCGTCGCCGGGCTCGGTAAAGCGCTCGATGAAGTGGACCTTCATGAACTCGCCTTCCGCGGCGTAGCTGTGCAACCCCTGCTCGCGGGATTCGTGCTCGTGCACGAACGGCTCGTTACGCGCGACGACCTCCGCCATGCGCTTTTCGATGGCGGCGAGATCGTCTTCGGTAAAGGGCGTCTCGCGGTAGACGTCATAAAAGAAACCCTGGTCGGTTGCCGGGCCGTGGCCGAGCTTGGTTTCGGGGAAGAGTTCGAGCACGGCGGTGGCCATGACGTGCGCGGCGGAGTGACGCAGGACGCGCAGGGCGGCTTCATCGCCTTCCTTCAAGAGCCAAAGCTCAACGTCTTCGGTCAGCGGCGCGGACAGATCGACGATGCGCTCGGCCGCAGGCGACAGGGCGGCGTCGTACATGGATTCGGCCGACCCGGCATCCGGGGCGTCGGCTCGGGTTTGGGCCGGCAGCGGAGGAGCGTCATCCTCGCCGCCTTCGGACTGGTTGATGTCCAGCCCGGCCATGGGGCGCACGCGGGCGACGACCACGGCAGCCGCGAGGCGGGGCGAAATGCTTTCCGCAATCTCCAGCGGCGTGGTGCCGGAAGCGACCTGGCGCACCGAGCCGTCGGGAAGCTGCACACGGATCGCCGAGCTGGGCGCGGAGGACGGTACATTAGAAGACGACAGAGTTTGGGAGGCTTTGGGATCGCTCATAACCATCTTCCAGCATAGTGATTTCCGCGCCGCTCGACCACCCGGGACCGAAGGGTAGACAGTAAAATGCGATAAGCCGGACGAGTAATGACACGTTTGGTGCATCCCAGAAGACACAAGCGTCATTGTCCGGCCGGGTGAGAGAGCCCTAACCTTTGGACATTGACAACAATGGACTTCACAACAGTTTCCCTCCGAAAGGACTTACTCCCATGCAGGTTTTGTGTAGGATTTCGAACACGCAGCACGATGTGACGTGCAGGGTATGCGGCCAGGGTTTCCTGGTGTACTGGGCCAGAACTTCCCGTTCGGAGCGGGAAGAAACCCGTCGCAGCCTGGTGGAGGCACTGGCCCGGCAGCATGCGGGAACCGACACCGAACATGCGCATCCACGAACAGGATTCACAGTTCCGAGCTGGTCCGGAGTTGCGGCGTTTTCCGGCGCGGCTCTGCTGGGCGGAGCGCAAAGCTGGGCGATCTAACGATCCGGCGCAGGCGTTCTCTTTGAAACAACCCATGACCATCCCCTGAGTGAACGCAATGGTTCTCTCGGGACGGGGTCATGGGACTATTTCGCCGAGTCCGGGCCAAAGACTGCATCGCGGGTTGGAGTCGAAGCGTCCAAGGCGGGTAGCTGTTCCAACATCTCTCAAAGGAAACCCGATGCCTACCCTGCTTGCTGTCGAATCGAGCCCGCGCGGCGACTACTCGATCTCTCGTTCCCTGACCCAGACCTTTATCGATACCTGGAAGCAAACGCACGCGGGCGGCAACGTGGTCGTGCGCGACCTGATGAAGACGCATCTGCCATTTGTGGACCTGCCGTGGATTGCCGGGGCATATACACCGGCAGAGAAGCATTCGCCGGAGATGGTCGAGGCGTTGAAGATTTCCAACGAGCTGATTGCCGAGCTGAAGTCGGCCGATCACATCGTGATTGGGACCTCGATGTACAACTTCTCCACGCCCGCGAATCTGAAAGCCTATATCGACCACATCTGCCGCATCAATGAGACCTTTTCCTCGAGCTATGAGGGCCTGGTCAAAGGCAAGAAGGTGACCATTCTGATCGCGTCCGGCAGCGTGTATACGTCGGGTTCGCAGATGGAAGGCTACAACGTGGAAAGCGGATACCTGAAGCAGGTTCTTGGCTTTATCGGCATGACCGACGTCAACGTGGTGCTGGCGGGCGGAACCGGTGGTGTAGACATGGGCAAGATCTCCCGGGAAGAGCTTCTGAAGCAGTTCGAGCCGGCCGTGGCCGAGGCTGCCCAGGCATAAGGGTACGCGCGCACCAGGAGCTTTGGAGGATACGCCTTCGTCCGGAGCTCCTGGTTGTTGTGTTATCCCGCGGTCCGGTTGCGGCTAGAATCAGGCCTATGACCTATGCGGAAGCGGTGGCGCATCTTTATGCGTTGATGCCGGAACTTGCTCCTTCGAAAGACCCCACGGAGCCGCGGCGGCAGTTCGACCTTGCGCACATGCGCCGGCTGTGCCTGGCGCTCGGCAACCCGCAGAAGCAAGTGCCGGCGGTGCTGATCGCAGGCACCAATGGCAAAGGGTCCACGGCGGCGACGCTGGCCAGCATCCTGTGCGCGGCGGGGTATCGGGCGGGTCTGTACACCAGTCCGCATTTGATGCGCGTCAACGAGCGCATCCAGCTTGGGCATCCGGTGCTGCCGGGGGAGTATGGCGTGGTTGCCGGACGAGGTGCCGCTCCTGGAGCCGACGGTGCGATCGCCCTGGGCGAGATCTCGGATGACCAGTTCGCGGAGCTGTACACGCGAGTCGACACAATGGGCGAGCAACTGGTGCGGACCGGGGACCTGCCCGCCACCCCGAGCTTCTTCGAGCGCATGACCGCGATCGCATTTCTTTTCTTCGCGGAAGCGCAGGCTGATATCGCGATCCTGGAGGTCGGCCTGGGTGGGCGCCTGGATGCGACCAACGTCGTCGAACCCCTGCTTTCCGTGATTACCGATATTTCACTCGACCACCAGGAATACCTGGGCAATACGATTGCGGCGATTGCCGGGGAAAAATGCGGCATCCTTCGGCAGGGTGGGACGCTGGTGACGCTGCCCCAGCATGCCGAGGCGAACCAGGCGATCGGCGAAGCGGCCATGCGGCTGGGGGTACGGGGAATCAACGCAGCGGACTACCTGCCCAACTTCGAACGGAACGGCGCTCGCACCGTGGCGGTCAAGCCGGAGGGCGGATCGGGCTTTGATGCCGGGGTGGATCGGCCTCATTACCATCCTCGCCAGGGGCACGGTTCGCCCACGATGCCATCCGAGCCGGACAGGCAGGTGGTGACGATCGCGGCGAACCGTTATGCCATCGCCCTGCCGGAGTCCGGGTTGGTGGAGGTGGTTTCGCCACTGGCGGGAGAGCATCAGCGGCGCAATATTGCGCTGGCGATTGCGTCCGCGATCGCGTTACGAAACCCTGACGGTGATGTGATCGACGCAACCGGGAGCGGCGGTGGTTACCTGATCGGAGATGGGGCTATTGTGCAAGGCATTGCGGAGACCCGGTGGCCAGGACGACTGGAACAGATCTCCCCGAACCTGCTTCTGGACGTAGCGCACAACCCGGCGGGGGCCTGGACGCTCCGGTCCGCGCTGGCCACGCTACCCGACGAACAGCCGCGTACCCTGATCTTTTCGTGCCTGAAAGATAAAGACCTGCGTGAGATGGCGCGCATCCTGCTTCCGCTGTTTGACAGCGCGGGCGGCGATCCGCTGCGACAGCACGATCACGTCATTCTGGCGCCCATCCGCAGTCCACGGGCCGCGGAGGTTAGTGATCTGCTCGAGGCTGCGCATGCGCTCGGCATACCGGCACACGCTGCCCCGCACCTGGCCGCGGCACTGCAGCAGGCAAGGCAGATCACTCCGGCGGGGGGACTAATTGTGGTGACCGGTTCGGTGTACCTGGTGGGAGAGGTCCGCTCCCTTGCACTTCAAGGAGCGGCACAGTAGACATGGAGCCCCAAACCTCACAGGCCCAGAGGCCGCAGTCCGCTGCGACTCCGGGGGGCCGCAGCGGCTGGAAGTGGATGACGTACCTCCTCCTGATGCCGATGATTGCGCTGGCTACGATCGGGTTCGGATGCGTTTCGATGGTGTGCGGGCTCTGGGACCACTCCGGGCGCGAGCAACATGCAGTCGCACGTGCGTGGGCGCAGGTGCTGTTGTGGATCAGCCTTTCTCCCGTGACGCTGGTAGGGCGGGAGAACCTGCCGCAGACGACGGCGGTTTACGCAGCGAACCATCTGAGTTACTACGACACGCCGGTGTTGTTTGCGAAACTTCCGTTTCAGTTCCGGATTCTGGCAAAGCTGGCGCTATGGAAGACGCCGTTCATCGGATGGTACCTGAACCGGTCAGGCCAGGTGCCGATCGACGCTAAATCCGGCCGATCAGCCATTGCCGGGCTGCTTCGAGGCGTTAAGACGCTGCAGGCGGGGCTCCCGCTGGTGATTTTTCCGGAGGGAGGCCGCTCGGAGATGGGCGCGCTCCAGGACTTTCAGTCTGGAGCCGCCTTCATGGCGATCAAGGCGCAGGTGCCGCTGGTGCCGCTGGCGCTGGTGGGCACGTATGAGCTGCTGCCAATTCATGTGTATCACCTGACGCCGCGTCCGGTGCGAATCGTTATTGGCCGGCCGCTTTCCACCGCGGGCCTGACGACACGGGACGCCGAGTTCCTGACCCGGAGCCTGTTCGAAGCGATCTCTCAGCTTTACGCCGAGCACACCGATGCCCTGAAGACGCATCAGGGGCGTCTACACTGAAAAGATGAAGCCGCGCATTGCGATTCCGGTTCCGACCAGCAACGATCTGGCCTACAACGAGCTGAACTGGCCGGCATACGCCGACGCCGTCCTGGCAAGCGGAGGCGATCCCGTCCGTATCGCGCTCGAGGCAAGTCCGCGTGAACTGACGGACCTGGCGTATACCTGCAGGGCCATCCTGCTGCCCGGGAGCCCAGCCGATGTAAACCCGGCCAAGTATGGGCAGGCGCGCGGGGAGGGTACCGCGCCGGCGGACCTGCCGCGGGAAAACGTAGACGAACTGCTTCTGCAGGACGCCCACAATCTGTACAAACCGGTCTTCGGGGTGTGTTTTGGGACGCAGATGCTGAATGTCTGGCGGTCGGGAACCCTGGTGCAGGATCTCGTGCCGGTTCCAGTGAATCATTCGGCCGCGCGCGGGGTTGCAGTCGCGCATTCTGTCGCGGTAGCGCACGGTTCACTGCTGGAAAGGCTGCTCACGGCTGAGACACCGGGAGGCTTGCCGGGCAGATTGCCGGTTAATTCCTCGCACCACCAGGCGGTTGGGATCCTGGGGGATGGACTGCGGATTTCAGCTCGAAGCGTGGAGGACGGGGTTGTTGAGGCGATCGAGGGGGGACAGGCAAATTCTTACACGGATGGAGAACCGGGTGAACCGGGGGCGGTGTCCCACCACTTCGTGCTGGGCGTGCAGTGGCATCCGGAACGCAGCTTTCCAGCGGATCCTGCGTCGCGAGCGCTGTTTGCCGGGTTTGTGGAGGTCGCCCGCCAGTGGGAGCCACGGTCGGTCCAGGTGTCCGTGGTTCGGCGATGAGCCCGGAGGAGTCACTTGATGCGGAGCAGGTGCGTGCTTTGCTCCTCCAGTATTACCCTGAGGCTTCGCTTACGCTGGCTTCTCGGCTCAAGGTCTACCTCGACCTCCTGCTTCGTTGGAACGGGCGCACAAACCTGACGTCGATTCGCGATCCCCGTGAGATCGTCCAACGGCACTTCGGAGAGTCGCTGTTTGTTGCGAGATATCTTCCGGACGGGGCCGGAACTCTGCTCGACGTGGGTTCGGGTGCTGGGTTCCCGGGATTACCGATTGCACTGGCCCGGCCAGACTGGAAGGTGACCTTGGCGGAATCACAGGGAAAAAAGGCGGCATTCCTGATGGAAGTGGTCCGTACCCTTGGCACCGGGATCGAGGTGTGGCCGAAACGGGTGGAGATGCTCGCCTCCGCAAGGAGGTTTCGGGTCGTCACGCTGCGGGCTGTAGACCGAACCTCGCTCGCATTGGAAGAGGCCCGGGCGCGGGTGGCGGAGGGCGGGTGGCTGCTTCACCTGGATGGAGGGGAGCCTGGGTCTGGGTTGCCGATCCCCGGGTCGACGCGGCGGGTACTACGGGTGGAATCGCGCGAGACAGCTTCCCCGTGAGAAACATAGCTCAGCGACGAGTACAGGGAGCTGAGTTGTTTGGTGCTGGGCTTGCGTGCGCTGCTTGGGTTAGGGGATTCCAGCTCCGAGCGAAGCAGAAGGACGAAGATGCGAAGTCCAGATGTGTTCCACGTGGAACCTCTGACGGGTTTACCTGGAGCGTCCGACAGGGTAGGCTTGGGAAGCGCGCATGTCTTCCGCCCCTCTCCATCCTCCGGCTGTATCAAGTCGCGGCCGCGTCCTGGCGGTCGTCAACCAGAAAGGCGGCGTGGGCAAAACCACCACGGCTGTCAACCTGGCAGCCTGCCTGGCGATTGAAGGGCGGCAGGTGCTTCTGCTCGATTGCGACCCGCAGGCAAACGCCTCGGGCGGGCTTGGGGTGCGGCGGGAACGCGATGGGGAGCCGACCCGGCTCAGTACCTACGATCTCCTGGTCGGCAACACGGATCTTCCTGCATGCACGGTCGCCACGCCGGTGTCGGGCTTGTCGCTGGTTCCGGGGAGCAGACATCTGATTGGAGCCAATGTTGAGCTGGTCCATGAGCCCCGCCGCGAGTTTCGCCTGCAGGATGCGCTTCGAGCGGCGCGCAGCCGATACGACTATATCCTGCTGGACTGCCCTCCGGCGCTCGACCTGCTGACCCTGAATGCACTCGTAGCGGCAGACGGCCTGCTGGTCCCGGTACAGGCCGAATATTATGCGCTGGAAGGGATCTCCGAGCTGATGTCCACACTGGAACGGGTTTCCGAGGCCTTTAACCCGGCCCTGGTTCTCGAAGGCGTCGTATTGACCATGTACGACGACCGGACGAATCTATCGCAGCAGGTAACGCAAACCCTTCGGGAATACTTCGGGAGAAGCTCCTGCGGACGACGATTCCACGAAACGTTCGGCTGGCGGAGGCACCTTCGCATGGTCTGCCGGTCGGGTTGTACGATCCCCGGTCTCGCGGGGCGGAGGCGTACCAGGAACTGGCACGGGAGCTGCTGGCCCTTCGGCGCGATCAGATGCCGGCCGGCGGGGGAGAACAGAGGAAATGACGACGGCACACGAGACCAAACGAAGAGCTCTTGGCAAAGGGTTGGAGTCGCTGCTGCCGGCGCGGATGCCGGCCGAGGCACCCGCCGCACCCACCGGACAGCCGCTCGAGCTCGCCGTGGACAGCATCGACCGCAATCCATTCCAGACGCGGACCATGTTCGATCCGGAGAAGCTGACCGAGCTGGCCAACTCGATTGCGGAGACAGGGGTAGTTCAGCCGATCGTGGTTCGGCGGCTTGGGGAAGCACGTTACCAGTTGATCGCGGGGGAGCGCCGGCTGCTGGCCTCACGGCAGGCAGGGAAGCAAACGATTCCGGCCATTGTGCGCGAGGCTTCGGACGAGCAGGCGATGGAAATGACAGTCGTTGAAAACCTGCAGCGCGCCGACCTGAACCCGATGGAGCAGGCGCGCGCCTACCATCGGCTCTCGACCGAGTTCCGAATGACGCAGGAGCAGATGGCGCGGCGGACCGGCAAGGAACGCGCCTCGGTGGCAAACTTTCTGCGGCTTCTGCGGCTTCCAGAGGCGGTGCAGGGCAGGGTTGAGGCCGGCGAACTCAGCTTCGGACATGCGCGGACGCTGCTTGGGCTGGGTTCCCCGGAGCAGATTCTCTCCGCGACCCAGAAGGTGCTCGCGCTTTCGATGTCTGTGCGCCAGACCGAAACCTTTGTGCACGGGCTGATGAATCCGGAGCAGAAGCCCGGTAAGCTGGACAGGCTTAAGGCGCAGGAAGCCGCACAGGATCCAAACGTCGGCGAGGCGCAGACCCGGCTGCAACGGAGCCTTGGCTTGAAGGTGCGGATTGAAGACAAGAAGGGCAAGGGCAGGGTGATCATCGAATATGCCAGTCTGGAAGATTTCGACAGCCTGCTGCATGCATTGAATGCTTCACAGGAGGAGTAAGCCACCATTGGTGGACGGGGAGAGGTCATGGCGAGGCAGCGGTGGAGTTTGTATCTGAGTGTGTTACTGATTGCGGCGCTCATGAAGGCCACCGGTGCGGCTCAATCCGTCCCGGGGCGCACGCTCATCCGCACCGGGCACCTGACGGAGCTGCAGTCCGGCACGTTGAGTGCAGCGGACCTGCTGGATTGCACGGCTCGAGCGGCGTCGCTCGAGGCGGCGAAGTGGGCGGATGTGATTGCGGTGGAGGACGATCCGCTGCAGGGAATCCGGACTGTGCAGCATGTGCGGTTCGTGATGGATTCGGGCGCGGTGGACAAGGACGAGTCGGACCCGGTCAACGTGAAGACGCTGAATCGACTGTTGCCGAGTGCGCGGCCGCAGGATGTGCCCACGCTATGAAGGCCTCGGCACTGGAGTTTCGCTTTCGCTACCTGCTGCACACGGTGGTCTTCGGGCTAGGGCTGTTTGCTCCATGGAACTACCTGCTCCACGCGGACCCGACCGGGCCGAATGCGCATACGTGGGGCATCCTGGCGGTGTGGCTGGACAGGCAGGGGGTCATGCCGATCGGCAAGGCCTTTGTGGTGCTGCTGTCGCTTGGCATCGTGTTCGCCACCTCGGCCGCGGCCCTGCGGACCTGGGGAACGGCTTACCTGGGTGCGGGCGTGGTGGAAGGGAGAACCATGCACGCCGGCGTGGTGGCCGACGGGCCGTATCGCCATGTGCGCAATCCACTGTACCTGGGAACAATGCTGCATGCGCTGGCGCTGGCGCTGCTCATGCCCCGTTCAGGCGCGGTGTTCAGCCTTCTGGTCATCGCATTTATGCAGGTGCGGCTGATCCTGGGGGAGGAGGCCTTTTTGACCGCGAAGCTTGGGCCGGCCTACCTGGCCTATTGCCGCCTGGTGCCCAGGATTCTGCCGGCGCTGCGGCCGCGGGTGGCAGCATCCGGCCAACGCCCGCGCTGGGCGCAGGCGGTTCTTGTGGATCTCTATATGTGGGGCGTGGCAGGCTCATTTGCGTTTGCTGGCTGGGAGTTCAATGCGTCGCTTCTGATCCGGTGTGCACTGGTCAGCATGGGAGTGGCGTTGATTGTACGGGCCCTGCGTCCGGGCCAGCCGAAGGTGGCCGTGGCGGCGTAGAACCCGGAGAGCCCAGGTCTCTGAAGCGTGCCTGGGTTCCCCGAATGTGATCCTCGCTACTTCTTCTGCGGCGCGATGATGTCTTTGGCGCTCTTGGAAACGCGGAACTTGACCACGGTCTTTGCCTTGATCTTGATGGTCTCGCCGGTCTGGGGATTGCGTCCCAGGCGCGCCTTCCGCTCCGCCTTGACCAGCTTGCCAATACCGGGAAGAGTAAACTCGCCGTTCTTCTTTGTTTCCTTGACGGCGAATTCGGCCAGCAGCTCGAGAAAGACCCCCGCTTGCTTGCTGGTAAGTTCCATCTTTTCGGCCAGGGCGCGGATCAACGCGGTCTTGGTCATGCGTTTTGCCATCGTGCTGTGCTCCTCGTGCTGTACTTGCGTGAGTTGACGGGCCGTCCGAAGCTGCGACATCCGCCGTTGTGGGTTGGGTGAATGCGATGCAGGCCTTCGTCTTCCACCTTCGGCTGTTGAGGACGCTTTGTCAACGCACTAGAAGATGGGCTTTCTGGACGGGATAGTCAGCGGCGCGTTAAGCAGGGCGACCACGGGCGCGGCGAGCGTAAAACGGTGCACCACGTCGGCCAGCAGAGAGCTTTTGAGCGCGTGCTCGGCGGGAAGCGTACTGGCGACGCCCCATTGCCGCTGCACAATCAGGTCGAGCGCGGGCGTATCGGGTGCGAAGCCCTTGGGTACCCGGCGCAGAGGCTGGCCGTCGATGGGCTGCAGAACGGTCTGGAGCGCGGGATCGGCCATGAGCGCGCGGAACTCCGCGTGGTGTTCCAGCAGATGTCTCCGGATTGCGAGCATCTGGTCGCGCTCCGGCATGTAGGCACCGGCGGCGATGGTGAGTTCCGTGGCGCTCAGGCTCAGGTAAAAGCCCGCGCCGGAGGTCTTCTCCAGGCCGGCCCGGGCCCACCAGGCGGCGATTTGCGATTTATAGGGCCGCTTGTCATTGCTGAACCGGATATCGCGGTAAATGCGCATCATGCACTTGGCAGCCGGGCGGATATGCTCGGGGGCAACGGCTTCGAGAGCGTGGTTGACCTCGTCGATCAGGTGCAGGAACGGCTGTCTCAACTCCTGCTCGAAGACGGGCTTGCGCTCGTTGAACCAGGCTCGGTCGTTATGCCGTTTGAGCCCGCGTAGAAACTTCAGGGTTGCGGGAGTGAAGTGGGTTGGCATGGCTGTATGGTAGCGGGGTTGGGTCCGACACGGGAGACCCGGTAAGGTAAAGGCAGGCGGCAGAGGCACTCTCCATGAACGCAACGACATGACCAGCAACGACAGGATCGGCAACGATACGATTGCGGCGATCGCTACAGCTCCCGGGCGTGGCGGGATCGGGGTCGTGCGGGTGTCCGGGCCAGAGGCGCTGCGGGTGGTGGCGCCTGGGCTGCGGCTTGCTCGTCCTCTGCAGGCCGGGCGCGCGCGGCGGGGACAGGTGGTCGACCCGACAACCGGCGAGGTGTTGGACGAGGTCGTCGTGACGTATTTTGCCGCGCCGCGCTCGTATACGACTGAGGATGTCGTGGAGATCAGCTGCCATGGCGCGCCGGTCCTGCTGGCAGCGGTGCTTGCCGGCTGCCTGGGGCAGGGGGCTCGGCTGGCGGAGCCCGGCGAGTTTACCCAGCGAGCCTACCTGGCCGGGCGCCTGGACCTGACCGAGGCCGAGGCGGTCCATGACTTGGTGGCTGCGTCCACGCTGGCCCAGGCGAAGACAGCGGCGGCGCAGCTGGGCGGATCGGTGGCGCGGGCGCTCACCCCCACGCGACAGGCACTGCTGCGGTTGATCGCGGAGCTGGAGGCCGGGGTGGATTTCGCCGAGGACGACCTTGACCTGATTCCAGAGCAAGAGATGCTTGCGCGGCTCGCAGAGCTGACAGAGGCACTGGAGCGGCTTGCGGCGACCTACCGGTTTGGCCGGGTGCTTCATGCCGGATTCACACTCGCGGTCGCCGGGCGGCCGAACGCAGGGAAGAGTTCGTTGTTCAACCGTCTGCTTGGGCTGGAGCGGGCGATCGTGACGGATCAGCCAGGTACCACGCGCGACCCGATCGCGGAGACGCTGGAGCTGGGAGGCGTTCCGGTGCAGCTGGTCGATACGGCCGGGTTGCGCACGGTGCCGGAGGGAGCTGCGGGCGAGCCGGAGCGACAGGGAATCGAGCGGTCTCGCCAGATGATGGCCGAGGCGGACGTGATCCTGGTCGTCCGGGATGGGACAGCGCAGCAGGAGGATGAGCCGGAGTTGCGGAATCTTTGTAACTCCGGCCGGCCGGTCATCCAGGTATGGAGCAAGGCCGACCTGCTGCCATCCGGAGACGAACGTCGGGGTTTGCGGACCAGCGCGGTTACGGGGGACGGCCTCGATGCGCTGCGCGAGGCGATCCTGGCCGCGGTCACCGGAAGCGGGGAAGCTCAGGCGGAAACGGCGATGATCACGAACCTTCGCCAGCACACGGCGCTTCAGGCCGCGCTCGGATCCATGCGGGCGACCACGGCGGCAGGCCTCGCAGGGCATCCGCACGAGCTTCTGCTGCTGGACCTGTACGAAGCGCTGGAGTCGCTCGATCTGCTGACCGGGGCGACCGAGCGGGACGAGGTCTTGAACCTGATCTTTTCGAGCTTCTGCATCGGCAAATGAGTCTGTTTCCCTAGTTCTGCTTGCTGTCCCAGCTTGCAGATCGCTTACCCGGTATCCCGGCACCTGAACCACCTGGGATCCGGGTCGGTCGTTGTCATCTCCGTTACCGTGAACACCTGCTCACCTGCCTGCGGTGTGTCGAGCGCCGAGGTCAGATCGCATGCCTCCTGAGCGTAGATACGGAACGGCTTCCTGCTATCGTTTGACCGTCTTGCCGGCGATGGTCTTGCCGGAGCCGATGCCGACGCCTGCCTTGCGGCGGGCGCGCTTGGCGGCGAGCTCACGGATCTCCCTGCCCAGCGTGGTGCGGTTCATGACCTGCTGGGTCGCAATCGAAATCACGTTGCCGACCGACCAGTACAGCGCCAACCCGGCCGCGTAGTGATAGGTCATAACGCCGGAAAAGATCGGCATCGTCACGGCAAGCATCTTTTGCTGCTGCGGATCCTGGCCTGGCGCGGGCGTGTACCACTGGACAAGAAACTGGCTGACGACCATCAGCGCCGGCAGAATGTGCCACGGGTCGGCGGCGGACAGGTCCGGGATCCATCCCCAGTGCGCCTGTCGCAACTCCACGACCTTGGGCAGCATGCCGAAAAAGGCAAACAGTAACGGCATCTGGATCAGCGTCGGGACGCAGCCGCCGAACATGTTTACGCCCTGGTCCTTTTGGTACTGCATCACCTCCGCGTTCATTTCGTTGAACTTGGGGTCGTTCATCTTCGGATTCTTGTACTTCGCCTTTATCTTCTCGATCTCCGGCTGCAGCCTCTGCATCTTTAGCCCGGCGATCATCGTTTTGATGCGCAGCGGCAGAATCAGCAGGTTGATGAGCACGGTAAGGATGATGATGGCCCATCCCCAGTTGCTCGCCATGTACTTATGGATGGCGAGCAGCGCGAGGAACAGGTACTTGCCGATGATGGAAAAGAAGCCGAAATCCAGCAGGGGCTGCAGCGTGCCGTTGCCGCCGGTGGCGTACACGTTTTTCAGCACGTCCACCGCTTTCGGGCCGGCGAAGAGACGGGTCTCCGTGTGGCCGGAAAGGTCACCCAGCGCGGCACCCACGATGGGTACCTTGACCTCATCCTTGGCGGGATCGTCGTGCGGCTTGCTCGGATGTCCCTGGCCCAGGCCGTTGTGGCGGTCGGCCTTGGGTACCACCAGTTGCGAGCTCAGTGTGGCGACGGTGGCGTCGTCTGGATGATCCGGCAGGAAGATGGCCGCGAAGTACAGGTCGCTGACACCGGCCCAGCCGAAGGGGCCGCTCAGCGTGTTGCCTCCGCTCACCTTGCCCGGCGCAAGATGCGTTTCCTTCTGATTCTGGGAGTAGTCCAGCTGCGAGCCGGAATAGGAACGCACGTCCTCCTGGTCGCCGAAGCCGCCGGGCCAGCTGAGCAGCGCACGCACCGGCGCGCCGTTGTGCAGCACCACAGTATCCGCGTGCACGGAGTAGCTATTGTCAAACGAGAAGGTCTTGGTAATCTCGTAGCCGCCGGAGGCGTAGTGGAACGACAGGTTTCCCGGAGCGGTCAGGTTGCCGGTTGCGGACGGCAGATAGAGCACGGAGTTCACGTTCGCCGTCAGCGCGGAGTCGTAGGTGTACAGCGAAAGGGGATAGCCGACGGACTGCGCGGCATCGGAATGGACCAGGTCCAGCGGCTGGCCGAAGCTGTCCTTGTACTTTTTCAGGATCCAGCTGGTCGCCACGCCGCCTTTGTTCGAAAAGGTAATCTTGTACAGCTCGCTTTCAACCGTGGTGGTCGACTGCGCGGCGGCAACCACGGCGGGCGTCACCGGAATCTGGATCGTCTGGCCGGCCACCGTCGTGCTCACCGTGGGCTCAGGCGTAGGGTGCTGCTGGCCAGCAGGCTGCGGCGCAGGGTTAGGTGAGGCGGTCTGCGGATTGTGCTTCGCCTGGTATAGCCGCAGGCCGGCGAACACCAGCATCATGACGACCAGCATGATCAGCAGCGAACGGTTGTCGCCTGTACCTGTGCCGCCGCCGCCCGACTGGTTAGGATTCTTGAACTCTGCCACGTTGTTCCCTGTCTTTCGCTCGTACGCGCGCTGAGGTGGCCGCGCCACTTCTGATGATAACTGGTCCGGAACTTCGGTGGCGCACCGTAGGCGTCCAAACGGGACGCGGATAGAAGGGAAAGGACGCGGAAAGAACCCAGATCAGGCAGGGGCGGCTATGGTCTCCGGCGTTCCGTCCTGTCCGCGTCCTGGTCAAGGAACCGGGTCGAAGCCGCCTTTTCCCCAGGGATGGCAGCGTGCAATGCGCGCGGCGGTCAGTGCCGTGCCGCGCAGCCAGCCGTGTTTCAGGATCGCACCGTGCGCATACTCGGAACAGGTAGGTAGAAAGATGCACTGCGAAAGCCCGAACGCGTGCACCATGGGGGAAACGACACCTTTGTAGACCGCAAACAACACGCCTGTCAGCCAGCGGGTCACAGCGCAGGCATCTCCGGCGTGCGTGCCCGTTCACGGCGCAGTTCGGCCTGGATCTGGCGAAAAATACCTGCAACCTCGCGGTCCAGCTTCCCGAACTCCATCTCCAGTACGGTGCGGCGCGGGTGCAGGATGACGTCGACCGGACCGGGCAGCAGGGCAATGTGACGACGGACGCAGGCACGCATTCGCCGCTTGATGCGGTTGCGGTCCACCGCCTTGCCCAGCACCTTGCCCACGGTAAGGCCCACCCGCGGCCCCGGCGTGTCAGAGCGCCGGCCCTCTGGCCGAACCGAGTAGAAGAAACTGATCTGCTTGGAAAACTGCTTGCGGCTGGAGCCGTACACGCGCTGGTAATCCGCATGCTTGCGCAGACGGAGCAGAGCGTTCGGGCTGGGCTTGGGCGTGGACATCCTGTCTCATTCTAGCCGGGCCTGGCGAGAACCCTAATCGGATCGAAGCGGATGCGACAGACCGTCATCACCCAGCTGATGCCAACAACCGATTCGGATCTCTAAGATTGATCAGTGTCGCATCCGGCCGCATCCGTGTTAGGGTTTCTTTGCGTCCCCGCCACCCCACCCCGCGTCCAAGGGAGATGACGACGACCATGCCGACCGTCGAAACCTCGACTCCGCAGATTCACTGGCCGGAAGGACACGGCCCCGCGCAATCCGCCGTCTTTGTATCGAACCAGATCGTGGTTCCCGCCCCCCCGGAGCAGGTGTGGCCTTGGCTGATCCGCGCCGCGCTTTGGCCGGACTGGTACCCGAACTCCGCCGACATGCACTTTCAGTCGCATACCGGGCCTGACCTGCGCGACCGCACGCGCTTTCGATGGAAGACCTCCGGCATCCACGTCACCAGCAAGGTATACGAGTTCGAGCCGATGCGACGGTTGAGCTGGAACGCGGAAGGAATCGGCTTTCACGCCTGGCACAGTTGGCTGCTGACGCCGCAGCCGGACGGAAGCACCCACGTGTTAACGGAAGAAACGCAGAATGGATGGCTCGCACGGCTCGGCAAGCTGCTGCTGCCGAAGCGCATGGAGCGGCAACATCAAATCTGGCTCGAGCAGTTGAGCCGGCAGGTGCAGACCGGGCCGCCACCCGCGGAGGAGCGAAGCGGCCGCACCGCCTTGTAAGACACTCTGCACGTAGGCTGGTTACAATACGGCGAGTTCAGCATGATACTGTCGCGGGCTTCTCAGTCGACCCGCCGTGGCGTCGCGTCCTCGTCCTGCAGGTCCGCCTCTGTCACTTTGGCTACCGGTAAAGTACCTCAGATGCGCATGGGCATCAGAATGTAGCGGTACTTCAAGTCTTCGTTACCATCTTCAGGACGCATCTGGCCGGCGCTCTGGGCATCCTTGAACTCCAGCCGCACCTCGCCCGTGTTGCCGATCGCCTTCAGGAAGTCGATCAGGTATTGCGAGTTGAAGCCGACCACCAGCGGATCGTAGTTGTACGGCGTCTCGATAATATCTTCGGATTCGCCGGAGTCGGTGGACTGCGAGGAGAGGCGAAGCTCGTTCTGCTCCAGCCGGATCTTGATCGCGCCGGAGCGCTCGTCGGCGAACTGCGCTACGCGCTGGATGCAGCCCATCAGGTCCTCGCTCCGGACGATGACGAACTTGTTGTTGTCGCGCGGAAGCACAGCCTCGAAGTTGGGGAACTGGCCGGTCAGCTTGCGGCTGGTGAGCACGCGTCCGCCGATCTTGAAAAACAGCGTGGAATCGTCGTCAGCGAACTCGAGCGTCTCTGCGTCGGTGGCGTTCAGCAGGCTCGAAAGCTCGGACAGAGCCTTGCGCGGAATCAGTGTTTTCTTCTCACCGGAGATGCCTTCAAGCACCTCGCCCAGCTTTTCGACGTGCGCCAGACGATGCCCATCGGTCGCCACCATCGCCATGGACTCCGCCTTGAGCACAAGCAGCGCGCCGTTCAGCGTGTAGCGGCTTTCCTCGTTCGAGATGGCAAAGATCGTCTTCGCCACCATGGTCTTCAGGCTCGGCACGCTGATGGTGTATCCCTGGCCTTGAGGGAACTCCGCCACCTGCGGAAAATTGGCGCGCGCCATGCCTACCATCTTGGTGTTCGACCGGCCCGCGCGGATCTGTACCCAGTGGTTGTCCATCAGCTTGATCGAAATATCGCCTTCGGGCAGCAGGCGGATGTAGTCGTACAGCTTGCGAGCCGGAATCGTGCAGGAGCCCGGTTTCTTCACGCGGGCCGCGCAGCTGGTCTTCAGGCTCTGGTCCAGGTCGGTCGCGGTAATGGTCAGCCGGCCGCTATCCCCCTCGGCCGAGGCCTCAAAGAGGAAGTTCGACAGGATCGGGATCGTCGTCTTGCGTTCGACCACGGTCTGGGCCGCGGTCAGCTCACGCAGAAGCTCCGCGCGCGAAACGGTGATGTCCAGGTTGCCGGTTCCGGCCGGGATGGTGGCTACGTTCGTCGGAGGTTCGTCAAGTTCGGTCGGCATGGGGTCGGGTCTCCGGGATCTCTGCGGCTTTACGGGTATCGTCCTTGTCCGCAGGGACCGGGCGGGTTCCTCGCGACAAACACGGTACATTCGATTCTATTGACGCAGGAGAGGAAAGTTTTGTGGGAAACCAGAATCTTTCTGTGTACCACGGGAACTTTGACAGCACCCTCCATATCCATCCTCCCTGCGTGGCAAAGGCTTCTAAGAAAACCTTCATAAGAAGAAAAAGAGACAGTCACAGTAGCCGTTTGCGCTGGATATGTGGATCGCTGGACCAAGCTCCGGGCTTTCAGTGACTTACCCGCCGGGCCAGATTTCCAAAACCGTCCTGGCGAAACCGAAGAATACGGAACCCGCGGAGGAAATCTCCCGAGGTGTCCCGGCTTCTCCCACTTCTGCACATTGGCCGTGCCGGACGGTGGACAAGACCGGGACCCGTCCGTGCGAAGCGTGGCTAAGTTACTCCATTCAGGCACGATCGAGCCAACCTGCTTTCCAACAGACATGGCGGAAGGCGCGGAAATCCTGTCCCGCGGCCAGTCCTGCGGCAAAACGACGGGTCCTATTTCGCCGGGTCGACCTTGCTCTCGGCCTTCACGTCGTACAGCCGGCAGCCTTCGGTTTCCTGGCGGAAGCGCCCGCCTTCGTGCACGAACAGCCCCACCCGGGCGTCCCCTTCGCCGTCCAGCGTCCTCAGCAGCCACACGCCGTCGGGCTGCGGCGCGGCCACCAGGTGCAGCCGAAAGCCTTTGTGCACGTTCGCGACCAGCCCGCCGGCAACCTTGACGTCATTGACCCCGTACACGTTCGCGTCCTGCAGGGTCCCGGTCGCTTCGTCGATCGAAACCGTCCCGGCCATGTCGGCCACAAAGCGCTGGGCAAGGTCAGTGGTCTTCGCATGCGGGTCCGGCACCACGTCGAAGACGATGGTCGGCCGTCCCGAAACCTCCACGCGGCGCTCGTTGGAGAGCGCCGCCAGCTTGAGCAGGTCGGAGACGCGCAGCTGGGCGCTCCCCTTTTTCTTCCCGCCGGAGCTGGCCGCCTCGATCCGCTTCCTTACTGCCTCATCCTGTTTGCGCTTCTCGTCAGGGGAGAGCGGCTTGCCGTCACGGCTGACCACCTGGCCGATCTCGGTGCCGTTGACGAAGAACACCTCGCGCTCCACTACGGAGGTCTTCTTGACCCGTCCCCTGCCGTCGAGTTCCTGGTTGGTGACGCGGGACCGGCACAGATACCGCTCGAGCAGATCGTTGTTCTTTCCGTAGTTCGCGACGGCACGTGCACGCAACTCCGCCACCGCGGGAAGGGGCCTGCTGTCCTGCGCCGTGCCCCATCCGGCTGAGACCAGTACCCACCCGCAAACCAGCAATCGCCGCACGGCAACCCTCCAGGGGATTATCCCTGCAGTCACCATACGGCAATCGCGAAACAATCGATCTCCACCAGCCTCGAAGCCAGGGGATCCGTGTTTTCCGTCTTACCCGCGCCCGGTTCGTTTCAGCTCAACGATTCCATCAGCTTGTTCACCGTCTGGTTCAGCGCCTTGTCGTTTCTGCGCTGCTCGTCCACCTTGGCAATGGAGTGCATGACGGTGGTGTGGTGCTTGCCGCCGAACTGCCGGCCGATCTCCGGAAGCGACGCCTCGGTCATCTGCTTGGCCAGGTACATGGCAATCTGCCGCGGAACGACGATTTGCCGGGAGTTGTTCTTCTGCTTCAGCTCCGGGACGCGCATGCCGAAGTGTTCGGCTACCGCGCGCTGGATCGCTTCGATGGTGATCTTGCGCACCTGGGTATCGATGAACTGCTTCAGGCACTGCTGCGCGACCGGAAGCGTGCATTCCACCCCGTGGTGCGAGCACCAGGCAATCACGCGGATCAGCGCGCCTTCGAGCTCACGCACGTTGGTGCGCACGTTGGAGGCGATAAACAGCGCAACGTCGGTGGGCAGCGTGCTCTGCTCGGCGGCCGCCTTCCGCTGCAGAATCGCAACCTTGGTCTCGAGATCCGGCGGCTGGATGTCGGCGATCAGGCCCCACTCGAAACGGCTGCGCAGGCGGTCTTCGAAGTCGGCCAGTTCCTTGGGCGGACGGTCGCTGGCGATCACGATCTGCTTGTTGGCCTCGTGCAGCGTATTGAAGGTGTGAAAGAACTCTTCCTGGGTGCGTTCCTTGCCGGCCAGGAACTGGATATCGTCGATCAGAAGCACGTCGACATTGCGGAAGCGATCGCGAAAGCCGGTCATCTTGTCGTACCGGACCGAATTGATCATTTCATTGGTGAACTTTTCACCGCTCACGTAGCTGATCAGCGTGTGCGGCATGCGGCGCTTGACCTCATGCCCAATGGCCTGCATCAGATGGGTCTTGCCCATGCCGACACCGCCATACAAAAACAGCGGGTTGTAGGCCTTGCTGGGGCGTTCGGCGACGGCCTGGGCGGCGGCGGCGGCGAACTGGTTTCCGCTGCCGATCACGAAGGTGTCGAACATGTATCGCGGGTTCAGCTGGGAGGCCGCATTCCAGTCGAACCGTGCCTGTTCGGCGCCGGGGGCTGCCGGCAGCGGCTCGCGTCCCTGGGTCAGGCTGCGTCCGGTGCCCACCTGTCCGGGTATCCCTGCCTGGCGTCCGCCCGCGGGCACATTGGCCGCATGGGTGGGCAACGGGGCAAACCCTCCGTCCTCGCGCAGACGCGGCGCGGGGTCCTCCTGCGGAGTCTCCATCTCCACCGAATCAATCTCCAGTTGCAGCCCTTCGATGGCTTCTTCGATCAGGTCCGCGTACTTGTCGCCGACGTGCTCAAACTGGGTGGACGGGATGCGCACATACAGGGTCCGGCCCACCGTGCGCGAGTAGCGGGTCGGCTTCAACCACGTCTCAAACGCGTGCCGGTTGATCTTCTTTTCTAGCGCGCCCAGGATGCGCACCCAGGGATTGAGCACGGCCGTAGCCGTCGGAACATAGGACATGCGTTCATTTCCTTCTTTCGACTTGAAGTCGATTGCAGAGCCAGGCGGCGCTGCCATCCGTACGTCCCCCGGTAAAGGTGGGGGAACCGAAAAGTGAAACAGACCTCCACAGGCTCCCTGGAGACAGAACCCTTGGGTACGGCAGACGGCTTTGCCCGGGACATCTCGGTGAGGGTGGCCGGCGCGCTTGTCTGGCAGGCGAGCGGGCCGAGCGATACAAGCGGAAGAGAGCCGTGCAGTCAAGCGATCCGGCCTTGCGTCCCTGCCCTCGTCAGGGAACACAATTTGCCGAGCGGGTTTGATGGTAGCACGGGAAATAGGCCCAAAATCAAGCGAATTCCCGGCCAAAGATACATTGCACCGTTCTTGGTGAAACCTCCGTCCAGCAGGCTTCGCAAGTGAAAATCAGGGACCATCGCACTTGCCTTCAAGCGGATAATCGTGCTTGCCGGGATTGGTGTAGAAACGCGCCATGCCGGTGGTTGGATGCGGCTCGCGATCGATTTCCTTCCTGTTTTCCACCTGATCGCGTATACTCAGGAACTGTCGCCACAGCACGGCGGAGCCGGTTCGAGAGCTCCCCATCGCGCAAGCATGGATCCCTGCCGGCCACATCACTTTCGTTCGATCAGATCAGGAGCACCGCACCATGCCGAAGCGTACCTTTCAGCCCAACCGTCGTCACCGCGCCAAGACCCACGGCTTTCTCACCCGCATGAAGACCAAGTCCGGTGCCGCCGTGCTCAGCCGCCGACGCGCCAAGGGGCGGCACAAGATCGCGGTCTCCGCAGGCTTCCGCGACTAGCAGCAACAGGACGCGAACCAGACGGGGGTAGGCCGAAAAGCCGGATCGCTTCTGTATTCAATCTTGGCCTCGTCTGTTCCGTGTCTTGATCGTCTTACCTCGCACCCATATTCGTGCCGAGGGATAGGATCTTCCCCTGGCGCAGCCGGAACCGTTCTCCCCGCCATACGACTGTATCGCCCGCATAGCTCCAGGCCCAGAACAACAGGCCGAACAGATCCCGCACGGGCAGCAGCCAGAGATCGCGCAGCACCTGGCCATCTCGCAGGATACCGACCCCTACCGTAAGCGCCACGGCCGTCCGTGCCAGCAGCGCGAACACCAGCAGGCTAAAGGCCCAGAGCGCTCCTCCGCTGGCCAGCACCGTTGCGAGTGCCCACGGTACGCAGTACGTCACCCCCAGTCCCACATAGCCCATTCTGCGAGAGTCCCGGGTGGATCGCGCCCAGCGCATCTGGTGATCCCAGAAGCCGCGGAGTCCGTAGGCCGGCACAGTCGTTTCGACCACCTGCCCGCACAACTCCACGCGATACCCTGCCGCAGCGATGCGTTTGCCCAACTCATAGTCGTCCGCCAGGTACTCCACCAGCGGCTCGAGACCGCCGGCCAGGGCGAGCGCCGTGCGGCTCATGGCCAGGGTCGACCCCAGCCCGAAGCGAATCCCTCCTTCCAGCTTGCGTGCCGTCAGCACGCCGGGCATGAAGTCGGTTGAGATTCCCAGCGCCTCAAGCTTTGCCCACACGGTCGCATCGCCGCCTGTTCGGCCCAGGTACGGCGCGGTAACCATGCCGACGCGCGCATCGGCAAACGGTGCCATCACGCCGGCCAGGTACCCCGGCGGAACCAGGATGTCACTGTCGTTGACGATGACGTGCTCATAGCTGGCGGCGGGTAGCATCTGCACCAGGTTGGAAACCTTGCCACTTGTTCCCAGCCGCTCCGGGCAGACCACCAGCTTGATCGCTGCATCCGGAAACTCCGCCCGCAGCCGCTCCACCGCGGCTACTGCCGGGTCGTCCGCGCCATGCACGCCGAACAGGATCTCGAACTCGCCCGCGTACTGCTGCAGACAATGGCTGCGCAGGCCGGCATCCATCCGGGGGTCCTCGCCCTTAAGCGGCTTCAGCAGCGTCACCGGCGGAGCGAACCCCGGGTTCCCCACAGCCCGAGCCCGGCGCAGACCGCGCACAAAGTCCCGTGCTCCCCAAAGCGCAAGCACCATATAGGCCAGGCCAGCCACGGTCACCAGTGCCGCGGCAAGTTCAATTGGTTCAGCAAATCGATCCACCCATCAAGTCTAACGGCTGAACCGGATCAAACCTCAGCATGAAGTAGAACGGATCTGAACAAGGGAGGGGACGGAGGGTCCGCAGCCGTATCCATCCTCCCGTGCCTATCCCCAGGTTGTCCGTGTCAGGGTCTCTACTCGTACCGCAGTGCCTCGATCGGGTTCAGGCTGGCCGCCTTGTAGGCCGGGTAGATGCCGAAGACCAGCCCGATGGCGCATGCGCTGCCAAACGCCAGCGCGACCCAGAAGGTGCTGAGCAGCGCGGACATAAACAGGTGCATGATCAGCACGACGCCGCTGCCCAGAAGCACGCCGATCACGCCGCCCACCGCGCACAACGTCACCGCCTCCAGCGTGAACTGCGCCATGATGGTGCCGCGGTTGGCGCCGATCGCCTTGCGCACGCCGATTTCGCGCGTGCGTTCGGTCACGCTGACCAGCATGATATTCATCACGCCCACGCCGCCGACCATCAGGGCCACGCTTGCGAGTGAGCCCAGCAGGAGAAACAGCCCGCCGGTAATCTGGTCCCAAAGCCGCGTCAGCGAGTCCGTGCCGAAGATGGCGAAGTTGTCCGGCGCCGCGTTCGGCACCTTACGCCGCCGCCGCAGCAGGTCGGTCAACTCGTCTTCCACCAGCCCCAGGTTCTTCGGGTTGTCGTATTTCAGCAGGATCCAGTAGTCCAGCACCTCCGGGTGAAGGCGATGGAAGGTCGTCACCGGCAGGTAGACGAAGTTGTCCTCCGGGTTTTTTCCGCCGCCGAACGGGTTCTTCTTAAGCGCCGCCACGCCCACGACCGTCATGGCCTGGCCACCGATCGTGACCTCCTGGCCCAAAGCATCGTTGGTCCCGAACAGCTCATCGGCCGTATCGTGCCCAAGCACCGCCACCCGCGCGCCCCGTTCGACGTCGCCGTCGGTGAAGAAGCGTCCCGCGCTCAGGTCCAGGTCGCGCACCAGAGGCAGCGCAGAGGTGTCGCCTTCCAGCGTGGTGCCCTGCATCGTGCGTCCGCCGCCCTTAATCGCGGTGGTGCCAATCTGCCCGAAGCTGGTCTGCTGCTGGTAGCGCAGCGAAGGCGAAACCGCCACCACGTGCGGCAGGTCGCGCATGGCGATAGCGTCGTCATAGGTCATCTGCTTGCGCGTCAGCATCTCGGTCGTGGGCTTGCCGGTAAAGACAGGGAACCGGAAGACGAACAGGATGTTCGACCCAAGGCTCTGCACCAGGCCGCTCACGTTCGCGTTCAGCCCGTTGATGACCGACGAGATGACAATCACCGTCATTACGCCGATGACGATGCCAAGCACCGTCAAACCGCTCCGCAGCTTGTTGGTGCGCAGCGTATCGAGCGCCATCGCCACGGTTTCCTTGGTGTCGCCTATTCGCATGGAGCTCCTCTCACCAACTAATCCGCACGCAGTGCCACGATCGGATCCAGGTCCGCGGCCTTGCGGGCGGGGTAGACTCCAAAGAAAATGCCAGTTCCGGTCGCCATGACGAGGCCGGCAAGCACGCTCCATAAGGCCACGGTCGACGGAAATCCCGCGACCAGCGTGACAATCTCCGCGACCCCCACCCCCACCAGTACGCCCACCGCGCCGCCGGCCAGCGCCATCAGCCCGCTCTCAATCAGGAACTGCAGCAGGATGTCCCTGCGCCGCGCACCCAGCGCCTTGCGGATGCCGATCTCGCGCGTTCGCTCCGTCACGCTCACCAGCATGATGTTCATGATGACGATTCCGCCCACCACCAGCGAGATTAGCGCAATCGCCGTCGCGACCACGCCGAAGGTGCCGGTGAGCTGGGTCGCAAACCCCACCAGCGTGTTATTGGTGTCGAGCTCGAAGCTGTCATCCTGCCCGGGTCGGTCATGCCGCTGCGACCGCATCAGCACGCGCACCTCGTCGGCCGCGCGTTCCAGCGCCGCCCCCGGCCCCGCGGCCTGGATGTAGATGATGATCGTCTTGGCCGTGCCGTAGTCCTTCTGGTACGCGCTCAACGGCACGCCTACCCAGTTGTCCTGGCTCTGGCCAAAGGTCGATCCCTGCTTCTCCACGACGCCGACGACCGTGTACGGCTCGCCGCCCACGCGCATCTCCTGCCCGATCGGGTCCACGCCCGGAAACAGGTTCTCTTCCACGTCCGTGCCGATGATCGCCACGCGCGACCCATGCTCGTCGTCGGTCTCGGTCAGCCCGCGTCCGCTGGTGATATCCAGATTCTGCAGCTCCGGCATCTGCCAGGTGTAGCCGCGAATCTGCGCGTCCGTAATGGCCTGCGTGCCGTGCACCAGCTTGCCCACGGTGGATTGCTGCGCGCCCATGCCGGTGCAGTGCCGGCAGTTCGCCAGCACGTACTTGTATTCATCCAGCGTAATGTCCTTGCGCTTGTTCGCCTTCAGGAACTCCGCAACGTTGGTGGTAAAGCTCGGCGCCTTGGTCACGGTCATCACGTCCGCGCCATAGCTGGAAAACTTCTTGGTCACAAACATGTTCGCACCATTGACCAGCGTCACCACCGCGATCACGCTGGCCACGCCGATCACCACGCCCAGCAGTGTCAGCACGCTGCGCAGCTTATTCTGCCAAAGCGACTGCATGGCCAGCCGCAACGCTTCCTTGAACTCCATCGAGGAAACTCCCTGTCTGGAATCCTACGCGTTGTGCAGCGGAAAGGTTCCGTTCGCCGTTCTTTCCCGGCAAAGCGAAAAAATCCGCCTCTGCATAAAAAGCCAGAGGCGGCCCATAGTCATGCTTGATCTCTTCTGCAAGAGTTGACCCAAAGCCTGCAACCAGCGAGCCCTGAAGCGGGATCGCAAACACACGCACTTGAGTCGACTCTTTGGAAAGGACGCAAAAATCGGCCAGGAAGATAGATCGATCTCCGCTCTTGTCGGCCCAAACCGTCAACTTCGCTCCATATGGCCGATCACCGCGCGCAATTGACTCGCGCCGCCCGGCCGAACCTGTCCATGTCCACTGGCGAACCGCTGCGCGGGATACGCTTGCAGATGCTTCGCACTCTTCAGTGCGAGCGGCTTGTTCCAGGTCGCCACGTTCGGCAGCGGAAAATACCACACGGCGTCTCCGCTCACCCGCGTCTCCCCCACGCAGATCAGCGCGTCGCCGGTAAACAGTGTGCCATCGCGTTCATCCAGAAACGCCATATGACCGGGGATATGGCCGGGCGTATCGATGACCAGCAGCGAGCCAACCTTCTCTCCCGCGCTGACCAGCCTCGTCGGCGGGGTCGCGATCCCCGGCAGGCCGCCCTTAATTTCGCCCGCGGGTTCGCCTGGCCGAAGCGACATGTCCGGAGGCTTCTGCAACAGGGGAACGCTGCGCTCGTTCGAGATCAGCTCCGTGCCCGCCGGCAGCTTGCCCATCAACTCATCAACCGAGCCCACGTGATCCACATGGGCATGTGTCAGCAGAATCCGCCGAATGGCCGCCCCCACCGAAGCCGCCACTCGCAGAATATCGTCGCCGCCGCCGGAGATCGTCGAATCGATCAGGGTCCAGCCGTCGTCTTCCTTGATCAGGTAGCAGTTCATCAGGCCCAGCCGCGTCAGCTGATACGAGTTCCCGGAGATCGGTGTCGTCTTCATAGCAGCCTTGGATGCTCGCCGCCGCGGGAAGGAACGCTGACAGGGATCACTGCGAGTGGAACACGGCCAGGACGGATGACCGCCGGAATCGATTACTGCCGGCGTGCTTATCGCTCTTGGCAGGGTCACTCTTCGATATTTCATCGTTCGATCCGTGAATTATCCGGACTGTTTCGTAGAAGGCTCTCCCTTCAAACAGCCACGGCATCCTCCACCACCAGTTCATCCACTTCCAGGTTCATCGCCTCGCCCAGCTTGCGGAAACCATCCTGCCATGCCCTGGTGCGGAAGACGGTGGAGGTCTTGCCCAGCAGGTCGTTCCAGATGTTCTGTGCCTGCCAGGTGTTGACCTCGAACGGCATGAACCGCAGCATCTCCGCCAGCCGCAGCGCGGACTGAAGCACCGCAAGCGCCGCCGCTTCTCCGCCGGAGGCCGCGCCTTCCAGCCTCACCATCTCGCATTTCATCCGGTTGCCGGCCACAAACGACAGGTTCGCGGTATCCAGCGCGACCCCGTCGGTGGCCGCGCGCGCCAGCAGGTCGGCTACCTCCTGGTCGTCGAACGGCTCGGCCTCAAGCGCACGCCGCAGGCTGGCATTGGTGGCGAAGCTAGCCGCCAACGCCAGCGCCGGCGGAGGCGTAATGCCGGATTCGGTCAGGAAGTGCAGCAGGCTCGCATGATCTTCATAGATCGTCCGCAGCGTCGTTTCCATCTCGCCCATCGTCTGGTTCAGGATCGTCTGCAGAATGCGGTGCTGCTCGTCGGCAAAAAGGCTCCGCAGCGAGTAGCCCAGGTGGCGTCGCCCATCGTCCGAAGTCGCGGGCACAGGAGCCTCGGGCGCGGCCACCGTATGCGCGATTTCCGGCTCCACCGCACCCATCACGCTCTCGGGCTGCCCGGGCTGGGGGTCCACCGGGTCCAGCGCTACGTGCGCCGGCATCGGCAGCCGCCCGCCGAAGAACCGGTCGATCAGCCGGATCACCTCCGGCAGGTCCGCGCGCCGCATCGCCGTGCGCACCTCGGCGGAAAACGCCACAAACAGTCCTTCGTCTTCGGCTTCCACGTAGCGCCGCACCGCCGCGGAAAGGTTCTGGTCGCCCAGGTGCAGCACCGCAAAACAGAACTCCTCCGTCTCGCCGGTAATCTGGCTGCGAATCTGCGCCCGCCCCAGCGCCACCTTGCCGCGTCCACTGGTAAACACCTCGTGCAGGTCGCGCCGCACGTCGAAGCAAAGAAGTTCACCCCGCTCCGGATAATTTCGGAAGATAGAACTGATAGCGTAGTGCGCGCCCACCTGCTCCAGGCCGATCCGCATCCCGGTCACGTAGCGCGTGTAGATCTCGGCTCCGTCCTTCAGGTCTGCTGCATTCGGTTTCGCCTCGCGCAGCACGTCCAGAAACGCCGGCTCGAGCGCGCGCCCGGCCTCGCCGAACAGCTTGGCCGCAAGCTGCAGCACGCGCCCGGCATACGCAATGATCTGCACCGTCTCAATGCCGGAGATCTCATCGAAAAACCACCCACAGGAGGTGTACATGAGCTGCGCGTGCCGCTCCATTTCCATCAGCTCCAGCACCCTCTGGCGCTCGGCTTCCTCCATCGGACGCACGGCCTGTTCGGCAAAGAACCGGTCCACCGCGGCCGCCGCCTTTTCCCGCGATCCGCCCGGAAGCTCCCGGTGCAGCAGCACGTCGATATACGCATCGCGCGCGGCCCACAGGTCTTTGAGCAGGCCGGCCGCGTGCGCCTCGGCCAGTGGTGCGGTCCGGTCGCGCAGCAGATCCAGGGCAGCCCGCAGTGGCGCGCGCCATCTCTGGTTCCAGCCCGGCTTGCCTCCGTTGCATCCGCAGTCGCTGCGCCAGCGCTCGATGCCATGCGAGCAGCTCCAGCTCGTATCCTCGGCCACCTCCGCCTCGCATGTGGGAGGAAACATCTCCAGGAACTCGCCGTAATTGGTCAGCGTCGCCTTGCCCTGCTCTTCCAGCCAGTGCATGGCGAAGCTTAACGCCATCTCGCCGTGCTTGTGGTGGTGGCCGTACGATTCGCCGTCCGTGGCCACGTGCGACAGCATCGGACGATCCGGCTCACCGGCCGGAAACGCACTCAACAGGCGCGACGCGAACTTTTCGCCGGAGTCCAGAAGTCCCTCGAACGCGATCGCACGCGAGTTCGGCCCGTCGTAAAAGAACACCGCAATCGAACGCCCCTCGTCCAGCTCGACCCGGTACGGCTGCGTCGGGTCCACGCTTGCGTTCGCCGTCTCCCGCCACGGCTCGGCGCTCTCCCCCGCGGACCTCAGCGGACGCACCCGCCCGCACTGATTCGGGGCCAGAATCGTATATTTGATCCCTTCGGCGGCGAGCTGGTCCAGCACCTGGCGGTTCACCGCCGTCTCTGCCAGCCACATGCCCTCCGGCTTGCGGCCGAAGCGAAACTCGAAATCCGCTACGCCCCAGCGGATCTGCGTGCGGGCATCGCGCTCACTCGCCAGCGGCATGATGATGTGGTTGTATACCTGCGCCAGCGCCGAACCGTGCCCATGAAACCGCGCGGAAGAAAGCTTGTCCGCGGCCAGGATCATTGCATACGTGCGCGGGGCCTTGGAGTGCAGCCAGCTCAACAGCGTCGGCCCGAAGTTGAAGCTCATCCGACCGTAGTTGTTCACGATCCGGGTGATCTGCTGCTCGAGATTCTGGATGCGCGAGGCCCCATTCGGCGCATAGCACTCGGCCGTGATGCGGTCGTTCCAATCGTGATAAGGCGCGGCGGAGTCCTGTACCTCCACCGTTTCCAGCCACGGGTTTTCCCGTGGAGGCTGGTAAAAGTGACCATGCACACACACATAACGGTTCAGCGCAGCGGCGGGACGGGAGGCAGGACGGGCAGAGGAGTTTGCAGGCTTGGCCATGAGCTAGTTCTGATGCTGTTTCCTTCAGACCCGCGATCTGTCCGCAGGTTGACTGATTATGCCCGGCAGACAGCAACGAGGGACCGGAAGATCTCCGGCCCCTCGTTGTTGTCATGCGATCAGGATGATACTAGCGAGCGCGTCCTTCTTTGAACAATTCGTTGACGGTCGACACGAAGTGCTTGGCCACGGCTGGCGTCGGCACGGAGCCGGAAAGGATTTTGTCCGCGCTGATATTCTTGCCGTACACCATCTCCGTGTCTTTCGTGTTCTGGTGAATCTCGTCGCCGGAAACATCGAGCCCTGCAAACAAGCCCTTGTTCCGCGAGTAGGCCAGGAACTCAGCATTTGCGGCCACTCCAATGGACGCCTGTCCTGCCCGTCCAACCGGACCGGCCGCTACCGATGCGCCGGCACCCAGCTTGACGTGATCTTTCAGCAGGTCCTGTACGCTCTGCTGGTTTGTTCCCACCAGGACGAGGTCGGTCGACTGGCCGCCGATCTGGAATCCGAAGCTCGCGCCTTCCATCTGCAAGAAGGTCGGTGCGCTCCAGCCATGACCGGTCCTGCAGGTAGCCAATCCCTGACCATACTGGCCTCCAACGAGGAAAGCACCCTTCTTGAAGGCAGGAATCACGACCACACAAGTGGCGTGGGAAGCGATGCCCAGCGGAATACCATTGTCCGGAGTCGCCATCAGTTGGTGCAGCACTGCATGTGCGGCCGCAATGCGCTTGGTAACGTCCGAATCAGCCTGCGCGGAGGCAGCCGTGGTTATAGTTACCGTCATCGTCATGGCCACAAGGGCACCGGCAAAAAACTTTTTCATCATCTTCCTCTTTCTTTGGTGCTTCTCGAAAAGTACAAAAATATGGACTAGCTCTGGTTCGCTTCGTGCAGTGTATCTCCAACCGCCCCGGCCACTTTGCCCGCTGCATCCTTCACGGAGCCAACAACCTGATCGACCGCGCCTTCGCCTGCAAGTTCATTATCGCCCGTCGCGCGTCCCACGCCTTCCTTAACCTTGCCCAACAGGCCTCCGCCCGTCCCGGCGACGCGCTGCTTGGCACCCCACACGTTGCTCTTCGCCGCAGCGTTCTCCACATCCGGGTCGGCTCCATTCGCGGACTGTTGCGCAGGCGCGTTCGTAATCACATACACAGCCAGGCCAATCCCCACTCCAGCAAGAATCCAAGGCAGTTTCATTATTAGCTCCTGCGCCGTAAGATGCGGACATGCATGGGATGTATGTTCGGGTTATTCACAAATCTGCGGAGTATCCTGTTCCGTACCGCCTCGGAGGTTCTTACCGGCGGTCCGCCTGGTTTGAGATCACCAGCTTTCCTCCGCTTCGGCCCACGGCATAGACCGTGCCGTCCAGGTGCATCGCCGGCCGTTCCCGGTCGCCAGGGTCCACCCACAGAAAAATCCTTTGCGGCCCGGTCCATTTTCGCTCCATCGTCGCCCGCGTTTCAAAGATCCGGGGAACATCCGGGAAAAAGCTTCCGTACCACAGGTTCGAGCTTCTGCCCTCGACAAGGTGCAGGTCGTTCCGGCGCAGGTAAAACCCAAGCGTCGAGCCCGCCTCATACTCCCCATAGATAGCCACCATATCTCCGGGACGCACCCGCGCCGCCACCTCCCGCGCCAGCTCGTAGCTGCTCAACACCGGAGAAAAGATGACCCGGCCCCAGTGCACCGCGCCCAGAAACCCCAGCGAACCTGCGGCCAGTGCAAGCACCGCTCCATGCGGTCGGCCGGCGCGCCGCAGCAGCAGATGTCCCATCGTGCCGCCCAGCACCGCCACCGCCGTCAGCAGCAAAGGCCCGCGAAACAGCCCCAGCGCTTCCGCGTTCAGGTCCAGGAAGTGTCCCATCGAAAGCGCATAGTCGCCCGGGTTTGTCGCCAGCAGGCTCGCCAGGTCCGTACCCGCGGCCGGCGCGCGCGTATGCAGCAAAAACCACCCACAGCCCAGCGCTACCAGCCCCCCCACCGCCGCAAGCGCAACCGAAACCCCATCGGATCGATCCCGCGTCGCGGCCAGTGTCCCATTCATTGCAGCCTCACCGCGATGAGTGCGTCCAGGCACCGGCGCCCGAGCCAGCCAGACCCCCACCAGCACCAGAAGCGGCAAAAGCGAGGGCAGCACGTAGTACTCCTGCCGGGTGCTGAAAGAGAAAAACAGCGGCGGCAGCACCGCCCAAGCGACCAGTAAAAGCCCGGCCTTCTCACCGGCGTCCAGCCGGCGCAGACGCCGCACCCACCCCGCCCGGAACGCCGCGCGCACCGCACCCGGCACAAACGCCGACCACGGCATGATCCAAACCAGCACCAGCCCCCAGAACAGCCACAGCGGAGCCGTGTCATAGTCATGCGGAACCCGCACGTTCAGGTAGCGATACACCTGCTCGTTGACGAAGTAGAACCACGTCCACCCATGCACATTGCCGTCGGTCGGCAGCGGCACCTCCCAGTGGCCGTCTACGCGGTGCAGGTCGCCCGGCACCCCATGCCCCGGGTTCGCCAGCCCCGCCAGCACATGCCACGGCACGGCGATCACCAGAAATACCAGCAGCGACGACCAGACCCGCAGCTCGCCCACGCGCCGCCACGTTCCGCGCCAGCCCCGCGTCAGCAGCAGCGACACTCCCACGATTCCCACAGGAAACACAATCCCGATCAGCCCCTTGGTCAGCACATCCAGCGCGCACGCCGCGGCGAACCCCCAGCACAGCGCCCTCCGCGGCCTCGCCTCGTCTTCACTCAGCCAGAAGCAGAACATCGCCAGCCCAAGCCATACGCAGACCATCACGTCCGGCAGGTTGATGCGCCCGAACACAAACATTCCGAAGCTCAACAGGACGCCCAGTCCCGCGTACAGCCCGGCCCTGTCCGCGCTCGCCACTCCGTACGCCACCGCCACGCGCCGGGCAAAGGCCTCCGCCAGCAGCGCCAGCGCAAGCATCGCCACGGCCAGCGGCACCCGGCTCTGCCACGTACCCACGCCGAACAGCTTCATCGAAGCCGCCATGGACCAGTAGTACAGCGGGGCCTTTTCCAGATACCGGATGCCGTTCGCATACAGCGTCACATAGTCGTGGCGCACCAGCATCTCCCGCGCCACCTCCGCGTGCACGCTGTCGGCGTCGTCCATCAGCGGCGGCGTTCCCAGCGTAAGCCCGTAGACCAGCGCCCACACCGTCAACAACCCAACGCGCGTCCTCCGCAGAACTCCCATCCCCACCAGCCTACACGCGCATAAAATAGAGATCAGTGGACCCACATCCCAACGCGCCGGCTGCTGGAGACCTGACCGCAGGTCCGCCTGCCGAACTCCTCTTCGGCGACTGGTATCCCGCGCTCCGCACCAGCATGCTCACGCGCCGCAAACCCACGCAGACCACCCTGCTCTGCGGCATCCCGCTTTTGATCGGCCGCAAATCCGGCGGTGCCTTGTTCGCCATGAAGGATTTGTGTCCGCACCGGGGCATTCCGCTTTCGGCCGGCTGGTTCGACGGCGAAACCGTCCAATGCAAATACCACGGCTGGCGCTTCGAGCCCTGCTCGGGCCAATGCACGGAGATTCCCTCGCTGACCGGCCTCGACATTCTCGAGCCCACCCGCATTTACGCCACCAGCTACCCCTGCGTGGAGCGTGACGGGTACGCCTGGGTCTACCTGCCCGAGCCCGGCGCGAAGCTCTCCGCCACCAGCGACCTCAGCGCGCTTCCACCCGTGCCCGAGCTTCCTAAATTCACTGCAAACCATCGCTCCGCCCACCTCGTCGCGGACCTGCCGTGCAACGTCGACCACGGCATCATCGGCTTGATGGACCCGGCGCACGGACCGTTTGTCCACCAGAGCTGGTGGTGGCGCTCCGCGGCGTCCATCCACGAAAAAACCAAGCACTTCGAGCCTATCCCCGGCGGCTTTCGCATGAGCTCGCACGCTCCCAGCAAAAACTCCGCGCCTTACAAGCTGCTCGGCGTCTACGGCAAGGAGGTCAAAACCACCATCGACTTCGTGCTTCCAAACCGCCGCTACGAAACAATTCTGGCCGGGGAAGGCGCAGAGGCGAAATGGTTCTCGTCCCTGACCACCGTCACGCCGGTCACGCCCAGCACCTGCCGCATCGACGTGGTCGCGGCGTGGAACATCTTCTTCCACGTCCCGTTCGTGCCGTCCATCGCCCGCTACTTCGGCGCAAGGTTCGTCGGGCAGGACCAGCAGACCATGATCGAACAGGCCCAGGGCCTTCGATACCGCCCCGCCCTGATGCTTATCGACGACGCCGACAAGCCGGCCAAATGGTACTTCGCCCTGAAGCAGGCCCGCCTGAACCACACCTCGGACCACCCCCTCGCAGGCCCGGTCGAACTGCATTGGCGCAGCTGACGCCCTGACGGCTCCGAACGACGCTGGCCGGGAGTCGACGCGGACAAAGTACAGTAAGCAGACAGAAGATTCGCCACTCCACCTCTGCGAGGCCTGTTTGACCCGGACCTTTCCCCAACGACTCCCAGCCATTCGCATCGCGCTCGCCGCCTTTCTCGTGGTCTGCTTCGCCGCCTTTGCATTCAGGACCCGCCAGTGGGAATGGCTCTCGGATGAACAGGTCTTCCGCTACATCCAGTTCCTGATGAGCCGCGGCCTGGCACCCTACCGGCAGATCACCGATATCAACCTGCCCGGAAGCTACCTCGTCGAATGGCTCGCCACCTCCCTCTTCGGCAGCTCAGACCTGGGCTTCCGCTTCTACGACTGGTCCCTGCTCGTCCTGCTGACCGTCGCGGCCACCTCCATCGCCCGGCCATACGATTGGTTTGCAGGTCTCTATGCCGGCACGATCTTCGCCGTTATGCACGGTGCCGATGGAGCCATCAACGTTGGCGAACGGGACATGGTCATGACCGTCCTGCTGCTTGGCGCCTATGCATTCGCCTTCACCGCGGTCCGCAGACTTCGTCCTTCGCTGTTCTTTCCCGCCGCCCTCCTGGTCGGGATTGGCTGCACGCTCAAACCCACCGCGCTGCTCTTCGGACTGCTTCTGATCGTGCTCGCCGGGGTGCATCTCCGCCGGCAGCGCGTTGCGCTTGCCCCGTACCTGCTGCAGGTCGCGGCCGCCGTGCTTGTTGTTGCCTTGGCCCTGGCCGCGTTTTTCCTGTGGCGCAACTCCTTTCCCTCGTTCCTGCAAAGTATGGCTCTTGCGAAATCGTACTCAACCGTCAATGAGATCCCGCTTCGGTACATGCTCCGCCACTCCATGCCCGCTGGCCTCGGGCTGCTGCTTCCGGCTGCTCTGTGCCTCTCGTTCACCAATCGGTCCTGGCGCGACTGGGAGATGCTCGCCGTAGCCGGCGGAGCACTTCTTGGCCTGGCATCCTACTTCGTGCAGGACAAGGGCTTTACCTATCACCGCTATCCCTTCGTCGGTTTCGCGCTGCTGTGGTGCGGCCTGGAGTTCGTCATCGCGATGCGCTCGCCGGGTTGGCCTCGCACGATAGCCGCCGCCGCGCTTCTGATCGGAACCCTGGTGCTTGGGCCGTTTTACCTGGCTCGCATGGGAACCGTCAGGCAGACCAACGTGCTCACGCACCGGCTCATGGACGACCTGCAGCGGTATCCCGCAGGCTCTCTGGACGGACACATCGAATGCATCGATGGCCTCAACGGCTGCTACAGCGCGCTTTATCGGCTGCACATCCGCCAGAGCACCGGTCTTATGGGAGATCATCTCCTGTTCACCGGCAGCCAGAAGCCGGCCATCGTCGCGCTGCAGCAGCAAACCCTTCACGAGCTTGAGGCTGCGCCGCCGACCGTGATCGTCTTTTCAAACTTCTGGTATGGCCAGCCTTCGTCCTTCCGCAACCTCGACAACTTCCCCGCGCTGGCCGCCTTCCTGAACCAGCATTACAAAGTCGTGGCGCAGTATCCCGACACTCTGCCGATCGGTGTCAACGGGTATGAGCCCGATGCCTACCGGCTCTACCAGCTGAACCGATAACCGCTCGCGGACCAGGACGACTCCACTCGCGTACACTAGGGAAGCAGGCGGCCGAGCGATCGCCGCCCTCGGCCTTGGCGACAAGTTTCGAGGGGGGAGGAAAGTCCGAACTCCGCAGGGCAGTGTGCCGGATAACGTCCGGGATCGAGGCGTCAAGGCCTCGAGACGGCCAGTGCAACAGAAAAGAAACCGCCATCCTCGCAAGAGGAAGGTAAGGGTGAAACGGTGCGGTAAGAGCGCACCGGGTTACGAGTAATCGGAGCCGCATGGTAAACCCCACACGGAGCAAGACCAAATAGGCAGGGACAGGGACGCGCACTCCTCAGCGCGCCCGGCGTATCGGCCCGATGCGCACAGGCGGGGAGAGTGTCATCGCCGAAACCTGCGGGTAGGTTGCTGGAGCCGTCGGCGTAAGTCGCGGCCTAGAGGAATGATCGCCTAAAACAGAATTCGGCTTACGGGCCGCCTGCACAGATTCTGGAAAGACGCGAAGCCGAAGACTCGAAAGCCGAAAACCAGCCGGATCGTCTTCGCCTTCATGCACCCTGTTTTGTGCAACGGATGAAATCGTGCAGGTACGCGGTTTCCTGCCCACGTTTGCGCGACAAATTACCGCGCCGAGTACACTTGTCTGGAGCGAAAATGCGCGTCATCCTGGCCGAAAAACCGTCCGTAGCCCGCGACCTGGCAAAAGCGCTCGGCTGCACCAGAAAAGAGGCGGGCTTCTTCGCCGGACCAAAGCTCATCGTCACCTGGGCCATCGGCCACCTGGTGCGGATCGCTGAGCCTGGTGAGATCGATGCACGCTGGGGCAAGCCATGGCGACGGGAAGCCCTGCCCATGGTGCCGGGTAAGTGGCCCATGGTCGCCGAGCCTAAGACGGAAGATCAATTTCGAGTTATCGAGAAGCTGTTCAAGAGTAACTCGACCACGGACATTGTGAATGCCACTGACGCTGGCCGGGAAGGTGAAGCTATCTTCCGGCGCATTTACGACTTATCCGGAAGTAATAAGCCTGTGCTTCGTTTCTGGACGTCTTCCCTTACCGAGGAAGCGATTCAGGAAGCGTATCGCAGACTGAGGCCGGGAAGCGACTTCGACGCTCTTGGCGCGGCAGCGGAAACACGCGCCAGGCTGGACTGGCTGATCGGCATGAACCACAGCCGCGCTTCTACCCTGCATAACAACCTACTTTGTTCTATCGGCCGCGTGCAGACACCAACGCTCGCGATGATTGTAAGAAGACATCACGAGATAGAAGGGTTCATCAAGACCTACTTCTACGAGATCCACGCCGACCTGGGCGACTTTATCGTGCGCGCGCTTAACGCGGACAAGGCTCACAACTTTGAGAAAAAGCCGGAGGCCGAAGCGATCCTGGCCGATTGTCCGGAAGGTACGCCGGCCAGAGTGACAGCGGTTGAGGTAAAGGCGAGAAAGATCGCGCCACCGCAATTGCATAACCTGGGCGAGTTACAAAAAGAAGCCAACCGGCGGTTCGGGTTCAAGGCCGACCAGACCCTTGCGCTTGCGCAGTCTTTATACGAAGGTAAAACAATTACCTATCCGCGGAGCTCCTCGCGCTATCTCAGCGAAGACATGGTCGGCGGGCTTCCCAGGGTGTTGCGAGCGCTGCATCTGCCGGGACGCGAGGCGCTGGTACAGCTTGCGCTGGAACGGAGTAAGTCGGGACCCAAGTTGAGCAAGCGTTTTGTGGATGGGTCGAAGCTGTCCGATCACCATGCGATCATTCCCACCGCAAAGGCCGCGCCCGCTTCGCTTTCGCAGGAGGAGCGCAAGGTATACCAAATCGTGGCGGAACGATTTCTTGCCATCTTTCTGCCCGACAAGGAAGTAGAAGAGACGCGGATCGACGTGCTGATTGCGAAGCATCCTTTTCGCGCGAAAGGCACGCGCGTTGTGGCTCCCGGGTGGACCGCGATCATGGGCGGTCAGGAGTTTACCGCGAAGCAGGAAGAGCCCGAAGACACGCAGTCGCTGCCGAAGGTAAGTGTCGGTGAGCAACTATTCGTGCTGGATGCGGAGTTAGTCACCAAGGAGCGCAAGCCACCCGCTCGCTTTACCGATGCCACGTTACTCGCCGCGATGGAAACGGCCGGCAGGGAGTTAGACGACGAGGCCCTGCGTGAAGCGATGCGAGGACGCGGACTGGGCACGGAAGCGACACGGGCATCCATGATCGAGAAGCTGATTACGCTTGAGTATGTGGAGCGCGACGGCAAGGCGTTTGTGCCTACGGGCAAGGGCATCGCGCTGATCGCGCAGGTTCTTCCACACCTGAAAAGCCCTGAGTTGACAGGGGATATGGAGGCTCGGCTGCTGGAGGTGGAGCAAGGCCGGCTCGATGCGCGGGTGCTGCTCGAGGAGACCGCGGAGAGCCTGAAGACGGAGATGCCGGCGGTGTTCCGGACGCCGCCGATGCAGGCCGCGGCGGCGGCTCCGATCAAGGCCGGCAAAGGCGAGTTGTTATGTCCCAAGTGCAAGGCCGGGTTGCTGGAGAAGAAGGCAGGGGCGAGCGGGAAGAAGTTCTATGGCTGCTCCCGCTACCGGGAAGGATGTAACTTCTCGATCCAGATGGTGGTGGCGAAAAAGCCGATCAGTGACAAGCAGGTGAAGGACCTGTGTACGGCCAGCCGCCATTACCGGACCGATCCGATCCAGGGCTTTACCTCCAGTGCGGGCAAGCCGTTCAATGCTTCGCTTGTGTTGAACGCGGATGCCGGGTGGAAGGTTGAGTTCGCCTTTGAGCGTTGAGGATGTCGGGATCGTCCCCCTTCACCGGCGACGGTGCCGCCGGTGAAGGGTGCACGTTCGTTCCGTTATGGATTGAGAATGGTGAAGGGGGCAGTCTGCAGTGTGGGTTCCGGGGCTGATGCCGGGCGGGTCAGTTTGCGCCAGAGCTTGCCGACGCGGTCCGATGCCATAAAGAGATGGCCTGCGGTGAGCGGGCCGGCAACCTTGTAATGGCCCACGGCGGCGAGACCCATGGAGGCGATGCATCCGCATTGCGAACAGTCCGGCGCGCCTCCGAACTGGCAGGGCGTGATCTGGGTGGTGAGGTCGGCGGAGATGGTTTCGGTTGTGCGGGCGAAGATACACTCTTCCGGCGAGCTGGGTGGTGTGGCGATCTCGTCGATGACGATGTCGTGCATGTCGAGCACCGGGTATTTGCGGCGGAGTTCCCGCAGCTCCGCGATGACCTGTGCACGTTGCGCGGGGGAAAGGATTTCGGGATCGTTGGCGCCGAGCTGTGGGGTGAAGAGGCTGAACCACACCTTGGCGATCTCCGGCTGGGAGCTCCAGAAGGCGAGAAAAGCTTCGAGGTAGCCAGGGCGGTCGACGATTTGCGAGGTGATTGTGCAATGGATGGTGATGCGGGCGTCCTTGATATTTTTCAGGATGCGTTCGTAGGTAGCTGGTTTGCGCCGGGCGTCGTGTTCCGGTTGCAGGCCGTCGATGGAAACGACGACGTTGAGTTTCTTGAAGTCCTTCCAATGCGGCGGGATGATGCGGAAAGCGCTGGTGACGATCTGAGTATGGATGCCGCGAGCTTCTATTTGCGGAATCAGCAGCTCAAGCTCACGATAGCGGACGAGCGGGTCTCCGCCGACGATGGAGACGTGAAGGGGTTTACGGTCGTCGATGACTTCGAGCACGCGGCGGACGAGTTCTTCGCCCTTGAAGTCCGAGAGCTGGCGCAGCAGGGTGTCTCCGCCGAGGTGGGCTGCGTCGAAGGCGTAGCATCCGGGGCAGCGGAGCGGGCATTCCTTGGTGATTTCAATGGAAAGCGAAGGGGCTCGGCCGGTGAGGATGGAGCCCCAGGCGTGAAAAACTTCCGACGTTTTCATGGTTCTCTCCGGACACTCAGCCGTGGATTACGGCGAGCGGGTGAAAGTGATGGCCGCAGTACAGGGGGGAACAGTGGCGGTTTTCACGATCAGAGTTGCAGAGGAAGTAAAAAGCAGGACGGGGGTGCCCCGGAGCTGCAACGCGGGCCAGCGGCGCGGGCAAGGGGCGATGCCCCGAGCGCAGGCTGAACGACGAAAGCGAACCGACGCAACAGGCCGATCAGCAGCACAAGAGACTCTCGACAAAGATGCGCAAGCAGCAGCACGAGGCAAAATCCGGCAAGAATCGCGAGAAGACTCAGCTCAAAATCCTGCCCACCGCGCAGGAAGTGGTCAAAGGTGAGCAGTTGTTCTGTAACTGGCATGACGGTGAGGACGAGCGTGACGATCAGCAGCAGGAGGCGCGAAGCAAACAGGCATAAACGGAGATGAGGTTGATGCACTGGGGCCACTCCTAAGCGAATTATATGCTTTGGACGGATGCGGCAGCGGAAAGGAGGACGAGAGACCGGTGCGGGCGTCTCGGTTTTCAGCCGCTGACGATGCCCATGGCGAGGATGCTGACGCCGACCGCGGTGAGGTCGCCGGCGAGGCCGACGACGTAATCGGGGACGTCGAGCCGCTCTCGAAGGATGGAGCGGAGATGAAATCCGAAGAAGGTTCCGGCGAGCGCCCCGATGGCACCGAGCAGAACGCCCTCCAGCGCGGACCCGTGCAGGGCGGTGGCGGCGAGCGCGCCGAGCAGCCCGCCGAAGAGAAGGCGGACCGCGAAGGGAAAGGGTGCGGTGCGATTGGGGCACTGCGGAAGTTTGTCGCCGATGAACTCCCCGAGGGCGAGCACGGTAAAAACGGCTACGGTGATGGGGCGCTCAGCCCAGAAAGCCCAGGTGTGGCCGAGAGGCATGTGGTGATACAGGGCGAACCAGCAGAAGACGGCCATGGGAGTCATGGAGCGCAGGCCGGTCATAAAGCCGAGTGCAGGGACGGCTATGATCCAGGCGAGCATTGCGATGGCCATCAGGAGGAACTCTTTCTTGCGTGCGGAGGTCTAGCGGGATAGTACCGGTTCGGCGGGGTTTGGGAAAGGGGTGAGTTGCGAGGTTAGGTTTAATGCGAAAGATAACAGAAGCGGGTACAGGGTTTGGCAGATTCGATCTGCCAAAGCGTACGTCCGCGGCATGAAGCCGTGCCCTCCAGCAAGACGGGGTCGTGAAGCGACGTTTAGCGGAGGAAGTCGTAGAGCGGGAACTGGTTGGCGAGGTCGAGGACTTCGGCGCGAATGCCGGACAGTTTGGCTGGGTCACTCCGGTGCTCGAGCGCTTCGGTGATCCAGGTGGCGATGCGGAGCATTTCGGGTTCGCGCATGCCTCGGGTGGTGAGGGCCGGGGTGCCGATGCGGATGCCGGAGGGCTTCATGGGCGGGTTGGTGTCGTAGGGAATGGCATTCTTGTTGACCGTGATGCCGGCGGCGTGGAGTGCGTGTTCGGCTTCGGAGCCGAGCATGCCGCGGGTGAAGACGTCGATGAGGATGACGTGGGTGTCGGTTCCTCCGGAGATGATGCGGAAGCCATTTTCGAGCAGGGCCTGCGCGAGGCATTTCGCGTTGCTGACGACCTGCGCGGCATAGGTTTTAAAGTCGGGCTCGAGCGCCTCACGGAAGGCTACGGCCTTGGCGGCGACGACGTGCATGAGCGGGCCGCCCTGTTGCCCGGGGAAGACGCTGCGGTCGATTCCGGCGGCGAACTCCTGCCGGCAAAGGATGAGGCCGGAGCGTGGGCCGCGCAGGGTCTTGTGCGTCGTGGTAGTGACGACGTGGGCGTGCGGCACGGGCGAGGGGTGCGCGCCGCCGGCGACGAGTCCGGCAAAGTGGGCCATGTCGACGAGGAAAAAGGCTCCGACTTTATCTGCGATTTCGCGCATGCGGGGGAAGTCGAACTGGCGGGGATAGGCGGAGCCTCCGCCGATGATGAGCTTTGGCTGGACCTGGACGGCCTGGGCTTCGAGCTGGTCGTAGTCGATGACTTCGGTGTCCTGGCGGACCTGGTAACCGGCAATCTTGTAGAGCTTGCCGGAGAAGTTGAGCTTGTGGCCGTGGGTGAGGTGTCCGCCATGCGCGAGATCGAGGCCGAGGATGGTGTCGCCGGGCTGGATGAGGGTCATGAAGGCGGCGGCGTTGGCCTGCGATCCGGAGTGAGGCTGGACGTTGCTGTGATCGGCGCCGAAGAGGCGTTTGGCACGGTCGCGGGCTAGGGTTTCGACTACGTCCGAGTATTCACAACCGCCGTAGTAGCGCTTGCCGGGGTAGCCTTCGGCGTACTTGTTGGTGAAGACGGAGCCGGTGGCTTCGAGCACGGCGCGGGAGGTGAAGTTTTCAGACGCGATCATCTCCAGGCCCTCGTGCTGGCGGGCGATCTCGTGCTCGATCTCGGTGAAGATTTCAGGGTCGGACTGGGCGAGGGGGGCGTTGAGGTCGAGGGACATGCGGGCTCCGCGGTGGCAGTGGGTAAAGTTGGTCCGGGCGGCAGTTGGACCGGTCGGTTTGAGGTTGCCTTGCTTTATTATCGCCTGTTGCTTTCCGTCACGTGACGGAGGTGGTGTTTCGGGGTTGAGGGTAATGCTGCGGGAGGGCGGTGGTGTGAGACCGATGGGCGATGGGCGGAAGAATGCGCGTATCCGATGCTGAAGGTGCGGGCAGATAAGAAAGCCCTCATACAAGGAGACGGTCCGATGATGCATACAGTTCTGGTGATTGCTTTATTTTGCGGGATGGTGCTGAGCCCGTGCATTGTGGCTACGATGAACACGCCGGCGCTGATGGCGGACGAGGACCAGGCGTGAGCCTGAAGATTTGCGGCCTGCGGATGAATAATGCTTTCGGGTGATTGCTCCGATAAGAGTCGCAGGGCCAGCCGGGTCCGTGGAGGATTTACCCGATGCACGATGTGCTGATCGCGTTTTCGGTTCTGGCGATGGTGTTTTCGCCGTGCGTGGTGGCGTTGTTTACGCTTCCGATGCGGGGCGAGGATAAGGACTTTGTGATGGATCTGGTAAAGCCGCGTTGATTCCGGGTGGGTGATGGACCCACTCATCGACGATGGTGTTGTCGATGAATGGGGCACGGAGAGTCTGTTCAGTTTCGAGTCCTGGGGGTTGAGTTTGCCGGCTGCTGACTGAGGCGCTTGAACGCGTCGTGGATGAACTTGCCCAGGTACCATGCGTCGATGTATTTGTAGGGGGTCTCGCCGGTGGTGTAGTGGCCGCATGGCAGGGTGCGGGCGGTGAAGCGGACGTTGTGCGCGCGAAAGTTGGTGAGGACGTCCTGCGAGAACTCTTCGAGGAAGGTCAGGTCGTATTTCGCGTGAACGACGAGGGCTTCGCGGCTGCGGTCCTGCCCTTGGAGGCCGGGACGGGCGAAGCGGTCCATGTAGGCCATGGGTGAGATGGCGCGGAAGATCTGGCGGAGGGAGTCCTGGGTAAGGCCGGCGGACTCGAAGGCCTCGCGGATGTGGCGTGTGGACTGGCCGGTCCAGACGACGTCTCCGAACCAGGTGGAGGCGTGGTTGAAGGCGCAGACCTGCAGGCGGGGGTCGTGGGCGGCGGCGATAAAGGCATAGGCGGAGCCGAGCGAGGTGCCGAGGACGCCAAACTGGCGATATCCCTGGGTTTCGAGCCAGTCCAGGCAGGAGCGGATGTCGTGCACGGCCTGCCGGCAGGCGGCGATGGTGCGGCCGATGTTGGAGGAGACGGCGTAGTCGGAGCGTTCGAGCTCGGCCGGCCGGCGGATATCGTGGTAGGGCTTGGACAGGCGGAGGCAGGAGATGCCGAAGCGGTTGAAGATCTCGCAGAGGGCGTTATGGGAGAACGCGTCGGCGTTCCATTGGGGCATGACGATCAGGGCCTGGGGGAGCTTGCCGGCGCGGCGGAACTTCTGCTGCTGGGCGGGGCTGGCGGGGTACCAGCGGGCGTTGACCTGGTCGTTTTCCGGGAAGGGAGTCGCGCTCGGTGAGGTAAAGCGGAGGAACTGCGCTTCGGGGAGGTCGCCCGCGGCGGCTTTTTCCTTGTACCAGCGATCCTGCTCCAGGGTTTCGGGGCGGATGTTGGTGGGGAAAAGCTGGGGTGGGCGGGACTCGAGACGGAAGTCGGTTGGGGTCCGGTAGCCGAAGAAGCTGTCGGAGTGCTCCGCAAGCTGCGCGGAAAGGGCGATCATGCGAGCTTGCTCGGATGCGGCGACGGGCGCGGGGGGAAGCCAGTCGAAGCCCCATTCGAGCGGGCGGACGATGCGGTTGGTGTCGCGGGTCGTAAGGGCGGTCTCCCAGCGGAACATCCAGTTGGCATAAAGGCGGGAGAGCATCTTGATCCAGTTTACCGGAAGGGGGCGTGGTGGCTTGAAGCGGGAGACCGCCTGTTCGATTCCAGGGTTGGGTCCGAGTTTTGCAGTTGTGCCGGCGATTGGGCGCAATGCCGGCCGGGAAGCTGTTCGTTTCGGGAAATCGCTGGCAGGCAATATACGGGACGAAGTGAGAACCGGTTTGACCGGGAAGCTGGATCGCCAATGAAATCGAAGCGAAGACAAGGCGAATAAACGTTCGGTGTGGGAGATAGCGGAGAAAGTTATCCAGTTTGCGCCAGTTTAATTGCTAACAGGTTCATTGCTTTGGGGTTAGCGGATTACAGTGACGGTTGAAAAAAGGCGGTTGACACGGGATTTCGGGCGGGCTATAACCAACAGACTTTCTGAGTGGAACTCACTCGGCCGGGCGATGGGACAGGTGGAGGAGCATGTCCCCTAAAGGCCCGGCGACGAGGAGCGCGCCGCCGAAAGGAATCGACCCTGTGCGGGTTGCGCTCTCCCAGGCGCGACGGCATGGGGACGCCTTGACGACAGAGCAGAGTCGGCGGGTATGCGCGAGAGAGGCCGTTAGAAGCCGCTTCGTGGCAGGCGCCGACACTTCATAGCAACCTGAGCGAGCCCATCCGACCGCTGAAAAAGACCTGAGGCTCGCCGGGGGAGAACTGTGTCTTCTGGAGAAATGATGAACATATTGCGCATGGAACTGAAGGTGTGTGAAGGATGCGGAGTGCTTTGGCTTCGCGGAGGGCAGGCCGGCGAGGTGTATTGCCGAGGATGCGCGGCGAAGCTGGCCGAGTTTCCCGCGGCGCTGGGCCGGAGGCTGCCGCGCGGACCGAGGCGACGACGGGTGGATGGACCGGCAGCGCGGAAGAGCGGGCTGCGGGTCGTGGGTGGACGTGGAGCGGTGAATCAGTCAAAGAGCGGATCGGCAAACGGAACGGTACGAGCGACGGTAGCAGGAGGTGCACGATGAGCGGAGCGATGCGGGTTGTGGCAGGGCAGTGGAGTGTGGCTCCGGTGGCAGCAGCGGCCCGGGCGGTGGCGGAACGGAAAGGACCGCATCGGCTGCAGCTGGTGCAGGCGATGGCGGTCGCTGCGCCGATGGAGCAGAAGGTGGCTGAGGCTGCTGCTCCGGAGGTGGAGCTGGCGTTTTACCGGAAATATACGGAGGCGCTGCTTTCGCGATACCTTCGGCTTTCGATGGAGACTGGCCGGGTTCCTTCGCTGCTGGGGCAGGAGATGTTTCGCGGGCATGTGACGCGATGCAGGGTGAAGAGCTTCGAGGATGTCGTGATCTTCGTGCACGATGTGGAGGGGTGCCTGAAGCAGATGGACGCGGGCCAGCAATACCTGCTGCGGCGGATTGCGCTGCAGGGACATACCCAGGAGGAGGTGGCATCGATGACCGGAATGAGCCTGCGGACGGTGATCCGGCGGTACTGGGAAGGGCTGGACGCCCTGACGAAGCTTCTGCTGGACCGGAGGCTGATGGAGCCGGCTCTGGCTGGCGGGCTGCGGTAAAGCGAGGGGGCCGGACATCGGTCCGGCCCCCTCGCTGAACACTCACGTCTGTTCGGTTGAGTCTTGAATCGGAGCGGGCGGCTGTGGAAAAGTTGTCAAGAGCAGATTGTTGGAAGTGGGTCGTAAGTCGTTCATTCGAATACGAATAAAGTTTGCCGAGTTTGGCAGATTGCTTATGGTCGGACTGGTATTCTGTAAAGGCAAGTGAGAAATGAGACGGGAGTGAGGCGAGCCTTGGCGGCGCGCTTCGCTCCCGTTTTGTTTTGCTCGACTTGCGGGCGTGGGGGCTCGTTTATGGCAGGGAAGCGGGTGGAGAAGACGGGCCGGTTTGCGTCTCGGCGCGCGGCGACGGAGGGAGACCCGAAGCCGGCGGGTGCAGCCGATGAGGCGGAGAAGCCGGGCGAGGCGAAAAAAAAGGCGCCTCGTCCGGCTTTCTGCCGGGTATATGCGCGGGCCCGGGTTGCGGAAGCGATGCCGGGCCTGGTCAAGACGCTGCTGGACGAGGCCGGAAAGGGCAGCCTGGCGCACCTGAAGGTCCTGGTGCAGTTGAGCGGGCTCGATACGGGCGAGGTGGTTCCGCAGAAGGGCCGGCGGCGGGGCAAGAGCCTGGAAACGGTGCTGAAGGAGCGCTGGGAGCAGGATCGGCTGGAACGGGAGGCGGATCGGGCAGAGCGGGATGGTGTCCGGCAGGATGGAACGACAGACGGCGACAGGAGGATGGATGAAGGTTGACGGGCTTGGACGGGAAGCGATCGCACCCGCGGGGCGGCCGGGCGAAGGCCTGCACGGTTCGTACCGCAGGGCACAGGCTGGATCTGGGCTGAGGGCTGGATCTGGGCTGAGGGCTCTTCGTGCGATGGCGGTGGAGTTTCCGGAGGTGCATGGACATCCGAACCGGTTGCCGTTTGAGGGGTGCCTGACGCTGGTGGATGTGGCGAGCGATCGGGCGCCGAGCGGGGCGCGCGGACACCGGGTGGTGTTGACGCGGGACGCCGCCGAGCATGCGCTTCCGAGCCTGCTGGGCATGGCGGTGGATTACAAGGCCGGCTGGGACGGGCACGATGCGCGACAGAAGTGCGGAATCATCACGGAGGCTCGGCTGGAAGAGAACAAGCTGATGGTGGGCGGGTATCTTTTTGCGCGGGACTATCCGGAGATGGAGTCGGCGATGGCGGCGCAGCCACCGCAGCAGATGGGGATGAGCTACGAGCTGGCGGATGCGCATGTGGCGGATATGCGGGCGAGCGTGTGGACGTTGACGCGGGCTACGTTTACCGGGGCGGCGATCCTGCTGCGGGACAAGGCGGCGTACCGGGGTACGAGCTTTTCGGTGCGGCGGGCAGCGATGAAGCGAGCTGCTTAGGGCTGTTGCGGCGGCCCCATTCATCGCAACGGCGCGATGAATGGGGCACGGGTGATCGGGCTCCGCTGAAAATAACTAAGTCTTTAGGAGATGCGATGACGTTTGTAGGTGTTTTGACAGCCATTGGCAAGGACTTTGCCAAGGGACTGACGTGGGCTGTGCAGTACGCGGTTCCGGTGGAGAAGCTGGTGGGTTTGCTGTTTCCCGCCGCGGCTCCGGTGGCGACGGAGGTGGCGGATGCGACGTCGCTGATCCAGAGTGCGGTGCTACTGGTGGAACAGAAGTACGCGGCGGCGGGAGCGCAGGAGGGGACGGGAGCGGCGAAGTTGGCGGAGGTGCTTGAACTGGCGGGGCAGGCAGTGACGGCGCTGCTGACCAAGGCCGGCATCGAGGCCTCGGCCGAGTATGTTGCGCGTCTGGTGAGCGCGGTGGTGGCGATCCTGAACGCGCAGCCGATGCCGGCTGCTACTAAGTAATTAGGAGATGACGATGGAGATGGAGATGGAAGTTCGCGACGAAATCACCGTGCAGGTGGAGCGCCTGGCTGCGGCGGCGGCGATGCTGGAAGAGGCTGCGGCGCGCGTGGGTGCGGTGCAGGTGCATGCCGCGGCAGAGTTGACGCATGAGCTGGAAGAGAGGCTGCGCGAAGCCGAGGCGACGATCGCCTCGCTGCGTGCGAGTGGGCGGCGTGCCGGGGCGCTGGTGGCGAAGGAATCGTCTGAAGAGATGGGCGGGATCGATGCGGCGCTGGTCAGCCTGCCGGTGGAGCAGAGGATCGCGGTGAAGGCGCAGCTGATGCGGAGTGGGCTGCTGTAGATTGCGCACTGGCGGTTCTGCGTAGGCCCACTCATCGCGGTGAGGCTGCGATGAATGGGGCACGGATCCTGGGTTGTTTCGCGCGGCCCCGCGGGGTTGCGCCTTTTTTTGAAAGGGAGATTTGATGAACGCGAAGTTTACTGAGATTTATGCGGCGGCGGATTACATTGGACCTGGTGCGATCGAGGTTCCGCAGTATCAGACCGAGATTACGGACCTGGTGCGGCGCCGTGGGATTTTTGGGCAGAGGATCAAGCAGGTTCCGGCTACCGGACATCCTTCGCGGTTCTTTGAAGAGACGCAGATTCCTTCGCCGGCGGCCTCTTCCGGATTTGTGGATCCGCGCAACATCGTGCCGCCGATTGTGAGCCCGACGCGTGTGGAGCGTTCGGTTCCGCTGAAGGCGCTGGTGGCGCAGATCAACTACAACCTGTTCGACATCGAGCTGGGCGCACAGCAGAAGCAGTTCGCTTACCTGCAGGCGAAGGACCTTACCGATACCGTCGACGGCGTGCTGCGTACGCACGACATTGCGCTTTGGAACGGCACCGATACTTCGCTGAGCTCGCCGACCACCGCGCAGTATTTCGGTGCGGCCGGGCAGATTGCCGCGGGTGGCAACAGCGTGACGATCGGGGCTTCGCAGTCGATTGTGGACGGATTCAAGTCGACGGTGGCGCAGATGCTTTCGAATACCAGCTATGGGGTTCGTCCGACGGCGATTTATGCCAACCCGATCCTGCTGGACCTGCTGGACCGCGAGATGAAAACGGAGTTCAACGTGGTGTTGAACACCAAGCAGATCGAAGGCGGATTCACCGTGAAGACGCTGAGCACGCAGGCTGGCGATCTGCCCCTGATTCCGGAGTGGACGCTGCCTTACACCGGGACTCCCGGTTCGGGTTCGGCTGTGTTGCCGGCTTACATCGTGACGGAAGACATGATCGAGTACCACTGGCTGAGCGATCCGAATCCGCGGATCTTCCAGCTTGGCGTCCCGGGTTCGCTGGCTTCGCAGTATGTTGTCGTGAAGTTTGGTGGCCTGGTGGTGAAGGGCTCGAACTATGCGCACTATCAGGTGCTGGTGGACCGGTAGAGCAGTAGTCAGTTGATAGTTGCTAGTTGCCGGTTGTCAGTCGGGGTGGTCAGTGGGCGGTGGGTGGCTCACTGGCCACTGACCATTGGCAACTGAAAGGAGGGGTATGGAATATTTGTTGCCTGCCGAGTATGTGCAGTATGGGCTTGGCGCGGATGTGGCGGATGCGCTGGTGGCGATGGCTTCTGCGTTGATGGAGGCGCATTGCCGGCGTGCTTCGCTGATGGCTGCAAGCTATGTGGAACGGGTTCGGATTACGTCCGGGGCGCAGACGGCTCGGTTGAGCTATGGGCCGCTGTCGGCTGGGTGCGTGACGGGTCTGCGGGTTCGGTATGGGCGTCCCCGGCGTGGGGAGTTCGAGGCGACGTTCGGGAGCGAGGTGGCCGCGGTGTTCGGGTTGCCGGGCACGTGGACGGTGATGGACCCGGCGCAGGTGGATGTTGACCTTGGGGCGCGGGAAATCCTGTTTGCTCCTAACGTCTTAGGACTCAGCTACAACGAAGCGGAGGTGACCTACACGGCGGGCGTGAGTGCCGTGCCGGACGCGCTGAAGCTGGCGTGCGCCCAGATTGCGCGGAACGCGGAGGCGATGCCGGCGCTGAACGTGAGCAGCGGCCAACTGGATACGATGCGGGTGCAGTATTTTTCCGACAGCCTGGTGGATGACAGTGTGCGCGCGCTGCTGCGGCCGTACCGCGCGGAGAAGCTGGGATGAGCGGGGCACAGAGCAGGATGGCGGATGCAATGCTGCGGGTGTGCGGCGGGCCGGTGGTGATGCTGCGGATACCGGCTCCGGCGACTCCGGGCGACGATGCCGAACAGCTTGGGCAGGCGACGCCGGAATTCCAGGATGTGGCAATGGGGCCGGCGGTGTGGCGCAAGGCGCTTACGGGGGGCGAAGGAGAGTTGGTGATCTCGGCTACGGCGGTGGTGGCGGTGGTCGGGTCGCTGGAGTATGACTCGGCCGCAGTGCTGTTTCGGACGGCGGCGGGGGTTGTGGTCGATGGGGATTTGCTGGAGATTGTGAGTGCGGTGGGGATCGAGGCGCGGAGCGAGGTGGCGGTGTACCGGGTTGCGGTTCGGGGGGCGCAGGCGCTGGTGGCTTAGGTCGTGGTGGACCCACTCATCGCGATAAGGGCTGCGGTGAATGGGGCACGGATCTCTCGTGCGGCTAAGGGTGCGTGGCGGAAGGGAGGGTGTGTGCAGGGGATCAAGGATGCGTTTTACCGGATGCTGCGAACGCGGGTGGCGGCCGGGAATCCGGGCAGGACGGTGGTGGTGCGGGGCGTGATGCGGCCGGGCGTGGTGGTGGTGGAGAATGAGCTGCCTTCGGCGATTGCGGAAGTGTTCGCCCCCGAGGTGTTCTGCCTGGAGTGGACCGCGGCGGAGGTGATCGGTCGCGGGGATGTGCCGCTTTGGAAGCTTCGGTGCGCGATCCGGTATGCGAGTGACGGCACGGTAAGCGGAGGCGGCATGGACCGGGGGCGGTCGCTGGCGGCGATGGATGCAGAGCTGGTGTCGGCGCTGCGCATGACGCCGGAGAACACGGTCAAGGTGCCTGCGGACGGAACGAATGTGTTCTGGGGCGATGCGGTGCCGGGTGCCGCGAGTGCGAAGGCCGAACGGATCGAGCGAACGACGACCGTGGAGGTGTTTGGCTATGAGTGATGCAAGGTTGACGGCTCCGGCGGTGCGGCGGGTGCGGGCGTTTTTCGCGCCGTCCGGGCAGGTGTTCGACGCGGCGCTGCTGCAGGGGTTCGATGCCGATGCGCCGGCCGCGCCGTGGACGGACCTGGGATGGTGTGCGGGGTTTACGCGGCGGTGCGGGACCAGGGTCGAGCCGCTGGTGACGGGTTCGCCGGGGATGACGACGGGACAGGTTCGGGCGGAGGTGGAAGCCGAGGTTGCGCTGGAGTTCGAGAGCTGGGGCAAGGTGCAGATGGCGCTGAGCTGTGGGGCGCAGCAGATGAATGTGCTGGCTCGGGTTGCCGATGCGGCGGCTTCGGGAAGCGGTGGGGCGGCGATGCCGGCGGTTGCGCTGGTGGCGGCGAGCTCTTCGGCGACAACCTTGAATGTTGGTTCGGCGGTGAGCGGGTTTGCGGTGGGCGATCTCGTTGCGGTGGACGTGGACTATGCGGGGCAGACGGGTGCGGTGGGCGCTGGGCTTGCGGGCGGGTTCGTGCGGGCCGGTGCGGCGATTGTGGATGCGGACTACGTGCGACGTGTAACGTTGAACGTGGGGCGTGTGGGTGGGATCAGCGGTACGGTGCTTGCGCTTCAGTCTGCGCTGCTGGCCGGCGTGCCGACGGCGGCGATGAAGGTGAGCCGGGCCGTCGGGACGTGCGACCGGGAAGGGGCTACGTTCTTCCAGGAGTGGGCCGGGTTGTTTGTCGCGGACGGCATGCAGGGGGATCGGGTGGCGTGGTTCTATCCGCGACTGCAGACGATGACGGGCGCGGCCGAGACCAGGCAGGAGCTGGATGGGTCGCTGGGGACCCTGCGGCTTGCGGGGAGATGGCGGGCGCTGCCGGTGGTGGATGCCTGCGATGGGGAACGAGTGGTTTGCTTTCGGACGTATGTGGCGGGTTGAGCTCGCCGGGTGGACCCGTTCATCGCGATGAGGCTGCGATGAATGGGGCACAGGTTGGCGTTGGTACCTCAGCGGCTAAAGCCGCGCATGGGCCAAGCGGGTCATTACGGCACGGCTAAAGCCGTGCCCTTAAGCAAGGCTTGCGGGAGGATTATGAAGGGGAAATTGGCGGAATGGGGCCTGATGTTGATGCTTCTGTTTGCGCAGAATTCCGTCGTGACGGGGGTTGCGACGACGACGGTGGCGGATACGGTGTATCGGGCGGACGGGACGGCGGCGACCGGGACGGTGGTGGTGAGCTGGCCGGGATTTACGACGTCGACGGGTGCGAATGTGCCGGCGGGGTCGACTTCGGCGACGATTGGAGCGAACGGGCTGTTGAGCGTGTCACTGGTACCGAATGCGGGATCGAACCCGATGGGCAGCTACTACACGGTGGTGTATCACCTGGACGACGGGAGCGTGACGAAGGAGTACTGGGTGGTCCCGGTGAGTGCCGCGCCGGTGAAGGTGAGCTCGATCCGGAGCACGGTGCTGCCGGCGAGCGTCGCGCTGCAGACGGCGAGCAAGAGCTATGTGGATACGGCGATTGCGGCGGCACAGCTGGGGCATCCGCTGGACAGCTCGACACCGTATGTGCTGAAGACGGGCGATACGATGACGGGTCCGCTGATTCTTTCGGGCGATCCTACGGCTCCGCTGCAGGCGAGCGATAAGGAATATGTCGACACGCAGGTAGCGGGGCTGGCGGCGGGTGAGAACGGCAAGGTGTCGCTGAATCCGCAGGGGACGCAGGTGGTGGCGCAGCCGGCGGGGACGGATCTTGAAGTGAACCGGCTGAACGGCACGGAGTATGCGAGCCAGTTCCAGACGGGCGCGGGCAAGAACGGGATTGCGAACGCGGCGGCGAGCCCGGACTGCGCGGGCGGATGCGATATCAAGGCGGAGCAGACGTATGGCAGCACGGAACAGGCTGCTCCGGCGACGTGGAACAACGGGACGCAGTTGAACGACAAGCGGGGTGGGCTGACGCGGGAGAGTCACTACAATCCGCAGAACGTGCAGAACCCGGGGCTTGCGGCAGGACATACGATCGATGTGCAGAGCACGGAGCCTGCTTCGCAGCTGAAGGCGCTGGGGGCGGACAACCCGTTTTCAGTAGGGCTGGAGGTCACGCATGAAGGTCTGGCGGGCGGATCGAACGAGTATCCGAAGCTGATCCAGGGAACGGTGCCTTACTTCAAGACGACGTACAACGCGATGAACATTACGGGTACGTACAACACGCCGGGCCAGCATGTGCTGGTGCCGCAAAGCCAGAACTGTTATGCGGTGGGCGACTGCCTGATGGGCAGCCTGTTCATGACGTACTCGGGCGGGTTTCGCGACGATGCGGATGAAGGCGCGCATCCGTTCGACTTCGTGGTGGAGGAAGACTCCGGGGTGTTTACCGGGTCGTGCGCGGGAGGATGTGCGACCGGGGCAACGACGGTGCAGGTGGCGGCTACGGCAGGCAACGGGACGCAGGGCGAAGGACGCTTCCTGATGGATGTGAACCCGGCGAAAACGATTGCGTCGGGTGTGCTGGTGGGCGGCGCGAACTCTGGACGTGCGCCGAGCGCGCAGTTCCAGGGGACGACTTTTCCGGTGAGCGTGTTTCTGCAGACGGCGGCGACGGTTCCTTCGCAGGCGAACAACATCATGCCGGGAACGGTGACGGTGCCGATCGTGACGGGCGGCGCACCCGCCGGGTTTGCGACGAACACGGCTGCGCTGCCGACGGCAAGCGGCGTGGCGTGCGTGGCGGATGCGGCGGAGCCGGATGGACGTCCCATCAATTTTGAGACGGCGGCGTACACGGTGGTGGACGGAAGCGATGTGCAGCTGACGCTGAAGCGTCCGCATGCGAATGGGGCCACGCTGGCGGTGGGCGGGCTGTGCGGCTATGGGCTGGAGCAGAAGGTGGACACGATCGGAGCGATCCGGCAGGTATTTCCGGTGATCGGGTCCACAAGCGCGACGACGCTGGTGTATGCGGGAAGCCAGACCTCGATTGTGGGCATCTCCGGGCTGCAGAGCGGGTTTACCAATCTGAGCCTTCCGTTGACGACGCTGACGCGTACGAATGGCGTGGTGACGGCGAATATCGGCGGAGGCACAAGCCTCGATGTGAACGGGCTTGCGCTGACGATCAGCGGGGTGACGGACCCGAGTTACAACGGCACGTTTGCCGTGACGACGACGAGTTCGAGCGTGTTGACGTATACCCAGGCGGGCGCGGCAGATTCGACTACGACGGGCGGCACGGCGACGTACCTGACCGGAGCTTACGGGCTTTATCCCATGGCCGAGGTGACGGGTGTGTTCAACGCGGCGACCAGGGCGGTGGACGGGCAGCTTCAGCTGGCGGCGAACACGGTTCCGTGGGCGGCGGGCGATGCGGTGGAAGAGCCGCATTACTACCAGGCGAAGGTTGCGGCGGATACGGAGCAGATCACGCAGTACATGCCTCGGCCGTCGACGAGCCAGAGCGCGGGGATCCTGTATGGAGGCAACAACTCGGTTGGCTTGACCGGCTGGGCGATCACGAACGGCGTGTCGGCGACGGCGTACCAGGGCAACGGCGGCACCTACTCGGCTCCGGAGGCGGGTATGCAGGTGGCGGGCGTGTGGCGCTATGGGCTGGAGCTGGAGGCTGGCGAGGATGCGCTGATCAAGGTGCATTGCAACAGCCATGGATGCGACCGGTACGACAGCGCGTATGACCTGTTCCAGATGGATACGAGCGTTGGGGTGGATCGCTTTCACTACACGCCTCAGACGAGCACGCTGACGCTGTCGCTGCGGGGATCGAACTATACGTTCAATCCGCAGAGCTTTACGGCGGGCACGATCAATGTGGGCACGCTGAATGCGACGACGGTGAACGGCCAGTTTACCGGGACGGTGGCGGCTTCGAGCCTTCCGGTGTTCGGCGGTTCCGGCGCTACGCATGGGGCGGGTGCGGTTCCCGACCCGGGTGCGACGGGCGGAACGACGAGGTACCTGAGGGAAGACGGCACGTGGGCCACGGTGAGCTCGCTGACGGGCGGCGCGGGCACGAGCGCGGCGACGAGCAGCGGGTTGAGCTCACTGCCGCAGCGGGCGAACCTGCTGGGCGAATACCTGCTGACCGAAGGCGCGGGCACGGTGGCGCACGATACAAGCGGGCTGGGCAATCACGGGACGATCGTCGGTTCGCCGACATGGGAAGGCGGAACGGACCTGGACTTTCGCGCCGCGCAGGGACAGTACATTCAACTGCCGGCTGGGTTGAACGGGGCGAAGGCGTGGCAGTTTGCGATCTACAGCCCTCCGTTCGGCTACCAGGGCGGCGCTCCGGCACCGCTGTACGCCGGTTTGCCGGGGAACCAGACGATTCTGTGCGGAACGGACCAGGCACACCTTTGCCTGATCAATTCATCGATCTTTTCTCCCAAGTCGATGCGCTTCTTTGCGATTACGACCGACCACACCGAGCCGACGGAGTACCTGAGCGCGGGATGGCACGTGGTGACATTTCTGTGCGGAGGCTCGGTGAACGGGCTCACGCAGAAGACGCATGTGCTGTACGACGGCGCGGAGGTGGGCGGCTATGTGCAGCAGGGAGACGTGAACACGTGTCCCGTGGCGACGAGCGGCAACTATCAGATCGGCGGATCGAACCTGTACGGGGAGACCTGGTTCGCCGGCAAAATCGCGGCGGCGTGGGCGTGGAGCTCGATCCTGAGCGTGCAGGACGGCACGGCGGCGGCCAACGAGGCGTTGAGTTTCTTGCGGAGCAAGGGTGTGCCGGTGAAGTACCGGAGCCTTGCTCCGGTGACCCCGACGATCGTGGCTGGCCTGGATTCGCGCACGATGGGTGTTGGCCTGAGCCCGACGACGGTGTGGCCGGCGACGATGCAGCTGAACGACCCGAGCTACACGGTGGTGAACCTGGGCGCGGCGGGACAGACGGCGTTCGATGCCTGCCTGATGTTCGACCAGAGCTATGCGCTGCAGGTGGTGCCGAACAGCGTTCCGGAGATCACGGTGCTGTGGGGCGGGGTCAACGACTACAGCTTCCAGAACTCGCGGCAGATTGCGAATAACCTGCGCTGCATGGTGACCAAGGCGAAGGCGCTGGGCTCGCGCGTGGTGCTGGCGACGGAGATCAGCGCGAACGGAAAGGACACGAACAAGAATGGGCTGAACGCGATTCTGCGGGCGGAGGCTTATGGCTGGGGCGTGGATAACCTGGCGGAGCTGGCGACGGACCCGCACATCGGGGCCGATGGCGCGTCGAACAATGCGAGCTGCTTTCCGGATGGATTGCATCCGGGTCCGAGCTGCGAGCCGTATGTGACGTCGATCCTGCAAAACGCAGTGAACGACCTGATCGGCTCAAGCGAGACGGCGCGGCACCAGACGGCTGCGGCGAGCTATCAGGAGGTGGCGGGCGACCGGTTCCTGGACCTGACGGGCACGGCGGCGCAGACCGTGTTGCTTCCGGATTGCACGGGATACTCGCTGACGCGGCAGGTGGTGAACCTGGGTGCGACGGGGGCTACGGTGCAGGCGGTGAACGGGCAGGTGCTGCTGGGTTCGGGTGCGCTGGCGGGCGGCGCTCGCGGAGTGTTTCTTCCGGTGCCGAATACGAGCGGCTCGGCTGGGTGCAGCTGGGAGCGGACGCAGTAGACGGGATGCGGACAGGACGGAAAAGGCGCGGGACTGCCGGATTGGTTCGGAGCTGAGCGTTTTCTGTTCAGTTTCGAGTTTCGGGCTGGTTCCGTTCTGTTCGCTCCAGATGTGAGGGTACATGGAGGATCTGCGGTGGCTTGCCGGGCTGGTGGATTCGCCTGAAGGCGGCGTATTTGTAGCGGAGCATCTGCTGGAGGTCCGGGACCGGCGTGGACGGGTGCGGGCGCTGCGGGCCAATTCGGTGCAGCGGGCGTTCGAGGCTCGGCGCGGGCGAACGAATATTGTGCTGAAGGCAAGGCAGATGGGATTGACGACCTGGGTAGCGGGACGGTTCTTCTTGAAGACCGTGCTGCGGCCCGGGACGTTGACTGTGCAGGTGGCGCATACGCGGGAGGCGGCGGAGGCGATCTTTGGCATGGTCGTGCGGATGTGGGACACGCTGCCCGAGCAGCTGAGGGAGGGACCGATGCGAAGGACGCGCGCAAACGCCGGGCAGATGGTGTTTGGAGAAATCGACAGCGAGTTTCGCGTCTTGAGCGCGGCGGATGCGAACGCTGGGCGCGGGTTGACGATCGGGAACCTGCACCTGAGCGAGGTGAGCCGGTGGCCGGGCGATGCGGGCGCGACGCTTGCCGGGTTGCGGGCGGCGCTTGTGCCCGGCGGCGAGATGGTGCTGGAATCGACGCCGTGCGGGGCGTACGGAGCGTTTTACGAGGAATGGCAGGCGGCCGGGGAGACGGGTCTGGTGCGGCACTTCTTCCCGTGGTGGATGGAGCCGGAATACCGTTCGGCGGCCGCGGCCGGCCAGTTGACGGCGGAGGAGCAGGCGCTGGTTGCGGCGCATGGCTTGACGCTCGAGCAGATCGGGTTCCGCCGGGGGTTGGAACGGAGCTATCGCGGGCTTCGGGGGCAGGAGTTCGCGGAAGACGCCGTGAGCTGTTTCAAGGCGACGGGCGAGTGCTGCTTCGACGTGGAGGTGGTGGAGGCTCGGCTGCGGGCAGTGCGTGCGCCGGTCGAAAGCCGGCGGTACGGTGCGCTTCTGGTGTGGCTTCCCGCAATGGCCGGCGGCGACTACGTGGTGGGTGTCGATACGGCGGGCGGCGGGGTGGATGGAGACTTTTCGGCGGTTCAGGTGATCGACCGGAAGAGCGGGATGCAGTGCGCGGAGCTGCGGGAACGGCTAGCCCCGGCGGAGCTTGCCAGGGTGGCGGCGGCGCTCGGGCGGGAGTATGGCGAGGCGGAGCTCGCAGTCGAACGGAACAACCATGGCGCGGCGGTGCTGGCCTGCCTGGAGCTTGGGGAACGGTACCGGCGGGTATATGGACAGGGCGGCGTGGCGGGATGGCTGACGTCGGCGGGATCGAAACCGGGCATGATCGGACGGATGGGCGCTCTGCTGGAGGCATCAGCGTGGATGTTTTCATCCGGCCGGCTGCTGAGTGAGTGCAGGACGTTTGTGCGAATGGCCGGTGGGGCGACCGGCGCGGCGCCCGGAGCGCATGACGACTGCCTGATGGCGATGGCGGTGGCGCAGGCGGTACGGGCGGAAGGGGTCGCCGTCCCTGGATGGAGATCATAATACGGATCAATGCGGATCCGACCCGGATGGGATGAATGGTTCCTGACTTTGGGTCGGTGTTGTCCGTCTCATCCGTGTTCTATCCGCTCTGATCCGTATTGAGGTTTATCCTGCTTGGACGAGGGTTCAGAGCTTGGCGGTGCTGGCGGTGCAGGCGATTCGTCGGATGCGGGGCGGGGCGCAGAGCCAGCTGATGCTGGGCTCGGACGGCAACCTGTGGGTGGTGAAGTTCAGAAACAACCCGCAGGGCGAGCGGGTGCTGGCCAATGAGCTGATTGCGACGCGGCTGGCGGCGGCGGCGGGGTTGACGGTGCCGGCGGTAGATGTGGTGGAGGTGACGGACTGGCTGGTTTCGAACACGGCGGACCTGGTGGTGGAGCCTGGGCGCGGGCGGCGGGAACGATGCTCGTCCGGGCTGCAGTTCGGCAGCCGGTTTGTGGGCGGGCTGATGCCTGGGCAGGTGGTGGATTACCTGCCGGAGCAGCAGCTGGACGAGGTGCGGAATCTCGGGGAGTTTGCCGGGATGCTCTGTGTCGACAAGTGGTGCGGCAATTGCAACGGGCGGCAGGCGGTGTTTGAACGCAAGGCGCGGGAAAGGAAATACCGGGCGACGTTTATCGACCAGGGGTTTTGCTTCAATGCGGGGGAGTGGACCTTTCCGGACTCTCCGCTGCGTGGGGTATACCCACGCAACAGCGTGTATCGCGGGGTAACAGGATGGAGGAGCTTCGAACCGTGGCTGACGCGGGTGGAAGAGCTGGGCATGGACAAGGTCTGGGCGTTGGCGGAGGATGTTCCCCCGGAGTGGTACGGCGGGGACCCGTCTGCGCTGGAGCGTCTGATGGAGGAGCTGATACGCCGGCAGGGACGTGTGCGGGAGCTGATTGGTTCGTTTCGGGAATCAAATCGGGAACCATTCCCGAACTGGGCTGCGAGTACCTCGGTGGTGGTTCCACGGCAGTTTGAGAATCCGAGTGGAATGAGCAAGTTAGTCATGTGACCAGTTTGGCAGGGAAAGTGCTAGTGGTTTGGTAGAGGCATGGGATGGATCGGTTGCCGTGTGAGTTCTTCCTGATCCGGTATGTTCCGGATGTGGTGAAGGGCGAGTTCGTGAACATCGGCGTGGTGCTGCGGGAGGCGCGCGCGGAGCTGTCTGCGGGCGGACAGCCGGCGCGGACGCAGGTGCGGTTTACACGGGACTGGGCCCGGGTGCGGTGCATGGACGCGGATGCGGATACGGATCTGCTGGAAGCGCTCGAGGGGGAGATTGCGGCGCGGCTGATCGACGGCGTGAGCGCGCGGGAGCCGAAGGCGGTGCTGGAGGTGTTGGAGGATTCGCTGTCGAATTCGTTGCAGCTGACCGAGGCGCGGGCGACGCTGGCGGAGGACTTTCCCGCGGGGCTCGAGCAGTTGATGCGGATGTATGTGGAGCCGATGCGGGTGGCGCGGGTGAGAACCCGGAGCGGACGCGCGACGATCCAGGCGGCGGTGCGGACGGAGTTCGAACGGGCGGGCGTGTGGGGATTGATGCGGAAGCGGATCGCGGCTTCGAGGTATACGCGCGCGGGGGATCCGTTGCGGATCGACTGCGGGTATCGGAACGGGATGGTGCGGATGTTTCAGGCGGTATCGCTCGAAGCGGATGTGGAGGCGGCCAAGGGACTGGCGTTTTCGGCTCCGCGGCTGCGCGAGGGTGTGGAGCGGGTGGAAGGAATCGGGCTGGAGTTGACGGCGGTGGTGGAGCCGCTGCGGCAGGTAGCGGCGGAGGAAGGCGAGGCGTGGGACCGGTATCGCTTTGGGGTGGAGACGATGGAGCGGGAAGGGATGCGGGTGATTACGACGGCTGATCTCGGCCGGGCGGGCGAGACGGCGAGGCGGGAGTTGCGGGTTTGACGAAGAAAGTGTGATGCAGGGGTAGAGCAGAAAAAATCGCAGGGCTCAAGCCCGTGTCCCGAGTTTGCCCTGGATGCCAGGGCTGAAGCCTTGGCCTACCTAGCCTGTATCGACGTATTCCAGGAGGAACGCGTCTTGCCTAGGGGCACGGCTGAATCCGTCCCCTTACGCAAGGCAAGAATTTGATATGTCGATACAGCCTGGAGCAACGCTCTCTGTTTCGGCTCTCATCACCAATTACTGACAACTAGCAACTACCAACTGGTTTGCGGGTGTGGCCTTCCGGGCTGCGCCCCTTTTTGTTTTGCGCGGAGGTGCGTATGGGTTTTGGAGAACGGGTAAAGGATGCATGGGGAGTGCTGGCCGGCGGCGCGGGACGGATGGAGGCGCAGGCCCGGGAGGACGATGGGCGGTTTCGGAAAGAAGCGGAGCGCAAGGCGGCGCCGCTGCCTTCGGTGCTGACGCCGTATGGACGTGGGGCGGGGTTGGCGGCGATGCCGAAGCCGACGGCGGCGAACCTGCGGAGGTTTGCGGAAACACCGGTGGCCCGGCGGGCGATCAACCTGGTGAAGGACCGGGTGGCGAGCATGGACTGGCAGATCCGGGTGCGGCGCGGGTTCGATCCGGAGAAGGTGGCAAACGCGGAGTCGAAGATGGCGGCGCTGCGTCGTGCGCTCGAGGCTCCGAACGCGGGGGACAGCTTCCGGACGCTGTTCGAGCAGGTGCTGGAGGATGTGCTGGTGGGCGGGTTCGGCGCGGTGGAGATGGTGGAAACTCACGATCGCGACGCGCCGGTGAAGCTGTATCCGCTGGACGGGGCCGCGGTGCAGGTGGACCCGCGCTGGGACGGCGATGCGGAGGTTCCGCACTATGGATTTGTGACGGGCAAGCCGGGCGTGGACTCGGTGACGCCGATGCGCGACAGCGAGCTGATGTATGTGCGGCTGAATCCGCGGACGCATACGGCGTTCGGGCTGGGGCGGCTGGAGGTGGCGTTTGAGACCATCAACCAGTTCCTGAGCGCGAGCCGGTATGCGGGGCGGCTGGCTTCGAACTCGGTGGTGCAGTATGCGTTGTGGCTGGATGAGGCGACGCCGGAACAGCATGACCGTCTGATCCGTTGGTGGCAGGACGAGATGGAAGGCACGGGCCGGGTGCCGGTGCTGAGCTCGGAGAAGAAGCCGGAGGTGATCCGCTTCGCGGGCGGCACGGATGCGGATCTTCGGCTGCAGTGGCAGGAATTTCTGATCCGGATGATTGCGAATGCGTTCGACCTGCCTCCGTTTCTGCTGGGAATTACCGGCGACGTGAACCGTTCGACCGCGGGCGAGCTGGCGGACGAGGCGTTTGCCAGCGCGGTGAAGCCGGTGGCGAAGTTGCTGGCCGAACATATTTCGCGAGACGTGTTTGGCAAATGCGTGGGCTGGCCGGAGTTCGAGTTCGTGTTCAACGACCTGGACTCGCGGGATGAGCAGGAAGAGGTAGCGATCCAGGTGCAGCTGCTGAATGCGGGGATCGTGACGGTGGCGGAGGTGCGCGCGATGCGCGGGCTGCCGGCGATGGTTGTTGCGGCTCCGGCGGCGGAGGTGGCGGCTTGAAACTGCTGATCGATAACGGGAACGGGCTGGGAGCGGTGGACTATTCGGGCGCGGTGGTGCCGGGCACGCTGGAGATCGTGCGGGAGCTGAACCGGCCTTCGACGATGGCGGCGACGGTTTGCCTCGTGCGGTCTTCGCTGGCGGTTCCGGTGCGGCGCGGGCGGGTTTCGATCAGCAACGATGCGGGAACAGCCTTGTTTACGGGGTACCTGGTGACCGGGCCGGCGGCGGTGTATGCGGGGGTCGCGAGCGCGGGCGCAGTGTACCGGCTGGAGCTGCGGGGGGTCAGCGAAGAGTGGCTGCTGGACAAGGCGGGCGTGCTCGAGCGGGGAGGCGTGGCGATCGGGGTGGAAGGCGGCGCGGCGGCTGGATCGCTGGCCGGCCGGCTGGTCGCAGGCTCGGGCGGCTTGCGGGCGAGCACAGGCGGAGGCGAACGGCTTGGGGTGTACACGGTGCCGGCGGCCAGTGCGTGGAGCGTGGGCGCGGGCGGCGCGGCGGCGGCCGGGTATGGCGCGTACCGGGTGCTTGGCGGGGCGATGAGCGTGTCCACCGCAGGCTCGGCGACGCATGCGTTTGCCGAGGGAGATGAGTCGCTGGTGGTGAGCGGGACGCGGACCTCGTCGGTGCGGGAGCTGGCCAACGATGTGACGGTGAGCGGGACGATGGAGCCGGCGGCGTACTGGACCGAGCTGTTTGAAGGCGATGGGACGACGGCGGTGTTTTCGCTTTCCGGGGAGCCGGACGCGGTGAACGCAGGGCACGCCGTGCTGCTTGCCGACGACTTCAGCGCGGCGCTGTTCAATCGCCAAGTGTGGTTTGCGGCCGATCCGGGATCGCATCTCGGGCTGAGCGGCGCGGGGCTGACGATGACCGGAGGCAACGGGCTGGATGGGCAGACGACGCTGACGGCGATCGACCCGGTGGAGATGGGCGGCACGCTGGTAGTGGAGCTGGACGAGGTACAGCTGACGGCCGGGAGCGCTGGGGTGCTGGGCGGGATGTACAACGGCGTGATCGCGCAGGCGGATTGCCTGGCGGGGTTCAACGTGCGGCAGCTCAACGGTAATACCGTGGTGGCTCCGCTGGTGAACGGCGCGGAGGCGGGCACCGTGTACACGATGGTGAGCGGGCACGTGTACTCGCTGCGTGTGCGGCTGCACTGCGCGGAGATGCTGCGGGTGAAGCAGAGCTTTTATGCGCTGACCGATGTGGCCGGCGCGGGGCCGCAGGTGAGGCTGTTCGGCGGCGGGCTGGTGCCGGCTGCGATGAACGTGGTGTTTGAGCTGCGGGATCTGGGGATGAGTTCGAATACGCCGGCGGCGGTGCTGTACGACGGCGTGGTGGCGAGCGCGCCGGCGACGTGCACGCTGGCGGCGGTCAACAGCGTGCAGCTGTTCGGGTCGGTGGGGCGGGTGAGCCTGACGCGTACCGGCTCCGGCTGGGTCCGGACCAAGACGGGGACGACGCTTCTGGTGGGCGCGGCGGGCCAGGGGCTGAGCTGCTCGCTGACGGGAAGCGCGAGCGGAGGGGCGGCGACCTTCTATGCCGGGCAGGTGCCTGCGGCGAACACGCTGTTCCAGGTGAGCTATCGCGGACGGCGGCGCGCCGTGGCGAGGATGATGGATGCGGCCAGCGTGGCGGCCGAGGCGGTAACCGGAGCGAACGGGACCGAGCAGTGGCTAGGCACGGTGGTGCAGCCGCCGGCCCGCTCCACTGAGGATTGTGAGAACGCGGCGCTGGCGGTGCTGAGCTTTGCCGCGGACCCCGACGCGGCGCTTGCCGGAACGTGTACGGCCGTGAACCCTCCTGCCACGCAGACGCAGGGCGGGGATATATGGCCGGGCGATCTCGTAACGCTGCCCGCAAACGGCGGAAGCGCAAGCGTGATCGTGAGAAAGACGACGCTGACCGATGGAGGGTGCGCGCCGGAGCGGATCACCTACCGGATCGGGTTTGCGAACGACTGGGCGGAAGGGCTGGGGATTTCGCTGGGCGAGGCGGTGGCGGCGAATGCACTGCTGCCGGTCGCGGCGATCGATTCCACGGTTCCCGAGACGGCGCGGGTGCTGGCGAACCTGCCGCAGTTGAGCTGCATCGGGCCGGCCGGCAGCGGGACGAGCTTTTGCCTGCAGGTGGACGCGGGGGTCGCGCCGCCGGCGGGTGGAGGCTTCGAGGTGAGACGGCGGGATGGCGGCTTCGGGCAGTTAGTGACGCCGCAAACGGCGGGGGACCTGGTGTTGCGGAGCCCGGTGCGCGGGTTTCAGATCCCGGTGTCCAGCGTGGGCGAGCGGTTCTTTATCCGGATGTACGACGCGGGCACGCCTGCGCTGTATTCGCGCGAATCAAGCGTGCTGGTGACACATCTGCCGGTGGTGAGCTAAGGGCTCGCCACAGAGGACGGCAGGGAAAGGAGGCAGAGATGACCGAGTTCGAAGGGCAGGTATTAGCGGACTTGCGTGTGCTGAAGAACCAGATGGATCACCTGATGGGAATCGGGCAACCAGGGCGTCTGCATATGCTGGAACGTCGTGTGGCAAGCAATGAGCAGGGTGTGCAGCGCATGAAAGGCGTGGTCGCGGCGTTCGGTGCGGCGTTGACGATGCTGCACTTGGCGATCAGCTATTTTTCGAGCAGTAAACACAGCTAAGGGCCGGCCTGTGTCCCCAGCCATCGCAAACGAGGCGTTGGTGGGGCACGGCGGGGAAGGAGAACGGAATGCAATTTCTGAAGGTGTTTCTTCGCTCGATCGCGCTGCTGCCGACCGTGGTGCAGGGCATAGAATCGCTGTACGGGTCCAGGACCGGCGAGCAGAAGCGCGAAGCGGCGATCCAGATTGTGGGCGCCGCGGTGGGTGTGGTGGATGCGTGCGGCAACCGTGAGATCGTGGACGAGGCAAAGTTTACCGCGGCGCTGGGCGTCATCGTGGATGGCGTGGTGGCGTGCCTGAACGCGAGTATCTGGGCTGCGAAATAGGTAGAATCAGACGCATGGATACGAAGCCGCTGGTGGGTGTGGTCATGGGCAGCCGAAGCGATTATTCGGTGATGAAGGCCGCGGTGGAGGTGCTGCGGGAGTTCGGCGTGCGGTACGAGGCGCGTGTGGTGAGCGCTCACCGTACGCCGGCGCTGATGGTCGAGTATGGGCAGGGGGCGGCCGGACGGGGGCTGCGGTGCATCATCGCGGGGGCCGGCGGGGCGGCGCATCTGCCGGGCATGCTGGCGGCGCTTACCGTGGTGCCCGTGCTTGGCGTGCCGGTGGCGGCGACCGCGCTGCAGGGCATGGACGCGCTGTTGAGCATCGTGCAGATGCCGAAGGGGGTGCCGGTGGGGACGCTGGCCATCGGGGCTTCCGGCGCGGCCAACGCAGCGCTGCTGGCGGTGGCGATGCTGGCCACCACCGACGATGTGCTGCGGGCAAAGCTGGAGGCTCGGCGCGAAGAAACGCGCAAGTATGTCGAGGCGGAGACGCTGGATGAGGCTGCCTCGATGATCGGCGGGGTAAACGCATGAGTGGAGGCGGAACCACGCAGGACGTGCTGCTTCCCGGCGCGACGATCGGGATCTTTGGCGGCGGGCAACTGGGCCGGATGATGGCGATGGCGGCGCGGGCGATGGGCTATCGCATCCTGGTGCTGGACCCAGACCCGGGGTGCCCGGCGCGGTTTGTGGTCGACGGATGCATTGAGGCGGCGTGGGACGACAGCCGGGGCGCCGCGATGCTGGCGCGCGGATGCGACGTGGTGACGCTCGAGATCGAACAGATCGGCGAGCGATCGATGCAGTCCGCAGCCACATTTTGCCCCGTGCGTCCGAGCGGAGCGATGCTGGCCGTGATTCAGGACCGGATCGAGCAGAAGCAGTGGCTCACCAAACACGGATTCCCAGTAGGAGCGTATCGCGCGGTGCGGACGCTTGACGAGGTCCGCGCGGCAATCGGGGAGTTTGGCCGGGCCTTTTGCAAAAGCGCCACGGGCGGATACGATGGGCGCGGGCAGGGCAAAGTCGGCTTCGGCGGAACGCCGACCGAAGAGGATGTGCGCGGCGCATGGGAAGCGCTGGGCGAAGGTCCCGGTGTGGTCGAGGCGGCGGTCGAGCTCGAACGGGAGATCAGTGTCATGGTGGCGCGCAGCCCTCGCGGCGAGATCAAGGCATATCCGGCTGCATGGAACCACCATGAGAACCAGATCCTGGACTGGAGTGTGATTCCGGCGCCGATCTCGCCCGAGCTTGAGCAGGATGCGCGGGAGATTGCGTACGAAATTGCCGACACCTTCGGGCTGGAAGGGCTGCTGGCGGTTGAGATGTTTGTCACGCGTGACGGAGAGCTGCTGGTAAACGAGCTCGCCCCGCGGCCGCACAACAGCTACCACGAAAGCGAGCGCGCCTGCGTGACCAGCCAGTTCGAGCAGGCGATCCGGGCGGTGTGCAATCTTCCGCTGGGCGATGTCGACGTGGTGCAACCGGCGGCAATCGCCAATTTGCTGGGCGATCTTTGGCTGAATGAGGAAGGCAAGCCGCGCGAGGTGTGCTTCGACAAGGCTCTGGCAGTGCCGGGCGTGCGACTGCATCTCTATGAGAAGCTGAAGCCGCGCAAGGGACGCAAGATGGGACATCTGAGCGCGGTCGGGACCAGTGTTGAGCAGGCCGTGGAACGAGTGCTGCGGGCAAAGGCCGCGCTCTAGGAAGGCCTCTGAACCAAAGCGCGCCGCCTCGCATCCTATCTGCAGAAGAACAGGGCGCTTCGCGTTCTAAGCTTTGCAGGAGAATGTATGAGCAATGTGACGGAAAAAGCAGTGCTGGCGGGCGGATGCTTCTGGGGTATGCAGGAGCTGCTGCGCGACTACCCCGGAGTAATCTCGACGCGGGTAGGGTACACCGGCGGAGAGGTTGCGAATGCCACGTATCGCAACCACGGCAACCATGCCGAGGCGCTCGAGATCGTGTTCGACCCGGCAACGATCAGTTTCCGCAAAATCCTCGAATTTTTCTTTCAGATTCATGACCCGACGACGTCGAACCGGCAGGGCAACGACCGCGGTGCAAGCTACCGGTCGGCGATTTACTACACCAGCGACGAGCAAAAACAGGTGGCTGAGCAGACCATCGCCGATGTCAATGCGTCCGGGCTTTGGCCGGGCAAGGTGGTGACGGAGGTAGCGCCTGCCGGACCATTCTGGCTGGCCGAACCGGAACACCAGGATTACCTGCAGCGATATCCGAATGGATATACCTGCCACTACATCCGGCAGAACTGGACGCTTCCGCAGCATGAGGCCGCTGGCGTCCGCTAGGCACTTTGCAGACCGGACGGCAAAAGCCCTCCCTCCTAATCAAGGATGGGAGGGCTTTTTCTGTTGAGGTGGATCGCTATCCGATGTCTTCGTTCCAGTCCTGCAGGTAGTTCTTGAAATCGGTCATGAATTTGCCCGCGTCGGCTCCGTCGACGATACGGTGATCGAAGCCCAGGGTGAAGCGCTGGATGGAACGGATGGCGATCGTGTCCTGGCCGTCCTTGTCGGTCAGCACCAGAGCTTCCTTGTTCAGGCCGCCTACCCCTAGGATGGCCGCCTGGGGCTGGTTGATGATGGGCGTGCCGAACTGCTCGCCGAAGATGCCCGCATTGGTGATCGTAAAGGTTCCGCCGGAGACCTCGTCCGGGGCCAGTTTCTTGGTGCGGGCGCGCTCGGCCAGGTCGACGATAGAGCGTGCCACGCCGAGGAAGTTCTTTTCCTCGCATCCCTTGATGACCGGCACGATGAGGCCCCAGTCCAGCGCGACCGCGATGCCGATGGCGATGTTCTTGTTGTAGAGGATCGCGTCGCCCTGAATGGCGGCATTGACGACCGGATGCTTTTTGAGCGCCTGGATGGCCGCGCGCGTGATGAACGGCATATAGGTCAGCTTGGTGCCGTTGCGCTGCTCATACTTGTTCTTTTCACGCTCCCGCAGCTTGACGATGCGGGTCATGTCGACCTTGAACACGGTGTGCACGTGCGGGCTGGTCCGCTTGGATTCAACCATGCGCTGCGCGATGATCTGCCGCATCTTGCTCATGGGGACAAGCTCGCCGGCCTGCTGTACGCCGCCCGCTGCCTTTGCCGGCGCGGTGGTGGCCGCGGCGGACTGCACGGCGGAGAGCGAGGCTTCCACCGCAACCTTGCCGGTGCTGGAGCCGGCGTGGCTGGCCGCCGCCAGGGCCTGCTGGTTCGGGCTTTGCTGCGGCGCGGCGGCCGCGGCGGCAATGCCCGGAGTGGTCGGCTGCGACAAGGTCTGCGCGGAGGCCGTGGCGGACGGGTTTTCCAGGTGACCCAGGATGTCCTGCTTGGTGATGCGTCCGGCGGACCCTGTGCCGGGCACCTGCTGCAGATCGACGTTGTTGTCGGCCGCGATCTTGCGCACCAGCGGGCTGGAACGCGGGGTCTCTCCGTGTGAGGCCTGGGCAGGCACGGCAGCGGCGGTCGCCGGGGTGCCAACAACCAGTGCGTTTACGGCCGGTTTCGCCGGAGCAGGGGCGCCGCCGCCGATCACTGCGACGATGCTGTTGACCTGCACCGTTGCGCCTTCCTTTGCGCGAATTTCGGTCAGCTTGCCGGCCACGGGCGAGGGGATCTCGGCGTCAACCTTGTCGGTCGAGATTTCAAATAGGGGCTCGTCCCGGGCGACGGTATCGCCGACGTTTTTGAGCCACTTCGTAACCGTGCCTTCAGTGATGGACTCGCCCATCTGTGGCATGGGGACTTCCGTCCCGGCGGCCTCGGCGGGGGCGGCTTCGGGCTCCGGCCTGGGGATGGCTGCCTCTTCGGCTGCGGTCGCTTCGGCGGCCGGCGTGGCGGAATCCAGCTTCAAATCCTGCGGAGCCGCGGCCGGCTTCGGCGCGGCACCGGCTTCAGCAATTACGCACACGACCGTGTTGATCTGTACGGTTGAGCCTTCCGGTGTCCTGATCTCCCCCATCACGCCCGCGGCGGGCGATGGAATCTCGGCATCGACCTTGTCGGTCGAAATCTCAAACAGCGGCTCGTCTCGTTCGACGGCGTCGCCCGGCTTCTTGAGCCACTTGGTCAGGGTGCCTTCAGTAATGGACTCGCCCATCTGGGGCATGACTACTTCAGTCGGCATGGACATCCTTCTCTCGGTAGAAGCTGTAGTGCTGCGCCGCTCGATTATAAGGCGCGGCCGCATGGGCTGGCTTGGAGCGCGCGATTACCGGATACCCTGTGCGTTCAGCAGTACGTCGGGTGACTCCGCCGCCAGCATTTCCCTCCCGAATACCCGGCCGAAGTGACGGCTGACCGAATTTTCCGCGAGCTTCATCCATGCTCCCGGCGCGGGGGCGGTATCGAACGACGACTCCAGCTCGAGACTGGTTACGGCGCGATCGGCGATGCCGCAGGGAACGATCCATTCGAAATCCCGCAGGTCCGTCGTAACGTTCAGCGCGAAGCCGTGTGACGTGACGCCTGCGGAGACGTGGACGCCGAGCGCGGCAAGTTTCTTCTCCTGCACGGTCCTGCTCGCGACCGTCCACACGCCGGTGCGTCCACGCACCCTCTGGGCCGGAACCCGGAAGTCTCCGCATGCGCGGATCAGCACCTCCTCCAGTAGACGGACAAAATCGACCGGTCCCAGGTGCGGCCCTGTTTTGCCTGGCAGCTCGCCGCGCAGATCGACAACAGGATAGCCCACAAGCTGCCCCGGCCCGTGATATGTCACGTCTCCTCCACGATTGACCGTGTGCAGCTCCACGCCTTTTGTGGCCAGCAGTTCATCGCTCGCCAGCACGTTGTTTCGGGCGGCATTGCGCCCCAGCGTAAGCACCGGAGGATGCTCCAGAAGCACCAGCGTATCGCCGATCGTGCCGGCTTTGCGCGCGGCCACCAGGCGAGTCTGCAGTGCCAGGCCTTCGGCGTACGGAACGCGACCGAGGGTGAGCAGATGAAAAAACATGACCCGGCCTAGACGTTGACCGCCATGCCTTCCACGCTGGAGAAGCCGTCCAGAAGCGATTCGGCCAGCGTGGGGTGCGCGTGGATGGTGAACATCATCTCTTCCACCGTCGCTTCGAGCTCGATAGCGGTTACGCATTCTGCGACCAACTCGGTGGCCTGCGGTCCGATGATGTGAACGCCCAGGATTTCGCCGTACTTCGCGTCCGAGACGATCTTGACGAAGCCGTCGTGCGAGTCCACGATGGTCGCCTTGGAGTTGCCGACAAAGGGGAACTTGCCCACCTTGACCTGCCTGCCGGCGGCCTTTGCCTGTGCCTCCGTCATGCCGACCGAGCCAATCTGCGGGTCGCAGTAGGTGCACCCCGGCACGCGCTGGCGGTTCACCGGACGCGCATACTTGCCGGCCATCTTGGCCGCGACGACCACGCCGCACATTGCGCCCACATGCGCGAGTTGCGGGAGGCCGCCGACGATGTCACCGATTGCATAAATGCCTGGCTCGGTCGTCTCCATCCACTCGTTCGTCATGATGAAGCCGCGGTCCAGGGGAATGTTGACCGTATCCAGGCCGCAGTCATAGGTACGCGGCGCGCGTCCCACGGCGACCAGCACTTTTTCCGCCTGCTTCGTCATCGCCTTGCCGTTCGAGTCTGTGTACGAAACCAGCGCGCCTTCGCCGTTCTTTTCGATCTTCTCCACCTTGGCCCCGACGAACACGTCGATCCCGCGCTTCTTGTACAGCCGCAGAAGCTCCTTGGAGACCTCTTCATCCTCCGCGTTCACGATGCGCGGCAGCGCCTCGATGATCGTCACGTCCGCGCCGAAGCTCTTCATCACGGAGGCAAACTCGACTCCTACCGCGCCCGAGCCGATGACCACCATCGACTTCGGCATGCTGGGCAGCGTCAGGATCTCCATGTTGGTCATGATCGTGTCGTCCGCCTTGTAGCCGGGCAGCATACGCGCGTCTGATCCGGTGGCGAGCACGAGTTTTTTCGCCTTTACCTCGGTCGGCTTCTGCTTGTCGTAGTTCTCCGCCTGCGCATCCTTCGGCTTGCCGATGTCTTCATTGGTGACGTTGACCGTGAAGACGCCATCCTTTGCCGGGCCGGTCAGCCGTCCGTGCCCGTTGAAGACGGTGATCTTGTTCTTCTTCATCAGAAAATCAAGTCCCTTGGTGTGCTTGATCGTGATGTCGTTCTTGCGCTGGATCAGCCGATCCCAATTGAGCTTCGGTGCCTCCACGCCGTCGATGCCGTAGCTGGCGGCGTGCTTCAGGTGGTCCCACACCTCGGCGGAAAACAGCATGGCCTTGGTCGGAATGCATCCCCAGTGCAGGCACGTGCCGCCCAGCTTGTCGGTCTTTTCAATCAGCGCGACCTTGAGGCCGTACTGCGCGGCGCGAATGCCGCAGGTGTATCCGGCGGGTCCGCCGCCAACGATCACTACGTCGAAAACCTGGTCTGCCATCTTTGTCTGGAGCCTTTCCGTCCGGGGCGCCCGTATCCCTGCGCCAACCCTCTAATTTTACGCCCAGCGGTCAACCTGGCCTTGAATCTGTCCGATCACCGGCGCATACTCTCCCCATGGCCTCCCCTGTGCATATCCCGGTTTCGGAATCTTCTCAGGGAGATTCACTTCGTGAGAGCGTCGGGTTTCCCGCTCCCACCCGGCTTGTTTCCGTCGCGGAGTATCTGGAGACGTCCTACCGCCCGGACTGCGACTATATCGATGGAGAAGTACAGGAGCGAAACCTGGGCGAGATTCCACACGGCGGCTTGCAGTCCCTCTTCAGCGCACTGTTCAGCAGCAACCGCCAAAGCTAGGGCTTGCGTGCCATCACCGAACAGCGCTTCCAGGTTTCCACGCGCCGACGACCCGATCATCCGCGTTGCGCCCCTGCTCTGCATCGAGGTCCTGTCCAGTGAACAATTTCTGAAGGACATGCAGCGGGTGTGCCGACTACTACCGCAGCGTGGGCATGCTTGCGACCTGGATCTTCGATCCCGTCCGCCGGCTCGCCTGGACGGCGGACGCCGAAGGCCGCCTCGTTCCTGCCCTCGAGCGGCTCACGGTACCGGACAGCCCGATCGAGTTCATGGTCGACACGGTCTTTACCGAGTACGACAACCTGCGCACCGGACGCTAGCCGTTCCCTGCTAGCCGTTCTCGAACTTCCGCAGTTTGCAGTTGTAGCAGATGCTGTCGAACAACCCGCGCCAGATCGCACCCGCGCCCTTGCGGGAGCCGAGCGCTCCGAATCTCCGCCGGCAGCGCGGGCAACGGAACTCGCCGGCGTACCAGATCGCGAAACACAGGGCCGCTCCCCAGGTGAGGATCAACGCCAGCACTACCCACGGAAGATGCAGCTCCAGCCGCGAGGCCAGAAACGCGCCCACGCTGACCGGCATCCAGCCGAACAGGAGGAACAGCGCCACGTTCCGGCGCAGGCGATAGCGTTTCCAGTCCCGGCGATAATCCGGACTGGAGCTCGTGGGAAGTATGGGTCCGGCCTCCAGGTGCTGTTCCCGTCCTGCTGCAGCCATCCGCTTAGCCCATCGCCGCCGCGGCGTCCTTCGCAAAGTAGGTCACTATAAAATCCGCTCCGGCGCGCCGAAGGCCGATCAGCGATTCCATCATCGTCCGTTCGCGTTCCAGCCATCCCCGTTCAAACGCCGCGTGCAGCATGCTGTATTCGCCCGACACCTGATAACTCCCAAGCGGAAGATCGAAGCGGTCCCGTGCCATCCGCAGCACGTCCAGGTACGGCATCGCCGGCTTCATCAGGATCATGTCGGCTCCTTCGGCAATGTCGGCTCCGATCTCGCGCATGGCCTCTCGCGCGTTGGCCCCGTCCATCTGATAGCTGCGTCGGTCGCCGAACTGCGGGGCGGATTCGGCCGCCTCGCGAAACGGGCCGTAGAACGCGCTGCTGAACTTCGCGGCATAACTCATCACCGGTATCTCAACGCGTCCATCCGCGTCCAGCGCCTGCCGGATCGCGCCGACGCGTCCGTCCATCATGTCGCTCGGGGCAATCACATCCGCGCCTGCCCGCGCAAGAGAAACCGCGGTCCGTGCCAGCAGATCCACGCTCCGGTCGTTCTCGATGACATACTGTTCGCCGCTTCGGCTTACCAGCCCGCAATGTCCGTGGTCGGTGTACTCGCACAGGCATACATCGGCGGTCAGCACCAGCCTGTTCAGCGCGCCGTCCTGTTTCAGCGCACGCAGCGCGCGCTGGACGATTCCGTCCTCGTCCCAGGCTCCGCTGCCTTCCGCATCTTTTTCAGGCGGAAGTCCAAACAGCAGCAGGCCGCCAACGCCCATCTCAGCGCACGCCACCGCCTCTTTGTGCGCCTCGTCGACGGAAAGCTGGAAGCATCCCGGCATGGAGCCGATCGGCCGCCGCACCCCTTCGCCCGAAACCAGAAACAGCGGATAGATCAGCGCCCCGGGCTCCAGGCGCGTCTCCCGCACCAGCGCCCGCAGCGCTTCCGTCTTGCGAAGACGGCGCCCCCGATGGAAAGAAGTAGACATCTTTACAGTCTACGGGCCAACGATGCCTTGAGATTTGATCTCCGGTCTACTTTCGTTTCATCCGCTGCACCGTTCCCGTTACGCCTTGACGCTCAACCGGTCGTATTCAATCCCCGCCGCGCGCGGAGCGAGTACCCACAACGTGTAGATGCCCAGGGTTGTGCCCAGCGGGATCTTGATCAGGTTCAGGATCGCAAGGATGATGGCGAGCGTGCGCGCCCAGGGCTTCAGCGTCAGCAGGGCGTAGCCGCAAAGCAGGCTCAATGCCGCCATCGCCGCGGTCGTTAGAGTGACGATCGGCACCAGCACATGGAACAATCCAGGCAGGAAGTTCCCGTCGTCTCCCGGCCATCCGTGATGGAGTGCAAGCGCATGCAGCGCAATCCCGGCCGCCATGCCGGCGATCATCCGGTACACGCCCCAAAGGCACCACGTAATCCCCAGCGGCTGCAGGTTGCTGCCCACGCGCCGGCGCTGCATCTCTTCCTTGGGAATCAGGTACGCCGATACGACCGAAGCCGTCATCCCGGCCGGTTGCCACGCCGGGTACGCCTGCCCGTACGGCCCGCCCGCGCCCGGATCCGCGCCCGGGGCTGACCTGGCGGCCAAACCCACCCGCGTCCTGCAACGAGAGCAAAACTGCGCATCCCGGTTCATCTCACATCCACATGTTGAGCACGTCATCCCATTTCCCCCGCGCCCTAGAGTCACGCTCCCTGCGCACACAGTCTTATACGCGGGTCGGACCCTCGTGGTTCCAGGCCGATTCCTCCGTCGCCGCCGCGCATCGGCTACCCACAAATCCGCGTCCAATCACCACGTATCATGACCGCAGTGAATCCGCTTCTTCCTCAAATCCCCGCGCCTCTCGCTGAATCAAGCTCCCTCGCCCTCGAATGGCCACGGCTGCGCGAATCCATCGCCGCCCGCGCCGTTTCCCCGCTTGGCCGCGCCTGGACGCTCGCGCTCGAACCCACCACGGACCGTGCCTGGATCGAAGCGCAGCAGGGCCGCACCGAGGAATTTCGCGCCTTCCTGTCCGGCGGCGGCTCGTTTACCTTCCACGGCCTGTTCGACCCCACGGAGCTGCTGGACAAAGCGCGTATTGAAGGTTCGGCGCTCGAAGCCCTGGAGATCGTCGCGCTTCTGGAGCTGGCCGAACGCGTCGCTGCCTGGCGCACCCTGATTACCACCTCCGACTCCGGCCGCCGTCTCGGCCCCGCGATCCGCACTCTCACCGAGCCTCTGCTTTCGCACGACCTCGCCGCGCTGCTCCGCACCCTGCGCGGCAAAATCGAACCGGACGGCTCGTTGTCGGACGAGGCGAGCCCCGAGCTCAAGCGCATCCGCCGCGCCACCGACGCGCAACACCGCGCCATCGAAGCCAGTCTGCGCCGCGCCGCCCGCGCCCTGCGCGAAGAAGGCAGCACCCAGGACGACCTCATTACCGTTCGCGGCGAACGCTTCGTGATTCCCGTCAAGGCCGAGTTCAAACGACGCGTCCCCGGCGTCATCCACGGCTCCTCCTCCTCCGGTCAGACCGTCTTCGTCGAGCCGCTCGAGACCATCGAGCAGAACAACGAGCTCGTCCGCCTGCTCGACGAAGAACAGGCCGAAATTCACCGTATTCTCGTCGCGCTCACCCGCGCCCTGGCCACGCAGGCCCCGGGCATCCTTGCCGGCACCGTCATTCTGGCCGAGGTCGAATCCCACTTCGTCCGTGCACGCTTCGCCGCCGATCTCGACTGCACGCTGCCCACGTTCAAGCCGTCCGAAGGCCTTGCCCTGAAAGCCGCGCGTCATCCTCTGCTCGAGCTCCGCATGCGCCGCGAAGCTCAGGAGTTCAGGACTGAAGCGGACGCCCCAGATCCCGGCTCCGAGACCTGGGCTCCGGGCACCAGGAAAGCGAAGTCCCGGCCCACCCCGCTCACCCTCGCGCTCACCCCGGATGCCCGCGAGCTCATCGTCTCCGGCCCCAACACCGGCGGCAAAACCGTCTCGCTCAAAACCACCGGGCTGCTCGCGTTGATGGCCCAGGCCGGCCTGCCCGTGCCCGCCGAAGAGGCCAACTTCCCGCTCTTCACCGCTATCTTTGCCGACATCGGGGACGCCCAGTCGATCGAGCGCAACCTGTCCAGCTTTTCCGCGCATGTGGTCAACGTGGACCACATCAGCCGCCACGCCGGCCCGGATTCACTTGTGCTGCTCGACGAGCTCGGCTCCGCAACCGATCCTGAGGAAGGCGCGGCGCTCGCCGTCGCCGTGGCGCAGCACTTCCTCGACCTCCGCAGCTGGACCGCCATCACCACCCACCTCACCTCGCTCAAGGTCTACGCGGCCAATCGCGCCGGCGTCCTCAATGCCGCGGTCGGCTTCAACCAGGAGACCCTGACCCCCACCTACGAGCTCCGCCTCGGCGTTCCTGGCGCGTCCGCCGGTCTCAACATCGCCGCGCGCCTTGGCATGCAGCCTGAAATCATCGCCGCGGCTCGCGCCGAGATGACCACCCAGCAGGCCGACATCGGCGCGTTCCTCGACTCCCTGCATGACCAGCTCGCCGCCGCCACCGCTGAGCGCGTCTCGCTCAAGCGCCGCACCGAGGAGGTCGCCGCCGAGCGCGCCAGGCTCGAAACCGAGGGACGCGCCGAGCAGAAGCAGCGTACCCGGGAGCTCGAGACCAAACTCAAGACCCTGCTCGAAGACTTCGACGACCAGCTCAAGGACGTGGTCAAGCAGATCGACGACAAGACCGTCGCACGCAAGATACAGCGCGACTCCGCCCTTCGCATGGCGCGCGTTCGCCGCGAGTTCACCGAGCAGTTCTCCTCAACGGTCCTCGCGCACCAGACCGGGGCAGATCGCACGGACGCAAGTGGCAGGCCCGCACTCCAGGCCAGGCTAAAGAGTCCCGCATCGATCAAGGTCGGTGATTTTGTCATCCTCAAGAGCCTTCGTTCGCAGGCCCGGGTCGACCGCGTCATCAGCCCGGAGCAGTTCGAGGTCTCCATCGGCCAGATGAAGATGCGCGTCAGTCGCTCCGAAATTGCCGATCACGAATCCATCGTCGCCATCCCGCCCCCGAGCAAGCGTCGCGGAGGCATCACCGTCCAGACCTCCGGTGGCGACCCGGACTACACTCCGCGCGAGCTCAACGTCATCGGCCGCACGGCGCAGGAGGCTGAAGACGAGGTCTCCCGCTACATCGACCGTGCCTTTCTGGCCGGGCTCCCCCGCGTCCGCCTGGTCCACGGCACCGGCATGGGCGTGCTCCGGCGCACCCTCCGCGAGTTCCTCAAGTCGCATCCCCACGTCGCCACCTTCGCCGAAGCCACCCAGCAGGAGGGCGGCCAGGGAGCCACCGTCGTCGACCTCCGCCAGTAGAACCGTCAGCGTTGCTCTACTGGGCGAACCATGCTAGTTGACATCCGTGGGCACCATTGCATCGACGGGAAAGAGGTTGTATGCGGCTACCGGGCCTGCGGCACCTGCTTCCCGAACGCACTATTGCACAAAACAGTGTTACGGCAATCGGATTCAGGTGCCTTTCGATGACGGATGTGTCTGGCGGGGATGCCACGGTCAGGCTCACGGACGGGGTTATGCTTGTGCCTACAACTACGGTTTCCTGAAGACACCCTCTATTGCTTCCAGCGCTGCGAAGTGGGGCAGATGGCGTTGTCCTTGGCGTGAGTAGGCAGCCAGCATCGGTTCGTTTCTTTACAAGCCTCACATCGGCATGCGGTGCCTTCAGCGTGCGTTAGCGTTGCACGCCGCACGCGCCTGCTCCAGAAGCTCCGGCGTGTACTTTTCCGGAATTTTGACGAACTTGACGTGGTCCTTCTGCGCCATCCGCGTCAGGTTGTCCATGTTCTCCTGGGTTTCGAGCGTCTCTTTCTGGTCGAAGGTGATGTCGTGCGCTTCCACCAGGGTCAGCTTGCCCGCTGTCTTGGTCGTCACGGCGACGCCGTAGAAATGTCCGCTCGTCTTGTGCCCTTCGGCAAAGATCACACATGAGCTGTTTCCGGAGATCGCTCCCCACACTACCGGCTCCGTGCTCGCCGCCTTCTGGGCAAGCAGGGCCGACGGCACGGTCAACACCATGCCCATCGCAACGTGTGCCAGTCTCGTCATCGACATTCCTCCATGTGCCAGGACATTACCGCGCGCTTGCCGGCGGCACCAGCCCGTTCATCCGCAGGTATTCCACCATTTGCCCGTAGTGGTCGTTGCCGTGCGCCGCGGCAAAGGCGGTAATTGTGGCGCGCGTGCTGAACCCGTCGATCGGCTTGATCGCCACAAACGCGTTGTCGGTCGTAATGGTCGCAATCGCCTTGTGCGCATAGGCGAACGAGGCTTCCAGCGCAGCCACAGCCTCTTCCTTGGTTGTGATGGAGCCGATCGCCTTGATGTCGCGGTCCGGCTTCAGGCCGCTCCAGCCGAAGAAGAAGTAGTTGGCCTGCGCCAGGTGCGTCACCTGCCCCACAAAGGTGCGCACGGTGGCAAACTCGGTCGTCTGCGCCGGGGTAAAGATCGCCTGCGCCGGCGCAAACCCGTACTTGTCGGCCGGCATGGCCTTGGCTGCGCCCGTTACCTCAAACTCCATCAGGGCCAGCAGCCCATCCATCGCCTTCGCGGGCTCTTCTCGCGTCCCCACCGGTGGAGACGGCGGAGGCCCGCTCATCTGCGCGCGCAGCTCCATCCCACCACCAGTCAGTACAACGCCTGCCAGCACCAGAGCAGCTATCCGCATCGGTCTTATCCTCGTTCGTTTAGCAAGCGCTCCCAGCCTACCAGAACCTGCGCCTCACTTGCGCCCAGCTGTGCGGAACCAGGCCGTTCGGCACCCAGCTGTTCGGCAATTGACCGCGTCATCGCGGTGCGCTCCTCGCCCGTATGCTCCGTCGTCGCCGGCTCCAGCAGCGCGATCAGCGTTTCTCCCTCCGCGCTGGTATTGTGCCGGACGCCGCGCGCCACGGTAAACGCCTCGCCTGCATGCAACGTGATCGGTCCGCCATCTTCTGCCGCGCGGCCGATCCGCAGCGTTCCCCGGAGCACTAGGAAAAGCTCATCCTCCGCCGCATGCGCGTGCCAGGGAAACTCGCCCTGCACCCGCGCCACCTTCAAATACTGCCCGTTCATCGCCAGCAGCACCCGCGGACTCCAAAGCTCGTCGAGCGACGCAGCCTCTTCCACAAGATTGATCGGCTTTTCCGGAGATTTCATGCGCCCGGCCTCCTCAACTGCTCTTCTACGTCGTGCATCTTGTCCTCAAGCGCCCGGAGATGCGCCGACAACGCCTGGATCTCGTTCTCCGCCCGCACATTCACGTCGAAATCCAGCTCACTCCGCACGCGGTCCTTCTTGTCCTGCCGGTTCTGGCTCATCATGATCACCGGAGCCTGGATGGCCGCCAGCATGGACAGGAACAGGTTCAGCAGGATGAACGGATACGGGTCCCAGGCCCTGCCGCGCAGCACGATATTGATGCCGGTATACACCAGAAGCACCACCGCAAACGTGATGATGAAGGTCCACGAGCCCCCGAACGATGCCACCTTGTCAGCGACCTTTTCCCCGCGCGTCTCCTTCTCCTCGATGATCTGGTTCGGGTTCCGGTTCGACCGCAGGCTGATGATGTCCTGCGCGGCATGGAACTGGCGCGCCAGCACCGTCATCATGTCCAGCCCGGCCTGCGGCTTCTTTGCCAGCAGCACGGAAATATCGTTGCGGTCCAGCTCCACGCAGGTCGACACCTCGGTCGCCATCGCGGAGGTACGGTGCGGCGACCCTTCCAGCATGGACGCGATGCCGAAGAACTCCCCATGCTCCGGCAGCGAAACCAGCACCTCCTGCTGGTCCTGGTCGACGGTGGTGACCTGCGCCGCGCCGGTCAGCAGAATGTACGCGCATCCATTGGTCGCGCCCACCTTGTAGATTCGCTGCCGCGCGGCAAAGCTGCGCACATCCACCTGGCTCGCCAGCACGGCAAGCTCATCGTCGTCCAGAAGCGAAAACAGCGGAATATGCCGAAGCTCGGCCGGGTTGCAGGGCATACACATCCTCGTTCCCCAGACTATCCGAACGTTAAGACGGGACGGGAATTAAAGGGGAAACGAGGCGGAAAGCGTCGGATCTGTCGCGAAACTTATTCTCTCGTCGCCGTGGTGGTCCGGGATTGACCCGGCCTTTTCCGTGGTGATTCGGTTCCTTCCGCGTGCAGCTTCTTTTCTACGTCGGCCAGGTCGCACGCGCGCCACAGATACCAGCTCGCCACCGAGCACCAGGGATGCCACTTCTTCGCGCGCCGCTCCATCACGTCCGGCTTCGGAAGCAGCTCCGGCGTCACCTTGGTCGCGGGCTTGAGACCCTGAAACGTCAGCGCAAACCCCTTGCGCACCCCGTAATCCGAAACCGGAAGCACATCCGGACGGCCTAGCCGGAACATCAGAAACATCTCCACCGTCCAGCGTCCGACGCCACGCACCGCGGTCAGGTGCTCGATGATCGCCTCGTCCGACATCCGCCGGATCTTCGCGAGCGTCGGCACCGTTCCGTCCACAGCCTTGCCTGCGAGATCCCGGATTGCCAGCGCCTTGTTGTGTGAAAGCCCCGCCATCCGCAGCTGCTCGTTCGGGCACTCCAGTAGATGCTGCGCCGTGGGATGCGTGTCGGCCGGCAATCCTTCGAGCGCCAGCACGTCGGCAAAGCTCGCCAGCAGCTTCGCATGGATCGCCGCCGCGGCCTTGCCGTGCAGCTGCTGGTAGATAATGGACCGCAGCAGCGCCTCAAACGGGGTCTGCGTGCTCGCCAGCTTCAACGTGAACGGACCGGCGCGCTCCATCAGACGTGCCAGCTTCGGGTCTCGCGCCGCCAGCTCGGCGACCGCCAGCGCCGAGTCGTACGGCGGCTTCTTCGGTTTGATCACCGCGTGCAATGCTAGTCCAACCGAGCGAACAGCTCGTCCAATGACAGGATGATCGGCGTATCCGGCGACTCCAGGCGCTCGGTCGCAGACAGAAGACGGACCGGCTTGTCGCTGGTTCGCATGTACTCTTCCTGTCCGATCAGTTTCTCAAAAACGCCGAGTGGCGCAACCAGGGTAGTGGCCATGGAGAACTCCTCTTCCAGCTATGGTAAGGTCTTCCTGGACTTTTCCAGATAGTTACTCGGACCTTCCCCGCGCTCCCAGTGCCCGGTACTCTTCCGCCGGCATCGCCTCGTTCGGCTCCACGTGCACCAGCACCTCCGCAATGCGCGGCGCGGACCGCAGCACGGCATCCTCCACCAGGTGCGCGATCGCATGTCCTTGCCGTACGGAGATTCCGCCGTCCACTACCACGTGCAGGTCCACATAGTAACGGAACCCAACCTTGCGCACGTGGCATTTATCCAGCTCCACCACGCCCGGCACCTCGGCCGCCGTCGACCGCACATCCTCTTCCACCTGCGGCGAGGGCGTCGTATCCAAAAGCTCCGCCAACGGCTTGCGCAGCTGCCGCACCGCCCCGAACAGGATCACCGGCGAAGCGCACAGCGCCGCCCAGTCGTCGGCCGCCGCGTTGCCCGTCCAAAGCGCGGCGGAGATGCCGACAAACGCAAACGCCGACGTCACCGCATCGCTCAGGTGGTGGCGCGCGTCGCTTTCCACCGCGGAGCTGTCGAGCTCGCGTCCCACTCCGGTCACATACCGGTTCAGTACCAGCTTTACCGTCACCACCGCCAGCAGCACCCAAAGCGTATAAGCCCGGGGAAGCGCATGCGGAATCCGGATCAGCTCGATGCTTTCGATGGCGATAAACACCGCTGCTACCATCAGCGCGAGCCCTACCACCACCGCCGCAATCGGTTCCGCCTTGCCATGCCCATACGGATGGTCCTCATCCGGCGGCTTGATGGCGAACTTCAGCCCGAAAAAGACCACCGTTGAGCTCACTACATCGGAAACCGACTCGATCCCATCCGCGACCAGCGCAAACGAATGCCCAAGTAGTCCCGCCACCAGCTTGAACCCCGCCAGACCAAGGTTCGCGCCGATCCCCACCAGCGACGATCGCATTCCGCGATGCACCGCACGCTCCAGCGGAAGCGTCCGCGGGTCCACGTCCGGCGCGTGCACGGTTGTACCACCGTACGGGTTGGCTCGCATGCGCTTCAGGATCTGCCTCCGGCCACTACCAGGAATAACTGCCTACGCGCGCCCGGCAAACTCCCGCGTCTCGCACGTCACCTTCACCTTTTCGCCTTCCTTGATAAACAATGGCACCTTCACCTCCAGCCCGGTTTCCAGACGCGCTGTCTTGGTGACGCTTCCGCTCGACGAGTCGCCCCGCACCGCCGGCTCCGTGTAGGCCACATCCAGCTCCACAAAGATTGGCAGCTGCAGCCCGATCGGGTTGCCGTTGAACTTGTGAATCTGCACCATCGTCCCGGAAAGCAGAAGGTCCAGTGCCCCGAGCAGCATCTCGTCGGTCAGCGTCAGCGTTTCGAAACTATCCTGGTCAAGAAAGTGCGATCCATCGCCGTCTGTATACAGATAACTCGCCGGCACCAGCTCCAGATCCGGTTCCTTGAACTTGTCCCCCGCCTTGAAGGTCTTTTCAAAGACCGCGCTTGTCAGCAGGTTGCGCATCTTCAGCCGCACCAGCGTTTGGCCGCCACGCGCGGTTGGCGAGCTCACATCCGCATCCAGGCAGCTGTACGGCACCCCATCCAGCTCAAATACGGCCTTGCGTTTTACGTCGATAGCATCCATCAGCGCGGGCATGCGGGTTTCCTCTGCAATCCAGATCGGCGCCTGGCCCCGGTCGGCCGGCCAGCGCTCGTCCCAGCCTACCGGCTCCGCCCCGAGCATGGCAATTCACCCGCATCTCCTCCGCACCCATTCCTCGTGGCACCATCGCGAGAACTCGGTCCGCAACGTCCTATGCAGCTCAAATCCGGACCAATCGAGCCGTAGTTAGATCCTGGATTCCGTCCGTCTTGTGCCCGTTTTCCAATCCGGCCCGACATCTTGTGCAGGATGAAACGGCGAAATCGATTATCGACCCCGCCCGGCAAAAAAGTGGCTCATCCGTCTTCCCACGGGCGCGAGACACCGTTTCTGGCTGCTATATTTGAGTCCTCAGGACTGGTTATCCACGGCGCAGCTGTCTTGTACGAGCCGCCGTTTCTTCCAGGCCGGAATCTGCATCCTCGCAAGCGCGTTTCTGCAGGCCGCAGTTTAGGCAGTGAAAAGGAAGCACAATGGCACAAGTTTTCGACCGCAGTTCGAACGCGTTGGCTCGAGCGAGCCTGGTCCTGACCGGGCTTATCGTCATCGCGATCGGTGTCGGCCTCAATTCGCTCCAGCGCTCCCCCTGGGTCACGCGCCAGGGCCAGCGGCCCGACCAGCCCGTGCCCTTCTCGCACAAGCACCACGTCGAAGGGCTCGGCCTGCAGTGCCAGTACTGCCACACCCAGGTGGAAAAGGCCGCGTACGCCGGCATTCCGCCCACCAAGACCTGCATCAACTGCCACGCGCAGATCTGGACCAACGCCGAGCTGCTCGAGCCCGTACGTCACTCCTGGGCCAGTGGCGAATCGATTAACTGGATCCGCGTCCACGACCTGCCGGACTACGTCTACTTCAACCACGAGATTCACGTGAACAAGGGAATCGGTTGCGCCTCCTGCCACGGACGCGTCGACGAAATGCCTCTGATGTACCAGCAGAATTCGCTTCAGATGGAATGGTGCCTCACCTGCCACCGCAACCCCGGCGTCAATCTCCGGCCCACCACCGAGATTTACAACATGGCCTGGTCCGGACCTACCCGCGACAAGCCCGTATGGTGCGCGGACTCCGGGCAGAATACCCGGCCGGACGGTACCAACATACCCACCGCCCAGCAGGTTACCTGCACCACCAGGAATCCGAACGACGGCAACCCTCAGGATGCCCTGCTCCAGACCCGCCTCGACCTGCGCCCCCGCAGCATGGGCCGTACAGACGGCGGCGGGACCGATATGACCCCGCACGCCACCAGCCCTAGCATCACCATGACCAATCCGCTTCCGCTGGAAAACGTACCCACCTCGCCTCTGGTATACAAGATGTTCACGACCCAGACTGACCTCGGCCACTTCCTGTCGGATGCCTATCACATCCGGGGAGGCAACGAGCTTTCCAGCTGCGAGGTATGCCACCGATGAATACGGAGATCATGGACATCATCCCGCACCCCGACACATCCGGCGAACCCGAGCAGGCTGAGACCCGGCCCTCCGCCCAGGTCGTCACCTCGATCGGCCCCGCGCCCATGCAGAAGATGTCGCTTGCCGCCGTGCAGGCAAAGCTCGAAGGTCAGACCGGACGGCGCTTCTGGAAAAATCTTGAAGAGCTTTCCGCCTCGCCCGAGTTCGATAAGCTGATGGCCGAAGAGTTTCCGCGCCAGGCAGGCTCTGCCTTCGGCGTCGGCGAGTTCGTCGACTCCGTCAGTCGCCGAGGCTTCCTGAAGGTTATGGGTGCTTCCATGGCGCTCGCCGGCATGGCCGGATGCACCAAGCAGCCCGACGAGCCCATTTACGCCTACATCAAGCAGCCGGAAGATCTCGTCCTCAGCCGGCCCATGTTCTTCGCCACAGCGCATCCGTTCCCGACCGGGGCAATCCCCATCCTGGTCAAGACCGATGCCTTCCGGCCCATCAAGATCGAAGGCAATCCCGACCACCCCATGTCCAGGGGCAAGTCGGACGCCTATACCCAGGGCACGCTTCTCCAACTTTACGACCCTGATCGCTCCAAGGACGTTCGGTACAAGGGTCAGGCCTCCGGCTTCCAGAGCTTTCAGAACGCGTTGCTTGCCTTTTCAAAGCAGGGGGCGGGCCAAGGGCTTTATTTCTTCTCGGAAACCATCACCTCGCCCACGCTCGCCGCACAGTGGAAGCAGGTGCAGGCCGTCTATCCGCAGGCGAAGCTGATTCAGTGGGATCCGGTCAACCAGGACAACTCCCGCGCCGCCTCCAAAGCCGCCTTTGGCAGCTACATGGACGCACAGTACAAGCTTGAGAACGCGGATCTTATCGTCTCGCTCGACGCGGACTTCCTCGGCGGCATCGCCCACCCGGGCTTCCTGCCCATGGCCGCGGCCTACGCCGAGCGCCACAGGTACGAAGAAGACAAGCCGATGAACCGGCTGTACGTCATCGAGTCGATGCCGACCGTTACCGGCTTCAAGGCCGAGCATCGGCTCGCGCTCCGGCCCAGCGAAATCCCGGTCTTCGCCCAGGCGCTCGTCTCCGGAGCCACCCCGCAATTCTCTTTTCCGCGCGGAGCCGAGTACCTCGAGGCCCTGCGCAAGGATCTCAAAGCCTTCTCCGGACGCGCCGTCGTCGTTCCCGGTGAAGGCGCACCGCCGGCCGTCCATCTCGCCGCCTACCAGCTCAACCAGCAGCTCGGTGCGATCGGCAAGTCGGTCATCTACACCCAGACTGTCAATCCCATGCCGTCCGAGCAGATGGCCGACCTTAAATCGCTTGTCGCCGACATCGAAGCCGGCAAGGTGCAGTTCCTGGTCATGCTCGGCGTGAACCCGGTTTACACCGCGCCGGCCGATATGGATTTCCTTGCGCTGATTAACCGCATCCCGGTTACCGCGCATCTCGGCAACCTTGTCGATGAAACCGGACGCGAAACCACCTGGCACATCAATCAGAGCCACTATCTTGAAAGCTGGTCCGACGCCCGTACCTACGACGGCCAGGTCACCATCATTCAGCCCATGATCGCGCCGCTCTACGATGGCAAAAGCGCGCACGACATTCTGCAGGGCCTGCTCGACAGCCCGCTTACCTCGGCTTACGACGCCGTGCTCGCAAACTCCAAATCCTACGGCGCCGGCGGATCGTCGTCCTCCGCCGCCGCGCCGGGAACCTCTCCCGCGGCCAATGCTCCCGCCGTCCTAATCGTCAATCCGGCTCAGAATGTTCCGTCGGAGGTCTTCCGCAAGGCGCTCCACGACGGCTGGGTCACCGGGACCGCCTTCACCGCCGCAACTGGCACCCCCGGCGCGGGTGCATCCGCCACGCCGCCCGTGGCCCCGGTCGCGCCTGGAACCATGGAGATCGTCTTCAAGCACGATCCGTCTCTCTACGACGGGCGCTACAGCAACATCGGCTGGCTTCAGGAGCTTCCCAAGCAGGTCACCAATCTGAGCTGGGATAACGCCGCTCTCATCAGCCTCGACACCCAGGTTCGCCTCGGCATTGCGGAGAACGAGGCCGTCGAGCTCGAACTGAACGGACGCAAGGTCATCGCGCCCGTGCTCATGGTTCCCGGCCACCCGGACGACGTCATCACCGTATACCTAGGTGGAGGACGCACTGATGTAGGACGTGTGGGCTCGGCGGTCGGCTTCAACGCCTACACGCTTCGCACCTCCGACGCGCCCAACGGCGCACCCGGCGTCAGACTCACGCGCGGCAAGGGCATCTACGACCTCTGCGTGACCAAGGTCCACTCCATCGAGCACCGCGGAAGCTACGCGCAGCACGATCTTCAGGCCAAGGAGTTCGACACAAAGGGAGCCTACTCGCTGCCCGGCCACGAAGCCGAAGAACGCGGCATCATCCGCTACGCCACCCTCGACGAGGTCAGGAAGGACCCCAAGTTCACCGAAAACGGAGCCAGCGGTACCCTGGTCGATAAGGTAGGCTACGGTCCGGAAGGCGAACGCCCCGACCGCTTGCTCAGCTTCTTTCCCAATGACTGGCGCTACGACCACCAGGACCCCTCCACCAAGCAGATCCAGAACAAGTGGGGAATGGCGATCGATCTGAACAGCTGCATCGGATGCAACGCATGCATCGTTAGCTGCTACGCGGAAAACAACATCGCCGTGGTCGGCCGCGAACAGGTTAAGATCGGCCGCAATATGCAGTGGCTGCGCATCGACACCTACTTCGAAGGCGACCTGCACGCCCCCAAGGCCTTCTTCCAGCCTATGATGTGCCAGCACTGTGAAAACGCCGGCTGCGAGCAGGTCTGCCCGGTCGGTGCCACGGTGCATACGCCCGAAGGCATCAACACCATGGTCTACAACCGCTGCGTGGGCACGCGATATTGCTCCAATAACTGCCCGTACAAGGTGCGCCGTTTCAACTTCCTGCTCTACTCTGACTACGATACCGAGAGCCTGAAGTTCATGCGTAACCCCGACGTCACGGTTCGTTCGCGCGGCGTCATGGAAAAGTGCTCCTACTGCATCCAGCGCATCGAGTATGTCAAGATTGACGCGGACAAGGAAAATCGTGCCATCCGTGATGGCGAAATCGTCACTGCCTGCCAGCAGGCCTGCCCCACCGACGCGATCATCTTCGGCAACATCAACGACCCATCCAGCAAGGTCGCGCAGCGCAAGCGCGAAGAGCGCGACTACCAGGTCCTTGCCGACCTCAACTTCCGGCCCCGCACGACCTACACGGCTGGTGTCATCAACCCGAATCCGGAGCTGGCATAGATGGCTACCAAAGGTCCAATCCAGGATCAAAGAGTACGGGATCCGCGCACCCCCGCCGGCGTCGACCCGATGATCAATCCGATCACCGGCGAATACGCGGTGATTGCTCCCGGCCAAAATTTCAAGTCGATCACGCAGAAAATCGCCGGTATCGTGCTTACCTCAAACACGCCGCTCGGCTGGTTTTTCGGCCTTATTGTAGGCTCCGGCATCGCTACCGGCGTCGTCATCGGCATCACGTGGCTGTTCCTGAAAGGCGTCGGCATCTGGGGGGTCACCATTCCCGGGGCCTGGGGTTTCGCCATCATCAACTTTGTCTGGTGGATCGGCATCGGCCACGCCGGCACGCTGATCTCGGCGATTCTTCTGCTCTTCAAGCAGACCTGGCGCAACTCCATCAACCGCTTCGCCGAAGCCATGACCATCTTCGCCGTGGTCTGCGCCGGCACCTTCCCGCTCATTCACGTCGGCCGCCCCTGGCTTGCGTACTGGCTCTTCCCGTACCCGAACACGATGGCGCTGTGGCCGCAGTTCCGCTCTCCGCTCGCCTGGGACGTCTTTGCCGTCTCTACCTACGCCACCATCTCCATTGTTTTCTGGTATGTTGGCATGATCCCGGACTTCGGCACCCTGCGCGACCGCGCAACCATGCCGTTGGCCAAGTACTTTTACGGACTGCTCTCGCTTGGCTGGCGCGGCTCCACCCGCCACTGGATCCGCTACGAGACGGCCTCGCTTCTGCTTGCCGGCCTGTCCACGCCGCTTGTGCTCTCAGTCCACACTGTTATCTCATTCGACTTCGCGGTCGCCTCGCTTGCCGGATGGCACACCACCATCTTCCCACCGTACTTCGTCTCCGGTGCCGTCTACTCCGGTTTCGCAATGGTGCTGACTCTCGCCATTCCGCTGCGGAAGTTTTACCATCTCGAAGATCTGGTAACCCTTCGGCACCTCGACAACATGGCCAAGGTGATGATCGGAACCGGCGGTATCGTAGCCTACGGGTACGGCATGGAAGTCTTCATGAGCTGGTACTCGGCGTCGCATTGGGAGTTTTTCATGATGTGGAACCGCATGTTCGGCCCTATGGGCTGGGCCTACTGGATTCTTATCCTCACCAACATCGCCATTCCGCTTACCACGCTTTGGTCGCGCAAGCTCCGCGTCAACGTCGTCTATCTCTTCATACTTTCACTGATCGTCAACACCGGCATGTGGTTTGAGCGTTTTGTCATCGTCGTCACCAGTCTGTATCGCGACTACCTTCCCTCCTCGTGGGGAACCTACCGCGCCACCAAGTGGGACTACATGATCTACGTCGGCACCATGGGCCTGTTCACGGTCCTGTTCTTCCTGTTCGTCCGCTTTCTCCCCATGATCCCCATGTCGGAGGTTCGGACGATGCTTCCCCAGACCAAGGTGCGGCGCAGCGGCTCGGACGCCGAAGTCGCCGTCAATGAGGTTACCTAATGCCACCTCGCGAAGGAATCTACGGCCTTCTGGCTGAGTTCAACACGCCCGGCGAGCTCGTTCATGCGACCGAGACGGCCCGCGCCGCAGGCTACCGCCGTATGGAGTGCTACACGCCCTACCCGGTCGAGGAAGCCGCCGAAGCGCTGCACTTCCACAACAACCGCGTGCCGCTCATCTGCCTGCTTGGCGGTTTGCTCGGCCTATCCACCGCCTTTCTTATGGAGAGCTGGATCAATACTCTTGCCTATCCGCTCAACATTGCAGGACGCCCGCTCATGAGCTGGCCTGCGTTTATTATCCCGGCGTATGAATGGACCATTCTGTTCTCGGGACTTTCGGCCGCCTTCGGCATGATCGCGCAGAACGGCCTGCCCCAGACCTACCATCCACTGTTCAACGCGCCGAACTTCCGTTCCGGGGCCACCACGGACAAATTCTTTCTGTGTCTCGAGGCGACCGACCCCAAGTTTTCGCTGACCGACAGCCGTTCCTTCCTTGAAACGTTTCCCGCGGTCTCCGTGGTGGAGGTCGACCATTAATACGCCACGAACCACATCCCGGAACGCACGTACCGCCGTCAGTCTGCTTGCCCTGGGCACGATGTTCGCTGCTATTGGCTGCCGGCAGGACATGCACAACCAGCCGAAGTTCTACCCGCAGCGCGGAACCGACCCGACCCAGATCTTCGCGGATGGCCGCTCGGTCCGCCCGCAGGTCGCTGACACCGTCGCCCGCGGACAACTGCATGAGGACAGCTACTTCTACACCGGCCTGCAGCCCGCAGGCAACGGAGCGACCGGCAACCAGGAAGGCAACGCCATGCCCTTTCCGGTCACCATGGACGTGCTCGCGCGCGGACAGGAGCAGTACAACATCTTCTGCACTCCGTGCCATTCGCGCGTCGGCAACGGCGTCGGGATGATCGTGTCGCGTGGATACGCGCAGGCCGGCAACTTCCACACCGCGCGCCTCCAGGCCGCACCGCTCGGTCACTTCTTCTCCGTCATCACCAACGGATACGGGGCCATGCCGAACTACGCGGCGCAGATCACGCCTGAAAATCGCTGGGCCGTTGTCGCCTACATTCGCGCGCTGCAGCTTTCGCAAAACGCCCAGCAGTCGGATGTGCCGGCCGGTAAGCATGTTGAGCCACTTACGGATATTGCCGAGCAGGAAGGCCTGCCGCGTAACTTTGCCTCCGACTGGACGCTTCCGCCCACCGCCGTCACCGGAACTCCCGACCGGCAGCCATTTGTTCTGCCCACCAACGAAATCCCGGCTGGCTCCGGGTACGCAAACGATCCTGCCACCCACAAGGTCACCGCACCCGTAGCGCCCAACGTCGACGGCGTTCCCGCCGGCTTTGGCCAGTCGAGTACCGGATACCCGGCTCAGAACGTCAGTCCCAAGCAACCCGAGTAAGCGACGCATCCCCTCAACTCCGGCAACCCGAAGGTTTCGCAAACATGGCTTCTTCCCTCGCACAACACGCTGACGGTCACGGACTCCCGGCCCACCATGGCCCGCGTCCGCTCCCTTCTGTCCTCAATTCGCCGGAGGTCATTACCGTCTGGCGTACTCGTGCGCTCATCGTGGCCGGCATCTTTGCCGTGTTGTCCATCCCGTTCTTCTTCGTCTTCGGCGGCATGACACACATGCTCCGGGCGTATCTGCTCGGCTTTATGATGTGCTTCTCCTTTGCCGGCGGCGGGCTCGTCCTGCTCATGCTGCAGTACGTCTCCGGCGGCAAATGGGGCCTGCTTTTGCGCCGTCCGCTCGAGGCGATGAGCCGCACACTCTGGCTGGTTTCGCTTCTGTTCCTCCCCATCGGCATCTTCGCCCGGCACCTCTACCAGTGGGCCCTGTACCCTTCCATCGCGGATGAACACGCCGCCATGCAACGCGGCGCGGTCACCACCGAGCAGGGACTCACCGACATCTCCAAGCACACGATGTTCAACCCAACCAGCGCGACCATCCAGACGATCGTCATCTTTTCGGTCATGATCCTCTTCATGGTCCTGCTCAACAAGTGGTCACTCCAGCGGGACGCCGACCCTCAGGCCGGCACGCTGGCCAGCTACGACCGCTGGCGTATCCGGTTCGAAAATCTTTCCGGCCCCGGTATCTTCGTCTTCGTCGTCCTGCTCACCGACGCCGCGCTGCTATGGGTGATGTCGCTCGACGTTACCTGGTACTCCTCTATCTGGGGCCTCAAGTTCCTGGTCGGCCAAGGCTACGCGGTCCTCGCGCTTGGCATTCTGCTCGTCGTCAAGCTGTCCCGCGTCGAACCTTTCCGCACCTTGCTGCGGAAGACGGAACAGCACGATCTGGGCAAGTTCCTCTTCGCTTTCGTCATGCTCAACATCTATCTCACCTTCGCCGAGTTCCTCATTATCTGGTCCGGCAACGTCCCCGACGAAATTCCCTGGTACCTGAATCGCATCCGTGGCGGCTGGTGGGTCATCTGCTCGCTCGACTTTATCTGCCACTGGGTCATCCCGTTCACCCTCCTGCTCAGCCGCAACCTCAAGCGCGACAAGGGCCGGCTCACCGCGCTTTGCATCTTTATGGTCCTGGCGCGCGCCATCGACTTCTTCTGGATCATCGAGCCGAATTTCGGCGACTCCGCAGCCAATCTGCATCTGTCGCACAATTTCGGGATCCTCGCCTACCTCACGGTTCCGGTCTGCGTGGTCGCCCTCTGGGGTGCCTGGTTCCTGACTGAATTGATGAAGCGTCCGCTGATCAACACCAACGACCCGCACCTGGAAGAAATGCTGGAGCCAGAGCATGCCCACTAACCACGGAAATAACGCCACCGGCGACTACAAAGCCCCCAACGGTGACATTGGAGACTACCCCAATCCGGGAGCCGAAAGCGCCAAGCTCGGCTATGAAACCACCGATGTCAACGTCGGCGGCGTAGCCGTGTTCCTCGCCGGCCTCTTCGGCTTTGTCCTCATCTTCTTCTTTTTCTGCTACTACCTGGGCCAGGTCATCAATACGACCTTCAAAAAGCAGGATGGCCCGAATAACAAGTGGCACGAGACCGACCGCAACTTCGCCGGCGCCCACGGGGCCAATGGTGACATCAAGGGCCGGCTTGAAAACCTGAAGAGTAACGCCAGCATGGAGCAAGCCGAGCTCAATCATATGACCCAGGAGTTCCCCAACCCGCGGCTCGACATCGACGACGGCAACCAGGCCACGGCCGACCTCCACGCCAAGGAAGATCTTCTGCTTGACCATTACAGCAGCGTTCCCGGCCAGCCCATCCGGATCCCCATTGACGAAGCCATGCGCCTCGTCGTCGAGCGCAAGCTTCCTGTGGCCTCCGTCGCACCGGGTACCCTGCTCGCCGGCGACAAGACCCCGACCATCGCGCCTCCGCTCACCAGCGGCTTCGCCCGTACCGGCCCCGAGCTTGACGCCATTGAAGCCCGCGCACAGAAGATGAGCTACGGTAAAGCAGAAGAGCACGCACAGCTCGAGCGAGTGCGGTAACCGGCCAAAGCGGTCAACGGGAACCAGCCACAAGCCCTAACATAGGATCATGCAACAGAAGTCAACAATGTCCAGGCCCATGAGCGTCCTCCACACAATCCGCAAAGTATTCCTCGCCTCGGCCGGTGCGGCTCTCCTGTGCGGTTCGCTTTCGGCCCAGGTCGCCTCCTATGGGGACAAGCAATCCGGCGCCAATGCCGGCGATCAGCTTCCACAGGTACTTCAGGGCGTCGCCGTCTCGCAGCACCTCAACCAGCAGCTTCCGCTTGACGCGACCTTTGTCGACGACCACGGCAAAACGGTCCAGCTTGCCGACTACTTCGGCAAGCGTCCAGCGCTGCTTTCGCTTGTCTACTACAACTGCCCGATGCTCTGCTCGGAAGAGCTCGACGGCATCACCTCCTCGCTTGAGATGGTCCATCTCACCCCGGGCAAGGATTTCAGCGTAATCGTCATCAGCATCGACCCAAGCGAGACCCCCGAGCTCGCCGCGCAGAAGAAGGCCTTCTACCTCAAGCGCTACGGCCGCCCAGAGACCGCCGATGGATGGCACTTCCTGGTCGGCCAGCGGCCCGCCATTGACGCCGTCACAAAGGCGGTCGGCTTCGGCTACGTGCGGGTCCCCGGTCCGGACGGCAAGCTCACCCAGTACGCGCACGCCAGTTCTCTTGAGGTTGTTACTACCTCCGGTAAGATCGCGCAGTACTACCTCGGCGTCGAGTATTCGCCCAAGGACATGCTGCTTGGGCTTATCGAAGCTTCGGGCAACAAGATCGGTTCCCCGGTAGCCAACATCCTTACCTATTGCTATCACTACGATCCGCAGACCAACAAGCACTCTCTCGTGGTTGCCCGAGTCGTTCAGTTCGGGGGCATGGTCACCATGGCCGGACTCGGCGGCTTCATGTTCCTCATGTTTCGGCGTGACCTCAAGCTGGGACGCGACCACGATCTTACCGGCCCGGGCTCGACCGGGAACGCGGATAAAGGCTAACGATGCATATCAGTCCAGTACTCTGGGAATTTCTTACTAAGTGGCTCGCCTCATCCGCACTGTTCCCGCGGGAAGCGTCCACCATCGCGCCGTATGCCGATGCGCTCTATTTCTTTCTCATCGGCATGACGCTCACTGGTCTCCTGCTGGTCGGCGCACTGGTCTTCGGCTTCTCCGTCCGCTACCGCAAGGAGCGCAACCCGGTCGCCACGCAGGTGGAAGGCTCGACCCTGCTTGAAGCCACCTGGACCATCATTCCTCTGGCCATCTTCCTCGTTACCTTCGTCTGGGGCGCACTCCTCTACTTCCGCATTTACAACCCGCCTACCAACGCGATGAATATCTACATCGTCGGGAAGCAGTGGATGTGGAAGGCCGAGCACCCCGGCGGACAGCACGAAATCAACGCTCTCCACGTTCCCATCGGCCGGCCGGTCCAGCTCACCATGATCTCACAGGATGTTTTCCACAGCTTTTCCATCCCGGATTTCCGAGTAAAGCGTGAAGTCATCCCGGGCCGCTACTCCACCGTCTGGTTCCAGGCCACCGAGCCCGGCACCTACCATATCTTCTGCACGCAGTATTGCGGCACCAAGCACTCCGGCATGATCGGCGAAGTCACCGCCATGACTCCCGAGCAGTACGACGCCTGGACCCGCGAATCAACCTCAGGCATGAGCCTCGCTCAGAATGGCGAACGTCTTTTTGCGAGCATGGGCTGCACCCAGTGCCATAACGGTACCGCAGCCGCCCGCGGCCCAAGCCTGGCCGGTGTCTACGGTTCGCGCCTCACTCTTGCCAACGGATCGCAGGTGCTGGTCAACGACGCGTACCTGCGCGACGCCATCCTCAACCCCAGCCAGCACGTCACAGCCGGCTTTGCTCCCATCATGCCTACCTACCAGGGCCAGATCAGCGAAGACGGACTTATCGACCTGGTGGAATATATTAAGCAACTCAACAGCAACTACCGGCCCCAGCAGACCCTGGGAACCTCACAGTCCGACCTCGCGGCGCCCACGGCGTCAGGAATGGTGAAGCAATGAGTGCAGCCAGTTCAACGATCGTCTCCCTGCCCGATCAGCGCACGGCCAAGTTGCCGGCGCGGAACTACATCAACAATGAGCACGGCCTTCTGAGCTGGCTGTTGACCGGTGATCACAAGCGCATCGCCATGCTCTACCTGATCTCGATCACCTTCTTCTTCTTTATCGGAGGAGCATTCGCCGGCCTCATTCGCCTGGAGCTGCTGACGCCGCAGCCGGACCTGGTCGCGTCCGATACCTACAACAAGTTTTTCACCATGCACGGCATCATCATGATCTTCCTGTTCCTGGTGCCCTCGGTCCCGGCCACCCTGGGGAATTTCCTGATCCCGATCATGCTCGGTGCCAAAGATCTCGCCTTCCCGAAGATTAATTTGCTCAGCTGGTACCTGTACCTCGCTGGGGGCACCTTTACCCTTGCGGCCCTGGTGCTCGGCGGCGTCGATACGGGCTGGACCTTCACCACCCCGCTCTCGACCCACTACCTCAACACCCACGTGGTCACCGCGGCGACAGCCATCTTCATCGCTGGATTTAGTTCCATCTTTACCGGGCTGAACTTCATCGTGACTACACATCGCATGCGCGCACCCGGTATGACCTGGTTCCGCATGCCGCTTTTTGTGTGGTCCAATTACGCAGCCTCGGTGCTCATGGTGCTGGGCACCCCCGTCCTTGCCATCACCCTGGTTCTGGTCGGGCTGGAGCGCTTGATCGGCATTGGCGTCTTTGATCCATCCAAAGGTGGCGACCCGCTACTCTTTCAACATCTCTTCTGGTTCTACTCGCACCCGGCTGTGTACATCATGATCCTCCCGGGCTTCGGCGTCATTTCAGAAGTCATCTCAACTTTTAGCCGCAAGCGCGTCTTCGGCTATACGGCGGTTGCCTTCTCATCGGTCGCCATCGCGCTCTTCGGCTTCTTCGTCTGGGCCCATCATATGTTCATCATGGGCGTATCCAATTACTCGGCCCTGATCTTCTCGCTGTTGACGATGCTGGTCGCCGTGCCGTCCGCCATCAAGATCTTTAACTGGTCGTTCACCCTGCAAAAGGGATCCATCACCTTTGAGACTCCCATGCTCTATGCCTTCGGGTTTATTGGGCTATTCACCATCGGAGGCCTCACCGGCATCTTTCTAGGATCGCTCGGCATGGATATTCACCTTACCGAGACCTATTTCGTTGTGGCGCACTTCCATTTCGTCATGGTCGGCGGCATGCTGATGGCCTTCCTCTCGGGCATCCACTTCTGGTGGCCCAAGATGACCGGCCGTATGTACCCGGAAGCCATGTCAAAGCTCGCCGCGGTTACGACCTTTATCGGATTCAATCTTACCTTCCTGCCGCAATTCATCCTGGGCTATCTGGGCATGCCACGCCGCTATCATGCGTATCCGCACGAATTCCAGGTGCTGAACGTCCTCTCGACCGCCGGGGCGACCGTACTCGGCGTCGGCTATCTGCTTCCCATGCTTTATCTTGCATGGTCGTTCAAATATGGTGCCATCGCCGGCAACAACCCGTGGCAGGCAACGGGCCTCGAGTGGCAGATTCAGTCTCCTCCGCTGACCGAAAACTTTACCGAAATCCCCGTTGTCGATCACGAAGCATACGATTACGAATGGCTCGCGAACAAGACCGCAAACGAGGTGACGACCGTTGGCTAACACTTCAGTTGCTCAAGAAGCCGCAGCTCTCCACACCGGGCATGAAGAGCACGTCACCCTTCCGCAGCACCGTCATCACTTTGAGACGGAGCAGCAGCAGCGCGAGGCCGGCAGCTTCGGAATGTGGCTCTTCCTGCTCACTGAGATCATGTTTTTCGGCGGCATGTTCTTTGCCTATCTGCTCTATCGCAACTGGTACTACGATGCCTTCGTGCCGGCCTCGAACCAGCTCAGCGTGCCGCTCGGAACCATCAACACCATCATCCTGATCACCTCCGGCTTTGCCATGGCGATCGGGGTCTGGGCAGCAGAAGTAAGGAATCGCAACCTCCTCGTTTTGGCGCTGGTCGTCACCAATATCTTCGGACTTGCGTTCCTCGGCGTCAAAAGTGCCGAGTACCACGAAAAATGGGAGAAGCATCACATTCCCGGCGCGGCCTTCGACATTCACGACTTCGTGGACCCGCCGATCAGTGCCAAGACCGGCAAGCCTACCGAGACGCCGCTCGCGCCGGACATGGCGCAGAAGACCCAGATCTTCTTCTTTCTCTATTTCGCGATGACGGGCATGCACGCCGTCCACATGATCATCGGCATCGTGCTGCTTTTCTGGCTGACATGGCGAGCGTGGAAGTATGAGTTCAGTACAGGCTATGTCGCGCCCATCGAGAATTTTGGCCTCTACTGGCATTTCGTCGACATTGTCTGGTTGTTTCTGTTTCCGCTGCTCTACCTCATCAACCGTCATCCGCTCAACTAACCGGGACGGAGGAGATTTATGTCGCAAGAGAACGATCCGCTGAACGTCAACAACCCTGAGCATGTCGAAGCGCACATCGTCACACCTTTCCAGTATCTGCTGGTCTACATCACTCTTATAGTGATGACCGGCTTGACTGTGGTCGCTTCGCTGATCGATCTCGGCGTTTTCAACCCGGTCATCGCCTTGGGAATCGCAAGCTTCAAGGCAGTCGTCGTCATCCTCTTCTTCATGCACGTCAAATATCAGTCGCGCCTGATCAAGATGACCGTCGCGTCCGGCTTTTTCACATTTCTTGTCCTCATCACGATGACCTTGAGCGACTACATTAGCCGAGCCTGGGGCCTCTGGTAAGCGCCGCAAGATATAGCCGGTGGGCGGCTCAGGGCCGCCCACCGGCGTTTATGGGCTTCGCCAGTACCGGGTCGTCGTACATCATGCTGCCCATCTGGAACATCCTGCTCCCAATCTCCTCGAAACCCTGCCTGCGGTAAAACCGGAACGCTCGTTCATTCTGCCGGTGCAAGCCGACAAGCATCCTGACCGAGCCTCCGCCGGCTGCATGCGTTTCCGCCTCGCGCAGCAGAAGGGCAGCGACTCCGCTGGCGTGAAAACGGGAGAACAGGTAAATCCGCATCAACTCAATGTCTCCCTCGCGTACCAACTCGGCTGGAAACTCCGGGCGGCTCAGCACGAGGTAGCCGACGGGCGCGCCGTTTACCTCCGCGAGCCAGGCTGCCGAACCGGACTGGCTCAGCAACTCGGCATAGGCTGCGGCAGTGTGGTGCTTCCCGCAGTGCGCCAGGATGTCCCGGCCGGGAAGCCATCCGGCGTAGGTCTCGAGGAAGGTGGCCGCGCCGATCTGCGCCAGCGCTGCGGCATCTTCGAGGACGCAGCGGCGAAGCGTGCAGCCTGCGGTGAGCTCCGCCGCCGCATTGGTGGTGTGAACAGTCATGGCTCTCCTCTTCGGTGATGCGGACCGTTTCCGCATCGTCTCGCTTCTGTTCAGGTTAGCCTTAGGCATGGCCAAGGTAAAGAACCCGCTCGCACCGCGCAAGCCGGCCGGTCCGAAGGCGTCCGGCGCGAAGGGGACCGTGCAAGCCACCGCGCAAGCCGGGCCGGACCCGCAGCTTCCGACGCTGCTTGCTGCGCTGGCTGCGGATGCGCGGGTGACGATCCGGCGGGACGGCGCGCCCGATCCGGCGGGCAAATGCGTCGTCTACTGGATGCAGCGGGCGGAGCGCGGCGTCGACAATCATGCGGTGAACGTTGCGGTCGCGGTCGCCAATGAGCTCCGGCTTCCGCTGCTGGTGTACTTCGCCGGCATCTCCAATTTTCCGCACGCGAACCTCCGGCATTACGTGTTCCTGAATCAGGGCTTGCCGGACATCGAGGCCGACCTCGCCGCACGGAACATCTCCTTCGTGATGCGGCGTGCGCCGCACGAATCGCATGAGCGACTGCTGGCCGATGCGCAGGCAGCCATCGTGATCGGCGATGAGAACCCGATGCGCGAGCCGGAGCGTTGGCGTGTCGAGCTTGCCAGGCGCATTCGCATTCCGTTCTGGACGATCGATGCGGATGTGATCGTTCCGTCGAAGCTGATCGAAAAAGCGCAGTACGGGGCTTATACCATCCGCCCCCGCCTATACCGGCTCTTGCCGGAGTACCTGGTTCCGTTCGAGAACCCCCACGCCGACCATGCATGGCACAAGCCAACGGGCTTCCTGGCCGACGATCCGCGGGCGGACATGACGGCTGGCTGGCCGGAGCTTGACCGGAGCGTGAAGCCGGTCGAGTTCTGGCGAGGCGGAACGCATGCGGGGCTCCGGCACCTCGAACAGTTTGTCAGCCGCAAGCTCCGCGACTACGAGCTGGAGCGGAACAAGCCGGAGCACGACGGGACCTCGTCGATGTCTCCCTACCTGCATTACGGACACGTCTGCTCGCAGACTATTGCGCTGGCGGTAGACGCGGCCGCGAAGGCCGACCCGAAGCTGCAATCTGCGCGCGACAGCTACTTCAACGAGCTGATCGCGTGGCGCGAGCTGTCGGTGAACTTCGTGCGCTACTCGTCGGTCTACGACACGCCGGCGTGCGCTGAAGAATGGGCGCGCAGGACGATCGGGGAACACGATCACGATGAGCGCGAGCGGCTCTATACCGTGGAGCAACTGGAGCGCGCCGAAACCTACGACGAGCTGTGGAACGCGGCGCAGATCCAGATGAACCGGTTCGGCTGGATGCACAACTACATGCGGATGTACTGGGCGAAGAAGATCCTGGAATGGACTCCGGACGTCGAGGCTGCGATGGCTGCGTGCGTCTATCTCAATGACAAGTACTTCCTCGACGGACGCGATCCGAATGGGTATTCCGGGATCGCCTGGGCGATTGTGGGCAAGTTCGACCGAGCCTGGGGATCGCGTCCTGTGTTTGGAAAACGCAGGTATATGTCGGGCGCGTCGACCGGGCGAAAGTTCGATTCGGCCGGGTACATCCGGCAGATGCGTGCTCTGCCAGTTCCGTAATCCCCCCTCCCCCTGGGTGGATCATTGGAGTAAGTTGTCTGTTATGTAGAAGATGCCGAGGGCAGCTTCCGCAAAATATTGTCAATAAAGGACTTATTGCAAAATCTTCATTCCGCAGTGCTTAGGGTGGACCGCTGGCGGAAGCAGCAGACGCTGTTGAGTTTCGGGTCGAGTGGGAATTTGCCTGTTTCTATTCTATGCGTTCGGGAGTTTGGGATATGCCAATGCAAGATCTTCAATTTGCATGACTTACGCGATTTCCCTCTTGACAGATTTCCACAGGTCTCCTCCGTGGGTGGAGATCGCCCGGAAGGAGCAGTACGCCTTCGTGGTGGGGTGGAGTGGCCGGCTGAATGAGAAGGGCGTAAACTTCGTCTGGTCGGACGGTGCTGTGGTGAGTGAATCTCGTAGGTTTCTTCAGACGGACCGGATCGAATACATGGAACCTGTGCCGAGCGGGCCGACCTGCTGTTCGGCGTTTACGGCACGGCGCCCGGCGGCAGCGGGAGAGATGGAGAAGTGATGAAGACTCGGCGGAAGGTGCTGGAACTGGGCGCGAAGCTGGCCGCGGCGGGCTGCGTGCTGGGCGGATTGTCCACGGCAGAGGGTGCGGTTGGGCCGGCGGCTTCCGGGACCATGACCTACGGGGTGCAGATGTTTATGGTGCGGGCGGTTGCGGCGAAGGATCTGGCTGCCGCCTTCGGGCTGATCCGGCAGGCGGGGTTCGCGCAGGTAGAGTTGTACCCGATTGCGTATCACCAGCCGGCGGCGGAGTTGCGCAAGCTGCTGGCGGATACAGGGTTGACGGCGGTGTCCGGGCACTTCGATTACACCGGGCGCGCGACGAGCGTGGCGTATGCACATGAACTCGGGCTGGAGTACCTGGTGTGCCCGATGCTGCCGGAGGAACAAAAGCTGAGCCTGGACGGGTTCAAGCAGGCGGCGGCGCACTTTAGCGGGTGGGCGGAGGAGGCGCGGCGGGCGGGAATGCAATTTGTGTTCCACAATCACGACTACGAGTTCAAGCCGATCGGTGGGTCCGATGGATGGACGGTGCTGATGCAGGAGACGGATGCAAGGCTGGTGAAGCTGGAACTCGACATCTTCTGGCTGGTAACGGCGGGACAGCAACCTGCGGAGATGCTGCGGCGGTATCGCGACCGGGCTGTGCTGGTGCACATGAAGGACCGGCTGGCAGGTGCGCCGGAGAGCTTTGTCGTAAACGCAAAGGCGACTTCATACTGCACGGAGCTGGGCAAGGGAACGATCGGCTGGCCTGCGCTGTTGCAGCAGGCCCGCGCGCAGGGCATCCGGTATGCCTACCTCGACCAGGATGACACCACGCTTCCGGTGGAACAGAGCATGCGCGAAAGCCGGGCTTACCTTGGACGGCTGGCTTAGTAAGGAGCCAACCACTCCGATCAGGCCTGGAGAACCCGGCCTTTTACTTTCGATCGAGAAGTCATTATTGGTGGGGCTGACCAGCTTTGTGAATGGAACTGGTGCTGGTGGCGAGGACGGCCTTATCGACGACGGCGTAGAGGAGCTGGTCGGTATCGGCTTTGGCCAGGCGCTTAATGGTGGATCCCATGCGGCGGCCGGCGGCTGCGGAATCGGGGAGGGTAATGTCGCGGTTTTTGGCTGACAACGCAGCGAGCTGCTGGACCATTTCGAAGAAGGTGGCTTCATTCTTGCCGGAAAGCAGCCAGGCCTGGTGAACGGTGGAGGTGACAAGCTGGTCCATGGTCCATGTCTGCGGACCTGCGGTTTGCGAGTCTGCGCTGGCCGGGGCGATCTGACCGGGCTGCTGCTGCGCTGAGAGGAGCGCCGGGACGAGTAAGGTGGAGGCGAGCAGGGCAGAGGTTGCGAACGGGCGAAAATGCATCTGGTTTGTGGTCCTTTCGTGCGGGTTCAGCATGGAGTTTTGCTGCGCAAACGTGGGCAGGAGACCGCGTGCTAACGGGGGTAGTAGCCGTCGCGGTTGCGGACATTGTCCTGGTGGGCTTTGCCGGCGATGGCCCCGATGCCGGCCCCGGCACCTCCGCCGATCAGGGCTCCCTTGAGCCCTCCGCCGAGCAGGGCACCGAGAGCTGCTCCGCCAGCCGCGCCGATTGCGGCTCCCTTGCCGGGCCCGATACCTCCCCGGTGCTGGTTGTACTCGTTGTAATGATCGTTGCGATACTGATCTCGCTGATCGTAGCGATGGTCGGAATCGTAGCCACCGTGGCCGTATCCCTGGCGTGCGCCGCCGTAGTAGTTGCCGTTATTGCCCCGACCGTTGTCGTACTGGCCGTTGTTGTATTGGCCATTGTTGTACTGCCCGTTGTACTGAGCCTGGGCGGCGCTGGCGAGAAGAAGCGCCGGAGCTGCGGCGAGCACTAGCGAGCGGGTCAGGCTGGACTTGAGGAATGGCATGGTGACTGGTCTCCCGTGGGCGGCATATTCCGCTGCCTACACCAGGTTTGATGCGTTGCCGGAGCCGGCGGCGGCATGCTTTTGATGATGAAGTGGGCGTCAATGGTTCCGTTGACCGGTCGGCTGCGGTTGGTTCTAAGGTGCTTGCGCGCGGCTCGCGTTCTGCAGACCCGGTTTGAGCGGTCATCAAATCATCGACATCGACCATGCGCCTTGAGAGAGCTGGGGCCGGAAGTACAGGGACGCACTATCGTTCACGGTCGATGGGAACACCCACACGTTGCAGGTCGAACCCTGGACCTCGCTGCTCGACCTGTTGCGGGAGCGCCTGCAGCTGACGGGAAGCAAGAAGGGCTGCTACCACGGCCAGTGCGGCGCCTGCACCGTGCTGGTGAACGATGTTTGCGTGAACAGCTGCCTTTGCCTGGCTGTCATGCACGCACCGGTGGTCGTGGTCCGCGCGCTGGAGCAGGCCGCGCATGAAGGAGAACAGGCATGAACAAACATCTGATCCGGGACAGACGTGAACCGGATCGACGGACCGGCAAAGGTTTCCGGCGCAGCCAAGTACGCTGCCGAGTTCTTTGCGCCAGACCTGCTGTATGCAGTCGCGGCTTCCAGCGCGATTGCCCATGGAGAGATCGCCACGATCAATACCGCGAAGGCGATGAAGGTGCCGGGTGCGGTCGAGGTCTTTACTCATGAGAACAGGCCGCATGTTGCCTGGTTTAATACTGCGACAACGTCACCCTGGAAGAGAAAACCGTCTCCATGGACACGTCGACGCCCGGTGACATGCGTGCACCCGGCGCGCGCACGGTGTGTGGGCCATTGAGACCGCGATGGATGAACTGGCCGTGGCAACGGGGAGCGATCCTGTAGAGCTGCGCCTGCGAAACTATGCCGAGAAGGGATCAGAATCACGACAAGAAGTATTCCAGCAAGGAGTTGAAGGCCTGCTATATGCAGGGTGCGGCACGCTTTCGCTGGAATGAAAGAGTGGCGACCCCACGCAGCGAACGGCGTGGAACGGCGTTGGTGGGCCGCGGCATGGCCGGCGGAGTCTGGGAATCACCGCAGATGCCGGCCGCGGCGAAAGCAACGCTGGCGGCGGATGGCGCACGCTCACCGTCGCCAGTGGAACGTCGGACATCGGCACGGGCACTTACACCATGATGGCGATTCTGGCCGGAGAAGCACTGGGCCTGCCGCTCGGTCGTGTTGTGGTGAAGCTGGGGTTGCAGCTGCTATCGGCAATGCCATTTACAACGCCACGGGTGTTCGCGTTCGAGACCTGCCAATCACTCTCGACAAGTCGATCTAAGTCATTGGTTCCGGACCTGAAGCAGGGAGACGATTTTGCCAGCGGTTCTGATGCCGAGCAACAGTCATTTTGCCTGCTTCGTTTGTAGTTCCGCCAGCTCAAGCCTGGCCTGTTTCAGAAAGGCAGCTTGCGGATCGGCGTGTGCCCAGAGGGCAAGAAAGTGTTGATAGGCACCGATGGCGGCGGAGGGTTTGTTCTGCGCGGCGAGGGCACGTGCCAACCCCAGCCAGGAGAGGGGTAGTTCAATGGCCGTGGGCTCCGCTGCTCCCTCGCTCAGGATGGTACGGTATTCCTTTTCTGCCTGGGCCGGCTTTCCGTCGGCAAGGTAGGCCTGCGCGCGCAGAAAGGGATGGCCGAAGTCGCGCCCTTCGAGCGGACGAGACGTCTCGAGCGCATCCACGGCTTCGCCAGGCTTGTGTTGCTCCATGGCATGGAGCGCGTGAACGTATGGAGCGGTGTATAGGTTCCAAAGGGTCCCTTGAGGGTACTTCGCCGACATAGCTCGTACGGCGGCCTCCGCGGTGGCGAAGTCACCTGCAAGAGCGAGCCCATCCACACTGGAGGCATCCTCCGGATCGATCGGCTGGAGGTGAAAGAGCCGCAGGCCTTCGTCTACATCACCAGCTTCGATCAGGTTTGAGCCTTCCAGTTGACGGACACTGGTGGCCGCACCGGGAATGCCTTGCTGACGAAAGAGGTCCGCGCACTGCGCAAGCAGACGATGCGAATCAGCGAAACGGCCTTCCGAGATAGCGAGCTCGACTTCCGCGATACGGAAAAAGACAGACTCCGGATGAGCCGCTTCCCAATGCTTCTGCGCCTGAACGAGTGCTGCATCGTTCAGCGCGAGGGCTGCCTCGAAACAATCGACGCGGATACGTTCTCCGTCCAAACCTCTTGCGATGGCCTGTTCGCAGGTGGCTTCCGTTCCTCGCGCGTCCCCGGAACGCAACTGCATGTAGGACAGGTTGGCATACAGTCCCTGATTTGTGGGGCGCAACGCCACAGCACGCCCGGCCGCAGATGCCGAGTCCATGTATCTGCCGAGTTCACGTTGCGTGTTGGAGAGACCGTTCCATGCCTGGGCCGAGCGAGGATAGAGTTCGGTCCAGTTGCGGTAGGTCCTTTCAGACTCATAGAGATCCTGCGTGTTGACGGCGCTGTACAAGGCATTGATCGCAAGGCGTACCGGTTCACTGGCGGAGTCGCCAAGGGAGTGTGCTTTCTGAAGCGCCTCACGTTCCGAGGTGAAGTCCTCCGTGCCGCCATACGCAGCCGCGAGATCATAATAGGCGGAGGCGAAGGCGGGGTCGATGAGAACAGCTTTCTTCAGCAGTGCGATCGCGTCCGGCCACTGACCCTGCTCGGATTTGTCCTTTGCCAGGCTGTAATACCGAAGCGCTTCGAGGGAAGCCGTATTCGAGGCAATCAGCGGTGTATTGAAGCGCGCGATGCTGCGACGGGATTCTCCGAGTTTCCGACGGAGGCTGTCGGCAAGCCTGTCGATACTGCGGGGAAGATCTTCAGCCCCTGAGGCTTCCTGCTTTACCTGTCCAAGGTCCATTTCATCGACACAGCTTGTCGCATCTTCGGTAAGCAGGAAGCGCTCCCCGACCCGAACGATCGTGCTGTGCAGAACCGCCTGGCTGTTTGTACGCTCGCAGATCTCGCGTGCCCTTGCGGGTGTCACAGGGTCGTCGGGCTTGTGCATCATCTGGACCATGGTGGCGCGCATGACCGGTGATGCAACGACCGATACGAACGGGCTCTGCGCCAGGTCCATGCGAAGCGCGTCCGTGAGCGTGCGATCGAGAACGGGATCGCCGGTCGTGCCGTCCGGGCTGGTCAGAACGACCTGCACGGGAGGACTGCCGGTATGGTTCTGCCAGGAGCGCCAACCCAGAGTGGAGGCGGCTGCAAGCGCGCCAACGACAGAAGCCGCAGCCCAGAGCCGCCATCCCGGATGCCGCGTCGCCGTGGTCTGCTCTTCCAGAACAAGGCGGGTTCGCGTCGTTTCAACGAATGTGGGCGTTGCGAACGCGACCTGCGGTTTGGGGAGCGACGTATCCGCAGACCGAGCGGGAACGATCTCCGTCACCTGCGCCGCGAACTGGTAGCCGCGCCCTGGAAGGGTTACGATCGGTCCCTTCGGCCCGGAACCGAGGGCCTTCCGGAGTATCGAAACGTTCTGCGTGAGGTTTGTTTCCTCGACGATGTTGTCCGGCCATACGGCCTTGAGCAGCTCGTCTTTCAGGAGCGGACGACCGGCATTGGCGGCCATGTATTGCAGAAGGTCGAACGCTTTTCCGGCGATGGGCAGGACCAGATCATTCCGCCGTACCTGACGGTGGATGCTGTCCAGCGTAAATTCGCCAAACTCCAAGCTATTCATTCCGAAAGAGCATCGCGGTTTTGATAACTTTTTAGATTTTTCTTAGCTCGACTGAGGACAACGGCAGGGGCTGCGCTTGATTGTAGCGCAAGAAGGAATGCCCTGATCCAGGAGAAGCCCATGCCCACATCGCATCGCAGACTACGAATCGAGGTCGAGCAGATAACGGTGCGCGTGCATCTGGGCCAAACCCAGACCTCCGCCGCCGCGGCCCACCAGATGATGGAAGCTTTGCTGGCGGTTGCCGGGGAGCCTCCAGACCGCGAGTTGCAGGATTCCCCGTTGGCATCCTTCCTCGACGGATCGTCCGCAGCGCGCGATTCTGCAGCGAATCGAATAGGGCCGACGGGGAGCCGCCCAACTGAATGCAATGAAGAAACTGAGAGGCGAATTCCCGGCTCATCCGGCTGCGACCAGGACTCGGATTGGGAAGGTGTTCTCTCATCGCAATGTTTTCGCCTCAACCCCGTTTGGAGACGCCTGCATGACCTACCTTCGCCTTATCCCGCTCTTCGCTTTTTCCGTCACCCTGCTAAGCGCTCAGATGCCGGCCGGCAAGCCGCGAGTCGCTACGGAGGCCGACCTGCCGCAATTCAGCTATCCGGTAAGCGGATCGGCCCAGGCGTTGCTGGAGTCCTCGCCAAAAGAGTTCGCAACGTTTGCGGATCCGGTCCTCGCGGATATCGAGCACACGCTGGCTCGGTACGAGATAGAGGATCACGCAACGCTTCGCCGGCTGCTGGAAGCTCGGATGAATGTACTGCTGATTTCGGGTGGTCATGACAGGGAAGCGCTGGATGCCATTCAGATGATTCGTGGTTACGAAGACAAGCCGGCTGAAAGGCTGATCGGTGAGCTGGACGATGAGGTTTACTTGCGGGCTCGCATGGCAGCACCGTCGATGAAGCCCGGAACGTGTCCGGATGGGTACGCTGCGTTATATCGGAGCGAGCTTGAGCGATTTCCATGGTCAACGATATCGCCGGCCGTGCAGGGACTGCGCACGATCAGTCAGGTTGCATCCCCTTCTTTTTTTGCTGGCGTTGTCGATCAGAGTGTCAGCCCAACACTGAGCAGGCAGCACGCCCTGAACTTACGCGAAGCCGCGTTGGTCGTTCGGGGGCGAACGGCTTTACAGGTAAACGTAGCGTGCAGCGTGCCCGCGCAGGCGGCATTGAAGCAATACGTCGCCGGACACCACGTTTCAAAGCCAGACATCTGGGCTGCTCGTGAGATGGTGCTGCCACCCGCAACGCAACTTACTCCCGTGACCGTGGCTATCTGGGACAGCGGCATCGACCTCTCTCTTTTTTCGAAGGTCTTGTACAGCGATCCAACACCCGGTCTTACGGAAGATCCTCACGGAATTGCCTTCGATGTACAAGCTTTGCCGACGCATGGGTCGCTCATTCCGCTGACGGCCGAAGAACAGGCACAGTACCCCGAGCTGGTGAAGCAGATGGAAGGCACGGGTGACCTTGAGAGCGGAGTCGATACACCCGCAGCAGACGCGCTCAAGACGAGATTGAAGGCAATGACGCCTGCAGAGGTCCGGTCCTTCTTTGAACAGTTCGATGTCGTTCAAGGCTACTCGCACGGTACCCATGTGACTGGTATTGCTGCACGCGGTAATCCGGCCATCCGTCTGGCTTATGCCAGGATGACGTACGATACCGGCAATCCTCACCAGCCGCCGTCGGAAGAGCATTCACGGCGAGATGCCGCATCGTTCACCGCCGACGTCACCTGGTTCAAGGCGCATGGTGTTCGCATCGTGAATATGAGTTGGTGGGATCGGCCCTCCAACTTCGAAAAGGATCTTACCGACAACGGTGTTGGGCGGAATGACGCCGAACGCAAACAGCTGGCGCGTAGATATTTTTCGATTGAACGAGACGCGCTCTTCCAGGCAATCAAGAACGCCCCCGACATCTTATTTATCACCATAGCGGGAAACAACGATGCGAACAACGCTTTCGAGGAGTGCATACCGTCTTCGTTCGAGTTGAAGAACCTTCTTGTCACGGGCGCTGTCGATCAAGCTGGTGATGAAACCAGCTTCACCAGCTATGGAAGGAACGTGCTTGTGGACGCGAACGGTCTGGCGGTGCCCAGTCTTGTTCCCGGAGGTGCGACTGTGAAAGAAAGTGGCACATCGATGGCCGCGCCCCAAGTGACGAACCTTGCGGCGAAGCTCCTGGCGGTGAACCCTCGACTCACGCCCGAACAGGTGATCGCCCTGATTCGAGACGGCGCGACCGTGAGTGAAGACGGGAAGCGGCACCTGATCGATCCGAAGCAATCCCTGGAATTGCTTCGGAACGCTGGCAGTTCCTCCGCCCGGAACCATGCATGAGCTGGGGAGACCAAAGGCTCACGGGATCGAGAGTGAACGTTGTTTCGGCTTGAAATGTATTCGGTCCGCATTCGCGCGGCGCTGGCCAAATTACCCCTAATCCCAGGCAAGACTTTGCTGGATTTACCCGAACCCCTTCCGGAGGTACTTTCATGTCAGATCGTCTGCTGTCCATCCTTATCGCTTTTGGTATCGTGCTGGCCTTGTTCGCCTGGGTTCCCGTGCTCGATTTCTGCCACGGCTGCTTCAGGAAGTATCAACAACGCCAAGGGCCTGAATCACGAGGGACTGACCGGTAGGTCGCGTAAGTGGTTCGCGCCGTTGAGCTGGAATGGATACAGGGGCCTTGAAGGAAGCGACCAGGTTACCTTTGACATCGTTCAGGGCAACCCCTGCAAGCCACAGGCAAATCAGGTGAGCAGGGTGCAGGCGAACTGATCATCGTCGCGCTTAGGTTCCGGAGTGGGCTGATCGACGTCAGCTCCCCTCAGCCTGCGGGCGGCTGCACGTGGAGATCGGGGGCTGCCCTGGGCATTCCTGCCAACCGCTCAGGACGCTGGTGATCCGGTCGCCATGGTTCAATCGTGAGGCGATCGAGAGATCGCCACCACCCTGGCTGCTTCACAGCGTTTGCGGGTTCGAGCCCTCGAGCCAGCTGTCTGGCAAGAGCTGCAAGCGGAGTGGAAACAGGAACTCCGCTGGTCATGTCGAAGACGCCAGCCTCATAGGCGTCGGTGTCGAGAGTGCAGAGATGACACCAGTTGTAGGAGCCGAGGAGAGCCCAGGCGGTGACTGCTCGAACCTCCACGCCGCTCAGACGCGCTGACTCGGCCTCGCTCCAAACCTCGTACAGCCAGCGTGCCTGCTCGAGCGGATCGGACCCGAGGTGTGCCTCTGTGATGGCTACAGGAATGCCGTAACGATCCCACGCTTGCCGCAGGATGGTGTTGACCCCGGCCATGCCATCTATCCGGACACGTACCGCTTCGATGTCGACCAGAGGCTCCTTCCCGGTGTCCCCTCCGGAACGGGGCGGATAGAGCTCCAGACGATGATCGAGGAAGCGGTCGCTGGTGACGTAGTAGTTCAGACCCACAACCGAGGGAGGACAGGGATTTTCTCCGAACCAGAGGATCTCGTCCCGGGTCAATCCATGTGCGTGCAGAAAGCCGAAGAGCGGATGCGATTCGTCGACCCTGCCGCAGAGCAGGTCGACTCCCAGCCAGCGACGATGCTCTCGCTCGACACGATAGGATTCCAACTGAGGCGTGGCAAAGGTTTCGCCGCCATCCTCGGTATGGATGAGGCGCGCAAGAGGCTGCACGGTTCGAATCGCCTGCATCGCAAGCACAATCCCCTTGACCTGATTGAACATCGCTCGGACGTAGCTTGCCATGCTTCGATGATGCGGGTACCAGAGTCCGTACAGCGTGGCGAATCGGCTTGTTGTCTGCGGTTCGTTGACGGGCGTGTAGTCCAGGACATGGGGGTACCGGCGCGCAACCTGAAGAGCAAAGGCGGCAAGCTTTTCAGCAAACATCGGGTCGAGCAGGTCGGTCGAGAGTGGTCCGCTGCCATGGTGGACAAGCCCGACGATAGGCGCGATCTCCAATCGCTGCATGGTCGTCATCAGCTCGTCCCACTGCGTCCAGGACCCTGTTTTTTCAAACTGCTCCCAGTGCAGCGCGGTCCTTAGAGTACGAATTCCGAGGGATGCAAACAGTTCAAGATCATCGACAGCGCGAAGGCGGTGTCCGGACCGGTCCAGTTGGTCGTAGAACGTATCGTGGACGCGATTGACGGTGCACTCGACGCCGCCCCAGAGTTCCAGGGGTAATTGCAATGATTCTCCTTTGCTTGCCGTACTCGATGTGAGCCTTCCAGCGACATCTCCATCACGATGCTTGCGGGGACGCATCCGGCTTGCGTGAGGCGAGGGTATGGACGATTACAAGCGATAGCTGCTCCAACGCCTTCGGTCGTGCTGACGTTTCTAGACGCAACACATGGTAGCAGAATGTGTCAGGAGGCCCGCAATGATCGATTTTGAGTGCTCCTGGGGCGGCTAAGAGACGCTTCGGCCAAAGATCGATGCCGGTCCAAGCTGGCGGACCAACGCCCAAGTGAACGGGACTTCTTTCATCAGGGGGAACGGGCCCGCTACACCCACCGGTGCGTTCCGCGAAATAAATGATCTGGCGGTGACAATTGCTTGACATCAGCAGCATGGCGTGAAACTAGGCTCGTTTTAGCCGCAGGGGATCGCGGCGAGATTACTTCCGCTTGCGGAGAAAAGGGTCACCATGCGAGTTCAAAGCATCTTCCATTCAGCCAAATCGATGATGAGGGTCGTTCGACACAACGCAATCACCGCGGTATGCCTTGGCGCGATGTCTGCCGTGACCGCGCTTTCGAGTCACGCGCAGGCCTTTACGGTGAACAACATTCTCTCCGACGGCTCCGTGCCGGCGCAGGCGACGGACCCAAGTTTCATCAATCCGTGGGGGATCTCGGCCAGCCCTAACTGGTGGATCAGCGCACAGGGCAGCGGGCTCAATTACGTTCTGCCGGTCACGGGCATCACCGCTTTCAAGGTGACGGTTCCGCTCGCGGCACAACCGACCCTGAGTGGCTTGCCCGCAGGGTCGGTAACGACAGGCGGGGCAACCGGATTTCTATTGCCGAACGGAACGGCGCCAAGCTTCTTCTTTTCGACGCTCGACGGGACCATTTCTGGCTGGAACAGCAAACTTGGAACTGCCGGGTCCGTCGCTCAGATTGTCGTGAACAACAGCAGCGCAGGCGCGGCTTACACTGGGCTCGCGCTGCTCAACACCGCGAGCGCAAGCTTCCTGCTTGCCCCCAACTTCAGCGCCGGCACCGTTGACGTGTACAACTCCACTTACCAGACGGCCAAATTGGCTGGATCCTTTACCGATCCGAATCTGCCCACCGGCTACTTCCCGTTTTCCATTCACATTCTGGGCACGCAGATTTTCGTCACCTATGCGCAGCATGCGAGCACAACCCCACCGTATCGTGAACTGGTCGCTGCCGGTGCCGGTATTGTGGACGTCTTCGACACGACCGGAACGTTTACAGGCCGTGTCGTTACCGGCGGAAACCTCAACGCGCCCTGGGGAGTCGCGTTCGCTCCTGCAAGCTTCGGGATTTACAGCAACGACCTGCTGATCGGCAACTTTGGCGACGGCAAGATCAATGTCTATGATCCGAAGACGTTTGGCTACATCGGTCAGCTCATGGACGTCAACGGGAAGTCGCTGGTGTATGCCAGTCTTTGGGAGCTGCTGACGGGCGGAACCACTGTCACCGGAACGACCTCAGTGAGTGGAGGAAGCACCTCCAGCGTCTACTTTTCCGCCGGCCTGACGGGCGAGGCTCACGGTCTGTTCGCGGCCATCTCCAATTCCACCGTTGCGGGCAGTACACCTACCTTCGGGTTCACGTCGGCAAGCAGCGCGATGACCATCAAAGCGGGCGCAGCGGCTACGGTCGGTTTGAGCGTGGCACCCGTCAATGGCTTCAGCGGCACGGTAACGCTGACCTGCAGCGGTCTCCCTATCGGCGCTACCTGCAACTTCTCGCCAAGCCAGTATGTCGTCTCACCCTCCGCTGCGAGCCTGGGCACGGTCACGATCACTACCACGGCTGCATCGGCTCAAGCCAAGCCGTTCGTTATCGGGAGTGGGAACGGCCTCGGCACGTCGCTCGCCCTGCTGCTTCCGTTTGCCTCGCTTCTGGGCATGCGGCGCAAGTTCCGGCAGCGGCTCACGTCCAAAGGCGGGCTTTTGAGCGCGGCTTGCGGCGTGGTGCTGCTCGGCATGGCAACGCTGGTCGCGGGTTGCGGGGACTACGTTGCCCCGATCACGCCTACGCCAGCCGGCACCGCAAATGTCCTGGTCAGCGCAACCACGGGCACCGTTACGCAGAGCACGACGGTTGCGGTCACGGTTCAATAAGTCCTCTCCGCCGGCCGCCCGAACCTGGGCGGCCTCTTTTTCGCTGGGAAGGACTTTCCGTGCAGTACCAAAGCGTACGATGATGTTTCAAAACAAACGCTCGTCGGGTGAGTAAAGCGCTCGGCATCCAGGACTCCTCGGAACAACATGGAACGCATCCTCATCGTCGAAGATGACCACCGCATGCAAAGGGTTCTCAGCCGCATCTTCCTTCGCGAAGGTTTTGAGGTGGACACCGCCGATGGCGGGTTGGCCGCGATAGAAAAGTTTCGCGGGCAGCCTCCGCAGGCAGTGCTGCTGGACCTTATGCTTCCACAGCTTTCCGGACGCGAGGTGTGCCGGCTTATGAAGGCGGCGTCTCCTGAAATTCCTGTTGTCATTCTCAGCTCCATTGCGGACGTAGTCGACAAGGTGCTGTTGCTCGAGATGGGTGCCGATGACTACGTCACCAAGCCGTTCAGCCCGCGTGAGTTGCTGGCCCGTGTGCAAGCGACGATTCGACGGCAGAATCGCAAACAGACTCCAACTTTCCAGGAAACATGCCGGTTTGGAAATTGCAAGGTGGACTTCGACCAGATGCAGGCAAGCTGCGCCGGGGAGCAGGTCTCTCTGACTGCGCTCGAGTTTAAGCTGCTACGTTTCATGGTCATGAATGCCGGCAAAGTGTTCACCCGCGAGTCGCTTCTGGAGCAGGTCTGGGGGTACAACGCTTTTCCGAGCACCCGCACCGTGGATAATCAAATCCTCAAGCTTCGGCAGAAGCTGGAAACGGATCCAGCCAATCCAGTGCATCTGCAAACGATCTATGGAGCCGGATACAAATTCGTTTTCTAACCCAAGTCGGCCGGCCGGTAAGCTTTGCGCAGCTCCGGGTGCTCAGCACCCGGACGATTCTGTTGCTGGTTCTGCTTGGCATCATGGTTTCGTTCTCGGTCGCGAGTCTGCTTATCGTCGGACAGCGCATGCGTCATCAGGTAAGAACCGACTTTTCGAAGGAACTCAACCGCTCCTCTGCTGTCGTTGAGAATGCGGAGTCGGAACGGTTGCAGGAACTTGCCAAGGAAGATCACCTTCTGGCCGACCTCCCAAGTCTCAAGGCTTTGCTAACGACAAATGACGACCGCACCATCGAAGACGGTGCGGTCGAGTTCTGGCAGACCAGCGGGAACGATGTCCTTGCGATCACCGATCCTGGTTTCCGCGTTCGCGCCGCATTCGTCAGAGGCCTGGCCACAGGGCAGCAGTTCCGTACGGACGTTTCTCAAGCTCTTCAGGCGGAGGGCAAACCATACCTTGTGAGTGAAAACCACCTCTTTCATCTCACGGCGGCTCCGGTTTATTTCGGTAGTCCGGCGTCCGGAACGCTGCTCGGTTACGCAGTCAGCGGCGATCTGATCGATACCGCCTACCAGATGCGCCTGAGCGGCAAGGCGGGTGCCCAGGTGGCCTTTGTCAGCCGCGGAGTGACGCTCGCCAGCTCGCTCGCGCTTCCGCAGACGACTCAAATTGCCATCCGGAACACTCCTGTTGGTACGGAGGCGCTGACCATCGACGGGCAGCGCAACCTGGCTCTCAGTCGTGATCTTTCCAGTCAGGCCACCCAGCCCCTGTTGCTCGTATTCCTCAAATCCTTGCAAGGTCCTGACCTTGAGATTCACGACATCAGCCGGCTGCTTCTCTTCACCGGGGCAGCCATCCTGCTGGGCGGTTCGTGCATTCTTGTGCTTCTGGCGAACTGGCTGACGCGTCCGCTTGAGGACCTCGCTCACAGGGTGCGCGGCTTTGGCGTAGAGCAACAAGGCTTGCTCAACGCTCCCGAGGGGACCCTGGAGATCCGGCAATTAGCCAGTGATTTTGCGGCCATGCAGGAGAGAGTGGAGCTCTCGAATCGAGCGCGCCTGGAGAGTGAGAAGCTGGCTACCATCGGGAGCATGGCCAGTTCCATTTCTCATGATTTACGACACTACCTTGCCAGCATTTATGCCAACGCAGAGTTCCTTGCCACCCCGGACACCTCAGAAGAAGAGCGGGCAGAGTTCTTTCAGGATATAAAGATCGCGGTCATGGGAACGACGGACATGCTGGAATCGCTTCTTGTTTTCAGTCGCACCGGGTACCCGGCCCTGCACCTTCCAGAGTGTCTTGCGGAAGTTGCGCGACGGGCCATCGAGCAGGTCCGAACACATCCTGATGCTGCCAATGTCATCCTGTCGCTCGATCTACGCACGAGGCGCACCCTCATCGCCGCCGATGGTAGACAGGTGGAGCGTGCGTTTTACAACCTGCTCCTCAATGCATGCCAGTCTGCTTCGGCTCACTCAGGATCGCCACTCGTGGAGATTGAATTGACCGCATCGGCTGCGTGCATCGCCGCGCACATCAAGGACAACGGCCAGGGAATCTCGCCCTTGATCTCCAGCGATATCTTCGATCCTTTCGTCAGCCAAGGCAAGCAGAATGGGACTGGGCTGGGCCTGACCCTGTGTCGTCGCATTGCGGAAGAGCATGGCGGGCGGGTGACGCTGGTCAAGAGCGTTCCGGGGGAGACGATCTTCGAATTTACTTTGCCGTTGCTGACAAGCGAGCACGCACCCGAATCCACTTTCTGTGCTGGAGGCACGAGTTAGATGCCAGTTTCAGTCCGCAGCCGCACTTTCCTCGCTCTGCTTTGCTCCGTGCTGCTCGTCGTATTTCCTTCGTCAGCGCAGAGCGTTTCCGCCGGTACTGCCGCGCCAGGCGCCGGCTCCCAGGACGCACGACTTGAGCGGCTCACGCAGGCCGTCGACCGGGCCGAGGCGCAGATCAAAGCTTCGCAACTTGAGTTGGACGCTCTCAAGGAACAGCTCCGGCAATTGAGCGCTGAGCTGGTCGCCCCCCAGGCGCATCCGGAGCAGGTCACGATCGAAGCGAAGAGCGCCGAGCAGACCGCCCTGGAAGAAAGTCAGATCGCCACGCTCGATCAGGCGAAGGTGGAGAGTGTTTCGAAGTTTCCTCTGCGCATCTCCGGCACGATTCTGCTGAATGGATTCTTCAATACCGGGCATGTCGACCAGGCCTCTGCTCCGACCTCCGTTCTGGGCAACAACAACGGGACTGCCGGCATTGACCTGCGCCAGACCATTCTCGGCCTCGACGCGGACGGCCCTCACTTCCTGGGGGCGAGCAGCCATGCTGATGTGCGCGTCGACTTTTTCGGCAAAGGATTGTCACAAGGGTACGACAACACAGGCGGGCTGCTGCGTTTGCGCACCGCGCATGCGACGCTCGACTGGACAAGGACACAACTTTTCTTCTCGCTCGACCGGCCCCTTTTGAACCCGCACATGCCGGAGTCGCTCGTCTCGGTCGCGCAACCCGAACTGGCCTGGTCCGGCAATCTATGGAACTGGAATCCACAACTGGGTGTCACCCAGACGTTTGGCGGCAGCGTCCGGGTCCGCCTGCAGGCGGCTGTCATCGACCCTGGAGACCCGGCACCGATTCCCAGTGCCAATTCCACCACTGTCGTTCCGGCCAACGATCTTGCCGAGGCCAGCCAGCGGCCGGGCCTGGAGGCGCGGCTTGCCTTGCTCGGGAGCGACGATCAGCGCAGTCCGCAGCTTGGGTTTGGCGGCTACTTTTCGCCTCACGTCCTCACCACGAGTTCTCCCAACCAGGGAAGCCATTTCGACGCCTGGGCGGGAACCATGGACTATCGGCTGCCCCTGCCGTTTCGGCTCGATCTAAGGGGCAACGTCTATCGCGGACAAAGCCTGGGCGGTCTTGGCGGGGGTGCCTACAAGGATTACCTCGTGCGGCTTGCTGGCGCCACCCTGCAATTCCGTGCGCTCGATGACGTGGGTGGCTGGTCGCAACTGCACCAGACTGTCAATCTGCGCGTGCAATGGAACGCCGGCTTCGGCATCGACAACGGATTCGCCAAGGAATTGCGCGCCTACCCTGGCGTCGCCTCGACGGAGCTCTACCAATCCGTCGCTAGGAACAGGACATTTTTCGCCAATGTCCTGTACAGCCCGCGCAGTTCGATCCTGTTTTCGCTGGAGTACCGTAACCTCTATACTGCACCGGTGGGCGCAAGAGTATGGACCAGCAACACCACCGGGGTGGGCGCAGCTTACCGTTTCTGATGCCAATAAAAAAACTCCAGAGCTGCATCTCGGTCCCGTTTGTCGCAGCCTTCTGCCTTTGCGGAGCGCTGCACGCGCAGGGCTCGGTCACAGCTCACCTCACGCAGACATCTCCGGATAAAAAGGTTGGGATCTCCGCGGTCTTCTGGCTTGAACCTTTGGGCGGGACTGCCGCGCCGCCGTTGCCCTGGAAGCATTCGGGGCCGTACCGGCTGGTGCAGAAGAACAAGATGTTCTCACCCCATCTCCTCGTGGTTCCCGTGGGCACAACCGTTATCTTCCCCAATGACGATCCGTTCTTTCACAACGTCTTTTCTCTGTTTGACGGGAAACGGTTTGATCTTGGACTGTATGAGGCGGGCACCAGCAAGGAAGTTCGCTTCGAGCGTCCAGGCATCTCTTACCTCTTCTGCAATATCCATCCGCAGATGAGTGCCATTGTCGTCGCGCTGCAGACGCCGTTCTTTACCACAGCGCAAGCCGACGGCACTCTGTCGATTCAGAGCGTGCCGATGGGTGAATACAGCGCTCACCTGTGGGTCGAGGGTGCGGATGAACACGCGCTTGCGTCGTGGATTCACCGGATCTCCGTACGAGAGGCTCACGTGGAGGCGGGCAACTTCGCCGTGGATGCCCTGAGGAGCGAGCGTCATTTCGACAAGTTTGGCAAACCCTACAAACCAGATGTTCCGAGCTACTGATCCGTGCGGAGTTGAAGAGACTTTCAGCCCCCGGAGAAGCGGCGCAGGACGGACTCCTGGTGAAAGCGCCGTCCCGAACCGGTTAGTCGCTGAGAAAAGGGACCAGGCACTTCCAAGACTGCGGGCGAACCGGATTCCGCTCCGATACTCTGCGAGACGCTGCCGGTCCGAATCAGGCCACGCCCATACCGCCCGTTACTCCATAGATTTCGCCTGTGATGTAGCTGCCTTCCTGTGAGGCAAGCAGCACATAGACAGGAGCGAGCTCCACGGGCTGGCCAGGACGCTTGTAGGGTGTTTTGCCGCCGAGCTTTTTCAGCTTCTCTTCGTCGCCGTCGGCTTCCTGCAGCGGAGTCCAGATGGGACCGGGCGCAACCGCGTTGATGCGAATGCCGCGTTCCTCCATCAGCGGCTCGCTCAGGCCTTTGGTGAAGTTTGCGATGGCTGCTTTGGTCATGGCGTAATCGAAAATCTTTGCCGACGGCTCGAATCCCTGGATGCTGGTGGTGTTGATGATGGACCCACCCGGTTGCAGATGCGGTACCGCCGCCTTGGTGATCCAGAAAAGTGAGTAGACGTTGGTCTTCATCAGCGTGTCGAAGCGTTCGGTGGAGGTTTCGAGCAGACCGTCCGTCTTGCCCATGCGTCCGGCATTGTTGACCAGGATGTCAAGGCCGCCGAGTTGCTCGACCGCGTCCGCGACCAGGCTTTCACAAAAGCTTTCCTGCGAGATGTCGCCCGGCAGCAAGACGGCCTTGCGACCCGCCTGCCGAATGTAGGAGGCTACCTCTTCCGCGTCAGTCTGCTCCGCGGGGAGATAAGAGATGGCGACGTCGGCCCCTTCGCGGGCGAAGGCAATGGCGGCCGCGCGGCCGATGCCGGAGTCAGCCCCGGTCAGCAGCGCTTTTCTCCCGGCAAGACGGCCTGAGCCTTTGTAGGAATCCTCCCCGCAGTCCGGCTTCTCGCTCATCGCGCTTTCCGTTGCAGGGGCGGGCTGCACCTCGACCTTCGAGGGAGGGCCGGGGTACTGCGAACGTGGGTCCTGCGGAGTGTAGAGATTGCTGGGCATGATGCTCCTTCCAAGCGGCCCGGGTGTCCTGGGCGGCATCGGGTTAGGCTGTCTTGCCACTATCACGGGCGGGTGAGGTGCTGGCGTCGACGAGCGCGGTTGAAGTGAGCCGGGCTTTCATTGATCCCGCGGCACGCGAAAAGCGAACTGCTTTCCTTGTAAACAGCTACTGAGACGCCCCGAGGCCAGGGTGGGTTGCGCGCTCCGGATGGTCCGGCAGTTCTTCAAGGGCGCGTTCCGTCCGCGGAACGTAACTTGCTACAGCGTTCGCGCAGTCACCTTTCGCACTGCCCCAGCATCAATCTCCTGCGTCGCTGACCGGAGGATTCCGGTCAGGCCTCACCACGAGGGGAACTGCCGCCGGTGGTAAGTCTCACCTGTCGCCGGCTGCAGAACTTCGATTTTGACAGCGCTTGCAAAATCTGGAGCATTTTCTGCATCACACGCACGACAGACTTGCTGCACGGTTCGACTTGCAATCTGCATCCGCAATCGACTGGAGCCTTTTTATGGCCGACACCGTGTTGTGCAGGATCTTCCTGGATCCGCCCCTTGTACGCGAAGGAGTCGTCTTCACCCGATTCGCCCATTCAAGTCGCCTTCTGGCTTCGGGTACCTGTCCCGTATGGCCTCCGCAAAGCCTTGTAAAGCATCAGCGAAACCGCTGACCCCCTTTTTCCGAACGACTCAGACCGACCATCGCCTGCCCACCACTGCTTCATGCACATCAGCCTGATTGTCCCTTCACGCACGTAAACCCGTAATTTGTCGAGGTAAACGAATGACAGTGCAAACCTGGCTCTGGATTGGTACGTTCGGTATGTCCATCGGGCTCCTGCTACTTTTTTTCCCCATGCAGAAAAACAAATCGGTTTCAGAGCAAGGCGACTCGATTGTTCACTTCCTGGTTCCCATGATTGCCATGACGCTGTATCTGCTGATGGCGCTCGGTCACGGCTCGGTAGCCCTGCCTTCTGGCCGCACGTTCTACTTTGCCCGGTATATCGACTGGAGTATCACCACGCCGCTGCTGCTGTTGAGTCTTACGTCAAGCGCTGTGGAGGGACATAAGCGTAAACGCGGCGCAATGATTGCCGGCCTCGTCCTCTCCGATGTGTACATGATCGTGACCGGTCTGGTGGCGGCCTGGACGGATGACCCCTCGCTCAAATGGTGGTTTTACGGTGTAAGCTGTCTCGCGTTTCTTGCGATTTATGGCCTGCTCTGGGGTCCTTTTCGCAAGCTGTCGCAAACCAGCCTCAAGGGTGAAAACTACCGGAAGAAAGCGACGGTGCTTTCCATCGTCTGGTTCGCTTATCCCATTGTCTTTCTCATCGGCCAGGAAGGTTTGCGGTTGTGGAGCCCGGTGATCGATGCGGCGCTGTTCACCTCGCTCGACCTGATCGCAAAGGTTTTGTACGGATTGTGGGCGGTAAGCCTGGTGCAACACACGGGCGACGTCAGTGAAGAGCTGCCCGAAAGCGGGGATCGCCTGGTTCGCGGACGATCCTGATGACCCGAGCCATCGTCATCGGAGCAGGCTTTGGGGGGCTGGCCGCCGCGTTGCGTTTGCGCGCGGCCGGCCTTGCCGTTCATGTCTTCGACAATCAGAAGACGCCAGGGGGTCGTGCAGGCAGCTATCACGAGCGTGGCTATACCTTCGATGCCGGTCCGACCGTCATTACCGCGCCGTTCCTGTTCGATGAGTTGTTTGCGCTCTTCGGCAAGGAGCGGTCTTCTTATGTCGAGTTCAGGCCCCTGATGCCGTGGTATCGCATCCTCTTTGCAGACGGCCGAGTCTTCAACTACGGCGGCACGCGCGAGCAATTGATCGAAGCCGTCCGCGCCTTTGCCCCGGAGGATGTCCTGGGGTATACCCGCCTGCTCGCCAAAGTGGAAGAGATCTATAAGGTCGGCTTCGAACAGCTCGGGGACAAGCCCTTCGACACGATCGCCTCCATGCTGCGTGTGCTTCCGCAGATGGCCTGGCTGCGCAGCGATCGTTCCGTGTACGCCTTCGTTTCCAGCTATCTGAAAGACGAGGCGCTCCGGCGAGTTTTCTCCTTCCAGCCTTTGCTTGTCGGGGGCAATCCTTTTCACACCACCTCAATTTACGCGCTGATCCAGCATTTGGAACGGAAGGATGGCGTGCACTTCGCGATGGGCGGAACGGTCGCGCTCGTCGCCGCGCTGGTGCGGCTTGCGCGTGAAGAGGGCATCTGCTTTCACATGGGCCAGCGTGTGGCGGAGCTCCTGATCGAGGACGGCCGGGCCACCGGCATCCGGATGGAAGACGGACACGAGGAGCATGCCGACTGTGTCGTCAGCAACGCCGATGCACCCGCCTTCTACAAGCACCTGGTGCCGAAGAAATGGCGGCGGCGCTGGACGGACCGCCGCATCGAAAACCGCAGGTACTCCATGGGTCTGTTCGTCCTGTATCTGGGCGTCCGGCGCAGCTATCCGGAGCTTGCGCACCACACCATTCTGCTGGGCAAGCGGTACAAGGAACTGCTGGAGGAGATCTTTGCAGGCGATCCCATCAGCGACGACCTGAGCCTTTACCTCCACGCGCCTACACGAACCGATCCTTCGCTCGCGCCGGCCGGTTGTGAAAGCCTGTACGTCCTTGCTCCCGTACCGAATCTACGCGCCGGCATCGACTGGACCCGCGAAGCGCCGCGCCTGGAAGCTCGTATTCTGGAGATACTTGAATCCACCGTCTGTCCGGGCCTTCGGGATGCGCTTGAAGTCCGTTTCCACGTGACCCCGGAGCACTTTCGCGACAATCTCCTTACGCATCACGGAACGGGCTTTTCGATTCAGCCGACGCTGCTGCAAAGCGCATGGTTTCGCTTCGGCAACCGCAGCGAAGATGTGCGCGGACTTTACCTGGTTGGAGCGGGAACGCATCCTGGAGCCGGGTTGCCCGGCGTCCTGTGCTCGGCAAAGGTACTGGAGCACTACCTGCCGGAGATCCTTGCGGACTCTGCCGAACGGGCCGCTGCAGAGCTCCATCTCCGCGAGGTTCTCCAGTGACCGCCTCCTCAACGCGCGCCTCCGCGGAGCGGCTTATGTCGCGGGCGGGCAAGACCTTTCATCTGGCTGCCCGGCTCCTGCCGCGAGAGGTGCGTCACGATGTGATCGATCTTTACGCGTTTTGCCGAACGGTCGATGACCTCGCCGACGACTCGTCTTTTTCGGTCGCAGAGCGGCGACAGGATCTTAAGGCTCTGGCAGCCGCGTTGGAACAGCATCGCGTGCTGGAGCTGCGCATGGCGGGCTGGTCCTTTTCCGCAAGCGGCATGCTGCCGGCAGCCGCGGCAACGCTGGTGCGGACGGCTCTCGGTGACCTCAAGCAGAAGCAGCCGGCGACGGAGCCGGACGTGCTGCAGTATGCGTTTGGTGTGGCCGGCACGGTGGGCCTGATGATGGCAAACCTGCTGGGGGCAGAGCCGGCCGGCTACAGTGCGGCGGTGGCGCTTGGGATCGCCATGCAGCTCAGCAATATCTGCCGCGATGTCGCGGAAGACCTTGGTGCCGGGCGTGTTTACCTGCCGTGCAACCGTGTCGATGCGATTGCAATTGGACGCGCCATTCACGGCGGCAAAGCTCCGGATGCGCTCCTGGTGTGCGAGGCTACTCAAGGCTTGCTGGCGCGGGCCGACACTCTCTACGAGTTCGCGTACGACGGTCTCTGGAGCCTGCCTCGACGCACCCGTTGGAGCATTCTTGCCGCAGCGATGTGTTATCGCGAAATCGGCGTCAGAGTTCGCCGCGACATCCCGCTGTCCTGGCGGAGGCGGACCACCGTTGGCTTTGCACGCAAGTGCTGGCTCGTGATTGTGGCGGGCTTACAGCTTCTGCGGCCAAGGTTTTGGCGACGCCCGAAGAACCTGGCGTGGTCGCCGGCGCTCGGCCCTGCGCTCCACAACGCCTGCCGCGCACTGGGGGTCAACGTATGACGCTCGATGCGGATGTCATTATTCTGGGCGGCGGTTGCGCCGGCCTTAGCCTGGCCACGGCGCTCGCCGGGCGAGCCCCCCACCTGCGCGTCCTTACTCTTGAAAGCCGTTCGGCATACAGCCGCGACCGAACCTGGTGCTTCTGGGCTAAGGAACAGCATCCTTTCGCCGCGGCCGTTACTCACCGCTGGCACAGTTGGCGAGTGCGCAACGGAGGGGATGGAGCCCGGCAGCAGAGCCGGTGCTACAGCTACCAGCACCTGCCGGCAGATCATTTTTATGAGCTCACCCAGCAGAAGATCCGGCACGCGGGACAAGAGCTCGCGCTCGGAGTCAGCGTCCACTCGATCAATTCATCGGAGGCGGGCTGCGAAGTTGAGACCAGTGAAGGCAGCCTGCGCTCGCAGTGGATCTTCGATTCTCGCCCACAGGATCGAACAAGGCTGAAGCCAGTGCTGGAGCAACGTTTCACCGGCTGGCATGTGCACACCGACTCACCATGCTTCGACCCTTCGACAGTCGACCTGATGGATTTCCAAGCCAGTACGGACCATGGTCGTACGATGTTCTTTTACGTTCTTCCTTTTTCCGCGACAGAGGCCCTCGTGGAAGCCACGTACCTCGACGTCCCGGGCCTGGCGTACGCGGATGCAGAAGGGGCGATCCGCCGGTACCTTGAACCGCTCGCCGGGCAAAACTACCGGGTGCTCTATCGTGAATCCGGCGTCCTGCCCATGGGCAATCACCGGTCACACGCCTCCTCACAGGGCCGCGTCGTCGATATCGGCATTCGCGGCGGCCGAGTCAAAGCTTCTTCCGGCTACGCGTTTCAACGCATCCAGCGTCAAAGTGCCGCCTTCGCGAACGCGCTTGCGCAGCGCAGGCCCCTTCCATCCCGCGTCGAACCGCTGTTCTACGGCGTGCTTGATGAGATCTTCCTTCGCGCACTTCAACGATCTCCCGACCGCGCAGCAAGCTACTTTCTCACCCTTTTTCGCAAGCTCCCGCCGGATGCGCTCGTGCGCTTCTTGTCGGAAACGGCACCTCCGGGCGAGGTGCTTCGCGCTATGCTGGCGCTTCCGCCATCCGATTTTCTCCGGGCGGCTGTGATGCGTCCGCTGCATGGAGGAGGCGCGTGAAGTTCCTGTCACTTGCAACCCAACACGCACCTTTCGCGGCAAGCCGGCTCGTGCTTTTCCTCACTGCGGCGACAGCCGCGATTCTCGGCAGCCACTTGCTGCCTTCGCAAACGCCCTGGGTGCTCTCTGCCATGGCGGCTATCGCCGTTGCTGTCTGGCACGGCGCATTCGACGGCGTTCTGGCGGAAGAAGCGTGCGACTCCGGGTGGGAAGCACGCTGGAGGCTTCCGTTCTATCTCTGCTATGTCACCATGACCGTGTTGGTCGTCCTGCTTTGGTGGGCGGTGCCGATCGTCGCGTTGACGCTTTTCCTGCTCTATTCCGCTTTGCACTTTGGCACCGAAGGCGAGCCGGATCTTTCTCGGGGCCGCATTTTCTCAGGCGTGGCCACGGGGCTGATTCCCATCGTGGCGGCATGTCACTGGTGGCCTGACCAGGTTGCCGCGATCTTCGAGCAGATGCTCCAAAGAAGCCCGCAATACGCCTTTCTGCTGACCTCGCTTGCAGGCCGTGCCCTTTGGCCGGCCGTTTTTCTGGCGGTGGTGCCCGGCCTGCTCAAGCGGGATGGAGCAGCAGCCGCGCTGCTCACCACAGAGCTTTTCCTCTTCCGCTTCTGCTCGCCGGTCGCCGCATTCGCCGTCTTCTTCTGCCTCTGGCACACGCCCGAGCACGTCATCAGCACCAGCCTCGATGGTGCCGGTCGATTTCAGCTTCCGCTGCTGCTTCGTCATCTACGGCGGGGATTTCTTCCGTGGCTGCTTTCGTTGTGCGCCATGGCGATTCTGTTCGCCTTGGGAAGACATACGCTCGCGTCTTCGCTCGGCATCCTGTTTATCACCCTCAGTGCTCTTACCGTGCCCCACATGATGCTTGCTGAAGTCCTCCGGCGCGCTTCCAACCGTGCCTCCGACCCAGCCCGATTCGAAGTTGGATCCCACAAGGCCGGAGTCCAGGCATGAATCCGGCCCTGGTGCTGCCCGCGCTTGAAGCCGAACTGGAAAAGCAGTGTGCCGGTCTTGCCGGTCCCATGTTCGAAGTCTGCCGGTACGCTGTACAAGGGGGCCGTCGGATCCGTGCCGCACTCCTGCTGAGCGCCGCGCCTCCGGGCGATCCACAGCGTGCCTTGGAAGCGGCGGCCGCGCTCGAGATCATGCACGCCGCCACTCTCCTGCAGGACGACATCTTCGACGACGGCCACGTGCGTCGCGGCCGCAGCACCGCCCATCTTCGGTTCGGCAAAGCTCTCACTATCCTCGCCTCGGACTGGCTGCTCATTCGATCTCTGGAACTGGCTGCAAGCATAGACCCGGTTTTCTTCCAGCGTCTGGCACAGGCAGGCACGGCCATGGCACAGGCAGTGGCCTGTGAGCTGAACTCGCCCGTGCCGCGCTCGCTCGATCACGCGCAACAGCTCGTCGCCGCCATCGCCAGGGAAAAAACGGCGACGCTCTTCGGCGTCTGCCTCTGCGGCGCGGCGATCCTCCACGGGTTTTCACCTTCGCAGTGCGCCCGCTGGCAGCAGATCGGCATCGACCTTGGCATCACCTACCAACTCATCGACGACTGCGTAGACCTGTACAGCGATGAGTCCACCGCAGGAAAAAGCACTGGGTGCGACGTCATCGCGGGACGCCTGACCCTTCCTGTTCTGCTGGCCGTCGATGCACTTCGCATGCAGCATCTCGTTCTCTCTCCTGAGCGCTTACAGGCGGGACGGCTCACACCCCTCGAGGCCTCCCTTCTGCAAACGGCACTCCATTCAACGGAGATCAAGACCCATCTTCATCAGCTTGTCCGGCAGAAGCTCTGCGGGCACAGGCACGAGGCCCTGAACGCTGGCTTGGGCCCAACGGTAGTGGACATGCTGCTTCCGGACTTCGAAGCGAAACTCACCGTTTGCTTTCCTTCCATGCAGATGCCAGAACAGCAGGCGCGTGATACTCGACCGCTTGCCCTTGCAGGAGCGCCATAGCCCCATGCGCGAGGACGCCCTGATCGCTGCTCTTATGAAGACCGGCGTTCTTGAAGATGGCCTGGACCCACGAATATTTCCGATGCGCGAGTGACCGCGGATCCATCTTGCTTGGCGTGGGAGTTGACACGCGCGGACGCGCGTCGCCACGGGATCGCACCCGATGATGACGTTGTCGGCGGAGCGCGTCCTGCTCGAACCTCAGGATTCAGTCTCTTGACAAGAGAACACCGCATCACGTAGTGTTTCCCCGCTCATAAGACAACGTTATCGAAATGGGCCCGCCATCGGCTCCGACGGGCCGGATCGAGACGAACCTGGAGAATCCGTTATAAAAGGGTGCCAGCAGTTGCCATGGATTAGAACAAGCGAGCCGCTTTAAGAGGAGAGTAATGCGGATGATTCCGGTCGGTAGTGGTTCTAAGGCAAGACAGGCACTTACGGGTGCCCGCGCATTTCTCTGTGGCCCCTGCAGGCGTTCCCCGCCTGCTTCCGAAACTTCTGTGCGTGCTTGTACTCGCGCACCCGGGGACTGCAAGGTTGTTTGGACAGGCGAGCACGGCCACCCTGGGCGGGCGGGTTTTCGATCCACAGGCCAAGGTGATCCGAAACGCAAATGTAACCGTCACGTCCGTGGAGACGGGGAGTCAATGGCGTTCGACGACCAACAAAGATGGAGATTGGCAGGTGCAAGCTCTGCCCCTGGGCCACTATACCTTCGAGGTCATCGCGCCGGGGTTCAAAACTCTCGACCAGGCTCCCATTGAACTGCAAGTGTCGGACCAGAAATTCGTCGATGCAAGACTAACCCTTGGGTCGAATTCGGAAACAGTGACGGTAGCAAGCACGACTCCTCTCATCGATACGACAGCGGCGATCTCGGGAACCGTCATCACCACCGCTCAGTTGGAGGAAATACCCACGGTCACGAACTCTCCAACGGACCTGGTCAAGCTTGTTCCGGGAGGCCTCTTCGGACAGCCAAGTGGCGGCCCCGCGCACTTGTACTCCAATAACTCGGAGTCGGGCGTTACAGTAGACGCGAGTGGCTCGGTGAACTACCAGATTGAAGGGGGGACGAATACCTTCGGAACAAACGGTCAGATCGCCTTTATCCCGCCCGTGGACTCACTTGGTGAGCTTCGTGTGACCACGAATGCGTACGATGCCTCGATTGGAAGGACCGAGACCGCGACCCTGGATATGTCCTTCAAGTCGGGCAGCAAGGATTACCACGGGACGGTGTACGTGATCAATCACACTCCTTTTCTGGATTCCAGGGTCTACAATACGAATTCGCTCTCCCCGGTCCCTTCGGTTCACCTGAATGAATTCGGAGCGACCCTGGGAGGACCAATTTCCATTCCGAAGCTCTTCGACGGGCGGAAGCAGCACGCATTTTTCTTCTTCAGTTATGACGGCATTCGTACCAAGGCCCCGAGCAATCCCCAAGGCAGGATCAGTATCCCCACCCTGCTGGAACGTCAGGGTGATTTCAGTCAATCTTTTGTTGTGACAAACGGCGTAAGATATCCGATCCACATCTATGACCCGAACACTGTCAACACGACGACAGGACTTCGGCAGGAGTTTGCGGGCGACGTCATTCCGTCCTCCAGAATCAGCCCGATCGCCAAAGCGATCTACGCTTTGCTGCCTCCTCCAACCGATGCGGGTGACGGAGCGAGCAGCGACTCCAACAACTTCATCAGTCGAGCGGTCCAGAGCAATCCTTTCAACAGCTACATCCTTCGCGTGGACAAGGCGTGGACAGACAACAATCATAGCTATGTCGCCCTGCGCCGCAATCAAGAAGACCCCACAAAAGGAAACAGCCCGTTTGGGGGTTCCGACATTCTTGATGGAACCAGTTCTCTCCGGAAAAATCTGGGCTTGACGATCGACCATACCTGGGCCGTGTCGCCGAGCCTGGTGGTCGATCTGCGAGGAAACATAACGGCTTACTACACAAACACAACCAGCGCCAGCTACGGTGTCGGTCCCCAGGACTACGGCTTCTCCAGTGCGTTAACTGGTTTGCAGGCCACCCCGAGCATTCCGGCGCTTACCGGGATCATCACTGCATCATCAAGTGCGACTCTCGGTACAGCCCAGGCACCGACCTACGAAAATGACATCGAGTATGAGGGCGTCGGCACGGTAACCAAAATTCTCGGCAAGCACTCGATCAAGGTCGGGTCACAATATCTCGTCCAGCAACAAGCCCTGGGAAACCTGGGAACTAGCAACGGGACCTTCGGTTTCGGTAATAACTGGACCACGATGAATCCGCTGACAAGCAATGGGGCGGGTGTCGGCTCCAACCTTGCTTCCTTCGCTCTGGGCCTGCCTACGAGTGGTTCGATCTCCACTCCGGCGACGTCCTTCTGGTCTCAGCCCTACCTTGCTGTCTTCGCGCAGGACGACTGGCGCATCACAAACAAACTGACCTTCAATCTGGGCTTGCGCTGGGATGAGCAGTTGGCACTTACGGAGCGACACAACAAGTTCTACTCGGTCTATGATCCCAATGCGAACGTTGCGCCCGTAACCGCGGTTGCTCAACCCGCGTACGCCGCCGTGCTTGCCGGTAGCTCCAGTAACCTCGGCGTCCAATTCCTGCAGCAGAACCGTCCCAATGTCAGCACGTTCGTTGCAAGAGGAGCGATTGAGTACGCTGGTATCAATGGCAACTCTCGAAACCTGACGGAGCTTACGGGCAAATTCTTCCAGCCAAGGATAGGCTTTGCGTATGCCTTCACTCCAACTACGGTCATCCGTGGAGGGGTCGGACGCTTTGTCAATGCCAACTTCGTCACGAATCATGCCAATCAGCTCGGGTTCAGTTCAACTACCCCATTCACCCCCTCAAACGACAGTTATCTCACGCAGGCAGCGACTCTGGCTAACCCGTTCCCGACCGGCCTGGTTCCGCTCACCGGAAGCGCGCTCGGCCCGTTGACCAGCGTTGGATCGGTTGGGTCATACTACGACCCTAAGGTTCCCCGCCAATACAGTGATGAAATATCCCTGAAGGTGCAGCAGCAGATCAAGAACTATCTGTTCGAGGTCGGAGGAGTCTTCAGCGGCCAGCACGGCATCCTTGTCGGCTATGACGGCGACCTGCTGAGCACGTCGGCCTGGTTGTCGGCGTTCGGTCCTCAGTTCGATGCAACCGGGCGTCCTCTTGATACGCTGTCCGGGAATACCCAGGTAGCAAATCCGTTTCTCGGTGCGCCGTACATCACCTCGGGCCTGCAGACGCAGAAAACGGTTGCAGCTTCCCAGTTGGCTCTTCCGAACCCCCTTGGCGACGTGACGGACAACAGATACACGGGCAAGAACGACTACTACGCCCTCCAGACGAAGGCGGAGAGGAGATTCCGCGACGGCTTCGGTCTTCTGATGGCATTTACCTGGGGAAAGAGCCTATCTTATAGCTCGCGCGTGCTTCCCCAACAGGTCTCGACGGAACTGAAGAGACAGCTGAGCACAAGCGACGTCCGGTTCATCTACTCGGTAAATCCGACCTACGACCTGCCGATCGGACGCGGTAAGTTCTTCGGAACAAACATGAACAGAGGGTTGAACGAGATCGTGGGCGGATGGAGACTTACCGCCATCTTTACCGCGAATTCCGGTACTCCCCTGTCGCTTCCAACGAACGGTGCCTTCTTCGAAGGCGGCGACCCTGGTTCGAACTTTACCAAGTCGCGACAGGGTGTCCAGTTCGACACGTCGAAGTTCGAGCCATACCCTAACAAGTCAACAACAGTGGCTGCGCTGGCGACCTATCCTACATGGACGGGCGTTGCAGGGCTTCCGGGTGCCGGCTACGTACCTACAGCCGCAGATATAAAGGCTGGGCTCGGTAACGGCATCTACAACGATTTCACGACCAGGTATACGAATAACGACACGACCTACGGGGATGTCAGGAACCCGGCATTTCTGGATTTGGATCTCGGTTTGCGGAAAAACTTCGTGCTTCCGGGAGAGAGGAGGTTCGAGTTGAGGATCGATGCCTTCAACGCCCCCAATCATCCGATTTTCTCGGGTCCGAACACCACCGCCTCCAGCAGCTTTTTTGGTGTGCTGGGGGGAACCCAGGCAAGCTTTTTGACGCAGTCGAACACGCCTCGCGTGATTCAGCTCGGCGGGAAGCTGTATTACTAGAAGCAGTGACATATTTCCGCCCGGAGCGGCACATTGCTCCGGGTGGAAATACTTAGAATCCTAACGATTATCACGCACTTCTAGATCGCCCAGAGCGTATCGATGTTGGGCCGAGGCTGATTCTCCGGGGTGGGGCGTCGGGTTCCCGGGATGTCGCTCGCAAGGACAACTCGACTTCGTCAAGTACATAGCCTTGGCCGTGCACTTAGGGGAATCCGTCGGCGGGTACTTGCGCAGGACGAACCTGGCGGCAAGTCGACCTTGCGAAGCACTCCGGCGTTCACTCGATTGTCGGTAATATGCTCGCGTTTCGATTGCGGACTTAGAAGCCGTAGAGCTTGTGAGCGGTGGCGTTGAGGACCGCTTCGGCCAGGGTGTGGGCTCGGGGGCGGGTAAGTTCGCCGTCAGCTAACATGCCGGAGAGAGCGAGGGTGAGAGCGGCCCGGGCGTTATGGGCGGCGATCCAGGTGGATTCTTCCCAGCCCATCGAGTCGGAGTAGGGGTAGCCGTCGGTGCCGAAGAGGATTTTGTCGGGATAGGTTTCGAGCCACTCGCGGAGGAAGCCGGCTAGGCTGCGGGGAGGGAAGGTGAGGGATTCCTGCGAGATGTCGAGGAAGACGTTGGGCTTCTGGAGGAGTGCGCCGATCTCACGGATGTACGGCCAGCCGCCGTGGAGGAGGACAAAGTTGGTGCCGCGGAGGGTGGGGTCGTTGAAGAGCGGCTCGAGCAGCAGGGGGTTGACGCCGGCAATGGAGAAGTAGGAGCCTCCGCCGGCCATTGCATGGAGGTGGACAGGAAGACCGAGGTGGCCGGCTTCGAGGGCAATGCGGCGGAAGAGGAAGTCGGAAAGGATGCGGGCGTCGGCTGGGGTGGGCGACACGGCGGATCGGGTGTAGGCGGCTTCGGCTTCGGCCTGCGTGGGATTGCCGATGTTGAAGTCGCGGAGGTAGGCGAGCTCGAACTTGATCGCAATGGCTGCGCCGGCTTTCTGGCGATGGAGAGTGGGCAGAACGATCTGCTGTATATAGTCGGGGAGAGATTTGGGCAGGGCGGCGAGGCCGGAGTCGTGGAGATAGCGGGCGCGGAGCTTGTCTTCGAGCGGGAAGAACAGGGCACGGTCCGGGTTTTCACGGGCGAGCGCAGAGGTGGAAAAGGGATAGAGCAGAGCGTCGTCGTAGGGGACCCAACGAAAACGGGGAGGCGCGATGCCTGGGCCCATGGAGACGCGGTTGGCGAACTGGGTCTGGATGCCGGCCTCCGTGAGCAGCCAGTTGTTGTAGTCGAGGCCTTCGCGCTGCTGGACCTGCCTGCGGGCGACCTGGAGGACGGCAAGCTGAGGCTGGGTGAGGGGAGGCTTGAGGTCGAGGTGCCAGAGAGCGAGCCACGCGGCGTGGAGTTGGGGATTTTCCGCTCGCCAGGCCACCGGATCGGTTTGCGGGACCATGTTGTCGACGGGGAGGGCGTCGAAGTTGCGGTCGGCGGGATCGTTGGGAAGCGGCGGATGAGCGTGGTTGTCGATGGCGGGAATCGTGCCGATGTCGGCGGCAAGCTCGGGGTCGACGCCGGGGAGTGGGGTCTGCGCGAAGGGCGGGGAGGGTGGCGAGGGTGAGAAGGAGGGCGAGGAGAGTCTTCACGGGGATATGGTATCGCGATGGGGGCGCAAGGAGATCTGTTCAGTTTTGAGCCTTGAGTTTCGGGTAGTCTTTGGGGATGGCTCGGTATCTGGTAACGGGGGTTGCGGGGTTTGTGGGATCGCATGTGGCTCGGGCGCTGCTAGCCCGGGGGGAGGAGGTGCGTGGGCTGGACAATTTCTCGACCGGGCGGATCGAAAACCTGCGGGGGTTGCAGGGCAAGGTGGACCTGCTTGAAGCCGACCTGCGGGAAGCGCGGGAGGTGGCGGCGGCGTGCCGGGGCGTGGATTTCGTGCTGCACCAAGGGGCGCTGCCGAGCGTGCCGCGCAGCGTGAAAGACCCGCGAGCGAGCCATGAATCAAATATTGACGGGACGTTCAACCTGCTGGAGGGGGCCCGGGCGGCTGGGGTGCGGCGGGTAGTGTATGCGGCTTCGAGCTCGGCATATGGGAACCAGCCGGGGTTTCCGCGCAGGGAGACGATGGTTCCGCAGCCGATCGCGCCGTACCCGGTGCAGAAACTGGCGGGGGAGCTGTACATGCAAAGCTACTGGCGGGTGTATGGACTGGAGACGGTGAGCCTGCGGTACTTCAACCTGTTTGGGCCGCGGCAGGTTCCGGATTCGCCCTACTCGGGCGTGATGGCGAAGTGGATCCTGCAGATGATGCGGGGAGAACGCCCGACGATCAACGGGGATGGGGAGCAGGGGCGGGATTTTACGTACGTCGAAAATGCCGTGGGTGCGAATCTGCTGGCGGTGGCGGCCCCGGCGGACCGGGTAGCGGGACGAGTGTTCAATATTGCCGCGGGGGAGCGGCACACGCTGAACGAGACCTATGGGCTGCTGTCGGGAATGCTGGGGTTTCGGGAGGCACCGGTGTATGGGCCGGAACGGGCAGGGGACATCCGGGATTCGCTGGCGGATGTTTCGGCGGCGCGGGAGGCGTTTGGGTATGAGGTTCGGGTGGGGTTTGAGGAAGGGCTGCGGCGGACGGTGGCCTGGTATGGAAAGGGTAGTCGGTAGTGGGTTGGTGTGAGGGTGTGCGGTGAGTGAGTGGCGGGCGGCGGCGACGCTGAGAGAGTGGCTGGGGCGGGTTCGGCTGGTGGATGGGCGGCGGGCGCTGCGGGTGGGAGTGGTGGGGCTTGGGTATGTGGGGCTTCCGTTGTCGCTTCTGCTTTGCGAGGACGGGTTCGGAGTGCTTGGGTTCGATGTGGACCGGGAGAAGGTGCGGGCGCTGAACGCGGGGGAAAGCTATATCCACCGGATCGACGGGGCGCAAATCCGAGCGGCGCGGGAGGCTGGGTTTCGAGCGACGGCGGAGTTCAGCGAGGCGGCTGGGCTGGATGCGGTCCTGATCTGTGTGCCGACTCCGCTGTATCCGGACCATACTCCGGATATGCGGGCGGTGGTTTCCACGATGGAGTCGCTGCGGGGGGTTGTGGGGGCTGGGCAGCTGGTAGTGCTGGAGAGTACGACGTATCCGGGGACTACGGATGAGCTTGTGGTAGGGATGCTGGAGGAGATCGGGGTTTGGGTGATGGGGGGCTCCAGACCGGATTTAACCATTCATCGCGTTGAGGCTGCGATGAATGGGGCACGGACACAGGATCTTCTCGATCTCGATGGAGTGATGGTGGCGTTTTCTCCGGAGCGGGAGGATCCAGGCAATGCGGTTACGCCGCGGCGGGAGATTCCCAAGGTGGTGGGGGGCGTGGACCCGGCGGCGGCAGAGGCGGCGTGTGCGTTGTATGGGGTGGTGTTTCAACGAACTGTGCGTATGAGCTCGACCAAAGCGGCGGAGATGACGAAGCTGCTCGAGAACATCTACCGGTCGGTAAACATTGCGCTGGTAAACGAGATGAAGCAGCTTTGCCAGGCGATGGGAGTGGATGTGTGGGAGGTGATCGAGGCGGCGCGGACCAAGCCGTTCGGGTTCCAGGCGTTTTACCCGGGGCCGGGCGTGGGAGGACACTGCATTCCGGTCGATCCGTTCTACCTGACGTGGAAGGCGGCGCAGCATGGGTTTCGGACCCGGTTTATCGAGCTTGCGGGTGAGGTGAACGAATCGATGCCGGGATTCGTGGTGGAGACGGCGCGGCGGGCGCTTGGGGGGGAGCTGGCGGGGAAAAGCGTGCTCGTGCTGGGCGTGGCATACAAGCGGGATGTGGATGACCTGCGAGAGTCGCCTGCACTGACCGTGCTGGAGCTGCTTCAGCGGGCGGGAGCCCGGGTGGCGTATAACGATCCGTATTTTGCGTTTGTGGGAACGGGGCGGCGGTACGACTTGCGGATGGCTTCGACTGCGCTGGCACGGGTGGGCGAGTTTGACTGCGTGGTGATCGTGACGGACCACTCGGTGTATGACTTTGGTTGGATTGTGGAGGAGGCTCGGCTAGTGGTAGATTCCAGGAACGCTACGCGGGGAATCGAGTCGGGTAAGATAGTGCGGTGTTAGGGCTTAGTGGATAGTCAGTCCTTGCCGGTCGTGGGTAGAGCTTCGCGGCCTGGCTTGGTGGTTCAGTTTCGAGTGGAGCGGCGTTTTCGGTTTCGAGTGGGTACTGCTGGCCGGGTTTTCGTGGCAGGCCGGCTGATGGTTCGGGTTGCTTTTGCCGATAGGGTTGTTGCGCCCCGCAGTGTTGGCTCCGCGGGGCACGGTGGATGGCATGGGCGTGCGGTTCGGGCGGTTGCGCGGGTGGGCTTGCGGGTGGGTGAGCGGCGTCGTGCTTGGCTGGATGGCTACCGGTTTGGGTTTGGGGCAGGGGCTGCATGTGGAGACGCATCGCGCGCGCGCTAGGGCGTTTTTGGCCGGGCGGCAGGATGGCGCGGCGGCCATGGCGCGGGCCAGGGCGGAGCGGTCCACGATGGTGGCTGGGGGGTTAGGCGGCGGGGCGGCGGCGAGCTCCATTTTGAATGCGGCATGGCTTCCGGTGGGGCCGGGGCAGGTGGTGACGCCGAGCTACGGGCTGGTAACGGGACGGGTGACCTCGCTGGTGCTGGACCCGGCTGACAGCAGCGGCGATACGCTCTACGTGGGGACAACCGGGGGTGGCGTGTGGAAGTCGACCAACGCGGCGGCGGCGGGTGGGGTGCAGTTTACGCCCCTGACCGACGACCTGCCGGTGTTCAGCGGCAATGCCGGTTCGACGGCGACCGCTTCGTTGAGCATCGGCGCGCTGGCAATGAGTGGCGGCGTGCTGCTGGCGGGCACGGGCGATACCAACGATGCGACCGACAGCTACTATGGCTCGGGGATCCTGCGGTCAGCCGACGGCGGCGTGACCTGGACTCTGATCGAGCAGGCGCAGGGGGGCGCGGGGGCTGCGCATCCATTTGCCGGGCTAGGGTTTGCGGGGATCGCGTTTTCGGGCGTGAACCCCCAAGTCGTGGTAGCGGCGGTGAACGATGCGGCGGAAGGCGACCTGGTCAATGCGGCTTCGGCCGCGGCCGGGGTAAAGGGGCTTTACGTATCGCAGGATGCGGGCGTGACGTGGGCGTTGGCGACAGTGTACGACGGCTCGCAGCCGGAGCAGTTGGACGGGGTGACGGGGACGGGAGCGGCTTCGAACGGCGCGACTGCGGTGGTATGGAACGCAGTGCGGAAGCGGTTCTATGCGGCGGTGGTGGCGCATGGATACTATGAATCGGCCGATGGGGTACTGTGGACGCGGATGAGCAACCAGCCGGGGACAGGGTTGACGGCGGCGAACTGCCCGACCTTGCCGGGCAAGGCGGGAAGCCTGGCCTGCCCGATCTTTCGCGGGGTGCTGGCGGTGGCGGCAACCGGGGACACCTTTGCGCTGACGGTGGATGGCGCGAACCGGGACGAGGGCTTGTTCCGGGATGTATGTGCGTCGACGGGCACTTCCTGCGCCAATGCTTCGGCAATTTGGGGATCGCAGATCGGAAGCTCGGCGTTGGATACGGCCGGGGTGATCGCACAGGGGGATTACGACCTGACGCTGGGAACGGTGGCTTCGGGGACGGATACGCTACTATTTGTCGGGACCGAAGACCTCTTTCGGTGCAGTCTGGCGGCCGGGTGCGCGCTGCGGAATACGACCAACGCGGCGAATGGATGTACGAACCCGGCGGGGGTAGCTCCGGCGCAGCATGCGTTTGCGGCTGCGGGAACGGTGGTGTTTGTGGGTACCGACGGAGGGGTGTACCGGTCGAGCGATGGAGTGGCAGAGACGGGGGCGAGCTGCTCGACGACGGATGCGGTGCACTGGGCGAACCTGAATGGAGGGCTTGGGTCGCTGGCGGAGGTTGTGGGTTTCGCGCAGGACCCGGTGGATACGGCGACGCTGGTGGCGGGCCTGGGTGCGCTGGGCACGGCGGGCACCGGGGCGGCGGCTTCGCCGTGGGCGCAGGTGAGCGCAGGCGAAGGAGGCGCGGTGGCGATCGATCCGGCGACGCCGGCGGACTGGTATGTTTCGACCGGCGCGGGCGTGAGCCTTGCACGGTGTACGAAGGGTACCGCCTGCGAGGCGGCGGATTTCGCAGCCGTTGCGATCGGGGAGGCGCAGGTGCTGAACGACGCGGCGGCGGTGCATGCGGCGTGGATGCTGGACCCGGAGCTGACGAGCGATGTGCTGGTCGGGACGTGTCGGGTCTGGCGTGGGCCGGGGCTTGGGGGCGCGCTTTGGTCGAGCGCGAACGAACTGAGCCGGCCGTTTGGGGCCGCCGGGGCGAGTGCCTGTCCGGCGACGCTTCCGTTAGTGCGGACGCTGGGCGCGGGTGGGGCGGTAAGCGGGGCCAGTGCGGCGCAGAGTGCGGGGTCCGAGGTGCTGTACGCGGGTTTGGCGGGAACGCTCGATGGAGGTGGATCGCTGGGCGGCCACGTGTTCACGACCGCGAGCGCACAGCTGGCGAGCGGGACGGTGGTCTGGACGGATGCGGCGAAGGCCCCGGTCACGAACGATTTGGCGGATGCAAATGTCTTCAACCCGGGCGGGTTCGATGTGTCCTCGGTCGTAGCGGACGCGCATGACGCTACAGGAAAGACCGTGTATGCGACCGTGATGGGATTTACGGGCAACGGGGTCAATGTTCCGCGGGTGTACCGGTCGGTGGATGGCGGGGCGCACTGGCTGAATGTTTCAAGCAATCTGCCGGGTGCTCCGGCCAATGCGCTGGCGGTGGACCCGAACGATGCGAATACCGTGTATGTCGCGACCGATGCCGGGGTGTTTGTGACGACTCAGATTTCAACCTGTACGACGGGCAATTGCTGGAGTGTGTACGGAGTTTCGCTGCCGAATGCGCCGGTAGTCGGGCTCCAGGCGGCGATCGGGATGGCAACTGGCGATGGACGCACGGGTGAGCTGCGGGCGGCGACGTATGGCCGTGGGATATGGGGCATTCCGCTGCTGACGGCGGTGAGTGCGGCGGCTCCCGGGCTTGCGGTGAGTCCGTCTTCGCTCAGCTTTCCGGATACCCAGGTGGGGGTGCGAAGCGGGTCTGTTTCGGTTACGGTTACAAATACCGGGAACGCACCGCTGACTGTATCGAGCGTGATTACAAATTCAGATTTCACGCAAACGAACACGTGCGTGGGGACCCCAGTGGTGCAGGGCGCGACGTGTACGGTGCAGGTCGTGTTTGCGCCTACGGCTGTGGGCGCTCGTGCGGGGGTGCTGACGGTGTATGGGAACGCTCCGGGCGGACAGGCTACGGTGCAGCTGGCGGGCAATGGATTGCAGGCAGCGAGCGTGGTGCTGACTCCGGCTTCAGCGACGTTTCTGCCGACCGTGGTGGGGCAGGCGAGCGCGGTGCAGGGGATTACGATCTCCAACACCGGGGGCACGGCGGCGACGATCTCAAGCGTAACGGTGAGCGGCGACTTTGCAGTCAAGGCGAACACCTGTGGAAGCTCGCTGGCTTCGCAGACCGGATGTACGGTCCAGGTGGCGTTTGTTCCGACTGCTGCGGGCGCGAGGACGGGAGCGCTGGCCGTGGTGGATTCCGCCGGAACGCAGACAGCGGCGCTGACAGGGACGGGCGAGGCCGCAGCCACTGACTCACTTACGCCGGGGCAGTTGAGCTTTGCGGCGACCGCGCTGAACACGGCGAGCGCGACGCAGACGGTGACGCTGGTAAACGCAGGAGACGTGGCGCTGACGCTGATCGCGGCGCAGGTGAGCTCGGGGGACTTTACGGTGGTGAACGGGTGCGGCAACTCGCTGAACGGTCATGCGCAGTGCGTGTTGACGGTGGGTTTTGCGCCGAAGAGCCTGGGCCAGCAGGCCGGGGTGCTGCAGGTGAGCGACCAATTCCGAACCCAGACGGTTGCGCTAAGTGGGCTGGGTGTGGCGCCCGCGGGGGTGTCGCTGGCACCTGTGGGCGGCCTTGGATTCGGCGCGGTAGCGGTAGGCACGATGAGCACGGTACAGACGGTGACGCTGACCAACAACGGCGGGTTGACACTGCAGCTGGCGGGGATCGCAGTCAGCGGAGATTTTATGCTGGCGACCGGAACCAATACGTGTGGGGCGACGGTCGCTCCGGGAGCGGCATGCAGCTTTGGGGTGGTGTTTTCGCCGGGGGTGGCGGGGGCTCGGAGCGGGGTCGTCACGGTGACGTCGAACGCAGCAGCGAGTCCGCAGGCTGTGGCTTTGACGGGGACGGGGATAGACTTCGCGCTGACCGCAAACGGTTTGACGACGCAGACGCTTACCAGCGGAGGAATGGCGACCTATGGGCTGCTGGTGAGCTCGGCCGCAGGGGTGCCGGGAATGGTGGCGCTGACGTGTACAGGGGCTCCGGCGCATGCGACGTGCAGCGTGACTCCGGTGGGTCCGGCGCTGGGGGGTACGACGCTGATCACGGTTACGGTAACGACGGGGGTGGCGGCTTCGCATGGGATGGAGCTGCCCTGGATGGTGCGGCATCCGGAAGGATGGCTGGCGCTGCTGGTTCCGCTGGGGCTGGTGGGGATCAAGCGGCGGCGCTGGGCGGGGGTGCTGCTGACTGTCCTGCTTGGGGGCGCAATGCTGGGATGCAGCACGGGGCGAACAATTCCGGGGACAGGAACTTCGACGACGCCGGCCGTGCCGGTGACGCCAAGTGGGACCTCGACGCTGGTGGTGAGCGGGACAAGCGCGGGGCTGGTGCGGACGGTGAACCTTACGCTTGTGGTGCAGTAGTGAGGCAAGCCTGTTCAGTCACGCATTGCGATTTGCGGCGGCGCGGGTGTCGATGGAGGCGGACAGAGTCCAGGCCATCTTAGGAAGCTTCGAGAGGAAACGTCCTTGGAGGTAGTAACCAGGTCGATCATGATGATAGTGGCGATGTGATCATCTTCTGAAACGATGGATGCTTTGCGGCGGCGGTGGTGATGGAAAATTGGTAATGGCAGGGTGAAGCCCAGATCTTCAGCACGACCTTCAGGGAGGTTGCGCTTGCGGCGGGAGCTAATCGCGCTGCTCTTCGAGCTCGGTGCCGAGGGTTTCCCACTGCCGGCTAGCTTCGGCGTGGGCGGCGCGCAGGTCATCGAGCAGGGCGGAGGCTCGCTGCGACTCGTCCGCGGAGGTAAAGACGCCCAGCTTCGTTTCAGCTTCGGTGATCTGTTGCTCGAGCTCGCCGATGGTTTCTTCCCACTCGGCTACCTGGTCCTGGAGCAGCTTGAGCTTGATCGGGTTGAGCTTCTTTGCCGCGAGTTTCTGGGGCTCGGGCGCGGGTGGGGGAGGAGCTATGGGTTTCGGCTCGGGAGTGAGCGCTGCGGCGACTTTTTCCGGGCCTCCGCCCTTGCGCCAGAGGTAATCTTCGTAGTTGCCGGGATAAATGTGAACTCGTTTACTTTCTACTTCAAAGACTCGTGTGGCCAAGCCGTCAATAAAGTAGCGGTCGTGACTTACAAACAAAACCGTTCCGGTGAAGTTGCGGATGGCGTCGAGCAGGACGTCCTTGGCCCGGAGGTCCAGGTGGTTTGTCGGTTCGTCGAGTAAAAGCATGTTGGCGGGCGAGACTAACATCTTCGCCATGGCATAGCGGTTGCGTTCGCCGCCGGATAAGACGCCCAGCTTCTTGAAAACATCGTCGCCCGAAAACATGAAGCAGCCGAGAAGCGAACGGAGCTCGACGACAGGGACGCGCGGGGCGATGCCGGCGATGTCGTCGAGCATTTCATTTGCCGGGTCGAGAACCTTGTACTGGTCCTGCGCGAAGTAGTCGGCGAGGACATTGTGACCAAGCCGAATGCTGCCGGAAGTCGGGTCTTCAAGGCCCGAGAGCATGCGGATCAGGGTGGACTTGCCGGCTCCGTTGGCTCCGACAAGGGCGATGCGATCGCCTCGGTCGATGGAAAAGGAAACGTCTTCGAGGATGGTCTTGGTGCCAAGACCGTCGCGTGTGGGATAGATCTTGGTGAGGTTGGCGACTTCGATGACGGTACGTCCCGAGGCCGGCGGCTGCGGGATGGAGAAGTGGATGGTGGCTTCTTCTTCGGGGACCTCGATGCGCTCGATCTTTTCGAGTTCCTTGATGCGGGACTGGACCTGCTTGGCCTTGGTGGCCTGGTAGCGGAAGCGGTTGATAAAGGCTTCAAGGTCCTCGATGCGGTCTTTCTGGTTTTTGTAAGCATTGAGTAACTGGGCGCGCCGCTCTTCCTTCTGCTTGACATACTTTTCATAGCCGCCGAAGTAGAAGTGTGACTTCTTGTTCCATAGCTCGGTGATCTTGGTTACGGTCTGGTCCAGGAAATAGCGATCGTGGCTAATAAGGATAAAGGCGTTCTCGTAGGTGCGGAGATAGTCTTCGAGCCAGTTGCGGGTTTCGAGATCAAGATGGTTGGTCGGTTCGTCGAGTAAAAGGAGCGAGGGCTTTTCCAGCAGCAGCTTGGCGAGCGCGATGCGCATCTGCCAGCCTCCGGAAAACTCCTCGGTACGCCGCTCCCAGTCCTCGCGGGAGAAACCGAGGCCCCCAAGCACGGTGCCGACCTGCGCGTCGAGCGTGTAGATGTCGTGGGCGTGCATGAGATCGGTGATGTGGCCGTAGCGGGTGGCGGCGGCCTCGTAGGCGGGCGAGCCCGGGGCGTGATCGGACAGGGCGGCGGTGAGGGTCTCGGCTTCGGCTTCGAGGCCGAGGAGGTTTTCAAAGACGGACAGGCATTCGGCGAAGACGGTGCGTCCGGAAAGGGCAAGGCCATCCTGCGGGAGATAGCCGAGGGTGGTGCCCTTGACGCGGGTAGTGGAGCCGTAGTCGAGGGTTTCGCGGCCGGCGAGGACTTTGAGCAGCGTGGATTTGCCGGTGCCGTTGCCGCCGACCAGGCCGGTGCGCTCGTCGGGGGTGATGAGCCAGTTGACGTCTTCAAAAAGGAGCTTCTGGCCGAATCGTTTGCCGGCGTTCTGGAGTTGGAGCATGATTCTAGTTTCGCATTGTCGGGCGGTAAGGGGGCGCGTGGATTCGGCTTCGCAGGAACAGGTAACGGATGACATGCAAAGTTCCCCTGGAAAGGCGCGCAAAGGACGCAGGGACGGCAAGGGAGCGGGAAGGTTGCCTGAGATGATTTCGGTTGATTGCACCGATCGGCTGCAGGATGTCGTCTAATGTGGACCATGGCTACCGCGACTCCACCGAAACCCTCTGCCGGGCGCAAGCCCTTGTCGAGCTTTGACCGAACGCTGGCGAGTGCTTCGACGACGATTGACTTTCGCGAGACGTTGGCGCTGGCGATTGACTCGTTCAAGGCGAGCAAGGTGCGGTTCCTGCTGACGATGCTCGGCATGGTGATCGGGTCGGCATCGATCGTGCTGGTGGTGACGCTTGGGCTGACAGGCAAGCAATATGCGCTGGACCAGATTTCATCGATCGGGCCGAACAAGATCGAGATGCAGTTTGGCGGCGGCAGCGTGGTGGGTGCCGACAACACGGCGGCTCCCGACAATATGACCAAGGAGGACCTGGGCGCGGTGCTGGAGCGGCTGGGGCCGGTAATCGTGGCGTCGAGCCCAATGCTGGAAGACCATTCGAGCATGAGCATCGGCGGTGGGCAGACCAAGGACGCGATGCTGCTTGGGGTGTCCAGCCAATACAAGGAAATACGGAATCTGCGCGTGCTGGCGGGGCGGTTCTTCGACTCGGAGGACGAGGCCTCGCATGCCAAGGTAGCCGTGATGGTGAAGCCGTTCGCAATCCAGCTGTTTCACTCGCCGGATGAGGCGATCGGCAAGACGGTTTCGATCCGGGGGATTCCATTTACCGTTATCGGCGTCTTCGAAGAGGCGTTCAACACCTTCGGATTGAGCGAGATCAGCCCGCAGACGCTGCTTGTGCCGTACCCGGTCGCGCGATACTTTACCGGGACCGACAAGGTGAAAGAGATCTTTTTCACGACTCGGAGTGCGGATGAAGTAGAGCCGGTTTCTCAGGAGATCGCCCAGATCATCCGGGAACGTCACCGGCCGACCTCGATCTTCAATGCATTCATCATGTCGGATATCCTGAGCCTGATGAGCCGGATCGCGGACATGCTCACGCTGGTGCTGACGCTGGCGGCGCTCATTACGCTGGTGGTTTCGGGTGTGGGAATCATGAATTCGATGCTGGCGAATGTGCAGGCGCGGACGCGCGAGATCGGCATTCGCAAGGCGCTGGGGGCGACGCGGAAGGAGATCCGGATCCAGTTTCTGACCGAGGCGGTGTTTCTTTCGCTGTCGGGCGGGGTGATCGGGACCGTAATCGGGCTGGCCATTCCGCTGTCCATTTCGCTGCTGACGCCCTACAAGATTCCGACCGATTACTATTCGGCCATTGCGGCGCTTGGGACGAGTGTGCTGGTGGGGGTCATCTTTGGGACGCTACCGGCGAACCGGGCGGCCAAGATGGATCCGGTGGAGACGTTGAAATATGAGTAATGTGTTCCGTTCCCGCGCTTGCGTTGTAAGTCTCTCGAACCGCTTTTAGACCCGTTCGCTGCGAAAAATCGCCGTTCACTGATGGTTGGTTCTTTCTTATTCACAGGCTCATCTAACGTTGGACCTGACCGGCCTGCCCGCGTTTGCGGGGTGGGCGCTCAGGATCGGCACCAAGGTTGCGACTGCCTGGACGAAGGGCGGCGCGGCTAGAGTAAGAGGAACTGCTTTCAGGAGACGATTTTCCATGGCAAAGAAGCCGGCAAAGCTGATTGAGAACGGTCTGGTTCAGGTCGCGAAGCTGGGTTGGAGCGTGTTCAGCCGCCTCAATTCCATCAGCCCCAACGATAGCTTTACCCCGAAGTGGAGCGACAAGCCGCTGCTGAAGAGCTACCAGAAGGAGAAGCCGCCGCTCGGCTGGCCGCGCACGACCGACTCGCTCTGCCCGCGCTGCGTGCCGGAGATCCGGCAGCAGATCGTCGATGGCAAGCTTCCGCACGAGATTCTGCTCAATGAGAAGGTCGGCGAGATCAAGGCGCAGATCATCGAGCGCGATGGCCAGATCCTGATGGTGAAGGATTGCCCGATCCACGGGCACTTTGAAGACCTGATGTCGATCGATGCGGCGTTCTTCAAGCATTTGGAAGAGGTTTTCCCGGGACGCGACATCCGCGCACACAACGACGCCAAGCTGCACAACCATGGTTCGTCGACCGTGACCCACGGACGCGGATCGGTGCTGACGATCGACCTGACCAACCGCTGCAACATGATGTGCGATCCTTGTTTCATGGACGCGAACCAGGTCGGCTTTGTGCACGAGCTGACGTGGGACGAGATCAAGACCATGCTGGACAACGCGGTCACGATCAAGCCCAAGCGGCAGATGTCCGTGCAGTTCTCCGGTGGCGAGCCTACCCTGAGCCCATACTTCCTGGATGCGGTGGCGTACGCGCGCAAGGTGGGCTACACCAGCGTGCAGGCGGCGACGAACGGGATCGAGTTTGCCAAATCGAAGGAGTTTTCAAAGGCCGCGGCAGACGCGGGCCTGCGTTATGCGTACCTGCAGTTCGACGGCATCGGCAACGCGCCGAACTCGCACCGCAAGGTCGGCAATGCGTTCGACGTGAAGCTGCAGGCGATCCACAACCTGCATGAGGCCGGTGTGGATATCGTTCCGGTGACGTGCATCATCAACGGCATCAATAACGAGCAGGTTGGCCGCATTATCGAGTTCGCGCTCGACAACCCGAAGAAGATCAACTTCCTCTCGTTCCAGCCGGTCAGCTTTACGGGACGCGACGAGGCGGTTTCGGACGAGCGTCGCATGGCGCAGCGCTATACGCTTTCGCATCTGGCGCATGACGTCAAGAACCAGACCGGGTTGGGCGAGCCGACGCGTGACTGGTTCCCCATCTCGTTCATGTCGACGTTTTCCGACTGGGCGGACCTGGTGCATGGACCGGATCGCGACTGGGGCCAGCTCTCCTGCGGATGCCATCCGAACTGCGGCATCTCCATGGCGCTGATGATTGACAAGGAAACCAAGGAAGCAGTTCCGGTCACGGCGTTCATCAACGCGGACCGCCTGGCGAAGGACATTGCCCGGGTGAACGATGCGGCGCGCGGCAAGACCCTGACCATCATTGGCGCGTCGCTTGCGTTGATGAGGAATTACAAGCCTTCCGAGGCTCCGACGCACTTCAAGATCAGGGATCTGCTGACCAAGTTCGACAAGAGCTTTGGTGCGACGGGCCGCAGCTATGGCAAGGTAACCGCGGACCGTACCATGGAGGACATCAAGCAGCGCCGTGGCGACCGCTGGAACTTCCTCTTTATCGCGGGCATGTGGTTTCAGGACCTGTTCAACTACGACTTCCGCCGTACCGAGCAATGCATCATCCCGTACGCGACGCAGGAAGGCGAGATCAGCTTCTGCGCGTACAACACGGGTGTGGGCTGGCGCAACATTATCGAGAAGATGCACATGACCAGCTCGCTGACCAAGTGGTACGAGGAACATGGCCGGCATGAGATCTTCGCGGGCGGCAAAAAGGTCGGGCTGGAGAAGGAGTCCTCGTACGATCTCGTCCTGAACGATGCGCACGTGAACGCGGCGGCGAACGATACATTCGACAAGTCGGGTATTGCCAAGAATGCGCGGGAAGAGAAGATCCGCGCGCGTGACGCCAAGATGAAGCAGGAAGCCGAGAACTCCAAGATGGCGGCGTTGTATCGCAAGGAAGTGCTGGGCGAGAAGGCTCCGGAAGGCGGGTTCGTTCCGCTTGGGGCGATCGGCGGGCTTGGGGGGATTACTCCTGCTCCGAAGGCCAATGTCGAAGTGGTGAACACGATTGAAGAGCCGGTGGCGGGAGATTAGTCCTCGGACACTGTAGAGGGACGGGTCGCCGTGGTGGCGACCCGTTTCTGCGCCGGCTTCATGGGAATCGATGTTTTGGAGGCTGGGCATCCGAGTGACAAGAGAAGGGGTCTCCCCAAGTCATGAAGAAGATCCCTGTCACTCGAGACTGTGCTTGCGTTGCTGTCGCAATGGCCTCTGCTGACGGAGGGAAGCGACGATGACAAGGTTTCCCGGCGCAACGTGACAGATTCAGCGGGAGGTCTGGCGTTTCTTACACTTGAGATATTACAATCTGCCCAAGCGAGCCAAACTTACGCTATCATCGTCCGACAGCCTGCTGCGCTTCCCCCAAGGAGAAACACGCCCCATGAAATCGATTGTACGAGTTCCGGTGACGGCTGGCCTGCTGGCCCTTTCTCTTGTGTCGGTCACCGGGTGCGCGCGGCTACGCGCTGCGGACCAGCTGAACAAAGGTGTTGCAGCGTTCAAGAACGCCAAGTATGAAGAGGCGACAGACCACTTTCAGCGCGCCGTGAACATCGACCCGAACTACAACATGGCGAAGCTGTACCTGGCGACCACGTACAGCTCGCAGGTGGTGCCGAACCTGAATACGCCGGAGAACCTTGCGATGGCGCACAAGGCGATCGACGGGTTCAACGAAGTGTTGAGCCGTGATCCGAACGACCTGACCGCGCTGCAGCAGATCGCTTCGCTCGACCGTTCGATCGGCAAGAACGAAGAAAGCAAACAGGTGGAACTGAAGGTAATCGCGGTCGATCCGAACAATTCGGAGGCGTACTATGCGATCGGGCAAAGCGACTGGAAAAAGGCGTTCGATAATGCGGAAGCCGTGCGCAAGAGCCAGGGGCTGACGACGGACGACAACGCCGGCAACGTGAAGATGAGCAAGGAGAACTGTACCAAGCTGGCCGGAGAAAACACGCCGATCATCACGGAGGGCATCCAGTACCTGACCAAGTCGGTGGACATCAATCAGACATACGAGGAGCCGATGACGATCCTGAGCCTGATTTATCGGCGCAAGGCGGATACGGAATGCGGCAACGACCAGGCGCGCAAGGAAGATATAGCGACGGCGGACCAATGGGAACAGCGTTCGATGAACGCACGCAAGGCGAATGAGAAGGCCAAGGAAGACAAGTCGCACGGCGTGAAGATGTAGGGGCGGTGTGGACAAGGAGGGGTCTGCGATGATTGCGCGGACCCCTTTTTCTGTTACCCCTGCGAGAATGGCGATGGCAATGCATACGAAACATTGTGTTTCGCTGTACGGAGGACACTTTGCCTGCGAACTTTTTCTTTCGGGCAGGCGTATCCGGTCTAGAATCGGGTATCCCTTTTCTGGAGACTTGCGATGTCCTCGTTGCCGGCCGCTCCTCCCGTTGTTGCTCCGCTGGGCCAGACTGCGCGCGTAGTGGATGCGTATATCGCGCCATCCAAGACATTCAACGATATTTTTCGCAGCACGGCGTGGTGGCTTCCGTTTCTTCTGCTGGTCGTGGCCGGCTTTGGGCTGGCCTATACGGTGGACCGGCAGGTCGGGTTTGCGCGCGTGGTGGAGACGCAGATGAAGGCGTCGCCTACTGCGCAGGACCGCATGAACCAGCTGCCTCCGGAGCAGAAGGGGCCGGCGATCGCGCGGCAGGTGACGGTGACGCGGGCGATCACATATGGGTCCTCTCTGCCTATCCTGGTATTTTTTGCGATCTATGGCCTGATCCTTTGGGGGTCGTTCAACTTCGGGCTGGGAGCGCAGACCAGGTTTCCGCAGGTGCTGGCGGTGGTCGTGTATGCGGCCCTGCCGTACCTGCTGCGAACGATCGTGACGATTCTGATCCTGCTGTTCGGCAACGACCCGGAAGGGTTCGACCTGAGAAACCCGGTTGGTTCCAACCCTGCGTTCTATATGCCGGACGCAGCACCGTGGCTGAAGGTGCTGCTTGGGCGCGTGGACGTGTTCGAGCTTTGGGTGGTTGCGCTGACGACCCTGGGGATGGCGATCGTCGCGCGCAAGACGGTGGCGCAGTCGGCCACCGTGGTGGTGGGGCTGTATGTGCTGGCTACGCTGGTGTATGTAGGGTTCACGGCGGCGTTCTAGGAACGCGTTGATACGGCCAACACTCACGGTGCCTAGCGTCAGGTCAAGGGCAACACAAGTTTCATGCACATGCTCCCATGCGTAGCAGGCGAGAACGACCTGGGAGCAGAGACGATGACGAAGACAACGAGAAATCGATGGAGCATCCGCGCGGCGGCACCGTTGATGCTGGCCGTGGCAGCAGGATCAGCATGGGCACAGGCAAGTGGGACGGCTGGCACCGCCTCCAGCCAGGACACGCAATTTCTACAGGATTTTGGAAAAGATTCGAACTTTGAGATTGCGACGAGCAGGCTGGCGTTGGCCAGGAGCCCGAGTGAGGATGTGAAGCACTACGCTTCCATGGTGATCCACGACCATACCGCGTTGAAGGTGGAGCTTCGTTCGGCCGACCGGACGGCAGGCGTTACGCCTGTGGGACCGTCCAGCATGACGGACGAGGAACAAAACACCTACAGCAAGCTGAAGGGGTTGCGTGGAAACGACTTCGACCAGGCCTACATCCAGGAACTGGTGAAGGGAAACGATCAGATCGAGCAGGAGGAAAAGTCCGAGGCGTCTGACAGCGCGTTGCCGACGGTGAAGCAGCTTGCCGTGCGCAGCGGTGCGACAGACAAAAAGCATGCGGAGAACGCGAAGCAACTGGCCAAGGCTCACAACGTGCAGTCGTGAGTCGATATCGCTCGGTTGCTGTTGGAACTGGAGTGAACCCCGGGTCTTGAGAGCAAGACCCGGGCGCATTTTTTTCTGTTCAGGCTTGAGTTTCGCGTTTCGAGTCTTCAGTTGATTGTTCGTTGGTTCATCGAACGGGCTGCGAATAGGACAGAAGCGGGTTCTCTGGGGTAGATAACAGAGAACAGGTTCAGCGCTGCAGGCGGATAGCGAACTGGATGACACGCTGTTCGGTGGTGGTGGTAGTGATGGAGCCGAAGGCGGCCGCGCCGACGCTTCCGTTGGGCTGGCCAAAGGCGGGCGTATTGGCGAGGTTGAAGAGCTCGGCGCGGAACTGGACGTCATTGCGATCGCCGAGGTGGCTATCCTTGATTGCGGCGAAGTCGACATCGCGGTAGGCCGGTCCGCGGACGGGGTTGCGGCTTGCGTTGCCGAGGGCGTAGGTGCCGACGGCCTGAAAGGCTGCGGTATTGAAGAAACGGCCAGGGGAGCGCTGGTCCGGAGCAAGGGTGGGATTGGCGACCAGGTTGGGACGCTGGAGTGCGAAGCCGGCGAAGGAGTTGTTGTTGGTGGCCTGCGTGACCGTGACGGGCATGCCGGACTGCGCGGCAGCGATGACGTTCAGGCTCCAGCCGCCGAGTGCTGCGTTGAGCGGGCCGCCCGAGGCGAAGCGGTGGCCGCGTCCGGCGGGAAGGTCGTAGATGACCGCGCCGGTGGTCACGTTGGGCATGTCGCCGGAGGAGGAGTCTCGCTCGAGATAGGGACGGAAGGTGTCGGCCGCCACGAGCGAGGAGCTGTTGGGTGAGGAAAGGACGGTGGAGGAGAAGACGGAGGAGGCGTCGTCAATGAGCTTAGAGTGCGTGTAGGCGGCGAGCAGGTAAAGGTTGTGAGTCATGCGCTGCTCGACCTTGAGCTCAATGGCGTTGTAGTTGGTGGTTCCGGAGTTGTTGCGATAGGTGGCGACGTTCTGGAAGCGAGGGTACGGCTTGATGAGCTGCGCTTCCGCGATAGTGGCGGTATCGAGCGAGCTGGTGGTAGGGAGCAGGCCGTAGTAGGGGTTTGCGACCTTGGTGGTGAGGCCGACTCCGTTGGCCGTGGTGGCGGCGAGCTGTGCGGCGGTGAGCTGGTTCAGGTTGGAGTCCGGGATGCCGACGTGAACGATGTGCGAGCCGACATAGGCCACGTCGATGGAGAGATTGTTGGTGAGCTGGCGCTGGAAAGCCAGGTTCCACTGCTCGACATAGCCGGAGCCGGCGTTGCGGTTGCTGGTGTAGACGCTCTGGCCGAGCCCCGCGTCGGGCGTGAGGGCGATCGACGCGACTGACGGACCGATGGAAAGCTTGAAGGCGGAGGTCAGCGAGTCCTGCGTCTTCTGCTGAACGTTCTGGATGAACGGGAACTGCGGCAGGGTGAAGGGAGTGGTGATGCCGGACTGGTCGATAAAGACGATGCCAAAGCCGGAGCGGACGACGATTCTTGGAGTGATCGCATAGGTCACGCCGACGCGCGGGGCGACGTTGCCATAGTGGAGCGTGCGCGCGGAGTCCGGGTTGCCGTTGACGCCGGCGTACTGGAGCTGCTGGGTAGTCAGGTTGAAGACTGCTCCCTGGTTGTTCTTTTCCGTGGACGGATGGGCAAGGGTGTAGCGTGCGCCGAGGGTGAAGGTGAGCCGGTCGGTAGCGCGCCAGTCGTCCTGTACGTAAAACTCTTGAATGTAGTCGCGGGGGCGCAGCTTGGAGGTCTGCAGGTCGATGGAGAAGGTGTCCACCTGGCCGAGCAGGAAGCTGGCGATGGGGTTGCCGCCGGTCGAAGTGGCGGAGGCGGCGGACTGGGTGTCCGTGCCGGTGGTGGTGAAGGCGAAGGAGCCGGTGGGGTTGGGAGGAGAGATGGTGTTGAGCTGGTACCAGCGGAAGTCGAGGCCGGCCTTGATGGCGTGGCGTCCGCGCGTGTAGGTCACGCTGTCGACCATCTGCCACACGGCGGTCTGGTACTGGGCGAAGGTGCTGGCCGAAGGGCCAAGCTGCTGGAAGCCGGTAAAGGTAAACAGCGGCAGGGCATTGTTGAAGGCGGCGTTGGTGGGGATGCCGGGGATGCCCAGGGCGGAGGAGGCCGTGGTGCCGAGCGTGGGACCGGCGATGCCGTTACCGCGGCGGGTGTAGCCCAGGCGAAAGTCGTGGATGAGATGCGGGGTGAAGGTATGGGTTTCGTTGAAGACGGCCTGCTGACCGAGCACGTGGGAAAGGCCGAGGACGCCGCCGGTGCCGATGGCGGTTCCGGTAATAGCTCCGGAGCCGTCGGGCAGCGGGGTCACGGGGTTTTCAACCTCTGAGAAGTAGGAGTAGCGTCCAAAGGCGCGGTCGCGTTCGCGGAAGGCGCCGTCCACGCGGAAGTCGAACTGGTTCTGGTGGTCGGCGTCGTTGGCGGTGCGGATGTAGTTGTTGGCGGCGCCCGTGGTGGTGGGGGTGGGCAGGCGGGCGAGCAGGGCTACGGCGGCGGGATCGAACGGGGTCACGGCCGGGTTGATCACGTCGTTGGCGAACTCGGGGCGGATGGTGCGGCCGGCGACCGTGGTAGTGGCACCGGGATTGTAGATTTTGCTGACGCCGGTAAAGATGCCCTGGCGCTCGGCGAGGGTGGGGATGGTGGAGATGACGGTGCGTCCGATGAGGGCCTTGATGCCCTGATAGTCGCCGAAGAAGAAGAGGCGGTCACGCGCATTTTGGGGCAGGACGGGGCCGCCGAGGGTTCCGCCGTAGAGATTACGGCGGTACTCTGGCTTGCGTGCGCCGGCGCTGGCGAAGTAGTTGCGCGCGTTGAGGTCTTCGTTGCGGAAGAACTCAAAGAGCGAACCGTGGAACTGGCTTGAGCCGGAGCGGGTCGCGACGTTGACGACGCCTCCGTTGAAGCGGCCAAACTCGGCGGGAACGTTGTTGGCCTCGATGGTGAACTCGGCGATGCCGTCGACGATGGGAAAGTAGACGACCTGGCCCGGTTCGGGCTGGAGGGCGGAGATGCCGTCGAAGAGGTACTCGTTGGTGCGGGGACGGCCGCCGTTGATGCGAGGGAGCACGGTGCCGGGAGGGAGCTCGACGCCGGGCGCGAGCTGGGCGAGGTTGACGAAGTTGCGGCTGTTTAGGGGAAGCGCGATGACGGTGCCGCCGGGGATGTGGGTTTCGATGTCCGAGGTGGCGGCCTGGAGGAGCGGCGCGTCCTGGTTGACAGCGACGGTCTGGGTATCGGTGCCGATGGCTAGGATGAGGTCGGCGGAGGTGGTCTGGCCGACCGAGACGGTGATGCCGGTGCGGGTGAGTCGCTCGAAGCCGGCCGCGGACACGTCCACGCGGTAGGAGCCGCCGACCAGATTCGGGAAGAGGTATTCGCCAGCGGAGGAGGAGAAGGTGCGCTGTGTGATGCCGGTGGACTGCTCGGTAAGGGTGACCTGCGCGTTGAGGACGTTGGCTCCGGAGGGGTCGGCAACGCGGCCGACCAGGCGGGCAGAGACCTGGGCATGGGCGAACGAGGCGGCTATGACGAGCAGGACGGCGGCGGAAGGGCGTAAAAGGCGCAAGGAAGGCTCCGGGGAAGCAGCCGGGCGTTCGTGGCTGAACGTTGATAAGTGTGTCTCAACGATTCTATACGTTTCAAATCGTTGTGCACCTTGATGTTGGGAATATCCGGCTCAAGCGACACCCAGTGGACCTCGCTTGGCGAGTTCGCATCGTAGAGGTGGCGAATGAGCGAGGGAGGAACAGGATGACGATGGCGGGGATGAAACACGGGGTGGCTGAGCTGAAACCGGGAGTGAGGCTGCACTATGTCGAGGCCGGCGCGGGCGACCGAACGATGGTGCTGCTTCACGGGTATCCACAGACATGGTACGAGTGGCGGCGCGTCATCCCGGCGTTTGTGGCAGCGGGGTATCGTGTGATTGCGCTGGACTACCGGGGTTCGGGAGGCTCGTCCAAGCCGCCCGCGGGGTATGACAAACGCACGATGGCGCTGGATCTGGCGATGCTGCTGGGCGAACACCTGGGCGTGAAACGGCCGATCGTGCTGGTTGGCCACGATATCGGGATGATGGTCGCGTATGCGTTCGCCTCGTCGTTTCCCCGGAGTGTAGAGCGTGTTGTGCTGATGGAGGCTCCCATCCCGGGAACGCTGGTGTACGACGCGACAATTGCGACGACGCACCTGAGCAATTTCATGCCGTGGCACTTCTTCTTCCACAATGCAGGCAACAATCTGGCCGAACTGCTGACGCAGGGGCGGGAACGTCAGTATCTGAAACACTTTTACGACCGGCTGGCGTTCAACCCGGATGCCATCGGGCCGGACGACCTGGGCGTGTATGCCTCGCAGTATGAGGCCGCGGGCGCGATGCGTGCAGGCTTCGAGCTATACCGGGCGTTTGACCAGGATGGGGACGACAACCGCGCGGCGCTGAAAAAGAACGGCCGTTTGCCGATGCCGGTGCTCGGGTTGGGCGGAGCTTCCAGCTTCTATGTGCCGATTGCGCTGCCGATGCTGAAGGAAGTGGCGAAGGACGTCACCGTGCAGAGCATTCCGGAGTGTGGGCACTGGGTGGCGGAAGAGGCACCGCAAGCGTTTGTGGAGCATGTGCTCGCGTTCTGCAGCAAGGGATAGCCGCGCCCCGCGCTAAACCTTCAGAGGGTCTACGCGTTCGATCATGACGTCCGTGCTTTTGATGAGGGCGGCGGCTGAGTCGCCTTTTTTGAGTGCGAGTTCGCGGACGGCGGCGGCGGTGATGATGGCGGTGATATGCGTGCCGGGAAGGGCGATGACGACTTCGGCGAGCAGCCCTTCGGTGCGGACGCTGACGACCTTGCCAACGAGCTGGTTGCGTCCGGAGACGCGGCGATAGCGCTCGCGCGACTCGGTGGCGGGTTTCTGGGCGTCGCGGGCGAGAAAGGGCTTCAGGGCGGATTCGGCGATGCGATGATGGCCGCCGGGGGTTTGCGTGGAGGCGAGCTTGCCGGACAGGATCCAGCCCTTGATGGTGGGGTAGCTGATGCCGAGCATGCGGGCGGCTTCGCGTGGGGTCAGCATGGCTTCGGTTGACATGGACACAGGATAACGCCGTTGTGAGTGGACGCAGTCATGGCTATAAAGACTGCGAAGACTGGAGCAGAAAGACTGGCGGCGTGCTGTGGCGTTCGGAGCGCGCAGAGGCCGTATACTGTTCGTGCCTGCACCGGTTCCGGTAAGGCTCCGCAGGGTGCGGAGGGATGTGTGAGTGGTTGAAACAGGCGGTCTTGAAAACCGCTTTACCGCAAGGTAACGGGGGTTCGAATCCCTCTCCCTCCGCCAAACGATGTTTGAGTCGCGCTTTGCGTCCGGGGTTCGAATCCCTCTCCCTCCGCCAAACGATGTTTGAGTCGCGCTTTGCGTCCGGGGTTCGAATCCCTCTCCCTCCGCCAAACGATGGTTTGAGTCGCGCTTTGCGTCCGGGGTTCGAATCCCTCTCCCTCCGCCAACGATGTTTGAGTCGCGCTTTGCGTCCGGGGTTTGAATCCCTCTCCCTCCGCCAAGCGATGCCAGGGCACATTCACGATGCGAATGTCAGGGCTGGGTGCCGCGGCCGGTGAGCTGGCGAAGCTGGTCGACTTCGGCCGGGCGGTAGGGTGTGCCGTTGGGATGGAAGACGTCGTGGTGCCAGACGGGCGGCTGCTGCAGCACATAGGGGCGCTGCCAGGAGTCCCAGGGCAGCCAGGTCTGGGATTTGCCGGCGACCAGGCCCCAGTTGACGAGGCCGACGTGCTCACGCCGGGCAAGGGGCAGGTCGTTGTCGAAGGTGCTGCCGACATCGCGGGCCATGTATTCCGAGCAAAGTACAGGCCGGCCATACTGCTGGAGCTCGTGGATGCGGGCGAGAAAGGCTTCCGGCCACCCGTAGTCGTGGAAGGTGAGGATGTCGGATTCGCCGAGCTGGATGCGCGCGGTGGCGCTTTCGCCGGGTCCATCTGTCCAGGAGCCCTGCCAGACGGCACTGGTGAGCGGCTGCGTGGGATGCTGCGAGCGCGCCCACGCGAAGGCTTTGGGCAGGAGCTGGTCGACGTAGGTGACCTTGTCGCGGAGTTCGACCTTACCGTAGGAGCCGCTGTTGTTGTTGTCGGGCTCATTCCAGATGTCCCATGCGAGGATGCGCGGATCGTTGCGGAAGTGGCCGACAACGCCTTCGACATAGGCCTGGAGCGCGGGTTCGGCGGCGGGGTCCTTCAGCTCCAGGGCTCCGGGGGACTGGACCCAGCCGGAGTTATGGACGCCGGGGATAGGCGGGTGCTGCGGGCCGAGCTTTGGGTAGGGATCCCAGCAGGAATCGAACAGCACCAGGATGGGGCGGATGCCGTGGCGCTGGGCGATCGCGAGGAACTCGTCCAGGCGCTTTGTGAAGCCGGCGGCATCCTGCTGCCAGAGCTGGTCCTGCAGGAAAACGCGCAGGGTGTTCATGCCGGCGGACTGCGCCATATTGAGCTCGCGGTCGTTCAGGGCGGCGTTCCAGGTAGTGGCCTGGAACATTTCCAGCTGGTTGATCGCATCCGACGGCAAGTAGTTGGCGCCGACAAGCCAGGGCTGCTCGCTGTACCAGCGGTTGGCGGCTTCGGCGGTCCAGCGGGTGCCTGGCTGCTGGGCGCTCGCGATGAGTGCGGCGAAGAAGAGCGCAACAAAGAGGATCGGTCGTTTCAAGGGATTGGTGCTCCGGTCTGGTGCTGAAGAGGCGACCCCTTCTTTGTATGGTCCGGAGGCGTATAAAGCAAGTGGAGGCGAGGGGCTGTGCGGCGGATTGTGGTGGTAGGCAGCATCAATGCGGACCTGGTAACGCGGAGCGGACGGCTGCCAGGGCCGGGAGAGACGGTTGCGGGCCAGAGCTTTGCGATCTTTGCCGGAGGCAAGGGCGCGAACCAGGCGGTGGGGATCGCGCGGCTGGCGGTTCCGGTTTCGCTGGTGGGCATGGTGGGATCCGACAGCTTCGGGCACGAGCTACGCGACGGGCTGGCCGGGTGGGGGGTGGACACGGCGGCGGTGGAACAGGTAAAGGGAGCGTCCGGCGTGGCGGTGATCCAGGTGGAACCGGCGGGGGAGAACCGGATTACAGTGGTGGCCGGGGCCAATGCGGCGCTGACAGCGGACGCGGTGCGGCGCCACGGCGAGGTGGTTCGGGGGGCGGCCATGGTGTTGTGCCAGCTGGAAATTCCGCTTGAGACCGTGGAGGCGGTGGCGGGGATGTGCGCGGAGGCGAACGTGCCGCTGATGCTGGATCCGGCGCCGGCCCGGGAGTTGCCGCGTGCACTGCTGGAGCAGGTGAGCTGGCTCACACCGAACCTCCACGAGGCGCGGGTGCTGCTGGAAAGGCAGGATGCGGGTGCTGAGGAGATGGCGCGGGCGCTGGTGACTGCGGGCGTTCGGGGCGTGGTGGTAAAGCTGGGGGCGGAGGGTGTGGTGGCGCTCGCGCGGGGTGGGGAGCTTGTGCGGGTGCCGGCGTTTCCGGTGGAGGTGGTGGACACCACGGCGGCGGGTGACGCGTTCAATGCCGGATTTGCCGTCGGGCTGGTGCGCGGGATGGAGCTTGGTAAGGCGCTTCGGTTCGGGGTTGCGGTGGCTGCGGTTTCGGTAACCCGCGCGGGGGCGCAGCCTTCCATGCCGGACAGGGCCGAGGTAGATCGGATGCTGCAAGAACGCTGGTAGACCCACTCAGCGCGGTGAGGCTGCGATGAATGGGGCACGGGCATGGCTAGTCGTCGATAAGGGATCCGAAGGCGAAGCGGAGACTGATGACGTGTTGCTGGGGGCCGGTGAAAAGAAAGTAATCGCGAGGTTCGATACGGTGGACGGAGTTGGAGCCCGGTTTGCCGAGATCGATTCCAACGCCGAGGGTGACGGCATTCCCGGTGACAAACAGGCGGGTGTAGCCGGCCATGGCGAACAGGAAACGCGGCTGGCGAAGGAGCTTTCCGCTGAACATGAACTCGAGGCTGGCGAGACCGTCTACGTGGTGCCCGCCGGGTAAAGGGCCCACTAGGCCGAGCTCGAACTGCGGTGAGGCGATCCGGCCTTTGCCGGTGGATTTGGTAAAGTACTGGCCGAGCGTGACGCCGACTGTCCTGGTGGGCTGGAGGCCGTTGCCGGCGGCAAACGCGGGGCCAGCAAAGAAGTTGAAATAGGCACAGTCTCCGCCATTGTCGTTCGGGACGCAACGTGGCGTGTAGGGGATGGGTGTGACTGGTGTGGGTAGCAGAGGAGTCTGTTGGGCATCGGCACGGAAGGCGGCCAGCAGCACGACGGCAGCGGCGTTGATGTGGCAACGGTTGTCTGGGAGGTGGCCGATGTTGCCATGCAGGAGAAAGTCCACCTGTGGCTCAGGGAAAAGTTCAGGAGGGAGCAGCAGAGGATCGCGAGGGCGTTGCTGAGGAGTATGGGCAGGTGGGCGGTGTGGACGAGCAGACGCATCAGCAGGAGATTGCCGGTGAGTGAGACGAGGCCGTTCGACAGGTGAAAGCGGATGAGTTGTCGGGTGGGGGATTGATGGCTGGTCCGGTCTCGCCAGGTGGTGCGGCGATGCCAGAGGAAGTTGTGGAGCAGCGTCAGCTCAAGCGCGGCAGCGGTGGTGGCGAGGTAATGACCGGGAAACAGGCGGTTGAGGCAGAAAAGTAAGCCAAGCTGGACGAGCATGCCGAGCGCTCCGACGAGGTTGAAGGTGGTGAAGCGACGGAGGAGTGTCATGCGCGCGGCTCCTGGAGTACTGGAGTGGCGGGTACTGGAGTGGCGGGTACTGGAGTGGCGGAGAGGAGTTCGGCGCGGAAGAGCTCGGCCGTGTGACGGAAGGTAACGGAGGCGAGCGTCAGGGCCATGCAGCCGGCGGCGACGCTGCCTCCAAGGTCGAACAGCAGCATGCGGTGGCCCAGGACGGTGCAGAACGGGCTGCGCAGGAGCGCGAGGTTGCCGGCAACCAGGAGCAGGCGGATCTCGGTGGGGCCGAAGGGGCCTTGCGAAAGCTGGAATTCGCCGAGGGTGTAGGTGCTGAGATAGCTTTCGCTCGCCAGCAGAAGGAAGCCGAGCAGCATGGCGATGGCGACCGCCGGGTGTACAAGACCGGACAGCGCGAGGCCGCCCATGAGCGCGACGGCACCGAGGCAGTCGACCATGTGATCGACATAGAAGCCGAAGCGAGGACGCTCGAGCCTGCGGACGCGGGCCAGGGTGCCATCCAGGCTGTCGCCGAACCAGTTCAGCGCAAGGCAGAGGATGACCAGCCAGAGCGCAGCCCGATGGGTGCCGGATAGCGCATAGAACAGGCCGGCTCCGCATTGGGCCAGCAGTCCGAGCAGGGTCAAGCCGTCCGAGGTGACGGACGCGGGCAGGCGTGGGGCGATGGCGGTGAGCAGGCGGGTTTCAAGCGAGGTGGTCAGGGCGAGGTGAATGCGGCGCGCCGGTCGGAAGCCGGGGAGTGCGGTGGAGGTGGCCATGTGGAGTCCTTTCAGGGTTCTGGGTTACCTGCGGAGAGCCTGGGCGGTGCGGTCCAGGGTGAACCGGAGCGAGTCGCGCGGAACACTTTCGACGAACGGGCGCACGGCCCAGCCAAGGCCGGTGGGAATCGACCGGGAAAGCGAAACGGATTCGACCTGCACCAGCAGTCCGCCGTCGCGTTCCTCGTAGGTCCACCAGGTGTTCTGGGCCCAGAGAAAGCCGTGTTCCTCGCCGGGCGGAAGCGCGTTGCCGGCCGGGCCGATCTCCTGGATCCGCGTGCTGCGGGAGCTCGAAAAGCCGTGGGAGGAGTCCAGCCGGCCCAGCGAGATGCTGTAGGTGGTGTCGAGCACGACGGTGAGGACGTGTTTCTGGCGAACGCGCAGGGTGGCGGTCAGATGGTCGGGGGTGGATTCGAGCACGCGTGCGGCGACCACGTCCGGCGCGAACAGGCGGGGGTACTGGTCGAGGTTACGTAGGAGCTGTTCCATGTCGGCGAGGTGCGCGCCGGGCAGGAAGCGGGTGGCTCGCCAGTGGTGCAGCAGCGCGCCGGGCGGCTGGGCTGCCGGGGTGAGCTGCTCGAGCATGTCCTGACCCGGGGCGGGACTCGCCGGCAGAAATGTGCCCGGTGAGCGATGGCGGTCCGTCAGGCGAGCTTCGACGGCATTCGTATACAGGTGAAAAATGTGCAGGCTTTCAGGCGGCGGCTGCGTGCGCGCCGGGCTGCCGAACAGCAACAGTGCGAGCGAGGGGAGAAGCGAGCGAAGCATTGCGGGGCTTGTCATGGGTCCGATCATGCGGCAAGCCGGGCAGCGGCACCATGGATGGCGGATCACGCGCCGTAGAACGTTTCTCACGGAGTAAGTCATTGTCACAGTTATGGTTAGCGAGAAGTCTCCAAGCCGGAGATGCGTTGGCGCGGATGCCTCACTCCGGTACACTGGGAGCCTTATGGCGGATGCTCCGCAGACAACTCGCTATCGCTTCGGCGTGTTCGACCTGGATGTGGTGACCGGGGAACTGCGCCGCAAAGGGATGCGGGTGAAGCTGCACGCACAGCCGTTCCTGGTGCTGCGCCTGCTGGTGCGGCGGCCGGGCGAGATGCTGACGCGGGAAGAAATCTGCCGCGAGCTTTGGCCGGATGGAACGTTTGTGGACTATGACCACGGCGTCAACTCCGCGGTGAACCGGCTACGCGAGGCCCTCGGCGATACGGCGAAGAGTCCACGGTTTGTGGAGACGATCGCGCGGCGGGGATACCGGTTCGTGGCTCCGGTAGAGGAGGTCGGCGCAGCAATGGAGGAGCCGGTTCTCACTGCGCCGGTGGCTCCCGAGCCGGTCGCAGAACCCTCGGAGACTCGTGTGCGTGCGGGTCTGCTGGACCGTGTGCTGGCCGCGCCGGAGGATCTGCCGCAGAGCTCGCCAGCCATCGTGCGGACGCTGTTCGTTCTGCTGCAGGGGATGTACCTGGGGTTCTACGTGGGTGCCCTCGCGAACCTGGGCGAGATCGGTGAGCTCCTATCGCCGCTTGCGCATGGATCGCACCTGGCCGAAGGGGTGATGATGATGGCGGCCCTGCTGATTCCGGTGCGCGTCTTCCTGATATGCGCGGTGCTGTTCCGGGCGCCCGGGCTGCACGCGAATTTCCTGCGAATATGGCCATTTTTGCTGGGAGTTGACGTGCTTTGGGCGCTTGCTCCGTTTCTTCTTCTGCACCATCTTGTGTTTGGCCTGGCCCTCGCCTGCTCGACCGTGCTGGTGTATGCACCGTTTGCGCAGCGCTCACTGGTGCTGATGGGCGCGGCGGATTCCGGGAGTATGGGTTGATTTCCGGCCGCAGATCAACAAAAGGTACTGGTTTCGCACAGGAAAATGCGTGGTTTGCGTGCCAATGTACTGGAAATCTGAGATATTTCGTGCAGGCACGCTAAAAACGGCATGAGGAATCTCCTCACCTGTGCAAGCCTCTGTCGCGCAGTATGTATCCTCCAGGAGAAACCATGGCAACGAAGAAGGTTCCAGCCAAGAAGTCCGTGGCGCCGGCAAAGGCTGTTCCAGCCAAGGCCGCGCCCGCCGCAACCAAGACGGCGAAGAAGGCCGTTTCAGCCGCGGCGCCCGCCAAAAAGATGAGCAAGACCGAGCTGTACCGCTCGCTTGGAGAAAAGCTGGAATGCCCGCCAAGCAGGTTGGAACGTTCTTCGACGCGTTGGTCGAGACGGCGCTCGAGCAGACCAAGAGCTCGGGTGAGTTTACGATTCCGGGCCTGGGCAAGCTGGTGAAGGCCGAGCGCAAGGAGCGCATGGGACGCAACCCGGCTACGGGCGAGGCGATCAAAATCGCGGCCAAGACGGATGTGAAGTTCCGCGTAGCGAAGTCGGCCAAGGAAAATATCGCTCCGCCGAAGAAATAAAGCAGGCACATGACCGACGCGCGAAGTTCGCAAAGATAAGCCCGCGCAGAGAACGCCAGGAGTCTTCCTGGCGTTCTTTGCGTGCCACTTAGCGGTTCTCTGCTTGTTTTTAGAAGTTGATGCGTTCTTTTTCCGTGACCAGCGGGCGGTTCTGCACGATGGTATGGATGGAGCCGACGTATTCGCCGATGATGCCGAGCGCGATGAGCTGGACCGAGCCGAAAAAGAAGAGGCCGATGGTGAGCGGGGCCAGGCCTACCTCGAAGCGGCTCCAGAAGATCAGCTTGTAGATCAGGTACACAAAGCCGATCACGAACGATAGCAGCGCCGAGATGAAGCCGGAAAAGATGACCAGGCGCAGGGGCACTTTGCTCAGGTTGGTGATCCCGAGCATGGCCATGTCATAGAGCGTGTAAAAGTTATTTTTGGTGATGCCGCGCTGCCGGCGCTTCTGGTTGTAATGAATAATCTTGGTGGGCAGGCCGATCTCGGCGATCTGGCCGCGGAAGTAGGGCTGCGGGTCCGGGAAGCGCGCGCGCAGGACGTCGATGACCTTGCGGTCGTACAGGCCGAAGCCGGTAAAGTGCTCGACGACCTTGACCGCGGTGAGCCTGGCGATGGTCTTGTAGTAGAGCGAGCGAATGGAATACATCAGGCCGGACTCGTCGGAGGTGGACTTGGTGGCGACCACGATGGGATAGCCGGCCTCCCATTGCTGGAGGAACTCCTTGATGAGCTCGGGCGGGTCCTGCAGATCGGAGAGCAGCACGACGACGGCGTCTCCGGTGGCTTCGAGGATGGCGTGCTGGGGCGAGCGGATGTGGCCGAAGTTGCGTGCGTTGACGATGACCTTGACGTTCGGGTCGCGGGCGGCGATCTCGCGGAGTTCCTCGACGGTGCGGTCGGTGGAGTTGTTGTCGATGATGACGTGCTCGTAGCGGTACTGCGGCAATGTCGCGAAGAGCTCGCGCACGCGGTCGGTAAGCGGGACGACGTTGCCTTCTTCGTTGTAGCAGGGGCTGACGATGGAGATGAGCTTCATGCGTACCTCAGCGGCTGAAGCCGCGTCTTGTGTGGGACGGCTTTCGGCACGGCTGAAGCCATGCCTCTAAGCAAGACGGAAGAGCATCAGGCACTCTCCTGAAGATAACGGAAGACGGCTTTGGATTTGGCTTCGTCGAGGTCGGGCGTCATCTTGTGGAGCGGGTTCGATTCCATGCCTCCGGACGCGGTAACCTGCGAGCTGATCTTGGGGAAATAGGTCTGGGTGGGGTCGATGTGAACCAGGAACGCGGCGGGTCCGGGCGCGTTGAAATGCTTCAAAAATTCGGGGTCGGATTCGTAACCGGGGTACAGGCGCGTGACGGGGATGTCCCAGGCACCAAACAGCGGCTCCCAGTGCGGGATGCCGAGGCCGGTGGAAGTATCGCATCCAACATAGCGTCCGCCGAAGTAGTTGAGCTGGGTCATGCGGATCGAGGCGTAGCCGTTGTCGTCGAAGAGGAAGATCTTCAGGTTAAGCCGATTGACGGCTACAGTGCCGAGCTCCTGCAGATTCTGCAGGAAGCCTCCGTCGCCTTCGACGAGGAGGGCGCGGCGTGGGGAGGCGGCGAAGGCGGCACCGATGGCCCCGGACAGGCCATACCCCATGCTCGCCAGGCCCTTGTTGGTGATGGTGCGCTGGCCGCGCTTCTGGGCAAAGGTCTGCATCATGACGGTGAAGGCGGAGCCGGATGAACAGGGGATGACGATGTCGTCCGAAGTGGCGAGTTTCGACAGCTCGGCCGCGAAGACGTAGGGACTGAGGAAGCCCGTGCCGGTGTTGTTGACGGGCTCGATAAGAGGCAGTTCAGCCTTCACGGAGCGGCAGAACGCGAGCCAGTCCTCGTAGTGGCCCGCGAGCTTGCCGAGCGTCCGAGGCTTGACCAGATCGGCGAGAACCTGGTTGGCGTCGGCGTGGACGGGGAGATCTACGCGGGGGTGCCCCTTCGCGAGTTCGCCGGGGTCGACATCAACCTGGATGACCTCGCCCACAGGGATGAACTGCTGCCATTTAAAGCCGGACTGCTGCAGGCCCAGGCGCGAGCCGAGCGAAAGCAGGAGGTCGGTCTGCTGGAGCAGGATGTTCGCGTAGCGCTGGCCCCAGGTGTTCGGCCGGCCAAAGTAGAGTGGGTGGTCGGCGGGAACGCGGTCGAAGGCGTTCCACGTACACATGAGCGGGATGCCAAGAGTAGTCAGGCCGGCCAGCAAGGGGGCGAACGCGGCGCGGTCGATGCCGCCTCCCAGCAGGATAATGGGGCGCTTCGCCTTTTGCAGCTTGCCGATGATTTCGTCGATCACGCCGGGCAGAGGAGCAGGCAGCGAGGGCTTCTCAAGCGGCGTGGAAGAAGCCAGCGTGGCGGGGTCTACCCTGGCTCCCTGGATGTCCAGCGGGATTTCAAGGAAGATGGGAGCTTTGCGCGGACCGTTTGCGATGGCCTCGGTGAACTCGGCCTGGTCGTACACGCGGTCCATCAGGACTGATTTCTCGCTGATCGGTTTGGCAATGCTGACACCGTCGATCTCCTGGATACCGCGCTGGCGGAGCGTGCCGCGGGCGAGGTCGGGCACCTTGACCTGGCCGCCGAAGACGAGCAGTTCGCGCGACTCAAGAAACGCGCCGGCCATGGCGGTGACGATATTGGTCAGACCGGGGCCGGCGGTCACGAGGGCGAAGGCTTTATGGCCCATGCCGAGCTCGTTGAAGTATTCGGCGGCGATGCCGGCTGCGACCTCATGCGCGACGGGGATGCAGGTGAGCCGCTGCGAGCAGCTCTCCAGCAGATGCATGATGTTGCCGCCGGCGACAAAGAAGCAGTGCGTGTAGCCGAGAGAAACGAGCCAGTCGGCGAGGAGGTCGGAGTACTTGGTGAGGCTCATGCGGCGTAGGTCTCCACGATGTGCTGAACGGCTTGCTGAATCTGCTGCTCGGATGCAGGCGAGCGCGGAATGCGGGTAAGGACGACGTCGCCGGTCCTGCCGACGAGGATCAGGGTGAACTCGTCCGGTGTGTGTTTTTTGTCGGAGCGGAACCGTGTGAAGACATCGGCGAGTGGCATGGCGCGGAGGTGATCGGCGAGGCCGGGCAAGGTGCGGATCATGCCGTCGAGGTGCGCGCGGAGGTGCTGGACGAGGGGCACTTGCGCATAGTCCGTGCCTCGGGCTTCTCCAAACCGCACGGCGCAGAGAATGCCCAGGCCGACGGCGATGCCATGAGGAATCGCGTAATGGGTGGCGCCTTCAATGGCATGGCCGAAGGTGTGTCCGAAGTTGAGCAGCAGACGCTCCTTCTGGTCGAACTCATCGATCTCGATAAACCACTTCTTGGCCTGCAGCGTGATAAGGATCAGTTCCTGCAAGGTTTCAGGAGGCATGGTGAGAGACGGACTGAGAGCGAGGAAGCTCGCAAACGAGTCTTCGCCGCGGCAGAAGCAGATCTTGACCGCTTCGACCAGACCGCTGGCTTTGGCTTCGTCGGGCAGGGTCTGGGCCAGGACCGGGTCGATCAGGACCTGGCGCGGCGGGTGAAAGGTGCCGACGAGGTTCTTATACGGGCCGACGTTAATGGAGGACTTGCCGCCGATGCAGGAGTCCACCATGGCCAGGATGGTGGTGGGAAGGTAGCTCCAGGTAAGGCCGCGCATGTAGATGGAGGCCATGAACGCGGACAGATCCTGCAGGATGCCTCCGCCGACGGCGACAAGCTCCGTGCGGCGCGTGGCTCCGGAGGCGCGAAGGTTTTCGATGAGGCCGACCGAGGCGTCGAGCGACTTGTTTTCTTCGATGGCTCGCACAAAGGTTGCGGGCTGCTTGAGGACGGGCCTGAAGAACTCGTCGGCGATGAGAGTCGGGTGATCGAAGGAGCTCAGAGCGTCGTGAAAGGAGCCGCACGCGATGGCGACGGTGTAGGAGCCTTCCGACGAATGGATTTCAAGCGAGACGCTAGATGCGACGGGCATGACTGAACCCCAGGTCGGCTGCGATGAACTGGCCGGTGATGCCGGTATTTTCGGCGGAAAGGAGGAAGGCGACCAGGCGAGCGACGTCGCCGAGCTGCGGAAGGGTGCCGAATCCGGTGGCGCCGGTGAGGTTCTCGATCTGGTCCGGCGACAGATTGCGCCGGGTCATGGGGGTGTCGAGCGCGCCGGGCAGCACGGCGTTCATCAGGTGACCGTCGGTGGCGAGATCGACCGAGGCGGAGAGGACCAGGCCCTGCAGCGCGGCCTTGGTCATGCAGTAGGACAGCTTGGTCTGACGTGCGAGGTTCTGCCAGATGGAGCTGATGACGCAGAGCCGGGAGCCTTTTTGCAGGAGACCGGCGGCGAGCAGGGCCTTGAGCGTAACCAGGACGTAGAGGCAGTTGGCGCGGTACAGGGCCAGATTTGCTTCGGGGTCCAGGTCGTAGACGGAGTCGTTGCGATTGGCTCCCTGGGCCCAGCAGACGGCGTTGTAGGGGCCCGGTGCAAGCGATGCGGGCGAGAACTCCGGGGCGAAGGGATCGAGGGCGATCCAGCGTGCTGCCGGGTTCGCACCGTCCGGAGTGGTACGGGCGACGGCGGTGACCTGCCAGCCCTTTTCAAGCGCGTGCGCGAGGATGCTGGAACCGATGGCCCCGCTTGCGCCGAAGAGGAGAAGGTGGGTTTGCGGCATCTTAGGAAATCCTGAAAAGAAGAGCGAGGACCAGATCCGGTCTTGAACGCCGTACCTGGCCTCGAATCGACCTCAGCGGCTGAAGCCGCCTCATGATGGAATGCTGCACGGCATCATTGAAACCGCGCCCATAAGCAGGACCGGCAGCCGGAGCTACCGGTTCATGACGGCCCAGCGGGCTTCCAGCATTTCGATCCGCTTGGCGTCTTCCTGCTGGATCTGGCCGTAGTAATCGCGCTTGTTGAGCAGCCAGAGCATTTCAAAGTGCACCGCATTGAGCAGGCCGTCGCCGATCTTTTCTTCTTTCGCCGCCTGTGCGTCGAAGATGACCTTGCGGGTCTCGAAGCGGGTCAGGTGCACGTCGACGAACTGGCGCAGGACAGGGATGGAGTCGGACGAGACGCCTCCGCCGACGACCAGATCGAGCCCGCGATTTTTGCAGGCCTGTGCAGTTTTCAGCACGTAGTCGGTCACTTCCGGGCCGTTGATGGCGTCGCGGCCAAGCCCGGCGGAAAGCGAAAAGTCGACGCGTCCGAAGACGATGCCGGCGAGCTCGGGAGCCTTTTTCGTCTCGTCGGCCATCTCGTCCAGCAGCTTGAAGGCGGAGATGGTTTCAAGGTTGTACAGGAAGTCGGTCTGCTCCTGCTCTTCCTTGGAGTAGATCTTGCCGACCGCTTCGGCGAACTTGGTCAGCGCGTAGGTGCTTTCGATCATGGGCGCGATGATGTAGTCGACGCCGATCTGCTTGCTCTCGATGAGGTCGCGCATGGCTTCGCATCCGCCAATCTTGAGACCGAGCTTCAGGTTGGCCTTGCGGCAGATTTCGACCAGCCGCAGAAGCTCATCGACGCGGGTTCCTTCCGCCTCAAACTCTGCCTTGACGGCGACGTAGCCGAACTGGTCCCGGCCCTTCTGCAACAGCTCCAGCATCTTGCGTTCGCGGTTGTTCAACTGCTCTCCTCGTGGTTGGGCGGGTTGCTCTGCGCGGGCTTGGGGCCCGGTTTTCTGAAATCATTATAGCGGAGTCGAGTCGAGATACCGGGACGGTTTGGGCTGTGTGCAGGGACAGGGTCGCCGGGGCGTAAGAAGGCACAGCGCAGAGGACGCAAGGAGCGCGCGCGCCTGCAGACGCCGGCACTTCAGGCTGTCGTGATGCTGTTTTGGAGCTGGAGTTCGCCAACCAGGTCGGTCCGCAGGGTGCGTCGCTCCCATTGCTCGTCCAGCGCGATGAGGCCGCAGGCACAATGCCGTCCGTCGTCCCATCCGGGGTAGTCCATCACGGGATACAGGCAGAGCCCGAGGATCTTGGCACCTTCGCGCTGCGCTTGCCGGGCTTCGGCGGCGGTGTAGCCCAGCCAGCCCACGTCGGCCGAGCCTTCGGCTCCGGTTTCCGAGATCAGGATCGGACGTCCGTAGCGCTCGTGGAGCTCCAGCAACTGGTAGTGCAGGGGCCGGTGGGCGGGGTGGCCGAGCGGCTTGCGCTCTCCGCGATGCACCCATTGCGAATCCCAGTAGTGGTTGGCACCGAGCACGTCGAGGCAGTCGGGAGTTCCGCCCAGCTCGGGTTCGCGAAGGCCGGCGAGCAGATCGAAGGCTTCGAACTGGGCCTCGGTATGGTCTGCCGCCTCGCCGATCAGGTGCGGCCAGCGGCGGGTATTCGCCCGGCTGGCCGTGATATGGATGCGTGGCTCGGCCTGCAGGAAGCGGGCGCGCGGATCGACCTGCCGGATGGCGCGAATGGCCGCGAGCGAGGCGCGAACCAGTTGGCGTTTGAGCTGCGGGGCGCGGCGGCGGGCGTGCGGATGGAACGCCCCCGCCTCACCGCCGACCCAGGCCCAGAACGAGATTTCGTTGATGGGGCAAAACCATGGCGGGTCGGCGGCGAGGCCTCCGGATTCGAGGTGGATCAGCCGGGCGGCCGCGTGGGCAAAGGCTGCGAAGCGGGGGACGAAATCCGGGGAGAACGGGTCGAGCCCGGCGGGGACGCCCCAATGGCACAGGTCCCAGATGACCTGGGTGCCGGTCGCGAGCGCGGCGTGCAGCATGGGCAGAAAGGAAGACCAGTTGTAACGCGAGGGGGTGCGCTCGACCAGGTGCCAGCGAAGGCCGTCCCGCACGGTGCGAATGCCGGCTTCGGCAAGCAGGGTGTAGTCTTCGGCGGCGCGGAGGTCGTGGTGCGTGCTGCGGATAACGTCGACGCGGCGGTGGTCGCGCCGGCGATGGGTGGCGCAGTCGAAGCCGCCCTGGAAGAAGCTGCGAAACGGATGTGCGATCGGTGTGCTCCCGGGCAATGGTGCCCAAAGTGTATTGTCGGCGAGCGTGGGCGTGCGCGGCAACGGAGGTGTTTCAGTGGACGTCCGTTCGATATGCGCTGTATCGACTTTGGTTTCGACGGTCGTGCTTCAGGGCAGGGCTCGAGCCCGTGCCGCAAAGCGCTGTCGATACAGCCGGGGCCGGGTGCCTCTGGCGCGTGCGGGAAAAAGACTTCAGAATAGACGCATGGACCTCCAGCGCCTGCGAACGGAAACGGCAGCCGACCACGAGCGGACCGAAGCGACGGTTCCGCTGATGGCCGAAGGACTCACGCGCGCTGCGTATGCGGAGGTGCTGCGGAGAATGTACGGCTTTGTGCGTGGGTGGGAGCTTTGGGCGGACAGTCATGCGCCGGAAGATTTGCGCGGGATGCTGCTCGCGCGGCAGCGCAGCGGGCTGATCGCGCAGGACCTGGCGTTTCTGGACGTGACGCTTCCCGAACGCGTGGCGGAATTTGGTGCATCCGGGGCGGTCACCCGTGCGTCTTTTCTGGGGAGCATGTATGTGATTGAAGGATCGACGCTGGGCGGACAATACATCGCGGCACATGCGGAAAAAGTTCTGAGTCTTCGGCCGGGGGAAGGCGACGCGTACTTCACCGGTTATGGCGCACGCACGGGGTCCATGTGGAACGGGTTCAAGGACCTGCTGCGGGAGCTCCCGGATGCGGATGCGGACGAGGTGATCCGCTCGGCAAAGTGGATGTTTGCCGGATTTGAACAGTGGATGACAGGGCCCGGTGGAGGGTCTGGCGAACCCCGCACCGACAGTGAGCAGGACATGCATGCCTGAGCAGACAAGCCGGGACGACAACCGCACGCGCAGCAGCACAGGGTTGGAAGGGGCGGACGCGGTGCGGCGGGACGAGGTGTCCTGCGCCGAGGAGGAGATTCGTGTGCCGGGCAGCGTACAGGCCCACGGCTTCCTGCTCGGAATCGATCCGGACGGGGAGGCGGTGCTGTTCGCAAGCGAAAATACGGCGTCGTTTCTCAGACTTCCGCTGAAGCTGATCCTGGGTGCGAAGCTGGACCTGATCCTGGAGCGGGAGCTGATGGCGTCGGTGCGTGCGCTGCGCTGCTCGCTGGACCCGGAAGGGCTGGTGACCTACCTGGGCGCGTACAACCTGGGCGGAGAGCTGTTCAGCGTGTTGACCCATTGCGTGGAGAGCCGGCGCATCCTGGAATTCGAGCGGCAGGACCGGCTGGTCGGCGCGGAGATGATGAACGGCGTCATCACGAACTTTGTGGGCACCTTGAGCCGGCTGGACACCGAAAGCGAGCTGGTCGAATCGATCACGCGGCAGGTCGCCGAGCTGACCGGCTTCGACCGCGTGCTGCTGTATTCGTTTGATGGCGCGGGGCACGGCACGGTGCTCGCGGAGGAAAACAATGGTACGCTGCCCAGCTATCTCGACCTGCGCTTTCCGGCAACGGACATTCCCGTGCAGGCGCGGGCGTTGTATGTGTCGAACACCGTGCGGATCATTCCCGACGCAAACTATGCGCCGGTGCCCTTGCGCGGCGTGACCGGTGAGGCTCCGGCCGAGCTGGATATGAGCCAGTGCGTGCTGCGCAGCGTAAGCCCGGTGCACCTGGAATACATGCGCAACATGGGCACGGGGTCGTCCATGTCGGTGTCCGTCGTGGTGGAAGGCCGGCTGTGGGGTCTGATCAGCGGGCACCATGCCGAGCCGCGCGTGATTCCGTACCTGATCCGCTCCGCGTGCGACATGCTGACCAGGATGATGGCGACCCAGCTGCATGCGTTTCGTACCGCGTCCAAGCTGCGCACCATGGTGCAGTTTCACGACGTGCAGCGCAGGATGCTGACTCAGATGGCGGCGGAAAACGACTATGTCTCCGCCATCGCGCGACAGATGCCGGAATTGATGCAGGTCACCGGCGCGGCCGGCGCGGTGCTCGCCGTGGATGGACACTACGAGACGGCCGGCGAGGTTCCCGGGACCGAGACGCTGCGGCATCTGGTGGAGTGGCTCGGCAGCCGCCCCTCGCTGGAGCTGTTTGAAAGCAATCACCTGGGCGCGGAGATCGACTGGGCACGGGAGGCGGCGGACACGGCCAGCGGGCTGCTGGCGATCCGTATCTCGGATGTGCGCTCGCGCTACGTGCTCTGGTTCCGGCCGGAGGTGGTGCGCACGGTCAGTTGGGCGGGTGAGCCGGTCAAACAGGTCGACGCGGACAGAAGGCTGCATCCGCGGACCAGCTTCAGCATCTGGCGGGAGACGCTGCGCGGCCAAAGCGCGCCGTGGAGCTCGGTGGAGATCGAATCGGCGCGCGAGTTTCGCTCGGCCGTCATGACGATCAGCCTGCGCCGTGCCGAGGAAGAGGCGGAGTTGAGCGAAGCTCGTTTTTCCAGGCTCTCCCAGGCGCTTCCCATCAAGGTCTTCGCCGTCACCGACGAAGGCGTGCTGACCTATGTGAACGCGCGCTGGCGAGAAGCGGGCCTGGGCGAGCAGGGGCTGTGGTTTGGGGAAGGGCGTCTCTCTGCCGAAGACGCCGAACGCTGCGCGGCGCTGTGGGCCCGGACTGTCGAGGACGAGTCCCAGTTTGAGGAAGAGGTTTGCCTGGTCGATGCAAAGGACGGCGCGGAGGCCTGGAACCTGGTGCGCCTGGTTCCATTTCGCCGGCAAGGTGCGGAGCGGGCCGGATGGATCGGTGCCTGCATCGACCTGACCGAGCGCAAGCAGCGCGAAACCGCCATGCGCGTGACCGAAAAGCTGACGCTGACCGGACGCATGACCAGCTTTCTTGCCCATGAGATCAACAACCCGCTCGAGGCCATCACCAATCTGCTGTTTCTGCTGCGGCAGGATCTTCCGCCGGGCTCGGTCGCCGCGAACTATTTCGAGATGGTGGACGCGGAGCTCGAGCGCATCTCCGGCACGGTAAAACAGACGCTGCGCTGGAGTGCGGAGAACTCCGACGGGCGCACCTGGTTTGCCCTCGCGCCGGTGTTTGAGGATGCGCGGCGGCTGTTAAGCGCCAAGATTCGGAATCGCGAAACCCGGGTCGTGATGGAAGGCGATCCGGAGGTTCGGATCTTTGGTATCGAAGGGCAGATTCGCCAGGTGATGGCGCATCTGCTGTCGAACTCGCTCGACGCGGTCAACGTTGGCGGAAAGGTACGGATGCGGGCCGAGCGGGTGGGCGACGCAATCGAGATCACCGTCGCCGACGATGGCGCGGGCATGAGCGAAGCGGAGCAGCACTCCCTGTTCAAGCCCTTCTACAGCACCAAGGGCGACCTCGGCAACGGGCTCGGTCTGTACATCTCGAAGGAGATCGCCGAACGCCATCACGGCGGCTTCCGGGTAGAGTCCGCGCCGGGTGCGGGCACGACGGTGCGTCTGCGGCTCCCCGTGCAGTAAGGGACTTTCCTGGCCATCCACGCGTTCGATTTGGGTGCCAATCCGCTGATCGAGGCGCGGATCGATACCGGTATCACCGAAACCCACCTCCGCCGATGCAGCCGCCGACAAACATTTCCCTGCGCCCGGGCTCGGCGGCGCTTAGGGTCCCGCGCTGCCGGCCCACGGCGGCGAGCCGGCCGGGTCCGAAAGCAGACCCGGCCGATGCCTACATATTGGTGTGGCCGCCGCGCATCTCTTCGTTGAAGGTGGGCTTGATAAAGGCGAGCGCCTCGCGCAACTCTACTTCGTACTCGGCTTCGCGGTGCATCAGTGCGGGCGTGGCGGAGGCGAAGGCGGGGTCGGGCGTCAGCTCGATCAGCCCCTGCTGCTCGAGCGTGGTGACGGACAGCTTCAGGTCCGCGATCGAGGCGTTCAGGTACTGGGCGTCGCGCGGGTCCAGCAGCCATACGGGCGCGCCGCCGCCCAGCTTGCCGGACATCCAGAAAACCTTGGCGGCCAGAAACGCCGTGCGCTGCTCCTCGTTGGTATCGGTAAAGACGAACTTGTTCTGCCTGGGCGAGAAATACCGGGTGGTCACCGGCACGGGCTGGCGGTTGCCGGATTTGACCAGCTCCAGCTGCCCCTGGTCGAAGATCTTGCGAACGGCGTTATAGATCAGCGCCTCGGCAAACGGCTGCTCCGGCGCACGCAGCGCTTCGCGAAAGGTCACAGTCATGCTGGCGGCGATTTTGGTGTGCAACGGCGAATCCGCGCCATCCACCAGCGAGACCAGCCCATGCACCAGTGAGGTGTCGGCACCCGCGCTCGATTCATGAAACGGCCAGGCGAACGAGGAAAAGCGCAGCGGCAGGCCGGTGGTCGTCAGGTACAGGTCTGGCTGCGGATTCAGCAGGCGACGTGCCGATTCGGCAAGGTATTCGGCCATTTCCACGGCAAAAGGTGCGGTCTGAAAGCTTTGCGAAAGCTCGAGCGTCTGCGTCTTGCTGGAGTGGGCGTTCAGCGCCAGGTGAAAGCGCGTGGTCTGAAGGCCGGCTGTGCTGGCCGACGATTCGGCGGAGACGATGCGGAATCCGGCGGCGGCAGCCAATGCGCTGACCTCGGCGGAAAGACTCGGATTCGGGGCGACAGGTGTGCTGATCATGCGGTGTCTGGTCCTTGGGATGCTGGTGGGATGCTGGTCTGGTGCGCGCAACGTCTATTCTAGACGGGTTCGGCGTCCCGAAGGCACAGACACTTCGAGTGCCGGGCGCATCCAAGCGAAAAGCTAGGTGCATGCCAGACCGGAAAGGCGGCCAGAGACCATGAAGCTACGCGCAGGAGCGGCGCTCCTATTTGCCTCGGCGCTTGCGTGCGCGACGGCCGCGGCGCGCGGGCAGGACACCCGGGCCTTGCTCCAGACCATGCTGAACAATGAGCAGGGCGCCTCCGCCCGGCGCGGATATTACACCTATATGTCGGAGGAGCGAAGCGACCGCACCGGGCAGCACCTGTGGGTCGAGCGCGTGGTCGAAACCCAGCACGGACGGCTGCGGATGCTGCTCGAGGAAGACGGCCAGCCCATCTCCGCCGAACGCGCCAGCGAAGAGCGCAGCCGCCTGGATGACGACGCGCAGCATCCGGACGACTTCGCCAAGCGCGAAGCATCTGGCGCCAATGACGAGGCTCACGCCAAGCAGATGCTGCAGCTCTTGCCCAAGGCCTTTCTGTTCGATCCTCCCATCGACGAGGGAGCTACGATCCGGGTACATTATCGCCCCAATCCGGACTACCAGCCGCAGTCGATGGAAGAGCGTGTGCTCCGCGGCATGCACGGCTCGGTCGTGATCGATCGGCAGATGATGCGCCTGCGGGAGGTAGACGGCCGGCTCGATAACGACGTCAGCCTCGGGTTTGGACCGTTCGCCATCGTCAAGGCCGGAAGCAACTTCGACACGTTGCGCGAGCACCTGGACGGCGTGGACTGGAAGACGGAGAAAACCCACACCGACATCATGGGCCGCGCGCTGATGCTCAAGTCGCTTGGCCGCAAAGGCGACCTGCGGCGATGGGACTACAAGCGTGTAGGCGACCATCTGTCCGTGGCGGAAGCCGTTTCGATGCTGGAACACTGATGTTTCCGGGCAGGGCAACCAAGCCTGTCGTCAGGCACTCCGATAAACTTTGAGGGCTAAACCCGGTCGAGCAAAACGGTGCGCGGGTGCTCCGGGAATTACAAGGAGATTTACATGAAGATGACGTCGCTCAAAATCGGTTTCGCGTCGCTCGGCCTCGCGGCCGTTCTGTCCACCGGTGCCGCGCTCGCGCAGGACGCCAGCGTGCCCATGCCCACTGGCGATACCAGCACACAGGATAAAAAGTTTCTGATGGACGCTTCGGAAGGCGGCCTGTTCGAGATGACCGCCAGCAGGATCGCGCTTCAGAAATCGAAGAATCCCGACATCCGCGCCTTTGCGCAGAAGATGATCGACGATCACACCAAGCTCGACCAGGACATGATGCCGTTCGACCAGGCCATGATGGTTACACCCGCGACCCGTCTGAAACCGGCTCACCAGGATGAGGCTCGACGGCTGAAGAGCGAGAGCGGCGACAAGTTCAACATGGAGTACGTAAAGGCGATGGACGCCGCTCACCACAAGGATCGCGGCGACTTCCGCACCGAGCGCGACACCACCTCCAACGCCGACCTGAAGGCGACCGTGGCACATGGCTACGATGTCATCAAGGAGCATACTGACCTGATCGACGGCATCGCGACCAAGATGAACATGCCCATTCCGGCCGACTCCGCGCCGATCTCGACCCCGGCCATGTAAGCGCTTGTATCGACACAAAGGCCACCCATTTCGGGTGGCCTTTTCTGCGCCCTCTATGATGGAAAGATGCAGCCCGGATTCACCGTCGCCCATACCGCTTCCTCCGGAGGCAGGCGGGGCCAGCTTCTGCTTCCGCACGGTACGGTGGAAACACCCGTGTTCATGCCGGTCGGCACTGCCGCTACAGTGAAAGCGGTGCCTCAGGACATGCTCGAAACCCTTGGACCCGGCGGTACGGGCGCGGAAATCATCCTGGCCAATACCTACCACCTCTACCTGCGCCCCGGGCACGAGCTCATCCGGCGCATGGGCGGGGTCCACCGGTTCATGGGCTGGCACAGGCCCATGCTCACCGACTCCGGCGGCTTCCAGGTCTTTTCACTCTCGAAGCTGCGCAAGGTAACGCCCGACGGCGTCGAGTTCCGCTCGCATCTCGACGGGTCGAAACACTTCTTCTCGCCTGAGCACTCAATCGCCGTACAGATCGCGCTCGGCGCGGACATCGCCATGGTCTTCGATGAATGCGTGGAGCATCCGGCCAGCTACGAGCGTACCCGCGATTCCATGGGGCTGACCCACGCCTGGGCCGCTCGGTCGCAGGACTTCTTCGCAGAACATGCGTACGAGGTACCTTGGTTCAAGGAACTCGGTGGTCAGATGCAGCGTCTGTTCGGCATCGTGCAGGGCGGCATGTATCCCGAGCTGCGGAGGCAGTCGGCGGAGACGCTGGTGGCAATGGATTTGCCCGGATATGCCATCGGCGGGCTGGCTGTGGGGGAGCCGCGCGCGCTCACCCGCGACCTCATCGCGCAGACGCTGGAATGGCTGCCGAAGGATAAGCCGCGCTACGTCATGGGCGTCGGCTACCCGGACGAGATCGAGGAGTACGCACGCATGGGCGTCGATATGATGGATTGCGTGCTGCCCACGCGCGCCGGACGCCACGGCCTTGTCTTTCGCCGGCAGGACGATTCCGTCGTGCGCATGAACATCAAAAAGCTGGAGTACGTTGAAGATCCCGGCCCGATCGACCCGGAGTGCACCTGTTCCACCTGCCGGCGCTACACCCGGGCCTACCTCCGGCACCTCTTTTCAAGCGGCGAACCCCTGGCCGCGACGCTGCTTTCCGTGCACAACCTGCACTTCTACCTGGCCACCATGGAGCGGGTCCGCGCTGATCTCGCGGCTACGGCGTTACCGTAAACAGGATCACATTCGACCGCAGCGTAGCATACGGCTGCCGCCCCATGATGGTGCCGCGCCCGGCCGCGTACGGCTGCCATTGCAGACTGATGAGATAGGTGCCCGGGGCAAAGCTCGCGTTGGACGCCTCGTGCTGCGTGATATCGACCGTCTTCACCGCGCCGCGCGTCAGTGCCCGTTCGTCCGGGCTCGGAATGGTATCGAAGCAATGGCGGTTGTCGATGTTGACCGAGTCCGCGGTGTTGTCGTCCAGCTTCTGCCATTGTAGGCTCAGGCCGGAGCACAGCCCCGCGGCAATCGGCTCGGTCGCCGCCCGGTCGCGGATCAGGATGTGGAATGCAATGGGCGCCCCGCTCGTATAGGTCGCCGCGTCCATCTTCAGCCCGAGCTCCAGGCCTTTTTCCTCGTGCTGGCCCAACAACGCATCGTCCGGCATGGCGCTGTAGAACGCGGGGGCGTGCGCGCCGGCAGCCTTGACCTGTCGCACCTGCTCCTCGGCCGCGGTCTCCGCGGGCGGCGCGGGCTGGTGGCGGCAGCCGGGCAGCGTCGCGGCAGGCAGCAGAAGCAGGGAAATCGTCAGGGCCAGGAAGGCGGAGAGGCGGCGTTCGCGCATCATAGGTCTCAGGTGTCTAGCCTAGCAGGGTGCTGCGTGGCGACGCCGGCACGCAAGGGAGAACAGGCAATGGATGTGGAACGCGAACGTCTTTCCGAGCTTTACAAGACCTACACGGACGCGCAGCTTGTACAGTTGAGCCGCGACGAACCAACCCTGACCGACGCGGCGCAGACCGCGCTGACGGAAGAGCTCACCGCGCGCGGCCTTGAGTACGGGCCGGCCTCTGAGGAGCTCGAAACCGGATTTGCCGCAGGCATCCCAGGCATGTTCCCGTCCAGCGCCGCGGTCATGGAAAAAGCGCTTGAGCCGGGAGGCGAATCAGAAGACGGTATGGCCGAGCTGATCAGCTTCTTCGACGGCCATGAACTTACCCGTGCCTGCGAAGCGCTCGACGCAGCCGGCATCCACCTTGAAATGCGTCAGCGCGAAGGCAATGCGATGACCGGAACCGCCTCCTGGTATGAGGTGTGGGTTGCCGACGAAAACGTGGAGCGCAGCCAGCAGGTGCTGCGCGAAAAGCTCGGGCTCTTTCCGGTGGCGGAACAGGCCACCGGCTCGGCGGAGGATGATGGCACCACTCTGCCGATTGCGCTGATGGAGACCCGCGCGGAAGCCGACGCCGCGGTGAAGAGCCTGAAATCCGCCGGCTTCGACGCCCGCACCGTGCCGGATCAAGAGGAAAATGGTTTCTCGGTCGAAGTACCTCCGTCCCAGCGCGAACGTGCTCTCGCCGCCCTCGCCTCCGAACTCCACATCCGGGCCAATTGACAGCACTCCCGGCGTACGCGATGCTTAAAGGCTGAGGGAGACGCACGTTGGCCATGCTTGCAGTCTGGGTCCAGGGATCGTTCGGGTTGGGAAGCTTCGGCTCGGCCAGCCAGTTTCTGCTGCCGGTCGTAATGATCGCCGGCTTGTACTTCCTGATGATTGCGCCGAACCAGAAAAAGCAGAAGGTCTGGCAGCAGATGCTCTCGGAGCTGAAATCCGGCGATCGCGTCACCACCAACGGAGGACTTCGCGGCACCGTGCTCCAGGTCAAAGACGACGTGGTTATTATCCGCGTGCAGCCGGACGGGGTTAAGCTCGAATTCGTAAAAAGTTCCATTGCCGCCGTGACCACCGAAGATAAGGCCTGAAACAAGCAACAGACACCGTGCAACGTGCGCAAAGAATGGCACGCAAAGATGTAAAGAGGGCGTGCCTTCCTGGCATGTCTTTCCCGGTGCCCTTTGCGCGGCGACATCTGCCTGTTTTCATTCCAAGTGACGAACCCACGGGAAACGCGATAGACTGAGGCGATTCTCGGTATTCCGCTCCGCGTCGGCTTTGCCGCGTCTGCGTACAAGAAAGAAGAAAGAGCTGGCTGAGCCCGGCCCTCCCCAGAGGAGCATGGCGTCGCCGCTCACGGACAACATGGGCAAGAACCTGGGTACCAAGCTGGCCATCATCGTCGTCGTGATGCTGATCTTCGTTTACGGCATCATCGGCATTCCCAAGCACGGTCTCAAAGCGGCGCTTGCGCATAACATCCGCCTCGGGCTCGACCTGCAGGGAGGCACCCACCTGGTGCTTGCGGTCAACGTCAAGGAAGCCGTCGCCTCCGCAACCGATCGCGACGTGCAGCGCCTGCAGACGGCGCTCGCCACCACCGGCGGCACCGCGGCCAAGCTCGACCCGGACAAGCAGCCGACGGTCATCACCGTCTCCGGCGTACCGCCCGCGCAGGCCGCCACGGTGCGCGGCATGCTGGGCGATAACGCCTATTCCGCTTACAGCGTAACCAGGAACAACGACGGCACGTTCACCCTGACGATGACGCAGTCCGCCGTTACCGCGGTTGAATCCGCCACCGTCGACCAGACCATCGAGACCATCTACGAGCGCATCAACTCGCTTGGTGTCTCCGAGCCGACCGTGCAGAAGTACGGGCTCGGCGAGAACGAAATCCTGATCGAAGTGCCCGGGCTGTCCAACCTCGACGACATCAAGAAGGCGATTGCCTCGACCGACAAGCTCGCCATCCACGCCGTCGTCAGCGGCCCCTATACCGACGACGCCGCAGCCATGGCCGCGCTGAACAACACCGTTCCGCCGGAGGACATCCTGGTCCACGGCACGGCGATCCCGAACTCGCCCGACCAGGTCTTTCTGCTGCAGCGCGCCGCCGAGGTGGAAGGAACCGACTTCCGCGACGCGCGCGCCTCCACCGACCAGAACGGCCGGCCCAACATCTCCTTTACCCTGACCACCGCCGCCGGCCAGCAGTTTCTGAAGTACACCACCGCGCATTCGGCTTCGAGCGCCAGCCCGGGCTCGATGGCCATCGTCTACGGCAACAAGGTCAAGGAGGTCGCCAGCATCCAGTCCGCCATCTCGGACTCCGGCGAAATCACCGGCTCCTTCACCAAGGCCGAGGTCGACAGCCTGTCGCTGATGCTGCGCACCGGTGCCTTGCCGGCGTCGCTCGATTACATCGAAACCCGCTCCGTCGGGCCCAGCCTGGGTGCGGCCTCCATCCGGCAGGGCGTGGTCGCCGCGCTTGCCGGCATGGCAGCGGTCATGCTGTTCATGCTCATCTATTACAAGGGCTCGGGCATCAACGCGGACCTTGCGCTGATCCTCAACCTGATCATCCTGCTTGGCTTTATGGGCTACTCCGGCGCGGTGCTCACGCTTCCCGGCATCGCCGGCGTCATCCTCACCATCGGCATGGGCGTGGACTCGAACGTGCTCATCTTCGAGCGCATCCGCGAAGAGCTGCGCGCCGGCAAGACCGCCGCCGCCGCCGTCAAGGAAGGCTTCGGCCACGCCTGGATCACCATCGTCGATACCCACGTGACCACCATCGTTTCGGCCGTCATCCTGCTCATGTTCGGCACCGGACCGGTTAAAGGCTTTGCGGTCACGTTGATGGTCGGCCTGTTCGCCAATCTCATTACCGCCGTCTTCGTCTCCCGACTCATCTTCGACTGGCACCTGCAGGGCCGCGAACGCACCGCCGCCCTCTCCATCTAGCCACGCTTTCCGCTCTGCTCAGGGGCACGGCTTAGCCGTGCCGAATCGATCTCAGTCACAGAAGCGGCTTCAGCCGCTGAGGTACGCAATGGAACTGTTCCGCCAACCCGATATCGACTGGCTCAAGCTCAAGTGGTACTTCCTGGGTTTTTCGCTCATCTTCTCCATCGCCGGCATCCTTAGCATGCTGTTCTGGCACCACATCCCGCTCGGCGTGGACTTCAAGGGAGGCACCCAGATCACCGTGCACTTCGACCAGCCGCCCAACGAAGACCACATCCGGCAGGCGCTCGACCGCGGCGGCGTCCACGACTTCCGCATCCAGCGCGTCGCCGCCTCTGCCGGCGAGGTCCCCAACCAGGAGTTCATCTCGCTCCCCGAATCGACCGCGTCCGACGCCAACCACGACGCGGGACGCTCGGCGGTCGAGTCCGCACTTACCGGCAACTACCACGACAGCGGCTTCCAGGTGCTCAAGGTCGACATCGTCGGTCCCACGGCCGGCCGGCAACTGCAGCGACAGGCGCTTTACGCCACCGTCTACTCGCTCTTCGGCATGCTGGTCTATCTCTGGTTCCGCTTCGAGCTTATCTATGGCGTAGCCGCCGTGGTCGCCGTCTTCCACGACACGCTGATCACCATCGGCGCCTTTTCGCTCACCAACCAGGAGATCTCGCTGACCGTCATCGCCGCCATCCTCACCCTGATCGGCTACTCCATGAACGATACGGTCGTCGTCTTCGACCGCATCCGCGAAAACCTCGCGCTCAGCCGGCGCGAAACCCTCGCAAGCGTGGTCAACCGCTCGATCAACCAGACGTTGAGCCGAACCGTCCTCAGCTCCGGCCTGACGTTCCTCACCGTCATCAGTCTCTACCTGTTCGGCGGCGAGGTGCTGCGCGGCTTCTCCTTCGCGCTGGTCGTCGGCATCCTTATCGGGACCTATTCGTCCATCGCGGTCGCGGCCCCCATGCTGGTCGCCTGGCAGGACTGGCGCGCCAGCAAAGGCAAAGCCGCGGCCACTTTGCCGGCGGGACGCGTCAGGGCATAGTATTGCCCCACGCGAAGCCCGTCTGTTCCCACGACGGCACAGCGGAAACTCTTGCGGGAACAAACTGGAAGCATGCGGTGTCTAAGCTGCCAGGGCTCTTTCCTGTTGAGAGCAAACCGACATCTGCTCCCATCTCTGCTGTGAGGTTCTGCCATGTTTGAAGATTCCCTTATCGATTCCGGCGGCCGGCTCAAGACGAAATCCAAGTACTGGATGATCGGCACCGGCATCCTCAATCTCCTGATCGTCGCAACGCTGATCATCATCCCGCTCATCAACCCTGAGGCCCTGCCCAAAACGGCGATGACCGCGATGCTGACCGCGCCTCCACCACCTCCCCCGCCTCCTCCTCCACCCCCACCTCCCGCGGCGGTGGTAAAGGCGATCAAGACTCCGACCTTCCAGATGGATGACGCCCTGCACGCACCCACCAAGATCCCCAAGAAAATTGTGGACACCAAGCAGGATGCCGCGCCGCCGCCCGCCGTTTCGGCCGTGGTTGGCATGACTGGCATGACCGGCGGAGTTCCGGGCGGTGTCCTGGGTGGTACTCTCGGCGGAACGGGTACGGGTCCGGTCGTATCGGTCAAGCCTCCGCCTCCGCCGGAGAAGCCCAAGGGACCGGCCCACATCTCGGGCGGCGTGATCGCGGGTAACCTGATCGAGAAGACCCAGCCGCAGTATCCTGCCATCGCCAAGGCTGCTCACGTCTCCGGCGCAGTTGTTCTTCACGCCATCATCTCAAAGAACGGCACCATTCAGAACCTGACGGTCATCAGCGGGAACGAGATGCTTCGGTCCAGCGCCCTCGACGCAGTCAAGACCTGGCGGTATAAGCCGTATTTGCTCAATGGCGATCCCACCGAGGTGGATACCACCGTCACCGTCAATTTCACCCTGGGTGGCTAAACGCCTGAACCCGGTTCGCACCAGCGTCTTTCCTGCCACCTTTGCAGTCTGCCGGTCGCCGTCTCGCAGCAGTCTCCGCGGCCGCCGGCAGTACACCGAGTTCAACCCAGCAGCTTACTAAGCGGCTCCACAAACATGAAGCTCCAACCGGAGGAATGATTCCAGTGATTCTCGCCCACATTGCCAGCTCTGCCCCTGCCCACCTTTCCGCTTCGCTCGCCTTTTTCCAGGAAACCAACACCTTCTCTCTGCAGAGCATGTGGGCCAGCATGAGCTGGATTCCCCGCGCCATCGTCATCATCCTGTTCATCATGTCCATCTGGTCGCTCGCCGTCATTATCGACCGCTTCATCTACTTCCAGGCTGCCCGTTCGCAGTCGCGTGAGTTCGCCCCCAAGGTCGCCGGCGCGCTCAAGAACGGCAACCTGGACGAAGCGATCAAGGTCGCGGACCGCTCCAAGAAGTCGCATCTGGCGGAGGTCGTCACCTCCGGCCTGCAGGAGTTCCGCTCCTTCGGTTCGGGCGGCGCGATCTCGGATGAGCAGATCGAGTCCTCCAAGCGTGCGCTCGAGCGTTCGGAAGCCATCGTCCACTCCAAGCTGAAGCGCGGCCTCGGCGGCCTCGCCACCATCGGTTCCACCGCCCCGTTCATCGGGCTGCTCGGCACGGTAATCGGTATTCTCAACGCCTTCCAGCAGATCGCCGCCTCCAAGGCGACCGGTATCGGTGCCGTCGCCGGCGGTATCTCGGAAGCGTTGGTGACCACTGCCTTCGGCCTCATCGTCGCCATCCCCGCCGTCATGACCTTCAACTACTTCACCAACAAGGTGGAAGCGTTTGACGTCGAGATGGATAACAGCTCGTCGGAACTGGTGGACTACTTTATCAAGCAGAGCCACCGCTAGAGAAAGCAGAGGGAGAGGGGAGCGGGACCGTTCTCTCCTCTCCACGTCTGTTCAAGGCGCTCAGCCACAACGATTCCACCTAAACGGAGTACACGCACATGGCAATGGGTAAGCGGGACGAAGGAAAGAAAGTCAACAGCAACATCAACGTAACCCCGATGGTGGACGTGATGCTGGTGCTGCTGATCATTTTTATGGTTATCACGCCGATGCTGAACAATAAGGTCAACGTCGATCTGCCGACGGCCAATGCCGCGGTCGTCATGGATGACGCGAACAAGGAAGACGCCGTAACGGTAGCCGTCATGCGCGACGGAAAGACGTTCCTTGGCGGCGACCAGGTCAGCGATGCCGACCTTGGCGCCAAGATCTCGGATAAGCTGCAGAATCAGACCAACAAAGAAGTTTTTTTGCGCGCCGACAACCGCGCCAAGTACGGCCCGGTGATGGACGCGGTCGACGGTATCCGCGGAGCCGGGGTCAGCCAGCTTGGGCTTTTGACGGAACAGGTCACGCAGTAAGCCGGCTGCAGGCGAGTAGTCGATTCGGAAAATGAGCCGCAAGCCGGCGAGCCGGTGATGAGAGGAGATTTATATGGGAATGGGCGGTGGAGGAACAGGCGGATCGGTCTCTGAAATCAATGTGACCCCCCTGATCGACGTATTGCTGGTGCTTCTGATCATCTTCATGGTGATCGTACCCGTAACCCCTCGTGGACTCGACGCCATCGTGCCGCAGCCTCCGAAGACCAACCAACCGCCTCCGGATGATCAGACGACCATCGTCGTCTCGGTGCAGGACACCAAGGGCGGCCAGCCGTCCTACATGATCAACTCGGATGCGTACGCTCTACAGAACATCGAGCCTCGTCTTCAGCAGATCTTCGCCGTCCGCCAGACCAAGGTCATGTTCGTCAAGGGCGATCCGGGTCTCGACTACGGCAAAGTCGCTCAGATCATCGACATGGGGCATCAGGCCGGCGTTACCAATATCGGCATCATCACTCCACAGGTGGAAGCGGGCCACTAACGCACCACAGCAATTCATAAACGAGGTGCCTTCGGGTACCTCGTTTTGTTGTTTCGATCAACACTGTCCGGTTCTTTGCAATCGATGTGAAAGCGACCGGAACTTTCCCGCGGAAACACCGTCTACACCGATACGTCATGCTGTCTCTGTTCGAGCAACTCCGGCGTACATCTCCTCCACGCTTCCTCGCCAGACTCCGGTCTCGCAGCGAAACGGGACTAGGCCTACCATGCAGGTTTCCTCTCCACTTCGTCGGTACGCCGGCCTCGCCGCCCGTTCTTTCGCTTTCGCTTCCGTGCTGGGTCCGCTTCCAGTCATGGCCCAGGGACCGCAGGCCCGTATCTCCGCGCCAATTGTGGACCAGGATCGCGTCACGATCGCCGGCTCCCGGCAACCGCGCGCCCTTGTATCCGCAGACATCGGGGCCGTTCCTGCCTCAACCGAATTACACGGCATCACGCTGAACTTCCGCCGCAGCGAGGCGCAGCAGGCCGCGCTTGAGGCGCTTATTGCCGCGCAGCAGGATCCCACCTCCGCCCAGTATCACCAGTGGCTGACCCCGGAGCAGTTCGCCGCGCAGTTCGGCATGGCGCAGTCCGACCTGCTCAAGGTGGAGAACTGGCTGCAGTCGCAGGGCTTCTCCATCGACAGCGTTGCCCGTGGCAACGATCGGATCCAGTTTTCCGGAACGGAGGCGCAAGTTGCCAGCGCCTTTGGCAGTCCCCTGCACTACTACAAGCTGGACGGCCAGACGCATTTCGCGCCCTCGACCGACCTGACCATTCCAGCCGCTCTGGCCTCCACCGTCCAGGGCATCCGCAATCTTTCGGACTTCCGTCCCGCGCCCCAGGTCCGCTTCAATAAGTCGCAGACCACCCCGCAGTTCACCTCGTCGCAAAGCGGAAGCCACTTCCTTACCCCCAAGGATATTGCTACCATCTATGATGTAACCCCTGCCTACAACGCAGGGTACACCGGGGTCAACCAGTCCATCGCAGTCGTCGGGCAGTCTACCGTGTTTCCCGCGGACATCGCCAACTTTCAGGCTGCAGCCGGCATTACCCCGAAGGCGCCGACTCTGGTCCTGGTTCCCGGCTCCGGCTCGCCGGTGGTCAGCACCGGCGACGAAGCCGAGTCCGATCTGGATCTCGAGTACACCAGCGGTCTGGCACCGGCAGCGAACATCTTCTTCGTTTACACCGGCTCCAATTCCAATTCCGGGGGTGCCTTTGGGGCACTTTCCTATGCAATCAGTGAGCATATTGCCCCTATCATCAGCGTGAGTTACGCTGCCTGCGAAGCCCTCCTGAGCGCAAGCGACTACACAACATTGAACGGCATCATGGCCCAGGCGGCGGTCCAGGGACAGACCGTGATCAGTGCCACCAGCGATGCAGGATCCACGGCCTGCTCCGGGGAAACGGGATTGACACTCGCACAGCAGGAAACCGTCTCGACCTCCTACCCGGGCAGCAGCCAGTACGTCACCGGCATCGGCGGCACCGAGTTCCCCGCGGCCGCCGTGGCTGGCACCAACAATACCTACTTCTCCGCCGCGAGCGGTACGGATGTGATCGGCTCTGCCCTGAGCTACATTCCGGAGCAGGTCTGGAACGACGACTCGTCCACAACCGGCCTGGCCGCCGGCGGGGGAGGAACCAGCATCTTTACGCCCCGGCCAACCTGGCAGGCAGGCGTTCCAGGCATACCCGCTGGTACGTTCCGTCTTGTGCCGGACATCTCGCTGACCTCGTCGCCCGTCAACGCAGCTTACCTCTTCTGCTCGAGCGACAGCACCGCGACCGGCGTTACGGGAAGCTGTTCACACGGCTTCCGCGACGTGAATAACCAGAGCCTCACCGCAGCCGGGGGCACCAGCTTCGCGGCTCCAGCCCTCGCCGGCATGCTGGCACTCATCAACCAGGCTCGCAACTCCACGGGCCAGGGTGTCATCAACCCGACGCTGTATACGCTCGCCTCCGTCCCCGCTACCTACGCCAGCGCCTTCCACGACATCACCACCGGCACGAACGCCTGCACGGCCGGTGTCACCTTGTGCTCGGCCGCCGGTGCTTCCGTGTACGCGGCTGGAGTCGGATACGACGAAGCAAGCGGCCTCGGCTCCGTCGACCTCTTCAAGCTGCTCAGCGCTTGGCCCACCACCAGCGTTTCAGCCCTGCCGTCTACCACCACCACGCTTACGCCGGCCACGGTCATTCCTGTCGCCTCCGCCACAGACGCTATTACCATCACCATCGCGCCCGTGGCGATCAGCGCCGTGCTACCTACGGGTACGGTTTCGCTTACGGTGGACGGCACGGTCGTCAACGGCTCGCTTGCGCTGGCCAGCGGAGTCGCGGGCTACACGTTCACCTCGGCGGTCAGCGGATCGCACGTCATCGTCGCCACCTACTCCGGCGATAAGAACTATGCCGGGTCTACGGGCACAACGCTGGTCACCGTCGGCGGAACTACCGGGACGTTTACCGTCGCAGCCCCCGCTCTGTCGGTTGCGAACGGAAGCTCAGGCTCGTCGACCGTAACCGTCACTCCGGTCAATGGCTACACCGGTACGGTGAACTGGACGCTTAGTACACAGTCGATCATCAACAATGCCTGTTACAGCATCAACAGCGTCACCGTATCTGGGACCACGGCTGTTTCGACGACCCTTACCATCGCAGCCGGTGCGTCTCAATGCGCCGCTACGGTCTTCGTCAAGGGGAAAGGCCAGACCACGGGGGCATTTGGGCGTATGACGGCCACGAACACCGTGCCCGGCAAGTCACCGTTCGGCGTGCCAGCTGCTTTTGCGTTCGCGGGGTTGCTGGCCATTGGTTTCGCCGGAAGGCGCTCGCGGCCGACCCGCGCGCTGGTCGCGTTGGCTCTGACGGCTTTGCTCGGACTGGGACTGTCCGGGTGCGGTGATAACAGCTTCAACACCGCGGCGGCCAACGCAATGGCCACCACGGGAAGCTTTCAGATCACGCTGACCGGTACGGACTCCAACAACTCCGCCAACACCTCCAGCACGACCTTCACCCTCACGATCCACTAAATCGCCGTACGCTGTTCAGCGGCCGCGGCCCTCTCGCCGCGGCCGGTTTTCTGTGTGCAACAGGGTAGTTCGAGGTGGAGTTTTGTTGCGCAAACGTGGGCAGGAAACCGCGTCGGTGCACCTGTGGCGCGCTCATCCCGGCTGGCGAGGGGAGCCAGGGACAGGGAGCGTCACCCTTCCGTGAGGTCGAGCGAAAGATTGGTCGCGGGGGTTGTCCGGGCGCGCGAGCTTTGCGACAGGTAAGATGCCGGACGTGCAGCGGGCGCATGAGCCGCTCGGAGCCGTCCAGCAGTCCCCCATCGTGAGGAACTGGAGCCGCGGGTAGCGGGAGCCGTCGGCCGAGGTATAGAAGCCAGCCTCGGTGTACTTTTGCGCATGGGCCGGGTGGGTTCGGCGAGTGAGAGATAGACACCAATCTGCGCTCGCTCGCGCTCGAGCACGCCGACGAGGTCGCGCACCTCGGAGACGCCGACGTTCATGCCACCGTTAAACGCAAAGATGATCTGCTTGGAATCCCCGGAGCGGTCATCATGGAAGTAGAGTCGTCCGTCGATCGCCTCGCCGAGCACCGTGCTGAGAGGAGGCTTCCTAAGATAGCTGTAGGCGAAGCTCGCAATGCCAAAAAGGATAGCGATTGCTGAGAAAGCTGGCAAATATTTCTTGCGTCGCGTCTTCTGAATTAGTCGAGCGTCATTATCAGACCTCGCTTTAGCAAGTACGATTCATTCAGCGAACTCGGTACTATGATTTGCTACACCATTGCTGTAACTCGTTCTGGAGCTGATCATGCAGCTTCTTAGTGAGTGTCTCTCTTGCAGACTCGACCGAGTCTTGCACGGCAACAAGAATCTCGTCGGCTCTATCGATTCGAACGGAATGCCCTTCTTCCAATTGCTTCTGCGTGGCTTGAGGTCCTAGAAGTGGAGCGTGAGGCCGGAGCACACCTGCTTCACGGAGCAGTGGTTCGATGCTGCGTGGGGAACGGAGACAGTCCTCATGCGTGGTTCTTGATCGGAGTGATCTCTTCTGATATGGGAGGAATAGCCGCGAGCCAGGAGACCCACATGCCGCGGAAATCAAGGCGATTGTCCGGGATGCCGAAGAGCGAGTCAGCCGTAGTGTCATCGCCCGCATGCGATTCGGCAAGGAGGAGAGCATCCAGCAGGAGCGGAATTGTTTGTGGGGAGGAGATGTTCTGTTCTTTCAAGCATGCCAAATCCCACCGGAAGAGGGCAATGGAGTCGCCGACGAGTTCGAGCAACGCGGCAAGATCAGCCTGATTACCGCGGCGAAGCGCGTCGAAGGCGGCGAGGATCAGCAGTTCGGAGTTGGTCCAGGCGCGAGTTTCCAGCGCGTGCCACACCTCTGCGGATGCGAAGTCAGCCTTCCAGATAGACCTTCGTTGAAGAAACTGTTCTTGCGCGAGGGACAGGAGACGGGCGGTTATCAGGGTGCGGATCTGCCCGCTCAAGCCACGGTTACCTGCAGGCGCGACCTCCGCTGCGAGAACCCATTCGTTGTGCCCCGCGGAGGCGGGAGGGCAGAAGAACTGCTGGACTCGAACTCCTCCAGCCTGAAGCAGGTCGGCGCTGTGTGCTGTGAGCGCCGTCACGTGCCCGGCGACGGTACGGGAGACGAACGTAGCCGGCGGTCTGCCGGGCATCTGTAGCGTCACATACAGGCTTCCGGGCTTGGGCGCGAGCCAGGCAAAGTAGAGATCCGGAAGATCTTTGGCGGCCGTCATGGCTTCCAGACCTCCGTTGCTGTCGCGGTGCAAGGAAAAGCGCGGTGCTCCTTCCGGAGAAAAAGCCAGCAGAAGAAGACCCGACTGCCACTGCGCAAGGGCAGGCGGATGCAATGGCAGCGCTTGGCGAAGCGCCTCGGTCCAGGCCGCATCCGGCGAGTGGGCGAGTGCCACGGCGGCACAAGCGAGGCGGGTAGCTGGACCCGCATCGTCCAGCAGCCCGGTTGCTAGCTGTTCGCTAGCTTCAGCTTCGTCGAAGAGCGCGCGCGCCAGCAGCTTGAGTGTTTCTGGCCTGGTAGCAGCCGAGACAATATACCCTCCCCCGCCGTCTTCGTCCGAATCCGGCCAGGCTATTTCTTCCGCATCGTCGGTCAGAAAATCGACGTTCTGCAGAGCCGAGAACGACGTCAACGATGGCCGGCCGATCTCGCGTACCGTGCATGCGGTGTCCAAAATGAGGGTAGTCCTGTCTGGTGCCGGGGTGAAGACCAGGTCGCATGAAAGATACATGTCGATCGGTTGGTCCGGGGGCGGAGTCGTCCGGATCAGGGGCACGCCCTCGCGTCTAAGCTCGAAGGTATAGGGCCGATCGCTCGGGCTCAGATCAACGGTCTGACCTGCCGGAGAAAGCTTCACGGACTGGTTCCATCCGTCTGTCTTTCGAATGAGCAGGTCATACTGGTCGGTGGTCGTATCGTCCTGGATAATGACGGTGCAGGGCAGGGTGACGTTCTCGCCGAGGTTCAGGATCTCTCCCGTGGCCACGCCAGCAACCGTGCGGTCGAACGGCTTGCCGAAGACGCGCTTGAGCTCCTTGTGCACGCCATCGAAGGTGACCCAAAAGGAATTGCCGCTGAGCTGCTTGCCGTAACCGAAGCCTTGCAGTCCGCGCATCAGGGCATCGCTGAAGGCTGTGTCGGCCGCCGCGGTTGAGCCCAGGCGTGCGGAGTACAAGACAAAGCAACTTGCCTCGCCGTTGTTCGACGCGGGGAACGGGATGCCCAAAGCACTCACTGGCTCAATCGACTCGGCCGGGATCAGGTTGCGGCAGCAGTCGATGAAGTGGAAATGCCGGGTTCCGGAGAGCGCGCGGACGAGTTGGCGCTGTATGCGATCAAGGTCAATGCAGGCTGCGCCGCTTCTGGCGGGCGTCCTAAACTCCGACGTGAGTAGAAAGCTCAGGCCGGGTCGAGTGGAATCGCTGGTATAGGCGAAGCCGTGGCCGCCGCAGTACACGAACAGGTTTTCTGTCTCATCAGTGCCCACCTGCAGCAGGTTGGCCAGGCACTCCACGATGGCGTCGTGCGTCGCGGCATAGCGCAAGGGGATGGGAGGTTCGGTCGCAGGAATGAACTCCGGGGTGCCGGGTGGAAGCATCATGCCGTCGCTGCAGACGAAGATATCTTCCGGGAGCACCAGCTTCTGCGCGATGAGCCATCCGAAGAACTGCTCCGCGGCCTTGTGCACGCCGGGCAGGCTGGCGGCGATGGCGCCCTTCGCGTCCGCGTAGGTCTCGATGGCGATAATGACGGCGCGGTTACACATAAGCTCCCAGCCAAGTGGTCAGATCATCACTCTCGACGGCTACATTCTTCCACAGGAAACCGCCTCCGCGATGCAGGCCGACCACGGTGCAGTCGGCCAGCGACAGTACGGGCGAACCGGAGTTGCCGCCCAGGGTGGAACAGTCATGGTAAAGAGTTTCCGTACGGTCCTGGAAGCCGGTGACCAGACCGGGCGCGGCACGCTTGAAGCCGTACTGCTGCATGCCGAACAGTGGAGCGACGAACAAAGGATCGCGCAGGGGATCGGGGTACGGAAAGCCGATGGCAGCCACCTGCGACATCGTCGCCGGGCGCCCGGGCGCAAGTTGGAGCGAAGGCAGATCCGGCAGGCCATCGACCCGAAGCAGGCAGGCATCCTGCGTGTCGTGTACCGCAGCGACGCCGACGACGGGGAAGCGCGGCTCCTTGCTGAAGATGCCGGCCTCGCAGCGCATCTCGATGACGGCCTGCCCAGGCTCCAGTTCGCGGACGCCGTTCGACAGCGCGTCCAGCACGTGGGTATTGGTCATCAGCAGGCCCGGTCCCACCAGGAAGCCGGTGCCCTGCGGCTGCAGCTTCGCCCCACCCTCCGTCACCCGGGAGATGCGGCCGATGCTTCCGGCCAGCGGCTTGATCCTGTTGCCGAAGTCAGTCCACAAGGGAAAGGCGGCGAGGAAATCCGCGTCGGTCACGGCTTCCGGCTGGCCGTTCTGGAACAACGGCGCGGGGCGCATGGCGCGAATCATGTATTCGAGCGCGGCAAACTCGGCGGGAGTCGGACCGGGATCGGCCCCAATTCGCAGCTTGTCGAGCCCGCTCAGCGCAAGCTGGCCCTGGGGCGTGGCAGGAAGCTGGTCGGTGCCGATGATGGCCCTGGACCGCGACACCAGCGCGCTGCTGTCCAGCGTGCCGAAGCTATGTTGAAATCGCTGGCGGTAGGCTTCGGCGAGTTCCTTCTGCTCTTTACCTTCCTCCTGTGCGCGTTTCTCTTTGTGCTGCGGCGTATGATCCTGCATCATAGGCGCTCCTTGGCGCGGGTGACTTCGCCCGCAGGATCGAAGTAGGTTTCGTACACATCGGGACCGTTGAACTGGAGTGTCAGGTAGCCATGCGGGGCGTATTTGACCGGATCGCCTGGGCTGTCCGTAATGAAGGGGTTGGGTCCGTCGAGCACGGCGGCAGCGGGCACCCCGGGCGTTGCTGCGACGGAGATCCACTGGGTCACATCGGGCCGCGCCCCGGGCAGCTTCTGGCGGAACTCGGGAAAGCCGCCATGACCCATGCAGCGGGCTTTCATCCCGCCAAGAGCCGGGTGTGGGTCGAAGATCACCAGACGGTGCTCATGTCCGAAAAACCAGCCGTAGATGCGGCCTTCGGTCAGCAGCGGTGCCAGCGCCGTTTGCAGCGCAGCGCCGACGGTATCGAACTTGGAGTAGACCTGGTGATGGGAGAAAAGCAGCACCTTGCGCTTGCCTGCTCCGGCGACCATGCTCTTGATCCAGGCTGCCTGCGGGTCATCCAGCGCGGCGTCGGTGTAGGACGTATCCAGCCCGAGCAGAAGCCAGTGGCTGTTCTGCATCGCAAAGCAACTGGAAGACTGGGTGAACGGAGACTGCGCCAGCGCGGCAAAATAACCCACGCCTCCCGAATACATTTCGTGATTACCGTTCAGGGTGCGGTTGAGCGCGCGGTCCCGCTTCGGCCAAGCGTCCACCAGGCGGCCCGTGATTTCGCTCGTGCGGCCAGCGTAGTAGGTGTCTCCCATATGCAGGACCACGTCACAGCGGTCCATGGCTTCGATCTTTCTCGTAATAAAGGGCGCGCCATACAGGCCAGTGCCCCAGTCGCTGAACACGGCCAGCACGGCGTCGTCGGCGATGGGGTCAGCGACGGTAGGCGGCGCGAGCCAGTTGGCGCGTTCGGGCTTGAACAACAGCAGCCCCGACATCTTCAGCCAGCCCAGCCAGTCGCCGGAGTCGAACGTGACCTCAAGCAGCCGGGCTACGGTCACGATATCCACACCCACTGCGACGTCATCCGCGGGGCGTACCTGCCGCAGGTTGCCGGTTTCCGCCGCCCGCTCCACGAGCATCGATTGCAGCCGCGACGCAACGCCGTTGCGCGCGGAGGACATCACGGTGCTGCCCGTGTTCTCTTCTTCCAGCGCGCCTATGGCATTGCTCATGGCAGCGACGAGCCGCGCCTGCTCTTCCGCGTCTTCGGGCGCGGCAGTTGCGATACTCTCGCTGACAGACTCCTGAAACGGCCCTTCATTCTGCTGGACAGCTTCCTTAAAAGCATCGAACCGTACCACGATCTGCGTTTCTGCCATGGCGGTGCTCCTTAGCGTTACGGGGGTGAGAGAGTAGGTGCCAGCGCCTCGACAAGCGCCGTGCGGATCGCCTGCGCGCCGCGCCGGTTCGGGTGTCCAGCGGAGGCGTGCAAACATTGGAAGAGCGAGAATACGTCCCGTGGTTGGGAATAGTACAGAGTACAGGCAGCGCGGCGCTCGGGGATGACCTCGTCTTCCGGCTCCAGCGCGAACGGAAGCAGGCCGAACAGCAGGGGATCGTCCGCGAAGACAGCGTTCGCCTCGGTAAACGGACAGGGAACGAAGCGCACCCGGCCCGTGGACGCGAACAGGGCAACCGCGGCGTCAATGGCACGGTCGCTCTCCGTCCGAAAGAGCAGCGACATGCGCACCAGCTTGCCGATCAGCGTTGGCGTCTCCACCGGCCATGCGGAGCCAACGCCCAGGCTCGTAAGAAAGGGGAAAAGCATGTCCCAGTCGGTGCGTTCGCTCAGGATGGGATAGTACCCTCCGACCAGAACCGTCGCGGCGGCAAAGCGTTCAACGACACGGCCAAGCACGACCGCAAGGTCCTCCTGACAAAAGCGCTGGATGTCTTCCTGAAGGTCGAGCTCGTCGGTACACGGGTTGAAGATTGTACGGATGTCGACATCGTTGATGCCTCCGTTCAATAGCACGACGGAGACATCTTCGGCGGGCGGCACGGCGTCAATCTGCTGGCTGACGGTGGGCCAGGAGATGGGAATTTCGCCGTGTGCCTGCCGCAATGTTGTCGAGCGCAAGCCGATCGTTGCGCCCGAGTGGGCATACATCTCTACGCTGAGGCCGAACTCCCCCGCGAGCAAACTGGCGTATTTGTGGTCGTGCTCCAGACCCTGGCCCCAACCGACCGAATCTCCAAAGACCAGTAAGCGCTTCATGCGTTCCTTTCTGCGGCGTTCCAGGCTTGTAATATGCTTCCGGTCACCGGGGCGCGGTAATGGCTTCGCACTGGTTAGTTTCACTAGAGGTTGGCAACGCCTGGCAGATATTGTGAACGACCTGCTGAACATTGGAGGCGAGTGCGTCTGCTGACTGCACCTCTGCTGCTTTTTCCAGGTTGTCGAGCTCCTGTGCAAGATGCCGGCGCTGGCGAAAGCTCTGCGCCGTTGGGATCGTCCATACCTCAATTTGCCGGCCCGCTCCGGCGATGTACAGTGTGTTGGTCCGGCTATCGAAGGCCTGCGTGGTGACGCTGCCGATGGCTCCGCGCAGGGTCTGCAGCCGCTCGAAGCCGTATCTCGCAGTGGGGCCGAAGGAAAGTTGCGACAGGTCGAAAACCTGCACCGTGCCGTCCGGGCAGCCGACCGTCAGCATGTCGCTTCCGTTCCCCACAAACGCGAGCGAGGCGACGCGGCTCCCGCATCCCTTGTGACTGTCGTTCTGCGACTCCGGCCCGGCAATCCGCACGCGCGGCAGGGCATTGACATGATTCCACTGTGCAGGGTCGCGGCCTACATTCCAGAGCTCCACCCCGCCACTCTTGTTTCCGGTGGAGGGCTGGTCGTCGCGGATCAGGTACAGATTCTTCAGCAGGTCCAACTCCGCGCCGGTGATGGCTGGCGAGTTGGCCGGAACCCGCACGCGCAGCCTCCGTAGATCGACCGTGTCGATCAGGTCGTCGTCGAACCACTTACGGATGCGAAACTGTGTTTTTTCGTCGCTTTCGGCGAGCGCCCACAGACCCAGGTCTCTAAAAAACTCGACGCGCTCCTCCTCGCTTGCATCCTTGCCGGCGAGCACCTCTTCGAACTGGTCGAAGAAGAAGAACTTGAACTCGCAGCGCGGCTCAGCGGACGGCTGCTCCGGCACGGATACGGGTTGCTGCTCGCGGTATGACTGGAGCCGATCGCCGAGCGTGGTGCGGCGTTCGGTGACGCCCGTGGTCTGCTTGAGCGAGACAGGAGGAAAGATCTGCAGCGTGTGCTTCAGCCGTTGCTTGAGTCCAGCTTCGACCAGTGAAGTCTTACCGCAACCAGAGCTGGAATGGAGCAGGACCAGCCGATCGCTGAGCAACTGATTGAGCAGAAGTTTCAGCTCGCGCTCGCGCCCGAAAATAGGGTCGCCCGGCTGGAACGGCGTGGGACCGCGAAATGGGTTTCCCAGGTACGTAAGCGGCGCGGAGACGAGAACTTCGCTCATCGGGCACCGCCTTCCCAACGGATGTACTGCCGCTTCAGCTCCGACGAGAACTCCTGCACGGTGCCGTAGTAGATGCTGAGCCGGATGTTGGTGTGCTTAAAAAAGTTCTGCAGTGCGCTTTGTGCCTGCGCCTGCTTGTCCGGATCGCCGCCGGGCGGAATCTGAACGGCTCCATGCGTCTTCATCGATTGCAGTTCGCTGCCCTGCAAGACCATGTCGATGCAGCGTAGCAGGGTGCGAAACTCCCAGTCCTGAAGGTGAAAGCCAAGAAATAGAAGCGCCGAGTTGCATAGCGCGGAACCTGCGCCACGGTTGACGTGCACCGAAGCATGATATCGCCGGGCGACATCCGTGCCCACCAGATCCAGTTCGAAAAAAAGATCTCCAGGATGGCTCAAAGTATCCTCGCTTTACTGCCTTGCGGGGCCCGGTTCCTGCCTGCTCAAACGTGTAACGAATTGTACCGCGACTCGTTCCGGGTGGAACTTTCACAATGATTCGGCGCCTAGTTCGATGCTGTTTGCGTAAGCTGGGCCCAATGAATGGGCCGCTGAGCTTCCGGAAGAGGACCGCGAGCATGCAATTGGACGATTTCGCCTGCTTTTACCTTAGCTTCTTAGGGACAGGAATTCCGCTCCGTCGCTAACCCTCCAAGCTGTACCTGGTGGCAGCCGGCGCCTTTGGGAGTTCTCATTGTCATATCCGCCGCCCGCACACGCGCCGCACCTAGAGAAGTCGCAGCGACTCCGAAGGCTTTCTCGTAGCTCTGTTACGCAAAACTGAGTCTTATTGTCGATAAGACTGAAGTTGGAAGGCAAGTAGACCTGTGAAGCACGAAGTGAAGTGACACGCGCGACAATGCTCGAGCAGCTCATAAATGTGAAGGTCAGTGTCAATCGACTGCGCCTGATTGTCTACGACTACCTTCATGGCTTAAAGCCTGAATAAGCCGCATCAGTGTCAATGAACACATAATTGGGAACGAACATGGATAAGGGCCGCTCGGTTGAGCGGCCCTTGTCTGTTGCGAGTGGGTGATGAGATTACTCGTTGTCTTCGCGTTCGGCGCGCTTCCAGTTGAGGAGGTCGCCCAGGGTGGTGGACGAGCTTGAGCCGCCGGAGGACTGGGGCTGGCCGGGCTTGGTGCCCTTGTTCTTGTTGCCTCCGCCCTGGTTCTGGTTGGACTCCTTGTAGAGCTCTACCTCGGCTCGGCTGGCTTCTTCGCCTACGGCGCGGATGCTGAGACCCACCTTTTTCTCTTCCTGGTTCATCTTGACGATCTTGAACTCGTGCTCGTCGCCTACCTGCAGATCGACCTGCTTGCCGGTTTCGTCGACCGCTTCGGAGACGTGGCAGAGGCCTTCGACCCCTTCGGCGATTTCGACGAAGGCTCCGAACTGCGCGGTGCGCAGGACCTTGCCCTTGATGACGTCGCCGACACGGTGCTGGGCGAAGAAGGTATCCCAGACGTCGGGCTGGAGCTGCTTGACGCCGAGGCTCAAGCGGCGGTTCTCCGGTTCTACGCCGAGCACGATCGCCCGCACCTTTTCGCCCTTCTTGAGGACTTCAGACGGGTGCTTGATGCGCTTGGTCCAGCTCAGGTTGGAGACGTGGACGAGGCCGTCGATGCCGTCTTCGATTTCGATGAAGGCCCCGAAGTCGGTGAGGTTGCGTACGCGACCCTCGATGATGGCCCCGGTGGGGTACTTGTCTTCGAGCGCCTCCCAGGGATTATCCTGCAACTGCTTCATCCCGAGGGAGATGCGGCGGTCGTTGGGGTTGACGGAGAGGATGATGGTGTCAACCTCGTCGCCGGGCTTGACCATCTTGGAAGGGTGTTTCATCCGCTTGGACCAGGTCATCTCCGAGACGTGGACGAGGCCTTCGATGCCCTGTTCGAGCTCGACAAAGGCGCCGTAGTCGGTGACGGAAAGGATGCGGCCGCGCACCTGCGCGCCGATGGGGTAGCGCTCGGTGGCGTCGAGCCAGGGGTCGGGCGTGAGCTGCTTGAAGCCGAGCGAGACGCGCTGCTTGTCCTTGTCGAACTTGAGGACCTTGACCTGGATTTCATCGCCTACGTTGACGAGGTCGCGGGGGTGAGTAAGGCGGCCCCAGCTCATGTCGGTGATGTGGAGGAGACCGTCGAGGCCGCCAAGGTCCACGAACGCGCCGTAGTCGGTCAGGTTCTTGACGACGCCGGTGAGGATGGTGCCCTCTTCCAGCGTAGCGAGGGTGACGGACTTCTTGGCATTCTGCTCTTCTTCGAGCAGCTCCTTGCGGGAGATGACGACGTTGCCGCGCTTTTTGTTGAGCTTGATGACGCGAACTTCGATCTCGGTGCCGACGTAGCCGTCGAGGTTGCGGACGGGGCGGACCTCGATCTGCGAGCCGGGAAGGAAGGCCTTGATGCCGATGTCGACGGTGAGGCCGCCTTTGACGCGGGAGACGACCATCCCCTTGACGGGAGTCTTATCGTTGGCGGCCTGCTCGAGCTTGTCCCAGACCTTGTGCTTGAGGGCTTTTTCGTGCGAGACGATGTAGCCGCCGCCGTTCTGCTCTTCGCGCTCGACCACGACTTCAATGGAGTCGCCGGGAGCGAACTTGGGGGTGCCGTCGATGTTGAGGACCTGGTCGAGGGCGAGGAGGCCTTCGGACTTGAGGCCGATGTCGACGACGACGTGCTTGTCGGTGATCTTGACGACAGTTCCGGTGACGACAACCTCGTCCTGAGTGAGGTTGGCTGCGGCGGCGGTTTCGACGGCCTGTTCGCGGTCGAAGCTGGCGAGCGCGGCGGCGAAGTCGGAATCGTCGTAGTCCGGCTCGCGCTCGACGTCTTCGGTCGAGGCGGAAAGGGACGGGGCCAGGTCGCCGGAAGCGGGGTTCTCGCTGGGCGTGGCGGGCGGGGCCGGGGTCTGGGTCGCTGCGGCGACGGGGGCAGCGGCTGCGGGGGCGTCGAATTCGGGCTGGATCTGGGTGGGTTCGATTTGGGTGTCAGTCACGGCGGCAGGGGTCACAGGGTTCTGGGTTGGGGTGAACGGGGAAGACAGCGAATCCGGCTCGGCTGTCGCATCGTGGGCGAGGGTTTCGGTTTCAGTGTTCAGGGGTTTGCTCTCGGTGTAGTCGGGATTCTGGTCGGTTACCATATTGGATGCGGACTCCGGGATTCAAGACACAATGGCCAAGCTTCGTTGCAGGGCGTGGGCGCTTGCAATTGGGGAGGTCAGCATCCGGCAGGTAACCCGGGCTGAGATTGCACCCCATGTGCGCGGCTTGCGCGCAGGAACGAACATATCTGGCCATGATGGAACAGGAGTGGCTGCACTTGAATCCCACACGCAGTGACTCACTGAAAAGCATAACGCCGGGCAGGGGTATCGGTCAAACGGGGCACTTATACTACGGCTATGGACCTGCTTTGGACTCCCTGGCGATATGCGTATGTGACAAAGGCGAAAGGACATGGACGCAAAGGGGTGCCGGAGGAGCTTGCCGGCTGGCCGGGGCCGGATGCGGAGTGCGTGTTCTGCAACCTGATCCGGGCGGTGGACTGGGGGCTGGCGTCGGGGCTGGCAGAGGCGGAGCGGTTCGGGCTGGTGGTGGCCCGGTGGCCTGGCGGGTATGTGTGCCTGAACCGGTTTCCGTACTCGAGCGGTCACCTGCTGGTGGTGCCGTTGCGGCACACCGATTCGCTGGCAAAGCTGCCGGCGGAGGAGGCCGCGGCGATGATGGAGATGACGCAGAAGGTGGAGCGGGCGCTGCGGACGGTCTACACGCCGGACGGAATCAACCTGGGCATGAACCTGGGGGAGGCGGCGGGGGCGGGGGTAGCGGAACACCTGCACCTGCACGCGCTGCCGCGGTGGTTTGGCGATACGAATTTCATGACGGTGACGGCGGAGACGAGAATCCTGCCGGAGCTGCTGGACGTAACCTGGGCCCGCGTTCGGGAGGCGCTTGGTAAGTCGACACAGCCGGTCTAGAGGTTGGCTTTGAAGAGTTGGCTTTGGACGACGACGTCAGCTAAGCAACATTACGGGCAGTATTGCATCACACTTTAGAGTTACTTTGGTTTCTGGTGAGGCCGATTCGGTGAGCCCCCAGATCAAGAGGTCTGCCTTGAAACAATCCTCGCACTCCATTCCTGCTTCCTTGCGGGTCCCTTCTTCTAGAGAACTGTCTTTTGGCGAACTAGCTCCGCGCCGTATGGCCTCTCCGCTCTCCATGCTTACCGTTTCAGCGACCTCGTTTCCTCAGGAGTCCGAAGATGCTCGCCTGACTGGAACGACCCGATCGCTTGGCCGGCGGCTGCTTGGATTGAACCTGCGTGGTGCCACGGCGATTCCAGCTTCTTCCTAAAATGTACGCAGCGAAGTCTGTCAAATGGCCCGAAGAGCTTACTGTCTTCGGGCCGTTCCTATTTGAGTCAGGCTTTGCCGGCGAGTTGACGGAGGACATACTGCAGGATGCCGCCGTGCTGGTAGTAGAGGATTTCCTGCGGGGTGTCGATGCGAACGGTGACGGGGAAGTCGCGGGTGGTGCCGGTCTCGTTTTCGGTGGCGATCATGAGGGTTTTGCCGCTGCTGAATTTCGCATCGAGCATCTGCCGGAGGCCGGTGATGTGGAAGATCTCTTCGCCAGTGAGGCCGAGCGACTCGGCGGATTCTCCGGGTTGGAACTGCAGGGGGAGGATGCCCATGCCGACGAGGTTGGAGCGGTGAATGCGCTCGTAGGACTCGGCGATGACGAAGCGGATGCCAAGCAGGCGGGGGCCCTTGGCGGCCCAGTCGCGGGAGGAGCCGGAGCCGTACTCCTTGCCGGCGAGGATGGCCAGCGGAGTGCCGCGCTCGGCGTAGATCACTGAGGCGTCGTAGATGGACATTTCGGTGAGTTCGGGGAGCAGGCGGGTGACGCCTCCTTCGGTTCCGGGCGCGAGCTTGTTCTTGAGGCGGACGTTGGCGAAGGTGCCGCGGACCATGACTTCGTGGTTGCCGCGGCGGGAGCCGTAGGAGTTGAAGTCGGCGGGTTCGACGCCGTGCTCCATGAGGTATTTGCCGGCAGGGCCATTCTTTTTGATAGAGCCGGCAGGAGAGATGTGGTCGGTCGTAACGGAGTCGGCGAGGACGGCGAGACAGCGTGCGCCCAGGATGTCTTCGACCGGCGCGGGTGTGGCGGGCATGCCGTCGAAGTAGGGGGCCTGGCGGATGTAGGTGGAGTCGGGCTCCCAGCCGTAGGTGTCGCCGGAGGGGAACTGAAGCTGCTGCCAGTTGGCGTCGCCGTCGGTGACGGTGGAGTACTGGGTGCGGAACATCTCGGGATCGATGGAGGAGTGGACAGCGTCGGCCACCTCAGCCTGCGTGGGCCAGATGTCCTTGAGAAAGACGGGCTGGCGCTGCTGGTCGTAGCCGATGGGGTCGGTGGCGAAGTCATGGTGAATGGTGCCGGTGAGGGCGTAGGCGACGACAAGCGGAGGGCTCATGAGATAGTTGGCGCGGACCTCCGGCGAGATGCGGCCTTCGAAGTTGCGATTGCCGGAGAGGACGGAGACGGCGACGAGGTTATGCTCCTCGATGGCGGAGGAGACGTCGGTGGGCAGCGGGCCGGAGTTGCCGATGCAGGTGGTGCATCCGTAGCCGACGACCTGGAAGCGGAGAGCGTCGAGGTAGGGCATAAGGCCGGACTTGTTGTAGTAATCGGTGACGACGCGGGAGCCGGGGGCGAGTGAGGTCTTGACCCAGGGTGGGGTGCGGAGGCCTTTTTCGACGGCTTTTTTGGCCAGGAGGCCGGCGGCCATCATGACGTACGGGTTTGAGGTGTTGGTGCAGGAGGTGATGGCGGCGATGACGATGGAGCCGTCGTGGAGATACTGCTCCGGGTCTACGCCGTAGCGGGCCTGCACGCTGCTGACGGGCGCGGCCATGGGAATGGGCCTGTGCGAATCGGTCAGGGTGGCTACCGGGACAACGGAGCTTTCGATGGGGAGGTTGCCGGGGGTTCCGGGCGCGGGGGTGGCGGTCTCGGAGGTGACGTCGCCGGTGGCGGAGGCGTGGCCGCCTTCGCCTTCCCAGCGGACCATCTGGCGGACGATCGCCTTGTTGGCCTTGGTTCCGAGGAGGGCGGGAAGCTGCGAGCGGAAGGATTCGGGCACGGCGGACAGGAGGACGCGATCCTGCGGGCGCTTGGGGCCTGCGACCGAGGGCTCGACGGTGCTGAGGTCGAGCGAAAGGGTGGCGGAGTAGCTTGCTTCCGGGGTGTCGGCGGTGTGGAACAGGCCCTGGGCCCGCATGTAGCCCTCGACCATTGCGATCTGGTCTTCGGTGCGGCCGGTCAGGCGGAGGTAGTTGAGCGTTTCCGCATCGACCGGGAAGATGCCGCACGTGGCGCCGTATTCGGGGGCCATGTTGGCGATGGTGGCGCGGTCGGCGAGGGGAAGTTCGGCGATGCCGGGGCCGTAGAACTCGACGAATTTGCCGACAACGCCGAGTTTGCGGAGCGCCTCGGTGACGGTCAGGACGAGGTCGGTGGCGGTGGTGCCTTCGCGCAGCTTGCCGGTCAGGCGGAAGCCCACGACCTGCGGAAGCAGCATGGAAACGGGCTGGCCGAGCATGGCAGCCTCGGCTTCAATGCCGCCGACTCCCCAGCCGAGGACCCCGAGTCCGTTGACCATGGTGGTGTGGGAGTCGGTGCCGACGAGGGTGTCGGGGTAGGCGAGGACCTCGGTGGCTCCGGCCGGGGTTGGGGCGAGAGGAGTGGTCACGGCAGGCCGGATGGCGGCCTTGTCCTCGTCCTCGTCGGAAGCTCCGAAGATGGACTTGACTTTGTCTTCCAGGGAGGCGAGCAGGCCCTTGTCGGAGTGCTTATCGGAGTGGTCGCTGGATGCGGCTGAGCGATGCGCGGCAAACGGCTGGACCGGCCTGGGTTCAGTAGTGAAGACGACACGGGCGAGGTGCTCGAGGTTGACCTGGTGGCAGATGCCCATGCCGGGAGGGACGGCGGAGAAGTTGCGGAAGGCGGACTGGCCCCACTTGAGAAAGGCGTAGCGTTCGCGGTTGCGCTGGAACTCGAGCGCGGCGTTCAGGTCGTAGGCGTGGGTGGTGCCGAATTCGTCGACCTGGACGGAGTGGTCGATGACGAGCTCGGCGGGCTGGAGCGGGTTGATCTTTTCGGGGTCTCCGCCGAGGGCGCGCATGCTGTCGCGCATGGCGGCGAGATCGACGATGGCGGGGACGCCGGTGAAATCCTGCATGAGCACGCGGGCGGGGGTATAGGCGATCTCGCGGGAAGGCTCGGCGGCGGGGTCCCAGGCGGCAAGGAAGCGGATGTCGTCCGCGGTGACGGTTCGGCCGTCCTCATGGCGAAGAAGGTTTTCGAGCAGGATGCGAAGCGACCAGGGGAGTCGGCTGGTGTCGCCGGGAGCGCTTGCGAGGGAAAAGTAGGTAAAGGTCTGGGCGCCGGAGGTGAGGGTGGCGCGTGCGCCGAAGGTGTTGGGGTGATTCGCAGTCATGGGGAGGCTCCGTCAGGGGTGCGGGCCGCACGGGTTGGCGGCAGGTTCGGCAGGAGAGTTCAGGAGGCGCGGGCGCGAAAGATCAGAGTGCGCGGCCGCGGTCCGGCCGGCCGTGGAGGAAGCGCTTCAGGCTGGGACGCGGGGAGCTCATCGCCCTGTCATTCTAACGCTGGGCGCGGGTGGTTGGGTAGAGACAAAATCGCCCTCGCTTGGAGATTGGGGACGGAACAGAGTGCATCTGAAAGAGATGGTGTTTGGGAAGAATGAGGATACGACGATGCGCAAGCTGGGAACGGGACGGATGATGCGGAAAAGGCTGTCAGGGGTGCTGGTGATGGGCGTGCTGGCCGGGGTGATTGGCTGCAAGGCGAAGACTCCGGAGCAGGCGGCGCAGACGGTTCCGGCCAGCGAGGTGGACCCGGCGGATGCGAATCTGGCTTCGGCGGGAGCGAATGCGGCTGCACTTCCAATCGGGCAGCCGGTAAGTAGCCAGTCCGCGTCCAGGATGGCGGCGCCGGTCTACCGTGCGCCGGCGGGGCAGGTGCTGGGGCAGCGGTCGGAAGGGCAGCCGGGGTATGCGAATGGGGAAAGCTATCCGCAGCAGGGAACTCCAGACCAGGGAGCTCCGCAGCAGGGCTATGGGCAGCAGGGTCCGCCGCCGCAGGGAAACTACGCGTATAACGATCCGGGGAACGACCAGCAGTATTCCCAGGGGCAGGATGCGCTGGACGCGGCCGAGGAGCAGCCGGTGTATGCCGAGCAGGCTCCTCCTCCGCTGCCGGTGTATGAGCAGCCGGAGCTGACGGACCCGAACACGATCTGGACGCCGGGATACTGGAACTATGCGCAGGCGGGATACTACTGGGTGCCAGGGGCCTGGGTGGCTCCGCCGTATGCTGGAGCGCTCTGGACGCCGGGGTATTGGGGGTATTCCGGGCACCGGTATCGGCTTCACCATGGGTTCTGGGGACGGCATATCGGGTTCTACGGCGGGATTCCCTATGGCTATGGGTATACCGGATACGGCTATCAGGGAGGGTACTGGCAGGGCAACAACTTCTTCTACAACCGGGAGGTAAACCGGGTTAACGTGAACGTGGCGCGCAACGTGTATGTGCGGAACGTGACGGTGGTGAACACCAACGTGACGCGCGTAAGCTTCAACGGCCCGGGAGGATGGAACGTGGAGCCGCGGCCGGCGGAGATCGCGGCCTATCGCGAGCAGAGGCTTCCGCCGATGCAGACACAGATTGTGAATGTGCGTCTGGCCGAGGCGAATCGGCAGCAGTTCTTCGGCACCAATCATGGACGTCCGGCGGATTTCGTGGCCGCGCGCCCGATCCAGGCGGACCGGAACCTGGCCGCTCCGCTGCGGACGACTCCGGCGTTTGCACAGTTTGCGCAGAGGCAGCAGACGCTGGGGACGCGGCAGGCAATACCGGGGCAGGAACAACAGGTTCAGCACCAGCAGATGGAAGTTCAGCAACAGCAGCAGCGCGCCGGGCAGGATCAGGCGAGGCAGCAGGAGGTACAGCAGCGCCAGCAGGAGGATCAGCAGCGCCAGCAGCAGGATCAGGTTCGGCCGCAACAGGTGCAGCAGCATCAGCCGCAGGATCACGCCCGGCAGCAGGAGGTACAGCAGCATCAGCCGCAGGATCACGCCCGGCAGCAGGAGGTGCAGCAGCGTCAGCCGCAGGATCAGGTTCGGCAGCAACAGGTGCAGCAACATCAGCCGCAGGATCAGGCCCGGCAGCAGCAGGTGCAGCAGCGTCAGCCGCAGGATCAGGCCCGGCAGCAGCAGGTGCAGCAGCGTCAGCCGCAGGTGCAGCAGGCGAGACCGCGGCCGCAGCCAGTTCCGCAGGTGCAGCGTCCGGTGCCGGCAACTCCGGAGGCTCGGCCGCAACCTGCTCCGCAGCAAGCTCATCCCGCTCCGGCACCTCAGGCTCCCCACGGCGGCGAGGAACATGGGCCGCCCCATCGCTGAGGGCTGCTAACGTTGCTGGCTTGATCTGCATCCAAGTCTCACACGGAGAGGTGAGCGATGGAGATCGGGTCTGGATGGCAGGCGATACGGATGGGGCTCTTTGCGGCTGTGCTGTGTGGCTGGATCGGCCAGGCTGGGGCGCAGACGGCTCCCTCTGCGGCGGGGGGAGCCGCCAGCGCCCAGACCGCGCCAGCGGCAAAAAGGACCGTGCGTCGCAAGCGCGTGAGGACGCGGACGATCCCCATTGAAGCTTCTGCGCCGGCGCGTCCGGTCTCGGGTATGCCTACGACCGGCGATGCGGCCACCCAGGCACAGCAGCGCGCGGAGGATGCACGTGTGCTTGCACAGCAGCAGGCCCGGTCGGACAAAGAAGCCCAGATCACCAACGATCAGGTGCGTCAGGCGCAGCAACGGCAGGATGCGCAACAGCGGGAGGTTCGGATTCAGGAGGCTCCCGGGCCTACCCAGACGGGCGTAGTCCCGGCTGCGGGTGCCCCGGTACAACCGGGACCGGACCAGCGAATCCAGGACCAGCCGAGCGCGGTACCGGGGCAGAATACTCCTTCGCCGGCAAATCCTCCGCAGGAGTAAATCCGCCACTATTCTGTCTTCGCGGTGTGGTGGCTGATCTGTTTACCCTGGGGGATTTGAAGCACGCTGCACCGTTCTTCGCTCCGATACGGGATGGGACAATCAGGAGAAAAATTCCCCATCCGGGAGTAACCGAAGTCGAGAGTCACACTTTGGTTCAACTACAACTTCTTAATCTCAGGGTTAGACTGCGGCCTTTTCGGAGACCGGTTCCGCAATTGCCTGAATTGGTGCCGGGGCAGCAACTTTCTTTGGTGCCGGGGGCTGCTGAACTTCAGCCTTCTTGGAAGGAGCCAAAATCGCGTGGAGCGTGGTGCCCTCCATGCGGGGCATGAATTCGACCAGGCCGGAGTCGCCAATGTCCAGAATGAGGCGATTGATGATCTTGTAGCCCAGGTCGCGGTGAGCCATCTGACGGCCTTTGAAGCGCAGTGAGGCCTTAACCTTGTCGCCTTCGCCGAGGAAGCGCACGGCCATGTTTTTTTTGGTTTGGTAGTCGTGCTCGTCGACGGTAACCGAGAACTTGACTTCCTTGATGACAATGACCTTCTGCTTCTTGCGCGCGGCGCGGTCGGACTTGTCTTTTTCGTAAAGATATTTGCCGTAGTCCTGGATTTTGCAGACGGGCGGGACGGCGTTGGGCGAGATTTCGACGAGGTCGAGGGAGCGCTCGCGAGCCATTTTCAAGGCTTCAAAGGGAGCCATGACGCCAAGCTGCTCGCCGTTCTCATCGATAACGCGGACTTCACGCGCGCGCACGCGCTCGTTGGTGCGGATGAAAGATTTCGCGGAACGTTTATCAATCGGTGGAATAAGCGGCCTCCACAGCGGACCCGCGGGTACCGGCTGTGCCTGGAATTTGAATTGGGTATTGAGCGGGCAGGTGATCGAGAAACCGACCGTGTTGCCGACGCAGGACAGAGTATAGCATCCCGTGAGCCACCCAAGTGAGATTACGATGCCTGGCCGCGGGTCCGGGTTGCAGCTTTCCGGCGATGCGTCCATGATGGAGCGGTGCGCATGCCGTGCGCGGGGCGCGAAGGGTTCGGGAACTGCCGACAAGGAGAGGCTTGGGGATGAAACGTCAGGTATTGTTGGTCGACGATGAGATTGCCGTGCTGCTTACGCTGAAGGCGGTCCTGGAGATCAGCGATTTCTCGGTCGACACGGCGACGAGCGCAAAAGACGCGCAGGCAAAGCTGCGCAAGAATCGTTACGACATGGTGATTACGGATATGCGGATGGAGTCGGACCAGGCCGGGCGCGAGGTGATCGTGGCCGCGCGGATGGCTCCGTACCACCCGGCGGTGGCTCTGCTGACGGCCTTTCCGGACGACGACTGGCAGGACATGGGCGCGGACAAGATGCTGGTGAAGCCGATGCAGACGCGGTCGCTGATTCAGTCGATCGAGCGTCTGCTGGAAACGCACCAGAGCAAGCTGAAGAAGCTGGAAAAAGGCGGGGTGGAAGCGGGTCTCGCGGCCGGGTTCGCGGCGGGCATGGCGGCGGCCAAGGCTGCCCCGGCGGAGGCTGCGCCCGGGCGCACTCAGAAGGCTGAGGCAAAGACGGCCGAGGTGAAGACGGCTGCGGTAAAGGGGAGTGCAAAGTCTCCGGGGAAGAAGGCCGCGCGGACTAAGGTGTAGAGATTGTAGAGCCAAGATCTCTCAAGCGGAACCCTGGCGCTATCCGGCGGGTAAGGTTCAGCGGGGCGTGTGGTGTTTGATGTAATCACGCAGCGACTGATTGATGTCGAGGGCCTTGCTGACGCCGGAGTCGAGCATCTCCAGCCACTGGCTGGCCGGCTCCTTGAGCTCGGCAAGGGTAAGCAGGTAGCTTGTCTGCACGATGATCTCGAGTGCGTTGGAAAGGTCGTGGGCGAGCTTGCGGATTACCAGAGCGAGCTCTTCCGGGATCATCTCCGTGGAGGGCTGTGTGGAATCCTGGATGCCCGGTTGGGGATCGGCGGACGGCTGGGTCATGGGATGACGCTTTCCTGGCAGATGAGTTGACTCCCTAAGGGCCCGTTGCTACTGAACCGAGTGTAGACGACGGCGGGCATTGACACGAGGTGCCGGTTTTGCCATACTCAGTTGGTACGGAGCGTGGTTTCCGGCGGATTTTACCCGGACCCGTTTTGAAGTGCCGTAGTGGCGGAATTGGCAGACGCGCGTGGTTCAGGTCCACGTACTCGCAAGGGTGTGGGGGTTCGAGTCCCTTCTTCGGCACCAGATTTTGCTGCAAACCCCTCCGCCGTGAGGGGTTTTTGCTTGATGCGTGATCGATCGCAACAACCGGGCAGGCGGATACGGCATTTACGTGGCAGGCCACGATGTCCGGATCCGCATGGCCCAGCGACCAATTTTTATACGAGGGGCACCATGGCTACGACCCTGGATACGATTCTTGCGCGCACACTGTTAACGGTGACCCAGCGGAAGGAAACGGCGAACCTGCCACAGATGGAACGCCGCGCGTCCGCACATAGTCCGCGCGGGTTTGAGGCTGCGCTGCGCAATGCCGCCAAATCCGGACCGGCGGTAATCGCGGAGCTGAAGAAGGCTTCGCCGTCGCGAGGCGTGATCCGGGAGGACTACCGCCCTGTTCCGCTGGCCCGGGCAATGGCCGGGGTTGGGGCGGCGGCGCTTTCGGTGTTGACCGACGAACCGTTTTTCCAGGGATCGCTGGACGATTTGGCGGCGGTTTCAGAGGCGGTGAGGCTGCCTATCCTGCGGAAGGACTTCATCCTGGACCCGTTTCAAATTCTGGAGGCCCGGGCTGCCGGGGCGGATGCGATTCTGCTGATCGTGGCCGCGCACACGGATGAAACGCTGCGGACGCTCACGGCGGCGGCCCGGCGGCTGGACGTCGATGTGCTCTGCGAGGTGCACGACCGCGAGGAGTTGACGCGGGCGGTGAACCTGGGAGTAGGGATGATCGGGGTGAACAGCCGCGACCTCAGGACGCTGCAGATGAATCCGGGGCTGCACAAGGACCTGGTACGGTTCATGCCGGGCAATGTGCTTCGCGTGGCAGAAAGCGGGCTGCGTCGGCCGGAAGATGTGGAAACGCTGCTGGCGATGGGATACGACGCGTTCCTGATCGGCGAGGCGTTGATGCGGCAGCCGGAACCGGCGGCAGCGCTGGCGCTGATGATGGGCGTGGACTACGCGTCGGAGTTTTAGCGTGGTGTGGGTCAAGATCTGTGCAAATACGAATCTGGAGGATGCGCTGCAGGCGGTGGAGGCAGGGGCGGATGCGGTTGGATTCGTGTTTGCGTCGAGTCGACGGCAGATGACTCCGGAGCAGGTGGGGCCGATCTCGGCGCGGCTGCCGCCCGGGGTGGAGCGGGTTGGAGTCTTTCCCGCGCAGCAGGAGTCCGTCGAGGCACTTGTGGGAGCGGTCGAGGTGGCGGGCTTGACGGCCGTGCAGCTGCATGGTGGGCTCGACCTGCGTTTCGCGGCGGAGCTGCGTGCAGCGCTTGGTCCGGAGGTCGCGCTGATTCACACCGTGCACTGGAGCGTGGACCAGCACGCGGCGGCGGAGCAGGTGTGGGAGGCCTTTGGGCAGGCCGAGAGTTTGCCCGGAGAGGAACGTCTGCTGATCGACGCAAAGGTGGGTCGCAGCTCGGGCGGGCTGGGAGTGGCGTATGACTGGGAGGCTGCGGCGAAGGTGCTGCGCGGTGCGCCGGGAGTGCGGGTGATCGTCGCGGGGGGGCTTCGTCCGGAGAGCGTGGCCGAGGCGGTGCGAGTGATCCGACCGTATGGGGTGGACGTGGCCAGCGGGGTGGAGCGGGAACCGGGGGTGAAGGACCACGCAAAGGTTACGGCGTTCATCAAAAATGCCCGGAGCGCCGGTTAGGCAGTCCGGGCATCTGATTCCGCGCAGGCGGGAAGACTACTTGCCGTGGTGCAGGATCGATTCATGCGACTGGACCTGCGGGGTGCGCTGACGCACGACGCTGGCGCTGTGACTGATGGCGTGGATGGGGCGCGCGTAGGAAATCGCCGGGAACATGGCGGTCGCGAGCAGGATTGCGGTGCTCCAGCGAAGAATCTTCATGAGTTGAAAACCTCTATCGATAGGACGCTACCATACTGTGGCCGGATTCAAAACGTTAATCCGGTGCGGCGGTGGCGCGCGCTCGGAAGGTGGGTGGTGCCGTCGAGTGGATCCAGGGTCCGGGGTGCGCTATGGATCGAGCTTGCCCCTGACGGCACGGCCGCTAATCGCGGACGCTGGAGCCCTTTTTCGGGCGGGCGGTGTTGGATTCGATGCACTTGTCGGAGACGAGGACGGGGTTTGCCATCTTGTTGGCGGCCGCGCGGGTAAATGCGCGGTACAGGCGCGGAACGTCGACCTTGCCGGAGCGCAGTTCGCGGTCGACGGCGGCGTGCATGGCGGAGAGCAGATCGTCGCGCAGCTCGTTCAGGACCTTGTCGATGTAGAGGTAGGGCACGTGGCGGGTTCTCCGGGCTCGCTTCCATGCTATCGCTGATGCGGCGGAAACAGGGGATCGCTGATGCGATTGCCCGCATCTGAACAGCCGTAACAGGAAGGATGGGCGCATGGAATACAGACATCTTGGCCGTTCGGGCCTGAAGGTTCCGGAGCTTTGCTTTGGGGCGGGCACGTTTGGGTGGGGCACGGAGTTCTTCAAGGCGTGGGGGGAAACGACGCAGGAGGAGGCCGAGGAGATCGTGCGGATCTGCATGGATGCGGGGCTGAACTTCTTCGATACGGCCGATGTGTACTCGGATGGTACGAGCGAGCAGATGCTTGGCAAGGCGCTGAAGCAGTTCAGCCGGGGTGAGGTGCTGATCTCGACCAAGGCGACGTTTCGGCAGAGCCGGGACAAAGGGCCGAACCAGGTCGGGTCGTCGCGGTATCACCTGATCGATTCGGTCAATGCGAGCCTTGAGCGGCTTGGTACGGACTACATCGACGTGTATCACATGCATGCGTTCGACGCGTCGACGCCGGTGGAGGAGACACTGTCGGCGCTGAATCACCTGGTGCTCGCGGGCAAGGTGCGGTATATCGCGTGCTCGAACTTCTCCGGATGGCACCTGATGAAGTCGTTGTCGGTTTCCGAGCGCTACGGATGGCAGCGGTATGTGGGCCAGCAGGTGTATTACTCGCTGGTGGACCGGGATTACGAGTGGGAGTTGATGCCCTTGGGGATCGACCAGGGCGTGGGTGCGCTGGTGTGGTCGCCGCTGGGCTGGGGACGGCTTACCGGCAAGATCCGTCGCGGGCAGCCGCCGGCAAAGGACAGTCGTCTGGGGCAAGGGGGCGCGGCCGGAGGACCGGATGTGCCGGAAGAACATCTGTATAAGGTCGTGGATGCGATCGATGAGATTGCGAAGGAAACGGGTAAGACGGTACCGCAGATCGCGCTGAACTGGCTCCTGCGGAGGCCCACGGTTTCGACGCTGGTGGTTGGCGCGCGCAATGCGGATCAGTTGAAGGCGAACCTGGGTGCAGTGTGCTGGACGCTGACGCCGGAGCAGGTGGCGAAGCTGGACGCGGCGAGCGAAAAGCCGCTGGCGTATCCGTACTGGCACCAGCGCGGATTCGAGGAGCGCAACCCGAAGCCGGTGTAGATTTGGGAGCCTGGAACGCAACATCCGGGCGGGGCAGGGTTATAGAAGAGTGTCGTGAAGCAACACGGAGCCGGGCCCGGAACTCCTACCAACTGAAGCGTTGATTGGCGAAAGGAAACAGGATATGAAAATGACTCGGCTGGCTACATTTGCACTTTCGTTCGGGCTGGCTGCCATGGCCGGCACCGCAGTGGCACAGGGATATGGACCTCCGCAGGGTGGGTACGGGCCTCCTCCCGGACCTCCGCCGCAATACGGGCAGCGCGGTTGGGATGGGCCTCCGGGCGAGCTGAACCAATTCCAGCGGCAGGGATTTCTGGATGGTGTGCAGGGCGCGGAACGTGATTTCCAGAATCATCGTGCGTGGAATGTGCGGAATCGCGATGAGTTCCGTCATCCTCCGGTGCCGGGCAACGTGCGCGGAGATTATCGAAACGGCTTCCAGAAGGGGTATTACGCGACGGTTCGGCACTACCAGCACGGTCGCGGCCCGGGGCAGTACGGTCCGGGATACTAGAACGAATGAAAGGCAGAAGGCCCGGGTTGATCCCGGGCCTTCCCGCCTTGACATCGAGGCGTAACGACTGCTGGAACAGTTAGAGTTCTGCTTGTGGGCACCGGCTTAAGCCACGCCGAAGATTGTTCAGGATCGCAGGCGGAATTGCCCGCCGAAGTGATTGCAGACCGCCGAGGTGTCAAAGCGGCCAAGCCGGCCTGGCCCACGGTTGAAGCCGCGAGGAGTACAGGCAATCAGATCCGTACGTCTCAACCCGTGCCCTTCAGCAAGGCAGGAAGCGTTCCAAGCGTTCGAGAAATTCGGTTGACTGCGGGTCGAGTACCAGCGTCCGCGATAGTCGGTACGGTGATTCTGCATGCGCAAGAACGACGACCTGTCTGGAGGAGCCGACTCCGGCTGCACTAGCCGTGGGTACGATTTTCGCGGGCGAGCCCTTCGGCGGAGAGGAACATGGTTTCCACCTCGAGCCAGTCCACCACTCGGCGGAAGCCGGTGACATGGACGTTGTGCGGGGAGGAGAACAGGATACCTTCGCCGCCGAAACGACGGAGCTGCCGGGGGTTATCGTCGATCAGGTAGTCCGCATGCAGGATGCTTTTGTCGCCGCAGAAGACGATGTGCGAGGCCGGGATGAAGGGAAAGTTCTTGCCCAGCCACTCGTATTTGGCATTGAAGGAGGTGGGAACCTCCATAGCCGCAGTGGCGATGAAGACCTCGTACTCCAGGCTGAGCGCGTGGATGACGCGCTGGGCGTGGGGCATGACGCCGAGTACGGCGAAGAAATCCTCCGAGTGCAGGTAGGCGGCGAGGGCATCGTGGCGGTCGGTCGAGACGACGTCCCAAAGCCACTTGCCTTCGAGATCCTTGACCGAGATGGACTCGCCAAAGTCGCGGTTGTAACGCAGGAGATGCTCGGCTACGGCGTCCGCCATGACCTCGTCCATGTCGATGCAGATGCGTTTGGGTGGGCTGTCCAGCCGGTTCACAGGCCCCTCACGATCTGTGCCGCGATGCTTTCCTTGCGGTCCGGGCCGGCGGCCTGGGCGGGCTTTCGCTGCGGGGCATCGCGGGCCGGGTCGTAAAAGAGCAGGCGGGCGCAGCTTTCGCAGGTGACCATCTCCTGGTTGTCACGGTCGCGCAGATCGTTCCATCGCTGGGGACGCAGCATCATCTGGCAGGAGAGGCATTTGCCGTCGAGCGCCTCCGAGATGCCGGTACCGCGGGTGCGCGCGATGCGATCATATACGCTCAGGACTGCCTCCGTGACGGTAGCGCGCTGCGCGCCGCGGCGGGGATCCACATCGGCGAGCGCTGCGTTGTTGCGGTCCAGGGTTGCGACGGCCTGTTCGCGCCCGTTGGCAAAGGCCGCGTCGGCCGCGGCTAGCGCTGCGTCGGCCACTTTCTTCTGCGCCTCGAGCTCCTCGCTCCGTTCCATGGATTCGAGTTCGGCGTCTTCCAGCCGTGAGATTTCCTGTTTTGCAAACTCGAGTTCATGCTCGAGCGCGGTGACCTGCGCGGCGGAGGTGGCGGCGTCGAGCTTTTGCCGGCCGCGCGTGGCCTTGCCCTGCAGGTCGGCAATGTCGGACTCCTGCCGGCGACGCAGGGCTTCTTCCTTTGCGATCAGGTTCAGCACCACCGCGCGCTGGCCGGCGGTCGCCTTGCTCTTTGTTTCCAGCGCCGCCACCTGCTTTGGCAAGGCGGCTATCTCGTCCCGCAGACGCTTCGCCTCAAGATCGAGCGCCTGCAACCCCATCAGCTTCAGCATGTCCGGATGCATCGTGCAAACCTCGTCGTCTTCGTCGGTGTGCAGACGGTAGGACCATGCTAGCTGATCGCGCGTCCGGGCGGAAAGCGCGGGCCCACCTCGTTCGACTGTGCAGGCCACATTGTTCCCGGACTGGATTTTTCTCACGCAGGGACTTCACGGGCAACCTTCAGGAAAAAGTTGCATCTCCGTCGCGCGCAGTCCATTCTTACAGTGAACTGCCGCGCCGCTTTTATGATTATCCTCCGGCACCGCCGGTGCACCCCATCCGAGGTTTCGCACGTCCATGGCTACCGCGACCGCATCCGACCTTACCTACGATCAGCAGGAGGCTTCGCTCGCCCGGTCCGACGCTGCCTGGAAGCCGAAGGCGAACATCTGGGCGATCGCGCTGACGGTGACGCTGGCCACGTTCATGGAGGTGCTGGACACCTCGATTGCCAACGTCGCGTTGCCGCATATTGCCGGCGCGCTTGGGGCCTCGCAGGATGAGGCGACCTGGGTGCTGACCAGCTACCTGGTGTCGAACGCGGTGATCCTGCCCGCATCCGCATACCTGACGACATTTATCGGGCGCAAGAAGTTTTACATGATCTGCGTGGTTCTGTTCGGCGTCAGTTCGATGCTGTGCGGCCTTGCACCTTCGTTGCCGATCCTGGTCTTCTGCCGCATTCTGCAGGGTGCCGGCGGCGGCGGGCTGGCCCCGTCCGAGCAGGCTATTCTGGCGGATACCTTCACCCCGAAGCAGCGCGGACAGGCCTTTGCGCTGTATGGACTGGCCGTGGTCTGCGCGCCCGCCATCGGCCCTTCGCTGGGCGGCTGGATTACCGACAACTACGACTGGCGCTGGATTTTTTTCATCAATGTTCCGATCGCATGCATCAGCCTGTTCTTGACCAATCGGCTGGTGGAAGATCCGCCGCACATTGAGCGCGAGGTCCGAGAGGCCAAAAAGCATGGGCTTAAGCTGGACTTTTTCGGGTTTGGCCTGCTGGCTACCGGCTTCGGCTCGCTGGAGTTTCTGCTCGACAAGGGCCAGGAGGACGACTGGTTCGGCTCGCACGTCATCACGTTTTTTGCCACGCTGTGCGTCTGCTCGCTGATCGTGCTGATCGTCTGGGAGTTGTACCAGCAGCGCATCGGCAGAAGGCCCATCCTGAACCTGCTGCTGTTCAAGCGCAGAACGTTTGCGATCCCGTTTGTGCTGATGTTTGTGCTCGGCTTCAGCCTATACGCGACGACGGTGCTGATTCCGCAGATGGTGCAGACGCTGCTTGGGTATACGGCCGAGCTAGCCGGGTTTGTGATCTCTCCCGGGGGAATTTGTATCATGTGCATGATGCCCGTGGTGGGTTTCCTGATCGGGCGGACGGACCCGCGCTGGCTGATCTGCTTCGGCTTCGGCATCCTCGCAAGCTCAATGTTGCTGATGCATACGTTGAGCCTGCAATCGAGCTTCAAATACATCATGTGGGTGCGGGTGTACCAGTCGTCCGGGCTGGCGTTTCTGTTTATTCCGATCAACACGTTGAGCTATACGGGGGTGAAGCGGTCGGATAACAACGACGTCGCCGGGCTGACGAACCTGGCGCGCAACATCGGGGGCTCGGTGGGCACGGCGTTTGTGGCTACGATGCTTTCGCGCGGGTCACAGCGCCACGAGGCGTACATGATCCGGAACCTGACGCCAGGCAGCGCGGCCTTTCAGAACCAGGTGAATGCGCTCAAGGGAGCCTTTTACGGAGGGGGCAACTCCGCCGGGCCGGGCTTTGGCGGCGGCCGGGGCGCGGGAGGCATTTACCAGGCGCAGGGCTTTATCTATGGGCAGCTGCATCGTCAGTCCGCAATGCTCGCCTACATGGATATCGTCATGGTGCTATGCATCTTTTGCGCGTGCATGATTCCCCTGGTGATTGCGGTGGGCAAGTCGAAGCCTCCTGCGGATGGGGCTCCGGCGCACTAGCGGTCGGAGCCGATCGCCTGGGCTGCGATGGTGCGGGGAGAGGAGTTCATCCGCAGAATCTGGGCAGCCGGCGGGCGGCGAGGTGTGCTCTCGGGTTGAGCGGCTTGCCCGGCGAAGGCGAGTACGTTGCCTCCGCAGCGCTTGGCCCGGTACATGGCGTCATCGGCGAGGCGGATGAGGTCTTCAATCTCGTCTGCATCATCAGGGGAGAGCGCGATGCCCATGCTGATGCGCACGTCCACCGGCTCGCCCGCAATCTGGATTGGCACACAGGCGGCCGACATCATGGCTTCGGCGATGAAGCGAAGATAATGCTCGTTGTTGACGCCGGCGAGCATGACGGTGAACTCGTCGCCTCCAGTGCGGGCCAGCACGTCGCGTGCGCTGATGTGCCAGCCGAGCCGGACGGCCAATGCGCGGAGCAGCTCGTCGCCGGCACTGTGGCCGCGGGTGTCGTTGATGGCCTTGAAATTGTCGACGTCGATCACCAGGCAGGCGATGGTGGTGCGGGTAGCGCGGGCACGCTCGAGGGCCAGGGCGAACCGCTCATTGAGCAATCGGCGATTGGGCAGGTTGGTCAGAGGATCGTGGGTGGCAAGACGTTCGGCGCTGGTCAGCCGCTCCTGCAACAGGGCCAGCACGCTGCCGAGCAACACAAGGAGTTCCGGAAGGTGGATCAGGCCGCGGTTCAGGACGAGGCCGGGATGAACGCGGTCGACGACGTGCAGAATGGGGTCGCGCAGGCCCCAGGTAACCAGGCCCAGGCCGGTCAGGAAAACTCCGCGATCGAGCGTGCGGCACGTGCGAAACAGAAGGTAGGCGGCGCTGAACAGGATCAGCAGCAGGGCTCCGGAACGCAGGGCATAGGGGTGAGCGGAGGAGGAAAGCGTGACCAGGCCGAAGATGCCGAAGACCGCAGAGACCAGCATTTGCGGGCGTGTCGGCCGGGTGATCCGTGCGATCAGAAAGGCCAATGGAAGGAAATACAGGGCGGTGGTGCCGGGCAGCAGAAGCGACGCCGTGTGCGGGGCAGCCAGAAACAGCAAGGCCTGGACGAGCGGGCCGGCGGCCAGCGATATGATGAGCCCGCGTCCGATGAGCCGGCGGTCGCCGTTTCCGGCGGCCATCAGAAAAGCGAGGGCCGCACCTTCCGAGGTTACGGTAGCCAGCACAAAGTGAAGTCCCACGTGTGCGTCGGCCGCAGGACTGGAGATGAAGTCGTTGATCGCTTCCAGCAGCAGAAACGCCCAGCCGGCGACCCAAAGGTTGGCATGTGCGCCGGAGCGACGGACCACAGGGCGATACATGACAATCAGGAGGCCGAGCGCAACAATGACTGGAAGACTGGAATTGTTCACGAGAGGCATTTCCTCTGGTGCTGTGTAACACTACCGAAACTTTACCTTGGTGCTGGGTGCGCAGCCCAGAAGAAAAGAAAGATTCGAGGAACTTTTGCGTCAGGCACGATTCCCTAAATGGGCCAATCGCTCCCCCCGAGCTAGTCCTTGCTGAAGGTGGTTGCGGTTTTCTCGGTGTGGCGTTCACGCGCAAGGGCGATGAGGCGATCGATCAGGTCCGGGTAAGCGACGCCGCTGGCTGCCCAGAGCTTGGGGTACATGGAGATAGAGGTGAACCCGGGCATCGTGTTGATCTCGTTGAGAAAGATACTTGGTCGTCTTCCGCGTGCCGCAGGTTCCATGAGGAAGTCGACGCGGGCCAGGCCGGAGCAGTCGCAGGCGCGAAAGGCTTCGAGGCTCATTTGGCGGATCTGCCTGGACTGTGCCTCGGTGAGCCTGGCGGGGATTAGGCAGACGCTTTCATCGGGGCCGTTGAGCTGGTATTTGGCCTCGTAGTCGTAAAACTCCTTGGCCGGCACGATCTCTCCGACGACGCTGGCTTCGAGCTGCTCGTTGCCCAGCACGGCGACCTCGAGCTCGCGCGGCTTGGTTCCGGGACCGCCGACTCCCTGCTCGACAACCAGCTTGCGGTCGAAGTTTGCGGCGAGATCGATGGCGGCGGCGAGCTCGGCGCGGCTGTGCACCTTGCTGATGCCGACCGAGGAGCCGAGATTCGCGGGTTTAACAAAGAATGGGTAGCTGAGGGATTTTTCGAGCGTGCGCTGCACCCGCTTCGGGTCCGCCCGCCACTGGCTGCGAAGAACCGCGCTGTACGGGGTCTGAGGTAGCCCGGCGGCGGCGAACAGCTTCTTCATCACGTCCTTGTCCATGCCGGCCGCGGAGCCGAGCACGCCGGAGCCGACATAGGGGATGTTTGCGATCTCGAGCAGGCCCTGGATGGTGCCGTCCTCGCCAAAGGTGCCGTGCAGGACGGGGAAGATGACGTCGAGCGAGCCGATCAGTCCTCCGCTGGCTTCGACCAGCGCGGTTTCAGCGCCAGCGGAAAGCTCCGGGATTGCGGACCCGCCGGCCAGCAGCGCCTGGGCCTGTTCGCCGCCGAGCCAGCGGCCCGACTTTGCGATGCCGATAGGCACGACTTCATACTTTTTGCGATCGATGGCTTTCAGGATCGACGCGGCGGACAGGAGCGACACCTCATGCTCGCCGCTGCGACCGCCAAACAGAACGCCTAAGCGGAGCTTCTTTTTCGCCATCCTTTCAGCGTATGGGAAGGAGGGTCCGGTACGTGGAGGGAAACCTGCCGGCGAACCATGGAAGTGACAGGGCCGCCGAGCTACTGGACCAGCGCAGTGGGCGCGGGCGGCAGCGCGAAGCCGCGGACGACGACACCGGAGGTTTCGTAGTGCGTGACGGCATGGCCTTCGGCGTGACCCATGAAAATGGCCTTGCGGAGCAACTGGAGCAGCGGTAGGGACTCACGCTCGAAGAAACGCCCGGTGGCGTGGTCGAAGTCGCAGACCAGGTTGTAGCGCGCGTCGCACTTGGGGCAGAGCAGAGGCTCCTCCAGCCAGCGATGAAAGGCAGCGGGCGGTAGCTTGCCGATGGGGTCGGTCCCGCTGAGAATGGCGGCGAGGGTGAGGGGCATCGGTGTTAAGAGTAGCAGCGAGCGTGCAGTGTGAAGAATCGTCCAAGTGGACAGTGCCGCCAAGGGCACCCGCGCATCGAACTCTGTACGAACCGCATAAGCAGTGCTAGGTTATTGGAAAGGCGGTCCTATGTTTCGCCTGGGAGACGCAAGATGGCCACGTTGGCAATACCTGACTACACGGTGAAACAGGCCGATTATGCAAGAGCTCGCAATGCAGCTTTGGAGTTGCTGCGTCGCCTCGACATCACCCATCCGGCAGTGAACCCTGTCGAAGTAGCACTGAGCCAGGGAGTTCAGGTAAGGTTCGTTGAATTCGCCGGTGCCAGCGACAGCGTGGTGTCGGGCTACTTCGACCCGGAGGAGAACGCGATCGTAGTGAACCGGCATGAGTTTGCCCCACGACAGACATTTACCGTTGCCCATGAACTCGGGCACAAAATCCTGCACGCGGAATGGGCTGATTCAGACCAATACGAGGTTTACTTTCGCGACCCCAAGCTTGCGAGCAATACACCGATTGAACAGGAAGCCAATCACTTCGCGGCGACGCTGCTTATGCCGAAGTTCATGATGGATGAGTACTACAGGGAGCCGGAATCCCGGATTGCGGCCATCTTCGCGGTCTCCATACCGGCGGTCAGGGCCCGGCTGCAAAGCCTGTATGGCTTTTAATCGCGCCAAGGCAAAAAGTGAATTAATCAAAGGTTCTGGGGAAGGTGCTGAACCTGCGGCTCTCATCGAGGTGTTTGCACGTTCCGAGGCAGAACGCAAAGAGGACAATCGAAGCAAAGAAGAGATGAGACGCCTGGATATCGAGGCGAGCAAGGTCGACCGTGGCGCGATCGGCTGGCTGATAGGCGGAAGAGACAACGCTGCGACGGCGACGGCGTTCATCGCCATGACAGGCGGTGTGTTTGGTACATTTGCCTGCTTTGTTGGAGCGTACTTCTCTTCCACCCCCGCAACCTGGATCAACGCGGGCGAACTCTTCCTTGCGTTTGCCGGTTCCGCTCTCGGCTATATCTTCGGACGAGGCACGCGGAGGTGAGAGGGCTACGGGTAGATGCGGTTGAGAGTGCGGGCGAAGGGAATGGTCTCTCGGACGTGGTCGAGGCCGCAGACCCAGGCGACGACGCGCTCGATGCCCATGCCGAAGCCGCAGTGAGGGACCGAGCCGTAACGGCGGAGGTCGAGGTACCACTGGAAGGCGTCGAGCGGAAGGTTATGCTCTTCGATGCGCTGCTTGAGGAGGTCGTAGCTGTCGACGCGCTGGGAACCGCCTATGATTTCGCCGTAGCCTTCGGGAGCGAGGACGTCCACGCAAAGGGCCTTTGAGGGGTCTTCGGGGTCGGGCTGCATGTAAAATGCCTTGATGGCGGCAGGGTAGCGATGCACCATGACCGGACGGTCGAACTGGTTGGAGATGTAGGTTTCGTCCGGCGAGCCGAAGTCGTCTCCGTCCACGTGCAGCGTGTCGATCTTGCCGGCGGAATGAGCTTCGACCAGCATCCGGTGGGCTTCTTCGTAGCTGATGCGGGGGAAGGGGACCTGGATGTTTTCGAGCTTTGAGACGTCGCGTCCGATGACGGTGAGGTCGGCGCGGTGCTTTTGCAGCACTTCGGCAACGATGAAGCTGAGATAGTTTTCGGCAAGCTCGAGCAGCTCCGGCAGGCCGGCGTAGCTCATTTCGGGCTCGACCATCCAGAACTCGGTCAGATGCCGGCGGGTCTTGGACTTTTCTGCGCGAAATGTCGGTCCGAAGCTGTATACCTTGCCGAGCGCCAGGGCGGTGGCTTCGACGTAGAGCTGGCCGGACTGCGTCAGGTAGGCCATGTCGTCTTCGAAATACTTCATTTCAAAGAGCTCGCTGGTTCCTTCACAGGCATTCGGCGTCAGGATGGGCGGGTCGGTGCGGATAAAGCCGTGATCGTCGAAGTACTGGGCGGCGGCTCGCATGATGGTGGCGCGGACGCGCAGGATCGCGCTTTGGCGAGGGGTGCGGAGCCACAGGTGGCGATGCTCCATGAGGAAGTCGACGCCGTGTTCCTTGAGCGTGATGGGAAAGGGCTGGTCGTCGGCGACGCGCTGGAGGACGCGGATTCGCTCCACGTCGAGCTCAAAGCCGGAAGGCGCGCGGGCGTCGGCGCGGACGCGTCCGGTAACTTCGACGGAGGATTCGAGGGTCAGGTTTTTGAGCTCGTCGAAGAGCTCCGCGGGTACTGCTGCCTTGGGCACGATGCCCTGAATGGTGCCGGTGCCGTCGCGGAAGATGGGAAACAGCAGCTTGCCGGAGGCGCGCAGGTTATACAGCCAGCCCTGCAAAGTGACGGTCTGGCCTTCATGGGCGGCGAGCGAGTCGATGCGTGCTACAGGAACCGGGAGAGCAGGGGAACTGGTGTTGGCGGAGGTGTCCATCGCTCCAGTTTACCTGCTGACCCGGCCGGCTAATTGCTCTTGATCGTCACGCTCAGGCTGAAGGTCCCGATCGGCGAACTCGGGTCGAGGCCGTTGATGGGGATGTAGTCTGCGAACTCTGCCTGAAAAGCGGGGTTGATGGAAAAGCGCACCGGACCAGACGAGTAGGCGCCAGGAGAGAGCGGAGCTACGTATAGATTCGCTGCCAGCAGAAACACGGGATACCGGCCCTGGTTGATCCCGTTGATCGCCACCTCCGCGGTGATGTAGGCGTTGGGATTGGTGCCGAGCAGGGCGAACTTGTTCAGCGTAATGGTGCTGCTCCCCTCGGTGAAGGACATCGAGCCTGCGGTCTGGGCAGATCCGGAGCCGCTGGCAAGGTTGACCGCCCCGCCGGTGACGTTGAAGTTCTCGCCGTGCTTTGTGGTGCCCGTGCCTACGTAGGTCAACCCGATGTCCTGCTGGTCAAGAAGCGTAGTGACGTTCCCGGCGAGCTGAACGGAGAGCGTTCCTCCCTTGGCGATGGAATCGGTCTGTGCCCGCAGGATGGCGGGCGAAACGGCGAGCCAGAGAACGAGTGGTGTGACGCAATGAAGGAGCCGGTTCATAGCAGTGACCTCGAACTAGATGATGCATGGAGAATCGGGTCCACCCACGGAGAGTGCCAGGTGGAAAGCTGTTGGCCGGCATCTACGCAGGAGTTACCGCCGGAACTATGCAAAAAGTAACATGTGTCCCTAGGTTTGCTCGAGGAAACAGCTGCTTCTACCGGGGGAGAACTCCCCACAACTTCCGTGTTATACGCACCTAAAACTGTGCGATTTTGCCGTAAGTATGCCTGTGGTCCTGGCCACCAGAGAGAGCTCCGGTTGCGGGATCGATGCTGATCAGCTCGCTGTCGCCCCAGGTTCCGGGATTTTTCTCGTCGGCCTGATTGGCCTGGCTGACTGGGTAGCCGGCTGCGCGGAGCTGGTCGGCAACGAGCGCGGGGAAGGCTCTTTCGAGATCGAGGACGTCCGGTAGGTACTGGTGGTGGAAGCGCGGGGCGTCGGCCGCGGCCTGGACGGGCAGGCCGTTGATCAGGATGGAGAGCAGGTCGTTGGCGACGGTGGTGATGATGGTGGCACCGCCCGGGGATCCGAGCACGAGGCGTACCGTTCCGAACTCTGGCCGGGTTCCGTTGACGACCAGGGTGGGGGTCATGGAGGAAAGCGGACGGTGGCCGGGAGCGATGGCGTTGGCCGGACCCTGGATGAGCCCGAACATGTTGGGTGAGCCGGGCTTGGAGGAGAAGTCGTCCATCTCATTGTTCATCAGGAAGCCCAGGCCGGTGGCGGTAACGCCAGAGCCGAAGAGGCCGTTGAGCGTGTAGGTCATGGCCACGGCGTTTCCGTCGGCGTCGACGATGGAGAAGTGGGTGGTCTGAGGAGATTCGTGTCGCGGGCCGGGTGCGCCGGCGGGGGGAGGAGGCACGAAGCCGGCGGGGCGTCGGAGATCGGCGGACGGGGTAGGCTTGTTCGGGTCGATGGTCGCTCGCCAGGCGGCGGCGTAGGCGGGGCTGCTGAGCGCGGCGATGGGGATGGAGGTGTAGTCGGGGTCGCCAAGATAGTCGGCGCGATCCATATAGGCGCGGCGAAAGGCTTCGGTAATGATGTGGACCTGGGGCTCGCTGCGGTCGGGGCCAAGCTTCGGCAGGTCGTAGCCGCCGAGGATGTTGAGGGTTTCAATCAGCGCGATGCCTCCGGAGGAAGGCGGCGGTGAGGTAATCAGGCTGTAAGGCTTGCCGCCGGCAGTGAACCGCGCGATGAGCGGCTTGCGGTCTATGACGGTGTAGGCGGCGAGGTCGGCCGGGGTGATGAGGCCGCCGTGGGCCTCTATGTCGGCGGCGAGCTCGCGCGCCATGGTGCCGCGGTAGAAAGTGTCGGGGTCGGCGGCGATGCGGGTGAGGGTGCGGGCGAGCTCCGGCTGCTTGAAGGTCTCGCCGGGGGCGTACAAGTTGCCGTCACGCTGGAAGATGCGGCGGGATTCGGGGAACTTGCTCAAATTTCCGGCGTGGAGGGTCTGGGCTTCCTGGGCGGAGAGCACGTAGCCTTCTGTGGCGAGGCGGATGGCGGGGGCCATGTCCTGGGCGAGGGTGAGCTTGCCAAAGTGCTTTTGCGCGTAGACCAGACCCGCGACCGTGCCGGGGACGCCGCTTGCCTTGTAGCCAAGGGTAGACAGGCCGGGGATGACATTGCCCTGGGCGTCGAGGTACATGTCGCGCGTGGCGGCCATGGGGGCTCGCTCGCGGAAGTCGAGAAAGTGGGAGACGGCCGGGCAAAGGCCGGCGCAACGTGTAGGCTTCATGCGGGCGAGCATGAAGCCTCCGCCTCCGACGTTTCCGGCAGCCGGGAGGACGACGGCGAGAGAGAAACCTACGGCGACTGCGGCGTCGACCGCATTGCCTCCCTGCTGGAGGATGGCGAGGCCGGCGTCGGAGGCGTCGTGCTGAATGGTGACGACCATGGCGTGGCCGGGGTGCTTTGCCGCAGGCCTCTGGGCGGGCGCGGCCGGGAACGCAAGAGATGCAGCGAGGGTAAGCGCGGTGGCCGGACGGAACGGCTTGGGGCTTGGGTGCATGTCGGTCTCCGGAGAGCGGTTCGGGATACGCAACAGGATACCGGAAATCTTTCGCGAACAAATGGGCCGATACGCCGGTCTTAGAGGGGGAAGGCGCTCCGACTTGCAGACCAACTTCTACCAGCCACCACGCCGCAGTGACAAGACGGAACAGGCGTTTGCCGCGCTCGTGGACCGGCATGCCCGGTTCCTGTACCGCGTTGCGTACTCGCTTCTGGGCCATCGGCAGGATGCCGAAGATACCGTACAGGACACGTTGATGAAGCTTTATCGAACCAATGCGTGGCAGTCTCCAATGAACGATGAACGGGCATACCTGGCGCGGGCCGTGTGGCGATGCGGGCTGGACCGGCGAGCGACCGCCGAAAGCCGAGCCATGCGGCATGCGGAGGACGCGGCGGAGATGCCGCTCGTCGCCGCGGGGCTGAGTCCGGAAGGGGAGGCGCTGGCGGCGAGCGATCGCGCGCTGCTGCATCGACTGGTGGCCGCGCTGCCGGACGACCTGCGGCAACCACTGCTGTTGAGCGCGATCGAGGAGATGAGCGGCGCGGAGGTTGCGGCGACGCTTGGTGTCCCGGAGGCGACGGTGCGGACGCGTCTGCACCGTGCACGCGGTGAGCTGCGCCGGCGCTTTCTGGCAACGACGGCGGCGGCGCAGGAGGTGGCGGGATGAACGATGCAACGGAACTGACCCCGGAGAGACGCTTTGATCTTCGGCTCGACGAAGTTTTGCGCGAGGCGGCAAACCCGGAGCCCGGGTTGAATCTGGAGTCTCGGATCAGGCTGGCTCTCGAACAGGAACAAGGAGGAAGCATGCAGGCTTCGACGAATGTTTCGACGGCTTCGATTCTTTGGGGTGGGGGGCGGGTTCAGTCCGGCTGGAGTCCGCGTGGGCTGTTTGGCGCTGCGCTGCTGCATGCCGCGGTGCTTCTGCTGATCGTGTTCGCGGTGGCGCACCGGGTTGGACTGATTGCGCCGCCGCCGATGCAGACGATTTCGCTGCTGGAGCCTCCGCCGCCTGCTCCGCGTGCGCTGCCGAAGGCGATCACGATGGGCGGAGGCGGCGGGCAGAAAGGGTCCACTCCGGTTACGCGGGGGACTCCGCCGAAATTCTCAGCCGAGCAGTTGAACCCGCCCAAGGCGCCTCCGCTGGCTGAGGCGAAGATTCACGTACCGGTGACGGTGGAAGTGCAGCCCGACCTGCGGATGGCGAAAAGCGACGTGCCGCAGATCGGCATGCCGAATTCGCCTGTGGTGGGGTTGAGCATGGGCAACGGCAGCGGAACGGGTCTCGGCGCGGGCACGGGTGCGGGTCTCGGCATGGGCGTCGGCGGAAACACGTGGGGCGGGGTGCGGCGGATCGGCGGCGGGGTTTCGGCACCCGTGGTGCTGTTTCAGCCAGAACCGGAGTTTTCCGATGAAGCGCGCAAGGCAAAGATCGCTGGCAATGTGCTGGTGTACCTGCAGGTCGATGAGCAGGGGCGTCCGCAACGTGTGCGGGTGGTGCGCGGCATCGGCATGGGGCTGGACCAGAAGGCCGTGACGGCGGTAGAACGGTACCGCTTCAAGCCTGCCATGGAGGACGGGCATCCGGTGCGGGTGGAAATGCAGGTAGATGTGGGATTCCAGATTTACTAAGCGTTTGGGGCTTCGGTAGGATTATCTGCCCGGAGCCCCTGCGTATGCGTGTGTGCTTTTTGCTTGCTCGCAGCCCTTCCTGTTCCTGTCGTTGACAGGATTTGCATAAGCCTGTCGCGCTGCCTTTGCCGAGCACCGATCCCTGGCGCGCTACCCGAAGATCGTTTTCAACGATGGCGTCGGGTACTCAACCCGCAGACAGTATGGGCACTACTGAGTGACGCAACCTTTCTGCCGGATCCGCGTTTGTAAAGGGAAGGGGATTTTGTATGCAATCGACCTTTTTATCTGCAGTGGTTCTGGCTTTATTGGCTGTACCGGTGGCGCACGCGCAATATCCGGAGGGCGGCATGGCGCAGGGTGCGCCGATCGAGCGGCCGTACAATGGTGGGCGCGCCGACAGTGGACGTGCGGTGGAGATCCAGCCGGCACCGGGCGTTTCGGTGCGCAGCGATGTGCGCGGAGGCGTGCAGACGGTGAGCTCGGCCGGCGAAACGACTGAACTGCGCTTGTCGAAGGGCCGCGCGGATGTGAGCGTGCGGCATCCGGAAGGCGGCTCGGAGATCCTGGTCGATTTGCCGGGCGGGCAGGTTTCGCTGATCAAGGATGGCTTTTACACCTTCAACGCGTCGACCGACACGGTGCGTGTGCTCAACGGCGAGGCGGTGGCCTTTACCGGCCCCGCGGACGACTCGAAGGGCACGAAAGTGAAAGAATCGCAGCAGCTTTCCTTTAGCGGCGGAGGGCTGAAGGCCGTTGACGCAGATCGCCAGCAGCTCACCGCCGACCTGCTTCCGGGCAATGAGCATACGCGTGGCGAAGGCTTTGCCGGAGGGCCGTATGGCGGCGGCTTCGGCCCGTACGGCGGCGGCTTCGGCCCGTACGGCGATGGCTTCTATGGCGGGGGTTACCCGTATTACGCCGGCGGGTTTTATCCGTATGGAGGCTTTTACCCGTATGGCTTCGGCTATCCGTTCGGCTTCGGGCTCGGTTATTACGGCGGCTTCGGTGGCTATGGGCGGTTTGGCGGCGTCCGCGGCGGCTTTCGGCGGTAGATCGCCCGGGCAGTGCAGTACATGGGCAAGGGGTCCTCAGCGGAGGGCCCCTTTCGTCGTAGCATGGAGCGATGACCCGAGAGCTTCCGGCGGCGACGCCACGTTTCGATACCGTGGATGTGCTGCGGGGCGGCTCCATTCTGGCCGTGGTGCTTTTGCATCTTTGGCTGCGCTTTGCCGGGGCCGGTTATTCCATCCGCAAGCTGCTTCCGCACCCGGTTGCGCATGTCTTCTTCGCGCAGGGCGGTAATGGCGTTACGGTCTTTTTTGCCGTCTCCGGCTTTCTGATTACCTTGACCTCGTTGCGGCGGTTCGGCTTGCTCGGGGCGATGCTACCCCGGGTGTTCTACCGGATTCGCTTTGCGAGGATTGCTCCGCTTCTGGTGCTTGTAGTGGCCGTGCTCAGCGTGCTGGCGCTCCTGCATGTGCAGGGCTTCGACTTCGGGCCGAAGCGCGTACCATTGTGGCGTGCGGTGCTGGCCGTGTTTACCTTTCATTCCAACTGGCTGGAGGCTCGCTACGGGTACCTGCCGGCCTGCTGGAACGTGATGTGGTCGCTTTCGGTGGAGGAGATGTTCTATCTCTTCTTCCCTGGGCTGTGCGTGGTGTTGCTTCGCGTGCGGCATGGGCTTTGGCTGTTTGTCGGGGTGCTTGTGGCCTTTGTGATCATGGGACCGTTTGCCCGGACGGTGTGGACGCATGGGAACGAGATCTGGGGAGATCAATCGTACCTGGGCGGAATGGACGGGATCGCGCTGGGATGCCTTGCGGCGCTTGCGACCGACTGGCTGACTTGGCGGCAGGCAGGCGCGTGGGCCGGGCGGAATCGCGGGCTGCTGCTCGGCGTTCAACTCGTCGGGGCCGCGCTGCTTGGCTGGATTGTGTACCTTCCGGATTGGCCGATCCTCCGCGTTCTGGGCCGTGCCGGACTTTGGGAGACGCTGCTTGCGCTTTCGGCCTGCCTGATCATGCTGGGCAGCGTGCTGCGCGGCTCCGGCGGAAGAACTTTGAGCCGGCTGACCGCACCGCTGCGCTGGTATGGACGGCACAGCTACGAGGTGTACCTGACGCATGAGTTCCTGGTCATCGGCGGCACGTTTCTTTTTCTGCGCTGGCACCCGGAAGCTCATGCCGGCTTCAAACCGAACCCGGTGCCGATGGGCGTGCTGCTCGCGTGGATCATCGGCATTCTGCTGCTGACGGCACCGCTCGGTTGGGCGGTGGCGCGTTTCGTCTCCGAGCCGATGAACCGCGGGCTGCGTGGCGCGCGTCTACCCTCGGAGCCGGCCGGTCAGCTTCGTTCGTAGTGGAAGTGCAGTTCCTGCTCGCTGGGAACGGGCACGCCGTTGCGCAATGCGGGGGTGTAGGTCCATGCGCGCACGGTGCTCAGGACCACGTCGTCGATGGCGGGGCCGAGCCCCTGCAGCAGCTTGAGGTCTGCGATGTTGCCTTGCTCGTCAATGGTCGCGTCCAGGATGACGTCTCCGCTGGCACCGTGTGCGAGTGAGCCAAGCGCGGGGTCCGGGTGCGGGGAGTGGGTGGGGAGCGCGAGGCGCAGGTCGCCTTCGCCCTGGCCGCTTTCGGTCGTGGTGCCGGTGCCGCGATCAGCTGCCGGTGCTGCGGGGCTCTGCTGCGCGGGGGACGGCACCGGCGCGTGCAGGCTGGAGGTGCTGGACGTCGGCGGCGTGGAAGTCTTGACCGCAAGCTGGCCGGCTGTGTGCTGGGGACTGCCCGGGCTGTAGTAAGTGAGCAGCCGCACGCCTTGCGCGGTACCGGGCAGTTTCTGCGGCTCTAGCGTCGGGGTGCGACGGGCGACGCCAAGCAGCAGAAGCAGGAACAGGCCGTGGATCAGAGCGGACACCGATACATTTCGGCCGTCGAGAAGCCTCGTCCTGAGAGAATGCTTCTGTTCGGTGGATTCCGTGATCATTTGATTGGGACTCCAAGTTGAGCTTACGGTAAGCTACTCGCCGGGGGAAGGCTGGCGTGACGGGATTCTGCAGGTTCAGCGTGGTTCTATGCGGATGCGTGTGCAGTCTGCTCGCATATGGCGCGTCTGCACAGCAGGCGTCGGCGCCCGGTCCGTCTGCTCCGATCCAGGTCTATGACGGGTTCGAAGGGCAGGATCTGAGTCCTGACTGGGAACGCTCCCGGTTTGCTCCGGGCGCGTTCCGTATTCAGCACCAGGTGGTCCGTCTGGGACATGGCGCAGCGGAGATCATCGTCCATGCACACGATATGTTCGAAGCGGGCGAGCATGGCGACAGCGACAGTGAACGGGCCGAGCTGCTCGAAGCAAGGAAATACGTCTCCCGCCAGGACGTTGCGTACGAGACCAGCTTCAGCCTGCTTTCCCGGAGACTTCCAATCGTGCCGACACGTCTGGTTGTGGCTCAGTGGAGGCAGTTCTGTCCGGAGACGGCTCCGTGCCAGGATCAAAGTCCGGTGCTTGCCGTGCGTTATATCGATGGAGCGCTCAGCATTACGCAGGATCTTGGGGGCAAATTCATTGAGATGTACCGCACGCAACAGGAGTTCCGCGGACGCTGGCTGGACTTTCGCTTCGTCGTCCGCTTCACGCCGAATGAGCGAGGGAAGGGGCCAGGCCTTTCTGGACGGGAAGCAGGTCGTCGACTACAGCGGACCGACGGCCAACCCGGAAGAGCCGGTGACCGGCTATCCCGTGGACGGACGTTTTACTTCAAGATGGGCTTGCACCGCAACGTCATGGCCGCTTCGATGACGATGTATCTCGATGAATATCGCAAGCGGACCGTGGCCATGGAGTGAGCGAAACGAAGCCACATTGCGCTACAGTAAAGTCATTCCTAAGCTTCGGAGCCGAACGATGCGCGTACTGCTTGCTTTTGCCCTGGGCACCATCGTCTTCAGCCTGGCTGTCGCATCCGCACAGGAGATTCATGGCATGAACGGCATCGTGCTTCCCCCTCCGCCGGTTATTGCCAAGCTGCCGGTCACTGATTCCTACCAGGTGGCAAACGGGCAGCCGGTGAGCGTGACCGATGAGTACCGGTATCTCGAAAATGCGCGTGCGCCGGAGACACGGGCGTATATCGCGGAAGAGAACAGCTATACCGCGAAGTATTTCGACCAGCTGAAGAGCCTGCCTGGCACGCGCACGGAGATGGCCGCGCTGCTCAGGGTCGACCAGATGTCAATTCCCACCCGGCGCGGAGACAACTTCTTCTTTTCGCGGCGCAAGGCCGATGAGAATCAGGGCTCGATCTATATGCGCACTGGCCTGCATGGGGACGACGTGAAGCTGATCGACGGCAACAGCCGCTCGGCCGACGGCAACACCAGCGTGAACTTCCAGGGGGTCAGCGAAGATGGCTCGACCCTGACCTACGGGATACGGGTGGGCGGTGCGGATGAAAGTGAAGTGCACTTCTTCGATGTGGCTTCGCGGAAGGATATCGGCGACGTGCTGCCAAGCGCGCGCTACTCCGGTGTGTCGCTGACCAAGGATAGGAAAGGCGTCTACTATGGACGCTTCTTTCCGCATGAAGGCACGCGCGTGTACTTTCACACGTTCGGCACGCCGGTCGATCCGGCGGCGGACACGCTGATCCTGGGCCGGGAATACCATGGCGAGCAACTCGGGGAGATCGACGGGATTTACCCACGGATTACCGCGAATGGGCACTGGCTGGTGCTGAGCATCGGACGGGGTGTGCCGGCCAAACGAGAAGACATCCTGCTCAAGGACCTGCGCGTGCCGGACTCGCCCATTGTGCCTCTGGTGTACGGCATCGATAACACCTTTCGCGAACTCAATGTAGGCGACCAGTTCTTCGTCGAAACCGACATGAACGCGCCCAACCGGCGCATTCTGAAGGTGCAGATGGGCGTTCCCGTTGCGCAGTGGAAGACGGTGATCCCGGAAGGCAAGGACGTGCTCGAAGGCGTGAGCATCGTTGGCGGAAAGATGTTCGTGGAACGGCTGCACGATGTGCGGAGCGAGCTGACCATCTATACGCTGGCCGGCGCCAAGGCCGGTGAGATCTCCTTTCCGGGTATTGGCGCGGGCTCCGGCCTGAGCGGACGCCCGGAGGATACAGACGGCTTCTACTCGTTCCAGTCCATCATCACGCCGCCCACGGTCTTCCACTACGACGTTGCCACCGGCAAGAGCGACGTCTTCTACGTACAGCCGTCGCCTTTCCACTCGGCCGACTACGAGTTGAAGGAAGTGTTTTACACCTCGAAAGACGGCACGCGCGTCCCCATGTTTATCGCCGGCAAGAGGGGCCTGAAGCGCGACGGCTCGGCCCGCCTGTTGATGACCGGATACGGAGGCTTTGCGGTCTCGGAGACCCCGGTATGGAACCCCGAATACGCATGGTGGATGGAGCAGGGAGGCTTTTTTGCGCTGCCCGACCTGCGCGGCGGAAGCGAGTACGGCGAGGCCTGGCACAAGGCCGCCATGTTTGAAAAAAAGCAGAACGTCTTCGATGACTGGTATGCCGCGGCCGAGTACCTGGACCGTGAACACTACACCAGCCCCGCCCACTTCGCCATTCGGGGCCGGTCAAATGGCGGATTGCTGATGGGTGCTTCCATGACCCAGCGGCCGGACCTGTGGGGTGCCATCTGGTGCGGATACCCGCTGCTAGACATGCTGCGCTACCAGCGCTTCCTGATGGGCCGCACCTGGACCACGGAGTACGGTTCGGCTGAAGACCCAACGCAGTACGGCTACATTGCAAAGTATTCGCCGTACCAGAACGTCAAACCCGGGACAAAGTATCCGGCCATACTATTCTTTACCGGCGACGGCGACACCCGGGTGGACCCCATGAACGCCCGCAAGATGACGCCTGAGATGCAGCAGGCCTCGAGCTCCGGACGGCCAATCCTGCTGCACTATTCCATCAAGGGCGGACACTCCGCCGGCGTCAGCCAGACGCAGCTCGTGGAAGACTACGCGGACGAAATGGCGTTCCTTTGGAATGAGACCAAATAGAGGAAGAAAGGGACCAGGAACAGGCGATGGCAGCCGTGGATGATGCAATCATGGGCTTTTCGATAGAAATCGTGCTGGGCGTGCTGGCCGGTGGTCTGCTCTACGGTATTTTCGGCAAAATGCTTCCGCTGCCGCAGCGAAGGTCCGTACTCGCGTTTCAGCAGGGGGTCATCCTGCGCGGAAGCAAAGTGCGGAGGCTGGTCGGTCCGGGAGCCTACTGGGTCTCCCCGCACCACACCCTGGCCGTCTGCGACATGCGGCTGCGCCCGTTCCAGGTGCATGGGCAGGAGCTGATGACCGCGGACGGCATGGGCCTGCGGGTCTCGCTTGGGGGCGAGTATCGCGTCGACGACTCCGCGCGGTTCCTTTCGGAAAGCAGTGATGCCTTTGGCACGGTATATCTCGAGGTGCGGCAGGCGTTGCGTGCGGCCGTCGCCGAATCCGATACGGCCAGCCTGCTGAACGGACGCGCCCTGCTGGCCGAGCGAGTCAAGGAACTGGTCATCCCCCGGGCAGCCGCCCTGGGCGTGGAATTGACTCACCTGGAAACATGGGAGGCCGTTCCTCTGGGCTGGATGCATCGCGAACACCATTGAAAGGCTGAGTCGGATCTGTTTCGCGGGGCAAAGGGAACGCCTCCCGCAGGAGGCGTTCCCTTTCGCAATCGGACCGCTCAGGCGGCGGCAGTTTCGGGTTCTGCCGGGGTGGGTACGTAGTTCGGGTCGTCGGACTTGACCGTCACCTTGACATGCGCGGTGACCTCGCGGAAGAGCTTGACCGGCACGTGGAACTCGCCGAGCGTGCGCAGCGGCTCCTCGAGCGCGATCTTACGACGGTCGATGGAGTATCCCTGCTGTTCGAGCTGCGTGGCAATATCGGAAGAGGTGACCGAGCCGAACAGCTGCTCGTTCTCGCCGACCTTGCGCTCAAAGGTGAGCTCCACCTGCGACAGCGTGCGGGCGGTCTCTTCGGCCGAAGCTTTCTCCTTGGCGGCCTTGCGCACGGCCGAGGCCTTCATCTGCTCGATGACGGCCTTGTTCGCCGCGGTCGCTTCCATGGCGAGCTTGCCCGGGAGCAGGTAGTTGCGTCCGTACCCGTCGGCGACCTTGACCACATCTCCGCGGTGACCCAGCTTGGTAACGTCTTCTTTCAAAATGACTTCCATGGTTCTCTCCAGATCTCGGGACTTGTTTAGAAGCGGGCGGCGAACGGAAGCAGCGCGATGTTGCGGGCCTGCTTGATAGCGCGCGTGAGCTTGCGCTGGAAGGGCGCAGAGGTGCCGGTCAAGCGGCGCGGGATGATCTTGCCACGGTCGGACACAAACTGCTGCAGCAGGCGCACGTCGCGGTAGGAGATCGAATCAATCTTCTCGACCGTAAACTTGCAGACCTTCTTGCGGCGGAAGAACTTGCGTCCGCCGCCTGGGCCGCCACCGGGACGAGGTCCGCCGGGACCTCCGCCGGGTCCACCGGCGGGGCGCGGGCCGCGCGGAGTAAACGGTGCGGAAGAGGTGCTGGGCGCGGCGGCGGCCGGAGCTGCTGCTTGTTCGTTGGTTTCGTCAGTCATGAGGAAATCCTTTCACTGCGGGTAGAGTCCGTTTGCATGCTCCAGGCTCGCTGGGGAGCCTCCGGATCACCTCGGGATGAGGTGAGAAGCATGTTCGGGAGGTTTGCTGCGACGTGAGCCCGGGCTGATCACCCGAGCCGCACAAAGCTTACGTAAGATAGACGACTTAGACCGCGGTCAAAGCTTCCGGCTGCGAGGCCGTAGTAGTCTCGGCGGCAAGCGCTTCGGCCGGTTCGGGCTGGTCCGTGGCCGTTTCAGGCGCCGGAGCTTCCGGCGTGGAGACCGGGGCGGAAGCTTGCACCTGCGGCAGAGCGCTGCGCTTTACGTGCGAGTCGCGATAGGCCTTGATCTTGGCGACTCGCTTTTCTTCCTCGTCGGTGCGGATCGTGATGAACTTGATGACCTGTTCCGAGACGCGCAGCCGGCGTTCGATCTCGGTGATCAGGGCACCTTCGGCCGCGACGACAAGCAAGACATAAAAGCCGTCATTGAACTTGCGGACGGTGTAGGCCAGGCGGCGGCGACCCATCTTTTCGAGCGACTTGATCTCTCCGCCACCATCGGTGACGTTCTTTTGAAAGCCTTCGATCAGCTTGTCCATGTCCGCTTCTTCCATGTCCGGACGGACGATAAACATGATTTCGTAAGAGCGCATATCACTTGCTTTCCGCGAAGTCTCGATCAGGACTCCGCACCGCCGGCTATCTCGCTGCCGCGCGGTCTGGCGTTGGGTGCTGCTGGTTGCGGTTGTGCTGCGACGCTCTGCAGCCTACTCCGGTGCGGGTTTGTCGCCCTTCCGGTTGAACTCGTTCATGGCCTTTGCCACGCCGTCCTTCAGGATAACCTCGACTGCGCGTACCGCGTCGTCGAGCACTGCATTCAGCTCTGCGAGCTGCATCTTGCGCAGCGGGCTGAGTAGATAGTCCGCGCCGCCGGCCCTGCGTTCCCGGCCGTCGGCGGCGGGCGGCTTGCCTACGCCAATCCGGATGCGGGTCCAGACCTCGGTGCCCAGCGTGGAGGAGATCGAAACGGCTCCGTTATGCCTGTTAGCCGAACCGCGCTCGGCAATCCGGAACTGCCCCAGCGGAAAGGCGAGCTCGTCATAGAGCACGATCATCTCCGCCGGGGTGATCGCAAGCTCGCTGAGGAGGGCTGAGACCGACAGCCCGCTGAGGTTCATAAATGTCTCCGGCTTTGCCAGCAGGATCTCCTGGCCGGCCAGCAAACCCTTTGACGTCTGAGCTTTGCCGCGGCGGTTGCTTACGGAAACTCCGCAAACCTCCGCCAGGCGATCGATCAGCAGAAACCCCGCGTTGTGCGGTGTGAACTGATACTCGATCCCGGGATTTCCAAGTCCGACAATCAAACGCATAAGTGCAATCGATAGTGGCTAGTAGTCAGTTGCCAGCCTTTTACCTGCGACTGGCAACTGACCACGTGTTTCACTACTTCTTCTTTGGGGCCGCTTTGGCGTCGGCGGCCGGAGCAGCGGCGGCGTCGCCCTTGCCCTTCTTGGCCACTTCCGGCTCGGCCGGGGTTGGTGCCGCGGCGTCTACCGCGATGTCTTCCTTGATTTCTGTCACGTGCGCGACCAGCGCACCTTCATCGCCAAGGAACTTGATGGATCCGGTGTGCGGCAGGTCGGAGATGTGGATAGTGCCGTACATCTCGAGCCCGCTGACGTCGACGTCCAGGTGATCCGGGATATCGGCCGGAAGGCATTCGATTTCAACTTCGCGCAGGATCTGATCGAGTACGCCGCCAGCGGTTTTGACCCCCACGGGCACACCGGTCAGCAGCACAGGCACGCTGACGCGCATGGCCCTGTCCATGGCGATGCGCTTGAAGTCGGCGTGCAGCAGCCGGCCCTTGATGGGCTCATTCTGCCAGTCGACCAGCATGGCCTTGACCTGGGATTCGCCTTCGACGTTCAGGTCGAAGATGGTGTTGTGGCCGGAATCGGAGTGCAGGATCTTGGTCACCACGCGGGGGTCGACCGTGACCGCGACCGCATCGCCCGCGCCGTATACCACGGCGGGAATCAGGCCGGCTACGCGCACGCGGCGCGCATGGTTCTTGTTGAACTTGCCAGTCCGAGGTGTGGCGACGACTGCTTCGAGCTTCTGGGCCATTGTTGTATCCTTTCCGTCACACCGTCTGCCGGTGCTCCGTTTGCGGATGGCTCCGCGGGTGAATGTTGCGTCCCTAGTTGAACAGCGTGGAAACGCTGGTCTCCATGTGAATGCTTTCGATCGCTCGGCCGAGCAGCCCGGCGATCGAGAGCACCTTGATCTTTGTCACCTGCTTCGCGTCGTCGCGGAGCGGAATGGTATTGGTTACGACAACCTCTTCCAGACCCGAGCTTGCGATGCGCTCGCAGGCGGGTCCCGAAAGCACGGCGTGGGAGGCGCACGCATAGACCCTGGTTGCCCCCTGCGTGAGCAGGGCATCGGCGGTCTTGACCAGCGTTCCGGCCGTGTCGATGATGTCGTCCAGGATCAGGCAGGTGCGCCCGCGTACATCCCCAATGACGTTCATCACCTCGGTCACGTTCTTGTCGGTCCTGCGCTTGTCGACGATGGCAAGCGGCACCTCAAGCTTTTTCGCGAAAAATCTCGCACGTTCCACACCGCCCGCATCCGGGCTGACGACGGTGAGGTTGGGCAGGTTCTTGTCCCGGAAGTACCCGACCAGCACCGGGCTGGCAAACAGATGGTCGACCGGGATGTTGAAGAAGCCCTGAATCTGTGCCGCATGCAAATCCACCAGCAGGGCGCGGTTGGCACCGGCGGCGGTCAGCAGATCAGCGACGAGCTTACTGGTGATAGCCACACGCGGACGGTCTTTTCTGTCCTGCCGTGCGTAGCCGTAGTAGGGAATCACGACAGTGATACGCGCGGCCGAAGCCCGTTTGAGCGCGTCCATCATTACCAAAAGTTCCACGAGATGCTGATCCACGGGGAAGCATGTCGGCTGTATGACAAAGACATCGGCGCCGCGCACGTTCTCCAGCAGTTGAAACAGGATTTCGCCGTCGGAAAAGCGCTCCAGCCGGGTTTGACCGAGAGGCACTCCAACAAATCGGCAGACCTCTTCGGCGAGCGCTTTATTTGCCTCGCCGGAGAAGATCTTGAAACGCTTCGCCTCGCTGAGCCGGCCCGCACGTTTACGTTCGGGCTCGGCCTTTGCGAAGGCTGATGTTGCAGGTGCTGCCTGCGTGAGTTCGGCGGCGGACGGTGACTGGTTTCGTTCGTCGGCCAGCGCCGAATCGCGCGCTGTATCAGGAAGAAGAACCGCAGGATTTTCGTTCACGCTTGGGACGCCTCCAGGTGGGTTGACCTTGGTGTGTGTCTTTCTGCTTTGCCGTCTGCCGGCCTGGTTGAGCCGGCATAACGCTGCTGCGGGTCGTTCGAGACTACTCTGTTACCTGCTCGCGGTGTTCTCGCGCAAAAGTGCCAATGCTTTACTTCCCTGTCTTTCTCTTTCAGGGCCTAGTTGTAGCCGACGAAATACCTGAACTGCCTTCCGGGCGAGAGCGACTCAGTGGAGTTTCCAATCCCCAGCAAATCTGGCTGGGCGACCAGGATTCGAACCTGGACTAGATGCTCCAAAGGCACCTGACCTACCATTAGTCGATCACCCAGTGTTTCGCCCGGCTGGTGCCTCCGCCTGAGGCGGATGCGGCCGGGAAAGTCACTCTGCGAACATCGTGCTCCAGTAAAGAGGGCGTGGCAACGTCCTTGTGACGAGTGCCTCGACGCCGTCGTGCTGGAGCCGCTGTTGAGCCGCCTGTGCGTGGACCTCGGAGCGGAAAAGCCCGAAGACCGCGGAGCCTGATCCGGAAAGTGCCGCATAGACGGCGGAGCTTTCCTTGTCCGGATTCCTGTCCGAGTCGCCCATCATGGTGCGCTTGATTGCCTGCAAGGCGGGGTACTGAGGAAAGACGACCTTCTCGAAGTCATTCTCAATCCCGGTGCGGACAAGCGCGAGAAGGGTCTCGGCCAGATCGTCTCGGCTGCCCCCTTTGTCCTCTCGTGCTTCAGGACTGGTGTGAAGTTGCTCACAGAAGGCTCCCTGCTGGTTCTCAGGGCTGCTTTCCTTTGCGGAAAAGCCGGGTGCGGAGTTGATACCGGAGGTGTCAGGCGAAGCAGTCTGCTTCCGACGCAGGAAGACCGACGCGTACGTCTGACTCAACATTTCCATGGTATCGCGAACGGGCGGAATGTGCAAATCGGGGCTGCAACCGGGCTCTCCGCCGGCCAGAAGCGTATCCCAGTCGCGAAAGGCCTGTGGCGTGGAAACCCCGATGCCGGGCAGCGCGATGACGCACGCGATCTCGCCTGAGCCGTCCAGCGTCACCTCCGGCGCGGCCGCGACAAGCTGCCCGCGATCCCCGCCCAGCACCGCGCCGCCCACCAGAAACAGTGGCACGTCCGAGCCCACCTCGGCCGCCATCCGCATCCGCTCCTCCTCGCCCAGATGCAGATCGAGCTGCCGTTCCATTCCCAGCAGCGCCGCCGCCGCGTTGGCCGAACCCGCGCCCATGCCTCCCTGGATAGGCAGGTTCTTCTGGAGATACACCGTCACCTCCGCGCTGCGATGGGTATGGGCGAGCACCCGTTCCACCATCTTCCATACCGTATTCCGCGCGTCGAGCGGCACTCGCCGATCGTTCGACCTCAGGGTAATCAGCGTCTGCCGCGCCGGTCGCGCGACCACGCTCAACACGTCGTGCAGCGCAAGCGTCTGGTACAGCGTGCACAGCCCGTGGAAGCCGTCGGGACGCGGCGGCCCGATCGCCAGGCCAAGGTTGATCTTTGAGTATGAGCGGACGTGGGTCGGCATCGGGCTAGGGTAGCGCCTGGAACTCAACCCCGCTGGGCTCGCTGGCGGAATGGTATACACGTTCGGTGGCCGGGCGGAAATCCTCCGGTTTGGCCTTCGCAATGTCCTCGAAGACCTGCGGGTTCAGGTCCACCAGAGGAAACCACGAGCTTTGCACCTGCACCATGATGCGGTGGCCCTTGAGGAAGGTGTGGTTGACCTCGACGAGCGAGAAGTCGAGCATCTCTACCTTTCCAGGGATAAACGGCTCAGGCTTGTAGTAGCTGTTCCGGAACTTTCCGCGCATGGGCTCCCCGCGGACCAGTTGTTCGTAACCGTCGACCAGCGGCGCGGGCGCGAGCACATCATGCGGGCGCTCGCGGCGGAGGCCGCCCGGGGCTGTTTCCGGCTCGGGACTCTCCTGCGGGTATACGTCGATCAGCTTCACGACAAAGTCCGAATCCGTGCCGCTGGTCGATACATGCAGCTTTGCGCGCAGCGGACCGGCGAACGTAACGTTTTCCGTCAGCGGCTCGGTCTTATAGATCAACACGTCAGGCCGCTCGCTTGCAAATCGCTGGTCGGCGACCATGTAGTCACGCGGAGGCCCGGGGTCATGCGCGTAGCCGACCTCCGGAACGGGATGCGCCGGATCGCTGACATACTCGTCGAAGTCCCTGCCCCCTGTGGCTTTCGTGAACGAAAGCGTCCCGTTCGCGCCGAAGTAGATCATCTTCGGGTGCGACCCCGGTGGAGGCCACGCGGCATAGCTCTTCCAGGTGTTCGTGCCCGTCTCGAACATGGTTGCCACGGCCAGGTCGCCGAGCGGCGCATCCTTCAAATAATGTTCAAAGAAGGGGAACTGGATGTGCTCGCGAAAATAGTCGCCGGTCTTCGCACCGAAGAGGACCTCACCGATACGTTCGCCGTCGAGCGATCCCCAGCCGCCGTGCACCCACGGCCCCACCACGATGCGGTTGGACGCGGACGGACTTTGCGCGGCGATGGCCCGAAAGGTCTTGTGCGGTCCGTTCAGGTCCTCGGCGTCGAACCATCCGCCCACGGTCAGCACCGCCGCTTGAATGTTGTGCAGGTGCCGCGAGATGTCGCGCACGTCCCAGTAGCTGTCGTAGTCCGGATGGTTCACCTGATCGTCGAAGTAGGCGTTGTGCACAAACATCTTTGCGTTGGAAAGCGGCTCCCACTGCGCCCGGTATCCCTGCCAGGCACCGGCGTAAGGATTATGCTCGCGCGGCTCACGCTCCGGGGTGGTCACGGGGGTGTTTTGCGGCCGGAAGCTCAGGTAGAAGTCGTTTGCTTCCAGCATGAACGCACCGTTGTGGTACGCATCGTCATTGTCATGGAGGTCGGTCACGGGGGCCTGCGGGCTGGCGGCCCTGATGGCCGGATGCCCGTCGATGATGGACGCCGAGGTGTAAAAGCCGGGGTAGCTGATCCCGTAGATACCAACACGCCCGTTGTTGTGCGGGATGTTTTTCAGCAGCCACTCGGTGGTGTCGTACATGTCGGTGGATTCGTCGTGCTGCGTTCCCGTGGGGTGGTCGATGTGCGGCGTCATCTCCTGCCAGGTGCCTTCCGAGCCGTACCGTCCGCGCACATCCTGGAAGACGAAGATGTAACCGGACTCTTCGAAGTTGCGGCTGGCCAGCGCGGGACGGTACTTGTCCGGGCCATAGGGCGCGACGGAGTAGCAGGTGCGCTGCATCAGGAACGGATACTGCCTCGAGGTATCCGTTGGCGCATAGACCGTGGTGAACAGCGTGACGCCGTCGCGCATTTTCACGTGGTACTCGGTCTTGGTGTAGTGTGCCCGTACGTCAAACGCAGCCTGCGCCGTGGGCGGCGTCGACGGAGCCTGACTGGGGGCCTGAGCCCAGGTGGACGACACGACCAGGGCCGGCGGAAACGCAAACGTCGCGGCAAGCAAGATGCGGGAAAGAGACATGGGTCAAAGTGTATCGCAGCAGGAGCGGAGGCGTTGCATGGTGGAACCTCAGCCTCGGAGCCAGCTGACGTGTAGCGCCGCTGCTTGAGAGCCAAGGGCCGGGAGCATACCAGCCTGCGGGTTATACCGCGCCTGCCGAGTCACGTTTCGAGTCTGGAGTTGGCGAGTTTTGAACCTTAGATGAGGCGGTCACGGACCTCGGAGCGGCTGAGATAAAAAAAGAAGACCAGCATAAAGAGGCCCTGGATGAGGGCGGGACCGTTGTGGGAGCGGGTAAACAGAAAGAAGTAGCCTACCGAAGCAAGCAGGCAACCGGTGGTCACCAGCGCCCATCCCCAGCGCTTCATCTTGAGGAGTCCGAAGATACCCGCAACCAGCAAGGTGCAGAGTGTAAGAACGGCGTACTTGCCTACGTTGCCGACAAAGGTATTCTGCAAGGCGGCGAAGACATTAAGGAGGGTATAGACCAGCAGAAAGACAGCGATGCCGGCGATGCCGGGCAGCAGCTTGCCCTTGTTTGCGGCCAGGACTGCGGGGTCGACGACGCGCTGCGGGGTGGGGAAGGAGTCGCTCATAAGGTGTGCAGGTAGGCGACGACGGCGGCGATGTCCTGGTCGTCGAGCTGGTTTCCGAGCGCGGGCATGTTGCCTCGGCCATGGACGACGGTCGCGGTGACGCGCTCGTCGGTGGCGGCGGCTCCGGAGGGAAGGGCGGGCTTTTTGAAGACGCCGAGCAGCGATGGGCCGTTGAGCGAACCGGTCCGCCGGTCGTAATGGCACAGGGCGCAGCGTGCCTGGAAAACGGCGTGGCCTTCCGCCTGCTGAGGATTCAGCTGGTCCAGCGGCGTGGGCGGCGGGGTGGAATGGCAGCCGGCGAGCGGAACAAGCAGCAGGGCGAAAAGGGAGAGGGGTGAGCGCATGGACGACCTTGAGGTGAGTATATCGCTGGTCCCGGTGCCGGTTTCGATCGCGCCAAATTCCAAGTTTGGGACGGAAAACTCCGGGGCACCGGCTCCCCGGTTACGCGGGTGTGCCCGGATGGAGAAAAACGGCTCAAGTTCCGCACGGGCTGGCCGATACGGAAGTTGGGGGAGTCGCATCCCCCTTCCGTGCAGTAGGCTGCGGGCAACGGCGGATGCGAGAATAGCGCCTGTACCGGCTTCGCTGTTTATTCTGACCCAAGGGATTTTATGGCTGACTGTGCACCACTGCTTGTAACCGGCGGGGCCGGGTTTATCGGATCGAACTTTGTGCTGGACTCCCTGCGCATGAACCCGGGGCAGCCGATCGTAAATCTGGACCTTCTGACCTATGCCGGGAACCCCGCGAACCTCGCTTCGGTGCAGGATAACCCGGCGTATACCTTTGAGCAGGGCGATATCTGCGACGCCTCGTTTGTGGCCGAGGTGATCCGGCGACATCGGCCTTGGGCGATCATGCATTTCGCGGCGGAGTCGCACGTGGATCGTTCGATCCTGGGCCCGGAAGCATTTCTGCGGACCAACATCGACGGAACTTTTACGATGCTGCAGGCGGCGCTCGCCTACTACCGGACACTGGACGGTGAGGCGAAGAATGCGTTCCGGTTCCTGCATGTGTCCACCGACGAGGTGTACGGGACGCTGAAGCCGGAAGATCCGGCGTTCCATGAGGAGACACCGTACGCGCCAAATTCGCCTTATGCGGCAAGCAAGGCCGCGAGCGATCATCTGGTGCGCGCGTGGGTCCATACCTACGGGCTGCCGTGCCTGGTGACGAACTGCTCCAACAACTATGGGCCGTTTCAATTTCCGGAGAAGCTGATCCCGCTGATGATTACCCACGCGCTTTCCGGCAAGCCGCTGCCGGTGTACGGCGACGGCCAGCAGATTCGCGACTGGCTGTACGTGGGCGATCATGCGAGTGCGCTGCGGACGGTGCTGGCCGACGGCAGGGTGGGCGAGGTATACAACGTCGGTGGAGGCAACCAGCGGTCGAACCTGGAGGTGGTGACGACGCTTTGCCGGCTGCTCGATGAGCTCAGGCCGGATTCGCCGTATGCTCCGCATGCTTCGCTGATCCGGTATGTCACGGATCGTCCCGGGCACGACCGGCGGTATGCGATCGACGCGCGCAAGATCGAGCGGGAGCTTGGCTGGCATGCGGCGGAATCGTTCGAGACCGGGCTTCGCAAGACAGTGGAGTGGTATCTCAGCAACCCGGCGTGGGTGGAAGACATCCTGAGCGGAGCGTACGCGCACTGGGTGGAAAAGAACTACAGCAGCCGCGAGGTGACGGCATGAAGGGGATTATCCTGGCCGGCGGGTCCGGCACCCGGCTGCATCCGGTAACGCAGGCGGTGTCGAAACAGCTTTTGCCGGTGTATGACAAGCCGATGATCTATTATCCACTCTCTGCGCTCATGCTGGCCGGGATCCGCGAGATCCTGGTGATCTCGACGCCGGAAGATACGCCGCGCTTTCAGCAGCTGCTGGGCGATGGATCGAAGTGGGGATTGAGGCTGACCTACGCTGTGCAGCCGAGCCCCGACGGACTGGCGCAGGCGTTCCTGATCGGCCGGGAGTTCCTCGCCGGAGGCCCATGCTGCCTGGTGCTGGGAGACAACATCTTCTACGGGCACGACTTTGCCAAGACGCTACGGGATGCGGCCGCGCGGACCGAGGGAGCGACGGTCTTTGCCTATCCGGTGACGGACCCGGAGCGGTATGGCGTGGTGGAGTTCGACGCGGACCGGAAGGCGATCTCGCTCGAAGAAAAGCCGAGCAGGCCAAAATCGCGGTATGCGGTGACGGGAATCTATTTTTACGACGCGCAGGTCGTGGAGGTGGCAGCGGGATTGAAGCCATCGCCGCGCGGGGAACTCGAAATTACCGACGTCAACCGATGGTACCTGGAACGCGGCGAGCTGCGCACGGAGCTGCTTGGGCGGGGCATCGCGTGGCTGGATACCGGCACGCACGACTCGCTGCTGGAGGCGTCGAACTTTATCCACACGCTGGAGCACAGGCAGGGGCTGAAGGTCGCTTGTCCGGAGGAGATCGCGTATCGTCTGGGGTGGATTTCGGGCGAGCAGCTGAAAGCGCTGGCCGGTGCGATCGCGAAGAGTACCTATGGCAAGTATTTGTACAGGCTGCTCGAAGAGCCGGCGTATTGAGGGTGGCGTCGACCTCCTCATCACAAAGACGCGATGAGTGGGGCAAGGGCGCTGGTGGTTTCAGGTTCATGATCAAGGGGCCTCGATGAAGATTCTTTTGACCGGGACGACGGGGCAGGTGGGCGGCGCACTGCAGCCAATGCTGGCGGGCTTCGGCGAGCTGCTGACGCCGGGACGGGCGGAGATGGATATGGCGCATGCGCCGTCCGTGCGGGCGTTTGTGCGTGAGGTGAAGCCGGACTGGATCGTCAACCCGGCGGCCTATACGGCGGTCGACCGGGCGGAAAACGAGACGCACCTGGCGCATGCCATCAACGCGGAGGCACCGCGGGTGCTGGGTGAAGAGGCGGCACGGCTTGGCGCTTCGATTATTCACTTTTCGACCGACTACGTGTTCCCGGGAACGGGAACGACGCCGTGGCGGGAGTCCGACGATCCGGCACCGCTCGGGATATACGGCGGGACCAAGCTCGAAGGAGAACATGCGCTGGCAGCGACGGGCGCGGCGCACGTGATCCTGCGGACCAGCTGGGTGTATGGGGCGACGGGAAGGAACTTTCTGCGAACGATCCTGAAGGCGGCCGGCGAGCGCGAGGAGCTGCGGATCGTAAGCGACCAGCATGGGGCGCCGACGGCCTCCGGCGACCTGGCCAGGGTGACGGCGCAGATCCTGCGGCAGTGTGCGGACGGTCTGCCGGAGGAGAAGCAGGGTGTATTTCACGCGGCAAACGCCGGGGAGACGACGTGGTTCGGCTTGGCGGAGGCGATGGTGACTGCCGCGCGGGAGCGTCAGCCGGACAAGTGCTGGGCGCGGCTGATCCCGATCCGGACCGAGGACTACCCGACGCCGGCGAAGCGTCCGCACAACAGCCGACTGGACTGCGGCAAGCTGCGCGAGGTCTTCGGGCTGGAGATGCCGGCGTGGCAGGAGGGACTTGCCCGCGTGCTGCGGGAGCTGGATGCAAGCGCGAACTGATCCTCACGGGGACAGAGAGTATCCTTGTGCGTGATGACTTTGCCGAAGAGCCGGGGCGCGTGCACGATTATTTCGCCCAATTACCTGCCGTACGCCCGCGTGGTCGCTTCGTCGTACCTCGCCCAGCACCCCGGGCACCGGTTTTTTGTGCTGCTGGTCTGCTCGCTCGGAGAGGTTTCAGCATTTGCCGGCGAGGCGTTTACGCCGGTGGCGCTCGGCGAAATCGGCCTTCTCGACCCGCGGGCCGAGGCGATGAAGTACGACATTCTGGAGTTGAACACCAACGTCAAGCCGACGTTCCTGAAGTATCTGCTGCGGCAGCGCGGGCTGGACGAGGTGGTGTACCTGGACCCGGATATCTTCGTATATGCGCCGCTCGAGCCGGTGTTCGCCGCGCTTGCGGAGCAGGATGCCGCCTTGACGCCGCACATGACCGCTCCGGTGTTTGACGGCAAGTCGCCGTCCGAACAGGACCTGCTGTTCAACGGGACCTATAATCTGGGGTTTTTCGCGGTTCGCGGAACGCCCGGCGGGGCCAGTCTGCTGGACTGGTGGGAGCGCCGCTGCCTGGACGCGGGCTACTCGGAAGGGCGTTCGGGGCTGTTTGTGGACCAGAAGTGGATGAATCTGGCGCCGGGGATGTTCGACGTGGCAATCCTGCGCGACCCGGGATGCAACATGGCGTACTGGAACCTGCATGAACGCACGCTGGTTTCGGACTCTGGCAAGGACGGCCTGCGGGTACTTGGGCCACAAAGCGAGGCCCCCCTGCGCTTTTTTCACTTCAGCGGGCTCGACCCGGCGGACCACGCCATGCTGAGCCGCAACACGGACCGGTTTACGTTGAGCGAACGGCCGGATCTGCAGGAGATCTTCGCCAGCTACCGAGAAGCGGTGCTGCACGCGCGGGATGCCCGGCTGGAGCGGATCCCGTATGGCTTCGACACGTTGAGCGATGGGACGGCCGTGACGCGGATATGCCGGAGGCTCTACGGAGTGCATGCCGGGAAGTTTGCCGGCGACCCGTTCGACGCGCAGGGAGCATGGGCGCGATGGGCCCGCAAAGCCGGTCTGCTGGCCGGCAGGAGCAAGCCGGCGAAGGAGACGTGGCATCAGTTTTCTGGGGCGGACCGGCGCGTGAACGGCGTGCACCGGCTGCTGCGGTGGGCACTCCGCGTGCTTGGGCCGAACCGCTACGAGCTCCTGATGCGCTACCTGGGACACATCTCGATCCTGCGCAACCAGGCGGTCTTTCTAAGACAGTCGATTGTTGACAGTCGAAAATGAAGCAGTTGCCATCGGCCATCGAAGAGGGCTGGGGCCTGATCGGAAGTCACGTAACGCCGAGCCTGCCTGCAAGCAAACCAACTACCCAAGTGCTTTTATGCGCGTGCTGATCATCAAATTCGGGGCTATCGGTGATGTGATCATGCTGATTCCGGCGGCGTATGCTCTGCACCGGCAGGGGTATGCGGTGGATTGGGTCTGCTCGGCAACGGTGGCTCCGGTTCTGCGTTGCTATCCGTGGATCAGGGTGATCGTGGCCGATGAGCGGGCGATCCTGCGTGGGTCGGCGGCGGAGAAGCTGCGGGGGCTCGCCGGGCTCTGGCGAGCCGTTGCCGGGCGGCGGTATGCGCAGGTGTTTACGATGTATTACGATCGGCGGTATCGGCTCCTGGCTGCGCCGGTGCGCGCGGGAGGCAAGGTGATGCTGTCGACCACCGACCGGCGATATAAGCTGCTGCCCGGACGTCACCACACCGATGAATATGCGCGGATTCTGCTGAGACTGCCCGATGAAGTACGGACGGGGCATTTTTCGCCAGTGATGGCGGAGGGGTTGCCGGCGAGTCCAGTGCTCCGGACGGGCAGGCCGCGGGTGGTGCTGGTCCCGGCGGGAGCACGCAACCTGATGCGTGACGATGCCCTGCGACGATGGCCGGCGGAGCGATACGTGGAGCTCGCCCGGATGCTGCTGGCGCACGAGGTTGAGGTAGTACTGACCGGCGGCCCCGACGATGGCTGGGTCAGGCCGCTGTTTGCCGGGCTGGCTGCGACGAACCTCCTGGACCGGATCGGGCAGGACAGCCTCATTGAAACGCTGGCGCTGCTGAACGAAGCCGACGTGCTGGTGACCCATGACACCGGGCCGCTGCATCTGGGCGGGATCACGCGGGTGGGCATCGTGACGGTCTTCGGGCCGACCGATCCGCGCGGTCGCCTGCCACAAAGGCCGGGGGCGCTCGCGATCTGGGGAGGCGAGCGGTTGGCCTGCAGGCCGTGCTACGACGGGAGGGACTTTGCCGCGTGTTCGAGCAATCAGTGCATGCAGGTGGTTTCGGCGAAGCAGGTGACGGAGCGGGTGCTGACAATGCTGGCGGATCGGGTTAGGGGGAAATTTGGGGAGCCGTGGGTGGAATTGGTCTAGCCGAGGGCAGAGGCTGAATCTGTTCCGTTCCGAGTAAGGATTGATCTAAGTTGCGTATTTTGAGGATTGTGAATGAGTCTGGGCAGGGCGTTGTTTCTGGATCGCGACGGAGTGATCAACCAGGAGGTCCACTATCTCTGGCGGGCGGAGGAGGTGCGCTGGATGGAGGGAATCGTGCCGCTTTGCCTGGAGGCACAGCGCCAGGGCTACCGGCTGGTGGTGGTCACCAATCAGGCGGGGATTGGGCGGGGGCTCTATACGACGGAGCAGTTTGAGGAACTGATGCTGTGGATGCGCGACGAACTCGCGGGGCAGGGGGTGGTGCTGGATGCGGTTTACCACTGTCCGTACCACCCGGAGCATGGGTTGGGGGAATGGCGGCGGGAGCATGAGGATCGCAAGCCGGGCCCGGGTATGTTACGCCGCGCCGCGCGGGATCTCGGGCTGGACCTGAGCCGGTCGTTGATGGTGGGGGACCGGTGTTCGGATCTGGGCGCGGCGGCAGCGGCGGGAGTGCGCCAGGCATTTCTGATTGCGGGGACCGAGGAGGCCGGGTGCCCGGAGCCGCATGTGGCGGTGCGAAGGCTGCGGGAGATCGAGGAATGGATTCGGCGGGATGCGGCTTCAGAGTAAAGTGACCACACCGCGCGCAGAAGCTCCCAGGAAGGAAGCCCGGTTTGCCGGTGCGGCTGGAGAAGCCTCCAAGGATCGGTTCTCTGGGCTGAGTAGGGACGACAAAACATCAGGACACCGTCAACGGTCGAGTCCGGGACCCACAGCGCCGATGCGATGCAGCAGAGGCGAGATGGTAAGGCCCTGCACGATGATGGAAAACACGACGACCAGGTAGGTGGTCGAAAGCAGCAGGTTGCGATGGGACTCCAGGCCGGCGGGCAGGGCGAGCGCCAGGGCGACGGCGAGCGATCCGCGCAGGCCTCCCCAGGTGAGGATGCGCAGGCCGCCCGGCAGCGGACGATGGAAGGGACGCAGCGCTCCCAGTGTGGCGCCGACCGAGAGCAGGCGCGCGAGCAGGACGACGGGGATGGCCAGCAGGCCGGCCGCCAGGAAGCGCGTGGACACCGGAAGCACGAGAAGCTGCAAGCCGAGCAGAAGAAAAAGCACGACGTTGAGAATGTCGTCCAGCAGTTCCCAGAAGGTATCGACGTGGGCGCGGGTCTGCTCGGACATGGCAAAGGAGCGGGCTCGTCCGTTGACCAGCAGGCCAGCGGCCACGGCGGCGAGCGGCGCGGAGACGTGGAGCGCGTCGGCCAGCGCGTAGGCTCCCATGGCGAGCGCAAGCGTCAGCAGAACCTCGACCTTATAGTCGTCCACCAGGCAGATCAGCCGGTAGGTGACGAATCCCAGGATGAGGCCGATGGCGATGCCTCCGCCGGCTTCAATCAGCAGCAGGACGAGGAAGTGCGAAACCGAAGGCACCATGCCGCCGGCCGAGGCGCTGAGCAGCGCAAGAAAGATCACCGCGCCGACGCCGTCGTTGAACAACGACTCCCCGGCGAGCTGCGCTTCGAGCGCCTTTGGAGCTCCCACGCGGCGCAGCATGTCGAGCACGGCGATGGGGTCGGTGGGCGAGATAAGCGCGCCGAAGAGCAGCGCAGCCAGCCAGGGGAGATTGATGCCGGTAAGCAGAAGGGCATATTTGAACAGCACGGCGACGAACACGGTCGACAGCGCGGTGGCGGCGATTGACAGGCTCAGGACCGGGAGCTTCTGGCGGTTGAGCTCGGGCAGATCCAGCTGCAGCGCGCCGGCAAAGAGCAGAAAAGCGAGCAGCTCATGCAGCACGACCTGGTTGAAGTTGACCTGGCCTACCAGGCCGGCCGCAACGGCATGCAGATGCGGAGCTGCATGGCTGAGCAGGACCAGCGTGCCCGCAGCCACCAGCGACAGCAGCGTGGTGCCGACAGAGATCGGAAGCCGGAGCACGCGGTGGCTCAACAGGCCGAACAGCGCGGCGATGGCGATCAGGAGACTGACCAGGGCGAAGGGAGACATCAGGCCTCATCCAGCGAGCGGGCCGGCGGCATTGGCAGGCCGGCGCGGCGGTAAAGCTCCGGGCGGTGCCGGTCGAAGTGCTCGCGGCGCACGTGATCGCCGGAGCGGTCGAAGTAGTTCCAGGGGATGTGTTTGGAGTTGAGTCCCACGAAATGCGCGCCGCAGGTGCCTAGCTCCGGCTGACGGGGCCAGAACGGCGAGCAGATCGAAACCTCCTGCCGGCTGACCACCAGGCAAGGGAAGCGATGGAGCGCCGAGGCCTGCAGGCCCTGCTCGTCGAGCTCGGACCGGAGCAGGACGGGCTGGCCGGTGAGCGTCTGCTGTTCGCGCAGGGCTTGGCACAGAGCGGGCTCCAGCGCGAAGCCGGGAGGGAGGCCGCGGATGCCGGAGTTGATGTGGCCAGGCACGTGCGCGCAGTCGCCAAACTGGCCCAGGCAGCGATCGATGTCTTCCGCCAGCAGGGTGCAATCGGCGCGGGTAAGAAATGCGCGAAGGGCGTTTGGCTGGTCCCACAGGATGCAATCGTTATCGAGCGCAAGCTCATGCCGGCCGGCGAAGACCTGCGGCGGCACCAGCTTCCAGCCGACACCTTCGGCCATCGCGGGATCGAGGTGAGGGCGAAGGAACGGAGGAATTTCGGTGGAGCTGACCTCGCGCCACGTAACGCCGGACGGGAGCTGGCCGGTGCGGGCGCAGGCCTCCGGCAGAGGCACGGAGTTGACGCAGACGGTGTACGCGGCATCCCGGCCGAAGAGCCGGACGGCGCAGTGGATCGAAAGCCGAAGCGCCTCCCAGCCCCGAGAAGAGACGTCGCCTACGGTCCAGCGTACGCCGGGAGCTGCGCTCATGCGTGGGTCTCCTGCCGGGAAAGCGCATCGGCATAGGCTGTCCGGTAGCGTTCCGCCATGGGCGCGAAGCCGAAGCGCCGGGCTGCGACGGCACGGCAGTGTGCAGGGTCGATCTCACCTGTGCGGCCGATTGCTTCGGCCATGGCTTCGACCGAGTCGACCAGGAAGCCGGTTTCGCCGTCGGTGATGATCTCCGGCAGCGCGCCGGAGCGGAAGGCGATCACCGGGGTTCCGGCGGCAAGCGCTTCGATCGCCGCGAGCGAGCTTGTTTCCGGAGCAACGGTGGGCAGAAGCACGCAGCGCGCGGCCTGGAGAAAGCGGCGTTTGCGCTCTCCGGTCAGGGCTCCGGGCCAGCGTGCCGCAGGGCCCAGGCGAGGCTCGATTTCCTCGCGCAGATAGCGCAGATGGTCCTCGTACGGGAAGACCTCGCCGCCCAGCACACACGGCACCCCTGCCAGCCGGGCGGCGTCGAAGCCGGCGTGGAGGTTCTTCTCCGGGCAGATGCGGCTCAACATCAGGGCGAAATCATGCCTTCTGAGACGGGGGCTCGCTGACGGCAGCGCGACTCCGTTCGGCAGCATCTGCAGGCGGGCCTGTGCGTGGTCCGGGCAGCTTCGCCGCTGATGTTCCGACACGCACATCAGACGGTACTGCGGGGGAAGATGCCAGATCGACTCCGGATACCAGGCGGGAGGCAGATGCAGCGTCACCATGACGGGGATCTCCGGCGGAATGCGGTACTGATAAAAGTCGATGCCATGCATATGGATCAGGTCGATGTGCTCGCGGGCAAAGAGGCGGTCGAGTTGACACTGCATTGCGGCGGCGGTCTCGGCGCGTGCCTGGTCAGTCAGCGCCGGCGGCAAGGGCACCGGGATGAGCGTTCCAGCGACCTGCGAGCCCGCGCAGGCCAGCACCAGCGAGCGAAATCCCCGCTGGACGAGATCGGCTTCGAGTGCGGTCAGGATCATCTCCGCCCCGCCCACGGCCGCGGGACCGACGGGCGCGAAGGGGAAGGCGACGCTGAGGATGGTTACGGCCATCCCTTTATCTTCGCTCAAGATCGTGGAGGGCGAGCCCGGCCAGCTCACGAAATCGAGAGCTGGTCATTCCCCAGGAAAAGAGCTCGTAGAAAAGCCGGCCAGGATGCGGCGGCGCGGTGAAGTCGTATGCGGGTGCAGGCCGGAAGAGTTCGTGTGCCGTGCCGAACTGGGCGAGCGTCTGCCGCTGCGAGCCGAAACAGCCGAGCAGCGCGGCTTTGCGGAGCTGCTCGGCGGGAGAAAGATCGTAGCGGGTGACGGGCGTCTGCGGGGCCGGCAGGGGCAGAAACCTTCCCGTCCGGATGCCGGGCCCGCCGGGCTCGGCGGCCTCGCAGGAGTGGTAGGACGGCGCTTCTATCAGCAGGGGGGCGCAGGTACCAGGCAGCCGAAGCGCGGCGTGAACGGCAAAGGCGGTGCTGTCGTGATCGGGGTGTCCGCCCTCATAGGGGTGAGACAGCACGGCGTCCGGGCGGAAGCATTCGATCTCCCGGCGCAGCGCGCGAGCCAGTGCCGCGAGATGCAGCGCCGCGGACTGGTCGGCCACGGCGCTGCCGTCGCCGAGCGCCAGCGTGCAGGCAATTTGCGAGGAAAGCCCGGCCAATCGCAGTGCGGCATTCAGCTCGGCGCGCCGTGCATCGCGGTACGCCTGCCGGGTCTTGAAGCCGTGGGCCGCCATGTCGGTTCCATCCGCGGGGGCGCCGTCGGTGACGGAGAGCAGCCGGCTGTGCGCGAGGCGCTCCATGCGCCCGCCATATGCAAGCACCTCGTCGTCCGGATGCGCCAGCACCACCAGGAGCCGGGGCAGCGGAAGCGGGCTGCCGGACGGGGCGGCCAGGTAAGCGGGGAGCGGGTTCATCGCGGCTCCATGGATCGGGGTTTCGGGGGCGAAATGGCGAAGCCGGAAGTAGGTCTCGGTTGCACGCGCCAGAACTGTTTGTAGACTTCCTCTCCACGCAGCATGTCGAGAGTTGAGATGCCTTCCGCGACGGCATGTTCGGAGCAAAGAGCGGTGAGCAGCATGCCCGGCCGCAGGTCGCGGTGCATGAGCGAGTAGCCCATCAGGTAGAAGTACTGGGTCCGCCTCGGGCGCGTGGGCGGGTCGGCCATGCTGTACAGCACGGCGATGGGTTCGCCGCCGAGTTCCAGCCGCATCAGTCGCAGCAGGCCGGCGGCTTCGAGCTTCGGAAGCGATGCGCGATGATGCGCCAGCACGAGCGGGTCCGCGAGCACGCCCGGCTCACCTGCCTCCCGCCAGCGCTCGGTGTGGAAGCGTACCAGCAGGTCGAAGGTCTCTTGCAGCTCAGGCGCAGTGGCCCGCACAAGCTTCAGCTTGCCGTGGCCGATGGCGGCATTGCGGAAGTAGCGCACGTCCGACCGCAGTTTCGCGGGCAGCTCGGCAACCTGGCTGGCGGCGCAGGTCGAGCAGCTTTCCCCGAAGAATGATCGGGCCGGAACGTGCTCCGGCGGCAGCGCCCGCACGGCCTCCAGCAGACGCGACTCCGCCCGAAGTTGCGTCAGGTACGTCGTTTGCCAGCCAGGCTCGGCCAGCAGTTCGAGCAGCAGCAGCCCGAGTTCGTCCCCTGTGCAGCTCGGGTCGATCACCGCGTCCAGGTAGTCCGAGGTGCCCGCGCCGAGCAGAAGCATCTGTGTGCCTGCGGGCTGCGGCAGCAGGTACAGAGGAAGCAGCGCGACCAACGCATCGCCATGCCAGACCGTGCCCACGCGCATCTCCGGCTGGGCAAACTGGATCCACCACGGAATCAGCCAGGCCGGATGGGCAAACGGCGTCGCGCCGGGGTCGGCCAGCCACAGGCGCGTCCAGGCCGGCTCCAGATCGTGCAGCTCCCGAAGGCTGCGAAGAATGCGCAGGGTTGTGTCTGATTCGGTCCGCAACCCTGCTCCATCCCCCTTAGCGCCGTGCCGCCGTCTTCTTGCTGACAGCCTTTTTCGCAACGGCTTTCTTCGCAACAGCCTTCTTCGCCGGCACGCTCTTCGCGACAGTCTTCTTGGCGACGTTCTTCTTTGCCGGGGTTTTCCTGGCGGCTGCCTTCTTGGCAACGGCCTTTTTCGCCGGCACGCTTTTCGCGACTGTCTTCTTCGCGGCCAACTTCTTGCTCACGGCTGGCTTGCTTGCAATCTTCTTTGCCGCGATCTTTTTGGCCGCAGGAGCTTTCGCCGCAACCTTCTTTGCCGCCGTTTTCTTACTGGCCACCTTTTTGCCTGAAGCTTTCTTTGCCGGCGTCTTGCCCGGATGATCTTCATCGTCGGGGTGAATCAGCCGGTTGAAGTTCGACTCTGCGCCTTCGGCCGTCACCTCCTGGTAGACCAGCGCGAGATTGCTTTCATCGAACTTGCCGAAGAACTCGTCCCAGCCGATCTCCTTCAGCGCACTGTCGTTCGCGTTGGGAGCCTTGGGAAACATAAGCCGGATGATGCCCGGGCCTGCACCGGTTTCGGTGCTAGCCACCTCTGCCGGAAGCGCCCCGCGGCGTTCCGCCCATGCCTTGATCTCGTCGTGATCCTGCGTCGTTTTGGAAAGTGCCATCGCCTGTCCTTTGTTTGGGTCGAACGCCCCCAGGAGTTTGGGTTTGCCGTGCACTTGGACCGCGCTTGAGAGAGCGTCCGCAACAGCTTCCTAGGATGGCGAAAGTGTACTTGCCGTGTGCCCTGGTGTCTCTAATCTTTTTTGCCGAGGCTGCACCTTTGGTGGTGCGGTCCTCGCGCCGGGCAGCAGCGTGGGCACAAGCATGCATCCAAGCCGCCTGAATCGACGACCACGGAGAGGTGCGATGGTGCTGAAAAAGATAAAAACCGATGTGCTTCGACTGAGTTTTGAAAGCTCGGGCCCGGAACGTGGCGAGCCTCTGCTTCTGCTGCATGGATGGCCGGATTCGCCACGCACCTGGGACAAGGTGCTGCCCGCGCTCCATGCCGCCGGCTTCCGCACCCTTGCGCCCTACCTGCGCAGCTATGGGCCCAGCAGCTACCGCGATCGCCTGTTCGGGCGCAATCCGCGGCGCACCGGGCAGCCGGTCGCGTTTGCGCAGGACATGATCGATCTGCTGGATCGGCTCGACGTCGGCAAGGTGCACTTCATCGGGCACGACTGGGGCGCGCGCACCGGCTATGCATTGGCGGCGTGCTTTCCGGAGCGGCTCAAGTCGCTGGTGGCCATCTCGGTACCGTTCGAGCCCGGCAAGGCATCGCCTCCGGAATATCCCCAGGCGCACGCCTTCTGGTACCAGTGGCTGCTGTGCACCATGCCGGGCGAGAAGAAGTGGCGCAAGGATCCGGGGGCCTTTGGCCGGGCCATGTGGGATGCGTGGAGCCCGCGTGGATGGTACACGGAGACCGAGTTCGCCGAGACCGCGAAGAGCTGGAAGGGTAAGGATTTCGAGAACACCGTGCTGCATGGGTACCGTTCGCGCTGGGGCCACGCCGAGCTCGACCCGGCCTATGCAAAGCTGCAGGCGAAGCTGTTCGCGACCGCCACGCTGAGCACGCCGACGCTTCTGATCCATGGCGCGCAGGATAGCTGCGAGCTCGCCGTGACCACCAACCCCGCGGCGAAATACTTTACGGGCCCGTACCGCCGCACCCTGGTCGAAGGTGCCGGCCACTTTGTGCAACGCGAAAACCCAGGCGCCGTGGCAGCGGAGATCCTGCGCCACATCGCCGAATACAAGGAGTAATAGCGATGCGGCTCAAGCCGATCGATCCCAAGAAGTACACAAAAGAACAGAAGAACATGGCCGCCAGCATGGAAGCCGTGCTGAAGACCAAGCTCAAGGGATTGATAGTGCATACCGGGACGGCGAGCTGGTTGGCCCGTTCAACGTGATGCTGCATTTCCCGCAATACGGTGCGGCTGCCTGGGCGTACAACGTGCTGCTCGGCAAGGATTCCACCCTGCCCAAAGCGGCGCACGAGGTGGCGATCCTGGTCACCGGCGCCCGCTTCCACACGCGCTATGAGCTGTACGCGCACGAGCATGTGGCCTTCGACGCCGGGCTTTCCGCGGCCAAAATCGCCACCCTGGTCGCGGGTGAGCGTTCCGATCGACCGGGGCGCCCAAGCGGGCTGAAGCGATCACGCCTCGTTGCCGCAGCTTGCAGGTTCCGCAGCCATGCCGACTCAGACGCTCCCCCAGGTGGCCAAGCGGCAGCGGAAACAATGCGCATCGTCGACCGGCTCTCCTCGGTCCAACTGCTTCCTCGCTCGCCACCACAACAGGAAAGAGCCGCCGCATGAACACGCAACTCCAGCCTCGAACCCAAGCCATGCAACGAGCGATCCAGGTACAGGATCAAGACTTGTCGGGGACTTGTCACAGTCTCAGTGAGGCCTCAGCATAGCCTTGAGGAGATTGCACGGGCTTCCTACTCATGCAGAAGTTGGCTAAAGCCGACCAGTTCCGTCCAGTTCCGTTCTTCTTGGTACCTTGGGCAACCTCCTTTTCACTTCAGGCACCTCAGCGTATGGGATATAGGCGTTGCAGGTATCGATCCGTAGACGACTCCCCCCACTCCTGTCGTTTAAGAGCAGCTCACTGAATGTTTCCCCGCGACTGATCGCCCGTCGCGAGGTACCGTGCTGCGCAAAACGAGTAACTCACACCACCGAATCGATATGAGGGACCTATGTCTTTGCACGACGATCTCACCACGCTGGTATGCCTGTTTCATCATCAGGATCATGCCGATGCTGCCCGAAGAGACCTGCTCGAAGCAGGCATTCCGCAAGCGTCGATCACTACCATCGGTGGTCCGGGAGCGGACGCCGATGCGCTCGACAAATCCGAACTCGCTTCGCTCGGCATGCCCGATAAGGACTACGACCTTCTGAAGCAGGGGATCCGCGATGGCGGCATCGTTGTAGCTGTTGCCGATACTTCGGAAACGCAGACCATTGAAGGCATCTTCCACAAGCATAGCGCGGACAAGATTGATGAAGCTGATAGAAGCTACCGCGAGGCGATGCCGCTGGCTGCTGCCGCCGCGCCGCTGGCCGGGGCCGGGTTGGAGATCGAAGGTGAGCGCAGTATTCCGATCGTGGAAGAGGAGATGTCCGTAGGCAAGCGCACCGTAGATGCAGGTGGCGTGCGTGTCTATCGGCGTGTTGTCGAGATCCCGGTGGAAGAGTCCGTGCAACTGCGCGAGGAGCATGTCAATATCGACCGCCGGCCCGTGGACCGGATTGCGAGCGATGCTGATTTGTCCTTTGGGGATCGTACGATCGAGCTGACGGAAACAGCCGAGGAAGCTGTTGTCGGCAAATCCGCGCGTGTAGTGGAAGAGGTGCTCGTGGGCAAGAGCGCCACGGAGCACACCGAGACGATCAGCGACAGTGTGCGCCGTACCGAGGTCGAGGTAGAGCAGGTGCCGGCGACCGAAATCCGTACGACTGAGACGACTCGCCGCGGCTAGTAGCTACCTCATGCAACGCTCGACCACGAACTTTGGAGATTTCCATGGCTGACCGCGTCAAGGTTTACGAAGAAAAGAAAAAAGGCCTGCCTATCTGGGCATGGCTCCTACCGTTGCTGATCCTGCTTGCCCTGCTGGCATACTTTCTGACCCGCCACAAGGACACGCAGCCCGTAATTACGCAGGCACCCGCCTCCCAGGCTACGCCCGCGGCGTTTCCTGATCTGGGCACGGTACACTTCGCCACCGACAAAGCCGACCTTACGCCTGAGGGCCAAGCGACGCTGGACAAGGCGGCCGATGCGTTGAAAGCCAATCCTAATGCGCACATGCGCCTGGAAGGCTACACCGACAGCGCGGGTACGGACCCGCACAATATGGATCTTTCGCAGCAGCGCGCGTATGTAGTCGCCAATTACCTGAAGGCGAAGGGCATCGATGGCTCGCGGCTTACCGGCGCCGGTTTCGGACCGAGCAATCCGGCCGATACAAACGCTACCTCCGCTGGCAAGGCCGACAATCGGCGCGTGGAGTTGTTCTCGCAGCAGTAGCGATCCCCGGTGCGTCACCTCAGTGGCGCACCAATTTCTCGCGCACCAACCTACCCCCACGTACCAGGAGTTCTCATGTCGAAGACCGTCGTAGGATTGTTCAACAGCCTTTCAGAAGCCGAGCAGGTCAAGCAGAACCTTGTCTCCAATGGTTTTCAGTCCCAGCAGATCACCGTCGTTGCCCAGGAAGGCAATGAGAGCGACACGGATATGGTCGACGAGTCCAAGCCGGGTGTCGGGCACCGCATCAGCGAGTTCTTTAGCAATCTGACTGGTGGCGACCATGACGTGCATCATCATTACGCCAGCGGCGTAAACAGCGGCGGCGGGCTGCTTGCGGTCACCTGCCCGGATGAGCAGGCGACCGACGTTGCCAGCATGCTGAAACAGTACGGCGCACGCGACATCGACAACTCCTATGGTGACGAAGCCGATTCAGGTGTACCCGTTTATGGCGGCGGTTCCGCGGCGCAGAATGTCACGGGAGAGACCGCCATTCCGATCGTCGAGGAAGAGTTGCAGGTGGGCAAGCGCGAAGTCGATCGCGGTGGCGTGCGCGTTTACTCGCACGTGATCGAGCGCCCGGTCAGCGCGGATGTCACCTTGCGCGATGAGCACATCAACGTGCAGCGCCGCGCTGTAAACCGTGCAGCTACTGCAGCCGACTTCGCAGCAGGGAGCGCGGGCACGATCGAGCTGAACGCCACCGGGGAAGAAGCCGTTGTGGGCAAGACGGCGCGCGTCGTAGAAGAAGTGCTGGTCGGCAAGAGCAGCAGCGAACGCACGGAAGCGATCCACGATAGTGTCCGCCGGACAGAGGTCGAAGTTGAGCAGGTTCCCGGCACGACGACTAGTCAGACTGGGTATGAGACGGGCACAACGACCGGAACCAAATCCGGCTACTAGCTCAACCATCAGGCCGGCGCTGTTTGCGTCGGCCTTTCTTTTTGTTTAGCAATGTTGCCTTTGTGTACGGGAGCCCCATGTCTTTCGGCGAAACCATTCCTTCTCCCGAGCCCGCCAATATTCTCAGCACAGCCGGCTCGTTTGACCCTGCACTCCCGTACACGGATCTTCATCTGCCCGATGGCCATGTGCTGCGCGTCGCAACGTCGCTGCTGATCTCTACCGCCCCGGTTGCCGCGGCGGCATCTTCTGACGACGTGACGATTCCGATCGTCGAAGAGCGCCTGGAAGTATCACGGCGCACCGTGGAAACAGGCAAGGTGCGCCTGCACAAGACCGTCCAGGAGTTCGAGACTGCGTTGGATGAGACGCTCGCGGTGCGAACTTACGACGTTGAGCACGTCGTGCTGAACCAACCTGTAGAGGACGTGCCCGGTGTACGCATCGAAGGCGACACGACCATCTATCCACTGGTAGAAGAGCAGCTTGTGTTGACGAAACAGCTCATCCTGAAAGAGGAAGTAAGGGTCACGCGCCGCGATACAGAGCGTCGAGATACTCGGAGTGTGACACTGCGCCGTGAGCATCTGGTCGTTGAACGGGAAGCCGTCAAGTAGTGGCGTCCACAATCGATGAGAAATGCCCAGGATTGCTGCTTCGGCAGGTGGCACTCGTCGAGGACCTCGGCTGGATCCACGGGCTCTGGCTGCGAGCTCTGGACTCCCGCTGGTCCCTGTCCAAGGAGGCGCTCGGAGGCAACCTAGCGCACTCGCTCTGTGTTATCGCGGAGTGGAACGGAGTGCCGGTCGGCTTCTGCGCAGGAACATGGCAAGCGCCGGGTCCGGCTGCCCTGACGGTGCTCCTGGTTGACGGAGGTTACCGTCGAAAGCAGATAGGTTCAGTTCTACTGCTCAACCTCGAATCAGAGCTGTGTCAGCGCGGTGCGAAGACGCTTCGCCTTGGCATCGGGGCACATGAGAGTTATTTCTGGCCAGGTGTTCCAGTATCAAACCCGCCGGTTTGGGGCTTCTTTGCCCACCACAGTTGGACGCCTGAGGACACCGTGTTTGACCTCGTTCTGATGCTCGACAAACTCAAAGCTCGCGACAATGTTGAAGAAGAGCTCGCGCGGGCGGGCTACCATCTGGCGCATGCAAGTGCAGAAACTCAGCAGCAGATCGAGGATTTCGAAGCTTTGCACCTTCCGACGTGGGCGGGTGCGTTTTGTAACAAGCTCAGAGAACGCCGCTTCGAGGAAGTCCTGGTGGCTCTCACCGCGGACAACTCGGTTGCAGGCTCGGCTTTGCTGGAAGGTGGTGCCTTTCTCGCATGGCGTGACTCGCTAGGAAGCGCGTGTGCTGCGTTCAGCGCGCTTGGGGTGGCCGCGGAGCACCGTCGACAGGGCCTGGGTAGCGCCTTGGCAGCGCATGCTTTCGCGCTTGCAAAAGGCCGCGGCTGTGAAAAGTGTTACATCAATTGGACCGGGTTGACGGAATGGTATGGCAGGCTCGGTGCAAAGCCCTGGGCCGAGTACACGACCAGCGAGAAGCCGATAGGCTGACCACTTCATTCCTCGCCGGGATGCTGTGGGTATGGAGTCGATTCAAGCGTCGTTCGCGACGCCTCGTCCCCGGGAGCGAAGCTTCCGCTACCTGCTGGAGATGGCCCCAGCAAGGTGAACGTGCCCGGAAGCGCGGCAGGGCGCGGGTGTGGCTTGTCCGCGGTCGGCCTAGGCACGGGGCCAAGCTGCGCGCCTATGGCAGAGTTCCTACCTATCTCTGGTGCGAGCGCCCTTCATCGTGGATATGTTTGCCAACGGCCTCAGGTGTGCGCCGCTTGCGTCGACCACGGTCAGTGTTCCTTCTCTATCTGAGAAAACGACACAAGTTCTCCATTAGGCGGGCGCCTTGTACATTGCATACGAGGTTCCCGCCGGACAGCTCATCTGTTCCTTCCAGATTGGCTGCAACGACCGGTCCAGGTAGATCAATTGCTTGCCCTGTGTGACCAGAAGATGACCGCTGTCGAAGGAGTCCATCGCATCGTAAGTAGGCTCCAGAATCAGCTTACCGGCCAAGTTGATGAGGCCCCACTTGCCATGTAGCTTCACAGGGCAAAGGTCCTCGGCAAACTCGCCGGTCTTCTCCCAAACCGCAGGGAGCGCAACCGAACCGTCGCGATAAATGAATCCCCATTTGCCCTCGATAACGACGGCGCACACTCCCGCATTGAAGCTCGTCACCGTATCGTAGCGGAATGGCAGGATGGTCTTCCCCGCCTTATCGATAAAGCCCCACTTGTCTTCGAGCTGCACGGGGGCGATCTCATCGCTGTAGCCATGCACGGTCTGGTAGATGGCTGGGATCACCAGGCCTCCTGTTGGGTCGATAAAGCCCCATTTGCCGTTGACGCGAACGCGCGCTCGCCCATCCTGAAAGCTGCGGGTGAGCTCGAACCGTTGCGGGAAAGCCTCCGAGCCATCCGGACGTATGAAGTGCCATTCGGCTCCCATGCGCACGGGGCTGCAGTTATAACGGAAGTTGCGTGCCTCATCGTACTGCGGTGCAATTGTCTCCTTGCCGCTGCGGTCGATGTACCCCCATTTGCCTTCGCGGCGCACGGCGGCCCAGTCCGTGGCAAATGGAAGAGCGGCATCGTATCGTGCCGGGACGGCAAGGGTGCCCTTGCCGTCTATATAGCCGAAGCTGCCGCAGACGTTTACGGGCAAAAGAATGCGGGAGGACTCCTGGGCGTGCAGCGTAAGATGATGTCCAACCACGGCAGCGGAGGCGAGCTGGCAGAAGAGGCGGCGATCGAGTAGAGGCATGGTGATTCTCCTAGTAAAGAACTGTGTCTTTGCGAGCCAGGGTCAGTAGGTCAGGCGCAGGCTTACCTGGATCACGCGTTGCGTCGCGGTACCAGTCGGACCCGGATTGATCTGCGTCGTGATCTGACCAAAGCTGGCGGTATTGAACACCGCGGAGGGCGCTCCGTATTGCGCGCGGTTGAACAGGTTGAATACATCGCCGCGAAAGTTGAGGGCGAGGCGGTCCGAAGTGACCAGTATTTTCTGGAGCGAGCCGTCGATCTGCCACGTTCCAGGGGCACGCACGAGGTTGCGCGGTGCGTTGCCGAAGGTTCCGCTGGCGGGAACGCTGAAAGCAGCTGCGTTGATCCAGTTGGCCGGTGTGCGACCTGCGGGAGGCACAATCGATGCGCCCGGAACCAGGTTTGGACGCTGCGGGGATAATGTATTGCCGTCGGGCAGGCTGGCCGCAGTGCGTGCTACCGTGACGTTGACCGGCAGGCCGGTTCGGGCTACCGCGATGCCGCTCAGCTGGAAGCCGGCAAGCAAGTGACCCACAACACCGTGGTTCAGGTAACCTTGGCCATAGCCCACGGGCAACTCATACACAGTGTTGGCGGTGAACGAAGAGCGGATGTCCTGGTCGCTGCTCGCGCGTTCGCAGAGGCGGCACAAAACGTTCTGCGGGAAGTCCGTCTCCGCGCCCGTGTTGTTACCTACGTTGGCTCCATCGTCCTGGGAGTGCGACCAAAGATAGGTCGCTCCGAACGACAGTCCCCGGGAGAACTGGCGTTCCAGCGACGCGACCAGCCCCGAGTAGTTGCTGTTGCTGCCGGTCAGCTTGTAATCGATCAGTCCGAACGCCGGCAGCGGCGCGAGCCTTGTTGCGACATTGAGCACGTTCAGCGCGGTGTGCTCCGGCAGGTGCGCCCCATGGCTGCCGATGTACCCGATGCTGCTCAGAATCTGAAACGGAAAACGTTGCTCGACGGACACGCCGAACTCGCTGACCTGCTCATTCACTCGCCCGCGATACAGGCCTTTGGGGGCGTTCGACACCAACGCCTGCGAGGTCAGCACGGGCGACACGGGAAAGCTTGGCGTACCCAGTTGCGACGCCGTAAAGGAAAGGCGCTGACCCAGGTTGGATAAGGGAGAGATGAGGTCCCCAAGCTGCGCTTCGCCCGCGTAAAGTCCATAGCCCGCCCGAATGACCGTGTCCCCATGCTGGGTTGCCGGCGTCCAGGTTACCGCCAAGCGGGGTTGGACCGAACCCGGGTCGGTCTTGTAAAACGGGATGCCCGCCTGGCAATACCCTGCAGGACAGGTGAGCGGGTCGAACGGCAGGTCACGCCCATTCACCCCGCCAAAAGCGCCGAAGTTGTCGTAGCGGAGCCCCAGGCTCAGCAGGACGTTCGGCCGTATCTTGTACTGGTCCTGAAAAAAAATATCGAACTCGGTTTTGCGAGCATCCTCATTCGGGATTGCGGCAAGAAAGGTCGCGCCGCTCAGGGTATTGGCCGCAAGCGTGGTCGTGCTCGTTGCGGCATACTGCGCTTCCTGGGTACTGTTCAGGTTCAATTCGACGCGGCGAAATCCACCTCCGGTCGTGATGCTCTGCTTGCCGAAGGAAAGGTTGAGTGTGTCGACAAGCGAGTAGGCCATTGAGCCCTGGGTTTGCTGCAGGGTATCGTGCAAGGTAGAAAAGCCCGCAACCGCGAGTTGGAACGGGGCCAGGCTGACGTTCTGAGCGTAGTAAGGCGTACGGTTAATGCCGAACTTGAGGTCGTTCAGCACGGTGGGACGGAAGGTACGCTGGAGGGCAACCACGCCGTTTTTGGGATCATCCTGCGTTGCGAGCGAATCGCCGATGGAGCCGGTCGAATCACCGTTCGGCGTCAACAGCCGGCCCTGATCCACATTGATTCGTACAAAGGCGGAGGTGCGCGAGTTGAAGGTTTGATCGATGCGAACAAGCCCGTAGTCTTCGTTCTGGACCGCTCTGCCTGAGCCGTTGAACTGGTACACATTTATATTCGCCGTGGCTGTCTGACCTGTCGGGTAGAAGCTGAGCAGGGGTGCAACCGCCGGCGTTTTCGCCACAGTCGCCGCGCGGTACGCGGGACTGGGAACAAAGCCGACCAGGGGCTGGCCGAGCGTTTGCCGTAGCCCTTCGTAGTTGGTAAAGAAAAAGGTGTGATCGCGAAAGATGGGACCGCCGGCACTCGCACCGAACTGGTTCAACCGCAGGGGCAACTGGCTGGTCGAAAACAGTGCACGTGCATTCAGCACATCGTTGCGCAAAAACTCGTACACGCTGCCGTGATAACGATTGGTTCCCGTTCGTGAGACCACGTCAACCTGCCCGCCGGTGGTCCCGCCAAACTGTGCCGAGTAGACCGTGGATTGGGCGCGGAATTCGCCAATCGAATCGGACGAAAACTGAAGCCGCAGATCAAGCTTTTGCGCCTGACGCAGAATGCCGCTCGCGTCCACGCCGTCGAAGGTGACCCGGTTATCGTCGATGCCTCGACCGGCAAAGCGGATGGTAAGCTCGTTGCCCGCTCCGGTATTGATCGCGCCCGGAACCAGAAGCTGCAGGGCAGCCCAGTTGCGGCCATTGATCGGCAGGTTTTCTACCTGCTGCTGCGAGATCACCCCGCCAGTCGCGGCGCTGTCCCGGTCGAGATCCACGCTCGAAGCACTGACCGCAACAGTCTGCGAGATACCTTCGAGACCGAGCTGTAAGTCCGTTGTACGTACGTCGCCAACCGCAAGCACGATGTTCTCCACCTGTGCGGCGGCGAATCCCGGAGCGGTCACGGTCAGGGTGCACGTGCCCAGCGGAAGCCCGGTAAAGACGTAGTCTCCGGCTGCTGAGGATAGGACCGAGCGGTGAAAGCCTGTCTGTGAGAACAGCACGGAAACGCTTGCTCCTGAAACCAGCGCGCCCGACCGGTCGGTCAAGGTGCCCTTCAGGTTGGCGCGATCGATCTGAGCGTGAAGCGAAACGCAAAGGGCGAACGGGATGACGGTGGAAGCGCAAAGAGCCTTTCGAGAAATGTTCACAGCGCTGTCTCCGAGGCAGGAGGATCACTTTCCTCTCTACTTGGCTCACATTAGGGTGTCTGCCTGAAGACAACCTAAAGATTGGGCGGGGTAACCGGATTTTCATAGAACTCGCCTACTCTGTTCACATGCGCATCCTGATTGCCGAGGACCGTTTGCGAATGGCTGCGCTGCTCGACAAGGCGATTCGTCGCGAGGGGTATCTGACAGTGCTGGCCCACGATGGGCAAGCCGCGCTCGAGGCGATTTCAAACTACCATCTGCATGCCATTGTGCTGGACGTAATGCTGCCGAAACTCAGCGGCTTCGATGTGCTGAGCCGTATGCGGCAGGATCAAGGAAAAGTGCCGACGATCCTGCTTACCGCCCGGGATACCAGCCAGGATGTGGTGCACGGGTTGGATCTCGGCGCGGACGACTACTTGACGAAGCCTTTCGAGATGTCCGTGCTTCTGGCCCGGCTTCGCGCGCTTACGCGGCGTAGTCCTGTACTGCTGGATTGCCGGCTGAAGGTGGGCGGCCTTACCTTGCGCCACGATATTCACGCGTTGGAGTGTGATGGCGAGGCAATCGCCCTGACGCCCATCGAACTGACCTTGATGGAGACTCTCATGCAGCGCGCGGGCCTCGTGGTGACCAAAGAGGAACTGATCCGCGTCGGATGGAGCGGCGGCGCGGACGTAAGCGAAGACACGCTCTACGTCTTCATGCGCGCACTGCGCAACAAGATTCAGTTCGCGCGGCAGCCTGCGCTTCTGCATACCGTGCGTGGCGTGGGATACACGCTCAGGATCATGCCGGCCTAGTGCGTACTCTTTCCATCAGCTTGAGACTTGCCATCTGGTACACCGGCATATCGTTTGTTGGCATCTTTCTCTGCGGTTATGTGATGTGGTTTGCACTCGGCAGTTCGGTTTTGTCATGGAAGGACCGCACGCTTGAGATGCGGGCATCGCGCGTCCGCTCAGTGGCAGACTCAACTTCGTCGGCACAGCTCGCGCTCAGGCTCGACGAGTTGGTGGGCATTTTGCCGGAAGGTGAGTTAATTGAAATTCTTGACAGTAAGGGAGTACGCCTCTTTCCGGCGACCGAAGGAAATCCACTTGCAAATTCAGTAAAGTCCTGTGAGCGGACCTCGATTAGCACTGTTCTTGTGGGTAAGAGCTACTTTCGCGTTCTCTGCAGTCCGTTGCGTTATAAAGACCGGCCCGCGTATCTGCTCGTTCCAAGCTCGCTGCTCGAGGACCAAATCCTTTCGCGTGTACTCACCACCCGGCTGATTCAGATGGCACTGCTGATGTTGATCGTATCGAGTCTCGCCGGCTATACACTCAGTAGACGCTCCTTGCGGCCGGTGGATGTGCTGGTCACCAAGGCACGCTCGATGACCGCGAAGGATCTTACCCAGCGGCTCCCCATTCCCGCGGCGGATGACGAACTCAAACGGCTGGCACTCGAATGGAATAACCTGCTAGCCCGTATCGAGGTCTCGCTAAAGCGTGTAGAGCAGTTCACCGCCGACGCTTCGCATGAGCTCCGCAGCCCAATAGCCTTCATCCGTGCCACCGCGCAGGACAGCCTTTTGCACGGCCAACTTTCTGAAGACGCCCGGGAAGCCCTGCAAGCGATCGTTGACGAAACAACGGACACTGCCGCGCTGCTCGAAGACCTGCTTACGCTTGCCCGCGCCGACGCAGCTCACAACGTGCCGACTACTCGCAGAACATCGGTGTGCCAGGCCATCGTTGACGTCTGCTACCGCTTTCGTCCATCGGCAGAGCAACGCGCACAAACGCTTCATGCGATCCTCCCCAGGGGTGAGGACACCACGCTGCTAGTTCACGAGGCCGACCTTCGCCGCCTGCTGGGAATCCTGATCGACAATGCCGTCAAGTACACTCCCGTAGGTGGAAGCATCTCGATCACATACGAAATGCGGGATTCTTTGCATGTTAGCGTGTCCGACACCGGCCTTGGCATCGCCCCAGAGCATCAAGACAAGGTTTTCGATCGATTCTTTCGCGTCGATCCAGCGCGAAGCGCAAGCCGCGAAGGTGCTGGTCTCGGTTTGGCGATTGCAAGATGCCTTGTCGAACGCTACGACGGTACGATCTCGTTGGAGAGCGAATTAGGACATGGCACCACCGTAACAATCAGTTTGCCACCTTCATAGTTTGTCCCGTATAGCGGTAGCTGCATCCCAGCTCAGCACTCTTGCTGCAACAAGTTCTCGGCCAACAAAAAAGGTGTCCTCGTAAAGAATGCTATCGAGCATCACGTAGTGACGAACCGTGATGCCGTCGACGGCACCCTGATCACGCCGAAACAACGCCTGCGTGCAACACCGGTTCCGGTTCCGGTTCCGGGAACAGACGCAAGACACCACGGTTTACGGCCGTTCGGCGGCGCTTTGCACGGCAGCGCGTAGCCACGTGTGAGCTGCATCACTGGTCATTCGTGGATGCCACCACATAAAGTAGGTGAACTTGTTCATCGGCTTGGGTGCTTCGAGAAGCTTTACCTTTGGGTTCCATCCTTCAAGCAGGACCATCCGTCGGGGCACGGTAGCGATCAGGCTTGTACCCACTACGCCCTGCACCGCCACTGTGAAGTAAGGCAACGTGAAGGCAACCTTTCGCTTGAGGCCAATCGCTGCGAGGAGTTGATCGGGAAGCGTCTGTAAGCCACCGAAAATGGAGACACTGATATGCCTCGCTTCCAGATATTCATTCAGGCTCAACTTACTGCCGTACCGCCTCGTGCTATCGACTACGCAGACAAACTCATCCTGAAAGAGAGCCTGCCGTTCATAACGAGGAGACACCTGGCCATCATCCGGATTGAAAAGCAAATCCAGTCTTCCCCGACTCAGATCGTCCAGTGTGCTGTCGCTCAGCGCCGAAAGATCGAACGAAAGATTGTCTCCTGCAGCTACAAAGCGCTTTGCTAAGGGTAGCGCGATGAGGTGAGACGCATAGTCAGTTCCTGCCAACCGGAAATGCATCGTCTCCTGGATGGGAAGGAATTCTCCACCGGTCAGCAGCTTGTCAATACGCGGAAGAGTGGCCTCCAGCTCCTGCAGGAGAAGCTGACCCTTGGGCGTCAGCTCATAACTTCCGGAGACTCGAACGAGCAGGTCGTCTTTGAACATGTCGCGCAGGCGCCCGAGAGCCCGAGTCGCCGCCGGCTGACTAAGCAGAAGCCGTCGAGCCGCGCCGGATACGTTACGTTCCTCGGCCAACACCTTGAAAACAACGAGGAGGTTCAAGTCGGCTTGACGTAACTGCGTTGTGTGCATACGTCTTATCAGCACAATGCATTGCCTGTATCCCTGTCAAGTCACATCCAAGCTCACATGCGCCGCAAGGAGGTGCTCAAGGACGACAAGGAGGAAATATGGCAACACCAGAAGCAAAAACGGCACTCGTGACCGGAGCATCCGGCGGGATTGGGTGCGCTGTCGCAAAGCGATTGGCGCAGGATGGGTTTTCAGTGGTACTGAATTACTCCGGGAACCCGAACCAGGCGGACAAGGCGGTAAATGAGATTAAAGCCGCTGCAGGTCAGGCGATCTCAATTAGAGCGAACCTGACCAAAACGGAGGACATTGCAGAACTTTTTGACCGGAGCCTCTCCGAATTTGGGCAGCTCGATGTTGTGGTGCATAGTGCGGGCATTATGCCTCTCTCGCCCATTATCAAGAATGATGTGAAGCAGTTCGATGAGGTGATCGCCACCAACCTGCGCGGCTCCTTCCTCGTACTCGCACAGGCGGCGCAGCACGTTGCTGACGGAGGTCGCATCATGGCGCTTTCAAGCAGCGTGATCGCCAAATCCACACCCACCTATGGCGCTTACATCGCGTCGAAGGCCGGGGTGGAAGGCCTGGTAAAGGTATTAGCCGCTGAACTCCGGGGCCGCAACATCAGTGTGAATGCCGTAGCTCCTGGTCCCGTGGCCACACCGTTATTTCTCAAAGGCAAGACGGACGAGCAGATCGCACAACTCAGCAAGATTGCTCCTTTTGAGCGACTTGGCGAGCCAGACGACGTTGCTCGGCTGATCTCCTTCCTTGCAGGCCCGGAGGGCGGTTGGATCAATGCCCAGGTCATACGTCCCAATGGCGGTTTCGCTTAGAGCGACTGGAGCATTCGATGAAAGAAGTCATCCTGATCACGGGGGCATCGAGCGGTTTCGGAGCCCTTACCGCCCGCGCACTTGCCAGTGCGGGCCACACCGTCTACGCAAGCATGCTGGATGTCAGCGGCAAGAACGCGAAGGAGGTCACGGAAGTCGAGCGGTTTGCAAAGGAACGAGCCGTTGAGCTGCATGCATTGGAGCTGGATGTTACCTCCGAGAAGTCGGTAAACATGGCGGTGGAGTCGATTCTGACAGACGAGGAACGTTTGGATGTGATCGTCCATAACGCAGGTCACATGGCTTACGGACCGGCTGAAGCGTTCACCCCGGAGCAGTTTGCGGAGCTCTATGACATCAACGTTCTGGGAACGCAGCGTGTCAATCGTGCCGCGCTGCCCCAGCTACGCAAACAGGGTCGGGGCTTGCTGGTTTGGGTTGGCAGCACCAGCACGCGAGGAGGCACACCGCCTTATCTTGCACCATACTTTGCCGCGAAGGCTGCCATGGATTCCCTGGCGGTTAGCTACGCTGGAGAGTTAAGCCGTTGGGGCATCGAAACCTCCATCATCGTGCCCGGCGCCTTCACCACCGGCACCAATCACTTCGCCAACGCCGGCCAGCCCGAGGACGGCAAACGTGCGGCCGCCTATGAAGCCGGCCCTTACAAGGGTTTCGGTGCATCCACGGCGGAGGCCCTCTCGGCTACGGTTCCAGCCGACGCGGACGTATCCGAAGTGGCCAGAGCCATCGTCCGCGTTGTAGGGCTGCCTTTCGGCCAACGTCCCTTCCGGGTATACGTCGATCCGGCACAGGACGGCGGCGAAGTGGTGGGCGTGGTCGCAGATCGTATTCGTGAGGAGTTCCTGCGCAGAATTGGACTTGAAGACCTGCTGACTCCAACGGCACACCCTCAACAGTAAAAGACAACTCGCTCCATCACGTCTGAGTGCTGACCGTAGCGGAAAGGGAATTTATGCCGGCAGAAGCGGCTTCGCAGTCTTCCACGCTTACAGAGAAGGAGCTTCAATCCATCGAGACCTTCTATCGCGCCTTCACGGATCATAACCCTGACCTACTCGACGGCGTGTGCACGCCGGACTGGCAGGACATCCCCCTTGCTCCAGGTCAGGGGCCGGGACCGGAAGGATTGAAGGATCAGATCACGTCCATCTTCCTCACGGCTTTTCCTGATTTGAGAATCGTTGTGCACGAGATTGTAGGATCACCGGGCCGAGCCGGAGTGCGGGCCAGCATCACTGGCACGCATCTGGGCGAAGTTATGGGTGTTCCACCGACAGGCCAGCATGTCGACATCGCCCTGCACGAGTTCCACCACCTGAAAGACGGCCTGCTCACCGATACCTGGCACCTTGAGGACTGGTTTGGTCTCTTCAATCGGCTCGGCGTCTGGCATCCACCCACGACTTCAGCTACTGGCCAGCGATAGGACGTAGGCCAACTTGTAGCAGCTCATCGTCAATGATTCAACCACCAAGGAGAATTCCGATGCCTTTCGCCAACTATAAGTTCCCGCAGGGAACGCTGAACGCCAAAGAGAAGGAAGAGATCATCCACAGGACCACGGACATCTTTGCAGAATATTTCGGCGAGGATGTGCGCCCCTACACCATGGTTCTCGTAGATGAGGTTGTGGATGGTGGATGGGGCCGCGCTGACGAAACGCTCACCCTCGAGAAAATGCAAGCTAAGCAGTAAAGATGAACTTTGAATAGCATCATGCGACGGCCGGAAGCGATCCTCGCGGCCGTCGCCCGCATCTCGTCCACGGAAAACCTTACAGCTACCCCACCACAATGGAACCGACATCAGGTCTGGGTGGGCGGTTCGGATACAGCGACTTGAAGGAAGCCGCTTTTCTCCGAGGCCGCTGATGTATCGAAGTTGGATGGAGTTTCGCTGGTGTGGAGGCTTGGTAGCGAGGCTTTGTGAAGTCGTTGACCAGGATGAGAGCCGGGCGAGACTAGACCTGATCTGCTCTGTTGCTGGAACGAGTGTGTGCTTGCACAGTTGCAGGAGGCGGGAGCGGCTTAGAAGCGCAGACGGGGCGGGCATGCTGTTGCATGGCTTGGGTTCGAGGCTGAAGTTGCGTGTTGATGCGGCGGCTATTGCCTGTTGTGGTGGCGAGCGAGGGAACAGTTGGACTGCGAAGAGCCGTTCGACGATGCGCTTCATTTCCGCTGCAGCGTTGGCACTTGGGAGCGTCTGAGTCGGCCTGGATGCGGAGTCCGCAAGCTGCGGCAACAAGGCGTGACAGGCCAGCAGGAAGTATGCCACCGGTTGCCGGGAAACAGAAACATCGTTGGCTTGTGCTGAAGCCGCGCCAGTCGGTGCGAAGAGCCCGGAGCAGCGCCGGACTGAGCATCACTAGTTGGCGTGCGACAGTGGGTGTCCTGTGAATGGCGGAACGCTATTCTGGACCTTGTATCTTGCAGGGTGGCGGCGCGAGCACCGGGTTACAGCGTGTCACGGCTCCGTTGGGCAATGCCACCGAGTAGCCGCTCCACTTCGCTGGCTCAGAGGAAGGGTAGTCGGTGCTGAGTATCTGCGCTCCGCTGCGCAGCACGGCTTCTCGGCGCGAGGTGTCGTTGGTGCGTGCCTGCACGGTGTCGGCGTCGGTGCGTGTGCGGACCAGATAACCCTGTTTCACCAGCGCATCGATCGCTGCGGGAGAGGCATCGTTCTCTTCTGTAAACGCTGCGTCCGGAGCGCCGGGAAGTGCATTGGTGAATAGAAGGCGTCCTTCGAGCGCAGGATGCCCCTGAGTGTACGTAGGTTCGTTGGAGCGCTGATCGAGCAGGAATACGACCTTTCCCCGCGCACTGGACAGCAAAGGCCAGCCTCCCTGTGCGATGGCCTCCGGCAGGGTGCGATGGCGGCCCCGAACATCGTCGGGTGTGACAATGGCGGTGCGGGAAAACACGGCGAGTATCTCGGCTTCGAGAGCGGTAAAGGCAGGCGTCGTAAACGGCAGAGGCTCTTTTGCGTTCGGAAGCTGAGTCAGCTTGCCCTCTTTGGTCTCCACCAGGATAAAAAGTGGAATATGCTTTGGGTGCGCTTCGGACCAGCCGCGAATCTGCTGCAGGCATTCTGTGAACAACGCGCATGTACTGCGCTGGTCGAGATCCTGTACGTGCATGACCTTAAAACCCGGCTGCTCCATCTTGTGTTGCGGATCGTAGGGCACGCCCACCGGAATGCCCGCGGCCGTCATCATGGCGAGATTGGCCGGATGCGCATAGCGTCGGCCCTCGGGGTCGTAGTAGACATCGAGTTCTACCTGCCGGACGCCGGCTTCCAGTTGGCTGGGCAAGGGAGGATGGCGGTAGTCCAGTGCCTCCGCGGCTCGCGGATTCTTGCTGGCGAGCAGCTTTGATTCAGAGGGCGTAAGGCCTGCATGATAGCTGTTATGCGTGCCGATCACCTGGATCTGGTTCATGCGCAGCACATCGTCAGACTGGGCAAGCAGCGTAACGGTACAACCGAGGAGGGCAAAAAGCAGCGGTGTGCGCATCGGCACCTTTCCGGGAACGTGGAGTCATGAGGTGGTGTAAGGAGTGGCGAAGTGCGTACTCCACTCGGGCCGGTTGCGATCCAGCCAGTGCACTGTGCCGGCGTGGGAGTCGGCCTCGAAAAGCATGAACGCGTTAGAGTCGTAACGCGTTGCCGCAGAAACGGTGTGTTGCGGACCATAGGTGTGGGCGAAATCGATCCACTTATGCCAGTGGCCGGAGAGCACCACGAGGATCGTGTCGCTATAGCGCCGCAGCAAAGGGTGCAGGCCGAAGTCGCGAACCTCGGTGGGAGCCACGATCCAGAGCGGGTAGTGGATGAAGACAACAGTCGGCTTGCGCGCGGCAAGCTGTGCCTCCGCCCACTCTAACTGCACTTCGCCCAATGAGCCGACACCCTTGCTGAACAGGGGCGAAGTGGCATCCCATGTGGTGCCGAGAAAGTTGTTCAGGTGCAGAAAGCGGATGCCGCCCGCATCCACGCTGGAGTACGGAACGGCGTTGAGCTTGGCCTGAAAGAGCCGGTGCGACATCTCGCGGGAAACGCGCGGTACATCGTAATCGTGATTGCCGAAGCCCAGGTGCACAGGCGCCTTGAAGCCGTCGAGGATCTTCCGGCAGTTGTCGATGCGCGTCTCATTCTGGAAGTAGAAGTCATAGTCCGGGCTGGGGTAGTTGTGGAAGCAGTCGCCGACCAGAAAAACCTGTTCCACGCGCCGGCCGTCATGCAACCGGATCGCATTGATGGTGTCGCGTGCGGCGATGAGTCGTTCGTTGGCGTGCAGGATGCTTTCGTTATCCTCCACGCCGTTCTCCGATCCGGGAACGTAGAAGCGATCGATCACATGCGAGTCGGCAATGACGGCGAAAAGCATGCGGTCGCGTGCAGGTGTGGCGGCGAGCAGGCGGGAAGAGCCCAGGGTGCTGCCCGTTACGGCGGCACCCTGTTGCAGAAAGGAACGTCGAGTCAGCACAGGAGACCCAATCGAAGGGAAGCGGTTAGAAGAAGAGTTTGCCGGCCAGTTGAATCTGCCGTCCGGGAAAGGCGCTGCTGATTTGGCCGAAGGCTGCATCGCTCCGGTTGGGGTCCGGCGCATAGAAATTCGATTGATTGAGCAGGTTGAAGGTCTCGCAACGCAGGTCCAGCTTGTAGCGTTCGCTGCCCAGGCCAAACTGCTTGTGCACGCCCAGGTCCAGCGTGCTGTAGTGCGGCGCGCGCAGAATGTTGCGGCTTGCGTTGCCAAAAGGATTGTTGCCCGTGGGGACCTGCACCGTGGCCGGGTTCAGGTAGGAGATGTTGCCTCCGGCCGTCACACGGGTACGCTGCGCCTGCGGCAGGATAATGGCTCCTGTCACGTTGGGCCTGTAGGTATAAAGCCCGGTCACGGTGTAGTTGCCGCTGACGTTGTAGTTCAGGTTAGTAGTTAGGCCGCTGGTCTGGGTGGAGATGCCGGTCAGTTCCCACCCACCGGCAAGCTTGTGCACCAGGCCATCTCCGTTGCGGAAGATAGGCAGATCGTAGATCAGGCTGGTTGTGTTGTTCAGCGGCTGGTCGTAACTGGAAGGCCCGTAGTCTCCGCGGGGATTGGCGAAGTTGATGCGCGAGTTGTCACCGTCGTTCGTCTCCAGGTGGCCGGACGCGTCGTCGTAGGCCCGGCCGTAGGTGAAGGAGTTCAGGAAGTAAATGCCGTGGCCGAAGCGCTTCTCCGCTTTGAACTGCAGCGAGTTGTAGTTGGAGAAGCCGACGCCGGTGGCAATCTCGATGGTGTTGAAGGTGGTCACTGGACGCCGTGCCTGCAGGGTCAGGCAGCCGCTGGTGACGGCCGTGCCGTTGCATGTCGCGGTCACCGGCTGGATGGACGCCTGGTTGTAGTCCGCAAGTACCATCAGGTGCGTGCCTTTGCTTCCCACATAGGCCAGATCCAGCACCACGCTGGAGCCGATCTGCCGCTGCACGCCAAGGAAGTAACTTTGCACATAGCCGGTAGGGTTGTTGACCGGGATGTAACGGGACTGAGCCTTCAACGGGCTGAACTGAGACGGGTCAACGAGCGAAGGCGCATAGCCCTGCTGCGTGGGACGGAAGCAGGAGGTCTGCACCTGCGTGTCGTTGACGCACACTCCTTGCGACGGCTTCTGATCGATGCTGGCATTCACGATGTAAGGTCCGTTGTAGGCCAGCAGGTTTTCGCCGCCTTCGCGGTTGAATTGCGTGTACGTGATGCCGTATCCACCGCGCAGCACGGTCTCGGGAGTTGCGCTGTACGCGAAGCCGAAACGCGGCGCAAGATTGCTGTACTGCGTATTGACCTGGCCGCGATTGAACAAGGAACCGCTTGAAGCCTGCACCAGCGACGCCGTCGCAGGGTTGAAGTTGGCAAGGTGGTTGTTGGCTTCATATTGCGGGGTTGCGATCTCATAGCGCAGCCCCATGTTCAGGGTCAGCCGCGACGAAGCCCTGAAGTCATCCTGCAGGTACATGAAGTTGAACCTCTGCTCGAGCCCCACGGTGCGCACGTTGTTCAGCTGGTAGTTGTTGCGCAGGCCGAAGATGAAGTCGGCGAGATTGTTGCCGCTGAAGGCGCTGGCGTAAGTGTCCTGCCCGAATGCAGGATTGAAGTCATCGATCGCCGTCGAGACCGACTGGTACTCGTAGCCCAGCTTCAGCGTGTGCCTGCCCAGCAGATGCGTGAAGTTGATCTTTGGGTCGATCACGAAGGGGTTCTGAAACTGTGGGTTTGAAGTCTGCGAGCCCAGCTGTGTATAGCCGCTGACCACCTGTCCGTTGAGCGGGCGAACGACCATCGGATCGGTCGGGATGCCGTCAGTGATGCCGGCCTGGGTGAGCAGACTGCTCTGGCCGACCCCGAGCGGTGTCTTGCCACCCCGATTGAAGCCGAAGCCGATACGCACATCCAGTACCGACTTCGGCGTAAGAATATAGGTAACTCCGGCTGCGATGTCGCGATTCACAATGTAAACGTTGCCGTTATTGTTCCCGCCGGCCGCACCGGGGATCGCTCCTGGAACCAGGATGGTGCCTTCATGATCGCTGTACCGGCCAAATGCCTGGATCCTGCCAGACAGGCTGTAGTCGAGGCGCACATCGCCTTTATCGTCCTGAATCGTGCTCCGCGGAAAGCTGATGAAGTTCGCACCCCCGGGAAGTCCCGTAACCGCATTCGCCGTCACGGTTGTGTTCGGTGCCGGCAACGCCGCAAAGACCAGAGTCGCAAGCGGGGAAAAGGCCGTCGTGGGAATCATGGTCGGGTTGACGCCGTCGCCGTACGTAAGCCCGGTCAGCGGGTTGGTAATCTTGGCCGTGCCAAAGGTTCCTGCGCGTTGCGCCACGGTGGGCAGAGTCGCGGTGGTGTAGGTCTTGGTAATCTGTCGCGTGCCTTCGTAATCGGAAAAGAAGAACAGCCGGTCGTGCTTGATTGGACCGCCGAAGGTGCCGCCAAACTGGTTGCGAATAAACGTGGGCTTCACCCCACCCACGGCGTTGAAGGGACCGATCGCGTTTAGATCCGTATTGCGGTTGTACTCCCACGCGCGGCCATGAAAGCTGTTGGTTCCACTGCGCGTGGTCACGTTGATGACCGCGCCGGAGCTGCGCCCGTACTCTGCACTGTAGTTATCGGTTTCCACGCGAAACTCGCCGACCGCATCCGGCGAAGGTGGAATATTCTCGTTGGCAAAGCCCTGGTTGGACGTCCCATAGGTATTGTTGTCGAGTCCATCCAGCAGGAAGTTGTTGAAAGCCGAGCGCTGCCCATTGACGTTGAACGAAGCCTCGCGGCTGGTGGAGGTCTGGTTCTCGAGCACGGACTTGGCCACACCCGGAACCAGCAGAGCCAGGTCGGCATAGGAGCGACCGTTGAGCGGAAGATTCTCCACCTCGTGCTCGCCAATCAACTGCCCGCGCGAACTGGTCTCGGTCTCCAGCAACGTTGGTTGCGCGGACACCTCTACGGTCGTATTCTCTGCACCTATCGCCATGGCAAGATCCACACGCTGCTGCGCATTCACCGTAAGCTGAAAGACCGGCGACCCAACCCTGTGGAACCCGGGCGCATCACTCGTCAGCGTGTACGCCCCCACGGGCACGCTGACGAACTCGTAACGGCCCTGTGCGTCTGCAATGAGTGACCGATCGATGCCGGTCTCCGTGTTAGTCAACACCAGGTGGCTGTTGGGGATGCCCGCTCCCGAAGCGTCGCGCACTGTACCCGAGACGGTCGCCGCATCGAACTGAGCGAAGGCGCCGGGCGCCACAAGGCACGAAGCTGCAAGAACAAGAGTAGAGAAGACGCAAATCTTCGGCGCAGGTATTCCTTTGGTCGATATCATTTCGTCCATCATGGGCCTATGTGCATGACTGCCGCATGTATGGACGATGACGGATTCAAGAATCTCAGGAGCTTGTGCGCAGCGTGGTCACCTGTGTTCTGACCAACCGTCCTATCATGATCATCCATCCTGGTCCGGGAGCCGCGGTGTAAGAATCTCCTTCTCTGCGAAACAGGCTACATCGACGCCACACCTTCAACTCAGCCACACGCAAACGCACCGGTCGCGCAGCGCCTTCGTTTACGTCGGCTGCTCCCAAGTAGGCCGACTCTCTCACTAAGGCATCGCCGTCGCCGTTGCCAGCACGAGTGGAACCCGCGCGACCTGTGCAGGCCGCGGTCTTGGCTGCACTGCCGCGGGCGCGTAACTCCGGTACACGCTGACGTGAAAACACGCCTGCTGGAACTCTTCCTCCACGTCGATCTTGCCGGCCGCCACCAGCGGCAGCAAGTACTCGCGCATCCAGCCGATCTCGGCCGGGCTCAACCCGTGCTTGGCGATGTCGACCGCCTGCCCGGTCAGGTGTGGCGACGCCGTGTCCCCATCCGCGGGTGCGGCGTTGCCGTTGGTCCGGATCAGGCGCACCTGGAACTCCACCGTTCGCACCGCCGAGTTCACCTGCAGCGCGCCGCCGAACCGTGCCGCATGCGCCCGCGCCACGTCGGTCAGAAACTGAGCCACCCACGGGCGGGCGAACCGCCGGTTCTCCGGCAGGCGGTCGTCAACAACCAGGCTGGCTGACGCGGGCAGCGCCACCAGGTCGCGGCGCGCGCGCATCCGCAGCAGGTCCGCGTCATCCTGCACCCGCTCCAGCCCATCGTTGTCCGCCATCTGATTCTGGTGTACCAGGATCTCGTGCGAGCCCTTCATCGGCGGCGGCAAGCGCAGCCGTCCACCCTCCCGGAACGCAATCGGACGCGCCGACAGGCCCGGCTCGACATCCTCAGGAGCAGCCAGCACCGCCGGATGATGTACCTTGCGGTCGTGGTGCACGGCCGGCTCCGGAGTCTCTTCCCGCTGGGCAGCCTCGGCCATCCTCGCCGCATGGCTTGCCCGCGGAGCCGCAGCCTCTTCGGCCTCCTCTACCCGCGGCTGCCCGCCCGGTGTATGGCTCCCGCCCGCGGGAGCTACCGCATGTCCGTGCGTCGAGCCGCGATGCACCTCGGCCACCTCTTTCAACCGTGCCTTGCCGCCTCGACCCTTGACCGTCGCCTCGACGTTTTCATGCCTGAACTCTCCCCCCACCCTTCCCTTCGCGATGGTCAATCGCGCGCGACTGCCGCGCCTCCCTTTGCCGGAGTCCTTTGCCTCTTCCGCCTCCGCCCGCCGGTTGGCCGCCCTGTCATGAGACTCGGCTGCCGCGGTGCGGCGAACCGAAACTCTTCCCGAGACGGCACGCGTTGTCGCACCGCCGTGTCCCTGGGCCTGCTTCGCCGTCGCCGGGACCGCCGGCCGCGGACGTGCATACGCGGCCACCGCACCGACGCACAGTCCCGCAACCATCGCCAACTTCACTGATTTCAAGGCAACTGCGCGCATAATAGAAGACGGCCGCGGAGATCGCCAGAGCAACTCCCACCTTATCCGCGGGTTTACTTCCAACAGAAGTACCGACGCTGGTTCTGTTTACCAGGACACTAATACGAGGCCCGATGCTCACATTCGGCAAAGCTTTCGCAGTCACAGCTATCGCATTCACGTCATGGAACTTAGGCGTGGCCGCGCACACCGCCATCCAGACCGCTCCGCAGGATGACCCCGCGCGCCCTGAGTACTATACGGTACACGTCAAACCGATCTTTGACGCAAACTGCGCCCGCTGCCACGGAGGAATCAACCACCGCGGAGCCCTCAATATGGACACCCGCGCGGGGCTGCTCAAAGGCGGAGTCGACGGCGCCGTCCTCATCCCCGGCGACCCCGACCACTCCCTCCTGATTCGACTCATCCGCCATCAGGGCCCGGCTGACGACCCTATGGACATGCCGCCCAAAAAACCCAAGCTCTCCGATGCCGACATCGAAACCGTAGCCCAGTGGGTCAGAGGCGGAGCACCCATGCCAAACCCATAAAAGGAGCCGCTGCCGCGAATCCAGGCAGCGGCATCACTTTTACTGTTTTTCGCTCAAAGGTTTAGCCATATCATCGTGCATCTTGGCCTTGACCGCGCCCGGAACCAGATTCGCCATCGCACCTTCCAGCTTGGTCTTCAGGCTGGCCGCGTACACATGGTCCTTGCCGGCCATCAGCGCGTCATATCCTTGCCGAGCCACCACATCCGGCTCTGAATCTTTCTTGCCCTTGGTTCCGGCGTCCGTGTCGTCCATCTCCGCCCGATGAAAGAAATCCGTATCGACCGGCCCGGGCTGCAGCGCCGTCACGGAAACGCCCGTATCCTTGAGCTCATACCGCAGGCTTTGCGCAAAGCTCAACACAAACGCCTTGGTCGCCGCATACACCGCCTCCCGCGGAGCTACCATTTCGCCCGCGATCGACGACGTAAACAGGATCCGTCCGGACCCGTTGGCCACCATCTGCCTCGCCACATGCTTGGCTAGGTGAACCGTGTGCCCGCAGTTCAGCCCGATCATCTGCAGCTCGGTCGCCAGGTCCGTATCGACAAACAACCCGCCCAGTCCGACACCCGCGTTGATACACGCAATCGCCAGCGGCTTCCCTGCCGCCTCACACGCCTTCCACAGCGTGTCGACCCCGGCCGCGGTCGAAAGGTCCGCCTGCACCCCCGTCACGTTGATTCCGCCATTGCCCCGCAGCTCCGCCACGGCCCCGTCCAGCCTGTCGCCCTCCGAACACACGATCAGGTCGTAGCCCTCAAACGCCAGCACATGCGCCAGCTGCAAGCCAATCCCGCTCGACGCCCCCGTAACCACTGCCAGTCCCTTCGCCATTTCACACCTCTCCCGCACGCAACGAGTCAACTGCATGCCGTCTGATGCCGCCCGCCTACGCAGGTTTGTGTTTTGTCTCTTCGGCGACCGAGACCCGGTCGGAGCGGACGCATTGTATGTCGGCCGACGATACAAAAGAAAATATCGGCCTATGGAAACTCATAGATCAGCTTTTCGGTGGAGCGGCAGGCCTTCGTGTTCTCACCATTTTCACGCACCAGTCACATTGGCCCACTACGTGCAAGCGGTTCAAGCGAATCGCCCCGCTATTGCTAGTGATCGGACCGACCGCACCGGAGTCTGGCCGATACGCACCTGAATGATGAGCCAGGAGAAAAAATGAGAAAGCTTTGCCTCGCAGCAAGTTTGAGCCTGTTCACGGTCCTCCCCCTCGCCGGAACGGTTTCCGCATTTGCGCAAAACACGGTATCAGGTGATATTTCCGGCACGCTGACAGATCCGACCGGTGCGCTCATTCCAAACGTCTCAGTAACGGCGGTCAACACAGGAACCGGAGCTAAGTCGACCGCAATCACCGACAGTTCCGGCTCCTATCGTTTTTCGCTGGTTAAACCAGGCGTGTATCACATCTCCGCAAGCCTTCCAGGATTTAGCACCACGACGACTGACTTGGTCGTCAGCGCTGGCGTGGTTGCAGATGGCAGCCTGAGGCTCACCACGGGGTCGGCTTCAACCGTCGTTGACGTGACCTCGGCTGCCCCTATGCTGCATACCGAAAGTGCAGAAATCTCAACGGAATTTTCCCAAGAACAGATCGCCAGCCTTCCCAATCCGGGTAACGACCTTACCTTCATTGCGCAAACGACCCCCGGAACCATCATGAATACCCAGGGTGGCTATGGCAACTTCTCTTCCTTCGGTCTTCCTGCCACTGCGAACACTTTCACTATCAATGGCGGGTACGAGAATGATCCTTTTCTGAACGTTAATAACTCGGGTGCTTCCAATCTGCTCTTAGGTAACAACGATGTCGGAACTGTGACCGTACTCTCGAACGCTTACGGAGCTCAATACGGTGGCCTGGGTGGCACCCAGATTAACGAAATTACCCGAGCGGGCACAAACGCGTTTCACGGAGACGCAACCTACCAGTGGAATGGAAGCGCTCTCAACGCAAACGACTACTTTAACAATCAGCAGGGCATCAAGAAGCCCCGCAGCAACGCAAATCAGTGGTCCGGGGCGATTGGTGGACCGATCATCAGAGACAAGACTTTCTTCTTTTTCAATACCGAAGGTCTTAGGGTAATCATTCCAGTTCGTGGCACTGTTTTTGCCCCGAGTGCCTCCTATATCGCGACAACTGAGGCGGCTGGAGCTGCCCAATCTCCCGCAGCGCTCGCCTTCTACAGGAATTTTTTCAGCAGCTATCTTTCCGATCCGCGTTATACCAACGCTTCTGCCGATGCAAAGGATCCCAATGCAGTGATTTACGCGGCGAACTCGGCCAATTTTGCGCACGAGGCACAGTACACGGGACGTATCGATCAGCGCCTCGGAGATAAGGACACTTTGTTTGTCCACGGCACCTATGACACAGGCGTGCAGCCGACTTTTACGAGTTTGCTCAACCCGGTCTTTGATACCAATAGCCCCCAGCCTCAATACCAGGGGCAACTAAATGAAACCCATATCTTCTCTCCCAATGTTGCGAACCAATTTGTGTTTGCGGAGATTTACTATCAGGCAGTATTTCAGAATACCAGTGCCGCCGCGGCAAACGCGCTTGCACCGTTCAGCATCATCTTTGCCGATGGCGACTTGGCAAACAACGGCCTGTCGACCACCCCTGGTGGCGAGGATTTTGCCTTTCCCCAAGGCAGAAAAGTTAACGGGTATCAGTTTGTCGATGACCTAAGTCTCACCAGGGGCAAGCATACCTTCAAAGTTGGCTTTTACATGCGCAGGGATGACGTCACCGATGTCGGCCCGCAGGTTCTTACCACGCCGCTCGTCGTTACCACGGAAAATAGCTTCTCTTCAGGAAGCGCGGACGAATACATCCAGCAATTTCCTACGCGCCTAACGCAGCCCGTCGCCATTTACAACATGGGTGCATACTTTCAGGATCAGTGGAAGCCGATCTCGAACCTGGTGCTGACAGCAGGTATTCGCTTTGAGCATAATTCGAACCCGGTCTGCCGAACCAATTGCTTTGCCTCCCTCAGCAATAACTTTGCCAGCCTGCCGACGGCATCTACGACCCCCTACAACAATACAAATGGCGGCGGTCTTATCAACAGCGGTCAAAACAAGGCTTTCTCAAATTTCCAGAAGGTAGGGTATGAGCCGAGGTTCGGGTTTGCCTTTACTCCCAAGAGTCTCGGCTCTAAAACAGTAATCCGTGGCGGCTTCGGTATCTTCGCTGACGCATTTCCCGCCCAAGTGACGGATGATCTTCTAAACAACGCACCAACCAACGTCGGCTTCACCTTGTTTGGACCTGCATTTGGGGGGACGCCGAATCCGCTCTATGCCGGAGCCACTGGTAGCTTCTCAGCGAGCGCGGCGAGCTCTAATGCCGCCTTCCAAAAGGCATTCGTGTCAGGGGGAAGTTTCAATACCTTATCGAACGTTCCAAACTTCTCCGCCCCAAACTTTTTCAGTCCAGTCAAGAACATTTCCTATCCAACCTATGAGGAGTACAGCCTCACGGTGGAGCAGCAGGTTGGGCGCTCCACTACGTTCACCATCGACTATGTGGGCAACCATCAGACCCATCAACCGGTTCTGGACAATAGCATCAATGCTTATAACTCGGGAGGCGCGGCTGGCTTTCCGACCCTTTCCAAGACCGCTTCACCCAATGGCAGCTTTGCACAGGTTACGCAAATCTTCTCTGGTGCCAACTCTAACTACAACGGAGTGGTCCTCTCGGCAACCAAGCGAGCGAGTTATCTCACCTTGCAGTTCAACTATGCTTACAGCCATGCTTTAGATGAAGTGTCAAACGGAGGGTTCGACGGGTTCAGCGGAAACTCTGTCAATCCGACTAATCCAAATCCGGCCTTGCTTCGCCAGAACTATGGCAATGCCGACTACGACGTCCGCAATTATGTCAGTGCGAACTATGTGATCAACGTCCCTTACTTGGGTGGTCCTCGCATTCTGACCAAGGGATATGAGATTGCCGGCACAGTCTTCCACAGCACTGGTTTGCCATTCACCTATACTGACGGAACCACAGCTCTCAACTTGACAAATTATGGTGGTCCGCTATTTGCGCAGCAAACTGTCGCTCACGTTCCCGCTCACTGCTTCGGGATCCAGCAGATCGGTGCAGGGACCCAGCAAGGCAACCAGTGCGCCTCTGCTCTTGACTACACGCAAGCAACCGACTTTGGTCAGCAGGAACGAAATCAGAACTTTGGCCCCGGTTTCACCGACACAGATCTTTCTGTATACAAATCAATTGATGTTCCGCACTATGAGCACGCTCACCTGAAGCTCGGAGTGCAGTTCTTCAATCTTCTTAATCACCCCAATTTTGCCCAACCTGCCCACGACCTCGCTCCCTGCTATACGGGAGGTAAGTTTACCGGATGTGCTGGTACTACCGTAGGGACCATCAGCGCAACCGTAAACCCACCCACCTCTATCTTGGGCTCCTTTCTCGGAGGCGACGCATCTCCCCGCCTCATACAGTTGAAAGCCAACATAAACTTTTAGATAGTTCATGCAAAGCAACTGGCCCCCATCGACGATGGGGGCCAGTTTCCTTGCTGAACACCTTTCTCCCGCTCGCTCAACCATTTATCATTTGGAGAGATCATGGCAGACGACCTCTTCTCACAAGACCCCGAAATCCCTTCCTCGCAGGACGCTCAAGGCAATAATCCGCCACCCGCCGGCTCCCCTCCCGATTCCACCGCCGTCCAGGGCCGGGGCGCGCTCGTCATGGGATCGATCAATATCGAAGAGGAGATGCGCCGGTCCTACCTCGATTACTCCATGTCGGTCATCATCGGCCGCGCCCTTCCGGATGTGCGCGACGGCCTCAAGCCCGTCCATCGCCGCATCCTGTACGGCATGCAGGAGATGGGCCTGCAGTACAACAAGAAGTACACCAAGTCGGCCAAGGTCGTCGGTCACGTCATGGGCAATTACCACCCCCACGGCGACTCCGCCATTTACGACACCATGGTCCGCCTGGCCCAGCCCTTCTCGCTCCGTTACCTCATGGTCGACGGCCAGGGAAACTTCGGCTCCGTTGACGGCGACTCCCCCGCGGCCATGCGGTACACGGAGTCCCGCCTCACCCGGCTTGCCGGCGAAATGCTCGCCGACATCGACATGGACACCGTCGATTTCGTCCCCAATTACGACGAGTCCACCCTCGAGCCATCCGTGCTGCCCGCGCGCGTGCCCAACCTCATTATCAACGGAGGCTCCGGCATCGCCGTCGGCATGGCGACCAACATCCCGCCTCACAACCTCACGGAGGTCGTGAACGCCGCGCTCGCCCTGCTCCAGAAGTCGCCGCAGGACCATCGCTCTGACCTCGAACTTGCCCTCGAGCACGTCCAGGGCCCGGATTTCCCGACTGGCGCCTACATCTTCGGCAAATCCGGCATTCCCAACGCCTACCGCACCGGCCGCGGACGCTTCATGATGCGCGCCAAGTCCACCACCGAGTCCATTTCCGGCGGACGCCAGGCCATCATCGTCACCGAAATTCCGTACCAGGTCAACAAGTCCAATCTCATCAAGCGCATCGCCGAGCTCGTCAATGAAAAGATCGTCGACGATATCTCCGACGTCCGTGACGAGTCCGACCGCGACGGCATGCGCATCGTCATCGAGCTCAAGCGCGGCGCCCAGCACGAAATCGTGCTGAACCAGCTTCACAAGAACACCTCCATGCAGGAGTCCTTCTCAATGATCTTCCTGGCCGTGCACAACGGCCAGCCGCGCGAACTCCCGCTGGACCACGCCATCCGCGCCTTTCTCGATCACCGCCAGGACGTCGTCCGCCGCCGAACCGCCTTCCTGCTCCAGAAAGCCCGCGACCGCGAGCACATCCTCGTCGGCCTGCAGATTGCGCTTGACCACCTCGACGCCGTCATCCGCATCATCCGCCAGTCCTCCTCCCGCGCAGACGCCCGCGAAAATCTCTTCGCCTACTTCTCCAACCGCACCATCTCGCTCCGCGGCACAGAGCTCGCCGGCATCACGCTCGACCCCGCAAAATACGGCATCGACCCCAACACCCTCCCGGTCTCCGCCACCAACGCCGGCACCCTCATCCTCTCGCTCCGCCAGATCGACGCCATCCTGGAGCTCCAGCTCTACCGCCTCACCCAGCTCTCCGTCGACGAACTCCTCCGCGAGCTCGGCCAGATCCGCGACAACATCGCCGAATACGAGTCCATCCTCGCCTCCGTCCCCAAGCTCAAGCAGGTCATCGCCCAGGAGCTCACCGACATCCGCGACCGCTACGGCGACCCCCGCCGCACCCACATCCTTGAGGACTCCGCCGAGCTTCAGATGGAGGACCTCATCGCCGACGAGCAGGTCGCCGTCACCGTCTCGCACACCGGCTATCTCAAGCGCACGCACCTCTCCACCTACCGCCAGCAGCGCCGCGGAGGCACCGGGCGCATCGGCATGAAGACCCGCGACGAGGACTTCGTCGCCCAGCTCATCATCGATTCCACCCACGCCTTTCTACTCTGCTTCACCAACACCGGCCGCGTCTACTGGCTCAAGGTGTACGAGGTCCCGGACGTCGGCATCACCGGCAAAGGCAAGGCCATGGCCTCGCTGGTCGATCTCCAGCCCGGCGAAAAGGTGGTCACCATCCTGGCCCGGAAGAACCTCACCGAAGAGGGCAAGAACATCCTCTTCGCCACCCGCAACGGCACCGTCAAGAAGACCGCGCTCAAAGACTTCTCGAACGTCATGAGCCGTGGCATCATCGCCATCAACATCGAAAAAGACGACGAGCTCATCACCGCCCGCCTCACCAACGGCGACGACGTTATCTTCCTCGCCACCCACGACGGCATGGCCATCCGCTTCAATGAGGCCGACCTCCGCACCATGGGACGCCCCGCCACCGGCAACCGCGGCATCAACCTGCGCCGCGGCGACTTCGTCATCGGCGCCGCCGTCACCCCCAGCCCGGAATCCCGCGAGCGTCAGCGCCGCGAACGAGCCGCCGAACTCGGCCTCACCACCCAGCTTGAGTCCGTCATCGGCGAGTCCCACCTGCCACCCGCTCCCGAGTCCAACTCGAAAACAGCCGGTGCCCCATTCAATCCGGCCTCATCGGAGGAGGTGGGTTCAGACGCTCCCCCCATCTCCGCCATCGCCAAGCGCATCGGAGCTCCAGACGGCCAGGAAATCCTCGGCTCGGACCAGTCCAGCCAGGAGCTCGACCCCGTCGCCCAGGCCAAGCTCGACAAGCTCGACGAAAAGCTCGGCCTCACCCCCTGCCTCATCCTGACGGTCTCGGAAAACGGCTTCGGCAAGCGCACCGACGTCGACCGCTACCGGCTCCAGTCCCGCGGCGGCACCGGCGTTATCAACATGAAAACCACGCCCAAGATCGGCAAAGTCACCTCCATCCAGCTCGTCGACGACACCACAGAGATGATGCTCATCAGCCAGTTCGGCAAGATCATCCGCATCGATACCAAAACCATCCGAGCCGCCGGCCGAGGCACCTCCGGCGTAAAGCTCCTGGACCTGGACACCGACGACAAGGTAGCCGCCGCCGTAACCATCCCCCCAGAAGACCCCAAACCAACCCAACCCGAACCCGGCACCCTGCTGCAGTAGTCGTGAAAGGCGGCAAACTCATACTCTCAATCGAAATCGACGATGTCACCCATCTTCCTGTTTTGTAGCCCATTAGGAAAGACTGGGACGAGTTAGGTTCTATGGGCACCACGACCAGCACTCTTTACCCCTACTATAAAGTTGCGAGCAAAAATCGAGAAAGCTGCTCCGATGGCCGAAGCACATGGCAACCACGAACTTGCTAGAGCCTATCGGAGCAACTCACAACGAGCACGTGTTATTACGGAAGATTGGGTTCTTCGGAATGCCTACTGCTTAGCCTGTTGTAGAAACGATTTACGCGCGACCGCTCCCAACACACCGGCACAGGACTTTGTTTGTACCTCGTGCGACAGCACTTACGAGCTTAAGAGCACAAGGAGACGTACTCATCACAAAGTCGTAGACGGGGCTTACATAGCCATGATGAGACGGATACAGACTGGAACTGTACCCAATATCATGCTTCTCCGGTATGGCGCAGACTGGAGAATTGACAGTTTGTCTGTCATTCACAGGCTTTTTATCACAACAGAAATAGTTGAGAAACGGCGAGCGCTCGCAGAGACCGCGCGCCGAGCTGGCTGGATCGGATGTAACTTGCTTATCTGGCAGCTGCCCCCCGAAGCACACATTCCCGTGGTAGTAGAGGGAATCGCCCGGTCTAAACTAGAGACATGTGCGAGATACAACGCCATCTCGAAGCTGGCGGCGCATGCTAAGCAGGATATTGGATGGCTGGGCCAAGTGTTAGCCGGATTGCGCATGCTCGGTAAAGAAAATTTCACCATCTCTGATGCATATTCTTTGGCAGCAAGGCTTGCTGCAGTATATCCATCTAACCGGAACATACATGAAAAGATTCGACAACAGCTCCAGTTGCTACGGGACGCAGATGTGATTGTGTTTCATGGAAAGGGCAGATACTGCTTCAAGAAAGGAAGTATTCCTTGATTCTCTGGTACGAGAATAGCTACTACTGCTCTAAATGCTTTCTGTCTTGGCAGGATGGATGGTCTTGTAGTTGTAATGATCGTTGCTCGTTATGCGGGGCGGAGATTACGCCTTGGCATTCGGAGAAGTCCATGTTCAAGCTTCGCTCTGAAGACTATATGCACGTAGCTCAGTCACTTAGCTTAATATCAACTTCTCACGGGAGGGCGCGGGTGAGACTTGCATTAGGAGGAGCTTGGATAGGTGAGATGTGGCTTTCCGAGGCCGTCGTCGAAGAGCAGTACCTTGCCCGACTTGAGCGAGGTTGACAAAGCTTAACTGAGCGCAAAGCTAACTTTGATCTCCAGTTCTGCTCTTAGCGTCGCGCCGCTCCCTGGAAAAGTTCATGGTTCTGGTCCAGTCGGTGTAGCCCTTCTTCTTGACCACCAGGGTGTGCTGGCCTGGAGTGACGGAGACCGTCGAGGGGGTGCTGCCGACGAAGGCACCGTCGACCTCAATGTCGGCTCCAGGGACGGAGGAATCGACCGCTACGCTCGCCATCTGGGCGGCGGCTGTGTCGGCTGCTCCCGGCGTGGAGACGGGGACCGAGGCGGGCATCATCTTCGCCATGTCCACCTTCATGTCGCCTTGCACGAACGCCGTGATCTCGGTGCCTTTCGGGATGGTGACTTCCTTGCCGTGCATCAGCAGAAACAGCGGCGCGGCCGGAAAGAAGACGATGCTGGTCGCGACCATCGCGCCGGTCATCGCGCCGACGTGGCCTCCGCCCTTGTTGTCCTGCACCGCGCGCAACTGCACCTTTTCACCATCGAGCAGGCGTGTGCTGTCCACGTTCACATCCAGTTTGCCGCCGCGGCCCATGCGCTTTTTCGGCTCGGCAGTAGTCACGGTGGCCAGGGCGGGCGTGCCTTTCGGGATCACGGTCGTGCCCATTACGACCACGTCGTCCACCACGACGAACGGCACCTGCTCGCCCACCGTCTGCTTCTCGGAGGAGATCGTCTCATCGAGTTTCAGCTTGATCGGTGTGCCGTCGAGCAGCGTATTGGGAGCTACGGGCGCGGCCGGAGCGGCGGCGGCCTGAGTTGCCGGCCCGGCTGAAGCCGACGAGGCACCAGGGCCGGGCGTGCTCTGGCTGGCCGGCGTGGTTGTTGTTGGCGGGACGGACGTTGACTGCGAAAGCGCGTATCCGCCGGACACACACAGGCACGCGAGAGCCAGAGAAAGCTTGTTCACAGGAATCCTTCAGTTTTGAGATGGACCTAAGCTTACCCTGCCGAATACGGAACGGCAAGCGCAATCGCAGCCGGGCAAGGTCAGCTGCCCCAAATCGGAACGAGGCCGCGTGCGTAGCGAAACTGTCCACAGGTAACCTCCGAGATGGCTCAGGAATCCACAGCTGCTGTTGAAAACTGCCAGCTTGCGCATTTCGACCGTCTGTTGCCCGTCTTTGTACCTCTCCTGACCGTGTTAGCGCGGTCTGTCCGTCTACCACAACGGTAACGCCCGCAGGTAACCTCAGGGCTTGACAAAGACTGGTCCAGAAAAGGCGCTCTAGAATAGGAGGCTATGGAACAAGGCTTTCCCGACCCCGCCAACAGCAGTCGGCTCATGGCGGACAACCCGCTGTTGGATCGGCTTTCGCTGCTGGCCGTGGTGGTGCTGAGTGCGGTGCTGTTTTCCGCGCCGCTGCGGGCAACGGGCGATCTGCTGCGGTTTGCGCAGGATGACTTCTATTATTACCTGGTCGTCGCGCGGAATCTTGCACACGGGCTAAGTTCAACATTCGATGGAACTACGCTGACCAACGGATACCATCCGCTGTACCTGCTTGTGCTTTGGGGCGCTTCGTATTTTGCCCAATCCTTGCGGGCCATGTTCGGGTTCCTGGCTGTGCTCGATACGCATGAGCGCGACCTGACCATCTTCCTCGCCGCGCGCAGCCTGTTCCGGCGGGTAGGACGGCAATCCGTGGCTCGCGAACGGCCTGGCGATGCTGGTACTGTTTGTCTGCGACTACAAGCTCTACCACCAGATGGAAGTTACGCTGACGCTTCCGCTGGGCATGCTTTTCCTCGCGCTGCTTGCGCGCAATCCGAGCAGAATGAACAGTTTATCCTGGGCGCTGCTTGGCGGGACGGCTGCGCTGACCATGCTTTCCCGGCTGGACTCGCTGTTTCTGGTGGCGCTTTGCCTCGCTGCCTGCCTGGTGGAACGACACTACCGCAACAGCCTTTCCCTTGCCAGGATCGCCTCGTTCGCGGCGGGCTTTGCTCCGCTTCCGGCGATCTACCTGCTCGTCAACGAGCACTTTTTCCACCGCGCAACCCCGGTCTCCGGGGTTGCCAAACAGCTTGGGCCGGGCAATGGCTGGAACCGTGAGGTACTCTCCAACTCCACCTCCCCGGAGTCGGCGCTGCTGTTCGGGATCGCGCTGGTGACGCTGATGAGCTTACGCTGGTGGTGGCCGCGGGTCAGCCCGCCAACCCGTGTGGTCGCACTCGGCGGGCTGCTGTTTCCATTTGTACATTGGGGCGTTCTGCTCACCGTCAGCGATTGGAAGCTTTGGGGCTGGTATGGATACAGCCTTCGGTTTGCCGTGCTCGGTGTCTTGCTGGTTGCGTCTGAGCTGTTTGCCCGGCGTGAACTCCGTGCGGGCAGGCGGGACAGCTTCGCGTTGGCCGGTTACGCGGTCTTCGCTGCGGGACTGCTGGCACTGATCGTCGCGCACTACAAAGTCGATGCGGAGATGCGCGACATCGCGGTCGGGGCGGAAGGAATCGCAGACTTCACGCGCACGCATCCCGGACGGTACGCAATGGGCGACCGTGCGGGCATGGTCGGGTATACCGACGGCGTGCCGACCATCCAGACCGAAGGCCTGATGATGGACTCGGCATTTCTGGACCATATTCGCCGGCAGCAGCCGTTGAAGCAGGTTCTGCGCGAGTATGGGGTGCAGTACTACATCGTTTTCCAGCGTGGAGCACCACATGCAGGATGCTTCGAGGCCAGAGAGCCTGCGAACGCCGGGCCGAAGTCGCCTGTGATGCGTGGTGAGTTTTGCGATCCGCCGCTGGCCGTTGTTCCGGTCGAGACGGGTCGCACACTCATCTTCGCGGTGCAGTAGCTCGATTGCTAGTTCATCCGGGTTGAAAGCAGGTGCTCGGAGATGCGGATTGCGTTCGCGATGATTGTAAGGGACGGGTTGACCGCGGATGCTGAGACGAAGCAACTTGCGTCCACGATGTAGAGGTTATCCAGATCGTGCGTCTTGCAGAACGGGTCGACGACGGAGGTGGCCGACTCGTGTCCCATGCGGCAGGTCCCGTTCTGGTGGCCGACGCCTTCAATCGGAATGCGTTTCTTGAAATAGGCGTGCAGCGGCACTGAGGTGGAAGCGTGCCCGGCCTGCTTGAGGGTGTCGACCCACTTATCTTTCAAACGCGCGAACGACTCCGTGTTGTTCGGTGTGTAGCTGAGCCGGATACGGTGCGGCGGAGTGACCGTGGTGGAGGCCGACTCGTTAGTTGGACCGGTGTCTCCGGATGGATGCGGGCCGGCAAGTCCAGCCGATGGTGCTTCTACCGACTGCTTCCACGAGTCCGGGTAGGCGTTGAAGTCTTCGGAACTCTGCGGTGCGAGGGCGGAGTTCACCGGGTTCCAGCCTGTATCGCCCGGGCCTTTGGCCTGCGTGTCGGAGTGGCTTGGCGTCGCGTTATGCAGCGTGACGCGGTTTTCGGCCGCCGGCAGGTCTTCGGTTGTCAGCCACCAGGGCACCGCATGGTGCTTCATGCCTTCGAGCACAAAGCCGGGCGTAAACGGAGGTGCATCGCCCTTCATCATCTCGTAGTGGAAGCTGCCGACGGGCTGCACCTGGCCGAGCGGGAAGGGATAATCCGGGTCGCCACTATCGAGATACCAGTCGTTTGTTCCCCAGGTTTTGGTGTAGCTGTCGTGGTTCTCCCGGGTGTCGAGCGCGAGCAGCGCGTCCGCCTGGTGATACATGAAGTTGCGTCCGACCTGGTCGGAGCTGTTGGCCAGGCCGCTCGGATGCTTGTCGTTGGCGCTGGCGAGCAGCACTACGGCGGAGTTGACGGCACCGGCGGACAGGCAGAAAACTCCGGCGGTGTAGGTGGCAATGCCGGGTTCGGTCTCCTGCGATCCCTGTTCGCGTGCGCGCTGGGCGGAGTGCTGGACCTCAACCCCGGTGACGGCGGTGCCGGTGGAGTTGGTGGTGAGCCTGAGCACGCGGCTGTTTGTCATTAAGGTGACATTGGGCAGGTGCAGAATCTGGCGGATGCAGTTGATGTCCGCGTCGGACTTGGCGTGGACAAGGCAAGGATAGCCGTCGCAGGTATCGCATCGAACGCATTTGCTCTTGAGCGGATCAGCCTCGTCGCGCTTCAGGCCGAGCGGAATGGGAAAGGTGCGAACGCCGAGCTTTCTCACCGAGGCTTCAATGTCCGCCATGCGCGGCTCATTGCTGAAGGCCGGGAAAGGATAGGGTTTGGAGTGGAACGGCTCGGTGGGGTCGAAGACCGAGCCGAATCCACCGGGGACCGGGGGTGGGTTGGCACCGAGATCGCCGTGAACGTCGAAGAGGTACTCCGCTTTGGTGTAGAACGGCTCCATATCCGCGTAGGTGATGGGCCACGCTGGGCTGATGCCGCCCTTTTGGTGCACGACGCCGAAGTCCTCGGCACGCATCCGGAACATGGCGGCTCCGTAGACCTTGGTCTGGCCGCCAACGAAGTAGGCCTGTTGCGGGTGCAGGTCCTTGCCTTCCTTATCCTGCCAGACCTCCCTGGTGTGGTAGCGATTGTCGAGAAAAACCGCGGAGGTGTCCCAGTTGAGCTTCTCCTGCGGCATAAACGGGCCGCGTTCGAGGATGAGAATGTTTTTACCTGCCTGCGCCAGGTGATAGGCCAGGGTGCCTCCGCCTGCTCCACTGCCGATGATAATCGCGTCGTACGGGTTTGCCATGGCTCGTTGGATGCAGTGTTTTACCAGTGGGCGAGCGGAAAATCGCAAGACAATGTGGCGCCGAAGTGATCGTCTGGCGCGGGATGACGGAAGGGACAGAGGGTTATTCGGTGGTGAAGCGGTGGATGAGTCGGCGGTCGCGTTTGCCGGGTTTGACGCGCGGGCTGGGCTGGCCGATGAGCTGCTCGCGGCGGAGTTCGGCGGCGGCTTTGCGGGCGTCTTTGCTTGCGTCCGACTCGGAGTAGTAGGTGCTGGCGATGGCGGCGGCGGTTCGCTGGTCGGAGAGGATGAGGACTTCGATCTGGTAGAGTCCTCCTTCGTTGCGGATTTCGAGTTGGTTGCCGGTCTGGAGGACGCGGGAAGGCTTGCTGGGCTGGCCGTTGCAGAGGATGCGTCCGGAATCGCAGGCCTCTGTGGCGAGCGAGCGCGTTTTGAAAAAGCGTGCGGCCCAAAGCCACTTGTCGATGCGGATGCCGGCCATGCGGTGCTGCCTCCCTCCCCCAGGGTGGATCTCGGGGGTAAAATCTTCATTTCGTTGAACTTACGATGCTGGGTTCTTGTAAAATCTTGATGGTAAACGGGTTGCGGGCAAGATATTCATTCCGTTGAGGTTAGGACCGCGGATTGGGGAGTCGCGAGAGTGACGGCCGGTATGTGATCCGCTGTTTTGCTTCTGCTTCTATCTTAGGCTTTGGGCGGGAGTGAATCTGCCAAATGTATCTTGTTCATTCGGGACTGGTTGTGCGATTTCTGGCTTGACAGATTTCCACAGGTGGGCGGATTCGCAGCGTACCTCAGCGGCTGAAGCCGCGTTTGCGCGCTTGCGGCTGGATGGCACGGCTGAAGCCGTGCCCTTAAGCAAGACGCGTCGGTGTATGTGGCGAACCCACTCATCGCGATGGGGCCGCGATGAATGGGGCACGGAATGGGGTCCGGGGGGTGTGTTGGGATGGGCCGGTCGCTGCGAGGCGGGATGGCTGCTGTTTAGGATGGAGGGATGGCGGGACGGTTGCGAAAGATCAGGGTGCCGGTTGCGGCGGGGACTACACGGCCGGGGTACGTCAACGGCAACGGGCAGGCAGTGGTGTGCGACACAGGATGGCCTTCCGAGACGTTCAAAGGGCAGAGGATCTATAAGGTGCGCTGTGAGCAGTGCGGGTTTGAATATGGAAGCAACGGGTGCGACCTGTTTGCGCGGCTGTGTCCAAAGCACCAGGGAGGCACACGGGGCGAACGGCTACGGGAGAGCGGGCCGGGGTTGTTCGACGAAGCCGGTGCCGGGGAGATGACGGTAGACTGACGGGATGGTACGGCGGCGCGGGAAGGTTTCGGCGGGGGCGGAGCGTGGGGGAAGCCCGACCTATACCGGCGTGCAGGCGCTGCGGGGGATGGCGGCGTGTGCGGTAGTGGTGTATCACGCCGGACGGGTTTGGGCGGAGAGTTACGGGCTGCCGGTTCCGCATGTGGTGTCGAACGGGGCCTCTGGCGTCGATGTGTTTTTTGCGATCTCCGGCTTTGTGATGGCGCTTTCCGCTACCGGGAGCCGGCGACCGGGGGCGGGGGAGTTTTTGCGGCGGCGCGTGCTGCGGGTGGTGCCGCTCTACTGGCTGGTGACCGCGGTGGCGGTGGCGAAGCTGCTTGTGGTCAGGGCTCTTCCCTGGCTGGCGAGCGCGGCCGGGCATGCGCCGGTGCGCGGATGGGATGTGCTGCGGTCGCTTTTCTTTATGCCCTACGTCAATGCCGCCGGCGAGGCGCTTCCGGTGCTGCAGCCGGGGTGGACGCTGAACTACGAGATGTTCTTTTACCTGATCTTTGCCGGGGCGCTGCTGGCCGGCCGGCGGCGTCCGCTGCGGGTGCTGGCGGCGACGCTGGTGGTGCTGGCCGGGGTAGGGTGGTTCCGGGCGGCGAGCTGGCCAGTGTGGACGGTGCTGGTGAGCCCGATCCTGCTGGAGTTCCTGGGCGGCGTGCTGCTGGGGTCCTGGGCGCGGGCCGGGGTGCGGCTGGGCCGGGGTGCGGCTGGGGCGGCCAGTGGGTTTGGCGTGCTTGGGGTGGTCCTGCTGGCCGGGCAGTGGTGGGGCGATCCGCCGGCGGTGCGTGTGCTGGCGTGGGGTGTGCCGGCGTTTTTTACCGTAGCGGCCGCGGTACTGCTGGAGGATCGGCTGCGGGTTCCTCGGTGGGCGCTCAAGGTGGGAGATGCTTCGTATTCACTGTATTTGTCGCACATCCTCGTGGCCATGTTTTGCGCCTGGGCGGCGCGGCGGGTATTTGGTGTGGAGAGGAGCGGAATGGTGGGGATGTGGGGATTTTGCGGAGTTGCGGTGGTGGTTTGCACCGGGGTGGCGCTGCCGATGCATCGGTGGGTGGAGCTTCCGATGACGGCGGGGCTGGCGAAGTGGACGGGGTGGAACCGGGGGCGGGCTCCATTGGTGGATGCCGGGCGGTAGAACGGAACCGGGATTTCAAGATAGAAGGACGGATTGGTTTGACTGACTCGGGCGCGATGTCTGATCGATGGGCGCGCGGGCGATGCGGCACTGCAAATCCGGGTCGATTTCGCCTGTTCGTTTTGCATTACCAGTCGGGTCCTGCCGAGGGCCGGTGAGTCCTTTCCACAGGCGGGGGCGTCTAACAAAGTGTGGTATTCTGTGGTTCGCTGGGGAATCATGCCTTCGCCGTCCGACCCGCCCTCTGGGCATATGGTCACACTTGGCTGGCTTTTGCGGTCTTTACCGCTTTCCTGCCCCATCGCGGACTCAAAGAAACAACCCCGGGAGAATAGCGCCTGAGACGGCTTCGTGGTGCCGTTGGGCATCCCACCAATTTAGAAGAAGGCAGAGGTGTGCATTACCGTGGCCGACGAACTGGATAAGTACGAAGAAGATATCGACAAACTGATCGATACAGGGAAAGAGAAGGGCTACCTTACCTATGGTGAGGTCAATGACCTGTTGCCCGGCGACATTACGTCTCCTGATGACATGGACGACCTGCTGGCGACGATCAATACGCAGGGGATCGAGCTTGGGGGCGAAAGCCGGCTGGACCGGGACAAGTATGAGCCGGAGGCCGGGGAAGAGGGCGAGGATGTCGAGCTCGACCTGAGCCCGGGCACGCTGGAAAAAACGAACGACCCGGTGCGCATGTATCTGCGCGAGATGGGGACGGTTCCGCTGCTGACGCGCGAGGGCGAGGTGGAGATCGCCAAGCGCATCGAGCGGGGGCAGTTGCGGGTGATGAAGGCGATCTCGCGGTCGCCGATCGTGATCCGGGAGATCGTGGCGCTGGGCGAAGACCTGCGGCGCGGCGTGCGCAACATCAAGGAAGTGGTGACGTTCGACGAGGAAGAGCTGACCGAGGAGATCCTGCAGAGCCGCGTTCGGCAGACGGTCGGTCGGATCGACGTGATCGTCAAGCACCAGAAAAAGGTGAAGGACTTCGAGGAGAAGTACGAGCAGCTTGAAGGCAAGGAGTCAAAGAGCAAGGCGAAGGAGCAGAGGAAGCTTCGGTGGCTGATCGGGCGGGAGCACGTGTATGTGAATCGCGTGGTGCGGGAGTTGAAGTATACGAACTCCGAGAAGAAGCGGCTGCTGGACAAGGTCAATAAGACGGTGGACGCGATGCGGACGCTGGAGCGGCAGATCAAGTCGCTGGACGCGAAGTTCGACGCGTCGAAGTCCGAGGAGCTGAAGAAGGAGTACAAGCGGCAGCAGAAGAACTGCAAGCTGGACCTGGAGCGGCTGGAGCAGGACGCAGGGATCTCGATTCCGGACCTGAAGCGGACGCAGCGCGAGATGATCCAGGGCGACATGGACGCGGAAAAGGCCAAGCGCGAGCTGATCGAGGCTAACCTGCGGCTGGTGGTTTCGATCGCGAAGAAGTATACCAACCGCGGCCTGCAGTTCCTGGACCTGATCCAGGAAGGCAACATTGGCCTGATGAAGGCGGTGGACAAGTTCGAGTATCGGCGAGGGTACAAGTTCTCGACGTACGCGACGTGGTGGATCCGGCAGGCGATTACGCGGGCGATCGCGGACCAGGCCAGGACGATCCGGATCCCGGTGCACATGATCGAGACGATCAACAAGCTGATCCGGACCAGCCGGCAGCTGGTGCAGGAGCTTGGGCGGGAGGCGTCGAGCGAGGAGATCGCGCGGCGGATGGATATCCCGGTCGCCAAGGTGCGCAAGGTGCTGAAGATCGCGCAGGAGCCGATTTCGCTGGAGACGCCGATCGGAGAAGAGGAAGACTCGCACCTGGGAGACTTTATCGAGGACCGGATGGCGGTTTCGCCGGCGGACGCGGTGATCTCGGTCAACCTGAAGGAGTACACCAGCCAGGTACTGCGGACGCTGACGCCGCGGGAAGAACGCGTGATCAAGATGCGGTTCGGACTGGAAGACGGGTCCGAGCATACGCTGGAAGAGGTTGGGCAAAGCTTCCAGGTGACACGGGAACGGATTCGGCAGATCGAGGCGAAGGCGCTGCGGAAGCTGCGGCATCCCAGCCGGAGCCGGAAGCTGAAGGCGTTTGTGGATGGCATTAAGGAAGTCTGACGTACAGTTGTTGGTTGGTTGTTGGTTTGTTGGTCATTGCGGCGGGTGCCCCTCTTTGGGGTATCCGCCGTTTTGTTTGGTTCAGAGGGTTTCGGCGTAGCGGAAGGGGCGTTGGTGCTGAGTGCGCCAGAAGTAGGCGAGGATGATGACGCTGGCGACGGCGGCGTAGGCGCACCAGAGCGAGGTAAAGGCGTAGCGCTTGACGGCCATGACGACGAGCAGGATGGCGAGGTTGGCGGCGCCGAAGACGACCATGTCGCGGACCTTGGAGAAGAAGAGAGAGCCGCAGGTGGCGACGACGTAGGCTATGGCGATAAAACCGTTATCCGTGGCCTGGTTGCGATAGACGATGGAGTTGGAGTGAATGTAGACCTGGAGAGGGAAGGCGGTGAGCGCCCAAAGGATGTAGAGAGTGGTGAGGCCGCCGAGGACCAGGAACGGGATCATGCGGTGACGGGCCTTGCGAGTGGGCTCAAAGAGGAAGACGGCGAGGGGCAGCAGGAAGGGAAGCAGGCCCTGGGCGTAGAGCATAAAGGCGGCTCCCATGTTGTGCGCGGTGTTCTTGCCGAGGACGCCGTCGAGGCCGAGCCAGACGAAGCCTTCGGTGAACTGGTGGAGGGCGAACAGGGTGGGAACGGCGGCAAACAGGAGCTCGCGCCGGTGGCGGACGCGGGTGAGCGTTGCGATGCCGAGGTACCGAGGACGGCGCTGCCTGCGAAGTTGGCGGTGGCGGAGAAGCACATAGACGGGGATTCCGGTGGAAAGTTTGCGGTTCAGGGTGGACCCACTGGACCCACTCATCACGATGGTGCCGTGATGAGTTCGGGTGGACCCACTCATCACGATGGTGCCGTGATGTATTCGGGTGGACCCACTCATCACGATGGTGCCGTGTGTATTACGATGTAATGGGGCACGGGTTGTGATTACGGTACAGGAAGGATCGGGTCCCTGTGGAATGACACGCGAGAGGCGATCCTCTACTGCCGGCCGCGTGGACCGGTCCGCGGCAAACACTCCGGCGACGCGCGGCATCTCACGCGTGAAAGCCTCTGCTATGTGAAGGATTTTCAATGCATGTAGTCATCTTCGGGCTGACTGTCTCGTCGTCCTGGGGCAACGGCCACGCCACGCTCTGGCGGTCGCTGATCAAGGCGATGCTGCGACGCGGGCATACGCTTACGTTTTATGAGCGGGATGTGCCCTACTATGCCGGGACGCGCGACCTCTACGAGCTTCCCGCCGGCGGAAGACTTCGGCTGTATGCAGAGTTTGAAGAGGTTCGGGGCGAGGCGTCGCGTGAGCTGCGCACGGCGGACCTGGCGCTCTGCACGAGTTTTTGCCCGGATGGGCCGGCGGCCGCGCGTCTGATCCTGGACAGCGCGGCGGCGATCAAAGGTTTTTACGACCTGGATACGCCGGTGACGCTGGCTGGGCTCGACGCGGGGCATCCGGTGGACTACCTGCCCGCGGGCGGCCTCGCGGAGTTCGACCTGGTGTTGAGCTATACCGGTGGACGGGCGCTGCGGGAGCTGCAATCGCGGCTGGGCGCGCGCGTGGTGGCTCCGCTGTATGGCTCGGTGGACCCGGAAACTCATCGGCCGGTGGCTCCGCGGGAGGATTTGCGCTCTCACCTGAGCTACCTGGGCACGTATGCGGCGGACCGGCAGCCGGCGCTCGCACAGATGTTTCTCGAGCCGGCGCGGCGGATGCCGGAAGCGGCATTTCTGATCGGCGGGGCGCAGTATCCGGAGAGCTTTCCGTGGGCGGCAAACATCCGGTTTCGGGCGCATGTGCCTCCGGCGGATCATCCGGCGTTCTTTTCAAGCTCGCGCACGACTCTGAACGTGACCCGCGCGGTGATGGCGCGGTACGGGTATTGCCCTTCGGGGAGGCTGTTCGAGGCGGCGAGTTGCGGGGTTCCGCTGTTGTCGGACGATTGGGAGGGACTGGATACGTTTTTTATGCCGGGCGAGGAGATCCTGCTGGCGGATTCAACCGAGGAGGCCGTTGCGGCGTTGTCGCTTTCAGACGCGGAGCTGCGGCGCGTGGCCGAGGCGGCACGGGCCCGTACGCTGCAGGAGCATACGGGGGAGTGCAGGGTGCGGACGCTGGAGAAGATCTGCGACGAAGTGCGGGAGTGCGCACCGGCCGGAACACTGCCCAACGTGGCCTCCGCTCACGTATAACGGAAGACACAGGAGAACCGGGAACGACGATGTGGGGAATCATTCCAGCGGCCGGACGAGGCAGCCGCATCCAGCCGTTGGCGTTTTCCAAAGAGCTTCTGCCGGTGGGCAGCCGCGTAGAAACCGGCGCGGACGGCAAGGAGCAGGAGCGTCCGCGGGCTGTTTCGGAGTACCTGGTGGAGCGGATGATCCGCGCCGGGGCCGACAAGCTCTGCTTTGTGATCGCGCCGGGCAAGACCGACATTCTGGAGTATTACGGGTCGCGGCTGTGGGGTGCCGACATTGCGTACGTGGTGCAGCCGGCCGCCGGTGGGCTGTGCGATGCACTGTTTCGCGCGCTTCCGCTGATCCCTCCGGAAGAGCAGGTGCTGATCGGATTGCCGGACACGGTGTGGATGCCGCTGGACGGGATGGCGCGGCTGCCGGCCGATGTGCTTTCGTTTCTGCTCTTTCCGGTGGAGCACCCGGAGCTGTTCGACGCGGTGGTGTGCGGGCCCGAGGGTGCGGTGGAGCGGATCGACGTGAAGCGCGCCGACGCCGGGACGCACTGGATCTGGGGCGGGGTGCGCATGCCCGGCAGCGTGTTTCACGCGTTGCATGCGCTTTGGTGCCGGCCGGGCCGGGGTGACGAGTACCTGGGCACCCTGGTCAACGCGTACCTGGCGCAGGGCGGACGGGCGGTCGGCGTGGAAGCGGGCGAGGCATATGTGGATACCGGCACGCTGAACGGATATCGCGCCGCCATGCGGTTGCTGGGGGAGACGCCGACCTGAACGCCGCCGGGCCTGCATGCCAGCCCACGCGCATCGCTGTTTTGCTTTGCCTCTTTGTATCGTCATCCCGTAGCGTAGCGGAGGAGCCTGTTTGAAGACCGCCGCTCAACCCCCGGAGCCAAGCATGAACGAATCCGCACCAACGCTGCAGCAGCAGGCCGATGCGCTCGGCCCGTGGTTTCACAATATGGAGCTCGCCCCCGGGGTGTGGACCGCGCCCGAGCATTTTCTCGGCGACTACCCCGCGGTGAAGTTCGCGCACTTTCGCGATGCGCTGCCGGCTGATATGCGAGGCATGACCGTGCTCGACATCGGATGCAATGGCGGGTTTTACTCGCTGGAGATGAAACGGCGCGGGGCCGACCGCGTGCTCGGCATCGACACGCTGGACCATTACCTGGCGCAGGCGCGCTTTGCCGCCGGGGTGCGCGGGCTGGACGTCGAATTTCGCAACCTGAGCGTGTGGGAGGTGGCCTCGCTGGGTGAGCGGTTCGACCTGGTCATCTTTATGGGAGTGCTGTATCACCTACGGCATCCGCTGCTTGCGCTGGACCTGATCCACGCGCACGTAGCCAAGGACCTGCTGCTGTTCCAGAGCCTGCAGCGCGGCTCGACCGAGGTGACGGAGGTGGAGGAGAACTACGACTTCAACGCGCCGGCGCCGTTCAACGAGCCGGGTTACCCGAAGCTGCATTTCGTGGAGCGGCGATACTCGTTCGACGAGACCAACTGGTGGATTCCCAACCGCGCCTGCACGGAAGCGATGCTGCGCTCTTCGGGATTTGCGATCCATTCGCGTCCGGAAGAAGAGGTTTATCTGTGTAAGTGGCAGCCGGTCGCGGTTCCTCCGGATGGGCCTCATGCGGTGTACCCGGTGAAGGCAGTGGATCGGGAGGTGGGTGAAGCTTAAAACAGACAAGAGCGGATGGATTCTGGATGGATCAATGCGGGAGTGTTCCCTTCCAGCCAGCTCTGTAACTCCGTCCTCACTGCATGGTGGCAATTGCCTGTACTCATTGTTGTCGTTTGACCCATGTGGTATTTGCATTGATCCGTGTTGAGGTTCTTTCCAGCCTATGCCTTCGAAAGCCCAATCCGCCCGTGCTCTTGCCGACGCTGAAGCGCTGCTGACGCGGCGTGAGCTTCGGCGTGCGTTGCTTGCGTTTGACGAGGCGGAGCGGACGGGTGCGGCTCCGGACCGTTGCTCGGCCGGGCGGTGGATGGTTTGGATGCTTTGCGGAGAGTATCGTTCGGCGTGGCGGGAGTCGGACCGGATTCGTCAGCTTGCGGTGCCGGATCCGCACCGGTTCTGGCTGGGCGAACCCATTGCGGGCAGGCGACTGGTGGTGCGGGCGCTGCACGGGTATGGGGATGCCGTGCAGATGTTGCGGTATGCCCCGGCGCTGGGAGCGCTTGCTTCCGAGGTCACGTATGAAGTTGCGCCAGACCTGGTCGAACTCGCACGCTGCTTCAACGGTGTGCGTGCGGACACGGAGACTGACCGGCCAGCGCGCGAGGTGATTACCTGGGGCGAGGACGCGCCGGCGACTCCGCCGGAGTTCGACGTGCAGGTTGAGGTGATGGAGCTTCCCTATCTGTTTCGCACGAGCATGCCGGAGCTTCCGCTCGCCGAGCGGTACCTGCGACTGCCGGCCGAGGCGCTTGCCCACGCGGCGACGGGGATCGGGCCCCGGGCGGGCAAGCCGCGGGTCGGGCTGGTCAGCGCATCGAGCGACTGGGACCCGCTGCGCACGATTCCGGCCGCGGCGCTCGACGGGCTGCTGCGCGTGCCAGCGGACTGGTGGAGCATGGACCGGGAGGCCGGGCTGCGGGGCGACCCGAGGCTGCGGCATGTGCGCGAGGAACTCGGAGATGGGGTGCTTGCGCTGGCCGCGGCGATCGCCACGCTGGACCTGGTGATCACCGTGGATACGCTGGCGGCGCACCTGGCCGGGGCGCTCGGACGCCCGGTTTTTCTTCTGCTGCAGCACGCGGCGGACTGGCGATGGATGACGGCACGGGACGATTCACCCTGGTACCCGGGGATGAAGCTGTTTCGCCAAAGCACGCCGGGGGATTGGGATTCGGTGTTGACGGCGGTGGAGGAGCAGTTGGTAAGTGGTAAATGGTAGTTATCGTAGTAGTTCGCTTCTTGCGGGAAGCGGCTTTTGCTTTTCCCATAACCGATAGGGAGCTACCTTGGACGCTATACATCAACGATCAACTGCCAACGATCCATTGCCAATCAAGCTTTACTCCGGATACCTGTTCGATATCGACGGTACGCTGATTACCAGCCAGGATGCGGTGCACTACTTCGCGTTTTGCGAAGCGCTTTCCGCCGTTGCGGGCCGGCCGGTCAACCTGGATGGTGTCGTTGCGCATGGCAATGTCGACGTGGGGATCCTGCGCGATGCGTGGACGCTGGCCGGGGTTCCGGAAGAGCAATGGCGGGCCAGGCTTCCGGTGACGCGAGCCGCCATGTGCGCGTTTGTGGAACGCAACCGGAAGGATCTGCGCATGACCGTACTCCCCGGGGTCGTGGATCTGCTGACCGACCTTCGCGCACAGGGAGTGCTGCTGGCCGTCGCTACCGGCAACCTGCGCGGCATCGGCGAGATCAAGCTTCGAGAGGCGGGATTGCTGGAGTTCTTCGACTTCGGCGGCTACTCCGACGCGTACGAGTATCGACGCGAAGTGTTTGCCGCGGCAGTGGCCGAAGCGCGCCGCCGTCTGCCGGCCGGGGCGAGCGTATGCGTGGTCGGCGACACGCCGGAGGACATCCGGGCCGCGCACGCGAATGCGCTGGATGTGATTGCGGTGGCGACCGGCATCTATCCGAGGGAACAGCTGGAGGCCGAGCGGCCCACGTACTGCGTCGGAACATTGTGCGAGCTTGTGAAGCGCCGGGACGCGTAAAGGACCAGACAACTACCGCGGCGCAAACTTCACAAGTCGACGAAGTAGAAGGACACGGAAGCGCGCGGGGTGACGCAGGCATTACGGGTTTGGTTCGAGCCTGGCGAAGATAGGCGGCAGGTCCACGGCGATCTCGGTACCGGGTACGGTCAGGTGCGTGGTTCCGGTCCACACGTCGCCGACACACTGGCGGGCGCTGCGGGTTTCCGGGTCGATGATCCAGATGGTGTGGACGCCCATGGTCAGGTAGTCCTGGGCTCGGCGCTGGGTGTCGGCGTAGGTGTCCTCCGGGGAGAGGATCTCGACGATCAGGACCGGCGGTGCTCGCAGAACGTCTGTGTGGACGCCGGCGTGGACAAGCAGGAGGTCCGGAATGCGGACGCGGTTGATGCTGACCAGGGTGCGCCACTCCGTTGCCACCATCACTCCCCACTTCTCTTCATGGTTGCCGAAAAAAGTCGTCAAGAGCGCCTGAATGCGAGAATGTTCCCATGTACCCATGAACTTGGACACCACCTCTCCGTCGATGTATTCCCGGTCGGGCCGGTAGCTGGTTGCGAGGTACTCGCTGAGGGGGATCTGAACCGCGGTTGCCATGGGGGGAACCTCCGTGGGTGCAGTCTAGCAGCAGCCGGCGACGACCTGCTCGAACTGCGCGGCGCGATGGGCGGAGGTGTGCTCGGCCAGGATGCGCTGGCGGGCGCGGGCTCCCATGCGGAGGCGGTCGGCTTCGGGGAGGCCGAAGAGGATGTCGCGCACCTCGGCGGCAGTGCCGGGGAGCAGGATTTCCTCGCCGGGCGTGAGGAAATCGGCGAGGCCGGGCCAGGGGTCGGACAGGATGGCGGCTCCGCAGGCGCTTGCCTCAAACAGGCGCACCGAGGGGGACCAGCCGGCGGCGACCATGTCGTCGCGGGTAAGGTTGAGGGTGAAGCGGCCGGAGGAGTAGAAGGCCGGGTGGTCCGGCGGATGGATGTGCGTGAGGCGGCGGACGTTGGGTTGGAAGGCGGTTCCGGCGGGGTACTGCGGGCCGGCGACCAGGAAGCCGCGGTCCGGAAGCAGGGCGGCCGCGCCGTCGAGCAGGGCCATCAGCTTGGGCTGGCGATCGGCGGCATAGGTGCCCAGGTAGCTCAGGTCGGCGGCAAAGGCGGCCTGCGTGGGTACGGGATGGTAGAGCCCGGGGTCGACCGAGCAGTAAAAGGCGATGGCTCGCCGCGCGCCGAAGCGTTGTTCGAGTTCCGCGAGCGCGGGCCCGCCGGTAAAGCTCAGGTAGGCGGCGAACTCCGGTACGTCCTCGGCGCGGAGGTAGTCGGTTCCGCCGGAGAGACGTAAATGCGCCATGGTGATGGGGGTATCGATGTCGTAGAAGAGGACCGGCAGGCCGCGATCGCGCAGTGCGGCCAGGGCGGGGATGGCGTCGGGGAAGTAGGAGCCGAGCATGACGGCGTCGGCACCGGAGGCGAGGGCGAGCAGACGCGGCTCTTCGGCGGCCCAGTTATCGTAGAGCTCGACCGTGCAGAAGGTGGGCTCGGGCATGTCGCGATTGCTTCGGTACCACTCCACGTCGCGCTCGACGAAGACGCAGGTGTGGCCGCGGGCGGCGAGCGCCTTCAGCAGCGAGCGGTAGGTGGTAGCGTGGCCGTTGCCCCAGGAGCTGGTGATGGTGAGGCCGTAGACGACGATTTTCATACGGGGGCCTCGGGCATGGTGGAACTGATGCGGGCGGCATTTTCGCGCCACTCGGGCACGTGCTGCCAGTCGGCCATGATGGCGAGCGACTCGCGCTGTGGGCCGGCCTTTCCTTCGCGGCGGAGCAGGCATTCGCGCAGGGCGTAGTCGGCCTGGGCGGCTCGCTGGGCGTAGGTATGGTCGCGCAGCCCGCGTGCGTGAAAGCGCTGGCCGATAGCGCGGCGGGCGGAGGCGTCGTGCGTATGCAGGGCCGCGGCGACGTCTTCGCCGGATCGGACGACGAGGATCTCGCTTCCGGGCTCGAAGCAGTCCGGGATGCCGGGCCAGCTGTCGCAGAGCAGGCAACTGCCGGCACCGGCGACCTCAAAGACGCGGGTGGGCGGGGAAAAGCCGAAATCCGCCATGGATGCGCGGTTGATATTGATGACCATGCCGGCCGAGCAGTTGACGCGGTTGTGGTCCGCGGTGGGCACGTGGCCCAGGTAGCGGACGTTTGCGGGCATGGGCTTGTCGCCCCAGCCTTCGCCGCCGAGCAGAAAGCGCTGGTCCGGCGCGAGGGCGGCGGCGCGGAAGAAGAGCTCGTCCACGCGGGCTTCGCGGTCGGGCAGCCGATTTCCCAGAAAGGCGAGGTCGCATGCGAGTTCCGGGTCCGAGGCCACGGGGAAGTGCGTTTCCGGGTCCAGGCCGTTGTAGAAGCTGTAGTAGGCCTGCGCGCCGAACTCGAGGAAGCCGGCCCGTGCCTTGGGGCCTCCGCCGTAGGTCAGGATGGCGTCGTAGCCCGGGGTCGCGAGCGCCAGGGCGTCGGCGCGGTCGGCACGCATGCGCTCGATGGTGGCGGGGGCGTCGACGTCCCAGATGAAGGTCATGGCTCGTCCGCAGCCGGTTTGCCAGCTGGTTTCGGCGGGGACCCGGCGTTCGAGCTCGCGGTCGTCGCACCCGATGCCGGAGTGCTTGACCACCACGTCTGCTCCGGCGGCGAGCCGCAGCATTCGGTCGAGGTCCGCGCCGCCGTCGGCCTCGCGCGGCTGGTAGACGAGGGAGGTGACGTAGCCAAAGTCGTCGGAATCGCGATGCTGCTGCCGTCCGTAGGCGTCGGGTTCCGCGAAGGTAATTTCGTAGCCCAGGCGCGCGAGGTACTTGTAGCATCCACGGTAGTAGGTGGCCGCGCCGTTCCAGTAGGAGGAGACGATGCTCGACCCGAATGCGAAGATCTTCAATGGATTTCCTCCAGGATAGCCATCAGCTCACGAGCGCGATGGACGCAGGTGTGCCGGGCGAGGACGGTTTCGCGGCCGCGCTCGGCCTGGGCGCGGGCCTCCTCCGGGTGGGCGAGCAGATGGCGGATCGCGTCGGTCATCTCCACGCCAGTGCGGACGAAGCGGAAGTCACCGGAGCGGAAAAGCGCTTCGGTGTCCTGCCACGGCGCGGACAGCAGGGGGATGCCGCAGGCAAGGGCCTCAAAGACGCGGATGGTGGGGATGCCGGTCATCACTGCGGAGTACTGCTGGCGAGGGACGTGCAGGGTCAGCCGCGAACGTGCGTAGGTTTCGACCGCGGCCAGATTGGGCAGGTAGCCTCCGTAGCCGATGCCGGCGGCGGCCAGGGCGTCGAGGCCGTCCTGCGGGTAGCGAACGCCGAAGACCTGGAAGCGGGTTTCGGGAAGCGCGGCGGCGGGCGCGACCAGGAACTCCCGGAGCTCGGTGGCGCGTTCGCCTTCGCCCCAGTTGCCGACCCAGACGACCTCCTGCTCGCACCGGCGGTCCGGCAGCGGGTGGAAGACGGTCGTGTCGGCCGCCTCGTGCAGGGTCCAGACGCGCTCGACGCCGAAGCGTTCCCGGTAGATGCGGCGCAGGGCTTCGCCAAAGACGAGGACGCCGTCGAAGCGGGCCAGGCCCATCTCCGCGAACGATTCGGGTGAGCTGGAAGCGCGGTGGTGGGTATCGTGAAAGAGGAGCCGGAAGCCCGATTCCTCGCGGAGCCGCAGCAGGCGCTTCGCCAAAGCCGGGGGGTTCCACTCGTGCAGGATGACGATGTCCGCGCCGGCGAGCAACTCGCGCCAGCGATCGTCGTCCGCGTGCGAGGCGTATCTATATAGAGTGAGGTCTGGGTACTGGCGGGCGAATTCGGCGAGCGACTCTTCGCCGCGCGGCTCGGCCCGCAGATTTTCGATCGACCAATCCGTTTCCGGCTCGATGGCGACGATGTCGCATCCCAGCGAGCCGAGGGCGCGCAGGAGCCCGCGGAGAAAATGCGCGTTGCCGTTATTCCAGTCGGACCGCAGGGTGTGGGCGACGTAGGCGATCCTGGGAGCCGGCTTGCCGTGGGTCGGGTTATCCGGCATAGCTCTCCGCGTGGACCGGGGAGTGGGGTGCGAGGAGCTCTGCGTACAGGGCGGCGTAGCGTTCCGCCGTCCGGCTGGCCGGGAACTGACGCGCGCGTTCCGCCGCCGCCTGCTGGCGGGCGTGAAGGTGGGATGCGTCCGAGACAAAGCGGGCAAGCTCAGCCTGGAGGGTGGTCGTGTTCTGGAAGTAGACGGCGACGTCGCCCCAGATCTCGCGGAGCGAAGGCAGGTCGCGCAGCAGCAGGGCGCACCCGTTCATTGCTGCTTCCAGCGGGGCCAGCCCGAACGGCTCATAGATTGAGGTGCAGAGATAAATGGAGGACTGGCGGAAGAGCTGGAGGAGTTGCGCGTGCTCAAGGGTGCCGAGCGGGGTCACTTCGGGCGGCACCGGGGTTGCGCTGCCCGCGAAGCTATCCTCGCCGGCAACCAGCACGGGCATAGAAGGATGAATTTCAGCGAGGATGGAGAGTCCCTTACCCTCGTCCCAAAGCCGCCCGGCGGTGACTGCCTGGAGCTTGCGGGGGAGCTTTGGCGCGGCGTCCTCGGGGGTGCGGGTTCCGTTGGGGATCACGGCAGACTGGCAGGTGAGCGGAAAGTTTTGCCGGAGGGTGTCGAGCATCCATCCGGTCGGTGCGGTTAGAAGGTCCGCGCCCGCCAGACCTTGTGTCACTAACCGGACATAGTCTCGGAGCCATCGGGAGTTGTCGGGTTCGCCGGGCCGGCAGCAATCCACCCAGCTGAGCACATCGCTATGTGCCGTAATGACCCTGGGGATGTCGAAAACGCCGTGGCGCGGCAGGTCGCCGAAGCAGAACTGGTTGAAGTGCAGGATTTCAGGCTTGAACTCGGAGGCCACCCGCTCCAGGATGGGCGCGCCGAGGGTGTAGGCGTGCCCGTTGTCCGGCATCCATTCGAGTGGCGCGGCCGAGGCCTGAAAGGTAAATAGGCCGGACCATTGCGTGCGCATGCCGCGCACCCATCGAGCCTGCTCCGGGCTGGGCTCGCGCCCGAAGCTGATCATCGCAATCTCATGCTCGCCCAGGAGATACACCGTCAGATCCTGAGTGAACGTCCAGACGCCGCCGACTGTGTCCGTCGTCAGCAGGATGCGCACAGAAGATCCCGCTGGGTCTGACCACGTTCGAGCTCGGCGAGGCTCATGGGCTCCATGGCCTGAATGTCCGAGAAGCCTTTTTCGTGGAACAGGTTGAGGTAGAAGTCGTGCGCGCGTTCCCATGCGTTTTCGTCCGGCTGCGCACCGAACGTGGTGACGTATTCGGGCGAGCCGGGAAAGGGAAACATCGGCACGGGCTCGGAGACCCAAACGCCGTGCGCCTTCAGGCGGGTCTGGAAGGCGATCACCTCGGCGGGATCGTCGGCGGGGGTCTTGATCAGGTTGGCCTGGGTCCACGGGATGCGGGTCTTGGCGTACACGAGCAGCTCCATGATGCGGTCGGTGGAGATGCGGCAGTTCTTGTTCATGGCGTCGCGGCCCTCGTCGGTGATGGACTCGATGCCGCACTCGAAGGAGACGCAGTGCGCGCGCTGGAGCAGATCGATGCCGGCTTCGTCCCACAGATCGATGCGGGTCTGGAAGCCGATGGCGACGGGGCGCTTTGCGATCTCTTCGAGCAGCAGGCGGACCTGCTTGCCGACGCCGAAGATTTCGTCGATGAAGTAGATATAGTCGACCCCGCGGGCGATGAGCTGGTCGATTTCCGCGAGGACGGCGCAAAGTTCGCGTTCTCGGTACTTGTTGCGGAACAGGGTTTTATTGCAGAAGGTGCACGCGTAGGGGCAGCCGCGGGCGAATTCGACCTCGGCGCCGCGGTGGAGGTGATCGGCTCCGTTTCCGGGGAAGATGTGGTGGAGATGCGTGTGCTTTTCGACCGGGTAGTCGGAGTAGTCGAGCGTAGGCACGGCGCGCATGTCGGTTGCGCCGAGGCCGGGGGTCTGGTGGATGCGTCCTTCGGGGTCGCGCCAGACGCATCCGGGGATCATCTCGCGGGGGGTGGTGGCGAGCAGGGGGAGGGTCTGGTCGGGCTCGCCGCGGAGGACGACGTCGGCTCCGGTTTTTGCCAGGGTCGCGAGCGGTGTGACTGAGCCGTGCGGGCCGATAACGACCTGCTGCGAACCGCGTTTGAGTGCCGCGAGCCAGTGGGCCGGCACACGGAGCTCCGGCTGCGGGCAGCGCCAGAAGAGATAGGAGGGCGCGGTTGGCATGACCAGAAAGTCTTCGCCAAAGGCGTCGAGGCGTTCACGCGTCTCATCCGGTGTGAGGTCGTCCATCCAGGCATCGAGGAGCAGGACCTCCTGCCCGGCGGCGCGTAGAAGCTCGCGCGCGCTGAGTAGTTCAAGTGGGAAATGCGGCTCCGAACAGCCGAAATAGGTTGAGCCTTCGAAACTCCATTTCGGGTTGACCAGGGCGAACTTCATGCGACCCCCTGAGGTTCGAGCGCCATGGCGGGAAAGGCGGCGGCGCGCTCCCGATCGATGAGGGCTCCGTGCGCGACCCAGAAGCTATGGATCGTTTTGAGCGTTTCGCGGCAGCTTCGCCGGGCGCGCCAGCCGGTGTGCGCGGTCAGCAACGCGGTGTCGGAGATGTAGAGCGGCTGATCGCCCGGCCGGAGCCCGGCGTAGTGCAGCACGGGTTCAAGACCTGTGAGCTTTGCGATCTCCCCCAGCATCTCGACGACACTGACGGCGCGCTCCGGCCCCCCGCCGACGTTATAGATCTGGCCGGCGGTCCGGCTTTTCACCGCAAACGCCGCTTCCATGGCGTCGCACAGATCGTGCACGTGCAGGACGTCGCGGACCTGGAAACCATCGCCGTAGATGGTGATGGGCCGGCCTTCGAGGACCGAGTAGAGGAAGTGTGCGACCCAGCCCTGGTCTTCGGTGCCGAACTGCCGGGGCCCGGCGATGCAGCTCATGCGCAGTACGACCGTGGGCAGCTCGTAGATGCGTGCGTAATCCCGGACGTACTGGTCCGCGGCACCTTTGCTGCATCCGTAGGGCGAGTGGAAATCGAGGGGCTCGGCCTCGCACACGCCGGCAAACCCAGGGTCGGAGGCTTGGTAGTGCGTGCCGGCGACCTCGACCGGAACGCCATGGAGCGAGCCGTAGACCTTGTTCGTGGAGGTGAACAAAAGAAAGGGCTTGCGACCTGCGCGGCGCGCGGCTTCGAGCACGTTGAAGGTGCCGAGCACGTTGGTTTCGAAGTCGTCGCGGGGCTGCTCGACCGAGGTGGTGACGGCGACCTGCGCGGCCAGATGATAGATCTCGTCGCGGTCGCGCGCGGCTTCGGCCACTGCCTTTGCGTCCCGCACGTCGCCCCGCACGAACTCCAGCCGGGTGCGTGCGGCGGAGCCTTGCAGCCAGGCCAGGTTGTGCTCCACGCCGGACCGGGAAAGGTCGTCGAAGACCCGCACCTGCGCGGCAGGGTCGGCGAGCAGGCGCTCAGCCAGGTTGGAACCGACAAAGCCCGCGCCGCCGGTGATCAGGATTCTGCGCGGATTGCGCATGGTTGATGTTGCCATGGACTCCCCTTTTCGGCCCATCAGGCGGTCAGCCCATAGGTGGTGAGCTCCTGCATCATGGTCGCGGCCTTGTCTTCGGCCTCCTGGCCGGCCAGCCACGCGGCCAGTTCCTGGAAGCCTTCGGCGTGCGTGACCTGCGGATGGTAGCCCAGCAGCGTGCGTGCGCGGGTCAGGTCGGCGTAGCAGTGGCGAATGTCGCCGGCACGATACTTGTTGGTGATCACCGGCGCGAGCTCCGGCTTGCCCAGCGCCGCGGCCAGGATGGTGGCGACCTCGCGGATGGTGATGGGCGTGCCGCAGCCTATGTTGATGACCTCCCCGTCGGAAGCCGGCGCATCCATGGCGAGCATGTTGGCGCGGACGATGTCGTGGACGCTGACGAAGTCGCGCATCTGCTCGCCGTCCTCAAAGACCAGAGGTGCCTGCCCGTTGATGAGTCGAGCGGCAAAGATGGCGGCGACGCCGGTATAGGGGTTCGACAGCGCCTGGCGCGTGCCGTAGATATTGAAAAAGCGCAGCGCCGTGACGGCTAGGCCGTAAGTGCGCCCGTAGATCAGGCAAAGCTCTTCCTGGTCGCGTTTGCTCAAGGCGTACATGCTATTGATTTCAGAAGGCTTGTTCTCGTTGGTGGGTACCGGCTTCAACACGCCGCCGCAGCCGGTGCAATGGACCTCCCACTCGCCGCGCTTGAGCTGCGCGACCGGGCGGACGGGCGGAAAGGCCGCCTTGCCGCAGCTCGAACACTGATATTGCCCCTCGCCGTAAATGGACATGGACGACGCGACGATGAGCTTGCGGATGGGCGCTTTGGTGTCGAGGATGGCCTGGAGGAGCTCGGCCGTGCCCTGCGTGTTGACGCTCATATAGCGGCTGATCTCGTACATGCTTTGCCCGACGCCAACGGTGGCGGCGAAGTGAAAGACTACGTCGACGTCGCGCAGGACCTCTCGCAGAAGATTGGGGTCGCGGACGTCGCCGATGACGAGCTCGACTTCTTTTGAGAGATAATCCGGCGCGCGGCCCGGGTTGTCGGTGTGGACCTGCGGGGTGAGGTCGTCGAGTACACGCACCTTATGTCCGGCAGCTAACAGACCGTCCGCCAGATGCGAGCCTACAAAGCCCGCCCCGCCGGTGATCAACACCTGCCTGCCTGTGGAAGCGCCATCGTTCACTGGCTCACCATGCTTTCCTGAGTCTCTTCCTGCCGGGCCGCCTGATGACGCGGTGCCGGAACCTGGATGGGCGCTACGCCCTGGGCCGGCGCGTACCGTTCCACGGCCCAGCGGGCAAACTCGGCAAACTGCGCGTTTTCGGCGGGGGGACTTGTGTGGTGTTCCTCGAGCCCGAGGTGCGCGGGAGTGAAGCAAAGCGTCAACGCCACGCGGAAGGGTGCGAGCGCGTCCATCTGCCGGTCGAACCACCGCTCCGCGTCGGGCCGGTAGCTGTCGGCCCAGCTCAGGCCCGTGCGCAGGTAGTTCACGTTGTGCGCTTTCATCCATGCGACGGCGTCGTCCATGCGGGGATCCTCGAAGTGGAACCACTGGCAGAAGCCGACCGAGCCGTCGGTGGGGAAGTCGCGCGCTACGGGTTTTTCCGTGCCGTCCGCGCGTACCAGCCCAAGATAATAATGACGGTAGTAGGAAGAGCCTTCGGCTTCGCGGTGGCGGGTCTCCGCTGGCCAGCTTGGCGGCAGGTCGAAGAGCGAGTACCAGTGGATCCGCTCGACTTTTCCCTTCAGCAGTTCGAGCGTCCGGTTCATGCCGAACTGCTGCACCTCTTCGGCGCCGAAGGAGGAGCAGCCGACCTCGGTGACCCAGACCGGCAAACCGCTGACCTCGGCGGCCTCGGCGACCTTGGCCGGCCAGTCCGCGAGCTGCCAATGGTTCCAGTCCAGCGGAAAGCCGTGCACGCCGACGGCGTCCACGCAGTCCATGACGCCATAGCTATTCATCAGCCGCAGCCAGTCGCAGTCGCAGGAGCTGACGCCGCCGAGCACGATCGGCAGGTTGGGATTCACGGCGCGGATCGCCTTCGACGCCTGCCGGACCATGTCGGCGAAGCGCCGCCAATCGCCGTCGAACTTGAAATTCCAGTGCGACAGGTTGTTTGGCTCATTCCACAACACAACGGCTTCGACCATCGGTGCCCGATTCCTCTCGAAACTGTTAGATTGCGCCGCACTCCCGGGAGAGTGAGCCGCATCAGTCCGAGGCGAGCAAAAGACGCGGCGCGTCTTCATCCAGGGACCGCAACAACGTACTTAGGAAGCTAAGTAGAAGGTGATGGTTGCCCTTCTACCTTCTTTCCCTGTCGATTCCTTGCAGAAGCTTTGTACGTTCTATCGTGGGCGGAAACAGGTACAAACGTCAACTACAAAGATGATGCAAATAAATCGGACATCGTAGGCAAGGCTGGATTCCGGCTGTAGACCGCACGGCGCACAGGAAAAAGAGCTTCCGACTCCGGGAAGCTGATGTCGCAAGAACTTCACCGCACCCTGCCGCTGTTCGAGAACGGGAGCAAACGAGAGGAACAGGTGCCTGGAATGGCATCAAGTCGGCGCTTCCTCTCCGTTGCACCCGCCCAGGGAGGGCGGACGTTGCATAATGGATGCAGCGATCGAGGGGAACGGAGCAGACCGCCGCATGAGCAAGATTACCGTCATAACCGGAGCCGCAGGCTTTATCGGACGCAACGCCGTCGCCGAATTGAACCGGAGAGGGCAGGCTGACCTGCTGCTGGTCGATGAACTGGGCACGGACGAGAAATGGCGCAACCTGCGTGGTCTGCGATTTGAAGATATCGTCTCGCCCGCGGCTTTTCTGGCCCGCGTGGAGTCGGGCGCGCTGCCGGAGATCGAAGCAATCGTGCACCTGGGCGCATGCTCGGCCACGACCGAACGGGATGCGGACTACCTGCTGCGCAACAACTATGCGTATACCCGCACTTTATGTGAATGGAGCCTGCGCAACCATGCGCGGTTCATCTATGCGTCGTCGGCGGCGACGTACGGCGAAGGGGCTCAGGGGTATTCCGATGCGGATGCGAGCACGCCGACCCTGATGCCGCTGAACATGTACGGCTACTCCAAGCATATGTTCGACGTTTGGGCGCTGCGGCACGGGCTGTTCGACCGGGGCACGAGCTCGATCGTGGGATTGAAGTACTTCAACGTCTTTGGCCCGTATGAAGACCACAAGGGCGATATGCGCTCGGTGGTGTCAAAGAGCTACGGCCAGATTCTGCGCACGGGTGAGGTGGCGCTCTTCAAGAGCTATCGTCCGGAGTACGCGGATGGGGCGCAGAGGCGCGACTTCATCTATGTAAAGGATGCGGTGAATGTGACGCTTTCGTTTCTGGAACACCGTGCCTGCGGAGGGCTGTTCAACTGCGGCACCGGCATCGCGCGCACGTGGGTGGACCTGGCGACCGCCGTCTTCCATGCCATGGGCAAGCCGGTCGACATCCGCTTTATTGATATGCCGGAGACGCTGAAAGGCAAGTACCAGTACTTTACCGAGGCCGAGATGGGCAAGCTGCGCGCGGCCGGGTACACGAAGCCGTTCACCACGCTCGAAGACGGTGTGACGGACTATATCCGGAACTACTACATGGCCGGCCTTGGCCCGGAGGAGGTATAGATGAGCATTCTCCAGACCAACATCGCCGCGGCAAAGACGATGCTCGACGGGCTGGCCGCGCTGGAGCCGGAGATTGCGGGTGCGTCCATGGCCATTGCGGAAGCACTGCTGGGGGGCCGCAAGCTGCTGGCCTGCGGCAACGGAGGCTCGGCCGCGGACTCCGCCCACATGACGACCGAGTTCGTGTGCCGCTTTTCCGCCGACCGCCGGCCCTACCCGGCCATTTCACTTGCCTCGCAGGGAGGCGACCTGACCGCGATCGGCAACGACTACTCATTCGACCAGCTTTTTGAGCGGCAGGTGCAGGCGTTCGGGCAGCCGGGCGATGTGCTCTGCGCCTTTACCACCTCCGGCGCAAGCGAAAATGTGCGGCGCGCGCTGGTCGCCGCCAAAGCCGGGGGGGTTACCTCGGTCGCGTTTTTAGGCCGCGACGGTGGTAAGTGCGCCGGACTCGCCGACATTGAACTGATCGTCCGCGACCCGGTCACGGCGCGCATTCAGGAAGGGCACAAGCTGCTGCTGCACAGCATCTGCGAGACGGTTGAGCTGAGTCTGATGCAGGCCGAAGTGCGCTAGGCTGGCACCTCCCAGATCTCGTATTCGTGGCGCTTGCTGACCAGCCGGATGCCCGGCAGCGCGGCCACCTGCGGGCTGCACTGCGGCCATAACAGCAGGATCACGAGATGCCGGGGCTCCTGCGCGAGGGAGGCCGCCAGCCGATCCAGCACACGCTGCATGGTCTGCGCGCCGAACGGATTGAACAGGTAAAGCACCAGCGGACCCGAGGGAAAGACGAACTCGGCGGCATCGCCACGCAGCGACATGACCCGCGGCGCGCCGCCGGCGGGCGCCCGGAAGTTCCGTACGTTGGCTTCCGCGACGGCCTGCAGGAGCGGCGAAAACTCCACGCCAGTCACTTGCTGAAAGGGCATCTCCGCCGCGACAAACAGCGTGCGCCCTTTGCCGGAGCCCAGGTCGACATAGCTGTACGGACGCACGTCGGCAACCGGCATCTCACGCAGAGCCTTCCGGATGTGCCTGGGACGCGCCGGCTGGTATGCCTCCTTGTCGCCGGCCTCCTCTTCCGCCACGCCGGCCTGCTGGAGCGACACGTCCCACGAGGTCCGCACGCGCCGCGTCCGGTCAAACCATTGGTCCTCAAAGAACTCGCCTACCCGCCGCAGCGCATCCCCAACCCGATCCCCGGTCCGCATCGCATCCCGCCTCACTATCGAGTACCACTGCTTCTAAGCTTCCACCAGCCCATATCGTCTCTGCCAAAGCCCCTTGAGCCGGCTCCAGACCCCGTCCACTTCCTCGGCGCTCATCGCTGCATCCGGTGCCTCGGCGAAGCGCGCCGCCTCCCGCTTGGCCAGCTCGAGCACGTCGCGATCGCGCAGGAGCGAGGCCACGCGAAACTCCGGCATACCGGCCTGCTTCGTGCCGAAAAACTCGCCCGGCCCGCGCTGCTGGAGGTCCAGTTCCGCGAGCTCGAAGCCATTCTGCGTCCGCACCATCGCGTCCAGGCGCTCTTCGCCTTCGGGGCTCACCTTGCCGCCGGTCATCAGCACGCAATAACTCTTCGCCGCACCGCGTCCTACGCGTCCGCGGAGCTGGTGCATCTGCGCCAGCCCGAAGCGCTCCGCATGGTCGATCACCATCACGGACGCGTTCGGCACATCCACGCCGACTTCGATGACGGTGGTCGCCACCAGCACATCGGTCTCGCCGCGCTGAAATCTCCGCATAGCGACCTCCTTGTCGTCCGGGCTCATGCGCCCGTGCAGCAGTCCGATGCGCAGCCCATGCAGCGCGCCGTGCCGCAGTTCCTCGTACATCTCGGTCGCGGAGCGCAGCTTCGCCTTCGCCCTGGTCTTTTTCGTTCCGGGCTCGTCGAGCTCCAATGCGAAGTCCAGCTGGGGCTGGTCTTCGCGGTCGCCCTCAATTACGGGATAGACCAGGTATGCCTGCCGGCCGAGCGTCACCTGTTTGCGCACAAAGTCCCACACCTCGCCGGCCTTGTCTTCGGTCGTGCGCCGCGTCACGATCGGCGTGCGGCCCGGCGGCAGCTCGTCGATGACGCTCACGTCCATGTCGCCGTACACGGTCAGGGCCAGTGTCCGCGGGATTGGCGTCGCCGTCATGACCAGCACGTCCGGATCCGCCTCGCCGGCACGCATGAGCTTGAAGCGCTGCTGCACGCCAAACCGGTGCTGCTCATCGACCACCACCAGCCCGAGCCGTGCGAACTCCACGCGATCCGTGATGAGCGCCGTGGTGCCGATGGCGAGCTGCGTTTCTCCGCGCAGGATGCGCCCCTGCGCCTCGCGTTTGCGTTCCGGCTCGAGCGAGCCCGTTAGCAGGGTGACCCGGTATGGACGCCCGGTCAGCGGCGAAATCTTGTCCGCCAGCAGCTTGCGCGCCGAAAGATAATGCTGCGTGGCCAGGATTTCGGTGGGTGCCATCAGCGCGGCCTGAAAGCCGTTTTCAATGGCCACCAGCGCGGCCTCCATGGCAACGATCGTCTTGCCCGAGCCGACATCGCCCTGCAGCAGGCGGCGCATGGGCTGCGGCCGCACCATGTCGCCGACGATCTCGCCCAGCACCCGCTTCTGCGCCGCGGTCGGGTGAAACGGAAGCACCTGCTTCAGCGCCGCGCGCACCCCTTCGCCGGTCTCAAACCGCGTCCCTTCCCGCTCTCGCAGCTTTTTGCGTTTCAGCTCCAGGCCAAGTTCGAGATACCACAGCTCCTCGAAGATGAGCCTTCGATGACCCGGCGTACGCGCCGCCTGCAGCTCGGCAACCGGCGTGCCCGCCTCTGGAAAGTGCACCTGCCGCAGCGCCTCCAGCCGTCCGGGCAGCCCGAGCCGCTCGCGCAGCGCCGCCGGAAGCGTTTCTTCCACCTCCGCGCCACCGTCCATCAGCTCTTCGAAGACGCTCCACATCACGCGCCGCGTCCACTTGCTGGTCAGCTTCGAACCCCACGGCGTGGTGCCGCCGAGCGATTCGTATACCGGGACGATGCGCTCCATCTCCATTCGCGCAAACTCGGCGTCCTCGGTTTTTGCGGCGGGGGCGCCTGGAAGGTTGGTCAGGATTTCGAACTGGGGCTGCAGCATCTTGAACCTCCCGTTGCCTCCGGTCCGCGAGCGTTCCAGCTTGCCATACACGGCCACCTGCTGGCCCACCTTGAAGCGCTCGCGCAGGTACGAGCCATTGAACCACGTGCAGTTGATGGTTGCCTGCGAAAGCGCCCGGCCGCCGAACCCGAGCCCCGCGTCGCCGGCCGGCATCAGCCCCAGCGTCAGCTCAAACAGCACCGGCCCACGCGTTTTGAGCAGAGTGGACCCGCGCACGTCGCCGACGAGCGATGCCATCTGGCCGGGCTGCATCTCGTCGAGCGATTTGGGGTTGAGCCGGTCCTCATAGCGAAACGGGAAGTGATACAGCAGGTCCTCGACGGTTTCGACGCCACGCTCGGCCAGCCTGGCCGCCACCCGCTCGCCCACCCGCTTCACAAACTTCACCGGAGTCGAAAGCTGGAGCGCCACAGCTTCATGGTAACAAGCAGTCCCGCTTCTTACTGCGGAAGCACCGGCCCGTACAGGTTGATCTGCCGCACAAGATATGGAACCACAATCTGAGTTGCACCGGTTGTGGAGGGATGCGTCCCATCCACCGTATACAGGTCGAGATTGCCGGGAAAGCCGCCAATCGGCCACGCGATGCCGTTGTAGTTCTGGTCGATCAGCGCCACGCCATAGTCGTCGCACACCGCCTTCATAAGCGCGCGCAACGCCGTATAGGAACTAACGGTAAAGCGCCCGGACATCTGGTACGGCGTGACCCAAAGCACACGGGCCCCCGGATTGGCCGTCCGGATCGTCTCGATGGTCGAACGCACCGAGCCTGCGATCGAAGCGTTGCCGCCCGCGTCTGCCGCATCGCCGTAGCTGCCGAGCGCGGTGGCAAAATCGTTTGTTGTCATCTCGATCAACACGACGTCCACCCGTCCAAGATCCTGCGCGAGCGTGTTGCCCTGCGGCGTCGCGTACCCGTTACTGATGCCGTTCGGGTAGTTGGAAAGCACATGCGAAACCTTGCGTCCCGGCACGGAGTCGTTGAACTTGACCGTGAGCCCCTCCGCAGCAGCCAGCCCGGACACAACTCCGTATCCGGCAAAGATGCTGTCACCAAAGGTGGCCATCGTCTTGCCGTACCAGGGACTCAGCGTCAGCGCCGAGGGAGTCACCCCGGGTATCCCTTGCGGCCCCTGTGCGCCCGTAGGCCCTGTTGGCCCGGCGACTCCCGCCACGCCCGCCGGCCCCATCGCGCCAGTCAGGCCTACTGCTCCCTGCGGCCCGAGCGGACCCGGTAAACCCTGCGGGCCTACTGCTCCCTGCGGGCCGGGCAAACCTTGCGGCCCGGTCGCACCCATAGTACCGGCCGCCCCTGACTGCGCCAGTACATTCCAGTCCAGAGCACTGTCGGGCGCTCCGGTCGGGGCCACGTTGGTGCTGCTCTGCACGGCAACATAGGATGAACCGCCGTATGTCACCACGTCAGTCGCCGCGTAGTTTTTACCCGCGCTGTAAGGACCGGTGTAGATTAATCCCGGAGGCCCCGCCGGACCGGCCGGTCCCTGCACGCCTTGCGCAACACCGCTCCCGCATCCGGAGGCTAGCAGCATCAAGAAGATGGTGCCACCTCCGGCAAGCAACACTCGTTCAAGCATGTCAGGTCCTTTAGGGATAGGTTTACACACAGCATACCCAGAAGGGACCATCCGTCTCTCATTTTCCTGCGTTACGCCCGTGGCGCTTAAGACACCCGGCTATGTTCATCCCGCCCTGATAAACTCAGCTTAGCCCTCATGCCCATCGTCGAGCTCCAGAAGATTCGCAAGCTGTATGACACCAAGGTTGCCGTCGAGGGCTTGTCGCTGCTGATCGAGCCCGGCGAGATGTTTGGGCTGCTGGGACCGAACGGCTCCGGAAAGTCGTCTTCGATTCGCATGATGATTGGCATTACCCGGCCGGATTCCGGCTCTGTGCGGCTGTTTGACCAGCCGTTCGAGCGGGCGGCGCTGCGGCGCGTCGGCTACCTGCCGGAGGAGCGCGGGCTGTACAAGAAGATGAATGTGCTCGATCAACTCGTCTTCTTCGGGCAGTTGCATGGCCTTTCGCCCGAGGTCGCCCGCACCCGCGCGCTTGCGTGGTGTGAGCGCATGCAGATTACCGAGGCTATCCCGAAGAAGACCGAAGAGCTTTCCAAGGGGATGCAGCAGAAGATCCAGTTCATCGCCGCGCTTCTGCATGAGCCGGACCTGATCATCATGGACGAGCCTTTTTCCGGACTCGACCCGGTCAACGCCACGCTGCTGATGGACACGCTGGTCGACCTGCGCAGACAGGGCAAGGCAATCCTGTTTTCGACCCATCGCATGGATCAGGTGGAAAAGCTCTGCGACGGCATTGCGCTGATCTACCAGGGCCGCCTGGTGCTGCACGGCTCCATGCGCGAGATCAAGGCGAAGTATCCGGCCAACCGGGTGCAGGTTCACTTCACCGGACCGGACAGCTTTCTGCAATCGCCTGCGGTGGAATCAGCAAAGCAGTACACCGGCCAGGCCGAAATCAAGCTCCACGATGGTGCCGATCCGCAATCTCTGCTTGCCGCCGCGCTTGCCGCCGGCACACGCATTACGCGCTTTGAAATCTCCGAGCCGACGCTGGAGGACATCTTCATCGAAACCGTCGGCGAACATGTCGCCGCCTGACGCCTGAAACGCCGAAGACCGTGCCCCATCCATCGTGCCCATGCGGTGAGTGGGGTCCTCCACCGAACAACCGCAGGAGCCCTCCGCGATGCACAACATCCTTCTTATCGCCCGCCGCGAATACCTCGAACGCGTCCGCACCAAGGCCTTTATCCTCGCGACGATCCTGATTCCTCTGCTGCTCGGCGGCATCGGCTTTGGCGGCGCGTACCTGACGAACAAGACCGCCACCGCGGGCCACATCGTGCTGCTTTCCGGCGCGGACCAGAGCTTTGCGGAGGGGCTGAAATCTGCGTTGACGGCGCCGGACGAAAACGGCAAGCCGAGCCAGATGAGCGTCTCGATCGCGTCCAACTCGCCCGAGGAGCGCATTGCGCTCGACCACGAGCTGAAGGACAAGAAGAATTCGCTGACCGGCTATCTGCAGATCGCGCCGCCGCCGGGACCGAATGCCCGCCCCGGGTTTATCTGGACGCCGCGTACCGCCTCCGATGTCGCCACGCTGGGTGAGCTCAAGCACGCCGTCACCACCACGCTCAATCGCGAGCGGCTCGCACATGAAAACCTCTCGCCCGCCGAGATCGATGGGCTGATGAAGCCGGTCGACATCGACACCTCGAAGACTGGCGACACTGCAACCGCCTTTTATGCCGCCTACGCGCTCTTCTTCATGATGTATTTCGTCATCATGCAGTTCGGCATGAACACCGCGCGTTCCATCATCGAAGAAAAGACGAGCCGCGTCTTCGAGGTCATGCTGGCCACCATCAAGCCGGACGAGATGCTTGCCGGCAAGATCCTCGGCGTCGGCGCGGTCGGGCTGACGCAGGTTGCTATCTGGATGGTCGCCGTGGCCGCGATCGGCACCTACCTGGTCGCGAGCTCTGGCACGAGCCTGCACGCCGTTGTGTCGTCCACGCAGATCTTCTTCTTTATCGCTTACTTCATCTTCGGCTTCCTGATTTACTCGTCCATTGCCGCCGCGCTGGGTGCCATGACCAACTCCGAGCAGGAGCTGCAGCAGCTCAACATGTTTCTGGTCATCCCGCTGGCTTGCTGCATGCTGATGCTCGGACCCATCGTCAAGAGCCCTGACTCGGTGCTTTCCCGCATTGTCTCGCAGATCCCGTTCTGCTCCCCGCTGCTGATGAACTTCCGCATCTCGATCGGCAACCCGCAACCATGGGAGATCGCTCTCAGCTTCGCCCTGATGGCCGGGTTCATTGCCCTGGTGCTTTGGCTCGCCAGCCGCATCTACCGCGTCGGCATTCTGATGTACGGCAAGAAGCCCAACCTGCCCGAGGTGCTGCGCTGGCTTCGCTACACCTGAATCTCAACACGGATCGGATTGAATGGAACATAGCTGGGAAGGGTAGCTGTGGGAGCGCTGATCAGGCTGAGGGCCAGGTCCCAGAGAAGCTGGACGGGCACCCGGTGGGCGGACCGGTATACTTCTCAGACGGTGGATTGGATCGGAGCAGCAAAGATTGAGTGCCGTGAGGCTGCCGCATGAAGGCCGGCCTGTATGTGCTCGCCCGGCTTGAGGGTGTCGCGGATGCTCCGCTCGACCTGCAACCGCTGGGGTTTACGCCTGGTTCCGGAGATGCATGGCGCGGATATCGGGACGCGGCGTGCGTCATCGGGCTGGCGGATGCTGCCGAAGGGGCGCTCGACCTGTGGGAAGGAGCGGCCGAGGTGTGCGGGCTGGCCGGGTACCTGGACGAGCCGGAACAGCTGGCGGCAGAGCTGGGGTTGACGAGCGAGTCGCCGGCGCGACTGGCGGCCGGGGCGCTTGCCCGGTTCGGCGCGGAGGCGGCGCATCGGATGCTGGGGGAGTGGGAGCTGGTGCATTGGCAACCGGCGGCTCGGCGGCTGACGCTGATGAGTTCGCGCGCGCGGCGGGATTCAGTGTACTTCCAGGCGTCGGGGAAGGTGGTCGCGGTGTCGCCGGAGCCGATGCGGCTGGCTCGGGATGAAGGCGCGGCGGAGCTCGACCCGGTGAACTTTGCGCTGCACTGCGGACGCCATGCCGTGCGGCAGGTTCTGGCGGATCAGACGATCTGGAAGGGTGTGCTGGAGCTTGCGCCGGGGACGCGGGAGAGCTTTTCCGGCGACCGGCGGCAAAGCTCGCGGGCGCGAGAGGATGACGAGTTTGCGGCGTGGACCGGCAGCTTCGAGGATGCGATCGAGCATCTGGATGCGCTGGGGCGAAGGATTGTGCGGCAGCATCTGGGGCGGCATGGACGGATGGCGTTTCAGTTGAGCGGCGGCCAGGACTCCACGCTGCTGTGCTGCTGGGCGGCGCGCGAACGGTTGGAAAGAGAACAGATTCTATGTCTTTGCTCCGCGGCGCCGGCGGGCAGCGGGCTGCGGGACGAGACGGCGGTGAGCCAGGCCGCGGCGGATCAGCTTGAGCTGCGGCTGGAGCGGGTTACGCCACCCAGGGAGTGGAACGTGTATCGTCCGCGGGCGGAGGCGTTTCGGTTTCGGCAGCATCCGGTCGTGGCGGAATCGCACCCGGTAAACCGCGCGCTGCAGGAGGCGGCCCTGCGCTTTGGCGCGTCGGCGATGGTGGGCGGGAACTTTGGCGAGATGACCCTGACCGGAGGGCAGGAGTATCGGCCGGGTAGAAGCTGGATGCGCAACCGCCGGGAAGATCTACGGGAGTGGATGCGGGCTCGGCGGGATCGCCCGAAGTGGCCGGCGGATGCGTTTCATGTGCGGTTTACGCCGGAGTTTCTTGCCGGCTTGCCGGAAAGCTGGCGAGCGGTCTGGCAGGAGGGGCCGCCTGCGTGGACGGACGGGGTGCCGGGCAGGCCGATCGGGGCGGGCGAAGTGACGCGCAAGAGCTCGTGGGAGGAGATGAACGTGGCCGACGGGCTGCGGCGCATTCTGCCGTTTCGCGACCGGCGCCTGATTGCGGCGGCGGCGGTGCTTCCGTCGGAGTATCGCAACCATGGAGGGATGACGCGGGCGCTGTCGCGGGCGCTGCTGCGCGGGCGGGTTCCGGAGGAGGTGCGGCTGCGGACGGAGAAGATGCCGTTTTCGCCGGACTTCCGAGGCCGGCTCGAACGGCAGGCGCCGGACACGGTGCGGCGCGTAAATGACTTCGAGGATGCGGGGGTTGGCGCGTGGATCGATCTGGTCTGGCTGCGGGAGAGGCTGGGACAGGTTGCGCAAAGACAGGTAAGCGCCCCGGGAGAGTTGTACGCGGTGCAGAAAACGGCGCATGCAGCGGAGTTTCTGATGTGGCTGCGCGGGCAGCGGGCGTAGAGAAAGGATCAGGGGAGCATTTTCTGCAGGCCAATCGCGACGACGAAGTAGTGGGCGGGCGTAGCACCTATGTTTTTTAGGCTGTGCAGAACGGCGGACGCAGTGAAGATGACACCGCCGGCTTCGATGATGCCGTGCTGCCCGTCGCTTGTGACTTCGAGCTTTCCGTCGCGGATGAGAAGGAACTCGGAGTGGGTGTGGCGATGGGGAGGATGGGGCATCTGGCCCGGCGGGAGGGTGGTTTCGTGCACTTCGACGAACTCGCCGGTGGCAAGCGTGCCGTGTAGGACGGGCCTGGATTCGCCTCCATTGGGCGAAGCATGAACGGGAAGCGAAGCGAAGGGGAAAAGCTCGGAGTGGACGAGCTTCGGCTCAGAAGAATCGGGTGCGGCGGCCTGGGCATGGAGTGCGGCCGGCAGCGCTCCGAGGCCGCCGAGGGCGGCAAGGGCGAGGCAGAGCTCGCGGCGATCTTGCTGGATAGGCATGAACTTTACTCCTTACTCGGGTGATTTTACAAGGTGCCCGCTGCGTGGGTGGGGTAGCCCATGCCGGCCAGCACGCCGCGCATGTAGCTGAAGCTGCTGATGACGCCAGGCATGGGATCGTCACCGTGGATCTCGTATTCGAGGTCGACAAAGCCCTGGTATTTCGTTGCGACCAGGGCCTGGAAGATGGCGCGCATGGGCATGATGCCTTCGCCGACGGCGACCTGGCTTTCCTTGGCGGTGAAGTCGGTCAGGTCCTTGGCATGCATGTTGAACAGGCGCGGTCCGCAGGCGTGGATGGCTTCGACGACGTCGGTGCCGGCGCGCACGCAGTGGCCGATATCGATGCAGCAGCCCATGCGGGGGTCGAGGTCCTTGACGGCTTTGAGGACGTCGAGCGGCGAGTGCCAGATCTTGTCTTCGGGGCCGTGGTTGTGGATGGCGAGGCGGATGTCGTATTCCTTGACGAAGCGTTCGATCTTGGGCAGGCTTTCCGGTGTAGGATCGCCGGCGACGATGACCTTGACGCCGGCGCGCCTGGCATAGTCGAAGTTCGCGCGGAGGCTCGCCTCATCGTCCTTGGGGAAGTAAAGCGCGCCGATGGCGTGGAGGCTGATGCCGTTCGCGGTGTAATCGGCGACCGCGGCGGCTTCCATCGCGGGGTCCTGGGGAAGATGATCCTTGACATCCTTGCAGTTGAGCGCGGTGACGTGCAGTTGCTTCATGAACGCAATGAGTTGCGCGCGGGGGAAGCTGCGAAAGGTGTAGCTGGCCAGGCCGAGCTTGACGGGCGAGTCTCCGGTGGGCGCGGTCTTGAGGTCGGCGGCGGGAAGGGCGAAGGCGGGAAGGGCACAAGCCGCGGAGGCGAGCATGGATCCACGAACGAAGTTGCGACGGGTGGTCTGGTTGATCATCGGTCTGCCTGCTCCTCTTACTCTGCCTTTCTTTCTCTGCTTCTGTTACCGAGCCCAGGCCAGGCCGTCGGCTCCGGCTCCGGCGTGGATGTGAGTGGCGACTTCCATGCGGGCGAGGTCGATCGCGACCACGTCGGTTCCGCAGCTGACGTAGGCGACTTTGCCGTCGGGACGAACGATGATTTCGGTGGGGATGCCGCCGGTGGGGATCGTGCGCACCAGCGTGAGGGTGTGGGCGTCGATCACGGCGACCGAGCCGGTGGGGCGCATGGTCGCCAGCAGCCAGCGTCCGTCCGGCGTGGATGCGGTGCCGTACGCGATGGCGGGCAGGGCGATCCATTGCCGGACTGAGCGGGAAGCGGTGTCGATGACGGCGAGACGCGGCTTTGCCTGGTCGGCGGTGAAGACGCTGCGGTCGTCGTTTGAGATGGAGATGCGCTGCGTGTCCGACGAGATGGGGATGACCGCGAGGGGCTTGCGCGTGTTCAGGTCCAGCACGGAGACGGTTCCGGGACCCACGTTGGCGGTGTAGCCGAAGCGTCCGTCATGGGAAAGCACAAGCATGTGGGACTGCGGCTGCGTGGTCGGGATGCGGCCGACGATGCGATCGGTCGCGGGGTCGACGATCGTGATGGCCTGATCGAGCTCCGTGGTGACGTAGAGCAGGTTCCGCCCGGGATCATAGACGACGCAGTGCGGGCGTACGCCGTGGCCGAAGTCGACGGTGTCCAGCAGCTTGCGCGATGCGACATCGATGACCTGCATCGTCTGGCCGTCGGTGCCGGGCCTGCCCACGCCGGAGTCTCCGTAGATGGGGACGAAGGCTCGTTGGCCGTCGGGGGTGACGGCGACTTCGTGGCCGGTGATGCTTTGCTCGTCGAAGGTGGCCGCCTGCTGTGCGCTGGCTGGGTCGATAAAGCTGACGGTATGGTCGTGCTGGTTGACGACCAGAAGCTCCGGCGCGTGCTGCGGAGCGGGGAGAGCGGTCCGCACCGTGGCGGGCGAAAGCAGGACCAGGCTACAAAGAAAGAGGGCAAGCCGCATCGCGGGAATGATAGCACCCGCCGGGCTCCACTCACCACGAGATTCGTTTCAACCGTGCGGTGTAGGCTGAATGAGGGATGCGACCGCGGATCAGTGCGCTGTGGATGGTGCTAGTGGGTGCGCTTCCGCTTGCGGGCCAGCGGCGTCCACTGCCCGCGCTGTACAGCTTCAGCCATCCGGCCATGGCGACCACGTTCAGCCTGTACCTGTACAGCCGCGACCGCGACCGGGCGCAGGCCGCGGCCGATGAGGCGTTCGAAGAGGTGGACCGGATCGAGCAGATGCTTTCCAACTACCGGGAGTCGAGCGAGCTGTCGCGCGTGAACCGCGATGCAGGAACAAAGCCGGTCACGGTCGATCCGGAGATGATGGATTTTCTGCGGCAGAGCGCACACTGGAGCGCGGCAAGCGATGGCGCGTTCGACATCACGGTGGGCCGGCTGATGAAGGCGTGGGGGTTCTACGCGCATGCGGGCAAGGTGCCGGATCCGGCCGAGCTGCGTGCGCTGCGGAGTGAGACCGGATGGGAAAAGGTGGAGCTCGATGAGCAGGCGCGCACCGTACACTTTGCCGCGCCGGGCGTGGAGCTCGACCCGGGTGGAATCGGCAAGGGGTTTGCCGTGGACGCGGCGGTGCGGGTGCTGCGCGCCGATGGCGTGAAGGCGGCGCTGCTTTCAGCTGGAAGCAGCACGGTGTACGCACTGGGAGCACCGCCGAAGCGGGCGGGATGGCGCATCGTGGAGAAGGGTCCACTGCCGATCGAGCAGACGCTTTCCGTGATCACGCTGCGGGACCAGTCGCTTTCCAGCGCCGACTGCAGCCAGAAACACTTCTTTGCCGACGGGCACATGTACTGCCACATCATGGACCCGAGGACGATGCGGCCGGTGGAAGAACGGATCCAGGTGAGCGTCACCGATCCTTCGGCGACGGCGAGCGATGCGCTGTCGAACGTTCTTTTCGTGGAGACCCCGGAGGGAAGCCGGAAGACGCTGGCGCGCTACGCTCCGGAGGCTCGCGCGTTGATCGTCTCGGGCGAGCCCGGGCATGCGTCGTGCACGGCGATTCGCTGGGGGGTACGGGTCAACGGCACGCACTGCGCGGTGCCGGTGAAACGGATACACTGATTGCTTGAAGGAGACCGGTTATGGATCGACGTGATTTCCTGCAGGCCGCCTCGGCCACCGCGGCGCTTGCTTCTTCGCCGCTGGCGCGCGCCGCGGCACCGGCGGTGAAGCCCGTGCGGCTGGGGGTGATCGGCGCGGGAAGCCGCGGGCAGGAGGATATGCGGCAGTTCCTGCAGGTTCCGGGCGTGTCGATTTCGGCCATCTGCGACATCTATCCGCCGCGCTACGCGCAGGTCAACCGCCTGTGCGGACGAGAGATTCCGGCGACGTCCAGCCATGCGGAGCTCCTGTCGCGGCATGACGTCGACGCGGTGCTGATTGCCTCGCCGGTGAGCCTGCACGCCGAGCACGTGATTGCGGCGGCGCGGAGTGGACGGCCGATCTACGGCGAAAAGGCGCTTGGCTTCACGGTGGACGACAATCATCGCATTGTGGACGAGGTGGAGCGCGCGAAGGTGTTGTTTCAGATCGGCCATGAGTATCGTTACGCTTCGTGGGTCAAGGAGTCGATTCGCCGGGTCAAGGCGGGCGAGATTGGCACGCCGACCCAGGTGTATGCGTACTGGAACCGTAACGGCAACTGGCGTCGTGCGGTGCCCTCGCCCGACCCGGGCGGCAAGCTGGAACACCTGATCAACTGGAGGCTGTATCGCGAGACTTCAGGAGGCCTGGGCACCGAGCTTGGCTCGCACCATATCGACATCGCGAACTGGGTGTTTGGGGAGGACCCGGAGAGCGTTCTGGGAACCAACAGCATCGTGATCTACCATGACGGGCGCACTGTCGGCGATAACGTGCAATCAGTATTCAACTACTCCGGTGGCCGGCGACTGATGTTCACGTCGATCACGGACAATGCGAAGAACGGCAACGAGCTTTGGATCTATGGCACGGAAGGAAGCGTGCAGATCACGATTGAGGACGCAACGTTCTTTTACGAGAAGAAACACTCCAACAAGCCGACCGCGGACAAGGCCGTGAGCAAGACGATCGTGGAACGCGGCATCGTGACCGGTGCGTCGTATTCGACGGCAAACGAGATGCCGTATCGCGGGCCGGGCGAACGGGTGCAGGTGTCGAACAATGCGGACCCAACCCTGGAATCGGTGCGTTCGTTTGTGGGCGCGGTGCGCGGGGAAAACGGGATCGACGCGAACCTGCGCGTCGGCTTCGGGTCGGGGATCGCGTGCGCGGTGGCGCATGACGCGGTCTTTGCCGAGCGGCGAATGCCGATCCCGAAGTATCGCGGGGCCTAGGAACGTGAGACCCCGAGGTTATGAGGGGGGCATGGTGCGGGCTCGGTTGCGCGCGGGCAGAAACTGGTGGATGAGCAGCTGGTAGGCACCCCCGCCGAGCACGCCGCCGACGAGCGGCCCGGCGATGGGAATCCACCAGTAGCTGCCCGGCGCAGGAAACGCGGAGGACCCCCAGCCGGTGATGAAGCAGAAGAGCCTGGGACCGAGATCGCGCGCGGGGTTGATGGCCCAGGCTTCCAGGTTGCCGGACGCGGCACCAATGGTGGCTACCAGGAAACCGATGATAAGCGCTCCGGAGTTCGCTCCGGGGGCCTGCTCGTTGTACTGCTCGGTGATGGCGAAGATGCCGAAAAGGAGAAACGCGGTCAGGATGATTTCGTCGGTAAAGGCGTGGCCGGGCGCGATGAACGGGCCCGGGTGGGTGAAGAAGACGCCCGCCGCGCCGCCGGCCGCACGCGTCAGGTGGTGCGCGGCGTTGAAGGCGTCGATGACGGGCGAGAAAAGTGCGTACACGATTGCCGCGCCCGCGAAGCCCCCGGCGACCTGCGCGGCGCAGTACGGAAGCACCTTGCGCCAGGAGAACCTGCGGAAGCTCGCGAGCGCCAGGGTCACCGCCGGGTTTGCATGGCATCCGCTGACCGACGCCGTGCTGTAGATGGCGAGGGTGACGGCGAGCCCCCACGCGATGCACACGCCCCAGTAGGAACCGGCGTAGGGGTTGGGGTCGTACAGGCTGAACATGGCCGCGACGGAATCGCCGAGCCCGATGATAATAGCCATGGCGACTGCTTCCGCGATGAGCTCGCCGAGGAAGGCCTTGGTCATGCCTCTTCCCTTTCCGATGCATCCACCCAGTCGAAGGAGCGCGAGACTGCCTTCTTCCATTGCCGCAGCAGCCGTTCGCGCCCGGCCGAGTCGATCTGCGGCTGCCAGGTCCGGTCGATGGCCCAGTTGCGGACGAGGTCGTCGGTATCCCGGTATACACCGCATGCCAGGCCGGCGGCGTAGGCGGCCCCGAGCGCGGTGGTCTCCTTCATGGCCGGGCGGATGACCGTGCGCCCCAGCAGGTCTGCCTGAAGCTGCATGAGCAGGTTGTTGCCGACCATGCCCCCATCGGTACGCAGCTGATCGAGCACGATGCCGGAGTCGGCCTCCATGGCGTCGACGACCTCGCGGGTCTGGAAGGCGGTAGCTTCGAGCACGGCGCGGGCGATGTGGCCCTTATTGGCGTAGCGCGTGAGCCCCGCGATGACGCCGCGCGCGTTGTCCTTCCAGTACGGAGCATACAGGCCGGAAAAGGCGGGCACGATATAGACCCCGCCATTGCTGTCCACCGAGCGCGCGAGCGTTTCGATCTCTTCACTGGTACGGATCATGCCGAGGTTGTCGCGCAGCCACTGGACCAGCGCACCGGTGATCGCGATGCTTCCTTCGAGCGCATACACCACGGGCTCGGAGCCGAAGCGATAGGCGACCGTCGTCAGCAGGCCGTGGTTCGATTCCACCTTTCGCTCACCGGTGTTCATTACCAGGAAACAGCCGGTGCCGTAGGTATTCTTGAGCTGGCCGGGACGGAAGCAGGTCTGCCCGACCAGCGCCGCGTGCTGATCGCCCAGCATGCTGCCGATGGCGACGCCGCGCAGGCAAGAAATCTTACACTCACCGAAGAAACCGCTGGAGGAACGAATCTGCGGCATCATGCCGCGCGGCACCCTGAAGAGCCTGAGCAGGCCTTCATCCCAGTCCAGCGTGTCGAGACTCATCAACTGCGTGCGGCTGGCGTTGGTGACATCGGTAGCGTGGATGCCTCCGTCAGTGCCTCCGGTCAGGTTCCACAGCAGAAACGCATCGACGTTGCCGAACAGCAGATCGCCTCGCTCGGCACGGGCGCGGGCGCCGTCCACGTGATCGAGGATCCAGCGGATTTTCAGGCCGCTGAAGTAGGTGGTCAGGGGTAGGCCGGTAGTAGCGCGGAAGCGGTCCTGGCCACCTTCGCGGGTAAACGCGGCCACGTAGTCCGCGACGCGCGTGTCCTGCCAGACCAGCGCGTTCGAGACGGGCTCGCCGGTGTGCCGGTCCCACACCAAAGTCGTTTCGCGCTGGTTGGCGATGCCGATGCAGGCAAGATCCGAGGGTTGGAGGCCGCTCGCGGCGAAAGCCTCCGCAATGACTTCGAGCGTGCACTGCCAGATCTCGGCGGGGCGATGCTCGACCCAGCCGGGCTTCGGGTAGATCTGCTCGTGCTCCCGCTGCGCGGAGGCGACGATGCGGCCGGCCCGGTTGAAGACCATGAACCGCGTGCTGGTGGTTCCCTGGTCCAGCGCGCCCATCAGTTCCGCCACAGCTTTACCTCACCTGCATGGAAGCCATGCGCCTCGGAGTCTGGACGATGATACACAGCGCAGGGTGCCGCCGTCAGAGCAGGCCGGCGGTTGCTCACGCTGGCAGATGCACCGGGTAGCCGCGCACGAACCAGCGAGATTACCCGGTTGACGCCGGTCCGGGAAAGGTTCCGCGGCGAATGGCTGCCGAGGTAAGAAAGAGAAGGAGTCCGGAGCGAGATGCGAGCGCGACTGTTATGAGATCGTAGCGCTCACAATAGCTGTTGACATCGCTACCCCCAACTGAGTAGTGTGACCGCGCGGTAAAGAATGGGAAACCCGCTACGGAAGGCGTGTCGCGTCCTTGCTTCCTAGGCGGCTTCGATCTTTTCCAGATAAACTGCGGGCAGAAACTCAATCCCGCGCACACGATCGGACAAAAGGCTTTGACAGAAAAAACAGAACACCCCGCGCCTCTCGCAACCGGACAAACCACCGATCGCTCCCGCAGAAACTTCCTGGGCTCGCTTGCCGCTGTGGGCGCCGTCTCGACCTGGAATGCACGAAGCTATGCCTCCATCATCGGCAGCAACGAACGCGTGAACTTCTGCGTCATTGGGCTGAACAGCCGCGCCTATGCTCACCTGTCCGCGCTGCAGGCCAACAAGCAGTCGGCGCGCATCACGCACTGCGCGGATGTCGACACGGTGATTCTGGCGACCTTTGCCGGCAAGACGAAGGCCGCGATGGGCGAGTCGGTCCAGGCCGACCAGGATTTTCGTAAAGCGCTCGCCTCGAAGGATGTCGACGCTATTTCCATCGCCACGCCCGACCACTGGCACACGCCGATGGCGATCATGGGCCTGCAGGCTGGCAAGCATGTGTACGTCGAAAAGCCCTGCTCGTATGACCCGCATGAAGGCCAGATGTTGGTCGAGGCCGTCAGCAAGACCGGCAAGGTGTGCCAGATGGGATCGCAGCAGCGTTCCTCTCCGCACACGATCGAGATCGTGGGCAAGATTCACAACGGGCTGATCGGCCGTGCGTACTGGGCCGAGACCTGGTACACCAACAATCGCAAGCCGATCGGTGTCGGGAAGGAAATCCCCGTGCCGGCAACGCTGGACTGGGATCTGTGGCAGGGCCCGGCTCCCCGAAGAAGCTACCAAAGCAACGTTCACCCTTATAACTGGCACTGGTTCCGCCGCTGGGGAACCGGCGAGGCGCTCAACAACGGAACTCATGAGGTAGACGTGGCGCGGTGGGCGCTGGACAGCAAGTGGCCCGATCATATCGTCGCCTCCGGCGGCCGATACCAGACCAGGGACGACTGGCAGTTCTACGACACGCTGAACGTTTCCATCAATTACCCGGACAAGCTGCTCACCTGGAAGGGTGACTGCATCAGCGGCAAGAAGACCTACGGACGCGACCGCGGCGTGGCCGTCCATGGAACCGAAGGCACTGTCATCGTCGACCGCGCGAGCTACGAGGTCTACGACCGGAAAGACAAGATGATCGACAGCTACAAGGTTTCCGGACATGCCGCCACCTCGGCCTCCGACCTGGTAGGTGCCGACAGCATGACCGACATGCACTTTGCCAACTTCATCGCGGCAATCCGGACCGGCGCGCCGCTCAACCAGCCCATCACCTCCGGCAACGTGGCCGTCACCATGCTGCAGCTGGCCAACATTTCCTACTTCACCGGCCGCGGGCTCAAGGTGGACACCGCCGACGGTGGCATTCTGGGCGATCCCGAGGCCGAAGCCATGACCCGTCGCACCTACCAGCCGGGCTGGGCTCCCAAGATCTAAACCTTGGAGGAGAGTTCCAGTCCCGGTTTCGGCCGGGACTGGGATCCCTTTGTTCTTTTCTTGCTTACGCACTGCCCGTAGTCGATTTTTACGTTCCTGAGGAGAACTTCGCCCATGCTCGCAACCAGATACTTTCTGCGTTCTTCGTTCCACACTCTCGCAGTTCTGCTTGTGCTTGTGCTGGGTTCTTCGTTCGCCACGTCTGCCCGGGCGCAGGCGGTCAGCGGCACCATCGTCGGAACCGTGACCGACCCAACCGGGGCCGCGATCCCGAACGCCAAAGTCACTTTTGTGCTGACCGGCCAGGACGCCACGCACACCACCGCCACCAACGACAGCGGCAACTACACCCAGCCGGATCTGCCGCCGGGAAACTATACCGTCACGATCACCGCGACGGGCTTCAAACAGAACGTGCGGCAGAATATTCTGCTTGAAACCAACACCACCGCCCGCGTGGACGCCGCGCTTCCCACCGGCAGCACCAGCGAATCGATCACGGTCACCGATGCGCCACCGCAGTTGCAGACTGATCGCGCCGACATTTCGACCACCATCGAACAGGCGCAGATCGCCAATCTTCCGCTGTCGAGCGGAAACAACTTCCAATCGCTGTTGAACACAGTCCCAGGCATGGCGCCGGTCGTCTTCAACAACTCACAATTCTTCAACGCCAACAACGATCTTTCGGTCAACGCCAACGGCCAGAGCTCCTATGTGAACCTGTACCAGATTGAAGGAATCGACGACGACCAGCGCACCGGCATCCACATCATCCTGGTGCCTCCGGCCGCCGCCATCGCCAACGTCGATATCACGACGAACAACTTCGAAGCGGAGTTCGGACGCGCTGTCGGCACTGTGGTTAACGTGACGCTGAAGTCCGGCACCAACCAGTTCCACGGCTCGGCGTTTCAGAACATGGAAAACAATGGCGTCAACGCGCGAAACTACTTCGCGCAGGGCCCCAACGGACGCCTGGTCTACAACTACACCGGCGGATCGCTCGGCGGACCCATCCTCAAGGACAAGCTGTTCCTCTTCGGTGACTTTCTGCGCACCTCTGACCACGAATCTTCCACCACCAACGCCAACATCCCGTACTACAACGTCGTTAACAGCAACATCGACCTGAGCGCGCTCAAGGGGCAGGTCTACGATCCCAACACCGGCACGACCGCGAGCTGCAGCACCAACGTAGCTTCCACGCCGGTTTGCGGAACCGGGCGAACGGCGTTTGCCAACAACCAGATTCCACTGTCCAACGCGGGCATCAGCCCGATCGGGCTCAAGGTTCTCCAGATGCTCGATGCGCAGGCCCGCAACCCTGCGATCAACCTGGCCGCGGCCACCTACCTGACCGGGTCGACCACGAACAACTTTTCGCAGAACACGCCATTCAGCAAGGATTCCATCTCCTACGACCTGAAAGGTGACTACAACATATCCGGCAAGGACCATCTGTCGGGGCGCTTTTCGCACCAGACCACCAACACCTTCCAAGCGCCTCTGTTCGGCTCCTTTTTGGGTGGGCCAGCGGGCGGCGGTTTCGAAGCCACGGGAATCGCATCGGCGTACTCCACGGGGGTCAACTACGACCACACTTTCAACCCCAAGCTGATAACCGAGTTTCGCTTTGGCGTCGCGCACCTGCGCAACTCCGCCACGCAGACCGACTACGGCTCGAACGATGCCCGCACGCTCGGCATCCCGGGTAACGGACCGAACGGTACCGACAACGTGCTGACGAGTTCCGGACAGGTTGCGTTCTCGGTAAACAACTTTTCCGCTCCGCTCATCGGCTACTCCGCGTCGCTTCCCTGGCTTCGTGCGGAGTCCAATATCGACGTTGCCAACATCACGACCAAGGTCCTTGGCAATCACACCCTTAAGGCCGGCGTCGATATCCGCCGGGTACGTGACGACCTGCTGCAGGGCAACAACAACGCTGCGGCTGGCCAGTTCTACTTTTCGGAAAACCAGACTTCGACGCCCAATGCCACGGCCTTCAACGGCTCAGTGACCGGAAATGCCAACGACGAAGCCAGCGTTCTGTTCAACGTTCCGAACCAGGTCGGCCAAGACACCAACAGCACCTTTCCGGCCTATCGCCAGACATGGTTCTTCTTCTTCGTGTCGGACAAGTGGCAGGCTACCCAGAAGCTGACGCTCGACATCGGCCTGCGTTACGAGCTGTATCCGCCTGCCACTCCGCGCAAGCCCGGCGGTTTCGTCAACTATAACCCTGCCAACAACTCGCTGGTTGTGGCCGGCATCGACGGCAACCCGTCCAACCTGGGCATGCAGACCGACTACCGCAACTTCGCGCCTCGCCTGGGAGCCGCCTACCGCGTCTCGGACAAGACGGTCGTGCGCGGTGGCTTCGGCGTCAGCTATGTGCCATTCGTCGACAACACGTATGCCTACAACTACCCCATCAAGACCAGCACGTTTTACACCAACTCCCCCACTTACGGCTCCGCGCTGAACCCCGCGGGCGGCCTGGTCAACTTCACCACCGGTGTCCCGGCCACGCCTACCGTGACGTTCCCAGGCAACGGGCAACTCGTCGAGTCCGCGGCGAACGGAACACTCGGTCTCGCCAACCTGTACATCCCACTCAACTTCCGCAACGCGTACGTATCCAGCTGGAACGCGGTCGTGCAGCAGGTGATGCCCTTCGACTCCACGCTGCAGATCGCCTACGTGGCCAACCATGGCACACGCATCGACCGTGCGCAGAACATCAACCAGCCCACCGTCTACGGCCAGGGCGCGGCGTTCGATCCGTTCAACCACGGCCCCGACGGCACGACGACTACCTTCGGCAAAACCGCCGCCGTCACCCAGTACTTCGTCGGCGACAGCACCAACTACCAGTCCCTGCAGGTGGAGTTCCGGCACCGCTTCAACAAGGGGCTCTCCTTTGGCTCCGTCTTCACCTGGGGCAAGGCGGAAAACTACCAGACCGGCGCGCAGGACGGAGCTTTGCTCTTCTACGCCGGCCCGGTCCGCCGCAACTATGCCGTCGCCGACTTCGACCGCACCCGCAACTTCTCACAGACCCTCACGTACGAGTTCCCAGCGGGCAAAGGGCACCAGCATTTCAACTCCGGCATCGGTGCCTACGCGCTTGGCGGCTGGAAGACGTCGGTCATCATCTCCGCCGTGTCCGGACTTCCGTTCACCGTCACCTCCACCAGCGCCACCCCGGGCACCGCGCAAACGGCCAACCTGAACAGTGTCTACCAGGTCACGCACCAGGTCCAGGGCTCCGGCACGAACCAGCCGCTCTGGTTCAACACGGCAAGCTTCGCGCAGTTACCCACCTGTGCCTACTCCGCGGCCACTTCAGTCGCCTGTCCTGTTGGCAACACGGGCCGTAACCAGTTCCGCGGACCCGGCTACTTCGACGATAACGTTTCGCTGTTCAAGAACTTCCCCATCTTCCGCGAGCGGGTAAATCTTGAGACCCGCTTCGACGCCTTCAACTTTTCGAACACCCCGGCGTTCGGCCTTCCCGGCACCACGTTCGGTTCCTCCAACTTCGGCAAGATCACCTCGACCCTGGGATCCGGGGTCGGCAACGTCAACGGGGTCGGTGGTCCACGCGTCCTGCAGGCAGCGGCCAAGTTCACGTTCTAGCGCTTGCGAGCAACATCAGGGAACCCAGGTCTGGCGTCCAAGACCTGGGTTCAGCGCCCGGTCATCACCGGATGGAAGGTGACTCAACTGGTCCGGTCCACGGGAGCTACCGAACCGAGTCAACCGCGCATCTCATAGAGACCTTTCAACGCATCATCTATCTCATAAGAGACCGTCCACGCATCCAGGAGCTCGCGTTTATGTCAAACCTCTCACGCCGTCAGTTCCAGGCGGGCCTCGGCGCCGCCGCAGCCTTGATGGCGCTTCCGCGCCGCGCCCGCGCCGCTGACCTGCATCTCAACATCGGCGTTATTTCGGACGAGATCTCGCAGGACCTCGACCATGCATGCTATGTCATCGCCAAGGAGTGGGGCCTGCACCTGGTCGAACTGCGTGAGATCGGCGGCAAGAATCTCCAGGTCATCTCCGACTCAGAGATTGCCGACGCGAAGAAGGTTCTAGCCAAGTACAACCTCCGCGTCACCGACATCAGCAGTCCGCTCTTCAAGACCGACTGGCCCGGTGCGCCGGCGTCCAAATACGGTTCCAAGGCCGACCTGCACGGCGCCGCCGAGACCAGCTTCAGGCAGCAGGACGAGATTCTCGAGCGCTCGATCTCGCTGGCGAAACAGTTCGGGACCAACAAGATCCGGTGCTTCGATTTCTGGCGCCTGGACGACGTGAAGCCGTACCGCGCCGCCATCAACCAGAAGCTGCAGGACTCGGCGGAAAAGGCCGCAAAGCAAAACGTGATGTTGGTGCTTGAAAATGAGTTTGCCTGCAATACGGCTACCGGACGCGAAGCCGCGGCGACGCTCGCCGGCATTCCTTCCCGCAACCTGGGCCTCAACTGGGATCCCGGCAATGCGGTCATGCGCGGCGAACTCGACGCGTACCCCGGGGGCTGGAACACGATTCCGAAGGACCGGCTGCTGCACTGCCATGTCAAGAACGCGGTCAAGGACCCTTCCGGCAAGATCGTCTGGTCGCCGGTCAACGTCGGGTATATCGACTGGGCCGCACAGTTTACCGCGCTGGCGCAGATGGGCTTTACCGGGGCCTGCAACCTGGAAACCCACTATAAAAACGGTAAAGGGCCAGAATCGTCGTCGCGCGTGAGCTGGGCCGGCATGAAGGAAGAACTCGAAAAAGCCCACGTCTCCTACCTGTAGTGCCGGGCCGCGGCCCAGGACGCCGCAGAGGCTCCGGAGCTGCGTGCAGGCGCATGTGATAGAAGCGCAGCCGAATGGCGTAGCTTCCGGTCGGGACCGCCAGCGTGATCTCAAGACCGCTGGCGGACGCTTTGCGCACGGCCACGTTCTCCTGGCGAAAGGGGGTGGCAGCCTCATGGGAAAAGTCCTGCCCGTCGTCATCGTAGACCGTGAACTGCGCGGCAACGACTGGAGAGACCAGAAGCGCATCGCCGAACATCCATTCCGTGTCCATGGAAAGGACTTGGGATCGTCGGGAAACTCTCAGAACATGGGCCGGACCAGGCCGATGCCGGTGCGGCGCATGGTGTCGGCGTTGCTGTAGATGTAGGGCAGAAGCGTATAGCGGAGCTCGATGGCCTGCCTGGCGGCGGCTTCGGCGACCGGACCGTACCCCCAGGGCTGGCGATGCTCGTTATGCTCTCCGTGCACGCGGAAGATGGGCACAAAGGCGGCAAACTCGATTCAGCGGGCGTAGTTTCAGGCGTTGGATGCTCGATAGTCCGCCTGTGTCCATGCTCCATTGCGGCTCGAGGTCAAGTGTGCTCAGCGCTACGCACCAGAAGCCGGCCAAAGTGCAGTAGCTGTTGAGCATGACGTCGCATGCCGGTTTCCCGGAAAGAAAGATCGATCACCATAGCACGCTCGCCCTGAAGGACTATCCGCCAGACTGCGGAAGGCAATCCTTTGCCCGTTGACAGGCGGCGGCAGGGGACCGATGAAGACCCACTTCTCCTTCTATTGACCGGAAGTCACGAGCGCTCCTGGTTCTCGATCACGTCCGTGTACTTCACAGCGGCCTGATGTACTCCGAAGACCTCTAACCCGTAACGCCGTCCGTTCTGACCTTGTTCTGTCGACATTATGACATCACGCGAGTACATTTCGATGGCTTCGGCAAGTGCACAACCGTCTCCGGCAGGCTCGTTCGCTCCTGCGCATGCTTCCTGTACGATGCGTCGTGCGTCACTCTCCTCGTTGACCGCAGTCATGACGGGAAGAGCGGCGGCGAAATATCCCATCATCTTGCTGGGAACGGCCGGCGTGGTCATGGTTTTGCGAAGCGTGACCAGACCAAGTCCACTGCGCCCAGTACTCGGCGGCAAGTCGGCGTGTCGACGAGGTCGCGCAGATAGATCTGATCGAGTTTGCGATCGTGGATGAGTCTTTCCCACGCGAGCGCGCTCAACCCCGTCGCCCAGGATCAGAAACTGAACCTCTCTGTTTCGCCGTAAATGATCGGGTGCGTCAAGGATTATGTCGAGGTCCTGTGCAAAGCTAATAACTCCGCCGAAAAGGACTGTGAACTTGTTTGGCATACCCAGATTGTGAAGGACGGTGCGGTTTGTGTCGCGGGGGATCGGCGCGAAGTTGAACCAATTAGGAATGACTGTCACGCGGTCCAGACCACGGCTCCTAAACCATTCAAAGATTGCCTGTGGAGTGAACCGTTATTCGATCCGAGTTCCTATAGACGAATGCCTCCATGCGACGCAAGCATGCGATTCGAGTTTCATCGTGATATGCAAGAGAATCATGAGTTGCATAGGCTTTGAAAAAATCTGCGTCCTGAAGCTCGTTACTGACGAAGACCACTCCACAACGGAGGCATCGTAAGTTCGAAATGACGTTCGACGGAGATCTCGCACTTTAGGAGAGCTAGTTGAAAGAGATGTCTACTTTCGTCTGAAGGGGGGCGATTCGTGTCTGTGCATGCGTGGCGATGAGCGGGTTTAGGATGAGCGACATCCCGCAGGCTGGCGGAGGCGGTGCCCCTCCCCGTTGGCCGACAAGTTCGACGTGCTGTACTTTGCTTCGGGCCGCCCTTCGATTGCGCCCGAGTGTTTGCCGCGGGCGCTGTTGCTGCAGGCGCGGCGCTGCAGAACCCGCTTGTAGCTGCCGCTTTCCCGCTGAGCGGCGGCAATCTTCCAAACCCCGCCGTAGCCATCCAGCTTCGCTCGCTCACCGCGGCCAATGTCGCGGCCAGCATCAGCCGGCCGTTGTTCCCATCGACATCGATCTCGGACCCTTCGGTCCGCTGTACCCTTCAATTCACGGTGGGATGGTAGCGCAAAGTCCGCTCCTCTTTTGCTGTTGTCCGCCTATGCGGCCGCCGGATGCACGGGAGCCGGTGCTTTGCCCGAAGCTCCGGCCTCCACCCTGCGCCACACGATCCGCAAGATCGCCACCAGCGGCACCGAAACCAGCGCGCCCACCACCCCGCCGATCTCCGCCCCCGCCAGCACCGCAAAAATCTGCAGCAGCGGGTTGATCTCGAGCGACTCCCCCATGATCCGTGGCGCGCTCACATAATCCTGCGTCAACCGCCACACCCCAAGGAAGAGGATCAGCCATAACGCATGGGGGTACCCCGCCAGCACGGAGATGGCGAGTACAGAAACCGCCGCCACCGCCGGACCCACGACCGGGATAAACTCCAGAAATCCCGCCAGCGGACCCAGGATAAACGCGTACGGCACCCGCATGAGGCTCAACACCACCGTGTAAGCAGCGAGCGTCAGCGCCGCCAGGATGATCTGCGAGCGGATATAGCTCCCAAGCATGACGTTGACGTCGCCCAGCAGCCCTTTGATTGTTGCCCGTTCGTCTGGGTTGCGCCCCATCTCCACCGTCCCGGTCGCCATCTCTTCTCCCTGCTTGAGAAAAAACAGGCTCAGGATCGGGATCAGGATGAGCCACCAGATCTTCTGTGCCGGTTCAGCCAGCCGCGCACCGGCCGCCTTGCCGTAGTCCAGGATCTGTCCGCGATGACTGACCAGGAAGAGCTGCACCTCCTTGATGCGCGACGCACCCCAATGAAAATGCTGCCCCACCTCGCCGACCAGCTCGCCCGAAGCCAGACGGTTTGAAAGGGAAGGAAGGCTCGAGCCAAGCGAGCGCGCTTCATCCGCCACTCGCGGTCCCGCAATAAACCCGACCAGCACAAGCGCCACCAAGAGCAGCACATAAACCGCCGCAATCGCCTTTCCGCGGCCCCTCAGCGGTTTCTCCAATCGCCCCACCAGTGGAGCCAGAAAATAGGCAAACAGAATGGCGAACAGAAAGAGGGTCAACGTTTCCCGCGCGGCGCGCAGAAAGCCGAGCACCAGAAAGAAGATCAGCGCCGTCATCAGCACACGTGCCGTTCGCGGATCCCAGAGATTCTGCAGAAAGTTCTCGGACCTGTCCGTCGTCCCGTCGCTCGTCGCCATAGAGTCATCATACGCATGCCCATGGTGCCTTCGTCCTTGCGATGTTCGAGGCCGCCAGACGGCCTGCCTCGTTTATCACGGCACTACCGTCTTTATCCCGGTAGCCTCACCCGCTTGATCAACCAGCGACTCGGCTGAGAGCAATCGCAAAACTGGAGAGTACAGTAGCTCCGTGAGCCGTCTCTGCGTCCACCTTGCGCTTTGCTGCTGCGGGGCAGCTGCCCAGAGGCTGCCAACCACCTGTTTCCGCTCAGACCTTTTTCTCTCCCGTTTTCTTCGGTAACGGCCCTGACGAATTCCTTCACCATAACCGTCGCGCTTCGTAACGGGTCCGAACATGCCTGCCGCGCCGACCCTAAAGGACGACCACCTTTGACGATGGTGTCGTCAACAACCGCGCGGCTCCAGGCTTTATCCTCGATGCAGCCTGCCGTTTGCCAAGGAATCCATGAAGACCCTGCTGCCCATCGAAGCCATCGCCGCCAAACTTTCTCTGCCTGAAGACCTCTACGAACGTCGCTCCCCCGTCTCCGCGAAACTGAGCCTCGATCTGCTCCACGACCCCCGCTTTCGCCATCAGGGCAAGCTCATCCTGGTCACGGCCACCACGCCCACCGTCTCCGGTGAAGGCAAGACCGTCACCTCCATCGGCCTGGTGCAGGGCCTGGAGCGAATCGGCAAGCTCGCCATTCTTTCTTCCCGCGAGCCGTCGCTCGGCCCGGTTTTCGGGATGAAGGGCGGCGCAGCCGGCGGAGGACGCTCGCAGGTAGAACCCGCCGACAAGATCAACCTCCACTTCCATGGCGACTTCCACGCCATTACCTCCGCCCACAACCTGCTCGCGGCCCTGATCGACTCCCATCTCATCCACGGCAACGAGCTCGATCTCGATCCCGAACGCATCACCTGGCCCCGCACACTCGACATGAACGACCGCGCCCTCCGTTCCGTCATCGTCAGCGTTACGGCTCCGGACAAAAAGCAGCGTGACGGCTCCAACCGGCCGTCCGGATTCCTGATTACCGCCGCAAGCGAGATCATGGCCATTCTTTCGCTCGCCCGGGATCGCGAGGACCTTCGCGTGCGCCTCAGCCGCATTGTCATCGGTCAGAATCGTGCAGGCGAACCCGTCAAGGCCGCCCATCTTCAGGCAATCGGCCCCATGATGGCGCTGCTCGCCGAAGCGATCCTGCCAAATCTCGTTCAGACCACCGAAGGCACGCCCGCCATGGTTCACTGCGGCCCCTTCGCCAACATCGCGCACGGCACCAGCTCGGTGATCTCGCAGCAGATCGGCCTCCGCATTGCGGATTATGTGGTCAATGAAACCGGCTTCGCCTCCGACCTCGGGTTCGAGAAATATATGGACCTGGTCAGTCCCTTGTCCGGCGTCACGCCCGCCGCGGCTGTCCTCGTCACCACCGTTCAAAGCGTGAGACAGCAGGGCGAAGGATCACTCGAGGCAGGTGCCGTCAATCTCGAGAAACACATTGCAATTGTCCGTGGCTTCGGCCTGCCTGCGGTCGTCGCCATCAACCGCTTTCCCAACGACACCGAAGCCGAGCTTGCCCGGCTCCGCGAGTTCTGCGAGAGCCGTGGAGCCGCCTTCGCCCTGTCGGAAGCCTTCGCAAAAGGGGCCGAAGGAGCCGAAGCCCTCGCGCGCAAGGTGGTCGAAGTGATCGAGGAGAACCCCTTTCCCATGTTGACCGCCACTTACCAGCCAGGAGACTCCGCCGTGGAAAAGATTACCCGCGTCGCCCGGCAGATTTATGGCGCGGACGGAATCGAGTTGAGCGAACGCGCCCGGGAAAATCTCGACCGCTTTGAGCGCTGGGGCTTCGGCGCGCTTCCGGTCTGCATTGCCAAGACGCAGTACTCCCTGACCGACGACCCGAAGCAGCTCGGCGCGCCGACCGGCTGGACGCTCCACGTTACCGACATCGCGCTGTCTGCCGGAGCCGGCTTCCTGGTCGTCATCTCCGGCGCAATGATGCTGATGCCCGGTCTGCCCAGGATTTCCCGCGCCATGAACATCGACGTCGACCGGGATGGCGAGATCACCGGGATGTAACTCACCGATGGCAGTGAGGGTTCGGTGCGGAAGAATCACCGGGGAGGCACGAGGGCGGGTGTGTGCATCTGAACAGGTCTATGGCGTTGCGGGACGAGCTGCGGGAGAAGGACGGAATGCTGCGGGCGGCCTTGGAGGCGCTCGGGTCGGTGATGGTGGCGTATTCGGGTGGAACGGATTCGGCCTACCTGGCCTGGGCGGCGCATCGGGCGCTGGGCGAACGGATGCTGGCGGTGATAGCGGATTCGGCTTCGCTGCCGCGCGCGGAACTCCACGCGGCACTGGAGTTTGCGCGGGAGCAGGGGATCGCGGTACGGGTGATTGCAACCGGGGAGCTGGAGAAAGAGGACTATCGGCGGAATGACAGCCGACGATGCTTCCATTGCAAGGACACGCTGTTTGCGGCAATGGAAGCGCTGCGGGCGGAGATGGGTTTCGGGTACCTGGCCTTTGGGATGAACGTGGACGACCAAGGTGAGTTTCGCCCCGGGCAAGAGGCGGCAGCGGAGCATTTGGCAGTGGCTCCGCTGGTGACGGCTGGGCTTCGCAAGGGGGAGATCCGGGAGCTGGCGCTGGCGGCAGGGCTCCGGGTTTGGGACAAACCGGCCAGCGCTTGCCTGGCGAGCCGGATCGAATATGGGCGGGCGGTGACGGCGGAGAACCTGCGGCAGGTGGAGTTGGCCGAAGAGGCGCTGCACGCGATGGGATTTCGGGAGGTCCGGGTGAGGCACCACGGGGAGGTGGCCCGGGTGGAGATAGCACGGCACGATCTCGCGCGAGCCTTGAATCTGGACGTGTTTGAGGAGATGAATCGGGCGTTGAAGGCGCTCGGCTTTCTCTTTGTGGCGGTGGATGCGGCGGGGTATCGTTCGGGGTCCATGAATGCGGTGCTGCGGGGCGAGGAGCTGGTGAGAATCAGCTAGGTAAGGATCGGGAAAGAAAACAGGTACGGAGACTCTGGCTATGCCAGAATGACGGATGCAAAAGCGATGTTCAAGGGAGATGGAATGAAGGTCGGGTATCTGGATTGCTTTGCCGGGATTTCAGGCGACATGTTTCTGGGCGCGCTGGTAGGTGCGGGAGTTCCGTTGCGGGTGCTGGAAGATGCGGCTGCGGCGATGAACGTGGGTGCGACGGTGCGGCGGACGACCGTGGACCGGAGCGGAATCTCATCGGTGAAGATTGATGTGCTGGAAGGTGCGGTGCTCGCGGAAGAGGCTCCGAACGCGTTCCAGCAGCGGGAGCGCGAGCCGCATTCCCATCTGCCGGAGACGCAGCATATGCACAAGGTGGGGCATTCGCACACGCATGAAGAGCACGGGCATTCCCACGATGGGCACGAGCACTCTCGCGAAGAGCATGGCGGCTCGCATGCGCATGGGCGTTCGCTGCGGGTAATCAAGGGAATGATTGCGGGTGCGGCGCTGAAGCCTGAGATCAAGGCATTGGCCACGAAGACGTTTGAACTTCTGGGTGCGTCCGAGGCGAAGATTCACAATGTGAGTGTGGAGGAGATTCACTTCCACGAGGTGGGTGCGGTGGATGCGATTGTGGACATAGTGGCGTCCTGCGCGGGGGTGATCCACCTGGGGATCGGGACGTGGTACTCGTCCGCGGTAAATGTGGGCGGGGGCATGGTGCAGTGTGCGCACGGCATGTTCCCGGTGCCTGCTCCGGCTACGGCGGATTTGCTGCGCGGGGTGCCGACGTACTCCGCGCATGTGCAGAAGGAGCTGGTGACGCCAACGGGCGCGGCGTTGCTTCGGGCGCTCGAGCCGATCTTCGGGGGGCAGCCGGCGATGCGGGTGAAGAGCGTGGGCTATGGCGCAGGGACGCGGAATCCGGAGGGTTTTCCGAATGTGCTGCGATTGAGCGTGGGCGATGCGGAGGAGGCTGGGGAAGGGCAGAGGCAGATTGCCTTTGGGACGGACACCAACGAGGGCACGGGCGCGGTGCAGACGGTGAGCGTGCTCGAAACGGCGCTGGACGATGCGACTCCGCAGTTGCTTGGATATGTAACGGAGGAGGCGCTGCGGCTGGGCGCGCTGGACGTGATGCTCATGCCGGTCGTGATGAAGAAGGGGCGTCCGGGCACGTTGGTCACGGTGCTTTGCGACCCTGGAGAGAGTGAGCGGTTTACGCAATTCTTGCTGCGCGAAACGACTACGCTAGGCGTGCGGGCGCGTGAGGACCGGCGGATGTGCCTGGATCGCGGACATGTGCCGGTCGAGACGGAGTACGGCACCATCCGGGTAAAGACGGGATCGCTCGACGGACAGGTGTTGAATGCGAACGCGGAGTTCGAGGACTGCCGCCGCGCCGCGCAGGAGCATGGGGCGGCGCTGAAGACGGTCATGCAGGCGGCGGTGGCGGCGTTCGCGGGGCGCTCCGGCCGGTGAGCCCGAGTGCGTTGCTGGAGCTGCTGGCGGCCGTACAGCGGGGAGCGGTGCTGCCGGAAGAGGCTGCACGCGAGCTGGCGACCTTGCCGTACGAGGACCTCGGCGAGGTACGGATTGATCATCACCGGGAGCTTCGGACCGGGCTTCCGGAGGTGATTTATGCCGCGGGCAAAACGCCGGAGCTGACGGCGGAGATATTCGCCCGGATGGCGGGGCAGGGGGGTGCGGTGCTGGCGACGCGCTGCACGCCCGCGCATGCGGAGAGGGTGCTCGCGCGGGTGCCGGAGGCGGTCTGGCATGATTCGGCCCGGGCGATTTCGTTTAGACAGGCGGGCGTGGCGGAAGGCCATGTGGCGGTGCTCTGCGCGGGCACCAGCGATGTGCCGGTGGGGGAAGAAGCGGCGGTCACCGCGGAGGTGTTCGGCTGCCGGGTAACGCGGCTGTACGATGTTGGGGTAGCTGGGCTGCATCGTCTGCTGGCGGTGCTGCCTGCGCTGCGGGAGGCGGATGCGGTGATTGTGTGCGCGGGGATGGAAGGCGCGCTCCCTTCTGTGGTGGGTGGGCTGGTTGGGGTTCCGGTACTGGCGGTGCCGACCTCGGTAGGGTACGGTGCGAGTTTCGCGGGGACCGCGGCGCTGCTTGGAATGCTGAATTCGTGCTCGCCCAATGTAAGCGTGGTGAACATCGATAACGGGTTTGGGGCGGCGTATTCGGCGGTAATAATTGCCCGGGCGACGTGGCGGGGGCGGGATGGCATCTGAATCCGTGGTGCGGAAGTTTGGTGGAGGTGAAATGGATATGGGGCGTCGAGAATTCTTGAAGCAGGCGGTGGCGGCTGGAGTTGCAGGGCCGGCGATGGCGCAGAAGGCTGAAACAAACTCGCCGACGTCGAAGGAACAGCCGATCCGACGCCCGGAGCATGCGGGAATGATCTATCGGGAGTTGGGCACGACGGGTGAGCGCGTGTCTGCGATCGGGATGGGCGGGTACCATCTGGCCAAGGATCCGAAGACGACGCAGCAGGACGCGGTCCGGCTGGTACGTACGGCGTCGGATGCAGGAATTACGTTCTTTGATAACTGCTGGGACTATAACGATGGAATCTCAGAGGTGCGGCTTGGGCAGGCACTCAAGGACGGATATCGGCACAAGGCGTTTGTGATGTCGAAGATGGATGCGCGGACAGCGAAGGACTACAACAAGCAACTGGAGCAGAGCCTGGGGCGGCTGGATACGGACGTGATCGACCTGGTGCAGTTTCACGAAATCCTGCGGTTTGAGGATCCGGACCGCATCTTTGCGGATGACGGGGCGATCCATGCGGCGATCGCGGCGCGCCAGGCGGGCAAGATCCGGTACATCGGATTTACCGGGCATAAAGATCCACATATTCACCTGCGCATGTTTGAGGTGGCGGCGCAGCATGGGTTCCACTTCGATACGGTGCAGATGCCGGTGAACGTGATGGACGCGCACTTCCGGTCGTTCACCAACCTGGTCATCCCGGTGGCACAGAAGGCGGGGACCGGGGTGCTTGCGATGAAAACCTTCGGCGATGGTTATCTGCTCAAAACGAATACGTTTGAACCGCTGGATGCGCTGCGGTGGGGGCTGACGCAGGCAGTTTCCGTGGTGATTACGGGAATTGAAAATCAGCGAGACCTGGACCAGGCGTTGACCGCGACGCGGGACTTCAAGCCCATGAACGAGACGGAAACTGCGGCGCTGCTGGCGCGGACCCGGGACGTGGCGATGACGGGCAAGGCCGAGCCGTTCAAGACGACATCGATCTTCGACGGCACGGCAAATAACCCGAAGTGGCTCGGCGGAACTTCGGGGACGGAGGTTCAGCCATCGTCGAAGGAGACGCTGGCGAAATTCGCAGTTTAGCTGGCGGGAGTATTTGTTTGTAGCCGGGTTGAGTCGGCAAGTCTGGGTCGGGGGCTGGTAGACTCAGGGGCATGCTGACGGCGCCGGCGAACCAACGGGTGGAGGCGGTGGAGGCGCGCGAGGGTGGGCTGCGGCGGGTGCTCACGCCGGGGCAGCTTTCGATGATCGCCATCGGTGGGGCGATCGGGACGGGGCTGTTTCTTGGGTCTGGACTGGCGATTGGCCTGGCCGGGCCGGCGGTGCTCGTAAGCTACGCGATCGGTGCGGTGATTACGCTGTTGCTGATGGGCTGCCTGGCGGAGATGACAGTGGCCCATCCGACGACGGGATCGTTCGGGATGTGGGCGGAGGTATACCTTTCTCCGCTGGCGGGGTACCTGGTGCGCTGGGCGTACTGGCTGGGCATCGTGTTTGCGCTGGGAACCGAGGTTTCAGCGGTCGCGGTCTACATGGGGTTCTGGCTGCCGCGGGTGCCGGGAGTCTGGTGGATCGGGCTGGTTTCGGCTGCGCTGGTGGGATTGAATGCAGTGGACGTGCGCTGGTTCGGGCGGGTGGAGTATGGGTTTTCCGCGCTGAAGATCGGGGCGATTGCGGGTTTTCTGCTGCTTGGCGGATGGGTGGTCTGGCGGGCGGCGGAAGGAGCGGGCGTCGGAAGGCGGAACTACACGGCGTACGGAGGTTTTTTCCCGCATGGGGCGTGGGGGACGTGGACGGCGGTGCTGGTGGCGTTGTTCAGCTATTTCTCGATCGAGATGATTGCGATTGCGGCGGGGGAGGCGAAGGACCCGGAGCGGGCGATTACGCGGGCGTTTCGCGCGACGATGGTGCGTCTGGTGCTGTTTTATCTGCTGACGCTTGCTCTGGTGCTTGCGCTGGCACCTTGGACGGAGACAGCGACGGGTGGGCGGGAGAGCCCCTTTGTGGCGGTAATGGCACGGGCGGGGATGCATGGGGCGGCGGGAGTGGTGAACGCGGTGCTCCTCATTGCCGCGGTGTCGGCGATGAACTCGCAGCTTTATATTGCGACGCGGATGCTGTTCTCACTTTCGCGCGCGGGATACGTGCCCAGGGTTCTGGGTGAGTTGAGTGCGCGTGGGGTTCCGGGGAGGGCGCTGGTGGTTTCATCGGCGGGGATTGGGCTTGCCGCCGTGCTAAATGCCTGGATACCGGGGAAGGCGTTTACGGTGATGCTCGCGGTGTCGATGTTTGGGCCGCTGTTTACGTGGGGCATGGTGTTTGCGACGCATCTCATGTTCCGACAGCGGTATGTAGGGGCGCTGCGGTTTCGAATGTGGGGATATCCGTGGGCCTCGCTGCTTGGGCTGGGATTGATGATTGCCGCGATTCTGACGACTCCGTTTACGCAGGTGTTTCGGCCTACGCTGCTGTATGGGGGCCCTCTGGTGGTGGTGTTGTGCGGGGTGTACTGGGTGCAGAAACGGAAGCCTACCTCGGCGGCTGAAGGTGCATAGCCTCCAGGTTGAAATGGCACGGCTGAAGTCGTGACCGTACGCAGGACGGAGACAGGGATGGCTGTGGCAGACGTGGCGACAGAATCGTCGGCGGTGGGGCAGGATCGGCTGCTGCAGTATCGGGGAGAGTTCCCGATTCTGGAGACGACTACTTATATGATCAGCCACTCGCTGGCACCAATGCCGCGAGGGGCGGCGCGCCGTCTGCAGGAGTATTCGGAGACGTGGGCTACGCGGGGCATCCGGGCTTGGGAGGAGGGATGGTGGGAGATGCCGGTAACATGCGGGGACCTGGTGGGGAAGATCATCGGCGCGGCTCCTGGGCGGGTGGTGATGCATGCGAACGTTTCGGTTGCTCAGGCGATCGTGTGTTCATGCTTCAGCTGGTCGGGCGAGCGGAACAGGCTGGTCACGGATGGGCTGAACTTTCCTTCGAACGACTATATTTACTACCCGCTGCGAAGGCAGGGCGCGGAGATCGTTTCGGTCGCGAGCGAGGATGGGATGACGCTCGAGACCGAGCGGATGTTGGAGGCGATCGACGAGCGGACGCAGCTGGTGAGTGTGTCGCAGGTGGCGTTTCGCTCAAGCTATCTGCAGGACCTGGAGGCGATTGTTGAAAAGGCGCACCGTGTGGGGGCGCTGGTGTGCGCGGATATGTACCAGTCGGCGGGGATTGTGCCGGTGGATGTTGCGGCGTTGGAAGTGGACTTTGCGGTAGGTGGAAGTGTGAAATGGCTGCTGGGTGGGCCGGGCAATGGATGGCTGTATGTGCGGCCGGGGCTGGATGCCGAGCTCGAACCGCAGGCTACCGGGTGGGCGGCTCATGCGGAGCCGTTCCTGTTTGACGGTGGGCAGATCCGGTACGCGGAGGGGATCCGGCGATTTTTGAACGGAACGCCCAATGTGCCAGCGATGTATGCCGCGACGACCGGGTACGAGATGGTGGCGGAGATCGGAGTCGAGGCAATTCGGGTCAAGAGCGTGCGACAGACGGAGCGGATGATTGCGCTGGCGGATGCGGCGGGGATCGGGGTGCGGAGCCCGCGGGACTGGAGGGTTCGGGGTGGGGTGGTGATCTTCGATGTCGGGGGGCGGGATGGAAAGGCGGTCGTGGCGGAGCTTGGCCGGCGAGGAGTGCTGGTGGATTTCCGGCCGGGTGCGGGGGTGCGGGTCGCGCCGCACTTTTACACCACGGAGGAGGAGGTGGAACGCACGGTGGGGGAGCTGGGGGATGTGCTGCGGGGGATCAGTGCCGGTTCTGTTTCTATTCAGCCCAGAGTCGGCGAGTCTTGAGTGGTGCAGGGCCTCCGCTTCGCGAAGGATGACATCTGGTTGAGGTGAGTGTGAGCGAGGTTTCGGAGGCGAGGCCTCGGGTGTCGAAGCATGGGTCGGCTTGGGCGGCTCTGCGGGCCACCTGGCCGCTTTACCTGATGGAGGGTGCCGAACTCGGGATCTTCATGATTTCGGCGTGCGTGTTCGATGTGTTAATCTTTCATCCCGGGTGGTGGCTGGCGGGGTGGACTCCATGGTGGCAGCGGCTGTGCATGGGCGCGAGCATGGGCGGGACGGCGGTGCTCATCATCAAGTGTCCGTGGGGCAGGAAGAGCGGAGCGCAGTTCAATCCGGCGATTACAGCTACGTTTTACCGGCTGGGCAAAATCGGGCCGTATGACGCGTGCTGGTATTGCGTGGCACATTTTCTGGGCGGAGCGCTGGGGGTCGGTTTGTCACGGCTGGTGCTTGGGCCGGTGCTTGCGGCTCCCTGGGCGCGGTATGTGGTGACGGTTCCTGGGCGGGGAGGTGTGGCGGGGGCGTTTGCGGCGGAGTTCGGGATGTCGGCGGTGCTGATGGCCGCGGTGCTGGTGAGCACCGCAAGTGAAGTTTGGAAGAAATACACGACCTACATGATGGGCTTGCTGATCACTTCCTATGTGCTCCTGTTTGCGCCGGTAAGCGGGTTCAGCATCAATCCGGCGCGAACGGTGGCTTCGGCGGTCTGGGCCTGGAACTGGACGGCGTGGTGGGTCTACTTTGTGGCTCCGCTGGCCGGTATGCTCCTTGCCGCGGAGGTGTATGTGCGGTGGACGCGGCCGAAGCCGGTGCCGATTGGGGTGCGGCCCTGGCTGCGGCATCGGCATTTGGAGCAGAGGGATGGAGTGGCTTCAGGGAGGAGAGCCTAACGCGGATCAAGGCGGATGAAACACGGGTGGGACGGATGGGGTTGCGGGCGCGGCTGCGAGGGTAGGATGAAGGGATGGACTTTCGGTTTCTGGTGGTGGGGGGCGGGATCGCAGGGTTAAGTGCGGCGGCCCGGCTGGCGGGCTATGGGCGGGTGCTTTGCGTCACGAAGGAGACGTTTGCCGAGTCGAATACGGCTTACGCGCAGGGTGGGATCGCGGTGGCGATGGGAGGTCCGGAAGATGTGGCCTTGCACCTGGAGGACACGGTTGGGGCAGGCGATGGGCTGGTGGACCGGGCGGCGGCGAAGGTGTTGGTAACCGATGGGCCGGTGCGCGTGCGGGAGCTGCTGGAGTGGGGTACGGGGTTCGACCGGGGCGCGGATGGCGAGCTCGAACGGACGCGCGAAGGAGCGCACAGCCTTAACCGGATTCTGCATGCAAACGGAGATGCTACGGGGAAGGAGATTGCGCGGGCTCTGCTGGAGCATGTGCGAGGGATCGCGGCGGTGGAGCTCCGGGAATGGTGTACCACCGTCGACCTGCTGGTGGAGGGCAAGGCGGCGGAGGCTCGGGTAGTGGGAGGTTTGCTGCTTGGGCGCGATGGCGGGTTGAGTGAGGTTCGGGTGCAAGCGGTGCTGGCGGCGACCGGTGGGGCCGGGCAGGTGTACAGCGAGACGACGAATCCGGCCGTGGCGACGGGGGATGGGATCGCGATGGCATACCGGGCGGGGGCGGCGCTCGAGGATATGGAGTTTTACCAGTTTCATCCGACGGCTTACCTCGAGGACGGAGCTCCGCGGTTTCTGATGAGCGAGGCGCTGCGGGGTGAGGGAGCGCTGCTGGAAAATGCGCAGGGTGAGCGGTTTATGCCGGGGCTGCACCCGATGGCGGAACTGGCACCTCGGGATGTGGTGGCTCGGGCGATTGCCGCGGAGGCTGTCGATGGGCCGGTTTACCTGGATATGCGGAGTATGAGGGAGAAGGATCTGGCTGGCCGCTTTCCGGGGATTAGTGGATTTCTGGCCGGGTACGGGCTTTCGCTGCGGACGGATCTGATTCCCGTGGGGCCCGCGGCGCATTACCTGATGGGCGGGATCAAGACGGATGTACATGGGCGCACGACGCTGCCCGGATTGTATGCGGCGGGCGAGGCGGCTTGCACGGGGGTGCATGGGGCGAATCGGCTCGCGAGCAACTCCCTGCTGGAAGGGCTGGTGTTCGGAGTGCTGGCGGCGGAGACGATGGCTGCGACGCGTGGCGGGGTTGCGGCGGGGGAGAAGCCTGTCGAGGCTCCGAAGGCTGTGGACGATGGGGATGTGGAGGATTGGATTGGGCGGCTGCGGCGTCTGATGTGGGAGGATGCCGGGTTGCTGCGGGATGCGGATGGCTTGCGGCGCGCGCAGGCAGGGCTCGATGGCATGTTCCGGACGATGCCGCGCGGGATGACGCGGCGGGCGATCGAGGCACGAAGTCTGTATACCGTTGCGGGGGTGATGATCGAATGCGCGCTGGGCCGGGAAGAAAGCCGGGGAGGACATTTCCGGCGGGATTTCCCGGAGAAGGGTAACATTGCGAAGCATTCGGTGATTGAGCGCGGTAGACTGCGGTTCGAGGAGTAGATGCGATGAAGATTGCGTATGTGGAGCTGCCGGCGGGAGATGCTTCGGCGGTCGCGGAGTTGAAGGAGTTCTACGGGGCGGCGCTGGGTTGGGGGTTTGAGGACTGGGGACCGACATACCAGGCGTTTCGTGAAGGGGTGGATGGTGGGATCAACGGCGAGCCGGAGCATCGGACGGCGACTCCGCTGGTGCTGGTGCAGACCAACGATCTGGAAGCGGCGGAGGCTGCAGTCCGGGCTGCCGGCGGGGTGGTGACGATGGGGCCGTTTGAGTATCCGGGCGGGCGGCGATTTCACTTTAGGGATCTGGCCGGGAATGAGCTCGGGATCATGCAGGTCGAATAAGTTCCCACGACCAAGAAAAGTGTTGGCGGACGGCCTCTACTTCCTCTTGCCCTTCCTGTCTTTCTTTTCTTCCGGCTCCGGGTGGGCTTCTTCCTGGGGTGGGGTGTCTGGAGGCTGGATGCGGTGAACCTGGTTGCCTTCCAGGCGATAGGTTTTGGTGATGGTCTTGCCGGGGATCATGGCTCCGCTGGCGGGGTCAGGGGTGACGGCGGGCGAATCGGCGGCGAGGACGCGGTATCTGAAGCCGGGGAGCTGCTGCTGGGCTAACGGGGTTTTGCCGCTTGGATCCTTGAGGGTGAACAGGTCGAGCGGGAGAAAGCCGTCTATATTGCGATCTCGAAAGGCGGTCTCGTACCGGTGGTGTTGAAGCGACCAGGTGAAGACGCGAACCTGGTCAAAGTCGTAGGGCAGGCCGGCCTTGTAGGGGCTCAGTACGGTAACGTACTCGGGGATGTCCTTGAGCTCGGTGGGGGCGGCATCGTCGTGAACGGTGCGAAGCTTGTAGGCGCCGACGAAGCGCTGGCCTTCGGCATAGCGGGTGAGGGCGTCGGGGGCGTCCACATCGAGCATGCGTGAGATCATCCAGCCGGTATCGCCTTTGCTGTCGCGGACGAGCCACCAGTCTTCCATGACGGGCGCCACGGGCACGGCTGGGGTCGTGTCTTTCGCGAGGGCTGCATTGGTTCCGGCGGCCTGGGGAATGGCCTTGCGGGCCTGGGCGATGGTGGCCTGCGCGCCGGCTTTGACCAGGGTGGCTCGGCGGAGGAGCTGGATCTTGTCACCTTCGTTGAGGAGGTAAAAATGCTCGGACTCGCGGCCGGGTTTGATGTGGAGATAGACCTGGTCGCGGATGACCCCGGAGGCTATCGTTGGGTCCGCCTTGTGGTCGTCGCGAAGTTTATCGAACTCGCCGGAGACCTCCGGGGTGGCAACTGCCTTTTCTTCGATCCAGCCGACTTCGCCCTTGAAGGTCTGGACCTTGATGAAGTGTCGGGCGTGGTCGAGAACCTTGAGCTGGTCGCCATTCGCGACTTCGCCGGTGCGGTTGGATACGGCGGCGATGCGGTCGCGGAGGAAGGCCTGCTTAGTGGTGACGTAGACGAAGTTGTCGGAGGATTTTGCTTTGAACCGGTCGCACCCGAATGTGGAAAGGAGTGCGACGGCGAGAAGCAGGGTGGCTCGGGTTGGTCGGGGCAGGATCAAGGTGATAGGTCCGAGTTTGAGGGTATCACCGTTCAAAGTGAAATCGAGCCAAGGAGCGTACCTCAACGGCCAAAGCGCTCTCGAAGATGGTGTTGGCACGGCTGCAACCGTGCCCTTCAGCAGAGCGCAACCGGTCAGAGGCCGGCGGAGGTGTGGGTGGTGGCGAGGGCGATGGAGCCGGCGGGATCGGTGCCGCTGGTGTACACGGCGAGGGCGTCGAGTTTGCCGAGGGCGAGCGCGTCGAAGGAGTAGAGGGTGAGGTCGGAGGAGCCACCGAAGCTGGCAGCGATGACGTATTTGCCACTGTTGTCGCGGGCGAGCGCGGTGGCGGTGGTTCCGGCGGCGAAGGGCGAGCCGGGGATGGCGGTCAGGGTTCCGGAGGAGACGGTATAGCCGGAAACGGTGGCGTCGGCGCGGTTGGCCGTGTACAGGTAGGCTCCGGTAAGGTCGAGCAGGACGGAGTAGGGGGCGTTGCCGCTGAGGATGACCGACTGGACCGGGGTGAGGGCTCCGCCGGAACCGACCGAGTAGGACGACACGCCAGAAGTACCGGCAACGGTGTTGCCGCGAGCGATGTAGACATAGGCACTGTTGCTGTCGAAGGTGACCGCGTTATCCGACGCGCCGGAGGCTACGGCGAGGGTGGCGGTCTGCGTGACGAAGCCGGTGGAGGTGTTGAAGGTAAAGACGGCGTCGCCGCCTGTGCCGAGCGCGGCGATGACGTAGGCGGCGTTGGGGGAGATGCGGATCTTGGTGGGCAGGATCGTGCCTGCTCCGCCGCCCGTAAGCGCGACGGTCTGGATCGCGGTGAGGGTGCCGTTCGAGGTGTTGATGGAATACGTATAGACGGTATCGGCAAGCGAATCGAGGGCGAGCAGCCATTTGCCGTCGGGGGAGGTGTCGAGCGAGACGAAGCGCGCGGAGGCGGAGGCGGCGGTCGCGTTGACCAGGGTAAGCGCGCCGGCGGTGCCGATGGAGTAGCAGGAGATGGCCCCGGAGCCTCCAACGTAAACGAAGGTGTTGGGCCGGGAGACGGCGACCGATTGCGGCGTGAGGCCGGCGGTGAGCGCGTAGGGCGAGCCGGTGGTTACGGTGAGCACGCCGGAGCCGACGACGTAGCCGGAGAGGGTGTCGGTGGCCTGATTCACGACGTACACGTAATCACCAGTGGACGAGGTAGTGGAGGTCGTCGTGGAGTTTGAGACGAAGAAGGCTCCGCAGCCGGTGACGAGGAGCAGCAGTATAGGAAAGACGGAGAGGGCAAGCTTCTTCATGCGGGTGGGAGACTCCTTGCTTGGCTGCCTTGTTCGACGGGCCTGGGGTGAAAAGGACTACCTCAAGTTTATTCGCGGGCAGGCCTTCATCGCGTCGGCGGTACGAACAGGCAAGGTAAAGTCGCGCGAAGATCGCATGGAGGCGCGCCAAGGACGCCAGAAAAGTGGAAGCCCCGAGTCTCGGTTGGAGACGCGGGGCCTTGGAGTTCGCTGGTTCAGGCGTGGGCGAGTTCTACGGCATTCACGTTCTTTTCCGAGCCGCCAAGGGCGCGATCGACTGCGTCCGAGACACCCTGCCCGTAGGCCGGATCGCACTTGGTGAAGTGCGAGATCTGCAGGGTGCGGATGCGTTCGGGCACCTGCGAGAGTGAACCGGCGATGTTGTTGCAGAGTCTCTCCTGCGCCGCGGGGTCCAGCATGCGGAACAGGTTTCCGGCCTGGGTGTGGTAGTCGGAGTCGTGCTCGCGGTGATCCCAACGCGCTGCCGTGCTGTTGTCGTAAGTAACGGGACGCTCGGTGTAGCGCGGGTTCTGCTTGGGTCCGCCGAAGGAGTTCGGCTCATAGTTGGGGCTGGCTCCGCCGTTGTCGCCGAGCGCCATCGTGCCGTCACGGTTGTAGGTGGCGTACGGGCATTGCGGGGTGTTGACGGGGAGGGACTGATAGTTGCCGCCGAGGCGGTAACGATGCGCGTCCGGGTAGGAGATCAGGCGAGCCTGCAGCATCTTGTCCGGCGAAAAGCCCATGCCGGGGACGACGTTACGCGGCTCAAAGGCGGCCTGCTCGATCTGCGCGAAGTAGTTGGTCGGGTTGCGGTTGAGCTCCATCACGCCAACATCGATGAGGGGATAGTCCGCGTGCGGCCAGACCTTGGTGAGGTCGAAGGGGTTGATGTGGTAGGTCTTGGACTCGGCCTCGGACATGACCTGCACCTTTACGTTCCACTTGGGGAATTCGCCGTTTTCAATGGCGAAGAAGAGGTCGCGCTGCGAGTAGTCCATGTCCTGCGCACGCATCTGGTCGGCTTCGTCGGCCATGAAGTTCTGGATGCCCTGCGCGGATTTGAAGTGCCACTTGCAGTAGAACAGCTCGTTCTGCTCGTTGACCATGGAGAAGGTGTGCGAGGAGTAGCCGTTCATGAAGCGGTAGCCCTTGGGGGTTCCGCGGTCGGACATGAGGATGGTGACCTGGTGGAGTGATTCCGGGGCGAGGGACCAGAAATCCCACATCATGGTCGCGTCCTTCAGGTTGGTCTGCGGATGGCGCTTCTGGGTGTGAATGAAGTCGCCGAACTTGAGAGGGTCGCGGACGAAGAAGACGGGCGTGTTGTTGCCAACCATGTCCCAGTTGCCTTCCTCGGTGTAGAACTTGACCGAGAAGCCGCGGGGATCGCGCTCGGAGTCAGCCGAACCCTTTTCGCCGCCGACTGTGGAGAAGCGTGTAAGCAGCGGAGTCTGCTTGCCGTTCTGCGAGAAGAGCGCGGCGGTGGTGTATTTCTTCATGCCTTCAGCGTTGGTGCACGTGAAGGTGCCGAACGCTCCGGAACCCTTGGCGTGGACGACTCGTTCGGGAATGCGCTCACGGTTGAAGTGCGCCATCTTCTCAAACAACAGGAAATCATCGCCGACGAGCGGGCCACGCGGGCCCATGGTCATGGAGTTCTGGTTGTCGCCTACGGGACGGCCGGCGTCGGAGGTCATGAAGCCTTCGCCGTGCGCGGGTCCGTTGGATCCGTCGGGACGGGTCTTGACGGTGTTGGTCATGTTGTCTGGCATGGAATCTCCTGGTGAATCTTACTGACACTTTGGGCAAAGCCCGATGACGTCGACGGCGTAACGCTCGACGAGGAAGCCTCCGGAAAGCTGCTTGCGCGCTTCCGGCAGACCGAGTTCGTGGGGATCGACGTCCTGGATGGATTTGCAACGGGAGCAGACCATGTGATGGTGGTCGGCTTCGTTCATTTCAACGCGGCGTGAGCCGTGATGCAGGCTGACCTCGCGCAGGACTCCGGACTCGACAAACAGGTGGATGTTCTTGTAAACCGTCGCGAGAGAGATGGCGGGGATCTGCTGGCGGACCCGGTCGTAGATGTCTTCCGGGCTGGGATGTCCGTGCATGCCGCACATAACCTCATAGAGGACTTGGCGCTGGTGCGTCACGGCAATGCCGTGGTTGGCGCAGAGCTCTCGGAAGGGAGTGTCGGTCACGAATCGATGGTAAACGATAATTGTTATTGTTTGGCTGCCCGTGGCTGTGGAAATTCTAAACACGGATCAGGGTGGATTGAGCACGACGGGCGCTCACTGCTTTCTTTACCACTTTAGCGCTTTGTAATGTAAAGTAAGAGCAGTCCAGGTGGCGTGTTCTGAAATCTACGGGTCTATCAATCCTAACTTTGCATCGCAAAGCTTATAAGGAGATTTATGCCTGCCTCTGCTATACCGCCGCCTGTTCCGAATGTATTTTTTCTGCGGTCCCGGTCACTAGGGGCCAAGTTCTTTCTGATTCTGCTGCTTGCGTTGGGCATGAGCGTTTCCGGATGCCTTGTGGACGGGTTGACGAGTGACCGGGCCGAGCTGCATGGGGTGCACGAAGAGGGCACTCAGGCGGCGCAAACGGACAAGACTCCGACCACGGTGGCCGGAGTCCGGTTAGTGGATTCGTACCGATCGACAACCCGGTCGCTGCGCTACCTGCCACTGTTTCTTGGGCTGGTCTTTCTGACATACTTTCTATTCGAGGTGGTCGCGAAGCGGAGCGTGCATCCGGCGCAGTACGCCTTGGTGGGGGTAGCGCAGGTCATCTTTTACCTGCTTCTGCTCTCGCTGGCGGAACATCTTGGGTTCGACTGGAGCTTCCTGATCGCGGGCGGCTTTACCGTGGGGCTCTTCGCGATGAACACGGACTGGGTGTTCCACAGCCGGCAACTTGCTCTGGCGGCACTCGGAGCCTTTTCCGCGGTTTATTTCTTCATCTATGTGTTGCTTCGGGTGGAGGCCTATGCGCTGCTGATCGGAGCGTTTGCGAGCTTTACCGCGGTAGCTGCCGCGATGTTTGTGTCACGGAATGTGGACTGGTACGGAGATGGACGGAGAGCGGTTGCGGCTGCGGGGCAGAGTGAGCGTGAGTCGTGGCTGGAGTGAGCTCCCGGTCTCTTCAAGGTCTCGAGTGGTAGGCCCGGAAGCTGGCTGGTGGACCCGCTTATCGCGATGAGGCTGCGATGAATGGGGCACGGGTCGTGTCGCATGAAGGGCAGAGCCAGGTTCTCCGCGTGCGGCGAAGGATGACAGCTGATTCCTCAGATTGGTCGGCGTAACTTAGTTGGGGCGGTCGTTGCGGCTGAAGCGGGTGTCGAGTTCGCGGCGGACGTCGTCGGCGTCGTCCTGCTCGCGCCAGTGGGTGATGGTGTCGTCGCCGAGGGTCCAGAGGAGCAGGACGGTGCGTCCTTCGAGCAGGCTGGGGATGATGAGAGAGCCTTCGGAGAGATTGTCTACGGAGGTGCCGAGGTCGTCGATTTCGGCGATGGTGGATTTGACCTCTTCGACCGCCTTGTCGCGTTCGGCGCGACGCCTGGCGGCAGCGGCGACGTCGACGTGCATGCCTCCGGAGAGGAAGATGCGCTGCGAAAGTTCCTGCATTTCGGATTCGTAGCCGCCGGCTCGCATGGCTCCTTCGCGGGCGCGGGTAAGCAGCGCGCCCAGGGTCGGGAGGAGACGGTTGGCTTCGGCAAGGGTGAACGTGCGGGACATAGTGGTTGGATGCTCTCCGGTAGAGGCGTGGGTGGTGAGCTGTCAGTTCAGCCTTGAATCAGCAGTCTTGCGTCTGATTGTGCCGGCAGGCTCAGTCGATTTCGCGGAGTGGGGCGGCGGCGCTGGAGATCTCTGGCGGATTGGAAACAGGGGCTACGGTCGGCGTTGAGGCGGCGGTTTCGACCTTGACTTCGAGCATGCGGTCGAGCGCCACCTTGGCCCAGTGCTTGGTATGGTCGGAGACCTTGATCTGGTTGACGACGTTGCCGGCGACGAGGTTTTCAAGCGCCCAGGCAAGGTGCGCGGGGCTGATGCGGTACATGGTGGTACACAGACAACCGGCATCGTCGAGGGTAATAACGCGTTTACCGAGGGGAGCGAAGCGGGCGGCGAGGCGGTTGACAAGGTGGATTTCCGTGCCGACGGCGAAGGACGAGCCGGCGGGCGCGCGCTCGATGAACTCGATGATGCGCTCGGTGGAGCCGAGAGCGTCGGCTTTCTGGCAGACGTCCCAGCGGCATTCGGGGTGGACGATGACCTGCATGCCGGGTTCCTCACGACGAATGCGGTCGACGTGCTCGGGCAGGAAGCGCTGGTGCACCGAGCAGTGCCCTTTCCAGAGGATGATGCGTGCGTTGCGAAGGCGCTCGGGGGTGGTGCCGCCGTTAAGCATGTAGGGGTCCCAGACGACCATCTCGCTCATGGGGATGCCCATGGAGAAGGCGGTATTGCGGCCGAGATGCTGGTCGGGAAGGAAGAGGATCTTCTCGCCGCGGGCGAAGGCCCACTCGAAGGCTCCGCGGGCGTTCGAACTGGTGCAGACCAGGCCGCCGCGCTCGCCACAGAAGGCTTTAATGTCGGCCGCGGAGTTCATATAGGTGAGGGGAATCATGCTTCCGGCCACGCCGAGGCGGGTGAGGGAGTCCCAGCAGTCTTCGACCTGACCGATTTCAGCCATGTCCGCCATGGAACAGCCGGCGTTGAGGTCGGGAAGGATGACCTGCTGCCATGGCTGTGCGAGGACGTCGGCGGATTCGGCCATGAAGTGGACGCCGCAGAAGAGGAGATACTTGGCCTTGGTCTCGCTGGCTACCTTGGAGAGCTTGTAGGAGTCGCCGGTGAAATCTGCGAACTGGATAACCTCGTCGCGCTGGTAATGGTGGCCGAGAATGACGGCAGTGTCACCCAGCCTGGCGCGTGCGGCGGCGATGCGCGCGTCCATGGTGTGGTCGGGCTGGTTCAGGTAATGGTCGAGCGAGCAGGTTTCGGCCTGCAGCGGCGCTTCGACTTCAAGGTCCAGGGTGACTGGATCGAGCGTTGATTCGGTCATCGTTTGGTTCCGCCTTCAGTCCTGCGCCTGGGCGGCAGCGGGACGGGGATGTTGAAAGCTGTGTTGCCTGGGAGCGCAGTGGATTCGCGTACAGGCCCAATCCACGGGGATGTTGCGTCCCGCTTGCTTCAGGCGGCCGATGGCTGCCCGTCTGTTGTATTAGATACCGAACTGGCGGAAAGGATGTAGAGAGTCCGGTTGAGGGCCGGTGTCGTATCATCTTTAGAGTTATGCCGAGCTTTCAGGACAGTGCGTTCATTATCTTGCTGGGTCTTCTGCTGTTCGGTCCCAAGGGGATGGCGAAGATGGCGCGGCAGGCAGGTAAGCTGGTGGGCGAGTTTCGCCGGGCTTCGGCCGAGTTCCGGCTGCAGATGGAAGACGAACTGCGGTTGAGCGAGCAGGAAGACCAGCAGAAAAAGATTGCGGCGATGGAGGCGGCGGCGCCGGTCAGCGTGATTGCACCGGTGGAGGAGATTCCGGAGGTCGAGCATCCGCACATGCCTCCAGTGGAAGTTGGGAATCGGGAGAACCGGATTGATGAGGCGGGGATTATCGGTGCGCTGCCTCCCGCAGACGAGACCGCTCCGTTGCCCATTGCCACCGCGGGGGAACTTGAGATGATGCCTCCGGCTACGGGGCTTCCGGTGGGACGAGGACCTTCGATGCGGGGTGAGAGTCTGAGCGGCGTGTTCGATGCGATTCCGCATACGTCGGAACCGGAGCACGAGGTTCACAATGCCTGACGTGATCGATGCGGCGCGGGAAAACCTGAACCAGCGAGTTGAGCTGCCGGGCATGAGCCTGATGGAGCATCTGCAGGAGTTGCGCAAGCGAATTATCCGGGCAGTTCTTGCGCTGCTCGCCGGATTTGCCATTGCGTATATCTTTCACGATCGGCTATTCGGCTACCTGCAGAAGCCGCTGGGCGACCTGGGAATGAAGCTCGCGTTCACCCACCCGACCGACCCGCTGAACCTGTTCATCAAGATCAGCCTGCTGGGAGGCGCGATCCTGTCGAGCCCCTTTATCCTGTACCAGTTGTGGATGTTTATCTCACCCGGCATGTACCAGCACGAGAAGCGGTACGTGTGGCCGTTTATGACGGCGACGGTCGGGCTGTTTCTTGCGGGGGCGTGGTTTGGATATCGGTGGGTGCTGCCCGGGGCGCTGAACACGCTGATCCTGGGATTCGGCAAGCATTTGCAGCCTATCATTACGATCGAGGACTATACGGGATTCTTCATGGCTGTGATCCTTGGGCTGGGCATCACGTTCGAATTGCCGATCCTGATCTTTTTTTTGGCTCTGTTCGGAATCGTGGATGCCAAGTTTCTACTGAAGCACATCCGCTACGCGATCATGATCATATTCCTGATTACGGCGGTGATTTGCCCGCTGCCGGACATTATCAGCATGTGCCTGTTCGCGAGCCCGATGCTGGTGCTGTACTTTCTAGGCGTCCTGATCGCGGTGTTTGTGCATCCGGACCGTCGCAAGAAGAAGGAGCTGGCTGCATGAAGGGTCGTCTGCTGTGTTTGCTGGGTTTGAGCGTGCTGCCGGCGATGGCGTTGCCGGCCAAACCTGCGGCGCCGGCTGCGGGAAAGATCTCCGGCCAGGCGGTCTATAACCTGACAAAAGAGATGCTGGCCGTCGCGCCGAAGCGGTTCAATGGGTCGCCCGGCCATGCCAAGGCGGAGCAGTTCATCGAGGCGCACTTTGCGCCGGAGAATGCGCAGCACCACCTGATCTTGGATACCTTTACGAGCTCCACGCCGGCCGGGCTGCAGACCATGCGCAACATCATCGTGCAGTATCCGGGCAAGCGGGACGGGATCATCGTGATCGCTTCGCACTACGAGACGAACTATCCGCTGAAGGATATTGCATTCTACGGGGCGAATGACGGGGCAGCGACCTCTTCACTGCTGATCGCGCTGGGAGAGTACTTCCGCGCGCATCCTCCGGAGGGTTACTCGGTGTGGCTGGTGTTCGATGACGGCGAGGAAGCGGTGAAGGAGTGGTCCGCGCAGGATTCGCTGTATGGGACGAGGCACCTGGCGGCGAAGTGGTCGCAGGAGGGTGTACTGAGTCATATCAAGGCGTTCATGGTGGCGGATATGATCGGCGACCGGGACCTGAATATCAATCCGGATGACCAGTCCACTCCGTGGCTGGTGGAAATGCTGCGGCAGGCCGGAAAAGATACAGGGCACTCGAAGAACGTGCTGCAGCATGGGCAGATGGAGATCGGCGACGACCACATCCCGTTCAAGCAGAGGGGCGTGCCGGTACTGGACCTGATCGACATCGACTATGGCCCGCACACGGCGGCGATGCCGGACGGATGGCACCACACCGCGCAGGATACGATCGACAAAATCAGCGCGCAGTCGCTTGGGGTATCCGCGGATATTCTGCTGGATATGGTGCGGCTGATCAATGTGAGATAGCGGCCTGTGCGCCATTCATCGCGATGGGCTGCGATGAACGGCGCACAGGGTTATGTGCTCACTTGCCAGTGCAGGCCTGGCCCCGGGCGGCGTGGGCTCCCTTGGCTTTGGCGTCGGCTTCGGACATGTAGGCTCCGGCCTTGGTTTTGCCGTAGAAATCGTCTCCGTTGCAGTGATAGACGTTTGAGCTGGTATTGACCCAGACCAGGCCGGGGCCCCCGCCGGGTGCGGCGGTCTTGCTGGCTGCGGTGGCCGATGGGCCTCGGCGCGGAGTGCTCACCGCCGCCGCGGAGGTGGCAGGGGTGGGCGCGGGCATCGCCGGGGCGGCCGCGGCCGGAGTGGGTGCGGGCATGGAAGGCGCAGGCTTGCCGGCGGTTGGCGCGGGCGCTGCCGGGGCGGAGGTGGACGCGGTATACCAGCTCTGGACGCCTTTATGCCCTCGGCAGGCTCCATCTTTCCTCGCAGCGGTGGAGTAGGTGCCGTCCTTGCAGATGCCGTTGGCTCCTGCGGGAGCGCCGGCCGGGGCCTGCGCGTGGAGGGTTGGTGCGGCCATCAGGGATGCTGCCGCGAGTGCGAGTCCTAACAGTCCAAATCGCATGTCTTGCTTCTCCGATCGTGTGTCGCTGGGAGCGAACTGGCCTGATGCTAGTCGCTCGGGTGCGGACTGTCACGCGGAAAGTGGTTAGGATGGAGCAAGATGCGGACGCCGCTGAGCCATTGGATCGCGTTTCACGCCGGGCTCCTCGTGCTGCTCGGGTTTGAGCTTCTGTTCTCCCGGTGGGGCCTCGAGAGGCTTCATGGCGAGCCCAGGGCACGGCGGCAGCATCGCAATGCGGTCTGGGCCACAGTACTCTGGGTCAGCGTGGCGCTGCTGATGGCGATTTACTTTTACCGGGCAAGCGGAACGCAGGAGGCGACGCAGTACCTGGCGGGGTATTCAATCGAGGAAGCGCTATCGATCGACAACCTCTTTGTATTTCTTTTGCTCTTTCGCGTGTTCCGGATTGAGCAAACGTGGCAGCCGCGGGTGCTGTTCTGGGGGGTGCTGGGCGCAATCGTGCTGCGAGGCGGGTTTATCGCCGCGGGCATCCGGCTGCTGGAACGGTTTCACTGGGTGGATTACGTCTTTGCGGCGGTGCTTCTGCTTGCCGGAGTGAAGTTGCTTGGGCCGGAGAAGAGGGAGGCTGAACCGGATCGTTCGCCGGCGTGGGTGGGTTGGATCAGCCGGATCCACCCGGTGAGCCTGCGGCAGGATACCTTCTTCGTCGAAGAAGACGGCCGGCGGATGGTGACGATGCTGTTTCTGTCGCTGCTGGCGATCGAATCGGCCGACATCGTGTTTGCGCTGGATTCGATTCCTGCGGTGCTTTCGATCACACGCTCACCGTTTGTGGCCTATACCTCGAATATCCTCGCCGTCATGGGGCTGCGGTCGTTGTTTTTTCTGCTGGCCGCGGCCCTGAAGAAGCTGCGGTTTCTGCACTTCGGGTTGGCCGCGGTACTAATCTTCGCGGGGGGCAAGATGCTGGTATCGCGGTGGTACGAGGTGGGCCCGATGCTTTCGCTTGGAGTAATTGTGGGTGTGCTCGGCATTACGGTGGGGACTTCGCTTTGGGTTCCCCGGCGGGCCGGCGCGGGTTAGGGGCGGGCTTCCGCGCTTGGGGAAGAACCCATTCGTCGCGGTGAGGCCGCGATGAATGGGCGCAGAAGGGATACTTCTGAGCGGAGTCAGGCGTAGAACGTGCGAATCGCTTCGACGACGGTGTCCTGCTCGTCTTCGCGGAGCTCGGGGTACATGGGCAGGGCGAGGACCTCGGCGGCGGCTCGCTCGGACTCGGGGAAGTCACCGGGCTTGTAGCCGAGGGAACGCATGGCTTGCTGCAGATGGATCGGCAGCGGATAGTAAACCTCCGTGCCGATGTCGAGCGCGGTAAGGTGGGCGCGGAGCTCGTTACGGCGGGGAGCTCGGATGACGTACTGGTGGAAGACGTGCCGGGCGCGGGGGTCAGTGTAGGGAAGAACCAGGCCGTCGGAGACCGTGGCAGGTCGCTCCGGGGAGGGCATGGTGGCGAGGCCGGCGGCTAGCAGCAGCCGGTTGTAGCGTGCGGCAAGCTCGCGGCGGCGCTGGTTCCACGCGTGGAGATAGGGGAGCTTGACCAGGAGGACGGCAGCCTGCAAGGTGTCCAGGCGGGAGTTCCAGCCAGCGGCTTCGTCGTGGAAGTAGCGGCGGCGCATGCCGTGTGCACGAAGGGCCCGGGCCTGCTCGTCGAGAGTCGAGGAACGGGTGGTGAGCAGGCCGGCGTCGCCGATGGCGGAAAGATTTTTCGTCGGGTAAAAGGAGAAGGCGGCAGCGTCGCCGAGGGCACCGGCAGGGGTGCTTTGGCCGTCGGTTGAGACCCAGGCGGCACCGAAGGCCTGGGCGGCGTCTTCGAGCAGCAGAACGTCATGCTGGGCAGCGAGGGCGGGAAACGCGTTCCAGTCCGCGGGCTGGCCAAAGAGGTGGACGGGGAGGATGGCCTTGATGGCCGGGTCGGCGGCGAGAACCGCAGCGGAGGCGCGGGGCGACAGGTTAAAGGTAAGGGGGTCGATGTCGGCGAATGTGGGGCGCGCGCCGGCGCGGAGGATGGAGGAGGCGGAGGCAAAAAAGGAAAAGGGACTGGTGAGTACGGCGTGGTCCTGCGCGCCGTGAACGTCTCCGATGCCCGATGCGGCGAGCGCGAGCCAGAGCGCGTCGGTTCCACTTCCACAGCCGATGGCGTGGGGAACGGCGCAAATATGCGCGGCGGCGACCTCGAATTCGGCGACCTCCGGACCGAGGATAAAGCGTTGTGAGTCGCAGACGTGCTCGACGGCTGCCAGGATCTGCGGACGCAGAAGGCTATACTGGCGGGAAAAATCGAGCATCGGCACGGGTTGTGCAGGGTGCTGAACGAAGAGCTGGGAGTCGGCTGCACGTGGGCTGTCTGACACATGCTTATGCTACATGGGCATGTGGTCCGTTGCCGGAGGCGAATGGCTTGATTCCGGCCGTGGATACTCGTATTCTTAGGGGCTCAGGGCCGTCGCGCGATGCGGAACGCCGTGAGCTAAATGCGATCCAGGCTTTTGGGATCGGAAGTACAGTGCAGGCAAGTTATTCAGCGACAGACAAGGAGATCGGCAGCATGGAATCAAAGCCGGCACAGAACATTCAGGATACGTTCCTGAACACGGTTCGAAAGGACAAGAGCCCGATCACGATCTACCTGGTGAGCGGCGTCAAGCTGACGGGCAAAATTCGCTCGTTCGACAAGTATTCGGTGCTGCTGGAGAACAATTCGCAGGAGCAGCTGATCTTTAAGCACGCGATCTCGACCGTGGTGAGCGGACGGGCGGGCATTCATACGGACGCCCGTCCGGAGCGGAGCCACGGAGCTGCCGGGGGCGCGGGCACGCATGCGGCTGGGACGGATTCCGCTGGTGGTGAGTAAGGAACCGGATGGGCTGGACGCGCGGCCTGCTCTCCCGGCGAATGCGGAACGCGCGGTGCTGGTAGCGGTGGAGTTTACGGGCGAACGCCGGCGAATAAGCAAAGCGGCGCGGCTGGCGCGCAGTTCTGCCGCGGTGTTGGCTGCCGGACCGGACGCAGGCGCGCTCGACGATTTGGGCGCGGACGGCGCCCTCTCGGAACTGGCGGACGAGATCGCGGAGTTCGAGGAGCTGGCCCGTTCAGCCGGGGCGGATGTCGTCGCAACGGTGGTGCAGCGGCGTCCGCGTCCGGATGCGGCAACGCTGGTGGGAGAGGGCAAGCTCGAGGAGATCGCAGGAATCGTCGCGTCGACCGGGGCGGATGTGCTCCTGTTCGACCACGACCTGTCGCCCTCGCAGCTCAGGAACCTGGACAAGCGGTTCGACTGCCGGGTCATCGACCGCACCCAGCTGATCCTGGATATTTTTGCCCGGCATGCGCGGACGCGGGAAGGCCAGCTGCAGGTGGAGTTGGCGCAGTTGGAGTATCAGCTGCCCAGGTTGGGCGGTCAGGGCAAGGCGATGAGCCAGCTCGGCGGCGGCATCGGCACGCGCGGACCGGGGGAGACCAAGCTTGAGACTGATCGGCGCAAGATCAACCTGCGGATCGATCATGTGAAGGAGCAACTGGAAAGCGTGCGGCGCATCCGGCGGCAGCAGAGACAGCGGCGCGAAGCCGTGCCGGTGCCGGTGGTGGCGCTGGTGGGGTACACAAACGCGGGCAAGAGCACGCTGTTCAATGCTCTTACCGCGGCGGGTGTGCTGGAATCGGCGAAGATGTTTGCCACGCTGGACCCGAAGCTGCGGCAGATGGTGCTTCCATCGAGACGGAAGATACTGCTGTCGGACACGGTGGGGTTCATCCGGAACCTGCCGCATACACTTGTAACGAGCTTCCGTGCGACGCTTGAAGAGGTGGAGCGGGCGGAGATCCTGCTGCATGTTCGGGACGTGGCCAGCGCGACGGCGGACGAGCAGAAGCTCCAGGTGGAGAAGGTACTGGCAGAGCTCGATGTGACCGGCAAGCCGGTGATCGAGGTGCTGAACAAAGTGGACCGGATGCTGGACGGGGAGCGGGCGCATCTGCGGACGGGCGAACGTGCGGTAGCGGCATCCGGCCGGACCGGTGAGGGAATGGATGAGCTGCTGGCGGCCATCGACCGTGCATTGGTGATGGATCCGCTGGTAGACGCTGAGTTTCGCGTGCCGCAGTCGGAAGGCGCGGCGCTGGCGGCTCTTGAGGCCGGGTCGGTCGTGAGCGGAAAACGGTTTGAGGGGAACCTCGCATTTTTTTCGGCGCGCGGGCCGGCGTCGCTGCTGGGGCGGTACCGCAGGTTCCGGGCGCGTGCGGTGACGAGTTGATCGATAATGGAGCCATGCGCGCGATCAACGCACAGCGATTGACATGCTTTCCGACGCTTTGCTACAAAGTACATGGAAAACAATTAAGGTGAAGCACTTCGACGGTGCGCCGGCAGGCGGGATTGGCCGGTAGGCGAGGTTAGGGCAGCTAGAGCGTTGAACTCTCCGGGCTGACTCCATTCATGGATCTGATACTGAAACAACTGGGCGGACTGATCCTGGGATCGATTCCGACGATGGTCTTTTTCGTGCTCCTGGTACTGGCGTACCAGGTGTTGGTGCGTGGGCCGCTGGAGCGCACGCTTGCGGAGCGGCGCGCGCGGACCTCCGGGGCGATCGAAGAGGCAAAAGGAGCGATGAACGCAGCCGAGGCGGAGACCGCCGTGTTTGAAGACAAGCTGCGCGCGGCGAAATCGGAGATCTACCAGGCTCGCGAGAGCAGGCTGAAGCAGTGGGGAGCGGAGCGGGACCGGGCGTTGGAAGAAGCGCGCGCGGTGACCGGCGACCGGGTGCGCGCGGCCAAGGCGGAGATCGAGAACGGGATGGCAACGGCCAGGCAGCAACTCGAAATCATGAGCGGAGAGTTGAGTTCGCGGATCGTGCGTGCGGTTCTGCCGGCTGGGGTTTCCGGATCGGAGGCGGCGCAGTGAAGAAGATCATCAGGACTGTGCTTCTGGTTGCTATATGGTTTGCGCTGGTGTCTAGCTTTCGGGCTTCCACGCTGTGGGCACAGGAGCCGGCGCAGCATGCCGATTCCGGCCGGCAGGCGACGCCTGCGGCAAACTCGAAAGAGGCGGCGGAAGGCGAAAAGGATGAGACGGCGGAGTACCGCCACTCGAAGGTGGTGCAGAAGATCGGCGGCCTGATGGGCATGAATGCCAATCAGGCAGCGACCACATTCGAGGTGTTGAACTTCGTGGTCCTGGCCGTGCTGGTGGGCGGGTTTCTTTTAAAAGCGCTTCCCAAGGTGTTCCGGGACCGGACTTCCGCGCTGCAGAAGCACTTGGTCGATGCGCGCGCCGCGCAGGAAGAGGCAGGCGTGCGGATGTCGAGCATCGAGGACCGACTGGCGCAGCTGGACGGGCAGATCGATCGCATGCGCGAAGACGCGGAAAAGACGGCGGCGGCTGACGAGGTGCGAATCAAGGCCTCAGTGGAGGAAGAAAAGAAGAAGATTGTGGCGGCGGCCGAGGCGGAGATCGCCGCGGCCAGCATGCATGCGCAGCGCGAACTGCAGCGTCACGCAGCGGACCTGGCGATTGAGCAGGCGGCGCGCAAGCTGGTGATATCAGCTGAAACCGACCGCCTGCTAGTGCAGGACTTTGCCCGCAAGCTGGGCGGCGGCGACCTGAAGGGCGGGCAGAACTGATGGCGGATCCGGGGATCTTTGCGCTGCGGTATGCCCACGCCTTTGCCTCGGTGGCACAGCAGGCCGGGCTCGATTCGACTCAGTCACAGATGCAGATGGAGGACTTCTCCCGGACGCTGGGCGGAAGCGCTCCATTGCGCGAGGTGCTGACCGACCCTTCAATCCAGAATGACCAAAAGTTGGCGGTGCTGGATGAGCTGGCTCGGCGCATGGGCATGTTTCGCGAGGTACGGAACTTCGTCGCGGTGATCATGGACCATGGCCGGCTCGGAGAGCTCCAGCAAATTCTGACCGAGTACCACAAGTTGGCCGAGCAGGGCCTGGGCATCGCCGAGGTCGAGGTGACCAGCGCGCGGGAGTTGAACCCGGACGACCGTCAGCAGCTGGAGTTTGAGATCTCCAAGCTGGCGGTAAGCCGGGTCAAGGTATCCTATTCTCTGGACCCCGAGCTGCTGGGCGGGGCGGTGATTCGGATTGGCTCGACGGTCTACGACGGTTCTGTGCGGGCGCAGTTGAACGGCATGAGGCAGGCGTTGATGCAGCCCTGAGGACCTTACGGGCTGGCAGTTCGAGACTTGGAAAACCCGTGCGAGTGCACGGCAGATGACGGGATCGAGAAGAGGATATGGCACAGATCAAGGCAGATGAGATCACCGAGCTGTTGCGGCAGAAGATCGAAAATTACGAACAGCGAGTACAGGTGGACGAGGTCGGCACGATCATGTCGCTCGGCGATGGGATCGCGCGCGTGCACGGGCTGGACAAGGTCATGGCAGGTGAACTGATTGATTTTCCGCACGGCGTGGCAGGGCTTGCGATGAATCTGGATGAAGACCAGGTCGGTGCGGTGCTGCTGGGCGACTATACGGAGCTGCGCGAAGGCGACCAGGTGAAGCGCACCGGTAAAATCATGTCGGTGCCGGTGGGCGAGGCGCTGATCGGCCGGGTGGTCAACGCACTGGGTCAGCCGATCGACGACAAGGGCCCGATCAACACTACCCAGACACTTCCGGTGGAGCGGCTGGCCCCGGGAGTTATCGACCGTCAAAGCGTGCGTGAGCCGATGGCGACCGGCATCAAGGCGATCGACACGATGATCCCGATCGGACGTGGACAGCGTGAGCTTCTGATCGGCGATCGGCAGACGGGCAAGACGGCGATTGCGCTCGATACGATTATCAACTCCGCGAAAAATGACTTGATCTGCATCTACTGCGCAATCGGGCAAAAGCGTTCGAGCGTGGCGCAGGTAGTGCAGACCCTCGAAGCGTACGGGGCGATGGCGTACACGATCATCGTGGCCGCGACCGCATCCGAGCCGGCACCAATGCAGTATCTCGCTCCATTTGCGGCGACCGCAATGGGGGAATACTTTCGTGACAGCGGCAAGCATGCGCTAATCATCTACGACGACTTGTCCAAGCACGCGGCGAGCTACCGTGAAATTTCACTTCTGCTGCGGCGTCCGCCGGGGCGTGAGGCATACCCGGGTGATGTGTTTTACCTCCACTCGCGTCTGCTTGAGCGTTCGGCCAAGGTCTCAGACAAGCTCGGCGGCGGATCGCTGACCGCGCTGCCAATTATCGAGACCCAGGCGGGCGACGTGTCTGCGTACATTCCGACTAACGTGATCTCGATCACAGACGGCCAAATCTTTGTCGAAACTGACCTTTTCAACTCGGGCGTGCGTCCGGCGGTGAACGTGGGGCTGTCGGTTTCGCGTGTGGGTTTCGCGGCGGCGACCAAGGCGACGAAGCAGGTTGGCTCGACGCTGAAGCTGGATTTGGCGCAATACCGCGAGCTGGCGGCGTTCTCGCAATTCGGTTCGGACCTTGACAAGGTGACGCAGCAGCAACTGAACCGCGGCTCGCGGCTTGTTGAACTGCTCAAGCAGCCGCAGTTCCAGCCACTCTCGTTTGAGAAGCAGGTGGCAATCATCTTTGCCGGCACCAATGGGCTGCTGGACGATGTCGAGGTCGGCGATCTCCGGTCGTTTGAGGATGGGTACTATCCCTATCTGGAATCTGTGCAGCCAAGTCTCCTGACCGATATCGCGACCAAGAAGGCTCTCGACGACGATATCCGGAAGCGTTTGACGGACGCGATCAAGGATTACAAGGCCGGGTTCCTGGCCGATCACAAGAAGGCGGCCGGCGGCGGAGCGGAGCCGAAGGCCGGCTCGGCGGGTTCACCCGGGGCGCAGGCAGCGGAGACGAACCAGCAGGCGCAGGCGGTTACGGCTTAGATCATGGCGAACGTTCTCGATTTACGGCGCCGCATCCGCAGTGTGAAGAACACGCGGCAGATCACCAAGGCCATGAAGATGGTTTCGGCGGCCAAGCTGCGGCGTGCGCAGGAACGTGCGATGCAGGCGCGTCCGTACGCGCAAATGCTGGCGAACGTGCTGGAATCGCTGGTGCGGCGGACCGATCTCTACAACGAGACCACGGGCGAGATCGTGCATCCGCTGCTGGTTGAGCGCGAAGAGAAGACGGTTCTGGTCATTGTGATCGCGGGCGACAAGGGCTTCGCGGGCGGATTCAACTCGAATGTCGGCAAGGCGGCGCAGAAGTTTATTGACGCGCGCACCGGCAAGGGGCAAAACGTCGATCTCGAGCCGGTGGGCAAAAAGGCGATCGGCATGTACAAGCGCCGGTATGCCCCGGCGCAGTACGAGAAGAAGGAAGAGCATTACGACAACGATCTTTCGGTGCATTACGAGACGATTCGTCATCGCGGGGCGCAAATAGAGGTCGCAGCGGAGCACCCGGACTTGCTGCTGCGTTCCAACTACGAGGACGTCGCGGAGATGGCTCGCACGATCGTTCAGCGATACGAGCGGGCTGGAAATCGATGCGGTGTACATGGTGTACAACGAGTTCAAGTCGGTGTTGTCGCAACGCATTGTGGTGGAGAAGATGCTTCCAATCGTTAAGCTGGGTGGCCAGCAGATCGAGTCTTCCGAGGAGATGACCGAAGAGCAGCGCGACGCAGCCATCCGTGCGGCGGAGGCGGAGGGCATCAGCGTACATGCTCCGGACGCGTCGCAGTTTGATGAAGAAGCGAAGAAGTTCGGCACGGCAGACGTAGATTACATCTTCGATCAGTCGCCAGAAGATTTGTTCAAGCACCTCATTCCACGGTATGTGACGACCCAGATCTTTCATGCGCTGCTGGAGTCCACCGCAGCCGAGCACGCAGCGCGCATGACGGCGACCGATGCGGCGACCAAGAACGCGGGAGACCTGATCGACTCGCTCTCGCTGACCATGAACCGGGTTCGGCAGGCGGCGATCACCAAGGAAATCATCGAAATTGTAAGTGGAGCGGCCGCGCTCTAAGCGTGTGCGGGATAAGAGGACTATGGCAGAGAATATTGGGAAAGTGATCTCGATCAGCGGCCCGGCCGTTGACATTCAATTCGACGAGGGGCACATGCCCCCGATCTTTCAGGCGCTTCGGGTGACGAGCGAAGGCTTCGACGTGCCGACGCCTCTGGACGTGATCGTGGAGGTGCAGCAGCATCTGGGCGAAGGCCGGGTGCGCTGTATCGCGATGGTGGCGACAGAAGGCATGGTCCGGGGCATGAAGGCGTACGATACGGGCAACGGCATCCTTGTGCCGGTGGGGCGTGAGACGTTGGGCCGTGTGCTGAATGTGCTGGGCGAGCCGGTGGATGAACTTGGGCCGGTGAACGCGAAGGTGCATATGCCGATTCATCGGCAGGCACCGGCGTTCGACGAGCAGTCGACCTCGGAAGAGATGTTTGAGACCGGCATTAAGGTCGTCGACCTGATTCTGCCATTCCTCAAGGGTGGAAAGATCGGGCTGTTCGGCGGTGCGGGTGTCGGCAAGACCGTCGTGATCCAGGAACTCATCAACAACGTAGCGCAGCAACACGGCGGATTCTCCGTGTTCGCTGGTGTGGGTGAGCGGACGCGTGAAGGCAACGACCTGTGGCATGAGTTCCAGGAATCCGGCGTCATCGACATCCACAATTTCGAGAAAAGCAAGGCCGCGTTGGTGTATGGACAGATGACCGAGCCGCCGGGGGCGCGTCTGCGCGTGGCGCTGACCGGATTGACCGTCGCGGAGTACTTTCGTGATGAGGAAGGTGCCGACACACTCCTCTTTATCGATAATATTTTCCGGTTTACTCAGGCCGGCTCCGAGGTTTCGACGCTGCTTGGCCGTATGCCTTCGGCCGTGGGCTACCAGCCGAATCTGGCGACCGAGATGGGCGAGCTGCAGGAGCGGATTACGTCTACGAAGAAGGGGTCAATTACGTCTGTGCAGGCGGTGTATGTGCCGGCCGACGACTTTACCGATCCCGCGCCGGCGACGACGTTCGCCCACCTGGATGCGACCATGCTCCTTTCCCGTCCCCTTTCGGAGCTTGGAATTTATCCGGCCGTCGACCCGCTGACCTCGACCTCTCGTATTCTTGCCGCTCGCATCGTCGGGCAGGAGCACTATGACGTAGCGCAGGGTGTAAAGCGGATCCTGCAGCGGTACAAGGACCTCCAGGACATCATCGCCATCCTGGGCATCGACGAGCTTTCCGACGAGGACAAGACGACGGTAGCGCGTGCGCGCAAGGTGCAGCGATTCCTTTCGCAGCCATTCCATGTGGCGGAAATTTTTACCGGTATTCCGGGAGCTTACGTTAAAGTCGAGGATACGATCCGCTCATTCAAAGAGATCATCGACGGCAAGCACGACTCCATTCCGGAGCAGGCTTTCTACCTGAAGGGCGGCATCGAGGACGTGCTGGCGGCCGCCGAGAAGATGAAGCAGAACGCCTAACAGGCATGGGCCGAATGCAGGTTGCGGATGCGGCCTAGAGGAAGACGATGGCAGACGCAGGACAGGGCGGGAAGTTGGCGGTACGGCTGGTGACTCCGGACCGCCTTCTGCTGGATACGTTGGCGGATGCCGTGGAGCTCCCGAGCGCATCCGGATATTTGGAAGCGTTATATGGGGCTGCGCCGCTGCTGGCTGAACTGGGCGCGGGTGAGGTGCGTTTACGGGGCGCGCAGTCGGGCGAAGATCGCTTTTTCGTCGCATGGGGCTTCGTGGAGGTACTTCCGGAGCGTGTCACCATCCTGGCGGAGATTGCCAAGAAGCCTGGAGAGATCGACCGTGCGCATGCCGAGGCCGAGCTGAAGCGAGGGCAGAAGATGTGGAACACGGCCGGCGACGACGGGCACAGGTACGACGAAGCGAATGTGATTACGCGGGAGGCTGAGGCCGAACTGGCCTCGGCAGAAGGCAAGGCCTAAGGCTAGCGTGTACCCCCGGTCTCAGCGGGACTTCGGGGCCTTAGGGTACTGTCTTCGCCGGCGCGGTAAGCGTGTCGCCCATCGCCACACTTCCTGGTGATTGAACTCTGGCGTAGACGCCTGCCCGGCTTTGGTATCGACGGTGAAGTAGCGCCATCAGTTGTGGCATTGGCTCGGCAGTATCCGGGTCGAGCGTGATGAACCGGCAGCGGGGATCGCGTTCGAGAATATGAAGACGAGCCGTTGAGCCAATCTGGAGAGTATGACCGACGAGAAGATCTTCGGCGAAAGGTTCCGCGAGATCCAGGTAAAGGTTGGCGCGAAAGCGGCGAAGGTCGAGCTCGGTGCCGAGCTCCCGGCCAAGCTGATTTATGGTTTGCAGGCTGATGAGCGAGACCGGGCGGCAGTCGGTCTGGGGCATGGCGGACCGGGTCAGACGCGTGGGCGAGAAGCCAGGGAGCGCGGCAAGGAGGTCTGGGTCTTCTACCGCAAGTTCCTCGCCGGCGGGGGTGACCACCAGCACGCCGAGACCGGTCTGCCGCGCGGCGAAGCGAAGGAGTTCACGGCGTTCGTGGCCGGAAACGCGCAGCATTCCCGGTGGAGCGGCTTCCGATTCGAAGGCATAAGGGCGGTCGCCTGCGAGGCCGACCGGGGTAAGCTCGGCACTTGTGATGAACTCACCCCGCATGCTCTTGACGGGGTACCGGACGATCCTTGCCAGTGTGCCAAGAGCTGCCAAGCCCTCGACAGAAGACATGGCTACCTTTTTCGGGTTGCGGGTTTTACCTTCTTGATGGCTGCCGGCTTCAGTGGTGAACCCTTTTTCCTGGCGGCTGGTGCAGGAGCGGGCTCGACCTCCGGTTCATCCAAAGCATCTTCTGGTTCCGTGACCTCTTCGACTGGCCTGGAGGTGGCGACGGGCGCGGAGGGTTCCATGGGTTCCCCGCTGCTCTGCCGGAGGCTGTGGATGATGACCTTGAGCATCTCCTCCTCGGGCGCAGGCTTACCGGTCCAAATTTCGAACTGGCGGGCACCCTGCTGCACGAACATTTCCACCCCGGTGATGACCGGGATGCCCTTGGCCCGCGCCATCCGGAGCAGCGGCGTCTCGACGGGATTGTAGACAATGTCGAAAACAAGTTTTGCGTTGAGCTCGTCCGGAGTGAGAATGCTTGCGGTTTCCTGGCCGGCCATGCCCGCCGGCGTCGTGTTCAGGATCACGTCGAAGCTGGTCTTTCCCAGGCCTTCACGCTTGATGACCTTCGCTCCAGACTCCCTGGCGAGTTTCGCCGCGGTCGCCGGGGTACGGTTCAGGATGAAAACCTCCGCGCCTTTTTCCTGCAGACCGAAGACGGCGGCGCGGGCCGAGCCCCCGGCCCCGAGGACCAGAATCCTGGCACCACGAAGGCTCATGCGCTTTTCCAAGGGAAGCACGATGCCCTGCACGTCGGTATTGAAGCCGTAAAGCTTTCCGTCAGGCGTACGCAGAACGGTGTTGCAGGCACCGATGCGGGCCGTCAGCGGATCGGTGTGCTCCAGATACGGCAGGATGGACTGTTTATGGGGCATGGTGATGGAGATGCCATGGATAGGTATCTGCTGGATCACCGAGACCAGATCCTTCACGTCGGCGGCCTGTAGCGCGAGGTAAACAGCATTGACGGTTTCGCGGCGGAAGGCGGTGTTGAGCATCAGCGGCGAGAGAGATTTCGCGACCGGATCGCCGGCAACGCCATAGATCTTGGTGGAAGCGTCAACATCTTCGATCCGGTAGGTTTCGACGAGGGTGCGCGCCGCAATCTGGCCGGGACCGGTCTCTTCGCCGACCGAGGCCGCGGCAAAGGTAAAGGCGGCACCGGCGCGGGGGCCAAGCACCCGCGAAAGGATGCCGGCATCGCCCATGCAGATGCCGATCACCTCTGTTTCGTCACTGGTGCGCTCAATGAAGCGAAGCAGGGTGACGTTATCGGACAGCGTGGCGGCAGTGGGAACGATTTTGACAAAGTCGGGCTTGAAAGGCGCGATGCGTGCGTAGATGCCGTCGAGGTCGCCGGTCTTCTCGAAGTCGTGGAAGGAGACAATGATGCCGGCTGTGGTCTTGCGCAACTCCGCAACGGCGTCGGGAAGGGCCTCGGCCGATTCCAATCCAAGATCGACGATCTGAAAACCGGCGGCGATGGCGGCCTGAAGGAGGCCGAGTTCTTCGACGGGTGATCCTGCGAAACGTCCGCCATTCTCCGTGCGGCGGCAGGTGGCGATCGCGGTGGCCGCGTTGTGGGCGGAAAGAAACTCGCTGAACGCGGATAGGGCCGCGGCCGGGTCGGCGAGGTAGTCCAGGCGAAACTCGAGAAAGCTCGAGTCCTTGACGGCGGCTTCGGCTCGCTCCACCATCTCAGGCGAGGAAGAGCCGGTGATGGCAACGCAGAGCTTGCCGATGCGGGTACGAAGATGGGTGAGTACGGTGTTGGGCAATGTTTTACGTCTTTCAGAGATGCGTTCGGTTCAGGCTACGGTGGCGGACATCGTACCACGGGTGCAAGATGTGGAGAGCAAGGTAACGGATGCTGAGATGCATTCGGGGCTGCTCGGGTTCGCGGAAAGTTTTATCCCCGCAGCGGACGAGGCTCCTCGATGAGAATAGACTGTGCGGATGCGAGAAAGGCGAGAGCTCGAGCTGGTGCGGGTTGCGGGGTGGGAGGCTTTCCCCTGGCTGCGGCATGGGTTTTCCACACGGGTGGGCGGCGGTACGCGGGTCTATGGAGGGGACAGAGAGCTGAACCTTGGGCTGACGCCAGAGGACGAGGCGCACGTTGTGGAGCGGAACCGAACGATTGCTGCCGAGGCGGTGGGCGGGCCGAAGGCTGTGCTTGCGACGGTACGGCAGGTGCATGGCAAGGAGGTGATGGTCGCCGAGCGAGGTGGCCGGGCCGGGGATGCCGATGGACTGGTGACGGCCGTGCCAGGGGTGGTGCTTGGGATTCTAGTGGCGGACTGTGTGCCGGTGCTGGTGGCGGATGTACGCCGGCGGCTTGTGGGAGCGCTTCACGCCGGGTGGCGCGGCACGGCGTCCGGCATGGTGGGGGCCGGGGTCGGGCGTTTGATGGAGTTGGGAGCCCGGGTGGAGGACATGGTCGCTGCCGTGGGGCCGTCAATCGGGCCGTGCTGCTATGAGGTGGGGGCCGAGGTGCGCGAGCGGTTTCCGGCGGGAGTGTATCGGACAACGGCGCTGGACCTTTGGGAGAGCAACCAGAAACAGCTGGTGGAGGCTGGGATACGGGCGGACCGGGTGTCAGTGATTGGGGAATGTACGGCTTGCGCGCGGCTGGGGGATGGAGGGCGGAAGTACTTTTCGCACCGGGCCGAAGGTGGCGTGACCGGCCGGGCGATGGGCATGATCGCGATTGTGGCAGAGTAAAAGTTCAGCGAAGAGTGGATTGCTGCGGGACGACAACGAAAGAGACACGGTTGGAGGCTCGTCAGGAGGCCTTGCAGAGTTCTTCGAGAAGATTTTCGCGGTGCTCGAGGGCGAGGGCGTCGACGCGGCCAAGACCCAGGGTGTAGAGCGGATAAGCTCCGGCGGCGAGCGCTGCCAGAACCGGGATAGGCAGCCAGGGCAGGTGCAGGATGTGGGCAAGCAGGAAGAGGCCGAAGCCAAGCGCAGCCAGGGCGGCAACCACGCCGAGAGAAAGAAAGGCACTGAGCTGGGAGGCCTGGCGTCGGGACAGCTTGCCGGGATCCATCTTCTTCGGCGCGGTCAGGGAACGGCGGTTGCCGACCGTGGTGTTGACCAGCACGGACAGAAGAAGCCAGAGCAGGGTGGACAGCGCCAGATCTGCGGGCGGAAGGCCGTACTCATAGCTGATCAGTGCATACAGTAGGAGAAACTGGGTGCCGGCGATCAGAAAGGCGATGAGGTTCTTTGCGAGGACGACGGTTCGGAAAGGTACAGGGGCGAGCAGGTAAGTCTGGATGCCAGTCGCGTCCAGGCCGAAGACGTTGTAGGAAAGCGCAGCAATCGACAGAAACGAGTAGGCGACCGCGCAGGGAAGCACCAGGCCGGAGCGGGCAAGCGCCCCGAAGCGGCTGCTGATGATGAAGACCATGGCCAGCGGAACAAGCAGCGCGTAGAACTGGGCGACATTCCGCCGGATATAGAGGAACTCCTTGGTGACGCAGGCGGCGATGGCCGGGGGAAGGCCGAAGGAGCGGGGCTCTTCTACGGCGGCGCTTAGATGGGGGGTGGCGGCGGTGGGAGCGGGTACGGGGAAGTTGCTGGTCTCCGAAAGGTTTTCTCCGCGGTACTCGCGGCCCATGCGCCAGGCAAAAATGGCAAGGAAGAGCGCGGCGAAGAGGAGGATGCCGAGCAGTTCGGCAAGCGCGATAGCCGGGTGACCAACGGCAGAGGCGAGGATGGACCGGGCGGCGAGGCCGGGAGGCAGCCAGGACAGCACAGGCTCGCCATAGCCGTAGATGTGCCGGGCGGCCGCGAGCTTGGCCGAAGGATCCACGCCGCGGCGCCCGGTATTGTAGGTCATATTGAGGTACTGAAAGCCGACGCTGGCGACGATGATGAGGCCGGTCATGGCCTCGCGGGCGCGCCGGGTGGAGAGCCAGCGATCAACCCAGGCGAAGACCGTGCGGATCAGCAGGAGATTGGCGACCGCGAGCAGGATCGCCGCAGCGAAGGCGACGGGGGCCAGCCCGGAGTTCGCAAGCGAGATGCCGAGAGCTGCCGAAAGCAGGCACAGGGTACCAGCGATGGTGGAAGCGGACAGCAGGCCGAGGAAGAGGCGGATCGTGAGATATCGTGGGAAGGAGAGCGGAAACCGGATGAGGGATTCAGGGTCGAAGGACAGACCGGGCGGCGCGATGTTGAGGCTTACAACGACCTGCAGGGCGAAGATGGCCCAAAAAACAAGGGGCAGGGCACCCGGATGTTGCTCTGACACGGCGAAGTAGGACGCGAAACCCGCGCCAAGCACCGGGACGACCAGGAATGCGAGCGCGATGGGATAGACCAGCACGCGTGCGACCAGCTCGCCGGTCCCGCCTTTGCGGCGAAATCCGTTGACGAACAACCGCCAGCGCAGCCAGGCCACGGCGCCGAACTGGCTTCCTGCGGAGATGCGGGAAGCCCTTAGCCCAGCCATGAAAGCTCCGACTCCGGCGGGGCGGTGCCGGTGGTGCCGAGCACGGAAAGAAAGATCTGCTCGAGGGTGAGGCGCTCCGTTGAGCCGGAGCCCGGGTGCTCGGCGTGAACGCCGGCGCGCAGCTCCTCAAGCGTTCCCTGTGCGACCAGCTGGCCTTTGTGGATGATGGCGACGTCGGTGCACAGACGCTCGACAATCTCCAGCACGTGCGAGGTAAGAAAGATGGTGGCGCCGCGGTGAATCATGCCCTGCAGCATGGATTTCAGCGTGCCGGCGGCGACTGCGTCCACGCCTTCGAAGGGCTCGTCCAGGAAAAGGATCCGGGGACCGTGAATGACGGCGGCCGACAGCGCGAGCTTCTTCTGCATGCCGTGGGAGAAGTCGGTGATGAGCTTCTTGGACTCGCCGGAAAGGCTCATGAAGTCGAGCAGCTCGGCCGAGCGCTGGGCTGTGGTCGACGCGTCCAGGCCGTACATGCGGCCGACGAAGCGGAGGTATTCGGGCGCGGTCAGCCGGCCGAAAAGCGCCATGCCCTCCGGCACGACGCCGATTTGGCGTTTCAGCTCTACGGTGTCCGCGGTGAGCGGCTCGCCCAGGATGCGGATGGAGCCGGAGGTGGGCGCGAGCAGCCCGGTCAGCATTTTGATGGTGGTGGATTTGCCGGCGCCGTTGGTGCCAAGAAAGCCGAAGAATCGTCCGGGCGTCACGGCCAGGTTTACGTCTCGGACGGCAGTGAACTCGCCGAACCGACGGGTCAGGTTATGAGTTTCTACGGCGAGGCCGGGCGGGGGCGCTGTGGGCGAAAGTTCCATGAGAGGACAGCATACAAGGATGCAAGGAGAATAAAGGGGAAACCTGACGCAACAGGCGTAAAAGGCCGCAAGGCACGCCTGTGGGAGCTGTGCTTTTCGAAGCAGCTACATGGGGGGAGGATGGTGCGGATCTACTTCAGCGCCAGCCTCGGCAGATTTGCCGGCCTGCTTCGGGTTGACCAGGTCGCGCAGGTCTTTGGAAGGTTTGAAGAACGGAACTTTTTTCGCGGGAACTTCTACACGCGAGCCGGTTTTTGGGTTGCGGCCCACGCGTGCGTTGCGCTGCCGGGTACGAAAGCTGCCGAAGCCGCGGATTTCTACCTTGTCGCCGGATTTCAGCGCGCCGATGACAGAGTCGAACAGGAGGTCGACGATAATTTCGCCGTCGCGGCGGGTCAAGTCACCGAGCGCGGTCACTTTGTCGACAAGGTCTGCTTTGGTCAAGGAACTCTCCTGCTGCGGTTTAGTAGACGGACGCTTGAACTGCCTGGATTGTCTCGCATCCGCGGAGGTGATGTTCGCGGGTTATTTCCAGAGAAAGAAAAATCCGGGCGAGCGGTCCAGCAGCTTGCCTGGATTCGGAAAGAGTTCGTCGGAATCGCCGGAAAGCAGGGCGGCGAGGCCCTTCTTTGCCGAAGCCGGCTTTACGATGGAAGGCTCGCCGGAGATGCCGACCTCCTTCGCGGTATCCATCAGGGCCACGCGGAAGCCGCCGATCTTGTCGATCAGGCCAAGCGGAAGCGACTGCTGGCCGGTCCAGACCTGGCCGGTGGCGAGCGGGCGGATCATGTCCGGGCTCTTGTGCCGGCCGGCAGCGACGTCATCGACGAACTGGGTGTACATGTTGTCGACGAGCGACTGGAAATAGGCGGCTTCCTGCGGAGTCATGTCGTGCGTGGGGTCTCCCGCGTCTTTGAGCGCGCCGGCGTGGATTACGACGGGCTTCAGCTTGGCCCACTTCATCAGGTCGCCGTAGTTGGTCCATTCCATAATCACGCCGATAGAGCCTACAACGGATGCGTCGTTGGCGTAGATGCGGTCGCAGGCGCTGGCGATGTAGTAGGCGCCGGAGGCTCCGACGGACTCGACCGAGGCGACGACCTTCTTGTGCTTTTCGGAGCGGATGCGGAGGACTTCGTGGTAGATCTCCTGGGAGGCGGCGGCACCTCCGCCGGGCGAGTTGATGTGCAGCAGAATGGCTTTGACGTCGGAGTCGTCGCCGAACTTGCGCAGTTGGGTGTCGACCTTGTCGGCGTCCAGGATGACGCCGTCGATGTCGATGACGGCTATTTTGCTGGAGGAAAAGGAGTCCGAGGAGGTGTCGGCGTCGGACATGCTCTTAAAGGCGGAGCGAACCAGAAGCCCGAACAGCAGCGCCGCGAGCAGGATGGAGCCGACGATGATCAGCGGCCAGAACCATCCCGGACGCGCCGGGCGGGCAATGTACGGTATGCGCGAGTTCGGGTATGGCGCGGCATAAGCGTACGGCGGCTGGGCCGGGTGATGCGGCTGCGCGGCGGGAGGAACAGGAGGCGGCTGATGCGAGTCTTCCGGCATGGATGGAGTTTAGCAGGGGAGAAGTTTTGTGTCAGAAAGGGATGTTCATGCGTCTATACATTGACGTATGATGAACGGCGGCGATACCCGATCGCTGTTACTCTTCCGGCTTTATTAAGGAATCACATGTCGCATCCCAAGCTGAGCATCGTCATCCCGGCATACAACGAGAGCGCACGCATTGAAACGGCGCTCGAGCGGGTAATGGCGTGCATCCGGATCGAAGGCTGGGACGCGGAGGTTCTGGTCGTCGACGACGGTTCAAAGGACGAGACGGCAGCGGTCGTGGAGCATTGGATGGATACGCATCCGCGGCTGCACCTGGTGCAGAACCCGGGCAACCGGGGCAAGGGCTATTCGGTACGGAACGGGCTGCTGCAGGCTGCCGGCGATGTAGTGATGTTTACCGACGCCGACCTCTCGGCACCGATGGAAGAGGCAAACCGGCTGCTGGCCGCCATCGACGCGGGCGCGGATGTGGCGATCGGATCGCGCTGGCTCGAACGCGACCGGCAGACCATTCAACAGCCGCTGTATCGTCAGTTCTTCGGGCGGTGTTTCAACGCGATTACTCGCGGCGTGATGGGGCTCCCGTTTAAGGATACGCAGTGCGGCTTCAAAGCGTTCAAGCGCGAGGCGGCGCAGGTGATCTTTCGGCTGCAGACCATTGAGCGCTGGGGGTTTGACCCCGAAATCCTGTTTATCGCTCGGCGGCTGAAGTACCGCATTATCGAAGTGCCGGTGACCTGGGGGCATGATGAGCGTAGCCGGATGAGTTATCTGAAAGATGGTATGAAGATGCTTGAAGAGATGGCGGTCATCCGGTACAACGCTCTCGCCGGCCGATACGACCGCGCCATCGCGGCGATGAAGGACACCAGCGGCATGGTGACCGCGCCGGTGACGCACGTGAGCAAGGAGCAAGTGGCAAAGGTGCGCCAGACTCTATAGCGGCATACCTGCGCTGAGGAAGAGGGGCAGAAGCTGGTATGCTGAACCCATCCGCGCCATGCAGATCGTTCAGGCCGTCTTCGGCGTCTTTCACCATTTTGAGCTTGCCCATCAACTGTATCGCCGACACCATCTGCGACGCATCTACTCCACCTGGCCGTGGGCGAGGCTGAAGCGGGAAGGGCTTCCGCGCGAGCTGGTCGCGACGTTTCCGTACGTGCACACGCCGGACTATTTCCTGCTGCGCAGCCGGTACTACCCCACGAAGCTGGCGGAACGGGTCAAGCTCTGGAACTCGCTTACCTTCGACGCCTACACGGCGCGCGTGGTGCCGCCCTGTGACGCGTTCATCGGCATCTCCGGCACGGGACTAAAGACCGGGCCGGTGGTGCAGCGGCGAGGAGGAAAATTCGTCTGCGATCGCGGGTCGACGCACCATCGTTTCCAGGAAGAGGTACTCGCCGAGGAGTACCGTCGCAGGGGCGTCGCTTACCAGGGCGAAGCTCCGGGGGTAATCACGCGCGACGAGGCGATTTATGAGTTGGCCGACGCGATCACGGTGCCGTCCTCGGTGGCGCGTCGATCGTTCGCGGCCATGGGCGTGCCGGCGGACAAGGTGCACGTAATCCCGTACGGGGTGCGGCTGGAGCGGTTTCAACCCACCGGAACCCCGCCCGATGATTCATTTGAGGTGCTTTTTGCTGGCGGGGTCGGGCTTCGCAAAGGTATCCCGTACATGCTGGAGGCTTTTGCGCGGCTCCGGCATCCGCGTAAACGGCTCACCGTAGCAGGCGCGGTGCAGCACCACATGGCGGGAGTGCTGGCACGCCTGCCGCAGGATCATGTGCAGATCCTGGGAGCGATCCCGCAGGCAGAGCTGATCGACCGGATGAGCCGCAGTCATGTTCTTATGCTTTGCTCGGTCGAAGAAGGCCTGGCGCTGGTGCAGGCCCAGGCAATGGCGTGCGGGTGCCCGGTGCTTGCGACCGAGGCGACCGGTGCCGAGGACCTGTTTACCAACGGCGTGGAAGGCTTCATCGTGCCGGACCGGGACGTGGACGCGCTTGCCTCGCGGCTGGAGCAGCTTGCCGATCAGCCGGAGCTGCGCGCGCGCATGTCTGCCGCCGGCCTGGAGCGGGTGCGCGAGTTGGGAGGGTGGGAGCGGTACGGCGACCGTTGGGAGCAACTTCTGCGAAAGCTCACGGGTGCGCCCGCTGAGTCCGGAACCGGGGCCGCTGCGTCCAATGTGGATTGAGTTTTACGGAGGTTTCCATGCAGACTGACCCATCGACTCCGGCTGCGGTCAACAATCCCGAAACGCTCGAAGAGGGCAAGCTGATTCGGCGTATGCAGATGATGATGAACATGGTCATGCAGGTGATTGCGCAGGACGGCTCGCTCAGTGTCGAGGAGGCCTCGCAGATGATTGCGGACTCGAAGAAAGCGGCGCTGGCCATGTTTCCGGACAAGGAACTCGCGTATGAGCTGATCTGGCGGCCGCGATTCCAGAGATTGATGCGGGACCGCTTCCGCATCAACTAGGAGCAAACGGAACGCTGTTCAGATGGAGATGAGCCCGTAGTAAATGGCGGCGAGCGAAGCCGTGCCGACCACGATCCAGAGAAGAACTCCCTGCAGCAGCGGGCGGACGCCGACGGCTTTGAGGGTTCTCTTCGACAAGCTGGTGCCGATCAGGAACAGTGTTGCAGTCAGACCGATCTTGCCGAGGTGATTCAGGTCGGCGAACGCGGCGTGGAAGCTGGGAAGATACGTACTGAGCGCGGCGGCCGCGATGAACAGGAAGATGAACCAGGGGACCTTGATCCTGGCGACCTGCTCTCCGGGAGCTTTGCGCCGGCGCATCATTGCGGCAGTGCCCAGGCTGATGGGCACGATCCAGAGTGCACGGGCAAGCTTGACGGTGGTTCCGACCGCGAGGGCACCGGGGCCGTACTTCGCGGCCGCGCCAACGACCGAGCTGGTGTCGTGGATGGCGAGCGCGGCCCACAGGCCAAACTGGTTCTGGCTCAGGTGCAGTGCCCAGCCGACGGCCGGAAAGAGCAGCAACGCGACGGAGTTGAGCAGGAACACGGTGCCCATGGATACCGAGATCTCTTCCTCGTTGGCCTCCGTGATAGGCGAAATTGCTGCGATGGCGCTGCCTCCGCAGATGGCGGTACCCATGGTGATGAGAAAGCTGGCTTTGCCGCCGACCTTCAGGAACCTGCCCAGCAGAAGGCCGAGCGTGGTGGCGAGCGTGATGCTGATCGCCGTGTACACAAAGCCGGAGCGGCCGGCGTGAATCACCTCGGCAAGGTTCATGCCGAATCCCAGCCCGATAACGGAAAGCTGCAGCAGGAGCTTCGAGAGCGAGGAGGCCTCCTTGCGAAAAGGGTGCTCGACCGTGAAGCCATATGCAACCCCGCCGACCAGCGCAACCGGCGGCGAGACCAGGCCACTGGCGGCGAGCAGGAGCCCGACGAAAAAGAGATTGCGCGGGTCGGCAAGGGCGTTGCGGGCCGGCGGTTTGGAAGCGGGACCGGAAATTGGCTCGGGGCCTGTGGCCGGTTCGCCGATGAGCATGCGGCTCGGCTCCTGGACTTCGGTGGTCGCCTGCTCGAGAACAGCGCTCATAGAGTATTCCTCTGAGACTGATCATCGGCTGCGGTACAGGGCCGGGTCCAAACAGAAATCGTGATGGGCGATAAGCCCGGGCATCAGCAGAAGCGGATTCCTGCGGAATGGCAAAACAAAGACGTGGCTGCAAAAGGAAAGGGCACAGCCCGGAGGTCTGTGCCCGTCTGAAGCAGGTGACGCTTAGGCTGTCACCTGCTGGCGCTCGGCGTGGCCCTGTGTGGCTTTGATGCGGGCGGACTTGGCAACATCGGCCAGGGCGGTGAAGCCGGCGGCGTCGTTCGCGGCGATGTCGGCCAGGATCTTGCGGTCGAGCGTGTTGCCTGCGAGCTTCAGGCCGTTGATGAAGGTGGAATAGCTCATGCCGTTGGCGAGAGCAGCCGCGCCGATACGGACAATCCACAGGGAGCGGTACTGGCGCTTCTTCTGCTTGCGTCCGGTGTAGGCGAACTTGAGTCCGCGCTCGACGGCTTCTTGCGCGGCCTGGTAGAGCTTTGATTTAGTGAGGAAGTAGCCTGAGGCCCGCTTCAGAATCTTGCGGCGGCGATCGGCGCGTTTGGTACTCCGTTTGACACGGGGCATGATGGTCTCCTGTTTGCGTACTGCGGGGAAAAGCGGCTGGTGGAAAGGGGTTCCACTTCACGCGCTTGTTACGGGTTCGCTCGCTCGATGAACTTCGCTGACGCTGGTCCAGGGGTCCTGACGCTTGTGGGACCCGCTTGCGGCGAAACAGAGTGCTTCAGCCTGAGGGGCCTAGGCGTAGGGCAGCATCCGTGCGACGTTGTAGCTGTCGGCTTCCGAGATCAGCGCGGACTTGCCGAGACGGCTCTTGACCGAGTTGCTCTTGGACGTGAGGATGTGGCGCATTTTGGAGTGGCCCCGCTTGAACTTGCCGGTGCCGGTCTTCTTGAAGCGCTTGGCTGCTCCCGAGTGGGTTTTCAACTTTGGCATCACTGTTCCTTATGCCGTCCGCGTCATGGCTCCGGAGGGCGCATGCGTCTGGACAACCCTCTAAGTATATACGAGGCTGGCCGGTGCGGGCGAGAGAAGTGCGCTTCGCGTATCGTGGAGATACTGCTCCCCAGGAGTCCATTATGCAGAGCGCCGTCGCCGATGTGCCGACCGAACTTGCCGCCGCCGAGCTGATCGCGCTCGAAGAGCGGTACGGCGCGCATAATTACCATCCGCTCGACGTGGTAATCGCGGAGGCCAGGGGCGCGTGGGTTACCGACACGCAGGGCCAGCGCTATCTCGATTTTCTTGCCGCGTATTCGGCGGTCAACCAGGGGCATTGCCATCCGCGCATCATGGCCGCCATGGTGGAGCAGGCTGCAAAGGTGACGCTGACCTCGCGTGCGTTTCGCAACGACCAGCTTCCTCTGCTGCTGCGCGACCTCCATGAGATCACCGGGTTCGAGATGGCGTTGCCGATGAACTCCGGCGTCGAAGCCGTCGAAACGGCGTTGAAAGCCGCGCGCAAATGGGGCGAAACGGTAAAGCGCGTGCCGGCCGGGCAGAGCGAGATACTGGTGTGCACGAACAATTTCCATGGGCGGACGATCTCGGTCGTGGGCTTTTCGTCCGAAGAGCAGTACCGTACTGGTTTCGGGCCGTTTCCAACCGGATTCCGACAGGTGCCATTCGGCGACGCAGACGCCATGCGCGCCGCGATTACGCCGCATACCGTAGCGATTCTGGTCGAGCCGGTGCAGGGCGAGGCAGGCATCGTGGTTCCGCCGTCGGGGTACCTGCGGGCGCTGCGCGAGATGTGCGACGAGCGCCGAGTGCTGCTGATGTGCGACGAGATCCAGTCCGGACTGGGGCGCACGGGAAAGCTTTTCGCCTTTGAGCATGACGGCATTCGCCCGGACGTTTGTATCGTCGGCAAGGCACTGTCCGGCGGGTTCCTGCCGGTTTCGGCCGTGCTCGCGAGCCGCGAGGTGCTCGGCGTCTTTCGGCCGGGCGATCATGGGTCGACCTTTGGCGGCAATCCGCTGGCGTGTGCGGTGGCGCGGGCGGCGCTGCGGGTGGTGGTGGAGGAAGATCTCCCCGGGCGCTCGGCGCAGCTGGGGGCGTATGCGCTCGATCGCCTGCGGGCCATGCACTCGCTGCACATCGTCGAGGTGCGCGGCAAAGGCCTGTGGATTGGCGTCGAGTTGAACACGGCCGCGCGTCCGGTGTGCGAGGAGCTGATGCGGCGCGGGGTGTTGTGCAAGGAGACGCATGCGACGGTAATCCGGCTGGCACCTCCGCTGGTCATCTCTGAGGCGGACCTGAGCTGGGGACTTGACCAGATGGAATCCGTGCTGCGTTAGCGCTGGCGGCTGCCTGGGCATGTCTCCGTGTAGGCGTGGATGTTACCTCTGGACTCAACGGACGATGCGGATCGCAAGCCGGTTCCGTGGCGTTCAGCATGTTAGAATAAAGCTATCGAAGCTGATGAAAATGAGCGAGTTGACACGGTTTTCGTCCCTTCCGCGGACACGCTGCAGCGCTCGATCAGAGTTCTTCCGGAGACCCACCGAACGCTCATGGCATCCACCCCGAATACCCCCGACCCGAAGCCGCTCGACGCGGCCGCCCTGGCTGCCAACAAGGCCGCAACCGACGCTGCGCAGGCCGCAGGCTACTCGGCTGAGAATATTACCGTGCTCGAAGGTCTGGCCGCGGTGCGCAAGCGCCCGGCGATGTATATCGGTTCTACAGGCGAACAGGGGCTGCACCATCTGGTCTACGAGGTTGTGGATAATTCGGTTGACGAGGCGCTGGCTGGCTATGCATCGCGCATCGATGTCACCATTCACGTCGACAACTCGATTACCGTGGTTGACGACGGGCGCGGCATTCCGGTGGACAACAAGGTCATCAACGGCGTGACCATGCCGGCGGTGCAGGTTGTGCTGACCATTCTGCACGCAGGCGGCAAGTTCGACGCGTCGAACTACAAGGTCTCCGGTGGGCTGCACGGCGTCGGTGTAAGCTGCGTCAACGCGCTGTCGGAGGCGTTCGACGTGGAGATCTGGCGCGACGGCTACGCGTGGGAGATGGACTATGCCGCGGGCGACCCGATCAGCGAGCTGCGCCGCATGGGCCCCAGCACGCGTAAGGGAACCAAGGTTCACTTTCTTCCGGACAAGACAATCTTTTCGGTCACCGAATACAACTTCGACACGCTGGCCAACCGGCTGCGTCAGCTCGCCTTCCTCAACAAGGGCATCGAGATTACGTTGACCGACGAGCGCCAGACGGAGGCCAAGACCGGCGAGGCGAAAACCCAGACTTACAAGTACCTGGGAGGTATCGCCGAGTTCATCAAGCTGCTCAACAAGGGTAAGCAGGTGCTGCACGAAAAGCCGATCTACATGGAGGCCGAGCGCGACAACGTCGCCATCGAGATCGCCATGCAGTGGAATGACGCGTACTCGATCACGGAGTTTTCCTTCGCCAACAACATCAACACGGTCGATGGCGGCACCCACCTTTCCGGGTTCCGCACCTCCCTGACGCGAACGATCAACGCCGCAGGCAAGGCGCTCGGGTTGTTCAAGGAGAGCGAGCAGCTTTCCGGTGACGACGTGCGTGAGGGCATGGTCGCGGTCGTGTCGGTCAAGCTGTCGCAGCCGCAGTTCGAAGGCCAGACCAAGGGCAAGCTGAACTCGGACATCGCCGGCACGGTGCAGGCGTTTGTGAATGAGCGGTTCGGCGCGTTTCTGGATGGAAATCCGCAGATCGCCAAGAAGATTATCAATAAAGCGATCGACGCGCAGCGCGCTCGCGAGGCCGCTCGCAAGGCACGTGACCTGACCCGGCGCAAAGGTGCGCTCGACGGTGGCGGGCTGCCGGGTAAGCTGGCCGACTGCTCCGAGCGTCAGCCGGATAAATGTGAGCTTTACCTGGTCGAGGGCGAATCCGCCGGAGGCACGGCCAAGCAGGGACGTGACCGTAAATTCCAGGCCATCCTGCCGCTGAAGGGCAAGATCCTGAACGTAGAAAAGGCACGTTACGACAAGATGCTGGGCCATGAGGAAATTCGCGCCATGATCACGGCGCTGGGCACTGGCATCGGCAAGGACGACTTCGACGTCGCGAAGCTGCGCTACGGCAAGCTAATCCTGATGACGGATGCCGACGTCGACGGATCGCACATCCGTACGCTGCTGCTCACCTTCTTCTTCCGGCACATGACGGAGCTGATCAAGCGCGGCAATGTTTACATCGCGCAGCCTCCGCTGTTCCGCATCAAGAAGGGGAAGTTCGAGCAGTACATCAAGGACGAGCGCCAGTACGTGGAGGTCATGGTCAAGCGAGCGTCCGATGGCATGGTGATCACGCATGGGGAAGGCGGTGCCAGGATCGAAGGCGACGCGCTGACCGAATATATGGGTCGGCTCAAGGACTATCTCGACCTGTTTGGCAAGGTGGGCAAGCGCCTTCGCAATGATCAGGTGACGCTGGACTTCATCCAGATCTTTGCCAACCAGGGTGCTGTTCCGGCCAGGCGCGATGATTTTACCTCGCCGGCGAAGCTCGAGCAGATGAAAGCGAAGCTGGAGGCGATTGCGCGCGAATACCAGTTCCGCGCAGTGGGCTCACCGCTGCTCGATGAAGAGCACGGCACATGGTCGATCAGCTTTACCGATGCGCAGGGAGCCGAGCGGAAGATCGACTGGGCGCTGGCCAACGCGGCCGAAACCCGCCAACTGCTGGCCAAGTATGCGCAGATCGGCGACCAGCTGCAGGGACCTTTCCTGATCTCATACGCGGCAAAGACGCCAGCGGCGCAGGCCGCCGAGCCTACCCAGGCGGAACTCGACGAGGCCGACGAGACCCAGCAGGAAGAAGGCGTAAATGAAGTCATCGCCTCCGCGCCCGGAACAGCAACGGAGACCAGGCCGGCAAAGCGGAACAGTCGCGCCAGCCAGGATCCAGTCGAAAAGAAAACCCCCGCAGAAGTCTTCGAATACGTTATCGAGCAGGGCCGCAAGGAGTACCAGGTACAACGCTATAAGGGTCTGGGCGAGATGACAGCGCCGCAACTGTGGGAGACCACCATGGACCCGGATCGGCGCACCCTGATGCAGGTCAAGCTCGAAGACATTGCCGCAACCGAAGAAATATTCACTACGCTGATGGGGGAAGACGTGGAAAGCCGGCGCAAGTTTATTGAAGAGAACGCGCTGGATGTGAAGAACCTGGACATCTAAGGTTATCGACTCGGCGCTTCATCTGGAGCGCTGTCGCTTAGTGAACACGCCCAATCCCTTGCCGTCAAGGTCCTTGCGCCCCTTGTACGTACCCGCTTACCTGGAGAGTTCCAACCTGTCCTCATGGTGTATCGACCATCGCTTTCACTCTCAAGTCACTCCGGCGTCAGCGCCGGAAGTTACTCTCCAATCAGGTGCAGAACGATTTCACGACGATGCGGACGTACCCGATGCTCGAACAGGTAGATACCCTGCCACGTTCCTAGCGCAAGTGTCCCGTTCATAAGCGGTACTGCTAGCTGTACCTGCGTCAACGCCGTTTTCAGGTGAGCCGGCATATCATCCTGCCCTTCCGAGTTATGCTTATAAGGGCCAGAATCAGGCGCAACGCGATCGAAGAAACCCAGCAGGTCGAGGCGCACGGTAGGATCGGCGTTCTCCTGAATCAGAAGCGACGCAGACGTGTGCCGACAGAAGACCGTGAGGAGCCCGGTTTGCATCTCCTGTTGTTCAACCCATCGTCTGATGTTCGACGTGCATTCATAGAGCCCCTTCCCCCGGGTTGTAACCTCCAGGACGTATGCTGACTGCCTCACTGTTCCTCCTCCCCTCGCGACCTGTAATCACCTAAGACGTCGTCTCGCCCGCCTGGCTGCCGGCCTTGACATCCGCCGGTACGGCAACCCGTTCGAAATCATCTGCCAGCGCATGCAGGGCCTGCGGCACCTCGGAGCCGGCAAGTGGCTTGCCATGGCCCGGCGCGACCGTCGCAGGCTCCAACGCTGCCAGCTTGCGGACACTGACTTTGGCCGCGTTCCAGTCCGAAGTAAAGTAACTTGGCGGACCGTGCAGCTCCGCCGGTTGTGAGAAGTTTGCCGCAAAGAAGCTTTCTGGCTTGGTCGTGCAAAATGCATCGCCGACGAGGAGCGTTCTATCGCTCGCCCGAAAGAAACTTACGTGCCCGGGCGTATGTCCGGGAGTATGGATGAGCTTCCATCCTGGCATCTCTGCCAGGCTCAACTCGCTCCCCTCACCAGGTAAGGCCTTCAGGTACGCGCCCAGATTGATCGGCCCGCGCGGAAGGATGGGCGACATCAACGGCATCACACCACCACCCGCCTTCCAGTCCGGTGCTGGATACTCCTTTGCGCCCGTTAGATATGGAAATTCAAGCGGATGCGCGTACACCGGAATCTTCCAGTCCTCGGCGAGATCCTTCGCCGCGCCTGCATGGTCGAAGTGCCCATGGGTCAGCACGATCGCATTGGGTGGCCGTCCAAACGTCCTCTCCGCCCAGCTCTTGATCCGTCCTGCGGAAAAGGGGAGGGCGGTATCGATCAAAGTCCAGCTATCATCGTCGTGCCGCAGTCCGAAGACGTTGACAAACGTGATCTTGAGTCCGTTAAGCCCTGGAGCAATCGCGTCCATGGACACGATTTGCTCTTCGTCGATTTCCACCTTGTCCATTACAGCATCCTCCGATCAAGCAGCTACAAAAGCACTCTCTCTATACCCTTGCTTGCTGGTGCGCGAGTTACTCGCCGGGCGGCAAAGCCTTCGCCCAGGGTTTGCTCGCTTCCACACCGATCCCGTGTTCGTAAATGAGGTTTCCCCCCAGGTGTGCGGAAATCGAGACGAGCACATAACCAAGCGCCGCGACCGAGCGGGCCTGCGTTCGGCGTCCGGCCTTGCGTCGTGAAAAAGCCGACCATGTAAACAGCCCGGTTGCGGCGACGTTCAGCAGCGCATGTACCGCTCCGATGCGGCGCGGCGCGGGTGCCTTGATCTCAGCCCAGTCATTCGCTCCCGTAACTGCTGCACCGACGGCCCCGGCCAAACCAAGCAGCACGCAGGCGTCCGCAGCGTGGTCCATCGAGCGGCTTTCAGACACGGCGGCGATGGTGTCGAAAACGACGGCCGCGGTCCAGGATCCCACGGGCACATCTGTCATGACGACGTGGAGCGGTTCATGCAGCCAGTCGCCGTGCAACAAAGAACGTACTTTGTCGGCGCTCGCTCCAAATGGCTTGTACGACGCCTTGATCTTTTCCTGCCAGGCTTGCTCGAAAGCCGGCGTAAGCCATTTCTGCTGCTCGGCCCAACGAGCCAGAACGTCTTTACTGATGGGTGCTGATACGGACATGAGAGACTCCTTCTTGGGCCGTAGGATGCAGCTCGCGGGAGAAAAGCACGCTCCCTTCAGACGAACTCCGGTGCTCATCCTGTTCTCGTTGAAACAGCGCGCCCGGCGGACCTTCGGAACGCATCGACGCTCCGAGCGGCTACAGCAGGTTGGCGGATTGTACAACTTTGGGTTGGTTGCGGGTGGTTCCCTGGCGGGCGTATAGTCCGGGTTGCTTTGGTTGAAGTCGCCAGAATGCGGCTTTCCGCTAAAGCGGCAGAGCATGCTGGCCGATCGATGAACCCTGAGCTCCCGGTGGCCGTCAGATACGTGTGATGGGTTTACAGGAGAGCATATCGTGGCCGGAGAATCACTTGTACCCGCAACCGAAACGAGGCGTACCGCAATGGCAACACAGACGATGGATGAGACTCCAACCATGACGTTGGAGGAGGAAAAGAACCCGTGGCTTTCGCAGGAAGCGCGGTTCAACAAGGCGGCGAGACTGCTGAAGCTGGACGACGGGATCTGGAAGGTGCTGCGGATGCCGCAGCGTGAACTGATCGTACACATTCCGGTGGCGATGGACGATGGGTCAATTGAGGTGTTTACGGGGTACCGGGTGCAGCACTCGGTGGCTCGTGGACCGGGCAAAGGCGGAATTCGGTATGCGCCGGATGTATCGCTGGACGAGGTGCGCGCGCTGGCGAGCTGGATGACATGGAAGTGCGCGGTGGTGAATATTCCGTTCGGTGGGGCCAAGGGCGGCGTGATCTGCGACCCGAAGAAGATGAGCCAGGGTGAGCTGGAGCGGATGACACGGCGGTATACGGCGGAGCTGATCGAGTTCATCGGGCCGGAAAAGGATGTGCCTGCACCGGACATGAACACGAATGAGCAGACGATGGCGTGGATCATGGACACGTACTCCATGCACATGCGGCAGACAGTAACGGCGGTGGTGACGGGCAAGCCGGTGAATATCGGCGGGTCGCGCGGCCGGCGGGAGGCTACCGGGCGGGGAATCAGCGTGTGCTGCGACCAGGCGCTGCGCTACCTGGGAATGCTGATCGAAGATACGCGCGTGATTATCCAGGGCTTTGGAAATGTGGGCGCGAATGCGGCGAACATTCTTTATGGCAAGGGATACAGGATTACGGGGATCGCCGAATATGACGGCGGGCTGTACAACGCGGAGGGAATCGATATTCCGGGGCTGCTGGTGCACCGGCAGAAGGCGGGCACGATTAACGGGTTTGCCCAGGCCGAGGCGGTGGAGCCGCATGAACTGATGACGCGGGAGTGCGAGATCCTGATTCCGGCGGCGACCGAGAATGTGATTACGAGTGAAAACGCAGCGAGCCTGCGGTGCAAGGTGCTTTGCGAAGGGGCGAACGGGCCGACGACGATGGTGGCCGACGACATTCTGGAGCGGAACGGGGTGTTTGTGGTGCCGGATATTCTGGCCAACGCGGGCGGGGTGACGGCGAGCTACTTCGAGTGGGTGCAGGACCGGATGGGCTATTTCTGGACCGAGGCCGAGGTGAACCAGCGGCTGGACGCCATTATGATCGAAAGCTTTATTGACGTGATCCGGTATGCGGAGTCGCACGGGGTGAACAACCGGATTGCGGCGTATATGCTGGCGATCGACCGGGTGGCGTACACGACCAAGCAGCGAGGTATGTATGCGTAGGCTTTCCGTTTGGTAGAAGCAGGTCCGCGGTTCGGGATGAGGGGTCTTCCTTCTTCGTGGGAGTGAGGGCACCGATCAATTAGGGGGCTATTCGCCGGGCAGAATGACGCGGACAGGGACGGTTACCTGGCGAGTGGAGCCGTCGGTTGCCGTTGCGATGACGGTGAAGCTGTAGTTGCCGGGACGGGTGCCAAGGTCGGTGCAGTTGCCGCAGCCGGAAAGGGTGGAGAAGGCGCAAAGGCCTGCAAGGGCGAACAGGAGGCCGGCGAGGCGACGGCGTTTGCGAGACAGCAGAGTGCAGGCGGCGAGGGCGGTGAGCAGGGCGGCAGGTCTGCCGGGCGGGATGGAGCTGGAGGCAGGGCCGAGGAAGTAGGGATGCGTGGGGTCGCCGCAATTGTGCGGGGCGGCGGTGGTGACCTGGAGTTCGGTGGCTCCGCCGCCTGCGGGAATGGCGGCCTGCAAGAAGGTGCAGGCGGATTCGGTGAAGGTATCCGCGCAGGTGAGCGTGGCGGCGAGCGGGCCGGTCACGGTTACGGCAAAGACGCCGGTGCGTCCGACGCCGAGAGTGATCGGGTTCGGCATGACGATGAGGGTGAACGGGGCGGCGGGAGCGACGGCCGCGGGGAGGACGACTTGCGTGAGGGCGGCGGAGGTGGCGGCGGAGAAGTCGATCGTGGCGGCGAACGCAGCGGTGATGGGGTGGGAGCCGACGGCGAGGGTGGAGGTGGTAAAGGTGGCGATGCCGGCAGCGTTGAGTGTGCCGGTGCCGAGCAGGGTTGCCCCGTCGAGGAAGCTGACTTGGCCGGCGGGAGTGGCGACGTTCGAGGTAAAGACGGCGGAGAAGGTGACGGACTGGTCGAGTACGGACGGGTTGAGCGAACTGGTGAGGACGCCGGCGGCGGTGATGTCGGGCAGCGCTGTGTAGGTGACGGTATTGGAACTGGTGGAGGAGGCGTTAACGGGATCGCCGTTGGCTGGTCCGCCGTTGTAGACGACCGTGAAGGTGTGGACGCCGGCGTCAAGAAAGATGGGGTTGCCGTAGGGGCAGGCGAGGGGTTTGCCGTTGAGCGTAAGCGGGAGATTGGTGCAGATGGGGACGGCTGTGCCGTTGTCAAAAAGGGTGTAGGTGCCGGTGGTGCCGTAGTTGGAATCGACCACGGAGACGACGAAGGTGCCGTCGATGGGCTGGCCGTAGTAGGGTTGCAGCGGCGTGGTGGGGGTGAGGACGACGGAGGTGGGGCCGAGCAGGACGGTGTGCGAACCGGTCAGGGTGGCGGGGCTGTAGACCGCATCGCCGGAGTAGGTGGCGGTGAGCGGGTAGGTGCCCGGCAGGAGCGGCGTACCGTTGAGGTAAGCGGGAAACGGGGCGGCGAGGGAGAGGGTAGCGGTGCTTCCTGCAGGGTTTCCCGTTGCCGAGACAGTGGCGGAGCCGGCGAGGACGCCCGCAATGGAAAAGCTGACAGTGCCGGTAGGCGGCGGAAAGCCTCCGATGGAGGCTGTGAGGGTGAAGGCAGACTCAAAGGGCGAGGGCTCGGGTGAGGCGACGAGGGTACCGGCAGGGGTGGCGAGCTGCGGTCCAGCGTTGAGCAGGACGGTGATGCCGCCGGTGTTGACGTCCGGGTTGGGGGTCAGGACCTCGCGATTGGCGACGGGGTTGCCAAAGACGGTGCCTCCATTCGAAACGACGAGGTTTTGTCGGTTCAGTCGGCGAAGGTCGGCATAGGAGATGGAATTGATACCCTGGCCGGCCAGAAAATGCTGCTCCGGGCCGAAGGTGCCACTGAGTGTGCCGTACTGGACGGAGACAAGGTAGCCGTCAGAAAGGATGAGGTCGGGCAAGCCATCCTGATTCAGGTCGGTGATGGCAGCCTGATAGAAGTTGCGTGAAGGAACAATGCGGACGGGGTTGACGGGGTGTTTCCTGGTGACGGGGAAATGGCCGGTGCCGTCGCCGAACCAGAGATACAGGTAGTTGGGCGCTGCGGCGTTTGGAGCGGTGTGGTCGGCGTCGAGGTTGTCGTAGGCGACGAGAAGGTCGTCGTGGCCGTCAGCGTCCAGGTCGGCGATGAGCATGGAGCCGATGGCGGCGTGGAAGCCGAGAGCTCTCGAAAAGCCGGGAAAGGTGGAAGAGATGTCCGGTGCGGTGAGCTGGCCCGGGGTGGTGAGGGAACCGTCCACGGCGAGGTCGCCGACGGGGGTGGGTGAGAAGCTTTGGCCACTGTTGAGGTAGAGCTTGAGTGAGCCGCCGTCCTGGGCGATGAGATCGTTCAGGTTTGGCCTACGAAGTGCTCCCGCGGCCAGGAGATTGTGCGGATGCTGGCTGGCGACGATTGCGATCTGGTCGGAGAGGGGAGTGGCCGGCGTTTGCGTTGGGGTAGAGATGGTCCAGAGGTGCTGGGAGTCGAGATTGAGGACGCCGGGGACACCGCCCAGACCGACGCCCGGCGCGGCAACACTAGTGCCGTAATACCCGGCAGTTCCGGGGGCGGCATGGCTGGCAATGAAGGCGGGCGTACGAAAGGTTCCATCCCCATTGCCGTACTGGACGAGGATCCCGGGTCCGGATAAAGTTCCGAACAGCGCTGGCGGGCCATCGGCGGTGACGGCGAGATCGGGGATGCCATCGTTGTTGAGATCGGCCACAACCAACGAACCAAAGAGACCTGGCTGGCCGACGAGCGTCGTGGTTGGTTGCGGAACGAACGGGCTGGACGGTGCGGAGTAGAACGCAAAGGTGCCGTCGTCCTTGCCACGCAGAAGCTGCGCCTGCCTGGAGTTGATAGCCACTATGGCATCGAATTTTCCTGAGTTGGTGAGAACGGAGACGATACCGGAGGTGGCGGGAGCTCCGGCCGCGAAGGCGCGCGAGGTCTGAAAGGTGCCGTCCGGGTTGCCGTACAGGATGGCGATGCCTTCGGGGCTGTCGGTGGCGAGGTCGGGGTTCCCGTCACCGTTGAAGTCGGCGAGCGCGAAGGAGTGCATGCCGGGGCCGGCGTTGTAGATAGCTGCCGGCTGGTAGGTCATGGCGCCGGCGCCGAGCAGGACGCTGATGCCGATGGGCGTGCTGGTGAGGATGTCGGGGAGGCCGTCGCGGTTGAGGTCGGCGATCGCGACGAGGTGGCCTCCGTTGCCGGTGAAGCCGTCCAGGCCAGAGGCGGAGCCGCCCATGGAGTTGGGGTCGAAGGTGCCGTCGCTTTCGCCTTTGTGAATCTCGATGACGCCGCGGTCTCCTTCGACGACGAGGTCCAGCCGGCCATCGTTGTCCATGTCATGCAGCAGCAGAGAGTGGACGTTGTGGGAAAAGGTGTAGCGGACCGGCGGGCGAAAGGTGCCGTCGCCGTTGCCCAGGTAAACGGAGGCGGAGTTGCCGGTTTGTCCGTTCAGGATGAAGTCGAGGTTGCCGTCGCCATTGAAGTCGCCGACAGCGATAGGGCCGGCTCCGTCTGCGGCGGGGAGTGCGTAGCGGGACTGAACGGAAAAGGTAGGCAACGCGCCGGCGACGGTGTTGACCGCGCCTGAGTTGCGGATGAGATACACGAAGCCGTTGCTGCTGTCTTCCAGCAGCAGCTGCGGAACGCCCCCGGTGCGCAGCGGCATGGCGACCATGTAGGCGAGGTTGGGCAAGACGGTTTTGACCAGGGCCAGCGTGGTGCATCCGCTGGTCTTGTTGTTGAAGGCACCGTTGCCGGCCGTGGTTTCAACGCAGATGTCCTCATATCCCGTGATGGGGTGGGAGATGGCGAAGGCGATGTCCTGGTTGCCGTCGCCGTCGAAGTCGGCCGTGGCGGCGACCACGCGGGTGGCCTGGTTGTAGCCAATGCTGTTGAGGTTCGGAAAGCTGAAGGTGCCGGTTCCGTTATTGAGCAGCTCAAAGACGTCGATCCCGGGGTCCGGTGAGTTCGGTCCGGGGATCGGGTTGTAAACCGGCGGAAAGATGGCAATCATATCCGTCACGCCGGTACGCTGAAAAGACGCGGTGACGAAGCTGGTGGGCCATGAAGGCAGAACCGAGCTGTAAGGAAACTTTGCGACAGCCGGGTTCGGGAAAAGGTTCGAGGTCTGGGCGAAGCAAGCGGGCGCCAGCACGGGAAGCAACGCCAGAAGAGTCAGAAACAGGAGCCGGCGGATGGGCAAGCGCTGGAGCACAGGGGCCTCGGGGAACACGGTGCGTGCGGGGGACAGTTGCGGGACACCGCCACTTTACCATGGGCTCCTCTACGCTGCGGGGGGACGCTGTTTGTGACAGAATAGCGGTGACCGGTTCCGCCGCTCGGCCTGGGACGCTACCTGTTGGATTCTGCGTCGAGCGTGCGTGATGAACCTGCCGAACTCCATAACGATGAGCCGCATCGCTACCGTGCCGCTGCTGATCTGGTTTCTCAGCCCGCACTCGCCGATGCAGGCTCCGGGAGAGCAGGAGCTGGCGGCTTCCGGGCTGTTCATCCTGGCGAGCATCACAGATGGGCTGGACGGCTACCTGGCTCGGAAGCGCAAGCAGATTACCACGCTGGGCATGCTGCTGGACCCGCTGGCGGACAAGCTGATGATTACCGCGGCATACATCATTCTGGTGGCATATAACCCGCGAATTGTGCCGCCCTGGATCGCAGTGCTGATTATCGGGCGCGAGTTCCTGGTGAGCGGGTTGCGGGCGATCGCGGCGTCGGAAGGCATGACGATCGATGCGAGCGAGATCGGCAAGCTGAAAACGGTGATCCAGATTGTGAGCGTGGTGGCGGCGATCCTGGCGCACCGGTGGAACTATTGGGTATGGTTTCCGTCGTTTCACGGCGGGTTCGTGATCGCAGTACACCTGATCGCGGTGACGGCGATTTACTGGATGACCTGCGTGAGCGTGATCTCCGCGGTGGACTACTTTGTGGCGTTCTGGCGCAAGATCGACCACGTGAGCGAGCGGGCGCGGACGCGACGACCCACCCTGCTGAGCCGGAATAAGGCGAAGGCGGCGGCAGCAGCGAAAAACCCGCTTTAGGCGTGGGTATTTGCGGGTGCGCCCATTCTGGCTGTCCACTCATCCCGATACGGCCGTGGAACGGGGCACGCGCGGTTATGGCTTGCTGTCGGCTGTACCAATCCTTCCACTGATGGTGTCGCGGACGACGAAGCGAATGCGGGCCGTGCCGGAGGGCGCGTCCACATGGATGCGGAGCGGCGCGGAAAGGGTGGGAAGTAGCGGGCCGGCGACGGTGGTGTTGGATTTGAGCGAAGCAAAGGTCTTTCGGAGCAGTTTTCCGTCGGGGCCCAGGCAGGCAGCGAGGACAACGGTTTCGGCCTCCCGCGTGTGGCCATCGGGCTGGTCCTGCCAGGTAAGGTCGCCGGCGTTGGCCTGGAGGATCCAATCGCCGGGATGTCCGTCGGGGTCGTGCGTCGCGGCAAGATGCAGACCGGTGTACGGTATGGCGCTGAACGCTGCGCCGAACAGGTCAAAACCGAGCTGCTGAGTATCCGGTTTGGCCGAGCGCGCGCCTGCGGAAGGCTCTTCAAAGTAGCCGTCGCGGGTCTGGAGCCTTAATCCCGGGCGGGTGAGATCGACGCGGATTTTGCGGAACTGGTGTGCATCGGTGGAAGAGTCAGTGGGACTGTAGGAGAGGGTGTAGTAGGTACGGCCCTCGTCGACGGCGCGGGCAATCTCGTGGTCAAGATCGTTGCGATTGCCGTAGGCGTGGCCTCCGGTGGGCGCGGCGAGGCCGGAAAAAGGAAGGTCGCCCTGTTCCAGCGAAAGGGTAAAGTTGTTCGGGCCGGTCAGGGCCTGGCTTTGCGTTTCAATGATGGAGGGTCCGTCGCTCTTGAGCGTGGGTCCGATGATGTCAAGCGTGATGTGCGCGTGCAGAAGCGAAGACGAGACGTGCCGAAGCGCGGACTGCACGGCCTTGGCCGTGGTGCTGCCAAGATCCGCCGAGCTAACGTCCGGGAAGCCGTCGCCGATCCAGAGAAGGTTTTTGCGGCCGGGGATGCCGCGACTGGTATTGGCGATCTGCTCCACCGCGCCGAGGGTGGCGAAGAGATTGTCAGAGGCCTGGCCGCCGAGGCTTCCGCTGTTGCCTCCGCGCCACAGCACGCCGGCAAAGTGATGCCGCAGGATCTGCAGCAGCTCGTCGCGGCCCTGGGTGTAATCGCGGAGGAGATGGACATCCTTGTACGTGACAGCAATGAGCGAGGTGGGCTGTGGCAGCACGGGAGGCTGGCGGGTGAGCCAGGCAATGAGCTTGTCCTGCGCGTAGCGCTGGTCGCCGGAGGTCATGTTGATCTCGTCCAGGACGAGAATAGTGACCGGAGCGCGGCCGATTCTTGGCAGGTCGGCGGTGGACTCTACGACGGGTTTGCCAAGGGTGTCCGGGGAAAGCTGGTGCGCGGCGGGCGGCTCAAAGGAGAGGATGCGCTGGGGGATGTTGCGCTCGAAGATGCGGAAGTCGTCCTGCTTGAGATCGGTGACCGGGCGGCCGTCGTTGTCGGTCACGGCGACATCGAGCAGGACGATGCGGGTTTCGAGCCTGAGGGTGAGTGGAGGAGCCTGCTGCTGCTGGGCTGTCGCCGAAGCCAGGGCGGCCAACATGCTTGCCAGCAGCGCGGTCAACGGGAGCCAATGGTGCCTCATACGATCATTCCTCTGATGGACGGCGGGTTTGCCGGTACCGATCTTACCCGAGGACGTGCCGGACTCCTGTGAACCGAAGAGAAAGATCTGCGATGCAAACAACAGTTGGTGAGTCCTAAAGCTGCGCATGGATGCCCTTAGCTACTGGCCGAGGATGGGGACTCCGCCCACCTGCTGGCTGCTGGCGATGCGGGCCTGCCATTCGGCGGGTCCGGTCTGGTGGACGCTGGTTCCATCGGCGGAGACGGCGACCGTGACGGGCATGTCGACGACTTCGAACTCGTAGATGGCCTCCATACCCAGGTCGTCGAAGGCGAGTACGCGCGAGTGCTTGATGGCCTTTGAGACCAGGTAGGCGGCACCTCCTACGGCCATCAGGTAGACCGAGTGGGTGTCGCGGATAGCGTCGATGGCTTCCACGCCGCGTTCAGCTTTGCCGATCATGCCGAGCAGTCCGGTTTGTTCAAGCATCTGGCGGGTGAACTTGTCCATGCGGGTGGCGGTGGTGGGACCGGCGGGGCCGACGGCTTCGTCGCGCACGGCGTCGACCGGGCCGACGTAATAGATGAAGCGTCCGCGGAAATCGACGGGGAGCTGTTCGCCGCGATTGAGCATGTCGGTCATGCGCTTGTGGGCGGCATCGCGTCCGGTGAGCAGCTTACCGGTGAGCAGGACGATCTCGCCGGGCTGCCAGGTTTCGACGTCGGCGCGCGTGACGGTGCTCAGGTCGACGCGGCGCGCCATGTGTACGTCGTAGGTCAGCTTCGGCCAGGCTTCGAGCGAAGGTGCCGCGAGCTCGGCGGGGCCCGTGCCGTCAAGGACAAAATGGGCGTGCCGGGTGGCGGCGCAGTTGGGGATCATGGCGACGGGCAGGTTGGCGGCGTGGGTCGGCCAGTCAAGGATTTTCACGTCGAGCACGGTGGTGAGACCGCCGAGACCCTGCGCGCCGATGCCGAGGGCGTTGACGCGGTCGTAGATGTCGATGCGGAGCTGCTCGATATTGCTTTGCGGGCCGCGTGCTTTCAGCTCCTGCATGTCGATGGGATCCATCAGCGACTGCTTGGCGAGCAGCATGGCTTTTTCCGCCGTGCCTCCGATGCCGATGCCGAGCATGCCGGGGGGGCACCAGCCGGCACCCATGGTTGGTACGGTCTTGAGAACCCAGTCGAGGATCGAGTCCGAGGGGTTGAGCATCACGAATTTGGATTTGGCTTCCGAGCCTCCGCCTTTCGCCGCCACGGTGACGTCAATCGTCGTGCCGGGGACCAGCGCAACCTCGACGACCGACGGGGTGTTGTCGATGGTGTTCCTGCGGGAGAAGGCGGGGTCGCGCAGGATGGAGCCGCGCAGCTTGTTGTCCGGGTTGAGCCAGGCGCGGCGGACGCCTTCGTCGCACATCTCCTGCAGGCTCAGGGTTGCGGGGCCTCCGTCGTCCGCGGTGAGGCGGACTTCGAGGCCGACCTTGAGAAAGATGGTGACAATGCCGGTGTCCTGGCAGATGGGGCGATGACCTTCGGCGCACATGCGAGAGTTGATCAGGATCTGCGCCATGGCATCCCTGGCGGCGCGGCTTTGTTCGAGCTCGTAGGCGCGGGCGAGATTGGCGATGTAATCCACCGGATGGAAGTAGCTGATGTACTGCAGCGCGTCCGCGACGCTCTCGATGAGGTGCTGTTGCCGGATCTCGACCATGGGTTGCTCCAGAAACAGTTTACCGTTTGCCGGGTGCGGGTCCCTCCATCTCCTGAAGCCGGGCTCCTTTTCCATGCGGACTGTGCATCACACCATGAGTGCGCTTGATGCGGACGTACGAGGAAGACTTGCAAGACGAGACACAAGCCGATACCGTCGCGATTGCATCGGAAGCGGGTCCGATCCAATCGCTTTCCGGGGTAAGCGAGCGCTCGTTTCAGGCGCTTCTGGACTCAGCCGGGGAAGGTATTTGGGGCGTGGATCTGCATGGTGACTGCACCTTCGTCAATCGTGCGGCGCAACGGATGCTGGGCTATTCGGCTGCGGAGCTGGTGGGACGCAACATGCATGCCATGGTGCATCACCATCATCCGGATGGAACAGTTTACCCGGCTGCGGACTGCCAGGTCTACGACGTCTTCCGTCGGAACCGGCCATTTACCAACCAGGTCGATCACCTGTTTCGCAAAGATGGCTCGCTGTTCTGGGCGGAGATGTCGGCGCAGCCCGTGCTGCAGGACGGAGAAACGCTGGGCGCGGTCGTCACCTTTCGGGACATCACGCAGGCGCGCATGGCCGAAGAGGCCTTGCGCCGGTCAGAAAAACTGGCCGCGGTGGGGCAGCTCGCGAGCTCGATCGCGCACGAGATCAATAACCCGCTGGAAGCAGTGCTGAACCTGGTATATCTGATCCGGGGATCGGATTCGCTGGATGACGCGCGGGCGTATGCGGCGGTGGCGGAGACCGAGCTTGCCCGGGTGTCCGACATCACGTTGCAGACACTGCGGTTTCATCGGCAGCAGACAGCGGCTACCCTGACCGATCTGGACGAAACGGCAGCGGCGATCCTGCGGCTGTACCAGGGGCGCCTGCCTGCGCGTGGGATTCAGCTCCGGAGGCGTTCGCGGGAGACACCGCGCGCGCTTCTGATGGAAGGTGAGATCCGGCAGGTGCTGAACAACCTGATCCGCAATGCCTTCGACGCGATGCCGCAGGGAGGCGACTTGCACATCCGGGTGCGCCCGGCGCGCTGCATGAAGAGCCAAGCCGCGGGCGTGCGCATCTCCGTGGCGGATTCCGGGACCGGCTTTGACCCATCGATAAAGCAGCATCTGTTCGAGCCGTTCCACACGACCAAGGACGTGACGGGGACAGGGCTTGGGCTTTGGATCTCAAAGGGCATCATCGACAAACATGGAGGCCGCATCCAGATGCGCTCGAAGGAAGGCAAGGGAACGGTGTTTTCGATCTGGCTTCCGCTCGACCCGTCCTCTATGCCCGGATCGTTATTGGAGAGTGCCGCTTCGGTCAGCGAATCCGGCCGAAGCGATATACCAGTCCTACATTGACTCCCTTACTGTTCTGCAGGGTTCCTCCGAAGGTGGTTCCGAGATAGGTGGGCGTCACCCGGAAGGCCAGGTTGGGAAAGAAGTTATAGTCCAGGTTGACTCCCGCGCCGAAAGCCGCATTGAAGCCCGATGGCCAGAGTCCGACAGTCTGGGGCGGGAAGTCCTTGGGTCCGGTGCTGAAGCGCCCCCAGCCGACGCCGCCCGCGCCGTAGAGGCTGACGGCGTACTTGGCCCGGGCGACAATGCGGTACGATGGCCCGGCCATAAAGTTGTATTCCTGGATTTGTGGATTGGCAGCGTTGGGAAAGCCGTTCTGAATGCGCGCGCTGCCGAAGGCTCCGCCGGTTAGGCCGACGATGCCGAGCCTGGGCGTAAGATTATACAGTGCGCTCCCCCAGTAGGTGACCTCGTTGACCTGCCGGGTGGAAGGTCCGGTGCGGAAGCGGAGATAGCCTCCTCCCCCCCCGGCTTCCCAGCGTCTGGTGTAGCTATCCTGGATGATGCGCGCGATGCGGGCCTTGCGATTGGCGTTGGACTCGCGCCTGGTGCGATGTGCGCTTTGCGCCTCCGCGGAACTCCCTGCCGCGACCAGAAGACCCATGGCTACCAGAACTGTCGGCACTGCCGCGCCGAACCCGTACTTCCCGATCAAACCTCGTATCAACGCACTCACTCCTGCTGTTTCGGTCCTGCTGGTTCGCGTCCTTGCGGTCCTGCCCCGGTGGGGATGGACGGGATTCGCGCCGGAAGGCCTTCTTGTATTAGAACATCCATAGCCGTTCCGTCGCACGGTACCGGCAAGGATGCTCTGGAGAAAACATGATGGCTGGCCGGGACACCGTTCGGAGAACAGACGTACGGCGTGGGGGAAGGTTTCTGCCGTTCCTGGCAGGAATTGTGTTTACATGCCTGGTGCTTTGGGTGGGAAGCATGGTCTATCTGCGGTATGGGCATCCTCCGGTGGCGGTGGCGGACAAGGCTTTGCCGTTTGAGCGGCAGGTGGCGCACACGGCGCTGGCGGCGCGGGTGGCGCGGGAAACGGCCGAGCCTCCGTTTGGCACCAGCGAGGACGTGTATGAGTCCGGCGCGAAGCTTTATGTAAACCATTGCGCAGGTTGCCATGGGCTGCCGGATGCTCCTTCGGGGCTGGCCAGGACGATGTATCCCAATGTCCCACAGCTTTGGAGACGCCATGCGCATGGAGCCGTGGTGGGAGTTTCGGACGATCCTGCCGGGGAGACTTTCTGGAAGATCGAGCATGGAATCCGGTTGAGCGGAATGCCTGCGTTCGGGAATACGCTTAGCGCCGAGCAGGAATGGCAGATCGCGCTGCTGCTGAAGAACGCGGACCAGCCACTGCCGGATCCGGTGAAAAAGATCCTGGCGGCTTCCGGGCGTTAGGCGGGCTGCTCGAGGGCGACAGGCTTGGCAGTGGAAGCTCGGCTCTTGCAACGTGAGCGGCGAGCTTTTGCAAGCTGGCAGCGCCGCCCTTCAGTCTCCGAGCGCTGCTTAGAAATTTGAGCTCGCTTTCCTGGCGGGCAAACCCCCATTGGCCGGGCTTCGGGGGAAGTGACGGGACATCTTGCGGCCGTTCCATCGTGTGCCAATCGGAACACTTTCGGCTACAACCTTTGTCCAGCGAATTTCCGTTGCCAATGGTAGTGAATTGGGCATAGTATCCGTTTCGCACTCGGTATAGCGGCGCTGCCTGCCGCATTCCAGAAGTTTTGTTCGAAGAGGCCGATTTCCCACGCTTGAATGCCGGTAACCGAAACGCATGCACGGGCGCAACTTCAAGACCCGTCAACGTGCAGTGGAGTTTTAACGCACATGTCCTGGTACGCGTATTGCATTTCAGAACGCCAGAGCTTTCCTGATCTTGCCCGTCACCGCCGTCCAATGCCGCTGCATGGGGTGACCGGGCTGTTCGGCAACCAGACCTTTCTTTTCCCCACCGGCGATCTTGCCGTGATCGTCTCCGAACACACGAACGCCGACATGGAACAGGTGGCCGAGCACCAGTCGCTGGCCGCGCGCGATCATGCCCGGACGATTGCCGACTGCTTCAAGCTGTCGACGGTGCTTCCGTTTCGGTTCAACACCTCGTTCGCGGATGACGATGCGCTGCGGCGGGCGGTTCGGTCCAACCAGCGACATTTCCTGGCCAACGTGGAGCGCCTGCGCGGCAAGGCGGAGATGCACCTGAAGGTCTTGGTGGATGATACGTGCCCGGGCAACTCCGCGCGCAACATGACCGTGGGGCACGAGTATCTGCAAAGCCTGCGGGAGTCGGCGAGCCGGCAGCGGGAGCGGCAGTCCAAGGCGCGGGCGCTCTCCGTCCAGATGCACCGGATGTTTCTTCCCATCGAGGAGGAGATTACGTGCAAGCGGATGGACTCGGGAAAGATGCTGCTCGACATCGCGCATCTGATCGACGGGAGGACGGTGGAGCGGTACCAGAACAAGTACAGCTCGGCTACCGTAGAGCTGAAGGATTGCCGGATGCAGCTCTCCGGGCCCTGGCCTCCGTATCATTTTGTGCATCGCGGGTCGGTGCCGCAGCACCACGCGTAGTCACACCTTAGTACCACATCCGCGCGGCCGGGCAAGACTACCTTTGCCCGGCTCAGGGCATCTGTTTTTGTAGCAGCGCATTTCGCCGATGCGGTTGAGGCCTGCCTACAGGAGATGTTCAGATGATTCGCAGTACGCCTTTCAGCAGTGTTTCGCGGCTTGCCGCTGTCGCCGTTTTCAGTTCAGGCTTTTTTGCCCTGCATGCGCAGGTGACGAATCCTACCAGTGTGCCCAGTCCACAGGGCGATGTGGTTACGCAGAACGGCAATGTTTTCTTCTATAAGGTGCAGGTCGTGCAGCGTGACATCGATGCGGTAAATTACCTGCATCGCAGCGGCACCACGCATATCGGCTTTGTTGGCACCGAACTTTTGCCGGAGGGCAAGGGCCAGGCGGATGTGAAGAGCGAACGTGGAGGGATCACGATCCACGCAGAGTTCCGGAACCTTCGTCCAGCCAACAGCTTCGGCCCGCAGTTTCTGACTTATGTGCTCTGGGCGATCAGCCCGGACGGCCGCCCGGCCAATCTCGGTGAAGTGCTGCCTGCGGGAACCAAGAACAATATCGACGTGACCACGGCGCTGCAGGCCTTCGGCATGATCGTGACTGCCGAGCCGTACTACTCGGTGACCACGCCTTCAGATGTGGTGGTATTGAAGAATGTGGTCGACAACACCAGCGGCGTGCTCGAAAAAGTAAATGCGCACGCCACGCTGCTTCCGCGCGGAGTGTATGCGCTGGCGACGAACGGGCAGAACACGGTGGCGGCTCCAATCACGCGTAACGAGAAATCTCCGCTTGAACTGTATGAAGCCTATAACGCGGTCCGGATCGCGGAAGATGCCGGTGCGCAGCAGTATGCTCCGGAGATCCTGGCCAAGGCGCAGTTGAGCCTGAAGAACGCGGCCGACATCGACTCCAGCAAGCATCGCGACGAAAAGCTGGAGATTACGTTTGCGCGGGGCGCGGTAGAGTCGGCAGAGGATGCGCGCGTCTCGACGCTGCGGAAGAAGGCGGACGAGCGGGCAGCCAACCAGGAAGCGGCCAAGGTGCAGGCGCAGGTGAATGCGGCGGCCTCGCAGGCGCAGGCGGCGCAGTCACAGGCGGAAGCCGAGCGCGCACGGATGCAGGCGGAGCAGGCGCGGATCGCCGCGCAGCAGGCTGAACTGGCCAAGGCCAACGCGGATGTGGCGACGGCTCAGGCACAAAACGCGGCACTCGAGGCGAATCAAAGGGCGGCGGCTGCCAACCAGCGAGCACAGAGCGCGGAACAGATGCGTGAAAAGCTGCGGGCCCAATTAAACTCGGTGCTGCAGACCACGGAAACCCCGCGCGGGCTGATCGTGAACCTGTCCGACGTGCTGTTCGACACGGGCAAGTACACACTGAAGCCGGGCACGCAGGTTTCGCTGGCGCGCATCGCGGGGATTTTGCAGTCGTACCCGGGGCTACGGGTGCAGGTCGAAGGCTATACCGACTCGACCGGGTCGGATGAGATCAATCAAAAGCTGTCGGACAACCGCGCGAGCACCACGCGGGACTTCCTGACCAGGCAGGGTGTGTCAGGGGACAGCATTACCTCGGCCGGATATGGCAAGTCGGACCCGGTTGCGGACAACTCGACCGCAGCCGGACGTGCGCAGAATCGGCGCGTGGAACTCGTGGTTTCAGGCGACGCCATCGGCGTGCAGCAGTCGGCTCCGGCAGCTCAGTAGAGCTTACGGGAGGGCCGAAAGGACCGCCTTCGGGCGGTCCTTTCGCTTTGGCGTGAACGTTGACCACGCGTGGCGCATCACAGGGAGGCATGAGCGAGTTGAAGAGCAAGATTGTGCTGATTACCGGGGCAAGCTCCGGGATAGGTGAAGCGACGGCGCGAGCGTTTGCCCGCGAAGAGTGTCGGCTACTGCTGTGCGCGCGCCGGTTGGACAAGGTGGAGGCGCTGGCGAAGGAACTTGCGGACGCGAGCCAGGTTCATGCGTTTGCTCTGGATGTGCAGGATCGGGCCGCTGTGGAGAAAACGCTTGGGGCCTTGCCGGATGAATGGCGCGCGGTGGACGTGCTGGTGAACAACGCGGGGTTGAGCCGCGGGCTGGGCAAGCTGTGGGAGGACGACCCGCAGAACTGGCAGGAGATGATCGACACCAACGTGCTTGGGCTGCTGCAGGTCACGCGCGCGATCGTCCCGGGCATGGTGGAGCGGGGCACCGGCCACGTGATCAACATCGGGTCCATTGCCGGGCACCAGGCATACCCGGGCGGGTCGGTTTATTGTGCGAGCAAGTTTGCCGAGCGCGCAATTACCGACGGATTGCGGATCGATCTGATTGGCAAGGGGGTGCGGGTAACGACAGTCGACCCGGGCATGGTCGAGACCGACTTCAGCGCGGTGCGGTTTCGCGGGGATACCGAGCGCGCGGCCAAGGTGTACAAGAGCATCACGCCGCTGCAGGCGTCCGATATTGCCGATACGATTCTTTGGGTGGCGAGCCGGCCCGCGCATGTCCAGGTGCAGATGGTGGTGGTAACGCCGACCGATCAGGCGAATGCGACGACGGTGAACAAGCGCGCGGAAAACTGACTCAGCCAGGCAAGGATTACAGGTGCAGCATCCAGCCGAGCTCCGCGAGCTGCTCTTCAATGCTGGCGAGCGCGGTCGCCAGGGCGGAGCGGCGATGGGGGCTGGAGGTTCGCTCCGACAAAATGCGTTCGCGCTGAAGTTCCAATGCCTGGCGGGCGCGGGTGCGTTCGGCGTCGGACTTCACATTGCTGGAGGGTTTTGTGACGGGTTCCTGTGCCGAAGTGGCGTCGTTCTGGGCTTCGATCGGCTCAACCTGCTGGTCTTCCACGGATTTGCTCTCCCATCCACGCGACATGGGTTGATTCTATCGCGAGGGCGGCAAAGTAGCGTCGTGGGAGCGAACCCCTATAATTATTGATGGGAGACAGGAAGCTTTGGTGGTCGCGGTGGAAGGGTTGCGCAAGGTGTACCAGGGCCGGCAGCGCGTGACCGCGGTGGACGGGATCACGCTGAATGTGCGGGAAGGCGAGATTTACGGGCTGCTGGGGCCGAACGGCGCGGGCAAGACGACGACGATCAGCGTCTGCACCACGCGGACGCGACCGAGCGAAGGCACGGTGCGCGTCGCGGGCATCGACGTGGTACGCGAGCCTGCGCGGGCACGCCAGCGGATCGGCGTAGTGCCGCAGTACAACACGCTGGACCGGGCGTGCACGGTGTCGGAAAACATCCTCTTTCATTGCCTGTATTTCGGTATGTCCGCCGCGGAGGCACGGGTGCGCACCACCGAGCTGCTGGAACAATTTCACCTGACCGAACGGACGGGTGCATATCCGACGCAGCTTTCAGGAGGGCTGGCGCAGCGGGTGCAGATCGCGCGGTCTATTGCGCACCGGCCCAGGGTGCTGTTCCTGGATGAGCCTTCGGCCGGTCTCGATCCGCAGTCGCGCATCGCCATGTGGGACGCAGTGCGCGGGCTGCGGCAGCAGGGCATCACGGTGGTGTTGACGACCCACTACATGGAAGAGGCCGACGAGCTGTGCGACCGGGTGGCGATCATCGACAACGGCAGGATTCTGGTGGAGGATACGCCGGCGGCGCTGAAGCAGTCGGTGGGAGCGCAGAAGGTGATCCTGCTGCATCTGCGCGATCTTTCTGGGATTCCGGTGCTTCTGGAGTCGCTTCGGCAGGTGCCTGGCGTGAGCACGGCGGAGCCGACGCCGGACGGGATCCGTCTAATGACGGCGAACACGGACGGGCTGCTGGCTGAGCTGGTCGGCCAATCCAACTGCTTTGGTCTCCGCGACCTGACCATCACCGAGGCGAGCCTCGAAACGGTGTTTATCCAGCTGACCGGACGCGAGCTGCGGGAATAGTGGCCGCAAGCTCGGGGGAAGAAGGAGCCACGATGCAGTCCAGTGAACTGATTTCCGCACCGGTCGAGACCGCCAGCAGACCCGGCGGCACGCTTGCCATGTATGGACGCGCCTTCGCCGGGCTGCTGCTGCGCGACCTGTACGTGCTGCGGCGGGAGCTGTTTCCGTTCGCGGTGCGCGTGTGCATGAACCCGCTGCTCTTTCTGTTTGTGTTTACCTATATCATTCCGCACATGTCGGGTGGCATGTCGGGCATGAACCCGATGGCGCACTCGCAGGTACCGGGCGTGAACTTTTCCACCGTGCTGCTTCCGGGGTTGATGGCGGTGGCGATCATGTTTTCGGGCATCGCGGCGGTGGCGCTTCCGCTGGCGCAGGAGTTCGGGGTGACGCGCGAGATCGACGACCGCGTCATGTGTCCGCTGCCGGTAGCTGGCGTGGCGATCGAGAAGATCTGCTTTTCCGCCATGCAGAGCCTGGTAGCCGCGGCGATCGTGTTTCCACTGGCGTACTACATCCCATCAACTCCGCCGGTGGCGCATGTCAGCAGCTGGCCACTGCTGGTGCTTGTGCTGGTGCTGGCGTCGCTGGTTTCGGGCGCGCTCGGGCTGACGATCGGCACCAGTGTGAAGCCGCAGCAGATCGGGCTGATCTTCGGCGTGGTAGTGGTGCCGATTACGTTTCTTGGCTGCGTATATTACCCGTGGGCGAACCTGGGGCCGATTCGCTGGCTGCAGTTGGGAGTCCTGTTCAACCCAATTGTGTACATGAGCGAAGGGCTGCGGGCCGCGCTGACGCCGGGCATGAACCATATGCCGGTAGTCTGGATCGCGATAATGCTTTGCGTTTTTCTGGTGGTGCTGACCTGGGTCGGCATCCGGGGCTTTCTGCGGCGCGTCGTTTCATAGCGAACAGTCAACGCAAGGGACGCGAATAAACCGCAAAGAACATGTAGTCCAGCTTGCGTGCCTGGCGGAATCTTTGGTCGGTGTTCTGCCTTACGCCGGTTGTGCGACCATCATTCGGCTCCGGAGTGAGTCTGCGATGAGCTTGCCATGGAAGCGTCCATTTTCGATGAAAATCTCGTTGGTGCGTTCGCCTGCAACGATGACCCCGGCGAGATAAATGCCGGGAATATTCGATTCGAGGCTTGAGGGATCGACGATCGGGCAACGGTCGTTGAGTTCGTCGAGATGCACGCCGAGCCGCTCGATGAAGCCGAAGTCCGGGTGATAGCCGGTGAGGGCGAAGACAAAATCGTTGGGAATGGTGACTGGCCCTTCCGGAGTGTGCAACGTTACGGTATCTTCCGTAATGTTCTCGACCGTGGAGTTGAAAGACGCCTTCACTTCGCCGTTTTTGATGCGGTTGTTAATGTCCGGCAGAATCCAGTATTTGACGTGCCGGTGCATCTCCGGGCCGCGATGCACGAGCGTGACCTTGGCACCATGACGCCACAGGTCGAGTGCGGCAATGGCGGCGGAGTTCTTGCCGCCGATGACCACCACGTTCAGCCCGAAGTAGGGATGCGGCTCATGATAGTAATGCTTGACTTTGCTGAGCTCTTCTCCCGGGATGCCGAGGTAGTTCGGCAGGTCGTAGTAGCCGGTTGCGACGATCAGCTTGCGCGCATGCAGGGTCTGTTTGCGGTCGAATCGGTCAGTAGTGGCAACGCGGAACTCGCCATCCGAGCCGGAGACTTCCTCGACGGTAAGGTACTGGCGCACGTCCAGTCGGTAATGCTCGGAGACCTTGCGATAGTATTCCAGCGCTTCCGACCGGGTGGGCTTCTGGTTGGGGCTGGAGAAGGGCATGCGGCCAATTTCGAGCAGCTCCGGTGTGGTGAAAAACGTCATGTGGGCCGGGTAGTGGAACAGCGAGTTGCACAGGCATCCCTTGTCCACGACGACGACCGAAAAGCCGGCCTCCTGCGCGTCGATGGCACAGGCGAGGCCGGTGGGGCCGGCACCGATCACCAGCACGTCATAAATCGTTTCCGTCATACCTTATGGATGCAAATGTGAAGCCCGGGGTGCAAGGTTCAGAGGCCGTCGGGGTCGACGAGCTTGTGGGCGATGGCGAAAAGCGCGAGCTCCAGACGAGTGGAGACGCCGGTCTTGTCGAAGACGTTGGACAGGTGGCGCTTGACGGTTTCTTCCGAGATAGAGAACTGCTTGGCGATGTCCTTGTTGGAGCACCCTTCGACGATGCATTGCACCACTTCGAGTTCGCGCGGGGTGAGCCCATAAGTTTTGCGTTCGGGCACGGCGGCGGCCCTGGCCATCAGCCCGTGCAGCGCGGTGAGCAGGTTCGCGACGCGCTCGCCGCCGATCCAGTAATCGCCGCCGAGCACGGCACGGAGCGCGTTGGCGAGATCGCCGGCGACCGAATCCTTGAGCACGATGCCGCGCGCGCCGATCTGCAGCGCCTCGATGATCTGCTGGGTGGAGATGGTGCTGGTCAGCAGGATAATCTTGACCCGCGGGCTTTTGCTCATAATCGCCTTCATGGCGTCTAGCCCAGGCAGCCGAGGCATCTGGAGATCGAGCAGAAGGATGTCCGGCTCGCTTTCGAGCGTCTGCGTGATGGCAACGTCGCCGTCTTCCGCTTCACCGACGACCTCGAAGCCGGGCTCGTTCATGAGCATATTCTTGACGCCGAAGCGCACGACTGGATGATCGTCCGCGACAACGATGCGGATGGAAGCCGGCGGTGCCGGGGCTTTGCGTTTCACAGCCGTTTTCATGCGGAGCACTCCACGTACAGGTTTATCGGCGCGGCACGAAGCTTTCGTTACTCGGGGTGTGCCCCAAGGATACGACGAAGCCTTGCCGATGCGAGGAGAAAATCGTGCAATGGAGCCGCGAAGTCATCTTCGGGGGGGCCGTCCTGTTCCATGGATTCTGCAAGAGCGGCGAGCTCGAGAGCTCCGACCATGCCGCATCCTCCCTTGATGGCGTGGGCGGCGCGCTCATAGCCTTCGCGGTCGCCGTCTGCGGCTAGGTCGCGCATGAGCCCGATGCGGCGGTCGGCGTCGTCCAGGCACATGGTGTAGAGCTCGAGAAGTTGTGCGCGGGGCATGCAGGCGGCGAGGCTGGTGAAGGTGGCGTCGCTGAGCGCGGGCCTGCCGTCCAGGGCGCCTTCAAGTTCGGCGACCGAAAAGGGTTTGCGCAGAAATCCATCGAAGCCCTCCCACTCGGCGGCGGAAACGACGCCTCCGCTCATGGCAAGCAGGCGCGTGTGTGGTCCGCAGGCGGTGCGCAGCGCGTGGGCCAGCGCGGATCCGGCCAGGCCGGGCATCTGCATATCGGCGAGCACGGCCCAGGGCGCGGGGACTCCGGAGAGCAGGCGCAGCGCGTGTTCGCCGGATTCAGCCGCAATCGCGCCATAGCCGGCTTCGGCCGCGAACAGGACGGTAAGCTCCCGGGTGACGTTGTCATCGTCAATTACGATGCATTCCCGCATGATGTTTGCCCGCATATTGGTATGATGCGGCAACCGGGTGGATTCGTCCCGGCGTGCCTCACTCTCCCAAAGCGAACCAGGAGTTCTGCCGATCGCTGAAGCAGCCGAGTTCGCCGCGGTTCGCGCCTCCGCCCTGCGCAAGGCTTCGCTGCGCCTGGTGCCTTTGATCGCGGTGGGCTATTGCACGGCGTTCATGGACCGGGTCAACGTGAGCTTTGCTGCAGTCAGCATGAACCGCGATCTCGGCTTCAGCCCGCGCATGTACGGCTTTGGCGCGGGGCTGTTCTTCGTCTCGTATGCGCTGTGTGAGATTCCGTCGAACCTGCTGCTGGTGCGGTTCGGCGCGCGGCGCTGGCTGGCGCGGATCATGCTGACCTGGGGCCTGCTCGCCATAGGCATGATGCTGGTGCGCACGCCGGGGCAATTCTACGGAATGCGCTTTCTGCTAGGGATGGCGGAGGCGGGGTTCTTCCCGGGCGTCGTGTTTTACCTGACGGAGTGGTTTCCCGCGGAGTACCGTGCGCGGACGATCAGCCGGTTCTACATCGCGCTTCCGCTTTCGTCTACTGTAATGGGATCGCTGGCCGGGGCGCTGCTTGCGCTGGACGGACGGATGCACCTGCGCGGGTGGCAATGGCTTTTTCTCATCGAGGGAATGCCTCCGCTGCTGTTGAGCGTCCTGTTTCTGCGCTGGCTGCCGGATGCGCCGGCCGACGCGCCGTGGCTGACCGCGCCCGAGCGGGAGTACCTGGAGGCGAACAGCGGCGAAGGTCCAGAGCATGCGGCTTCGGCCGGCCTGCTGGTCGACCTGCGCACGGCGCTTGGAGACGCACGCATCTGGCTGCTTGGGATGTTCTATCTGTGTATCCTGACGGTGCTGTATGGATGGGCGTTTTCCGCGCCGGCGATCCTTACCGCGTTGACCGGGTGGACAGTGGGGCAGGCGGGCTGGCTGATCGCCGGGATGGGCCTGCTGGGGGCCGCGGCGATGCTGCTGACGGCTGAACGCTCGGACCGCACGGGGGAGCGGCGTCTGCACATCCTGGTGCCCTGCGTGCTGATGGCCGCGGGGTTTGTGGCCGGCGGGCTCACCGCGCATGCGTGGCTGGCGATTCCCGCGTTTACCCTGACGGTGGTGGCATACAACGCCGCGCAGGGCCCCGTGCTGACTCTTCCGGCGACGTTTCTGCGCGGACGCAGCTCGGCGATCGGATACGCGGCGATTACCGCGATCGGAATTCCGGGTGGCTTTCTCGGGCCGTACTGGATGGGCGTCGCACGCGAGGTGACGGGCAACTACCAGCGCGGACTGCTGACGCTGGCAATCCCGTCGGCGCTGGCCGCTGTGCTGATCCAGGTGCTGGGCCGGCGGGCATAATCGGTTGCTGCGGAAGTTTTACGGTGAGTCACTGGACGTCTGACCCAGGCTCCGCGATACAGTACCTGCATGGACTTGCCGCACGACAAAGCCCAGAACCCTGAAACCGATGCGCTTGCCGGGCTTGCTGCGCGCGTGTCGGAGCTGGAGCGGGAGGTCGCCGCGCTGAAGCTCAACGTGCGTGGAGAGGCTTCGCTGTCTTCGCAATCTGTATCAATTTCTGGTCAGAAAGCGGCTGCGCCCGTGCCACCTCCGCCGGTGCGCAGCTTCGAGCCGTTGCCGCCAGCGTTGCAGAGGTTGGTGCCAGGGGCGAACGAGGTGCCGGACCGTGGCGCGAATGCTGCTGCTCCGGGGCCCGGCGCTCCGCGGCGTTCGCTGGAAGACCGGCTCGGCGGACAGGTCTTCAGCCGCGTCGGCATCGTGGCGCTCCTGATCGCGGCCAGCTGGGGGCTCAAGCTCGCCTTCGAGAACCAGTGGATCGGGCCGGTAGGGCGCGTCGCGATCGGGCTGCTGGCCGGGGCCGGGCTGGTGCTTTGGTCGGAACGCTTCCGGCGCAAAGGATTCCCGGCGTTTTCCTTCACGCTGAAGGCCGTGGCGACCGGCGTGCTCTATCTGACGCTTTGGGCCGGGTTTCGAATCTACGGCCTCCTGCCCGCGCCCGTGGCGCTGGGATTGATGATCGCGGTCACGGCGTGGAATGCGTTTATGGCATGGTCGCAGAACTCCGAGCTGCTGGCCGCGTATGCCTTATCCGGAGCCTTCGCTACACCGCTTCTGCTTTCGACCGGGGGCAACCACGAGATATTTCTGTTTACCTACATCGGCTCCATCGACCTGGCCACACTGCTTCTGCTTCGTCTGAAGCCTTGGCCCAGGCTCCTGCTTTCGGCGCTGGCCGGCACGGTGGCGTTTTACTTCGGATGGTACCTGCGGTTTTACGATTTCCTGTTTGTCAGCGGAAATTCTACGCCTCCGTTTGCCGTGACGACGGCATTTCTGCTGAGCTTCGGCGTCCTGTTCGCGCTGGGTTCGGTGCGAGGCTTTTTGCGCTGGACGGAAGCGACCGCGGCAGGGCCGGAGCATGTACCGAGCGAGCGCGTGCTGGGACGCTCGCCGGCGATCCTGTCCGTGCTGGTGCCGTTCGGGAACGCAGGTTTTGTGGCGCTTGGGCTTTCGCTCATGGTGCGGCAGCAGTTCCACGTCGACCTGCTGCCGTGGCTCATGGCGGGGCTTGCGCTGCTGTACCTGCTGCTGATGCGCGTGCAGCGCACCGTCACCGCGGCCGCCATGCACCTAGCGCTGGCTGTAATCTTTCTTACCGTGGCGATTCCGCTCAAGGCGAGCGGCCATACGTTGACGATCGCGTGGTTTGCCGAGGGATTGACGCTGTTTTGGGTTTCGACGCGCATTGCCGCCGAGGAAGCCGATGCCGGCGCGAAGCTGACCCCGGCCCGGATCCTGCGCGCGCTTTCCCTGGCAGGCTATCTGCTTGGGCTGGGGTCGCTGTTTGTGAGCAACGACGTGCTGAATCGCGGCGATCACTTTGCGGCGGACCTCGTTTCGTCGCTGTGCGGGGCCGCTGCGTTTGCGGCTGCGGCGTGGCTTTCGCTCCGTCCGCCGGGAACTGCGAACGAGCGCTTTCCTCGGCTCGGGATGGTCAGCGTTCTAGGGCTGGAGGCAGTGGCCTTGATCCTGGCCGCGCGTGAATTTGAATCGCGTTCTGGGCTGGTGGAGCGCGCATTCTTCAACCGCGACTTCGCCTCCGCCCTGCTTGCGCTGCTGCTTCTGGGAGGGACTGTGTATGCGCTGGCAAAGCTTCCGCGAGAGGGCCACAGCAAACTTTTCATCCGCTTCGCGGGCGTGACGTTCGTGCTCTTCAACCTGCTTGCGATCCTGAGCGTCGAGACCGAGATCAATGCGCTCTGGCACCTTTCTGAAAATAACCTGCAGCGCTCGCTGGCGGTTTCGGGCTTCCTGATGCTGTACGGCGCGCTGCTTCTGCTGCTGGGGTTCATCCGGCGCAGCGGCTTTACGCGCTGGCAGGCGCTGCTCCTGATCCTGTTTACAATCCTGAAGGTGTTTCTGTACGACATGCATAGCCTGAGCCAGGGATACCGGGTTTTGAGCTTCTTCGGGCTCGGCGTACTTCTGCTGGCGGTCAGCTTCGCGTACCAGAAGGACTGGCTTGGGTTGAAGGCCGCGCCATCCGAACTGAAAGGCGAGGTGGACGCATGAAGCTCGCCGCGCTTTGCCTGCTTGCGCTGTGTTGGCAGAGCTTCGCGCCGGACGCCGAGGTACCCCGCGCGGAGCCGCGGTTTTTCGAGTTCCGCTCCGCCGTGAACCTGCCCGCCGCCTCCGAAGGACGCGCCTGCGCGGTGCTGCCGGCGCATGTATTTACCGGCAGCCGAGCCAACCTGAACGACCTGCGGCTCTACGCCGGCGCCGCCGAACTTCCGTACGCGATCACCGAGTCGAAGTCGACGCTGGAGCCAGCGGATACGGCACGTGTGCTGAATCTGGGCGAGCACGCCGGCAGGATTTCGTTCGATCTCCAGATGCCCGCGCGCGCCTACACAGAGGTGCAGCTTTCGCTGGCGGGGCAGAACTTCCTGGCCACCGCGCAGGTTGCCGGCGAGCAGTCCCCCGGGGCCGCGGAACAGACCAGCCTGGGCCAGTTCACACTCTTCGACCTGGCCGGCCAGCACCTCTCCCGCAACACGACGCTTCCTCTGCCGGAGTCGAGTTTTCCGTTCCTGCATGTGGAACTTGCGGTCTCCGCCGCGCCCGGATTCCAGTTCAGCGCACAGCCCGGGATGGTGACCGGGGCGGAGGTGCCGCCGAACCTGGAAGCGCAGACGCTCTACACGCCGGTCGCCTCCACGACAGCGTTTCTCGAGCATGGACGGGACACCTTCGCGGCGATCGCGCTTCCGGCGCATGTGCCGGTGGAGCGCGTTCGATTTGCCGTGCGAGCGGGCGACCGTACCAACTTCAGCCGGTCTGTAAACCTGGCGGCGACGCCGGTTTCTGGCGAACGCGACGGGATTCCGTTTCAACCCGAGCGCCTGGATGGCGAGATCAGCCGCGTGCACCTGCCGCCGCGCGTGCCAGGCGGGCAGCCCATCGATGCGGAATCACTTGCCATCGCAGCGACACTTGGTGCCAACCTGCAGCGCCCCGCCTCAGTTGAAGTTGCGGTGCACAACGGCGACGACCGCGCGGTCCCGTTCGCTTCGGTCACACTTGAAATGCGTGAGCGCAAGCTCTGCTTCGACATTCCCGCATCCGGCGAGCCGGTGTCCCTGCTGTACGGCGACCCCGCGCTGCCTGCGCCGGTTTACGACTATAGCCGGCTGTTCAACCCGGCCGACCCCGCCAGCAAGGCCACGCTCGGCCCCGAACGGCCGAATCCCGGCTACACCGCCCGTCCGCTGCCCGCACGCGCCTTCACCGAGCGTCACCCGGCCGTGCTTTGGTTTGCGCTGCTTGCCGTCGTCGCGGCGCTGGGCCTGGTCGCCCTTCGCCAAAGCCGCTCTATCGTGCCCCGCAGCTAATCTGGCAGACTGCAGAAGAGGCTTGACATCTGCGGCTTATCCACTACCATATGGTTGTGGATAGGCTGGATGCAGCATTCGCGGCTCTGTCGGATCCAACCCGCCGGGCCATCGTCGAACGCCTGTCCCGCGGGCCTGCCTCCGTGCATGGATTGACGGAACCGTTTGCGCTGTCGCAGCAAATGATTTCCAAGCATGTCGCCTACCTGGTGCGGGCGCGGATAGTGACCAAAACCAGGCGTGGACGGGAAAGTGTATGCACGCTCAGGCCGGAGGCGATCAAGATCGTCAGCGATTGGGCGATCAGCTATCGCCGGTTCTGGGAAGAAAGTTTCGACAAGCTGGAAGGCGTTGTGAGTGAAATGAGGAAAGCGGAGGTCAAAGATGGAATCAAACACCGGTAATGAAATAGAGCGGATGGTTGTGACGAGAGTTTTCGACGCCCCACGCGAACTGGTCTGGAAGGCGTGGACAGATCCGCAGTACACGATGCAGTGGTGGGGACCGAAGGGTTTCACGGCGCCTGTCTGCAAGATCGATTTCCGCGTGGGCGGTAAATTCCTTTACTGCATGAGAGCGCCGGACGGACAGGAGCTCTGGACTGGCGGTGAGTACCACGAGATCGTTCCGCACGAGAAGATCGTACTGTCCATGTACTTTTCCGATCCGCAGGGCAACAAGGTGCAGCCTGCGCAGTATGGAATTGAACACGAGTCCATCGAGGGTTTGCACGATGTGGTGCTGTTTGAAGACATCGGCAACGGCCAGACGAAGCTGACCTTTATCGGAAACGAATCGATGCAGAGCGCAACCGAGAGCGGCCAGCTGGAGGGTATGAATCAGATCCTCGAGAAGTTCGCCGGAGTGGTCGCGGAACTGGCGCACTCGAGCTAGGGATTGTCGCGCTACTCCGATGGTCGAACGAGCATTGGTATGCCTTTGGGTGATCCACAACCCGAAGGCTCCGCTCCTTACCGCATCGCCGCGTCCACTTCCTTGTAGAAGCTTGGCGACTTCAGGATTTCGCGTGGCTTGGAGCCGTCGGCCGGACCGACCAGCCCGTCCTTTTCCATCAGGTCGATCAGGTGCGCGGCGCGTCCGTAGCCGATGCGCAGGCGACGCTGCAGAAGCGACGTGCTCGCCTTGCCGAACTCGAAGACCAGGCGAACCGCATCGTCAAACATGGGGTCGTCTTCGCCCTCGTCCGAGTGCGATCCTTCCACCTGCTCCTTGTCTTCCTTTGGCCCGTCCAGGAATCCTTCGACGTACTCGGCCTCGCCCTGGGCGCGCCAGAACTCGGTGACCGCGGCGATCTCTTTTTCCGTGACGAACGGCGCATGCACGCGCTGCAGGCGGCTGGTTCCCGGAGGCAGGTAGAGCATGTCGCCGCGGCCCAGAAGTGACTCGGCGCCGTTGGAATCGATGATCGTCCGGGAGTCCACCTTGGTCGCCAGCCGGAAGCTCATGCGGGTGGGCACGTTTGCCTTGATGAGACCGGTGATGACGTCCACCGAAGGCCGCTGCGTAGCGAGAATGAGGTGGATGCCGACTGCGCGGGCCATCTGCGCCAGCCGCGTAATGGACTCTTCGACGTTGGATCGGTCCAGCATCATCAGGTCCGCGAGCTCGTCGATGATGATGATGATGTAGGGCAGAGGCTCCTGGTTGACGTCCTCGAACAGGTACTCGCTTCCGCTGTCGAAGAGCTTGTTGAACTGGTCGATGTTGCGGACGTGGTTTGCGGCCAGCAACTTCAAACGTCGCTCCATCTCGCGGACGGCGTTGCGCAGGGCGTTGGCGGCCAGCTTTGCCTCCGTGATGATGGGCGTGAACAGATGCGGGATGCCTTCGTACATGCCGAGCTCGACGCGCTTGGGGTCGACCAGGATCATGCGCACCTGTTCCGGCGTGGACTTGAACAGCACACTCATGATCATCGCGTTGATAGCGACCGATTTTCCCGAGCCGGTGGAGCCGGCGATCAGCACGTGCGGCATGCCGGCCAGGTCCGCGGTGACGATGCGTCCGTTGATGTCCTTGCCGAGCGCGATGGCGAGCCGGGATTTGGACTGCGCGAACGATTCGCATTCAACCACGTCGCGCAGCCAGATGGTTTCGCGATCCCCGTTCGGCACCTGAATGCCGACGGTGGATTTGCCAGGCATGCGCTCGATCAGGATGGACTCGGCCGCCATGGCAAGGCACAGGTCGTCGGCCAGGCCGGTGACGCGGCTGTATTTGACTCCGGCGTCCGGACGAAACTCGAAGGTGGTGACGACCGGGCCGGGGTTGATCTGCGTCACCTGCCCGTCCACGCCGAATTCGCCGCACTTTTCCACCAGCACCCGGGCTTCATCGCGCAGCGCGTCCTCGCGAACGACGGCCTGCTCGCTGGACTGATAAAGCAACGAAGAGCTCGGCAGCTTGTAGCCGCGGACGCTCTTGGCGGTGATCACCGCTGCCTTCTGGTCGGCGTCGGCGCGCTTGCCGAAGGAGATGGCATCAGCCGGCGCGGCATGGAGCGGAGCCGGAGCCGGTGTCGGTGCCGGGGGAGCCACCGGTTTGGGCCGCGGCATCTCCAGCACGGGCGCGGTGCGAGCTGGCTCGGGATCTGCGGGTTCGGCGGCGCGGCTGATCTCGCGCACAAGCTCGTGGACCCGGGCCTCGACGGCCTCGGCCTCCGGCTCCGGCACAAAGGCGGCCGGTGTCTCGTGCCGCGTTAGGAACGAGAACGGCTCGTCCTCATCGTCGAACGAACGCGCCGCGGGTGCTTCCGGCTGGAATGTCGCACGCGATCCATACGTGGCGGATTCGGCGTAGTCCGGGTACTCCATCTCGTCCGGCTGCAGGGGAAGCGGCGCGGCGGCGGCCGCCAGGGCGTGCGCAAACGGAGCCGCGGCGGCGGTCGCCGTGCCGAGCGGGGTAACGGGTGCCGCGTCCACATCCGTACGGGGCATGTTGCTGAAGATCGAGCCTTGCACGGGAGTGCTGTCGTCTTCGTGCGGCACGATCGAAACGGCCTCTTCACCCCGGCGGTTCCACCAGCCGAAGAGGCCGGAAAGCAGAGTGTGCTTTGGATGGAGCGCCTTGGAGGCGGCGCGTTCGGCCCGTTCGCGCTCGCGTCTTGCGTCGGCGTCGGCTTTGGCGCGCCTGGATCCGTACTCTTCCCCGTGTTCGTCGAGCATTTCGGGCTCGGGCAGCACGCCGCGCCGCCGGGCCTGTCGCGCGTTCCAGCGCTCGCGCAACGCACCTACGAAGCTGAAGCGCAGGGTCGCCCATTCGCGGGCGGAGTTGAAGGTAAAGGTGGTCGCAAGGTAAAGCGAAAGCACGACCGCCAGGGTGACGACGACGGTTGCGCCGGGCAGGTTCAGCAGCTTCACCAGCAGGTCCGCAACCATGCGTCCGACGAGCCCGGCCAGCGGCAGCGCGCCGCGCCACAGACTGTGCACGGGCAGCAGCGCGACTGCGGCGGGGGCGAACAGGATCCACATAACGAGCCCGGTCCACTTGGTTCCGGCTGCGCCTACCGGACGCGAACGCATCCAGTTGACGCCCACGCGGCCAAGCGCCAGGGGAAGCAAAAAGGCGGCGACGCCCATCAACTGAAGCGCGGCGTCCGCGACCCAGGCACCGATCTGCCCGGTCCAGTTGTGCGCCGGACGCCCCGTGGCATACCCGCCTACGGTGTCGAAGGAGGGGTCGGTAGGGGTATAGCTTGCCAGCGCCAGCAGGAGCAATGCGGCGGCGACCAGAAGCAGCAATCCGGCGATCTCATTGAGCCTGCGGCTGTGAGTGGGGGCGGATACCAGTCGAAGCGTCTTCATGAGTCTCCTTGCGGTGGGTCTTGGGCGGGGCCACATCCTATTGCACCACAGGCCGCGGAGAATCCGGAGATTTCACCCAATGCGGGAATCAGGATGCAAACCGTATCCTGCGGCCCGCATCTATGGGTTGAGTACATGCTGCTCAGGTGGTGTGTCATGGCTGGCAGGGGCGCGAGATTTTCGCGATTTCTCTTGCTTGCCGCCGGCGAAGGAGAATCGCAGACAGCCGGCGGACCCAACTCCAGCCCTACTTCAACTTCAGGAAAGATTATAGGTATAGCCATGTCGACGGACGTAGAGAAGAACAAGGAACTGGAATCCACGCTGAAGGATGTAATCGACGTGCTTGCCGATAGTCAGAAGGGTTTCGCGGACATCGGTGAACACCTCAAAGACGACACGCTGAAGCGGTACTTTCTGGCCGAGAGCCTGAAACGCGCCAGCTTTCGCGCGGAGCTGGAAAACGAGCTTCACCGCCGCGGCGTAAAGGACATCACCAACGAAGGCACTACCGCCGGCGCGATCCATCGTAACTGGGGTGACCTGAAGGGCAAGGTCTTCGGCGCCGACGATCATTCTCTGCTGGTTACAGCGGAGCAGGGTGAAGATGCCGCCAAGAAGGCCTACAAGGAAGCGCTCGAAAAAGAGCTTCCGCTTCCAGTACGCCAGCTGCTGACCGAACAGCAGGCCCACATTCTTACTTCGCACGACTACGTGAAAAGTCACCGGGATGCGCTCGCGTCGAAGTAGCTGGTGCGTCCAACACCACAGAACGCAGCGATGATTTCAGGCGGCAGGTGATCAAGACTTGCCGCTTCTTTTTTGCTTCTATGACGCTTGTGCAGCAACCCGGACGGCTGGTGCTCGCGAGCGTCTTTATCGTGGCGGGCGTGCTGCACTTTGTGTTTACGCCGGCTTACCTCCGGTTGATGCCTGCCTACCTGCCGGCACCTCTGTTCCTGGTGCGGGTGAGCGGCGTTTGCGAAACGCTGGGCGGCATCGGGCTGCTGATTCCGGCCGCCCAGCAGTTTGCCGCATGGGGCCTGGTAGCTCTGCTGATTGCGGTCTTTCCGGCAAACCTGACCATGGTGACCGATCCTGCGCGGTTTCCTTCCATTCCTCAATGGGCCGCGTGGGCGAGGCTTCCATTGCAGCTTCCCATCATCTGGTGGGCGTGGCTGTATACGCGACGCTAGTATCCGCGGGTGTGCAGGATAAAGACCACAACCGACGCGACCAGGCAATAGATGCCGAACAGGTACCACTTGCCGGATTCCAGCCACGAACTGAGCCACTTCAGCCCGGCGAGGCCGGCGAGAAAGGCAAGGACGAGGCCGAGCACGCTCGAGGCGAAGACGCTGTGCAGGTCGATAGGCGTGCCGGAAGCGGCGGCTTCGTGCGTGGCTTTCAGCAGGCGGAGCACTTCGCGGCCGAGGACCGCGGGAGTGAGAACCACGGCGAGCGCGAAGGAGAAGACCTCGGCCTGCTCGCGTGCGACCCCGGCCAGCATGCCCGCGGAGATGGTCGAGCCGGAGCGGGAGAAGCCGCGGAAGGGAAGCGACAGCCCCTGCGTTGCGCCGATAACTCCGGCTTGTCCCAGGCTCATTTCGCCCTCCTCCTCCGTGCGCCGGCCGGTCATGCTGCGGCGTTCGGCGAGGCCGGCGAAGAGGATCAGCAGGCCGACGCAGAACAGCGCCGCGGCGATCAGGTCCAGGCGTCCGAAAAGCTGTTCGATCTCGGCCTTTTGCGCACCCTTGAACATGGTGTGCTCGATGATCTTCTGGATCGGGTAGCCGATGACGCCGGTCAGGATCGTGGCGAGCACGATACGGATGGCGATGGCGGTAAACGCCGCGCCGGAGCGGAAATACGTGTGCATCCAGCGCTTCCAGAAGTAGACGATGACAGCGAACATGGTTCCGGTATGCAGCATGACCAGAAGCAGGGTCATCGCGGGCGAGGTCGGGTCGAGACCCATCAGCTTTTCCGCAACGACGACGTGCGCGGAGGAGGAGACAGGCAGCAGTTCGGCAAGGCCCTGCACGATAGCAAGGATGACCACTTTTAGAATCGGCATAGCGTCATTCTACAAGCCCGCTAGTCACGGTCGGTGCCGTAGATGGGTATCCCCTGCGATACCCGGAAGGCGATGCTTTCGGCGCGGTAGGTGAAATCGGACTTGGGGAAGCGGATACGCATGTCGTCGGCGAGAGTCTGCGTCTGCTTGGCGGCGGCGTCGGCTCGCTTTTTGTCGTCGTCAACCATGTACATGGAGACGAGCACTCCGTAGCGATAGACGGCGTTGAACTGGGCTTCGGGGCCTTTGGGCGATTCGGGCCACTGGTCGACGTACTTCATGTAAAGCCTGGCTTCCATCTCCGGGCATTTTGGCAGGCCTTGCCAGTCGCCGCAGAGCTTGTTGTCGATCAGGTCGTAGCTGGCGAGCGCGGCGTACCTGGAGCCGGGGTACTGCTTGAGGATGCGCTTCATATCGCCCTCGTAGATGGTGGGGCGCAGGTAGGCTTCCTGTTCCTTGGCCGAAGGCAGCGTGGAGATGTCGGCCTTGTCGATCTGCCAACGGATATCGGCCGAGCGGTAGGCGGCGTCTCCGTCGAGCGGCGACGAGGGGAAGTACTGGAAGACGCGCTCGTAGAGCAGATGCGCTCCGGCGGCGGCGTCCTTGCGGGCGTGCGGGCGGCTGGCCTCGTCTTCGAGGTTGGCGGCGGCCCCGTACAGAATGGCATCTCCGTTGGGGGTGGCTGGAGTGACGATACCCTTATCCTTGATCCACCCGGATTCCGGGCTGGGAGCGTCTTCGCTCGAGAACTCGGGGGTCTTGTCGGGATCCTGGTCGTCGGGAGTATCGGTGTTGCTGAAGACCTTGACCCAGGGGCCGTTGTGCTGGATGACCACGACCTCGTGGCCGGGGGTGACCTGCCCGACCTTCTGGGATGCGTCATCCGGGCTGACATAAACGACGGCGTCATGGAGGACGGTGGCGCGGGCGGAGCGGTCGTAGCCGGAAAGATTGTCCTTCGACTTCTTCTGTGCGTGCGCCGGGAGTGGAAGAAGAAGCAGCGCGCCGGTAAGAATGGCATGGCAGACTGCGGGAAAGCGTACCTCAGCGGCTGAAACCGCGACTGGCTGCGGCTGGGAATGGCACGGCTGAAGCCGTGCCCTTAAGCAAAACGATCGAGTCTGCATCATGGTCACCCCTGTTGGACGCCGGACAAGGCTACTTCGGATGCGAGCGCGGCGTGGAGGGCGGGGTCGACGTTGCCTCCGCTGAGAATGACGGCGATCGTTTCGGCGGGTGGAAGCTGGTGCCGGTGGAAGAGCGCGGCGGCGAGGGTGACGGCTCCGGAGGGCTCGGGGACGAGGTCGGTTTCGCGGAGAATGACTCGCATGGCGGCGAGGATCTCGTCTTCGGAGACGGTGACGATGCCATCGACAAACTGAAGGATGTGCTCGAAGTTGAGGGTTCCGAGCGACTGGGTTCGGAGCCCGTCGCCGAGGGTGCGGCTGGTGAGCTCCGCGGGCCATTCGACAAGGGCGCGGGTATCGAAGGATTGTTTGGCGTCGGCGGCGAGCTCCGGTTCGGCTCCCCAGACCTGTACGGACGGTTTGGCGAGGCCGGCCTCCGCAGCGAGCTTGACGGCGGTGGCGGTTCCGCTGAGCAGGCCTCCCCCGCTGACGGGTGAGAGGACGAGGTCCACGTTCGGGAGCTGCTCGACGATCTCCAGGCCGCAGGTGGCCTGGCCGGCGATGATGTGGGGATGGTCGTAGGGCGGGATGATCGTGTAGCCGTGCCGGGCTGCGAGCTCTTCGGCCTTGAGCTTGCGGGCGGAGCTTGCCGGCCCGACGAAGACGACCTCGGCCCCGAGCGCGCGGGTAGCGTCGATCTTCACTTGTGGAGCGTTGTCCGGCATGACGATGACGGCTTTGGCACCAAGCGCGCGGGCAGCGTAGGCGACTCCCTGGGCATGGTTGCCGGAGGAGTAGGTGATGACGCCCCGCGCGAGCTGATCGGCCTGAAGCTGGGCGATCATGTTGAAGGCCCCGCGCAGCTTGAAGGAGCCGATGGGCTGGGCGGATTCCGCCTTGATAAAGATATGCGTGCCGGGAAGCCGGAGGAGCGGGGTGCGGACGGCGGTACCGGCGATGCGGGTCTCGGCTGCGCGGATACCGGTGAAGGTGATGAGGTCTGGCATTGTGGTGGACCCCCCTCCCCCTGGGGTGGATCGTAACGGTAAACCTTTTCTTTTGTACCGTTTGCGAAAGGTGTTCAACGCAAAATATTGATTCTGCGGGGCTTATCGCAAAATATTCAAAATAAAGGGTTTGCGACTGGAACCTGGATGCTGCGCCGGTTTGCTTCCGATGAATTTAAGTATACAAGCCTAGCGTCAGGAATCTGCCTTTGCAAGTTGTACATTCCAGATGACTTGTACGATTTCTAGATTGACAGATTTCCACAGGGAAGATGAAGGTCGTCAGACTGACGCAGGCCCACTTACCGCGATGCGGCCGCGATGAATGGGGCACGGAACGGTCGAGGGTGGGGCAGGAGTGGGCTGAGCACCTTGCTCATTGCAAGGAGGCACGGGAGGAGGCCTGGGCCGGGGTGGCTTTCGCGAGGACGGGTGGGGTAAGGGTGAACTCGGGGGCTGTGTTGGCGAGGCGCTGGGGATTGTAGCGTCGGTCGAGCAGGCCGCTGGCGATGACGCCGCCGAACGGGACAGGGTCGAGATAGAGGAGCGGGGTGAGATAGGGGGTGGTTTTGACAAAGGACTCAGTGACGCCCCGGATACGGCCCGAACGCGGGATAGAGCCGGGAACCTGGGGAAGAACCTCGACGGTGAACTGGAGCTCGGGGTGATGGCGGGCGTATCCGTGCAGGGCTGCGGCAAGCTGCTTGGGGGTGGTCATGCCGGCGTCGAAGAGGAGGTTGCGGTGGATGGCTCCGGGAAAGAGAACGTCGAGTGCACGGCGGGTGAAGTCGGCGCAGTTGGCGACGAGGAAGTTGTAGCGACTGCGGTTGGGCGAGAGGTTGAGCCATGCGACAAGACGGGCGTCCTGCGCGGGGGTGGTGTGGACGCGAAGGCAAAGTATGCGACGCCGGTAGCTTTGGCCGGTGAGCTGGATCCAGTCTTCGGGTCTGGGCTGGACGGGACCGGGAAAGGGATTGCTCTGGCCGTAGGTGGCGCGGATTGAGGCTGCCTGGGCCGGGGTGACGAAGCCGGGGACTTCAGCCGGGGAACCGGTTGCGTACAGGTAGGCCTCCGGCGGCATGGCGATCCAGTCGTATTTACCATTGAAGCCCTGGTAACGGCTGATCACGGTTCCAGACTCGCCTGGACGGCAGGAGCGGAGATGGAGGTGGTCGTCCGAGCAGAGGCTGGTAAGGTACAGGGCGGAATGCCCGGTGGCGGAGATGTGGGCCAGCAGATTAATGGGCTCTTCGAGGAAGAGGACTGCGTCGGCATGGGCGGGGGCGGCGATGCCGCAAGCGAGCAGGATGGGGAGAAGGAGGCGGAGCAGGGACGTTCGGGGCATCCGCCGGCGAGGATCGCTGGCGCTCATGGAAGCGTTGGATGAGATCGGGGTGGAATTGGTTTCGGGGGAGGGATTCGCGTGGAACCGCTCATCGCGATGGGGCCACGATGAACGAGGCACGGGTTCGGGAAACGAAGGATGACCACCTTCGCCTGGATCGGGTTAAGAGGCGGGCAGGGGGATGCGGACGTACTGCATGCCGGCGGCTTCGGCGGATTCGATGCCGGCTTCGGCGTCTTCAAAGACGAGGCATCGGGCGGGCGCGACGTGGAGGAGTTCGGCCGCTTTGAGGAAGGGTTCGGGGTCGGGCTTGCCATGGGTGTAATCCTCGGCTCCGACCAGGACGGGGAAGTAGCGGGTGAGACCGAGGTGCGCGAGGGTGGCGTGGATCGAGGTGCGCGGGGAGCCGGAGACGATGGCGAAGGGAATGCGGCCGTGTTCGCGCTCAATGATGGCGAGAACGGAGGCGACAGGCTTGAGGTCGGCGAGGGATTCGAGGTAGAGGGATTCCTTGCGGTGAACGACGGCGGCGGGATCCATGCGTGTATCGAAGCGCTCGTTGAGGAGCTCGACGGTGCGGAGGAGGGGAATGCCGCCCATCTGATAAAAGAGCGGCTCGGGGAACTGGCCGCCGTGCTCGTCGATGGCTTTGGACCAGGCGAGGTAATGGAGCGGCATGGAGTCGGCTACGGTGCCGTCGAGGTCGAACAGGTAGGCGGCATGGGGGCCGGGGGGCAGGGTGAGTGGGGTAAAGGGCATCGGGCTTTAACGTATCAGGTGCGGAGTTCGCGGGTTGGGTCATCGATTTGGCGGGTGCTGCCGATAAAGGCGGTTGAGGGACCGAGATGGAGATGAATGCGCGACAGGTTGTTGCCTCGCATGTGCGGTGGAAGATCGCGCTGCAGTTTGCGATCGTGATGCGGGAGAATCTTTCCGAGGAGCAGCACCGGCAGATACGGCAGCCTTCATTGTGTCCGGTGGGGCTGTGGATCGACGGGCCGGCAGCGCGGGAGTATCGTCTGCGGCCGGAATACATGGCCATGCGGGCGGCGCACCTGGTGTTCCACGAGGTGATGGACAGGGTGGCAGGGATGTTGGAGCGTGGACAGTTCCAGGAGGCTTCGGAACTGATCGAGGAGGTCGACGGAGAGTATGCCGAGGCTTCCAAGCGGCTTGCCATGTCGATGATGGCACTGGACCGTCTCGCTCCGCTGCGGGTGAGTGTGCCTTAGCGGAGAACCACTCATCGCGGTGAGACTGCGACGAATGGGGCACGGGTGGAGTAGGGAACGGTGCGGGCTTGGCGACGTGGCTTATAGGCCGGGGGTTCGGCCCGTTGGGGTTTCCGAGGCGTGCATGACCAGGGCGAAGAAGTGGATGAGGCGCCACTGGTCCCAGAGTGAGGGTTTGCCTCCGCCGAAGTCTACGTGCGAGATGACGGGGGAGACGAGCATGGCCTGGAGGGTGACGGAGGGGAGCTCGGAGGCCATCCAGAGGGTTTCGGCCGAGGGGATGATGTTGTCGGCCTGGCCGTGCAGAAGGTAGACGGGGACGGTCATGGTCTTGAGGTGGGCGCGGGGGCTCAGATCGTCGAGCTCGTCGGCGTGCTTGTGAATGGCCTGCTGGATGAGACCTCGGGTCCATTGGGACTCGGGGTCGAGCAGCTCGTTGAACTCGGCTTTCTGCCAATCGGTGAGCCTGGATTTGGCTACGGCTTCGGCGGATTTGTCTTCGTAGAGATGGGCGCGGAGTGCTGCGCGGATGCCGCGGACGTCGGGTGGGGGAACGAAGTCTTCAACGTACTCGTATTCGAGCACCAGCGGGCCGTACTCGTGGGCGGGGAGCAACTCGGTGGAGCCGTTGGGGCGGGCGTCGGCTCCGGTGCGGTAGTAGGTGGCGACGCGTCCCATGGAATCCTGGCTGCCTACGGCGAGGACGAATTTGAAGTCGCGCTTGTAGAGCGGATCGGCGGCGGCCACGAGCGAGAGGCCTCCGGAAAAGGAGAGGCCCATGACGCCGACGGGGCCTCCGGTCTGCTGCGCGAACCAGTGGACGGACTCGCCGATGGTGGTGATGGAGGAGTCGTCGACGTGGTAGTCCTTGATGTCGGGAAGCTCCGGGGTGAGGACGCGGAGGCCGCAGGAGGCCATGGCGCGGGCGAAGTCCTCGAGGTGGCCGTAGTCGATGCCAAGGTAGTGGACGCCGTGGAAGATGACCAGGGCGGGCGCTCGCTCGGGATGCGGGGGAAGGTACAGGCGGCCACGGATGGGGCCGGATTCGGTGTCGAGCGTGAGATCGCGGACGGTCACGGGATGGGAGACCAGGTCCTCAATGGGACGGGGGACCGGCTTGAGGGAGACCTGCTGGAGAACGGAGATCGCTTCGAGGTGGTCCTTGGCGAAGGGCCAAAGGAGCACAAAAAAGACAAGGATGGCGGCGGCGATGGCGGAGCAGAGAAGATACGTGCGGCGGCGTCTGGTCGGGGCGGGGGTGGGGGGTACGGAGGAAGAGGACTGCGGGCGACCGGTGCGGCGGCGGGGGAAGCGGCGGAGTGTGCGGGAGCGGGGCATCGCGGATAGGACGATGGTACAACGGCGGGCGGCCGCGGGGGCGGGCTGGAGAACAGGCGACCGAGGCCGCGCCGGGTACGCCAGAAAAGCCACGCCAGGAACGCGGGTCTGCTGTTCCGTGTCGGGTCTTGGGTTGGCGAGTTTTCAGTTCTTTCGTCTAACGGTCTGGTAGGCTTCCGATCATGGTGTGGTTGCGACAGGTCGGGGTGCTGACCGGGCTGCTGATGGCGGCCGCGGGGGCGTTCGCTTCCGAGCGGGTGACGCTGCGGAACGGGTTTGCGATCGACTGCGTGCGGCATGAGGTGACGGGGGCGACCGAGCGGCTTTACTTTGGGACGGCCGCCGATTCGGGGTATATGGATGTGCCTGTGGCTTCGGTGATGAGCATCGAGGAGGTTCCGGATGCTCCGGCGGCGGCTACGGTGAGGGTGCCCGCAGCGGCTGCGGGCGTGACCGATGTGCTGAACCCGACGGCTGCGGAGTTGCACCAGCTGCTGGCGAAGGCAGGCGAAGCGCACCGGATCGATGCGGATTTGCTGCTGAGCGTGGTGCATGCTGAGTCGGCCGGGCATGTGCGTGCGGTTTCGCGGACGGGCGCGCGCGGGCTGATGCAGCTAATGCCAGGTACGGCGGCGGCGCTTGGGGTCCACGACGCGTTCGCGGCGGACCAGAACGTCGAGGGCGGAACGAAATACCTGGACCAGATGCTGACGCGATACCACGACAACCTGGCGCTGGCGCTGGCAGCCTACAATGCGGGGCCGGGTGCGGTGGACCGCTGGCATGGGGTTCCGCCGTATCGTGAGACGCAGGCTTATGTGTCGCGGATCATCCGCGAGTTCAACCAGAGGAAGACGGCTTTGCTGGCCGGCACCGTGGGGAAGTAGCGGTTGCGGCGGGCGCTGGCCTGGGTGCTGCTGGGGCTGGTACTTGGCTTGATCGGCTGGAAGCTGCATACGTCGCATTTCGACTGGGCGGGGTTTCGGCGGAGCTGGCGCACGGCGAACTGGCGTTTGTTGCTTGTGGCTACGGCGATTCTTTATGCGAACAACGCGGTGCGGGCGATGCGGTGGGCGGTGTTTCTGCGGCCGGCGTATGCAGCGGAGCCGGGGCGGCGGCGGGTGCCGTGGTGGGGGTTGATCGGCGCGCAGTTCATCGGCTTTACGGGGCTGGCGCTCTTTGGGCGAATCGGCGAGCTGATCCGGCCGCTGCTGGTCGCGCGCAGGACGGGGCTGACGTTTGCCTCGCAGGTGGCCGTGGTGACGGTGGAACGGGTCTTCGACCTGGGAGCGTTTGCGCTGCTGTTCAGCCTGAACCTGCTGCTGAGTCCGACCTTGCAGCGGCTTCCGCATCATGAGCTGTTTCACCGGGTGGGGTATGCGGTGGCGGCGCTGACGGCCGTGCTGCTGTTGTTTGTGGCTTCGGTGCGGTTTGCGGGTGGAGCGGTGGCGCGGGCGATGGGGTCCATCGCGGGGCGGATCAAGCCCGCGGCCGGGGCGGCGGTGGAAGAAAAAATTCTGGCGTTCCGGGATGGGTTGAGGGTGCTTCGGGGCGGACGCGACCTCGTGGAGGCGGCGGGGCTAAGCATCGTGGTTTGGGGGCTGATCGCGGTGGCGTACGTGATGGTGATGCGTGCGTTTCCGGCACCGGTCCATGACTTGACCCTGGCGGAGATTCTCCTGCTGCTTGGGTTCAGCGTCGTGGGCGGGCTGGTGCAGCTGCCGGGGGTCGGCGGCGGGGCGCAGGTGGGGATCATTGCGGCGCTGACGCTTCTGTTCGGGATTCCGGCGGACCTGGCAGTGAGCGCGGGGCTTATTGTCTGGCTGGTGTCGAGCATGAGCGTGATTCCCGCGGGACTGGTATTTGCGCGGGTTGAAGGAGTGAGTTTGCGGGGCCTGGTTGGACGGAGCGAGGCAGTGGCGACGTAGATTTGGAAAACACAGAGGTGTTGCAGCAGAGCGGCGAGGGGCTGCCGTGAGTGGCGAGAATGCGACATATGGATATCGATATGCGTATGGGTGCGATCTGTCGCCGAAACGGCGGGTGAACACCACCCTTCTATGATGAAAAGCTGGATGCGGCTAGCGGCGGACCCACTATTTTGGGTCCGTGTCTTACATAAACCTTCGCAAGCTTCTTGTGGTCGGGTTCGCCCTCCACGTTGAGAACAGGCGCGTAATCTGCGAAGAACCCTTCCATGTCGCCGGCGGGGTCAAAAAGAAAAAGCGTGTGTGCCGGCTCCGTTCCCAGAACAACAAAGTGTGTGGAACACTGGCGGGTGCCATCAAAGCATCGCCGGCCGTAAGGATGGTTCGGTCTGAGCCACACTGAACTCCTATGCTGCCTTTCAGCACCACAAACAGTTGATGTTGAAAAGGATGGATTTGTAAGTTCGGGTCCAAGGCTGGGCGGCGTACGAGCCTCGATTGTTGGCGTACCTGCTCCCGCCCCCGTCGCGGCCAGCGTACCTAGTCCCGTCGCGCCCAGGACTGTGACCATACCCCAGGGAACGACCATCCCCACCAGGCTTACCGGCGAGATCGACACCAAGACCGTCGCTGCAGGCGACTCGTTCGCCGGCACCACCGCTGCCAACGTTAGCAACGCGAGTGCGTCGTGATTCCGACCGGAACCCTCCGAAAAAAAGCAATAATCGTGCCGGTCTGTCCGCTCATGAGAATTCATACAACCTCACGAAACAGCGAAGCAACGCTGAGCCACTCACCTAGCGTCCCAATGCGAACTGACAGAACGATGTGTCTTTTCAAAAAGTACGTGGACTGACCGTACGTCGTGTCTTTCTTACGCAAATCTAACCAGCTAGAGACTCCGATTGGAACGCGGGGAGCGGCCAACTCTCATCTGAGGGAACTTACGCGTCGATTGGTGAGCCGCGATGCGATCGGGGACATGGCCAAGGGCAGTTCTCATCTCACGGCTTACGAAGGCGGTTTAACGATATGGCAGAGTGGCAGACGCAAGTGAAGGAACGCAAAACGCGGCTCGAAGCTGGCTGTGCCCACGCGAAGGGCAAGCTGGTTGCCCCCGGAGATGTGAAGGCGCTTCTTGAAGCCGTGATTCATGCCGGTGACCGGGTTTGCCTGGAAGGCGACAATCAGAAGCAGGCTGACTTTCTTGCGCGAGCTCTCGTAACAGTAGACAAGGCCAAGATTCACGATTTGCATATCGTGCAGTCGGGCATAGTCTTGCCGGAGCATCTCGAACTTTTTGCGAAAGGTATAGCGAAGAGGCTGGATTTCTCGTACTCCGGCCCGCAGAGTGAGGCGGTAGCGAAAGCGTTGGACCAGGGCCACATCGAGCTTGGCGCGATCCATACTTACATCGAATTGTTTGCCCGCTACTTTATGGATCTCACGCCTCAAATCGTTCTGGTAGCCGCGTTAGAAGGCGACGCTGAAGGCAATCTTTTCACCGGACCTAATACGGAAGATACGCCCACTATCGTCGAGGCGGCCGCGTTCAAGTCGGGCATTGTCATAGCGCAAGTCAATAAGTTGGTCGACAAGGTTCAGCGGGTTGACGTCCAAGGCGACCAGGTTGATTTCGTCGTGGAAGCGGACAAGCCCTTCTATGTGGAACCTTTGTTTACGAGGGATCCGGCGAAGGTAACAGAGATCCAGATCCTGATGGCGATGATGTGCATCAAGGGCATCTACGGGGAGTATGGCGTCAAGCTCCTTAACCATGGCATCGGCTTCGGAACCGTTGCGATCGAGCTGCTTCTTCCTACCTACGCTGACAAGCTCGGATTGAAGGGCAAGATCGGGACACACTGGGCGCTGAATCCAAATCCGACGATGATCCCCGCCATCGAGAGTGGATGGGTAAAGCAGATTCACACCTTTGGCAGCGAGGTTGGCATGAACGAGTACATGTCCGCCCGGCCTGATATCTACTTCACCGGTCATGACGGCAGTCTGCGTTCCAACCGTATGCTCTGTCAGAACGCGGGGCTTTATGCGTGCGATATGTTTATCGGCGGAACGCTGCAGATCGACCTTGAGGGCAACAGCTCCACGGTCGTGCCGGGCCGCATCGCCGGCTTCGGCGGAGCGCCCAACATGGGTGCGAATGCCAATGGACGCCGGCACGCTTCGGACTCCTGGCTCAAGGCCGGGCGCGAAGCTTCGGACGCAGATCCATCCCTCGTCCGCGGGCGCAAGCTGGTCGTTCAATTAGTCGAGACCTTTGGCGAGAAGATGGTTCCCGCCTTTGTTGAGAAGCTCTCCAGTATCGACTTTGCGAAGAAGCTGAAGCTCGAACTCGCGCCGGTCATGATCTACGGAGATGACGTGACGCACATTGTCACGGAAGAGGGCATCGCCAACCTGCTCCTGTGCCGCTCCAAGGAGGAAAGAGAGCAGGCCATTCGCGGCATCGCCGGATTTACTGACGTGGGCCGAGCACGGGACAAGAAGGCTGTAGCTGCGCTGCGTGAGCGCGGCGTCATTCGCCGCCCGGAGGACCTGGGCATCAATCCACTCGACGCACAGAGAAGCCTTCTAGCCGCGCGCTCCATCAAGGATCTAGTCACCTGGTCCGGTGGTCTCTACGAACCTCCCGTCAAGTTCCGGAACTGGTAAAGGAGAGTCTATGGAAGAGTTCACGATCAAAGGCAAGGCGCTACGGCGTCTTGGGGGAAGCAAACAGAGCGACCTGGTCGGTGTCGTGGCATCGGGCAATTTGGAGGTTCTGCTGGAAAGAACCGAGACCGGTTCAGACTACAGCGTGGAGGTAAGCACGGCCTCGGAAGGCTTCCGAACAATCTGGGATGCCGTGATCCAGGAGTTTGTGGACCGAACCTCACCGGGCGGCTTAAGGATTTCCATCAATGACGGTGGAGCACAACCGGATGTCGTCACGCTCCGCCTGTTGCAGGGAGTGCAGGTCATGGAGGCTCAATCATGAACGTAGACCAGATCACCAATCCTTCTCGCAGCAGCTGGTTTGAGTCTTCAGCACGCTCGCGCATTGCAGGTCTGCTTGACGAAGACAGCTTCAGTGAACTCATTGGTCCGGAACAGCGTGTGATGAGTCCGCATCTCAAACTCTTCAATCTGACAGCCGAGTTCGATGACGGTCTCATCATAGGACGAGGCAAACTTGACGGTACGGAGGTATACCTTGCCGCGCAGGAAGGCCGCTTCATGGGTGGCTCTTTTGGCGAGGTGCATGGCGCCAAGCTCGTTGGCCTGCTTCGTACTGCCTGCGATCGGTCGTCTAAAGGTGGCCCAAAAGTCGTTTTGCTGGCACTTGATACGGGCGGCGTGCGGCTTCAGGAAGCAAACCTCGGAGAACTGGCGATCTCGGAAGTTATCAATGCGATCCTGGAGGCACGGATCGCCGGCGTGAGCGTCATTGCCCTGATTGGAGGTAGCTCCGGCGCTTTCGGTGGAGGTGGGATCACAACGGCCAGCTGCTCGTGTATTGCGATCTCTGAGCAGGGGCGTATCAGTGTCAGCGGCCCGGAGGTCATCGAAAATAATAAGGGTGTAGAGGAGTTCGACTCCAAAGACCGTGCTCTGGTGTGGAGGGTGACGGGCGGACGAACGCGCACGCTGCTGGGCGGCGCGGATGAGTACGTGAACGATGAAAGCGCGAGCTTCCGTGAGGGCGCGATTGCTCTGCTGAAACACCCTTCACCTTTCGACTTGCAGGCGATGCAGGACGAACAGAAACGTCTTGAAGATCGGCTGAAAAAGTTTGGAGCATGCAAGGACGCTCCTGATATCTGGCGTGACATGGGCATTGCAGAAGCGGACCAGATTGCGGACATGCCGTTCGATCAATTCAAAGCAATCGCCACAAAGAGGAGTCAGCATGACGCTCGATGAGTTGTTGCCGAAGCTGTTCCCGGATGGGAACGACGTCAAGCGTGGACCCGAGGGGACCATCTCCGGTACGGGCAATGTGGGGAGCCAAATGGTTGCTATCCTAGGGATAGTAGACCAGACGCCTTCTGGAATTGACGGCGCGATTATTCTCAGCTCCCATATTCTCAAGCTCATCGAAGGCGGAAAGAAAATGCCGATCGTCATGCTTGTGGATACAGCGAGTCAGAAGATGGCGCGGCGAGACGAGATGCTCGGCCTGAATGAGTATCTCTCTCATCTCTACAAATCGCTCTACCTGGCTCGTAAGCAGGGAATCCTCACAGTTAGCATCCTTTATGGCGCAGCGGCTGCAGGGGCATTCATCGCGACATGCCTGTCCACGCAGATCCTTGTCACCGTAGAGGGAGCTTACCCGAGTGTGATGGATTTCAAGTCGATGTCCAGCGTCACCAAGATTCCCATCGAGAAGCTTCAGGACATGGCAAAGACAACGCCTGTCTTCGCCCCAGGTGCCGAGCATCTCGTCGTTACAGGAGCTATTCACGAGATATGGGATGGCAGCCAGCCCTACGCGGATCGACTCAAGAGTCTACTTCAGACAAAACCGGGTGAGCCGGATCGTCGGGACCAACTTGGTCTGGAGCGGAAGGGACGTTTGATGGCCGCTCCTGTAGCCGAACGGGTCGGCAAGGAAGCGCAGGCAAGTGCGTAATGACAGGCGCTGCACACCAGCGTGTCTGGCGAAGACATGATCTTCTTCGCATCCGGCCCGACGCATGGAGGGCCGTCTACGCTGCGCTGCCGGAACCCGCAAAGGTTGAGGTTCTAAATAGCTGGGCTGAACACGAGTACCCCTTCATTATCCGGCGCTATCTTGCGGGGGAGTCCCACGACAGGGTTCCAGCCGGAGTGCCCCTTCCGTCATATCTAGGCAAGCAGCGCATCGCGATCTCGTTCGCTCGTGAAGAGGTTGCCTGTCGAGTGGCCCCGGTTACTTTAGATACAGCAAGCCATCTCGCACCTTCGGCATGGTCGGCCACAATCAGCGCGCTACTTGATCTAGGAAAACGATATGAAGTCCAGCCTCATGTCATCGGCAGTCTTTTGTGGCAGCATTTGACCGGTTTGTCATACCTTACAGAGACTTCCGATCTTGACTTACTCTGGCCCTGCTCCGGGGTGTGCCGTTCCTTTCTCCAGGAGCTCGGCCAAATCGATCGCTGCTCACCAATTCGGCTTGACGGAGAAGTCATTCTGGCGAACGGAAGCGCTTTAAACTGGCGTGAACTGCATAGTTGCCTCGAAGGAACGGGAGTGAGGACCGTGCTCGTGAAGTCCATGACGGGTATTCACGTTGAGCCTGCGGCCACGATACTCACGTGCGGTCAACCGCTATGAGTAACCTGCTGAATTCGCCTGCTGCGCTGCTAGTGAGCGCGAACGCGTTGCCGTTAGACAGGGTTGCCACGCTTCCCCACAACGAGGCATTCGAGCGCATAGCTTCCGAGGCACAGCGGGCGTTACGGCTCGAAGTTGAGACCTTTCCCAAGCCCGGTTTGGTGAGCCATAGAGACAGTGGCAGCCACACTGACATGGACGCCTCTACCTTCCACGCCAGCACAGCTGCGCTCGGCCCTTTCTTCGCGGAGCTGGCGGCCGCGGGGTTCGATGACTGTCCCATGTCTACGCTGCGGCAGATTGGGCTAAGAGCCGAGTCCGCGATGCTGCTGGCTACCGGGGGCATCAACACGCATCGCGGCGCTATCTTCGGTCTGGGCCTGCTTTGCGCTGGGGCCGGAGCGTTTCTTACACGTCAGTTCGGAACAACAGGGCCGTCGCCTGATAAGCAACATCATTTAGGCTCGGTGGTCAACCAGCTCTGGGGTTCGGCCATCTGGGGCGGCCCATACCTCCAAACCAGCAACGGCTCACAAGCGCTGCGACGTTATGGTGCCGGTGGCGCTCGTGCGCAAGCGGCCTTGGGCTTCCCCAGCGTGTACCAGGTAGGCTTACCCGCCTTGCGTCTAGGACGCATTATCTCTGGCGGAGATGACGAAGCCGCACGGGTTCACGCATGCTTCGCACTTATCGCCACGGTGGACGATACGAATCTTCTGCACCGCGGCGGGACGGACGGTGCCTGCTTTGCTCGCATCGCTGCCGAGGGCTTCCTTTGCGAGGGCGGGGTAGGTTCACCTCACTGGAGAAGCGCCGCAGTCTCTATCCATCGTGAGTTCGTGAGTAGACGACTCAGCCCCGGTGGTTGCGCCGATCTGCTGAGCATGACCTTGTTCGTCGATGCTGTCGCAGACTTGCTGGGCCAAGGAGGCACGGATGATTAGGACCATTGCAAATTCACTGGTTCCCATCTTTGTCGTGATGGCTCTGGGGTATTTCGCAGGATGGATCCGGGATCTGAACAACAAGAACGTGGCCGACCTGAATGCCCTGGTGATGGACTTCGCTTTGCCCGCTTCTCTGCTGGTTGGCACAGCCTCCACCCCAAGTGCCCTGCTTCGGACACAGGGACCTTTTCTGCTGGTCTTGTCGGTTCCCATGCTGTTAGTGTTCGGGTTCTCCTACTGGATGCAGCGACGCTTCTTCCGCGCCGATTCTGGTCAGGCCGCCATGCAGGCCCTTACCGTCGCATTGCCTAATTATGCCGCCATCGGATTGACTCTGGTGCAAGCAATCTTCGGAGCGACAAAGACCATCTATGTTGCTCTCTCGATTGCAGCCGGCTCGATCGAGCTGTCGCCGCCCACTCTTGTTCTTCTGGAACTGGAGAAGCTATCTGGCCCGGAGGCGTCCGGCCAAGCGAAGCCGGCCTCGAACTCTCGCAGCGGCGAGATCCTTCGCGCGATTGGGCGTTCCCTCCTCAAGCCGATCGTGATCTGCCCCACAATCGGCATTATCCTTTCCCTGAGTGGGATTCCGCTCCCTGGTCTTCTGGCTACCTCCTTGCAAGTCATTGGCGTAAGCGCCGGTGGGGTCGCATTGTTTCTTACGGGCCTGATTCTTTCCTCGCAAAAGCTCCTTCTGACGCCGAATGTTCTTATCTCAGTAGGATTCAGAAACATCGTACATCCGCTGTTTACCTATGGTTTGGTGCTTCTTTTAAAGATGCCGGAGCCTTCAGCACGTGCGGCCATTCTTCTTACGGCGCTGCCGTCCGGCTTCTTCGGCATCCTGTTCGGCCTTCGATACGGTAAAGAGCCAAGCATCGCCGGCTCTACCCTCATCGTCAGCACTCTTCTCAGCGTCGTCACTCTAACTGCCGCAATCATCGTCACAGGAAGACACTGATGCCAACCTCCATCGCACTCCTCTGTTCAGGCCAGGGTAGGCAACATCGGGATATGTTCGCGCTCACCGCCAACGTTCCGAAAGCGGCAAAGATCTTCGACAGCGCCGTAGAATTGCTTGGGGAAGACCCAAGGACCTTCGTCCAGCAAGCACCGGAGTCGAAACTATTCGAGAACCATACTGGACAGATCCTCTGCTGCACACAAGCGCTGGCCTTATGGACCTGTCTAGGCGAGATCTCTGCAGCACAGTTGGTCTTTGCCGGCTACAGCATAGGCGAACTCTCAGCCTGGGGATGTTCGTCCATGCTGAGCTCTGCTGCGTTACTGAAGCTGGTTAGCCGCCGCGCGCAAATCATGGACCAGGCCGCACCCGCAGATACGGGGCTCGGTGCGATTACGGGGCTTTCCCTCGGCGCACTTCAGCCACTCCTGGCTAAGTATCAGGCCAACATCGCGATTCGCAACGATCTGGACAGTTTCGTTGTAGGGGGTCACCTGGGATCGTTACGCGAGCTGTGCGAGGAAGCAAAGCGTAACGGTGCAAGCAAAGCCATAATCCTCCCTGTCTCCGTTCCATCTCATACCCCGCTACTGGCTGCGGCAAGTCCACCGTTTCTAAAAGAATGCCTGGACTCAACGCCGAACATGCCCCGCGAGGGCTGGCGCGTGTTGAGTGGGATTGATGGGGATTCGATCCAGAGCGTGCAGCAGGGTTGTGAGAAGTTGGCGCAGCAGCTTTCGCAGGCTGTCGATTGGTCAGCATGTATGCAGGCCTGCCGTGAATTGGGAGCGACAACCATGCTGGAACTAGGTCCAGGCAGCGCACTCGCCCACATGGCTGCAAAACGGTTTCCCGACTCTAGGGTTCGCTCCGTAGAGGACTTCCGGACCATTCAGGGCATACGGGACTGGCTTGCCAAGGCAAACTAATCGCAAAACCGGGGACCTGCGTGGCGAAAGGTGTGTTAGACCACGAGCTGAAGTCGAGCTGCACTTGCTCATGACCTTGCGGTTGCTGCTCTCTCCATAGCTCCAACAGAAGCGGTGGCATGGCCGAGAGCACTGCCTTGGTCCGGTGTACTTTAGCATGCGAGATCATCAGGACCACTCCCGACCTCCCTGGCCCCCGGTGGTGCACGATCATCTCCCGCTTGCGTCCACCGGGAGCATCGCAGAAAATGCCGCTCACGCCAGTCGGCCGATTCGGACCATAATCCAAATGATGTTTGGGGCGGCGAACTCAGACGACAGGCACCTTGGCCCATTCAGCTTTGTAAGCATCGTCTAGGGGCATAGCGAGTCAAACATTGACGGATACAGACAACGCCCGGTTCTTAGATTGGCCTCCATCTCCTGCAGACGGGCGTTACGTAGCGTTCTTCTCGTGGACTGACCGAAAGTTTGTGTCTTTCCTAAACAAAGCCCAGCCAGCTAGAGTCCTGAATTGTAAGGACAGGCCAACCCTCTTCTAGGTGAATACTATGCCTCAGCAAAGCCTGCGCGATTCAATCGCCGACATGGAGAAGGCGGGTCTTATCACACGGTATAGCGACGAAAAACGTGTCGATGAGCTACCCCGGATTATGGAAGACAACCCGGATACAGCCGTTTACGTGGAGCGGGTCAAGGATTGCCCATTTCCTTTCTTTGCGAATGGCTACGGCGTCCGTCCAATGTACTCGCTGGCGCTACAGGTTCCCATCCCAGACCTCGGTCTTGAGATCGGCAGGCGGTTCGCTCACCCGATCGATCCGGTGATGGTGGAAAGCGCACCGTGTCAGGAGGTCGTCTACAAGGGCGACCAGGTGGACCTGACCATGTTTCCGCTCTTCCATCATCATCCGAAAGATGGTCAGGCTTACCTGAACGACACCAACGTGGTAAGCCGCAACCCGGAGAACGGGCTGATCGACCAGGGTATCTACCGGTTGATGTATAGGTCGAAGAACGAGACCAATGTCGACATGCGTAGGCCTGGAGACGGACTTCTCCATCGAGGATGTTGAGTGCCTGGCCGATCAAACCCATCGCGCGACGGATATCGCTGCCTCTATCTCGTCCGGATCGTTTCGTGCCGCGGGTATGATTGTGGCTCCCTGCTCGATGAAGACTGTTTCAGGCATCGCGACTTCTTATTCGGACAATCTGCTGCTGCGCGCGGCCGATGTCATGTTGAAGGACAGACGTCGTCTTGTCCTTCTCGTACGCGAGACCCCATTCCATCTCGGACATCTTCGATTGCTCGTACAGGTAGCCGAGATGGGAGCTGTTGTCATGCCGCCCGTTCCCGCCTTCTATCACCGTCCATCGACGCTGGAGGCTGTGATTGATCAAACGCTAAATCGGGCTCTGGATCTTCTAGAGATTGACCTGGATCATGATCTGTTTCCTCGCTGGCAGGGAGCGGTCGTGAACGCTCCCTTACGGCACAAGGAGAGAATGCGGCCGCAAAGCCAACGGCTGCCATACCGGTTTTCTCGTGACCGTCTTGAGCCACTTCAGCGAGAGGGACGAAGATCCGCTGAAGTGAGTTTCCCAACAACAACAACCTTGCAAGCTCAACCTGAAATCCAGGAGAACCCGATGGCATCGTCTACCCACAGAATCCGTATCAAGGCCAACCCGAGCGCAGTCTTCAAGGCAGTCTCCACAGGGGAGGGCATGAAGGCCTGGTACACCCCCAAAATTGAAGGGTCCTTCGAAGAAGGCCAGACAGCAAGCTTCTACTTTAATAATGGAGAGACTTTTACATGGAAGACCACGGCCCTCGTTCCGGAGAAGCAAGTTGAACGTGAATGCACCGAGGGACCAGGTGTTGCAAAGGGAACGAAGGTCAGCTACAGCATCAAGTCCGACAAGGACGGTGAAGCTATTCTGAAACTGGAGCACACCAATTGGCCAGACGGTCATGAAGCTTTATCCACATGCAACACACTGTGGGGAATCCTGTTGGGACACCTGCGCGAATATGTCGAAAATGGCAAGTCGTCGCCGGCTGTTGCTTAAGCACAGCGGGTCGAAGGATCAAGACGGCCACATTGCTCTGCCTTCCAGTCAGACGGTCAGGGCATTATGACGCTATTCGAAACAGCAAACAATCATTCCACCTGTGGAGGAACAGATATGCCCGCAAAAATCGAACAGCCCGAACAGATCAAAACGCCTGTTGTTTACTACCGCGGAGGCACCAGTAAAGGCGTGTTTGTAGACCAGCGCGATCTTCCCACGAATGATCCCGAGAACCTGATGGCATGGATACTCGCCATCTATGGCTCGCCGGACGAGCGGCAGATCGACGGCCTTGGAGGCGCCGACCCACTGACCAGCAAGTTCGCCATCGTGGGCCCACCTACGCGGCCCGGAGCCGATGTCGACTACACCTTCTATCAAGTCTCATTGACCAAGCCCCACGCCAGCAAGGACATGAACTGCGGCAATATCTCTTCCGCCGTGGGGCCTTATGCCATCGATCAGGGCTTCGTCAAGCCGGGCCAAGAAACAGTCACGGTTCGCGTCCACGCAACCAATTTCGATCAGATGATCTACGTGACCGTCAATACAAAGGACGGAAAGCCAAGGGTCCTTGGCGGCCAGCAAATATCGGGAGTTCCGGGCAGCAGTTCTCCCATTACAGTCGATTTTCATGAAACAGTCGGAACCCATGGCATGGGTCTCCTTCCCACTGGCAACCTGGTCGATACGGTCGACATAGACGGCCTGGGAGAGTGCGAGCTTTCCATCATCGATCTCACCAATCTGGTGATCTTCATCAAAGCAGATCGGCTGGGCTTGGACGGGACCGAAGATCCGGTGGCTATGTCGTCCGATAAGAAGCTGATGGAAATCTGCGAGAAGATTCGTCATACGATGGCCGTCAAGATCGGGTTGGCGAAGGACATGGAGGAAGCTGTTCAGAAGTGCACACTTACTCCGTTCCTTGGAATCGTCGCCCCGCCCAAGGACTGGACCGAGTATGGAACGCAGAAAAAGCACAAGGCCGATGAGTGCGACTTCAACGCTCGTTCCACCCTCGCCGGCCAGGTCCACAAAGCATACATGTCGTCCGGCAGTGTCTGTACCGGCCTCGCTGCGTTGCTGCCCGGTACGGTTGTCAATCAGGTCAGTCGCACGAGAGGTAAAGAAGCCAAGATCCGCATCGGTCATCCCTCCGGCCTGCTGGAAGTGGAAATCGCCTATGAAAAAGAAGGTGACAACTACGCCGTCAAACGCGCAGCCTTGATCCGGACCGCTCGCCGCTTGATGGAGGGCGAGGTCTTCGCCGCGATCGATCGCCTTCCATGGCTTTCCGGCAAGAGGACGGAGGTCACATCGGCTGCCCCGGAGGAGAAATCGAAACAGATGGCACAAGAGATTCTGCAGGCCACCTAGTCAGGACGAACACGACGGTTTGTCGGTTTATAAAACTTGGTGCAACGCTGTAGAAGTCATCCTTCTTTGGCGTCGCACCAAGTGCCGCCTCCATCTACACGCGAATTTACCAAAGAGAACAAGTCTCAGTCATGGCACTCAATCTCCTTCCATGCTCCGATTACTACACCCGCCTAGGCGCTCGGCCTTCAGCTTCAATTTTACGAATGCATCTTAAATGGGCGGGGAGATGTAGTCATTAACCTGGCAAAGACAAACCTCCTAGACCGCTTGACCGGTCTCGTGTGTACACGCAGTCGATGCGCGACTGGCAGCCTCATCATGCTTCAGAGCGCAGCCTTGACGCCTGGCGCTCAAGATAGGTACCGGGAAGCGCCGTCGTCGCCAGCCAGCGGACGCGCCAGACCGAACGGCGTGCGGCCCGTCAACTTCCGCCTATTGCGACATAACGGGACCAGCAGGCGGTGACGGCGTCTCGAAACAGCTGACGCTGCTTCGAGACGTGCAAGAAAAGCATTCCAACTTGCTGAATCCCTCACTTTCTTGCGTGGTATCCAAAGGTTTGGATGTCGTATGGAACAGGAACGTATCGCAAAGGTTGCGCTCGTGACAGGCGCAAACAAAGGGATTGGCTTAGCGGTGGCGCGCCAACTGGGCGCCAGTGGTGTACCGGATCTCGCTGGAACAGCGACGGTACGCCCCGGCGATAATCAACTCAGGCTGGCCGCTGTTCGCCGACTGGCATACGAAGCATCCGACTGTGGCCTCCTCAGCCCTGATCTCGCCGCAGGTATACGCCGAGTGAAAGGTTCAAAGCGGCTGGACGTCCGGGTATCCAACTCCTGCCTCGAACCCAAGCCATGCAACAGCAGGCCCGCCCAGGCTGCGCCCTCAACCACTTCTGCCTCCTGCAGCTACTCAAGCACGTTCGTCGACAAAGCATCCGAAGCAAATCCAGCACACTCCGGCCCGAAGCTCAGCCTGCGCAACCTCCACAAACCTCCGTCGCCAGCCCACCAGACCAGCTAAACTCCATCCAACTCCCATAGAGCAGCGGCCACGGACAAAGCGGCTTCCTTCAAGTCGCTGTATCCGAACCGCCCCACCATGAGCGTGTGGCACAATCAGCGTTCAACAAGGGGCGGTTCAGATACAGCACTAAGACTTCGCAGGACGAATGGAATGAATGTTCCGCTATCAGCGACCAGCCTTGATGTAGCTCCAACCCTGTTCCTGCTTCTTTACAACCTCGACGATACCGGCGGGGACGACTTCGCTCCCGGCAACTAGGTCCGACGCTTCCAGATGTTGTTTGCGCATGGCGTTGCCGCAGGCTACGAAATGAACGTGCGGCGACTCCAGCCTCTGAATGTCAGCGGCATCCATACCGTCTTTCTTAAGGAATGCGACACCTGGCCCATATGCAACCACCTCAACCTCGACTGGCTCTGGAGCCATGCCTCCTATCAAATTGCGGATGTTGCTGAGCGTGAGCTGCCAGTCCGCTTCCTCGGGCGAGGTCATGGCGAACAGGACTCGATGTGCTTTGGTCTGCGCCTGCATGGGAAGTACCGAAAGAACAGCTCCAAAGACAAGGGCAACGGCTACGGTGTGTCGTGTCAAGCAATTTCTCCTCAACGCCCGATGGCGAGTTTGATAGCTAAAGCAACAAGCAGCACGGCGAAACCTCTGCGCAGTACTACGTCGGACAGGTGCTGTGCCCAGAGACCACCGAACCATCCTCCGACAGCAAACCCGACCGCAATCAAGAGTGCGAGTTTCAGATCGACATGCCCGGCCTTGTAGTAAGTCCAAAATGCGAAGATACCGATGGGCAGCAGCAGGGTCGCGACGGATGTACCCTGCGCGGTCTTCTGGGACATGCCATAAAAGAAGATCAGGGCGGGAATCAAAAAGGCCCCGCCCCCAATGCCGATCATGCCGGAGATGATGCCGATGACGGCACCCAGGACGAGGCCACCGCCGATGGCGAGCGGAGTCATGCGTTCGCTTTCTCCGGATCGTTCCATGGCATGCGGCCAAGCACCGAGGCCATCATGCAGGTATCGCTTACTCCCGCGTAGACGAGGCCCGCACCTATCACAGCCGCGCCAACAAAGAACTTCTTCGATGTAAGCAGCCCGATCCCGAAGAATGTCAGCACCAAAGCGCCCGCCGTGACCCGCACCTGACGCTCCATCGACCATGGCTTGTTCTGGACGAAAGTGAGCGGCTTGCCGCTGTTGGTCCACGCTTGTACCCCGCCGTCGAGCACTTTAAGCGAGGTGAATCCTTTCCCCGCCAGGGTTTGCCGCGCATCTTCCGCACGCCGTCCGCTGCGGCAGACGAGCGTCAATGGCGCAGAGCGGTCCCAGCCTTCGCTGGCCTTTTCCAGTGTTCCAAGCGGAACCAGTTCCGAACCTTCAATATGGCCTTCAGCGAACTCAGGGTATTCCCGTACATCGATCAAGCGAGCTTCCATGTTTACCTCCGCGATATGTATCGACTATATGCTCTCATAGTGATATAATCAAGCCATGGCAAAGCAGGCGATGAGTGAAAAAATGCTCGAGCTGGTAGCGCGGCGGTTTCGCACCCTGGGAGAGCCGTACCGTCTGCGCATCCTGCAGGAGCTGCAGGCAGGCGAGAAGTCAGTCGGCGAGCTGGTGGCGGCGCTCGAGGGGAACCAGCCCAATGTATCCAAGCATCTGCAGATTCTTTCCGATGCCGGATTGATTGGGCGGCGACGGGAAGGAACGTCCATTTTCTACGCCATCAGTGACCCCATGGTCTTCAAACTATGCGCCCTGGTGTGCAGCAGTGAAGCCGAGAAGAGCCGCCGCGAGTTCGAAGAGCTGGCAGGAAAGCAAGGACAGGCAAAGCGATGAAAATCAAGCAATTTGAAATACCTGGACTGGCGCAGTATTCGTACGTTCTGTCGTCTGAGGGGCAGGCCATCGTCATCGACCCCATGCGCGATTTCGACCGCTATACGGAGTATGCGACAGAGCAGGGCGTAACGATCAAGTATGTGACCGAGACCCACATCCATGCGGATTTCGTTTCCGGCGCGCTCTCCCTTGCTGATGCCGTTGGCGCGGAGCTAGCCCTTAGTTCTTACGAGCAGGAGCCGTACCACTACAGCATGAAGCACCACGCTCTGCGGGATGGCGGTACACTGCACGTCGGCAAGCTGCGTCTGGTTGCGCTCCACACCCCGGGCCATACGCCCGAACACCTCAGCTTCGTTCTGTTCGATGAGGAAAGGGACGCATCCCAGCCGCTCGCGCTCTTTAGTGGAGACTTCCTGTTCGTCGGCTCGCTCGGCCGTCCGGACCTGCTGGGCGAAGATGCCAAGCAGGCACTTGCTCACGAACTCTACCGTAGCCTGCATAAACGCATCGCTTCACTGCCCGATGGTGTCCAGCTCTACCCAGGTCACGGCGCAGGTTCGCTCTGCGGTGCGGGCATGAGTAAACGACCCGAATCGACGTTGGGCTATGAACGCCTGAGTCAGCCATTGTTCAAGCTGGAAGAAGAAGCGTTTGTGCGTGAAATCCTGGCCAGCGTTCCACCCATGCCTTCGTACTACCCACGAATGAAAGAGTTGAACTCTAAGGGAGCCTCCAGCGTTGCCGACCTGCCCGGCAAGGTGACCCTTACACCTGCTCGTGTCTCGGCACTGCTGGCCGACGAGAGTGTTACGGTGATCGATCTGCGTCGTCCTGAAGCGTTCGGTGGAGCGCACATTCCGGGTGTCCTGAACATTGGCGCCGGTCAGAATCTTTCACTCTGGGCCGGCTGGATGCTGGACCCGGAACAACGGTTCGTTCTCGTCAACGACAAGGGAGACGATGAGGCTTCGCGTCGGTCCCTTGTTCGAGTCGGCTTGGATCATATTGAAGGCTTTGCGCAGAAAGGGATGCCAGCCTGGGTAGACGCGGGCCTGTCGTTCACGCGATTGCCTCAGCTCTCAACGAAAGAGGTTGCCGAGAGGGAGCCTGACGCTAAGATTCTGGATGTTCGCAGCGAGAAAGAATGGTCCAGCGGGCACATTCAAGACGCCTGTCATGTTCCACTAGGCGAGTTAAAGCAGCGGATGGAGGAACTCAGAAAAGACAGCGATCTTATTGCCGTCTGCGGAAGCGGGTATCGTTCCAGCATCGCTGCAAGCTTGCTTCAGGCGAACGGGTTCACAAGGATCAGTTCCATGGATGGTGGAATGACAGCTTGGAACCAACAGAAATTGCCGCTCACTACGACTTGAAGCTGCCTTGTTTTGATAGGTGCTGCTAAACGCCGCTCACGCCATTCAGCGGCTCCGGCCAAGCTCCAATCGTCGTCTGAAGCGGCAAACTTCCGCCTGTGCGACTTTCGGTACTAACCTAAGTTCGCAACCTATACACAAGAGCTTGGGTCGATCAGGCCCTCATAGCGAGGCTTTCCATCGTGGCCTCCGCCACAAAGCGGCCGTATTGAGGAGCGGTTATGCCACTTCAAGAGACAGTTCTTGCCAAGTGAAGCTGCGCCCTAAAACTTGACGGGACGTAGCAATTCGGTCAGCATAGTCGCGTCAGATATCTGGTCGTCCAGCTGGTGGGCGTTCAGCCGAAAGTTGGTAGAAATGCGAAATGGGTGCACTTGCACAATTCGCCAGTTCCTGCCCTGGAAGTTTGCCAGCGTTGAAGCTCTCCGACGTTGTCTCGGCTTGGTCCTTTGCTTGTCTGTATTGGTCGGTTGCGGAGGACGCCAGACTTCGGCCGATAGCGATCTTTCGATTTATTTGCAACCGTCAGACGAGACTGTGCCAGTCGGGTCCCCGGCCACTTTCACCGTTGTAGCAACAGGTGCAAGTAACATCAGCTACCAGTGGTTCCGAAACGGGCAACCGCTTACAGGGGCCACCCAGAACTCCTTCACAACGCAATCGCTAACGACGAATGATGGAGGAAGCACTTTTTCGGTTATCGTAGGCGGCGCAGAAAGACGATCCAGAGCCGTATTGCGACTTTGACCATTGGGCCGCGTAGCCTAGTCACCGGAGATCTACGCTTTCAGCAGGTTGGCTTCAGCAGCAGTTCACAGGGATATACCGCGGCTTACCTCACAAACCAAAGCGCACCGGGTCAAAATGTATTTGTTAACCAATTTGGTTCGCCACTTTCCCTTGGTCCGGGATGCATCGGCGTGCCCACGACGCCCGCGTCGGGAGTCTATGATTGCAGCTTTTTGATATACGGCTTTTCTAGCCTTCAATCATCCGGACTCAACGCATTTTACAACTCTGACTACCTCGAAAAGCTTCCGGCATTCCTCAATGTCGTCAATCACTCCGATACAGTTATAACCGGTTGGAGCCTCAATCCGACCTTCGATGAGTACGGCGCTTCCTGGGTTCAGGGAATCGACTCATCACAATTCGACCTTCATCAGATCACCGTTCCTGCCGCTGGCTTACCCGCTGCTCTGATACAGGAGGGATCAGCGTCTCGTGTTGTCACCGCAGTGTCTTTTGACGGACTTAACGCGACATTGCTCTCCTACGGTTGGAGCCGTGACGTCAACACTCAGTACGATGAGATTGCTTCAATGACAACCTATGCCGGGGCCGCGGCGGCGGCCACGCAGATGGCACAACAAGGCTATATAGTGACGGCTATCGGGGGGTCATTCTCAAATGGGATCGTCCTGGTGGGCACCAAGGTGCAGGGAGATTCGGTGCCACGTTCATTGCTTACATCTACGGGAAGTATCCAAGGACTTTCAGCAAATGGGTATGCAATCGTAGGCTTTCTGGTGTTGCCGACGGGACAAGTGTCACTCTTGATCGGCGAAAAGTGAGAGTAGACTTCTAGGGTCTCTAAGAACGTAGAATGCTTGCAATGGATGGCTCCAGGTGAAGAGCAACAGATAGGTCCTGAGAAACGCAGATAGCGTCAGTTGACCCAACCTGACAGGCTCCTACTTGGTGAGGGCTTGCTCGTCATTCGATTGCGGCGTACGCGTCCTACGTAACATAATCAGGGATGAGTGACCGAGAAGCATTTCGTCAGACGAGGGCCGAATACAGGAATAAGGGCGAACGCGATGTACTCTCAACCGGCATTGTTCTCGATGAAGTCCTCATCCGAGAACTTCGGGAAGAAGGTTCGGACATCCGGCACGGTGTAAACCTGATCTGTCTGCCGAACCAGACCATCGTCAATCACATCACAGCCCTTCAGCGTCGGCTGTTTCACTATGAGCCCACTCAGTACTACTATCCTGGGCGCGACTTGCATTTGACGTTGGTCGAGGTTTGTCACAGCCGGACCGAAGTGGAAGCTCAGGACCTCGCGTCCGCCGTACAGTCCATTGTGCCGTCCTTCCTGGAACGGCAGCAGCAGCCTCCAGCTGTGCTTGATGATCCCGTGCTCATCCATGACAGCAGGGGAGCGGCACTGAACTTCTTGCCTCGCGATGAGCAACTACAGCACCTTCGTCAGGCCCTACGGGATGAACTCGCCCTGAACGGAATTACCATTGCATCCCGGTACGCAGCCACGTCGGCTCACATCACTTTGCTTCGGTACACTAAACCGTTGACGACACCGGCTGAAAAGTGGGTGGAGATACTGCAAGACGCGAAGCTGACGATGCTTGCAGCTTGGCCTCTGCGGTCAGTCTGGCTCACCTGGGGTGCAACCTGGTACGGCATGGAAAGCCGGATGTCGCGCTATGGTCCGATGAGGATTGGCGGTAAGATCCCTCCCCGATAGGCTGCCAGGGATGTCGGTACCGGTAAAACGGAAGAATCACGGACTTTCGACAGTTCTACTTTCTACTGAAGGTGCCTGCCTACATCAGTGCTGCACAGGAGGTCTAAACGGACCCGATATAAGGGAGGGCATTCTTCGGCAAAGCAGGTCGCTCCAGGTCAAGCGATCTTTGCATTGCTCTCGTCTGTGCTACGCACTCACCTCCATACACCGAGGTTTCTGGCGTATAGCGGCCTGGAGAGACTCCGAAGGTACGCTGGAAAAGAGCGATGAAAGCACTCACGTTGGTATAGCCGAGGTCGAGAGAAATCGTTGTGATTGACAGGCCTTCTGCAAGCATTTCCAAACCTCGCAGGAGTTTGGCTCGTTGTCGCCACTGCGTGAAGGTGAACCCTGTTTCGATGACAAAATGCCGAGAGAGGCTTCGAACGGTGATGTGGCCACAAAGCGCCCAAGCCTCCAGGCTTCTGCAATCGTTCAGGTCTTGAAGGATTCCAGACGCAACCAACAACACCGCCGGAGTGTGGGGCATGGTCAATCCGAGGTTCTCATGCGGTAACGTCGCGATTTCATCCAGAATCACGCTTACGACATTCTGTTGCGATGATGTGCGCACAGAGTCGCCCCAGGTCATAGCCCGGCTGACGGCTCCGCGCAGCAGCCCGCTTGCAGAGAGGATGCGTGGGCTCGTGGGCAGCGAAACGCAAGCTGAGAGCGCGATACTCACAAGCCAGCCCTGAGAGGGTCCAAAAGAGTCGATGGCGTGAAGATGGCCTGGCGGAATCCAGATGCCGTGCGTTGCCGGAACGATCCAGCGTGCGTCGCCGTCCTGAACCGACAGCAGCCCTCGCAAGCTGCCAAGCAGCTGCCCGTGCGGCTTGCATTCAGCGGAAGTTGCGCGCATATCCCGCTCTGTTTTCTGAAAGGTAATTGGCTTCTGCTCTGTCGGTGGAGCTTCCATGGGCACTCGATTGGCGTGAATGCATTACTGATTGGCTCAGATGCCCTAATCCAGCCTGCAAAGCTCGCCTCTAATGAATTAGGCGATTCTACAGGATAGATGTTTTCTTTCATCTGATCCCGACCCGGTGAACGGGCTCTGTCTCCCAAGTCAGAAAGAGAAAGAAGAATGAATGGATATGCGCAAGGGCTACGCAAACACAGCAGCCGGCCAACTGCACTACGCGGAGTCGGGATTGGGACCACACCTTCTGCTCCTGGGCGAGACGCCACGCACCTACCGCTTCTTCGAGCGGCTCATGCCTCTACTAGCGCCACACTTCCATGTCATTGCGCTCGATCTGCCCGGACTGGGGAATTCCCATGCTCTTCCGACTCCAGCGTCAGTTCCTGCTATGGCCGCGTGCGTCGCGAGCTTTCTCGGTGCGCTTGAGATCAAGCACACCCACGTGTTCGGGATGCACACGGGTAACAAGGTCGCAGCTTCGTTTGCGGCAGACTGCCCGGAGTATGTCGACAAGCTGATCCTGGCAGGCCAACCGCACAGCATCATTCCCAGCAAGAGTGACCGGAACGCAGCGCTCGGGCCTGCATTTCAACGCTACCAGGCAGCAAAAGAGGATAAGCACGATCCTCAATACCAGTTGCTGCGGCAATGGCTAGCAACCAAGTTGACGCTCGATGCCGGGTGGTGGCCGGAGAAGATCTTGACGGGAGCTCCTATCGACGCGGAAATGATCCGCGCGGCAGAGACCAAAGCGATCGACTACCTGCTCGGCTGGCGCAGTGCCGTTCCAATCTATGAAGCTGTTTTCGACTTCGACTTGGCGGAGGCTGTGTCTCGAATTCAGGCGCCGACACTCATTCTCGAGCTATCGCCGCCCGAAGAAGAACATCTCGGTCCCCAGGCCAAACTCCTTGCAGCGCTTATGAGACAGGCCACGACAGTGAGCATTCCAATAACGCATGGAGCAGCCATGGAGCACCAGACAGATGACATCGCCCACACCATCCTCTCTTTCCTTACCGAAACAGTCGCGGGACAACCCAGCTAAGTAAGCACCCCCCCCCTCAACTTGCAAGCACTGAACGGTTCTCTGAAAGGACCCCGAATGATCGACAGCAACGCGAATCAAGCAGCAGTGTTAGCTCCGAAGGAGAACGTCGCCGGAGCCAGTTCGATCGTTGTCGAACCAGGATTCGTGGTCGAGCAGATTGTGGCAGGATCGGGCTTCCACACGGCGAACGGCATTGCGTTCGGCCCTGATGGACGACTCTTCGTCGCGAGCGTAGCCGGCGAAAGTATCTTTGCTCTGGATTTAATGACGGGCGGCATCGAAACGATTGTGGGTCCACCCTCCGGTGAAGCCGATGATCTGGCCTTCAGTCCGAACGGCGATATGATCTGGACCGCGTTTCTTGAAGGCGTTGTTCGCATGAGAGGCGTTGACGGTGAAATCAGGGATCTCGCTTCCGGTTTGCCGGGTGTGAATTCAATTGCCTTTACGCGAGATGGAAAGCGTCTTTTTGTCGGTCAGGTCTTTATGGGCGACGGCATGTGGGAGATCGATCTCGCCGGCACAATGGCTGCGCGGCTGGTTGCGTCCGACACGGGCGGTATTAACGCGTGTCAGTTTGGGCCGGACGGCATGATCTATGGTCCCTCCTGGGATCGGGGTCAGGTGGTACGGATCCATCCAGAAACCGGAGACACCCTGATCCTTGCCGACGGTTTCAAGAAGCCGGGAGCGGTTCGTTTCGACCTAGAGGATAATCTCTTTATTCTCGACGATAGAACCGGTGAGATCTTCGCGCTGGATAAAGCAGATGGAGCGTGGAGCAAACGCTTGATCGTGCAGCTTCCTTCAGCAACCGACAACATGGTCATCGGGCCAAATGGGTTTTTTTATGTAAGCGGGATGCCCGACAATGCCATCTATGAAGTCGACCCGAAGACGGGAAGGAGCCGGGTCGTCGTCAAAGGCCAACTCGGCTTTCCTCGCTCGATCGCCGTGTCGACAGGCACAGACGGCGACCTGCTGCACATCGCCGACACCGGTTCTTACCGGATTGTCAATCCGCGCACCAGGGAAATACATGATGTTGCCCGTGCTGTAGCGACAGACCTGAAGTTTCCAGCCTCGGTGAGCGTTCATGAAAGAAAAGTATTGCTGACCGCTGAACTCTTTGGCGCGATCGAGATCTTCGACTTACAGGGCACGATGATCCGGGAGATCTCCGGCCTGAGCATGCCTGCAGCTTCGATCGAACGCGACGACGGCACAATCATCGTCACCGAACCACTGGCCGGCCGGGTTCTGCGTTTGTCGGGCGAGCAGAAAGACGTTCTAGCGGAAGGACTCCAGCTTCCCTCCGGACTCGCGGACGCCGGCGATGGAAGTATCTATGTCTCGGAGAGTGCAAGCGGTCGACTTCTACGGATCGGCGTGGAGGATCGGAAGATCACGCTCGTTGCGGAGAACCTCGGAATGGTAAGGGCGATTGCGATCACTCCGGATGGATCAGTAGCGGTTCTCGATATCAATGCCGGGCGCTTGCTTCTGCTCGCGCCTGCAACAGGAGTCGTCATCCTTGTTGCCCAAGGCTTCGCGGTGGGTCGCCTGCAGAAGCCCTACGCACGTTCGGGTGGGCTTGCAGTCGGCTCTGACGGAGCGATGTACGTCGCTGCGGATGCAGAGAACGCCCTCTACCGCGTCCAGCGTAAAGCTTAGAGGAGCGAAACCGATTGTTTCACAAAAGGTGGAAGACAATGCCCAATTCGCTGCTGCAAGACACCAATCTCGAAGGAAAAACAGCTCTCGTCACCGGAGGCACCAAGGGAATCGGATTTACCGTGCCCATCACCTCCAGGTTGTACGTCCTGTAAGACGCATTTCTTATCAATCTTCAAGTCGGCACGTCGCCTTGACCGGCGGCTTCCGTGCTTCGACCACTTACACCAACTCCCCTCAACGGAGGAGTAACTCCGTATACAGCGACAACCAATCCTGGCTTCAGCCATCCTCTTGCGACAGTTGTTCAGCCATACCGAACCTCTCGGGCTCTTGCATAACCTTGACAGAGGCATCGGTTTCTACAAGCCTCATGACTACGTGCGGTCTGGTGAAACTACAGACTGACGTAAGAGGCACAGAGAACAAAGCGCGACACGATCAGCGTGACTTATGTTGGCCAGAGAACCTGGTAGAACTCTTTCAGGCGGAGGCTAGGCGTAACGTGTCCAGGAGTCTTCGCACTGCGAGCCATTCTCCGAGCTGTCTCCAGGCTGTTAGCTTGACAATAGAAGCACCGAGCGCATACGCTGCCGACTGACGACAGCCTCGCCAGCCGAAGGAGCGTTTATGGCGGAAACACATGCCGGACGACTTGTGAAGATCAGAATCGCGTGTGTGCTTGCACTGCTTTGGGCACTGTTTTCCGTACCTTCCTTCGGGCAATCTGTGGACGGCAAATGGGCCGCCACGTGGCGCGTGTTGGATGACGGCGAAAGTGACCGTCTATTCCTCGACCTTCATCAAGCCGCAACGCAGATTACGGGTACGGCGGCCACAATTGGGCACAGCTACCAGGCAAGCGGGACGATCACCGGCAATCACTTCACGATCAATCTGACCAAAGGAGGGAACGGGCGAAAGGTGGTTGGGGACCTCGCGGGAAACCGGCTGAACCTGAAGTTCGAAGGCGTTGAAATGGTGGCTTCAGCGGCTAAACCAGGCGAAGAATACTCCGGCTACGAACACATTCCTCCGCCCGCTCTGCGGGATCTTCCCTACAACGGCCTGGCAAAGACTCCGCCGATGGGATGGAATAGCTGGAACGCCTTTGAGAGCCGGATAGATGACAAGACCGTCCGCGAGATGGCGGATGAGATAGTCAGGAACGGCATGCGTGATGCCGGCTATATTTATGTAAACATTGACGATACCTGGGAAGGCGTACGCGATGCGCAGGGGAATCTTACGGCGAACAAAAAGTTCCCGGATATGAAAGCACTCGCGGATTATGTTCATTCGAAGGGATTGAAGTTCGGTATCTACTCTTCGCCGGGGCCGCGTACGTGTGGAGAGTATCCGGGCAGCTACGGACATGAAGAGCAGGACGCAAAGACCTTCGCGGCGTGGGGCGTGGACCTGCTGAAATACGACTGGTGCGGAGCCCGCATGATCTACAAGGATGACGATCTGCAGGCTGTTTATCAGCGGATGGGCGATGCCCTCCTCAAGAGCGGACGTCCGATCGTTTACAGTCTCTGCGAATACGGCAACGGTCACGTGGATCTGTGGGGTGCGAAGGTGGGCGCCAATCTGTGGCGGACGACGGGCGATATTCGAGACTCATGGAGCAGTATGATCGGAAACATCACGAAACAGATCCCAACGGCGGGAGCCGCAGGGCCAGGGCACTGGAACGATCCAGACATGCTGGAGATCGGCAACGGGCACATGACGGATGATGAGTACCGAACCCACATGAGCCTGTGGGCGTTGACCGCTGCCCCGCTGCTCGCTGGCAATGATATTCGAACGATGACTCCGGCAACCAAAGAAATGCTGCTGAACCGCGAGGTTATCGCGGTGGATCAGGACACCCTGGGTAAGCAGGCCTCGCCGATCAAGACCGGCGACCTGCAGACCTGGATAAAGCCTCTCGCGGATGGGTCGGTCGCCGTGGGGATCGTGAACATGGGAACAAGCAATACGAGCGCATCCGTAAAGGTCAGCGACCTGGGCATTGGTGCTGGCGTGAAGTCTGCGCGCGATCTTTGGACGCACGCGGATGTGGCATTTCACGATGGCGTTTATACGGCTAAAGTCCCATCCCATGGAGTGCTTATGCTGCGGGTCGTTGGAGAGCAATGAACGGGAACATGACGCGTCGCGACTCTTAAAGATGGCGGCAAGTGCCGCGGCCGTTCATAGTCTCTGGCCAGGTGTCTGAAGCGAACAGGTGCCGACCGTGTGGAGGCGGTGCGCAGGCGGGCGTTCGTGTGACGCTGACGCTGTTGTTCGCGATTCCGGCTGATCTGGCGGTCAGCGCGGGGCTGATCGTGTGGCTGGTTTCAAGCATGCACGTCGTTGCGGCGGGGCTGGTGTTCGCGCGGGCGGAGGGCGTCAGTTCGCGGGGCTGGTCAGGCGGAGCGATGCGATAGCGGCGTAGGTTCGGGGGCTGTAGAGGTGCTGCAACAGGGTGGCGGAGTTATTCCCGTTGGTGGTGACAATGCGACATGAACGAAGCCGCTGTGCGGCGGACGCTTTCGCGTGAGGCTGAGCGGAGGTTGGTGGCGTTGAGTTAGCGTGTGTCGCAGAGAAGGAGGTTCTCTGTGACCCAACCACGTCAGATCATGCTCGAAGAGCTGGTGCGTCGCAACTACGCCCAGTCCACGATGCGCAACTACGTCTCCACGGTGGAGCATTACTCGCGGCACTTCCACCGTTCTCCCGATCAGCTTGGCCTGGAGCATATCCGCGAGTACCAGGCGGCGATGTTCCGCACCTGGAAGCTGGGCCCGAACACGGTCTCGCAGCGGCTGACGGCGTTGCGGTTCCTCTACATCCAGGTGCTCAAGCGCGGCTGGAGCGCGGCCGAGACACCGTACCCGAAGAAGGTGCGCATCTTCCCGAGATCCTGACCCAGGCGGAGGTTGCGCGCCTGATCGACGCGACCGAGACCCCGTTTCAGCGCATCCTGGTGATGACGCTGCACGCCACGGGAGCACGACGGGCTGAGGTTGCGGCGCTGAAGGTGAGCGACATCGACAGCCAGAGAATGGTGGTGCATATCCGTGGCGGCAAGGGCCGCAAGGACCGCGACGTGATGCTGAGTCCGGCCCTGCTCGAAGCGCTGCGCACATACTGGCGTTGGCTTCGGCACATGCCGACGACATGGCTGTTCCCGGGCAACCGGTGGCATAGCTCCGGCCGGTCACGATCAAGGTGCTGTGGACGGCTTGCCGGCAGGCCTCGGTCCGCGCTGTCCTTGCGCACAAGAACATCCATCCGCATACGCTGAGGCACTGCTTCGCAACGCACCTGCTTGAAGCCGGAGCGGACCTCCGCACCAAGTCCGGCTCGGGCATCGCGACCTCGAAGAGACCACGATCTGCGAACGCGAGCTGCTGCCGACCCGCTACGTCCATGCGGTGTTCACGATGCCGCGTGAACTGGCTCCACTTGCACTGCAGAACAAGCAGGTGATCTACAGCCTGCTGTTCCGGGCCAGCGCCGCGACGCTGCTCGAGGTCGCACGCGACCCGCGACACCTGGGCGCGGAGATCGGCTTCTTCAGCATGCTCCACACCTGGAACCAGCGCCTGCAGCACCATCCGCATGTCCACTGCGTCATCGCGGCTGGCGGCCTCGCACCGGATCACGCCAGCTGGATCAGCTCGCGCCGTACTTTTTTCTTTCCGGTCAAGGTGCTCGGACGCGTCTTCCGCGGCAAGTTCATCGCCGGCCTCAAGACGGCGTTCCGTAAAGGCAAGCTGGAGTTCCACGGCCACCTCGCATCGCTTGCCGAACCACGCCGCTTCGCCGCCTGGCTCAGAATCCTGTTCCGCCACGACTGGGTGGTTTACTCCAAGCGGCCCTTCGGCGGACCCGAACACGCGCTCCGCTATCTCGGCGCGTATACCCATCGCGTCGGTATAGCCAACAGCCGGCTGGTCTCCTTCGCGGATGGGGAGGTCAGCTTCCGCTGGCGAGACTCCGCGCATGGCAATCGGAAGCGCGTCATGAGCCTGCCGGCAGACGAGTTCCTCCGCCGCTTCCTGCTCCACCTCGTGCCACGCGGCTTCGTCCGCATCCGCAACTTCGGCTTCCTCGCAAACCGGCAACGAGCCAAGCTGTTGCCGCTCTGCTTCCGTCTGCTTGGCCGATCACACGTCGACACCGATCAACGCTCCCGATCCAAAGCTATCGGTCACTCTTCCCAAGTGCCCGCACTGCAGTGGGACGATGCGCATCGTCGAGCGCTTCTCCGCAGTTCAACTGCTGCCTCGCTCCCCACCCCAGCAGGAGAGAGCAGCCGCATGAACCCTCAACTCCAGCCTCAGACCCAAGCCACGCAACAGCGTGTCCGCCCGGGCTGCGCCACAAGCGGCTCAGAACACCGGCGGCCGCTCCAGCAAGCCCATCCAATACCCACCAGAGCGCCTCGGACTCAGACTCGAACGCTTCCCAAGCGGCCCATCCATCCCAAAACGCACCCGCTATCGCAGCATCAGACCGACTAAACCCCATCCAACTCCCATAGAGTAGCGGCCCCGGACAAAGCGGCTTCCTTCAAGTCACTGTATCCGAACCGCCCCACCCAGACCTGCGCCACCATCAGCAGCCAACAAGGGGCGTTCCAGATACAGCACTAAGACTTAGCGGTACTAGCCGTGGTTGCCGAAAACGGCGTCTCTTGCGAGCACTGAACAAACGAGTCGCAGAAGAGCTATTTCGTCTCTGCTAACACCTTTTTGAAGCTCGGCGCTGGCTTCTCATCAAACGCCGTCAAACACATTCGTGACTGAAACCAAAGATACCCCGGCGTTGGCCCAAGCTCCTGATAGTGATCATTGAAGAACGGCTCTACGCTCGCGCTCTCGGGTACCGGATTCGGAAAATTGTGCAGGATTGATTCAAACACTGGACGCTGATGCGCAATCACGTCAGGATCGTGTTCGTTCCAGTACGCTGCCGCAATTCGGTCCGCGCCAAACTCAATTGCGTACGGCTTGGCCGTCTTCTCGGTGATCCCACGGCACGCCTGGAACCAATGTCCCAGCTCATGCACGATCACCCAGTGATGCACCCCATCCTCAAACTCCTTCTTCGCGCTGGCCTCCGTCGCATTCGGCCCCATGAAGTGGTAGAACATCTGACTCTCTTCTGGCTTTAGCAAGCTCCACGCGGAGGTTCGCAAGGTGTTCGTCTCGGGATCGTAGCTTCCAAACGAAGGTACGTCCTCCACCAACACTGGCAGCACTGCAATGGGGCAGGTAAATCCGGCCTTGTTTACCGACTGCACAAACGCATCACGTAACGCGGTCATCCTGACGCGTGTCTCTTCCATATCCGCCGCTCGCTTTGCAGTCTGCGCCCACTCGTTCAGGCACACGAAAATAAATAAGACTCCTGCTACAGTCTGCTTAACTCCCATCAATCCTCCGCGAGCTACCGATGGTCTCATCTTACATAGACAGGCGCTTCCGTAAGTCGCGTTTTTGGCAAGTTCAAGGCGGGATAGGAGTTCTGAATCAGCAGGTTCCGAAAGTGACGCAACAACAGTACCGACAACGCAGATCTCGTGCTTTGGCAGAGCTGTAGGATAATGGGTTGAGATGAAATGTCCGTATTGTGGGTTTGCGCAGGATCGTGTGGTGGACTCGCGGGAGAGCAAGGAGGCCGACTCGATTCGGCGGCGGCGTGAGTGTGAGCGGTGCAACAAGCGGTTTACGACGTACGAGCGGATCGACGAGATTCCTTACATGGTCGTCAAGAAAGATGGGCGGCGGGAGAAGTTCGACCGGCAGAAGGTGCTTGCGGGGTTGATGCAGGCGTGTCAGAAGCGGACGGTGAGCTCGGCACAGCTTGAGGCGATCGTGGATGGCATCGAGGCGTTTGTGGTGGATTCGCCGGAACGCGAACGGCAGACGAGTGAAATCGGCGAACAGATCATGAATGCGCTGCGTGGGATTGATACGGTGGCGTACATCCGGTTTGCGAGTGTGTATCGGGACTTCAAGGATGTGCGGGAGTTCAAGGTGGAGCTGGAAGAGCTGCTGAGCGGCAAGGAAGCTCGCAGAAAGGGAAAGGGATAAGGCAGTGGCGACTACGCATCGGGTGACGTTGATTGCAGGGGACGGGATCGGGCCGGAGGTTTCGGCGGCCACGGTTGAGATTGTGGAGGCGGCGGGACGCAAAACCGGCGTGAGCTTCGACTGGGAGCGGCAGGACGCCGGGGCCGACGCGTTTGCGAAGACGGGCGAGTATATTCCGAAGGCCCTCTACGAGTCTCTCGACTCGACGCGCGTGGGGCTGAAGGGGCCGGTGACGACGCCGATCGGGGGCGGGTTTACCTCGATCAACGTCACGCTGCGCAAGAAGTTCGACCTGTATTCGAATTTCAGGCCGATCAGGAATCTTCCTGGATTAAAGACGAACTACCCGGGTGTGGATCTGATTATCGTGCGTGAGAATACGGAGGACCTGTATGCCGGGATCGAGTACATGGCGGCTCCGGGGGTGGCGCAGTCGATCAAGGTAATTACCGAAAAGGGGTCGACGCGGATCGCGAAGTTTGCGTTCGACTATGCGGCGAAGTTCGGACGGAAGAAGGTGCACGCCATTCACAAGGCGAACATTATGAAGATCTCGGACGGGCTGTTTCTGGACTGCGCGCGCAGGGTGGCGGCGGGGCATCCGGAGATCGAGTACAAGGAGCATATTGTCGACAACACGTGCATGCAGCTGGTGATGAATCCGTACCAGTACGACGTGATCCTGACGGAGAACCTGTACGGAGACATCTTGTCGGATCTGTGCTCGGCGTTCGTGGGCGGGCTGGGGCTGGTTCCGGGGGCGAACCTGGGGGCGGAGTGCGCGGTGTTCGAGGCGGTGCACGGGTCGGCTCCGGATATTGCGGGGCAAGGCAAGGCGAACCCGACGGCGCTGCTGCAGAGCGCGGTGCTGATGCTGGACCACCTGGACGCGCGGGAGACCGCGGGGGTAGTGCAGAGGGCGCTCGAGACGGTGTACGCGGAGGGCAAGGCGTTGACGCGGGATGTAGGCGGAACGAGTGGGACCGAGGCATTCAAGGATGCGGTTCTCGAGGCGATGGGGTAGGTGTCGATGGAGTGTGGTGGACCTACTCATCGCGAGGGTGCCGCAGTCCATGGGGGTCATGGAAAGGGTTTGGGGAGGTTGGGATGAGGATTCGGCGAAGGGCGCTTCTGGCGCTGATGGGAACGTGGCTTCTGGTGGGTTGCAAGCCGGATGCGGCGTTGAAGAAGTCTGAGGTGATCGGGGAGGGGGTTTCGCCGAAACAGCATCCGGGGCCGGGTGAGCCTCACTCCGCCGGCGGGGCGGTGCCGGACCTGGGACCTGGGCCGAGCGCAGCTGCGCAGGGCCACGGGGTGATTTCGGGGACGGTGACGTTTGTCGGCAAGGCTCCCAAGCCAGTGGAGATCGATACGTCGATGGACCCGGCGTGCGGGCTTGCGGGTGGAGGCAAGGTGTATGCCGAGCAGGTGGTGGTGAACGGGGGCAAGCTGCAGAATGTGTACTTGTACGTCAAGGCGGGGCCGGAGGCGGCGGTGTCCGCCGGGCCGATGACGAACCAGCCGGTCGTGATGGACCAGCGGGGATGCCGGTATATTCCGCATGTGATCGGCGTCATGGCGGGCGGGACGGTGGAGTTTCAGAACTCGGATGCGACGATGCACAACATCCATACGATGCCGACGATGGTAGGCAACGAGACGATCGACGTGAGCCATGGGCCGCGGGGGCAGCCGGTGCTGAAGCGGCTGAACAAGCCGGAACTGATGATTCCGGTGCGATGCAACAACCATCCGTGGATGAACGCGTTTATCAATGTTGCACCAACTCCGTATTTCGCCGTGACCGATGCGGCGGGACACTTCACGATTCGCGGGCTTCCGGCCGGGACATATACGATCGGCGCAGTGCAGGAGAAGATGGGCGAAAAGACGATGCAGGTGACGGTTCCGGCGAATGGGGCGGCCGCGGCGAACTTTGCGTTTGGTCAGTAGTGAGCCTGGCCCCACTTATCACGATGGGGCCGTGATGAATGGAGCACGGATCGCCGGCCGGCATGGTGAACGCGGTATTCTAGAAAGATGGAACGCCGGCGAGTTGGGATTCTAGGGGCGACGGGGATGGTGGGGCAGCGGTTTATTCAACTGCTGGAGAACCATCCGTGGTTTGAGGTGGCGTGGCTGGCGGCGAGCGATCGCTCGGCGGGCAAGCGGTATGGGGATGGGTGCCGTTGGAAGCTGGAGACGGAGCTGCCGCGGCGGGTGGCGGAGATGATTTTGCAGCCGAATATACCGAAAGGGACGGCGCAGGGCGAGCTGCCGCGAATCATCTTCGCGGCGCTGGACAGCGGGGTGGCGAAGGAGCTGGAACCGCAGTTCGCGGCGGCGGGATGCGCGGTGGTGTCGAACTCGTCCGCGTTCCGGATGACGGAGGATGTGCCGCTGGTCATTCCGGAGGTGAACGCGGATCATCTGGCGATGATCGAGGGGCAGAGCTGGCGGAGGAGTTCGGGCGGATATCTCGTCACAAATCCGAACTGTTCGGCGATCGGGCTGGTGCTGGCGCTTGCGCCCTTGCAGGCGAAGTTCGGCATTGAGTCGGTGTTTGTGAGCACGATGCAGGCGGTAAGCGGGGCGGGGTACCCGGGGGTGGCTTCACTGGACATTCTGGGCAATGTGGTTCCGTTTATCGCGAACGAAGAAGAGAAGCTCGAGGAAGAGTGCGGCAAGCTTCTGGGGACGCTGGAGGGTCCGCGGGTGCGGTCTTTAGACGCAAAGATAAGCGCGCACTGCAACCGGGTAGCGGTGGAGGATGGGCATACGGAGTGCGTGTCCGTGAAGCTGCGGCGGCCGGCGACGCGCGAGGAGATGCTGGACGCGTGGGCTGCGTGGAAGCCACTCGCGGGAGTGCATGATGGGGGCTCGTTGCCGAGCGCGCCGGACGAGCCGGTGGTGTATCTGGACGCTGTGGACCGTCCGCAGCCGAGGCTGGACCGGATGCGTGGAGCGGGGATGGCGGCGACGGTTGGAAGGCTTCGTCCGTGTGCGCTGCTGGACTGGAAGTTTGTGGTGTTGAGTCACAATACGATTCGCGGCGCGGCAGGCGCGGCGGTGCTGAACGCGGAGATCCTGGCGATGCTGGGCAAGCTGGACTGGAAAAACTGGAAGCCGGCATCTGGAGTGGCGGGCGCATGACGGTGGCGCGCGAGAAGCTTGTGGTGATGAAGTTCGGCGGAACGTCGGTGGAAGACGCGGAGGCGATGCGGCGGACGGAGGCGATCGTGGCCGGGCGGGTAGCGCGTGGGATGCAGCCGGTCGTGGTGGTTTCCGCAATGGCAAAGGTGACCGACCAGCTGCTGCTGGCGGCTGCGTGCGCGGGGCGCGACGACCGCGCCGGGGCGATCGCACTCTCCGGCAAGCTGCGGGAGCGACATCTGCTGACGGCCGCGGAGCTGGTGGGCGGTGAAACTTTGGAGCTGCTGCGCGGGCAGCTGCAGCATGAGTTCGATGCCCTGGACGATCTGCTGCGGGGAATCGCGGCGGTGGGGGAGCTGACGCCGAGGACCAACGATCTGGTGCTTTCGTTTGGGGAGCGGTGCTCGTCGAGGATGATGGCGGCGTTGTTGGAGGGCGAGCTCGCCGGGGTGCATGTGGATGCGCGCACGTGCGTGATCACGGATGCGCATTATGGCAAGGCGGCACCGATCGAGGCAGCAATCGAGCGGAAGCTGCATGCGCTTGTGCTTCCGCTGATCGAGGCGCGGCGGGTCCCGGTGATGGGCGGGTTTATCGGGGCCAACGAGGAGGGAATTACGACGACGCTGGGACGTGGCGGATCGGACTACACGGCGGCGCTGGTGGGTGGCGGGCTGCACGCGGGCACGATCGAGATCTGGACCGATGTGAACGGGATCATGACGACGGACCCGCGGATCTGCCCGGACGCGCTGCGAGTAAAGACGATCTCGTTTGAAGAGGCGGCGGAGCTGGCGTACTTCGGTGCCAAGGTACTGCATCCGGCGACAATCCTGCCGGCGGTGCAGAAGTCGATCCCGGTGTGGGTGTTGAACAGCCGCAATCCGGAGAATGAAGGGACCAGGATCACGGCGCTCGCGGCCGGGTGCGCGTCGCCGTTCAAGAGCATCGCGGCAAAGAAGCGGCTGACGATCATCGACATTGTGGCGAGCCGGATGCTGATGGCGCATGGCTTCCTGAAGGCTGTGTTCGATGTGTTCGACCGGTTCGGATGTGCGATCGACATGGTCTCGACGAGCGAGGTTTCGATCTCGCTGACGGTGGACTCGAACGAGCAGCTTCCGGCGATCTGCGCGGAGCTGGGCAAGATTGCCGATGTGAAGTATGAGGGGCGCAAGGCGCTGGTGTGCCTGGTGGGCGAGGATATTCGCGGGCACAACGGGATTGCGGGACGGGTCTTTTCCGCGATCTCACATGTGAATGTGCGCATGATTTCGCAGGGCGCGAGCGAGATCAACATGAGCTTTATGATCGACGAGGAAGATGTGGAGGAGGCGGTCCGGTCGCTGCACCGGACGTTTTTCGCCGATCCGGACCCGGCGGTGTTCGACGTTGAGGCGCGCATGGCTGGGGTGGCGGTGTAGACAGGAAATCTGTTCAGTCTTGAGTTCGAGTTCCAAGGGTGAAGTCTTGTATGTCTGGTTCTGGAAGGTGAGAGCGATGCGGGTACTGGTGTTAGGGCACGGGAAAACGGGGAAGCTGGTGGCCGAGGTCGCGGCCGAGCATGGGCACGGGGTGCATGTGCTGGATGCGAAGGAGAACCCGGCGGCGGCGGCGCTGACTCCGCCGTTCGTGGCTGGGTTTGACGTCGTCATCGACTTCACAACGCCGGAAGCGGCGGTGCAAAACATGCGGGCCTGCCTGGCGACGGGCGCGCGCATGGTGGTAGGGACGACGGGATGGTATGCGAAGCTGGCGGACATGCGCTCGCTGGCGGAGCGCAAAGGGGCGGGGTTGCTGTATGGGACGAACTTTTCAGTCGGCGTGCAGATTATGCTGAAGCTCGCCGGGGAGATGGGTGCGGCGCTGAAGGACGCAGGGTACACGTTTCGGATCGATGAGACGCACCACGCGAGCAAGCTGGATGCGCCGAGTGGGACGGCGACGAGCCTGCAGGAGATGGTGGAGCGAACGGTCGGCAGGGGCGCGGTCGAGGTGCAGAGCCATCGCGACGGCGAGGAGACGGGCACGCATGTGCTGGTCGCGACCTCCGACGCGGACCGGATTACGTTGAAGCACGAGTCGTTCAGCCGGAGGTCGTTCGCGGAAGGTGCGGTGCGGGCGGCGGAGTGGCTTTCCACGCGGCATGGCTGCTTCGATGTGCGGGACGTCTTCGAGAAGTTGTAGAGAGCCGGTACAGCGGTGGGCGGAGCGCGTGCGGGAAGTGGCTGGGCGCGTCACTTATGGGAGAGACAATTCGCTGGAAGCGGGGTATGCTTTGTTCAAACGACGATGCCTTCCTCCTTTCTGCTCCTATCCGGCCTGAAGCGGAGACACTCCAGTCTCGTGGCCCTGCTGACGGCTACGGTGGTTCTCGCGCTGCATGGCTCCTGCCTGTGGGCACAGCGGTCTGTGGCGCGTGCGCTGGACACGGGTGAGCTTGTGCTTCCGGAGTCGCCCGGGTCGCTGGTAGCCGGGTCCGCACAGGTGCAGGGGTCCACGTCCGGGCAGGGGTCCCCGCTGCCGAAGCAGGCCTATCCGGTGGGAGCGGCAAGCGTTTCCGGGGCTGTGGTGGACTCGACCGGAGGAGCGATTCCGACGGCGCTGATTGTGCTCAACGATAGCAACGAGGTGGTGGCGGCGCGGCTGCCGGTGAATGAGCGGGGCGGCTTTGTTTTGCGGAACCTGCCGTCGGGGCAGTACCGGGTGACGGTGGAGGCGCCGGGATTTCAGCCGCTGGTGGCTCCAACTTTTCATCTGAATGGGGGGCAGGCGTTTGCGCTGGGGTCGCTGGAGCTGGCGGTCGCAAGCAACCGGGCGGATGTGGAGGTGAACGTCACCGAACACTCGCTGGCCGAGGAGCAGATGAAGGAGGCGATGCACCAGAGGACGCTGGGCGTTCTGCCGAACTACTACAGCTCCTATATCTGGAATGCGGCTCCGCTGGCTCCAAAACAGAAGTTGAAGCTGGCGCTTTACTCGACGCTGGACCCGGCGAGTTTTGTGACGGCGGGAATTTCGTCGGGGGTCGAGCAGGCGGAGAATACGTATCCGGGCTACGGGCAGGGTGCGGAAGGCTACGGAAAACGATACGGCGCGGCGCTGGCCGGGCACCTGGTCTCGACGCTGATCGGCCGGGCGGTCCTGCCAAGCGTCTTCCGGCAGGATCCGCGGTATTTCTACCTTGGCCCGGGGAGCAGCGTCAGCAGGCGGTTCGGGTATGCGCTTTCGCGGGCGGTGGTGGCGCGTGGGGATAACGGACACTGGCAGCCGGCGTATGCGTCGGTGCTGGGCGGGTTCGCTTCGGGGGCGGTGGCATACACCTATCACCCGGCGACCGACCGGGGACCGTATCTGATTGCCCGGAACGGGCTTGTGCAGATTGGCGCACGGGCGGTGACAAACCTGATCCGGGAGTTTGTGCTGCGAAGCGTTTCGACCAATGTTCCGGACTTTGAGAAGGGCAAGCCGCCGCCGGCGCCTGCGGGTGCAGTGACTCCGGCTCCCATTGCTGCTGTTGCTACGCCTTAGGCGAAACACACCGGGTTCCCGTAGCAGGACCTGCTCATTACAAGGTCGCGATGGATGCGGCTCGGGATACTTTCGCTGCCTCAAGATGGCGGGAAAGAGGTATTTGCGTTTGAACAAGAATCCTCCTAGGCTGGGTAAATGAGTTCCAACGCTTCCTTCGCTGCGCCCACGTTCCATTTTGCTTCTCTTCCGTTTTCCGTTAAGCTCGACCGCTTCGCGCGGCTGGCGGTTCAGGTGGGGTTGAACCTGCAGCCCGGGCAGGAGCTGCTGATCTCGGCCTCGACGGAGATGATGCCACTGGTGCGGCGGATCACCGAGCATGCGTACCAGGCCGGCGCCAAGCTGGTGACGACGACGTACGGCGACGACGAGGCGGTTCTGGCGCGATACCGGTATGCTCCCGATGACTCATTTGACTATGCGCCGGCGTGGATGCATGACGGGATCGCGGCGGCGTTCCGGAGCGGGGCAGCGCGGCTGGCGCTTGCGGGAGCAAACCCGGCGCTGCTTGCGGGACAGGATCCTGCGAAGGTTTCGCGGGCCAATATCGCTGGATCGAAGGCGTCGAAGCCGGCCATGGAGATGATTACGCGGCATGCGATCAACTGGTCGATCCTGGCGGCGGCGACGCCGGCGTGGGCGGCGCTGGTGTTTCCGGGCCTGCCTGTGGACGAGGCCGTCGCGATGCTTTGGGATGCGATCTTCCATGCCTCGCGGGCGACCGGCGAAGATCCGGTGGCGGACTGGAAGGCGCATTCGGCGCGGATTCACGAGCGGGTCGCCTTTCTGAACGAGAAACGGTATTCCGCGCTGAGGTTTCACTCTGAAGACGGCAGGACGGACCTGACGGTGGGGCTTGCGGACGATCATCTTTGGGCCGGCGGCGGAGGCGAGTCGGGCAACGGGGTGTTCTGCAACGCGAACATTCCAACCGAGGAGTGCTTTACGACGCCGCACAAGGACCGGGTGGATGGCGTGGTCGAGGCTTCCAAGCCGCTCTCGCACCAGGGAACGCTGATCGAGAACATTCGCTGCCGGTTTGAAGGCGGCAGGATCATGGAAGCGTCGGCGACCGCGGGCGATGAGGCGCTGCAGCGGCTGATCGGGACCGACGACGGCGCGCGGCGTCTGGGGGAGGTGGCGTTGGTGCCGCATTCGTCGCCGATTGCACAGAGCGGGATTCTATTCTGGAACACGCTGTTCGATGAGAATGCAGCGAGCCATATCGCGCTGGGACAGGCGTACGCGACCTGCCTGATCGGCGGCGAGCATATGGATGAGGCGGCGCTGGCGGCGAAGGGAGCGAACACTTCGCTGATCCATGTGGACTGGATGATCGGTTCGGGGCAGATGAACGTGGATGGGATCGGGGAGGATGGGCGGGCGGAGCCGCTCATGCGGATGGGGGAGTGGTGCCAGCTTTAGTGGTTCGTTGGTGCGGATGTATAGGTTCGCGGTAGACTCGGGGCTGCGATGGAACTTTCTGGGTGTGGAACGGCGCTGATTACGCCGTTTGGGGCGGACGGGTCGTTGGACGAGGCGGCGCTGGCGGCGCTGGTGGACCGGCAGGTGCGGCATGGGGTGGAGCTGCTGGTGCCGTGCGGAACAACGGGGGAAGCAGCTACGCTGACCGACGGAGAGTGGCTCAGGGTAGTGGAACTGACGTGTGCGACGGCGGCCGGTCGGGTTCCGGTCTTTGCCGGGTGCACGCATAACTCGACCGCGGCGGCGGTGGAGCGGGCGCGGCAGGTGGCGCGGGTCCCGGGGCTGACGGGTCTGCTGACGGCGAACCCGTATTACAACCGGCCTGGGCAGCAGGGGCAATACGAACATTTTAAAGCGATCGCCAATGCGGTGGAGCTTCCGGTGCTGCTGTACAACATTCCCGGGCGGACGGGAGCGAACCTGGAGCCGGCGACGGTGCTTCGGCTGGCCGAGACTGGCAACATCGTGGGGATCAAGGAATCAAGCGGCAACGTCGTGCAGATCACGGAGCTTCTGGTGACCGCTCCGCGGGAGTTCCGGGTGTTTGCGGGCGACGACGCACTGGCGCTTCCGGTGCTTGCGCTCGGAGGCGCCGGATTGATCTCCGTGGCGTCGAATGTGGTGCCCGGGGTGGTGTCGGAGATGGTGCGGGCGGGCATGCGGGGGGACTGGCCTGAGGCGCGGCGCCTTAACCGGGAGGTGTTTCCGCTGGTACAGGCGCTGTTTGCGGAGGCGAGCCCGGCCCCGGTCAAGGCGGCGATGGCAATGCTTTCGTTGTGCGGCGAGACGCTTCGGTTGCCAATGGTTCCGGTGTCGGATGCGCTACGGACTCGGCTTAGGGAGGTGCTGAGAGCGCCCGCTCTTAGCAATTGATCGAAATAAGCTCCAGTATTCCCGTGAATTGACTTCACTGCGGCGTGACTATCTCGGAGCTGTTGACCGGTTGCCGGATCACCGGGCTGCTATCCCTTCGCCAGTCCGTGTTGTTCGCTGACCGAGGTGCTACTTTCCTCCGGAGACAAGACCGAAGTTCAACCCGCTCACATTGGAACCCACCAGGATCTTCGATGCGTAGTTGCTGCCCGTCATGGGTGTGCCGTCGATCGACACGTCCTCCAGGGTCACATTGGAGATATCACCAGTCGCACTCGTTCCCTGGATCTTGCTGATGAAGCCGCGGCTGTTGTCAACGGTCACTCGGGACAAACTGATGTTGCTGACCGGTCCGTCCCCGCCCCCCAGCGTCCAGATGACGATGGGAGCCACCAGGAACTCGCCCGAGTGGGATGACCCTTCAAGGTTTTCCATGTGGATGTTCTTGAAACGGATGTTGCTGTAAGTGGCCGTCCCCTGGTCATGCGAGATGCTCACCGCGCGCTGCCCGGCGACCACTTCGATGTTGCTGAAAAGGATGTTGCTCGCGGTGCCTCTCGCCTGAACGCCCACCTTGGTCCCATCGCCTCCCCAGCTATAGCCCACATCGTTGCTGTAGGTGATGTTGGTGGTCGGATTGGTATCGCCAGCCTTTGCGTCGAAGGTATCGTCGCCTGTGACACCCAGGCAGTTGTCGATCAGCGCGGTATCGGTAGAGACGATATCGTAGCCATCGCTGTGGATCCATTCGAAGTCGTCCAGCATCTTGACGTTCTGGATGATGACATTCTGCTCGTCCTGGATATTGAAGGTCCAGGTGGTCGCATCCTTGACGGTGATTCCTATAATCTTCAACCCGTTCGGCCGATTGCCGCTGCTGTCCGCGCTGCTCTCAATAATCCCTTTGCGGTAGTTGCCGAATCCGTTGACGGTGCCGCCCGCCTTTGACGCGGTCGCCAATACCGTGGAGTTGGCATCGATCACGCCTCGGCCCGTAAAGGCGACGTTCTTGACCGCGCCGGTAATCAGAAAGTTCTGCGGACCCTGTTTCGGCGGGGCATTCTGTGTGGCGCCGCTTGTGCCCCAGGTATAGTCGTCGCGGTTGGAGGAGCCACGGAGGAAGGCTCCGGCTGCGAGATAGAACGTGATATTGCTCTTCAGTTGGATATTGTTGGAAATCTTGTAAACGCCGGTAGGAAAATACAAGGTGCCTCCGCCCTTGGCGCTCACCGTGTCGATGGCGTTCTGAATGATCGTATTCAGGAGCGTGCCGCCGGTCTTGTCCGCACTGTAGGGCGGCGCAGTGATGTCCCAGACATGGCCGCCGACAGTCGGGGCTCCCGTTTCTTTGGGGTCGCCGGCGATCACCATCGGTTCCAGGGCTCCGGCGCCGGTGGTGACGCTGATAATTAGATAAGTGGATTGGCCCTGCTTCACCGAAAACGTCAGGTTAGGACCGCTTACGCTGCCCTTGATGCCAAAATCGTGTGGGCTGATGTTGTAGCTTGTGATTGCCGCACCGTTTCTGGTCGACAAAACAAACGTAGTCGTACCTTCAAAGGCAAGATGACCGAAGCTGTAGCGGCCACCGAAGTACGACGTGACCGGAATCGTCGTGCTGTCGGCCTTCAGGGTGTAGGTGCCGCTCGCGCCATCATAGGGCGCGGCCGGATAGGCGAGCATATAGCTGGCCGTAGCACGGGCCTGGGTGACGCTGAAGAGGCTGCAGGCAAGAAGGACCAGGTAAATCGCTGATCTCGAAGCTCGTGCGAAGGCACCGCGAAGACTTGACGGCGTCCTCGAAACATTTGCCGTGTGGTGAATAGATGTGTGCATCGCTTCGCCTCGAAGGTATGGTCCGCTTTGTCTCTCTTGAAGCCGGCTGTCGGCAAGGCTCAGGCCGAGAACTTCGAGCCTGGTTCAAGCGTACGACCTGTGTGCGAGGAAGGCCTGATCCGATCATCGGTGGCGTACTCACGCGACCATTCGGAACCCTCCGAAAATGATCTAGAATCGCTTGATTGCTCGTTTTCAGGAGGTTCACCGCAATGTCACGCCCCATCTCCTGGCTGCCGCGCTTGCACGATATTACCAGAGCCGTGACAAACTCCGTGCGGTCTCATTACGACCGCCGCGACGTCGAAAAGCTCTTCGAACTCCAACCGCGTGCTGCCCAGGAGATGCTGAAGCTGCTCCCCTCCGTGCAGGTGGGTACCTCCAGGCTGCTCGCCCGGGAGGTGCTGGCTGACTTTCTGAGCCGGGTAAGGAACACGGAGGACGTGGCCGGCCTCTTCGACACGCTGCGCAGTGAAAAGGCGGCGGTTTCCAGGCGGCGCCTGCGCTCCCTCGTCCGGCGCGATCTCGATCCGGTCTCGATTACGTCCCTGCCCGATTCAATGACCCTGAGCCGTGGACGGCTTGAAGTGAATTTTCAGACCGTTGAGCAGCTTGCCGAGTGCATGCTCATGCTTGCGCGGGTCCTTGAAAGCGAAGGCGAGGAGTTTGCGGAAAGGTTTGAGGCTCCGAACGTGACTTCCGCCGATCAAGCCGTGGCGTTCGATGATCTGAAGACTGCAAGATGATCCGCCGGCCTCTCCAGGAAACCTGCAAAATGACGAGCCAGGAACGAGCGAAAGAAGGTGTGTAGGTGGATCAGGCTGACCTCCCCTTCCGCCCGACGCCATCAGCAGGACGCGTGAACGGCGGCTAAGCGGTTAAGGGCGCTACCAGCGCGGACCTCCTGCGTACAGCCCCATGGGAATCCTGTTCCTTCCAGCGTGCGCACGGCGTCTTCTTCGCACCCCACAGCATGGAAACTGGCTGACCTGTATCGGAGAAAAACTACGGTCTGTCGTCGAAAGCCGGCACGCAATTTTCGCAGAAACATGAAAAATGGGTCATGCTCAGAATGGGCGAACGATGACCTGTAGCAGTTCATGCGAAGCGAGCCCAACACCTTAGTGCCGGCGATCTTGAACCAGAAGCACTCGCTGCAGCAGCACAGGGTGATCATTCTCCTCCCGGGAGCACCATGTCGAATATTCTGGCTTCAACACCCTCTCCTGTTGTGGAAACTCTTCCAAAGAGCGCTCCTGCCCTGCGCAATCCTTCGAACTACTACCTGCCGCTGAACGTGAGCAGCCGTTTTGGTGTTCGTCTCCGACAGCTTCGCCGTGAAAATAACCTTACCCAGCTGCGCATGGCAACCGAGTTTGGCATCGATCGCACCTTCATCTCGGATGTGGAACGCGGCAGGAAGTCCATCTCGTTACCGATGCTCGAAATCATCGCATTGGGACTGAAGATGAGCCTTTCCGAGCTTCTGCGAACGATCTGAACGTAATGCAGGCAGCGGGTTTCTGCGTAGTCGCCGCCCTGACGGTCTTTCTGTGGTTCCGGTGGATCGTTGCATCCCGATACTCGCAGTTCCTGGGCAGGTCCATCTATCGTGGAGCCGGGAAAAGACCGTCGATCGCCCTGACTTTCGACGATGGACCGAGCCCTCAAACTCTGGAACTCGCCCAATATCTTTCGAGTGAAGGCGTGCGAGCTAGTTTCTTTGTCTGTGGTGTCAATGTTCAGCGGCATCCGGATGTAATCCGTCGGCTGGTCGCCGACGGCCACGAATTGGGCAATCATACCTGGTCGCATGCCCGTCTCTGTCCGCGTCTCGGCTGGCGATGCAACTTACTTCCTCCCGCGACAGTGATCCAGGAGGTCTACGATGCGCAGGCTATCATTACTGAGATCGCCGGCATCGCACCTCGGCTGGTCCGTGCTCCATATGGGCTGCGCTGGTTCGGGATGGGCCGCGCGCAAACCACCTGCGGGCTGCTTCACGTGTTATGGACCGTGATCGGTCACGACTGGGAGTGGGATCAGGAGCGTGTTACGAATCACGTTCTGCGTTCGATCCGCCCGGGTGCCATTCTTTGTCTGCACGATGGACGCGACACCCGGCCGGATCCGGACATTACCGTGACCCTGGAAGCAGTGAAGCGGATCGTGCCGGAGCTGAAGCGGCGAGGGTACCGGTTCGAGACGGTGAGCGAGCTGCTGGTTGGGGATGAGACGCCGCTCTCCGCGGGTTCGAGGCAGGGATCGGTTTCGTCTTCGGCGGCGTAAGTCCCCGTCAGCCTGATGCAATCATTCCCGGTGCCAACCACGCGGTTTGCTGCCCACGTTTGTGCAACAAAAAACCGCGTCGGAGCCGCTTGTTCGCTGCTGTGCATCGGAGTCCCGAGCCGAGCGGGCCCGTTGCGATGCCTGCGTGTCCGGATAGCGCGAAAGTCGTATTGACCACCGGTCCTGGTGGTAACTAGCCTGACGGTAACCGTAAGAGGCGGTTCTCCATGACACATCTTCTCGTTGGCCTGGTCTCGCCGATCTTCTGGTTCTTTGCGGTATCAGCCGCTCTGCTAGGTTCTGTTCTGGTGGTGGAACTGGTGCAGCATCGCAGGATGTACCTTTCCGACGGGTGGGCGGAAACGGGAATGATGGAAGAAGGGGTCGCTCCCGGCCCGCTTGCTTTGAGGACGCATGTGACGGGGACCGAGCATGTGGCCATCGAGGGTCCCGGGCAGGTGTAGGTAGCGGAACCGGCGGTGCGGGGTGCTCCCCCCTCGTTCAGCAGGTGGTGCAGGGCAAGTAGTCTGAGGGCCATGGGAGCTGCGCAGGCATGCCGCTAGGCTGTCGCAGCAGGCGAGCTTGAATGCCGGGTTGGCAGATGAAGGGACTACCGTGGTGGTCTCCGGGCGACCCTAGGCAGCAGCCGGCTTTGGATCAAGCGTGACCACCGAAGCGTCGGAATTGGATGGGCTGGTCGATGCCTGCTGCGACCATACCGCGGCCTGACGTTCCAGCACCAGCACCAGCGCCACGGCGGAAAAGGAGCAAAGCTCGCCGTAGATGCGCGTTTCAACCAGAACGCCCGAGCAGAACATGACGGCAAACCAGAGAGGAACCACCCAGAGATAGTTGCGAAAACGGATCGGGAAGAGCCACTGGCGAAGCACAAGCACAATCGGCAAGGTATAGCCGCACACGTTCAGTAGTGCTGGAAGAAGGCGCGGACGCAGCTGCCGAAGGTTGTCGTGGACGCGGAGAAAACTCTCGGAGGCGTCGTTGCCGGCGAACCGGTGCGCCAGGGCGAGCTTGATAGCGAGCCAGACCACGGCAAGCAGAGCAACGCGGCCCCAGGGTACCCGCCGGAGGTCGAAGCGTGTGCTTCGCTCCGCCGTGGCTGCGTCGATGACGTAGAGCGCGATCAGAAACAAGGTAGTTTCGCGGTTGAAGGTTCCTGCCAGGATGATGAAAAAGAGTGGAACGAAACGCCTTTGATAGAGGTAGAAGAGGCCGGCGGTGAAGAAGGCCAGGCTGGGAAGATCATATGGATACGAAAAGTTCGCCTCACTGTGGATGGCGTAGGTAAACATTACGGCGAACAGGAAAACGGGAAAGACGAGTGCGCGGAGAACTCCCTTTTCGGTAAGGCTGTCATGAAGTCGCTGCGTATAGATGGCGGCCACGACGAAGGCGATCAGGCTGAGCAGATAAAACGGACCGCGTTCAAGCGTAAAGACGCCGGTAGCGTGGGCGAAATGCGTCCTGACCCAGGCTGAGTCGGTCAAGGGCTTGAGGATCAGGATGGGAAACACGCGCTCCTGAAACGGAAGCCGCTCACGGCCGCTGAGGTAAAGCGACATGTTCAGGTATGACGTAGTGCTGCGCACGTAGAACCGGATGAACTGAAGCGCCGCACAGGCATACAGGAAAAAGACAAATAGGAAGGTCGAGTGTTTCCCAATGGATTTCACTTTCATGTGGATGCCAAGAGATGTACTCCGGTCAGTCGCCGCCCGGCGACATGGATGCAGTTCCCAAAGCAGCGCTGCATCGTATAAAGCTTAGAGATGAAAATTCCGACTCGCGGGAGTACCACATTCCATGATTTTTGATCGTAAGTGGGTCATCGGCGCGCTTCTTGTTGTGCTACCGGCTGCGTATGGCCGGACACCTACCCTTATCGCTCCATTGACAGCGGCAGTGACGGCCCCGGCCATCGACCCGGCCGGATCCACGACCTCGTTTACGGTACGTGACGAGACCGAGGTTCCCGGTAAGACGTTGTCCGCTGGAACTTATACGATTCGGGTCGTGGATCACCTGAGTGACCGGATGATTCTCCGCGTGGAGCGGAAGGGCAAGCTTCAGACTACGTTTCTTGCCTTGCCCAAGAGCAGTCTGCCCAGGAGTGAACAGGGCCCGATCAATCTGAACTCTGGAGCGAAGCCGGCGATGCGCGGCTTTGTATTTCCGGATGGCACCGTCGCCGAGTTCGTGTATCCCAAGGCCGAAGCGGTAGGGTTGGCCAAGAGCAACAACACCACGATTCCCGCGGTGGACCCTGCCTCGGAAGGGCGTCCGGATGCTTCGAAGCTGTCCAAGGAAGATATGCAGATGGTGACGCTTTGGATGTTGACGCCGAAAGCGGTGGGCCCGAACGACTCCGGCCCGGGCATTACGGCGGCAAAGTACCAGGTGCCTGCGACGCGTGGAGGCAATGACCAGACCGCACGTGCGTCCGTTCCGGCACGTCCGCATGTACGTCCTGCCATGGCCGCGCTCCCCCACACCGCGGGCGAGATGCCATTGATCCTGCTGACTGGGTTCGGGTCCCTATGCGCCGCGGGCTGGCTGCGGCGCCGGCGACTCAACGCGTGATGCGGTTGCGAAGGCAGGGTCGCGGAGCCGCTGCATCTCTGCTCGAAGCCATACTATGGATGGCCGCGCTTGGCTGTGGCCTGTGGTGGATGGCCGGCGCAGTCGAAGCCAGAAGTACGCAGCAGCAGGCGGAGACGATCGTGGTGGAAGATCACCCGGTCGCCGCACGTCCTCAGACCGGCCAGTTGATCGGCCGGCTCGAGATTCCGGCGCTCGGCCTTTCCGTACCACTGCTGGAGAACTACGACAACGCTACCCTGAGACGTGGGGTGGGCCACGTTCCCGGGACGGCGACTCCCGGGGGACTCGGCAACCTGGTGCTCGCCGGGCATCGCGACTCCTTTTTCCGACCGCTTCGCGCAGTTCACCCGGGAATGCAAGCGCTTGTGGTGGCGCCGGATGGACGCTGGCGGTATGTGATCGACAGCACGGAGGTCGTCGATCCGGATCGGGTGGAGGTGCTCGATATTGGTGAGCGTCCGGAGATGACGTTGATCACTTGCTTTCCGTTCGACTTTATCGGAGCGGCACCCCGTCGATTTATCGTGCATGCCCACCTGGTTTCGGTAGCCGCTGAATGAAGTGGCTTGCTGGGCTGTTGATGATGGCCTGTGTCCAATGGCTGCACGCCGAGCCCGGGTTGCGGATCGATTTTGGCGCGGGTGGGCTGGAGAAGATTACCTTTGCCGGGCAGGTGCTGGAAGACACGACACGCTGGCCAGGGGATGCGCTGCACGTCTGGCATATGAAGTCGTTCGACGCGGCCACGGGGCGGCCACGGCAGGACGGCGAGTACGGCTGGGGAGAAAACAACCAGGGACGCACATGGGATTCCGCAAGCCACACCGCCACGTATCGCTTCGTGTGGGGATCGTTGCGCGTGCAGTATGCACAGCAGGGCGATGCGCTGGAGATGCGGGTCGAGGAATTCAATCGCAACGGCTCGGGAGTGATTCTGGATGGCGCCTCCGTGTATCCGGCTACGCTGCATCTGCCCGGGGGAGCGCAGGTGGGTGGCATTGTGGACGGCAGGGAAGCGCCGGCGGTTTCCGCTGCGGCGTGGCCCTCCGTTGCAGCGGTGGTGTCCTCCGCGGACGCAGTGTATGCAGGCTTTCAGCCAAGCGGGGATAACGGGTATGCGGTGATGGTCAGCAGCACCGGGCCGGATGCGCTTCCGGAGTCCTCCGCCCTGCCGGGAAGGCCGCTGCGCCCGGGTCAGACAGACAGCTTCACCGTCACGCTGCGGCTATCGGATTCCCCGATGGCCGGTGAAGCGGCCTTTCTTCACGGCTGGAGCGAGGCGCATCCGATGAAGCTGAACTGGCCGGACCGCCGCATTCTTGGCACGGTGTACCTGGCCAGCTCCGGGCAGGGAGACAAGACGCGGCCGGCGGGATTTGCGACGAACCCGCGACGCTACTTCAACGATGCCACGGTGGACATCAAGAGCCCGGCAGGCCTGCGAACGTTTCAGGCGCGCGTGCTTGCCGAGGCCGCGGCGGTCGTCGGCAACCTGCGGAGGATGGATGCGCAGGGAGCCATCACTTGGGATGTCGAAGGCGAGGAGTATCCGCAGAGTACAAGCTATGTCTGTGCGCCGGAAGAGATTGCGCGGGTGGCACCGGAGATGGAAAGCGTCGTTGCGCCCGGACTTCCGCATGCGGGCGAACGGCTGGACGATGCGTATTTCCGCACCATTCGCGAGGCTGGCTTTCGCGTCGGCGTGTGCGTGCGTCCGCAGCGGTTTACGCTGGGCGATGGGAGAGCGTCGCAGGAGTTTCTTTCTGTGGGAGAGGTTGCGGCCGAGTTGATCCGAAAGATGCGCTGGGCCCACGATCGCTGGGGAGCGACGATCTTCTACCTGGATTCCACGGTGCGGGAACTGGGCTGGCCGCTGCCGTCCGGGGTGATCGAGCAGGCGGCATCCGCTCTGCCGGATTCGCTGCTGATTCCGGAAGAATCGACGCCGCGCATGTACGGAAGCACGGCCCCGTTTCGCTCGTTTTTGTTTCATGGGGAGACGGGGGTTCCTGTTGGGATCCGCCTGTTCTATCCACACGCGTTTGCCGCCAACCTGATTAACGATGTCGACGCGACGAAACTGGCGGCCCATCGTGGAGAGCTGGTCGATGCGGTGCGGCTCGGCGACATCCTGATGGTGCACGCCGACTCCTGGAATCCGAACAACGCGACCGTGATGGGCATTTACCGCGAAGCCGGACGCCGCTAGAGGATTCGCGGGGTCGCCTGCGAAGCGCCCGGTGGATGGAAGAGCCGTTCGCCGAGGGCTTGCCGGATGGTGCTTGCGCGCTCCGTCCAGCTGGCTTGGTGGCTGTGCTGCCAGCGTAGTTCGGTGAGTCCATCGTCGAATCCCTGGCTGCGCAGGGACTGTAGACCTGCTAGCCCTTGTTCCGCGGTATCGAACAGGGTGAGCAGCGGTGTCTTGTGGGTCAACTCTTCCAGCCCGCGTGTGCTCAGCATGGGCCTGCAGGCGGCCAGGTGTTCATAAAAGCGCGTGCTGGAACCGGAGTAGGTCGGCTCGCATCGCCGATAGGGAAGCACAGCTACATCGAAGGCTCGTGCATACGCGGCAAGCGCGCCGTAGGGTTGCCGGCCGGTGAATCGGGCGTTCGTCATCTGCATCACAGCGTTGCGGGCTTCGCGCGCGGTGCTGTCGGCAATGTGCATGGAGACGGAACCGACAAAGACCCATTGCAGCCATGGCGTGCCGGAGACCAGGCGCTGCAGAAGAAGCCAATCCATGTTACCCGCCAGGTTGCCGATTACACCGGCGATCGGCCTTGTCGAGGAGGCGATCGCCTGGGGCAGCTCGCCGGGCCCTGCTGGCGGAGCGGAGAGCACGTTTGCCGCGCGTGTCGCATTGGGCACGATGCAGATCTTTGCCGGATCGCATCGGCCAGTGTCGATCAGGTAGCGTTCCAGCCGTGCGGAGTTCGGGCAGACCAGCGTGGCGGCCCGGCACATGCGACGGTCCAGCCGGTGCACGCTGCCGCGATCGGCGCTGGAGTACTCTGCGATCAGGTCGGTGAGCCAGTAGACCACCGGACCGGGCCAGCGCTCGGCCACGGCGGCGAAATAGGGCGTGGAGCAGATGAGAGGGGAACGCTCCGGCTCCGGGGTTTGCGCCAGCAGGCGCGCCAGCACCTCCGGCCCGGTACGCGCGACCCAGCTTACGGGTGCACGCGCGAAGCCTCGCATAAGAGGAAGGCGACGTATGCGGAAGACGCTGCGCGCGTCCAGCATGGCTCCCCGTTCGCTGTCGGTTGACAGTAGTTCCTCTTCCTTTCCAGGGCTGGTTCGCGCCGGGAGCAGGGTCCGTTCCGGCTCCCACGCGAGCACCGGCACGGATTCAGCCAGTGCGGAGGCCAGCTCCAGGTCCAGCACGTCGGAGACCTGGAGCAGGTGCCAAAGCGGAGCTTGCATAAACACCGTTCCCCTTCCGCGGCTCAGGCGGCGTTCGAATGTGCCGTCTTTACGCTGGCAACCTTGGCGAAGTGGAGCTCCGTCTCTTCCAGCGCACCTTGCAGACGATGCAGCACCGCCATCATGTGCCGTGGAGGAAGCGACCCTTCAAGGCGAACCAACTCCAGAAAGCCGCGCCCGCCGAGTCCCAGGTTGATGCGGCAGCTGGTGGCGGTGTCTTCCGCTTCGGTGAAGCGTTCGGAAAAGGTATATCCGTCCAGCTCGAGGTAAGCCGAAGCGAAGGAAAGATCCTGGCCGATGTCGCGGACAACAAGCCACCACTCATCCGGCGTGTGCGTCGTGAGCAGACTGCGTTCCAGTTCTTCCATGTAGATGTGATCCTGCACGACTCCGCGAAAGACGACGTGCGAGAACGTCTTGCGGGCAGCGGAAAACTCAACGTATTTGAGCCGGCGCACGCCGAGCAGGACCAGCGCGAAGAAGACCACGAGCTCGGGCAGGACCAGCCTGCCGTGGCTGAGGCTTTCCAGGATCGCCAGCGTGGCTGCCAGGCTTCCGACTGCATACAGCAGAAGCGCGGTGTGGCGGGTACTGAAGCCAAGCGCCTGCACACGATGATGAATGTGTCCGCGATCTCCCTTGAAGATCGGCACCGCACGCAGAAAGCGCCGTCCGATCGCAAGCAGCACATCGATCAGTGGAAGCGACAGGGCCATAAGCGGCGCGAGCAGACTGAGCAGGGTGCCCCCCTGCCGGCTCCAGGCGAGGGCAAAGCAGCCGAGGACGAAGCCGATGGTGAGCGATCCGCAATCTCCCAGAAAGACGGAGGCGGGGCTGAAGTTGTAACGCAGGAAGGCAAGCAGCGCGCCAGCCAGGGGAACCGTCGCCAGCGCCAGTCCGGTGTTGCCGTTCAGCAGCGCTACCAGAAGCATGGACAGGACCGCGAGCAGGCTGACGCCGGTCGCGAGCCCATCCATGCCGTCGATGAGGTTCACTGCGTTCGAGCACGCGATGAGCCACACCACGCTGAGCACGACCGACACGGAGGGATGGGTGGGGAAGAGCGCCAACCGAGCTCCGAGCCCGACGGCAAGCCCTGCGGCAACTACCTGGCCAAGCAGCTTCTGCCATGGGCGAAGGCCGACGACATCGTCCAGCAGACCCACCAGGAAGACGATCGCCGCGGCTGGAAGCATGGCATGGAACAGAACATGGTGCTGCACGTAGAGCCGCGCACCGCCGGGGTTGAACGAAAACACCAGCACGAGCGCGCCCGCATAGGACAGCGCAATGGGAACGCCGCCCACGCGTGGTACCGCCCGCAGGTGGAACTTGCGATCCAAGTCCGGTTTATCTACCAGTCCGGCATGAAGGAACAGGTCACGGCAAAGCGGGGTCAGCAGCAGGCAGAACAGAAAGCCGGCGACACCGAGAACGAGAAACACGTGCATGGAGGAGTCCTCCTGAGGAAATCGGGCGGGCTGATGGCCCGGAAAAGCGTGCACGAAGACGGTTGAGGACGCCAGTGAATCAGGCGGCCCGTGAGGCGGGGAGTAACGGTTCAGCTTCCGGCAGCGGGGTCAGCGGTGCGTCCAGAATGCCGGCGATCCGTTCGATGCTGATGGGAAGGTCGTAATGTTCGACCAGGGTCCTGCGTGCGCGGACACCGGCCTCGTGAACCAGATGCCGTTGCTCCTGGAGTGTTTCAAGCAGTTGCACCAGCCCGTCGACGTCGCCGGTTTCTACCTGCCATCCGCAGCCGAATCGCTCCACGATGATGGCCGGCATGGCGGACCTTGGACCGATGAACAGTACCGGCCGGCCCGAGGCAAGGATGCCGTACACCTTGCTTGGAACCACCGAGCCACTGCAGACGTTGTGCTGGGTCACAACCCCAATGTCGCCGATGGACAGGCCTTCGGAAAGCTGGTCGCGCGGTACATAGCCGCGAAACTCGACGGAACGAATGCTGTTCTCGGCCAGAAACGCCGCGAGGTCCTGGCGTTTGTTCGCGTTGCCGACGAACAGGAAGCGGAAACGTTCGTCTCGGTCAAGCCGCTGGATGGCCCCGGTCAGCGTCTCGAGGTCGTGCGCCAGGCCCAGGTTGCCGCTATATAACAACACCAGTTCGCGCGGATCGCCAGGGCGCGGCATGGGGTGAATGGTCGCGGAGTTCGCCCAGTCTTCCGCGATGACGATGTGAGCGGGAGCGATTCCGCGTGCGATCAGCCGCGCCTTCATGCAGTCGCCCAGCGCGATGACTCCATCGGCATGCCGGCGCGAAAAGTCTGCCAGCGCTCCGACGGTGCGATCGATCCATCCTCCCCGTTCGAAGTGGCCGAGGTCGACCGCGACATCGGGGTAAAGATCATGCTCGTAGACGAAATGCCTGGAGCCGCGCAGCATCTTCATCATCGTCCCGAGCAGGGAGATCACGGGAGGCGTGGTGAAGGAGACGATGACATCCTGCCTGGGGAGCGTGAGGATCTTACAGGCGGCCAGCAGGTAAAAGGAGAGGTAGGAGAGCACGCGGCGAACAGCGCCACGGGTGAACGCAAGCGTTTTGACGCGGTAGACGGAGACCTCGTCGGGAGGCTGGCTGCCGGCCGCACCGGCATAGCCACCGTCGCCGCACAGGACGGACACATCCACGCCGCGCGCGGCAAGCCCTGTGGCCAGGTCGGTCAGTTGCTGGCTGGTGGCCGAAGAGTCAGGCCAGAAGAACTGGTTGATAAACAGCATTTTCATAGGGAAGCCCTTGCGTTGAAATTGGCTACGTTGGCCATGTTCGTCACTGCATCCTGCGCGGCAACCCGCACGACGCGCCGCTTGACCAGGCGCGCCGGGTTGCCGGCGTGGATTTCAAACTCGGGCACCGCTCCGGAGACGACCGCACCGGCCGCGGCGACTGCGCCCCGGCCCAGCACGGAGCCCGGTGCGAGGATGCATTTTGCACCCGCCCACGAGCCTTCACCGAGGTGGATCGGCGCGATCATCAGCCCGAAGCACGGATCCGTCCAGTCATGGTTGCCCGTACACAGGTACGCGCCCTGCGAGATGCATACGTTGCTTTCGAGCCGCACCGTGGTGAGGTTGTCGATCCACACATGCTCGCCGATCCAGCAGTGATCGCCCATGACCAGGTGCCATGGATACTTCACGTCGACCGAGGGCTTGATGGTGCAGCCCGCACCGACGCGCGCGCCAAACCAGCGCAGCACGTGCACCCGCATGGCGGAAGAGGGAATCCATGCCGAACGCACCAGCGGCTGGCCCAGGAAAAACCATGTCGCACGCTTCAGCAGGGAGCCGCCCGGGCTGTACCAGGAGTTGTTGTAGCGTGCGAGCTGCACGGGGCTGGTCATGTTTGGATTCATGCTGGAAACACCATATCCACATCCGGCATTGGACCGCCCAATGCCCACGCATAGACCTCGGCCATCTGGCGCGACACGACCGGCCAGGTGTACTTTCTCTTGACCAGACGAGCTCCACGTCTGCCCATCTTCCGGTTCGCCGCCGGGTCCGCACGCAGCATCGCGCCCAGGGCGTCGCGCAGTTGCGCGAGGTCAGGTTCGATGACCCGGCCGGCTTCGTGCAACGCTACCTCCGGCATGTTGCATGCCCTGGTGATGACGACCGGCAAGCCCATTCCCATCGCCTCCAGCACGCCTACGCTCAGGCCTTCGGAGAAGGAAGGCAGAACAAACACCTCCGCGGCAGCCAGGGCGCTCCATTTCCTTTCCCCGCGAAGCATTCCAGGAAAGGACACGCTCTGTTCCAGGCCGCTGGCGGTCACCATGGCACGGAGCCGTGCTTCCGACCCGTCGCTGTCCGGACCGGCAAGGACAAGATGTGCGTCCGGGTGCCGAGGCGCCAGCGCAGCCCACGCCTGCAGCAGAAGATCGAGGCCTTTTTTAGAATGAAGCCGCGCGAGGAACAACACCAGCCGCTTCCGCCTCAGGCCGGGATACTCCTCCAGAAACAGTCCCGGGTCCGCGTCAAGGGGGCATTCCACCGCGTTGGGCACGATCGCGATCGGCGACCGCGCGCCAAAGCGGACGAACTGCTCGGCTTCGGCCCGCGTCAGCGCATGCAGGCAGGAAGCGCCGGCTACGTTGCCGCGTTCCACGAACATGCCGTACAGCAGCTTCCTGACCCGTCTCTGCGCGAGCGCCCAGGGCTCAAGCATGCCGTGCGCCGAGAGCACATAGGGCCTGCCCAGCCGTCGTGCCGTCCGTGCCGCTACAGCCGTACTTTCTTCCCACAGCCCATGCAGATGCACGCCGTCGGCCTGCCGGATCTGCTCGGTAAACCGCTGCCGCAGGGCATGGCCGCCGACCTTGTCGCGCAGCCAGGCACCGCGTGAAGCCGGCCAGTAGGATACCTGCTCCGCGGCAAAGCCGGCCGGCCGATACTGCTCGCCGGGTGCGCAGAAGGCAGCCAGCGAAATGTCGACGGGCTCCGCACCCAGCCCTTCGGACAGGCTCCAGCCCAGCGCCGGCACGGCCGCGCTCAGGCCGCCATAGCGCGGGTCCAGGTGCGATACGACCTGCACCCAGCGCATGGGTTCGCCATCCGTTGCGGGACGGGGGAAACCGAGGGTCTCTGCCATGGCGCTCACCCGCGTACCTCTCCCGCAGCCGAGTTCAGCGTTGCAGACTGCCCGTCCGCGGCCGAGGCAATCGACTCGACGGAACGGCCAAAGCGCTCCGGCGAGAATGCCTGGACGATCTCGGCGGAGGTCCGCCCCATTTCGTCCCGCTGCGTGGCCTCGAGCTCCGCGACCCGCGTCAGCAGCGCCTGCAGCTCGCCCTGGTCTTCGGGGTCGAACACCCATCCGTTCTTTCCCGAGATCACCAGGTCGGCGGCACATCCGCAACGCTGCGAGACAAGCACCGGGAGCCCCGCCGCCATGGCTTCGTTGACCACCAGGCCCCAGGGCTCACGTCTGCTAGGCAACACGAAGCAGCCCGCAAATGCGTAATAAGGAATCAGCTCCTGCGATGACTTCAACCCGGGAAACAGCACCTCCGACGCGAATTGCGAGCCGGAAGCAAAGGCCTTGAGCGCGGCCTTCTTCGGGCCGTCCCCCACCAGCACGAGAGGCCACGTGCCGCCTGCGGAACGATAGGCGAACCAGCTTCGCAAAAGCCCGCCAACATTCTTTTCCTCCGCCAACCTTCCGACGTACAGGAAATAAGGACCCGCCGGAAGTCCCCATGCGGAGGGCTCGGAGCGGGCCCGCAAGGACGCCGTCCCCTGGCGGAACAGCTCGTTGTCCACCACGTCGTAGCATCCGGCGATCCGGTCAGCCGGGAAGCCGAGATCACGCAGGTACTGCACATGAAGACCTCCGCCGCAGACTGCCCAGCCGAACAGCATACGCATCCCGAAACCCTTCACCCGCTCCTTCCATCCGCTTCGGGCATGATCCATGGCACAGCTTTCCGTCATCAGCACGGAGGCCCTTCCGTGCACGCGTGCCCACACTGCCGCGGCCACGGCCGGTAGCGTGTAGTAGCCCGGGACAAGAAGCACTTCGGGGTCAAGCGCGGATAATTTATGCCACAGCGCAACCGACAGCTTCAGCTTGTTGGCGTCCTTCCAGCTCCTGCCCGGCATCAGCGTTTCGACCGCGAGCTCTGCGGGAAGCTCTTCGCGAAACTTGAGCCCGGCATGCACGCCCACGCCGCCCACCAGCTCGATGCCGGCTGCACGTCCGGCAAAGGAGGGCACCGATTCCAGCCCGCGGAAACGCGCCACGTGATAGGGGTACCAGTCGATCCAGATGACCGCAACACCGCACTTCGACTGTTTGTGATCGCTATTCATGGGCCGCTCCTTCCAGCCGGTCAGCTCGGGTCCAGCCAGTCAGTTCGGGCAGCGGCGCGGGGTACACGGGAGCCTGCAACGAGTTGCGGCGGGAAGGGAAGAAACGCCGGCTTCCGGCCGCAGCAGGCTGTTTGAGGGCCCACTTCCACGCCAGCCAGGTGGGAATGGAAAGCTCCAGCGTGCGAAAGATCACCGCTTCTCCCGTCTGCATGACGAGGTATATCGAAAGTGCGGCGAGCACCACGTACTGGCTCGCCCAGGGACCGCCGCGCAGCACCGCGCGTTTCCACACCGAGCCGTATCCCAGGCCGACGGCAAACATGAGCACGGGCGCAAACCACCACACCTCCAGCCAGAAATCCGCGATGATGCCCGGCGCGGAACCGACCGCGCCTACCCAGCCCAGCGTGTCGCCGAAGCCTTCGCCGGTGCCCGCGTTGTACAGCAGTTCAGGCACGCCGAAGTCTTCGTATTTGGTCGGCCAGATTGCGGTTGGGATCGGACGCACCAGGATCTGCGCCAGATAGCGGCGCATCCAGAAGTAGTGTCCGCGCCGCTCGGAAGAGAGGACCGTGCCGCTTCCATAGATGAACTCGTTGCCCGTATCCGGCTTTTGCACTTCGTTGGACACGTCGGTCTTGAAGTCGAAGCTGGAGCCGAGATAGATCTCCTGCCGGTTGGTGACCAGGAAGAGAACAAACCAGCCCAGAAGGCAGCCACCGGCCATGACCAGAAACAGCGGAGGACGTTTACGCCGGTTCATGTACCAGCCCATCAGCAGGACGACCACGAGATTGAAGGTGGGTCCGCGACGACCCATAAGCAGAGCGCTCGAGGCCCAGGGAAGCCCGAAGACAAGCGCCAGGGCCACGCCCGGAATGCGTGGGCCGCCGGCGGAGAGCGAGGTCACCGCAAGCAGCAGGCCGACAAGCAGAAGCATCGCGCCATCGCGTACATAGCCGCTGTCATCCTGGCCGCCGGAGTACGACGTGCTGAACGCCGCCTCGAAGCCACCCACGTTGAGGATCGTGATGGACCAGCACACCACGCCTACCGTACCGAGCACGGCCGCGCCGACGAGCAGACGCTTCGCTGTCCGAGGTGAGATCGGCGGCGCAACCGGTCGGCCACGGAGGCGGATGCCCACGCACAGGCATCCGGCTACAAAGCCGAGCACGCCCAGAACATTCAGCAACTGCACAAACTGCAACTGCTCGCCGTCGAAGAAGCGGTCCAGCGCATGGTTGCGCAGAAGCTGGAACGGCATCCAGGCATAGAGGAACAGGAGAATAGGCCCGATGAGCACCATGGGGTGAAAGGTGTCGCGGCTTCCGTCATAGGCAATTACCAGGCCACCCAGGGCAAGTACGGCCACGGCCAGCAGCATCAGTTCAAACATGCGCCGACCTCCGTCCCAGGCGTCCGGCCACGAGCACTGCGAGGCGAGCACGCAATGCGGCCATCGCTTCAGGGGTGGGCAGCCAGCCATACCGTCGGCCCAAACCGAACAGCGCCCATACGGCGAGCACGGCAGCGACCAGCATGAGCCCGGTCAGCGTCGCCGATGAGCCTCCGTAGGCGGTCCGTGTCCATGCCAGCGTCACCAGGATGGCGCTCGCGGCCGTGCTGAATCCGTAGAGCGCCAGCAGTCCCGGTGGCAGCCCGTCCTTACGCGCAAGCACCCAAAGTACAAGGGTAGAGGACAGCACATGCGCCGCGAAGTAGATGGTCATGGCTGCCGCTGCGCCGCCGCCAAAGTGGAACAGCAGCATGGCGCCGCAGGCCACAAACACCGCCCACACCGTGTTGATCACGCCGGTGGAACGGATGGAAACAATGGTCAGACGAGCCGCGGCAGGCGCGTTGCCCATGTGCACGACCGCGATGCCCAGAGCGACCGCGACCGTCAGTCCGGCGCCCGAATAGGTTTTGCCGTACAACGCCCCAAGCGCCCAGGGCACTGCGATCATGCCCGCCGAGGAAAGCACAAGCGCCATCCCGACCGAGGCGAACGAGCAGAGCGCCATCACGCGATGCGGTGTGCGCTCGGCTTCTCCGCCAGGATCCGCCATCACCGCATAGGAGCCTTCGGTGAGCAGGCCCGGGGCCATCCCGACCAGATTGCGCAGCTGGCTTGCGATGGCAAAGAATCCCATTTGCACCAGCGTGGTATCGGTGCGCGCGACCAGCGTCGTCAGCCACCAGCCGGCCAGGTTCGCGCCCAGCAGGCCGGCAAGCTGCACCAGACCAAACGACCAGACCTCCCGCAACATCGCGAGCAGCGATCCCTCCGGCCTGACCCCGCTGAACAGCCCCAGGGGACGCGCCAGCAGCACGCAAACCAGCACCGCGCCCGTTGTAATCGTACCCTGCAGCACAATCATGCGAACCGGGTCGTGATGCCTGGCCGCCATCGGCAGAAGCGTCACCATCGACACCCCGACGACGACCGACATCAACAGGAGGGCCATTAGCCTGCGCTGTCCCACGAAGAATCCGCGCGCGCACTCCAGCACGATCATGCCGGCGGCCGAAAGGGAGGCCCAGCGCAGCAGCCTGGTGAGCGCGGCCTGTTTCAGCAGATGCGCGATCGGACCCGCACCCAGCCACAACGCCCCGGCGGCCAGCCCGGCCGAGACCAGGGAGACCACCGTCAACGCCCGCGCAAGCTGCCCGTACCGCGGAGACCCGTAGGAATATTTACCTGAAAATCGCGTCGCCGTCGCGCCAATGCCGCCCGCCGCGTACGTGGAGATCTGATTCGCCGTGGAGATGGCCAGCGCATAGGCACCGAAGGTCGAGGCCCCCGCGAACCGTGCGGCGAGGATGTTGGCCACGAAACCGGCTCCACGTTCGACCAGCACACCCACGGTGAGGATCGCGGTGCCGCCGAGGACACGCTCGGCTATACCACTGGCCGGCGTGGTCGCCGCACCGATCGGACCAAGCGGAGCAAGCCCCGGGTCTGCGGCGTACCCCTGGTCTGCCGCGTTTTCTGCACTCACGGTCAGGCTCATGCGTCTGCCCCCACCTTCTCCCCGGACCCCTTGTTATAGCGGTAGTACGACGCATAATAGTTTGGCTTGCCTTCCGCCGCCGGGTCGAAGTCGTTCAGCAGCGTTCCCACGAGACGGACATCATCCTGAACAAACAGGTCGCGTGCCGCCATGGCCTGCTCATGGCTGGTCTTGCCAGAACGAAGCACCAGAATGGCGCCATCTGTCTGTCCCGCAAGAAGACGTGCATCGGCCATGTGCAGAATTGGCGGCGAATCCACCAGAATCATGTCGAATTCGCGCGAAAGCCGCTCGAGCAGGGTTGCAAAATGCGGAGAGTGCAGCAGTTCGCCCACATCCTCGGTTCCCTCGCCGGCCGGGATGACAAAGACTTTGCTCAACGCTGTCCGATGCGTCAACACCTCCATCGGCACCATGTCCAGGTCGACTTCGCCACGCAGGATATTACGCAGGCCGAACGTGTTCTCAATCGCGAACGCGTTGTGCAGGTTCGGCCGCCGGAGGTCGCCGTCGATCAAGACCACGCGAAGGTTGGATTTGCTCAGCGCCACGCCGAGGTTGGAGGTCACGGTCGTCTTGCCTTCGCTGACATTGGGGCTCGAGACCACGTAACTTCTGGTCCGCTTGCTCGCGTCAGCCAGGAGGATCGACAGGGTTGCGTTGCGATAGGCTTCCGCCATGAGTGAAAAGTTGTCATCCCAATGCGTCTGGTTGATGGCCGTGCCATACCTGTCCGAGTCGTTGCGCCGTCGTACCAGTCCAGAGCCGTTTGCGGCGTTGGAGAGCCGCGCCGCCGGGATGACGCCAAGCTCGCGAACCTGCAAGAGCCGGAGCACGTCCCCCGGCACCCGGAAGACCTGGTCTTTGCGCTCCCGGTAAAACGAAAGTCCCACGCCCAGCAGTCCGCCGAGCGCCAGTCCGGCACCGCCGGCCAGTGAGCGCCGCGGAGAGAACTGTCCCTGCGGAACCTTTGCCACGTCGATCACACGGATCGTGGCCGCCTGCATGGCGGAGGCGAACCCCGCCTCTTTCGCACGCTGCAACAGCGTCTGGTAAAGCTGCTGTTCGGAATCCACTTCCTTGCGCAACAGGCTAACCTGCGCGGCCTTTTGCAGGTCACTGGAGACCGAAGACTCCTGTGCCTTGTACGCCACATCGAGGAGGTCTTCACGATGCTTCGCAGCCGCATACTCATTGCCTTGCCGGCTTGTGCTTGAAGCAGCCGTGGCGCGCATTCCTGCCTCCGCATCGGCGATCTCCGCGCGCAGACGAATGACCCTGGGATTCTGTTCGGTGAACGTCGGAACCAGTTGCGTCAACTGCGACCGGAGATCGGCCAGCTTCAACTCATAGGCACGATAGGCTGGATTGTCCTGCACATCCGGCTGCGTGTCCGGGCTTGCCGTCCGGGCCACCTGCGCGGTGGCCTCCTTCTGCATGCGGTCCGCCTGCGCCTTCACGAGTTCATCCTGCAGCGCCTTCAACCGGGCTTCACCTGCGCTTTCGGTAGTCTGCGAAAGCACCAGGCCGTTGCCACCCACGGCGGCTTCCAGCCTGTGCTGCGAATCCTCGGCACGCTGTCGCACGTCCGACACCTGTTTAACCAGCCAGCTCTGTGTCTTCTCCGCCTCGAGAGCACGCGTCTGAAGATCCTGCTGCTCAAACGTACTGGTCAGCGTGTTGCAGAACTTCGCGGAGAACTGCGGATCCCAGGAATCGCAGGTCACCTCGACCAGACGCGTCATTCCAAGCGGCTTCACCTTGACGTGCTGCGCGGCATCGTCCACCAATGAGCTGTAGGGAATCGTCCCGTTTCCGCCGAGGTGCATCGCGTGCAGCATCCGCGAGAGCAGATCCGTGCGGGGCACATCCTGTGCGTGCGGCTCCGCCTTCAGCCGGTCGACGACTCCCTGCATCAGCGTGTCGCTTTGCAGCAGCTTGATCTCTGTCTGCAGGTTTTCTTCCACGTCCTGGGCGGAGCTGTTGCCGGTCGGTGCCACGGAGCGCATATCCATGAAGTCCGTGTTCAGACTGCGGATGTCGACCGACGTTCTGGTGCGGTAGACCGGCTCGGTCCGAAGCCCAAGCGTGAGCGCCAGCAGCAGTCCTCCCAGGGCACACAGGGCAATCAGCCCACGATGGCGCGCGAGCGTATGCAGGTACTCCTCCACCAGGCTTTCCTGCACCGGTGGCTGTTCCTGCCCGCGCGTAAAAGGAAGGCCTCTCGGCGATTCGTCACGGGCAGCCAAAGCTCCTTGCGAATGAAGCAGTTCACGTTGGGGTTGACGATGGTCCAAGAAACACAACCTTTCAGAAAAGGGGTACACCGAGGGGTCCGGGTGTACGGTTAGCGATAGATCAGAAGGCCGGTGCTGATACCGATTGCGGCATCCATGGCCCGTCGCGTGGTCACCTTCGCGCCACTGTGGGGGATAAACAGCACGTCGTTCGCATAGAGCGGAACGTCCGGCGCCTTGCCCGCCACGATCTGGGGAATGTCGATCGGGATCTCGCGCGGCACACCATCGCCGCCCGGATACTGCCGCAGAATGCGTGCGTGCTTGGATGAATCATCCGGTCCAAGCCCTTCCGCCAGCGTAAGGGCCTGAAGAAGCGAAACGGTGGGATGCGTGGACAACTGGAAGCCGCCCGGTTTTTTCACATCGCCCAACACATACACCAGCTCTGCCCGTGGAACGCTCACTACGTCGTTCGGAGCGATGGCAATGTTATTTTCGGGCGCTCCCGACCCCATCAGGGCATCGAGAGAAAACGTCTGGGTGCTGTATCCACTGGGAAGCACCTTTACGCCTGAACCCTGCAGCACACCCCAGCGCGGATCGCGGGTCACGATCACATTGGGTCCGGCGTCCGGCTTGAGTCCTCCGGACAAAGAAAGCACCTCAAGCAGCCGCTTGGATCCACCCAGTTGATGGACCCCGGGGTTGTTGACCTCGCCTACCACCGAGACTGGCTGGCTTGCACTTTCGGCGACGTTGACCGAAATCTCCGGGGAGGTCACGTACTGGGCGAAACGAGTTACCAGCACGGCCTTCAGTTGTGCAGGGCTTAACCCCGCTGCTTCTACCCGGCCAGCCATGGGAAGGTCGATGTATCCAGCAGGGTCAATACGGATCGGCTTGTCGGTAACCTCATCCACATCCGTGACATGAAGCACGATCTGATCGCCAGGCCCAAGAACATACTCCGAACTGGGCTGGGCCCGCTTTTGTAAGACAGCCTGCGCGCTGCTTTCGTGGAAGGCTGGAAGAACAGTGAGGGAAAGAAGCAGAACTATGCACTTAGTCATAAGTTAGTATTTCGTTCGTCGTTCTCTGAATTAGGTGACGAGTGTGAATCCACCCTTGGATGGACGGTGTCGTTTGCGAACGACACGCCGCATAACCCGCTAAATAGACTGAGCAGGCGTCAGGTGTCGCGTTAAGCAGCAATGGATGCAAATCTATGCTTTTTCGAAGAGGATTGCGGTCAGAAGGCGACAAAGACGATACTGCCCGACCAGACTGCCAATTCCTGTCGGAGAATAGACATGAAAGTTCTGGCGAAGCAAGTAGTCGTTCTTGGAGGTTTTGCCAAGGCTTGTTCTTGCAGGTTTACTCGCAGTGACTATGTGCATTTCTAACTGTACCTGTTACTTTCCATCCTAGTTTGTACGGTAGGCGACTTACATTCCAGGTACGTTTATTTCTTAGGAGCAGGAGTCGTCCCGCATGAGCCGAACCGGAACCGTACTCGAAGCAGGCACTCCGGCTGCGGAGGTGCCGGCTGTCTCTAGGCGTCCGCTGAATCTTCTCGCCTACGTGCATCTACGCAACATCCATGGGTCCACCGGTGCGGGACGTACCGCGCGACAGATTGTGGAACACCTCGCCAGCCGCCCGGATGTCAATCTGCGCGTGCTGGCTGATGCCGCCGACAAGACTCGCATCCTTCCACTTGTGCAGCAGCCCTGGACCGGTTTCCAGTATCATACGTTTGCACGCGATACGACGCCGCAGCAGGCTCGCTGGTTCTTTCTCGATTCGCCCTCCGCGGAGAAGTTCTGGCCTGAGGCTGACGTTGTCTTCTGCACCGGAGAGTCTTACGTGCCCGTGCGCAAGGCACGCCTGGTGATGACGGCGCATGACGCCGGGTACTTCGAACCCGGTGCCCATACACGCGATGCGACCTACTGGAAAACACGCCTGAAGTGGGAACTGCTCTACAAGAAGCTCGAACGCAAGGTCGACCTTTTTCACACGGTCTCAAACTTTTCCGCTGAGCGCCTGGCGCATTTCTTTCCTTCAATCAAGAACCGTCTGCGCGTGGCCTATAACGGGGTCACTCCACGTTTTTTCGAGCCGGTCGATCCCGCGGGACGCCAGTTCGTCGTGGACGCCGGCCTGAGCAGCCGCCCCTTCGTCCTGATTCCTGGCGGCCTTCACTTCCGCAAGAACGCCGACCTGATTCTGACCGCGCTCCCTCTCCTCCTGGAGCGGTTTCCCGACCTCATCGTTGCCATCGTCAACCATACCAATCCCGTGTACGCGGCACGCGCCGTCTCGATTTCACCGCGCATCCATCTGCTCGGCTTCGTTCCGGACGAGGCTCTGCATGCGCTTTACACCGCGGCACGCGTTGTCTGGTATCCCTCGCGCTACGAAGGCTTTGGCCTCCCCATCGTGGAAGCGATGGCGTGCGGAACTCCCGTGGTGGCGAGCAACAGTTCGTCGATCCCGGAGATTGCCGGCAGCGCCGCCACCCTGGTCGACCCAGGCGATCCCGACGCTCATGTGGGAGCGATCGGCGACCTGCTGACCGATGCGCGCGCCCGCCTGCATTTCGGGCAGGCCGGGCTGGAACGGGCGGCCTTGTTCACCTGGCAAGCGTGTGCGGCTACATTGAAGCGCGACTTCGATGCGGTTCTTTAGAGTTTCCAAGGACAGAATCATGAGTATTCGGTCAAACGGGCCTTCGCTTCCTTCTCGCGCGCCGACTTCTGCCGTGGTGGTTCACGGGGGTGCGCGCGACAACTATCAGGTTGCGCTTGCCATGGCCGAGTCCGGTCTGCTCGAATCGCTTGTCACCGATCTGTTCTTTCCCGCGGACCGTGCGTGGTCTCGGCTGGTGGACCGCCTTGCTCCGGCAGCCTTCCGTGAGCTGCTGCGCCGTCGCAACCATCCCGCGCTGCCCTCCCGTCTGGTCCGGCAGTGCGTGGGCGCGGGCCTGCGCGAGCTTTTCCTTCCACGCCTGCCACGCGTCTCCTTCGCGCTGCGACGCCGCAGCAACCGCGCGGCGGACCGCACGCTGGGAATGGCCGCCGGCAAGCTCGCACGCCGTCACCATGCCGGCCTGGTGGCTTACAGCTACTTCGCTTACGATGCCATGCGTGCCTTTGGCGGCCCGACGCTTCTGTTCCAGGTTCACCCGCATCCCGGCACTGTGCGCCGCCTGCTGCTGCATGAGCTTGCCCTGCATCCGGATTGCGCGTCCTCGCTGCAGCAGGAATGGGAGCTTGCGCTTCCGGAAGCCGATTTCAAGCATCTTGCCGCGGAGCCTCAGATGGCTTCGCATCTGCTCGCAGCCTCCAGCTTCACACGGGATAGCCTGATCGAGCACGGGATCCCGGCACATCGCATCACGGTGGTTCCGTACGGTGTGGATCTTCGGAGGTTTCACCCCGCGCCGCGCCGCGCCGTGGCCGACCCTCGACTGCATCTGCTGTTTGTCGGCCGGATCAACCAGCGAAAGGGAATCAAGTACCTCCTGAAAGCCCTGGAGATGCTTCCGCGCGAGCTGGTTCGCCTGACCATCTGCGGCCGGGTTGTCGATGGGCTTGAGCTGTTTGAGCGCTTTGCCGGCCAGGTGGAGATTCGTCCCTCTGTTTCGGAGGCGGAGCTTACCGCGGCCTACCAGCAGGCAGACCTGTTTGTGTTTCCTTCGGTCGCCGAAGGCTTCGGCCAGGTGCTTCTGGAAGCCCTGGCGTGCGGCCTTCCGATTCTGTCGACTACGCATACCGCGGCGCCGGACCTGATTACCTCCGGAGTCGAAGGTTTTATCGTCGAGCCGGGACGTCCCGACCTGCTGGCAGAGCGTATCGCCTGGGCGGCCGCGCACCGGCCGGAGCTGGAGCGTATGCGGTCCGCTGCCCGCAGCCGCGCAGAAAACTTTACCTGGGCCCGCTTCCGTGGAACCGTTGCCTTCGAGGTCCGGCGTTACCTCGCAGGCTCCGAACGCGCGAAAGAGACAGTCGTCGACAGGCCGGCTTCTCGTCCCGCGGCATGATTCACGATCTTGCCGTTGCGCTTCCCGATCCCGCCCTGCAGACCGACGTGTGCGTGGTAGGGGCAGGCGCGGCCGGCATCGCGCTCGCGATTTCGCTTGCCGCTCGCGGCCGATCGGTCACGCTGCTGGAGGGGGGAGGCCTCACGATCGAGGCGGAAAGCCAGCAACCCTATCGATCCGGCAGCTCCGGGCTCTCGCACCGCGGCCTGCACGAAGGCCGCTTCCGCGCGCTGGGCGGCACAACCCATCGCTGGGGCGGTCAGATCCTGGAGCTCGACGCCTCCGACTTCGACCCGAGGGCCTGGATTCCAGGCTCCGGATGGCCGTTCCCGAAGTCCACCCTGACGCCATACTACGAGCGGGCGCTCGCTCTGGAGGGATTGAACGGCGCGTTGCGGGACGACGCTGCAGTCTGGCAGGCAGTCGGCGAGCAGAAGCCTGAGCTGCCGTGCCTGGAAAGCTATGTCTCCCGCTGGTGCCCGGAACCGAACTTCGCTCACCTGCACCGGGAAGCCCTGGAGCGTCACGGCATCGAGGTCTGGCTGCACAGCAATGCCGTCGAGCTGCTGATGCAGCATGAGCAGGTGACCGGCGTGCGCTGCCGGACGCTGAACGGACGGGAGGCCACCTTTCGAGCCGAAACCTTCTGTTTTGCCCTTGGAGCGATTGAAAGCTCGCGCTTTTTCCTGCAGCCTCGTCCTTCCGGAGTCATTCCGTGGAATACCTCCGGTCTGCTTGGCCGCCACTTTCAGGACCACATCGATCTCGATGCCGCCGTGGTTGCGCCCCGCTCGCCGTCTCGCTTCCACGCCAGCTTCGACGCAATCTTTCTTCGCGGCTTCAAGTACAACCCAAAGCTGCGACTCGACGCGGCTACCCAGCGCACCAACCAGATCCTGCATGCGGGAGCTACTTTTTACACGGCCAGTGAGCACGATGAAGCGTTGGCCGCCATCAAGCAGACTGCACGTCATCTGCTGCGCGGACGGCTGCGTGAAATCCACGTGAGCGACAGCTGGAACCTCGTCCGCAACACACCTCTGCTGGCTCGGCAGACGTGGCGCTACGCGGTCAAGCACCGCGCGTTTCACCCGGCCGGTGCACAACTTCGCATGCGGGTGCACTGTGAGCAGGAGCCTGCGTCGGCAAGCCGCATCACGCTTTCACCGGAGCGTTGCGAACTCGGACTGTTGCGGACAGATCTCCACTGGTGCATCTCCGCGCTGGAACGAAAGACGATTCGCCGATTCCTGGCTGTCGCCCGCGATTCGCTTGCCTCGGTAGCCACTCTCGCGCCCGATCCGGCACTTGAAGAAGATGCCCTGTTCGACGCCCGGGTGGAGGACAGCTTCCACCACATGGGCGGCATGCGCATGCACGCGTCCGCGCAGCTTGGGGTGGTCGACCCGGACCTGAAGCTGCACGGCACGCGGAATGCCTATATCTGTAGCACCGCGGTGTACCCGACCTCCGGATTTTCCAATCCGACGCATACGCTGCTGGCATTGGCTATCCGGCTGGCCGATCATCTGGCCTGATCCGGGTTGCGCGAAGTCTATTGCGCGGACCCCAAAATGTGCAGCGTAACGGGAAGGGTGTGAGTGAAGTGACCGTCCGTCACCACCAGCGTCAGCGGGTAAACGTGGTCATGGTACCCGGAGCCACAGCCTGCAGGCAGAAAAGCAAGCGCCACAGTAAGCAGCAACGCCGCGGGCAGGCGGCGGCGTCGGGAGGGAAGCAACGGAACAAAGAGAAGCAGGCACAGGGCGGAGGCGGCAGTCGCGCCCAGGATCCGTTCCCGGCTTACACTGCCGGTAAGCAGGTGAGTCTGAATGGCGAGCGTAATAATTGTGGAGCCCGCACTGTTGGCAATCGTACTAGGCGTAAGGGTGTACGTGCCGAGTGGAGGAAGTGTCCCCTGCAAGGTGACCGTCAGCGGGCCGGAGTAGCGTCCGTTGGTTGGCGCGAGCAGGAAGTCCAGCGAGGCTGACTGTCCCGTCGTCGCCGTCAGCGTTGTGCCGTTGGGAGCGCTCAACGTGAAATCGAGATCCCCCACGACCAGGGGAACCGAAAGCTGCGCGGGCACAAAGTCCGCCGTGTCTGACGGGCTGAACACCGTGTTCAGTGTGGTGAACGACTGGATAACCGTGCCGGACGGAGGAGTATAGATAAAGCTTCCGGCAACAGGGAAAGAGGTGCCGGTACCCAGACCGGCAGCCAGAATCAATACATCGGTGCTCGGCGGCAACGTCAGGCTGACGGGGATGCGTGCGGGATCGACCGGGATCTGGTAGCCATAGACAGAAAAGCTGCCGGCAATCTGCTGGCCGTTGGCGAGATTGGCAGACGTGGTGGAGGCAACGATGGTCTCGCCAGCAAAGTTTTGCGGCGACCGCCACGAGCTCAGGTTCAGGCTGGCCGTGGTTGAGGAGCCGTCCGCGTAGGTGATAATGAACGGCTGAGCGATTTCCGCCGCGGTGCCTGCCGCGCCTAGTAGATACAGAGTGGAAAACGAGCCGGCCGGAAGCGCCACCGTGGCGGCGGTCGCCGCATCAGGAAGCGACGGAGGACCGATCGGGAAGACGAATCCAGCGAAGCCCAGCGAGGAGCCCAACGCAGTCGAAGAGAAGGCTGTGGAGCTTCCGTCGAAGCCGCGCTCTTCATACCGGGCACCGTCGGGATAGAAGGCATTGACCCGGTAACAGGAGCCGAGCGGGATCAGCACGGGCCCAAGCGGTGTGCTGGCGGAAGCATCCAGTTGCGCCGCAGAGAGTGCGTCGCCGGGAAGGATGGGTGCCGGCACCGGCCACGCAAGCGAGGGCGTGATCCGAGGCGAAGCAGGGTGCACCACCAGCGAGTTAACGCCGCTGACCGGGTTGTACAGCGCAGGCGAAGCGGGAGCAAACGACGTTCCCAGCGACATGGTTCCGGATGAGGGAACGGCGCCGGCCGCCGGCAGATAGGTAAACACGCCCGGAACTACCGGCGGCACCATCACCGCCGAGAGCAGCACGACGTTGCGCGTGGACGGCAGCGTGACCGAAGCAAGGGTACGGGCCGGGTCTACGGCAAGCGCGTAGCCATACACGCAGACGCTGTTCAGGTCCATGGTTCCGTCATAGTTGTGCCGGGAGACCATGCACTTCGCCGCGGATTCACCAGGGTAGTTGCGAGGGTTGACCCAGTCGCTCATCTCCTGAGTGATAACGGTGGAGCTTCCGTCGGTGTACCGCAGCAGAAACTGCGCCGTCGGGGGCTGCGCGTTGTTGACCAGGGAGCCAAGCAGCCGGAGCGAAGCAAACTTTCCGCTCGGAACCGGGATCGTGACCCCATACACCGCATCCGGAGCGTTGGCCGGACCCAGGGGAAAGGAGATTCCCTGCCAGGTGACGGAGTTGCCGAGCAGCTCGGAGGAGAAGGCCCAGCTGCTTCCATCGTATCCGCCGGTGTAATACGGAACACCGTCGGAGCTGATGCCAAGAATGTTATACGCAGACGCGAAGGGGACAGGAACAGGTGGACCGGCGAGAGCGATCGCATTCAGCTGGACCGGGGAAAGCGGCGTTCGAAACGGAACTGGATCGGGCGACGACCAGATTAGGTATGGCGTCGTCTGCGCCAGGAGAGCCGCCGGCAGCAACAACGTTAGACCGATCAACAAGGAACGACAGGCAGTTCGGCAATTCATCGGCCTACTCTTCCGCACGAGCTCCAGAGTGAAAACTCTGACCGTAAATTAACAATACTGCTGGTTGCCTGCACGTGATGTAGGCTTTAGACTACACGAAGCTGTTCTGGCCTGAACCTCAGTCCATTATTGGAGTTGAACACCCCTTCGTCAGATTATGCCGAGCAACACTCTGCAAGGCTCCCTATGTCTGATCCCGTCGCGCCTGGGATCCGACCGAGACCGATTGTCGCTCAAATACCATTCCCAAGGAACGTGAATGAAGAACGTCGCTACTCTTGTTGCAACACTGCTGTGTGCCGTCGCGGCACATGCACAATCCGGGCTCCAGGTGACGTACAGCAACAGTGGCATCAGTCAACTTTCCTACAACGGCGTAGTTCTGGAAGACACGGGCGCGTACCCATCCGACCAGTTCCATATCTGGCACATGAAATCGACCGATCTGGCTGGAAATCTTATCTCCGCAGGACAGTATGGGTGGGGCGAAAGCAACAACGGACGAAGCTGGGATGCGAACAGCAAGACGGAGACCTATCAGTTCGCCTGGGGATCCCTTTCCACGTCCTACCAGCAGGTGGGCGACACTCTCAACCTGGTCGTAGTTGAGCGCAACAACCCCGATTCAGGCATCAACTTCGACGGTGCGGAGATCTACCCGCTGGCTCTCCACTTTCCGCAGATGCCGAACAAGTTCTATGGCTACAGCCAATATGTGATCACGTCCACCGGTCCTGGCGTGAGCGCAGCCGATTACGGCTCCGGTGTAGTCACAAGCGTCATGCCGGATGAGTCCCTGTCGCTTTACGGAGGCTGGAAGAGCGCGGGCGGCAGCACCTACACTCCACTGATGACGACGACCGCACCGGACGGACTGGCAAACTTCCTGCCGAGCAACGATCAGGTCCTGCCACCGGGCCAGACTCTGTCCTACACCGTATCTCTCCGCTTTACCCCGGAGGGCACGGCGGCCGACGCAAGCGACGCCTACGCGAGCTATGCTCAAAAATACCCGAACCAGATGACCTGGACTGACCGGCGGATCATCGGCACGGCCTACCTTTCCAGTTCGCCGTCGAACTCGGACATCACCCAGCCCGGTGGCTTTCCGACGAATCCGCGCCGCTACTTCAACGACCCCTCCGTCGACATCACGACGGACGCCGGCATGCGCAGCTTTCAGGCACGCATGCTGGCGCAGTCGGCAGAAAATGTGTCCACGGCACGCGGGCTGAACAGCCAGGGCGTCATTACGTGGGACATCGAAGGCGAGCAGTATCCGCAGAGTACAAGCTATGTCTGCTCGCCGGATCAGATCGTCACGGTTGCGCCGGAAATGGAGGTTCCAGTGCTCGACAGCACCTCCAGCTACGCCGGCCTGCCGCTTGACACGGCCTACTTCAAGACCATGACCGACGCCGGATTGAAAGTAGGTGTCTGCCTGCGTCCGCAGATGTTTACGTTCGGCGCCAATGGCACCGCGAGCCAGCGTTTTCTTACCGGAAACACGGCCGTGATCGCCAACCTCGAGAACAAGGCACGCTTCGCCAATACACGCTGGGGAGCCACGATCTTCTACGTCGACTCCACGGTCGACAGCAACGGAGGAACGCTCGATCCGGCCATCTTTGAGCAATTGATTACCGACTTTCCCAACTTCCTCTTCATCCCGGAAGAAAGCACGCCGCGCTACTACGCGTATTCCGCCCCGTTCTATTCGTTCATCTTCCACACCGACCTTGGCACGCCGGCGAGTATCCTTCAGTCGTACCCGAAGGCGTTCGGCGCGAACCTGGTCAACGATGTCTCTTCCGGAACGCTGGGCCAATACACCCCGCAGCTTACCGCGCAGGTTCGACAGGGTGACATCCTGATGGGCCATGCGGATTACTGGCAGGCAAACGATCCTGCGCTGGTCGCAATTTACGCGGCCGCGGGCGTCGGCGCGCCTGCGTCCCCCGTGCAAAGTGCGCCGGCGATCTCCTGGAATGCGCCCGGAAGCATCGTTTATGGTACGGCATTGTCCGCGGCGCAGTTGAACGCATCGGCCAACGTCGCTGGTACTTTCAGCTACACGCCTGCAGCAGGCACGGTGTTGCCCGCGGGAAACAGTATGCTGACGGTCACCTTTACACCGGCCGACAGGACGGATTACACGACCGTGAGCGCCTCGACAACCCTGCAGGTCGCGCAAGCGGTCTCTATGCTGAGCTGGCCGGCTCCGGCGCCGATCATTTCGGGCACTGCGCTGTCGGGCGCGCAACTGAATGCCTCCGCCAACGTGCCCGGCACCTTCAGCTACACGCCCGTCGCGGGCACGGTTCCGGGTGTCGGAACCGCCGCGCTCAACGTAGTGTTCACGCCGGCGGACACGACCGACTACACCACCGCTACGGCGTCGAACTTCGTGAAGGTGACGGCAGTCGAGCAGAGCACGCCGCAACTGACCTGGACGCCAAATTCGCTCGTGTACGGGAGCGCTCTGTCCGGCGCGCAGTTGAACGCATCCAGCAACGTTGCCGGTACCTTCAGCTATTCGCCCGGGGCCGGGGCGATAGTCGGTGCGGGGCTCAACACCCTACACGTGATCTTCACGCCGTCCGACACCGCCCATTATCTGTCTGTGAGCGCATCAGCGACCTTGCAGGTCAGCCAGGCGGTGCCCGTTCTCAGCTGGGCTGCTCCCGCTCCCATTACGGCCGGGACTGCGCTCAACGGAGCACAACTGAACGCCACCGCCAACATCCCGGGGAGCTTTGCTTACACGCCCGGACCCGGGACGACGCTGAACGCCGGAAGCTATACGCTGCGCGCGGTCTTTACGCCGACCGACCAGGTCGACTACGTCAGCCAGTCCGCGACAACAGGTCTGACCGTCACGCAACCGGCCCCGGCCAATGTCAACGTTGCTATCCTGTCCCCTTCTCCTGGGTCCACGGTCTCCGGAACTATCTCCGTGGCGGGGTATGTGAATCTGTTTCTGGATAGCGCGGGAACCTTTCTTATGGTCGATGGGCAGGAGATCGGGTCGCACCGTGTGTTGAACGCACCGTGGCTCTACCCGCTCGACACCACGACGCTCGGCAATGGACCGCACGTGCTTCAGCTCTGGGGACACGATATCGGCAACAACACGTCAATTTCGGCCCCCATTACCATCAACGTCGCGAACTGAGGGCAGCATCCTGTCCGCATGCGTAAACAGCAGGCACCCGGCTGAACTCCAGGTGCCTGCTGTCCCCCAGTGCGCGGCCATGACTTGCCAAGTTGCCCAACTTGGAAAGTCACCCACAGCGGAATAACGTCGTTTACCGTCGACAAAAGTAACCCCTTTGGGGAGTGTTCTTTCCCTGCAAGGTCGGGTTGAATGAAACCAGGGTAACCATTTGGAGGGGTACGATGAATCAGGTTCAATCAGTTCTTGTGGTAAGCGATGGCATTGTCATTGATTTCCTGGACGGAACGTCGTGCTACTTTCCAGGCTCGTTTCTCCTGGACCACGTACATACAGACGGCAACCATATTTTGCTGACCTACGATCTTTCGCACTATGTGCCTGCCGGTGAACTTCTGGAAAGTCGCGAGAGCCTCCCCTGCTGAACCTTGTCTCCGGCGTTCCCGGCTGCGAGCGGACGGAATCTGCACTTCGTAATCAACCTGCCTCGTGCCCATCTACGTGAAAAGACACGTGACTGACTCCCGTTGGCATGATGCGCTCGCTGGCTGGTGAACCCGCCCTGCAGACAGGGACGGGTTCACGGCCGAGGGAGCGTAATGGAAGTCCCGATCCTACGGGAGCATCGGCGTGCACACGGTATAGTTGGCCTCCGCTTTACACCTCCACTGCGGATCGGACGCTCTCGCCGAAAGTAGCAGGGAATCCTCCTGTTCGGGGGCACGGTGACGACCGGCACTGAACAGGGCCAGGCCGACGTGGGACAGGACCTCCTGCCGCATAGTCGCAGAACCGGCCATCCGCACACGAAGACCCGGAGGATACTCAAGATCGTTCGGACTCAGATGATAAGTCGGCAATACGGGCCGAGGACCCAGCGGAATGATCGGCAGGTCGAGCCATGGCGTATTCCAAAGCACCGAATCGGTACGGCGGAACATCCGTACGCCGGACCAGAAGTAGGGATCGTAGGTCGTTGTTGTCGGAAGCTGGTATCCGGGACCATGCATCAGCAGGCCAACGCTGTGCGCGGCCACCGGCGGCATGCTTTCGATCAGTGCGATGTCCTGCGCGATCGGCCGGATGCGAGCCTGAGCAAGCAGGAGCGTCAACCCGGCAGCCAGAACAGCAGCCAGGGCCACACCCGCGCGCACCCGCGGACCAGGAATGGGAGTTCCCGCGGCCGCGGCCAGCGCGGCAATCCAGATAAACAGCACCAGCCTCGCCGAAAAGTAGGCGGAGTTGTTGAGGTCGGATGGGATGAACGGAAACGTCACAAGGAACAGAACAGCCCCGAGCGTCCAGGTCTGAGCAGCGGTCCACACACGGGTACGCCATGCCTTCCGGAACTGCTGTACAGCCACGATGAAGGAACCGGCAAGCAATGCATAAAAGAGCAGGCGGTATAGCGTGTCGGTCAAGGTACGGCCCGCGAACGCCGTAAGCGAGTGCAACAGGATGTATCCCTTGAACAGGTTCAGTTGCGTGCGCCACAGCGGGCCCGACGACAGGTGGACCTGGTGGGCTATATTGCTGGTCGTAAACAGACGAACATAGAGAAGCGTTCCGGATGCGGCAAGCAACGTGAGCACATCGTTCAGCAGCGGTCTAAGGCGGCGTTCCCGCACCAGGCGCACCAGCAGATCGAGCCCGGCATAGCCAAGCACCGCCAGCAGAGGCACTGGATGGGTGAGCATGATCACGTAGCAGAGCACCACAAAGCCTGCTTTCCTGCCCCAGCCGGGCTTTCGACTGGTGCGGCACCATAACCCGAGAGCCCACAGCGCCAGCGAGGTGGAAAGGCAGAAGTTGATGAATCCCATGCCGAGCGGCCAGTTGAAAAGAAGCAGCGTGCTCAAAAGCGCGACCAGATCTCCGCTTGGACCGATGGCACGCGCCAGATAGCGAAAACCAAAGGCGAACAAGAAGAAATAGCCGCAGATAATCACCTTGTCGGCGACCAGTATGGGAAGAAACGACGAAAACAGCATCAGCGCGTAGTAGTACAGCGCGTAAGGCGGAAGCAGATGGCGGACAAAATAGAACCGTGCATAGAATCCGTCCGGATGCAAAAGCACGGACTCCAGCACATGAGTGAAGTACAGGTGCATCGGGCCGTCCTGCGTGGGAAACAGGGGAAGCGACAAGACCCATGCGCTGTAAGCCAGGCAGATCAGCGCGAGCAAAAATACAGGCAGACGACTGGGGGAGAGAACTGCGGGCCTACTTGTCATGCGATGCTTCCTTTACCCATCCCCGACACCACCCGGGGGCTGGCGCAAACTCGGCTTCGCGTATCGACTTCCCTGACTATACCCGGAACCCACTTTCGGCAGGGCCATTGTGGTCGATAGGCTGAGGGGCAGCAACTCAGTCGACGTTTGTGTTCACAGGTGCTGTTCCCGTTGGAAGAGCTCGTACAACCTTTGCGCGGGGATGTCGATGGAGCGGTCGGCAGCGGCGGCAACATTGGCAACAATATGTCCGGGGCTTCTTGATGAAAAAAGGAGAAGGCTCGACGGATTCAGCAGGTAAGAAGCTTTCAGCATCAGCCGGGCCAGAGTTGCAGGCTGGGCAAGATCTTCGCCGACCTCACCTGACCACTGTCTGCAACGCTCCGGGTGCTGCCGGAACCGGTCCACCAGCGCGGTGAAGTTGCCGCTCAGCGCTCGATGGTGAATCTGCACGGGAGCCTGTTGCCGCACGACCGGGTTCAACACCGACCATTCCGATTGCAACACGTGACAGAAGGCGGCGTGCTCTTGCAGCAGTTCCGGCAGGTCGCCGCGCTCGCTCCCCACTCCGAACAGGCCGACCTTTCCCTCCCGCACGGCATCCTCCATCATGCGCAGCAGCGCATCGCTTCGGGTCCTATCGAAAAGGTCGATGGCTCTCACCTCATGCAGAAGCCAAAGGTCGATCCGGTCCCGGCGGAGGCTGGTCAGGCTGCGTTCCAGAGCTTCCCGGGCCTGCGCCGCGGTAAAAATCGGGTTCGCACCACGCGGAGCTGGATCGGCGACGCTCCTGCTTCGCTGAAACCGCCTCCGGAGCGTTGGAACGGCTTCGAACACCGGCTGCGTCAGGCTGCGGGCAATACGCATCAACCCGCTTTGTGAAATCGGGGGCATCCCGAACTTGGTTGTTACCGTGACCGAGCCCGGATGCCGCACGAGAAACTCCCCAAGGCATCGCTCCGCTTCGCCGAATCCATACATCGGCGCGGCGTCGAAGTGCCTGATGCCGGCATCGTAAGCACTTTCGAGCAGATGAAGCGACCGGCGGCGACTCAACCCGCCCATAATGCTCGAGCAGCCAAAGCCAAGTCGAGTGGTCGTCGTGCCGGTCGCGCCTAGAACAACGAGCTCCATGAACACTTATCTCATAAGCGGCCAGCAGAGAAAGGGCCCAAGGCTCATCCGTATCCACACATGTCGCTTCCAGACGGCAATTGGCAGTATGCCGTTACACAGACGTTCCATAATGAAAGTGTTCTGGTTCGGAATTGAAAGGTCTGAATGGAAAGCGAGACCACGCTTCAGCATGTGTTGCGAGAGGATGTGAACGCCCAGCTGGTGCGTCTCGACATGTTCCTCCATCTGCTTGACCGAATCTTCCAGGCGTCCGCGCCCTACGCTTCGTCCGCCCAGCTTACCCTGCTCGTGGCCTCCATCCTGAAGCTGCAGCAGTCCGGCAGGGCCGTGAAACTGCTCGCCGAAGAAGAACTCATTGAAGAAATTCTGGCTATCGGCCGCACGCTGGTCGAGGTCACCGTTAACGTCTGTTACCTGCAATGCGCCAATCCGCACGAGCTTCAACGCTTCCTCGCCTTTCACCCCGAGGCACAGTATCGATACGCAGGCATGATGCAAGCGAGCGCGGCCCGCTCTTCCGCTAAAGGCCTGATGAGGAGGGTTGGAGACGTGCTGTCGTCATTCCGCGCCCCCACACGGTCGCACACGGCAGAGCCTGACTGGACCCATCGATCGCTCGCACAAAGAGCTCAGATTTCAGACGAAGGCACCAAGATTCCGGTGATGTCCTTGCTGTTGAGCCGATGCTATCCGCGAGGAGATGCGGCCGTGCATGGCACCATGGGATCCCTGGACAGCTTTGTCGAAACCCTTCGCTCGCAACGGATGCCGGTTCGCCAGGATCGCTACAAGGAGCTGTCGGAAGCGCTGTTCGGGGTCAATTTAACGTTGATGTCGTTCAGTCTTTTTCTCGACGAATACTTCGACCTCGGCATGCATGAAGCCATCGACCAAATATCCGCGGCCGACTCAGCGACACGACCCGGTCTTGAAGGACAGTGATTGCCTGGCGCTTTGCTGAAAAGCCGGAGGCAGATCTGGAGCAGACTCGGGTTTGGCTTGGACACGCCTCGATTGTGACGGTTTCTCTTCTCCTGACCGTGTTTCCTTCTCGTTCCAGACCCGGCCTGCAACTAACCTGTGACAGTCTCCGGCCGGGAAGGTCGTTGCAGCAGCAGGTTCTCAGCGCAATCCAGGACTCGGCGGTCGGCAACGTCCCACCGCATTTCACCGTGAGTGATCGCGCGTCGGAGCCTTCTGTGCCGAGCCCCATTCAACTAAGCAGTGCGAATGATGTGCCACTGTCAGAATACTTATCGTTCGTCCTCAAGTCCGACAGGCCGTTTCCGAAAGACGAATCGATCGAGATTGAAGATCTGGCGGGCTCGCGCACGGTGCTGGCACTGCAAGCGCCAGGCCATCCTGTGGTGCAGGATCCTCGAACGGTAAGGGTCAAAATCAATCTCGCACGTTTCTTTGACGCCACAACGGTTGGAGCACTCCGATTCCGCATCGTCTTTCCGGTTCCGCCTGCTCCCCTCATCCACCCTGAGCACGAACCACCACAGCAGATTCAGGTAGATGGGAGTGGCAGAGAGACTGTCACTCTCAGCGCCGCTCATCCGGCGGATTCGGTTGCGAGTGACTGGCTTCCGCTCGCTACGCTGGTTCGCCTCCCGAAACTCGACCGACTGTTCTGCCCTCCGCGCACGGTGACGCTCTGCCAGTTAAGCGGAAGCGATCTAAACCGGATTGAATCCGTTTCAGCCGATGCGGCATTCACACACGCCGCAAGCATACCTGCAAACTTCAACGGCAAGCTTTTGGAGGTTCCTCACACGAGTGGAAACCGTCTATACCTCAGGCTTCGGGACGATCCAGCGCCGGTAGACTCTGCGCTCGTCCCGGGAAGGTAAAAACGGCTGACGCGCCAACTCCTCTATGCTTCAGACAAGCCAGCACGTACTTCTCAATGAGGATTGATTGCGATCGCGGCAGGCGAGGTTCCGCCGGTCGCGTACGTGGTTGAGCCTGTCACCGTTGTCCCCGAGGCAGTCACAGCCGTTATGCTGTTGCTTCCTCCGTCGGCGACCCATATAAGTCCCTGGCCATCGATGGCGACCCCGGTCGGAGCGTTCAGATTTCTTGTCAGCGCGACAGCCCCGGTTCCCGCCGAGGTGAACACGCTCAGGCTGGAGTTGCCCCTGTTGGTGATCCACGCATTTCCGCTTGAATCGAAGGCGATGCCCGCTGGCGTGCTTAGGCCACCACCGGAGTAGGTAGTCGCCACTCCGGTGGTGGCTCCTATCACAGAGAGCGTGTTGTTTCCCGCGTTGGCGACCCAGATATTCCCGGCAGTATCGACCGCGGAGGCATATGGGATGGACAAGCTGCTGGTTCCTGTCGGCTGATAGCGAAGCGCCACGGTAAAGGCCGTGGGGGCGCTGGACAGGGTGGGTTGAAACGGGGCATTGGCCGGCGTCAGTTGAAAGAGCGTCGAAGCGTTGTTTGCCGGGTTCTTCGCGATATCCAACATTGCTGTCAAAGTATCCGTGGGCGCGGCTCCACCGGGAGGCGTGGCAGCGCTGAAGAGCGTCGTGCAACCGGTGCTGGAAGAACCCGTGGAGTTGATGCAGCTTGCCAGGATGTCCGCGAGGGTATTCAGTTCGGCGACGGGCGCGGTTGCTCCCGCCGGCAGGGTTGGTCCTGGCGCCAGTCCAATTGCGACATTGACCAGCTTGTTCACCGTTGCGGCACCATTGGCAAGCCCGGCCAGGTTGGTCGGGGAGGTCGAAAGCTGGGTCGGCGAAGACATAAACGGCGAAAACGCATACGCCGTGGCGACCGTGGTCAACTCGTTGATGTTGATTTGCGTGGAGGAGGTTAGACTTCCGCACGGCCCAAGCGCCGCCATCATGGCGAGGCTGGAGTTTGTGCCGCTCCCGGAGTTGCCGCCCGTTGCCGTGACGTACACCTGCGAGGCCGGATACGGACAGGTGTAATCGCCCGTGATGCTGAAGTTGCCTCCGGCATCGGTGGTTACCGTAGTTGCAATGAGCGCGGTGGCACCCAGGCCGTAGCCGGCCTGGTTAGCGGCGTACAGTTGGATCACCGAACCGGAAACCGGCTGTTGCCCGCCAAAGACGTGGCCCTGCAACGCGGCACTGGTCGCAACCGCTGTCACTGCGTTGTTGCCCCTGGAGCCGGTGCCGCAGCCTGCGAACACAAGGGCACCCACCGCACTGAGACCAAGTGCCCACGACCGCGTGCCATGAATGATGCGAAGAACAGCTGTCTGCATAGTCTTGTCTCCCTGGCGGCGCGTGTTTTGCGCGCCTCCGGTTTTACAGAACCCATTCTTAGGGCTTGGTGCCCAGATTGTTGTTCGCCACGGCCGTCGTCAGCGGTGTGTTCACCGGCGCGGCTGCTCCGACCACTTCGGTCAAGGAGTTGTCGCCGGAGTTTGTGATCCAGACATTTCCGGAGGCGTCGATGGTGAGAGAGTTGGGCGATGCGGTGGATGCCGGATAGCCGCTCGTGGGGGAAACAGCCGTACCTGCCGGGTTCAGCACGGAAAGTGTGCTGTTGGTATTCGCGATCCAGACCATCCCTGCTCCGTCGATGGCCAACGCCCCCGGGTTGCTGAGGCCGCCTCCCGTGTAGCTGTTGATCTTGCCGCCCGTGCTTGAGAACTCAGCCACGCTGTTCGCGCTGCTCTGCAACGACCATAGATTCCCGGTTCCGTCGATCGCGAGACCCGTACCGCCTCCGCTGGTATTTGCGATCAGCGCACCCGCGGTGCTCAGTCCGCTTACTGAGCCGCTGCTGTTGGCGACCCAGACATTGTCCGGCGTGACGGTCAACGTGACGGTGCTTGACGTCGATGTGGCGAAGTTCGTATCACCCGAGTACACCGCTCTCAACGTGTGTACTCCTCGTGTCAACGCGGCCGTTGAGGCAGTTGCGACATAGTAGTAATAGCCGCCCGGCAGATACACCGGGGAGGCGGACGCAATGGCGTTTGTCCCGTCGTAGAAGGTGACGGTGCCCGTGAGCAGGACCGTACCGGCAGAGCTCTGCGTCGGACTGCGTGCGACCCTTCCGTTGAGAGCGATGGTCTGGCCCGCCGTGGAGTACGCCGGTGCATCCAGAATAGTGCTGGTGACATTCTGGTTGACCGTGATTGAAGTGGTGCCGGTACTTGCGTTGTAGGAGGACGTACCCGCAAAGGTGGCGCTCAACGAGTGATTGCCGGCGGTCAATGCGGTCGAACCCAGGGTTGCCATCCCGGTGGTCGCCGAACTGGTCGCCGACCCGAGAAGTACACCGCCGTCGTAGAAATAAACCGTACCCGCCACCGCGGGTGACACGGTGGCCACAATGGGTACCGTGCTCAGTACAGAGTAAGTTCCCGACGTGACCGCCGTGGACGTGGTTGTGGGCGTGAGTTGACCGACCGTGACGGTTGCCGAACTTGTCAGTGTCGCGTAACTGTTGTCTCCACTGTAAGTGGCGACGATGCTGTTTGCGCCCGAGGTGTTGATCGCGGATGTGGTCAGCGAAGCCACGCCTGCGGCGTTCACCGTTGCCGTTCCAAGGGTGACTCCTGAGGTGGAATCGAGAAACACCACCGTGCCGCTGGGGTACGCCGCAATGGAAGGCGTCAACCCGATCCGAGCGATGCTGTCGTTCAGCGTTACCGAACTGCCGGAGGAGATGTAGGCCGACGATGAGGTAAGCGTTCCGGTGGAGGTGTACTTAGTGATGGTGAAGGAAGTGGTGCCGGTGTTTGCCGCAAAGCTGCTGTCGCCGCTGTACGTGGCGGTAACGGTGTAGCTGCCCACGGGAAGCACGGGGTAATTGGGAGCGACGTAGAGACTGCTGTAGCCGGCACCGGCCACCAGCGCCGCCACTCCCGAGCTGTCGAGTGTGCCCGTGTAGGGTGTCAGGTTGCTACCGTTCTGACTGATTGCGAAGCTGAGAGTGCCGCTCGGTGTCCCGGTGGCGGAAGCTCCGGCGACGGTTCCAATCAGATCGATCAGATAACCGTATGGAATGGAGGTTTGCCCGGTCTGCACGAAGCCCGGATAGAAGTCGGTGAGCAGGAACGAGGTCGTGCTGGTCTCTTTTCCGATGGTGACCTGGATGGAAGGCGAATCGCTAGGGGCAAAGGTGCCATCCCCTTCGTAGTGTGCGTGGACGCTGTAAGTACCGCCGGGCAGACCCGCCAGCGTTCCACTGTAGGTTCCACCGCCCAACGTGTAGCGGAACTGGGTTCCAGGATTGGTTGTCACCGCGATCACGGACACGTCGCCGGTCGGGGTCCCCCCTGTCGCATTGACGGTGACCGAAAAGTTCTGGGTCGCACCGTGAGTCGCAAGGGTTGTCGGCGTCAGGGTGAACGCCGTGGTCGTGGCACGGAAGCTGACGGTGCTCCAGTTGGCAGCAACGTTGCTGATGTTCACCGAACCAAGACCCGAGGCCGCATCATAGCCCGTACCCGCGTAGAAGCCGAGGCCGGTCGTGTCCGTGCTGTTCTGCTTGGAACGATTGTCTCCGGAGACAATATCGTGGAAGTTGCAGGATGCACCCGGCAGGGTGACGGCTGGACTCGCGGCCGTGCCATTGACGGCCTTGCAGTTACCCGCGACGTAGTCCATGTTGGCCAATGGGTAGTAGTAGAAGTTCGCGTTACCCTGACGTCCGCCATTCTTCTGATTGATCAACGCCTGAACGCTCGCCATCACCGGTGTGGCGACCGAGGTTCCGCCGACTGCCCCGATTCCGTACCCCGTGCCTGTGTTGTAGCAGGAACTCTCTGCACAGAAGACCGTCGCCACATGGCCGGAAGCTGCGATGAACGCGATATCCGGAACCATCCGGTGGACCGTATAGCCGGTCGTATTGGCGGCAATGCAAGTGCCCGAAGAGCAGGTCGCGTCCGCTGTAGAGGATATGCCCGAGCCATTCTGCCACGAAGGTCTGGGCGTATAAATACTCAGGCCGCCTCCTGCGCCAACGATGCCCGATCCGGCCTGTAGTGCGGTCGATGGCGTATTCAGATAGGTCGTGCTGAGCGCTCCCTGGTTCCAGACTGCCTCAGGAATGTACCCGGTCGCCGTGGTAAACGTGTAGCCCGCCGGCACGGGGGCCGTCGATCCCGTCGTCCAGTAAAGGTTGGGAGCATAGTCCACGAACATGGATCCGCCAACTGCCACGTTGTAGGCGGAAGATCCGAGCGCATTCACTCCGTAGGCGGTGCCATAGGTGGCGGAAGAACTCGAGCATCCCGTGGCGTTGCTGTCGCCGGAGGAGACAAACACGGTCTGTCCCTGAGCCGCGGCCTGCTCCCAAAGCGTATTCCAGAACGCGGTGCCGCTGGCGCCGTTGCTGGTTTCACAGCCGCCGTAGCTCAACGTGATGATGTCCGCGAGGTTGTTATCCACGGCATACAGACCCGCGCTGGCGATTCCGCTTTGTGTTTCATAGTCCGAGCCGCCGACGATGAAGTTGACCGCGGCTCCGGGCGCCATGCCGCCAGCCCATTCCACGTCCAGGTAAGCCTCGATGTCGTCCGCATTGACTCCGGGGTCCTCACCGATAACCGTGAAGGTCGGATCGTTCTTTTTCAATCCAAACATCGAGCGGAACTGCTGTACATCGCTCAACGTGACGTCCGTGCGTCCTAGAACGGCGATGGTCTGACCCGTGCCGTCGACCCCCGATTTCAGGAGCGGGTTGCTGTTGAAGATAGCCGCCGAATCGCCCGGCGTGACATAGTGCGCCGCGCTGGAGGTGGACGTATAGGTTGGATTGGAACCGAAGGCCGCGGTCTCGCCTGTCGGATGGGAGCTGTCGAACTGCACCTTGCGCGCGCCCACGGCGTCGGCCCTTGGAAAGAAGTCGTTCAGCGACGCGACTCCCCGCACCACTCCTGCAAACGCCTGCGGCACAGCGATGTCCATGGTGTTGCTGATGTGGGCTTCGCCGTTTACGGTCACCTCGTTCATCTGAGTGTGAAATGCCGACTCCACCTGGCCTACGTTGCCGGAAAACGAGATCAGGCGATCGCCTTTTCCAATGCTGTCTACCTTGAAACCCTGGTCCTGCAGCCAGGCGGTGATCTTCGCCAGGTCCGCCGAGGCCACGCCAAAGTATTGCGCGTAACTCTCCGGGGTCAGCCACTTATGAAAGTTCTGCGAGGTCTTGTCCTGCTGCTGGTCCAGCAGCGTGCGCAGAGCATACGTCTGGTCTTCACTTGGCGTGAGCACAAGCACCATGTGCGACAGCGGTCTGGAAGCCTTCAGGCGAGAGCCAACCCTTGCGTGCTCAACGACCTCCGGATGTGTTCCGGGCAACTTCGTCGTCGTCGCATTGTCGACTCGTTGGGTGATCCGCACAACAGGCCGGGCAGCGGTCTGGACCTCCGAAACCGCTTGAGCGTGCGCCGAACCGGCAAGCGCCAGCCCGAACATCATCGACAGCGCATACTTCACATCAGCCTTCCAATGCATAAAAAGCCTCCCCCAGACTGGACGAATCTCCTGCTGGGCAAACCGGGACTCAGCCAGCAGCAGTCATTGCCGGTAGAACACGTTCGTCCAGCCGTGCCTTGTTCACTTATCGTTCGGTGTGCCGCAAGTTTACACAAAGTACTCACGCGCGTCATCACCGATTTACACGGACGGTTTCAGGTCAAAGCAGCATATTACCGGTGACATGGATATGGTCCGCTCATCCGGGGTGCTGACCCATGCGCTTGAGATTGGCAATCCGGCGCCCGAGTTTACGCTGCCCGATGCCTTCGGCGATGAGGTTTCGCTCACGTCCCTGCTCGCCAAGGGACCGGTCGTGCTCAGCTTTTATCGTGGCGAGTGGTGCCCATTCTGCAATCTGGAACTACGTGCCCTGCAGGAGGCGCTGCCCAGGATGCAGGAACTTGGCGCGACGCTGATCGCCATCTCTCCTGAGAAGGCGGACGGTGGAATGACCGCAGTCGAAAAGACAAGCTGACCTTCACGGTCCTGAGCGATTTTCAGAACAAGGTAGCGCGGCAGTTTGGCATTGTGTTTCAGATCGGCGAGAAGCTGCAGGGTCTCTCGAAGGATGTCTTCAAGAACGACCTCGCTCTGCGCAATGGAGAAGACTCGTACGAACTTCCCGTTCCAGCACGTTTGTCGTCAGTGGGGATCGGGTGATTCGTTTTGCGCATGTGGATGTGAACTATATGACGGGACGAGCCGAACCGGCAGAGGTGGTGGCCGCGCTCGAAGCGCTCGCTTGACCATCGTGCGCGAGTTCATTCTGCTTCAGGAAGCCGATCCGGAACATAGGTGTACCTTTCCATTCAGGAGTCACAATGATGGAGCATCATTAAGGGAGACTTGCCCCTGCTTCTCGCGAGATTTCAGATGCGCTGAGGGGAGTGTGCGGACAAGGCGTACTTCAGTGGTTTTGCCCAGCACGACAAGGCGAGCTACCATCGAACTGTGGAGTCACCTGCCCCAACCCGGATCGTTTCCGCTGCTTCGGATTTCGACGAGGCGTCGTTCGAGCTGAAGCTTCGGCCTACGCGCCTGTTTGAGTTTATTGGGCAGACCAAGGCGAAGGAGCAGTTGCAGATTGCGCTGGAGGCGGCGAAGTCGCGCGGTGAGGCGCTCGATCATGTGCTTCTGTTTGGGCCTCCGGGTCTCGGCAAGACGACGCTGGCGACGATTATCGCGAATGAGCTTGGGGTGGGGTTTCAGCAGACGAGCGGGCCAGCGCTGCAGATCCAGGGCGATCTGACGGCGATCCTGTCCAATATCAAGGACAAGCAGGTGTTGTTTCTGGATGAGGTGCATCGTTTGCAGCCGGTGCTGCAGGAGAAGCTGTACACCGCGCTCGAGGATTATGCGCTGGATATCATGATCGGCTCCGGGCCGAGCGCGCGGACGTTTGTGCTGGAGATCAAGCCGTTTACGTTTGTGGCGGCGACCACGCGGCCGGGGCTGTTGAGCTCGCCGATGCGCGCGCGGTTCGGCATCCTGCTGAGGCTGGAATATTACACGCAGGATGAGCTGCGGTTTATCGTGGAGCGTTCGGCCGAGGTGCTTGGGGTGCCGATCGACCGGGACGGCGCGGCGGAGATCGCGATGCGCAGCCGGGGAACGCCGAGGATCGCGAACAGGCTGCTGCGGCGGGTGAGGGACTACGCGGAGGTGCGGGCGCAGGGGGTGATCGACCAGGCGACGGCGCGGGCGGCGCTGGATCTGCTTGAGGTGGATTCGCATGGGTTCGACGAGCTGGACCGGCGGCTTTTGCGGACGATCATCGAGAAGTACGACGGCGGCCCGGTCGGGTTGAACACATTGGCCGCCGCGCTGAGCGAAGAGCAGGAGACGCTGGAAGATGTGTACGAGCCGTTTCTGATCCAGATCGGATTTCTGGACCGGACGCCGCGAGGCCGGGTGGCGACGCGGCTGGCCTACGGGCATCTTGGGATGGAGATGCCGAGAAAGAGTCCGGGGCTGTTTGATTAGAGATTCATTCTGGATTGATAGCGTTTTGCTTGTGGAATCGCTCGATTGCTGAGGTAGTCATTTCAGGCGGATGAAGCCGAACAGGCGACGAACACCCTGCCTCAGCGGCTAAAGCCGCAGACTCTGGTGAGTCGTCACACGGCACGGCTGAAGCCGTGCCCTTAAGCAGGGCAGGTTGGAAAGTTGCCCGAGTGGTGTGTCTCTTCAAGCGGGAGACCGTCGGCTCAAACCCAACGCGGGGCGGCTATCCGGCGTCCTAAGCTCCGTGCGCGCTCTGCATTGCAGCAGAACCGACGAGGAGATTTGGGATGCCTTATATCACCACGCCTGATGGAACCGACATTCACTATCACGACTGGGGTCATGGAACGCCGGTTGTGCTGATTCATGGCTGGCCGCTGAATGCGGACATGTGGGAGTTGAATGCGACGTTTTTGGCGGAAAACGGATACCGCGTGATCTCGTACGATCGCCGCGGCTTTGGCAAGAGCTCGAAGCCGTTCGGGTCGAACAGCTACGACGTGCTGGCCGACGATCTGGCCGCGCTGATGAACAAGCTGGACCTGCGCGGTGCCGCCATCGTCGGCATGAGCATGGGTGGCGGCGAGGTGGTGCGGTACCTGAGCCGGCATGGCTCGGCGCGGGTGGCGAAGGCTGTGCTGTTGAGCTCGATTGCGCCGTTCATGCTCAAGACGGATTCCAACCCGGACGGGACGCCGCTGGCCAAGCTGGACGAGATGAAAAAGAACGTGTCCAAGGACCGTTTTGCGTTTCTGCAGGAGTTTGGGCCGATGTTCTACGGGCGCTCGATGGTACACCACACGGTGAGCCAGGGGGTGCTGGACTGGACGTTCGCAATGGCAATTCAGGCGTCGTACAAGGCGACCTATGACGGGATCGGGACCTTTGGCGAGACCGATCTGCGGGAAGAGATGAAGTCGATTACGACGCCGTTCCTGATCCTGCATGGCACGGGCGACGATGTTGTGCCGATCGATGCATCCGCGCGCGCGGCGGCAAAGCTGCTTCCGCACAACACATTGATCGAGTATGACGGCGCCCCGCACGGGATGGTGCTTACGGAGGCGGCTCGGGTCAATGCGGACATCCTGAACTTTTTGGGCGGGAACATGGCTCCCACGGTTAAGCTGGAACAGATATAACAGGCCGTAATCGGTGGCAGTGATCGCTGGTGCTTCGAGGCGGCTCGCTTGTTGGGGCCGCTCCTCATCTTTTCAGATTGACCAGCTTTCCTCCGGCCGCTTCCAGGGCTGCTTCAGCTTCGGCTCGTGGAAGATCCAGTGTATTCATCGCGATGGCGAGCTTTACGGTGCCGGCCTCGGTGAGCAGATGCGCCGCCGATTCGGCGGAAACGCCTGTTGCCGCGGCGACAATGCGCCGGGCGCGGTCGACGAGCTTTGCATTGGTGGGCTGTACATTGACCATGAGGTTGCCGTAGGTGGCTCCCTGGCGCACCATGACGCCGGTGGAGATCATGTTGAGTACCATCTTGGTAGCGGTTCCGGCTTTCATGCGGGTGGATCCGGTGAGGACCTCGGCTCCCGTGGCGAGCTCGACCGAAAGCTGCGCGGCGCGGGCCATGGGGGACGGGCTTGCGGCACCCCCCGCGCAGGTGAGCGCGACGGTGAGCGAACCGGAGTGGCTTGCGGCTTCGAGCGCGCCCAGCACGTAGGGGGTTCGTCCGCTGGCGGCGATGCCGAGCACGGTGTCGGCGTGGGTCAGGGCGTAGGGTTCCAGGTCGTGTGCGCCGTCTTCGGGACGATCTTCACTTTGCTCGGAGGAGATGCGCAAGGCTCGGTCGCCGCCGGCGATCAGTCCTACAAACAGGCCGGGATCGACCGAAAAAGTGGGCGGGCACTCGCTGGCGTCGAGCACGCCCAGGCGTCCGCTGGTACCGGCACCGAGGTAGAACAGGCGTCCTCCGCGGGCAAACCGTTCGGCTATGGCGTCGATAACGGCGGCGATACGGTCGAGCTGCCCGCCAACGGCGGACCAGGCCTGGAGGTCCACCTGGTGGATCACGTCGAGCATGGACGCGGTGGACAGGGTGTCGAGGTGCTCGCTTGCGGGGTTGCGCGCCTCGGTAGGAAGTGCGTGGAGATCGGGCACGAGAGAGAACACGGGGAGAGGACCTTTCTGGTGGCGGACCGTGGCGACCGCTTGCCGATTCATGACCGCTGGTCCTGCTTCCATGGTAGTCGAAGCAGGGTGCGGTAACATTTCTACAAATCTTATTCGTCACACGATGCAGATCCGCAGGAAAATGCTGGATAATCGCCCTATCGTTTGCAGTGATCTCCCATGCAGGAGTTCCCGCCGCTTCGGCTTGTGAACTGACCGGATCAAAGGGCACAGAGACCCTTCCCCGGCCGGTTCTTCACCCGCACCTGATGCAACAGGGGAGTTTCGATTCCCGGAGGCTTGATTATGCAGTGTGTTTCCTCTCGCTCGTTTCGCCGCTCGCTTGTGCTGGGACCGGCTGCTTTCTTCCTTACCGGTATCTGCTTGACGGTGACGGGATGTGCCGGCTTTACGACGACTGCTGCTCCCACGGGCTCTGAGGTTTCCGCGGGCTTTGGCGGCAGCGTGTTCGGCGGACGGCAGCCGATCGCAAATGCGACGGTGCGGGTGTATGCCGCAGGGTCAGCCGGCTACGGCAGCGCAGCCTCGCTGCTGGCGACGACGACGACGAATGCGAATGGCGGTTTCAGCTTTCTGCCGGGTTCCTACCTTTGCCCGCTGCCGACGCAAAGCACCTATAGCCAGACGCTGTACCTTACCTCCACCGGCGGGCAGCCGACGACGGGGGTGAGCAACCCAAACGCCGTGCTGATGGCGGTTCTGGGTGACTGCTCCACGGTGTTGAGGACGCAACCGAACGTGGTGATGAACGAGGTGACCACGGTTGCCGGCATGTTTGCCATGCAGCAGTTTTTCTCGATCAATGCCACCTCGGGCGCGGAGAACTTCGGAACCAGCTCGACCAACATCGCCGGGCTGCAGAACGCGGCGGCAACGGTGAACAACCTGGTCACGTTGAGCTCGGGGTTTGCAATTACGAGCCAGTCGGTGACGGGGGCGATTACGGGCTACCCAACAGCAACGCCGGCCTCGATCACCATTACGCCGGAGGCGACCAAGCTGAACACCATGGCAGACATCCTGGCGGCGTGCGTGAATTCGAACGGCGCGGCAACGACTTCGCCCAGTACTACCTGCGGCACGCTCTTCAGCGACGTTGCTTCCCCGGCTGTGACCGATACCCTGCAGGCGGCGTATTATCTTGCCACGAATCCAACCAGCACGGTGAGTGGTACAAGCAACATACAGGCCTTGTACAACACGATCTCCGCACAGAGCCCGTACCAGTCGATCCTGACGAGCGCACCGACCGACTGGACGCTGGGCATTACCTACGGAAGCAACTCCAGCCAGACGATCGGGACCTCCACCACGCCCACCTACCTGCTGACCGATCCGGAATACCTGGGCATCGATGTGGCGGGCAATGTGTGGATCGCCAATTATAAAACGGGTACGGCAAATGCTATCGGCAACAGCGTCACGGAGCTTTCGCCGACCGGTGTACCGATAAACCAGGTGCTGACGGCCGCGGGGCAGGTGACCGGTCCGAAGGCGCTCATCCTGGACCCGGGTAATGACGTCTATGTGTCCAACTTCGGTCTGGCAGCGACCCTGCAGAATACCGTGGCGGAGTATAGTGCGGGCGGTGCGACCAAGATCTTCACTACGGGCGCCGGTCCGGTGGCGCTGGCCAGCGATGGCGCGGGCAACGTTTTTCTTTCCACCACCAATGGAACCGGCGGCGCTGCCACGCTGGAGGCGATCCCGGCAAACGCGGCCACCGGCACGACCTCCAATGTGCTGGCGACCGGCTCAACGGGAACCGCGTTTTCCGGCCTCGCGGTGGATGGGAACGAGACGCTTTACCTGACCAACGCGACTACGGGGACCGTGCAGTACCTCTGCAGCCAGACTACCAATACCTGTGCGGCGTCGCCCGTGACCTCCGTAGGCGGCCAGACGACGGCCGAACCGGTGGCGATCGACGGAAGCAACAACATCTGGGTGGGAAATTACCTGAGCTCGACCACGGGCAGCCTGTCCGAGATTCTTGCCCAGGCGAACCCTGGCCAGGGTGCGTTCACCGGCAACGGGCCGTTTACGGGAGGTGGCGTCCAGGGACTGCAGAAACTTCTGTTCGACGGCGCGGGCAATCTCTGGGCCACCAGTTTCCCGACCACGTCGGGTACGCTTGCGGAATTTTCCAGTGCCGGCACGGCGTTGAGTCCGGCTGGCGGCTTCGCGCATAACTTCAAAGGCGCGCTGGGTCTGGCGATCGATCGGTCCGGCAATCTCTGGATCGGCAACTACAACTCCAGCGCAAGCGGCACCACGCAGGCGTATATCAACGAGGTAGTGGGTGCCGCGGCTCCCGTGGTGACGCCGATGTCGGCGGAGCTTCCGGGAACTCCGGGCAACACCACGCGCATCAGTCAGCGTCCCTAGTCCGCTGGAGAAGTGACGAGAAACGGGGAGCGGCTTCGGCTGTTCCCCGCTTCCGCGCGCCGTAATCACTCTTCGCAGGTGCGCGACGATGGAGGCCCGAATCGTAGCCGAGGTCAGCGCATCAGGGCGCTTTGGTCGAAGTGGGCGAGCAGGTCGGCGACGTCCTGATACACCTCGATGCATCCGGCCTCAAGGAGGTCTTCGCGGCTCCAGCCTCCGGAGCAGACCCCGATGGTCCAGACAGCGGCTTTGCCGGCGGCCTCGGCGTCGTAAGGTGTGTCGCCCAAAGCCAGGGCCTCGGCGGGCTGGAGGCCGAGCCGCTTGAGAGCTGCCTGGAAGATGTCGGGATGCGGCTTGGACCGGTCGGCATCGTCGGCGGAGCTTTCCTCATCGATCAGATCTTCCATACCGACGATCTTCTTGTAGGTTTGAAGATCCTGCTTGCTGGCCGAGGAGGCGAGCGCCGGGCGGATGCCGGCCTGCTTCAGTCGAATCAGGAACTCGCGCGCCTGCGGAAGCGGCTTGACCTGATTGAGATATTCGACCTCAAAGATGTGCTTCCGCAGGGCCTTGAGCGGCTCCTCGACGTGTTTGCGCTTCCACCAGGGCACGAAGACGGGGATCAGTTCGTCGCCTCCCTTGCCAATCTGCCGGCGCAGGGTTTCACGGTCCAGATGGATGCCGAGTGCGGCGAGCGCTACCTGCCAGGCCTCGGCGTGGAGCCAGTTGCTTTGTACCAGGGTGCCGTCGATGTCGCAAAGAAGAGCTTTGATCATGTGCCTGTGATGCGGGCCGGCGCATCTTACGAACAGGAAAATGAAAACACTCGATGAACTGAACAAAGAGTTTGGGCTGCCCGGGGTGCTACGGTTCGAAGAAAAAGCCGGGCTTCCATATGCGCGGGTAACCACGCCGCTCGCCAACGCAACGGTCTTCCTGCATGGCGCGCATGTGACGGACTGGGAGCCGACGGGCTTCGGTCCGGTTTTGTACCTGTCTGGAGCGTCGGAGTTTGCAGACGGGAAGGCGATTCGTGGCGGCGTGCCGATCTGCTTTCCATGGTTTGGGCCCAGAGCAGATGGAGCTGCGGGACCGGCGCATGGATTCGCGCGGATCGAACCGTGGGAGATAGTGTTTGCCGCGTTGAGCGGGGAAGAGGTGCATCTGTCATTTCTGCTGCGGCCAGGGGAGATGAGCCGGTCGTTCGGGTATGACGGGTTCCAGGTTGCGTTCGAACTGCTGATCGGCAAGGCGCTACGCATGCGGCTCTCGGTCGCGAACACCGGGTCAGCGCCGCTCGTGTTCGAGGAGGCGCTCCACAGTTACTTCCAGGTGTCGGACGTGCAGGGGATCCGGCTGGAAGGGCTTGAGTCCGCGCGGTACCTGGACAAAACCGACGGGATGCGGGAGAAGGAAACGCCAGCCGGGGAGCTTCGGCTGGGAGGTGAGACGGACCGGGTGTTTCCGGAGAATGTGGCCTCGGTGACGGTCGTCGATGGCGAACGTAGGATCACGATCGATAAGTCAAACTCGGCGACAACGGTGGTCTGGAATCCGTGGGAGGAGAAGGCGGCGACGCTCGGGGACCTTTCAACCAAGAGCTGGCGTGAGTTTGTCTGCGTCGAGACGGCCAATACCAGGATCGACCGGATTACGCTGGACCCGGGCGAGGTGCATACGATGCAGGCCGAGGTGTATGCCGGGTTTGCCGCGGAGACGGAATGACGTTGCCGCTGGTTCTGGCTTCGGCTTCTCCACGCCGGCGTGAGCTTCTGCGGCAGGCGGGGTTCGCGTTCAGCGTGCGTGCTGCGGATCTGGACGAGACGCCGTTGCCGGGTGAAGCCGCGGCGGCTTACGTGGAGCGGCTGGCGATCGAAAAAGCGCAGGCGGTTTGCCGTGCGCTGCAGGCTGAAGAGCCGGAGCAGCCGTTTGTGGTGCTGGCTGCCGATACGTGCGTGGTCAGCGAGGGAAAGCTGATGGGCAAGCCGGGCAGCGCGGCAGAGGCGTCCGAAATGTTGCGGCAGCTCTCCGGCCGGACGCATGCGGTGATGACGGGGATGGCGGCGGTGCGCTGGGCTGGGCCGGGGACGGACTGCACGGTGTCCGACGTGGAGATTACGCAGGTCACGGTCGACCTGATCTCCGAGGCCGAGATCGGGCAGTATGTAGCGGGAGGTGAGCCGCTCGACAAGGCCGGTGCCTATGCGATTCAGGGCTATGCCGCGCGCTGGATCCCGCGGATTGAAGGAGATTACTTCAATGTAGTCGGGCTTCCAATCGCGCGAGCGGTGCGTCTTCTGGCGCAAGTGCAGGATGCAGGAGCTGCCGCTAAGTGATTCATCTGGAACAGCTTATTGGAGAAGATCGATGAACCAGCTCAGTTAACAGCACGGTCCGGTTCTGTGTCTGAATCGACACACCCTTCGGAGACGACGCTGCAGTAAGCTGATGTTACTGTTCGGAGGATTGGGCACAACGTGGCAGGAACATCCATAGGCTTGCACTCGCAGGGCACGGCTCACCTGGAGCGGACGATCCTGTCCGAGATCAATTTCTACGGGGTGGGATTGCACAGTGGAGCACAGGTTTCCATGCGCCTGGTACCGGCGGCGGCGGGGTCAGGCATCGTGTTCCGGCGGACGGACCTGGACAACTTCGAGATTCCGGCGACCGGTCGCAACGTGGCCAAGGTTAGTTATGCGACCTCGCTGATGCGCGGGTCGGTGCTGATCCAGACGACCGAGCACCTGCTTTCCGCGCTGATCGGGTTCGGCGTCGATAACGTCATTGTCGAGGTCGACAACCTGGAGGTGCCGATCCTGGACGGGAGCTCGCTGCCGTATGTGCAGGCTTTTCGGGCGACCGGGCTGCGTGAGCAAAGACGCCGGCGGGAGTACATTAAGGTGCTTAAGCCGGTGGAGGTGCGGGAAGGATCGAAGTTTATTGGAGTGTTTCCGGGTAGCGGCTACCAGATCGAGTATGCGATCGACTTCCCGGCGCCGATCGGGTGCGAAAGCTTCCGCGGCGACCTGGCGATCGGCGACTACGGGAACCTGATCGCGCCGGCGCGGACCTTCGGGTTCAAGGAAGACGAGGCGATGCTGCGGGATATGGGGCTGATCCGCGGGGCGTCGGATGAGTGCGCGATCATCCTGAGCCGGCAAGGGGTACAGAACGGGCCGCTGCGGTTTTCCGACGAGTTTGTGCGGCACAAGGTGCTGGATCTAATCGGCGACCTGGCGCTGGCTGGGCGGCGGATTGAAGGCCGCGTCGTGGCCGAGCGGGCCGGGCATGCGATGCACACGGCGCTGGTGCAAAAACTGATGCGCGACCGGTCGGCGTGGGTGCTGGCGCATGGGTATGACGAGTTGCCGGCCGCGGCAGTGGAGCGGCCGGGATTGGCGATGGGGCTTGCTCCGGCGCATGCCTGAACGCATCAGAACGGCTGCAGTCGCGCTTGGGTCGAACCTGCCGACCCGGTTTGGGGATCGTGCGGCGAGCCTGCGAATGGCGGTCGCGCTGATGGGGAACCTGGGTGAGGTGACGGCGGTTTCGTCGTTTTTTGAGACAGCGCCAGAGATCAATACCAAACAGCCTCGATTTTTGAATGCTGCGGCGCTGCTGCGGACGGCGGCAACCCCGGAGATGCTGATGCGTGCGCTGCTCGAGATCGAGGCCGCGATGGGCCGTGAGCGGGCAGGGGTGCCGGCAAAAGGGCCGCGGGGCATCGACCTGGACCTGCTGCTGATGGACGACCTGACCTGGGACTCGGAGATGCTGCGTCTGCCGCATCCGGCGATGGCCGAGCGGCGATTCGTACTGGAGCCGCTGGCGGAGATCGTGCCGGATTGGATGCATCCGGTGCTTGGGCGTTCAGTGCGGAAGATGCTGGATGAGTTGAGCGAGGCCCGGAACTCGGCGCGGAGTGGGCCGGCTTGATCACGGTGCGGCAGGGTCTGGAGCGGGCGGTGAGCCAGCTTTCCGCCCGCCCGGAGCTTCGGGAGACGGCGCTGGCGGACGCGGTGATCTTTCTGCTGGAGGTGCTGGGGACGGACCGCGCGGCGCTGCGGGCGCATCCGGAGCGGACGATGACCACCGACGACCAGGTGCGATATCAGGCGATGCTGCAGCGCCGGCTTCTCTTTGAGCCAGTGCAATACATCCTGGGGGAGCAGGAGTTTTTTGGGTTGCCGCTGCGGGTGACGCCGGCCGTGCTGATCCCGAGACCGGAGACCGAGCACCTGGTAGAAGCGGTGCTGGCTCGGTTGGATGCGAGGAGTGCACTCGAACTTGCAGATGTGGGGACGGGCTCGGGGGCGATTGCGCTGGCGCTGGCGCATGCGCGTCCACTGGCGCGGGTGACGGCGTTGGATGTGTCCGGGGAGGCGCTGGAGGTGGCGCGGGGCAATGCGGCGAGGCTCGGGCTGGAGGTTCATTTTGTGGAGTCGGACCTGCTCGCGGGGGTTGCCGGGGAGCGGTTCGACGCTGTGGTATCGAATCCTCCGTATGTTCCGCAGGAGGAGAGGGAGGCGCTGCACCCGCAGGTGCGCGAGCATGAGCCAGGGCTGGCGTTATTCGGCGGGGCAGGTGGGCTGGAGGTTTACAGGCGGCTGGTTCCGGAGGCCTGGGAGGCGCTCGGGCCGGGTGGACTGCTGGCGATGGAGATCGGGTTCGGGCAGAGGGATGCTGTGGCCGGGCTGCTGGAGGGGTGGAGCGGGGTGGAGTTTGTTCAGGATCTACAGGAAATCGCGCGGGTGGTGCTGGCTCGGCGGGGGTGAAAGCCTCGCCTCGATGCTTTTGTTCAGTCTTGAGTTTCGAGTAGGTGTGTCGAATCGGGCTGCTTTTCTGCTAGGTTTAGGGCATGCGAACCTCTTTTCTGGCTTCTGCCCTGCTGTTTGCGGTGGCTCCGTTCTTTACCCGGACGCCTGCTCAGACCCCTGCTCCGACCGTGGCGACGCGGCTGGCGGCGCAGAATGCCCTGTTTGCGGAATCCTGGCAGACTACGCTTAAGCTCGCTCCCACGCTGGCGACCGCGGTGGGCGACTACCGGTATAACGACCAGCTGGGGGACGATTCGCTGGGAGCGATCGCACGGAGGCATGCGATCTCGGACGCCTATCTGGCGCGGGCGCAGGCTATCTCGCCGGAGGGTTTCAGCGAGGAGGATCGGACCTCGCACGACCTGTACATCCGCAACCTGCAGCAGGGGGATGCGGATTATGCGCTGAAGGTCTACGAGATGCCGATCTCGTCGATGGGCGGGATCCATACCTCGCTGGCGGATTTGCCGTTATCGGTTCCGCTGGATTCGGTGAAGCATTACGAGGATTACATTGCGCGTCTGCGGCAGGTGCCGGAGGCGTTCTTGCAGACAGAGGAGCTGCTGCTGGCGGGGCGCAAGGACCACCTGATGCCGGTCGACTTCCTGATCGCGAAGGCTCCGAAGCAGATCGACGGGGTCATGGCGGCCGACCCGTTCCTGATTCCGCTGAAGCGGTTTCCGGCATCGTTTTCAGACGCCGACAGGCAGCGCCTGACCACGGAGCTGACGGAGGTGGTGCAGCACACGGTGTTTCCGGCGTACCAGTCATTTTCCGCGTTCCTGGTCAAGGAGTACATTCCATACGGGCGCAAGGAGATTTCTGTGGAAAGCCTGCCGGACGGCAAGCAGCGCTATGCGAACGACATTGCGCGGCTGACCACGACGCACCTTCCGCCGAGCGAAATCCACCAGATCGGCCTGCGCGAGTTCGACCGCATTGTGGGCGAGATGATGGCACTGGCGAAGCGGAACGGATACCCCGATCTCGCGAGCTTCCGGACGGCGATCGAGAACGATCCGAAGTATGTTCCGTCGTCGGAAGAGGCGATCGTGAACGACTTCCGCAAGTACATCGCGCAGATGCGTCCGAAGCTTCCAGAGCTGTTTACGGTGATTCCGGCAGCTCCGGTGACCGTGGAAGCGATCCCCGCGTTTCAGGCCGCGGCGTCGACGCATTACCAGCCGGGGACTCCCGACGGCAAGCGGCCCGGGCGGGTTTCGGTTGCGGTGTCGGACTACGCGCATCGCTCGCTGATCAACGATGAAGCGGTGGCCTACCATGAGGGCATTCCCGGGCACCACATGCAGATCTCTGTGGCGCAGACGATCGAAGGCCTGCCGGAGTTCCGCAAGCATGGAGGCAATTCGGCCTACGCGGAAGGCTGGGCGCTGTATGCGGAGGAGCTTGGCAAGGAGGTCGGGTTTTACCAGGATCCCGGGTCGGACTACGGGCGGCTGCGGTCCGAGCTGTTCCGGGCGGTGAGGCTGGTGGTCGACACCGGGATTCACGACGAAGGATGGACGCGAGAGCGCGTGGTGAACTACATGCGGGCTTCGCACGCGATCGACGAGCCGACGATCCAGTCCGAAACCGACCGGTATATCTCCACGCCCGCGCAGGCGCTGAGCTACAAGCTGGGGCAACTGAAGATTCGTGAACTGCGACAGCGCGCGACGGCGCAGCTTGGGCCGCAGTTTGATGTGCGGCGGTTCCATGATGCGGTGCTTGGCGGCGGAAATCTTCCGCTGGATTTGCTGGATGCCCGGATCAACCGATGGATCGCGAGCCAGATGCCTGCGGTGGCTGGGCGGTAATGCGTTCAGCTTCAGTCTCCGGCAACTAGATGCGGGAGCGGCTGGGCGGGCTGCCGGAGCCCGGCGACATACCCGATCAGCCATAGACGGAATCGGTCGGCGTACAGGTAAATGACCGGCGTGGTGAACAGCGTGAGGCACTGCGAAACGGCGAGGCCGCCGACGATGACGATGCCGAGCGGCTGCCGAAGCTCCGAGCCGGTGCCTCGTCCGAGCGCGAGAGGAAGGCCCCCGAGCATGGCGGCCAGCGTCGTCATCATGATGGGGCGGAAGCGCAGCAGGCAGGCCTCATAAATTGCTTCTTCCGGCGTCTTGCCGTGTTCGCGTTCAGCGACCAGGGCGAAATCGATCATCATGATTGCGTTCTTTTTCACGATGCCGATGAGCAGGATAATGCCGATCATGGCGATGACGGAAAGGTCGACCTTGAACAGGATCAGGAAGAGGAGCGCGCCGACGCCGGCCGAAGGCAGGGTGGAGAGGATGGTGAGCGGGTGAATGAACGATTCATACAGGACGCCAAGGACGATGTAGACGGCGACCAGCGCGAGCAGGATCAGCAGCGGCTCGGAAGAAAGGGAGGCCTTGAAGGCCTGCGCCGTGCCCTGGAAACCGCCGTGCACTGCGGTGGGCATGCCGATCTGTGTGCGCGCGGCTTCAATGGCGTCGGTTGCGTCTGAAAGGCTGGCTCCCTGGGTGAGGTTGAAGGAAAGCGTGCTGGCCGGAACCTGCGACTGGTGATTGACCGAAAGTGGGATCCGCTCCATGGAGTAATGGCTGATGGCGCTCAACGGGATCATCTGGCCGGTAGTGCTCTTGAGATAGATGTTGCGCAGTGCATCCGGGCTGCGCTGGAACGGCTGCGCGACCTCCATGATGATGTGGTACTGGTTCAGCGTTTCATACAGGGTGGACACCTGGCGCTGGCCGAAGGCATCCGACAGGGTGGCGTCAATGGCGAGAGCGGACAATCCGAGCCGGCTCGCGGTGTCGCGGTCGATAACGAGCTGGAGCTCAAGGCCCTGCTGTTGCTGGTCGGTGGCGACGTCCTTGATGGAGGGAATCTTCTGCATGGCGGCCATGAGCTTGGGCGCCCATTCGGTGAGCTCGCTCAGGTTTTCGTCGGTCAGTGAGTACTGGTATTGCGTGGCGCTCTGACGTCCGCCGATGTTGAGCTCCTGGCTCGACTGAAGGTAGAGCGTCGCGCCCGCGATGCCGGCCGTCTTTCTGCGCAGATCGTTGATGATCTCTTCGGCGGATTGCCCCTTCGCGATGCGTTCCTCGCTGGGCTTCAGCGACATGAACATGTTGGCGGTGGCACCTCCGCCTCCGCCGGGGCCTCCCCCGCCCAGGAACATCATGACATTTTCGATGCCGGGCTCATTGTGGATCGTATTGACCAGGCTTTTGGCCTTGCCGGAAAGCAAGTCGAAGCTGGCGTCCTGCTGCCCGCGAATCTGTCCACCGATGCGTCCGGTATCCTGCTGGGGAAAGAACCCCTTGGGCACGATGATATACAGCGCAATGGTGAGAAAGAAGGTAAGGATGGTGATGAGCAGGACCAGGGGCTGGCGGCGCAGCACGGCCTTCAGGCCACGTTCATATTCGCAGGTGAGCCAGTTCAGGGCCTTTTCGCCGAGCTCGTACAGGCGTCCGTTGTTGCGGTCCTTATGTGCTTTCAGAAAGCGAGCGCTGAGCATGGGCGTGGTGGTGAGCGAAACCACGAGCGACACGCCGATGGCGGCCGAAAGCGTCACGGCAAACTCGCGGAACAGGCGCCCGACGATTCCGCCCATGAGCAGGATGGGGATGAACACCGCGATCAGCGAGATGCTCATCGAAAGGACGGTAAAGCCGATCTCCTTGGACCCGATCATGGCCGCTTCGTACGGGGACAGTCCGAGCTCCAGGTGGCGATTGATATTTTCGATCACGACGATCGCGTCGTCCACCACGAAGCCGGTGGAGATGGTGAGCGCCATCAGGCTCAGGTTATCGAGCGAGTAGCCCAGCAGGTACATGATGCCGAAGGTTCCGAGCAGCGAGAGCGGCACGGAAACGCTTGGGATCAGGGTCGAACGGAGCTCGCGCAGGAAGACGAAGACGACCAGAATGACGAGAAAGATGGAGATGACGAGGGTGCGAGTGACATCCTTGACCGAGGCCCGGATGGTGGTGGTGCGGTCGAGCGCGACGTTGATCTTCATCGCCGGCGGGATGGAAGCCTGCAGGCGCGGGACGACGGCGAGTACGTTATCCACCGTGGAGATGACGTTGGCGCCGGGAGATTTGAAGACGATGACCAGGATGGCCGGCTTGCCGTTGAAAAGTCCCCCGGTCTGCAGTGTTTCGGTGCCGTCGACGACGGAGGCGACGTCCGACATGCGGATGATGCCGTGGGCGGTCCCGGTCGCCGGCGCGGTGGCCGCGGCGCTGGTGAAGGTGGAGGTGACCGGGCTGGTGAACGTTGAGCTGGAGGGATTTGGGACGGTGGACGCCGAGGCCCTGGTGAAGTTGCTCGCCGGGGTATCCGGGCCAAGCGTGTTGCCGATGGCGGAGGTAGGCACCGTGGTGGTGGTCGTCGTCGGGGCCTGGTTTGAGGTGACGGCGGAGGCGACGCTGGACGGCAGGCCGGAGGCGGCGGCGGCGTTCGAGACCGGACCCTTGTCGGTGGCGATGATGAGGTTGCGATACGCTTCGGCCCCGAAGAGCTGGTCGGAGGTGGAGACGGCGATGCGCTGGTTCGCTCCGTTGAAATAGCCGGTGGGTTTGTTCACATTGACCGCGGCGATAGCGGCACGGAGGGCCTCGAGCCCGAGCCCGTAGCCGGAGAGCAGGGTGGGGTTGGCCTCCACGCGGATGGCCGGCTTGGCGCTGCCGCCGACAAAGACCTGGCCGACGCCGTCGACCTGTGCGATCTTCTGCGCGAGGATCGAGTCTGCCTGGTCGTACATCTGCGGCACGGTCATGGTGTCGGAGGTGAGCGCAAGGATGACGACGGGGGCATCGGAGGGGTTGAGCTTGCGGTAGGAGGGGTTCGAAGGCAGGTTGGCCGGCAGCTGGGAACGCGCGGCGTTGATGGCGGCCTGCACGTCGCGGGCGGCACCGTTCACATCGCGGTTCAGGTCGAACTGCATGGTGATGGAGGTCGAGCCCTGCGAGGAGGACGATGTCATCTGGTTGATGCCTGCGATACGGGCAAACTGGCGCTCGAGCGGGGTGGCTACGGCGGAAGCCATGGTCTCCGGGTCTGCGCCGGGGAGCGACGCGCCGACCGAGATGGTGGGGAACTCGACCTGCGGAAGCGAGGAGACCGGCAGGAATTTGTACGCGACCGCGCCGGCGAGCAGGATGGCGAACGATAGCAGCAACGTGGCGACGGGACGGCGGATAAAGGGTGCCGAAAAGTGCACGCCGGAGTCGAGGTCGGACTGCAGCGGAGGCTGCTCGTCGTGGAAGCCTTCGGCCTCCTTGCGCCGGTCGCCGGGACGCTCGCCGCCGGTGGGAGCGCGGTCGCCTTCCCGGTCCTGCTCGCGGCCAAAGGCCTTGGCGCGGTCGCCGGGGCGGACGTGCTCGTCAGGGTTCTGGTCGCCGGGTTGGGCTTCGTGAGGCTCAGGCATGGGGATTGCGCCTTAATCTAGTGGCATGGACTAAAGCCGTACTGATTCGCCGCGATAGAAGAATCTGACAACGCTGATCGTTTCGGTCTCGCGCTGCACACGGAACAGAATGGTTACGGTCCGCTTGTACTTTGACGGACGAAAGCCGGTGCCGATTTCCGGCCTCATTGTGCCGCGTTCCGGGTAGGTGTGCAGTGCAAGGCAGTACCTCGTAAAGCGCGGATGGAGGCGTATTTGCGGGCCTCGACGCTTGCCTGCATCTGCGGAGCACCTCTTCGTGAAGGCTGATAGAAATCTGCTGGTCTGCCATGTTGGGCTCCTTCATGCGACGATTTTAGTCGCCGGCCGCCGGCTGGTGCGCGGGGCTGTGCTGGCCGCTGTGGGTGTGTTCATACAGTTCTTCGTCGGCTTCCTGGGTGTGCAGGTACCTGCGTCCGATACGGTCGAAAAAGAGGTAAACGACCGGCGTGGTAAATAGCGTCAGCACCTGCGAAACGATAAGCCCGCCGACGATGGTGATGCCCAGCGGACGGCGCAGCTCTGAGCCGGTGCCGTTGCCGAGCGCCAGCGGCACGCCGCCGAGCAGCGCGGCCATGGTGGTCATCATGATGGGGCGGAAGCGTAGCAGGCAGGCCTGGTAGATGGCCTCTTCCGGTTCCATGCCGTGGTCGCGTTCGGCTTCCAGCGCGAAATCGATCATCATGATGGCGTTCTTTTTCACGATGCCGATCAACAGGATGATGCCGATCAGCGCGATGACCGACAGATCGACGTGAAACAGCATCAGCGAGAGGATGGCGCCGACGCCGGCCGAAGGCAGCGTGGACAGGATCGTAATGGGGTGGATGTAGCTTTCATACAGCACGCCCAGCACGATGTAGACCACGATGAGCGCGGCGAGGATCAGCAGCGGCTCGTTCGACAGCGAAGCTTCAAAGGCGGCCGCGGTGCCTTCGAACTCGGCGTTGATGCTGGCCGGCAGCCCCAGGTCGTCCTTGATCTGATTGACGGTCTTGACGGCGTCGCCGATCGACTTATCCGGCGCGATATTGAACGAGAGCGTGACCGCGGGGAACTGTCCCTGGTGATTGACCGAAAGCGTTGCGGGCTGCTCCTCGAAATGGGTGAAGGAGGAGAGCGGCACCTGCATGTTGTTAGAGCTCTTGACGTAAATATTGTCGAGCGCGGCCGGGTTGCGCCCGAAGTTCGGCATCACCTCCAACACGACGTGGTATTGATTGAGCTGGGTAAAGATGGTCGAAACCTGGCGCTGGCCGAAGGCATCGTCGAGCGTGTCGTCGATGTTCTGCGGCGTGATCCCAAGACGTGAGGCGGTATCACGATCGATCACCAGATGCGCTTCCTTGCCGCCCAGCTGCTGGTCGCTGGCGACGTCGGTGAGCACGTCCGGATGCTGCTTCATGGCGGCGACCATCTTGTCGGTCCAGGTCGCAAGCTCGGCCGGGCTCGCGTCTTCCAGCGTGTACTGGTACTGCGTGCGGCTCACCCGGTCTTCCACCGTCAGGTCCTGCAGCGGCTGCAGGAAGCATTGCAGCCCTTCGTAGTTCGAGACCTTGGGCTGCAGCCTCTGGATAATGTCGGAGGCGGAGGTCTTGCGCGACTCGCGGTCTTTCAGGTTGATCTGGATGCGTCCGCTGTTCAGCGTCGTGTTGGTGCCATCGATGCCGATAAAGGAGGACAGCGATTCGACATCCGGATCCTGCAGGATAATGTTCGCGAGCTTCTGCTGGCGGTCCGCCATTTCGGCAAAGCTGATGGGCTGCGGGCCCTGGGTAATGCCGAGCAGCACACCGGTATCCTGCACGGGAAAGAAGCCTTTGGGCACGATGATGTAGAGGTAAACCGTAAGGATAAAGGTGGCGAGCGTGACCAGGAGCGTGAGGACCTGATGGCGCAGCACGAAGCGGACGCCCTTGCCATACTGGGCGATGACGTATTCGAAGAACTCTTCGGACTTGCGGTAGAAAGCGTTCTGCTGCTCGGGCGGCGTGTGCTTCAGCAGCTTGGCGCTCATCATGGGCGTCAGCGAAAGCGAAACGCAGGCCGAGACCAGGATAGTGATAGCGAGCGTAACGGCGAACTCGCGGAAGAGCCGCCCGACGATGTCGCCCATGAAAAGCAGAGGGATGAGCACCGCGATAAGCGAAACGGTGAGCGAGAGGATCGTGAAGCCAATCTGTTCCGAACCCTTCAGCGCGGCGTCGAGCGGGCTGTCGCCCTCTTCCAGGTAGCGGCTGATGTTTTCGATCATCACGATGGCGTCGTCGACGACGAAGCCGGTCGAGATGGTGAGCGCCATCAGGCTTAGGTTGTCCAGCGAATAGCCGAGCAGGTACATGACGCCGAAGGTGCCCACGATGGACAGCGGCACGGCGACGGCGGGAATTACGGTGGCGGCGATGGACCGCAGAAAGAGGAAGATGACCATGACGACGAGCGCGATGGTCAGCATCAGCTCGAACTCGACGTCCTTGACCGAGGCCCGGATGGTGTTGGTGCGATCGGTAAGGACCTGCAGGGTCACAGAGGAGGGAAGCGAGGTGCGGAGCTGCGGAAGGAGCTTTTGAACCTCGTTGACGACGCCGATGATGTTGGCGCCGGGCTGCCGCTGGATGTTGACGATGACCGCTGGATGCAGCGTCTGGTCGCGTGCCGGGTTGTCCTTGGTGGCGGGCTGTGCGGAGAAGCCCATCCATGCGGCCTGGAAGAGGTTTTCCGCGCCGTCGACCGCGTTGGCCACGTCCGACATGCGAACGGGCGAGCCGTTGCGGTACGCGATGATGACCTTGCGGTAGTCGGCTGCGGAGAGCAGCTGGTCGTTGGCGCCGATGGTGAACGCCTGCCGCGTGCCATTGATGTTTCCCTTGGCCTGGTCCACGTTGGCGGTACCGACGGCGGTGCGGATGTCCTCAAGCGACAACCCATAGCCGGCAAGTGCGGTGGGGTTGGCCTGGATGCGGACCGCGGGCTTCTGGCCGCCGGCGATCGAGACCAGGCCAACGCCCGAGAGCTGCGAGATCTTCTGGGCCAGCGTGGTGTCGGCCAGGTCTTCGACCTTGCTCAACGGAAGCGTGTCCGAGGTTAGCGCAAGCGTCAGGATGGGCGCGTCGGCGGGATTCACCTTCGAGTAGGTGGGCGGGTTGGGCAGATCGGTCGGCAGGTAGGAAAAGCCCGCGTTGATGGCCTCCTGCACATCCTGCTGCGCGATGTCGATCGATTCTGAAAGCTGGAACTCCAGGGTGATGACCGAGCCTCCGCCCGAGGACGAGCTGGTCATCTGCTTGAGTCCGGGGATCTGGCCGAACTGCCGCTCGAGTGGCGCGGTGACGGCGGTGGCCATTACCTGCGGGCTGGCACCGGGGTAAAAGGTCTGCACCTGGATAATGGGGTAATCGACTTCCGGCAGGGCCGAAACCGGAAGCTGAAAATACGCGACGATACCCGCGAGCAGGACCGCCACCATCAACAGCGTGGTGGCGACAGGCCGCAGAATAAACGGCCGCGAAGGACTCATTGCCTGCTCCCGGTCTGGTTGCCGCCGGGCGTGGCGCTGCCCTGGCCGGCCTTGCCCTGGCCTGAAGAATCCGAGTTGCGCGATGTGGGCGAGGTAGTATCGGCCGTGCTGATGCCGCCCGCGCCGATCTCCTGCGAGGAGGGTCCGCCGGCGTTGGACCGGCCCGGTTTGGGGATCACGCGGCTGTTGATCTTAAGCTTTTCCTGCCCGTCGATCACAACCTGGTCGCCGGGGTTCACGCCGCGCTTCAGAATCACCTGCGAGCCTTCCGTCACGTCCACCAGCACGTTCTGCACGGCGACATAGTACTGCGGGCCCCTGGGCTTCTGCTGCTCGGGCTGCTCCGCGGCCTTGCTGGAGCCGGTAGCCTCGGCTCCCTTTCTGCTTCCTTTGTCGCCACCTCCGATGCTCCCGGCGTCGCTCCCTTCGGGCTTGGGGCAGCCGGAGGCCGGGCATGGCTTGACCACATAGACGAAGTCTCCGTTGGATCCGGTCTGGATGGCGGCGGCGGGAACCACGAGCGAGTTTGGACGCTGCTCAAGAATGACGCGCGCGTTGACGAATTGATTGGGGAACAGCGCTCCGTCCGTGTTGTTGAAGACGGCCTTGCCCTTGACGGTGCCGGTGGTGGTGTCGATCTGGTTGTCGACGGTCAGCAGGGAGCCGTTGGCCAGGTGCTGCATCTGGTTGCGGTCCAGCGCGTCGACGGCGAGCTTTTGTCCTCCGCGCATCAGCTTCAGCACCTGCGGCAGCTGGTCTTCGGGAAGCGTAAAAATGACCGCGATGGGCTGCAGCTGCGTGACCAGGATGAGGCCGGTCGTGTCGGCCGCGTGAACGATGTTGCCTGGGTCGACCTGCCGCAGGCCGACGACGCCGTTGATGGGCGAGGTGATGCGGGTGTAGGCGACGTTGACCCTGGCCGCCTGGATGGCGGCGCGGTCCGCGGCGAGCGTGCCGACCGACTGGCCGGAGTTCGAGATCTGACTTTGCTCGGACTCTTTCGAGACCACGCCCGCCTGGTAAAGCGCACGGTAGCGGTTGGCTTCGGCCTCGTTGTTGTTGGCCGCGGCCTGGTCCTTGGCCAGCTGGCCTTCGGCCTGGGCGACGACGGCTTCATACGGACGAGGATCGATCTGCGCCAGCAGCTGCCCCTGCCGGACCTGCTGGCCTTCGCGCACGTTGACTGAAAGCAGCTGGCCGTCCACGCGGGTCTTGATCAGCACCGAGTTGTACGGCGTCACCGTGCCCAGGGCCGAGTAGTAGATGGGCATCGTCTTCGATCCCACGGGGGCCACCGTGACGGGAATCGGACGGTTGGCGGCTGCCGCCGTTTTCTGCGTTTCCGCCGCATCGGCCTTCTTGTTGGCGCGGATTTTGTAGACCACGATGGCCGCAACAAGCAAAAGCAGAAGCGCGAGGCCGAGCTTGCGCCAAAGGCTGCCGCGTCCCGGCTTTGCGGCGGGCTTATCGTCGTGTGGAGCGGGCAGCAGCTTCTGCGCTTTCGGTGCCGGCAACACGTGCTCCGGCTCGTGTTCGCTCACGGGGACATCTGGGGTGGAAACCGACATAAGCTCTCGTTTACCGATCCTCGGCCGCGTCCGCGTGCCGATGGTGGAGTCATCTTTTCCCGGCCGGCGTGTGCTGGATGCTTTAAAAGGCCCGGCTGGCGGGTCGAGGTCTGTCTGCGCCGGACGAGGCGATGAGCTGATTTTATCGTTACTAAAGACGCATGGGGGCGCGGGAAGGTCTCAAGCGGGAGAAATATCAGGCCGTGCTGTGTCATCCTGGCAACAGCACCGGGCGCATGGGTGGTCGATTCCCCACGTATGATGTCCCTGTACGAAAATCCCGACGCCCTGTGACCCGTATCCCTGAATCCGCGCGGACCCAATCGATGCCACCTGAGCTGGCATCGGCGGCGGCATACGCGGAGGACGGAGCCCTGCCGCTCTGCGTGGACCTGGATGGGACGCTCGTGAAATCGGACACGCTGGTGGACAGCGTGTTTGCCCTCGCGCGGCAGAACCCGCGGGCGCTGCTCGAGCTTCCCGGCTGGCTGGCCCAGGGCAAAGCCGCCTTCAAGCAGCACGTTACGCGCGCGGTTACGCTGGATGTGACGCATCTGCCCTACAACGAGCCTCTGCTGGAATACTTGTTTCATCAGCACGCGGCCGGGCGGGCGATCTACCTGGCCACTGCGGCCGATACCGTGCTTGCCGAACGCATTGCCGCGCAGCAGGGCATCTTTGCCGGCGTCCTTGCCTCCGACGGCACGCTGAATCTGGCCGGCGCGAACAAGCTCAAAGCCTTCCAGGACCGGTTTGGAACCGGGTTCAGCTACATCGGTAACGCCAGCCCGGATATCTCGGTGCTTGCCGGCTGCCGGGAGCCGATGGTCGCCAACCCGACCGCCGGCCTGCTGAACGGGCTGCGCGCTGCCGGCGTGATTCCGGTGCAGACCTTTGCCGATCGAACAAGCCCGGTGCGAGCGTGGCTGAAGGCCATCCGGCTGCACCAGTGGGCGAAAAACACGCTGATCTTTCTACCGCTTCTGCTGGCCCACGCCTGGCACGGATCGCGCATGGCGGGCACGCTGCTGGGCGCGGCACTCGCGTTTCTTTCCTTCGGGCTTTGCGCTTCGGCGACGTATATCGTGAACGACCTGCTGGACATCGAGGCCGATCGCCGGCACCACACCAAGCGGAGGCGTCCGTTTGCGGCGGGCAACCTGTCCGCCTTTGCGGGAGCCGCGGTGTGCGGCGGTTTCCTGCTGGTGTCCGTGCTGCTCGCGCTTGCGCTTCCGCATGTGACGGCCATGGCGGGCGCTCCGCTGGAAAGCCCGTGGAGCTTTTTGCGCTGGCTGGCGATCTATGCGGTCTCGACGACCGCCTACTCGCTTGCGCTGAAGCGCGTGGTGCTGGTGGATGTGATCGTGCTGTCCGGGCTGTACACGGTGCGGATCATCGCCGGCTCGGCGGCTTCGGGTGTTCCGGTCTCGGCATGGCTGGGCGGCTTTTCGGTATTTTTCTTTCTTTCGCTTGCATTTGTGAAGCGTTTTGCGGAGCTTGAGAGCCTGCGGCTACGCGACACGGCACCGTCCAATGGACGCGGCTATCTCGTGTCCGATATCGAGCAGCTGCGTTCCTTCGGGACCTCGGCCGCGTACGTTTCGGTCGCCGTGCTGATGCTGTACATCTTCAACCTGGATACCCGCTTATACGGCCACCCCGGGCGCCTGTGGCTTCTGCTTCCGGTGCTTCTGCTATGGGTCAGCCAGCTCTGGCTGCTTGCCAGCCGGGGAGAGCTGAACGAAGATCCCGTGGTCTACGCGATCACGGACAAGCGTTCGCTTCTGCTTGGCGTGCTGGTAGTGCTGATCGTGCTGCTCGCGCTGTAGCCGTGCAGTAAACTGGGCGAAAGAGTATGACCGACCAGATCCCCCATCTTCCTGCGTACGACGAGCACACGCTCGACACCTCCTTTGCCGTGCTGGCCGACGAGGTCCGCGCCTCCTCCTCCGGCTCCGACCCGGAAGCGTTCCGGCTGCTTTGGCTTGGACGCAAGGCCGGCCGGCTCAAGCTCATCTCGGAGGCCTGGCTGAAGGCCGCTCCGCCGGAGGCGCGCAAGCCGCTCGGCATGCGGTTCAACCAGCTCAAGCAGCAGGTGGAAGCCGCCCTCGAAACTCCGGCGGCCGCGGCTTCAGCTGCACCCGCGCTCGACATCAGCCTGCCCGGCGTCGTGCGTGTGCCGGGCGTCGCGCATCCTCTGCTCGCGGCCATGGATCGCGTCGTCGAGGTCTTCCACCAGCTTGGCTATTCCACGCGGCTGGGTCCGCAGGTCGAGTCCGATTTTTTCAACTTCGAGGCACTTAACTTTCCTCCCAACCACCCCGCGCGCGACACGCAGGATACCCTGCAGATTGCCGCGCAGGCGCACAAGCCCGGCCGCGACCGTCTGCTGATGCGCACCCACACCTCGCCCGTGCAGATCCGCACGATGCTGGCCGAAGCGCCTCCTCTGCGCATCGTGATTCCGGGCAAGGTGCATCGTAACGACGCTTCCGACGCCACGCATTCGCCCATCTTCCATCAGGTGGAGGGCCTGTGCGTCGGGCCGGACATCACCTTTTCCGACCTGAAAGGCACGCTCGACCACGCCATGCGCGCGCTCTTCGGGGCGGACGTCAAGACGCGCTTTTTCCCCAGCTTCTTCCCGTTCACAGAGCCTTCCGCGGACGTGCAGATTTCATGCATCTTCTGCGGCGGCCGAGGCTGCCGCAAGTGCAAGCACTCCGGCTGGATCGAGCTGCTCGGCTGTGGCATGGTCGATCCGGCAGTGTTCGCCGCGGTCACCGAAGAACGCCGCCGCCTCGGGCTCGACCCGGCGCCGTACGACCCCGAGCGCATCTCCGGATTCGCCTTCGGCATGGGCGTCGAGCGCATCGCGATGATCCTGCACGGCGTCTCCGACATCGGGCTCTTCTACTCCGGAGACATGCGCTTTCTGGAGCAGTTCGCGTGAGCCCCGCGCCGCTCACTCTCGACCCGCTCGATCTCGATCCGCCCGATCTGCGTGCGCTGAACCGTATGCTGGGTGCCGGCGTGTCCCTTGTGCGCTATGCACTCGAAGCCGAGGGAAAGCGGTTCGATGCGACGCTGGTGGTAGCCGACAAGCTCGGGGCGCGGCACACGCTGCGATGCCGCGACGTTCAGAATCTGGAGCTTCTGCCGGAAGGCGACGCGCTGAGTAAACCCATGCGCCTCGAAGTCGCCGACCTGCGCGAAGACAAGCTGGACCGCGTGCACTTCAGCCTGGAAGAGCTTGATCGCGACCTGCTGTTTCTGCACTGCGCGGAACTTCAGTACGACGGGCCGGGAGCCTGACGCGTGGACATCTCCGAGTTGTTCCCGATCCTTGGCACCATGCTGTTTGCGCTCCTTCTGCTGCTTGCAATGCCGCGTCTGCGCCGCATCGCAAATCGTCCGCTGCGGCTGTCCGCGCTGATCGCGGCGACCGTCCTGGCGCTTGGGGCGCTGGCGATCGCGGGCTCCACCCTCTTTTTTGTGCGCACCTATACGCGACGGCTGCCGGCGATTCGCAGCCCGGACGGAAAGCACATCGCGCTGATCACCTATACAGTCGGCGACGGAAGCGGCGTCGACACAGCCGAGGTGGCGGTGCGGCACGCGTGGGACCCCTATGCGCACCGCATCTACACCGGACCCGTGCGCTTCCAGCCCGACGCCTCTCCGCCCGAACCCGAGGTGACGTGGCTGGATGCAACCCATCTGCGCATCCGCTTCCACACGCTGCTGGACCCGAACGGCCGTCCCCTGCCGGTCGAACAGGGATGCGCGGCGCAGGCAGAAGACATCGCAGTCCGCTGCGAGGAGACCCGCGTCCACCTGAATCTGCCCGGGCGCTAGCGGTCCGCGCTACACTCGTCTGTAGCCCTCGGGAGCCTTGAAGCCCATGAAAAAAGCCCTCGCCATCCTTGCCCAGATCGTTCTCTTCTTTGCCATGTTCGCGGCGTTTTCATTTCTGCAGCCGTTCGGGATTCACTGGTTCGTCTCGCATCTCAGCCCCACGGTGACACGGTATTTCGTCGCCGATGGATTCTTGCTCGCCACGGCCCTGTTTGCCCTGATGCTGCTGCTGGAAGCCGTGAGCAAGCGCATCGAGCGTTTCGGCGTGCTGACCACGATCAGCTACGTCGCCGCCGTTGCTCTCGGCTTCGCGGTCAAGCTGGGATTTGTGACACACGACCTGCTCGGTTGAGCGCGCGGATCGCTGATTCGGTCATCTTCCGCGACCCCGCCGTGGGTGCGCTGTACAAGCACGATTTGACCTATGCCTACTGCACCTCGGACGCGCTCCTCCTGTGCCAGATTTCGCCGACATGCTTTGTCCGCCGCCCGATGACACGAAAGACGCATCCGGCTTCGGACAAAAGAAACATCGGCGTCTGGAGCGGGTTTGCTACTCTAGACACACACGCAATCCAGAAAAGATCCCGGGGAACAGCATGAGTCCGTCGTCCACCAATCCCAGTACCTCATCCGTTGCCTCTGTGGCGAAGCAGGACCTGCCCGACCTGAGCCAGCGCACCATCGCGTATTTTTCGATGGAAATCGCGCTCGCTCCCGATGTGCCGACGTATTCGGGCGGGCTGGGTATGCTCGCCGGGGACACGCTCCGCTCCGCCGCCGATACGGGCGCGCCCATGGTGGCGGTTTCGCTGGTGCACCGCCGCGGCTACTTCCGACAGCACTTGGACGCAAACGGCCAGCAGACCGAAACCGACGTGCCCTGGAGGCCGGAGACGCTGCCCTCGGCCGGTGAAACTGTTTCGCTGACCATGCAGGGAAGGCAGATCAGGATTCAGGCATGGCGCTTCGACGTGGTGGGCGTCGCCGGACACATCATCCCGGTCTTTCTACTCGATACCGACATTGAAGGCAACGATCCGTACGATCGCCGGCTTACCGATCACCTGTATGGAGGCGATACCTACTACCGGCTCTGCCAGGAGACGATCCTGGGCCTGGGCGGAGTGGAGCTTCTGCACGCCCTGGGCTGCCTGCCGGCGGTGTATCACATGAATGAAGGCCACGCGGCGCTGCTTGGACTGAAGCTGCTCGAAGACCGCCTGGAAGCCGGCAAGACGCTGGGCGACGCCACCGAAGCGGATCGCCTGGCGGTGGCGCAGCAGTGCGTCTTCACCACGCATACGCCGGTGCCGGCCGGCCACGACCAGTTCGGCCAGGACCAGATGTACACGGTGCTGGGCCAGGAGCGCGCCAAGACACTGGACCGGTTCGGCGGGCTGCACAACGGCCTGCTCAATATGACCTACGTGGCGCTGCGCTTTTCGCGCTGGGTCAACGGCGTCGCCATGCAGCACGGTAAGGTGTCGCAGGAGATGTTTCCGGATTATCACGTGGAGTCGATCACCAACGGCGTGCACGCAGCGACCTGGATTGCCGCGCCGCTGCAGAAGATCCTCGACGAGGAGATCTCGCGCTGGCGGCATGACAACCACTATTTCCGCTCGGTGTACGGCATCAAGCCCGCCCGGCTGGTGAACGCGCACCGCGAGAACAAGCACAGGCTGATCGAGAAAATCCATGCGCGTACCGGCGAGTTCTGGAGCGAGTCCGTGCTGACGCTGGGCTTTGCCCGGCGCGTGGCGACCTACAAGCGCGCCAGCCTGCTGCTGGAAGACCCCAAGCGGCTGGCCAGGATCGCCCAGAAGATCGGCGGTTTGCAGATTGTCTTCGCCGGCAAGGCGCATCCTGCCGACAACGCCGGCAAGGGGCTGATCCGTGAGGTCTTCGAGATCGCCGGCAAGATCAGCTCGAACTCACTGCGTATCGTGTATCTCGAAAACTACGACTGGGAACTCGGTGCCACTCTGACTTCCGGGGTGGACGTATGGGTGAACACACCGCGGCGTCCGTATGAGGCCTCGGGAACCTCCGGGATGAAGGCCGCGCTGAATGGCGTGCCGTCGCTGAGCATTCTGGACGGATGGTGGATCGAAGGATGCGCCGAAGACGTGACCGGATGGGCGATCGACGATGGCGACTCCGACGCGGCCGAGGCGACCAGCCTCTACGACAAGCTCGAAAACCGCGTGGCTCCGCTGTTCAGCAAGCCCAACCACTGGGCGCGCATGATGCAGCACTGCATCGCGATGAACGGAAGCTTCTTCAACACGGACCGAATGCTCGGCCAATACTTCGCCAACGCCTACTTCCCGCAGGCACCGACGTCAGATGAAACGCCGGCGGGCGAGCGGATCGGTGCCGAACCCGGGCTGCGGCAGCCGGCTCTGGTCTGACAAACCCGCATTGATCTGACGGAATCACACGTATTCGTTCCGCGCGTTATTTTTCGCGATGAGCGTGTTCCACTACGCCGTGGCAAGCCGCGCGCAAAGCTGGGCCTCTGTCTGTTCGTCCAGAATACGAAAGACCAGTGCCTTCCCCGCGGGAAGCCCCGGCGCGGTAGCCAGATCGCACACGACTGCGACGGTTTCCTCCAGACCCGTCTGCCAGCCAGGCTCACGCGGATCCCGCACCAGCAACGCGTCTGCCTCAAAGCCGGCCGCGACCAGCATGTTACGGGCAAAGCCGGCAAACATCGGCCAGCCGGAGCAGACGCCGATCAGCATGCCTCCCCGTTGGTCCGCGCGCGCAGGCAGCCTTGCCGCAAGTGACTCCGGAACCGAACGCACGCCCAGCCGGAGCAGCCCCGCTCCCGGTCGCGGCTTGCCCGCCGCGCGAAGTTCCGCCTCCACCGTGTCGATTTTGCTGGGCAGAGCTACCACGAGCGCGCCGGAAAGATGTTCGTCGCACTCCCCGAAGCCGCAGCCAACTACGGGCAGGGAGGTCAGGCTCCGCAGCTCGGCGAGCACGATGGCGCGCAGCTCGGGGTCCGGTTCGATCAGCAACACGCTCGCCAGTCTCGCCTTCTGCCTGACCCCATGAGCCGCGAGCCACGCTACCCTTTCGGCCATGGCGGCTTCCTCCAGGCCGAGCTTCCTGCCGGCGCGAAACATTTGCGCGATCAGCCGGTCCAGCAGAGCTTCCCGCGACTCTTCCGAATCCCCCTCGGCAAGCTGCCGATGTGCCCGCGCGTACACGCCGCTCCCCCGGCGGCTTTCTACCCAGCCCGAATCCACCAGCTCTTGGTAGCCGGCGCTGACGGTATTGGGATGAAGGTGAAATCGGCGCGCCAGCTCACGAATGCTGGGCAATCGCTCACCCGCTTCGAGCTCGCCGCACAGAATGCCGAGCCGCACCTGCGTCACGATCTGGTCGCGCAAGCTGACCTCGGCCGAATGCTCGAACCAAAAGCGCATCCCGCCTGCGGCCTACGCCGTAAAGCTGGACCCGCAGCCGCAGCTTTTGGTGGAGTTCGGGTTGATGAAGTTGAATCCTTGACGCATCAGGGTTTCTTCGAAGTCGAGCACCATGCCGGCGAGATAGAGGAAACTTTTCGGGTCGACAAACAGGCGAATCGGCTGCGCGCCGGAAGGGTCGTTCGGTGTTTCCAGGCCTGCGCCGAAGGTAAACGTGCGGTCACGCTGGCGCGGTTCCGTGTCGAAGCGGATATTGTAGGACAGCCCGGAGCATCCTCCGCCGGTGATGCCGACCCGCAGCCCTCCTTGCAAAGGGGATATTCTTTCCTTCGCCATCGCAACGCGAATCCGCTTCAAGGCATTCTTCGTGATTTCGATCCCCTGCTTCGCCCGCGGCTCCTGTCCCTCCGCGGTCAGCAGGGTCATTCCTGCCAGCGGATCAGTTGAATTTGGCTTTGGCGGGACGGACGTGCTCGGGGAAAGCGTGACCATACAACTCCTCGGACATAAAAACAGGACAGCCCAATCTGCTGAGGCAGATCAGGCCATCAACATCGAACCGGCATCTAGTGTGCTGCGAGGGCGGGTGTTTCCACGCCTTCCGTCACATTGTTCTTCTTCTTCCAGTCGCCAATGGCTGCGCGGATCGCATCTTCAGCCAGCACCGAACAGTGAATCTTAACCGGAGGAAGCGCAAGCTCCTTCACGATGTCGGTGTTCGAGATCGTCAGCGCCTCGGCAACCGTTTTGCCCTTGACCCATTCGGTTGCGAGCGACGAAGACGCTATGGCGGAGCCGCAGCCGAAGGTCTTGAACTTGGCATCTTCAATGACCTGCGTCTCCGGGTTGACCTTAATCTGCAGGCGCATGACGTCGCCGCACTCCGGCGCGCCGACCAGGCCGGTGCCGACCTCGGACGAGGTCTTGTCGAGCTGTCCGACGTTGCGGGGATTTGCGTAATGATCGACTACCTTGTCGCTGTATGCCATGGTGTTTACTCCTGATGTGTTTATAGATGATACCGCAGAGGGAAAGGGTGCGTGCGGCGCATTATTGGGCTTCGTTTCGGCCCAGCCGTTGCCGCGCCCGTCTCAGATCGATCCCCGCTTCCTCGAGGATCAGCCGCGAAGCGGAGGGCTCGGTCAAGAGTCCAAGCAGCAGATTACCGGCGTCGACTGAAGTGCGTCCCGCTCTCTCCGCCTCATCCACGGCCGCTGCCAGCACGCGCAGGGCCTCGGACGAGAGCGGAAGCATGCCCTGGGTGCGCAGATTGCCACTCCCGGTTCCAAGAAACGTCTTTCTGAGGCCGGGAACCGCTTTGTTCGCCAAAACGCTAGCCTCGGTCACGCCGATGCCTGCGAGGAACTCGTTTGCTGCCGCTGTCCCCTCCGCCAGGATGCCGAGCAGAAAGTGTCGCGGCGCAATATGCCGATCCTGCTTCGCCTCCGCCAAAGCAGCCGCTTTAGCGAGAACGCGTTTGGATGCGATCGAAAGGGGTAGATCGACTGACGTCACCACAGGCCCGGCCGGCGGATGCTGCATGAGCTTCGCCGTCAGCTCATCGTGCAGTTGGCTGGCGTCGACGTGGTTCCCCGCAAACAGCTCCTGGTTTTCCCGCATCACCCCAAGCAGAAGATGCTCCGGCTCGATCTCGATCTGACCGAGAGAAGACGCTTCATAGCGTCCGAAAAAGATCACTCTGCGGGCCTGCTCCGTATACCGCTCGAACATGGACACCTCGCCGGAGACCAGGGCGGAGAACTAGGCCACGTGCCGCTTCCCGATTGTCCGATAATAAAGCCAGATAAACCCGGTGGTTACCAAGGCCATCGCCAAGGTGCCTAACGCATCCGAAACCACGGCGCGCAGGCCGGGAAATTCGATCGAGCGGTGCCCGATGTCGAGCAGAAAGGCCACCGCGAAGTAAACCGCCCAGCAGCCCAGCAGCACCTTGATCCACTGTCCTTTTTTCATGGTTCCTCCTGAAACAATTCTGAAGCTCTAATCCGTCTCGTCTGGACGCCCGGTGAAGTTTTCTTCACTCGCGATCTAAGGATATGCTGATTCCGGGCGAAGCCCCCGGAAATAATTCACCGTTGGATGCACCCAAGGAGAAGAAGATGAAAGAGAGCAACTGGCGTCATGCAATCATCCTGGCCCTCGGTCTTGCGGCGTTCGGGGGCGCAACGGCGTCCGCGCAGATTCCTGCTTCTGGAGGCCGCGTCGACCCTGATCAGCTCAACAAGTTCGGCGGCACGGCCGACCCGAAAGCAATCGCGATTGACCACCTCTTTCTTGAGCAGGCCTACCAGGGCGGCCTGAGCCAAATTCAGTTGGCCCAGTTAGCCGAGCGAAAGGCCGGCTCCGACCAGGTCAAAGCGCTGGCCAGGCACTTAGAACAGGACCACACGGATTTGAATGCCTCGCTGAAGCAGGAGGCGGGCGGCATGGGCTACAAGGTTCCGGAAAAGGTGGACAAGAAGGATGCTGCGGAATACAAAAAGCTGGACGCCCTCGCCGGGCCGGCCTTCGACTCCGAGTACCTTGCCTATCTGGCCAAGGCGCACAAGAAAGACATTTCCTCTTACCAGGAAGAACAAAGCCGCACCCCAAACCCGGCTATTCGCGACACAACCGCGAAGGGGGTCGCCATGATGCAGGCGCACCTGACTGACATCCAGAAGGCATCGAACTAGCCGGGTACCCCTGTCGTTACCGGCAGGGGTACCATTTCTAGTGCGCGGCCCACTCGATCTTCGACAGGTCGATGCCTTCCTTGACCATCTCGTACAGCGGGCTCATCTCGCGCAGGTGGTTGACCACGTCGATGATTTTGTCGGACACGTAGTCGACCTCCGCCTTGTTGTTGAAGCGGCCGAGCCCGAAGCGAATGGAAGAATGCGCCACGTCGTCGCCAAGGCCGAGCGCCTTCAGCACATAGCTCGGCTCCAGCGTAGCCGAAGTGCAGGCCGAACCGGACGATACCGCAATGTCGTTAATGCCCATCAGAAGCGACTCGCCTTCTACATGCACGAAGCTCATGTTCAGGTTGCCCGGCAAATGATGGTCCATGTTGCCGTTTACCGTGACGTAGTCGAGCGCATTTTCGAACTTCGTTTTCAGATAATCGCGCAGCTCACGTTGACGCGCGGCTTCGGCTTCCATCTCGTTGAAAGCCAGCTCGCAGGCCGCACCCAGGCCGACGATACCCGGGACGTTCAGCGTGCCGGAACGCATGCCGCGCTCGTGCCCTCCGCCGTTGATCTGCTCGGTGATCTGCACGCGCGGGTTGCGCCGGCGGACATACAGCGCGCCCACGCCCTTGGGTCCGTAAATTTTGTGCGCGGTCAGGCTCAACACGTCGATGTTCATCGCCTGCACGTTGACCGGAATCTTGCCCACTGCCTGCACGGCGTCGGTGTGGAACAGGATGCCTTTTTCGTGGCACAGTTTCCCGATCTCCTCGACCGGCTGCACGACGCCGATCTCGTTATTGGCAAACATGATCGTCACCAGGATCGTCTTATCCGTGATGGCGGCGCGCAGCTTGTCCATCGAGACGAGTCCGTCGGTTTCGACCGGAAGATACGTCACGTCGTAGCCCATGCGCTCGAGCTTCTTGCAGGTGTCGAGCACCGCCTTGTGCTCCGTCACCTGCGTGATGATGTGGTTGCCCTTTTCGCGGTACATCTCCGCGATGCCCTTGATGGCCAGGTTATTCGATTCGGTCGCGCCGGAGGTGAAGATGATCTCCTTCGGCGTGCATCCGATCAGCTTCGCGATCTGCTCGCGCGCCTTGTCCACCGCCTGCTCGGCCTCCCAGCCGAACTGATGATTGCGACTCGCCGCGTTGCCGAAGACCTTGCCGAAGTACGGAAGCATGGTTTCCAGCACACGTGGATCCATCGGCGTGGTGGCGTGATTGTCCATATAAATGGGCAGCGTGACGCCGGCGGGCAGCGGCTCGTTCGATTCCGTGATGACGACGCCGTTGTGTGTCATGTTGCTGGACTGCTCCATCTGTTCGGCGGCTGCGGGCGAGGCGATTGGTTCACTCATCTGTGGGCTCCTGAATCCTGTGGTGGTGCAAAACTGGTGCGCGGCATGCGGTCTACAGCGCGATAGAAACGAGGCCTCCGCCCACGGGTGCGGCGTGCTCGGTGCGGTCTGCTCCGGGCATCTCGATCAGGTCGCCGATGTGGATCGCGCTGAGCAGGTCCTTGATTGAATCGTTCACCTTGCGCAACGGTTCTTTGATGGTGCAATGGCTGTCGAGGTCGCAGGTACCGTGAATCGTAATGCAACTGGTGATGAACAGCGGGCCGTCGATGGCGCGGATCACCTCAAACGCGGTGATCTCGGATGCGGACCGCGCAAGCGCGTACCCTCCGTTGGTGCCCGCCGTGGAAATCAGCAGCTTGGACCGGGTCAGCGTCTGCAGAATCTTGGCCAGAAGCTGCGGAGGAATGTGATAGGCGTCTGCGATGTCTTTAGCTGAGTGCGCAGCCTGGCCAGCGGAGGCCTGTTCGGCCAGGTACTTCAAGGCCATCAGCCCATAATCCGCTTTTTTGGTGAGTCTCAGCATATGGGTCCGCGCCTGGCTGTTCGATAACTTATATTGAACAGCCATCTTCAGTGTACGGCGGCTCCGCACCGGGCGCAATGCGGCATTTTCATTCCATCCTCAGGCCGCCTGCACGGGCTCGTTGGAGGAGACGCGTTGGATCACAATCCACGCGTACTGTGCCGCCGAGAGCGGTGCCAGCACGGCGATCGCACGCAACAGCCACAAGGTGACGCCATGGGGATGCGGGATCGACCACACATGCGCGCCCATCACGCAGACCACCGCGACGATCTGCGCCGCGGTGTTCGCCTTGCCGAAAAACGACGGGCGAAAGTCGCGCAGGGTACCGGTGACGAACAACAGCGTCGAGATCAGCAGGATGCCGAGGTCGCGGGAAAATACCAGGATCGTCACGTACCGGGGAATCTGGTGCACATGCGTCAGCACAAGAAACATTGTCGACAGCAGAAGCTTGTCGGCGATGGGATCGAGATACTGGCCCAGACGGGTCTGCTGCGACAGCATCCGGGCGGCCAATCCGTCGAGCGCGTCCGAGATGCCGGCAACCATGAGCAGCGCAAAGGCAAATCGCCAGCGCGCGTCCAGGATGCTGATAGTAAGAAACGGGATGATAAACAGCCGGGCCAGCGTCAGCAAATTGGGCGCGGCGCGGATTTGTCGGAAAAAAGGCACGGGCTGCTCTTGATGGTATCGCGGGTTGCGGCCCGGACGGTCTGCGGGTACACTAGGGATACGCACGGAGGCGCGTAGCTCAGTTGGTTAGAGCGCTACCTTGACACGGTAGAGGTCAGCGGTTCGAATCCGCTCGTGCCTACCACTCCCCGGCAGCCCTTATTCCGGCGCACCTGTGGGACCTTTCGCGTAAAAGTTTGAAATTTCTGTTTCAGGAGCAGCTTCCGCCATGGCAGCCAAATGTGATCTCTGCGGCAAAGGTCCGCAGTTCGGCAACAACGTGTCGCACGCAAATAACAAGACTCGCCGCCGGTGGAACGTGAACCTGCAGTCCGTCAAGGCCGCAACCGAAGGCGGCTCGAAGCGGATGAGCGTCTGCACGACCTGCCTGAAGAGCGGCAAGATTGTCAAGAAGACGACGGTCAAGCCGGTGCTCGCCGCCGCCTAGAGAGCCCGGCTGCAGCATAGGCTGGTCAGTGTATTGCCAGAGACGACACCCCGGAGCCTGATGGCTGCCGGGGTATCGTCGTCGATCCTTCCTACTGCTGCTTAAAGTCCAGGCTGGCGGAGTTCATGCAGTAGCGCTCGCCGGTAGGATTCGGTCCATCCGGGAAGACGTGGCCCAGATGGCCTCCGCAAGTCGCGCAGATAACCTCCACACGCCGCATTCCATAGGTGCGGTCCTCGTGCAGTTCCACCGCCGTCGGGCTGATGGGTTCGAAAAAGCTCGGCCACCCGGAGCCGGACTCGAACTTGGTTTCAGACTTGAACAATGGGGCGTTGCACGCGGCGCAGTGGTAGGTGCCATCGGCGTGGTTATTGACCAGGTGCCCGGAAAAGGCGCGTTCGGTGCCTTTCTCGCGAAGGATGTGGTACTGCTCCGGGGTCAGCTCCTGCCGCCATTCAGCGTCGGACTTCCGCACCTTGCTGGGTGCGTTGGGAGCTTCAGGCTGCGGGGTTACGATGTGCGCGTCGGACATAAGTTTCTCCTGCTTGCTTGTACTGATTGGATGCGCCCGGCCCCGAGAAGGATGATGCCGACCGGCAACTGGGCTACCCTGTGGTGAGAGGGTCTTTGCCGATGAATCGGTTGCTGCCGGAAGTATTGCTTGGGGTTGTTATGCTGGGAAGCGCGGCGGCGCAGGAGGTCGCGCGACCGGCCGGCAAGGAGCCGATTGAGGTGATCACGCCGGTCTTCCATCAGCTCATCGCCTTTTCCTCGCCGGCGAACATGGTGCTGCACGTCGCAGAAAACGCAAACAGCAAGTTCTACCTCCGCGAGGCGGTTCGGGACGTGGACACGATCAAACAATGGGGGCAGATGATCACGTTGACCGGTGAAAAAGGCGCTGCGACCCTGCAGGCCTCCCCCGCCAAGACCCTGGCCGACAAGCTCGCGAACGGCTTCCAGTCCGCCTGCCCGAAGCTGTTCGGCTTCAAGGACATCGGCGCGTTGAGCCTGGGCACGACCCCCGCATACCTGATGCTGGTCGGCTGCGGCAGCGTGGAGGACAAGAACGGACGCGCCGGCATCACGCATTCCGAAACCGCGCTCATCGTCGTCATCCAGGGCGACCAGGACATGTACACCATCCAGTGGGCCGAGCGTGGCACGCCCGAAGACAAGCCGCCCGTCTTCAACGACATCAAATGGCAGCGTCGGTTCCAGCAGTTGCAGCCCATCCGCGTCTGCGCCATCGTCGCAGGCGAGAAGGCTCCCTACCCAAGCTGCCTCGGCGCACCACCGAAATAGCTGAAGCAACGTAGTTCTAAGCCGCCGGATCTTCCCTCGCGATCAGTTCGATCTCCACCAGAGCGTCCTTGGGCAGCGCGGCCACCTGCACGGTCGAACGCGCGGGTGGCACCACGCCATGCGGGGCCAGGTATCTGGCATAGACCTCGTTCATGGCGGCGAAGTCGTTCAGGTTCTTCAGAAACACGGTCGTCTTCACCACGTGGATCATATCCAGCCCAGCGTGGGCCAGGACGGCCTTGAGGTTGTCCAGCACCTGCGTCGTCTGCTCGACGATGCCGCCGGGCACAAAGCTGCCGGTTGCCGGGTCAATCGGAATCTGCCCGGAGGTGAACAGCATGTCGCCCACGCGGATGGCCTGCGAGTACGGGCCGATGGCGGCCGGGGCTTCGGGCGTGGAGATCGCGGTCTTGGTCTGAGAGCTCATGGGCTGATTGTCCCCCATGCGCACTGCCTGGAGCAAGATACTTTGCCGGTTTCGCGGCATACCCTGCGCGAGCGGCTTCCGCGCTGGCTGGCCTGGAGCTCCGGGGTCGAGCCGCTGGCAACTCTGTCTTGCTTCCTGCTCACCGCCTATTCGCTTTGTGTGTGGATGTCGTGGCACCCGGAGCCTGTACCGGCAAGATCCTGGGCACCAACGGGCTGGCGAACGCTGTCGGTTTTACGTTCTACCGGATGCGCCGGCAGAGGCGTATTTTGGCCTGAAATCTTCACATCGACCCCCGACACCCTGCATCTTACCGACAGGGGCAATGCTCCAGAAGGAGAACGGCATGGCGGACTTTCAGGCATTGCAGCAGAAGTATTCACCGGTGGTGGACCAGATCAAGATCTTCGAGCCGTATGGCGCAAAGTTTGTCGGCTCAGAGCTGGTCGGCGAGCAGTATCATCTGGTCGCGAACGTGGCCAGCAAGGTCGAGCTTGACCGTGTCTGGGACATCATCAAGCAGGTGGACCCCACCTACGCTGACCTGAAACATGAGATCACCAACACCGGCGGAGACAACCAGGACTACACGCTCGTCGCGGGCGACAACCTGAGCAAAATCTCCAAGCTCTTCTACGGCGATCCGAACCATTACGAGGCGATCGCCAAGGCAAGCGGCATGGCCGACCCGAACAAGGGCCTGGTCGGACAGAAGATCGTGATCCCGCCGCGCTAGAGCCTGTTAGGAACTTTGGCATGCTGCAAGGACGAGCCTTGTGGTCATGAGGATGGCGAAGGCGATGGAGTGGAAGCCTTTGAGTGTGGTGTCGAGCCGCTCGTAGTCTCGGGCGAGTCTGCGGAAGCGTGCGGCCCAGGCAAAGCTGCGTTCCGCCACCCAGCGGTCCGGCAAGAGCACGAAGCCGCTTGGCCAAGGGATGCTTGACCACCTCCAGCCGAACGCCATGCTCGCTGGCGGCCTCGGCGGCGTTCGGTTCGGTGTAACCCTGGTCGACATAGGCCAGCTCCACCGTAGATCCGGTGACCTCCTGGCTCTCCTCTGCCAGCGCGGCGACCTGTTGGCGGTCGCCCTGATCGGCCGCCGTCACCTTAAGTGCCAGCAGGTGGCCAGCGTATCCACGGCGATGTGCACCTTCGAGCCCTTGCGGCGCCTGGCCCCCATCGTAGCCGGCGCGGGCACCGCTCTCGGGTGTGCTCTGCAGGGTACGGCTGTCGAGACAGACCGCCGTGGGCTGGCCTTTTCGCTCCGCCCACTCGCGGGCAATCGCCTGCACATCGCCGACCAGCACCTCGAACACGCCCGCATCCAGCCATCGCCGCATCTGCTGGTAGACCGCCCACCACGAGCCGTACTCGTGTGCGGAAGGTAGCGCCACTGCCCCCCGGTGCGTGCCGCGTACCGTATCCCGTTGAACACCCGGCGCAAATCGTACTTGCGCTGCGGGCTGTCCTCGCGGCACAACAGCGGATAAGGCAAGACAAACTCCCACTCCTCGTCCGTCACATCCGACGGATACCCCGTAACAACAGACCTGGACATATTTCTATGCTCGGCAAAGAAAAGCCCCATGCAAAGACTCTAGCCAGATACAAAGTCCCTAACAGGCTCTAGGCGAATGCTGACTCTACTTCACGGAGCAGCAAGGCGTTCCATCAGCAAGTCATAGACCGCACGGTCTGGATCGCTGAGAACAATGCGCCTGTAACCTCCAAGTCAGGCCGATCGTCTACTTCGAGAGGCGGAACGTGAAGCCGGAGCTGATGCGAGCTATGTTCTGGTGGTTGTTCCCTCCGTTGGTGAAGGTGGTGATGAGATAGTCCGCTTGAATCAGCCGGAGCGACCAACGGCTGCTGAGCCGGCGATCGAGGCCGCCGCCGAGGGTGCTTGCGAAGACCAGTGCTGGATTGGTGGCGGCCGGTGCTGTGCCGCTTGCGAGGGCTCCGCTTGCGTGGGACGCGCCCACCAGAACCTCGCTGAACGGATTCCATCGACCTTGCGGCAACGGTCGGTACCGAACGCCCGCCGTAAAGGTGGAGAGTGTCAGACCGTACGGCCCCGCCGCGCCGTGCGCGATGGTGGTGTCGAACGCGAAGGAGACATGTCCCGAGCGGATCGGTTCAGCGATCGAGACGCTGCCTCCATTGAGGGAGAAGCAGCCGCAACCAGCAGGCGGCGCATTCGCATGTTCATAGCTGTATTCAGCGGCGATCTCGGTCGCATGCTGTCCGGGCTGATTCGGCTTAGTCTGGGCAGCGGCATACGTGAGGGCGAACGACAGGAGCAGGAGGAGAGCCGGTAGCGTCTTCATGATTGTTCCTTTACTTGACCGTGAGCTGCACGCTTGTGCTGTGCAGGAGCGAACCGCTGGTTCCGTTCACCGTGATGGAGTAGGTGGCAATGACAGTGTTGGCTGGGAGGCCGAAGCCGCCTCCGCAGCCCGAGATCGCTGCGGTCATTCCGGCCACTGCGAGGAGGCATGCGATTGACTTCATTAGGCGCTTGCGGCGCCAGAGTGGAAGGATCAGCAAGCCGGCAGCGAGCGCAGACCCGCCAGCCGGCCATGTGCGGAACGGCTCATGCTCTGCGGCCACTTGCGCCGGTAGCGTGATCGTCATTGTCGACGTGGCTGCCCCGCCTGCAGGCGTCACGCTCGCAGGGGCGAAGCTGACCTTGGCGTTCGTTGGAAGTCCGCTCGCTGTGAGAGCGACCGCTTGCGTGAACCCTTTCATTGGTGTGATGGAGATCGCATAGGAGACCACTCCGCCAGCCGAAGATGTCTGAGTGGGCGGTGTAGCCGCGATGGCGAAGTCGGGTGCAGTGACAGCGACACCATTTCCTGAGAGCGCCGAGGTCTGCGTCCCGACAGCGTCCACGACGCTGAGTGTCGCAGTGGCGCTGCCCGCCGCGGATGGTGCGAAACTGACGACCACAGCACACGAGGCGCCAGCAGCCAGCGCCGTTCCGCAGCTGTTAGAGCCGATCGTGAAGACGGATGCGTTTGTACCGTTGAGTGTGACCGAGCCTACCGTCAGCGACGCGGTGCCGGCGTTCTTGAGTGTGAACGTCTGTGCCGTTCCCGTTGCGCCGACGTTGACGTCGCCGAAGCTGGCCGTTGCGGGAGTGAGTGCGGCTTGCGGCGCAGTGGGTGCCGCGCCGGTACCGGTGAGAGCGGCAGTTTGCGTGCCCACTGCATCCACTACGGAGAGCGTGGCTGAAGCAGAACCCGCGTTTGCCGGTGTGAACGTGACGGTGATGGTGCAGGCGTTGCCTGCCGCGAGAGAGGAGGCGCAGGTGTTTCCGGCGACGATGAAGCCGCTACCGTTCACGGCGACTGATGTGATGGCGAGGGATGCGTTACCGCCGTTCGCCAGGGTGAAGGTCTTCGCGGCGCTGGTCGTGCCGGTCGTGACCGTGCCGAAGTCCGTGGTGGCGGGTGTGAGCGCAGCTTGCGCCGCTGCGGCTGCTGTGCCGGTGCAGCTGAGCGTGGATGATTGCGCTGTGAGAGGGCTTGGAAACGTTGCGCTGAGAGACGCCGAGACTGCTCCGGTTGCCGTCGGCTTGCAGGCCAGGGTGATGGTGCAGCTTGCTCCCGCGGCGACGGCGGCGCCGCAGCTTGAGGTCTCTGTGAAGGAGCCCGCTCCGCCGCCAGACAGGCTCAGACTGCTCACGGTCAGAGGGGTATTACCCGTGTTGCTGAGCGTGGCCGTCTGCGTCGCGCTGGTGGTGCCGACGATGATGTTACCGAACGCGATAGAGCTGGGTGCCAGTACTGGTACCGGCGCCGCTGCCGGGCTGTTGGTTACGGTTCCGGTCAGCTTCCAAAAAAGACCGGGACCGATGGAAATGATGGAAAGTATGCTACCGGAGTCCAGCTCAGCAGAAGCGCTGTCCGTTCCCGTCTTTGTAGGCTGGTATTTGAACTCGACCTGGCAGGACTGTCCCGGAGCCAGCGCCGTCGGCGTTCCGGCTCCAGCAAACTGGCAGCCATTGGACGGACCGGCCGCAAAACTGAACGGAGCATAGGTGCCTTGCGAGAGAGTCGTCGTCAAGGGAAGCAGCGCAAGGTTACCGATGCTCGTGACCGTGTAATCCCGGGTGGAAGTGGAGTTGACGGCCACTGTGCCGAAGTTGATGGTGTCTGTGGCTGTATACCGGTAGTCCACGTAGGTTGTCTGGGTTGTGCCATCGACGACGTGAATGCTTCCGATGTAATCCACAACGGCAATGGTAGGATTTGCCACGCCCGCGATGGAAATCGTGTTCTGCGTGCCATCGGGTGCAATGGTCAGTACGCCTTTTGCGCTGGCGCTGCTGAGATAGACCGTGTTGCTCGCATCGAGTGAGATGGCCGTCGGTGTCGTAAGTCCGGAGGCGATCGTTGTAACGGTGCCAGCCGGGGTGATCTTCGAGAGCGTGCCTGTTGTGTCGACCTCATAGACATCGGAGGCCGCGTCCAGCGCCAGGACGACGGGAGCCGTGATGCCTGTGGCGATCGGCGTTTCGAGGCCACGGGCGTCGACCCTCGTGATTGTGCCGCCGGACTTGCCGGTTCCACCCAGGTACACCGCCTGCTGACCGTCTACCGCGAAGGCCGAAACGCTCTGCAGGAGGCCAAGCGGGTCGCCCGTTGCGGCGGAGTAGGCGACCAGCTGTCCGCCATTCGAATCTCTCCGCAGGACGCGTGTTCCGCCGGACGCAGCCCCTTGATCCATGACCCAGACATCGCCTGCGCCGTCAGCCGCAAGCTGCCCTGGGTGAGAAAGACCGGTGAAGGCTACGGTTCCGGTCGAGTAGATCTGCGCCACGCCATTCTGCTGATACTGATACACAACCGTCTTGACGCTGTCGGTCGTCGTATCCGAGACATAGATCGTGTCGCCATAGCCCCGATAGGGCGCTGCATACGCTATGCCGCCGGCCTGACCGACGGGCAAGGTGAGCGGAGCGACAAAGCCCGGAGTCGAGATCATCCACTGGCCGTAGCCCGTGCCATAGACTGGAAGACTAATGTTGGTGCCATCGCTCAGCGTGAGCACCAGCGGAAACGAGATCGCTCCGAAGCCTATCGGATACCCATTCGGTGCCTCGATCGGCTCCTGTGTGATGGAGCTATAGACGCCGGGCGAGCTGCCGGCGCCGCCGACCGGGCCCACGCTGCCACTCGGCAGTTGCACGACGGCTTCTGGAACGATTCCGCCGGCGCCGAACTGCGTGATTGCGGGACCTCCATTCGCGGCGTAGGGCCCGTCCGTGTAGACGGTGGACGGCGTATACGCCTTGCCTGCGGAATCGAGGTTCAACTGTCCTCGATCGGAGTTTACGGACCCGCCGACAAACGACGCGTGATGATCGGCATCCAGACGTATCGTAGACATGCCACCGCCGGTCGCTGTGGACACCCATAGATACTTCCGGACAGGATCGAAAGCCAATCCAAGGATCGTAGAATTTACCGCCGAAGTGCCGGGTGGCACAAATTGGCCGTAAATCGGAGAGGTTGTTCCATCAGCGGCGCGAAACATCAGCTGCTCAGCGGATACATAATAGATGCCGCCTGCGCCATCGGTTGCGACCGCCGGGTTCAGGCTCTTGACTCCGCTGAAAAGGGTGGTTTGTTTCTGCGTCGACAGGTTGTACTGGATGACGCCGCCGAGGTTGGAATCAAGAATGAAGAGCGACTGCGTCGCAGCATCGTAGGTGATCGAGCTTGGCGCCATCAGTCCGGCGATGGAGAGGGTCGTCTGTACTCCGCCCGTCGAATACTCCAACACACTGGAATGCGTCGGATCGGCGAGATAAAGGTTGCCCGCTGGGTCCACCGCCAGCCGCACATCCGTCCCGATGCCTTGCACGGGCAGGGTTTTGTAGCCGAGGCCGCTCGTGATCTCTGCAACGGCAGGAGCAACCGGGTAGGGTCCGGTTGTGCCGTAGGCCAGAAAGACATTCTGGTTTTTATCGACAGCCACGCCGCCGATCCCAAACGCGGAGAACGTGCCGCCTTCCGCCACGTAGATAGACGGATTCAGGAAGTATGTTGAGCCGTTGATCTGCCTGGGCCGGTCGCTGACGGTGAATGGCTGGCTCTGCGCGCTCAACGCGCCGAAGCTGCCGTCGCCGCTGTAGCTCACCGCAACCGTATGCGATCCGGGAGCCAAGGGCGAGATCGGAAAGTACGCCACGCCGTTCGTCACGGTGGAGGTCGCGGCTGTGCCGCCGTCGATCGTGTACGAGACCGTGCCCGTGGGCTGTCCGGCGCTTCCCGTCAGCTTCGCGCTCACGGCGACCGTGTCGGTAAACTGCGGATTGGCGGGGGACAGACTGATCGCCAGGGTTGGCGGGCTCTGCGCCTCCATCCTGCACGAGAGCGTGAGTACGCAGAGCAGAACGGCCCAGAGGCGACGGTCGTTCGGGAGTCTAAGAGTGCGGTAGCGGTGTAGGTAGTCTGAGATGTAATTCACGGGTCCCCTGGATGATCGCGGTCAATGGCTGGATGGGTGAGGCGGCGCCGCAACCGGCAGCTCCGACTGAAAGAGGCGAGCAGAAGAGCTAAGGCGAACCCCTCGGCTGCCTTGAGGGTTCTGCCAGAAAGGCTCGCACCGTGTGCTCGCAAAACCACACCGTGCCGTCACCCTGGGACAGATGGAGACCGCCCCGGGCCAAGGCCAGGGAGAGAGTCTCCGGGTTCGGAAAATAGCATTCCATGACGTCCGCCAGGCAGAGCATGCCGGACGTTTCGCAGACTGGACAGACGGTGAAGGCGGTGGGAACAGACTCCGCGATCCCCTGCGTCGCGTGCTCCGACCGGGCAGGACCGCTGGCCTGGTTGGGGCTCGACATACGGATCGACACCGAGGTCTCCCGTTGCCGAATCTCGATGACCCTGCGCATCCGCGTCATGATTCCTCCGGCGCACGCAGATGGGACACAGCTTCGCGCCTTCTCGAGTCCGCTAGCGTCGAGGCCCGCTTGGTATACTCACGACATTTACAGCTGACCTTCGCGTCGAGACGGCTTCCCTTCGGCATATCCGTTTTGTCGCATCCGAGGCGGATCAATGCCTTCAATGGCTTCTCAATTGCTGCTCAATCAGGGATCAATTCGGATATGTCATTGCAAAATAACGGCTTCATGCGAATCGGCGAATATGAGATTGATCGTGCCCAGTGGCGTTTGAGCTGGCAGGAGGAACCGATTGTCCTCAATCGGAAAACCTTTGACCTTCTTCTATATCTCGCGGACCACTCCAACGCGGTCGTCAGCAAGCAGGAGCTCATGCAGGCGCTGTGGCCTGAGCAGTTCATCGAAGATAGCAACCTTACGCAGCACGTCTTCCTGTTGCGCAAAGCGCTCTCCCGCCATACATCCGGTGAGAAGATCATCGAAACCGTTCCCGGACGGGGCTATCGGCTCGCGGCTCCCGTCAGCGGCATCGACCCCGTGATCGATTCGATCACCATCGATTCAAGAGAGTCGATCACGCACATCACGATTGAGGAGGAACCGTTTGACTCGCCGGCTCTCGCACTCTCGGAGCCTCAATCTCAGCGCCTCACCAGTTCCGCCGCTCGCCTGACACTGGTCGCGGCCATCGCTCTCGGTTTGGGCATGGCCGTCTGGTACGGCTGGCGGCAATGGCAGGACCGCACCGGCGGCCCTCCGGTTCAGGTCGTCCTGACACCATTGGAAGGCACCACCGGCGACCCCGTCCTGGATCGTTCGCTGCTGAATGTGCTCAGAATGAATGTCTCGCAGAGTCCGTTTGTCTCCCTCCTGCCCGACTCGCTGGTCAGCGAAACCTTAACCCAGATGACGCGCAACCCACACGATCCGCTTACGGTCGTCACGGCGCGCGAGGTCTGTGAGCGCACGAACAGCCAGGCCGTCGTCCACGGTTCGATCGCTCGCAGCGGCCGACAGTACCTGCTAACCGAAGAGGCAACAAGCTGCGTGGACGGCAAGACCATCGCCGAAGCCAGCCGCGAAGTGAAACGCGCTGAAGACCTTCCTCACGCTGTCGAACTCCTTGGCGAACGCATGCGCAAAGGTATGGGCGAATCCCGACGCAGTATCGCTCGCTACAGTGCCCAGCTTATTCCCTCAAACACAGCGTCCCTCGAGGCCTTGAAGTACTACAGCCTTGCAAAGACCGAGTCGGAACAGGGAAAGTTTCCTGACGCCATCGCGCTGTTGAAGAAGGCCGTCGTCGCGGACCCATCCTTCGCCGCCGGCTACTATGACCTCGCAGCCACGTATGGCTCTATGGAAGACTTCACGTCTGAGCGTGAGTCCGTCGCGAAGGCCTATGCCATGCGCGAGTCGGCCAGCGAACCGGTGCGTTTTGCGATCACCGCGCTCTACAGCAGCGTCACCACGCAGGATCTCTACGAATCTGAGCGGAATTACCGCGACTGGACCGAACTCTATCCGCGAGCCGCACAGGCGTGGAACGGACTTTCCAATACGCAACGCGAACTGGGCAAGGCTGCGGAGTCGGCTGCATCAGCAAAACGCGTTGTCGAACTGCACCCTGAAAATCAGGGGATGTACGCCAACCTTTCGTATATGCAAGTACGGGCCGGCGATGCACGGGGCGCGCAGATCACCTGCGAGCAGGCCATTGCAAGAGGCCTGGACGGGGAACATATTCGCGTGAATTGCCTTGACGCTGCCTTCGCGCTGAAGGACTCAGCCTCTATCAAGACGCAGACGGACTGGGGTACCGCTCATCCTGAGTCTGTCACTTTCGAGATCGAGGAACTTGAACTTGCGCTCTCCGAAGGCCGATTTGCCGATGCGCATCGTCTCCTTTTGAAGTGCGCCGACCTCTTCCGGCAGCAGGGCCTGCCGGGCGCGGCGGCGACGATCAATCAGATGGAAGGCTCGAACCTGATCGAAGCCGGAGACGTTGACGCGGGTCTACGGCTTTTTCGGAGCAAGCCGGCCGACTCAGAGGACTCTGCCAGCGTCTATGGTCTCGCGCTGGCCGGTGATTTCGCTGCGGCTGAAACCGCCGTGCGTGCCATGCGGGCGAAATACCCGGAGGGAACCCTGTGGAACCTGTATGTCACGCCATACGTCCATGCGCTCCACGCAATGGCGCAACATAAACCGCAGGAAGCTCTCGACGCGTTGGAGACCTCGCGTCCGCTGGAAGGCCGTGACTTCGGCCATACCCTTGTGCGCGCCGACGCCTATCTTGCCGCGGGTCAGCCGGCACAGGCGGAGAAGGAATATCGCACGATCCTCAACGAGAGGGCAAGGGAGCCTATCGCCATCGAACTGCCAATCTCATGGCTGGGGTTAGGACGTGCCCTCGCGGCCGAGGGTAAGATGGCCGACGCAATCAGCGCGTACCAGCAGTTTCTCTCTCTGTGGGCACATGCCGACCCGGACGCCGCATTCCTTCGGCAGGGTAAGTTGGAGCTGGCCGCTCTTCAGACGAAATCAGCGAGATGACCGGTGTTCAGCGGAGAAAAAGAGAACGAGCAGCCGGTCTGCCCGATCCTGCATGTCCCTGTAAACAAGATGGGAACGGCGGTTGCGACCAGAGAACGTGCTGCGTGGAACCGGCAGAGCAGCGGAGCCCGCCGCTCTAAACCTGCAATTGTTCCTGTTCGCAATCAAAAATACTCTCGCCGGAGCGGTGCTCTGGAAGTTCCATGGCTCTGCTCGACTTTACTTCCGCTGATGCGAAAGGCATCATCCGATGTCAGTAAATGCATTGGCCATTCATTCGTCAGCTGAAATGGGACAGAGCTGGTATTCTTCACCAATCTTCAAGAGGTTGGTCTTGCGGCGCCGCCCTGACTGGACGAAAGAAGCGGCATGTGGCGATTCTTCAGCACTGTCTCGAGAAGCTACTGGACAAATGACACTGACCCTGGTAACCATCCTGGTAGACCGCGCGTGCAAGTGATGGAATCACGTTTTCAGGGGAAGTATCCTGGCTGATACTGGCAATCCGCAGAAAAGACCGCAGCGGACCGGGAATCGCCTCCATCTCCATCGGCCACGACTTTACCACCGCCGGACGATTCTCAATGGTTGGCGTATTTACCCGGGGTGCGGGCGGCGACCTCTTCGGTAACGGAACCTGGGTGTTTGCGAACCCTGAAAGCAGGCATCCGAGTGAAGAGCAAAGGTTACCAGAAACTTGCGATTTGGGGGCCAACTCCACATCATGACCTGACTTCGTATTCGCGTATCAACAAGAAGCGGACCTCCGAAGGGTCGGCCCCGTGGGTTTGAATCAAACGGTTGTCTGGATTCGCGATTCTGAGGCTTATCGGGTCTTTGGACGGGCAAATTTCGAGGCGTTTAGAGACACCCGTGACAATACAGAATCGTGCACGCTGCTGTAAAGCGAGGCACTCCAAACTGCACCGTCGGCAATCGCAACGGGCGACCAAAGTCACTGGGGTCGTAGGTGCGGTGTTTCGTTTCGCAGCCTTGTTGATGCCTGCACATCTTGAATATGTTCAGCCCCGTCCTAGGGTGTATCGACTAATTGACTTTGCGAGCTGCTGCGGATTTGTTGCAGTAAAGGGATGGGCGTAGGTCGATATGAGTTGATGGAGGTGCAGTGGCGGCGGATTGACGTGTTGCTGCCTGGGCGTGCTGGAATGGTGGGGCGGCCGGCTGCGGACAACCGTTTGTTTGTGCCTGTGTTGTGGGTTTTACGTTCCGGCATGCGCCGGCAGGACATGCCGGAGCGCTACGGTAAATACAAGAACGTGCAAAAACGCTTCACGCGACGGGCCGCTGCCGGCGTTTGGAACCGGGTGTTCGCCGATCTGCTTAAAGGCGGCGAGAACCGCTATGTCATGATCGATTCGAGTGTTGTGCGGGCACACCAGCAGGCCGCCACGGCTCGAAAAGGGCTCAGGAGAGCGCTCTGGGGCGGAGTCGAGGAGGTCTGACGACCAAAATTCACCTGCTCGCCAACTCGCTCGGCCTGCCGCTCTGCTTGTGCTTGCCGGCGGCCAGGCGAACGACTGCACCCAGGCCCTGCCGCTGCTCGGCGACCGACGGCCCATAGCCGTGCTCGCGGACAAGGGCTACGACATCGACCCGATCCTGAACCACCTCGCCGAGTGTGGCATCGAAGCCGTCATCCCGCTCCGCCGCATGCGCCTGGTGCAGCGATCCTTAACAACATTCTCTATAACACCGCGATCGCATCGAACGAACCTTCGCGCACCTCAAGCAGTTTCGAAGGCTCGCCACACGCTTCGACAAGCTCAAGCAAGACTTTCACGCCACAGTCACTCTCGCTTGCTGCTGGAGATGGCTCGCACCTTAGTCGATACAGCCTAGGAGGTGTTATGAAGTTGCGAGCTTGATGAGTCTGCTTGTTATGAGGATAGCGAAGCGATGAATTGTATTCCTTTGCGTGTTTGCGGGAGTCGTTCGTAGTCCCGGGCCAGGCGTCTGAAGCGTGCGGCCCTGGCGAAGCTGCGTTCGACGACCCTTCGGCGCGGAAGCAGCACGAAGCCTCGTTTGGCTGGGGTGCTTGACGACTTCGAGCCGTATGCCGTGCTGTTGTGCGGCGTCGGCGGCGTTCGGGCCGGTGTAGCCCTGGTCGACATAGGCCAGCTCGACCGTGCTCCCGGTGATCTGCTGGACCTGTTCGGCCAGTGGAGCGACCTGGTCCCGGTCGCCCTGGTCTGCCGGCGTGACGGTCAGGGCCAGCAGGTGGTCCAGCGTGTCGACCGCGACATGCACCTTCGATTCCTTGCGTCGGTTGGCCTCGTCGTAGCCGCCACGAACACCCACTCCGAGCCATGTACCGCACCGCGTTGAACACATCGCGAAGATCATGCTCCCGCTGCCTCGCATCCTCGCGACACAGCAACAGATACGGCAGCACAAACCACCACTCCTCATCCGTCACATCCGACGGATACCCCACACGAACCTTCGCCATCACTTCCTGCTGAAGCGAAAACAAGCAGCAGCAAAGACTCTAAGCAGGTGCGAAGTTCATAACACCCTCTAGAACCAGCGACGACCACCGCTCAAAGCACGCAAGGAAAGTACACCCAAGAGACAGCCAGCGAGCGTCTTTAGCGTACTTTGCGCGGGACCAAGCGTCTCTTCAATTCAGCGGGCATCCGGATTGAGTTCTTTCCGAAATCCTCTCACGTAGGGCTTGTACGCGTCCGGATACCCCATCGACTCGGAGGCGATCGAGAATGACTTTCGACGCCGTCCCCGGCCCACGCGGCAAGGGGAAGTCGTGTAGATTCTAAGAGAAAGCGCTGGCCGGAGGATAGCACATGGTGCTATGGAAGATGCTGGCGGGGGTGGTGTGCATGAGTGGTTTGACGGCTTCGTCACAGGCGGTTTCTCACCAGGCAACTCCGAGCCATGCAGGCAGCCTCAGCTACCCAACGGCACGGGTCTCCGACCACGTCGACACCTACTTCGGCACGCAGGTGCCGGACCCCTACCGGTGGATGGAGGACGTCGATTCGCCCGAGGTCAAGCAGTGGGTGGACGCCGAAAATCAACTCACCCAGAGCTTCCTCGCCGGCATTCCCGCACGCGCACGCATCCACGCGCGGCTTATGGAGCTTGCTAACTTCGAGCGGTTCGGCATGCCTGCGCGCGAGAGTGGACGCTATTTCTATGGGCGCAACACCGGCCTGCAGAATCAAGCGGTGCTCTTCTGGCAGCAGGGCGAACACGGCGCGCCGGTCGAGCTGATCGACCCCAACCTGCTCGCGAAGGACGGCACCGTCGCGTTGAGCAGCACCAGTCCAAGCGATGACGGCACCCTGCTCGCCTACGCGCTGGCGGAGGCCGGAAGCGACCTCGAAGAGGTCCACGTTAAGGTCGTCAGCACCGGCAAGGACTTGCCTGACGTCGTCGAGTGGGTCAAATTCAGCGGTATCAGCTGGGCGCACGACGGCAAAGGTTTCTACTACTCCAGCTTTGGCGTGCCGAAAACTGATGTTGAGCGGGCCGACGCCCTTAAGCGCGCCGCCAAGTTCCACAAGGTCTACTTCCACGTGCTGGGCACCCCGCAGACCGAGGACAGGATCGTCTACGAGCGGCCGGACGACGGCGAATTCCTTGTCGGCGGAGGCGTCACCGAGGACGGACGCTACCTGATCCTGACCGCCGGCAAAGGCAGCACCAACACCCTTGCGGTCCGCGACCTGCTGCATCCGGACAAGCTCATCGAGATCGCCCCCAAAGACGACGCGATCTATTCGCCCATCGGCAACATCGGCAACCGCATGTGGATGATGACCAACAAGGACGCGCCAAAGAGCCGCATTGTCGAGATCGACCTGGCTCAACCGGACCCGGCGCACTGGCAGACCGTCGTGGCCGAGCGTGCCGAACCGCTGGAGTCCGCGGTGATGGTGCACAACCAGATGGTGCTGACCTACCTGGTCGACGCGCAAAGCAGGGTCGAGCAGTATGACCTCGACGGCAAGCTGACCCGCGAGGTGAAGCTGCCCGGCATCGGCGCGGTCAGCGTCGGCGGAGGCAAGCGGACCGATACCGACCTCTTCTACTCTTTCACCAACTACACCACGCCCGCGACGCTCTACCGGCTTGATCTCACGACCGGTCTCTCCAGCGTTTGGAAGCAGCCGAAGCTGCAGTTCAACCCCGCCGAGTACGAAACGAAACAGGTCTTCGCGCCCAGCAAGGACGGCACCAGGATCCCGCTCTTTCATCACCTATAGGAAGGGCACGCCGATGGACGGTTCCGCGCCCGCGATTCTGTACGGGTACGGCGGTTTCAACGTCTCGCTCGGCCCGGGCTACAGCTCTTCGCGCATGGCCTGGCTGGAGATGGGAGGCATCTACGCCGAAGCCATCCTGCGCGGAGGCGGCGAGTACGGCGAGGCATGGCACCAGGCCGGAACCAAAACCCACAAGCAGAACGTCTTCGACGACTTCATCGGATGCGCGCAGTTCCTGATCGCCAACAAGTACACCTCGCCCAGGAAGCTCGCGATCAACGGAGGATCGAACGGCGGACTTCTGGTCGGAGCCACCGAGTTGCAGCGGCCGGAACTCTTCGGCGCCGTGCTCGCGCAGGTCGGCGTCATGGACATGCTGCGCTTCGACAAGTTCACCATCGGCTACGCATGGAAGCCGGACTACGGCAGCCCAAGCGACAACGAGGAGGAGTTCCGCGCGATCCTGAAATACTCCCCCGTGCAGAACGTGCACCCGGGCACCCATTATCCCCCTACGTTCATCACGACGGCGGACCACGATGACCGCGTCTTCCCCGCGCATTCCTTCAAGTTCGCCGCCACCATGCAGGCCGCGGCCGAAAAAACTGCCGGCGCAGCCCCCGTGCTGATCCGCGTGGAAACCCGCGCCGGCCACGGAGGAGGCATGCCCCTGTCCAAGCAGATGGACGTCACCGCGGACATGTACGCCTTTCTCGTCAAGGAACTGGGCATGCAGTAGAAGACACAACGGCATCGCCCCGGTCCTCGGCCGGCCCGGCCACGGCCGCGATCAGCAGCAGCACCAAAATGACCGAGCGCACCTGTCCGCCAAAACCGACGCCCAGGCGGATCAATTCGCTCAAAGGTGCAAGTGCAACTGCCAACAAAGCCAGCACGAGGGACTGCCGTCGCTCCACAGCGCCGTTTTGCTGTACGGCCTCGAGCGCAAACAGCGCAAGCGGCGCGTACAGGTACAGCAGCGTGTAATCGTACGAGACGGGGGGCAGCAGAATCGCGCAAACAGACAGCGCAAGCACCTGCCGCGCAAATCCCAGTCGCCGAATCCGGATAAAGAAGAGCAGAACCCCAGCCAGCGCCGTCACGACCACGTACATCGGAAGTATCGGCCGGAGGGAAACCACGCCCGGCCATAGCCGCTTGAGCAAGGCGAACAGCGAGTGGTCGAAGCCGATCTCGCGTGCTACTACCTGCAGGATGATCCTGCTCTGAAACAGTGAAACGCCCTCATGGAGGCGCGTTATGGCGAACCGCAGGTCCGGACAAAGCAGCCAAAGCGCTGCCAGACTGCCGGCAGGGAACAGCGTCACGGCGAGCAACAGAGGCTTCCATTGCCGTCGCGCCACCTGCAACCCGAGAAAGACCAGCAGGTACGGTTTCAGCACGCCGGCCACGCAGAAGCAGGTCGCCGCGCTGTACGGTTTGTGCCGCTGCAGCAGAACGAGCCCGGCCACGCTCAACAGCCAAAGGAAAAATTCCAGGTTCCCCTGCTTGGCTTCGAACGCAATCGGGTAGGAAAGCAGCAGCGTCCCCCCGCACAGCAGTGCCGCGTCGCGCAGCCGGAGCCCCCGATGCACCAGCGTCCGAGCCATCAGCACGCCTGCACCGGCAAAGCTCAGGCCAATTAGGCAGAGCAGAAGCTCCCACCGCAGCGTCGGCACCCGGTACACCAGCCAGTACAGCACAGCCATGCCGGCGGGATATGCAAAGGCATACTGGGGCTCGATCGAGAAGAAAGCCCGCGAGTGAAAGGCGCGAAACTTCGGAATAAATCCGTTCAGGTCGTAGCCCAGCTCGTAGCGCGGCGTCAGCGGCCAGTTCCACGGATACCCCCAGTGCAGCACCAGCCCGCAGAACAACTCGGTCCCCACGCAGACCGCAGTCAACAGGCTGAGCAGCAGGAGAAATCGCTTCAGCGGAGGAGTGAGCTCAACCCTGGTTCGGCTGCCGGACGGGTCCATCTAGATCTTCTGCACGCGATGCACGTCCCGCACGCCCGGCACCTTGCGCAGGTTGCCGGTCAACTTGGTCAGGTGGCGCACGTCCACGGTTTCCACCACGAAGTCCACGACAAAGGTCTCGTCAGCAGCCTGCTTGGTGTCGACCGAGCGAATGTTGGTGCCGTCTTCCGCGATGATGGCGGTGAACTCCTTCATCAGCCCCGGCCGGTCGTCGCACAGCACGGTCAGCTTCACCGGGTACGTTTCCGGCTTGCTCGCACCGGCGGTGGCTTTTTCCAGACCCCACTCCACCTGGATGCGTCGGTCGGACTCGTACAGGAGATTCTGCACGTTCGGGCAGGCTCGCGCATGCACCGCCACCCCTTTGCCGCGCGTCACATAACCGATAATCTCTTCGCCCTTGATCGGCGAGCAACACCGGGCCCGGTAGACCAGAAGATCGTCCTGGCCTTCCACCTGCAGGTCCGATCCCTTGCCGAAAAACACACGCTTCACGGTCTCGGACGCCCTGCTCAACGTATCGCCCAGCGCACCTGTCACCCCGGCGGCCAGCGTTTCCGGCTCGGCAGGCTCGGCTGCCATGGTCGAGCCCGGCTCCAGCTTGTTCAGCACCACGCGCGCGGAGTACTTGCCAAACCCGACCCCGGCCAGAAGCTCCGGCTCCGAGCCCAGCCCGTAGTCGTTCGCCACCCGGGTATAGTCCGCCGAGTCGAATTTTCCCAGAGAAAGCTTCCATTTGCGAGCCTCGCGCTCCAGCAGCTTCCGGCCGATCTCGATCGCGCGTTCGCGCTGGTGCTCGTTCAGCCAGTGCTTGATCTTGTTGCGCGCGCGGCTGCTCTTGGTAAACGAGAGCCAGTCGCGGCTGGGTGCGTGGCCGCTCTGCGTCATGATCGTGACGATATCGCCGTTGCGCAGCTTCGTCTTCAGCGGAACGATGCGTCCGTTTACCTTGGCGCCAGTCGTCGTGTTGCCCACCTCGGTGTGGATTGCATACGCAAAGTCCACCGGGCTCGCGTCCTTCGGCAGCACCACCACTTTGCCCTTGGGCGTAAAGGTGTACACCTCTTCCGGGTACAGGTCGATCTTCAACGTCGACATGAACTCGTTCGGGTCGGTCATCTCCCGCTGCCATTCCATCAGCTGCCGCACCCACGCCAGGCGCTGCTCGTCCTTCGCGCTCACCACGTCGCCGGCCTTGTACTTCCAGTGCGCGGCGATGCCTTCCTCGGCGATCCGGTGCATGTCTTCGGTGCGGATCTGCACCTCGAACTGGTGGCCTCCCGGAGCCATCAGCGTCGTGTGCAGCGACTGGTACATGTTCGGCCGCGGCGTTGCGATGAAGTCCTTGAATCTTCCCGGAACCGGACGCCAAAGGTTCTGCAGCAAGCCAAAGACCGTGTAGCACTCGGCCACGGTGTGACAGATCACCCGCACCGCCAGCAGATCGTACACCTGGTCCACGGGAATCTTCTGCGCGTTCAGCTTTTGCTGAATCGAGTACAGCCGCTTAATGCGCGACTCCACCCGCGCCTGCAGGCCGATCTCCTCGAGCTTTGCCTGTACCGTGCTCACGATGCCGGCGAGCGTCTGCTCGTTCTCGTCGCGCAGATGTTCCACCTCCTGTGCCACCTGCAGGTAGGCAAACGGGTCGGTGTACTGGAACGCCAGGTCTTCGAGCTCGCCGCGCAGCTTGCCCATGCCCAGCCGGTGCGCCAGCGGAGCATACACATCCAGCGTTTCGCGTGCGATCTTCTGCTGCTTTTCCGGCTTCAGGAACTCCAGCGTCCGCATGTTGTGCAGCCGGTCGGCCAGCTTGATGATCACCACCCGCACGTCCGTCACCATGGCGAGCAGCATCTTGCGGATGTTCTCCGCCTGATGGTCTTCGCGGTTGGCGAACTTGATCTTGTCCAGCTTGGTGACGCCTTCGACGATGTGCGCCACCTGCTCATTGAAGCGGCGCGCGATCTCCGGCGTGGTCACGTCCGTGTCTTCGACTGCATCGTGCAGCAGCCCCGCGGCAATCGCCGTCGAATCCATCTTCAAATCCGCCAGGATCTGGCACACCTCCAGCGGATGAATGATGTATGGCTCGCCCGAGGCACGCTTCTGCCCCTCATGCTGCTCGATGCAGAAGGCCCACGCGCGCCGGATGATGTCGAGATCGTCCACCGGCCGGTTGCGGTGAACGGTGTCGAGCAGATGCTGGAACTTCGCTTCGAGCGAATCAGCGGCGGGTTCCTTCTCGGGTCGTTCGAGCGGAAGCGGAGCAAGTACGCCCGCAGGTTCCGCCAGTGCGCTGCCGTGCACGGGAGTCTCCCGCGAGATCGCCACCGGGGCCGCCGCTTCGAGCGCCATCCCCGTATCGAGCTCGCTTGCGCTCAACCCGGAGTCCGTCGCGGCCGCGGGCGAGCCATGGAGAAGCGGCGACGTATCCGTGGAGCCGGCCTGTGAAGGAGCCGGCGATGCGGTTGCCATAGGACATTATAGGCTGACGCCGTTGCAGGATGCCAACTACTGTCTTTCTCCTTATTCACGAGCAAGAACAACCCGCCTGCCAACTCAGCCCTCTGACTACAAGCGGGACCCAACCGACCCCACACCATCCTGATTGCACCGAAAGTGAAGACCATGAGCCTGAGAGATGTTCTGATCGATGAGTTGCGCGACCTGTACAGCGCGGAAAACCAGCAGCTGAAAGCCATGCCCAAGGCCAGCAAGGGAACCGACACCGACGAACTCAAGACTGCCATCCAGCAGCACATCGAAGTCACCAAAGGACAGGTCGAGCGCCTCAAAACCGTCTTCGGCATCCTCGGCAAAAAGCCCACCGGCAAGCACTGCGATGGCATGGAAGGCGCAATCAAAGAGGTCAAGGAGCCGCTCGAAGAAGAAGAACAGGGCGTCGAGCGCGACAGCATGCTCATTGGCGGACTTTTGCGGGTAGAGCACTACGAAGTCGCCGGCTACACCGTAGCCTCCGCGATCGCCAAACAGCTGGGGGAAAAAGAGATTGTCACGCATCTCGGCGAGTCGCTGAAGGAAGAGCAGGAAGCCGCGAAGCAGATCCTGACCGTCTCGAAAAAGGTATTCAAGGATGCCACTGAAGAATCGGATCCGGGCGAGACCGAAGACGACAGGAAGCCCAAATCCGCGAAGGAAAAAAAGTCCGAAGTTGAAAGCGAACAGGACGAACGCGATGCGCAGCCGGAGCTGAAAGCGGCCGCGCCGAAAAAGGATAAGAAGAAATAATCCGGACAAGCAAAGGGCCGCTCCTCTCGGGAGCGGCCCTTTCTGATTCCCGGGCAGGATTATGCCTGCGCGGCCGGCTGGAACCCGTCGCATGCGCTGATCGGCGACTCCTCCTCACTCCTGAGTCGCTCGGCCGCGCAATGCATTGCACGGCCGATTAGCTCTGGAATCGCCTCAACTGCGGACCACGGTCCGCAGGCTCAGTTCCCGCATCTGCTGCTCAGAAACAGGCGTTGGTGCGTTCACCATCAGGTCGATCGCCCTGGCCGTTTTGGGAAACGCAATCACCTCGCGCAGGCTCGACGCTCCTGCCAGAATCATTACGATCCGGTCCAGCCCCAGCGCAATCCCGCCATGCGGAGGCGTACCGTACTCCAGCGCGTCCAGAAAGAACCCGAACCGCGCCTTCTGCTCCTCATCCGACATCCCGAGCGACCGGAAGATCTCCGCCTGTACATCCTTCCGATGGATCCGGATCGACCCGGAGCCAAGCTCGGTGCCGTTCAGCACGATGTCGTACGCCAGCGCACGCACCGCGCCCTTGTCGTTTACCAGCCGGCCGGAGGTGATGTCGTCCTCATGCGGGCTGGTAAACGGATGGTGAGCCGCCTGCCAGGTCTGCCCCTCTTCGTCCCACTCGTACATCGGGAAGTCCGTTACCCAGCAGAATCTGTAGTCCGCCGCGGAGCCCGTCTGCCGATGCAGCCCGTGCTTGTCGGCGAACTTCCGCGCCAGCTCCAGCCGCAGCGCACCCACCTTCTTCCAGATCCATTGCGGATCGTGATTCCACCTTGCCGGCGTCCCCAGCTTCGGCGTAATCACAATCGCCAGGTCCTCGGTCGTAAAGGCCTGCCCGCAGAACACCAGTTGTTCGGCCGTAAGCTTCGCCGCGATCGCTTCCGCCAGAAGATGAAACGCCTCATTGGTCCGAAGTCGCGCAACATCCAGGAAATCCAGCCCGCCCTGCCCGCCAGTGGAGCCCAGCGACGTCCGGATCTCCTCCACCAGTCCGCGTTTGGCGGTCCCGCTCATCGCGCCCGCACCGGGAATCAGGAAACCCAGCACCGGCAGCCCCTGCTCCACCTTCAACGTCTCGCGCAACTCCGGCGTCAGCACCTCCGTCAGGTCCACCATCGCCGGCAGCCGCATGTCCGGCTTGTCGATCCCATACCGGTGAATCGCCTCGTCATATGTCATCTGCACAAACGGCGTCCGCAGCTCGATGCCCGCGGTCCGGAACGCCGCCGTCAGAAAGCCCTCCACCACGCGAAAGATCCGCTCCTGGCTGGGAAACGTGGTTTCCAGGTCGATCTGCGTAAACTCTGGCTGCCGGTCCGCGCGCAGGTCCTCGTCGCGAAAGCACCGCGCAATTTGAAAATATTTGTCGAATCCCGAAACCATCAGAATCTGTTTGAAGATCTGCGGAGACTGCGGCAACGCATAAAACTCGCCCGGATGCACCCGGCTCGGCACCAGGTAGTCGCGCGCGCCTTCCGGCGTCGACCGTGTCATGAACGGCGTTTCGATCTCTAGGAAACCATCGTCCGAAAGGTAGTTCCGCACGGCGCGCGTCACCTCATGCCGCAGCCGGAAGTTCTGCTGCATCTCCGGCCGCCGCAGGTCCAGGTACCGATACTTCAGCCGAACCTCTTCATTGGCAATCGCCTCGTCGGCCGGTGAAAATGGCGGAGTCCGCGCATCGTTCAGCAGCAGCAGCCCGCTCGCGACGACCTCGATCTCCCCGGTCGGCATCTTCGGGTTTACCAGCCCCGGCTCGCGCATCCGCACGGTACCCACCGCGGCCACCACGAACTCCGGCCGCGCGGCTTCGGCCTTTGCATGCGCCTCCGGGCCGGCATCATGGTCCAGCACCACCTGCGTAATGCCGGTGCGGTCGCGCAGGTCGAGAAAGATCAGGTTGCCATGGTCGCGCCGGCGGTTCACCCAGCCCATCAGGACCACGGCTTTGCCGGCGTCCGCTGCACGGAGATCGCCGCACATGCTGGTGCGTTCAAGAGTGCCGAGAAAATCGAGTGTCACGATACCTCTATTGTACGGAACTTCGCACGGACCGGTATGAACCGCGGTTTCGCAGGCCATCTGCCGCCCGGGATTACAGGTTGTCAGGGCTTTATACCTGTCTAGGTTCTTTGCTGGGCTGTTAGGACGCGTAAGCTGCTTGCTTCTGAAATGAGACTCATGCAGTGTTCGAGGGCTGGCTGTTTGCTCCAGGCATTCGCCATCATGATCGAGCCGGCAAGTCCCACGAAGACACGGCTGCGAGCATGCGGGAACAGGTGTTCTTTTCGGGGCGGAGAGAGACTCCGAATCACGGGGCTGGCTTACTGTCCAAAGCAGTCGAGGAAAACGTATCCGCGTTGATCCACATCCATGCTGGCGAGTGGATTGCCGGCACTGCCGATAAGACGGCTTGCAGACGTAATTAGACAGTTCATTCTGATCACATGCTAATCTCTTCTGGAATACTGGTTGGGCGCGCCGGGCGTAGGAGCTTGACCGTAGACCTGCGCCCCTTTTACGTGTGACCTGGTCAACGCCGTTTTTAGGGTGATGCCGGAGCCGGACACTTGAGCGCCGGCTTCGTGTGGATGTGTAAGCGGCGCGGAAAGAGTGATCGTGTCGGCACCAGACTTCCAGACGGGTGTAACTCCCGTCATCAGAACGATTGCGTTCTCAGAGTTTGCGCCGACGCCGATGGTTATCTGCTGGCCAGTGGTGAAAGACGTGGCATCCGCAACCTTGATCACGGTCGCGCCGGCGACGGTAAAGGCGCCGATAGCAGTTGCGCCCGCCGTGCCGACCACTGCGATGACTCGAGTTTCAACGCTGGCACCTGAGTCAATCGTGACCTTCTCCCCACTATAAAAGCCTCTTACGTCTGCAACCTTGATGTTTGGAGCGCCGGCTGTCGACGCGGCAGAGAGGGGAGCGGGTGTTTGGGTCCGGGGGGTCGGTGCAGTTGCTGTCGGTGTCAGCACCATCAGGATAGCGGCCCGAACTGGTATTGGTGGCGGCTGCCGCAGCGGCTGCGGCCTGAAAACCCTCGGCGAAACCTGGTGCAGGCACGAAGCAACCACCCTGGTCCGGACCGGCTGCGGCCTGGTACCCTTTGCCGCCCACGGTCGACGAGGCCGCCATGATTCAAGCTGTCTACAACCAGACCGGAGGCATTCCAGAGAACCATGCTTCCTGCTCTGATCGAGACGTCGAACCTGCCAAGAGGCGCCTGACCTGTTCCATGCATGCGGCCCAGCTCTTTCTGTTGCTTGTCTGAAAGCTTGGGCTGTTTGCCGCGGAGTCGGCCTTTTGCGCGAGCGATCTTCATGCCTTCCCGGGTGCGCAGGCGAATCAGGTCGGCTTCGAACTCAGCGAAGGTGGCCAGGATGTTAAAGAACATTTTGCCCATGGGGTCGGCGGTCAGCCGGCTACTGCACCGAAGCTGTCTTTAGCTGAACTGGACCGAGCTGTCGGCGCCTTCTTGGTCGGCACCTACAACGCCCGAGTGCATCGCGAGATTCGCGCCGCAAGCCGCCTGGTCTGGCAACGGCTCGCTCCCGCGCATGCCAAACAGCCTTGAAGACCTGGACTTGCTGCTGATGTCAGTCGCCAAGGCGCGCACCGTTCACCGCGACGGTACCCATTTTCAAGGAATCCGCTACATGGACCCAACCCTGGCCGCGTACGTGAAAGAGGCCGTGGCCATCCGCTACGATCCACGCGATGTTGCCGAGATCCGTGTCTTTCACCGGAATCGCTTCCTCTGCAAGGCAGTAAGCCCTGAGCACAGCGGCCAGGCAATCACCCTGAAGGATATCCAGACCGCACGCTCGGTCCATCGCCGAGCGCTTCGTGGACAGATCCGGGAACGCGTCACGCCAGTTGCAGATTTCCTTTCTCCGTCTGCTAAAACGACCGTTCTGCCTGCCGCAGAGCCGCCAGTCGCGCGTTAGAAATTCAGACTACGTCTCCACCGGGAGAAGCTTGAATGAGAACAACCAAAGCGCCACGTCGTGCTGAGGCTTTCATCGTCACCAAAGAGCACCGCCGGTTCGCAGAGTTTGCCAATGTGATGCGCAAAGAACGCTACATCGGATTCTGCTGCGGTGCCGCAGGGGTGGGGAAGACGAAGTCCGCCAGACGGTACGCTCATTGGCACGCTGTGGATCGTTCTCACTCGCTGGGGACCTCGCGATGAAGCAGACAAGAAGGTATATGCGACGCTCGCGCGGTCTCGCGTCTTCTTTCCGACGCCCGATGTTCGCGCCAATTTCGGGGCGCTGCGGCACCAGATCGATGAGTGACTCGGCCGCATCAATGTTTGCATCGATCAGCACACCGGCAAGACGACGCGCACCCTGCCTTGGGAATACGTGGAGCTGGTCATCCTCGACGAAGCGGAACGCCTCAATCCCATTGCCTTGGAGTACCTGCGCGATCTCTTCGACCGCAATGACATCGACCTCATTCTGATCGGCATGCCAGGCATCGAGAAGCGCATGTCCCGACACTCTACCGCCGGATCCCGGCCTCCTCACACCCTTGGCGTGCTCTATCGTCCGTTTCCTGACGGGACCTCTCATGGCGAGTCTAAATCCGCATAAGTCTTGACAATCGGAGCTGGAAGCGGATACCGTCCAGATGCAAGACATCGTTGTCAAATGATGCCCGTGGTGGTCGGAAGTAAATCGTTTCCACTATAGGTGCCTTAGGAAGAGTGAAGTCCTTAGTTGCCGTGTACTAAGCAGAATGCCGCTTAGAGAGCGCATTTGGAGCTGAAAAGAATGACTTATCTGACCCGTCGCAATCTGATCAGGACAGGCTTGGCAGCTTCAGCGGGCATCCTGGGGGAAGGCGCTCTGCGCTTGCCCGCCACGGAAGCAGAGGCACAAGCAGTTCCAGCCGCAGCCTCTTCCCCTTCCGCTTCGGAGCCGCGGTTCGATGCCCAGGACTCTCCGGGGCAGCGGTTGTTGCTAGATTTTGGTTGGAGGTTTCATCTCGGAAACGCTGACGACGCCTATCAGGACTTCAGGTACGGTGCGCCGATGCGCGAGGGTACGTTCTCAAAAGCTGGGCAAGACTGGCTGCATAACCCAGGCGACAACTCGTTGCAACATAGCTTTGATGACAGCGCCTGGCGGGTCGTCGATCTGCCACATGACTGGGCGGTAGAGTTGCCCTATATCACTGTCGAAGGGCGCGGCGAGTCTATCCTAGCCGCACACGGGGGAAAAGCTCTTGGCAGAAATTACCCCGGCACCAGTATCGGATGGTATCAGCGTACCTTCAACATCCCTGCGACCGACGAAGGCATGCGCATTTCGATCGAGTTCGACGGCGTATTTCGTGATTCCGTCGTTCTCTTCAATGGTTTCATCATAGGCAGAAACCTGAGTGGGTATGCTCCCTTCAGTTTCGACGTTACCGATTACGTGAAATACGGCGGCAGCAATGTCATTACGGTTCGGGTGGACGCCACACTGAATGAAGGCTGGTACTACGAAGGCGCAGGCATTTACCGGCATACCTGGCTGACGAAGAAGCATCCGCTGCATATCGCCCAATGGGGCACTTTTGTGCATAGCGATTTACGTGAAGGCGCGGCACATCTATCGATCCAGACGGAACTGGTGAACGACAGCGGCGAGAAAGCCATTGGCACCCTGGTGTCGCAGGTCGTTGACCCTAGCGGCAAGGTAGTGGCCAGGGTTGCCGCAACACGATTTGAGGTTGCTGCCTGGGCAAGCGCGACCCTGCGAACGCAGGCATCCCTGCTGCACCCGACAATATGGTCCATCGAGGAGCCAAGTCTCTACCGGGTGGTTTCGACGGTTGAGAGTGGCGGCAAAGCGACCGACCATGACGATGTAACCTTCGGAATTCGCTCGATTCGGTTCGATCCCGACCGCGGCTTCTTTCTGAATGATAAGCCGGTCAAGCTCAAGGGGACTTGCAATCATCAGGACCATGCCGGTGTGGGAATCGCGGTTCCGGACCGGATCCACTGGGATCGTGTCGCGGTGATGAAGCAGATGGGGTCGAATGGATGGCGGACGGCACACAATCCTGTCTCGACTGAGTTCCTGGACGCGTGTGATCGTCAAGGAATGTTGGTGATGGCTGAAGTCCGTATGATGGCTTCCACGCCAGAGGGGCTGAGTCAGCTTGAACGTATGATTCGCAAGGACCGCAATCACCCGAGCATCGTTCTGTGGTCGCTGGCAAACGAGGAGTATTTCTACCAGGGAACCCCCACCGGCGCGCGCATTGTTTCCAGCATGAAGAGGCTTGCGAAGACGCTCGATCCCTCCCGTCCGGTAACTGGAGCGATGAATGGAGGATGGGGAAGAGGGATTTCCCATGTTGTGGACGTGCAGGGCTTCAACTACTGGAACGGCGGGATGCCTGGAGAGAAGGAAGGTGGGAACAATAAACCCAAGAACGCCGACATCGACGCCTTCCACCAGAGCTATCCGAAACAACCTACGGTGGGCACGGAGGTAAGCAATGCAAGTAGTTCGCGGGGAATCTATGAAGCCGATCCGAAAGCGGGGTACGTCACGGCGTTCAATCTTAAATCCGCCTCGGTCACCGATGCTGAGCAGTGGTGGAAGATCTTTGCGGATCGTCCGTTCCTCTCGGGCGGATTCATGTGGGTCGGCTTCGACTATCGCGGCGAGCCAAATCCGTATGATCGTGTGTCCGTCAGTTCGCAATTCGGGTGCGTCGACACCTGCGGCTTCCCAAAAGATATTTTCTTCTACTACAAGTCCTGGTGGAGCTCTGAGCCTGTGTTACATCTCTTCCCACACTGGAACTGGAAGGGGAGGGAAGGCGAGGACCTGCAGGTTCGGTGTCATTCGAATCTCGACAGTGTAGAGCTCTTCCTGAATGGAAAGAGTGTCGGTTCACAGGCTGTACCGCGCAATTCACACGTTGGATGGAGCGTCAGATACGAGCCCGGAATTTTAGAGGCTCGAGGGTCGAAGAGTGAGCAAGTAGTTCTTACGGCAAGGCGTGAGACGACAGGTGCTGCGTCACAACTTGCCTTACGGCCGAGTCTGAACCAGATTGCGGCAGATGGCGCGGACGTCTCGGCAATCACCATTGAAATCCGCGATTCGGAAGGGCGAGTCGTGCCGACCGCCTGTGACGACCTGCATTTTAAGATCACGGGCCCGGGGAAGATCATCGGCGTAGGCAACGGAGACCCGAGTTGCCGCGAGCGGGACAAACCTGAAAGTTGTGAGGCCGCAATGCGTAGCGCCTTCAATGGGCTCTGCATGGTCTTTGTGCAGGCCACAACGCAGACCGGCATGATACGGTTTGAGGCTTCGGGAAAAAATTTGAAGCCTGCGCAAGTTGACATCGGGAGTATTGGATCGAAGATGAGTCCCGCGGTCGCCTGAGGGAACCTATGGTACACACTGCACAAGGGTAAACGAAGGTTCTGCCTCAGCTACTCTCTTGGCGTCCCCGACAGGAATGTCGTAATGCGCGCCGGACAGAACCGTACCCTTTGTTAAGCAACATCTTGTCGCCTTCAGCAACCAGCACCCTTCCCACAAAGCTGCCCTGACTGGTGTAATACTGAGCGATTTCGTCGATTCGCTTCGTCCTGGGGTCTACAGGTGAATTTTGCGCGCCGCACGCGGCAGCATAAATATGTGTAAGAGAATAGATAAGGATCGCAGCGATTCGCTTCATGAACTCCTTTGAAGGCTAGCAGTAATCCTACGTGCACGATGCGAGCATGAGAATAGCATTCCTCAGTAAGCAGAACCCTCAAGGATGGTGTTAGCCTGTTTCGCTGTTATTGAGCTTGGCGCATGTCAGCAAGTCTGTGCTGCGGCTGTATGACCAGCCACGCTGTGAGGATAGTGGGTATTCCCTTCCGCGATGAGTACAGGATTATGGGTGATAACGCTTTTCACCCGCCTCGATCGCTACAGGTAAACGGTTTTCCGGCGGTGCAACCGGACACGAGGTATACGGGTTGTAAGCGCAGGCCGGGTTATTTGCACTATTGAAGTCGACTACAATCTCGGTTGGCTTCGACGCATCGAATTTGACGCCGGGCGGCAACGCTCGGTCATGAACGGGATCGATGGTAAGAAAGCGACTTCCCTGGTAGGTGGTGGTTTCAGAGGTAAGGTCTCGAAAGACGAAGAAGAGTTTGTCGCCCTCCATCATGGGATAGAGACGCATCGTTTTTCCTTGCAGGCGAAATTTAACGTAGCCTGGGGCGGATGCGTGCATCTTCGTACCGTTGTTTGTTCGCTCCATACTGAAGGTGTGAGGGGTAGCCAAAGGCACCCACTTCCCATGAACCCAGTACGCTGCATTTGGCGGGTACCAATTGAGTGCATGCAAGTGCAAGGCAGCATCCGTCTTTTCATCAGCAACTCCAACGCTTAGCTTGCCGTTTTTCTTGGCGCCGGCAAAAAGGGTGAACTTGACTCTTCCTGTCTGCAACCAGCGCATGTGATCCTCGCCTGCGGACATCACGGGCACGTTCGCTCCCGCTTTGACAGCAATAGTCGGCATGCCGGTGCCTTGCAGCGTCGCCCCTCCGGAAACGTGCCCTAGGGTCACTGCATCTCCGCTCCGATTCAACTCAACCGCTGCCTGGAGAGGCGGATACGCAAAGTCGCTTCCAGGAGGACCGATCGTGTTCTTACCCTCCTTGAGGAAAAAGGATCCGACATACTCCAGTTCGCCAGAGGCCGGTAATCCCTTGAAGTAGTCTGCGCGGCCTTGCAGGGTCTCGGCTTCGCTAAAAGCTGGAAGGCGAGAGTGGCTGCATCCAGAAAAACTCAAAAGAGCAGTCAATGCGATTCCACCTAAGAATATTCTGCCTGCTGTGAACGTCCTGTTGCGTTTCGTGAGCATGGTGCGTTCCTCCTATGTTTAAAGAGTTTTGTCACGTTTGTAGCACATACGGAGCCTCGACCGATCATGAGTTCAATTGTCCCGCTTGCCGATTCGACTCGATAGAGGCGTCTCCATCAATTCAGCGCCGGTCGCACTCTCCAGGATTCATCATTCCCCTCCAAGTATCTGTCGGGCGGCGCGCACACCGGAGGGCATTGCGCCATGTACAGTCCCCCACTGACAGGAAAGATCGGTATGCTCTCCCGCGAAGTAAAGAGTATCTTAACTGGTTGACTCATCGTCCAGGGGGGGAGTGTAGCTTCGACAGGAATCCAGGAGTATGCGCCCAGCGTGTAGATGTCCTCAAGACCGAGGAAGTAGGGATCCTTCAAAACCAGTGGCTGGCTGATCTCGCTCTTGCTGCGCAAGACGGCTAGCTCCTGTTCCACAACCTCATCTGGCTGCTTGGCAAGCGCGGTGCGCTCGTACAGCATCGAATCGATGCGTTCGTGCAGAGTCCGCACATTCCAGCCTTCAATCCGGCATATCTCCGCGTAGAATTCACGTTGGAACGGCCGCTTCAGCGGCAACAGCTCCCGGAAGTGGGACCAGCTCAATAAGAACAGTGTACGGCGCGTCGCAGTGATGCGGATCGCTACAAGCCGGGTAAATTTTTAGCCGAAGAAGAGTATTGAGAGTGGGAGGAGCATAAAGATGAAATTGTACCTGTCATTCGCCATCCTTTTGTTGATGTGTCCTGTGGTCTCCGTGGCACAAGTCTCTTCCCCCCTCCTGTCGATTCCGCAGAAAAGGGCCGTAGAAAAGCAATTGGAAGATCGCTATCAAGCAAAGTTCTGGCTTCGGGGTAAATCCAATCTGCACGAGCACATTTCGGACGTACCTAAGGTAAAAGGATTGGACTTGCCACTTTCGCAGCACGAAGCCGGAGCCTTGCCGGAGAACTCCGAAAAGTTTGGCTCTGTTGATAAGGCTCGTGCTCATATTCGCCTGTGTCAGCCAGGACTTGTACTCGCCGAGGTCACGTTGCTCGATAGTGCTTCGCAGCTGTCGGACGACAAAACCTTAGTCTACACTTTATACAAATTCAGAGTCCGTAGCACAATCTTCGATTTGTCGAATCAACTCAGTTCCGGACAGACCGTTCTTGGAGTTCTACCCGGCGGAGAAATTGTAGATGCTGGAGAGAAGTTGAGGGTTCACACGGGGCCGTTGTCGTACGCTATCGGCAGAACTTATGTGATCGAATTGCACCATTCAGAACAGGGCGTTTACTTACTGAACTTTGGTCCCCTAATGAAAGTAAGAAATGCCACTGTTACGTTCCCAACGGAACGGTTTCTGGATGTCCGCTCTGGATCTCAGATAGACTCATTCAGGCTAAAGCTCCAGCGGGAAGTTACTCAGTATCCTTGCGCGAATCAGTAAAAATCTAGGCAGAGGTCTGGAACATGGGACGTTAGGAATGTGTGGGATCGTCGAGTATGACAATTTCCCAAGGACTGTGGGGAGGGTGAGAGACCGAACAGTCTCATCGTCGGTTTTCCATCAGGCCGTCATTTCCACCGCTTCTGCCGGCGGCGCGCTCCATTCCTCATAATCAGGTCCGTAAACGTTGCGCGGGCGCTTCTTGTATCCAAGCTTCTCGCTGTTGATCTGCATTCGGCTCATGCTTTACCTCCTGCGCGCCTTGATCAGCGGCAGCGCATGGTCAAGCCTCTTTTGGCTAGTGAAAGCGCCGCGATCCAATGTGCGTCAGGAGACCGGTGCCGGCTGAACAGCCCATTCGAACCAGGGATCGTCTCGCTTTCAGGGTTTTAGATCGAGTATCTCGATCGCATGCGAGCCGCTTTCTTTGCCCATCAGGTCCGGTTCGCGGCCGAAGACTAGGTGTGTTCCATCGGGCGACCAGCCTGGGTCAGCTTCGTTTCGTTCTCCTTCAGCAACTCTTTTAGCTTCCCGCCGTCGGCATCGACCGATGGGATCTTCCACGCCTTTCCAGGCTCGCGAGCCATGATGGCCAGTTTCTTACCGTCCGGGGATCAGTGCGAAAGGAACACGCCAGGTTAGTTACGGGTCAACTTAAGCTTGTCCAGCCGGATGACCGAAAGATTCACTTTCATTGGCATACAGCACGCTCTCGCTGTCCGGCATCCAGGAAGCGTCGTGGGCCAGCACATCGCCGACACGCTGAGCGCTGCCGCCGGAAGACGGCACAATCCACAGCGGCTGCTCGGTGGCCGTCGACAATTGACTCTTGAGATGAACCTTGAGCCGTCGCGGAAGATACCTGCCAGCGCCCTCGCCACGATGGCCCCGGCGAGGGCGCGCTCAAAATCTACCATGGTGTTGGTTCCCAGAGTTCGTTCTGCAGTTCTTCCCGGCTGCCGACTTCGCCCGGACGCGCAAGCAGAGTAACGAGCACAGTGAAGGCTGTGTTGCGAGCCGGATTCTTGTAGCCGGCCTTATATAGCTCTCCGGCCAGCAGGTCGACCTCGAAGCAAGCCGAAAGAAATTCGATTTGCCGGTTGACAATAGATACCGATTCGCCTCAGCCACCAATCCTACTGCAAACATGGCAATCAATCAAACTCGGCAAACGACAGAAGCTGTTGGACTTACGCGTTAACATGTAGTGGATGCAAATGTAATCTAAATTCCATTGCGCAAATCACAGTCCAGGGAGGATGGTCATCTCCGTTCAGCAAATAGGCTCCACAGTCGTACGTGACTGTCTGTCTGCAAGAGAATCGAGGAGACCCACACATGAGATTTCATCCCAAATCACGCCTTCTCCGTTCCGCGGCCTTCCGGGCGAGCTGCGCTGTTACCCTGGCCGTCGCCGCTACCTCGGTCTCCCCGCGGGCGGCTTACGGTCAGGCCGAGTCTGGTCGCATCGTTGGTACGGTGACGGACTCGACCGGCGCCGCCATCCCGCAGGCCGCCGTCACGCTTCTAAATAAGACGACCGGACTGAAGCTGACCGGCACCTCCACTGGCACCGGCGAGCTGAACATACCGGCCGTGCCTGCCGGCGACTACACCGCTACTGTAACCGCGGCCGGATTTCAATCGCAGTCTCAGGCACTGACGGTGCGGGTAACCACCACCCTGACGCTGAATTTCAGTTTGATGCCCGGCGAGCAAACGACCACGGTCGAAGTCACCGGCGCCGCTTCCCTGGTGAACACCACGGACCCGACCCTGGGCGAGACGATCGAAGAACGGCAGATCACCGAACTGCCCCTGAACAGCCGTAATGCGATCAGCCTCGCCCTGTTGACCCCGGGAGTGACGACCGGAGCGACCGGCGAACAGGGTCAGGACCCGGCCGGCCGCTTTGGCGGGGTCGGCGGAGCTGTTCTTTCGGTCAATGGAACGCGTCCTCAGGCGAACAACTTCATCCTGGACGGCGTCGATAACAACGACAGTCTCCAAAACGTGATCCTCTTCTTCCCCCCGGTCGACGCGACGCAAGAGTTCAAAGTGGACACAAGCGTTGCCCCCGCGCAGTACGGCCGTGCGGGGGGCGCTCTGGTGATCAGCACCATCAAGTCCGGCACAAACCAGCTTCACGGTTCGGCATTCGAGTTCTACCGGAGCAACAAGTTCGCGGCAAACCCGAATTACTCATTCCCGTACAACGGTCTGCCTGCCGGACCCAAATCTACTTACAACCAGAACCAGTTCGGCGGCTCCGCCGGGCTGCCCATCATCAAAGACAAGCTATTCATCTTCGGCGATTATCAGGGCACCCGTTACCAGCAGCCGGTTGGCAGCGGCTACGACACCGTACCCACAGCGAAGATGCGCACCGGTGACTTTACGGAGCTTTTGAACCCGGCGCTGGCGAGCGCTGGCCTGGTCGGCAACGGTCCAGCCATCTACACCACGTACTTCCCGCGCTGCTACCCGAACTCCGCTACGCTGAACCAGAATGGCTTTCCTGCTACCAGCAAGGGCCAGATCTATGATCCCCTTACGTGTCAGCCGTTTCAGGGCAATATCATTCCTCAGAGCCGCCTGAACCCTGCATCCGTCAACTACTTAAACGCATTTCCTCTGCCGACCCTCTCCGACCGTCTGATCGGCAACTATTTCTATCAGCAGACGCAGGTCGGCAAGTACAACACGTTCGATACGCGTCTCGATTGGAATGCTTCGACGCGCGATCTGTTCTTCGTCCGTTTCTCGTATGACAACACGTCGTCCAACCAGAATTCGCAGCTTGCCCGCAACGGAAATGCTCCGCTGCTCAATGCGAACGGCCAGCAGAACTATCTGCACGGGCGCGGCTACGATATCGGGTACACCCACACCTTCTCGTCGAGCGTTGTCAATGAGGCCCGTATTGCCTATACCCGGGATAACTATGGCTACCTGCCGCCGAATTTCGGCGAGTCGGTAGGCGCAGAACTCGGAATCAACCACACGACGCTAGGCTCTGCGATCAATACCGGCGGCCCCTTGACGGGCGGCTTCGGCACCGAACTTGAATACACGGGCGACTTCGGGCCGTTCGAAGTGCCGCAAAACACGTACGAGGTCACCGATACTCTTGGCCTGAGCCTGCGCAGTCACCAGGTGAGTGCGGGTGGCACGGTTATTCGCCGTGTTTTGAACTACTACCGCCCGATCGAAGGCAAAGGCGGCCTGTTCTACAGCCCGCAGCTGTTTACCGGGTATGACGAAAGTGAGTACCTGGTAGGCGGCGTAAGCCAGTACCAGATTGGCGCGCAGACCGGATTCTTCTCAAATGTCAGCCAGGAAGACGCGCTGTTCGTCAACGACACCTGGCGCGCCAGCAAGCGGCTCACCCTCAACCTGGGCGTCCGCTGGGACCTGCTGACATGGCCGTACGAGGCACATAACCAGCAAAGCTCGTTTGATATCAACACCGGGCAGGTGCTCGAAGCCGGCGTGAACGGCGTCTCCCGGTCCATTGTCAAGCAGGATTACCTGAACTTTGCACCCCGGCTCGGCTTCGCCTATGACATCTTCGGCAACGGCAAGACGGCTCTCCACGGCGGCTATGGCATCTTCTACTTCCCGGATTACGGCGGCATCAATAACCAGCTTGGGCAGAACGGTCCCTTCAGCGGCAACAACTTTTTCCAGGCGCAGGATGGTTATTGCATCACGTTGAGCGGCCAGACGGCGGCTCGGCAGGCACCCTACTCGTGTGCGGCCTACACAGGACCTTCAACCGTCACCACACCACTCCCGCTGCCGGCCACGGTCGCAACCTTCGATCCGACCAACCCTCCGGCAGGTCTCGGCGGTACCGCGATCAACGTGAACAACCAGCACAGCCGGCTACAGCAGTACAACGTGCAGTTGCAGCAGCAGTTTACGCTCCGGGACGTCTTCAGCGCTTCCTATGTCGGTACCTACGGCGACCGGCTTTCCACGTTCTACAACCTCACCCAGTACCACATCGGTGCGACAACATATCCGTATGCAAACCAGCATGGCGGCATCACCTACAACCACTACAACGGCAGCTCAAATTACAACGGACTGCAGCTGCACTTTGAGCACCGCGGCACAAACCTGCTTTCGACCTTCTCCTACGCCTGGTCGCATGCGCTGGACAACACCAACAGCCCGTACGGTGGAACCCCGGTCGCGGTGCTGCTGGATTACGACCAGCCTGCCAACTACGGCAATTCCAGCCAGGACGAGCGCCACATCTTCAGCTCATCCTTCGTCTACGCCCTGCCGTTTGGACGCGGACAGCGTTTCATCGGGCATGCCAATCGTGCTCTCGATCTGCTGGTCGGCGGCTTCCAGATCAACACCATCACGCAACTGTCGACCGGGCAGCCAATCGACCTGATTGCAGCCGGGTCGGGTCAGCAGACGGTGACCAATCGGCCCGACCTGATCGGCCCGATCAAGTACCCGAAAACGCTGAGCGCGTGGTTCGACACTACCTCCTTTACCTCCGCAACCCTTCCGTCTCAAACTGCGACGGACGGCACAGGCAACCAGGTGTACACGCGTGTGGGTACGCTTGGCCGCAATGCAGTCTATGGACCAGGGTTCCGCAATCTGGACCTTGGCCTGCAAAAGAACCTTCACATCCTGGAAGGGAAACAGCTAGAGATCCACGGCGATGCGTTCAACGTGACCAACACGCCGAGCTTCTCGAACCCGGCGAATGTGGCTGCTCCCAATGCAAACTTTGGCGCGATCACGTCCGAGCGGAGCACTGCGCGGCGCATCCAGTTGGCGGCTCGTCTGGTGTTCTAGGCTCTCGCCCCGCTCCTGTCCCGCTCCTCACGTAAGTTGTGAGGAGCGGGATTCAACGGCTCTCTGCTTAGGCCGTTGCTTTTCTGCACTCACCAACCACGCGGAGGTTGATTCGAGTCCCGCGCAGGAAATCCTTGCCAATGAAGTGGTCGTCTTTCCTCTCTGCTTGTCTTGTTTGCTTTGCTTTCTCCGCTTCCTCGCAGGTGCCGGGTGTCCTGCCCACGGCTTCTGCGAAGTCCACTGGCATGCTGTCGACGCGGAGGCCGTCCGCCGGACTGGACGGAAGCGTCATCTATGAAATTTTTCCGCGTACCTTTTCGCCTGCGGGGGACTTCAACGGTATCACCGCGCGGCTGGACACGCTCGAAAAGCTCGGCGTCAACGTGCTCTGGCTTATGCCCATCAACCCCCTTGGTGAAGTGAAAAGGAAAGGTACGTACGGCAGCCCGTACGCCGTGCGCGATTACTATGCCATCAACCCAGGCTACGGGACCAAGGCCGATTTCCATCACCTGATCGACGAGGCGCACCGCCGTCACATGAAGGTGATCATCGATATCGTCGCGAACCATACTTCGTTCGACAGTGTGATGATGACGCACCCGGAGTTCTACAAGCATGACGCGCAGGGCAAGGTGCTTTCTCCCTATGACTGGACCGATGTGGCCGCGCTCAACTACAGCAATCCACAGCTGCGCCGTTACATGACCGACATGCTCGTTTACTGGATCAAGGACTTCCATCTGGATGGCTTCCGTTGCGACGCGGCCGGTGAAATTCCGAGCAGCTTCTGGGAAGAGGCCCGGCAGGAACTGGACCGCGTCCAGCCCGGGCTGATCATGCTGGCCGAAGCCTCCAAACCTGAGCTCCTGCGCAGCGCTTTCAATCTGGACTACTCCTGGCCCATGCTGGCGGCGCTCAACAATATTCTGGAGTATGGCGCCCCCGCAAGCTCGCTCCGAACCACGCTGGAGCACGAAGACACGTTGTTTCCCGCGCATTCTCTGCATATGCGCATGTTCGACGACCACGACGAACAGCGTGCCCTCGCGCGCTACGGCAGCGCCGGCTCGCTCGCTGCGGCTACGCTGGTGTTTACCTTGGACGGCGTACCGATGATTTACAACGGGATGGAGGTCTCTGACCCGACCGAGTCAGGCGCGCCCGCCTTGTTTGAAGACCTGAAGGTCTGGTGGCAAGCCGGCCAGATGCGCCCGGAATTTCCTGCCTTTTACGGCTTCATGATTCCGTTTCGTGAACAGCATCCAGCCTTGTTCCGCGGCTCTACCGTTTGGGTTCACAACTCGGATGAAGCGCATGTGGTGAGCTACCTGCGGCGTGACGGCGACGAAGAGTTTCTCATCACCGTCAACCTGTCAAACGTTCCCTTCGCTGGAACCGTCGAGGTCTCCGGCAACTGGCAGGAGGTCGCCATTCCCCGGACGCGCGTTCATCACAACACCGGTCAGCCGGATATGACAGAAGTGGATGAGCCGTTAGTCGGCCTGCCAGCGCTGTCTCTCTGGGCGGACGGCTTCCGCATCTTTGTGCGTTCCATTCCCAACGCCACTCCCGCGAGGCAGGCAAACTAATGCAGCCATCATCCAGCAGGCTTTCTTTCGCCCTCATACTCTGCGCGCTGGCCTGGCCTGCCTTCCATTCGCCGGGGCTCTTGGCCCAGGCACAGCCCCTGGTGTTGCAGCACACGCCTTCCGGCATGGAGGCCTCCTCTGCGGCCTATACCCTGCGTGTCGATGCGCTGCGGCCGGACGTGCTCCGGGTCCGCCTTTACCCGTTGGGCCATCCTGCGGAGGACGCGTCCTGGGCCGTGCTTCCGGCGGCGAGGACGGCGCACTCGCCAGTCATGGTGGAATTGAACGGCTTCAGCACCTCCGCGCTGCATGTTTCCGTTTCACCCGACCTGATGCTCACGGTCACGGACCTGGCCGGCAATCTCCTGCAACGCGACTCTGCTCCGCCGAAGTGGGAGGGTGCCAGCTTCGAAGTGAGCAAGCAGAAGACTCCGGAAGATCACTTCTTCGGTCTTGGGGACAAGCCCGGGCCACTCGACCGCGCGGGCCAATCGTTCGTCATGTGGAACACGGACAACTTTGGCTGGCAGGAGTCCAGTGACCCCATCTACAAGTCCATTCCATTCTTTCTGGACCTGCATGCCGGCCGCGCGCTAGGCGTGCTGTTTGACAACACCTACCGAACCTTCTTCGATTTCGGGCACGAGCGCCCTGACCGCTACACCTTCTCGGCACCCGCCGGCCCGCTTGACTACTACCTGCTCTACGGTCCTGAGCCGAAGCAGGTGGTTGAGACTTACGCGTGGCTCACCGGGCCCAGCCCACTGCCGCCGGTCTGGGCGTTGGGATACCAGCAATCGCGCTACAGCTATACGCCGCGGGCCAGGGTGGAAGAGGTGGCGTCCCGCCTGCGTGCGGATCGTATCCCGTCCGACGTGATCTGGCTGGACATCGATTTCCAGAATAAAAATCGTCCCTTCACGGTCGATCCGGTCGCTTTCCCCGACTTCCCCGGCCTGATCCACACCCTGCAGGCAGAGCACTTCCACACGGTCGTCATCACCGACCTGCACATAGCGGACCTGCCGAACCAGGGTTATGCCCCCTACGACTCGGGCGAGGCGGGTGACCATTTCGTCAAGGAGAATGGCAAGGATTTCGTCGGCCCCGTATGGCCCGGGCCTTCGGTGTTTCCGGATTTCACCCGGCAAAGCACGCGCCGGTGGTGGGGTACGCTGTACAAGCAATTCGTTGCGGATGGAGTTGCGGGGTTCTGGAACGATATGAACGAGCCCGCGGTGTTTACCTATCCCACAAAGACCATGCCGGATGACGTGCAGCACCGCATCGACGAGCCCGGCTTCCTGCCTCGCACTGCGCTGCATCCGGAGATCCACAACATCTACGGCATGGAAAACACGCGCGCCACCTGGGACGGTCAGCTTGCGCTCCGCCCCAACCTGCGGCCCTTTGTCATGACGCGCGCCAGCTATGCCGGCGGCCAGCGCTACGCGGCGACCTGGACGGGGGATAACTCGTCTACCTGGAATCACCTGCGCATGACGACGCCGCAGCTGCTGAATCTCGGGCTGAGCGGCTTTTCGCTGGCCGGCGCGGACGTGGGAGGCTTTGCCGGCTCGCCTTCTCCGGCGCTGCTGACCCGCTGGCTCATGCTGGCCGCCTTCCAGCCGATCGACCGCGACCACGCCGCCAAAGGTACCCGCGACCACGAACCGTGGGTCGATGGGCCCGAAGAGGAAGCTATTCGCAGGCGCTATATCGAAGAGCGCTACCGTCTGATGCCGTACCTTTACACGACCGCGGAGGAGACCTCACGCAACGGCCTGCCCATCCTGCGTCCGCTCTTCCTGGAGTTCCCACATGCGACCGCCGACTCCCACCCCATGGACATCGATGCTCCAGGCGAGTTCCTTTTTGGAGCTTCCCTCCTAGTAGCGCCCTCGCCTTCACCAGATGAAGTAGGGCCCTATGAAGTCCACCTGCCGCCCGGCGTCTGGTATAACTACTGGACGGGCGAGGCACTCGACCGGCGTGCGCCTGCCGTTGCCCGCGACCTCGAAATTCGGGACGCCGCAAACCAGCCGCTCAAGCCCGTCATGGTCAACCCCGGGCCAGCCGACCTGCCCATTTATGTGCGCGCCGGAACAATCCTACCGGTCGCCCCATTGGTCCAATCCACAGACGAGAAGCCCACAGGCTCGCTTACTCTTCGCGTCTTCCCAGGAGGTAAATGTGAGGGAAGCATCTACCAGGATGACGGGCAGACCTTCGACTTTCGCCGAGGCATTTACTTCCGCCAGCGATTCACCTGCAGCCAGTCACCTGAAGGTGCCGTGACCATCGATCTCGGCGCTTCCGAAGGCACCTACCGGCCGTGGTGGACCAGCGTTCGCGTCGAAGTGGTGAATCTGCACCCCACGCAGCAGAACGCTCAGGTTGACGGAGTAAGTCTGCCGCTGGAACAAACCCATTCCGGGGTTGCCGTTACCATCCCCACTCGCGCCAGGGCCCAACACCTTGTAGTGCGCTGAGGATAGATAGCGCGTCCACCACGCTACCATTCACCTGTCGATGAGATGGCTTGGTTGCTCCCGGCTGCCTTGCGAAGAAGCACTGCCGGGAACGAGAACAGAGATGTGACGCAGGTCAAGAGCTCGCATCGAATTCTGCCAATAATTCGAAAGCGCCACGGGTGAAGCTCCTGCATTGCCCGGTTCAGGTGCGCGTTGGAACGAATGTGTTGAGGAGGTCGCCGACATCCAGGGACAACGCATGGTGCTGCACGTCACAAGGGCAGGCCGAAATCGTGGCAATCGCATGTCCACTGCTCACGCGTCCAGTTCCTTCGGGCAGATTTGCACCATTCAGGTTGTCGTTGTGACTGAACCTGACAACTGGACCCAACGATCGATGCAGTGGTCGCGCGATCCGGCCGTGCAGTGTAGGCGAGACTATCTCGATCGTTGCGGTTTGCAGCGTACAGCCTTGCACGCTCGTCACGAACACCTCACTTCCGTCAACGTTGCCCAAGGAAAGAGCGAGAGGTGCTTCACCGTAGATGGTGTCACTGAAAAGCAGATTAGCAGCCACCTGGACTCGTACTGCTCTTCTCTCATTGGGGAAAGTAATGCCTCTCCGGGGCGGGTCCAGTCACGGCTTGCATTAACGTCCGCAAGATGCGTCTAGAGGCAGTTAGGGACTTTGAACCTAGACAGGTACAAAAGTCTCTAACTGCCTCTAGGTGGAGGTTGCGCGCGAGGCAAGGTATGCCCGGACCAGTTCAATCAGCTCACGCCGGGTTTGCCGCACCTGTTCCGGGCCGGCTCCCGCTTCCAGCATCTGCCGGCTGACCCCGAACATCGTTCCCTGCAACATCGCCGCCACCGTCGCCGGGTCCGCCAGCACGTCGGTTGAGCTGGCCAGCAGCGCCGTCATGGAAGCACGCATCGACATTGCGAGCTTCTCCATCACCTCCTCCGCGTCCAGATTGCCGTGAATCCGGTACAGCGCGACGCTGATGCGCGGATCGCGCAGCTTCACCTCCAGGTACCCGTTCACCAGCGCTTCCGCAATGTTCGCGAGCGGCTTGCCCCGGTGGCGCTCACAGGAGAGCTCCACGGCGTCGCGGATCGCTTCGAAATGGCGGCGCAGCACGGCCTGTAGCAGAGAGCTCTTGTTCGGAAAGTACTGGTACAGCGTCCCCACCGAAACTCCGGCGCGGGCGGCAACGCGCGTTGTGGTCAGACGCTCGGTGCCCACGTCCAGCAGAACCTGAATCGTCGCCGTCAGCATGGCATCGACCGAGGCCGCCGAACGCGATTGAACCGGCAGTTTACGCAGGGAAATGGTCTTGGCAAAAGCTATTTGCAAATGCGAACTCCCAATCTGAAGCTTTCTTCATCTAACCACAGGAAGCAGCGGATCCAGACGGTCGCTGCAAGGAGAAGCATCATGAGTGAGGCAAAGCTTGGAGGACGGTTCACCTTCCCGGGATCGGCGTTGCAGGTCAATCGCCTGGGCTACGGGGCAATGCAGCTGGCCGGCCACGATGGCAACAAGCATGTGTGGGGTCCGCCCAAGGATCGCGCGGGCGCGATCGCCGTGCTGCGCGCGGCGGTCGAAGCCGGGGTCGATCACATCGACACCTCCGATTTTTACGGGCCGCACGTCACCAACGAGATCATCCGCGAGGCGCTCTCGCCCTATCCGGACGACCTCGTGATCGTCACCAAGGTGGGCGCAAAGCGTCCGGCGGACGGCTCCTGGCGACCCGCTTCTTCGCCGCAGGAGCTGGTAAGCGCGGTCCACGAGAACCTGCGCAACCTTGGGCTGGAGAGCATCAGCATCGTCAACTTCCGCAACATGGCGAAGGGCGCTTCGATCGAGCCGCAGGTGAGCGCGCTGGCAGAATTGAAGCAGCAGGGGCTTATCCGCGAAATCGGGCTCAGCGAAGTGTCCGCAGCCCAGCTCCACGAGGCCCAGGCAATCACAAACGTCGTCTGCGTGCAGAATCTGTACAACGTCGCCAAGCGCGAAGACGACCCGCTGGTGGACTCGCTGGCCCAGCAGGGAATCGCCTACGTGCCTTACTTCCCGCTGGGAGGGTTTTCGCCGCTCCAGGCCTCTGAGTTGAATGAAGCGGCCACCGAAGCCGGCGTGACCCCGATGCAGATCGCGCTCGCCTGGCTGCTGCACCGCGCGCCCAACATCCTGCTCATTCCGGGCACGTCCTCGGTTGGGCACCTGCGGGAAAACCTGCGGGCAGCAACCATCGAGCTGTCCCCCGAAACCCTCGGCAAGCTGGACCGGATCGGCCAGCACGCCGCCTGACTGCAAGCAGCGGGTTCAAGGCCGGCCTTACCTGACCGAAGTTGCGGCGGACCGAAGCCACTGCTCCATCTGCTCATGCCCCACCACCCCGGCCTGCTGCAGCACGGTCTTTCCCCCGGCAAGCACGACGAAATTGGGAATACCCCGAACCTGAAACCTCGCCGCAAGCTGCGGGTTCGCCTCCGTATCCACCTTCAGCACCAGCGCCTGGCCGGCCATGTCGGCCGCGGTGCGGGCCACCTCCGGCGCGGCCTGCCGGCAGGGTCCGCACCAACTCGCCCAGAAGTCCACCAGTACCGGCACGGCGCTTTGCGAGACGACCTCGTCGAACAGCATTGCGTCCACTGCCAGCGGTTCGGCAAGCGCAGGCAGCGGTGCTTTGCACGCTCCGCACCGTCCTGTCTTGCTCAGGTGGGCGGCGGACACGCGGTTTTTTTGCTGGCAGTGGGGGCAGTTGCGAATCACGGGCACGGCATTTTCTCCAGTCGAACATGCTTTTTCCATTTCGATGCAGCCCGACGCCCGCCGGACAGTACACGCGTGCGAACGCGGCAGCGCCGGGGGGAAAATCGCATAGGATAAGGCATGCTTCGACCCGCGCTCGCACTGCTCCTTTGCGCCGTCTCCCTCGCTTCCGCCCAGCACAGCCGCCCGATAGCCGGACCGGAGGCGCGCGCGGCCGCGGCCTTCAACCAGGCACGCGCAGCCGGAGCGCTGCAACTGCACGCTCTTCTCCAGCGCATGCCCAAGGGCGGCGATCTTCACATGCATCTCTCCGGCGCCGTCTACGCGGAAACCTTCCTGAAAGATGCGGCCGAAGACGAGCTCTGCGTCGATACCGCAAAGCTGACTCTGGTGAAAAGGGCCGCGAACACCTGCCCCGCCGGCGCCCTTCCAGCGGCCGACGCCTTCAAGGACCAGCACCTGTACGACCAGCTTGTCGACAGCTTCTCCATGCGCGCCTTTGTGCCCTCCGCCGGCACCGACGGGCATGACCAGTTCTTCGCCACCTTCGCCCGGTTCGGCGGCCTCGACAAGCGCCACCACGCCGAATGGGTCGACGAAGTAGCCACCCGCGCGGCCGCGCAGAATGAGCAGTACCTCGAGATCATGGACACGCCCTCCTTCGGCCACGCGGCCACGCTCGGCTACGCGCTTGGCTGGCCCGGTACGCCTCTGCCCGCTGTGACCACGGCCGCCACCAGCGGGCACGACCTCACCGCCGGCACCTCCTTTGCGGAGCTCGCGGCGCTGCGCGACAGGTTGCTCGCGGGCGGTCTGCGGCAGGAGGTCGCGCTCGACCGCACGGAGTTCGCCGACGCCCTCAGCGGCCGGCGGAAGATCGAACGATGCGGAACCCCGCAGCAAAAGCCCGCCTGCCGCGTCGACGTGCGGTTTCTTTATCAGGTGCTCCGCGCCTTTCCTCCCCAGCAGGTCTTTGCCCAGGCGCTGCTGGCCTTTGAGGTCGCCGAAGCCGAGCGCACCTCACCCGCCTCGCCCGGCTATCCCGTAGTCGTAGGCCTCAACTTCGTGCAGCCGGAAGACGCGTATCTCGCCATGAGCGAATACCACCGCCAGATGCTCATGCTCGCGTATCTGCGCAGCGTCTATCCCCACGTGCACCTGAGCCTGCACGCCGGCGAGCTCGCCCCCGGTCTCGTCCCCCCGGACGGGCTCAACGCGCACATCCATCAAGCCGTCGAGCTCGCCGGGGCGGAACGCATCGGCCATGGAGTCGACGTCATGTACGAGCACGACCCGCAGCAGCTCCTGCGCGAAATGGCTGCCAGGCACGTCATGATCGAGATCAACCTCACCTCCAACGATGTCATTCTCGGCATCCGCACCAACCAGCATTCGCTTCCGGCCTACCTCCGCGCCGGCGTCCCCATCGCCTTCTCCACTGACGATGAAGGCGTCTCCCGCATCGATCTCACGCACGAGTATGAGCGCGCCGCGGTGGATTTCAATCTTGGCTATGCAGATCTAAAACGCAGCGCACGCACCTCGCTCGAGCACGCCTTTCTGCCCGGCGCAAGCCTGTGGGCGCAGCCTGACACCTTCACCCGCAAGGTCGCCGCCTGCGCCGCGGAATCCACCACCTGCACGGACTTCCTGCAAGCAAATCCCAGAGCCGCCGCACAGGCGGAGTTGGAAAGACGATTCGTAGCCTTCGAGCAATCCTTCTAAAACCACACAGGATGCGAAAACGGAAACAGCCGGATGGACGGCTTTCTCTCGATCCGTCATTTCTGTGTCTTATACCTGTTCCGTAGAGCTCAACCCATGTACAGCCCACCGTTCACATCCAGCGTGTGCCCGGTGATGTACCCTGCGTCCTCGCTCGCCAGGAACGCCACCGCACTCGCGATATCGCGGTCGGTTCCCGCGCGTGCCAGCGGAATGTGATCCGTCATCGCCTTGCGCTGCTCCTCGTTCAACAGCGCTGTCATCGCGGTTTCGATATACCCCGGTGCCACCGCGTTCACCGTGATCGAACGGCTCGCAAGCTCACGTGCCAGGCTCTTCGTCAGCCCGATCAGGCCCGCCTTGGAAGCGGCGTAGTTCGCCTGCCCCGCCTGCCCGGTCTCGCCCACCACCGACGTGATGTTGATCACCCGTCCCCAACGCGCCTTCAGCAGCGCGGACATGCACGCCTGCGTCATCAGGAACGCGCCCGTCAGGTTGGTCGCAAGCACGTCGTCCCAGTCCTTGCGCTTCATCCGCAGGGCCAGCATGTCGCGTGTAATGCCTCCATTATTGACCACGATCTCGATCCGTCCAAACCGCTCCAGCACCGCCTTCGCGCAGCTCTTGATCGAGTCCTCATCGGCCAGATCGAGCGCAAACGCAGACGCGGTCCCGCCCGCGGCCTCGATCTCCCGCGTCACCTCCGCCAGCTTGTCCGCGTTGCGCGCCGCCAGCGCCACCTGTGCCCCACGCCGCGCAAGCTCCAGCGCACACGCGCGTCCAATTCCCTGCGACGCTCCGGTGACCAGGGCCACCCGCGTTATTTCCATTGCCACTCGTCCCTCCTCCGGTGCCCGCCAGCCGAGCCGCGGCAACACCCAAGCATACCGCCTCAAGCCGGGCAGGGACCACGACGGGCAAAGGACGCTCCGGACTGAACACAACTCCGCATGCCGCGAATCTCTCTAAGAGAAGGTGCGACGGAGGAAAGCATGACTTGTTTGAAGGTTCTCGCGGCAGCGGCCATGGCAGCTGCGTTGATCGGCGGCGGCACGGCGGCAGCGCCCGCTCAAATCTCTATCGGGGTCGGCGTTGCGCCGGTCTGCCCCTACGGATACTTCAGCTATGCCCCGTACAACTGCGCCCCCTACGGATACTACGGTCCGGACTGGTTCAACGGAGGCCTCTTTATCGGGGCAGGTCCCTGGTTCCGCGGCTCCCGCGGCTTCTATGGGCATGTCGACAACCGGTACGATCCCCATTTTGGATATCACGGGCCGTTTCCCGATCGTGGTGCGCAGCCTTTCAACCACTTCCAGGGAAATTCCGCCATCAATGAGCATGGCCAATTCGGCAACCCGGGCCACCCTGCCGGTGAGGAGCACAACCCCGAGGCGCACGGAGCATTTGGTGGCGGTGGAGGCTTCCACGGCGGCGGAGGTTTCCACGGCGGCGGTCATCACTAAACTCCCGTGAAACAACGAGGGCTGACCACGGTCGCCAGATCGAGTCAGCCCCTTCAAGTCGCAGCAAATATTGAAAACAGATCGAAAGAGCAGGGTAAATGAACGCTACGAACGTTGCTCCGGAGCTGCTGGAGCGTGCGCGCAGGATCAGGATGTTCCTGATGGACATCGACGGTACCCTCACCGATGGAGGCATCTGTCTTCTCTCGCCACCCGTGTTGCCCGAAGGTGAAAATTGCCAGGAGATGAAGGTCTTTCACGCGCAGGATGGACCCGCGCTTCAGATGGCGCACGATCTCGGCATCCGCACCGGCTTCATCACCGGACGTAAATCGCCTGCTGTCTCCCAGCGCGCACGCGAGCTCAACGTAACTTACGTCTACCTCGGCCAATCGACCAAGACTGCGGCGTACGAGGCATGCCTGAAAGACGCCGGCGTGGCCGAAGACGAGGTGGCCTACCTGGGCGACGACCTGCCCGACATCGCCATCGCCACCCGCGTAGGCCTCGCCTGCTGCGTCGCCGACGGTGCGGAGGACCTCAAGGAGGTATGCCACTTCGTCTGCACCCGCAACGGAGGCAGGGGTACCGCGCGCGAAGTCGTCGAGCTCATCCTGAAAGCCCAGGGCCGCTGGGCTGAAGCAGTCCGCAAAGCCCACGCCGGCCCGGTCTAAACGGAACGCGGACAGACGGAAAGGCACGGGAACCGACCGGGTCGAAGCCGTGCATTTCAGTGTACCTTCCGTTTACCCGCATCCCGTTCCGGGCTACGGAAGCTTCTCCAGCTTCACCTCCACCTGCGTATGCTGTGTTCCTTGCGAGTCGATCGTACCCAGGGAAGTTTCGCGTCCAAGCTGCAGGCTGGAAACACCTTCCATCACCGTCTGGCGAATGGTCGGGTTCACGCTGGCCGGGTTGCTGCCGACCGGCGCGGGCTGGGTCTCGGGCAGGCTGGACTGCTCCACCTTCGCCTTCAGAATCGCCCCCGTCGCATCCGAGTTCACCGTCGCGTCGAAGTTCAGGCCCACATCCAGGTAGCTCGTTTGCGTCTCCGAGACAGTCGCGGAAACGTCGTAGCGCCCGGTCTGCACCGGCACGCGCGACCCTTCGCGCAATGTGGCTCGCTGCCCATCCACCAGCGTCATCACATAATCGCTGCTCGACAGCTTACGGCCACCGTCAAAGTGCGCCAGCGTAAAGGTAAGCCGGTACGCGTTACGCGGCCGGTCGAGCTCGTCGACGATCTTGGTCGCCAGCGCTATATCGTCCGGCAGGCCACGCAAAATGATCGTGTTGTCTCTCGAAACCAGGTAAATCTTGACCGAAGGATCGAGCATTAGCCGAAGTCCGGTCAGGATCTCATTGGCATCGTTAGGCTGCGTTGCGTACTTCAGCGGAAAGCTGGTAATCGGCGCATTCATCTGCAGATCCGCACGTTCGCTGCGGGTCATGCGAGCCGGGCCGGTGCCGGATGGCACCGCAGCCTGGCCATACGCGGAACATGCGGTAAGGAACAGGGAAGCGAGCGCAAGGGGGCGCATGGAATATCTGGTCACGTGGTTTCTCCTTAGGGGTCGAGCATGGTCGTTCAGGCGCTTTACCGCAGAGCGAAATGCCCCGTCGGCCGGCCATGGGAGAGACGCAGACCAAACACAAAGGACGTCACCCAACTGGAGAACAGCTAATAAATGCAGCAAAAAACGAAAAAAGAAGCTCACACGAGCTTGCCAGGAAGTCTGTCAGCGCGTGCTTCGCGCGCACCTCTTCCCAAACATCGCGCGGCGTCGTCGCCTGTTTTTTAGTGAGCGCCGTCCGACACCAGCAGCCAGAGATACACCTCCAGCATCCGCGAAAAGTGCAGCACCGGCCGTTGCCCCGCCGGCAGCTCCATCCCATGCGCCGCCGGAATCTCATCGACCGCGATCTCTGCCCACGCCGGCTGCAAAGGCCATTGCCGATGGTGAATATCTCCTCGCAGGATCCGTCCCCGCGAAGCCGTAAACAGGCAATACCGCTCCGTCAGAAACGCTTCGAGCGAACCCGCCCGGCTCGCAAACACCTTCCCCGCCGGCCCATACCGAGCGCTGAAGTGTAGTCCTCCGCGAGGGATAGAGCGCCGGCTCGCATAACTCATCGCATCGCCTTCAGAGCGCACCTGCATCGCCGCAGGAAAGTACGGCAGGTGAAACCCGACCCGCGCGCCAATCACCGCCAGCAGGCTTGAGCAGTCCAGCGAGAAAAAGTACACCCCCCGCAGCCCCGTCCGCGGAGACCGCACATACGTCCGAAGATTCAACTCGTCGAACGCCCGCACTGTCGGCACGCCGGCAGCAGAGGACCCCGCCACCCGTACCTGCACCTGGTCCATCGAAAACGGTACCACCCCAAGCCACGCCTTGCCTTCAAACGTATCCAGCTCCAGCCCAGCCGGAATCAGCCGCCTCACCGCTTCGGGATCCAGCGCATAATGTGCAAACAGCAGGTTCAGCCATCTCTGCCGCATTCTCCATCGTCCCGCCGGCAGAGGGTACGGACGATGTGCCGTCTCGGAAAGAATTGCTTCGTCCACGCTTCGGTAAGATGCAGGTATTCTGGAGAGCCATGCCCCCTGAACCTCCAACCCCCAAAAACCAGACCGACGTCTACGCCATCCACGGCGCCGAGCCGGAGGTCCTGGCCTACGCCATGGCGAAATACTCCCGCTCCGCCCTCACCCTGCGCGAATCCCTCGCCGAAATCAGCTCACAGCGCGCCGAGCAGTTCCTCAACACCTTCTACTTTCAGTACGGCCACCGCTCCATCGCCGATCTCGCCCACATCCCCATGGCCATCGAGCGCCTCAGCCTGCTCGCCGCCATCGCCCTCGTCGACGAACAGCGTTGGGACGGCCAGGAACGCTCCACTCGCTACCAGGATTTCGAGCGCTCCGGCTGGTACACGCCTCCCGCGCTCGGTGAAGAGGAACCAGCCTACACCGCGGTCATCCAGTCACTCTTCACCGCGTACCGGACCGTAGGCGAAGGCATGCTCAAAGCCCTCAAAGCCTCTATTCCCCGGCCGCCGGAGCTCTCCGAACCCGCCTACACCCGCACCCTCAAAGCCCGCGCCTTCGACGCCGCCCGCTATCTCCTCCCGCTTGCCACCAACACCTCGCTCGGCCAGATCACCAACGCCCGCTCGCTCGAAACCCAGGTCGCCCGCCTGCTCACCAGCGAGTTCGCCGAGATCCGCACGCTCGGCGAGCAGATCCGCACCGCCGCCGTCGAACCCGCCTGGAATCCCACCCACGCCCCGCTCCGCGACCTCCTTGAAGCCGAGCCAACGGAGAACGGCCCCGAGCTCGCCGACCTCGTCCTCAAACCCGTCCGCAGCGCTCCCACCCTGGTCAAGTACGCCATCCCCAACACCTACCAGGCCGAAGCCCGCCTCCACGCTACCGCGCTCGCCGCCGAGCTCATGCGAGGAGCCCCCATCGCCCCTGCGCCCGTGGTCGATCTCCTCGACCCCGAGCCCCTCGAAATCGAGCTCATCACCTCGCTCCTCTACCCACACTGCCACTTCCCCTACCGCCAGCTCCGCGCGGAGGTCACCGGCCTCCGCGAAGCTCGCCGCGCCGCCATTCTCGCCGACCTCACCGCCCTCCGCGGACGGCACGACGAACTCCTCCGCGCCTTCCACGTCGGAGCCGCCTTCCGCTTCGACATCCTCATGGACATCGGTGGCTTCCGCGACATGCACCGCCACCGCCGGTGCACCCAGCTCCTCCAGCCTTTCACCGCGCTGCACGGCTTTGAGGAGCCCGTCTGCCCTGGCCAGCCCACCCTGGCCGAAGCCGGCCTCGCCGACATCTACACGCAGGCCTTCCAAGCCGCCTACCAGTCCGCCGAAGACCTCCGAGTAGCCGGAGTCGAAGAAGCCGCTGAATCGAGTGCATACCTGTTCCCCCTGGGTACCCGCTGCCGCTCTCTGTTCAAAATGGACTTGGCCGAAGCGATCTACATCGCCGAGCTCCGCTCCGGCCCCGCCGGCCACTTCTCCTACCGCCGCGTCGCCTGGGAGATGTACCGGGCCGTGGCAAAGCAGCATCCCTCCCTCGCGAACCTCTTCCGCATAGAAGACGTCAACCAGCCCGTGGACCTCCTGAAGAGATAGCTCATGAGAGTACACATCCAGCCCCACATTTCATTCGAGCAGTACAAGGCCGCATCCATGATCGTGTATGCCCAAACCAAACAACCCGTCCAGCGGGGGTGGCGCTACTACATCCCCCTCGCCCTGATCTGCCTCACTCTTGGATTAGCTTTGCAGTATGCTCCAGTGCGCAGCACGGCTTCAGTCATTCTTGTGCTCCTATTCGTCTTCTGGATCGTCTGCAAGCTCTTAGGGCGCTGGTCACAGAACAGGCAGTTGCGACGGGTCTTTACCGGGACACAATCCTTGATGAACGACCAAGCCATGACCATCGACGAAGCAGGCATTGAGTGCAGCCAACGCGATGGGAAGTCAACCACACGCTACACATGGCATGCCTTTTTGGCATACGCGGAGAACAGCGACTCATTTCTCATGCTGCCGTCCGGATACAACTTTGTGCGCATCCCGAAAGATGCAATGACTAAGGCCGAACAGGTGCAGGTTCGAGCCTGGTGCTCCAGGATCCCGTTTATGGCGAGTTCTGAACCGACATTGCCATCCAACACTTCGCGTCCGTCACGCTAAGGGCTTGCCTTCAGCTGTGCCACAGGGCACCCTATTCGAATACAGCCCTCCTGTGCTCCAGCTTCGCTTTTTGTTTGCTCTCAGCAAGAGGGTGCGCTACCATAGAACCTGGGGCGGTCAGCAGAGCTCGAAGACCGCACCCGCACAGGAGACTCACCTTGGCAGACGCGCTCGCGGAACGTGGAAAAGCAATCGAAGCAGCCATGTCGCAACTGGAAAAGCAGTTCGGCAAAGGCTCCATTATGCGGCTCGGCGCCAAAGATACCATAGGCCCCATCTCAGTCATCTCCACCGGATCGATCTCGTTCGACGCTGCGCTCGGCGTAGGCGGTGTGCCTCGTGGACGCGTCATCGAGATCTTCGGTCCGGAAAGCTCCGGAAAAACCACCATCACGCTCCAGATCGTCGCCGAAGCCCAGAAACTCGGAGGTCTCGCAGCGTTCGTCGACGCTGAACACGCGCTCGATCCGGCCTACGCCCGCAAGCTCGGTGTCGATGTGGATAACCTGTTGATCTCGCAGCCCGACTACGGCGAACAGGCGCTCGAAATCGTCGAAGCCCTGGTCAAATCCGGAGCCATCGATGTGCTCGTCGTCGACTCGGTCGCCGCGCTTGTGCCCAAGGCCGAGCTCGACGGCGAAATGGGAGACTCGCACATGGGCCTGCAGGCACGGCTCATGAGCCAGGCACTCCGCAAACTCACCGGCACCGTCTCCAAATCGCGCACCTGCCTCATCTTCATCAACCAGATCCGCGACAAGATCGGCGTCATGTTCGGCAACCCCGAAACCACCACCGGTGGACGCGCGCTCAAGTTCTACTCCTCGGTCCGCATCGACATCCGCCGCATCGGCGCGGTCAAGGAGGGCGACGTCGTCGTCGGCTCCCGCACCAAGGTCAAGATCGTCAAGAATAAAGTCGCCGCCCCCTTTCGCGACGCCGAATTCGACATCCTCTACGGCGAAGGTATCTCGCGCGAAGGCGACACGCTCGACCTTGCCGTGCTCCACTCCATCGTCGACAAATCCGGTGCCTGGTACAGCTTCCAGGGCGAACGCATCGGCCAGGGACGCGAAAACGTCCGCAACTTCCTGAAAACCAACTCCGAGGTCTTCGGACGCATCGACGCCGAACTCCGCAAAAAGATGGGCATCGTCGCCGCCGGCTCCGCAGCTCTTCCTCCTGCTCCGGAAGATGGAGCCGAGCAGGCCAGTGCGGTCGTCCGCGGAAAAAAATAGATTGAGTCTAAAACAGACAGCCGGGCGGTAAAAGGGAACACCGGTCGGACCGTCGCTGTCGGGAGATGGCCCGCATCGGTTGCCCACACCTCGGTCTGTCCGGAATGCGGGCCAGCAACCCTCACCCGATCCCATTCAAGCCTCTGCCGATTGAATCCGCTCCAGCACATCCAGCCGGTAGCGTTCATGCCGTATCCCGCTGACCCGCCTCCACTCCGGACGATCCAGCCAATATGCATGCACCTGGTCACCTGTCTGCGGGTAGTCCGGCACGAACTCTGTCAGATGACACAGCACCAGGTGCCCTCCGACCCGATGCTGAGCGGCCAGCGCGTCGGCCGCGCGCTCCAGATCTCGTTGCGTCCAGTAATACGCCACCTCGGAGACCATGATGAGGTCGAACTCGCCGCTCGGCATCTCGAACGGCACCCGCCGCTTCTCAAACCGCACATGCTCCATCTCCGCGCAGCGGGCCCTTGCCGCTTCGAGCGCCCGGTCGGACACGTCCAGCCCAAGCAGATCGTCGCATCGTTCCGCAAGCCGCCGGGTCAACACCCCAATCGAGCATCCCACTTCAAGCCCGCAGTGGTACCGCACCCGGGGCAGCGACGCCAGTGTTTGATCGTACTTTTTCTGTTCATAGTCGCTGGTCTCGAACTCCCAGGGATCGCGCTTCCGCTGGTAAACGTTCCGGAAGTACCGCGGCGGAAGCGATTCTTCGCGCGCCGGCCCACTCCAGAACCCTTCCGCGCAGGCGTCCGTCCGCCCATGCAGCTTGCCCAGCGAGCTTCGTCCCACCGCGGCCAGCGTCGCGTCCGGGGCTGGCTGCCGCAGGTACATAGTCAGGTCACGCAGGATTCGTTCAAACCGCTGCGGCTGCAGTAGCCCATGCGCGCCCACGCCGGCGGTCACCTTCGCCATCACGTTGGTAGCCAGCCGTTCGATCGCCACCCGCATCATGTTCGCGCATTCGATCATCCGGTCCGCGTGCGGCTTGTCTTCGCGGTAAAAGCACTGTTCCGCCACGGATGCGGCCTTTTCCACCCAAAGCGCGGCCTCCTGCGCAAAGATCGCGACCTCTCCCAGTCGCGCCACCTGATACGGGTCGTCCCCGCGCCGCATCTCGTCCAGCCATTCCGCGAACAGGATGTGCAGCCGCAGGACCGCGCCGGCCTGCACCGCGGCAAAGCGTATCGCCCCTCCGCGAAACATCGGGTCACGGTAGAAGTCGCCGGGCCGCCCGACCAGATCAGTCTCTCGAATGACGCCTCCGGTGAAGTCGATCCCAAAGCTTTCAGAGCTTTCCATGCCCAGCGGATGCCAGAAGCTCCGGTCGATCGTCGCGCCCAGCGTCTCCATCCGGGGCACCGTCATCTGCCAGCCGCGCCCGGCGATCTCTGCTGTCACCACCGGCCTCCGCACGAACGCGGCACCCGTGGCAAAGGTCTTCACCCCTTCGAACCGGTAACTCGTCCCATCCGGTTGCAGCCGAAGCACCTTGGGCGCGCCCGTATTCCACACCCCGGAGAGCATCCCATCCCGCACATCATCCGCAAGGCGCTGTTTCTGCTCCGGGCTTCCATACCGATTCACCAGCAGCAGACCGTTCACATGACCTTCAAAGAGCCGTCCCAGCGCAAGGTCGGCCCCACCCACCGCGCTGAACAGCCGCAGCAGCAGTCCCTGCGTTCCCGGTTCGATGCCAAGGCCGAGCCCACCAAGCTTCACCGGGAGCGCCGCCGTCAGCAGACCGATTTCGCCGCACCGTTCCAGCTCCCGTTTCGGAGCCGTCTGCAGTCCGAGGTTAGGCCGGTGTGCCAGCTCTTCGGCCAGTGCACGCGTCCGGTCCAGCAGATATTCCCGCCGGTCGGCCAGATTGGATTCCCGTGGCAGTTCCTGTGCCGTGCGCTCCGTCGTCGTGTCGGACATTGATGGGTAGCCTCCCGCCCGCAGCAATGGACACGCCGGCGTTGGTGAATAGCTGTGGTGGAAGAGACACGGAGCAGATGGAACTATCCGCCGTGTCTCTCGATAGATGCAGAAATGCCGGCAATCGACACCTTCGGCGGAAAGTCGGGCGCAAAACCGCGCTGCCCGCTCAGAGCACGGCTGCCGGTTCCTCGGATTCAACCGGGGTGCGCAGCGATCTCGCCGGCAGTGGAATCGAGCTCTGCGCCTGAAGTTCGGCCACCAGATCCTCGCGCAGCTCACGCCTTTCCCAACGCGCATCCACCCGGATCAACCCACACGGGCAGTGCCGCTCATCGTCCCAGCCCGGGTAGTCCATCACCGGGTACAGGCACACACCCACCACGGGTACGCCTTCCCGCGCCGCTTGCCGCACCTCCGAGGCCATGTAGCCGAGCCAGCCCACATCCGCACCCGCCTCCGCGCCGGTCTCCGTAATCAAGATCGGTCGCCGGTACCGCTGCCACAGGTCGTAGAGCATCAGGTGAAGCGGCCGGTGATCCGGATGGCCTGGCGGCTTGCGGTCACCTCCATGCACCCACTGGTTGTTCCAGTAATAATTGACGCCCACAATGTCCAGCATCGACGCGTCGCCCCCAAGCTCCGGGTCCACGTCGCCGCGCAGCATGTCCCAGGCCTGATACTGCGACGCCGTGTGCGACGCGGCGTGCTCCAGGATGTCTGGATACTCCTCCACGTCCCCGTACTCCGGCGCAATATCGATCAGCGGCTCCGCCTGCACAAACCGCGCTCGTGGATCGACCTCGCGCACCGCCCGGATCGCCGCCAGCGACGCGAGCACCAGTTGCTGCTTCAGCTCCTGTCCTCGCCCTTCACTATGTGGAGCAAACGCGCTCACATCGCCACCCACCCAAGCCCAGAAGCTCATCTCGTTCACCGCGCAGAAGAAGGGAACCGGCGAATCCGGCCCGCCCGTGCGGTCGTGAATCAGCTGCGCGGCGGCCCGGGCAAACCCCTCGAAGCGCTCCACAAACTCCGGAGAAAACACATCCAGCCCGTCCGGCACGCCCCAGTGACACAGGTCCCAGATCACCTCCGTGCCTTCGTCCATGGCGGCGTCGAGCATCGGCAGAAAACTGGACCAGTCGTACACCCCGGGCTCGCCCGCCTCGATCAGGTGCCAGCGCAGCCCGTCCCGTACCGTGCGCACCCCCGCTTCTCGCAGCAGCCTGTAGTCTTCCCGCACATGCGCCGCGTGCCCGGTGGAGGTCAATACATCGATCTGCTTGCCATCCCGCCGCCGGTGGGTCGCACATTCGAACCCGCCCATGTAAAAGCTCTTGAACAACCCTGCCATCCGGCAATCCCTTCTTCGCGTCGTGCGTGCAGGGCCGTATTGACCCTGCTTCAAGCTGTGATGCGTCTCCGCGCCCCACGTTTGGCCCCCAGGGACGTCCTTTTCCGAACCCTTGTAGCCCTCACCCGAATCCCGCTCACCGTTCCGTCCCTCAGCCGCCGTCGCCTCACTGTCCCGAAAGCGGACGCTGTGTCCGTTCCGGCACCCGTGGCCGATGTACCGAGTGCAGCCTTCCGCAGCCCTCTGCCGAAAGCCCGGCCGCCAAGCCAGACCAGGAGCCTCCATGTTCGGCAAAATCCGCTTCACACCATCCGCCCCACAACCCTCGCCCCGCGAGCCCCTGTCGCACTTCCGTCCGCGCCCCCGACCCGACCGCGCAGCGTGCCCCAACTATCATATCGTTGAGGAGTCCGCGCCGTTTGTACCGCCGGACCCGGCCCCCGAACCCTCAGCCGCACTGCCTCCAAAACCCCGCTACCCCGATCTGGTCACGCAGCCGGTCGAGCCCCGCGAGCCTGTCGCCCGCCCTCGCTACCCAAGGCTTCTCCAGTCTAACGCCGAGCTGCCGCCCGAACTTCCGCTCGAAAACCTTTCGCCTTCCCAGCGGGCCCAGCTGCGCCGTCCCACCCTCACCCGCGACCGCAACGGCATCCTGATCCACCGCATTTCTACCCAAACAACCCGCGGATGAACGCGCCTTCGTCAGCAGGCGCGTACACTACTACGCAGGCCCCCATTTCTTCACGCATGCTGACCACACTCTTCTCCATCCTGTGCCTGTGGCTCGCCCTCACGACGGTGCAGGCGCTCCCGGCTGCACCTGTGCCGCACCGGTTCGCGCGAACCGCCGCCGATGCCTGACACCTTGCCGGGACTGAACTCGCCCTGGTCGGGAAAAGGGTGGAAGCCGCGCCGCCTGCTCCCCCTCTTCGGCCGCCTCGTACAGGCTGCCGACCTGATCCTCCTCAGCGCCGCCTGGCTCGGAATCCTGCTCGTTGCCCGCTCCAGCCGCTCCGACCGAAGCTTCGGCCCGCTCCTGCATCTCACCGGCTCTTTCCGGCCTATCCTGGTTGCGATCCTGTGCGTCTTTACCTGGCGCATCATCCTGGTCTCGGTGGGCATGTACTCCCCCCGGCGCACCCGTTCGCTCGCTGATTACCTCCTGCGCTGCATCATCGGGCTCAACTCCTGCACCGCCGTCGTCGCCCTGATTGAAGCCGTGCTCCACGGCAGTGGGCACCTTTGGCGCATCGGCGAGCTGTTTTGGGTACTTTGCCTGCTCGGCATGATCTTCGTGCGGGTCGTCCTGCTCCTGGGGTCGCGCAAGGTCGGCCCTCGCGCCCGCTCGCCCCGCAACCTCGTCGTCGTCGGGTCCGGACAGCGCGCCAGCCTCGTCATGGCGGAGCTCGAAGCTCACGCCGAATGGGACTACCGCCTGCTCGGCTTTGTGGATTCCGAACCCCAGGGAGGCTTTGTCCCGGCAAGCATGATCCTCGGCGGCATCGACGACCTCGAACGTATTCTCACCAACCTGACCGTCGACGAATGCGTCATCGCCTTGCCCATGAAAAGCCAGTATGAGGCCGTGGGCTACAGCATCGCCGTATGCCAGATGCTCGGCATCCAGAGCCAGTACTTCAGCGACAGCATTGGCGCGGGCTTTACGAAGCCAGGCCCCCAGCCAACCAGGCCAAAATCGTAACCGTCCTCGACACCATCAACGAATCCACTCCTACGATCCAGACCCGCCCTGCAGAAACTCTTCACTCACCGGGTTTTCATAAATCGAATAATCCCGGGTCACCACCGTTAACCCGCTCGGCGTAACAAAGTAGTTCTTCCGGTCCTCATGCTGGTCGTACCCGATCACCGTGCCATCCTTCAAGTGCACATTGCGGTCGATGATCGCATGCCGGATCCGGCAATGACGCCCCACATTCACATGCGAAAAGATGATTGAGGAGTCCACGTCGGCATACGAATTAATGCGCACATCCTGGCTCACCACCGAGTTCCGCACCACGCCGCCTGAAACCACCGACCCCGAGCACACGATCGAGTTGATCGCCATGCCCGTACGTCCCGGCTCCCCGAACACAAACTTTGCCGGCGGATACTGGTACGCCCGCGTCCGCATCGGCCAGCTCTTGTCATACAAATTGAAGACCGGCGTTACTCCGGCCACATCCATATTGGCTTCGTAGTACGCATCCAGCGTCCCCACATCGCGCCAGTACAGTGCATTTTGCTTGTTCTCGTCGACGAAGTTGAACGCCATCATGCGGCATCGTCCAAGCAGTCCCGGCAGGATGTCGTGGCCGAAATCGTGCTTGGAATCGGGCACCTCCGCATCCCGCCGAAGCTCCGCCAGCAGCACATCCGTGTTGAAGATGTAAATGCCCATCGAAGCGTCGACCATGTCCTGAAGGAACGGACTCCGCGCCTTGGTCTCCTTTGGCTTTTCCTCAAAGCACATCACCTCGCCGGACTTCGCAACCTCCACCACGCCGAACTGCGACACCTCATCCGGCCGGATCGGCAGCGTCGCCAGCGTCACCTCCGCGCCGGAGTCCTTATGCTGCTGCAGCATCCGCGCGTAGTTCATCTTGTAAATGTGGTCGCCGGAAAGGATGATGACGTACTTCGGCTCCTCGGACCCGATCGAATAAATATTCTGGTACACCGCGTCCGCCGTGCCTTGGTACCAGCTCTTGGAAACGCGTTGCATCGGCGGCAGGATCTCGATGAACTCCCCAAGCTCCTGCGCCACCACCGACCCCCACCCTTCGCGGATGTGCCGGTTCAGGCTCAACGCCTTGTACTGCGTCAGGATGTACACCTTGCGCAGGTCGGAGTTGATGCAGTTCGACAGCGTAATGTCGATAATCCGGTATTGTCCGGCAAACGGAACAGCCGGCTTTGCCCGGTCACGCGTCAACGGAAACAGCCGTTCACCGGCACCACCGGCAAGCAGAACACCAAGCGTATCTCTCATGGAAGCTTCCTCGTCCCCCCACCCGGCTGCACAGGCAGTAACGCACCCATACCCGGAGATGCCTCTTCAGATGCGAAATTCCGCCACCATGTATGGGACTTTCAAACTACCACGAGCACCTGCAACACGGCATCGCAGTCTCCGCAAAAACGCCCGAATCGACCTACTCCCCTCCAGCCTCTTCGTCGGTCAGGCTGATGCGCAGAGACCGCAGAAACGACAGGTCGTTGCTCGTGAACGGACCTTCTGCCGTGCTTCCATCGCCCAGCAGCTTCGTCGCCGGAGCCGCCTCTTCTTCCACCTCGTTAAGCCCGATCGTCGCTTCCAGCATCAGCATTACTTCAAAGCCCTGATCGCGGATATCCTTCACCACTCCGGCGATGTTCTCAGACTCGGAAACTGTCTCATGGATCGCCTCACCGAGTCGCTGGATCAGGTTCTTGACCGTTTGATTCAAAAGGGCCTCCGCGCTGCTGGAAGGGAGTCTTCGACCCGTGCACGGCGCGAGCCGGCAGGGCCTTTCTATCCAAGATACGCCGCCGTCCGGCCCGCTGCAAACCGCCGTTTCCACTAGACCACCGTATGGTGATCCGCCCACGCATCCTGCAATTTGTGCGCCAGCGCAGCGACCGGTGCCTCGGGCGTGGCCGAACTGCCTTGAGAAGCCGCCTGTTTCTCCCCAATCGAACGAAACGCAAAATATGCAGCCGCAGCCGCCAAAAGGAACACCAGCTTTTTCATCGCAACCTTCTCCCAGACTCAGTAGGATGCGCCCCTCGCCCCTCGCGTCTGCGCCCGGTTAGACTAATCTCCATGCACCCGGAACGCTTCGGCAAAGCTCTCGGATTCGGCGTCCGGCAGGCTGCCCGCACGCTCGCCCGCGCCGCCGAAGCCGCCACCACCCCCGCACCGGCACGCCCACCCGGCTCAGTAACCCGTTCCTCGCAACCCCATCGCGATCAGCGGGTATCCCCCGGCCCGCGGGGCAGCCTCCGCGAAGGAACCCGTCGTTTCACCTCCTCGGTCCTCGGTCCCGCCCGCCGCGCCGGCAGCGTCCTCTGGCTGGAGGTTACCGGCTTCTTCTTCGCCCTCATTGCTCTGCTTGCCGCGGCCGGCGTCTGGTCCGGACGAGCCCACCTTCACCCCGGCCCCGGCCAGGCCCACGAACTCGCCGGAGTCGCCATGTGCCTCGTCTTCCTCTGGTTCTCCGTCTCCAACTTTCTTCGGGCCGCCCGCCGCAGCCGCCGCGAATAACTGAACGCATTCAAAAACTCTTGACATGCAGCCAGTCAGGCTAGATTATTGAACATGTTCAGAAGCGATCTGACCCGGAGTAAGCCCCATGCCCGACCCCAAACCCCTCACCCCGCAGCAGGGATGGCTCATCGGCACCATCCTCGCTGTCACCGCCGCCTCCATCGTCTACCGTGTTCTTCGGCATGAGCAGCTCGGCCACTCCGCCGCTCTGTTTATTGGCCTGCCCGCGATCCTCGCCCTCCTGCTCGCCTTCACGCCACGCGCCACCAGCGTCACCGGAGGCATCGTCAAAGGCATCACGCTCGCCCTGCTCATCGTAGCCCCGCTGCTGGGCGAGGGCATGATCTGCATTTTCATGGCCTCTCCGCTCTTCTTCGGCGTCGGCATCCTGGTGGGTGCGCTCGCCGACCGCGCCCGCCACCAGCGCGGGGGACGCACCGCCACCCTCAGCTGCGCCGCCCTGGTCCTGCTTCCGCTTTCGCTCGAAGGCGTCGTTCCCGCTCTCACCCCGGACCGCGAACAGCAGGTCGAAGTCACCCGCGTCCTCGCGGCCTCCCCTGCCGAGGTCGCCACCCGTCTCGCCTTCCCGCCGGAGATCGCTCTCCCGCTTCCCTGGCTGCTTGCCCGCTTCCCGCATCCACTCGCCGCCTCCGGCACTGGCCTGCGCCCCGGCGATATCCGCACCATTCGCTTCAGCGGAGCCGAAGGCATGGGCCCCGGCGACCTCGTGTTCCGCATCGACGAATCCCGCCCCGGCTACCTCCGCTTCACCGCCGTCTCTGACCAAACCAAGGTAGGCCAATGGCTCCACTGGCAGCAGGCCGAGGTCACCTGGATTACCCTGGATTCCACCCACACCGCCGTTACCTGGAGCATTCGCTTCCGCCGCGAGCTCGACCCCGCCTGGTACTTCGCCCCGTGGGAGCGCGCCGTCGTCCGCCAGGCAGCCGGCTTCCTCATCCAGTCGAACGCCACGCCGGGACGCCCCGCATGAACCCCGGCACGGAGCTCATCGGAGCCGTCTATCTTCCTATCCTCCTCGCGGCTGCCGGCTGGGCCGCGCACCGCCGCCGCCCGATCCCCTTCGCACCCATCCTCCTCAGCCTCCTCTGGACCCTCACCGCCCTGCTCGCCCTGCAGCTGCTCAACCGGGCCGCCGGCTGGTGGAGCTTCCCCGCGGCCGAGCTTCCCATCGGTGGCATGCCCGTCGCCCTCTGGCTCGGCTGGACGCTCCTCTGGGGCCTGGTCCCGTCCCTCTGCTTCCCGCGCCTGCCCTTGCCGCTCGCCGCCCTCATCCTCATCGCGGTCGACCTTCTCGGAATGCCCCTCTGCGGAGCCGTCGTCCACCTCGGCCCGCGCTGGCTTGCCGGTGAAGCCGTCGCTGTCACCATCGTGCTTCTTCCCGGCCTCGCCCTCGCCCGCGGCACCCTGCGCCACACGCATCTTCGCCTGCGCGCCGCCGCCCAGGTCCTCCTCGCCGCCGCACTCTTCCTTTTTCTCCTTCCGGAAGTCCTCTTCACCCTGCGCCCCGGCTCCGGCTGGGCACCGCTCCTTGCGCTTCCCGGCTGGGCGCTCCAGATCATCGCACAGCTCATGCTCCTGCTCGCCCTCCCCGGTCTCAGCGCCGTGCAGGAGTTCGCCGCGCGCGGCAACGGAACTCCCATCCCCTACGATCCGCCGCAGCACCTCGTCACCTCCGGCATCTACCGTTTCCTCCGCAATCCCATGCAGCTCTCCGCCGCGCTCGTCCTGCTTCTCTGGGCGCTTGTTCTCCACAGCCTCTGGATCGCCGCCGCCGCCGCCGGAGCCTTCTTCTACGGCGCCGGCCTCGCCGAGTGGGACGAAGCCGCCGACCTCCAAACCCGCTTCGCCCAGCCCTGGCTCCATTTCCGCGCCCACGTCCCCAACTGGATACCCCGCTGGACCCCGTTTGTAGCCTTTCCGTCTACCGTCTACATGGCCCAGACCTGCGCGGTATGCCAGCAGCTTCGCCTCTGGATCGAAGCCCGTCACCCTCACGGCCTCTGCATCGAGCACGCCGAGACCCTCCCCGCCGGCTCCATCCAGCGCATGCGCTATCTGCCGGCCGACGGCTCCCCGCCCGAAGAAGGCGTCCGCGCCCTGGCCCGCGTGCTCGAGCACCTTAACCTTCCCTGGGCACTCCTCGGCATGCTCCTCCGGCTCCCCGGCCTCGCGCAGGCGGCTCAGCTCCTGGCGGACATCTGCGGCTTCGGTCCGCGCGACCTCACTACACAGGCGAACAGCTCCTCCGTTTGCGGGCTGCAGGGGCATCCCCACGCCAGTCCCCGCATCTGAACCGCACAGGGGAAACACATGACTGACAACATCATTCTGGAATTCATCGAGCAGAGGCTTGCCGGTCCTGCAACCAGGGGCACCGCCCCCCATCCCGCGGAACGCGTCCTCTGGAAAGGCCTGCTGGCCGGCCTGGTAGGCGGCATCGTCGCCACCGGGGCCAAGACGCTGGCGGAAAAGATTTACCCGCCTCGTATCCACGGCGAACCCGAGCCACCCGACATCCTGGTCGACAAGGTTTCCGGCCAGATCAACGGAAGCAAGCTCGCCGGCGTCTCAAAATCCATCGCCACTGAAGCAGTCCACTGGGGTTTCGGAGCCGCCATCGGCGCAGCCTATGGAGGCCTCGTGGAATATTATCCCGCCGCCTCCGCACGCGACGGCATGACCTTTGGCGTCACGCTCATGGGCCTCACGCACGAAAGTGCGCTCCCCGCGATGGGCCTGTCCGCCGCCCCCGTGGACCAGACCAACCGCGAAAAAGCCAGCGAGCTTGTGACCCACGTCGTCTTCGGCGTAGTCACGGAAAAGATCCGCGGCATGGTCCGCAAAGCCCTGTAGCCGCAAACCTTTCAAGGTCCTGAGAGGGCGCTCCGTTCCTGGTCTGTTTCTCTTTGCTCGGGGTGTACCATAAGCCCAACCCGCCAGTGGAAAAGGTCAAAATGGAAGCAGAAACCCTGATCTCGGTAGAGGAGTACCTCAAATCTACCTACCGCCCGGACTGCGACTTAGTCGATGGTGAAGTGCTGGAGCGCAATATGGGTGAAGGGCAGCATGCACGCATCCAGGGCTTCCTTTCCGCTCTCTTCTTCAATAACCGCAAGACCTGGGCCGTCAACGTCCTTCCCGAGATGCGGGTGCAGGTCGCCCCCAGGCGCTTCCGTATCCCGGATCTTTCCGTATTAGAGGCAGCCATCCCGCTGCCTCGCATCATCCGGCAGCCGCCCCTGCTCTGCATTGAAATCCTCTCCAGCGAGGACCGCCTCTCCCGCATGCTCGGCCGCATCATCGACTACACCTCGTTCGGCGTTCCCCACATCTGGGTCATCGATCCTTGGAAGCGCGAAGCCTTCTACGCCTCCGCCGCCGGCTACGCCCCCGTCCTGGACGGCTTTCTCCAGGTCCCCGGAACCCCCATCTCCATATCCCTCGACGAGCTGTTTGCTGAACTCGAAGGCTTTAGCGACTAGCCTGGCTTGGTTAGCCTCGCTTGCGAACCCCTCTTGGGGAGTTTTGCCTTTTATCCTGTGCCCATCCAGGGACTGTGGAAATCTGTCAAGCGATAAATCGCGTAACCTCAATCATTGCAACAGATAAATTGGCAGATTGCCTGAACCGGATCCCATACAATTGAATCAGCACAGGAAGCCGGTACAAGGAGCCGGCACCAGCAGCTAAGTCGTTTGCAAAGAAGATTTTGCCGCAACCCCAATTGAATGAATATTTTGCCGGACGAAGCTTTCGCAACTTGAACAATCCAGATAACTTACAGCCGGGATCCACCCCAGGGGGGAGGGGGCTACCGATGTCCAAACCGGTAGATCACCCCACCCGAGATTGCAAAAAACTCTCGCTCCTCGGTCCCGAAATGCTCCAGGATCAGGTCGGGCGAAAGCCGGATCGCCAGGTTCTTCGACCGGTTGAAGTCCACGCTCGCCCCCAGCGCAAACAGCGGCGCCGAGTGGTTGTTGTACAGGCCGACATCGCCCTGGATATTGGAACCGGTAAAGTTGCCGTGCGCAACACCGCCGTAGGCATGGTAGTTCAGCGCGGCACGCTGGTTCTTTGGCCCACGGTACTGCGCTCCGAATAAGCCTTCATAGAGAAACACCTCCGGCCGCGTGGTCGCGTTTACCGCCCGCGCGCTGGGAAACACGGGAGTCGTTCCGCCCTCGAAGCGGAACTGCCCACCGACGCCGATCTTGCCGGTCAGCCAGTACGTGCCCAGCGCTTCGAAGCCGCCCATGTTCATGCGGGTAGGCAGGTTCTGCCCGGCCTGGAAGTTCATGAAGTTGATGCCGCCGTACACCTCGTACTTGTTGTCGTAGGTGACGGGCGCGGCTGCCGCCAGCTTCGCCTGCGCCTGCGCCGCCCCGCTGATTGCCGCCGTGGCAAGGCAAAACGCCACGGCCTTGATTGCTGTATGCATTCGGTCTCGTCCTGTCCTCTGGTAGACGCAGTCCGAACTGATCCGGCGCGACTGGTTACAGGATATAACGGCGAATGCGTCAGAAGTACATCCGGACGCATCCCGCGACACGTCCTTGCAACAGGGGAGTGGCCCGCGAGCCTCCTTCGGTGCGACAATAGATACGCATCCCGGTCCGCAACATCTGGACCAGCCGTTTCAGGAGAAGCAAAATGGAAGCATTACAGCCCTGGCACATCATCCTTATCGTCCTTGTCGCCGTCATCTTCTTCGGCGGACGCAAACTGCCTGAGCTCGGCAAAGGCCTTGGCGAAGGATTCAAAGGCTTCAAGGATGGCCTGAAGGGCGTCACCGATGATAGTCCCGCCGAAACCAAGGTTAAGCCGGTCAACGACGCGCACATCGTCACGCCCGTCACGCCCGAAGAACCCGTCAAGCGCTAGTCGATGAAGCTCAACTCGCCCTGGCTCATCGAGCCGCACACCAAGGTCAAACTCTCGAATCTTAAGACCGGCACAACCGGCGGTTTCGATTCGCAGCAAGCCGCCGAGCCTGTGCTGCAGAAGCACATCCACAAGCTGGCCGAGCTGCAGGAAATCCTCTACGCCAGCCAGAAGCACGCCGTGCTGATTGTCCTGCAGGGCATGGATACCGCCGGCAAGGACGGCACGATCAATCACATCTTCTCCGGCGTCAACCCGCAGGGATGTCACGTGGCCAGCTTCAAGGTCCCGACCCCGCTCGAGGCTCGCCACGATTTCCTCTGGCGCTGTCACCAGCAGGTGCCCGCACTCGGAGACATCACCATCTTCAACCGGTCGCACTACGAGCAGGTGTTGAGCCCGCGCGTGCATGGGCATATAACTGGCAAACAGGCCCGGCAGGACATGAACGAAATCAACGATTTCGAGCAGATGCTGTTCGAATCCGGAACGCTGATCCTGAAGTTCTTCCTGAACATCGGCAAAGACGAGCAGAAAGCGCGTCTGCAGGCGCGCATCGACGATCCGTCCAAGCACTGGAAGCTGTCGGAAGCGGACTTCGTGGAGCGAGCCTTCTGGGACAAGTACCAGGACTGCTACGCCGACATCCTGACGCACACCAGCCGCAAGCACGCGCCGTGGTTCGCCATTCCGGCCGACAACAAGTGGTTTCGCAACCTGAGCATTTCGGGCGTCCTAGTCGACGCGATCAAGAGCCTGAAGCTCAGCTATCCGAAGCCCACCGTCGATCTTAGCAAGCTCAAGCTGGACTGAACACCACCGCTACAACGTAACCAGAACCACCGCAGCAATCGCAACCAGCATGCCAAACAGCTGCCGTTGCGTCGGCCGCTCTCCAAGCACTGCCGCGGCCAGCAGAATCGTCGAAGCCGGATAAAGCGACGCCAGCACGGCCGCGACATCCAGCCGTCCGGCGCGGGTTGCAGCCAGGAACAGTAGGTTTCCGGAGGTGTCGAACAGCGCTGTCAGCAAGACCCACGGAAGCACGCGCCGCGTAAAGCTCACCGCGCCTCCGCGCCGTCCGAGCGCAACCAGCAACACCCCGCAGATGCTCATGCTGCCGATGCGCGCGGTCGCCATCGGCCAGACGAGCCCGGCCGGCGAGGCAAACCGCAGCGCCACGAAATACAGCCCGAAGCCGAATCCGCCGGCGATGGCAAGCAGCGAGGCGGTCCGTTCGCCGACCTGCTTCGATCCTCCGCCGATCAGCCAGATCGCCGCACCCGCGACGACGAAGCCGGCAAGTCGCCGGATCCCGGGAGCGCCTTCAATCGCCGAGGAGACCAGCGCGGGTATCGCCGCGGCCAGCAGTCCGCTGATCGCAGCCGCCGCGCCCATCGCTCCGCGTGACAAGGCAACGTAAAACAGCACCAGCGCCAGGCCGCCTGTCACTCCAGCGATGAGCCCCCAACCCAGCGGAGCACCTTGCGGGAACGGTGCTCCGAGGGAAAGGGCGATGCAAACGAGGATGAGAAAGCTGGTCGCGTGGCTGACCAGAACGAACCGGAGCGCGGCCCGAGGCGAGCCACCCGCCCGCCGGACGCCCATGCCACCGGAGAAGTCGCCTACGCCCCAGAGCGCCGCCGCTGCGAGAGCAAGCAGCGCGTTCCCGGCAAGGAGAGCTCCCACGGACTAGTTGCTGGGGGGAGCGGGAGCCAGGCCGGTTTTCTGCGGGGCCGGCGTGCGAATGGCGGCCGCGGTGGGGTAGTAGCCCTTCTTCGCAAAGACCTGCAGATTGGGCCGCTCCACCTTGACCTCGAGCGTGCGGAAACGCTCGTCGAGCGGGTCCAGGTGCGTGGTGTAGCCGATGGTGTATTGCGTCCTGACCTGCTCGGTGATGAGCGCAAAGCTGTTGGCGATGGCTTTGGTACGAAACTCCGCGAAGGTCTGTCCACCGGTCGCGTCGGTGTAGGCCTTGAGGACGTTATCCCGCATGAGCAGCGGAAGGTGGAACTTGTCAAGAAACCCGAGGCCTTCGACGCTGGAGTCGCCGGTCAGGGTTCCCCAGACGGAGATTTCGTTTGAGTCGAGGTACTTGATCACGTCTTTCTGCTTGGCATTGGAACCGTATTCCTTGCCGTCGGAGATGACGTAGATGATGCGGCGACGGCCTTTTGCGGTCTTTGAGAGTGCGACGCCGGCTGCTAGGATGGCGTCATTCAACGTGTGAACCTCCCGCGGAACCTGCTGCCCGCGGACACCCTGAGGACTGCCTGGGCCACCAGCCGTCAAGGGTGTCTGATTCGCCAGTGATCCATCGTTCAGATAAATACCGCGACTCATCGGACCGGTATCGGCGTAGAGCGGGTCACGACCCTTGCCCTTGGCATTGAACTCCAGCACGGTGGAAAGCCGGGCGCTCTGGCCGCCGGTGAAGGTGGTCTGCATCTTGGGACCGTTATTGTAGGTAAAAACCGCAACCTGGTCGTATGGGGTGAAAGCGGCCTGCAGGGCACCCAGCGCGTTATTTACGCGGTCCATGGTCTGGTAATCCAAGCTCTGGTCAATGACGAGTGCGACCGAAAGAGGGAAGGGGTCGACGGTGAAGAAGTCCAGCTTCTGCCTAAGGCCGTTTTCATAGATGCGCACCTCGCGCGCGGCGATGCCGGGAACCAGCCGACCCTTGTTGTCCTTGATGATGAAAGGAACATCGACAACGTTAGCCCGCAGCACAAGAGTCTGGAGCGCAGGACCGTTCGGGTTTGGCTGGTACCTGTCGTCTGCGGGGTCGTTGGCCGCCGCCTGGGAGTCCGGCACAGCAGGGGGGAGGCCGGTTCCGGTGGGCGTGGCGTCCGCGCCGGACGAACTGCTGGACGCCGTCGTGCCCTGGCCCGGCGCGACACCGTTCAGCAAGGGCTGCGGACGAGGCGCATCGGGGATAGAACCTTGCTGCGTACCGGCCTGCGTGGCCGAGGTCGCGTTCTGGCCGGATTGCTGCCCGGTGAGCTGCCCCGTCTGCTGCGGGGTGGTTTGCTGGCCGAAGATGGAAACGGCGATGACCCCTGCCATTAAAAACTGTTTCAAGCGACTTCTCCCCACCCGGAAGCTTGCTTTCCGGGCGCAACAACAGATTACCAGTGTAGTGTTTGGACGCGCGCCGGGCCCGCAGGGGTGCTCTGCAACACGACAGATTGGCACAGGAAGATGCATGCGTACGTGAAGCCAAATTCGCCGTCTAACAGAATTATGCGTACCGCTGCCGTTTCCGCCGCTTTCTTCGCCGCTGTTTCCCCGCTGCTCTGCGCTTCCGCGCTCCGTGCGCAGGAGGCTCCGACGCCTTCCGGGCCTCCCCCGAGCTCGAACGCGCCTGCCCAGCAGGTGACCGACGACTCGCTGGGAACGCTGAAGCTGAACACCAACCTGGTGAACGTGTACTTTTCCGCTCGCGACAAGACCGGGTTCATCACCAACCTGAAGCAGGGCGACTGCCAGGTGTTGGAGAACAAGAATGAGCAGACCATCAAGGCGTTTACGCAGGAAAAGAAGCTTCCCCTGACGATCGGGATCCTGCTTGACACCTCCGGCTCGCAGACCAATGTGCTTCCGCTCGAGCAGCAGTCCGGCGCGGAGTTTCTGAAAGATGTCCTGACCCCAAAGGATGAGGCATTTCTGATCTCGTTCGACATCAACGTGGACCTGCTGGCGGACTACACGAACTCGCCGCGGGAGATCAAACGCTCCATCGACAAGGCGCAGATCAATACGGGTTCCGGCTCGGGCTCCGTGACGGGAAACTCGGCTCCGCGGGGCACGCTGCTGTTCGATGCGGTCTACCTGGCCGCGCATGACAAGCTGCGGCAGGAGGCCGGGCGCAAGGTGCTGGTGCTTTTGACCGACGGCGGCGATCAGGGATCGCAGGAGACGCTGAAAACGGCCACGGAAGCCGCGCAGAAGTCGAATGCGATCATCTACGTCATCCTGATCGCGGACCGCGGGTTTTATGGCGGAGGCAGCTTCAACCTGGGCGATACGGGCGCAAGAGATATGGAAAAGCTGGCAACGGACACGGGTGGACGTGTAATCAACGTGGGCAATAACGGCAAAAAACTGGAAGACGCGTTCGACCAGATTCAGGACGAACTGCGCACGCAGTACCTGTTGAGCTATACGCCCAAGGACACGGACTTCAACGGCAAGTACCGGACCATCAACCTGGACTGCGGCAAGGGGTATAAGATCCAGGCGCGTAAAGGGTACTATGCGATTCCGGATGGTGCGCGGGCGGACGATTAGGCCGGTTTATGCGGCCGGGGCCGGAGACGTGCCGACCCTATACTGGATGGTATTTCCCTGTGGCGCGGCGGTGTGATCGGCGGTCGCGGCAGCCGGTAGCATGGTGTAGGCCGTGACGCAGTTTGAGCCTGCATATGGCGCGGTTCCGCATCCGGCAAGACTCGCACAGTAGACGAGCAAGCAGGCGAAACTACGATTCATACGCGATAGGCTATACCCGCGTGTGCCCCTGTAGAGGATTACGCGTCCATGGCTCCGGAGTAAACGGCCATCCCGGCCACCGCGTCCACGCCCATTGCGTCGAGTGCATCCACTTCAGCCTGTTCACGGATGCCGCCGGCGACGATGAGCTGCTTTGCGGTACAGGCGCGCAGCGTGGCGGCCACGTCAATGGGAAAGCCGCGCATCGTGCCTTCGGTATCGACGTGCGTGTACAGAAAGGACGAGCAGCTGTCTTCCAGCCACGTGACTGCTTCTTCCGGCGTCAGGTTGACCGAGTCCTTCCAGCCACGGACGGCTACCTTTCCGGCCTTGGTGTCGACCGAGAAGCAAAGGGCGTCTTCGCCGAGGGCACGCTTGAGTTGCTCTGCGAATTCCAGGCGAATGAGTTTGTGGCGGCGTTTGGTGGCGGGGTCAGGGTCCGCGCCAAAGAGGGATGATCCGTAGATGACGCGGCGTGCTCCGGCGTCGAGCAGACGCTGGCCGTCGGCAGCGGTGCGCAGACCTCCGCCGACCTGGCAGGGAAGACGGCGTGCGATGTTTTCGATGAGCGCGGTGTTTTCGCCCTGGCGCATGGCGGCGTCGAGATCGATGAGCTGCACGAGCGGGTAAGCGCTGAAGCGCTCGATCCAGTAGTCGAAGTCGTCGAAGGCGAGTTTCAGAGTTTCGCCCTGAACGAGCTGGACGATGCGTCCGCCCATGAGGTCGATCGATGGAATCAGCATGCGGGTGTGGCTCCTAACAATTTAGGACTAGCAGGGCAGGCGGACGCTGACGCCGTCGCGCTGCAGCTCGGTTTTGAGCGCGCGGGAGTCGGTGATGCCGAAGTGGAAGATGCTGGCAGCGAGGGCGGCGTCGGCTCGTCCGCGGCCGAAGACGTCGGTGAAGTGGGCGGCGGAACCTGCTCCACCGGAGGCGATGACGGGGATCTGTACGGCGGCCGAGACGGCTGCGGTGAGCTCGCAGTCGAAGCCCGCGCGCATGCCATCGGTGTCCATGCTGGTGAGCAGGAGTTCGCCGGCTCCGCGGGCTTCAGCCTCCCGCGCCCACGCGACGACGTTGAGGCCGGTGGGCTTGCGTCCTCCGCTCACATAGACTTCGGCGTCTTCCGCTCCGTGTGGGCCGCGCCGTGCGTCGATCGCCACGATGACGGCCTGGGCGCCGAAACTCGCGCCGATTTCGCCGATAAGCTCCGGCCGGGCAATGGCGGAGGAGTTGATGCTTATCTTGTCGGCGCCTGCGTCGAAGACGGCCGCCGCGTCCTCGGCCGAGCGGATGCCTCCGCCGACAGTGAAGGGGACGAAGAGCGTGGAGGCGGTGCGCTTGACGGTGTCGATCAGGGTGCCGCGGCCTTCGTGCGTGGCGGTGATGTCGAGCAGCACGACCTCGTCGGCGCCGGCTTCGGCGTGGCGTCGGGCGAGCTCGGCTGGATCGCCGGCATCGATGATGTCGACGAACTGGATACCTTTGACGACGCGTCCTCCGCGTACGTCCAGGCAGGCGATGATGCGTTTGGTCAACATCAGCCGACTCGCATGGTCACGGCTGCGGGGACGTCTACGCGTTCGCCTTCGCAGACGATGCGAGCAATGAGGTCGCCGCCTTCGGCCTGCGCGCCGTGAGTGCGGAACCACTCGACCAGAAGGCCCTGGCGCGGGGCGGGGATGTGCCAGTCCATGGCGCCGTCAGTAAGGGTGGCGATCGGCTGGCCGGTGCCGACGAGCGTGCCGATGGGGACGAGTTGCTGGACGAACATGCGCTCGGGTTCGGCGTGCGCGAGTTCGAGATCATAGACGAAGGGCATGCTAGAGCTCCACGAAATTCTTGAGGACCTGGAGGCCCACGGTGCTGGATTTTTCAGGGTGAAACTGAACGCCCATCACGTTGTCGCGTTCGACCACGCCCGTGAACGGGCCGCCGTAGCTGGTGGTGGAGGCGGTAGCGTCGAGCACGGGGGCTCGCCAGGAATGAGTGTAGTAGACGAAACCTCCGGCGGCGATGTTGCGAAGCAGACGCGAGTCCGCGCGGATGGTGTCGAGGGAGTTCCAGCCTACGTGTGGAGATTTCAGTTCGGCTCCGTCGTAATGCGTGGGGAAGTGCTCGCAGCGTCCGGAAAAGTGACCGAGACCGGGGGTTTCGGGAGCTTCGGTCGAGCCGTCAAAAAGCCATTGCAGCCCGACGCAGACGCCGAGGAACAGTGTGCCGTAAGCGATGGCTTCGCGGACGGCTTCGGTGATGCCGAGCTCCTGCAGAAGTGCCGTCGAGCGAAAGTGGCCGACGCCAGGAAGAACGATCTTGCTGGCGCGGCGGATGAGTTCGGGAGCCCGGGTGACCGTGGCTTCCGCGCCGAGGAAGTGCAGCGCCTTGACGACGCTGGTGAGATTGCCCGCTTTGTAATCGATAACGGCGATCACAGCAGGCCCTTTGTGCTGGGCAGCAGTTGGCGCATGCGTTCGTCTCGGCTGCAGGCTCCGCGGAGGGCGCGGGCGAAGGCTTTGAAGCTGGCTTCGATCTTGTGATGGTTGCTGCGGCCGTACATCACCTTGATGTGAACGTTGCATTTCGCACCGCGGGCGAAGCCTTCGAAGAAGTCGGTGACGAGCTCGGTCTGGAGATCACCGACCATCGGGACATCAACCTGGTTCGAGACTGCGTAGGCGGTGCGTCCGCTCAGGTCCACGGCGGCGACGGCGAGTGTTTCATCCATGGGCATGACGAAGTACCCGGCGCGGAGGATGCCCTTCTTGTCGCCCAGCGCTTCCCCGAAGGCCTCGCCGAGCGCAATCCCGACGTCTTCGACGGTGTGGTGCTGGTCCACGTCGAGGTCGCCTTTGCAGGTCAGTTCGAGGTCGAAGCCTCCGTGACGCGTGAACAGCTCCAGCATGTGATCGAAGAAGCGGATACCGGTCGCGACCTTGTACGTGCCTTCCCCGTCCACGTTCAGGCGAAGCAAGATTTTCGTTTCGGTCGTGTTCCGTTCGACCGTTCCGATTCTCATGTCACTCATATTCGCGTGCCTCCGGCTCGTCGTGCGCGGGGCCGTACCCATTCCAGCCGATCTCTTTCAGCGAAGCCGCGAGCGCTTCAAGTCCGCGCGTATTTTGCTCGGCGACGCCGACGGTGATACGCACATAGCCGTCGCATCCGGGGTCGGAGGAGCGGTCGCGGACCAGCACGCCGTGCTCGCGCATCGCGGCGACAAGTTCCTTGTGCTTCGGGCCGATCTTCATCAGGATGAAATTCGCTTCCGACGGGAAGTACGGCACGCCGAGCGAGTCGAGGCCGGCCATGATGCGGGCGCGACCCTCGTGGATCTGGTCCACATACCAGCGCAGGTAGTCCCTGTCGTCAAGCGCGGCGGGAAGGCAGGCGAGCGCGACACCGTTGACGTTGTAGGGCGAGCTTGCCTTGCGCAGGAAGCTCATCAGGCGGGCGTCTCCGGCGAGCATGCCGACGCGGAGATTGGCCAGGCCATAGGCTTTGGAAAAGGTGCGGCCGACGATCAGGTTGGGGATCTGGCCCACGTCCGCGAGCATGGATTCGCCGTGAAAGTGGAAGTAGGCCTCATCGACGAAGAGCACGGCCTGCGGTGCGGCTTCGGCCAGGCGAAGCAGGTCAGCACGCGCGACGGTCGCGCCGGTGGGATTGTTCGGCGTGGCAATCAGGATCATCTTCGTGCGGTCCGTGATGCCGGCCAGCAAACGGTCAAGCGGGAAGTCGAGCGACCCGTCCGACTGCACGGTGCGCAGGCCAGTGCTGGTCATCAGGCCGACCGAAACGTCGTACATGAAGAAGCTCGGCGTCCAGACCAGGGCCTCGTCGTCTTCCTCGAGAAAGGTGACCGAGAGCAGGTGAATCGCTTCGTCGACGCCGTTGGTGAGCAGCACCTGATCGGGCGCAAGCCCCATCTTTCCGGCAACGATGTGCTCCGTGCGTTCGCGCTCCGGGTACTTGGTCAGCGACTCCGCAGTGATGGCGTGAATCTGTTCCATCACGCGCGGCGAAGGAGCAAAGGTGTTCTCGTTGAAGTCCAGCCGGAGCATGTCGCGGCTGGCGAGAGGCGGATGGTATTCGGGCATGGCGAGCACGGCACGGCGAGGTTCGACGAGCTTCACTGCTTCGGCGAGACTCATGCTTGTTCTCCTAACTTGATGCGGACGCTGGCGGCGTGGCCGGTCAGGCCTTCGGCTTCGGCCAGGGCGATGGCATGGGGGCCGAGCGCTTCGAGGCCGGCGCGGGTATATTCCTGCACCGTAATGATCTTGACGTAGTCGAGTACGCTGAGGCCTCCGCGGATGCGTCCGGCGCGTCCGGTTGGCAGCACATGATTCGGGCCGGAGATGTAGTCGCCCATGCTCTGCGGGCTCCAGCGTCCGACAAAGACGGAGCCGGCGTTTTCCACCCACCGGAGGTCGCTCGCGGAGTCGACAGACAGGTGCTCAAAGGCGAGGCGATTGGTGAGCGCCTGCGCTTCCACATCCGTTTCGGTTACGAAGATGGCACCGCGTGCGGTGAGCGATTCTTCCGCCAGCGGATTCCCGTGTTTGCCGAGTAAATGTGCCTGGTGTTTGGCCGCGTGCAGCACCTGCTCGGCAAGCGCTTCGTTGGGCGTGATCAGGATGGCGAGGGTTTCGGGGTCGTGCTCGGCCTGCGCGACCAGGTCGGCGGCGAGGCCTTCGGGGTCGCCGTTCGTGCTCAGGATGCCGATCTCTGTCGGGCCGGCCGGCATGTCGATGCCGCACTCATGCGCGACGGCTGCCTTGGCCGCGGTAACGTAAAGATTGCCTGGGCCGACGATCTTTTCGACGCGCCGGATCGTCTCCGTGCCGAAGGCCATGGCGGCCACGGCCTGCGCGCCACCCATGCGGTAAAACTCGATGACGCCGGCGAGATGCGCAGCGGCAAGGGTTTCGCGCGCGGGCTTCGGGCTGCAGACGACGATGCGTTCGACGCCCGCAACCTGCGCCGGGGTGACGGTCATGAACAGGGTGCTGGGCAGTGGGAAGCGTCCTCCGGGAACGTAACAGCCGACGCTGGAAAGTGAACGAACGATCTGGCCGGTGGTGACGCCGGGAGTGTTTTCCTTCGACCAGGCGCGGGGCATCTGCTGCTCGGCAAAGGTGCGGATGTTGCGTTGTGCGACCTGCATGGCTTTACGCAGTTCGGGTGCGGTTGCGTGCCAGGCGGCCTCCATCTCTTCCTGTGTGACCAGGATGGGGAGGAACTCGCCATCGTCCTGCTTCAGGCCATCGAAGCGCCCCGCGTACTCGATGACGGCCGCGTCGCCTCCGTGGCGAATGTCGGCCAGGATGGTGGTGACGACGTTTTCAACCTTGGCGGTATTCACGGCTCCGCGCTGCTCGATCGATTCGATCAGCGCCGCGGCGGCTTTGGCCGTTTTGCCATATGTTTTGACCAGCTTCATTCCGTGTCTTTCCTTCTTGGCCAGCAGCGATTACAGAACGACCTTGCTCAGCGGATACTCGACGATGCCAGTGGCTCCGGCCGCCTTCAGGCGTGGGATCACGTCGCGCACGTCGCTCTCGTTGAGGATGGTGTTGAGCGCGAACCCTTCGCCGTTTGAAAGCTCGGAGACGGTGGGGGAGTTCAGCGCGGGAAGCTCTTTCTTCACGGCATCCATGTGTTCGGTGCGGACGTTCAGCATCAGGCCCACGCGTCCCTGCGCGGCGATGGCGGCGTTGAGCATCAGCGAGATGTTGTTGATCTTCTCGCGCTTCCAGGCGTCTGCGTAGCTGCTGCGGTTGGCGATCAGCTGCGTTTCAGACTCCATCAGGGTTTCGATGATGCGGAGCCGGTTGGCGCGGAGCGAGGAGCCGGTTTCAGTCACCTCGACGATGGCGTCCGCGAGCGTCGGCGGCTTGACCTCGGTCGCGCCCCAGGAGAACTCAACCGTGACGGGAATGTTCTTCGAAGCGAAGTAGCGCTTGGTGAACTCGACCAGTTCGGTGGCGATGATCTTGCCGGCCAGGTCTTCAGGCTTCTGGAACGGCGAGTCTTCGGGCACGGCGAGCACCCACTTGACGGTGCCGCGGCTGACCTTGGAGTAGGTGAGCGAGGTGATGCGTTCGACGTCGGACTGATTTTCGAGAACCCAGTCGTTGCCGGTCAGGCCGGCATCGAGCGCTCCGTGTTCGACGTAGCGGGCCATCTCCTGTGCGCGCACGAGCATGCATTCGATCTCGGTGTCATCGATTTGCGGGAAGTAGGAACGGCCGCTGGCAAAGATGCGCCATCCGGCACGTTCAAACAGGGCAATCGTCGCGTCCTGGAGGCTGCCCTTGGGGATGCCCAGCTTGAGCTTGTTCACTTGGCACTCTCCTGCGTGGGCCCAATCTCGATGGGCTTGGTGAAGCAGCTCACCGTGCCTTCGTGGCAGGTGAGGCCGTCGCCTTCAACCTCGACCTTGAACAGCAGCGCATCGTTGTCGCAATCGGTGGCGGCGGAGACGATACGCAGCCGGTTGCCGCTGGTTTCGCCTTTCATCCAGAGCTTCGAGCGCGAACGGCTCCAGAAAGTGACGTAGCCGGTTTCGAGCGTCTTTGCGTAGCTTTCCTCGTTGAGAAAGCCGAGCATCAGGATCTCGCCCGTGCGTGCGTCCTGCACGATGCCGGCGGCAAGTCCGTCGATTCTGCCGAAGCTGATTGTGGGTCGTTCCGTTTGTACCGCGCTCATCAGTGTCTCCATGTGTGACGCAGGTCACACGCAATAAAACGGCCCGCTCGCGGTGTGCTTCGCGCTGGCGGGCCTGGTCTGTTCAATCCTGGTGTGGGGTCTTGCTAGAGCTTCGCACCGGACAGGGCCGTCAGCATGCCGTAGGCATGATGGTGGGAATGTCCGTGGTGGTGAAAAGACCGCATGGAGTTCAAGCGTACGGGCGGGCGACTGGGTTGTCAAATGGATGGAGGCTGACACGGAAAGCGGGTCGTCGTTTTCCGCGCGAAGATGACACCGTGGTGTGGGCTCCGATCAGTGCTGGAGCTGGTTGGTGCTGGGTTGCTGGCCGACCTTGGTGCGAAGTGGTTTCCGGGGGAGCTTGGTGCGGCTCTTTCTTGGTGTGGGCTCGCTCGCGTCGGTGAGTTTGAAGAGGATGAGGACATTGCGGTCGGGGTCATCCATGGCGGGGAACTCGGCGACGCGCTCGACGTGGAAGTACGGCGTGAGTGCCTCCATTTTGTCATCTTCGATGTCGTTCCAGGCGGCGTACCAGCCGGGCCGGTACTTCGCCACGCGGTCGACGAGCTCGAGGGTGCCGAAATCGTCGCAGATGGACGGCAGCCCGGTCATCAGGCTCAGGTCGGAGCCGGAGATGGAAAGCACCAGCGGGTTGTGGGTTGGGTCGGTCTTCTCGTCGTTCTGAATGTAGTCGTGGATCTCCTGTGCCGCGGTGACCAGCGTGTATTGAGCGTGGCGGGTGTAGTACAGCACCTCGCGCGCCTGCGGGATGGCGATGGCGACCAACGATGCGGCGACCGCGCCGGCGGCGATGCGACGGAGGAGCGGACGGCTGAACTGAAGGACCAGAAGCTGTTCGAGCGCGACCGGAATGAGAAGGGTGAGCGGGACGGTGACGACGAGGTAGTAGCGCGGCTGCAGATTGGCATGGTAGGCCAGAAACGCCGCGTAGCCGAACGCCCAGAGCAGAAGGGCAACGATCAACGGGTTCCGCGTGAGCCGGGTAAAGGAGACGAGCGCCAGCGCGACCGAAGCGATGGACGCGGCAAACAGCGCGGCTCCCATCCACTTGCCGCCGGTGAAGGTGTCGGCGAGAACCTGCGCCGCGGTGTCGAGGGTAATGCCGGTGTAGGCGTTCGCGCTGAAGAGGTACTGGTAGTCCAGAAGGTAGTGAGGACGGACGAAAAGGACGAAGTAGCTGAGCCAGAGAAGGATACCGATGGCGGCGGAGCTTGTGCCAAGGCGAACGAACGGGACGAGCCGGTAGCCGAGCGCGGCCCACAGGAGAAATGCGATCGCTGGAACGAGAAAGAGGCCGGTGGTCTTGGTAAGAATAATGGCCGGCAGCAGAATACCCAGGCACACGACCGGCCGCCAGTTGGCCAGCAGATCGTGCTTCCAGGCGGCGCGCGAACGCAGGCTGCGCCAGCCCGGGGCCTGTCCGGCACCGTCGCTCCGCATGTGGCTGGCGACCAGCAGGGCCACGAGGGTGAGCAGGATCAGCAAAGGCTCCAGGATGGCGAGCCGGGTGATGACGAAGCAGAGCGGATTGACTACCAGCAGAAGCACCGCGGCTTCGGGCGCGAGCGCGTATCGCCGGGCGGTGGAGCCGTCGGCCGGGTGGCCGGGCCAGCGGCGGATGAGCGTCCAGGAGGTGACCAGGATGCCGCCGAAAACGGTTACGGTCAGGGCTCGCGCGGCGACCAGCGAGACGCCGGTAAAGCGGAAAAGAATGGCTTCCAGAAACGGCCATACCGGCAACGCGACGGCGGGGTTGAAGTCTCCGGCCACGAACCAGTGGCCCAGCTGGTAATGGCGGATGGCAGCGTCGCCGTACCAGCCTTCATCGGTGTATTTGCTCCAGTCCATCCATTCCGAGCCGTTGGGGAAGTCTGCGCGAAGGTGGACATAGTGCAGGGCGAACAGCCCGGCCGCGAGCACAAGCAGAGCCGCTCGCAGGATGCGCAGCCGATACCACGGGTTGGAGAAGGAGGTCATGGGTTCGGCGCGGGCACTCTTCACTATAGAGGGTGGGCCCGTACTCAGGCGAGATACTCCCCTTCCTGCGTGCCGGGCGCGTACGGTAAGGGCAGAGCAGCGTGAAACGGGGACAATGACAGGGTTCGGGGACAGCCTGCGCGCCGAACGCGAGCGACATGGTGTGTCGTTGGCGGAGGTGTGCGCGCGCACCAAGATCTCCGAGCGGCAGCTGGAGGCGATCGAAGCGGAGCGCTACGGGGAGCTTCCGCCGGGAGTGTTTCGGAGAGGCATGGTGCGCGCGTACCTGGAGGCGCTGGCGCTCGATGTGGAGGAGTGGATGGGGCGGTTTCAGGCCAGCTACGAGCGCGTAGTGGGCCCGGAGCCGGAACTGACGCCGGAGCGCTGGGCGGAGTTTGCCGAAAATGTGAAGCGAAGCCGGACACCGGCGGGCTCGCGGAACTCGCTGCGCTGGCTGGGCGTGCTGGCGCTTTTACTTCTGCTGTGTGCGGCGGGGTACGCGGTTTGGCGGTATATCCTGCAGCCCAGGATGCGCTGAGCGAAGGGCTGACGGAACGCGGCGCGATGGGCTGCACGGAGTCCCGGGGAAACGGGTAAGATAAAACGATTCGCCGTCCCGCGCCGCCGCCGAGGAGTTTTCGCTCGGGCCCGCCGCGCCGGGGTGGCCATTCAGCAGGTCTGTGGAGGAAAGCAGTTGGCCATACGCGATCGTTTTTTGTTTACCAGTGAATCAGTTACGGAAGGACACCCGGACAAGATTGCCGACCAGATCTCGGACGCCATCCTGGACGCCTGCCTGGCGCAGGATCCCATGAGCCGCGTGGCGTGCGAGACGCTGACCTGTACCGGTCTGGTCGTTATTGCCGGTGAGATTACAACGAAGGCGTATGTCGATTTTCAGGGCCTGGTGCGTTCCACCGTGGCGGAGATCGGCTACACGCATTCGTCGTACGGGTTCGATTCGAACACCTGCGCGGTGATTTCGACCATCAATAAGCAGTCGCCGGACATTGCGCAGGGAGTGGATACAGGCGGCGCGGGCGACCAGGGCATGATGTTCGGGTACGCGACCGACGAGACCCCGGAGCTGATGCCGCTGCCGATTTCGCTGGCGCACCGGTTGAGCGAAAAGTTGAGCGAGGTCCGCAAGTCCGGGCTGATGCCGTATCTTCGTCCGGACGGCAAGAGCCAGGTGACGGTGGAGTATGCCGAAGTCGGCAAGCCCGCGCGCGTGGACGCGGTCGTGATCTCGACCCAGCACGATGAAGATGTAAGCAACGAGCAGCTACGGGCGGAGATCGAGAAGAACGTCATCCGTGCGGTCATTCCGCCGGAGCTTTTGGACGAGCACACCAGGTTCCACATCAACCCGACCGGACGTTTTGTCATCGGCGGACCCATGGGCGACTCCGGGCTGACCGGACGCAAGATCATCGTGGACACTTACGGCGGCATGGGGCGGCACGGCGGAGGCGCGTTCTCCGGCAAGGACGCCACCAAGGTGGACCGTTCGGCGGCGTACATGGCGCGGTATGTGGCGAAGAACATCGTCGCGGCCGGCCTGGCGAAGCGCTGCGAGGTACAGTTGGCGTACGCGATCGGCGTGGCCGAGCCGGTGTCGGTGCTGGTCGATGCCTTCGGCACGGGCACGGTGGATGCGGACAAGCTGACCGACCTGGTGCGCGCAAACTTCAATCTGACGCCCAAGGGCATCATCGAGACGCTGCAGCTGCGCCGGCCCATCTTCAAGCAGACCGCGGCGTACGGGCATTTTGGTCGCACGGGCAAGGACTTCACGTGGGAGCAGACCGACAAGGCCGAGGCGCTCAAAGCGAGCGTCGAGGAAGCGGTCGCGACGCGGTAGCCTCGGATCACGAGAACTGAAGCGGGCAGGGCTTCTGGCTTTGCCCGTTTTTCGATTGCCTTAACCCGGTGCGGTACGATGAACGGAATGGACACAGCGCCGCCTGAGGAGAAGGTGACGGAGCAAGCCTCGACACCGGCCGGAGAGACCGCGCTTGAGGTGCCTTGTTATGGAGTGGTTCACCCGGTGGGCAAGCCTCCCCGGCGCGGACGGCTAATCCAACTGGACTTCCTGCGTGGCATAGCCATCCTGATGGTGATCGGCTATCACGTGCTGATGCCGGAGAATGGACTCGCGCGGCCCTTCTCCTGGGTGGCGGCTGCTTTTCAAAGGCTCGGCTGGTCCGGCGTGGACCTCTTCTTCGTACTCAGTGGATTTCTGGTGGGCGGGCTCCTGGTGGGGGAACACGCGGACACCGGTTCGCTGCGCATCGGGCGCTTCTTCAAGCGGCGCATCCTGAAGATCTGGCCGGCCTTTTATGCCTATCTGCTGGCGGAGGTCGTGCTGCACCGGTTTCCGTTGAACTCGTTCGTATGGCAGAACGTGTTTATCCTGCAAAACTACCTGGGAACAAGCCTGTCGCAGACCTGGACGCTGGCGATCGAGGAACACTTTTATCTGCTGCTCCCCTTTTTTCTGGTCGTGGTATTCCGGTCTCGCCGCTTGCACGCCCACCTTCCGGGACTGATCGTGACGCTTCTGGTACTGATCCTTCTGCTGCGATCCTGGATGGTGCTTGTGCTGGGCTCCACGCGCGTGTGGGAGTATACGCATACCCGGCTCGACAGCCTGCTGTTCGGTGTTTTGTTGAGCTATCTGTATATCAACCGCCCGGGGTTTCAGCCGTGGATGATCCGCCGCCGCATGCCGCTTCTGCTGGCCGCGCTTGCGGGCCTGCTGTGGATCGCCGTGCTGGGCGATGCGGCGGTCGCTATGCGAACGATCGGCTATACCGTCAACTATCTTGGCTACGGCGCGCTGCTTCTGTTCGCGGTCGGACTGGCACCCGCGCTGTATGGTGGCGTCGTGCCGCGGGCGATTGCGTGGGTCGGCACCTATTCCTACAGCATTTATCTCTGGCATCTGCTGATCCGCAGGACGGTGTTGAACCTCGCCATACGCACTCCCGGCTGGGCGGAAGGACTCGTGCTGTTTGCAGGACAGTACCTGGTCGCCATTGCGCTTGGCGTGCTGATGGCGAAGCTGATCGAGTGGCCGTTTTTGCGCCTGCGTGAGCGCCTGGTGCCCGCAACCCGATAAGTGGATTAGAAGGTAACGTTCGCGCCGGGGACGATGTCGTTCATCTGTCGGCTGCTGAAGTCCTCCGCGATAAACAGAAGCTCCTGGCTGATGGCGATCAGTGCGCCGTAAACCTGCTCGGGCTGGAACGACTTCGCGTCCAGCGCGGCCTGCAGCGCGAAGATCCGGTCCTGAATGACGTCGGTATCGAGCTTGAGCGGAGTGTGCATGAGCCGGAGTGTACAGCACCGGGCCGTGCCTTCGCTTTCAGCCGTCTCACGCCGTCCCGCACCGTCTATACTGGCCGTTACCGCACTTTTTACCCGGAGGCTATCCCGCTTGCTGATCCGATCCGAGTTCGCCATCGACTTTCAGCTCCCGTATGAGGTGGCCATGATCGGCCTGCTGCGTCTGCATCCTTCCCTCGACGGCCTTCGCCGCGGGCCGGAGATGCTGCGCGCGCAGCACATGGAAGGCGACACGCTCACGCATGTTCCGGTTTCAGACTACGTCGACTCTTTCGGCAATCGGTGTTCGCGCCTGGTCGCGCCGGCCGGAGGCTTGTCGCTGACGGGCAACTCGCTGGCGGAGATTGCCGGCGATCCCGACCCGATCTCGACCGAGGCGCGGCAGCACAACGTGGAAGACCTGCCGACCGAGGTGCTGCAGTTCCTGCTTTCCTCGCGGTACTGCCAGGTGGATTCGATGACGCTGGTCGCGAACGACATTGCCGGGCACACCTCGCCGGGCTGGGCGCGGGCCATTTTCATTCGTGACTGGGTGCACAACCATGTGCGCTTCGATTACAAATCCGCCCGCTCCACCAAGACCGCGCTGGATGTGTTTACCGAGCGCGTGGGCGTGTGCCGCGACTTCCAGCACCTGGCGATCACGCTGTGCCGCGCCATGAATATCCCCGCGCGCTACGTGACCGGCTATCTGGGCGACATTCGCCGGCCCGCGAGCGGTCCCGGCGATTTCAGTGCCTGGTACGAGATATTTCTCGAAGGCCGCTGGTGGACCATGGACGCGCGCCACAACGATGGCCGCGCCGGCCGCCTGCTGATGGCCGTGGGACGAGACGCCACCGACGTCGCCATTACAACGAGCTTCGGCATTGCCAACCTGACGCGGTTCTCGGTGGAATCGTTTGAAGTCAACCCGGACGGAACGCCGGTGCCGCTGCCGGCCAAGCCTTAGCTTTCCACAAGGGTTCGACGTACAAATCCGGAGTGCTCCGGAGCCGCCTGCCGAGGGAGCATACTGGATATGCATACATCCGCCATGTCTCACGCCTCCACTCTCCGAATGAAAGTCCCGAGCGTCTTCGCCGGCAAAGCCTGGCAGCAGGTGTTGGCGCGCGACGCCGCCGCCGATGGCCAGTTTGTTTACGCGGTCAAGACGACGAAGATCTTCTGCCGGCCGAGCTGTCCGAGCCGCCGGCCCGACCGCAAAAACGTAAGTTTTTATCCCACGCCGGAGCTTGCGCGCGCGGCCGGCTTCCGCGCCTGCCTGCGCTGTGAGCCGGAACTCGCTTCTCCTAAGGCTGATCCGCAGATCGCCGCCATTGAAGCCGTCTCCAGCTTTCTGACCGAGCACAGCACCGAACGCACGCGGCTGAAGGACGTCTCCAAAGCTACGGGCGTCGCGCCCCTGACGATCCTGCGCGGCTTCAAGCGTGTGCTGGGCGTGACACCGCGTGAGTTCGCGAGGTCGCAGAGGGTCGCGGCGTTCAAACAGAAGGTGCGCGCACCCAGAACCTCGGTGACGGAGGCGCTGTACGACGCGGGCTTCGGTTCCAGCTCGCGCCTGTATGAGTCCGCACCGGAAACGCTGGGCATGAAGCCGTCCGCGCTCAAGGCCGGTGGCAAAGGCGAGCTGATCCGCTACGCCGTGGCGGAGTCGCCGCTTGGCCCGATGCTGGTAGCGGCCACCGCGCGCGGGCTCTGCTCAATTGCCTTTGCGGACTCCGCGGACGATTTACTCAAAGAGCTGAAGACGGCGTTTCCGCATGCCGAGCTGAAGCAGATGGACCGCGAGCTTTCCTATGCGGTGGACGCCGTGCTCGCCGGCATAAGCGAAATGCCGGCCGCGACGACTCTTCCGTTTGACGTGCGGGCAACCGCCTTCCAGCAGCGCGTGTGGCGGGAGCTGCAGGCGATTCCTCGCGGCGAAACCCGCACCTACACGCAGGTCGCGGAGGCGCTGGGCAGTCCGCAATCCGTACGCGCGGTGGCAGGGGCCTGTGCGGCGAACCCGCTTGCCGTGCTGGTGCCGTGCCATCGCGTCGTCGGCAAATCCGGCGCGCTGCGCGGCTATCGCTGGGGCGTCGAGCGCAAGCGCAGGCTGCTCGAAGCCGAGGGCGCCCCCCGATGAAGGTGACGCTTCCCTGGCGCACGCATCCGCATCCTGGCGAGGAGCCGATCGGAAAGGCCTACAAGCCATGGCTGATCCTGAGCCTGCTCGTGCTGGTGGGCTCGCTGTTTCTGCTCGCCGTCACGGTTTCGGCCGCGTTCGTCGGATTTGGTGAGAAAACGACGCCGCTTTGGGTCATCGTTCTCGGCGTACTGGCCGTGCTGGGCATTGCGCTTGGCTTCGCGGGCTTTCTGCTGATCATGCTTGCGGCCGGATACAAGAGTTGGCGCGAGGGACGGCACATCCAGGTTTTGCCGCCGGAGTGACCGCGGCAAACAAACCGGTGCCGTCTGCCGATAAACTCAATCCGCGCGCAGCCAGCCGTCATCCACTCCCGATAGAGTAGGAGGCACGATGTCTGACCCCGCCGCAACCCCCTCCACGCAGGACGCCGACTTCGCCCGCCGGCTGTACAGCAAGATCTCCTGGCGGCTGATTCCGTACATTTTTTTCCTCTACATCCTTGCGTACCTGGATCGGGTGAATGTGGGCTTTGCCGCGGTGGAGTTCAAGCGCGACCTCCACCTGACCGAAGCCGTCTATGGGTACGGCGGAGGCATCTTTTTCATCGGCCAGTTGTTGTTCGATCTGCCCAGCAACCTGCTGCTGAACAAGGTTGGCCCGCGGCTCTGGATCTCGCGGATCATGATCTCGTGGGGCATCGTGGCCACCTGCATGATGTTTGTCAAAGGTGCCCACTCGTTTTATATTCTGCGGCTCCTGCTGGGCATCACAGAGGCCGGCTTCTTTCCCGGTATGATCCTGTACCTTTCGTTCTGGTTTCCTTCGGGCGAGCGTGCGCGGGCGGTGGCCAAGTTCATGACGGCGACCTCGATCGCGGGCGTCGTCGGCGCGGAGGTCGCACGCATTCTGCTCAAGCTCGAAGGCGTCGCCGGCCTGCACGGATGGCAGTGGCTGTTTTTGCTGGAAGGGCTGCCCACGTTTCTCGCCGGCTTCAGCGTGCTGTGGTTCTTGAAAGACAAGCCGGATGACGCGAAATGGCTTACCGACGAGGAAAAGCATTTTCTGGACTCGGAGCTCGAACGCGACCGCAAGGAAGGCGGCGCGGCCGACCGGCATAACCTGATGGATGCCTTCAAGCTCCCGCTGGTGTGGGTGCTGGCCGGCATCTTCCTGCTCGACCAGGTAGGCGTCTACACGGTGAACCTGTGGATGCCTTCGATCTTCAACACCTTTGTCCACGCCAGCGGACCGGCGGGTGCGGCGCGTATTGCGCGGATCGGCGCGCTTCCGTACCTTGCGGCGGCCATCTTTACGGTCCTAATCGGCTGGTCGTCGGACCGCGCGAACGAGCGTCGCTGGCATATTGCGTTCTGCCTTGCGCTGGCCGCGGCCGGCTTTGGCTGGGCGGCCTACGCGCATTCGCTCGCCATCGCGCTGATCGCGTTTACCCTGGCCGCCATGGGTTATTGGAGCTGCATGGGCCCATTCTGGGCCCTGCCCACGCGTGTGCTGGGAGGGCAGGCCGCGGCCGGCGGCGTGGCGATCATTACCATGATCGGAAGCATCGGCAGTGCGTCCGGACCGGCGTTGACGGGCAAACTCAAAGACATAACCCACACCTACACGGCCGGCCTGCTGACAGTCGGCGCACTGGCTCTACTGGGCGCGATCCTGTGCCTTCTGCTGCCCAAAGCCGAACCGCAACCGAAGCGGGAGTAATTCGGCTCAGAACGGCCAGAGAAGTTTCCAGAGCAGCCGCGTCAGCCAGACGACCCAGGTCGAACCCGCATAAGCGTTCGCATCCAGATCAGCCCACTGCTCCAGTGTTCCGCGCCTGCGATCAGGCTCCGCGAAGGTTTCCGCCGTGATCCGATCGGTATACCCAGACGAGCGCTTGGGAGGAGCACTATCCGCTTTCAAAGGATACGGCCTGTGGTTCGCTTGAGCCTGGAGGCACACAGCGCAGCTTGCAATGAACTTGCTGTGATCCGCGCAGTGTACCTGCTGTGCAGTCCCGGACGGTTCGGGTTGGCGATCCAGGCTGCTTCTGCGCTCTTCCATCTCGTCAACTCCTCCGCATTGCCGATGCTATCCTCTTCTAGTCTGCATCCAAGCTTTCAAAGAGGTTTCCATGGCATCTGCAACCCTGAATCCTGTTTCCACGAAGACCGCTGCGCACGACTATAAGGTCGCCGACATTGGCCTGGCCGACTTCGGCCGCCGTGAAATCGAAATCGCCGAGCAGGAGATGCCCGGCCTTATGTCCATCCGGCGCAAATACTCCGCGGGCCGACCGCTTGAAGGGGTGCGCGTCACCGGATCGCTGCACATGACCATTCAGACCGCCGTGCTGATCGAAACCATGGTCGACCTTGGCGCGGATGTGCGCTGGGCTTCCTGCAACATCTTCTCCACGCAGGATCATGCCGCCGCCGCCATCGCCGCGGCAGGCGTCCCGGTCTTTGCCTGGAAGGGCGAAACGCTCGAAGAATTCTGGTGGTGCACCAACGAAGCGCTTTCCTTTCCTGATGGCAAAGGCGGTCTGCTCGGCCCGCAAATGGTCATCGATGACGGTGGCGACGTGACGCTGCTGATCCACAAAGGCTATGAGATGGAGCACGGCGACAAATGGGTCGAGTCCGCCTCCGGATCGCAGGAAGAGGGCGTCATCAAGGACCTGCTCAAGAAGGTTCACGCCGAGTACCCGAACCGCTGGATCGAATGCGCCAAAGAGTGGCGCGGCGTCTCCGAGGAGACCACCACCGGCGTACATCGGCTGTACAAGATGATGGAAAAGGGAACGCTGCTTGTGCCCGCCATCAATGTCAACGATTCGGTCACCAAGAGCAAGTTCGACAACCTGTACGGCTGCCGTGAATCACTGGTGGACGGCATCAAGCGCGCAACCGATGTCATGGTCGCCGGCAAGGTGGCTGTGGTGTGCGGCTTCGGAGATGTTGGCAAGGGCTCGGCTGCCTCCCTGCGCGGCCTGGGTGCGCGCGTCATCGTCACGGAGATCGATCCGATCAACGCATTGCAGGCCGCCATCGAGGGCTATGAGGTCACCACGATCGAAGAAACGCTCGGCCGCGGAGACATCTATGTCACCTGCACCGGCAACGTCGACATCATCACGATCGAGCACATGAAGTTGATGAAAGACCAGGCAATCGTCTGCAACATCGGCCACTTCGACAACGAGATCCAGATGGAGCCGTTGAACGCCAGCGGCGCGACTCGCCTCAACATCAAGCCACAGGTGGACAAGTACACCTTCGAGAACGGGAGTTCTATCTTCGTGCTGGCCGAAGGCCGCCTCGTCAATCTCGGCTGTGCCACCGGCCATCCCAGCTTCGTGATGAGCGCGAGCTTCTCCAACCAGACCCTCGCCCAGCTCGACCTGTGGGCCAACAAGGACGTTTACGAGAAAAAGATTTACATCCTCCCAAAGAAGCTGGACGAGGAAGTAGCCCGGCTGCATCTGGAGAAGATCGGCGTGAAGCTCACAACGCTCAGCGCAAAGCAGGCGGACTATCTGGGAGTTTCCGTGGACGGCCCGTACAAGGCGGAGATTTACCGGTACTGATTTGATCAAGGCAGGAGCAAGAGGCCACCCGCGCGGGTGGCCTCTTGCTCTTCCAGCAAGACGGGAAGGCCGTCAAGCAAAGCGCGCTAAACCTGGGTCGCCGAGTCGTAATCGTCGGCCACAATGACCTGCAGCCCGGGACTGGTGATCAGCTGCTGATCAATCAGCACGATCGTCCGCGCGGTCCCGCCAGGGTACACCACGGCCGATCCCGTGTAGGAGGTTGTGGTCGTCGCGGTCGGTACCGTGCCCGTGGGCACTGCGGCCAGGGTGTAGGTTCCGGCCGGCACGCCCATGTACCCGGTATTCTGGCCGAAAACCACGTTCGTCAGCAGTGGCCGCACCTGCGAAATCGTCGATCCGGAAGGAATGAAGTACAGGTCCACAGCGCCGGCGCGGACGGACTGATCGATGATGCGGATATTGATCTGTCCGGCCGGCGCGGGCTGCGACTGGTCTTTCAGAATCGTTTCCTGGATGCCGGCAAGGTAGTTGCCGATCAGTACCGTGTACTGCGAGCTGACCGACAGGGTCGCCGGCTGCTGCACCAGTACCTGGCGCGTGCCGGCCGCATCCACGTTGAAGGTATAGTTTCCGGGAGTGGTCGGGATATAGGAAGTAATCGTGCCCAGGCCAAGGTTGTAGGCCAGGATGCCGGTTCCCTCGTATACGTCGAGCCCTCCCGCGTCCGGGCTCGCGTCGATCACGCGCACCTGCGAGACAGTCGGGCTACCCGTAATGCTCTGGCAACCGGGCAGCGTGCCGCCCAGAACGGCCAGGCCGGCCACGCTCAACATCCGCCGGGTTACACGAATCTTCCGTACAGCGCGTTCAGCCGTCATGTTGTCCTGGAAAATGGGATGGGAACGAACCCTGCCTCCACTTTACCCCGCATGGCGAATCTGCAATGCGGAAAAATGGGCAATATTCACTTCTTCGCCTGTTTTGCGATAATCCTGTCCTTGATCTTTGCGTAGGTCGCGTCCGGCACAATGCCGCGTTGGGTCAACTGGTTCTTGGCCGTGTACGGACGTCCCTTGACGATACGCGCCGCATACGCATCCCCGACCCCCGGAAGCGCTTTCAACTGGTCCACGGTCGCCGTGTTGATGTCCAAAGGAGAGGCCACGGCATCAGCCTGCGCCCAGACGGGCGAAAGCAGGGAAGGCGTGCCGCTCGCAAAGCAAAACAGAAGCAGAGCAAGCAGACGATACGAACGAACGCGCATGTCAGAACCTCGAGGCAGGGTACGGAAGTGGTCGGGGCGGAGGGATTCGAACCCCCGACCCTCTGGTCCCAAACCAGATGCGCTACCAGACTGCGCTACGCCCCGACTCCACACCATCTTACCCCATCATCGGCGAGGAACCACGGAATGACCGGCCCCCATCGTCTGCAACGCTTGGGTCAGATGCAGCAGAAGCCAGCCGGCCAGAAGCATCGGGATCGCCACCAGTGCGGCCAGCACAAGGCACACGAGCGCGATGAAGAGCCAGCTCCGCCGTGCCGCCCGCGCCGTATCCGGCCCATGCACGGCGCTCATCAGCAGCGCATAGTTTCGCCGGTTGGCCCGCCATCCGATGTCGAACAGGTTGCCCAGCACCGGCACCGTACCCACCGCGGTCTCGATCCCCACGTTCAAGACCATGCGCGCCACTACCGCCGGCGCGACGCCACGTTTCCACGCCGCAAAGACGATCAGCGTTGAAGCCAGGCCGCCCAGCAGGTCGCCGATGCCCGGAAGGAAGCCGACGATGCCGTCCAGTCCGAAGCGGATCGGCGTGCCCGGAATCCGGATAAAGTCGTCCAGCAGATGCGAAAGCAGGTCCAGGTTCTCATCGCTGAAGGCCCGGCCGCCGGTCTTGTCGCCGGGTCTGTCACCGGTGTTCGGGTGGGGCGGGATCACCTCGGGTTTTGCAGTAATCGCCACCGTGCGCACCTCCGCTGTCTTCTTCTGATGCACACACGCCACGATCTGCGCTATACTGACTGCAATACGGCGGCTATAGTTCAGTGGCAGAACGCCGCTCTGTGGCAGCGGATGTCGTGGGTTCGAAACCCACTAGCCGCCCCAAAATCTTCCCTGGAGCCCAGTCAGCTTGCTGGCCGGGCTTTTTCGTTTCCCGCATCGCCAGGCTGCCGCGTAGACCCATTTTGCCGCCCAACAAGAGCAGATCTGACCAGCGCCTCTTCGCCGGCACCTCCGGTTGGGCGTATCCGTCGTGGAAGCCGGAGTTTTATCCCGCAAAGCTTCCCGCGCGGCGCTTTCTTGAGTATTACAGCTCGGTTCTGAACTCGGTCGAGGTCAACTATACCTTTCGCGCACTTCCTTCGCCCGCCCAACTGGCGCAGTGGCTGGCCGCGACGGGCGAAGGCTTTCGCTTCTCTTTCAAGGCTCCCCAGCGCATCACCCACTTCAGCCGGCTGCGCGACTGCGAACCGCATCTCCAGGCTTTTCTGGCGGCGATTGCGCCCATTGCCGAGGCCGGCCGTATGGGCCTTGTGCTCGTCCAGCTTCCTCCTACCCTCAAAGCCGACACCGGCCTGCTTCGCGACTTTCTGGCCTGTCCCAGCCTCCTTGCCGCGCCTCCGCTGGCCTTCGAGTTTCGCCACGAGTCCTGGTTTTCCGACGACGTCTACACCACGCTCGCCGACCACCGCGCGGCGCTCTGCATCGCCGATACCGACGACCTTCAAACGCCGGAGGTGCACTGTGCGCCGACGCACACCTGCTTCCGCCTTCGCCGGCATGGAGGCTACACCGCCAGGGACCTCGCCGCCTTCGCCCGGCGGTTCACGGCTCTGGCCCGCGGCCGCGACGTGTACAGCTACTTCCGGCATGAGGACGAGCCCACCGGCGCGCTGAACGCCATGGCCTTTCGTGAACTGGCCGGCAAAACAGTCATACCCACGGCACGCGGAGCAGTCACATCCGGGGCCAGAGACGACGCATGACCGTGCCCCTCCAGTCGGAGCCGTTCGAGCCGGAGCCGTTCCAGCCGCGACGCTTCCTGAGCAACGGCCACCTGCAGACCATTGCCGGCAATTTTCTTCCCCGCGCGGAAGGAGGTCCGCATCCCTTGCCGCCGGCGGAGGCGCAGCTGGTGGAGGTTTCGCCCGAAACCGGGCACCAGATGGGCAGCCGCGTCCTGTGCCATTGCCACTGGCAGCCGGAGCCCGTCCGTGCTGCCCGCATGACCGTTGTCGTCCTGCATGGGCTCGAAGGCTCGTCGCGCTCGCACTATGTGCTGGGCAACGCGCGCAAGCTGTGGGCGGCCGGCATGAACGTCGTCCGCATGAACATGCGCAATTGCGGCGGCACGGAGGCGTTGACGCCCACGCTTTACCACTCAGGGCTGTCCGGCGACGTGGCCGCGGTGCTCGGCCATTTCACCAGCCTTTACGGTCTACAACGCACCGCGCTGGCCGGCTATTCCATGGGCGGCAACCTGGTGCTCAAGCTGGCCGGCGAGCTCGGCGCGCATCCTCCCGAAGGTCTCCGCGCGGTGGTCGGCGTGTCGCCCGCACTCGATCTCGGTCCGTCCGCCGACGCGCTGCATCACGGCTTCAACCGCGTGTACGAGCGGCGTTTTCTCCGCGCGCTGGTCCATCGCTTTCGCCGCAAGGCACGCCTGTTTCCGCTCGTGTACGACAGCTCGCGCGCCGATGGCCTGGGCTCCCTGCGTGCGTTCGACGACCGCATCACCGCGCTGTATGCCGGCTTCCGCGGCGCGGACGATTACTATGACCGTGCTTCCGCCGCGCGCGTGCTGGCCGAAATTGCCGTGCCCACCCTGATCCTGCATGCCGCCGACGATCCCTTCGTGCGCATCACGCCGGAAAGCCGCGCCGCCATCGCCCGCAACCCGGTCGTTACGCTCATCGAGCCTGCGCACGGAGGCCACTGTGCTTTTCTGTCGAATCCAGACCCTGCCCGCGGAGACGACGGCTACTGGGCCGAGTCGACCCTGTTGCGCTTCCTTCAGGCGCACGCAGGAGACCCCGCCACGCCGTACCTGCAATAATTTACAGATGTATGCCGAAGTTTCCGCCGAATGTGCCGAAGACGATCCTGTCCTCGTCGTGCCGTGGACCGCTGATGCAGCCGGGGGCGAGCACTCCGCCACGTTAGGCCCGGCGTTTGTGGACCTGCGCGAGGATCCCGATGCGCTCGACCAGATCCCCGAGGCGGAGCAGCATCCGGCCTTGCTGCAGGCGTTGCGTGCCCTGAACGCGCCGCGTTCGCCCGTATTTACGGCCAAGTGCCACGCCTGGGCCTGCGACCCGGACGAGCTGGCCGCGCTGCGGGCGGAGCTGATGCTTGATCCCTCTAACAGCCCGCACGGCTTTGCGAGCTATATCGACCTCCTTTGGCGCGAGCGGGCGCCCTTTGTGTCGTTCCACCAGACCGAGCAGCTGATGCTTCGTCTTGAGCGGCTGGCCGAGGCGATCGATCAGCCCGAGGCCGCACTGGGCTGCGTGCTGCGTCCCGCGCTGGTCGACCTGATCGGCCCGCAGGAAGGCTTCGCGGTAAGCCTGTATGTGCGCGCCGCCGGTCACACCGCCGCGGAAAGCTACCGCACCTGGGCCGGGGCGCTCGAAGCCGTGGTGGCAATCTTGCGTGGACGGGAGTTTCGCGCCACCGAAAACCGCAGCCGGGATCTCGCCTGAGACGCTACAATCAGACACACGCACCAGCCCACCTGCACCTGTGGGCGAGTAGCTCAATCGGATAGAGCACGAGCCTTCTAAGCTCGGGGTTGCAGGTTCGATCCCTGCCTCGCCTACCACTCCTACGCGTGCAGCACGGCGTCGCCGGTATTCTTGCCGTGCCGTGCAACATCCCGGATGCCGGTCACGTGGCGCAAACCCGCCAGCCCCATGAACGCCAGCGCCAGCACGCACACGCCGTTCCATTGGAAGCGGTGCCAGACCAGGGTCGACAGCGCGCTGCCCAGCGCCGCGCCGGCGAAGTATACCGTCATGTACACCGTATTGAGCCGGCTCCGCGCCGAAGGCACCAGCCCGAAGATGCGCGTCTGGTTGGCCACCTGCGTCATCTGCGCACCGGTGTCGAGCACGATGACTCCCACGACCAGAAGCGCCAGGTGCATGGCCGTCGGCAGATGCAGAAGCTCACCTCCGCTGATGATCGCGTAGCTCGCCGCCAGCGTCCCCAGCCCAAGCGAAAGCACCCATCGCGGCCCGTGCCGATCGCTCCAGCGGCCGGAGAGGGGAGCCACCAGCGCACCCGCCGCGCCCACCAGCCCGAAGGTGCCCGCCACCCCCGCACCCAGGCCGTAATGGCTCTGCAGAAGAAACACCAGCGTCGTCCAGAAGCAGGAAAAGCTCGCAAAGGCCAGCGCGCCGATGACGCTGGACTCCCGCAGCAGCGGCTGCCCGCGCCAAAGCTCCCAGAGCGAGCCCATCGCGTCCTTGTACCGCAGCGCCTGCTTCGGCGGAAGCACCGGCATGATCTTCCAAAGCAGAGGCACAAACATCAGGTTCACGGCGGCCGCTACCACGAACACCCATTGCCACCCATGAATTTTGCTCACCCACCCGGCAAAGGTGCGCGCCAGCAGGATACCCAGCAGCAGCCCGGTCATGACAATGCCGATCGCTCGCCCGCGCTGCGAATCTTCCACCAGGTCCGGCGCCAGCGGAAGCACGATATGCGTCACCGACGCCATCATCCCGGTCGCCGCGCTCGCCAGCACAAGCAGCGGAAGCGTTGGCGCCAGGGCCACCAGAAGCAGCGCCACTGCCACCGCTCCGTACATCCGCATCATCAGCCCGCGTCGCTCGATCACGTCGCCCAGCGGAACGAACAACAGTAGCCCAAGCGCATAGCCTACCTGGGTCGCCATGGCCACCAGCCCGATATGCGCGGGCGTGGTGTGAAAGGTGCGGGCCATGTCTTCCAGCAGCGGCTGGTTGTAGTAGATGCTGGACACGCCCACCGCGCACGCCAGTCCCAGAAAGGGCAAGGGCGTCGATCGCCGGTCGGCAGTCCCCGAGTTCACTTGGTTGGAAGTCATCTGGATCAGTAGCCTGACTCCAGTGTATCGGACTTGAGCTGCCCGCCAGCGCCCGCTACCCGGCCACGCGCTCCACCGTCATGCCGCTTCGGCTCACAATTCGCAGCCGTTCGGTAGACAGTATCTTGCGCGCCTGGCCTTTGGCGTGGGCAGACCACGGACCGTCCGGATCCAGCCGCGCGTACGCGGTCCAGTGCCGCAGCGCCCGCCGCCGCTCGCCCTTGCGCTCAAACGCCAGCGCCAGATTATAGTGCGCGTCCGCATAGCCGGGCACCAGCGCAATCGCCCGCAGATAGGCGTCGATAGCCGCGTCGAGACGCTGCATTTCATCCAGCACATTGCCCAGGTCGAAGAACGCCAGCGCATAGTCCGGGTCCGCCTCGGTCGCGCACCGGTACATCCGTTCGGCCCCGGCGAAGTCGCGCTGGTTGTACAGGATCGTTCCCAGGTTGATGCATGCCGGCGCGTGGTCCGGCTTGATGTCCAGCAGCGCCTGATACACGCGCTGCGCCTCCGGCAAGGTGGCCGTGCGTTCTTCCAGCCGCACTCCCTGCAAAAACATGTCCTGTATCGCTGAGGACGGGATCGGTGAGCTTGCGCCCGCAGCACCGTTCCGGCTCGTCCGCCGCGCGTTGACCACCTTCAGATCGCCCTGCATCCATTCGCCGCTGTGCAGCGCAAAGTCGAACGCCATCTGCTGCGTCACCGGGTCAACCAGCGTGCCGGCATGCCGAAACCGCAATGCTCCGCCATGCATCTCGGTGCCGGTCGCGACCAGCGCGTTGCCTACACCGGCCATGCGCTCCATGGCGTCTTCGCTCGCGCGCATCTGCCGCGCGGACATCCGGCCGTTGGCCGTTGCACGCAGCGCGGAAAGCCGCCGGAGATGCGTAAACGTGTACAGTGCCTGCCCGTCCCCGAAGCTGTCGATCAGTCCGGCGCGTTCCCAGCTCATCAACTGGCGAGCCTGGAGATGCAGAATGCGCAACACATCGCGGCGGGTATATCGGGTCACGGAAAAGCTCTCGGGGACTCTGATTTCGACTCTTCTCGGAGTATGCCGGGGCGAAAGCTTCCCAATCAAGGCCCCATCGCCTCTCTCACGCAGAAACAGGTGGATATCGTGTACCAAACGTGGTTCACGCAGAGATATTCAAAATGAGAGAAGTTTGGAGCCGATGAGCGGAGTTGAACCGCTGACCTACTGATTACGAATCAGTTGCTCTACCAACTGAGCTACATCGGCCCGCTCGCCTATTCTACCCGGAAAAGAAAAAACTCGAAACCCGCCGAAGTACGTGTCTCATCCCCGCGATTGATCGCGATGAGCGGATCCAGCCCTGGCCGGTAGCTGTACGCCTGATGCCAAACTACCGGATCTCCGAACCATCCGGCCGATGATCCAGCAGCACGCCCTTGGCGTCGCCGCGCAGGTTGATCGTCAGGAACTCCGGCTCGGTCGCCGCCGGCTTTCCCTGCAGCACGCGAATACCTGCGCGGGCACCGCCCAGAAACAGCGCGAGCAGCACACAAGCCACAAGCCCCAGGCCGCAGAACAGCGCAATGGACTGCATCAGCGAGTACGTCTTCTGCATCTCCGCGTGGAACTCCAGCGGCATCGGCTTGTCGAAGGAGACCTCCTGGTTCAGCCGCAGGGAATCGAGCAGCGCCTTCGCATGCCCGGCTTCGAAGCCACCGGTCGTCAACCCCACCAGCGGACCCAGCCGCCGCATCTTCACCGTGCCGAACTGCGCCGGCCCGGACTGCTGCACCGTCTGATTGATATACGCCTCCACCGCACGTCCGCGGTCGCCGGCGATCTGCGGCGTCGGGTACAGCATCAGGGTCACCGTCCCCGGACCGTACCTGCCCGTCAGCACCTCCGCGCTCTTACCCCAGCCCAGCAGCCCGGCCGGCACCACCCCACCCATGGCCGTGTAGCCCAACGGACCGATGGCATAGCGCTCCATACCTTTTTCGCGTCCATCCGCCGGAGCCAGGGTCGGCAGCAGCGGCGCAAGTCCGGCGCGTCCGCTCACCTTGGGAAGCGCGGCAACCAGTGCGGTCAACTCCGCCGCATTCAGCCGTCCCTGCAGCTTAAGTACGGCCGTGCCTGCCCAGACCAGCGTATCGGTTGCATCCGCGGAGGTTTCATGCGCCTTTCCGCTCCGCGCATCCCCTTCCGTCACGCGCGGGGCCTTCATGCCCGTCCGAAGGTACGTATAGGCGCTGTACGCGCCGGTCGCGTCGCCGAACTCCAGCCCGTGCGCGGGGATCGTGGTCCCGTCCCCGGCGCGCGTGTAGAGCGCGTTGGCCGTGCGAGTGAGACCGTCTTCCTTCATCACGGCGGGATCGACCCCGGGCAGTGGCTCGTTCGATTCGACCGCGGTCAGGTCGGCCGCGTGCGCCACCAGCAGAGGCGTCGGCGGCATCGTGATCATCGTCGTCGCAGAGCTCTGTCTGTCCGGTGCTGGAGCCTGCGCAGCCGCCCCTGTCAGACAACCCGCAACCGCCATCAAACCAAACCAACGCAAACCGGCCCGAACCACAGAAGTCCACATGGAAGTGAGACTATCACCGCTTGGACCGGGTGAGCAGCTTCGGCCCGCATGCCTCTTGCATCACGGCAAAACGGAGCTCAGCTACGCTGCGAGCTCTTCCTGGCGCACCCTCGGTTCGGCTCTTTTCTCCAGGAATGCTACTTTGTGGAGGCACGCAGCCCAGGTGCCGCCTTGCCGCCGGCCAGCCCGTTCTCATACCTGGCCACGCCCGCAAACAGGCTTTCCGCCACGCGTTCCCGATACTCCGGCTGCCGCAGCTCGCCGGCATCGCGTGCGTTGGTCACAAATGAAATCTCTGCCAGGATCGAAGGCATGTTGGCCCCGATCAGCACCACGAACGGAGCCTTCTTGACGCCACGGTTCTTTAGCCCGTCATTGCCTTTTTCGAGTCCCGCATAAAGCGAGCTTTCCACGTCCGCGGCGAACTCCCGGCTTTCCGCGATCTTGTCCTTCAGCGCGATCTTTTTGACCAGGTCGCTGAGTTGGTGCACGCTTTGGCCACCCGCCGCGTTCTCCCGCGCGGCCACGTCCAGCGCCGTCGGGTCGCTGGTGAAGTTCAGGTAGTAGGTCTCGACGCCGCGCGCGGTCGGGTCCGGCGAGCTGTTCGCGTGAATGGAGAGAAACAGGTCCGCCTGCGCCTTGTTTGCGATCGCCGTGCGCGTTTCAAGCGGAATAAACGTATCGTCGGAACGCGTATAGATGATCTCCGCGCCAAGCCGCTCGTGCAGCAGCTTGCCCAGGCGCAGCGCCACGTCCAGCACCACGTCTTTCTCCTGGATGCCGTCCACGCCCAGCGTCCCGGAATCGTGCCCGCCATGCCCCGCATCGATCACGATGCGGCCGATCTTCAGCCCCAGCGCACGCACCAGGCTGGTCTCGCCGTCGGCCGTGCGATCCGCGGCCTTGGCCGGAGCCGCAACGGCATCCACACTTGAAAGCGCGCTCTTCCGTGGCCGCCGTCCAGGCGACGCAGCCGTTGGAGCCGGCGTCTCTTCCGCGGCCGGCTCGCTCACCGCCTTGATCATGGCGGCGACCGGCTTGGCGGTAGGCTGCCGCGTCGCCTCCACGCGTCCGGGCTGTGTGCTCACCGCGGCCACCTCGGTCGCGTTCTCCGGTGCCTTCACGGCCACCGCATTCGGCACGGGACGCGTCACGGTCGCGCGCGCCGTCACCCCGGTGCGCGGAGCCGGAGCCGACAGAGCCGTCGCCGGGCGCGCGGCTTCAGCCACAGGCCGTTCAGCCGGAGCAAGTGGGCGAACCGCCTCGCCTCCATCGGTCGGAGCCATCGCCGGCAGGCCCGACACGTTGGCCGCCGCGCTTGCCCTCCGCCCGGCTGCCGCGGCCACCGGCACCTCCGGCAGGTCATCCGGCGCAAGCTGCGCGGACGCGGTTTCCTGCCCACGTTTGGGCAACACTTTACCGCCATGAACGTCGATGATCAGGCGCTCCGGATTGGGCAGAAGAAAGGCCGAGTACTCCGTCACGTCGCTCACGTCGAGCACCACCCGGGTCACGCCGCCGGGCTCCTGCGCCGCGCGGATCCGGCGCAGAAATCCGTTATCCGTCACATCGAAGCTCCTGCCGACCAGCTCCGGTGCCAGCCGCGCGCCGTGCAGGTCGAAGTAAAGCCGGTCCGGATGCGCCACGCGCGCCGCTTCAAAGGTCACCTCGCCGCCCAGGTCGATCGCGACCCGCGTATACGAGCTCGTAGACCAATGCCGAATGCCCGAAACCAGCGCTCCCGCGGAGCTTGCATCCGCTTCCGGTTCTGCCGTCCGCAATACCGGTTGAGCAGCCTCCGCGCGTGCCGCGGCTTCCGCATGTGCCTGGAGAGCGTTGCCGCGAAGCCCTGCCAGCTCCACCCGCGCCGCCTTTGCGCTGCTGCTGCGCGGAGCCTCATGCAGCACCAGCAGATAGCGTTCGCGCGCCGCGGTCCGGTCGCCCAGCGCCTCGGCTTCAATCCGTGCTTCCGCCACCAGAGCCGGCTCCCGCAGCGGGCTGCCGGGGTACTGCGCCCGCAGGAACTCATACTGCTTCACAGCCGCCCGCGAGCTCGCCGTATCGTCCAGTTCGCGGCCCTGTTCGGCCAGCAGCGCGGCAACCTGGTTGACTGCCTCGGCGGCGTGCGCGTCGGCGGGATCGGCATAATACACCGCCCGAAAGCCTTCCAGCACGCGTTGATACGCGGCTCGCGTATGCGTACCCTGCGCCTCGAACGCCGCCCTCCGCGCAACCGCTTCGTCCCAGGCGGAACGCCGGGCAGCGTGCGACGATGCCACGCCGGCGCACAGGAGCGCAATCCATCCCACACCTGCCCGAAGATGCCGTCCAGAAGCCACTGGTTCCAGCTTATGGTTGCCTGCCCGGCCGTGGCGCTGTGAAAACCTGTCCCGAACCCCCGCATGCACTCCCCGGCGCGCTGATCGCTCATCAGCATTTGCGATTGGAATGCGCTTCGGCAAAGGCGCATGCTGTTCTTAGCAAAGGAGATTTCCCCCATGAACAGCAGGCAGCTCCGCTCCAATCTCGGTGACGACGCCCGCATGCTCGAAGGCGACCTCGCCCGCGATCTCAAAGCCGAATACGCCCACGTCACCGATCCTTCACAATGTGGCGTCGTCGTCCGCGGCCACTTCACCGGCCTGGTGATCATCCTCTATCTGTTCATCTTCCTGTTTCTGCTCGCCGCCGTCGCCGCGATCGCGATGTACATGCGTCATGGCTTCTGATTGCGGTTCAGTGTGCCGGCAGCTCCCCGTGCGAGCCGAACCAACCGAGAACGCGCCGTTCGAACTCTGCATGCTGCACCGCGGACGCGCCTCCATGGTCCGCTCCGGGCACGATCCACAGCGTGCAGCGAGCTCCGCAGGCCAGCTCAAGTTCCTGCGCGTGGTGCATGGGGATGTTGCGATCCGCTGTCCCCGCAATCAGCAGGGCCGGAACGCGTGAATGCTTCACCGCTTCGAGCGAACTCGCCTTCGGCATCCAGATGCCGTACCGCAGCCGTGCATACACGATTGCGAACCCCATTACCGGCAGCCCGGCCGTTCGCCAGAACTTCGTGCCGATGCCGGTTCCCCTTCCCATCCGCTCAAAGCCAATCTGCCAGAAGGTGCTGTACGGGCTTTCCACCGCGACGGCGCAAAGCTGCGGCGTGACCTGTGCCGCCTGCAGCCCGATCGCCGCGCCCATTGATTCGCCGAGCAGGTACGTGCATCCCGGCTCGCGTCCGCGCACCCAGGCCGCCCAGCGCCGGACGTCATCCCGCTCCAGCACGCCATAGGTCGCGATCTCCCCGCCGCTTTCACCGTGCTCACGCGAGTCCGGCAGAAGCACCGCATAGCCGTGAGCGAGGAACATCTCCGCAAATCCAGCCGAGCCAACGCGGCTCCCGGTCACGCCGTGCAGCACGATTACCGCCTGCCCGTTGCCTTGCGCGGGTGCGACAAACCATCCGCGCAGCATCGCGCCATCCGCGCCGGCGACGGAGACATCCTCGACCGAGGCAGCGTACCGCTCGATCATCCGCGTGCGTAAGACTGTGCTGCTGCCCAGCGGCAGACGATGCAGACGCACTGAGAACTCCGCCAGCAGCACGCCGGCCACCGCGCACAGCGAAAGGTACGCCCCGAGCAGCCACAGCGCGGCTCGTTTCCACGCCCGGCCTGCCGGTTGGCTCGTCAATTCTCCTCGGCGTCGTCGGCCGGCTTAGGCACCGGCTTCAACGCCGTCTCTGCCAGTGCCAGCGTCACGTCCGTTACGTCGGAATCCTTGACCAGCACGGGCGTCGAGCCTTCGGCAAACGCGGCCACCGCTGTGCCTGAGCGGACCGCCATCGAAGCCGGCAGCTTCGGGTTCGGCATCACGATCTGCCCGTCGCTCGCGGTGAGCTGGTACGTTCCTGTGGGCACTGACGAGAAGCGGAAGCTGCCGTTGTCGGCCAGTTCGACACTGAACCGGACCGTGTCGTCGGAGCTGTCGATCAGGGTCAGCTTCGCCAGGCTCAGGGGACGTCCATCCTTTGCCGTGATCATCCCGCTGACCGCGTGAAAGCTGTTGATCGGCAGCGTAATCTGGATGTCGGCAACCTCGTCGCCGCCTCGCAGTGTAAAGGTCTTCGCATCTTTCTGGTGCAGCGTGTCGCCCGCGTAAACGTGCAGTGCCGCGGTATCGGTCATCATGCCCATGCCTATCAGCATGCCGGCCTCCATGGCATCGTCTCCGGCAGACGAAAGCACGGGCGCGGGCATGGCGGCCAGCCGATAGGTTCCCGGTGCAAGCCCGCTCAATCGGAAGTGTCCCTGGTCGTCGGTTCCGGTGCTCTGGCGGGTAAACATCAGACGCATCATGTCGCCCAGGTTGATGGCGTTCTCGCCTTTCTTGCCCGGCTTCGCGTCCACATTCTCCAGATGCATCGTCACCTGCGTCGCGGGCGAGCCATCCGGGTACAGCACGCGTCCGCTGACCGCGGCTCCGCGTTCCAGCACCACGTCCTCAGTGGCCGCGGCGTCCTGCCGCACCGTTACGGAGTTGTACGCGGCCAGCTTGGCACGCAGCTTGCTTTCGCTCGCCATGTTGAAGCCGGAGGCGCTCAGCTCGTCGAGTGGCGACAGATAGCCCGGCAGGATCGCGATGACGGCGTACTGCCCGGCGGCCACGTGGGTGACCTCGTAGGTGCCGTCCATCGCCACGCGTGCCATGCCCGGCGTGCTGCCTCCGTCCGAGCCGTCCTCCTTGCCGGAAAGCGGCTGCAGCATTACAAACGCGCCGCGTGCGGGACGCCGGGTATCCCCGCACAACACCGTTCCCACGATGCGTCCTGCGGGCCGAGGCTTCTGCTTCACAACGGGCGGTGACCCGCCTTTGCCACTGTCCTGAGCAGGCAGGACCGAAGCAGCGAACAAGAGAGACCAGCAAAGAAACAGCCGCGTGCGCATGCGCAACATTTTACCCACAAGCCGTGCCTGCGCCGCATCAAACTCTGCGTCAACCCATTCATCGCGGCTTCCTCGCGATCAGTGGGCCTGCCGCGACCTCTGCAGCAGGCCGCTTAGCCCAGCAGCGAGCCTACCATCTCCGCCGCCTTGGCGAGGGTGCTGTCGAGTGCCCCGGCATCCGGGCCGCCAGCCTCGGCCAGGTCCGGCCTGCCGCCGCCTTTGCCGCCCACCAGCGGAGCCAGCGCAGCGACGAGCTTGCCCGCCTGGATGCGTCCGGTCAGGTCCTTGGTGACGCCGGCGATGAGGCTCACCTTGCCTTCGTTGGCCGCGCCGAGCACGACGATGCCCGACCCCAGCTTGCCGCGAAGCTGGTCGACCAGCTCGCGCAGTTGCGATTTGTCGACGCCGTCCACGCGCCTGGCCAACAGCTTCACGCCTTTGACTTCAACGGCTGCGGAGGCCGCGTCGGCCATGCCGGCCTGCGCGGATTTCAGGCGCATCGCGTCGAGCTCGCGGCGCAGGCGCTTGATCTCTTCTTCGCCGGATTCGAGCCGGTCGCGCAGGGCTTCGGCCCCGCTGAGTCCCGAGAGTCCGGCGATTCTGGCCACGTCGAAGCCGCGGCGGAACTCGTCGAGCGCACCGGTGCCGGAGACGGCTTCCACGCGGCGGACGCCACTCGCGACGGATGATTCGCCGATGAGCTTGATCAGGCCGAGCTCGCCGGTGGCGCGGGTGTGCGTGCCTCCGCAGAGCTCGGTGGAGAACTCACCGATGCGCACCACGCGCACGCGGTCGCCGTATTTTTCGCCGAACAGCGCCATGGCTCCATAGTCGTTGACGGCTACGTCGATGGGCACGTCGACCAGCGTTTCCACCGGCGTGTTCGCCAGCACCTGCCGGTTGACGATGGATTCGATCTCGCGCAGCTCGGGCTCGGCGACGCCGGTGTAGTGGGAAAAGTCGAAGCGGAGGCGGGACGCGTTGACGAGCGAGCCGGCCTGCTTGACGTGGGTGCCCAGCACCTCACGCAACGCGGCGTGGAGCAGATGGGTGCCGGTGTGGTTGCGCATGGTGCTGTTGCGGACTTCGGCGTTCACGACAGTGTCGGCGAAGTCGCCGACCGCGATGGTTTGTTTGGCGAGGATCTTGTGCGCGAAGACGCCCTGCACGGGCTTCGTCGCGCCTCGGACTTCGGCGGCTACGGTCTGGTGATCGGCGGCGAGCAGCACGCCGATGTCGCCGACCTGCCCGCCGGAGTCGGCGTAGAAGCTGGTGGCGTCGAGGACGGCTTCGCCTTCTTCGCCCGGGGCGAGAGTCTGGACGCCAAGGCCGTCTTTGACCAGGGCGAGGACGCGTGCGCCTTCAACATGGAGCGAGGAGTAGCCTTCGAACTCGGTCTTCGCGAGCTCGCGGTAGACGGGGGAGGCGGACTTTTGCGAGCCGCCCTTCCAGGAGGCTCGGGCGCGGGCTTGCTCTTCAGCTTTGGCTGTTCGAAGCCCTCCAAATCAAAAGTTACTCCAGCGTCGCGCGCGGCATCCTGAATAAAATCTGCGGGCAAACCGTAAGTTCTCATAAATTCGAAACGCGTCTCGCCCTTCAAAGGAAGGTCGATGTGCGATCAGGTTTTCGGAATGAAAGAAACGTTCCGCTCCCTGAGGATCATAGACGCCGAACAGGTGCGAGTAGTGGCCTTGATTAGTCAAGGTGAGAATCGGACAGCGAACCAGCAACTAAATGGCTCGGAAGCTGCAGCTCGTCCTCATTAAGGATGAGATCTATTCTAGCTACGCAAAGGCCGTTATAGCATTTGCTGCTCCATGAGAGTTTTGCAAAAACCATCTCTAACTCACGCAGCCCCGCCTCAAGAACTCGAGCGAACTGCCCTTCTTCGGCCAGGACGGTCTCGCTGACGCGTTCCTGTGCATCGAGCAGTTCCGGGTAGGCGACCTTCATTTCGGCGGTGACGGCTTTGACCATCTCGAACATGAAGGGTTGTTCCTGGCCTAAGAGGCGTCCGTGGCGGATGCCTCGACGGAGGATTTTGCGGAGGACGTAGCCTCGGCCTTCGTTGGCGGGACGGACGCCGTCGGCGATGAGGAAGGTGGCGGCGCGGGCGTGGTCGGCGATGATGCGGAGGCTGGCTGCGGATTTTGCGTCGGAGAGGGCGGCGGTGGGTCCATCCCACGTCTCAGGGGCGAGACGTGGGGCACCCGCAGTTGGGGTGTTGTCCTGCGCACAGTCTGGGGTGGACCCACTCATCGCGTGAGACAAGGGCGCGATGAACGGGGCACGGTCATTCGTCGGAGTGTGGTCGTCGGGCTGCTTGCTGGCTACTCCGGTGAGTTCGGCGGCTCGCTGGATCAGGGGGACGAAGAGGTCGGTCTGGTAGTTCGAGAGGACGCCCTGCAGGACGCAGCTGATGCGTTCGAGGCCCATGCCGGTGTCGATGCTTGGCTTCGGCAGCGGGGTGAGTACGCCGGAGCCCGTCGTTGGGTCAATGATTCGGTCGAACTGCATGAAGACGAGGTTCCAGATCTCCATGTAGCGCTGGTCGTCCTGCGGGAAGGGCTTGTCTTCGCCGGTTTCGCTTGCGGCGAGCCCGAGGTCGAAGAAGATTTCGCTGCAGGGGCCGCAGGGGCCGGTGTCACCCATCTGCCAGAAGTTGTCCTTCATGCTCATTTCAAAGATGCGCTCGCGCGGGACGCCGGCCTCGATCCAGAGCTCTTCGGCCTCGGTGTCCCTCGGCACGCCGTCCGAGCCCTCGAAGATGGTGACGTACAGGCGGGCGGGATCGATGGCGAACCATTGCTTGCTGGTGAGCAGCTCCCAGGCAAAGCGGATGGCGTCGCGCTTGAAGTAATCGCCGAAGGAGAAGTTGCCGAGCATCTCGAAGAAGGTGTGGTGTCGCCGGGTGAAGCCTACGTTTTCGAGATCGTTATGCTTGCCGCCGGCGCGGACGCACTTCTGGCTGGAGGTGGCGCGCGTGTACGGACGCTGCTCCTGGCCGAGAAAGACGTCTTTGAATTGATTCATGCCGGCGTTGGTGAACAGCAGCGTTGGGTCGTTGTGCGGCACCAGCGAGGAGGAGTGCACGCGGCGGTGCTCATACTGCTCAAAAAAGCGGAGAAAGTCTTCTCGAATCTGTGCGCCGGAACGATAATCCATAGCCTCCGAGTTTACCAGCGCGGGTTGCGTGCGACACGCGCAGGTGGGATGCTTGGGCATGAAGCATTTGCGGTGGATCGGCGGGCTCGGGGTGTTTTGCGTGGCGGCGGTGCTGCCCGCGTTGGCGCAGCATGAGGCGGGCACCTGGCGAGCGGAGAGCAAGACGGCCAAAGGGGTCACCGGCGATATCGCGTTCGGTGGGCAGAAGCTGGTGATCAACTTCGCGCAGTTCACCGTCGCGCAGCTGCACGAGCTGTCGGCCGACGAGGTGCTGGCCCTCTTCAACCCCGACAACGGCGCGACCGGACGCGGCAGCCTGTTCCGGCTCGACATCCCCGCGACGCAGCGGTTTCTGCATAAAAATACGCTCTGCGGGTCCGAGCCGACCGAGTTCATGGCCACCTACATCGACGGAAAGCAGATGCAGGTGGCGTTCTTTTCCGGCAACAAAATGCCGACGCTTTCGATCGACGCGCTGTCGAACAACAGCAATCTGTGCGGCACCTATACCTACTCGCGCTGAGAATGGCTTCCGTCAGCCAAGCTCCGAAACGCCCGGCCGCCAGGTGATGCCTTCCAGCCGCAGTCCGGGGTCTTCGGTCGCACGCAGGACGGCGAATTCGGCGCGGTGACGCACCATCTCCACGCAGCAGACCAGCGCGTCGAAGCCGTCTTCCGAGCCGAGAGCTCCAGCGAGGGCGGCGCGCGAGAGCCCGGCATAGAGCGGGTCCAGCGAGGGTCCGGCCCGGCGCCGCTTCAGGTACTCTTTGCGGGCGTCAGGGTTCGACTTCTTCACCGGCCCGGTCAGCAGCCGCGTGTACATTTCCACCAGCAGTGGTTGCGCCTGCTCGCCCAGGGCCGCGGCCTCAAATGGCCACACGCGAAACCCTCCAGCGTGCAGCCGCTCCAGCCACTCCATCGCCCGCAGCGAACCGGTGCCGACGCTTCCGCTTCCGCCGATCTGGAACGGCGACTTGGGCGTGATCCCGGCCATCAGCGCGGCTCGCGCGGCGTCTCCGCCTTCCAGCGCCTGCTCAATCTTGTTTTCCCAGTCGGTCGACCGCATCATGCGCGCGCGGCCTTCGCCTGAAAAGATCTCCGGGCGCTTGTGCGGCTTGCCCCAGAAGCGCACGTCGCGTCCTTCACCTGCGTCGCACAGCCATCGCTCACCCGCGCCGCCTGCCACCAATTGCCAGAGATCGAACACCGTCGCACATCGTTGCTCGCGCAGAAACCACGCCGGGTAGCTGAAGCAGCAGTCCAGCCCCACGACCATGCGTGGCGTTTCCCGGGCCAGCGCGAGCATCCACGAGGTCCATTCCTCGCGCGTCCGCCCGGCGCTCAGGGCTATCGAGCCGCCATCGACCCGTCCGCGTCCTCCGCGCGTCCACACCGCCGACCAGATCTTGCGCCGCTGCCCGGGCCCCTTGTCGCCGGACCAATCCACCGCGACGACCCTGCTCAACTCCGGCGTGTCCATGCTTTCATCATGCCACCTGCTAAACTGACAAACGGCGTGCGTTCTCCGCCACACCTCGATCAGTTCGACAAGGAACGGACACCAGTGGCAATCCAGAATAACTCTCCGCAGACCCGGCGCGATTCCAGGCAAAACCAGATCCTTACGACCTCCAGCGTCGATCTCGCCCAGGCCGGCGCAACCCGCCGCAAGGCCTTTCTTGCTGCCGGCGTGCTGCTTGCGGTCATTATCCTCGGCGTTCTCTTCGCTCTGGTGCAGAGCCATCGGTCAGATGTTGCGGAAAACCAGTTCGGCAACGCCATGCAGGTGTACCAGACGCCGATCAGCAACCCCGCGCAGCCGGCGGAACCCGGGGTCAAGACCTACGCCTCCGCCGCCGAGCGCGCCAAAGCCGCCAACCCGCTGTTTGCCGCCGTTGCCGACCGGTACGGGTCCACCGAGGCCGGCAAAAATGCACGCTACCTGGCCGGCGTGACTCTTATGGAAGAGGGCCAGAACCAGTCCGCCGAGGACACGCTGAAGAAGGTCGCAGGCAGCTGGGACAAGCAGCTTTCGTCGCTTGCAAAGTTCACGCTGGCCGGCCTGTATCGCCAGACCGGACGCGACGGACAGGCGATCGACCTGTACAACCAGATCGCCGCAAAGCCGACGACCAGCGTGCCCGCAGCGTCCGCGCAGATCGCCCTTGCCGAGCTGTACACGGCGCAGGGCAAGACCGAGCAGGCACGCAAGATCTACGCGCAGCTGATCGACAAGGATAAGGACGCGAAGGGCGTCGCCGGCGTGGGCAGCACCATCGCCAGCCAGAAGCTGAATCCGACGGCTCCGGCCGCACCGCAGCTCCAGTAGCCGTTATCCGCCGAATCCGTGCTCTTCATCGTGCAGGTTCAGCGAGGTCGCGTGATCGCTGACGTGCAGCCCGGCCTGCAGTGGGTCCAGCATCTCGTTCGCCTCGGCGGAGTTTGTGTTGAAGAGCTCCGCTGGAACGCCGCGGCGCAGCGCGTGCACCCGCATCCAGGGATTCTTCTCCGCATCCGGTTTCGATTCGGCGATCCAGAGCGGAAGCGGCATCTTCAGGTAGCCGGCCAGCGCCTGCGCATGCGGTTCGTACAGCTCGCGGATGGCGGCCAGCCGCCGCATGGTCGCCGGGTCTCCGCAGAGCTGCATCTGCATCTCGCCAAGCGCATCGCATAGCCGGTCGAAGATCTGCGCCGGTAGTCGTTCGTCGCCATCCCTGGCGAGCGCTTCGGCCTTCTTTTCCATGTGAAATACGTGTCCCAGGTCGATCAGCGCATGCCGTGCCATGGCAAAGGTAAGCTGTGCCTGGCGAACGGCACCGCCGGAATCCTCCGCCTGGATCGTCGTAATCACGAGCGCGCAGGTGTCCATGATGGCGACCAGCGCGCCCAGCCAGCTTTGGTTGTCGTGCTGCGACCGGTACATGCACAGCACGGGGTAGGAGATGTGCGACTCCAGGATCTCCGCCGCCCAGCGTTCGAACTCGCTCAGCACCGCGATCAGCTCGCGCTGGCCGCCATCAAAGCCGTGCCGCCGCAGCAGTTCGGTTGCGGTGGGCGGCGATCCGGCCCGCGCGTCCAGCATGGCTACCGAAATCTCTCGCCGGCTGAAGGCCTGATAGATCACGGGCAGGTAGCCGATGACCATGGCAAAGAATCCCAGCCCGGTGCCCGACTCCAGCACCAGCAGCACCCGCGCCGCGTGCGTCCTGGGCACCACATCGCCCAGACCAAGCGTAAATAGAGTGGTTCCACTGACATATAGGTCCATGCGCAGCCGCGCCAGCCACGGAGGCCACCCGCCAATGCCGGACAGCTTGTCCTCGAACGGCGAGCCCAGCCCATAAGAGAGCAGCGCGAAGCCGGCGGTCAGGATCGTCGCCCAGACGACCAGAAGAACGATCAACGAGCCCGGCCCGAAGGTGCTGTAGAACTGTTCGCGCACCTTCTTGTTCCGCACCCGATCGGCAATGGCGACCCACGGCGTCCAGGTCAGGATGTAGAAAAAGCGCGTGATGCGAAGGCGTCCGGATGGCCGGCGCGGCAGAATGATGGTGTGAAAGGCGTCCAGCGCCACTCCCAGACAAAGCACTGCCCCCAGAATTCCCGCGACGACCTGCATCCTCCACTCCCTGTTCTGACTCTACTCTACTGAGCCGGGCCCGAAAGCCTCTCGCTTGAGGCGATGCAGGATCGATATGTCACCTGGACTACATAGGTTGAAAAGTTAACTTGACAGGTTCCCTTTCACGCGATTCCATACACATATCAGTAGCGTCCTTTCTTCCTCCTGGCACTCGTGCCGTACGTCGACCTCGATTCGATGCACACCCCGGAGAAGTTTATGCGCATCCTGATTGTCGACGACGAACCGCTGGTGGCGCTGACGCTCACACTGATTTTTGAGCGGCAGGGTTTTCAGGTGGATACCGTGCACAACGCCCTGGAAGGGCTGCGCTCCGCACTGCAGAACCGGCCGGACCTGATCCTGTGCGACATCGACATGCCCGGACGAAGCGGCATGGAGCTGATGAAGGACCTGGCACGCGAGCTGCCGACCACGCCTATCCTGGTGCTGACCGGCTACTATCACGTACTGACCCGCGTGCAGGAGATCGCCGACGGCATGCAACAGCGTGTCAACGTGCTGACCAAGCCGTGCCCTCCGACCGAGCTGCTGCGGCAGGCTGGCACCATGCTGTCCGCCGCCTGACAGCCCGCCAGACGTGCGATAGACTCAGCCCAGTGCCGCCTCCGAACCCGCCAGACCGTTCCCCCGATGATGCCCTTCCCACACTGGCAAGTCTGCGTCCGGCCGCGCGCCGGGCCGCCACGAAGCCGCGCCCGCAGCCTTTGCCGCAGATGTCGTTCGAGCTGAACTTCGAGCCCCCCGCGGCGGCTCCCCCGGCGAGCGCGGTTCCTGACCCGCCGCCGGTTCCGCGCTACGCCCCCATCGTGCTGGCCGAGCCCGAACCCGATCCCGACCCGCCACTCGAGCCCGTGCTGTACACCGTCCGGCGCTTGCTGGCGGAGGTGCGCGGACGCCTCGAAGGCAGTTACCCAGGCATCATTAACATAGAGGGGGAGCTGTCCAACTGCCGCCCGGCCAGCTCCGGGCATCTGTACTTCACGCTCAAGGACGGCGACGCGCAGCTTTCCGTTGTCATGTTTCGCCGGCAGTCGCAGTATCTCGGCTTCAAGCCGCGGGACGGCCTGCATGTGGAGATGCGCGGACGCATCTCCGTCTACGAGTCGCGCGGCCAGTTACAGCTAATTGCCGATTCCATGCGTCCGCGCGGTGAAGGTGCCCTGCAGCTCGCGTTTGAGGAGCTCAAGCGGCGTCTTCTGGCGGAAGGGCTGTTCGACCCTGCCCGCAGACGTCCGCTGCCCGCATTTCCGCACTGCATCGGCATTGTCACCTCCACCTCCGGCGCGGCATTGCGAGACATCATTCACGTCGTCCGGCGGCGCCACGCACGGCTCAACCTGCTGGTCTACCCGGCCGTGGTGCAGGGTCCCGGCTGCCCGGCCTCGGTGGTGGCCGGCATCCGCTGGTTCAACCGCAATCCCGGCCGCGTGGACCTGATTCTGATCACGCGCGGAGGCGGCTCCATCGAAGATCTGAGTGGCTTTAACGACGAGCAGCTCGCGCGCACCATCGCGGCCTCCACGCTGCCGGTCGTCTCCGCGGTGGGTCATGAGATCGACACCTCCATCGCGGACCTGGTCGCGGATCTGCGCGCTCCAACGCCGTCCGCAGCGGCGGAGATGATCACCGCCGCGCAGCATCGCATTGCGGACCGCATCGCGGCGCTCGACGCACGCGTACGCCGCGCCGGGCAATACCATCTGTTGCACGCCCGCCAGCGACTCGCCCGACTTTCGGCGGCCTCTGTGCTCACCCGCCTGCGCGACGCGGTCTCGCTGCGGCACCGCACGCTCGACGAACTGCAGCTCCGTCTGCGCGCCGCGCTGATTGCGCAGTCAAACCGCACCATGCGCCGGCACTCCGCGCGACTGGCCCAGCTCGAAGCCCGTCTGCGCCGGCAGGATCCCACCGTGCGTCTCCTCGCCAGCGCGCACCGCATCGCCGCGGCCGAAACCCGCCTGAGCCGCCTGCGCAGCACGCTGTTTACCAGGCCACGCGCGCGTCTGGAACGCGCCTCGGGAAGCCTCCAGGCGCTGAGTCCGCTGGCCGTGCTGCAACGTGGCTACGCCATCGTTTACAGCGAATCCGGAGCCATCCTGCGCTCCCCTGTCGAAGCCGCCGCGGACACCCTCATCCGCGCCCGCCTGGCCGAAGGCACCCTCACCGCCCGTGTCGTGGCGCTGGAAGAGAAACCTTAACACGGATCAAAGCGGACAGGAGGCGGTAAAAGGGATGAAAGCCACAACCTTCCCGCTCTTATCCGTCCACCCGTGTTGCCTTCGTTCTGTTCCGTTTTAAGGTTTCGCTCCGAACCTCGATAGAATGGCGAGGACGCACCAGGAGACCTCACCCGCAATGAAAAAGCTCTTCGGCACCGATGGCATTCGTGCGATCGCCGGCCAGTCCCCGCTCGATCCGCGCACCGTGTATGCCATCGGCCTGGCGCTCGCGCATTCCCTCGGCACCGCGCCCCGCGTTCTGCTCGGCATGGACACGCGCGAGTCGTCCGAAGCCATCGCCGCGACCCTGACCGCGGGCCTTCATGCCGGCGGCGCATTGGTGGAGAACGCGGGCGTCCTCACCACGCCGGCTATCGCATTCCTGACCGCCGCGCATCGGTTTTCGACCGGCATCGTCATCTCCGCCTCGCACAATCCCTGGCAGGACAATGGCATCAAGCTCTTCGGCCCGGATGGCTACAAGCTGCCCGATGCAACCGAGCTTGCCATTGAAGCCGAGATCTTTGCCCAGCTCGACAAGGCGCGTCCCGGAGGCAACGAGTGGGCCTCCATCGCGGCGCCCGCCATCCAGGAAGCCGACCGCGCCGAGTATGTTCGCTACCTGCTCGCGTCGGTGCCCGGCCTGTCGCTCGGCAACCGGCGCATTGTGCTCGACTGCGCCAACGGAGCTGCCAGCGCGGTGGCGCCGCAGCTGTTCGCCGACCTCGGCGGCTCGGCCCTGATCACCCACGCCTCGCCCAACGGACGCAACATCAACGCCGGCTGCGGAGCCCTGCATCCGGAGGTCGTCGCGGCCGAGGTGGTCCAGCACAAGGCCGCACTCGGCATTACCTTCGACGGCGACGCCGACCGTGTCCTGTTCGCCGACGAGCACGGCAAGGTCGTCAACGGCGACGCCATCCTGCTGCTCGCCGCGCGCGACCTCCAGGCCTCGGGCAAGCTGGCGGGCAACACCGTCGTCGCCACTACCATGTCGAATATGGGCCTCGAAGCCGCCCTCCGCCGCTCCGGCATCCGGATGCTCCGCGCTCCGGTCGGCGACAAGTACGTTCTTGAACAGATGCAGGCGACCGGTGCCTCGCTCGGCGGTGAGCAGTCCGGCCACATCCTGTTCACCGGCCGCTCCACCACCGGCGACGGCCTCCTGACCGCGCTGCTTGTGCTCGACATTCTGCATCGCTCGGGCAAATCGCTGGCCGCGCTTACCGCCGACCTGAAGACCTTTCCGCAGAGCATCGTCAACGTCAGGGTGCGCGAAAAGAAACCGCTCGACTCCATTCCCGCGGTCAGCTCCGCCATCGCGGAAGCCGAAGCGGCGCTCCGTGACTCCGGCCGCATCGTCATTCGGTACAGCGGCACGGAGGCCCTTGCGCGGGTCATGATCGAAGCCGAAGACGAGCAGCTCATGCGCCAGCATGCCGAGAACATCGCCGGCGCTATCCGTCACGAGCTCGGCGTCTAGAACACACGGCACGTGCCCCATTCATAGGTGCCCGTATCGCGATGAGTGGGTCGACCACGGAGAACCCGGTTTGCAACCATCCGCAAACGGATGCGACACTGGAAGCCTCATGGAATCCAGGCAGGTAGGCCCGATCCTGGCCAAGCATTTTCTCGTCAAAGGCCGCGTCCAGGGCGTCGGCTTCCGCTGGTTCGTCCATCGCGAAGCCGCCGAACTCGGCCTGCGCGGCTGGGTCCGCAACACCGACTCGGGCGATGTGGAGCTGGTCGCCGCCGGCGAGGAGCAAGCCCTGGCCGACTTGAAAGACTCGCTCCAGCAGGGCTCGCGCGGAAGCCGCGTGGACACCGTGCTGGAGCACGCGCTGAACGACGACGAAGCCGATCGTCTTGGACCGTTTGCCATCGAAGGAGCCTGGTAACCCGCTATGACGAACCCTTACAACTGCGAGCCGCTGAAGCAGCTCATCCGCACCGTGCCCGATTTCCCCAAGCCCGGCATCCTGTTCTACGACATCACCACCCTGCTCAAGGACAAGGCCGGCATGGCCCAGCTGATCGACGCCTTTGCCGCGCATTACATCGGCAAGGACATCGACCTGGTGCTCGGCATCGAGGCGCGCGGCTTCATCTTCGGCCCCGCGCTCGCCTATCGGTTGAACGCCGGCTTCGTGCCCGTGCGCAAGCCGAAAAAGCTGCCCGCGCCCACCGCCCGCGTCTCCTATGACCTGGAGTACGGCACCGACGCGCTCGAGATCCATCTCGACGCCATCGAGCCCGGCCAGCGCGTCGTCATCGTCGACGACCTGCTCGCCACCGGAGGCACCATGCAGGCTACCGTGAAGCTCGTCCGGCAGCTTGGCGGTGAAATCGCCGGGCTCGCCTTCGCCATCGAGCTCGACTTCCTGAAAGGCCGCTCCAAGTTTCCCGAGTACGACGTCCTCAGCCTGCTGCACTACGACGAATAAAGCCGTTTGTTTGTCGTTCACGCAGGAGATCTGCTTCTGTCTTTCCTTGCCTGCATAGCCCACATCTCATCCCGCATCGCCGGACAGAGATAGAAGGAGTTGCCCATGCGTACGCTTCAGACTTCGCTTCGTGCTGTTCTCGCCGCCGGTGTTTTGTTCGCCGCACTGCTGTCCGTTGCGCGTCCAGCGCTTGCCGGCGGAGGCAAGGAAGACGAGGCCAAAGCACGGCTCAAGACGCTCAACGACCTGACGGCGCTCGAAGCCGAAGGGCTCAAGCCTTGGTACCTGAAGATGGACGTGCAGCTCTACAACCCGCCCAGCCCGGATGCGCTGCCCGGTGCGCCTTCCACCCCTGGGGAGGTCGGCACGGTGGAGGAATGGTGGGCGTCCCCGACGCAATACCGCATCGTGTACACCACGCCGAGCTATCGCGCGGTGGAAGGGCAGAATGCGTCCGGGCGGTACCGCAGCGCGGACTTCAAGCCCGTGCCGGCGCAGCTTGAAGCCGCTCGCCGCGAGGTCGTCCACCCCATGCCGACCGAGGCCGAAGCCGTCGACCAGATGCTGGAACTGCGCAAGCAGGACTTCGGCGGAGGCAGCTTCGAGTGCCTTATCCTGGGCCGCGCCGTGCTGCACGTGCCCTATCCGCCCGTCGGCACCTTTCCCAGCTTCTGCACCAAGGCCGGCACCAACGACCTGGTCGCGACTATCGACAACGGACGCGAGTTCCTGGTGCGTCCGGGAGCGGCCGTCTTCCAGAAGCGCAACACGGCAACGATCGTCGCCGCCAAGGCCGGAGGCGTGGACGTGATGCGCGCCAAGGTGGAAAGGCTGGGTGAGATCGTTCCCACCGACGCGAACTTCGCCGCACCGTCCGACGCCGAGAAGATCGCCGGCGGCGAACCGGTCGCGGTGCCGGCGTCGGTGATGCGGGGCGAGCTGGAACACAAGGTCTCCCCCGTGACCGAGAGCTCACGCCAGCGCCCGCAAGGCACGTTCACCGCGCGCGTGCTGATCGGCACGGACGGCCACGTGGTCCAGTGCCACACCGTCTCAGGCACCGCCGACATCATTGGCCCGTCTACGACGGCAATCTATGGTTACGTCTACAAGCCCTACCTGGTCAACGGCAAGCCAAACGAAGTTTTGACTACGGTATCGATCGAATATTAGGGGGGCTTATGCAGCGGATTCGATGCTGTCTGAACTGGTTCGTTCCGATAGCCTTCTGCGCAATGACCGCACGCGCGCAGTCCTCCATCGAGATGCTGACGATGCTCAAGACCGCCGCCGCGCAGACCTCACTTTATGATGAGGGCCTCAAGCCCTGGCACCTGAAGATGACGGTGACCTTGACCAATCCGGAAGGTGGACAGGAGTCGGGAACGCTGGAGGAGTGGCACAACGGACCGAAGCAATGGCGCATCGTGTACGACCTCCCCTCCTACCGCGGCAGCACGGCGCATACGGAAACCGGGAGCTATCGAACGGCTGGGCTGGGCACGCCACCCTTTCCCTTGACGTACCTGGAGTCTGCCGAACTGCGTCCCTTGCCGCGCCCTGAGGACCTTGCGCAGGCCGAGATAACGTCAGTTGATACGGGTTTAAACAATAAGCGTTTCAGGTGTATTTCGGTCGGGCACGCACCCATGTCAGACGAGCGGCGGGCACACAACACCAACCCTGCTTTCTGTTTCGACACGACGACTCTGCGCTTTGAAGTCACTGTGCAGTATCGTTCACTGGTCACCGTCCGAGACCAGACGGGCAACTTTGAGGGCCGCACCGTGCCGATCAGGCTGGTGGTTACCTCGGGCGGCAAGCCGTTTGCTTCCGGCCAGGTCACCGTACTGCAGGCCCACGCCGATCCTTACCCAGAGGCGTGGGTCACCGATGGGCTGGAGAAGCAGGAAGAGTCACCAGTTAATCCGTCTGCTCGCGGCTTAGTAGTTGCCGGAGCGCTGTTGACGCACGTGCAGCCTGTTTACCCTCCTCTGGCGAAATCACAGCATGTGCAGGGTACCGTCTTTCTCCATGTCATCATCGGCAAAGACGGCAAGGTGCGGGATCTAAGCGTAATCACAACTCCGTCCAGAGAGCTGAGCGAAGCTGCCATGGAGGCGGTCCGCCATTGGATCTATCGGCCGTATCTCCTGAATGGTTCGCCTGCCGAGGTGGACACAACTGTGGCCATCAACTTCAGCCTGGGCACGCCGTTTTCTTAATAGCTGTCAAATCGGACGCTGACCGCATCCTATAAACGTTTGCATGGCGAAGACCGTCACGCATGGGAGAGACACAAGACTTATGGTTCAGGCAATTGGTTATGCGGCAAAGAGTGTGGCGGCACCGCTGGAGCGGTACAGCTTTGAACGGCGCGATCCCGGGCCGGACGATGTGATGGTTGAAATCGCGTATTGCGGCATCTGCCACTCGGATATTCATCAGGTACGCGATGAGTGGGGCGGATCCATTTATCCCATGGTTCCGGGTCATGAGATCGTGGGCAAGGTCGCGAAGGTGGGCGCGAATGTTACAAGATTCAAGCCAGGCGACCTGGCCGCGGTCGGCGTTATGGTCGACTCCTGCAAGGTGTGTGAGCCGTGCAAGGCGAGCGAAGAGCCTTACTGCGAGAAGGGCATGGTCGGTACCTACAACGGCAAGGAGTACGACGGAACTCCCACCTTTGGTGGATATTCCAACAATATCGTCGTCGACCAGCGGTACGTCCATACCGTCTCTCCGAAGCTTGACCTGGCCGCTGTGGCGCCGCTGCTGTGTGCCGGCATTACGACGTACAGCCCGCTGAAACACTGGAAGATCGGTCCGGGCTCCAGGGTCGGCATCATCGGGCTGGGTGGACTTGGACATATGGGGCTCAAGTTCGCGCACTCTTTCGGCGCAAGCGTGGTGCTGTTTACCACCTCCAAGGACAAGGTGGAGGACGGCAAGCGGCTTGGGGCGGATGAGGTGGTGATCACGAAGGAGGAGGGCGCGCTCGATGCCCACAAAGGTACCTTCGACTTCATCCTGGATTGCGTTTCGGCACCGCACGATTTGAATCCGTACCTTGCGCTGCTGAAGCTCAACGGCACGCTTTGCCTGGTCGGTCTGCCGGACGTTCCCTTTGAGGTGTCTCCGTTCTCCATGATCCTGAACCGCCGCTCGTTTGCCGGGTCGATGATCGGCGGCATGCAGGAAACGCAGGAAATGCTGGATTATTGCGCGGAACATAACATCGTATCGGACATCGAGATGACCACCGTCGACGAACTGGAAGAGGCCTATGAGCGCGTGCTCAAGAGCGATGTCAAATACCGCTTCGTCATCGACCTGCAGTCTCTGAAAGCCGATGCTTCGGCGGTGTAAGCTATCTGCATGTATGAAGACTTCACAGTAACGGACCGCTGGACCGATGAGCCTCTGCACTGTACCTGGAAGGGTACGGTGGTGGCCATCGCCACGCGGCACGCGGATGCGACCGACATCCGGTTCGCCGTGAACGGACGCGCATTGTGGATTGCAATGCCGAATACGGCCTGGGTGGAAATGAAGCGGCAGACCGGACACGTCATCACCGACTATCTAGCCGCGCAGGCTGCGGGACGGTATCTGAAGCAGGCCATCGAAACCGGATACGACAACGGCCGCGAGATGTATACGATGACGGTCGAGGAAGTACTCGAGCACAGCAATGCGGTGGTGAAGGAGGCTGGCCGCACGACCAGCCTGCCGACGTTGCCGGTGATCAACGACGACATCAAGCCGGAGAAGTTCCTGGGCGTGTTGCCGGGCGATCCGGGCAGCGCCGCATACTTCAAGACTCCGGAGCCCGACGCGAACGACCGGGTCAAGCTTTGAGCGGAACGACCCTGTTTTCACGTCGAGGGTTCCTTCGGTCCGCGGCCGGAATCTCGGCCGGGCTGTACGCCTGGGTGCTTCGGGCGGGCGCGCAGCGCAGCTTCTTCGGGCGGGTTGCCCGCAGGAAGGCTGCTCCGGCCGCGCAGGCCCTGGTGTACTTCGGCACGGACTCAAGCAAGCCGGGCTCGAAGGGAATTTATGTCTCGCGGTTCAACTCGCAGACCGGGCAGCTTTCCGCTCCGGTGCTGGCGGCGGAGGCATTGCGTCCTTCCTTTCTGGCCGTTGCGCTGGTGAACGGGCGCAAGATGCTGTACGCGGCGAACGAAGGCACTGAGCGTACCTCCGGGGTCTCGGCATTTCTGATCGATCCGGCGAGCGGCTTGTTGAAGCCGTTGGGCGAGGTGACCAGCGCGGGTGCCGGGCCGTGTTACGTGTCAGTTGATGCGACCGGCTCGGCGGCGTTTGTAGCCAATTACAGTGGCGGCACCGTGGCAAGCTACAAGGTGCGGCCGGACGGAACGCTGTCGCCGCCGGTGAGCCGCGTGGACCTGCACGATGCGCCCTTTCCAAAGCCTGGGCCGATGAAGCAGCGCCAGGACGGACCGCATCCACATTGTGCAATCGTGTCCCCAACCGATCGTTTCCTGGTGGTGAACGACCTGGGACTGGATGCGATTGTGACGTTTCCGATCGATCCGCTGCTGGGCGCGCTGGGGCCGGCGCATGTGACATCGACCAAGCCCGGTTCGGGGCCGCGACACCTGGCGTTTCATCCAAATGGACGCTGGGTTTACGTGGTCGATGAACTGTCAAACCGCGTGGATCAGTACCTGTGGAACATGGTGCATGGGGCTCCGGGCCAGGTGTTGAAGGCGCAGGCGCTGCTGACCGATACGGGTCACTCGGTGAGTACGCTGGCACCTGGCGCGACCGGAACCACGACCTCCGGGGAGATCGCGATGGGTCCGGATGGGACGACGCTGTATGTCAGCAATCGTCTGGCGGAGAATTCGCTGATAATGTTCCGGATCGACCCTGCGACCGGACAGTTGCGGTTTGAGCAGCGGATTGCGTGTGGCGGCAAAACGCCTCGGCAGTTTACGCTGGACCCGACGGGTGGGTGGCTGCTGTGCGGCAACCAGGATTCGGACTCGGTGACGGTGTTCAAGCGCGATCAGGGAACCGGGCGGCTGAGCGGTCCGGTGCAGACGCTGCCCGTCGTGGCTCCGATGATGACGTTGTTCAGTTAGCGGGACCCCTCCCCCCCCCCGGGGGTGGATCGTGCCGATAAGTTCTCCGGTTTGTTCTAGATACGTTTTTTCGTCTTGGCAAAATATAGATTCCAAAAGGTTTATTGACAAAATATTGACGATAAACGAGTTATGGCGGAATTGTTTGAAGCCGCGATTCTTTGCTCCTGCTTCCAGTTTACGGAAACGGCGTGAGCAAATCTGCCAAAGGTAAGTCATTTTGAATGATCAGGTTGTAGGTTATTTTGCTTGACAGTTTTCCACAAGCTGCACATGAGACAGGCTGACGAGAGCGGGATGGAGTTGCTGGAGCCTAAGGAACAAGGTGCGACCGGCCGGCACGATCCTAACGTGAAGGCGAATGCAAGCCTGTTTCAGTGCACGCGATTCAGGTTACCCCTAGCGCTGTCTGCAGTCGGTGAGCGGCAGTGCCCAAGTCATCGTGAGCAGTGAGTGGGATAGCAGCTCTCTCGTCCAAGAGCCCCGTTGGAAAGCGAAGCAGGCAGCACGGCAAACTTGCGACCGCAAGTACAACTCCAGTCCACTCCTGTACGCAATCACCAAGAGCAACCTCTCCGATGAACCCCAGCAGGCTGTCGGTCACGGCAAGGATCACGGCGACAATGCCGAGTGTGGATCTCGCGTTTCGAGCAGAACCAAGATAGTAGGTCAACAGAAGCAAGGGTAGACCAAAGGCGAGCCTTGCCGTCATCGTGGACGGTCCTCCGATGCCGAATGAAGATTATGTGTTGCGTCTCCAGCGCTTGGTTCTCTCTTCCGTGCGATACCTGTCATGCGGCCTGGGCTGGTATGGTGCGGGCCTTTGGACCTGAATTCAGTGAAGCCGTGTGCGGTTTTTATGAGTCTAGGTGGTGGAGCGGCGGACGGGTTTGTCTTTCAGGCGCTGCTTGTTGATGGGCGGAGCGTTGTTGGGGGCTCCTCGTTTGCTTTTGCGAGTGCGTTTGCCGTTGGGGGTGGCGTCTTCGATGACGGCGCGCATCCAGTAGTTTTGTTCGCCGTCGGTTTCGATGCCGTGGACCTCGCGCTCGAAGCCCGGGAAGCGTTTGCCGAACTCTTCCATGGCGAGGATGAGCCTGATGACTGGGGATTCGGGACCGCCGAGGCGCTCGCCGGGCATGGACATGGGGATGCCGGGGGGGTAGGGGACGAGCATGACGGCGGCGATGCGGCCGGCCATTTCCTCGAAGCGGATCTTTTCGGTCTGGTGCTTGAGAAGCTTCTGGTAGGTTTGCGCGGGAGTCAGGATGGGGTCGAAGTCCTCGTCGGTGGCCTCGTTGACCAGGGTGGCGAGGTTGAGCTCGCGCATGACGCGGTGCATTTCGTCGGAGAGCTCGCGGAGCGTGGAATTGCGATAGCGCTGGGGGAAGCGCTCGACGAGGTCGGGGAGAGCCTCTTCGAGGGGGGCTTCGGAGTCGTAAAGACGCTTGAACTCGAAGAGATTCTCGAGCAGCGAGCCCCATTTGCCCTTGGAGGTGCCGACCGAGAAGAGGACCAGCACGGTGTAGTCGCCGGTACGGGCGATTTCAACGCGGCGGCCGTCGAGGAACTCGGTGAGGATGGCGGCGGGGATACCCCACTCGGCGACTTCGCCGCGGGCGTTGACGCCGGGAGTCAGGATGGTGCATTTGGCCGGGTCCAGCATGCAGTAGTCCCCGGCGATGTCTTCGTCCTGGTAGCCATGCCATTGATCGCCCTGCTTCAGGGTCCAGCAGGAGGGGTTGGAGGTGAGCAGGGCGTCGGGGGCTTCTTCAAAGATATACGAGTGATCGGTGACGGGGTCTACGACGATTTCGGGCTGGTAAAGGCGAAAGAACCATCCATCGCCGTTGGACTCGGCGAGGCGAAGCCGATGGGCGATGGAGGACATGGCCTTGCGAAAGGAGATGGCGTCCTGGATGGTTTCATCCATCAGGGTGGGTCCGGCGGGCTCGTCCATCATGGCGGCGGCGACGTCGAGAGAGGCGATGAGCGGGTAGAACGGCGAGGTGGTGCCGTGCATCATGAACGATTCGTTGAACTGGTCGAAGTCGAGCGGGGCGCGGGGGCTGAGCTTGATGTGGACCATGGAGCCCATGGAAAAGGCGGCGAGCATCTTGTGCGTGGACTGGACGGAGAAGATGGCGGGGCGGTCGGGCATATCGTCCGGTACGCCCATGGCGTAGCGTCCGTGATAGATGGGGTGGAACTTGGCGTAGGCGTACCAGGCCTCGTCGAAGTGGACGCGGGGGACGGACTTGGCGAGCTCGCCGACCACCTGGTCGACGTTGTAGCAGAGGCCGTCGTAGGTGGAGTTGGTGACGACGGCGTAGGTGGGGTCCCTGGAGGGCGCTCCGGCGGTAAAGGGGCTGCGGTCAATGAGGGCGCGGACGTTTTCAGGCGAGAAGCGTTTGAGGGGGACGAGGCCGATCATGCCGTAGCCGTTGCGGGTGGGTTTGAAATAGACGGGGCGCGCGCCGGTGACGGTGAGGGAGTGGCAGATGGATTTGTGGCAGTTGGCGTCGGCGAGGACGATGTCGTCCTGCGCGATGATGCCGTGGCCGATGATCTGGTTGGAGGCCGACGATCCTCCGAGGACATAAAAGGTCCAGTCCGCGCCGAAGATGCGGGCGGCGTTTCGTTCGGACTCGCCGGGGGGCCCGATGTGGTCGAGCCAGGAGCCGAGCGGGGCGGTGGAGATGCCGAGATCGGAGCGGAGGAGGTTTTCGCCGAAGAACTTGTGGAACTCCATGCCGACGGGGTGCTTCAGAAAGGCGACTCCCCCCATGTGGCCGGGGGCGTCCCAGGAGTAGGCACCTTCGTCGTTGTATTTCTTGAGGACCTTGAAGTAGGGAGGGAGGAGGGTCTCGTGGTAGCGCTCGACGGCGAAGTCGACGCGGTTGGCGATAAAGGCGGGGGTGTCGCCGAAGAGGTGGATGTACTCGTGGACCTGGCGAACGACTTCGAGGGGAAGCTCGGAGACGAGGGTGCGGTCCGCGATGAGGAAGATGGGCACGCGCTTGTTGCGATGGCGGACGGCGCGGAGGATGGACAGGGCTTCGCGCTCCTGGAACTCCTTGTCGCCTTCGAGGTCCCAGTCGAGCAGGATGGCGGAGTAGGAGGGGTCGGAGGTGATGAGGGAGAGTCCGTCCTCCGGGGTGGAGGTGCGGACGACCTCGTAGCCTTCTTCGCCGATGGCGTCGACCAGGCGCTCCATGGCGCGGTCTGAAACAGAGTCGGTGCGTCCGACTTCAGAAGCAATCAACAGGACCCAACGACCTTCAGCCATCTCACCTCTTCGTGTGCGCCTGTGGAAGGCGAACAATGTATGGTATCGCGGAATGGGTTGCGGGTGTGTGAAGAGGGGGCGGTGGGATGATTGCGACGAACGAAAGGAGGTATTGTCGAGAGGGAGGATGCGATGGGGATTGTGAGCTACAGCGTGCTGAAGGGGCGGCCGACCGGGGGAAAGGTCGTGAAGGGAACCGGGACGCATTACCAGATCGAGGTGACGGCTGCGGGTGGGCCGTTTACGGTTGCGGTGAATATCGAGTCGTTCGATGGGTCTGAGGTGCTTTACCGGATCGAGCCTGGGTTTGTGCCGCCGAGCGCCGTGGGGCTGGCCGGGTTGGCGAGTGGCATTACCCGGCTACAGAGCGTGGCGGGTGGGCTGGCGCTGGATTTCGTCCGCGAAGAGATTGGCGGAAAGCCGATGATTACGCGGGCTGAGATGACGCTGCTTCCGATTGCCGGGAGCGCGAAGCATGTTCGGGATGAGGAGCGGCATGCGGAGGCGGTGCGGGAGCATGCGCTCGAGAATGCAGTGGTGACGCTGATTCAGGAGGCGATCGCGGCCGGGGATGCGACGCTCTATGCGTTTGGCAGCGCGTACGCGGACTCGGGAAGGGTGGACGGAATTCACGATATCCATATGAACCAGGGGAACCCTGCGAGCGGCGGGCATGCGGGGGACAACGGCGTTTGGCAGGATGGGGCGATGTTCCTGGAAATGCCGGGCAAGACTGGCGCACCGGCGGCATGGACGGCGATCTTTATCGCGTTTCAGACGGAGTTGTGGAGTACGAACGGCTCGGGATCCCCGGTGTAGCCATGGGAGCCTGGGGGAGTGGGATTTACGAGAACGACGACGCGCTGGAGTTGTTGGAAGAGGTGACCGGCGGGGGTGGGTTGGAGTCCGTGGAGGCGGCGCTTGGACGAGTGCTGGAGATCGGGGAGGACTACCTGGAGGCTCCGGAGGGGAGCCAGGGGCTGGCCGCGGCGGACGTGGTGAGCCGGCTGCGGGGACGGAATGTTCCGGCAGATTCGGGAGTGGCGGAACTGGAGCTTTGGCTGGAGGATGTTGACTTCTTTGTCGGGAAAGCCACGGTGGAGCAGGCACGGGCAGCCGTGGCGCGGGTGATGCGTAAGCCTTCGGAGTTGATGGAGGTGTGGGCAGAATCAGGGAGCCTGGATGAAGCGTGGGCGAGAGCGGTCGCGCTGGTAGCTCGGCGGCTGGAGTAGACCGAAGGGGGATTGCCCGGGCGGGGGGAAAAGGCCTAAGCTCAAAGCAAAGGACTTATCTCATGTCGACCGTACCACACAGCAAGCTTTCCGTGATGCCCCTCCATGCTCCGACGACCAATCGCCACTTGATCCGCTGGGTGGAGAAGATGGCGGAGCTTTGCCAGCCGGCGCGGGTGCATTGGATCGACGGGTCCGAAGAGGAGGACGCGCGGCTGAAGGCGGAGCTGGTAGAGGTGGGGACGTTTCTTCCGCTGGACCCGGTGAAGTGGCCGGGATGCTTTTATGCGCGGTCGAGCCCAAACGATGTGGCGCGGGTGGAGGACCGGACGTTTATCTGCTCGTTGAGCAAGGATGCGGCGGGGCCGACGAACAACTGGGAAGACCCGTTCGCGATGCGCAAGAAGCTGAAGGCGCTGTTCAAAGGCTCGATGCGCGGGCGGACGATGTATGTTATGCCATTTTCGATGGGCCCGATCGGGTCGCCGATGTCGCAGATTGGTGTGCAGCTGACGGATTCGGCGTATGCGGTGGTGAACATGCGGATCATGGCGCGGATTGGCGCGCCGGTGTACGCCGAGATCGACAAGGACGAGAAGCGGGTGGTTCCCTGCGTGCACACGGTTGGGTGTCCGCTTCAGCCGGGCGAGGAGGATGTGCCGTGGCCGCAGAACGATACGAAGTACATTGTGCATTTTCCGGAGACGCGGGAGATCTGGTCGTATGGTTCGGGGTATGGAGGCAATGCGCTTCTTGGCAAGAAGTGTTTTGCGCTGCGGATTGCTTCGAACATCGCTCGCGATGAGGGGTGGATGGCGGAGCATATGCTGATCGTCGGGGTGGAGTCGCCGGCGGACGTACACGGAAAATCCGAAAAGACGTATGTGGCGGCGGCGTTTCCTTCGGCGTGCGGCAAGACGAACTTCGCGATGATGATTCCTCCGGCGGGGTTCGACGGGTGGAAGGTTTGGACCGTCGGGGACGATATCGCGTGGATCAAGCCGGATGCCACTGGGCAGTTGCGGGCGATCAACCCGGAGGCTGGCTTCTTCGGGGTGGCCCCGGGGACGAGCGCGAAGACGAATCCGAACGCGATGGCGACCTTGCGCGCGAATTCAATCTTTACCAATGTCGCCTTGGTGACAAACGATGGTGTGCCGAACGGGGACATCTGGTGGGAGGGAATGACGGACACCGCGCCGGCCGAGGCGCTGGACTGGCGAGGGAATGCGTGGACGCCCGAGAGCAGGACGCCGGCGGCGCATCCGAACGGGCGGTTTACGGCTCCGGCAGCACAATGTCCGACGATCGACCCGAGCTGGGAGGATCCGAGCGGCGTACCGATCTCAGCGATCATGTTTGGCGGGCGGAGGCCGACGACGATGCCTCTGGTGTATCAGGCGTTCAACTGGTCGAGCGGCGTGTACACCGGGGCGACGATGGGGTCGGAGACGACGGCGGCGGCCGGGGGCGCGGTGGGCAGGGTGCGACGCGACCCGATGGCGATGCTTCCGTTCTGCGGATACAACATGGGCGACTACTTCCGGCACTGGCTGCGGATGCAGAGGAACCTGACGACGACGCCTCGGATCTTTCATGTGAACTGGTTTCGGAAGGGGCCGGAAGGAGAGTTTCTCTGGCCGGGCTATTCCGAGAACATGCGCGTGCTGAAATGGGTGGTGGACCGGGTGCGCGGACGGGTGCGGGGTAAAGAGACGCCGATCGGATGGACGCCGAAGTACCAGGATATGCACTGGGACGGGCTGGACTTCAGCTATGAGCAGTTTCAGCAGCTGCAGGCAGTGGATCGCGAAGCCTGGAAGCAGGAGGTGATGGGGCATGAAGAGCTGTTCCTGCTGCTGCACGATCATCTTCCTCCGGAGATGATTTACGAGCGGGAGTTGCTGATCTGCCGACTCTGAACGGGTGGAAGAGCCTGCCTGGTCAGTTCAGTTCCGAGTCCTGGGCTTGTGGTTCGAGTCGCTGCTGAGTGGCGCTTGATGGGCTGTGTGGTGTACTTTGGTTGGTTTTGGTTGGGGTGAGGCGGGCTGGTCCAGGAATGCGTGCGGAAAAGGCAACTCCGGCGTGTGGTCTCTCATCTTTCATCGATATGTAATGGAGGCTGTGGCCGTGGGCCGGACGCGATTGGGTCCGTCTGGCGAGGCTGCACAACTTTCCCAGGACGTACGATGTCCGGGCCTCGACCTGACGACCGGTGGAGAGCCACACCGGTTATGGAGATTCGATCAGGATGAAGACTACCTATTTTCTAGCGCCCCTGTGCGTGGCAGCGGCGGTATGCTCGCAGGCGAATGCGCAGTTTTACAAGTTGCACAATGTGGACCTGTCGGGCGGCGCGATCGGCCAGTTTACGCCTACGCTGACCAGCAACAGCAGCATTACGAATACGGCCACGGAGTCGTTTGGCGGCATCTTCAGCGTGCGGGAACATCCGTTCTCGTTTGCCGGGGTGGAGGTGAACTACGCGTATACGGAGCTTTCCGAGCGCTATTCTGCTCCGAACACCGGTGCCGTGGGATCGCAGTATACGGCTCGCACACAGACCGATATGCACGAGGCAACGGCGGCCTATCTGTTTCACGCCAACATTCATCATTTTCAGCCGTATATCGCGGTGGGCGGGGGCGCACTGGATTTCGTGCCGAAGTTGGGTCAGAACCAGTGGCGCGGCGCGGGTCTGGTGCAGGTTGGCTTCGATATTCCGACCAGCAACCCACACATGGGCTTTCGCGTGATGGGCCGCAGCCTGATTTACCGGGCACCGAACTACTTTCAGCCGAACCTTGGTTCCAAAAGCTGGGTAGCGACGGTTGAGCCTTCTCTGGGCGTGTTCTACCGCTTCTAGCAGCCGGATCGACCAATGAGAAGGGCTGGATCATCGGTGATCCAGCCCTTCTTTGTGTTCCCGCCGACCGGTCAGGCGCGGGACATGTAGGCGCCTTCTGCCGTGTCGACGCGGATTTTTTCGCCTTCGTTGATGAAGGGGGGAACCTGAACGACCAGACCGGTTTCGGTTTTGGCGGGCTTGGTGACCGAGGAGGCGGTGGCGGAGCGAATGCCGGGCTCGGTTTCGACGACGGTCATTTCAACCGCGGTGGGGAGCTCAATGCCGACAGCCTTGCCGTCGTGGAAGGAGACGGCGATGCTGAGGTTGGGGGTGAGGTAATCCACGGCGTCGCCGAGCGTTTCGCGCTTGAGCATGGTTTGCTCGTAGGCTTCGTCCATGAAGTAATAGTCGTCGCCGTCGTTGTAGAGGTATTCCATCTTGACCTCGTCGACGTAGACGCGGTCGATAGGGTCGGGGGAGCGGAAGCGCTCGGTGAAGGCGGCTCCGGTACGGACGTTCTTGAGCTTGGCCTGGATGAAGGCACGCAGATTTCCGGGAGTGCGGTGTTCGACGGAGAAGACGAGGTGGAGATCGTCCCTGAACTTGATGATCATGCCTGGGCGCATCTGGGTGGCGGGAATCGACATTGAAAGTCCTTTTAGCGCAAAACTGGTGTGTTGCCGGGGTTCGGCGGCTCTCTGATTGTAGCTGAGGGCCAGTGTCCGTTCAGTCCTGGTGCTGATGCGGCGAGTTTGAGTCAGATCTAATGCTGCCGGTTAGCGGACGAAGAGATGCTTGAAGAAACGGCCGATGGAGGTGAACAGGCCTGGGCTTGCGGGGGATGGGGGTGCCGAGGCGGTTGGAGGTGGCGGCGGTTCATCGCCAGGGTTGGCGGCGAGGGTGGTGGAGACCTGGGTGTGGGTGACGCCGGGGGCTTCGGGTGGGGGCGGTGTGGGTTCCGCCAGGCCTTCGCTGACGGCTTCCGGGAAGGGAAACTTTCCGTTCGCGTCGGCGAGGGCGGCGGGCGCGGGGCATCCGCAGGGGCCTTGTTCGCGGTCGACGACTTCGCGCAGGGAGCCGTGTTCGAAGAGGGCTCGCTGGCCGGGCTTGAGCTGGTAGGTTCCGCTGTCGAACGCGTCGGTGATGTTGAGGGTGGGAGATTTCTTGCCGCGGTTGTCGATGCAGGTGTCGCCGGTACGGGTAACGCGGAGGGCGAGGTCGAGCGGGTGCGCTTTGCCGTCGGCGGCGACGAGGCGGAGGTCAGGAGTCATGACGGCGTCGGTGGGCTGGAGCGTGAGACGGAGCTCCATGGCTCCTCGGGCGAGGCCGACGACGAGGCCGCGCTGCGTGGCGGTGCCCGTGCCGGTGAGCTGAGCCTTGCTCCCCTGGCAGAGCTCGACCTCACCGCCACGAAGGAGGGTGACGTGGGCGGGACGGGCGGCGGTGGAGAGATTGCTGGTGTTGCCCAGGACGGAGCGTCCGGAGGAGACCTCGACTGCGCCGGAGACAGTTGCGTCCGAGACGGGGACGGTGCCGACGACGCGGGATTGCTGAGCCTGCGCGCCGGCGGCTGCGAGCAGGAGGATGGCAGCGAGAGGAGGGTTCATGCGTCGCGCTCGCCGAAGCCGGGCTTGAGGAAGTTTTCGATCATCTCGCGGCCATGGGTGGTGAGGACGGATTCGGGGTGGAACTGCACGCCTTCGATGGGGAGGGTGCGGTGGCGGAGAGCCATGATGGTTTCGCCGCCGTCCTCTGCGATGGCGGCGGGGGTGACAGTGCGTGCGGAGATTTTGAGGGTGTCGGGAAGGTTTTCCTCCGCGACGATGAGCGAATGATAGCGGGTGCAGGTGGTGGTAGACGGGATGCCGGCGAAGAGGGACTTGCCGTCGTGGGCGACCTGACTGGTTTTGCCGTGCATGAGTGTGCGGGCGCGGACGACCTGGCCCCCGAAGGCAGCGCCGATGGCCTGATGGCCGAGGCAGACGCCCAGGATGGGAATGCGGGGGCCTCCGGAGGTGGCGAGGGCGGCGAAGTGCTGAAGCAGCGGAATGGAGATGCCGGCCTCCTGCGGGGTGCATGGGCCGGGCGAGATGAGGATGCGGGCGGGATGGAGCGCTTCGATTTCGTCAGGGGTAAGCTCGTCGTTGCGGCGAATGACCATTTCGGCTCCGAGCTCGCCCATGTACTGGACGAGGTTGTAGGTGAAGGAGTCGTAATTGTCGAGCACGAAGACCATGGGCTGATTTTACGCCCGCGGCAACAGCGGTGGGCGGGTGTGCACCTAAGGGAGAGAGGTGCGGCGATGTTGGATTCGAAGCGTTGGAAGCATTTTGCGGCAATGCTGCTGATTGGCGATGGGGTGATGGCCCTGATTCACCCGGAAAAGGATGCAATGGCGTGGAAAAAGGGGCCGGAGCCATGGCGTAAGCTGATGCACTTGCTCCATGAGCGCCCGATTTTGACGCGGGCAATCGGGGCAGTGCAGATTGCGGGAGGAATCTGGTGGGCGATGCAGTCGGAAGACGAGTAGCGCGATGGGTGGGTGTCGGGATTGCGATGGGCGGCTGATTGCCGGCGCGGGATGCAGATCAGGCGCCGGCAGAGGCGGCTATCGGTGGGCCGGCGCGGGATGCGTCCTCTGCTCTGCGTGCACTGCAGGCGCCCGGGGTAGAGATGGATGCATATCTGCAACAGAAGGCATATGCCGATGACTCCGGGGCAAAAGGACGGCAGCTCGATAGGTGATCGGGCCTTTGCTGCAGCGGTGGTCGGAGACAGCCACGCGTTGCGGGCGGCTGTTTTCCAGGACAAGGCTGTGTTGATGAAGCATGAACTGGACGCGATCGAAGCAAGGAGCGGACGCAACCTGGACTGGCATACGCGGCAGACGATGCAGGCTGCGAGCATGGCCAACGAGACGGTGCAAAGTGCTGCGTTGAACAACTCGCTGACGGCGGACACGGTGACCCGCGCCATGCAGCCTTTGCAGGCGGCGGTGGACGATACGCAAAAGTATCTGGCGCCGCATCCGGATGCGGGGGAGAAGGCGCAGAACGGGATGCAGCCGATGTGGTTTTCGATTGCGGGCAGCTTTCCCGAAGAGCTGGGGCGGATGCGCGACCTGCGAACGACGCTTGCGCAACCAGCTTCGCCGACGCTGAACAAAGCCAATATGGTGAACGCAAACCTGCAGAGGGTGAACATGATGTACAACGGTGCCGTGGGGAATTACAACTCGCTGCGGCAGTTCGCCCCGGTGAAGTAGCGGGTTACGCCTGGCGGGCTCGCTCGATGGCTCGGACCACGGCTGCGGCCTTGTTGCCGCATTCTTCGAACTCGGCTTCGGGGATGGAGTCGGCGACGATGCCGGCTCCGGCCTGGATGTAGCCTTTTTCGCCATTGAGGAAGAGGGTGCGGATGGCGATGCAGGAGTCGAGATTGCCGGAGAAGTCGGCGTAGAAGATGGATCCTCCGTAGACGCCTCGGCGTGCGGGCTCGAGTTCTTCGATGATCTCCATGGCGCGGATTTTAGGGGCTCCGGAGAGGGTTCCGGCGGGGAAGCAGGCTTTGAAGGCGTCGATGGCGTCGAGCTCGGGGCGGAGCCGGCCTTCGATGGCGGAAACGAGATGCATGACGTGGGAGTAGCGCTCGACGAACATGAGGTCGCGAACCTTGACCGAGCCGAACTCGGAGACGCGGCCTACGTCGTTACGGCCGAGATCGACGAGCATGATGTGCTCGGCGACTTCTTTCTGGTCGGCTCGGAGGTCTGCTTCCAGGCGGCGGTCTTCGACCTCGTCGGCTGAACGCTTGCGTGTTCCGGCGATGGGGCGGTACTCTACTTTTCTTCCGTGAACGCGGACCAGCAGTTCCGGGCTGGAGCCTACGATGTGCGCTTCCTTCTCCTTCTTTTTGTGTCCGCCGCCAGGACCGAAGCGGAGGAAATACATGTAGGGGGACGGGTTGACGATCCGGAGGGCTCGGTAGATGTCGAAGGCGGGGACGCCGGGGGTGCAGTCGAAGCGTTGCGAGAGGACGCACTGGAAGACGTCGCCGGCCGTGATGTAGTTCTTGGCGCGGTTGACGGCGGCGAGGAAGTCTCCGCGCTCGGTGCGGGGGATGAGCTTGAGTTTGTCTTTGGGTTTGGCGTGGGTGGGCTTGGGGAGGGCGCGCGCCAGGCGCTTTTCCATGCGGTCGAGGCGTTTTTCGGCGTTGTCGTAGGTGGTTTTGCGGTGAAGGTCGACGGTGGCAATGAGGAGGATTTCTTTTTTCACGTGGTCGAAGGCGAGGACCTGGTCGAAGAAGAGGAGGCAGGCGTCGGGGACGCCGAGCTCGTCGGCGGCGAGGGAGGGAAGGCGCTCGATGAGGCGGACGACGTCGTAGGAGAAGAAGCCGACGGCTCCGGCGGTAAAGGGAGGCAGCCCGGGCAGGAGGGCGGGGGTGTGGCCGGCGAGGGCGGCTTTGAGCTCGTCGAAGATGTCGCCTTCGAATCGGCGACGCTTCCGTCCTTCTTCGACGGTAATGCGCCGGCCGTGGGCGAGCATGCGCTTGTACGGGCGGATGCCCATGAAGGTGTAGCGCCCGACGTGCTCGCCGCCTTCGACGGATTCGAGCAGAAAGGCTTCGGGCTCGTCGGCGGCGAGGCGGAGAAAGGCGGAGACGGGGGTTTCAAGGTCGGCGGTGACGGTGCGCACGACGGGGATGAGCGTGTGAGTCTTGCTCAGGGTTGCGAAGTCGCGGGGGTAGGGGGTGGAGCGGTGGTGAGTCATGGAGGATGGTTTGATGGTATCGCGGGTGTAGGATTGCGGCGTGGGGTCGGGAGGCGGAATGGAAGCTCTACCTTTGTCTTTGCCATTCGACGACGCTGGACCGAAGCCGTTCTGGACCGGACAGAGGGTGTTGCTTGGAGTTTTTGCTCTCGGGCTGGGAACTCTTCTGCTGATGGGGGCTTTGTTTCTGGCGGCTTCCACGAACATGCGGCACTCGACTTACACGAAGCGGGCTGTTCGCGCGGCTTCCCAGGATGCGCGGGTTGTGGCGGTTACGGGGTTGCCGTTGCGGGTCGGGCTTCTGGTGTCAGGCTCCATGCCGCCGTGCTGCGACCGGGGCGAGGCGGTGGTGAAGGTTCCGGTGTCGGGACCGCTTGGCAAGGGAACGGTTTATGGTGTGTTCAGGGAGAGCTTTTCCGGGCCGCGTGTGACGACTCTGGAGTTCTGGCCGGCGAAGGACCCGAACGCGATTGTGCGAATCGTAGAGCCGGGGTCGGAGAGTGGGACGCACTAAAGCCGCTCCCTGTCCGGAATTACTTCCGTTGGCGAGGAGTTAGAGAACGATAGCGCGGACCTTTTGTCGGTTCAGTTCTGGGTCGTGAGTCCGTCAGTCGTGAGTCTTGCGGCTGAGGCTCCGATACTCACAAGGGGCATCCCGTAGACTGGTTTGAATATGACGGAACAGGATGTTGCGGAACTAAGGGGTGAGATCGAGCGGCATTTTGCTGCCGGGGCGGACGCGGTGGGCGACCACAACGCGGAACAGGCGTTCCATCAGTTGAGGCATGCGCTCGAGACCGGGGAGTTGCGGGCGGCTGAACCGGACAGGCTGACGCCGCTTGGTTGGCGGGTGAACTCCTGGGTCAAGCAGGGGATTCTGCTGGGATTTCGGATTGGGCGGCTGCGGGAGGTGAACTTCGGGGGCGGGTTCTCCTTTGTGGACAAGGACACGTACCCGGCGCGGCAGTTTACCCCGAAGGATCACGTGCGGGTGGTTCCGGGCGGGTCTTCAGTGCGGTCGGGAGGGTACCTGGCGCCGGGTGTCGTGATGATGCCTCCGGCATACGTGAATGTAGGGGCTTGGGTGGGTTCGGGGACGATGATCGACTCGCATGCACTGGTGGGGTCGTGCGCGCAGATTGGGGAACGGGTGCACCTGTCGGCGGCGGCACAGATCGGCGGGGTGCTGGAGCCGGTGAACGCGAGCCCGGTGATTATTGAGGACGACGCGCTGATTGGCGGAAATACCGGCGTATATGAAGGGACGATCGTGCGACGGGGCGCGGTGCTGGCGGCGGGAACGGTGCTGACGCGGGGAACGCCGGTGTACGACGTGGTGCGCGGGGAGATACACCGGGCGACCCGGGAGATGCCGCTGGTGATTCCGGAGGGCGCGGTGGTGGTGCCGGGCGCGCGGGCGATCGGGCACGGCAAAGGGCAGGATTGGGGGCTGAGCGTGGCAACGCCGGTGATTGTGAAGTATCGCGATGAGAAAACGGAGCTGTCGCTGGCTCTGGAAGATTTACTGCGGTGAAGTTCCGTGACCTGGAAGGGAGATGCCGGGCGTCGCAACTGTGGTAGGGCAAGCCTGTTAGACTGGAGGTCCATGGCTAGTGTAGATAAATTGAAAATGGTACCTCTTGGAGGGCTTGGCGAGTTCGGCATGAACTGCATGGCTCTCCGGTGGCAGGATGACATTATCGTCATCGATGCCGGTTTGATGTTTCCTGAAGAAGAACTTCTGGGCGTCGACATTGTCGTTCCGGACCTGACGTACCTGAAAGAGAATCGCTCGAAGGTGAAGGCGATCCTGCTGACGCATGGGCATGAAGACCATGTGGGCGGGTTGCCGTGGATTCTGAGCGAGCTGAACGTGCCGGTGTATGGCACCGAGTTTACCCTGGCGCTGGTGGAAGGCAAGCTGGATGAACACAGGCTGCTGGACAATGCGGATCTGATCGAGATGATTCCGGGCAAGAAATTTTCGCTTGGGCCGTTTACGATTCAGCCGATTCATGTGACGCACTCGCTGGTGGATTGCGTGGCGCTGGCGATTCACACGCCGGTCGGAGTCATTCTGCACACAGGCGACTTTAAGGTAGACCTTTCGCCTCCGGATGGAAAGGCGTTTGATCTGCAGGCGTTTGCGGACCTGGGCAAGAACGGCGGGGTGTTGGCTCTATTGCAGGACTCCACCAACGTGGATCGGAAGGGCTGGACGCCGAGCGAGCGGGCGGTACGTCCGCGGCTGGATGAAATTTTTGGCGAAACGAAGAAGAAGCTGCTGTTCTCCTGCTTTTCCTCGTCGATTACGCGGATTGCGCTGGCGTTCGAACTGGCGCAGAAGCATGGGCGCAAGGTGGCGGTGATCGGGCGTTCGATGGACAACGCGACCGAGATCGCGCAGGACCTGAATTATTTGAAGATTCCGCAGGGTCTTCTGATTCACCCGGGGCAGATCCGGGATTTTCCGGCAGACAAGCTGCTGCTGATGATTTCGGGTACGCAGGGCGAACCGATGAGCGCACTTTCGCGGGCGGCGGTGAACAACCACAAGTTCGCCAAGATCGACGCGGGCGATACGGTGGTGATGAGCTCGCGGCAGATTCCGGGGAATGAAAAGGCGATCGGCCGGGTGATCGACCACCTGGAGCGGCGGGATGCGGTGGTAATTACCGACGACGGCACGAATGGGATGATCCACGTATCGGGGCACGGCTCGCAGGAAGAGCTGAAGCTGATGATCAACCTGGTGCAGCCGAAGTTTGTGATTCCAGTACATGGGGACTATCGGCACCTGAAGCGGCATGTTGAGCTGGCGCAGTCGACCGGGATCCCAAAGAAGGCAATCCTGATGGAGGATGGGGATGTGCTGGAGCTGACGACGGATTCCGCGGTCAAGAACGGCAAGGTTCCCGTGGGACGGATCTGCATCGATTCGGGCGGTTCGATCGATGTGGTGGATGAGGTTGTGATTCGCGACCGGCAGCACCTGTCGGAGGATGGGATCGTGATGGCGCTGATCGCGATCGACAAACGGACGGGGCGTTCGGAGTCGGCACCTGAGATCGTGATGCGCGGATTCGCGATGGACGATGCACAGGTGACGGCCGAGGCCCGGGAGGTCGTGCAACGGACGCTGAATTCGTCGAGCCCGGAGGAGCGGCAGGACTATGGGATGATGAAGGAGAAAATTCGCGGGGATTTGAAGCGGTTCATTCAGAAGTCGACGAGCCGCCGGCCTTTGATTATGCCGGTCATTCTGGAGATCTGATCGAACCAGGTTCAGGGCCGGGTCCTTCGGGGCTCGGCCTTTTGCGTTCATGTTGAGGCCGGGCGGCGGCGAGACCTGACCTCTGCGGCTGAAGCCGCACGCCTTTGCCTTGGAGGTGGTACGACTGACGCCGTGCCCTTAAGCAAGGCAGAAGAATAGCTGTCCAGGCGGCCTAGCGCGGGACGGCGAGAGCGGCTTCAATGGCTTCGGCTACTCCGTCTTCGGCGTTTGAGGAGGCGATCTGCCAGCCGCGGGTGGCGGCGTAGGCGCGCAGGTCTTCAGGGGCGTTTGCCATCAGGATGGGGTGGCCGGCGACTTCGAGCATAGAAAGGTCGTTCCAGTTGTCGCCGAGAACCATGAGCGAGGACGCCGGGATGTTGCGGTCGGCGCAGAGGCGCAGGAGGGCGTTGCCTTTGGAGCAGCCGGCGGGCAGAATGTCCAGAAGCGAAAGGTCGCGCTCGGGGTACTCGGTGCGGTTGAGCTGGAGGAAGGTGTTGGAGCGCTGCTCGGAGACGGCGGAGACGGCAGGATTCTGGCGCAGGAGGGATTCGGCGCGGCGCATGCGTTCGACAGTGCCGCAGAGCATCATCTGGATGGGCTGCTCGCCTGCGAGGGCGCGCTCGAGGGGAACGACGCGCTCGATATAGGGCTCATTTGCGATCATCCAGCGGTCGATGGAGCGATGGAGATCGGTGAAATCTTCTACGACGAGGGCTCCGCGCTGGTCTTCGCCGGATTCGGCGACGCGGTCGAAGGTAATGACGAGTGCGTTGCGAAGCTCGCCGAGGGTGCGGAGCAGCCAGGCGGAGGCGGTCGGCTCAAGATGGCGTCGCTCTAGCAGGCGGGTGGCTCCGTTGCACGCGACGGTGCGGACGACGGCTCCATTGGAGCTGACGAGGATGGATTCGTCGTGCAGGCCGAGTTCGCGGAGAACCTTCATGGCGTAGCAGTGCCGGCGGCCGGTGGCGATGACGACCTCGACCCCGGCGGGCGCGGCGAGCTGGAGGGCGGTGCGGTTGCGGGGGCTGACCTGGCCGTCGGGGCCAAGGAGCGTGCCGTCGAGATCGGTTGCGATCATGCGGACTGCCTTGGGGTGCATGGGTTTATTTTCGCAGATGGACGGGGTGGGGTCTGGGGATGTTTGTGGCGGGACGAAACGGATCCGGGGGTGATGGGGTGGGTAGACCCACTCATCGCGATGGAGCCGCGATGAATGGGGCACAGTCCTTGACCTGGTCCCAGATGGCCCCAGACGTTCCCTGGTGGCTGATTGGAAGAGCTTCTTTCCTGCGGTTCGGGGCATCCAAACCGCTATGCCTGAGATCGCTTACCTTGAATCCGTAAAGAGCCATCACCGTGTTTCCGCCGGAACGCCGCAAACGCTGGACCCGGCTACGGCCGAGAGCCTTTACGTGCGGTATGACATGGACGAACTGCGGAAGACCGCGAAACGCGATGCGCCGGCACGGTATGCGGCGGAGTCGCCGGTGTCGCTGGGAATGTGGCGGTACCGGGATGTGCTGCCGAATGTGGTGCCGGTTTCGCTCGGCGAGGGATGGACGCCGATGCTGCGGAGCCGGCGATATCCGGGACTGCTAATTAAGGAAGAGGGAAACAATCCCACAGGAAGTTTCAAGGCCCGGGGGCTCGGGATGGCTGTCTCGATGGCGAAGCACTACGGACTGAAGCATCTGGCGGTGCCGAGCGCGGGCAACGCGGCCGGGGCGCTGGCGGCATACGCGGCCGCGGCGGGGATTACGGCGCACCTGTATATGCCGAAGGATGTTCCGTTTGCCAACTACCTGGAGGGCGTGGTGTATGGAGCGGATGTGCACATGGTCGATGGATTGATCAGCGACTGCGCGCGCATGGTGGGGGAAGAGATCAAGCGCCAGAGGGCGGCGGGCCTGCCGGCGGAGGAGGTGTGGTTCGACATTTCCACGCTGAAGGAGCCGTTCCGGGTGGAGGGCAAGAAGACGATGGGGTATGAGCTGGCCGAGCAGCTTGGATGGCGGTATCCGGATGCGGTGTTCTACCCGACCGGTGGAGGCGTGGGGCTGATCGGGATGTGGAAGGCGTTTGAGGAGATGGAGGCGCTGGGCTGGATCGCGCCGGGCTCGAAGCGTCCGAAGATGTATGCGCTGCAGAGCTCAGGATGCGCGCCGGTGGTGCGGGCGTACGACCAGGGTGCCGGGGCAAGCACGTTCTTCGACGGCGCAGCGACCTTCGCGGCGGGGCTTCGGGTCCCGAAGCCCTATGGGGACGCGATCATCCTGGACATTGTTCGGGAATCCGGAGGTCAGGCGATCGCGAGCACGGATGAGGAGATACTTGCGAGCATTCTGGACTATGCGAAGAACGAGGGAATTTTCCTGTCACCGGAAGGGGCGGCGGCGACCGCGGCGTACGACCGGCTGGTTCGGGACGGAGAGCTCTCGCCGGAGGAGACGGTGGTGCTGTTCAATACCGGGGCAGGGCTGAAGTATGCGGATATGACGGCCGAGGCGATGCGGCTTCGGCGGCCGGGGTCGATGCCGACGTCGATGCCGGTTGGGGGGATCATCACGCCGGTTTAGGCGGAGATTGTGGCGGGCCCACTCATCGCGTTCAAGCTGCGATGAATGGGGCACAGGGTACTGTGTGGGGTTAGCCGGGCTCGGGTTGAGCGAGTTCGGCGATTGCGGCGCGAGTGTCAGTCTTGGAGCGGGTGGTGAGGGTGATGGCGGCGAGCAGGATGAGCGCGCCGCCGGACCAGGCGCCGGGACCGAGCACGTCGTGCAGGACGAAGACGCCGAGCAGGGAGCCAATGAGCGGTTCCATGTTGAGCAGGATGCCGGCCTGCGAGGCGGGAACCTGGGTGAGGCCGTAGTTCCACAACAGCGTGGTGGAGGCGGTGCACAGGACGCCTGAGGCGGCGAGCGCCCACCAGGCCTGGGCGGAGATGCCGTGGACGGGCGGCAGACCCCAGCCGAAGGGGACGATCGCGGCCAGCATGAGTGTGCCGGCGAGGATTCCGTAGGTGGTGACGGTAATGGTGGAGTGACGCTCGAGCAGTTGCTTGTTGATGAGGATCCAGAACAGGGCGATGGCGAGGGACGCGATGACGAGGAGATCGCCGGTAAGGCTGGCCTGCGGGTGTCCGCTACCGGGAGCGTGGCCGCCGAGGGCGATGAGCGCGGCGCCCAATGTGGAGCCGGCAAGCGCGATCCAGCCGATGCGATCCATGCGCTCATGCGCCCAGATGGCCGCGCCGACCGCGAGCAGGACGGGCATGGTGCCGACCATCAGGCTGGCGTGGCTTACCGTGGTGAGCGACAGTCCGTAGAACTGGATGAGGAACTGAAGCGGCACGCCGAGAAAAGAGGCCAGGAGAAGGATGCGCCAGTCGCGTGGACTGAACGTGGGGCGGTGGGTGAACAGCAGAGGAAACAGCGCGAGGACGGCAAAGAGGAATCGGTAGAAGACCATGGCTCCCACGTTCATTTCACGCAGGGCGATCTTGCCGAAGAAGAAGCCGCACCCCCAGAGCATGCTGGCCAGGCAGCAGGCTGCGAAGCCGAGTCCGCGATGCTTGGGCAAGTGGGTAGCTCCTTAGGAAGAAAACCTGATGCGAACAAGAACGGATTTACCACGGATGGGACGGATGTTCCTTCTGGAGACCCACGTCGAAATGATCCGTCGTATCCGTCTCACCCGTCTTCGATCCGCTTCGATCCGTGTTGGGGCTTACCAGACGCGGCAGGATTTTGCCGGGACCATGGGGGTGCCGGCCTTGCAGCCGAAGGCTCCGGCGAAGCCTGGCTGGTTGACGAGCGGGCCGTCGGCGCGGAAGCGGTCGGGGGAGTGCTCGTCGGTGAGGGCGCGGGAGCGGAGCATCTCGGGGCGGTCGTTGGAGCACCAGTTCTGGGCCCAGGCGATGTAGAAGCGCTGCGGTGCGGTATAGCCCTGGACCTTGCGATCGAGGTTGACGCCTTCCTGTTTGGCCCGCTCGAGGTAAGCCATGTAGGCGAGCAGAAGGCCTCCATTGTCGGCGGTGTTTTCGCCCAGGGTGAGCTTTCCGTTGACGTGGATATCGTCGACGGCGACGAACTGGTTGTACTCGTTGACGAGGCAGTCGGTCTTCGATTCGAACTGCTTTGTGTCCTGCGGGGTCCACCAGTCGGAAAGATTGCCCTGGCCGTCGAACTTTTTGCCCTGGTCGTCGAAGCCGTGGGTGAGTTCGTGGCCGATGACGGCACCGATGTGGCCGTAGTTGACGGCGTCGTCCGCCCTGGGGTCGTAGAAGGAGGGCTGCAGGATGCCGGCGGGGAAGTTGATGTCGTTCATGCTTGGGTTGTAGTAGGCGTTGACGGTGGGCGGGGTCATGCCCCACTCGCCGCGGTCCACGGGCTTGCCGATCTTTGCGAGCTCGCGGTCGTTCTCAAAGGCTGCGGCGCGGCTCTGGTTGCCGACGGGATCTTCCGGCTTGACGGTGAGGGCGGAGTAGTCGCGGAAATGGTCTGGGTAGCCGATCTTGTTGGCGACGAGGCGCAGCTTGTCGTGCGCGCGGACCTTGGTTTCCGGGCTCATCCAGGTGAGGGAGTCGATGTCCTGGCTCATGGCGTGCTCGATGTCGGCTACCATTTCCAGCATCTTGCGCTTGGAGTCACCGGCGAAGAACTGCTTGACGTAGACCTCGCCGAGTGCTTCGCCGAGCTGGTCGTTGACGGTGGCCGAGCAGCGCTGCCAGCGGGGACGCTGTTCCTGCGCGCCGTAGAGTTCTTTCGAGTAGAAGTCGAAGTTGGTCTGGTCGAAGCGGTGCGGAAGCACGCCAGCGAAGGCGGCGACGAGGTGCACGCGCATGTAGGCGCGCAAGGTTCCGAGATCGGTGGAGCGGATGAGCGCCACCATGGCTGGAAGAAAGTTCGGGTTGCTGTCGTTGATCTCGGTGACCTGGGGGGAATGGGCGGCAGACTGGAACTGGCCGAAGAGGCCCATGGGGAACTGCTTCGAGACCTGCGCGATGGGCACGAGATGATAGGTGTTGAGGGGGTCGCGGCGCTCGGTAACGCCCATGCTGGCCTTGGCGAGGGCGGTTTCAAACGTCATGACATCGTTTGCCTGTTTGAGCGCCTGCTGCGGAGTGGCTCCGGCGAGGGTGAGCAGCTTTGTCATATAGGCAACATAGTCATGGCGGATCTGCTCGTCCTTGGCGCCGGTGCGGAGATAGAAGTCTTTCTCGGGCAGGCCGAGTCCGCCCTGGTCGATGGAGGCGATCTGCCTGGAGGAGTTCTTCAGATCCTGCTGCTCGCCGTAGGAGAAGAAGACGTTGACGCCGATACGCTGCAACTGGCCGATGAGCTGGGCGAGCCCGAGCAAGCCTACGTTGTCGATCTGCTGCAGGAGCGGGTCGAGCGGGGTAAGCCCTCGCTGCTCGATCGCCGCGGTGTCCATGCAGGCGTGGTAATCGTCGCCGATCTTCTGCTCGTTGGACGTGCGGCCGGAGGCGGATTCTTCTTTGGTCAGGATGCCGCGGAGCTGCTGGGTGTTGACATTATAGAGTGTTTCGAAGGAATCGACCGAGGACTGGTCGGCGGGGATGGAGTGGTTCGCGGCGTAGTTGCCGCAGGCGAACTGGTAGAAGTCCTGACAGGGGTCCGCAGCGGTGTTCAGGGCGGAGAGGTCGAAGCTCGGGGTGGGGAGGTAGACTTTTGGCGTGGTGCTGCCGGGGGTAGCCGGCTGCTGGGCGCGGGCGGCACAGGGCAGCGCGACGGCGCACGCGAGAGCGGCGAGGGTTCCCGGGATCCGGAGTGTGAGGTTGCGCATCGAAGGGCTCGCCTTTGTTTTTGATCTGGATGAGAGCCGGCATGGGCGGCGGAAGCCTTTGCCGGGCGGCTCACGTCTTAGAATGAGTGTACCCAAACCCGCGCACGGCTGCGGCGGAGGAGTTTTGCGGGCGGTGCAAGGATGGCAGAGTCAGGTTCGCGGTTGCGGCAGGTGAAATCGATGGGGCGGGTGCTGGGCGCGATGAGCCTGCTGCTGCCCGGAGCGCTCTGGGCAGCGAAAAACCCGGTACCGGTGATGACGGTGGCGATGGCGGACCTGGGCTACGAGCCCGTCTCGGAGCGCTACCTGCTGAACGGCGACACCATGTTTACGGTCGATTTTGTGGACGACACCCACGTGCTGGTGACGTTCAACAAAAAAGGGCTGCTGGCGCGCGTGGCCGATGCAGACGCCGAAGACCAGCCGCGCAACGTGGAAGCCGTGCTGCTGGAGGTGCCGACCGGCAAGGTCCTGGCGCGGACGACCTGGCACCTGCGCGACCATGGGATATACCTGACCGCAATCGGGCATGGACGGTTTCTGCTGCGGGTGCGCGAAAAGCTGACGATCCTGGCACCGATGATGCATCTGGCGGCCGGCAAGGCTTTCGAGGAAGAGCCGTTCCTGGAGTTCAGGCGAAGGATCGGATATATCAGCGTTTCGCCGGGTGGGGACCTGCTGGCGATCGAAACGACGCGCGCCATGCAGCATAAGCCGGTGGTGCCCAGGCCGGTGGCCGGGGCCGCGGATGCGAGTGCCGCGCCGGGTGGCGGGTCGAGCTCGATCCCGTCCACGCCGGAGCCGGACGCGGATGCGGCCGCCGTGGAGCCCTCCTACGTGGAGATTCACCTGATCCGGCTGATCAAGGATGACCGGCCGGGGCACGAGAACCTGCTGCTGGCGGCCAACGCCGGGGTGGTGCGGGCACGTTCACTGGTGGACATCCCGGCGACTTCCGAAGGATTTCTGGACATTTCGAAGGAGTCGGCCAACACGTGGCTGTTCGATTTCCAAGGGCATGCGGGAAAACGGCTGGAGTTGGCACCGTACGACACGTCGTGCATGCCGCGGGCGCACTTTGTGAGCCGAAGCGAGTTTGTGGCATTTGGGTGCCGGGGGTCGGAGGATCAGCAGCAGCTGGCCGGGTTCAACTTCAAGGGCGAGGAGACCTGGATCAACGCGGGGTTTGGAAAATACCTGTTTCCTTCAATCATGTCGGCCCCGGCGGCGGGACGCTTCGCCCTGAGCCGGACTCCGGTTATGGGAACGTATGTCGACCCCGGCTCGCTGACGCCGGACCAGGTGGGGGCGCAGGAGGTCACGGTCTTTCAGAACTATGACGGGCGGCCGCTGTTGAAGCTGCAAACCTCGCCGATGCAGCGGGCGGGGCAAAACTTCGACCTGTCGCCCGATGGAATGAGCGCGGCGGTGATCCGGGGAGCTTCCGTAGAGGTATATCGTCTTCCGGCGCTGACGGGAAAAGACAAGCACGAGGTCGCCGCGGCCGAGGCGCTGGTGCCTCCGGTGACAACAGCGCGTGTGGAGCTGCGGAGCAAGAGCGAGGCCCCGGCCACGGCGACCGTGCAGGCTGGCAAGACGGAAGGCGGCGCGGCTCCGGTCGCGGCAGGGTCGCTCTCGGACGTCAACCCGGCGGAGACGACTCCGGCTTCGGCGGCGACCCCGGCGGAGAAGACGAATGCGCTGGGGGACTCGCAGGGTCCGCGCAAGGCTCCAACGTTGTATACGCCGGAGCATCCTAAAGAACCCCAATAAACAGCGAATGCGACGGACGCAATGATTGACGCGTCAGGACAAAAAGCAACCCACCGGGCGCTTGGCGTGCCTGACGGCAGTTTTGCTTGGCTTGCGTTCTGCTTAAGCGGCTTTGGGGGCGAGCACGGCCTTGACGCGAGCGTTCAGGCGGCTCTTGTAACGGCTGGCGGTATTTTTGTGCAGCACGCCCTTCTGAACAGACTTGTCCAGGATGGAGCTGGTGGCGCTGTAGACCTTCATCAGGGTGTCCTTGTCGCCTTTGACGATGGCCTCGCGCAGGGTGCGCAGGGTTCCGCGGAGCTTGGACTTGTTCGAGCGATTATGGGCGGTCTTCGAGATGGTCTGACGGGCGCGTTTCAGGGACGATACGTGATTTGCCATTGCTGAACTCTTTTCTGGGGCCGTGTACTGGACATGGCGGAATGGGTGCAGGCCTCAGGCCAGCCGACATTCATGGCCTGCCGCACTCCCTGCAACTCCTAATGTTACGGGAGGGTGCGCGGGAGGTCAACCCTTTGATGGCATGGCAGGGCCGATTCGGGACGGGATATTCACGCTTGACGGCTCCCGGGTGCCGGGACTAGTCTGCACACATCATCCGTACCCGATTGGTAAACTTCGCCAACCCGGACATGATCACGGCCCACCGCTCCGGCGGCGCTCCCGCTGCACATTCTTACGTGTGCAGATCATCCAAACCTCCAAATACCAAGTGTGTTCCGGCTGCGGCGTTTGCCTCGGCGCGGACTCCCCGGCTTTCAACCCGCTCCACCCTGACGGAGGTCAGATACGCTATTGGTCAAGAAATCACTTCCTCTTACGCCTGGAATTGAGCCGCTGTACGGTACGCGCGACGAGAATCTGAGACTGCTCGAAGATGCGCTGCACATCACGATCGACCTCAGGTCCGACTGTATTCAGATCTGCGGGGACGAGGTGCCGGTGCAGCGGGCCGCGCAGGTGTTTGCAGACTTCGACACGCTGCGCAAGGGCGGCGTGACACTGCAGAACGGCGAGCTGCATGCGCTGCTGAAGCTTGTTGTGGCGGACCCGCATTCGACGTTGCGTGGTCTGGTGGATGCGGGCAAGCAGCGCTCGGCCGGGGTAAAGCGGATGGTGCAGCCGCGCTCGCCGAACCAGAAGAAATATGTCGAGGCGATTGAAAGCGCCGACATGACGTTTGGCCTGGGGCCGGCGGGTACGGGTAAGACGTATCTGGCGGTGGCGATGGCGGTTTCCGCGCTGCTGGCGAAGAAGGTTTCGCGGATCATTCTGGTCCGTCCGGCGGTCGAGGCGGGCGAGCGGCTCGGTTTCCTGCCGGGCTCGCTGCAGGAGAAGGTAGACCCGTATCTGCGTCCTTTGTATGACGCGCTCTACGATCTGCTGGACCAGGAGAAGGTCGACAAGCTGCTGGAACGGAATGTGATCGAGGTGGCTCCGCTGGCGTTTATGCGCGGGCGAACGCTGGCCGACGCGTTCATTATCATGGATGAGGCGCAGAACACGACGACCGAGCAGATGAAGATGTTTGTGACGCGTCTCGGCAACAACTCCAAGGCGGTGATTACGGGCGACCTGACGCAGACGGACCTGCCGAACCCGAAAAAATCCGGGCTGCTGGAGGCGCTGAACGTGCTGCAGGGTGTGGAGGGCATCCGGTTCTGCCACTTCGACGACGTGGACGTGGTGCGGCATCAGCTGGTGCAGCGGATTGTGCGGGCGTACGACACCTACACGCGGGCGCATATCGCGGTGCCTCTGGCGGACACCCACCCCGATGCTCCGCCGCAGATGCTTGGCTCGCAGACGGTTGCAAAAACGCAATAAGCAGTATCTGCAACGCCCTGCTGCCTTAGGCGGTGCGTTCCTTTGAGGTGACGATGCGTTTTCGATTGATCGGTTTGACTTTCCTGGTATCCCCGTTGTTTGCGCAGCAGCAGGCGGCTGTGTCGACAGTTTCGCCTCCGCCTCCGCCCGCTTCGAACCAGCAGGTTCAGGCGCTGCAGGCCAAGCTGGACGATTTCGGTGGCCTGAACCGGTACCTGGCGGAAAACGCCGCACTTGCACCTCCGGAGCCCGGAGTCCGGCGGGTGGTGTTCTTTGGCGACTCAATTACCGATGCCTGGGGACGTCACAAGGATCGAGGCGAGTTCTTTCCAGGAAAGCCGTATGTGAACCGGGGATCAGCGGGCAGACGACGCCTCAGATGCTGGTCCGGTTCCGGCAGGATGTGATCGACCTTAAGCCGGCGGCAGTGGTGATTCTGGCAGGTATCAACGACATTGCGGAGAATACGGGGCCGGAGACGCCGGAAACGATTCACAACAACTTTCGGTCCATGGTGGCGCTGGCCAAACAAGCGCATGTTCGGGTTGTGCTGGCGTCCGTGTTGCCCGCCGACCATTTTCCGTGGCGTCCGGCCCTGCGGCCGGCCCCCCAGGTTCGCGATCTGAATGAGTGGCTGGAGAGCTTTGCGAAGGAGCAGGGGCTGGTGTATCTGAACTACTACCCGGTGCTGGCCACTCCGGAAGGTGGGATGATTCCGGAGCTTGCGGTCGACCGCGCGGTGCATCCGAACACGGCGGGCTACGCCAGGATGCAGCCGCTGGCCGAGGCTGCGGTGGCGAAGGCGCTGGCGGCTCCCGCGCCGTGAGTGCGATAGGATAAACGGACCGAGGATGCGTCGTCTCGATTCTCCGGCTTTCCGATGATCAACATCGACCCCCCAAGTAGCTCGTCACTCGACCCGGCCATGCCGGCGCTGAACAAGGCGGGTCTTGCGCGGTTTCTAAACCGTGCACGGGCGGCGGTCGGTCTGGAGGGCGAGGTCGATGTTCTGCTTACCGGCGACGCGGAGTTGAAGCGGCTGAACAAGGCCTTCCGAGGCAAGAACAAGGTGACCGACGTGCTCAGCTTTCCGGCTCCGGAGGAGGCGGAGGGCGTGGCTGGCGACTTGGCGATCTCGCTTGAAACGGCGGCGCGGCAGGCGGCCGAGCACGGACACACGCTGCGGGATGAGGTGCGCGTGCTGCTGCTGCATGGGGTGCTGCACCTGGCGGGCGAGGACCATGAGGCGGACTCCGGTGAGATGGCGGCGCGCGAGGCGGCGCTGCGCCGTGAGCTTCGGCTGCCGACCGGTCTGATCGAGCGGGTTTCGGGTGCCGGCAGGGTTCGCCGATGACCGCGTTTCTGCTGCTTGCCGCGCTTGCGGTGGTGCTTGCGCTGGCGGCGTATGTGGACAGGATCTACTCCGAGATGGGGAAGTTCCTGGCGCGCAACTTTCAGGACAATATTGATGCGTGGGAAGAGCGGGTGGAACCGCGGATGCGGCTTGGACGCGAGTCGCTGGCGCAGTCGGCAAGCGTGTTGCGGCAGCTTTCGCTGGCGCTAATCGCGCTGGTGTTCGGCATGCTGGTGATGGAGCGGATCGTGCACGGGGCGCGCTTCTGGCCGGAGCTGCTGCAGGCCGTCTTTGAGTTGGTGCTGCTGATAATCGTGTTCGACCGGTTGATTCCGCAGGTGCTGTTTACGCGGACGCGGGGGCTCTGGATCCTGCGAATCCGGTGGCTGCTGCAGCTTCTCTTCTATCTGATCCTGCCAGTGACGCTTCTGCTTGGGCTTCTGCTTTCGATTGCAGCGCTTGCCGAGCCGGAGGATGCGGCGGAGGAGGATCATCCTTCCGAAGCAATGGATGCGCTGCTGGAGGCGGGCGAGGAAGAGGGCATTCTGGAGGAATCCGACCGCGAGCTGGTGCGGTCGGTGGTGGAGTTCGGCGACAAGGTGGTGCGGGAGGTGATGACGCCGCGGCCGGAGATCTTCGCGGTGCCGGGCACGCTGACGCTGCAACAGTTTACCGAGGAGATTGAAGAGCACGTGTTCAGCCGGGTGCCGGTGTTTCGGGATTCGCTGGATACGGTGACCGGGATTGCGTTTGCGCATGACCTGCTGCAGGTGGCGGATACGGATGCCGCGAGGCGTACCGTGGCGCAGATCCAGCGGCCGGCGGCGTTTGTGCCCGAGACCAAGATGGTGGCCGAACTGCTGCGGGAGATGCAGTCGCAAAAGCAGCATATGCGTATCGTGATCGATGAATATGGCGCGGTGGCGGGGATTGTGACGATCGAGGATCTGCTGGAGGCGATCGTGGGGTCGATCGCCGATGAGCACGACGAGGTGGAAGAGGACGATGCGCCGGTGCGCGAGGCGGACGGGGCTTACGCGGTTTCAGGCACTTTCGAGCTTTCCCGTCTGCGGGAGTTGTTTGCGGATCAGTTCGCGCAGGATACGGCGGAGACCAGGCAGGCAGCCTTCGACGACTCGGCCCCGGACGAGGATGCGGCGACGGCGGTGCGGATTCCGGAGCACTACGAGGCGACGACGATTGGCGGACTGGTGACCGAGCTTGCGGGACACATCCCGCTGCCCGGAGAGGTGGTGGTAGGCGACGGCCTGCGGCTGGAGGTGCTGGCGAGCACCGACCGGCGCATCGACCGGGTGCGGGTCAGCTTGCAGGAAGAGGAAAAGGCCTAAGCACCCCGCAAAGAACTCCAAGAGAGGCGCGCGAAGGACGCAGCGAGAACGTGGCGTTCGTGGCGATTCTTCTCTGCGGATTCCGTTCCGCTTTGCCCGCATAATGGAAGGATGGCATTTCGTTCCGGGTTTGTTTCGATTGTTGGGCGGCCGAATGCGGGCAAGTCTACGTTGTTGAATGCACTTCTGGGGCAGAAGCTGGCGATCGTGACGCACAAGCCGCAAACCACGCGGACGCGAATCAACGGCGTGCTGGAGATCCCGGCGCGCAAGAAGACGGGCACGGAGTCCGGTCATCCGGCGGCGCAGATCGTGATGGTGGATACGCCGGGAATCCACAAGCCGGATACGCCGCTGGACAAGCGCATGATGCAGGAGGTGCATGATGCGCTCGAGAGTCGGAACGCGGTGCTGTTCCTGGTGGACGTGACCCATCGTCTGCCGCAGGATTCGGCCGAGGGAGAGAAAAAGATAACGGGAAGGATGCAGGCTTCGGCGGCGGAGGACGATTTTTCTCTGCAACTGATCCAGAAGCTCGACTGCCCGGTGCTTCTGCTGCTGAACAAGATCGATCAGATCTCCCCGGCGGAGATTATGCCGCTGATCGCACACTGGAGCGAAAAGTACAAGTTCGCGGAGATTATTCCGATTTCGGCGCGCAAGAAGATCAACCTGGACCTGATGCTTGGGAAGCTGGTGGGGCATCTGCCGGAAGGGCAGCGGTACTACCCAAAGGACCAGCTGACGGACCAGCCGGAGCGCTTTCTGGCCGCCGAACTGATCCGCGAAAAGATTCTCATGCTGACCGGCGAAGAGGTTCCGTATGCGACGGCGGTGGTGATTGAAAAGTACGAGGAACCGGCGGAACCGCCGTCGAAAAAAGCCGGGGCGAAGCTTCCGCTGACCCGGATCGCGGCGGCGATTTACTGCGAGCGGACGGGGCAGAAGGCGATCCTGATCGGCAAGGGTGGCGCGATGCTGAAGGAGATCGGCACCTCGGCGCGCAAGGAGATGGAGTCGCTGCTGGGCACGCGCGTGTTTCTGGAGCTTTTTGTGAAGGTGCAGGAGGACTGGCGGTCGAAGCCGAACTTCATCGAAGACCTGGACTGGCGTCGGCAGCTGGAACAGATTGCGGAGAAGCAGGCGCGCGAACGGGAGAACGAATCGTAAATTATCCGGATGGCGTGAGGGGATTTGGGTTCACTTCCCGCATTACTGAGTGAAGTCGAAGTAGATACTGGGTTAGCCGGTCCTTTCGGGGGCCGGCTTTTTTTTCAGGACGGGTGCGGGCTGACTCAAGCTCGCCGGCGCGCGGGGCCGCCTCGGTCCAGAGAAGGATGAACTGCGGAAGCGACAGGGTCAGGATCATCCTGAGCCAGACCAGGGTGAAGCCGTTGCGCAGCCGGCCGCTCAGGTTGCGCTGCTGGAGCGAGACCTGGTCTTCGGCCCAGGCTGTTATGGGACGGGCCTCTGGCGCTCAAACAGGAACACTGAACCTGGCCGTACTGGCGTTAGAAGAATCTGCCGAGGGTGAAGACGAACTTGCGTTCGTTGTGATCGCCGATGGCGGGGCCGGCGGAGATGACGCCGAGAGGGGTCTCGGCGACGAGGCCGAAGACGACGTCCTGGCGGGTGATCGTCGACATGTCGGGCGCGCGGATCTGGCCGAGTTCGTAGGCGAAGCCGACGTAGATGCTTTGGCCGAGCGGCGCGGGCAGCTCGGCGAGGCGGCGGAGGATGCTGGGCGCAACCAGAAAGTAGTCGGTGCCGCGGTACTGGTCGAGCGCAGAGGCTGCCAGGCGAGTAACGCCGCCGAGGGTGTAGCGGAAGGGCTGGGCAACGTCGCGGTTGAAGTCGGTGCCGAACTCGGAGTCGAAGATGAAGACCTGCTTGCCTTTGCGCCTGGTGGGCAGGCCGGTGTTGGGGTCGGTTGTTTCCGCGGATTCAAAGAGGCGGAAGCGGCGCGCGTAGTTGAACGAGCCGTTAAGCTGCGGGCTGTCCGGGGAGCCGACGGAGTTGAAGAGATAGCCGAATTCGGCGACGGCGTGGACGCCAAATTGAGGCACGAGCGCGCGGTCCTGGTTGTCGAAGGCGTAGCGGACGCGTGCGCGGTTGAGCTGTCCATTGAGATCCTGGAGGGTGTCGGTGCCGATCTGGCGGTCCCAACGGAGGTGGCCGAAGTCAAAGCCGGCGCGAAGCTCGGAGGTGCGCTGGTTGGTAAGCCCGAGGTCGCCGCCGACCGACAGGTTCTGGAGTTGGCGCTCGGAGATGCGGACGTCGCCCTGGTAGATGGGGAAGGGCTGGCGCAGGAGTTCGGCGCGTGGGGCGACAAAGACGACGTGCTCCGGGTTTGTGATGTTGTTGAGCGGCTTGAAGTATTCCGTGCCAAGATCGGTGAGGTAGCCGAGCGCGAAGTGCGAGCGAAGTTCGGCGCCGTAGCCTCCGAGGTCCTGGTCGGTGACGATGCCTTCCACCGTTGCCCTGGTGGTGGCGGTGGTCTGGGCCTGAATGTTGACGCCGAAGAGCAGAAACGGCGGACCGGTTTTTTTGTTGGCGACGGTGACCAGGATGATGGGCCGGGCGGGGATGTCGGCGAGCGATCGCTCGGTGACGGCCTGGGTGTCGTCGGGTACGGGTGCGGCCGGGCTGCTGGAGGCACCGGGAGTGCCCGGGGCCGCGTTGCCGCGGGTGTCCGGGCTTGCGGATCCGGCGGGCGGATTCTGTGGCTTCTTTTCCGCGGGGATGCTGCCGGGCTGGCCAGTGCTTACAGGGGCGTCCGCGGTGCCTTTGGGCAGGGGAGCGGCACCGGCCTGCTGCGCGGCGAACTGGCCGGCGGACTCGTAGCCGATGGTGTAGTCGGCCTGGTATCGTCCGTCGGAGCGGACCTGATCGAGCAGGGCCTCGATGCGGGCGGTATCGACGGGCTGGTTGACCAGCGGCGCGAAGAGGTGCTGCACGGCGCGGGTGCTCTGGGCGGTGGGGGCGTCCACGCGCACGCGCAGCACGGGGCCAGCGGGTGGGCGGCGCAGGCTCTTGCGATGGGCGAGATAGGCGGCCCAGTCGCTGTCGGACAGGGCATAGGGCAGAAGCTCGGCCTTGTGGGCTTCGGCGGCGGCGTATCCGCGCTTGGCAAGCGCCGGAGTTTTCAGGTAGTCGTTTGCGGTGAAACCCTTGATGTCGGGCAACATGACGACGTTAGCGAGCTTGCGCTCGCCGCGTTCGCGCGCTTCGATGGAGACGGAAAAGGAGCGCTGCAGCACGCCAAGGATGGAGTCGAACGAACCCTGTTGGGCGGGAAGCAGGGGAAGCGAGACGGCCAGGACGACATCGGCCTGCATGTCGTGCACGGTGGAGGTGGGCAGGTTGTCGAGCACGCCGCCGTCGACAAAGGTCTGGCCGTTCATGGTGTAGGGCTGAAAGACGCCGGGCAGCGAGACCGAGGCGCGGACGGCATCCGGAATGGAACCCCGGGCAAAGGTGGCGACCTGTGCGGTCGTGATATCGGATGAGATGCAGCGCAGCGGGATGGGCAGGCTGTTGAAGTTGGTCTGGTCGTCGTAGCGCAGGAACTCGCGGTCGAGAAAGGCGTTCAGGCCCTGGTCCTGCAGAACGGCGTTGCGAAAGGAGATACCGTGGCGAAGTCCGATGGTGACGCCGTTGGGGATCTCGCGCGAATCTTCACGGCGACGGAAGGATTTGGCGGTGTAGGCCTGGGAGATGGAAAAGACGCTGGAAAAAACCTTGTCGTTCATGACGGTGCGCAGCTCTTCCGGCGAGCGTCCGGTGGAGTAGAGGGCGGACACCATGCAGCCCATGGAGGTGCCTGCGAGGACGTCGACGGGGATGTGATGCTCCTCAAACCATTGCAGGGTTCCGACCTCGGTCAGCGCGAGCGCGCCGCCGCCGCCGAGCGCGAGGCCGATGCGGGGTCGGTTGAAGATCCTGGGCGGGGGCGGGGCGGGGGCCAGCGGAGACACGGTGGAGGTGTTGCCGGAGGCGTGCTCCCTGGCCGCGGAGCCGGAGGCGTTCTTGCTGTCTCCCTGCGAGTTCGAGGTCTTGCCGGCGGCTCCTTTCGAGCCGGGCATGGACGTGGTTCCGGTGCCCTGGACCTGGCCGCTGCCGGACTGGCTGGCGGGCAGGTTGGTCGGGGTGGTCTGGGCAAAGCTGGTGAACGGAAGCAAACACGCAAGCAGCAGGGCGCAGGGAAGTGGCGCTTTTCCGGCAAAAGACATGTCTACCAGATTACAAAAGTTCCTTAGTGGATGCCTGGCAGGGGACGAACACCTCGACACGGGGCAGGGCGAACAGATCTTGGAGCGGACGATACAGCCACGCCCTGGGCCTGAGAATCGGTGCCGGGTTGCGTGCGTACTCTGTCCATCCGCGGTTATCCGCTTTGATCCGTGTTGGGGGTTTCCGGCAGCGTGGCCCGGGAGCCGATCAGCACGGGCAACCCGTCGATGATAGGGAAGCGGCGGCAGCAGACTTCGCAGGAGATCTGGGTGGCGGCAAGCAGGAGATGGCCGAAGCAGACGGGACAGGCCAGCTGGTCGAGATGAGGTTGGGTCAGGCGCATGCGGGCTATGTTCGATGATACGGCTCGGCTATGATTTGGGGTATGAGCGAAGCGTTGGTGCTGGACGGCGTGACAATTGCGGCGGAGATCAAGGCGGAGGTGGCCGCAGAGGTGAGCACGCTGGCGAGCCGGGGCGTGAGGCCGGGGCTGGCCGTGATCCTGGTAGGGCATGTGCCGGCAAGCGAGATCTATGTGCGCAGCAAGGTAAAGACATGCGGAGAGCTGGGCATCTTCTCCGAAATGCGGACGCCGGCCGAAAGCGTCTCGACTGAGGAACTGCTGGAGATGGTCGCGGAGCTGAACGGGCGGGAGGAGATCGACGGGATCCTGATCCAGCTTCCGCTGCCCGGGCACGTCGACACCAAACGGCTGCTGGAGGCGGTGTCTCCGGAGAAGGATGTGGATGGCTTCCACCCGGTGAATGTGGGGCGGCTGGTGAGCGGGCAGCCGGGTCTGCAGCCGTGCACGCCGGCCGGGGTGATGGAGATGCTTCGGCGGCGCGGGATCGAGGTGGCGGGCAAGAACACCGTGGTGATCGGGCGGTCGGACATTGTAGGTAAGCCGATGGCGAGCCTGCTGATCAACGCGTCGGCCACGGTGACGGTATGTCACTCGCGCACAAAAAATCTGCCGGAGTTCACGCGGGTGGCCGATGTGCTGGTCGCGGCAATCGGGCGGCCGGGGTTTGTGACCGCGGAGATGGTGAAGCCGGGGGCAGTGCTGGTGGATGTGGGGATCAACCGCGTGACGGACGCGGCCGAGGTGGAGCGGTTTTTTCCCGGCGACGTGGCGCGGGCGGCTACGTTTGCGAAGCGAGGCAGCGTGGTGGTGGGAGATGTCGATCCGGCGGCGTTTCGGGTGTCGGCTGCCTACACGCCGGTTCCGGGAGGGGTGGGCGCGCTGACGATTGCCATGCTGATGGCGAACACGGTCAAGGCGGCGCGGCTGCGGCGGGGGATGTAGGTGGGGCTTCGTGTTGGGCTCACGGGCGGACTGGGCAGCGGCAAATCGACCGTGGCCAGGATGCTGGGGGAGCTTGGCGCGCATGTGCTGCAGGCGGATGAGATCGCGCGCGGGCTGATGCAGCCGGGCGAGCGGGTGTACGCGGCTCTTGCGGAGCATTTTGGGCCGGGCGTGCTAGGGGCGGATGGGCGGTTGGACCGTGCGGCGCTTGCGCATCTGGCGTTTGCCGATGGGCGTGTGGAGGAGCTGAACGCCATCGTGCATCCGGAGACGATTGCGCGGCAGGGGCAGATGGTGGACGCGATCTTTGCACGGGAGCCGGACGCGGTCGTGGTTGTGGAGTCCGCGCTGCTGTTTGAAACGCAGCATGGGGATGGATGGCGCGGGCGCTTCGACCGGCTGGTGCTGGTGACGGCACCGGAGCGGCTGAAGGTAGACCGGTTTGTGCTGCGGTCGGGGGGCGGGGCGGGCTCGCGCGAGGAGTTGGAAGCTGAGGCCCGCAGGAGGCTGGCGCGGCAGATTCCGGATGAGCGGAAGGCTGGGGAGTGTGACTTCCTGATCCGGAATTCTGGCTCGGTGGAGGAGTTGCGGGCGCAGGTGGAAGCGGTCTGGGCTGGGTTGAAGTCCTGAGGACCTTACACGGATCAAGGCGGATGGGACAGGGATGAGATTGATGGATGCCTGGGTGTATCGACATATTTCGCAAGGCAGAATGAGAGTAGGTCGATACAGGTTGGATGTGCTGTATCCGTGTGATCCGTACTTATCCACGTTAAGGTTTGCGAGGGCGCGATAGTCTTGGGGATGGGATCGATTGGGTTGAACGATGTGCTGGCGGCGCGCGAGCGGGTGCGGGACAGTGTGTATTTATCGCCGTGTCCGCGGTCCGAGATGTTGTCGAAGCTGACCGGGCATGAGGTGTATCTGAAGCTGGAAAACCTGCAGATGACGGGCTCGTTCAAGGAGCGTGGTGCGCTGAACAAGCTGCTTCTGCTCTCGCCGGAGGAGAGTGCGCGGGGCGTGGTGGCGGCCAGCGCGGGCAACCATGCACAGGGGGTGGCGTACCACGCGACGCGGCTTGGCGTGCGGTCGATCATTGTGATGCCGCTGGCGACTCCGCTGGTGAAGGTGACAGCCACGCGCGAGTTCGGTGCGGAGGTGGTGCTGCACGGAGCCAACTACGACGAGGCATGCGCGGAGGCGACGCGGCTTTGCCTGGCCGAGGGCATGGTGTTTCTGCATCCATTCGACGACCCGGAGGTGATGGCCGGGCAGGGAACCATCGGGCTGGAAATGCTGGAGCAGGTGCCGGAGCTGGACGCGGTGATCGTGCCGATCGGCGGCGGCGGGCTGATTGGAGGGATAGCGTGCGCGGTGAAGGAGACACGGCCGGCGGTGCGGGTGATCGGCGTGCAGACCAGCCGGCTGCCCAGCATGCAGGCCGCGGTGGAGGCAGGCGAGCCCGTAACGGTGGACGCGGCGACAACCATTGCCGACGGTATCGCGGTGCGGCGCGCGGGGTTGATCACGTTTCCGGCCGTGGCGCGCTATGTGGACGAGATTGTGACCGTGGACGAGGACGAGATTGCGTCCGCGATCCTGGTGCTTTTGGAGCGGGAAAAAACGCTGGCCGAAGGAGCGGGCGCCGCAGCGCTGGCGGCTCTGCTGCAGGGAAAAACGTCGCTTGCCGGGCAGCGCGGCGCGCGGGTGGGCGTGCTGGTCTGCGGAGGCAATATCGACGTCACGCTGCTGGCACGCATCATCGAACGCGGCCTGGTGCAGGATGGGCGGTTGATCCGGTTGCGCATTCACCTGCTGGACAAGCCCGGCGCGCTGGCGGATTTGACGCGTCTGATCGCCAGCCACCGCGCCAACATCGTGGATACGCTGCACAACCGTGCGTATTATGGGGTGAACCTGGGGGATACCGTGATCGACATTACGATGGAGACTCGCGGGCGCGAGCAGGTGGCGGAGCTTCTGGGAGCGCTGACGCACGAGGGCTACCGGCACAGCCGGGTGCAGTAAGGGATAGTCAGTGCTCGTCATGCGATTGAACACTTTTCTACCAGGATGCAGGATTGTCAGGCACCACGGCAGATCCGGATGTCAGGCGTAAAGTCCGGCCTCGAAGCGTTGCACTTCCGCGTCGTTCCAGGCGTGGGTGCTTTTGCGCCAGGTGTCACCCTGCTCCTGGATGAAGTTGGGAAAGTCCATGCGGCACATGCCGGTATGCGCGGCGAAATCGAATAGGGCCTGCGCGGTTCCGTCCAGGTACAGCACCGCCTGCTGGCCGTCGCGCGACCACGCTATCGAGGCCAGGCGTTCGGCTTCGGGCGTCTGCATCGTGCCTACGTTGTAGATCAGCATGGCGTCCAGGATGGACTCTTCCTGGGTGGTCTGCGAACGGTCGCACGCGTAGAAGTATGCGGCGACGCCCTCATCCTCGAACACGACGGTCCAGGGTACGGAAGGTGACGGTGAGGACAAGAACGCGCGGCCGGGGCGAAACTGAAGCGACTCCATACTGTTGACGATACACCGGGCGCTGAACCGGGCAGAGCTACACTGGAAAGGACGGACTGCACCAGAGGGCCGCATGGGGAGACGCACGCACATCCGATGAGGCTGCCGGGCACCGAGATCGATTTTCACCTGGGACGTGCGCAGCTTGCCGCCGGGTTGCTGCTTCTGTTCTTTCTATGCGAATGCCTCGTGGTGATCGGGCACCAGCAGGTAACCACCAACGACTACCGCTACGCACGTTGCGGGCGCGAGATGTGGGAGCGGCCGTCTCCCTTGGCTGGCTACTTCACCAGCTGCGGCAACCTGAACGGCGATGGCACCTTCGCCTACCGGGTGGCGGCGTTTCCGCTGACCGCGCAACGCCTGGTGTTGCTTGGCGTCGATCATTTTCGCAAGCCGGAGGACCGTGTATACGCCGGCGGAAGCCTGAACGGGTCCACCTGGGAGGCGCGGCACGAAATCTCCGAGGTCAAGTGGCTGATGCATGTGCCGTTTGCCCTCTTCGCGGTATGGCTGGGCGGCGGCCTGTGGTGGGTGGCGCGTCGTCTGTTCGGCAACTCCGGGGGCTTTCTGGCGCTGGCGCTGTATTGCCTTTCCCCTACTGTGATCCGGTATGCGGTTTCGCCCAACAACGAGGTACTGGCGATGTGGGGGCTGTATGGCACGGTGTATACGGCCATGGGCGTCGCGCACGCCATGCAGGGGCCCCGGCGCAAGTGGCGTCCGCGCATCGTGCTATTGAGCGTGGCGCTTGGGCTTACCGCGGCGGCGCATCTGCTGGCCGCAATGGTCGCGTTTGTGGCCGCACTCGGCTTCATGTTCTACCTGGCGGAGCGCCGGCGCAGCGCGGTGATGCAGATTCTGGTCAACGCCGTTCTGGGAGCGCTGGTCATTCTGTTCAGCTTCTTTTCCTTTCGGCTCCAGCCGTTTTCCTACGTGTTCACCGGCGGTGCGGGACGCTTCTGGTGTTCGCTCGACGGATGGCATCTTTTGCTGGGGAACCCGGGCAACTGGCCCATGCTGGCCGCGGCGGCCATGAGCGTGGTGATCGCGGCGGTGTTCCGACGCGCGCGCTACTTCGGCAACTCCGCCCCGCTGCTGATGGTTCTGCTACTTGTCTTTCTGGAGACGACGCAGGTGTTTTCCGCGCCTTGGCTTTGGGCGATCCCGTTTCTGCTGACCTTCATCGGAGGCGTCTTTGCCGATGTGCTGGAGCTGAAGGAGCGGCGCGTCTTCCAGGCGATGGCCGGATTTCTGCTGCTTGCGCAGGCGGTGCTTTGCTACAAGCTGTTGCCGACCCTGGGTACCCTTTAGCCGTCTGATGAGCGAAAGAATTGCGTAAATTGCACGAAGGCGGCATGCTATACGGAGATAGAAAGATTGGGGTTCTCAACGGAATGAAGTGGACCAACGCGATGCGTTCGGGAGTGGCAGCCGGGCTGCTCGGTGTGGTGGTGCTGGCCGGTGGATGCCATCGCAAGCGCAAGACCGTTTCACAGCCGAAGTCGGACGCCTTTGCCGACCAGATCAAGGCGACCGTCGCGCAGCCTACCATCAAGGTCATGCACTGGCCGAATTACGCCGATTACCAGCCGCTGGTGCAAAAGTTCTACGACGATCGCAACTACGAGGTCGCCTGGGTGGGCACCGACGGCCAGCCAAGCCCGCAGGCCACCGCGTTCATCCACGCATTCCAGACCGCGGATGAAAAAGGGCTGAAGCCGGAGGACTACGACTCCAGCCTGTGGAGCGGACGCGTCGCCAGGCTCGCCGGCAAGGACCAGGACGACACGGCGACGTTCGATGCGGCCATGACGGTCAGCGTCATGCGCTACATCTCCGACCTGCGCATCGGCCGGGTAAACCCGACGCACTTCAACTTCGATATCGACGTGCAGCAGAAGAAATACGATCTGCCGGAGTTCGTGTCGGACAATGCGGTCGACGCCGCCGACGTGCCGCGGCTGATCGGGTCGGTCGAGCCGGACTCCGAGCAGTACCGCAAGACCGAGACAGCGCTGGTGCGGTATGAAGGACTGGCGAAACAACAGGCCGACGCGCAGGCGCAGCCGCTGCCGTCGGTGGCCAAGCTCGCTCCGGGCGGCCATTATCCAGAGATTGGCGCCCTCGAGGCAAGGCTTCAGCTCGAAGGCGACCTGCCCGGCGGGACCGCGGCGGACGGCACGCCGGTGACAACGCCAATCCAGAGCCGGCCCGCCAAGCCGGACAGCGGCTCCGCCGACTCCACCGACAACGGTGCGACCGGCAATGGGGCGAAGGTCAAGCAGGAAGCCGGCAAGCTGAAGGGCGAGCTTTCGGGTGAGCTGGCGAAGGTGAAAAGGCATGGCTCCTCCGCAAACCCGGCGGTGCCGTCCGACGCAAATGCCCACGTTACGCCCCCTTCGGTCGCGCCGGCAATGGCGGCCAACGGCCCGGGACCCTACACGCCGCAGCTCGCCGAAGCGGTCAAGAGTTATCAGCAGCGGCACGGCCTCACGCCGAACGGCATTCTGACCACGGCGACGATCGCCAGCATGAACGTGCCGCTTTCGGCGCGCTCGCAGCAGCTTGCCGACTCGCTCGAGCGTATGCGCTGGTTGCCCGCGCCGTACCTGAACGCTCCTTTACAGGTAAACCTGCCGGAGTTCGTGCTGCGCGGATATGGACCGGATCACGAGCAGCAGTTCAAGATGAACGTGGTTGTCGGCCAGGTGATCGGGCAGCACCAGACGCCGGTGTTCACGCACATGATGAAGTATCTTATCTTCCGTCCGTACTGGAATGTGCCCATCAGCATTGTCAAGAAGGAGCTGGCCGGGCACATTGAAAAGAGCGGCGTCGGCTACCTGTCGAAGAAGAACTTTGAGACCACCGACAGCAAGGGCCAGGAGGTCAAGGCGACCGCCGCCGAGGTCGAGCACGGGCAGGTGCTGGTGCGGGAAAAGCCCGGCCCGAAGAACTCGCTCGGGCTGGTCAAGTTCATGTTTCCCAACGAGTACGACATTTACCTGCACTCCACGCCGGCACCGGAGCTGTTTGCCCGCACGCGCCGCGACTTTTCGCACGGATGTGTCCGCGTGCAGCACCCGGACGACCTTGCCGCGTGGGTTCTGAAGGACTCCGGCACCCCCGGCGACTGGGACCTGAGCAAGGTGCAGGATGCCATGAACAACGGGCCGGACAATCACCAGGTGAACCTGGCGAACCCCATCCCGATCGTCATCTTCTACGCCACCGCCCGCGTTGCGCAGGATGGCTCGGTGGACTTCTTCGACGACCTCTACGGCTACGACAAGCAGCTGGACGATGTATTGAGCAAGGGCATGCCGTATCCCTCGCAGCAGGAAAAGGTGAACCCCAACACGAAGTTCGGGGACACGACCTAGAGGTGGAGGCGCTTGTCGAGATCGAGTCGCCCGCGCTGCCGGGTCCGCTGCTCGCGGCGGAGATTCCGCAGTTTCGCCGCCGTCTGATGCACTGGTACCATGTGCACGCGCGTGAGCTTCCCTGGCGCGGGGTGCGCGACGCCTATCGAACCTGGGTCTCCGAGGTGATGCTGCAGCAGACCCGCGTCGCTGCGGTGCTGGAGCATTACGAGCGATTTATGCTGCAGTTCCCCACCGTGGTCGCGCTCGCGCTGGCCCCGGAGGAGGCGGTCCTGGCGGCCTGGTCCGGGCTGGGCTACTACCGGCGCGCGCGCATGCTGCACAAGGCCGCGCAGTTCGTCACGCGCGAGCTTGCCGCCGTAATCCCGTCCACCTCGGTCGAGCTGCGGACGCTGCCCGGCATCGGCGAGTATACCTGTGCGGCGATTGCAAGCATTGCGTTCGGCGAGAGCATCCCCGTGGTCGACGGCAATGTGGAGCGTGTGCTTCTGCGCATCACCGGACGGCCGGAGGAGGCCACCGCCGCAGGACGCGCTTTTGTGCGGGAGCAGGCGGCCGCGCTGGTGCCGCAACGCCGCCTCGCCGGCAAAAGCAACGCCGCCGGCGACCATAACCAGGCAATGATGGAGCTGGGCGCGACCATCTGCCTGCCGCGCGCGCCGCTTTGCCTCAACTGCCCGGTGTACGAGGTCTGCCGCACCCGCGGCGAGCATCGCACGCTGCCGCGCGGACGGCAGCGCAGCAAACGCATTGCCTACCTGCTGGCCACTCGCCTGCAGGACGCTGCGACCGAGGTGCTGCTGGAGCGTCGTGACGCCGAAGCAAGCCTGATGCCCGGCATGCTGGAGCTTCCCATGCTTCCGCTCGACGCGGTCGAAGACGCCGAGCCGATGCTGCGCCTGCGCCACTCCATCACCAACACAAATTACTACGTGGAGGTCTTCGGCGACCGCAAGCTGCGCAACAGCATACCGGCCGCAGAGGAGGTGCTCAGCTGGTCGCCGGCCGGGCGTCTGCGCGAACTTCCGCTGACCGGCCTGGCGCGCAAGATCCTGCTGCGCCTGGACCTGATGGCGCCGGGCGGGCTGCAGACGCCGCTGTGCGGAAACAAGGGGTAACGCGAAGTGCCTCTCCGGAGTTCGGCCCGCATCCTATCATTGGCTGGCCAAGACGGTCGGTCATAGGAGAGATCAGAATGGATCGCAGCGCAAGCGCAGTCTGGCACGGTGGATTGAAGGACGGCAAGGGCACCATCTCCACGCAAAGTGGAGTTTTGCATGAGACGCAGTACAGCTTCAACACGCGGTTTGAGAACGGAGCTGGCACGAATCCGGAAGAACTGATCGCGGCCGCGCACGCCGGATGCTTCACCATGGCGCTCAGCGCGCAGATGACCTCGGCCGAGCTCACGCCTGACTCGATCGATACCCACGCCGTGGTGACCATGGAAAATACCGACGACGGCCCGACCATCACCAAGATTCACCTGGTCACGCGAGTCAAGGCACCAAACGCCGAGAAGGAGAAGTTCGACGAGTTGGCCAAGAAGGCCAAGGAGGGTTGCCCCATTTCACGTCTGCTCAAGGCTGCGGAGATTACGCTGGACGCAGCACTGGTCTAGGCTGTGGCTTCCCCTTCTTGCCTGGGGCTTGGGTTTAATCTCGCCCTCAGGCGAGCCATTCTGTGGTATACAGCAAAGATGGCGATGGTGATGTCTCCAAACGGAATCCCGATCCGTGGAAGGATCACGGCCAGCTCACGCTGCTATAACGGACTTTCTCCTTACACCAGGGAAGCCGATTAGCCGAATCCGCTGCCCTCAATGGCTGTGCACGTGCCCGTGATGATGGTGGTGCGCGCCCGGCAGCTCGGACGAGAAACGAGCGGTGCATCCATGGCTCGTTTCGCATCCCTGCGTTTCGAATTGGATGGTGGTGTGGGCGATGTGGAACCTCTCCCACAGCGCATTCTTCACCCCTTCCAGCACCACTGAACATTCAGTCATGGTCATCTCCTCGATGGTCACATGGCTGGCCAGCGCCACCGAGTTCGACCCGAGGCTCCACACGTGCAGATCGTGCACATTGCACACGCCGGCCACAGTCAGCATCGAGGTTCGTATTTCTTCGATTCCCATGTTCTTCGGCGTGCCTTCAAGCAGGATATTGAGCGTTTCCCGCACGATGCCGACCGACGACCATACGATCATGCTGGCGATGAGGAGCGAAAGCACCGGGTCGATCCACGCCTGGCGGGTGAACAGGATCAGCACGCCGCCCAGAATGACGGCCGCGGTGGAAAGCGTATCGCCCAGCATGTGCAGAAACACGGAGCGGATGTTGACGTCACCCGAAGACTTCCACAGCAGCCCGGCAATCGCGCCGTTCATCAGCACGCCCGCGGCGGCGACGGCCATCATCATGCGCGGCTCAACCGCGACCGGCGTGAACAGGCGATGCAGCGCGGAAAGCGCGATCCAGACCGAAAGCACGATCAGCGTCAACGCGTTGATAAACGCGGCAAGCACGCCGGCTCGCTGGTAGCCGAAGGTTTTGCGGTCGTCGGCCGGCCGCGACTGAAAGTAGACCGCCACAAAGGAAAGCACAATGGCCAGCGCGTCCGACGCGTTGTGCCCCGCCTCCGAAATGAGCGCCAGCGAGTGCGCGCGCAGGCCGAAGTACAGCGTGCCCGCAACGTACAGCAGGGTCGCGGTCAGCGAAATCTTCAGAATGCGCTGCATGACCTTGTTGTTGGACGCGACCATGTGCATGGCTTCGAGTGTAGTCCTTCCGGGCAGCCAGGTACCCGCGCGGGCTCAACCGCCGGCCGAGGTTTGCGCCTCTAAATTGGATGCACCCGCCCGCCCGAGGCTCCAGAGCCCGTTCCATTCTTCTGAAAGTACGATGCTGTCGCCCGGATTCTGGCGCAGGTAACGTACCTGGATCGGCAGCTCGAGCGCCGCGGTCAGCCCGCGGGCGTCCACGTGGTGCGCCAGCATGGAGACGTCCTGGGTACATTCATACCGCACGCCGGCCACACGATAGCGGTATAGCACCATCTGCGGATGCATCATGTTGGGCAGCACGTCGAGCAGCGAGCCGTCCACGATGCGCCCCTGTCCGGTAAGCCGGTCCCTCCGTATCCGTTCCCGCTGCTCCGCGGTAAGCGGACGGCGCAGGGTCGCCCACAGCGCCAGCCCGAGCAGCGCCGCTGAGCCAGCCGCAAGCGCGGCGGTTTCACGCGGATTGCGCAGAGCAAGCGTAAGTGCGGGGATCGCCATCTGTTTCTTGAGCATAGCCGACCGCGAGGGTGCCGGCGGTATACTGAGGAGTGCGAAAAATGCGTGAGAATGAAAAAAGCAGGGGCGCGGCAAGCGCTTCCTCCGGCCATCCGCTGGATCTTGGCGGAGATCGCAGGATCCGTTCGACCACGGTCATTTGCGTACGGCGCGCGGGCATGGTCGTCATGGCGGCCGACGGACAGGTCTCGCTGGGCGGAACCGTGATGAAGAGCGGCGCAAAGAAGCTGCGGCGACTGTATAACGACAAGGTGCTGGCCGGCTTCGCGGGGTCAACGGCCGACGCCTTCAGCCTGTTCAGCCGGTTTGAAACCAAGCTGGAACAGTTCGCCGGCAATCTCGGACGGTCTGCGGTGGAGCTCGCCAAGGATTGGCGAACCGACAAGATGCTGCGCCAGCTCGAAGCGCTCTTGGTCGTCGCCGACGCGCAGCAGACGTTGATGTTGAGCGGCACCGGCGACGTGATCGAGCCGGACGTGATCGCCCAGGGAGGCATCATGACCATCGGCTCGGGTGGAAGCTATGCGCTGGCCGCGGCGCGCGCACTGCTCGAAAACACGGATATGAGCGCACGCGAGATCGCCGAGCGCTCGATGAAGATCGCCGGCGAGATTTGCCTGTACACGAACGACCATGTGACGTATGAAGAGCTGGCGAGCACGGCGCCTGCGGAGAACGGGCGGATGCAATGACCGCGACCGGATTGCTGATTCGCGGCGCAATCGTGGTGGTGTTAGTTCTGCTTCTGGTGCTGCGCCGGCGCGGTCCGGGCGCGACGCCGGTGGTTCCCGCGCCAGCCGGCCCGGACCAGCTGGGTACGTTTCTGACGGTGCCGGGCCGCATGCCGGTGACGCCGGTGCGGGAGCAGGCCGGCGATGTGATCGAGCGGCGCGGGTTGTCGCCGTTCGGCTCCGAGGGTGCGCTGACCGCGGCCGAGACGGAGGAACTGGGTAAGCTGGACAGCCTGCGAGCTTCCGGTACGTTGACGGAAGAGGCGTATCAGCAGGGTCGGGCTCGGGTGCTGGGGGTCGGCTCCGCTGCAGGATGGAGCGTCCTGGTGACGGCGGCGGGAGTTAACAAAATTCAGGCCATCAAGGCGATCCGGGAGTGCCGTCGCGGCCTGGATTTGAAGCAGAGCAAGGATCTCGTCGAGAGCCTGCCGCAGACGCTGTTTCGCGGATTGGCGCAGGCCGATGCCGAGCGGGTTGCACATTATTTAGGACAGGCCGGCGTCTCGGTACGCACGAGCCAGGGTTAGAGGAGATTCGACGATGGCCATTTTTCTTCCCGGCGCGGCTGAAGATCAGGCGCTGGCACTGGATGAGTTGACCCCGCGCGAGATCGTCGCGGAGCTGGACAAATACGTGGTCGGGCAGCATGCGGCCAAGCGCGCGGTGGCGATCGCGCTGCGCAATCGGATGCGCCGGCAGAAGCTGACGCCCGAGCTGGCCGACGACATCATGCCGAAAAACATCATCATGATCGGGCCTACGGGGGTGGGCAAGACCGAGATCGCGCGGCGCCTGGCGAAGCTCACCAGCTCGCCGTTCCTGAAGGTGGAGGCGTCGAAGTTTACCGAGGTCGGCTATGTCGGGCGCGATGTGGAGTCGATCGTGCGCGACCTGGTTGAGATTGCGATCGACCTGGTGCGGGAAGAGAAGCTGGAGGAGGTCGAGGACAAAGCGGAGCTTCATGCGGAGGATCGCCTGCTGGATCTTCTGCTGCCTCCTTCCCCTGCGGCGGCAACCGCTGCCAATGCGGCCGCGGCGACCGAGATTCCGGGCTCGAACGTAATCCAACTGCCGGCGCAGATGGATACGGAGTCGCCCGAGTACGTTTCCCCGGTGGTGGATGTCAAGGCTGAAGACAGCCGCGAGCCTTCCGCGTACGAACGCACCCGCGACAAGCTGCGGCAGCAGTTTCGCGAGGGCAAGCTGGACGACCGGACCGTCGAGCTCGACGTGCGCGATCGCAACCAGCCTCAGTTCGAGTTCATCGCCGCACCCGGGCAGGAGGAGTCCGATGTGTCGTTGAAGGATGTGCTTCCGGGGCTGTTTGGGCAGCGCACCAAGAAGCGGCGGATGAAGGTCGCGGAGGCCTTCGACTACCTGGTACAGGAGGAAGAAGGCCGATTGATCGACATGGACCAGGTGACGCGGCTCGCGGTCGAGCGGGTCGAGGACTCGGGGATCGTGTTCCTGGACGAAATCGACAAGATTGCCGGACGAGAGGGCGGTCACGGCCCGGATGTGAGCCGGGAAGGCGTGCAGCGGGACATCCTGCCGATCGTGGAAGGAACCACGGTGAGCACCAAGTACGGCATGGTTTCCACCGACCACATCCTGTTCATCGCCGCCGGGGCATTCCATGTATCGAAACCGAGCGACCTAATACCGGAGCTGCAGGGACGCTTTCCCATCCGGGTGGAGTTGCAGTCGCTGACCGTCGGAGACTTTGTACGGATTCTGACCGAGCCGAAGAGTTCGCTGGTGAAACAATCGACCGCACTGCTGGAGACCGAAGGGCTAAAGCTCGAGTTCACGCCGGAAGCGCTGGGCGAGATGGCCGAATTTGCATTCCGCGTGAACGAATCGACGGAGAACATCGGCGCGCGTCGTCTGCACACCATCATGGAACGGGTGCTGGACGAGATCAGCTTCCAGGCTCCTGACCTGGTGAAGGCGTCCGGGACGACACGCGAGGGCGTCGTGGCCGAGGTCGCGGCGTCGGGTCCGTCAGGCGGTGAGCCGAACCCTCCCTTGCCCGTAGTCGAGCGGCTCCGGGACGACGGAACGACGGAGCGCGTGGTTGTGGTCGATGCGGAGTACGTCCGTCAGCAGGTTGCCGGAATCGTCAAGAACCAGGATCTGAGCCGATACATTCTCTAAGCTCACTTACGAGCGACGCAGCGAAAGGAAAGCAGCGAATCAAAGATACTTTTCAATGAGATAACCTTTGTTGACGGTTTCTACTCTGACATGGAAAGCAGGTTATCCCGGGTACTGCCCGGGAATCGTCAAGGAGACACGTCCGATGGTTGCACATGGTTTTATCTTCTGGATTATCGTAGGCTTGATCGCCGGATATCTCACCGGTAAGTTGATGAGCGGCGGCGGCTATGGAGCCATCGTCGATATCATCATTGGCATCATCGGCGCGTTTGCCGGCGGATATCTCTTTTCGCTGTTCGGTCTCTCGGCTTCGGGCGGGTTGATCTATTCGATCTTTGTCGCGGTGATCGGCGCGGTCATTCTGACCTTCCTGTTCCGGCTCATTACCGGGAAACGAACTTAGCCTTCCAGCTGGCGTTTCAGGAAGAATAGGAAAGGGTGGCCAGTGATGGCCACCCTTTATGTTGCCCGGGCTTATTTTTCGAGTTCGTTTACCCGCTTCTCGAGTAGCTGCTCGAGCTCTTCAAGGGCCTTCGAGAAGCCTTCGATGCCTTCCTTTAGTTTGTCGTGGGCCATGCGGTCTTCGGCATGCATTTTCTCAAAGGTAGCTTCGTCCATGGGAATTTTCTGGATGTCCATGGAGGCGGCTTTGGAGGCGTCGAGCTTCTTCTCCAGATGGTCTTGCCTGGAGTCGAGTTCGGCGAGCAGCTTGGGGGCGATGGTGAGCAGGTCGCACCCGGCGAGCTCTTCGATCTCGCCGAGGTTGCGGAAGCTCGCTCCCATGACGACTGTCTTGTAGCCGAACTTCTTGTAGTAGTTGTAGATGGTGGTGACGGATTGCACTCCGGGATCGTCGGCTCCGGTATAGTCCTTGCCGGTGTCCTTCTTGTACCAGTCAAGGATGCGTCCGACGAACGGGGAGATCAGCGTAACCTTGGCCTCGGCGCAGGCGACGGCCTGATGAAGGCCGAAGAGCAGGGTCAGGTTGCAGTGTATGCCCTCGGTTTCGAGCTGCTGAGCGGCCTGAATGCCCTCCCAGGTGCTGGCGATCTTGATCAGGATGCGCTTGCGGTCGACGCCGGCCTGTTCATATTGTCCGATGATGTCGTGAGCCTGCTCGATGGTCTTGTCCTTGTCGAAGGACATGCGGGCGTCGACCTCGGTGGAGACGCGGCCGGGCACGATGTCGAGGATCTTGCGTCCGAAGGCGACGGCGAGGGTTTTGAAAGCGGCGGCGGCGACGTCCTTGGGCGAGGCTTCTTTGCCAACCTTTTCGCGCGCGGTCTTCAGGCAGTCGTCGACGATGGACTGATAGTCGGGCTGGGCGGCTGCGGCGGCAATCAACGACGGGTTCGTGGTGGAATCCGTGGGCTTGAACTTTTCGATCGAGTTGATGTCGCCGGTGTCGGCGACGACGGTAGTCATGGTCTTGAGTTGTTCTAGCAGGCTCGGCACGGTTTTAGATCCTCTCCTCTGTCTGATGCGCTTGCAGGGCTTGCGGTCCGATCCGGTGAGGACACCCCTGTCCTCTAGGAGAATCTTGCCGTCAAGTCGCTTGCTTTGTTGCAGATAGCCGAGTGGCACACGCTACATATTGTTCTGAATGGGTATAGCAAACTATTAACAACAAAGAACTTAGCGCTCGGCCCGGAACCGTCTTCTTGCTAACTTCTGTCGATCTTTATTATAGCGTTTCGGTTGCGGGGAATATGCCACGAGAAGCACCAGGAGCGACGGGGTTTTCTGGGTTTCGGACTCGACAGATATCCACAGGTCGATAACTGCCCACTCATCGGGATGAGAGCCGTGGTATGAGCGAGGTCAGGGCTGAGGTACGGTTTCGGGTAGGGGTTTGGAGGGCGGGGATTCGTTTCCGGTCCGGTCGACCGCGGTGACCTGGTAGAGATAGGTGTGGCGGAGCTGGACGTCAAGGTCGCGGAAGGCTGGTCCGGGGAGCGGAGTGGGGTTGAGACGGCGAAACGGGCCCTGGGGGGAGCCGGCGCGGTAGACGTTATAGCCAAGCAGGTCGGGTTCGAGACCGGGCTCCCAGGAGAGATTGATGGAGGGTGGGTTCTCGGCCGGGGTGGCCGGGTCACCGGGGGTGGCGATGGCGAGGAGTCCCGCGGGTGGGGGCGGCGGAAAGAGGTCGCGGTCGGTGAACAAGACGGGTTGCGAAGGAAGGCCGCGGAGGTCGACCGGGATGCTGGAGCCGGAAGGGGTGAGCAGATAGGCGGTGCGGATGCGCTGGGCGGTGTAGGAGTAGGTACTGAGCGGCCGGACGCTGGGGTCGAACAGGCCTCCTGGGTCCGAGGTGACGGGGGAGCCGGCGCGAAGGGTGACGGCTTGCGGCTCCGGCTTGCGCGCGGGTGCAGTGGGTTCGGGCGTTGCCGGCTGGCCGGGACGGAGCAGGACGGGGCGGACAGGGGAGGGAACGAGGGTGCGACGGATTTCGACGGGGGAGGGGTCCGGGCCGGGAGTCCAGGTGACGATGGCTCCCTGGCGGCTGGAGGTGACGGCGACGGGGCCGAGCGGAGCGGGTGCGCTGCCGGCGGCGGAGTAGGCGGGAGCCGAGTGCGCGGCGGAGTGTCCGGCAGCGTTGAAAAGCTGGATGCGATAGGTGAGCAGGGTGGGTGGGCCGGTGAGCAGGCTTGCAGGCAACGGGTCGTCTGCGGCGGAAGCGCCGGGGATAACGGGAAAGGAGCTGACGCGGTGGCAGTCGGGGGTGGACCGGGCGGGCTGCGGGGCTGGTCTCGGGGCGGCCTGAAGATCGCGGCAAACGACGGCGGTGATGGGTCCGCGAAGTGCTTGCCCGTCGGTGGATTCGGCGGGGGTGGACCAGGTGAGGTGAACCGAGGGACCGATGCGCTGAGCGCGCAGGGTGGTGGCGAGCGCGGGGATGTGGAGCGAGGGGGGCCTGGGCTGGCCGGGGTTGGCGCAACCGAGCGCACAGAGAGCAAGCAGGGTCAGGGCGGGTGCGTCGAGGCGGGCGGGTGCGGGCGGCATGCGCTTACAAGGCTAGCACCGCGGAGGTGGATAGGGCGGAATAGGTTCAGATGCGGTGCGGAGTCGGCAATCCCTCGAAAAGGCATCTTTTGGTGCTGTTATCACATCTCTTAGGCAAGGAATGACTATGCCGATAAAATCTGAATTTTCCGTACCGGACGATCTCACCCTGGCGCACCCCCTGCCGGAACCTGCTGTATCCAACCAGGGCCTGCAGGTGGATGGGGAAGCGGCAGAAGCCGTCATCACCGAGAAGCGGATTGGCGAACGCATCAAATATCTGCGGCTGAAGAAGTCGATGGGCCTGGTGGAGCTCGGCCGGCACACCGGTCTGAGCGCAAGCTTTCTTTCACAATTGGAAACGGGCCGGGTGGTGCCGACGCTGCGCAATCTGGCGCGCATCGCCATGGTGTTTTCGAAGGATCTGAACTTCTTCTTCGAGCCGGAGCCGCAAACGCTCTTTCGTGTGCATCGCGCCAAGGATCGGGTGCGGCAGCCGCAAAGCGGTGTCACCGATCCGCAGTATTTTTTCGCGAGCCTTGGATACCTTGTTCCGGACCGGCAACTCGACCCTTATTTTGCCGAATTTCTGCCGTTGGACCGGGATCGCGAGCCCCGGGCTCACCAGCACATGGGATGCGAGTTTTTGTATCTCCTGACCGGCAAGCTGGATGTGCAGCATGGCGAGGTGACGCACCATGTGGAAGCAGGCGACGCAATCTATTTTGACGCCACGGTGACTCACAGCTACAAATGTGCCGGAGATGAATCGGCTACGGCGCTGATCGTCACGCTGCAGCAGCCGGTGGCCGGGACAACGGGACGGAGCGGCGGGATCATGGGACGGGTACGCGGTGGCTCTGGAGCTCGGCTGGCGATGGACCTGCTTCCGGTGAAGAAGATCGCTCAGTAGCGGCTTACGATCCAGAAGTAAGCAAGAGAGTTGCGCAAGTGTGCGGAAGAGACGCGAGGAAAGCCAAGGGGATTGGCTTTCCTCGCGTTTTTTTTGCGCCGTGGTGTAGCAGGATGCTGAAAGGAAACGCGGGGTGCGGTTCCGTCATCCATGTGTGTACCCTGCGTGCGGTGCGGGACAAGATGAGGTGAAGGCGATGGCTGCAGAGGTTGCACGGCCGGTGAATACGGCGCGGACGGAGTTTGCTCCGCTTCCGGATGCAAAACAGAGTGGTGAGCAGTACGTGGCGCTGCCAAAGGGACGCAGCGAGGAGATGCTGTTGTCGCATGCGCGGCAGACGATCGGCGTGGATGCGGGAACGCTGTACCGGTTGTGGAAGGATGAAGCTGGGTTTCCGTTGTGGCAGGAGAAGGTCTTGTCGGTGACGCCGATGGATGGCGGCAAGAGCCATTGGGTGATGGGTGATCCGCAGGATGGAAAGCGGATCGAGTTCGACTCGGTGATTACGGAGGATGTTCCGGGCGAGAGGATCGCGTGGAAGTCGATTGCCGGCGACGTGGACCAGCAGGGTGTCGTTCAGTTTCACGCGAGGAAAGACGGGCGTGGAACGGTCGTGACACTGGAGCAGGAGTTCAAAATCGGCAAGCTGGCGAACGCGGCGGCAAGCGTGGCGGAGCGCGGGCCGGCTCAGACGGTGATTGAAAATCTGAGGCACTTCAAGCAGATGGCCGAGGCGGGGGAGATTCCGACAGAGCGTGCGAATCCGCATGGTCCGCGGGGCATTTCGGGCGGGATCAAGAAGTGGATGTATGGCGAGAACAATGCGACGCCTCCGGGGATGAGCGTTCAGCCCTCAGAGTCGGGCAAAGCTAAATAATGAGGCGCTGCGGCGCAGGAGAATGGCAATGAAGGCTGTCTGCTGGATGGGTAAGAAGAATGTCGAAGTGCACACGGTGAAGGATCCGGAGATTGTGAATCCGGGCGATGCAATCATCCGGATTACTCGGACGGCGATCTGCGGGAGCGACCTGCACCTGTACGACGGGTACATTCCAACGATGGAATCGGGCGACATTCTGGGCCACGAGTTTATGGGCATCGTGGAGGAGGTCGGGCCGGCCGTGAAGAAGTTGAAGAAGGGCGACCGCGTCGTGGTGCCGTTTACGATCGCGTGCGGGAACTGCTTCTTCTGCAAGAAGACATTGACCAGCCTGTGCGATAACTCGAATCCGAATGCGCATATCGCGGAAGAGATGTATGGGTATTCGGGGTCGGCGTTGTTTGGGTATTCGCATATTTATGGCGGTTTTGCCGGCGGCCAGGCGCAGTACGCGCGCGTTCCGTTCGCGGACTTCGGGCCGATCAAGATTGAGAACGACCTGGACGACGAGAAGGTGTTGTTTCTGAGCGACATTTACCCGACCGGCTACCAGGGGGCCGTGAATGCGCATATCGAGGAAGGCGATACGGTTGCGGTTTGGGGATGCGGACCGGTGGGGCTGTTTGCGATTGCGAGCGCGTACATGCTTGGCGCGGGCAAGGTGATTGCGATCGATCGGTTCCCGGAGCGGCTGAAGCTGGCTCGCGAGTACTGCGGGGCGACAACGATCGACTACTCGGACAAGGATGTGAATGTGGTGGAGGCGCTGCGGGATTTGACGGGGGGTATCGGTCCGGATAGCTGCATCGACGCGGTTGGCATGGAGGCGCACTCCGATACGGTGCTCGGCGTGTATGACAAGGTGGAGCAGGCGCTGATGCTGGAGTCGGACCGTCCGTTCGTGCTGCGACAGGCGATCCAGGCTTGCCGGAAGGGTGGGTCGCTGTCGATCCCGGGCGTGTATGGAGGGGTGATCGACAAGCTGAACTTCGGCGCGGCGTTCGGCAAAGGGCTGAAGTTCGGCATGGGGCAGACGGATATGCACAAGTACCTGGCGCCCCTGCTGAAGAAGGTAGAGGAAGGCAAGATCGATCCGTCGTTCATGATTTCGCACCGGATCGGGATCGAGCAGGCTCCGCAGGCTTTCGCGATGTGGGCGAACAAGGAAGATGCGGTAACCAAGATCGTGATCGATCCGTGGCAGGATGTGATTGCCTGAGAAGGACGCAACCAGGATCGAGGCCAAAGGTTCGGGATAACGACAGATAAGACTGACCTTGTTCAGTTTTGAATTTTTCTGCTTTGTTATTGTCCTGTTTTTGGTCGTGATGCTGGTTGCGTTCCTGCGTTAGCATCACAGGCAGTATGCCTACGTTTGCTGCAATCGATATTGGGTCGAACTCGTGCCGGCTGAAGATTGCGTCGGTGGTGAATCACAAGCTGAAGACGCTGCATGAGGACCGTGAGGTGACGCGGCTGGGAGAGAGTGTCTTTCAGGCGGGAGTGATTTCGCCGAAGTCGATGGAAGACACGATCAAGGCGCTGAAGCGGTTCCACAAGGCGGTGCAGACGCATGTGGTGGACCGGGTGCGCGTGGTGGCGACCTCCGCGAGCCGGGACGCGCGGAATGCAGGCGCGTTTGTGGAGTGGGTGAAGAGCGCGACGGGTTGGGATCTGGAGGTGATTTCAGGGCTCGAAGAAGGGCGGCTGATCCACCTTGGGGTGACGGCGCTGGAGCCGGGGGCGAAGGGGCCCTGCCTGCTCATCGATCTGGGCGGTGGAAGCTGCGAGGTGACGCACTCGGACGGCGGACGTGTGGTGCAGATGGTCAGCATGCCGCTCGGCGCGGTTCGGTTGCAGCAGGAGTTCCTGCAGCAGGACCCTCCGGGCAAGGAGGATGCGGCGCGACTGAAGCAGTTTATCGACCGCGAGCTGCGCCGGGCGGAGTCGAAGCTGGGCAAGCCCGAGGTGATGCTGGTGATCGCGACCAGCGGCACGGCGGCGGCGCTGGCCGAGGCGAGCGTAGCGATCGCGGCGGGCAAAGTTCCGGTGCGGAAGACGGTGCCGAAGAAATTTGAGGTGGTGAAGCCGCAGGAGGCGTCCACCGAGGACGTGCGCCGGCTGGCGAACAAGCTGATGAAGATGAACAACGCGCAACGGGAAGCGGTGCCGGGGATCGGGCCGAAGCGGGCGGAGATCATTATTGGCGGGGCGCAGGTGTATGCGAGTCTGCTGGAGCGATTTGGGCTGGGCGGATTTCGCTACTCGCCGCTGGGACTGCGGGATGGAATGCTGGCGCAGATGCTGGGCGACGCGGACCTGCGGACGGAGGTGCATCAGCAGATTGAAACCGAACGCTGGGCGGGAGTGCTCGAGGTTTGCCGGCGATACGGGGTGAACGAGAAAAAGGCGGAGCCGGTGCGGGCGCATGCGCTGCAATTGTTCGACGCGCTTGCCAAGGTGCACGAGCTTCCGGCGGAGTACAGGCTTTGGCTGCAGGCTGCGGCGATGATGCAGGAGGTCGGCAAGTTCATGAATCACCAGGGACATCACCGGCATACGCAGTACATCATCGCGAACTCGGAGATATTTGGCTTCTCGCCTTCGCAGCGGCTGGTGGTGAGCGCAATTGCGCGGTACCTGGGCAAGAGCCGTCCGGACCCCATGGACCGTGTGATGCGGACGCTTCCGGTTGAAGAGCACGCGCGAGTGACGCGGGCCGTGGTGCTTTTGCGACTGGCGGTGGCGCTGAACCAGGACCGGGCGAGCGCAGTCGTTGGGCTGAAAACGGCCGTGTACCCGAAGCGGGTGGTGATCGAGATCAAGCCGGGTCGCGGAGGCGCGGAGCTGGAAGGGTGGGCGGTGCGGAAGGAGGCGGGCTACTTCCGCGAGGTTTTGCGGCGGGAGCTCTTTGTCGACGTGCTGTAGAGGATGCGGACCAGGCGCGGCTCGAGCAGGCTGCGCAGGCTGGCCGGGCCGCGGGTAAGGGTGACGCGGGCGAGCGCGCCTTTGCGGAGACGGATTTGCGCGGGGTTCAGGGTGTCGTTGCGTCCGTGGGGGACGAGCAAGGCACCGAGGAAGTTTTGCAGGTTGGGGTTGTGGCCGACGACGAGGAGGTTCTCGCGGTCGCGGCACTCGTCGAGCAGATGGAGGAAGTCCGCGAAGGCGGCGGCGGGGGCGAGCGCGGCAGAATGGAGGATGGAGGCTTCGTAGCCGGTCTCAGTGGCGACGAGTTGCGCGGTCTGGAGCGAGCGCTTGAGCGGAGACGAGACGACCAGGTCGAAGTTGATCTTGAGCGCGTTGAGGACGTGGGCGAGTTGAAGGCAGTGCTGCTTGCCTTCCTTGTCGAGGGGACGCTTTACGTCGAGCAGGGGATTGGCCCGGCTGGTTCCGGCGCTGGCGTGGCGGAGGATGTAAAGGTTCATGCTGGAGCTAGTTTACCCGCAGTTTGTGGCGGGACAGACCTGGCACGGATCAGGGCGGATGGCAGAGATGGGCGCTTCGAGACTTCTGAGCAGAAATTGAGGACCCACTCATCGCGATGAGGCTGCGATGAATGGGGCACGGGGGAGTCTTCGGCCTTCCGAAGAGGTTAGGGCTGGCGTGGGGGTGGGGGTATGGTGGCCCGGTCGAGGTCGGGGAAAGGTGAGAGGGGGATGCGGTCGGTTGAACGATAGGGATGGACGATGGATTCGGCAGCCGATTGAACAGGCAGGAATAGGGGGTAGTCTTCGGCGAGGATGGTTTCCGCTCCGCGCTGCCAGAGGCGGGTGAGGAGCATGAGGAAGAGACCCGTCTGGGCGAGCAGAAACATGGGCCAGGTGCGGGGCTGGGGCAGGGTGTGGAGGGCGACGAGGCCGGTGACGAGGACGGCGGCGAGGCCGAGCGCGGACAGGAAGCAGAACGCAAGGTTGGCGCGGAGGAAGTTGCGGCCGAGGGTGCGTGCGGCGGGGAGCAGGACGCGATAGAAGCGGCGGTCGGGCAGGCCGTTCGGACGGGTCTGCTCGGCGAGCGCGACGGTGTAGACCTCGACGAGGTCGAAGTAGAGCCGGAGGATGGAGCCGACGAAGAGGATGACGAGGAGCAGCGGCCAGGTAATCCAGAGGGCGGCGTTGCCCACGGTGGTCTGGTCGACGTGCGCGGCCCAGACACCGTACAGGGCGAAGAGCGCGGCGAGGATGGGGCCGCAGATGGCCGCGGTGATGAGGGCAATGAAAAAGAAGCGGCCAACAAATCGCAGACCCGCGCCGAGCAGGGCGGAGAGGCGGGACGAGGTGCCGGAGCGGAAGGCGACGAGCACTCCGGGGACGAGCAGGAAGTAGACCAGGAGATAGCAGATGGGTGCGACGTAGGCGGCGGTTCCGGTGGACGGGGCGTCGCGGTTCATGCGCAGGATGGCGGAGGAGAGCACGCCGAGATCGAAGGCGGAGGTAAGGCGCTCGGAGGCAAGGGAGTGACTGAGGATGTCGTTCAGGCGGGATTGGAGCGCGATACCGGCCAGGAGAGCGAAGAAGAGATTGAAGGCGTAGGTCCAGAGGAGCGCGCCGGGCGAGCGGAGGACGAGGCGGAGGCCGTGAAGCAGGATGGAGCGGCGGCGCATAAGGTGTCCTTTGGGAGTGGTGGCAGTGGAGCCACTCATCGCAAAGGCGCGAGGAATGGGGCACAGATTGCGTGCAGGACGCTAGACGAGCCATCCGGCAATTTGAGTGAGGAACTGGACGCCTGCGCTGTAGAGGGTGCCGACCTTGCGCGCGGGGACAGGGTTGCTGGCGGTGGTGTAGCTGTTGTTGAACTTGTCGCGGTCGAGCGTGAGGAGGTGGTCGGGGTCTACCTCTGCGGACTGGATTTCGGCATTGCGGAGGTAAGTCCAGGTGTGCCAGCGGGTGTTGGTTCCGGGGACGTCGTCGTCGGGATTCCACTGCTCGCGGATCGTCTGGCCGTCGGTAAAGATGATCTCGACGGTGACGGGGGTGCGGAAGTCGCCGAGGCGGTGGACCGTGACGGTGTCGCGCTGGAGCGTGTCTTTGGATTTGGCGAAGGGATTGGCTTTCCACCACTCGGCGGGGCCGGAGTGGATGGAGTCGATTGCATAGTCGAGGACGGCGGTTCCGTAGACGGCCTGGTTGAGGAAGGGGCGGAGAGACGAGCCTGCGGAGATGCTCCGGTTGGATTGGGTTGCAAGGACGACGTGATAGTTGGTGAGGTCGCCCAGCTGGGGCATCTGCGAGAAGGTGGAAGCAGTCACGAGACCCGGGGTCGCACGGCCGTGCTGGATGGCGACCTGCTCGATGGTGGTGAGGAAGTCCTCGGTGGTTGGGTGCTGGAAGCGGAAGCGCATGAAGTAGGTGCGCATGGCTTCGGCCATGGTGTCGTGGCCGATGAGGTTTTCCAGCTGATGCAGCAGCGTGGCGGATTTTCCGTAGGTCATGCTGCCGTAGCTGGCGGCGTTGCGGAACTGCCAGGCGTGGCGGGTGACGGGGTCGAAGGTGGGGTCGGAGATGTACTGCATGTACTGGAGCGAGGTGTCCGACATGTTGGCCCATGGGAAATCGATGGCGCTGGTGCGCTCGCCGGACAAGGCTCCGTTGACGATGGTTTCCGAGTAGGAGTTGATTCCTTCGTCGAGCCAGGCGTCCTCGAACTCGTTGGTGGCGACCATGGCGTACCAGTACTGGTGGCCGAACTCGTGCTCGGCGGTGATCTCGGTGATGTGGGTGATGTCGAAGTTGCTGGTGTCTCCGGTGATGAGGGTGGGGTACTCCATGCCGCCGATCTCGGAACCGGGTTCGGGGTCGATGAGGGTGAGGATCTTGTAGGGGTAGGGGCCGTAGCGGCGGTCGAACTGGTCGAGCGAGCCGAGCAGGATTTTGAGGTAGCGCTCGCCGGCGTGGGGGTGGGCGCGCAGGGCGAGGACGCGGACCTGCACCGGGCCCATGGATCCGAGATAGGTCCCGGTGGTCAGGGTGAAGTTGGGGCTGGCGGCCCAGGCGAAGTCGATGACGTCTTCGGCGTAGTAGCCGTGAGTTTCGGTTCCGTCCGGGTTGCTCTGGTCGAGCGTGGGCACGCCGCTGGCGCCGATGGTGTATCGCTTGGGCAGCGTCAGGCGGACGTTGTAGGTGCCGAAGTCGGAGAAGAACTCGGTGGTGGAGTGGTACTGGTGACAGTTCCAGGCGCCGTGCCAGAAGACGCCGACCTTGGGGAACCACTGGCCTCCCATGAGGAAGTCGCGCTTGTAGCCGTTGCGGGCGACGGACTCGGGAAACTGGTCGTGGAAGCGCATGTGGAAGGTGATTGAGTCGCCGGGCGCGAGGGGATGGGGCAGGGTGACGACGGCTACGGTGTGGTCGTTCTGGTTGCCGTCGTCGGGGGCGGCGAAGCGGAGTTGCGGGGCCAGGTCGCCGAAGCCGTCGGCCGAAAGGGCGGAGATGAGAATGGAGCCGCGCTTTTGGTCCGGGTAGGCGTCGGCGGATTCACTGTCGCGAATCCCTCCGCCAAAGTGCGTTTCCGAGGTAAAGGTGGATTCGGGCCGGAAGGCATTCAGGTAGAGATGGAAGGGAAAGGAGGTGAGGGGCTGGCCGGTGAGGTTCTTGTACGTAAGGGTTTCGGTCGCGTCGAGGGCCTTTTTATCGGTGTCGATTTTGGCGTCGAGGGTGTAGGCGACGACGCGGGTGGACAGCGGCGTGGGGGAGTTGGTGGCGAGGCTCGTCTGAGCGGAAGCTGTCGCAGTCAAGGCGAGGAGGGCGCAGAGGAGAGTTCGCATGGAGGGATTGTACGGGCGGGAGCATGATTTGGTTCCGGGAATCTGCGGGACTGGGCGATCACTTCTGCCAGAGCTGTGTGGTGAGGAGCCCGAAGAGAGTGCGGTGTTCGCCAGTAAGTTTGAGGCCGGCGCGTCGCATGGGCGTGGCGTGGTCGGGAAGGCGGGTAATACGGAGGCCGGTGAGGATGCGAAAGGCGAGGTAGAGGGCTCGGATGTAGAGGCGGGCGGGCCAGTGCAGAGGGCCTGGGGGAATGCGGAAGTCGGAGACGAGCCAGAGACCGGCGGGGGCGAGGCGCGGGACGAGGCGGGCGACCAGGCTTTCGAGCTCGGACTGGGTAAGGCAGTCGAGCACGAAATGCGCGGTGATGAGGTCGGGGGTGATGGATGGGGTGTAGGTGCGGAGGTCGGCCTGGGTAGTCGTGACGGCGGGGCTGCTGCGGCGGAGGGTGGCGAGCATCGCGGGGCTCACGTCGACGGCTTCGGCGTGGAGGTGTGGGTAGCGTCGGAGGAGCGCGGCGGTGAAGCGGCCGTCGCCGTCGCCCAGGAGAAGGGCTTGCTTGCTGGCGGCGAGGGCGGGGAGATGATGGGTGCGGGTTCGCTGCAGGAGAGGGCCGAGGGACAGGTATTCGAGCCAGCGGTAGGAGCGGGCGAGTGGGTCGAAATTGGGGGGAGCGGTTGGCATTTCGATGGCCCCGCATTTCGGGATGGTCGTGGTCAGGTTGCCGTTCTGGGTGGACCCACTCATCACAATGGGATCGTGATGAATGGGGCACGGGTTTTGTCAGGCCTAAGGGGATGTGCAGTCTTGCGTTTGCGTTGGAAGGCGTTGGCGATGGCTACAGGAAGAGGAGGGGAGTTAGAAGGGCGAGATCGGCAGCGGCGCGGAGCAGGGTTGGGTTGCGCGGCGGGCGATGTTGGAGCGCGAGCAGGATCGCCGTGCTGAGGGCGATGGCAAAGGCGGGCGCGGAGCGTTTGAGCAGGGCTAGGGTGAGAGCGGCGGCGGCAATGGTGAAGGCGAGCGGCTTGAGGTAACGGAGGGCAAGGCGGCTGGAAGGATGGGCGGAGGCTCGGGTGCGCGGCGTGGGATGCTCCCAGGCGTAAATGAACAGGCAGTTGAGACTGCAGAGCAGGGCGAAAAGGATGGCAATGGGAAGCAGGGCCAGGCGAAGTGTGTGGGCTCGGGCGACGGTGGGAATGAAGGTGGCGGCGGCGAAGAAAAGGCCGACGGCGAGCTCTTTGGGGAGGCGGCGCGGCCGGGCGCCGGGACGCGCGGGCGGAACGTGAATGAGGATGAACCAGGAGAAAAGGATCGCCGCGAGTGAGAGAAAGAGGCGCATGCTGCTGGCAGGAATGCGGAGCAGGAGTGGGATAAGGGCGACACTGGCCGCGGCGAGAGTCCAGAGGAAGACGCGGCGGTAGCGGGCGTGGAATCGGTGTCGGGCCTCCTGCTCGGCGGCGGGCGCGGCGGTATCGAGCAGGCGGTCCGCGGCGTAGAGAATCCAGACGGCGAGGAACATGGCGGCGAGCGAGGAAACAGGCAACGCGACGCCGGCGTGGTGCGCGAGGAAGAATGTCCAGAGCGCGGCGACCGTTGGGGCGTCGAGGGAGAGCAGATGCCACAGGATGAGGGGACGTGCGAAGGCGTGGGCGGCGGTGGTGGATTGAGTTTGGAGGGCCGGGGCCACAGCTTATTGTAGGGTGGCGCGATGCCGAGGATGAGGGCAGCAGAGACGGGAAAGTTTCTCGCATGAAGCTGGTTGGCAGTGTAGGGTGGTCGCATGCGAATGCTTCGGTTTGTGGTGTTGAGTGTGGCGATGGCGTCGTTGCCTGCGTTTGGGCAACTCGATCTGCCCGGGTTGCGCGGCAAGCTGACGGGTTCGCCGACGGCGGCAGGCGGTGGGGATTTCACCTCGGAGCAGGCTTCCGGCGGTTTGAAAGAAGCATTGAGTCGGGGCATTGCGGATTCGGTGGCTTCAACGGGACGGCCGGGCGGGTACTTCGACAATCCGGCGATCAAGATACTGATGCCTCCGAAGCTGGCGCGGGTGGAGCAGGGCATGCGCGCGGTGGGGATGGGTCCGCAGGTAGATTCGTTGGTGAAGAGCATGAACGCGGCGGCGGAAGAGGCGGCTCCGGCCGCGAAGGCGATCCTGCTGGACGCGCTGCGATCGATGACGATTACGGACGCCAAGGGGATCGTGCTGGGCGGCAAGACCGCGGGGACGGAATACTTTCAGCGGACTACGACGTCGGAGATCCAGGAGGCGTTTCGGCCGATCGTAGAACGGGCGATGGCGAAGACCGGTGTGACGGCGCAGTTTCAGGGCTTGATGGCGCACGCGCCGTCGATTCCGTTCATGAAGACGCCAAGCGTGGATATCAACCAGTACGTGCTGGATAAGAGCACGGATGGACTGTTTACGGTGATGGGTCAGGAAGAGACGAAGATCCGGACGGACCCGGCGGCGCAGGTTACTCCGCTGTTGCGGACGGTGTTTGGGCGACGGTAGGATCTCGGGAACCCACTCATCGCGATCAGACTGCGATGAATGAGGCACGGAATTATGTGACCTGAGCGGTGGCCCAGTGGGTGGGGTCGAGATCGGGGAAGAGGCCGTCGCGTTCTCGGAGGGCGGCAAGGCGCGCAGCGGCTTGCTGGTTCAGGGTGCCTTCGGACTCGAAGCTTTGCCACATGCGCTTGAGCTCGAGGAACTGTTCGTTGTGGGTGAGGAAGCGCATCTCGGCATAATCGCGGGCGGCTCCGGTGGTGATCAGGAACTGCCAGTCGGAAGATTCCAGAAGGAGAAGCTCGCGGCAGAGCTGCTGGACAATTTCGGTGGCCTGTGGCGAGCTGCGCCAACGGCCGGCGGTGGCGACCTCGCGGACGTAGAGCTCGGCGGGGTAGATGTGGGTGTAGGTCCAGGCGGTTTCCGGGTTGAGCCAGACCTGGTTGTTGCCTTCGGCTCCCCAGGAGCCTTCCGGCATGGAGATGGAGCCGGCCCGGGGATATTGGACGAGATAATCCGGGCAGGAGATCAACTCGACGTTTGCGGACGATTCCTCGTGAAGGACGCGCACCACGGCTTCGAGCCAGAGCGGGCCTTCGAACCACCAGTGGCCGAAAAGCTCGGCGTCGAACGGTGAGCAGAGGATCGGAGTCGCGACGCCGTCGGGAGCGGCCGCGCGGGCTTCCTCAAGGGCTTCGCGGACGAGCGAAACGAAGTGCTGGGCGTGCGATTGTACGCGGGCAGCGGCTTCGTGCGGGCGATAGGGCTGCTTGTCCTCCTGCGAAACCTGCGGGCCGGTGACACGCCAGTAGCGGTGTCCGCCGGGCCAGCGCTTCTTGTGAAAGTCCACATAGTTTCCGTCGCCCGGGTAGCCGGTGTCGCCGGACCAGACCTGGAGGCCGGTGCGGGGATCGCGCGGGAAGATGGTGACGGGGGCGTGGAAGCCGTCGTGGGCGGAGGGCCCGTCGACAAAGTAGGGGAAATAGAGGGAGCGCTCGGGCTGATCGGGCGTGGGTGCGGGCGGTGGGGAGGACGGCTGGCCGTAGGGGGATTGAGCCCGGCGGGAGGCTTCGACGAGATGGGTGTCGACGAAGAAGAAGCCGAGGCCGGCTTCGGACAGGGCCTGCTCGATGCCTATCCGCTCGGTTGGACCGGGCAGCGGGGAGCCATCGGGCGCGGAGGTGGGAAAGCTCCACAGGCCGGCGGGGCGGTATCCGCACTCCGGAAGCCAGATTCCGCGGGGCGCCCGGCCGAAATGACGGAGGTGGGTCTCCACGGCGACCTGGATCTGCGCGCGTACGCTTTCGTCGGTGCCGAGCAGAGGCATGTATCCGTGGGTGGCGGCGCAGGTGATGATCTCGATGAGGCCGCGGTCGGCGAAGCCTTTGAAAGCAGCGACGAGGTTTCCTCCGAGCTGCTGAAAGTCGTCGGCGGCCTCGGTGTAGAAACGCTGCCAGAAGCGAGCGGTTTCGGCGTATTCGGACTCGCCGGACTGAAGGAAGAAGGCTTCGTCCTCGCGCGCCGCGATGGACTTGCGGGTCAGGTAGCGTGGGAACTCGGCGAGGAAAACGGGGTGGGTGAGCTGCTCGAGCAAAACGGGCGAAAGATTGAGGTTGCAGCGCAGAGCAAGCGAGTCGCGCTCCAGACGGTGAAAGACGCGGAGCAACGGAAGATAGGTTTCGGCGGCAGCTTCATGGAGCCACTCCATGCCGTGAGGCCAGGTGCCGTGGTTGACCACGTACGGCAGGTGAGCGTGCAGCGTAAAGGTTAACCTGCCCTTCGGATTGGGGGGCGATGAAGGCAACGCGGAAGCTCCTTTCGGATAGCTGGCAGGCGCTACGGGTATTGCCTGGGCTGCAGGCTGGACCCGTTCGGCTGGTTGGATGCGCCGTCGGCAGACACGCGCAGGGTGACAGGCGTGGAGGTGTGGAAGCGGACGACGGATTCGGAGGGAATCTGGACCTGCTGGCCGCGGGTGATGGCGTTGGCTCCCGCGCCGGCTCCGCCTCCCGCTGCCGCGCCGATGGCGGCACCTTTGCCTCCGCCGAAGATGCCTCCGAGGATGGCTCCTACCGCGGCCCCGCCTCCTGTTTTTTCCGCGGTGTTCTTGCCGCGTCCTTTGCCTTCCACTGAATAGGGATCGGAGGATACGGGCAGGCTTCTGCCGCGGACGCGTACGTTGGCAAGGGAGACGGTCAGCAGTGAATTGCCCTTGAAGTGGGCTGCTTCCTGCACGGCATCGACGTGTCCGGAGACGGAGGCACCGGCAGGGATCGCGACCAGTCCGTCAACTACGACGTCGGAGCTGACAACGCCGGAGAAGCTGTCGCCGGTCTGGGAGCTTGCGCTGTCGAGTGTTTGCGTGATGCGCACCGGCAGCGTGCTTCCGGCAGCTAGAGTGACCTCCCGGAAGGCGGGCGGCGGCGGAGGAGGAGGCGCCGTGATCCTTGCGATCGGGTTGGACGGCGGGGGTGGCAAGTAGGCCTGCTGTTGCGGCGCTCGCTCGACCGGTGCCGGCGTGCGGGTGTGGACGGGTGCGGGTACCGGGCGGGATGGCGGCGGAATCACTGTGGGAGCGTGAGTGACGGGCACGGGGATCGGCGCGGGAGCGGGTGCGGCGACCGATGCGCTAACGGAGGAAGGCGGCACGACGGCGAGATTATTCTGTACGGAATTGACCCCGGCGATGCCAGCCGCGTCGCGCGCGGCGATCACCTTCTGGGCGTCGTTGCCCACGTTGCCGGTGAGGGTGGCGACGCCTCCCTGGACCGCGCCCATGACGGGCTGGCCGGCGATGGCTCCGTCCTGCGAAAGCTGGCGGTTGAGAGATGAGGTAAGCTCCGCGTCGTTGGCCGGTGCGGGTGCTGATTTACATCCTGCCAGCGCGCAGACCAGAAGCGCCGGGCCTACGAAGCGGAGGCGTGGAGAGATGCAGTAAGCCGAAATGTGGAGCTGGGACGAACGGTGAGCCGGAAGCATGAAAGGTCCTTTCAGGGGCAGGGGCGGAGACTGGCCTCAAGGCATTGGACGCAGGACGGACGGATGACGGACCGAAGGTGTCCGAAAGTTATTCAGATGCGAGTACATCCGGCAGGCGGGAATACCGGATGACAGATGTGGGCTCAGAGATAAGCGCTCTCTGGCGTAACCGGCGCGCAACCTCTGGATGCGGCGGGGCATCTTCATAAGGACATGCGGTATGCGCACCGGGCGGTTGGCGCTTTATCGCGCGATTCGATCCCGAATGCAGCCGAATATAAGTTCTGGACGCGGCCCCTATCTTGCAAGTTGAACAAGGAGAAGATTTCCATGAGTGATAATGACAACGGTTCGAGCGGGCTTGGCTGGTTCTTGGCGGGTCTTGGCATCGGCGCCCTGGTAGGCGTTCTGTATGCTCCGAAGTCCGGCAGCGAAACGCGGAGCGACCTCGCCTCGAGTGCGCAGGGTGCAAAGGAAAAGGCAGCCGGTTTGGCCCAGCAGGGGGTCGATAAGGCCAATGCGTATGTGGAGCAGGGCAAGCAGGCGACTGGCGACTACGTCGACAAGGGCAAGGAATATTATGAGCGGGGACGCTCACAGTGGACCCAGTACGTTGAAAAGGGCAAGAGCCTGGTGCAGGATCAGCAGGACAAGGTTCAGGCCGCGATTGATGCAGGCAAGGAAGCATATGTAAGTAAGACCTCCGAGCAGGAAGGCTAGCACTGAATCTGGACCGGGTAGAAGGAAGAAGGCGAGTCGATCTGGCGATCAGGCTCGCCTTCTCTGTTGAGCAGTAAACGGGTTCGCGGGGAGTTTTGATGCAGATGTCGATAGCCGGATTCACCCATGGTTTCGCCTTGGCCGATGTTCTTGCGCAGCAGCAGGCAATCAACAGCGAAAATCTCAAGCTGTTCTGGATCCTGTTCTTTATTGCGTTAGCGTTTCTGGTAATCGCGTTGGCAGTAGTTGTGCTGGTGTGGGAGTTGCTGAAGACGCGGAACAAGGTAATGGCGATCGTCACGGACCTCCACGGAAGATCGATTCCGATCATCGAGAAGACAACCGGGCTGGTGAACGATCTGACGCCGAAGGTGCAGGATATTACGGCCAATGTGCAGCACATCTCCTTTGTAGCGCGAAACAAGGTGGAAGAGTTTGAACCTACGATTTCCGCCGCGAACCTGACGGTTAAGGATGCGAACGCGAAGACGCATGAGCAGATCGTGCGTGTGAACGAGATGATCACTAACGTCTTGAACTCCACGACCGAGATCGTGGACAGGGTCGACGCCGGGATCAAGGCTCCATTTCGAGAGGCTTCAGGAGTGTGGGCAGGCGTGAAGGCGGGGGTGGATACGTTGGTCAACGGACGTAGGCCAGCGCGGCATGCGGCTCCAAGGCCAGATGCTCCTGTACGGCCGATTACGCCTTATCCCACGTATGAAGACGCGGAGGAAACTCCGGCGTCTGCTGCTGCCGCTGCGGCTTCGGCCGCCTTTTCCCGAGCGGAAGAACGTACTTCTGCGCTCTGAATCTGGAAGCAGATGTGCCGTAAGTGACTCAGGCCTGGGGTGAGAAGGTCTAATCAAGGATCCCTCGTTAGCTAAGCGAGCTGATCTTTGATTCAGCGTGAAGCAACGATGCGTTTACCATGAGGCAAGCCGGCGGTTGGAACGAGCACTGGGTTAGAATCCTGGCTGCGCAGTCGGGCTGGCGTTCAGCGTCGACGGCTCATAGTGCCTGTTTGCCAATGTCGCGGCGGTAGTACATCCCCTGAAAAGTAACACCTTCGAGTGCCTGATACACCGGGCGCAGCGCGTCCGACAAGGTGTCTCCCGTGGCTGCGACTACAAGCACCCGCCCGCCGGAGGTGACGATCTGTCCGGAGTCGCCGGTTGCCGTTCCCGCGTGGAAGACGTGCGCCACGCCGTCGAGCGCAGGCAGCCCGTCGATCGGGTATCCGGTGCTGTAGCTGCCCGGGTAGCCTCCGCTGGCCGCGACCACGCAGGCAGAGGCCCGTGGGCTGAGCCGTACCGGCGTCCGGGACAGATCGCCTTCGACGGCCGCAAGCAGAAGATCGGCCAATGGAGTTTCAAGCCGGAGCAGAATCGCCTCGGTCTCCGGATCGCCAAAGCGCGTGTTGAACTCCAGCACACGCGGGCCGTCCGGGGTCAGCATCAGGCCGATAAACAGTACCCCCGTGAACGGGGTTCCTTGTGCCCGCATCCCTTCGATCACCTGGGTGGCGAAGCGGAGACACTGCGCGGCCAACTCAGGCGGCAGCATGGACGAGGTGCTGTACGCCCCCATGCCTCCGGTGTTTGAGCCGGTATCTCCTTCTCCCAGCCGCTTGTGGTCCTGTGCGGCGGCCAGCGTCACGGCCCGGGTGCCATCGCACAGGGCGAAAAAGGAAAGCTCCGGACCGGCCAGCCGTTCTTCCACAACCAGCAAGGCCGCCGGCGGGCCGAACGGGCCTCCGCGCAACAGGGTATCCGCCGCGGCCAGCGCTTCCGCCGGCGTATCGCACAGGACCACCCCCTTGCCCGCAGCCAGTCCATCGGCTTTGACGACCACGGCCTCCGGTAGCCTGGGTAGCGCGCTCCGCACTTCTTCGAGCGTGCCGCACACCTGGTACGCCGCGGTCGGGATCCCGAAACGCAGCATGCATTCCTTTGCGAAGGCCTTGCTGCTTTCGAGCCGGGCGGCCGCGCGAGTAGGCCCGAAGACACGCAAGCCGCGAGCCAGCAGCGCATCAGTAACTCCTGCGGCGAGCGGAACCTCGGGGCCGATTACGACCAGGTCCGGTGCCTCCTGCTCCGCGATGCTTTGCATGGCGATCACGTCTGCCGGATCGCCGGGAACACACCGTGCCAGCGCGGCAATTCCCGGATTGCCGGGAGTACAGACGATCGATCTAACCCGCGGGCTTTGCGCAAGCGCCCACACCAGCGCGTGCTCGCGGCCACCCCCGCCAAGAACCAGAAGTTTCATGAACTCACGCTAGCAGACGCCCGCGCAGCCCGCCGTGCAAACTGTGGATGGTAATCTGGCTACAATGGACGGAGTGAACTCTTCCCACGCTGATGCAGCTACAGGCTCTGCCAGCGCAGGTGAGGCCCCGCCTTACCGACCATCGGCGCGGGGCGCCGGGAAGCCTCGTATTTGGAGCTATTTTGGTCCGGCCTTCGTCGCGTCGGTGGCGTATATCGATCCCGGAAACTTTGCTACCAATATCCAGGGCGGCACAGAGTTCGGTTACCGTCTGCTTTGGGTGCTGCTCTGGTCGAACGCCATGGCGATCGTGGTGCAGTATCTTTCGGCCAAGCTCGGCATTGTTACCGGCCTGACGCTTCCTCAAAGCTGCCGCAAATATTTTTCCCGGCCCGTCGTATGGGGGCTATGGGTCGCTGCCGAGATCGCGGCCATCGCAACCGACCTGGCCGAATTCCTCGGCGCGGCACTCGGGCTCGACCTTTTGCTGGGCCCGTTACTGCATGCGCATGGATATTCCGCGCAGGGTACCCTGCTGATCGCCGCGCTGATCTCCACCGTGGCCGTCTTCGCCATCCTTGCCCTCGAGATCGCGGGCCATCTCTGGCTTGAGCGTGCCATTATCGGCCTGGTCGGTGTCATCGGGGCCTGTTACGGGTTTGAGGTGCTGCTGGTGCATCCGGACTGGCACCGGGCAATGGTCGCCACGCTGGTGCCGACCCTCGACCGTGCATCCCCGAGCGCCTTTCACGACTCCATCTACACCGCGGTGGCCATGCTGGGTGCGACCGTGATGCCGCATGTGATCTATTTGCACTCCGCTCTGGTGCAGCCGCGGCGACGGCAGCTCGCGCCGTACTTCGAAGACGAGTTCCGCGAGCAATCTACCCGTTTGACGCGCTCCATTCGATTGTTTCTACGATATGAGCTGGTCGACGTGATCGTGGCGATGAACGGAGCGTGGCTGATCAATTCCGCCATGATCCTGATGGCGGCCGTTGCATTTGCCCACGCCGTCAACCTGCAGCCGCACATCCAGGACGCTTACCAGACGCTCGGTCCGCTCTTCGGGCCGGCCGCCGCCGTGGTCTTTGCCGTGGCCTTGCTTTGCTCCGGGCTTTCCAGCTCTACCGTCGGCGTCATGGCCGGACAGGTCATTATCGAAGGCTTTCTGGCCATTCGATTTCCCATCTTTTTGCGCCGGCTCATCACCGTCGTGCCCGCCTTGATCGTCATCGCGGCTGGACTGGATCAACTCAAGATCCTGGTTCTTTCGCAGGTTGTGTTGAGCTTTGCATTGCCGTTTGCGCTTGTACCCCTTCTGCTTCTCACGGGACGCAAGGCGGTTATGGGCGAGTTCGTGAGCGGCAAACGCCTACGCTTCGTCGGCTGGCTGGTCGCAGGATTGATTGTGGCCCTGAATGTCGTTCTCCTCGCGCAGATTGCGCACGACGCTCTGAAGTAGCACACCACTAAACCTGAGTTCCTGACGAAAGGTTACATGAGTAACCAACCCTTTACCACTAGTGCATATATCTGATTGGGCTAGACTGCCTCGAATTTACATTTTATGGTTACTTCATTGGGTTTGTCCATAACACCTTCGGTTCATAACCCTACCACTTTTGTCCCATTTACGCAGCTCTTATTTAAGGAGATTTCCCATGAAGACCCTCGTCCGCGCATTTGTTCTCTCCCTCGTTGTCACCGGCGCTGTTGCCTCCACCCAGACCGTGTCCGCGTCGGGTGTCAAAGCCACGATCGCTCCCCGCAACAGCGCCATGCCCGTTCCCGTATGCCCCCCGAATGATCCGAATGGCTGCGGAATCGGTGCTTACGGCGGCCACTAAGAAATTATTTTCCAGAGTCCCCCTCCGTTGCGATATTCTGTTGGCTCGGGGGGGTGCGGGATGCGTGTCGATTCATTATCCGAAGTCAGCTTGACGCTTGAGCCGCTTTTGTGTCTCGCGACCTTGGGCCTGCTGTTGTGGCGCAAGGAGATCCCGAGATATCGATTTCTGACCGCGTTCTTATCAACGCGCTTATTGTCCAGCGCGGTACTTTACCAGTTTCTGCACTTCAGCGCTTCTCGAATGACAGTGCAGTTGGCTTACCGCATGTACTTCTATATCTACTGGTTTAGCTTTGCAGTTGAAGCAATCCTTAGCATTGGAATCGTTTATGAGCTATATAAACGGGCTATGGCTCCTCTCCCGGGACTTCAGAGACTGGGAATGCTGATGTTCCGATGGGCGGCTGGCATCGCCGGGGCGGTTGCTTTTGGGATGGCCTGCAGCCCCCACCTCTCCAGCAGCGGCTTCATTATGAAAGCAGTTTTGCAGCTGCAGCAAACGGAAAGCATCCTGACTCTCTGTCTGCTAATGTTTGTGACACTAGCCATTCGCCCGATGGGGCTTTCACATCGCAGTCGTATCTTTGGAGTCAGCCTGGGACTTGGGCTCCTGGCTTCTGGTGATCTTATTAGCTCCTCTTGGTTGTCCCGTACGGTAGCCATGCAGACAATGGCGAATCTGGTCACGGGAGTGGTATTCATTATTTCGCTGATAGTGTGGAGCGTTTACTTGGCGCTGCCTGAACCGACGCGCCAGATGATCATTCTCCCTACCACTTCGCCTTTCCTACGCTGGAACCAGATTTCCCTGGCTCTCGGTGATGCACCTGGCTTTGTGGCCGTAGGGGGGATAGATCCCGCGTTCCTTGCGCCCGCAGAGGTGCGAATTATGGAACGCGCCTCCATCGAAATGACCAAAATGGCTGCGGAAGCATAATAGCTCGTTGCCGTCCGCAGAAGCCGAGAGGGTTCCCTATCTGGAAACCTCGGTTGGCTTGCTCGCCACCATCAGGCCTCGGGGGGGCTGGTTGAGCTTGGGACGTTGCATGAGACTTGACTGCACCCGGTTAGACTTCGGGCTTCAACATGCGTGTAGTTGCCAGCGCTACTCGCCGGCCCCGTTGAACGACCACTGCCGCACCGGCCCTACATCCACATGGACGAACTGCGACATGGGATAATAGCCGACTCCTCCCGCTTTCAAGCTCAGGGCGACGTCGCGCAGCACGCGGGTACTCACTCCCGGGACGCGGATATCGATGGCCTTGGCCAGCATGTGCTGGCTATGCTGCGCGACTCCTGTCGAGGCCGACCGAGTCCGGAGATATTCGTTGCTGGAAGGTGCACGGAAGCCGCAAACGATATCGATCTCACCGCCTGATCGTCCCAGCTTCGCCATGACGTCATGCAGCACATCGAACTCCTTGGGATCGTAACGACTCACCTGGTTGGTCCGATGGTCGCGGAGGAAGTAGTTCAGCTTCTCCAAAGCTCCCGGCACGTAGCTGTTGCCCACGCGATAAACCACGTCCAACGACTCCCCCGTGTGCAGGTGATGCAGACGCAGCACGTACCTTCGTGCCGCGTTCAGGCTTCCCTCGGCGGAATGGTTCGTCAGGGCATCCGGCGGATCCATCATGCGGCTAACGGACCTGGCCGCGTACGAGGAACCCGCTCCGAACAATACTGCCGTCGCTGCTAGCGCGGCTGCTACCTTGGCCCATGCTGTACTCTGCATTCTGTTCTCCGAAATGGGAATAGGAAAGCTGGATCAAAATGGCGAAACGGGATTCGCATTCGCGATTCCAATTCTACTTCACCGCAACTCCGTGTGGCCAGTGAGGCGCAAGATGGTCGGCAGGCATAGGCGACAGGACGGGCCTTCCGACGTACCATGAATCGATGACCCTCGACCGGACCGGCCGGCGCGTGCTGGGCTCCCTGATGGAGAAGGAGATGACCACGCCGGAGCTTTATCCGCTTTCACTGAACGCGCTGCTGCATGCGTGCAATCAGAAGAGCAGCCGCGAACCTGTCTTGCAGTTGAGCGAGGACGAGGTCCGTGCCGGCCTGGACGCGCTGGAGGCGCTGGAGCTGGTTTCCGTATCACGCGAAGGCCGGGTTGCGCGGTTCGAGCACAGGATCCGCACCGTCCTGCAGCTTCGCCGCGATGAGACCGCCATTCTGTGTCTTTTGCTGTTGCGTGAAGCCCAGACAGCCGGGGAACTGCGCGCCCGCTCCGACCGCATGTTCCCCTTCGACGATCCCGCCCAGGTACTGGCCGCGCTGGAACGACTTGCCTCGCGGCCCGACCCGCTGGCGCAGGCGCTTCCGCGTTCTCCCGGATCACGGGAGGTGCGGTGGATCGACCTGCTGGGAGAATCCGGCGCCGAGCAGGAGATGGAGCACCGAGCAGTGAAGCCGAACGACGACCAGAATGCGCATATCCTGCAAAGGTTGGCCGCGTTGGAGCGGCGTGTCGACGAGCTGGAGGCTGCGCAGCGAAGCCGCAGTGAATAGGTCATGCGACCCCGGAATAGTGGAGGGTAGGAGCCGAAGCGCATTCTCTTTGGGAAGAAGACCAAGAACGGGTAAGAAGCTGCCTAACGCACGGCTGCGATCACCCTGCGAAGGGCGGGCCTCATCTTTTTGCCCAGCGTAAAGCTGCGGATTTTTTCGCCGGCCCGCAGCCGCTCCAGCAAGGGCTGCTGATCGACGGCGCGGGCCCACGGATCGAGTGCGTCGGCGAGGTGGTTGCGTTCGGGACCGCGCTGAGGACGCAACTCATTGGAAGCCGCGATGGTGACATCGCGAAAGCGTTTCCGGCTGGCTGCTGAAATCCAGGTCGGGTCGGGGAGTTGGGCCCGGTCGGCGGCGCGGGGCAGGATATCGCGATAAATGAGGTACATTTCGCGCATTTCCTGTGCCTTGTCTGTGTCTGGCAGGCCGGTGTGAATGTCTGCGATCACCTCCGGGCTCCGCACCGTATCGGCGCACGCGCCTGCGGTAAGCCATAACGCCCAGTCGCCGATCCAGTCGCCCAGAAGCGAAATTTCGGCCGGCAGACCTCCCATCTGCTGCCAGGTTTCGCGCCGGATCGCAGCGGCGGCGGTGGAGGCCTTGGGTCCGAAGCGCTGCTCGTAGAGGGCCTCGGCCGGGTGGGTTACAGTGCGTACACTCAACAGGGTGTGCTGTTCGGAGGGGCCTCCGCGCGAACGTTCCCGTGTCCAGCCGGCGCGGATAACGGCGGCTGTGGGGCAGCGCTCCGCGGATTCCGACAACGCTCGCGTGAAGTGGGAACGCACGGCCACCTGCGGGGTCAGCAGGCTGATCCACTTGCCGGTGGCCGCCGCCGCGGCAAAGTTCCAAAGCTCCACCGTGGTTAGGTTGGGGGGAGCTTCGACGCGGCGCAGCGAGCCTTCAAATCGGGGCGACAGCATTTTCACCGCGGCAAGCGACACAGGTTCACCCGGCGGGCAGGCGACGAGGATTTCCGGTAAGGGGTGCTCCTGCGTGAGCAGGCTTTCCAGCGTGCGCACAAGCGGGAGATCCCCACCGGCAAACGGGATGACGACAGACAGGTGCAACGGAGATTCCCTTCAGCAACTCAGGATGGGTGCAGACTATGCCAGGATCCGCGCAGGGGCGGGAACAGGCCGAAACGAGCGGTCGCGCAGCTGCATAGCACGTGGCCTTTCCACGCGGCGCTATAAACTTTCGAATTCGGGTCTCGAACGGCTTAGACGCCGGAGCAGCGCGCGAGGATGCAGGGCCGGCGGCACGTCGAGCAGCGCCAGCATGAATGGCCCGAAGCTGTCGCTTGCGATCCGCAACGTGGCCGGAAGCACGTAGAGGCTCATCAGGAGCTCGCTCAGCATCAGCGAAGCGGCCGCGGCAAGCAGACCGAACGGCCGGGCGACGAGGTAGGTGACGATCACGGTCGCGCCGGTGGCTATGATGTAGATGGCGGCCAGGCGCTTGTGCTGATTGGTCGCAGTCATGATGGTCGCGCTGGTGGACCAGAACTGGTAGACGACGACCACCAGCAGCAGGATGGACAACAGGCCGCGGCTTGGGGGAACTTCGCCGTGGGTCCAGTGGTTCAGCACGTAGGGTCCGCCGAGCATCATGACGGCGATGATGCCAAAGGCGAGGATGAGCGACATCTGCACGGCGCGACGGTGCAGGGTGCGGATCAGCCCGGTGTCGGACTGGGCGAAGGATTTGGAAAACTCGGGCTCGAAGGAGTTCGAGATGAGCTGGCCCATCTGCAGGGCCACGCGGGAGACGGTGCGCGCGGTGGAAAAGACGACCAGCGCATCCGGCCCCATGGCGGCATGCACGGCCATCTGCGTGCCCTGGATGTTGAGCGCGTTGCCCATGGGAAAACCCATAAAGGCGAGCGCAGGCATGGTGAGACGCTTGACCTCGGCGAAACGGGCGTGCTGCCAGCCGAAGCGGATCCACGGCAGGTCATGCCGCACCAGCAACGCGAGGATCAGGGTTCCCGCGATGTTGGCCGCGGCAAACCAGAGGGCCACCGAGCGTGGGCCGCGATGCAGAAAGACAGGGACCAGCATCACGGCGAAGGCACCGAGCGACATGCACGACTTGATGAACGATCCATAGGAGTAGCGTCCGACGGAGCGGTAGGCGGATTGCAGAAGCTGCTCCAACTGGCCCAGCAGCACGGACAGGCCCAGGTAGGCGATGATCCACTTGGTATCGAGTTCGGAGATCTGCGTGATGGAAAGGATGCGGTTGGCCGGGAGAATGTACAGAGCGCCCGCTACCAGCACGGCGACCAGAGCAAGCACCAGGCAGATGAGCCACCAGCAGGATTGGAAGACACGCAGCGCGGTTTCGCGGTCATCGCGCGCCATGGCCATGGTCATCTCGTTACCGGCGACCGAGCCGAACCCGACGTTGGAGAAGCTCAGATAATTCGGAATCGAGTTGACCAGGATCCAGTCGCCGTAGAGCTCCTTGGGCCAGTACAGCAGAAAGACCGAGACCTGCACGAACTGAATGACGCTGGAGGCGAGTTTCGAGATCCAGGACGAGATCATGCCGAGGATCAAGCGTCGTTTTGTGCCTGCGTCCATCGGCATGCTGGTTGTGCGGCTCCGGTCGTTTCAGTGTAGCAAGGCGCGGTTACTGCTCGCGGATGGCTTTCTGGATGCGGATCAACTCGCGCCGCAACTGGTTGAGCATGGACTCGTCGCCGCGTCGTTCGGCTTCGGCGATCGATACGCGCAGCTCGCGCTGGCGCCGCTCCAGGTAGCGCACAGCGAGGGTATGGATGGCGTTTTCCGCCTGCTCGGCCGGGGTCTGGGCGGGCGTATGCGGGTCCGGCGGAGTGTCGAGCGTGGAGGCCAGCACCTCGGCCAGCAGGGTGCGGCTCCGGTCGTCCGGCGCCGCGTCCAGCGGGTTCGCCGGGACGGTCCCGTGTGAAAGCGCCTCCAGCAGCGGGCCGGAGGAGAGCCCTTCGTAGTATTCCGGATGCGTCCCAAGCGCCTCCACTGCCCCGTCGCGCGCCGGTCCGGCCGTCACCAGAATGCGCAGGAGCACGCGTTCGAGCTCGGTTACCGGCTCCGGACGAAACTGCGGTACGGACTCCAGCCGATGTGCCGCGGCCTGTTTCAGTTCCTGCCGCAAAAGTGACGAATCGATGCCGAGTTTCTGCGCGGCGTCGGCGGCGAACTCGTCGCGGTGCAGCGCGCTGGGCATGCGGCGGATGTGCGGAAGCAGGAAGTTCATCGCCTTCAGCTTCGCGTCCGCCGTGCGCCCGGGAAACAGGATGCGGGCGCGGTCGATCAGGTAGTCGGAGTGCCGGCGCGCTCCGCGCAGCGCTTCCATGTAGCTTTTGACGCCGCGCTCGCGGATATACCGGTCGGGGTCGAGACCGTCTTCGAGCGAGACAATCTTGACATCGAAACCCTCTTCGGTCAGCAGTGAGATCGACTTTTCGGCCGCGGTGGCACCCGCCAGGTCCGGGTCGAAGTTGACGATGACGCGCCGCGTAAATCGGCTAAGCAGCCTGACCTGCGGCTCCGTAAAGGCGGTGCCGCTGGTCGCCAGCACGTTGCGGATGCCAGACATGTACACCGAGATGCAATCCATCTGGCCTTCTACCAGAAGCGCGAAGTCGTTGGTGCGCATGTCGGCTTTCGCCTTGTCCAGATTGAAGAGCACCTGGCCTTTGGTGTACAGCTGCGTTTCGGGCGAGTTCATGTACTTCGCCAGCGGACGTCCCTTGTCGTCGGTGTCGGCGAGCGCGCGCGCAGTAAACGCGATCACGCGGCCCTGTTCATTCGCGATGGGGAAGGTGATGCGCTTGCGAAAGCGGCTGTAGAGCGGTCCCGTCGGCAGGCCGTCGTCGTCTTTTTCGCTGGAGGAAAAGAGCCCGGAGGCGCGCAACACCTCGTCCGGAAAATGCGTGTCGAGCCGCTCGCGCATGTCGTTGTAGTCATCCGGCGCAAAGCCGATACGGAACTTTGCGAGGGTCTCGGGCGTGGTGCCACGTCCGGTCAGGTATTCGCGGGCCGCCGCGGCCGCAGGACTTTTCAGGTTGGCCTCGAAGTACTGCGTGGCTGCCTCGTGCAGGTCCATCAGCTGGCGGCGTATGCCTGCTTCGCGTGCTTCTTCCGGGTTGCTGAAGTCGCGCTTGGGCAGTGCGATGCCCGCCTTGCCGGCGACCGCGCGCACCGCCTCCGGGAAGGAAACGGAGTCCATCTTCATCACAAAGGTGAAGACGTCGCCTTTTTCATGGCAACCGAAGCAGTAGAAATAACCGTGCGCGGCGTTGACCGAAAAGGAAGGCGACTTTTCCTTGTGAAACGGGCACAGCCCCGTGTAGTTCTGCGCGCCGGCTTTGCGCAGCTTCAGGTACTCCCCGACGATCTTGACGATGTCCACCTGGCTCTTCACGGTCTGGGCAAAGTTGTCGGGCACACCACCAGTTTAGCGAAGCCCGCGGTGAAGAAAGCGGGACGGAACCCGGCCGGCGGGCAGCGCGCAATGATAAGCTCTTGCCCATGAAGCTCATCCTGCTCGCTCCCTTTCTGCTTTCTGCGGCTCTCCCGTCGTTTGCCCAGCAAGGCACGCCCGACCGCACACTGCGCATGCTCGAGCGCCTGGCCGATGCACCCGGGCCTTCGGGCGCGGAAGAGGCTGTCCGCGCGGTGATGGTGCCTGAGATGAAGCAGTTTTCCTCCGCGCCCATTCGCTACGACGGTACCGGCTCGGTGATTGCGCAGCAGGGTGCGGCCGGCCCGCGGATCATGGTGGACGCGCATATGGACGAGCTTGGCGGCATGGTGCGGCGGGTGACGCCGAATGGATTTCTGAGCATGCAGATGCTGGGCGGCTGGCTGGACCAGGCGCTGGTGGATCAGCGCTGGATCATCATCGGCTCCAAGGGCCCGGTGCACGCGGTGACCGGCATCCGCGACATCCACATCGTGAGCCCGGCCGAGCGGACGCAGGTATTTTCGCGGGATTCGCTGTTTCTCGATGTCGGGGCAAAGAACGCCGCCGAGGTGGCCGCGATGGGTGTCTCTCCTGGCGATCCCGTCGTGCCGGACTCTCCGTTCACCATCATGAACGGAACCGGCAACTACCTCGGCAAGGCGTGGGACGACCGCATCGGCTGCGCGGTGCTGCTCGAAGCCATGCGCCGCACGATGGCGATGCCGCATCCCAACCAGCTCTTTTTCGTGGCCACCACGCAGGAGGAAGTCGGTCTGCGTGGCGCTCGTGCGGCCTCGCAGGTGGTCAAGCCGGAGATCGGCATTGCGCTCGAAGGCGGCATCACCGGCGACACCGCGGGCGCGCGTCCCGAGGAGTCGCAGGTGAAGCTCGGCGCCGGCCCAGGCATGTTTCTCTACGATTCTTCGACGATCCCGAACCGCAAACTTGTGACTCTGGTTCGCCAGACTGCGGCCGGTGCCGGCATCCCGCTGCAGGCTGACCTCGTACAGGGGTACGGCGACGATTCGGCGGAAATGCAGCTGTCGAACGGAGGCACACCGACCATCAACCTCGTCGTGCCGGTGCGGTACACGCACGCGCACAACGGCATCGTCAACCGCGCGGACTTTGACCGCATGGTGGACCTGCTGGTCGACCTGCTCATGAAGCTCGACGCAAAGACGGTGGCCGACCTGCGCGACTTTACCCCGGCCCCGTAACAGGGCCGAAGTACACAAAAGTCGCAGAACTTTGCGGAAGTCGTTGTGTTCCTATGGAGGCAGGCCGCACCCTGGCAGCCTGTATGCCCGGACAAGGATGCCGGCCAGGAAAGAGGAACCAACATGATTTCCCTGACTCCATTTCGCAAGTTGTTTGTCGCCGCTGCGCTCGTTGCCGCCCCGGCCGCTTCGTTTGCCGGCGTGTTCATCTCGGTCGGCATCGCGCCTCCTGTGCTTCCGGTCTACGCACAGCCCATCTGTCCCGGTGACGGCTACCTGTGGACTCCCGGCTATTGGGCTTACGGTGGAGGCGGATACTACTGGGTGCCCGGCGTGTGGGTGCAGCCGCCTTCGGTCGGTGTGCTTTGGACCCCTCCATACTGGGGCTTCTCCGGTGGAGCCTATGGCTTCCATCCCGGCTACTGGGGACCTCACGTGGGCTTCTACGGCGGCATCAACTACGGCTTCGGCTACGGTGGAGTAGGTTTCGAGGGCGGATATTGGGGCGGAGGGCACTTCCTGTACAACCGGTCGGTCGCCAATATCAACGTCAACGTGATCCACAACACCTACGTTCGCAACGTGACCGTGGTGAATAACAACTACAACCACGTAAGCTTCAACGGCGGCAATGGTGGCGTGCCGTATCAGCCCAGTGCGCAGGAACGGCAGTTCTCGAACGAGCAGCACATCCAGCCCACGGCCAACCAGCAGCAGCACTTCCAGAATGCGATGAGTAACCGGGCCAACTTTGCCTCGGCCAACGGAGGTCATCCGCAGCTTGCCGCGCAGACACACATCGGCACGGCGCAGGGCGCGGTTCCATCGCGCGGCTTTCAAACCAATCGCTCGGGCTTCGGCAACGCCAACCAGGTGAACACGCGGCAGGGCAATCAGCAGTCGCGGATCGACAACGGCGTTCGCAGCGGGCAGATGACGCCGGGCGAGGCCAATAACGTGGAGCGCCGCGACAATTCGATCGCCAACCAGGCACGCACGGACCGCCAGGCGAACGGAGGCACGCTGACCGGGCAGGAGCGCCAGCAGATCAACAACCGGCAGAACAACGTCAGCCGCTCAATCGTGAACGACAATCACAACGCAAACAACGACGCGGCAGCCGCCGCCCGCAATGCACGCACCGTGCAGGGCGAGCAGCATCAGGCCCAGCAGATCCACAACCAGGATCGCCCAAGGGGACCGGAAGCTAAAGGCGGCGGCGAGCATCCGAAGCGGTAACCGGATTGTTGAACAAACCCAGACGGCCGGACCTGCAACGGGTTCGGCCGTCTCGGCTGCCGGGTAAACTGAGCTCATGAATCAGCATGCGGCAGACAAGCTCGTCGTCGTCCTGGTGCGCGCACGCAATCCGTCCAACATCGGCGCGGTGGCGCGGGCCATGCATGACTTCGGCTTTAGGCAGCTGCGCGTGGTGAACGATTTCCCCGTACCGTTTGCCGCCGCGAAGTCCGCCGTCGATGCCGCGTCCGTGCTCGCCGCCGCCACCGAGCCGCCGACCCTGGCCGATGCCGTCGCAGACTGCACGCTTGTGCTCGGCACCACGGCCGTCGGCGAACGCGTCCTGCAGCATCCACTGCATTTTCTTCCTGCAGCTGCCTCACGCATCGCCGCCGAGCTTCCCACCGGACGGGTGGCGCTGGTCTTCGGGTCGGAAAAGACCGGCTTGTCGAACGAAGAACTCAGCCACTGCCACGCGCTGGTCACCATTCCCATGTACCAGCCGGAAGAGGGAAGTCACCTGTCGATGAACCTGGGGCAGGCCGCTGCGGTGTGCCTTTGGCAGATTGCGCAGGAACTCGGTGCCGCGGCGCAGCCGACCCGCGTAGAGCCCGCCGGGGCCTCCGCCGGCGAGCTTGAACGCCTGACCGGCATGCTGGCCGAGGTGATGCAGCGTTCCGGCTACGCCCGTCGCCACCCCGCCAACGCACGCGAGCCGGTCGTGCGTCGGCTCGTGCGCCGCATGGGCCTGGTGCCCGGCGATGCCGCCGTCTGGACCGGGCTGCTGCGGCAGATGCTTCATGCGCTTGCCGCCTCGTCTGAAAGCGACCCCGGCGACCCTATGTAAACTGGGCATGAACAAAAGCGTGCCGCAGCCCGTCCAACCTTTGCCGGACCCAATTGGAGAATCAACTCGATGCATTTGAAGTCGCTGCTGCCGTTGTTTGCCGCCTCGTCCCTGCTTCCGCTCGCAGCCTCTGCCCAGCAGCCCGTAAATGCCGGCAAGGTCTACACCTCCGCCGACTACGCCCAGGCGGAAAAGTTCATGCCGTACAACGCCAATCCCCTGGTGCTGCACGAGGTTGCCGATCCGACCTGGATGCCGGACGGCCGGTTCTGGTACCGCGACGTCGGGCCGAAGGGCATCACCTTTATCGCGGTCGACCCGGCCACCGGCGCAAAAGGTCCGGCCTTCGACCAGGCAAAGCTCGCGACGGCTTTGTCGCCTCTGAATCCTTCCGGCAAGCCGTTCGATCCGTACCACCTGCCCATCTATAGCTTTGAGCTGGCCAACAACGGCCAGACCGTCATTCTCGGGCCTCCCGGCCAGCGTCTCGGCTGCGACCTGTCCGGTGCCGGCACCTGCGCGCCCATGGACATGCCCAAGCCGGACGCGCCTCCCTCGCCGGCCGTCGCCGGCCGTCGGAAGCATCGCGGAGCCGATAACGGCGACCCCGACATCGCGCCGGACAAAAAGAAGGCCGTCTTCATCCGCGACTGGAACCTCTGGCTGCGCGACCTGACCAACCAGGAAGAGACGCAGCTTACCTTCGACGGCGTCCCCAACTACGGGTACGCCACCGACAACGCCGGCTGGACGCACTCGGACAATCCCATCGTCGTCTGGTCGCCGGACTCGAACAGGATCGCGACCTTCCAGCAGGACCAGCGCAAAACCGGCGAGATGTATCTGACCAACGTCACCAACGGCCATCCCACGCTGACCACGCTCAAGTATCCCCTGGTTGGCGACAAGGACGTGACCATGATCGAGCGGGTCGTCATCGACCTGCCCGCGAAAGACGGCGGCAAGGCAAAGATCGTCCGGCTCAAGATGCCGCCCGACCAGCACCGCTCCACGCTGTGCGACGACGTCAGCTGCAAGGGCGGCTCGGGCTGGGACGACGTCGAATGGTCCAAGGATTCCAGGACGCTCGCCTTCGTTTCCACCTCGCGCGACCACAAGCAGGAGTGGATGCGGCTGGCCAACCCCGACACCGGCGACGTTCGCGACGTAATGGGCGAGACCGTCAAGACCTTCTTCGAGTCCGGCAACGACAAGGTGAACTGGCATTACCTGTCCACCAGCAACGAGCTGCTCTGGTTTTCCGAGCGCGACGGCTGGGGCCATCTTTACCTCTACGATGCCAGAACTGGCAAGCTTAAGAACCAGATCACCCATGGCAATTGGAACGTGACACAGGTGCTCGGCGTCGATGAGTCTACACGCACGCTGTACTTCATCGGCGTGGGACGCGAAGACGGCGAGGACCCTTACTATCAGATGTACTATCGCGTGCAGTTCGACGGCTCCGGCATGCAACTGCTGACGCCTGAACGCGCAAACCACAACATCTATCCTTCGCCGGACAACAAGTACTTCGTCGACGCCTACTCCACGCCGGTCAAGCCGCAGCAGACCGTGGTGCGCGACTCTACCGGCAAGGTCGCGATTGCCGTCGCGCATGAGGATATCTCGCGCCTCGAGGCCACCGGATGGAAGCCGCTCGTCCCTATCATGGTAAAGGGACGCGACAATCAGACCGACCTGTACGGCTTCCTGTTCACCCCGACCAACTTCTCCACTGACGCTCATTACCCCATCGTCGACCACGTCTACCCCGGTCCGCAGGGCGGCTGGGGAGGCCTGTCCTGTGGCGACCGCAACTTCCACGCCGCGCACGGCGACATGCAGTCGCTCGCCGAGCTTGGCTTCGCGGTCGTGTGCATCGACGGCATGGGCGGCGCGTACCGCTCCAAGGCCTTCCACGAAGCCTACTTCGCCAACCTGGGAGACGACACCATCCCTGACCAGGTCACCGGCCTCAAGCAGCTCGGTGAGCGCTATCCGTGGGTTGATCTAGACCACGTCGGCATGTACGGGCATTCCGGCGGAGGCAACGCAACCGCGTCCGCCATGTTCCACTTTCCGGATTTCTTCAAGGTCGGCATCGCCGAATCCGGCAATCACGATAACCGCGAGTACGAAGACGACTGGGCCGAGAAATGGGCCGGGCTCGAGGTCAAGAACCCGGACGGCACAAGTAACTACGACGACCAGGCAAATGAGAAGTACGCCGCAAACCTCAAAGGCAAGCTCCTGCTCGCCCACGGCACCATGGACGACAATGTGCCGCTCAACAACACGCTTCTGGTGGTCGACGCGCTGATCAAGGCAAACCGCGACTTCGACCTGATCCTGTTTCCCAACGAGCACCACGGCTACGGCCCCGGAGCACAGTACATGACGCGGCGGCGCTGGGATTATTTCGTCGACTACCTTGAAGGTGCCAAGCCTCCGCACGACTACCAGATGCGCGACTACGCCTCCGCCATGCGCGCCATGATGGGCGGCCCGGCCGATGTCGACTTCACCACCATCATCCCGGATCACGGGGAGGATTTGTTGCTGCCCCTGAGGTAACCTCCGGGTTTAGGGGATCAGGCTAGCCAGCGGCTTCGTCCGGTCGGTCCGCATGGTCGGCGCGGAGGCAAGCAGCTTTTGCGTGTACGGATGCCGCGGATGGCGGAACAACTCGTCCGCCGCGGCTTGTTCCACGATGCGTCCGTGCTGCAGCACGGCCACGCGATCCGCCACCTGCCGAACCACGGCCAGATCGTGCGAGATAAACAACAGGCTTAGCCCATGGGTTTCGCGCAGGTGCCGCAGCAGCGCCAGGATCTGTGCCTGCACGGTGACGTCGAGCGCCGTTGTCGGCTCATCGGCGATCAGCAGCCTGGGCCGGTGGATCAGCGCCATTGCGATCAGGATGCGCTGTCGCTGTCCTCCGGAAAACTGGTGGGGATAGTCGCGCAGTCTTGCCGCCGGGCTGGGCAGCGCCACCTCGTCGAGCCCTGCGATCACCCGTTCGCGCACCTCCGCCCGGCTCAACCGCGGAGCATGCACGCGCAACGCCTCCGCAATCTGCTCGCCCACCTGCATCACCGGGTCGAGCGCGGTCATTGGCTCCTGGAAGATCATCGACACAGCCGTTCCGCGCAGGCGGCGCATCCGTGGCTCCGGGACCGTTAACAGATCCTCCCCACCGAGCATCGCGAGGCCGCCTGTGCGCGCAGACTCCGCCAGCAGACGCATCAGGGCCAGCGAGGTCGCGGACTTGCCCGAGCCGGACTCGCCCACCAGCCCAAGCGATTCGCCCGCGCCGATCCGGAACGAGATGCCATGTACCACCGGGTTGGCTCCGAACGCCACGGCCAGGTCCTGCACGTCGAGCAGATCGGGTTCGGTCGCGTCGTCCAAGCCTTCATTTCATCACATCCCGGGCCGTCGGCCGAGGCAGGTGATCTTCCGGCGCGGCTCGTGCGTCTAACTCCTTGATGAGCAACAAACGCAAACAGGCTTTCACCGCGATCCTGGGCGGCCTCGCACTCGGGTCGGCCGCGGCGCAGACCCACGTTGTCAAAAGTCCTGACACCGTGGTGCGCGCGGTCGGCGTGTACGAGTGGACCGGAACCGAGAGCAAGCCGACCGCCAGCCGCTTCGTGCCGATCACGCTGTTTATCAATGGCCAACTCGAAGATGCCGACGTGTACCTGGCGCGTCCCGTTCCCTTCGCGTTGCAGACCGGAACCATCTTCGAGCTCGAGCGCAGCGGTGTTCCGCAAGGCACGCTGGAGCTCTCATTCGCCCGGCATCTGGTCTCCACCGGAGATATTCCGATCGACGATGGATGGCTCGGATTCGGCGCGTTCAAGCCGCTCAGCCGGCCGACGGAGATCGCCAGCAATTTGCGTCCGGGGCGCGTTTCACAGATCGAGGTCAGCGGAGGCAAGTCGCGTCCGAGCTTCGGCAATCAGCCCGCCTCCGCCAAGCCCGCCGCCACGCCCAGCACCTCCACAACCACCGACAACTCGACCGATCCTGACCGCCCGACCCTGAACCGCAAGACCGGCAACCCGTCCGAAAGCAGCACCGGTTCCACCTCCACCGCCGCTCCCACGACAACCACGTCGACGGCTTCCACCCAGGACTCCGGTGCCGACCCGGACCGGCCGACGATGAAGCGGCGCACCGATTCGGACAGTTCCGCGCCATCGGCGACCCAGACAGCCGGGGCCGCCCCAACTCCGACCCCTGCGGCCGACCCGGACCGGCCGACAATGAAACGTCCGTCCACGGATGCGAATTCCACTTCCGCGTCCACCACTGCGCCCGCCGCCGTGGATGACGGGCGCGCTCCCGAGGTCGACCCGGACAGGCCCACGCTGCGCAAGCGTACCGAAGCGCAACGGCAGGCGGCGCGCCGCGAGCATGACAGCTCCTCGGTCAGCGGCGGAACCGCTTCGCTCAACGACGATCCGGATCGTCCGAGCCTGCACCGCGGCAAGGCACCCGGTGCGCTCGATGAAGGCGATCTGCCCGCGCTGCAGGGTCTGCCGGCCGGCGTCCACCAGCAGATAGGCGTGTCCGACGCGGCAAATCGTCCGGAGCACGACTTCAAGCGTGCCTGGGAGGACGAAGCCGAACACGCTGCGGTGTTGAGCAAAATGCAGGGCTTGGCGCGCACCGCTCTGCTCAACTCCCCGTCCTCCCTGGCAGTTCCTGCCCCTTCCCCATCCGCGGTAAAGCCGGTGCAGCGGACCACGTCGGTGGCGCAGCGCAAGGCTGCGGCTGCCAGGGCAAAGGTTGCTGCCGCCAGACCCGCACCGGGAGCCGTGCTGACCGATGAGGATATGCGAGGCTACACCTTGAGCTATGGCGGGGCCGCGACCTTTGTGTACTCGGCCACCAGCGCAGGGCCTAACGGCACGTCGCGCTACGTGAACCTGGTCGCGCAGCGGGAGCCGGCCGGCGAGCTCAAGGTGGCCATGTTGAACGTGACCGACAGCGCACATCTGGATACCACGCCGCGTTTCCAGCTCGTGGATGCGGTGGATGCGGAAGCGTCCAACCGCGCCGCACTTCTGTTTCAGTTGCGCGCGCAGAGTTCCCGGCAGTTCGCGCTTTACCGGGTCATCGGTGCGGAAGCGCAGCAGCTGTTCGTCACCGGCTCGACCCAGTAGCTGCAACCCATTGCGCGGTCCGCTGCGTCCTAAACTGGCATGAACAGCACCTATGTCCCGTACAGCGATTCCGTCGAGCAGCCACATCCGGGTGAACAGGAGACCTTCGACCAGATTGCCGCGCTGATGGCGGATATCGGCAAGAAGGTTGGTGAGCGTCAACGTCACGTGGTGCGTACGGTGCATGCTAAAAGCCACGGCCTGCTGAAGGCGGAGCTGACCGTGGTGGACGGTCTTCCGCCGGAGCTTCGGCAAGGCCTGTTCGCTAAACCCGGAAGCTACGACGTCATCATGCGCTTCTCGACCAACCCGGGCGACATTCTGTCCGACCACATCTCGTCCCCACGCGGGCTGGCAATCAAGGTGCTTGGTGTCGAAGGCGAGATGCTGTCTTCACATCAGGGACAATCCACGCAGGACATCATCTTCAACAACTCCAAGGTGTTCGCCGCGCCGGATGCAGGCGGCTTCCTCAAGCAGCTGAAGATGCTGGACAAGCATGCCAACGATTCCGAGGCGGCCAAGCAGGTGGTCAGTTCGACCGCGCAGGTGGCCGAAGAAGCGCTCGAAACTGTGGGCGGCAAGAGCGCTACGCTGCTCGGGTTTGGGCATCCGCCGACCAATCCGCTGGGGGAAAGCTACTACACCAACGTGCCGGTCCGGTACGGCGACTACTTCGGCAAGATGGCGCTGATTCCGGTCTCGCAGAACCTGGTCGAGCTGTGCGGCAAGCATGTTGAGCATCCGCGCGAATGGAACATCCTGAAGGACACCATCGTGGACTTCTTTCAGACACAGGGCGCGCGCTGGGAGCTGCGCGTGCAGCTTTGCACCGACCTCGACAAGATGCCGGTGGAAGACGGCTCGGTGGAATGGGACGAGAAGGAAAGTCCTTATGTAACCGTGGCGCAGCTCACGGCCTCCGCACAGGACGCTTACTCCGACGAGCGGCGCGTGTTTGTAGATGAGAAGATGAGCTTCAATCCATTCCACTCGCTTGCAGCACATCGTCCACTTGGCAACATCATGCGGGCCCGGTTCAAGTCATACCAGGTTTCCTCGCAATATCGGCACAAGGCGGATGGACGTGAGACGATCGAGCCGAAATCGATCAGCGAACTCCCGGCTTGAGATTACTGGGCCCGCAGTTCGAAGTGATGAAACTTCGCGCTCGATCCTTCCGGACCTTCCAGCATAAGGCCGATGCGCAGGCCGCGGTCCCAGGCGGGCAGGTCGGAGGCATCGTACGGGTTGCTGGCAAGGTACCAGTTCTGATCGTCGAGCGACCAACTGAACTGCAGCAGATGCGTCGATGCTTCGCCTGCGTCGACGGTGTTGGAGCGCAGCCAGATGCGTTCGGCCGTGGGTGCGTGGTGCTCCCAAAGGATCTCCTGGCGGTTGCCCCTGCGTTGCCAGAGGATCAGGTTGTGTCCGGCTCCGTCGCCGCGTCCGCGCAGGCCGAGTCCGATCGTGTTGAACGGGTCGCCGATGACGCTGAGGCCGAACCACAAGGCCGAGTCCGGATGCCTGGCGACGGTGACCGAAACCGAGGCGCGATAACGGACGCTCGCCGGGCGGGGCACCGCGACCAGCGCCGAGCGGACCGGGCCGGCGGCGAGCGGGCTGTGCATCGGGATCGTGAGATGCAAGGTGTGATGGCCGGTTGCGGTCTCCGGGTAGGTGTTAACGGGCCATTGCCAGGATGACCCGAGATGGTGGCTGTCGAAGCCGTCGGTGAAGTCGATAGCGGCTGCGCGGCTTGCGTCATACGTTGCGCTTGGGCCCTGGCCGCTGTTGACCTGCGGCCAGCCTCCGTTCGTCTCGGGCCAGGTAATCTCGTCCAGGACGGCTTCGCGGCCGACGAAGATGGTTCCCCCGGCGGGGTAGGCGTGGTAGAGCAGGTAGTCCTGCTCGGGCTTGTCGCGTTTGTTCGAGCCGCGAGAGGCGGAGGTGTGGACTGCGGTTCCGTGGCCTGGGCAGCGCCAGGTGTCGTTGGCTCCGATGAGCGGGTTATCCGGCGATTTCTCCCAGGGGCCGAGCAGCTTTTCGGCGCGGGCGACTCCTTCGGCGTACTTGCACTCTTTTCCGCAGCAGCTGTTGCCGGCGTAGAACATATAGAAGCGCAGGACACCGTCGGCGGCGCGATGGCGCAGGATGTAGGGGCCTTCGACTACGCCTTCTTCCCAGGGCTGGTCGTTGCGGATGAGCTCGTGTTTATCGCCGTCGAGGGTGAGCAGGTCGTTGGACAGGTGCTGGGCCCAGATCGGAGTGGGCTGGCCGATGGAGTTTCCGTCTTCCTTCCAGATGAGGTACGGTTCGCCATTCTCATCGCGGGCGAAGCATGGGTCGATGGAGCCGGCGGGCTCGCAGATGAGCGGGCCGTGATCGGTATAGGGGCCTGCGGGGGAATCGGCAGTGGCGACCGCGATGCAGAGCGGACCGCCGCGCTTTTTGCCGACGTACCAGGCGAGGGTGCGTCCGGTAACCTCGTCGTGAACGAGCTCGGGGGCCCAGAAGGAACCTTCCGCCCAGGCGGGCTGCGTGGGGAAGATGCTTCCGGCCGGGGTCCAGCTGCTGAGATCGCGGGAGTGAAAGAGCGGGAACTGCGGGCTCCACTCGCCGGAGGTGGCCGAAGCCCAGAAGTGGCGGCCGACCCGGACGATGGTGGGGTCGGGATGGTCGCCGGGGACGACCGGGTTCGACCAGGGATGGTTGTTAACGGGAAGTTGCGGGTCCAACTCGAGCTTGATCTTGACGGAGCGCATGCGGGGTTGGATGCGGGGGGTACCCCCCTGGGGGTATCTCGCCGGTAAGTTCTTTCCTTTGTTCAGGATGAGCTAAGTGCCGAAAGCTAAAATACTGTAAAGAAAAAGTTTAGAGGCAAAATATTGTGTCACAAGGACTTAGGGATTTTGTAGATAGGCCAGGAGACAACACGCAAAGAACGCCACGCGAAGTCCGCGAAAACGGCGCGTAAAGAGTGCGACGAAACCTTAGGGATGAGCTGTACTTCAAGTATATGCGGTTGGGCGGGGTAAATATGCCAAATGCATGTTGCTCATTCGATAAGAGTTTCACGATTTAAGTGTTGACAGTTTTCCACAGGTCAGGCGTAGAGGCGGCGGACCAAGTTAAGGGCTTCGTGGGTTTCGATGGGATCGGGAACTTCGGAATCGTCGTTCCAGCCGGAGGCTTCGCCTTGCGGGCTGGACTGGACGACGATGCCATCGCGCCGGGCAAGGAGGTTGAGCGGACCCCAGAGGACTCCGTAGAAGGCTTCGGGCTGGACTGGGAGCCAGCCGATCTGGCCTCGAACCGGGACGAGGGAGTGGTCGGAAAAGAGGGCGCGGGCTCCGTAGCCGGTGCAGTTGACGAGGACGGTTTCCGGCAGGGCGAGGAGGTCGGCGGGGGTATGGAAGTCGGCTTGCTCGATGCGCGCGCCGTTCTGCAGAAGGGTGTCGATGAGCAGTTGGGAATAGGCGGCGATGTTGAACTGGAGCTGGCGAGTGTGGCGCGCATGTCGAGCGGAGAAGGGATGTTCGCCGGGGCCGAGGTCGTGGTGGGCGGGGTAGAGGTCGGCGAGGAGGTGGTCGAGGTGGAGGCAGCCGATGGGGTCCTGGTGAAGGCGGCGGGCGATCTCCTGATCGGGCAGGGTGTCGGAGAGGAGGTACCGGTCGGTGAAGGCGACGGGCGTGTCGGGGAGCGCGAGCATTTCGTTGTAGCGCGACCAGGAGTGTCGCGCCATCTGCTCCCACTCGAGGGGGAAGGCGTTTGAGGCGGCGGAGGGAAGTGCGATGCGGGAGTCGGGGGTCCAGGCGCCTGTGGCGTGGGAGGAGCGGACTTGTGGAGGACGCTCGCGAGCGTAAAGGGTGACAGCGAGGCCGGCCTGCTGGAGCACGGTGGCGGCGGTGAGGCCAAGGGCTCCGCAGCCGATTACGGCGATCTCGCGGCGGCCTTCGAGGGCATTCATCGCGAGGGGCAGGACGCGGGCGGCGGAGCCCCAGGAGAGCGACCAGCCGGAGCCTCCGTGGCCGTAGTTGTGGATCAGGGTCTTGGGTCCGAGGGGTTCGGGTTCGATGCGGGGGCCGGCGGCGCGAAAGGGCCTGGTGCAGACGGTGATGCGCTCCAGGCGCTCGGCGTGGGCGAGGATGGGCGCGAGGGGGTGCAAGAGATTCAGTATAACGGGTGAGTTTTGGGGACCGTAGGTCTGTTCAGTTTTGAGGGAGGGTTTTGGGCTCCGACACTGAAGTGGTGCCGAAGCCTGGTTTCCAGGAGAACTGTCAAACCATCATCGGTCGATATAAGCGCAGTTGCCCAGGACACCAGATTCAAAGTCGCGCGTTTCTGCCAACCTGCTCGATTAGTGCTACATTGTAGGTGATATGAGTGGCGTCGACGTCTTGGGTGAATTCGAGCAATTGATTCTTCTCGCTGTGGTCAGGCTGGATGACGTGGCCTACGGGGTGAGCATACGGCGTGAGATCGAGGTGCATGCCCGGCGAGAAGTTTCCCCCGGTGCGCTTTACACCACCCTTGAGCGGTTGCAAACCAAGGGCAATCTCACCACGCGCGAGGGGGAAGCTACTCCGGTGCGCGGTGGACGGGCCAAACGCTTTTATGAGGTCACATCCTTAGGACGGCAACGGCTTATCGCGTCGCAGCGGGCTTTTCAGCGACTGTTAGAGGGAACCAAACTCCTGGAGGAAGTACATGGTTAAGACTGGCCTGGCAGAGTGGATGATGGTTCAGAGATTTGGCGCTGAACGAGCCAACGAGATCGTGGGTGACCTGCTGGAGCAGTACCAACCGGCGCGCGCGAAGTGGGAGATGCTTCACATGGCTCTGGCCATACGAGGTGTCGAGCTTGCGGGTCTGCTCCTCGTGTCGCTTTCGATCACGATGCTGGGAACCGCGCTCTACTCTCCCTGGCAGCTGCATTTTATGGGGAATCTGCGCTCCGTTCATGAAGGCTGGGAATGGCAATCGTTCTCGTCACAGACCGCCTTTGCCAGTTTCTGGTGCCTGGTGACCGCATGTTGCGCTTTACGGTTGGGCATGTGGCATGCCATTACCCGGGCCAGTTTTCTGCTGACCGTTGCGTCGTTGGGCTCGAGCCTCTTTGTCTTTGAGCCGAAGTTGTGGTGGATCTCCGGGGTCCTCTTCGTGAGTCTCCTTGTATGGAGTTTTCGTTCCTGCGGTGGAGCAGCCACGCTCAGCAGCCTGGTTGCCATGGGAGTTGTTGTGGTGAGCCATCGGCTGCTTGCGTCTTCCGTTGCCTTATGGGAGGTGCGGAACTGCATTGTGGCTATGCAGATGCAGGGTCTCCGTCTCCCATGGTTTATGTACTACTCGGCCTGTACACCGTTGGCGGCGCACGAATGGTTCATATGGTTCGTCATCGCGCTGCTGGTCTCCTGGTTGGTGACTTTTCTTCCCGCTCGCTCGGGAATAGTCGGCGCCGGTACGACACAAGGTAGTCTGGCGTAGAGAAATCTCCTGCGGAGGACAACGGAGGTGCCGAAGTTGGTTGGAGAACCCGGCGGCTTGGGCCGGGAGCACGGGCAGCGCGAGGAGCAGAAGAGTTCGCCGGTCGGGTGTTGGTGGGGCACGGCCTGTTGGAATCCCAGGTCTCGGAGGCGAGACCCGGGGCTCACGGCTACTGGGCGAGCGTGTAGGTGATGGTGATGGTCGTATCGACTTCGGTGGGCTGACCGTTGAGGAGGTAGGGCTCGTAGGTCCACTGGCGAACGGCGTCGAGGGCGGAGGGGGTGAGCTCCGGCGCTCCTGAGATGACGGTGAGCTGATCGACGACGCCGTCCTTGCCGATGAGGGCGTGCAGCAGGACGGTTCCCTGGATGTGCGCGTCCTTGGCGGCCTGCGGGTATTTGGGGCTGACGCGGCTGCGAAGCTGGCCGGCCATGACGCCCCCGAAGACGCGGACTGGGTCGGACGGGGCGACGGTGGTGCGCAGCGCGAGGGCACCGGTGGAGGTGACCGCGGCGAGGGTGAGGGCGGCCGCGGCGAGGGTGGCGCGGCGCAAGAGCGATGGGCGAATGGTGGAGTGGGTGAGGTTCATGATTCTCCTTTCGAGGGTTTGGGCGTCGAAGATGCCGATGCCGAGCGGGTGGGGAGTGACGGTGCGTGGACCTTCGGCGAGCGTGGAGGCGAGCCGCAGGAGCGAGCGGGCGTAAAGGGTGCGTCCGTCCAGGATGGGGGTGGCTGCGGCTTCGGCTGCGAGGGTGTCGCAGACGATCTCCCGGGTCTCCGTAAGGCGAGCCAGGGTGATGGCGGTGAAGGGATGGAAGCGCGTGGGCAGGATTAGAACCTGCAGGACGAGGTTCCAGGGGAAGTCGTGGCGCGCGATGTGGGCGGACTCGTGGAGCAGGATCGTTTCAAGGTCGTCCGGGGCGAGGGTGGGAAAGAGCGTGGCGGGAATGAGGACAAGGGGGTTGCGAAGTCCTAACGTTATAGGAGTCCTAACAGTTTCGGAGGTGGCGAGCCCCGTGGTCGCGGGGAGACGAAAGTGCGTGCGGCAAGTGCGCCAGGCTTCGGCCTCCGGGGCGGCAAGGACGAGGGGTCGCGCGCTGCGGCGCAGGGCGGCGGCGGAGCGGATGGCGAGCAGCAGGCGTAAGGCGCTGAAGAGGATCGTGAGAGCCCAGGCGGCGAGCAGGAAACGTCCGAGCGTGGGTGGAAGATGCAGGCCGGCATGAAAGCTTGCGGGGGTGAAGGCGATCGTGACTCCGGCTGTCTGCCCGCCGTGCACGGAGGAGAGATGCAGGGCGTGGAGCCAGGCGCGCGGGTTGCCGGAGCAGGCGGGAAGAACGACCTGGAGGACGGTGGCGGTAATCCAGACGCGATGCTCGGCCAGCGGGCCGGCGGGACGAAGCAGGCGCGCGGCGAGGAAGGCGGCGGCGAAGAGAAGCGGGATCTGCCAGAGGGCGTTGAGCAGATAGGTGAGCAGCCAGGTAGTCATTTTGCGCCGCTTTCGCGCTCGAGTTTGCGGGTGAGCGAGGCGATCTTTTTCACGTCGAGGTCTTTGGATTTGAGCAGGCTCATGACCAGGTCTTCCGGGGAGCCGGCGAACATGCGGTCGACGAGGTCGCGCACGGCCTGGGTGAGCGTGCTGGCTTCGGAGACCTTTGCGGCGTAGAGGTAGGCGCGGCCCTGGAGCTTGCGGGTGAGATGGCCTTTGCGCGCTAGGATATTGAGCATGGTCTGGACGGTGGTGTAGGCGAGCTCGGGAGAAAGCTGCTCGGCGACGAAGGCGACGCTGGACGGACCGCTGCGCCAGATGACCTGCATGAGCTTGAGTTCGAGGCGGGTGAGGGCGGGCCTGGAGGCTTTGGGCATTTTCATCTCCTAAACAATTAGGACATTAGGCCGGGGCGAGCAGCGTTGTCAACTAAATTCTTAGGAGGTAAATGCAAAGGAAGACGCAGACCTTCTCCGGATGACGTGAGCGGCGACCGGGGGCCGGGGTGCGTGTAGTTGGAGACGTGCGAAGGCGGCGGGTCCTGTCCGGATTCCGCCGCCTTTTAGGTGCTGGAGATTGGCTTAGAGCGGGAAGGATTTAAGCCAGGCGCGAAAGCTTTCGCCGAGGGCCGGGTGCTTGAGGCCAAGCTCGACGGTGGCGCGGAGAAAGCCCTGCTTGTCGCCGGCGTCGTGGCGCTTGCCCTGGTAGCTGTAACCGTAGACTTTTTCATACTGGAGCAGGCATTTGATGGCATCGGTGAGCTGGAGCTCGCCGCCCGCGCCGGGGGTGATGGTCTCGATCATTTCAAAGATGCGCGGGGTGAGGATGTAGCGGCCGATGATGGCGTTCTGCGAGGGCTGCGTGCCGGGTTTGGGTTTCTCGACCATGTCCTTGACATCGAGCAGACGCGGGTTGTGCGGGTCGACGGTGCAGTCCAGGCAGCCGTAGGCGGAGATGGCGTCGCCTTCGACCACCTCTGAGCCGAGGATGGAGCAGCCGGTTTCATTGAAAGCCTCGACCATCTGCTTCATGCAGGACACGTCGGCGTCGACGATATCGTCGGGAAGCAGTACAGCGAAGGGTTCGTCGCCGACGAGCTCTTTGGCCATAAGGACGGCGTGGCCGAGGCCGAGGGGCTCGGGCTGGCGCGTGAAGGTGACCTTGGCGAGCCTGGAGACGGAGCGTGCGACTTCGAGCAGGGCGATTTTGTTCTTGGCCGCGAGCGAGGCTTCGAGCTCGGGGCTGGCGTCGAAATGATCTTCCATGGTGGATTTGCCGCGGGAGGTGATGATGATGATCTCCGTGCACCCGGCGGCTACGGCTTCTTCGACGCCGTACTGGATGAGCGGCTTGTCAACGAGGCAGAGCATTTCCTTTGGGGTGGCCTTGGTGGCGGGCAGGAAGCGAGTGCCCATGCCGGCGGCGGGAAAGACGGCCTTGCGGATTTTGCGGGGGGAGGGCTGCGGGATCATGGGGATCGGGGCTCGCTTTGCTGGTTGGAATGGCTTTCATCGTAACAAAGTGCGAGGACGGCCGAACAGGACAGAGGTGGGATGGAGATGGGCTGGAGGTGGGAGTGGAGTCGGCTATACTCGGCAGAACGAAATTGTTCCAAGGGGAGAGTATATGTCCTTTGCGTCGCGTGTTGCGCCGGTGGTTTTGCTTGGATGCGTGCCGTTTTGTGCGGCGCAGAAGAAGGCTGCATCGGCGGACCAGAAGGTTGTGGTTGAGGGCAAGCCGGTGAGTGCGCCGGCGATGGTCGCTCCGGACGCGACGACGATGCACAGCGTAGTGGCGGGCGGGCAAACGATTGCTTACACGGCGGTAGCGGGGACGTTGACGGTGGGTTCGACCGACCAGCTGGACGCGATGCTTGGGCTGGATGGGAAGTGGCTTGCGGACTCCGGCATGAATCTTCCGGACGCTTCGAAGCCTGAGGAGAATCCGGCTACGGCGCGGATGTTCTACACGGCTTACTTCAAGAAGGGGGCTCCGGCGGCTGATCGTCCGGTGATGTTCCTGTACAACGGCGGGCCGGGTTCGGCGACGATGTGGCTGCATATGGGATCGTTCGGTCCGCGGCGCGTGGTGACCCCGGATACGGAGCACAAGACGGCTGCGCCGTATCAACTGGTCGATAATCCGGAGACGCTTCTGGATGTGACGGACCTGGTGTTTCTTGACGCGCCGGGGACCGGGTTAAGCCGGATCCTGGGCAAGGACGCGGCGAAGGCGTTCTGGTCTACCGACGGGGACGCACATGCGTTTGAGCGGTTTATCCGGCGGTTTTTGACGAAGTACGATCGTTGGAACTCGCCGAAGTATTTGTTTGGGGAGAGCTATGGGACGCCTCGGTCGGCGGTGCTTTCGGCGGACCTGCAGAATGTGGATCTGAACGGGATCGTGCTGCTTTCGGCGATCCTGAGCTTCGATAATTCCATCGATGGGCCGCGGTGGAACCCGGGGGTGGACCAGGCGTATGCGATCGGCCTGCCGACCTTTGCGGCTACGGCCTTCTATCATCACAAGCTGCCGATGCAGCCGGCGGCGCTGGAGCCGTTTCTGGCCGAGGTGGAGCAGTTTGCGATGGGTGAGTATATGACCGCGCTGCTGAAGGGGTCGACCCTTCCGGAGGGGGAGCGGCAGGCAATCGCGGCGAAGCTGCATGGGTACACGGGGCTTCCGGTGGCGTACATCCTGAAAGACAACCTGCGTGTGGATGGCGGGCAGTTTGCCAAAGAGCTGCAGGATGCGGAGGGCGTCACGACGGGCCGACTGGACGCGCGGTACAAGGGGCCCGACATGAATCCGATGAGCGAGACGAGCGACTACGATCCGCAGTCGAATGCGATCTCGAGCGCGTATACGACGGCGATCAACCAGTATCTGCGGACGGAGCTGAACTACGGACGCGACCAGACCTACAAGCCGGGAGCGTATATGGATGCGAACTTCAGCTGGGACCTGCGGCACCAGGCTCCGGGCGGACCTCCGGTGGGACAGGGCGAGGCCGGGACGAATGTGATGCCGGACCTGGCGTTCACGATGAAGTCGAACCCGAAGATGCGTGTGCTGCTTGCGGGTGGGTACTTCGACCTGGCTACGCCGTACTTCGAAGGCAAGTACGAGATGCATCATCTGCCCATTCCGCAGGCGCTGCAGGCGAATATCAGCTACAAGTACTACCAGTCCGGGCACATGGTGTATGTGAACGAGGAGGTGCTGCGGCAGTTTCACGACGATGTAGCTGCGTTTGTGCGGGGGACGGAAGACGGGAAGTGAGTGGGGGTCCGAAAAGCTTAGGACTGTTCAGTTCCCAGTCTGGCGTTTACGGTCTTCGAGTTTGTTCGGATGCTTTGTGCTGCCTAACTTTCGGCCGAGGCGGAGGAACGGTTCTTCGACGGTGATGCAGAAGAGATAGCCCAGCGCGATCGACAGGATAACGAAGATCAGGAACTGCAGCGGGATGGAGACGCGTCTTCCGAAGCTGCGGGCCAGGGCGAAGAGTACGGTTCCGTGGACCAGATAAAGGCTGTAAGAGATGCGGCCAAGGAACTGGGGCGCGCGCGTGTTGAGGAAGCCGCGGATGCGCGGGGCGTTCATGGCGAGGATCAGATAGCCCGCCGAACCGGCAGTGATGAGCCACTGATCGAGGGGGAAGATGTGCAGGTTGACGACGGCCCGGGTAAAGGAAGCCAGGTGAGCGCCCCAGGTGTAAAGCAGGAAGGCTGTGAAGCCGAAGCCGATGCGCGCCGCCAGGGAAAGCCCGGCGTACCAGGCGCGAATGGAGGCGACGTGGGCGGCGAGCAGGATGCCGACGAGGAAGATGGGGATATAGAGCAAGGTGACGGCCCATGGTCCGATGGGTGGGCCGAGGGTCATGAGCCGGAAGGCGAGCACGGTGACGAGGGCTGCCAGCGGGACGGCGACAGCGGGAGGGATGCGGTGAAAGAGGACGAATAGTAGAGGAAAGACAAGGGAAATGCGCATTTCCTGGATGAGAGACCAGAAGGCGGTGTTGAACTCGCCGGAGTTGTAGTTGCCGAGGAAGAGGATGTGATCGAGCACGAGGCGGGGACTGGGCGAGGCGGACCAGGTGCCGGCGCCGAGGTTGTCGTTTACCGAGGTGTGCCAGAGGGCGGCACCGGCTACCGAGACAATGAGCGCAACGAGGTAGGGAGCGTAGAGGCGCAGGGTGCGGCGGCCGAGATAGACAGGGTAGGACTGGGATTTGCCCCGGAGCATGGGCACGGAAAGGACGAAGCCGGAAAGCATGAAGAAAAGGACGACGGCTTCGAGGCCGTCGGTTAAGGGGCTGAGGAGGGTGGCCCAGTGGGGGAGGGTAATAGGGGGAAACCAGAGGATTTCAAAGTGGTGAAAGAGTACGGTGAGGGCGGCGAGTCCGCGGAGCGCGTCGAGTTCGTGATAACGGATTTCGCCGGGTTTGGGAGCGATCTGAACTTCCATCTGAGACCCAGATTAAGGATACACGGAAGGTTTTTCGCCGTGTGCACAGGCTTCAGTGCGGAGAAGACAGGGCGAAGATTTATACTGGGCCGGAGCTGTTCAACGTGATCAGCTGCGATGCATGGGTTCGTAGGACGGCTTCGGCTGACTGGTTTGGGATGGGAAGCGTATGGGCGCGACGGACCAACTCGATCGGTTCGGGTTTCTGCATATCGACCTGAACAGCTTCTTTGCTTCGGTGGAGCAGCAGCTGCATCCGGAGTATCGCGGCAGGCCGCTGGGCGTGTGCGGCACGATGGCGGATACGGGGGCGCTGATCGCGGCCAGCTATGAGGCCAAGGCGCTGGGGATCCATACGCTGACCAAGGTGGGAGAGGCGAAGCGGATCTGCCCGGAGATCATCCTGGTGAACGGGTCGCACGCAGTGTATGCGGAGCACTCGCACCGGATTGCGGCGGCGGTGGAGCGCTGCTGCCCGGTGGCGCATACGCCTTCGATCGACGAGATGGTGTGCCAGCTGATGGGGCGGGAGCGGGAGCCGCCGGCGGCGCGGAAGATCGCGCTCGAGATCAAGCAGGCGATCAAGGACGACGTGGGGGAGACGCTGCGGTGCTCGATCGGGATGGCGCCGAACCGGTACCTGGCAAAGATCGCGAGCGATATGCAGAAGCCGGATGGGTTGATCGGACTGCTGCCTTCGCAGCTGCCCCGGGCGATTGCGCACCTGGCGCTGCGGGATCTGCCGGGGGTGGGAGCGAAGACGGAGGAGCGCCTGAATCGCAAAGGTATTTCGACGATGGAGCAGCTGCTTGCGCTGGACCGGCCGGCGATGCATCGGCTGTGGGATTCGGTTTGGGGTGACCGGCTGTACCACTGGCTGCGGGGTGGAGAGACGGGCGACGATGGCGCTCCGGTGCCGAGCGAGCTGCAGAAATCGCTGGGGCACAGCCATGTGATGGGGCCGGAGTTCCGGTCCGATGAGGGCGCGTGGTCGGTAGCGCACAAGCTGCTGCACAAGGCTGGAATGCGGCTGCGGATGGAGCGGTTCCATGCGGGTGCGATGGGCGTGACGATCAAGTACGCGCTGACCCAGGCGCAGGCCGCGGAGGTGAAGGCCAAGCAGCACACCAGCGGAATTCAGCATACGGCGTGGGGAATGGAGGCGCGGTTTCGCGACTGCCAGGACACACTTTCGCTGCTGGATGTTTTGCGCAACGTGTGGAAGCAGAGGCCAAGGGGCGAACTGTATGTGCGGCCGTTTTTTGTGGGGGTGACGCTGCGCGAGCTGATCCCGGAAAGTGAGCACCAGGCGACGCTGTTCGGGGACCCGGACAACCGTGCGGGGCTGTCGGCGACGATGGATAAATTGAACCTGAAGTTTGGGCATACGACGGTGCATTTCGCCGGGATGCTGCCGGCGCGGGAGACGGCTCCGACGCGGATCGCGTTTACGCAGATCCCGGTGCAGTACGGGTCGGAGTGGATGTAGGATGAGGCTATGCTGACCTCGATACAGTGCGTGGAGTTGCCGGTGACTTTGCGGCCTGGGCGGCGGTGGAGCGATGAGGAGCTGTTTGCGTTTTGCAAAAAGAACGACGAATTGCGCATTGAACGAAAGGCGAGTGGAACGATTGTGTTGATGAGTCCGGCGGGAAGTGCTTCGGGCGGGAGGAATGCGGATCTGACCGTAGAGCTTGGTACCTGGGCCCGTCAGGATGGACGGGGCAAGTCATTCGACTCGAGCACGGGCTGGACGCTGCCGGATGGATCGATGCTGAGTCCGGATGCTTCGTGGGTTTCGAAAGGGCGGTGGGTGGCTCTGACGAAAGAGCAGCAGAGGCGATTTGCGCCGATCTGTCCGGAGTTTGTGGTGGAGTTGCTGTCGCCTTCGGATGCGGTGGCGGCGACGCGGGAAAAGATGCAGGCATGGCTGGCAAATGGGGCAGAGCTTGGGTGGATGATCGACGCGGATGCGCGGACGGTGGAGGTGTTTCGGCCCGGGCGAGAGCCGGAGAGGGTGAGTGGGGTGGACCGGCTGGCGGCGGATGGGCCGGTGGCTGGCTTTGTGCTGGACCTTTCGCTGATCTGGAGTGAATAGCGCGGGTGACATCTGTCACCTCGGATTGCTGACACAGAGCACTGCGCTGCGCGCGCGGGTTGTTCGAGACTTGTTCCTGTAAGCAGTTGAGATTGGATACAGGGAGAGGTTGCGATGACAGGGTCTCTGGTGGATGTTGCGGTTCCTTCGATGAGTGCTGCGGGTACGGTGCCGATCGCTTCGCTGTGCGGCGTGGGCAAGCACTACGGCAAGGTGGAAGCGTTGCAGGACCTGACGCTGGAGTTGTTTCCGGGTGAGATCGTGGCGGTGCTTGGACCGAACGGCGCGGGAAAGTCGACCGCGGTGCGGCTTCTGCTTGGGCTGACGACGCCGACCTCCGGCATCGCGCGGATCTTTGGCGAGGACCCGCGGACGGCGGCGGCGCGGACGCGCATCGGCGCGATGCTGCAGGTCTCAAGCGTGCCGAAGACGCTGAAGGTGCGGGAGCACCTGGACCTGTTTCGGAGTTACTATCCGCGTCCGCTGCCGTATGCGGAGGTTATTCGGATCGCGGGGCTGGAGGGAATCGAGGATCGGCAGTTCGAGCAGCTTTCCGGCGGGCAGAAGCAGAGGCTTCTGTTCGGGCTGTCGGTGTGCGGGGACCCTGAGATTGTGTTTCTGGATGAGCCGACGGTGGGCCTGGATGTGGAGGCCCGGCGAAGTCTTTGGGAGGCGGTGCGCGGGCTGGCGGCGCGTGGCAAGACGGTGCTGCTGACGACGCACTACCTGGACGAGGCCGACGCGCTGGCGAGCCGGATCGTGGTGGTGGACAAAGGCCGGGTAATCCGGCAGGGAACGCCGGCGGAGATCAAGCGCGAGACGTCCGCGAAGAAGATTCGGTGCGTGACGTCGCTGGCGGCCGAAGAACTCTGGGTGATTCCGGGAGTGATTGCGGTCGAGCAGACGGGCGGCTGGACGTGTGTGACGGCGGGCAATGTGGAGGCGGCGTTGCGGTATATGCTGCTGGCCGACACGGGGCTGAGCGGGCTGGAAGTGGTGGCGCCGGGGCTCGAAGAGGCGTTTCTGGCGTTGACTTCGCATGCGGCTTAGGCGATTGGAGAACCATCTCCCCCTTGCAGGATAACAACAAGAGCGGCTACTAAAGTTTTAGGAGGTGTGTGATGGCGAGTGTGGCGATTCCTGTTTCGGCGGTTCGGCGTGACGGCCCTTTTTCGGTTGCGGTGTATGGGAAGGAGATCCGGTATGAGTTTCTCAAGCTGTTCCGGGCAAGGAGCTTTTCGCTTTCCATGATCGGGTTTCCACTGATGTTTTATGTGCTGTTCGGGTTGAGCAACAAGGGCGTGGTGGAGCATGGAGTCAACATCTGCAAATACATGCTGGCGGGGTATTGCTGTTTCGGCATGATCGGGGCGGCGCTGTTCGGCATCGGCGTGGGGCTGGCGACGGAACGGGCGGCAGGGTGGCTGGAGTTGAAGCGTGCGAGCCCGATGCCGCCGATGGCGTATCTGTTGGCGAAGCTGGTGACGGCAGTGGCGTTCGGGCTGATCATTGTGGGCGTGCTGACGACGCTGGGCGTGGTGTTCGGCGGGGTACACCTGACGGGCAGTGAGTTGGCGCGGATGCTTCTGGTGACGGTGCTTGGCGTGATCCCGTTTACGTCGCTTGGGTTGCTGCTGGCGCAGGTAGTTCCTTCGGCGGCGGCTTCAGGGATCATCAACCTGATCTACCTTCCGATGAGCTTCATGTCCGGGCTTTGGGTTCCGATTGCCGGGCTGCCGCACTGGGTGCAGAAGCTGGCCCCGGTCTTGCCGGCGTATCACCTGGCGCAGCTGATGCATACGGTGTTCGGGTACCAGCGGGGAGCTCCGGCGGTGATGGGGCATGTGCTGTACCTTGCGGGCTTTACGGTGCTCATGCTGGGTGCGAGCTGGTTGGTGTTTGCTCGGGCGGAGGCCAGGGCTTAACGGCGGGTGGCGGGTGTCGGATTGTGGATGGACCCACTCGTTGACGAGGAGGCAATCGATGAGTGGGGCACGTCCGGCGTTTCGAGAGATGAACTACACTGGAGCGCACAGCGATGGACTTCAAACTGGACAAACCGTTTCGTTATCCGACGACCGCTCCTGTGCAGTACGATCTGCATTCGCGGCCGGATGCGCCGGACGCCCCGGTGGGCGCGAGCTATGTGTGGCTTGCGTATTCGATCTTCTTTTTCATTGAACCGATCTTTCGGCACAAGCTGGTGTACTGGCTGGAGTGCGCCGGAATCTACGCCTTGTTTCTGGTGGTGTACACGGCGTATGTGCGGACGTGTGAGCGGCGGACCCGGCTGTGGATGGTGGGCGCGATGTTTGCGCTGGGCATGAGCGTGATCCACTTCAACCCCGGCTCTTCGTGCTTTCTCGTATTTGTGGCGGCGATGCTTCCGTTCACGTATCCCACCTTCCGCGTGATGGCTCCGGTGATGCTGTTCGAGATTGTGACGCTTGGGCTGATGTGGTTCTGGCTGTGGCGTCCGCAGCTCCCGGTGGACTATATCGTTGGCGGATTCTTCGTCCTGGTGGTGGGCATCAGCAATACGTTCGTGGCCAAGGGCAAGGTGGCGGACCAGCGGCTGAAGCTTGCGCAGGAAGAGAATGTGAAGCTGGCGGCGACGGCGGAACGGGAGCGGATCGCACGGGATCTGCACGATGTGCTTGGGCATACGCTGAGCGTGATCGTGCTGAAGTCGGAGCTGGCCGGGAGGTTGATCGAGCGCGATCCGATACGGGCGGCGCTGGAGATCGCCGACGTGGAGCATACGGCGAGGACCGCGCTCGCGGAGGTGCGGGAGGCGATTACGGGGTATCGGAGCAAGGGGCTGGTGCAGGAGATCGACAAGGCACGGCTAACGCTGGATGCGGCGGGGGTTCGGCTGGAGTGCGAGACGATGCCGCCGGTGCTGGATACGGCGGAAGAGACGGTGCTTGCGCTGGCGCTGCGGGAGGCGGTGACCAACGTGGTTCGGCATGCGGCGGCGACGGTGTGCGTGGTGCGGTTCAGCGAAGGGACGGGGAGGATCTCGCTTCTGGTGGAAGACAATGGACGCGGAAGCGCAAGGCCGGAAGGCAACGGGCTGCGCGGGATGCGGGAACGCGTGGAGACGCTGGGCGGTTCGGTTCGGGTGATCCGGATCGGCAGTCCGGGGTCCGGCACGCGGGTGTGCGTGGAGCTTCCGCTGCGTCTGCGCATCGAGGAGTCGTCCGTGGAGATGCCGGGGCTGGCGGTTGAGGTGCGAGGTTGAAGATCCGGGTGATCCTGGCGGAAGACCAGGCGATGGTGCTTGGGGCGCTGGCAGCGCTGCTTGCTCTGGAGCCGGATATCGAGGTGGTGGCGACGGCGGCGAATGGACGCGAGGCGTGCAGGGCGGCCGAGAAGCTTTCGCCCGATGTGCTGGTGACTGACATCGAGATGCCGGAGATGACGGGGCTGGAGCTGGCGGCGGCGTTGAAGGTGAGCCGGCCGGCGGTGCGGACGGTGATCGTGACGACGTTTGCTCGTCCGGGGTACTTGCGGCGGGCGCTCGATGCCGGCGCGCGGGGATACCTGTTGAAGGATCGTCCGGCGGCGGAACTGGCGGACGCGGTGCGGCGAGTGCACCAGGGGCTCAGGGTAGTGGACCCAGGGCTGGCGGCGGAGGTGTGGAGCGCGGAGCCGGACCCGCTGACAGACCGGGAGCGGCAGATTCTGCAAAGGGCGGGTGAAGGTCGAAGCTCGGCGGAGATTGCGGGCGATCTGCGGCTTTCCGAGGGAACGGTGCGAAATTATTTATCGGAGGCGATCTCGAAACTTGGAGCGAGCAACCGGACGGATGCGGCTCGGATTGCGCGGGCCAAGGGTTGGCTTTAGGGGTTATGAGCGGGCCACGGGGGCGTGGAGAGTTGGTCGATTCAGTTTGCGTTGGGACTGCCGCTTCGGGTTCGTTTGCATCCATCCTGTGAGAGGGCTTTGTGATGAGGATACGGTTCGGGTTGGTTGCCGGGATGGGTGCGCTGCTGGTTGCGGGGGGATGCAAGAAGACGGCGGACGTAAAGCCGAACTTTACGTCGGCAATCGACACGTACTATGCGGCCTATCCGGCTTGCCTCTGGAAGCATGAAGTGCAGTTTCCGGTGCAGGCGGATGCGAGCGATACGACGAAGACGAGTAGCTACGACGCGTTGTACGACCAGGGATTGCTGACACGGACCTCGGCTGAGAAGAAGGAGCTGCTGGTTCTTTCCAAGCGCGTGACAAACTACGACCTGTCCGACAAGGGACGCGCGGCGTGGAAAGCGGATACGCAGCAGCCGGGCTATGGAAACTTTTGTTACGGGACGCCGAAGGTGACGTCGATCGACGCGAATACGCCGACCAACGGGCAGGTGGGAGCGACGACGACTGTGAATTATCACGCCGCGGTGAGCGGGGCTCCGGGATGGGCGACTGCGGCGGAGACGCAGAACGCGTTTCCGGGCGTGCAGGCCTCGCTGCAGCCTTCGCCGGCGGTGGCGACGCTGACCGATACCTCGAACGGGTGGCAGGTGACGACGGGGCCGGAGAAGAACCAGTAAAGATCGAACGGCAGGTGGGACCCGCGAAAAATGCGGGTCCCTTTTCCGTTTGGCGGGCAAGTCGTTGATAATCTACGGTGGGCATGCGCGCACTGATCCTTTCCGACATTCATGGCAACCTGGAAGCTTTGGACGCCGTGCTGGCTGCCGGGGATGGGCTTTACGAGCAGATGTGGAACCTGGGGGACATGGTGGGGTATGGGGCCAGTCCGAACGCGGTGTGCGACCGGGTTCGTCCGCTGGCGGCGGTAACGGTGCGCGGGAATCACGACCGGGTTTGCTGTGGGTTGACGAGCCCGAACGGGTTCAATCCGGTGGCTCGGACGGCGGCGCTTTGGACGCGGGCGGAGCTGACGGAAGAGAACACGGAGTGGCTGCGCGGGGTTCCGCAGGGGCCGGTGCATCCGGAGGTGGACGGGGTGACGTGCGCGCATGGGTCTCCGCTGCACGAGGACCACTATATTTTGACCATGCGGGATGCGTGGGCCCCGCTGCAGGCGAGTCCGCGGGATTTGACGTTTTTTGGGCATACGCATATCCAGGGGGGCTTCGCGCAGAAGGGTCATGACTGGAACGACCTGCGGCCGGGGTATGCGCGTGGTGCGGAGGCTCGGGCTGAGGCGCAGCAGTGGACGCTGCGGCTGGAGACGGGAAGCCGGTACCTGATCAACCCGGGAAGCGTGGGGCAGCCGCGGGATCATGACTGGCGCGCGGCGTTTGCGGTGTACGACTCGGAGGCGGGGGAGATCGTGTTTCACCGGGTGCCGTACGATGTGGTGGCCAGCCAGGGACGGATTTTGATGGCGGAGCTGCCGGAACGGCTGGCGCTCCGGCTTCGGGAAGGGCGGTAGACTGGGTTGGGTGGACCCACTTATCGCGATGGAGCCGCGATGAATGGCACGGATTGGGTATGGATTGGGTATGTATGGGATATGGACTGGTTTTGGGTTGAGCCTGGTCAGGCGTGGGTGCCGGCGGCGACTCCGGAGGCCCAGGCCCATTGGAAGTTGTAGCCTCCGAGCCAGCCGGTGACGTCGACGACCTCGCCGATGAAGAAGAGGCCGGGAACCTGGCGGGATTCGAGGGTGCCTGCGTGGAGCTCGGCGGTGGAGATGCCGCCTGCGGTGACCTCGGCCTTTGCGTAGCCTTCGGTGCCGGCGGGGCGCAGGGTCCAGCGGTGCAGGGCGGCTTCCATACGGGCGAGGTCGGCGTTGGAGAGATCGCGGCTGGCGGGGGCGGGTTGAAGGTCGAGCCAGCGCTCTGCCCAGCGGGTCGGGAGGATTGATTTCAGGGCGGTGAGGGCGGCGGGGAGATCGCGTCGGGCTTTGGGGGCGAGCAAAGGCGCGAAAACATCGCGGCCGGGGGCGAGGTCGGCTTCGATGGTGTCGCCCTCCGGCCAGTAAGAGGAGATTTGCAGGGCGGCGGGGCCGGAAAGGCCGCGATGGGTGATCAGGACTTTCTCCCGGAAGCCTGGTGGGCGGGTACGGCGATTGCGCGGCCTGGTGGTGAGGATGGCTTCGGCAGAGGCACCGGCGAGCTCGCACCAGGCATCGCGGTCGGCGGGACTAAAGGTGAATGGGACGAGCGCGGGTCGGCAGGGGACGATTGCGATGCCGAACTGGCGGGCGAGTTCATAGCCGAGGCCGGTAGCTCCCATCCTGGGGATGGACAGGCCACCGGTGGCGACGATGACGGAGTGAGCGCGGACGAGGCCGGCGGAGGTCTGGAGCTCGAAGCCGGCCGAGGTGCGGGCGAGGGTGTCGATGGTGGCGTTGAGGCGGGTTTCGACGCGGGCGGAGAGGCATTCGGCTTCGAGCATCACGACGATCTCCCGGGAGGAGGTGTCGCAGAAGAGCTGGCCGAGAGTTTTTTCGTGATAACGGATGCGGTGCCGTTCGACCAGGGCAATGAACTGCTCGGGCGGATAGGCGGCGAGGGCGGATTTGGCGAAGTGAGGGTTTTCCGAAACGAAGTTTTCCGCGCGGCAACCAAGATTGGTGAAGTTGCATCGTCCGCCGCCGGAGATGAGGATTTTCTTGCCGGCGCGGTCGGCGTGGTCGAGCAGAAGGGTGCGGCGTCCGCGGGCTCCGGCGGTCGCGGCTGCCATCAGGCCGGCGGCTCCGGCTCCGAGTACGGCCACGTCGACCTGGGTGGATGGAGACACTGCTTCCATGGTAACGGGGGTTGCGTGCGACCATAGAAGGATGAGTGTTGGGCAGGAACAAAGGCCGCTGCGAATGGGCGCGCCGTATGTGGGCGGGGCGGCGGTTTCGGTGACGCGGCGGGCGGCGGACAAGCTGCGTGCGGGGCATCTTTGGGTGTACCGGACGGATGTGGAGCAGGGGCATGCAGGGCCGGAGGGGGAGGGGCCGGCCTCTGGAGGGCTGGTCACGGTGCTCGATGGCCGAGGGGCGGCGCTGGGTTCAGGGTTGTTCAGCGGGGCGTCGCAGATTGCGGTGCGGATGGTTTCGCGTGAGGCGGGGGTGACGCGTGAGGGGTATCTGCGGGAACTCGGCGAGCGGGTGGACGTGGCGCTGCGGCTGCGGGAGGCGCTGGCTCCGGTGACGGCCGGGAACGATGGGCGAAGGCTGGTATTTGCCGAGGCGGATGAGCTGCCGGGGATCGTGGCGGACCAGTATGCGGACCTGATTTTGATCCAGTTGCTGACGCAGGGAACCGCGCAGGACGACGTGCGCGCGGTGCTGCGGGAGAAGCTCCTGGCACTGGGGCCGGCGACGATCGTGGAACGACCGGACCCGCGGATTCGCGGGCTGGAGGATCTGCCGCCCGCTCCGGCGGAGCCGCTCTTTGCCGATGCGGAGGAGCCGAAGTTGCGGACGACATTTTCGCTGAACGGGTTGCGCTTTGCCTACGATGCGACCGCCGGGCAGAAGACGGGGGCATTTCTGGATCAGAGGATCAACTATGCGGCGGCGGCGGAGCATGCGCGTGGGCGGGCGCTCGATGTTTGCACGTACCAGGGTGGGTTTGCGCTGCATCTGGCGCGGGCGTGCGAGCGGGTGACGGGCGTGGATGCGAGCCGGGCGGCGCTGGAGGTCGCGGATGCAAATCTGGCGCTCAATCCGGAGCTGACGGCGGCGGTGGACTGGGTGGAGGCGGATGCATTTGAGCTGATGCGGGCGTGGGAAGGCGCGGGGAAGCAATTCGATACGGTGGTGCTGGATCCGCCGGCGTTCGCCAAGAGCAAACGTGCGGCGGAAGGGGCGCTGCGGGGCTACAAGGAGCTGAACCTGCGGGCGTTGAAGATGCTTCGGCCCGGAGGGACGCTGGTGACGTGCTCCTGCTCGCACCATGTGCCGATGGAGGAGTTTATGGCGGTGGTGGCGAGTGCGGCGAGCGATGCGGGGCGGCGGGCGCAGGTGCTGGGGACGCGGGGTGCGGCACCGGATCATCCGGCGGTGCTTACGCTTCCGGAGACGAGCTATCTGAAGTGCCTGATCTGCCGGGTTGGATGACGAACCGCGAGGACCCGCTCATCGCCAGAAGCCGCGGTGAACGGGCACGGAGAGGGGATGGGGTGAGCGGACTGCGGCGGGTGCGGGTGTATGTGGGGATATTTATCCTGGGGCTGTTTGTCAGCGGCGTGACGGCGTTTCCACTGGTGCATGAGGTCGCGTGGCTGCACGGGATACTGGGGCGGGTGGCCCCGGGAAGTGCGATGGATGCGTGGGTGGCTCGCGTGGCGGCAGGGCTGGCCGTGACCTCGGTGCGATATCCGTTTCTGGCGTATGGGACGGACTGGCTGGCGTTCGCTCATGTCTTGTTTGCGCTTCTGTTTGTGGGGGCGTGGCGGGACCCGGTGCGAAACCGGTGGGTGCTGGAGTTCGGTTTGATGGCGTGTGCGGCGATCTTTCCGCTGGCGCTGATTGCGGGGCCGCTGCGTGGGATTCCCTGGTTCTGGCGGCTGGGGGATTGTTCGTTCGGGTTCTTTGGCGGGGTGCTGATGTGGCTTGCGCTCCGGGCTGTGCGGAGGATGGAAGCGGATTGGGTCCTACGGAATTAGGAGTGGTGGACCCACTCATCGCGATGAGAGCGGGGGGAGGTAGCCCTGGTCGAGCATCATCTGCTCGCAGGAGTGGGCCCAGCTTTCGAGGCTGGTGTTGGCACCGAAGACCTGGCGGACCTTGGAGGGAAACTGCGGCTGCCCAAGGAACTGAACGGAATGGCCGACGCGGGAGGAAAATGCATCCCACAGATATGCGAATCAATGGGATCGGTGCAGGGCGTGCGGTGATTGTGGCGATGATGGCACCACTGGCCGCGTTCGGGCTGGCGGGATGCGTGGTGGCGGGCGGATCTACCGGCGGTGGCTGGTTTATCTGGCCGGGCGGCGGGCTTGGGCTGCTGCTGCTTGTGCTGTTGGTGGTGTTTCTGCTTCGGCGGAGATAGATGTCTCGGGTCGGCGAGTCTTGAGTCAAGCAGTCTTCAGGGAGTCGAGGAGAGCTCGAGTTTCTGCAAGGACGTCTTCGGCTTTGGCGCTCGACAGCGGCCAGCGCAGGATACCCTGCGGGGTAAACTGGGCACCGCGTTTTGCGTTGCGGGCGATGATCTTCATGAGCAGGCCCGGATCGACTTTGGCGCTCGCGAGTGACGTGTCGGCGAGGGCGTTCCCCTCGGGTACGGCGAAGCGAATGTGCAGCATCTCGACGAAGGTCTTGATGGGCTGCTTCTTATTGCCGTTTGGGTTGGGGAGCTCGACCTGGGTGCGTTTGCGGTCGAGCTGGGCGATGCCGAGCTGCTCGCATTGCAGGCGGAGCTCGCCGGCGGTGAGGAGGTTGAGGACGGTTTCGGGTGGTGCTCCGTAGCGGTCGTGCAGCTCGGAGCGAACGTCGTCGATGGTGGCCTGATCCAGTGCGCCGGCGATTCGCTTGTACATGCGCAGGCGCTGGTTTTCTTCTTCAATGTAGTCGGAATCGATGCGGACGGAGATGCCGAGGTTGAGCACGGTCGTGCCATGGGCGGGCTTGTCGCCTTCACCCTTGAGCTTGTTGACGGCCTCTTCAAGCATGGAGGTGTAGAGCTCGAAGCCGATGGCCTCAATGTGGCCGGACTGTTCGCCGCCGAGCATATTGCCCGCGCCGCGCAGTTCGAGATCGAGCGCTGCGATCTTGAAGCCGGCGCCGAGGTCGGAGAACTCCTTGAGCGCGGCGAGGCGGCGGCGGGCAATTTCGGTGAGCTCGTTGTCGGCGGGGATGAGCAGGTAGGCGTAGGCGCGGCGGTTGGAGCGGCCGACGCGTCCGCGCAGCTGGTAGAGCTCGCTGAGACCGTGGCGGTCCGCCCGGTTGATGATGATGGTGTTGGCGAGCGGGATATCGAGGCCATTTTCGATGATGGACGTGGCGACGAGGACGTCATACTCGTGGTTCATAAAGGCGAGCATGACGCGTTCGAGCTCGGCCTCTGGAAGCTGGCCATGGCCGACGACGACGCGTGCGGACGGAACGAGCTCGCGAATCTTGGCGGCAAACTCGTAGATGGTCTCGACGCGGTTCGACACGAAGTAGACCTGGCCTCCGCGCTCAATTTCGATCTCGACGGCGGTGCGCACGAGCTTCTCATCGAACTTCGCAACGATGGTCTGAATGGCCATGCGGTCTTTCGGCGGGGTCTCGATGACGGACATGTCCCGCAGGCCCAGCAGGCTCATGTGGAGCGTGCGCGGGATGGGCGTGGCGGACATGGCGAGCACGTCGATGGAGGCACGCATCTGCTTCAGGCGCTCCTTGTGCTTGACGCCGAAGCGCTGTTCTTCATCGACGATGAGCAGGCCGAGATCCTGGAACTTGAGCGATTGCGCGAGGATGGCGTGGGTGCCGATGAGGATGTCGACCTTGCCGGCGGCCGCGCCTTCGAGCACGGAGGTTTTTTCTTTCGGCGTGCGAAAACGCGAGATCATCTCCACGTTGACGGGGAAGTTGGCGAAGCGCTTTTTGAAGGATTCGAAATGCTGGAAGCAGAGCACGGTGGTGGGGGTGAGCACGGCGACCTGGCGCGAGTCCTGCACGGCTTTGAAGGCGGCGCGCATGGCGACCTCGGTCTTGCCGTAGCCGACATCGCCGCAGAGCAGGCGGTCCATGGGCTGCTGTGATTCCATGTCGCGCTTGATGTCGGCGACGGCGGAGAGCTGGTCGTCGGTTTCGGTGTAGGGGAAGGCGTCTTCGAACTCGCGCTGAAGGTTGGTATCCGGGGTAAAGGCGGTGCCGGTGGCGGCACGGCGCTGGGCGTAGAGCTTGAGCAACTCCGCGGCCATGTCGGCCATGGCTTTTTTAACGCGGGCCTTGGTTTTTTGCCAGGCCTGGTTGCCGAGCTTGTTGAGCACGGGCGCGGGGCCGGTCTCGGTGGAGCGGTATTTCTGAATGAGGTCGAGGCGGGTGAGCGGGACGTAGAGCTTGGCCGCGTCGGCGAACTCGAGGATCATCATTTCAAGCGGATGATCGGTGGTTTCGTCCAGGGTGCGGAGGCCGCAGTACTGGGCGATGCCGTGCTCGACATGCACGACGTAATCGCCGACGGCGAGGTCGCGGAAGTCGGAGATGAAGGCGGAGGTTTTGGATTTGCGGACGGCGGGGCGGGCGGTGACGTCGGCCTCGTCGGTGAGGTCGTTGGCGCCGAAGAGGATGATTTGGCGGGCCGAAGCGGTGGAGGTAGACTCACTCATCGACGAGGAGGCCGTCGATGAATGGGGCACGAATTTTGTTTCGGGCTCTCTCGGCACGGAGCGCATGAGGTCGAGGATCTGGACGCCGTTGGCGATGGGCGTGCGGACGATGACGGGCGTGGTGACGGAGCCGGCGAGATAGCTGGACTCGGAGTAGATGGTCTCCGAGCCGGCGGCCATGTTGCGGGAGCCGAGGCGGTAAGGCACGCCGTATTCCTGCAGGAGGCCGGCGAGTCGTTCGACCTCGCCCTGGTTCGGCGCGGTGAGCAGGATGCGATTTTCGCCGGAGGAGGTGAGGGTTTTGAGCTGGTCGATCAGCGCTGGAACTGAGCCGTGAAAGCGCATGGTGGGACGGGTGTGGAACTCGACCTCGGAGGCGGTGGAGCGATCCGCGTCGAGCACGTCGACGGCTCCGAGCTGGTCGAGCTCGACGCCGCAAAAGCCGCGGATGCGGTCGTCCAGCTCCCAGGGGGAGACGTAGAGGTCTTCCGGGCGAATGAGATTGCCGATGCCCGAACGCTCATGCCTCTGCTCGACCTTATTCCACCAGCGTTCGCCCTGGTTGGTGATCATGGCGGGCTCTTCGGTGAGCACGCGCGTGGCAGGGCCCATGAGATCGAGCAGCGTGGTGCGCGCGCCGGCGACGGGAGCGAAGAACTCCCAGCCGGGAAAGATGGTGGCCTCGCCGGTACGCGTGCTGACGTGCGACTGGAGTTCTCGCGGGGTTTCGCCGCCTTCGATCGACGCACCGGCCGAGCCGCTGCGAGTGAGGCGGGCGTTGATGGCTTCGAGCACCTTTTCCGTGATGGGGATTTCAGTGAGCGGAAGCAAAAGCGCCTGGTCCAGCGTGGATTGCGAGCGCTGCGTTTCGGGGTCGAATTTGCGGATGGACTCGATCTCGTCGCCGAAGAAGTCGATGCGCACGGGGCGTTCCTGCTCGGGCGAGTAGACGTCGAGGATGCCTCCGCGGAGGGTGGCCTGGCCGGGCATTTCGACGACGTCGACGCGGGTGTAGCCGACGGACAGAAGGTGCTCCAGGATGGTCTCGGGGAGGTACTCTTCACCGGTTTTCACGCGAAGCGCGAGCGCGGAATAAAACTGCGCGCCGAACAAACGCATGCAGGCGGATTCGGCAGGCGCGACGACCAGGCGTGCGGTGCCGGAGCTGATCTTCCAGAGCGTGGCCGCACGGGTTTCGAGGATCTCCGGATGAGGGGAAAGGTTTTCAAACGGGAGCACGTCATGCGCGGGCAGGCGGACAATGCTTGCAAGCGGCAACGCGCCGGTAAGGTCGGCGGTGGCGAGCACGGCCTGATGCAGCGCTTCGGCGGCCTTGTTGTCGGCGACGAGAACGAGCGTGGGCTTGTCGGAGGCGGCGGCGAACAACGGAAGGTACAGGGCGCGCGCGGTGAAGGTAAGACCGGAGACACGGCGTCGTCCCTGCCCGGAGGCAAGCTGGCGATGTACGCGGTCGAAGGCGTCGGAGGCTTTGAGGTCGGCGAGCAGGTCGCGGACAAACGGGAGAATCATGCTCTCTTCAGTTTAGCTGGTTGCGGGCTGGTTTCCGACCTGTTCGGCTCCCACTTACAATCGGGCTTTGTGACTGGATACGGGGAAGGGGAGAGAAGATGGCAAAGGCATCGTTGATCATGATTATCCGGCATGGGGAAAAGCCGGGCCCGGGGCTGGACGGCGTGAACGAGAGTGGAAAGAACGGCGACAAGGACCTGATCGTGCGGGGATGGCAGCGGGCAGGGGCGCTGGTGCGGTTTTTCGCGCCGTTGGACGGAGCGCCGGCAGGCGGGCGGCTGCGCAGGCCGGCGCATCTTTTTGCGTGCGGTCCGCATGCGCCGAACTCCGATCGCGGACGACACCAGCAGGCGCGAAGAACAGACGGTGACGCCGCTTGCCGCGGAACTCGGGGTTGCGCTGGACCTCAGGTTCGGCGTGGACGAGGAGGACAAGGTAGCGGCCGCGGCGATGGGGCTGGATGGCCCTGTGCTGATCTGCTGGGAGCACAAGCGTATCCCGAAGCTGGCGCGTGCTCTCTCAACCGACCCCGCGGTTCCCGGAGTGTGGCCGCGCGAGCGGTTCGACATGGTCTTTGCCCTGTGGCTGCGGCCCGACGGTTCGGGCTACCGCTTCGAACAGGTGCCGGAACTCCTGCTTGCCGGCGATTCCGGCACGCCGTTTCCAACCGAGTAGGCATTACGAAGCCTGGGTGGAGACAGACGCTTCGAGAGGCACGGGTTGAAGTGGGGTAACGCGAAGGTCGTCCGCCCCGTGGCCCGGACCGTCACCTTTTGTGTCGATCTGTCCGGGCTGCTTTTCCTTGCTGTTTTCCTCGTCGCCTCCAATGACGACCTGGCCGTATTCGAGGATGGTGACCATGCCGACGCCACCGCATATATTGCCCGCGACGGCGGGGAAGAACCAGCGCGGGTAGGCATGCCAGGAGGCGTGGTGAGTGAGCACGGCGATCAGGACCTCGCCCGAGGTGGCGATGCAATGGGCGAAATTGCCGAGGCCGACGATGAAGGTGAGCATCCAGATAACGGCGACCGAGCCGGTGATGGAGTGCGAGCCGGAGACGAGCCAGGCAGCGAGCGCGATAATCCAGCCGCCCATGACGCCGGACCAGAAGATGGTGGCGGCGGGGTTGTGGATGGCGTCCAGGCCCAGCACCGCCAGGCTGTTGAGCACGCGCGGATTGAGCGCCGGGGTGAGGGCGGCGAGCGAGGCAAAGGCAAATGCGCCGAGGACGTTGGAGGGCAGGACGACGCCCCAGAGGCGAAGCGTGTTCCAGAGCTGTTTGCGCTCCGACAGGACAAGCGCGACCGGATAGAGGGTGTTTTCCGTGAACAACTGCGAGCGGCCGATGATGACCACGATGAACCCGATGGGGTAGAAAAGGCGCGAGATCATAACCGCCTTGTCGCCGGTGCCCAGGAAGGCAAGGGCGATGGCGGTGCCCAGCGCGCTGAGCCCCATGAAGGTGCCGCCGGCGAATCCGGAGATGCCGAGCGAAAGGCTGGAGCGTTTGAGCTCCTGCCGTGCGTTGTCTTTGACCTGCTTGAAGATTTCTTCAGCAGAAGGACGAGCCAGGCCTTTCTGCCCGTGCGACTCTTCCTGCCCGGTCTCTTTTTTCCTGCGCATGCGTGTTCTCCCGGCGATGGATATGGTGTGTGCGGTTGCGATGGTTTCCCGGTGTGATGCGGCCAGAGCCGGCTTTGACTCGGGAGCGACAATTTTTCCCTTCAGAGAGGACGTGGCAATTCGGCCGGATTTGCATCTGAGCAAGACATGAGACGTTTGCGAGTGAGTGCCTGTTTCTTGTTTCTGATCTTTGGGTCGTTTGCGCTGGTGCCGGTTGTGCGTGCGCAGGAGCCTTCGCGGGCTACCAGCACGCCGTACTCCGGGGACCTTTCCATCTTTGAGTATCCGGATCGGGACCAGAAGCTGGAAATCAACCGGGTGATGGACATCCTGGCGATCCACCCGGGTAAGACGGTGGCGGATATCGGCGCGGGATCGGGATGGTTCACGGTGCGGGCGGCGCGTCGGGTTACATCCTCGGGGCAGGTGTTTGCCGAGGATATCAACCCGGAGGCTATCCGGTATATCGATAACAGGGCCCACAAGGAGAACCTGCCGAATGTGCATACGGTGCTGGGAACTCCGGACGATGCGAAGCTTCCGCCGGCGAGCGTGGACGCCGTGCTTCTGTTGAAGGTGTACCACGAGATTGCACGGCCGGTTCCGTTTATGGAACGACTGCGGGTCAGCCTGCGTCCGGGGGCGCGGGTGGGGATTATCGACCGGAACGGCAACGGGACCGACCATGGATTGCAGCGGGATGTGCTGGAACGGGAGATGAACGAAGCCGGGTACAGGGAGATCGGGCACTACGACTTTACCAAGAAGGATGGGCAGGATTATTTCCTGGTGTACGTGGCGAAATAGCTCGTTCTCCTGACGAGAGTGGGAGAAGCCGACGCATCGATCTGTCTCACTGCAGAGCGGCTCCGTGATCCAGGAGGCGATCTACGAAGACAACAGTAGAAGCTGTGGGTTACAAAACGATTCTTAGAGGAGTTTCGTCTATTTGCTCCTCTTAATTCGGCGTTGCCCGGGTTGTTGGGAACGGCTCTCGTTGCTATACTGAAGCTGCATCCGGCGGCCGCGCACTGGATGAGCACAGGACGTTCTCCGCATTGGCCGCTGCATTCTCTCTCTTCTGAACGTGCCCTGGGCGCGAACAATGGAGGACCGGGGCAGTGAATGGCGTTTCTTGGCGAAGCCCTCATGTCCGGTGCACTGCGTGTTTCCGCCAAGGCCAGATAGCTCAGTGGTAGAGCGCGGCCCTGAAAAGGCCGGCGTCGGCGGTTCGATCCCGTCTCTGGCCACCACATTTCAAGCAACCTGGCGGCAGCCGATCACTTAGCAGTTTAGGCGCAGGTTTTGGTACCACCTCTGTACGGTTCCACCATCAATCCTTGACGCAAGAAGCTCTGGCGAGCGGGCTTCTTGTGAGCCCGTGTCCATTTCGAGCCGAGAGATTGAGCCGCCTCCTTGACATTCAGAAGTCGGCAACCCGTAACGTCGCCCATGCGCGGGCGACGGTTTCTTTGCCGATGAATTGAGGCAGAGGACGAGAATCCCAGGCAAGACACTCCTGCGCAGAGATGGACGGCAGGTCGTTCGGCGAAACCGTAGAACCGGATGCGACTTTGCCAGAACACGTTAAGCAGCAAGGCGCTTGAGCAGGGTTACGTCGCGTCTGGGCGGCAAGCCGAACATGCGGCCGTACTCACGGTTGAACGACGGCGGACGATCGTCATGGTCTCCTCAGGGCTGGCCCGATTCGCGTTTCCGGGCAGCTCTGCCTACGCTTCCATGAAGGGCGCGGTCGAGGTGCTTACGAGGTACCTGGCGAAGGAACTCGGTCCACGCGGCATTGCCGTCAACACCGTGGCACCGGGCGCCATCGCGACCGATTTCAGCGGTGGCATGGTGCGTGACAACCCTGCGGTCAACAAGCAGATCGCCGGGCTCACGGCCCTGAGACGTGTCGGGCACCCCGACGACATTGGACCCATGGTCGCCTCGCTTCTCTCCGAGGAGAATCGCTGGGTGAACGCTCAGCGTATCGAAGTGTCAGGTGGAAGGCTGATTTAATAGGGCGTAGCCCGTTGTTTTCTTCTGCTGAGATCACAACGGGCTAAAGCGACAGGCTGAGGACCCTGTGAGACTCCGTGGTCCTAAGCCCTTGGCTGCCGCCCCGGCGCGACCGCGCAGGCAATGGGAGCGGCGGAGGTGCCTGCCGGCAATACCGGTAGCCTGGCCGGCTATGCCGCGCCGCCTGCCCCCTTCGGAGTCTTCTGCAGAAAGAACGCAAAGGGTGCGCAAAAAAGGCACAGGAAGCCGAAGTAGCGGAGTACGTCCACGTACGCATACACCTGAGCCTGGGAGTTGACCGCGGAGCTGGTGAGGGACAACGCACGCTGCGTGGCCGTGAGGCCGCTGTAGCCGGCGTGAGGTGAGAGCCGTTCGCCGAGCATCAGCAGCTGCTGGCGCACGACCCAGCTTGCCCCGGTGATGTTGCGGGTCAGGTCATTGCGATGCGATTGCAGATGCCGCTGCGCGATGGTGTTGGCGGCCGAGATGCCGATCGATCCGCCGACATTGCGGAGGAAGTTGAAGATGCCGCTGGCGTTGCCTGTCCCCTTTTTGCCGATGGTGCCGAGGGCCACCTTGCTGAGTGGAACGAAGATCATGGCGAGGCCGACGCCCGAAAGGGCGATGGGCCAGAACTCCGAGTAGGGCGCGATCTGGAGCGTGAGGTTGCCCAGCCAGAGCCCGGACAGCCCAAGCACGACAAAGCCCAGGGCGGTGATCCAGCGGGGGTCGAACTTGGACACGGCCGCGCCGACCAGAAGCGAGGCCGCGACCGAGCCCAGGCCACGCGGGGAGACCGCGAAGCCGCTGGCGGTGGCACTATAGCCGAGCAGCGTCTGGTAGAAGACCGGAAGCACGGTGGTGAGACCGTAGAGCACCGCTCCCAGCGCGAAGACGAGCGCGCAGCCGATGGCCAGGTTGCGATCGGAAAAGGCGCGCAGGTCCACGAGCGGCTTTCGCCGTCGAAACTCACGGATCAGGAAGAGGATGAAGGCCACGACGACGATGCCCGCGGTCCAGCGAATACGTGCATCGCCGAACCAGTCGTCCTCCTGCCCTTTGTCGAGGATGAACTGCAGGCCGCCGATCCAGAGGCCAAGCAGGCCGAAGCCGATGCCGTCGAAGGGGCCGGCCTTTTTCTTGCTTGCGGGTTCTGTGTCCTGCAGGAACTTGCTCTGCAACACAAGGGCGAGGATGCCGACGGGGATGTTGATGTAAAACGCCCAGCGCCAGGAGAGCGTGTCCGTAAGGTAGCCTCCGAAGGCGGGCCCGATGACCGGCGCAAGCACCACGCCGAGGGCATACACGCCCAGCGCCTGGCCTTGCTTGGCGGGCGGGAAACTTTCAAGCAGGATGGCCTGCGAAAGCGGCTGCAGCGCACCGCCGCCCGCGCCCTGGATGACGCGCGCAAGCAGGATAAAGGATAAAGTCGGCGAGATGCCGCAGAGGAATGAGGCCACGGTGAATACGGCAAGTGACGACATCAGGAACTTCTTGCGGCCAAAGCGCGTGGCGAAGTAGTTGCTGGCCGGAAGAAAGACCGCGTTTGAGACGAGGTACACGGTCAGGACCCATTCGGCTTCGTCCGTGGTGCTTGCCGTGCTGCCGGCGATGTAGGGCACGGCGACGCTGGCAATCGACGTATCCATGACCTCCATGAAGGTGGCGATCATGACGGCGAGCGCAATCAGCCATGGATTGGTTTTGCCCTGTGCGCCCGCTCCTGCGCCTGCCATCAGCGCAGCCATACCTTGGGTTCGACGGACATGCCCGGCCGCAGACGCTGGTAGCCGTTCTGGTCCAGATGCAGACGGATGCGCACGGGCAGGCGCTGCACCACCTTGACGTAGTTGCCGGTGGCGTTTTCCGGAGGAAGCAGGCTGTAGACCGCGCCGCTGGCCCCGGGGAGCGCTTCCACCCAGCCCTGGAACTTCATCTTCAGCGCGTCGACATACACGGTGACGGACTGGCCCGCGTGGATGCGCGCAATGTCGGTTTCCTTGAAGTTGGCGGTGATCCAGATGTCGTTGGTCTGGGTGAGGGCGAAGAGCTCCTGGCCGGGGGCGACCTGGGTGGCGATCTGCACCTGCTTGTCGCCGATGATGCCGTCCTCGGGAGCGTAGATGCGGGTGTATTCGAGATTCAGCTCTGCCTGGTCGGCCTGTGCCTTGGCTGCGAGCTCCGCGGCTTTTTGCTCGGTCAGCATCTCGCGCTGCATCTGGATCTGCCGGGGAGTGTCCTGCCTGGCCTGCGCGGCCTGTGCTTCCGCCTGGCCGAGCTGCGCACGTGCCTGGGTGATGGCGCGGCTGGCGGCGCTCGCGTTTTCCATCCGGCTTGCGACGACCTCGGTCTGGGCCGCGGCCTCGGTGGCGCGCTGGTCGTACTGCTCGCGGGTCACCTCTTCCTTGACCACCAGTTGCCGGTAACGTTCTTCCTCGCGGATCGCATTGCCCTGGTTGGCCTGCGCCTGGTGCAGGTCGGCCAGCGCGGAACGGTAGCGCTCTTCCATGGCGGCGACGTTGGCGCGGCCGCTGACGACGTTCAGGTCCTCCCGCGAGATGGCGGTTCGCTGATTGACCGCAACGATGGGCACGTTGGGCGCCTGGGCGCGAACGCTTGCCTGGGCCTGGGCATAGCTGGCGCTGGCCCGCTCCTTGGCGACCTCGTTGTCGCGGGCGTCGAGCTGGATCAGAAGCTGACCCTTTTTGACGAACGAGGTGTTTTCAACGTAGACCGCGTTGACGATGCCGGAGACCCGAAAGCTGATCGGATCGGTATGCCCGTCGACAAACGCATCGTCGGTATCGACATAGCTGTCGAGATAACGCACCAGCAGGATAGCGCCGAGGACCAGCAAGACAAAAGCCACCACGATCAGGATGAAGGCGATGGGATGCTGCCGGATCCAGGCCGTTACTTTGTCCCTGGCCTGCGCGAGCCGCTCTTTCAGCGGAGGCTTTTTCTCTTCGTCTTTCTTGGCGTCTCCGCCCTCCTTGTCGTCTTCGCCTTCTTTGTCTCCGCCCTCCTTGTCGTCTCCGCCTTTCTTGTCTGCGTCCTCTTTGTCGCCGCCCTTCTTGTCGTCTTCGCCTTTGCCTTTTCCGTCCTTTTTGCCTGCGTCCTCCTGCTTCTTGCGCAGGTCGTCGAGTTCGCCGCGGAGGCGGGTCTGTTCGGCGTACAGCATGGTCAGGGCCAGGTTCTGGCCGGTCGAAGGCGGGTTGGGCGGAAGGGACGAAGCGGCGTCCGGGCTGGCCGGCGGCTGGCTCGAGCCCTCGGGCAACAGGTGGTCGGGAGCGATGTGGTCCTGCGCGGGTTCGTCCGGAGTCGGAAGGCGATGATCGGGGGGAAGCGGAGTGGTCTCTGCCATGGTGGTCAGTTCCTCAGCAACTGCGGAAGTGTCTGCTCCGCGTTGCCCATGGCGCGCGCAAGCGACACCTTGCCCAGGTTGTGTTCGAAGGCGGCTGTGATGAGATCGTCGTCGGCCTGCACCACCGCCTGCTCGGCCTGCACGACCTCCACGGTGTCCGCGACGCCGGCGAGAAAACGGTCGGTGGATTGCGCGAGCGATTCATGGGCGAGCTCGCGGTTGCTCTGCGCGACGGTGACCTGGTCGGCGGCGGCGTTGAGGTCGATGAAGGCCTGTCGCACATCCTGATCGACCTGCCCGAGAAGGTCGGCCTGCTCGGCCTGGCGCTGCCGGAGAGCCGCAGAGGCGACCTCGACATCGCCGTTGATGCGGCCGCCCTGGTAAAGCGGAATCGTTAGGGTTCCGGACACGTTGTAGACCCCGTCGGAGTGATTGGTGGGCGTGGTGCCGGCAGCGCCGAAGTCGCCTTTGACAGCAAGCGAAGGCAGACGTTCGGCGTGCGCGGCCTTGACGGCAAACTCCGCCGCCTTGACCGCCGCGGCGGCTGCCTGGAGATCGGGCCGATCGGTCTGCGCACGCTTGAGCGCATCGTCCTGAGTCAGATCGGCCAGCGGGCTGAAGTGGAAGTGCTGCTGGGCGAAGAAGCCCTGCCCCAGCGGCAGGCCGATGAGGCGCGCGAGCCGCAGACGCTGGGTTTCGAGGTCGGCCTGGAGCGAGCGCAGGCGCTGCTGCTGGGTTTGCAGCTGCACCCTGGCGCGGGTGGCATCCACACGCGTGGCAAGCCCGGCTTCCAGGCGGTCGGCCGCGCGCTGGTAGATGGTGCCGAACTCGAGCACCTGCGCCTCGGCCGCGTCCACGCGGGCCTTGGTGGCGGTGAGCTGCAGGTAGGAGCCCGCGACGGCAAGCACGATCAGGTCGCGTGCGTTGCGCGCCGCCTTGATGTTGGACTGCACCGTCTGCCCAGCACCCTGGAGATTGCGGATCTTGACGAAGTCGAGGACCGTCTGGTCCAGCCGCAGGGCGCGCGCGTCGTAGTAGTTGAACTTGGACGTGGTGGGAATGCTGGGCAGGCTGACGCCCAGGGTGCGCAGGTTTTCCTTCTCGAACGCCTCGCTGACGGCGGTACTGAGCTGGGGCAGCAGGGAGCTTTTCGCGATGCTTCTCTGCCCCCGCGCCTCCTGCTCGCTTGCCGATTGCGCAAGAGCGCCCAGGTTGTTGCGCAGCCCCATATTGAGCGCCTGCTCAAGCGTGAGCGGAAGCGCGATGCCGGACGCGGTGCCGGAGGCCAGGCTTCCGTTGTAGGGCGTTGTGACGGTGAGTGAGCTGTCGATGACGTTGACCGAGCTGCCCGCCGAGCTTCCGCCGGGCGCGGTGCGCTGGTTGACCGTGACCTGACCGGCCTGCGGAGAACGCCCGGAAAGCGGAAGCTGGAGCGGACGCGTGGGGGCCACCGGTATCTCCGACACGGTCTGCGCACCAAGACGCAGACAGGCGCCGAGCAGAAACGGAAGGCTTCCCAGGGCGTGGGCGCGTCGCACGCCCAGGGAGCCAGGTTGGGACGCAGGAGAGGTCCTGCCCGACCTCGGTGAAGACCTTGGATGGCTCATCAATCTCAGCGTCAGCGGTTATGTTGCATACCGGTTCGGTCGCACCATGCTCGCACGCGTGCCCTGCGGTGGAGTAAGACCAGGTTTTAGGATCGTGCGCTCTCTATGAGGGTACAACAGAGAGGGCACAGGGACGAGAGTACGGCTGATTGGATGGTGCAACATGCGGAGGGGTTCATATTGTGGGGAGGAATCGATCGGAGCGCGCCGCCGATCTCTCGCAACCGCGCCCACCGGAGCAAGAAGCCAAAGCGCATCTGCTTCAGATCGGAGCCGGGGCGTACCTGGCATTCAGTCCGTCCCGCGGTGGGCGGTGGCCGGATTTTAATCGTCCCTGCCGACGCCTGGGCGCATCTGAAGCATGAACGCGAGGAGCTTAACACCCATGCCGCCGATTTCGCTGACCGACGAACAGCTTTCCAGGATCAACCGTTACTGGTCCGCGGCCAATTACCTGTCGGTCGGACAGATTTACCTGAAGAGCAACCCGTTGCTGCGGCATCCGCTTTCGGCTGACGACATCAAGCCTCGGCTGCTTGGGCATTTCGGAACCACTCCAGGGTTGAACTTCGTGTATGTCCACCTGAACCGGCTGATCTGCGAGACGCAGGCGAGCGTGCTGTATGTGGTGGGTCCGGGACATGGCGCGCCGGGCATCCTGGCCAACACATATCTCGAAGGGACCTACACGGAGATCTACCCGGACATCAGCCTGGATGAGGATGGGATCAAGCGGTTCTTCAAGCAGTTCTCCTGGCCGTACGGAATTCCGAGCCACGATGCACCGAATGTTCCGGGGTCGATCAACGAAGGAGGCGAGCTGGGCTATTCGCTGGTGCATGCGTACGGGGCGGCGTTCGACAACCCGGACCTGATCGTGGCGTGCATGGTTGGGGACGGCGAGGCGGAGACGGGGACGCTGGCGACGTCGTGGCATTCGAACAAGTTCCTGAACCCGATTACGGATGGCGCGGTGCTTCCGATCCTGCACCTGAACGGCTTCAAGATCGCCAACCCCACGGTGCTTGCGCGTATCTCGCACGAAGAGCTGGAGGATCTGTTCAAGGGCTACGGGTACAAGCCTTACTTCCTGGAGGGCAACGACCCCGATACGATGCATCGCGGCATGGCGGAGGTCATGGACACGATGTATGCCGAGATCCGCGCCATCCAGAAGCATGCACGTGAGCGGAACGATGCAACGCGGCCGGTGTGGCCGATGCTTGTGCTGCGCTCGCCAAAGGGATGGACCGGGCCGGAGTGTGTGGATGGCAAGCAGATCGAAGGTACGTGGCGTGCGCACCAGGTGCCGCTCGAGGAGGTGCGGACTAATTCCGGGCATTTGAAGCTTCTGGAAGAATGGCTGCTGTCGTACAAGCCACACGATCTGTTCGATGAGCGAGGATGCTTTCGGCCGGAGCTGGCCGCCGTCGCTCCCAAGGGAAAGCTGCGGATCGGCATGAACGAGCACGCGAACGGGGGCGAGCTGCTGGAGCCGCTGGAGCTGCCAAACTATCGGGATTATGCGATCGCCTGCGAAGAGCCGTGCGCGACCGAGGCGAGCGCGACGGCAAACCTGGGCAACTATCTGCGGGACGTGATGAAGCGAAACCTCGTCTCGCGTAACTTCCGGATCTTCGGTCCGGACGAGACGGCGTCGAATCGTCTGCAGGCGGTGTACGAGGTGTCCGGCAAGCGCTGGGACGCCGAGTACGAGAAGGTCGATGAGAACCTATCGACCGACGGACGCGTGATGGAGGTCTTGAGCGAGAACCTGTGCGAAGGGTGGCTGGAAGGCTATCTGCTGACCGGGCGGCATGGGTATTTTCCTGCTATGAGGCGTTCATTCACATCATCGACTCAATGTTCAACCAGCATGCGAAGTGGCTGCAGGAATGCCGCGCGCTGCCCTGGAGAAAACCGATCGCCAGTCTGAACTATCTATTGAGCTCGCATGTGTGGAGGCAGGATCACAACGGCTTTTCGCACCAGGATCCCGGGTTTATCGACCATGTGGCGAACAAGCACTCGGACACGGTGCGGATCTATCTTCCGCCGGATGCGAACACGCTGCTTGCGGTGACGGACCATGTGCTGCGTTCGCGCAACTATATCAACCTGACGATCGCCGGCAAGCAGCCTTCGCCGCAGTATCTCGCCATGGATGCCGCGGTGCAGCACGTCATCGCGGGGCTTGGGGCGTGGGACTGGGCGGGCAATCTCGCGAAAGGCGAGGAGCCGGATGTCGTGCTGGCCTGCGCGGGCGATGTTCCGACGATGGAGGCGCTGGCCGCCGTAACGGTGCTGCGGGACTGGGCTCCGGAGGTGAAGGTACGGTTTGTGAACGTGGTGGACCTGTTTACGCTGGAGACTCCGCGTGAACATCCGCACGGCGTCAGCGATGAGGACTTCGACCGGCTGTTTACCCTGGATAAACCGGTGATCTTTGCGTTTCACGGGTACCCGACGATCGTGCACAAGCTGACGTACAAGCGGCGCAACCATGACAACTTTCACGTGCATGGATTTCTGGAGCGCGGGACGACGACCTCGCCGTTCGACATGACGGTGTTGAATAAGCTGGACCGATATACGCTTGCGCTGGACGCGATCAAGCACATTCCGCGCCTCGCCCCGAAGGTGCACGCTGTGGAACAGAAGCACAGCGAGGTGATCCAGAAGCATAAGCTCTATGTTTCCGAGTATGGCGAGGATATGCCCGAGGTTCGGGACTGGAAGTGGAGTTCGGCGTCCAAGCCGCTCTCCCCCGCGCAGGAACCGGTGTAGTGGCGATCCTGACGATCAACAGCGGTTCTTCGTCACTGAAGCTTGGAATGTATGCGGACGATGGCGCGGAGATTTTGCTTTCGGGCAGCGTGGATGGGATCGGGCAGGGTTCGGGATCGTTGAGTCTGAAGGCCCGCGACGGGCATGTGCTGGAGTCCGCGGATGCCTCGCCCGGCTCGCAGGAAGAGGCGTTGCGGCAGTTGTTTGGGCGCATGCGGACGCGGTGTGATGCGAAGGTGGCGGCCGTCGGGCATCGCATGGTGCACGGTGGACCGCGTCTGCGGGAGCATTGTGCGTTGACCGACGCGGTGCTTCAAACGTTGGAGGAGTCGGTGCATTTTGCCCCGCTGCATATTCCGCCGGCCATTGCGCTGGTGAAGGCTACGGAGGCGGAGTTTCCAGAGGCGCGGCAGTTCGCGTGCTTCGATACGCAGTTTCATCGGACTCTGCCGCCCGAGGCGAGGACGTATCCGATCCCGAAGGCGTACCGGGATGCGGGGGTGGAGCGGTATGGGTTCCATGGGCTTTCCTATGCGTCGCTGGTGCGCCGGTTGGGGGGTGCTCTGCGGGGCAGGACGGTGGCCGCGCATCTGGGAGGCGGCTCCAGCCTGTGTGCTCTGCTGGAGGGTCGGTCGGTGGATACGAGCATGGGAGTGAGCCCGTGCGGAGGCGTGCCGATGGCGACGCGGTCCGGCGACCTGGACCCGGGGGTGGCGCTGCTGATGGAGCGTACGCTGGCTCCAGGGCTGCCGGCGATGTCGCCCGACAAGCTGGAAAGCACGCTGAACCATGCAAGCGGCATGGAGGCGCTGGCCGGGGAAAGCGACACCCGTGTGCTGACGATGCGCGCGGGCAAAGGCGATGCGGACGCCGTGCTTGCGCTGGCAATCTACACCCGGGCAATTGCGAAGTGTGTGGCGGGGTATGCCTCCGTGCTGGGTGGGTTGGAGATGCTGGTGTTTACCGGGGGTATCGGCGAGCATAGCGCGGCGGTGCGGGATGCGGTGTGCGGGCGGCTGGGCTTTCTGGGCGTTGTGCTCGATCCGGAAGCAGGCGGGCCGGTGCTTTCAGGCACGGCGTCCCGCGTGGAGGTACGGGTGGAGCCCGCGGATGAGGACGGCGAGATCGCCCGTGAGGTGGCGCGCATGATGGGCGAGCCCCGGAATTCAGGGATGTAAGGCTGGATGGCGTGGCGTTCCCAATCTTCGCGTACGGCTGCGATGAAGGGGGGCTCGGTCGTGCGCGTGAGGTTGATCAGTCGGGAACCTACAACTTTGGGACGATTTTTCCGCGCATCGCGGACGTGTATGGTCCTCGCAGGCTATCGATTCCGGTTCGCTTGCCGCGTGGCTGGACCTTCCTGGGGAGATGCATGAAGCTTAGGGTCAAGATTGCGATTGCGCTGACGGCACTCGGGGCAGGGCTGGCGATCCGCTGGGCAGCCGGCGCGCCGATGGTGCACTGGGAGCGCTTCCTCATCTATCTTGCGCTGGTTCTGCTGGCTTCCGGCATGAAGGTGCCGATGCCGAAGGGTGACGGCACGCTGTCGTTGAACTTTCCCATCATCCTGCTCGCGATCGTGCAGCTCTCTCCCCTGCAGGCGATCATGCTTGCGGCGGTTTCGGTCTTTGCGCAGTGCCGGTTCCGGGTGTTGAAGGCGTTTACGCTGGTGCAGATCGGGTTCAACGTATCCAATGCCGTCCTGGCGACTTCGGTGGCGTGCGTGGTGTACCTGTACAGCTATCGCTTGTATGCGGAGCTCGCGCCGGCGCTTTGCTTTGCGGTAACCGCCTACTTTCTGGCCAACTCGGTTCCGGTGGCGCTGGTGATCGGCTGGTCGAGCGGCGAAGAACCCTATGCGCTTTGGAAACGTGAGTTTCCGTGGTATCTGCCGATTTACATCGTGGGTGCGGTGGTGGCGGCCGCGGCCCACTTCATCAGTATCGTGTATGGGCTGACGACGTCGCTTCTGGTGCTTCCGGTGATCTACACGCTGTATCGCTCGTACCGGACGCAGCGAACGATGCTGAGCGACCGGCAGCGCCATCTGACGGAGACGGAAGCGCTGCATCTGCGCACGATCGAAGGGCTGGCGATGGCGATCGAAGCCAAGGACCAGAACACGCATGACCACCTGTTGCGTGTGCGCGTATACGTTCAGGAGATCGGCGTGGCGCTGGAGCTCGATCCGCTGCAGATGCAGGCGCTCGAGACGGCGGCGTTTCTGCATGACATCGGCAAGCTTGCCGTGCCGGAACACATTGTGAACAAGCCGGGCAAGCTGACGCATGAAGAGTTCGAGAAGATGAAGATTCACCCGGTGGTAGGGGCGGACATTCTGGAGCGCATGCGCTTTCCGTATCCGGTGGCGCCGATCGTGCGGTCGCACCATGAGAGCTGGGATGGGACGGGGTACCCGGATGGCCTGGCCGGGCGCGACATCCCGATCGGCGCGCGGATCTTGTCGGTGGTGGATTGCTTCGATGCGCTGGCTTCCAATCGTCCCTACCGCAAGGCAATGCCGCTCGAGGAAGCGATGGCGCTGGTACGCAGCAAAAGCGGACAGCAGTTCGATCCGGCCGTGGTGGAGGTGCTGGGACGGATGTACCTGGAGATGGAGGAACGGGCGCGCGCGCGCAGAGGAGACATTGCGCCGCTTGAAACGGAGCCTGCGGTGTGGCGTGGACTGGCCCCGGGGAACGGCTTTGCGGAAGATGACCAGCGCGTACTGGCCGCGGAATCGCAGAGCAGTGAAGAATATGGATCGGAGCCGGAAGAGCGTGCGCACCGGAACCGTGCCCTGCGGCTGATCGCGGCGGCAAGTGAAGAGGCGCAGACGCTGTTCGAAATGAGCCAGATGCTGGGCAACTCGTTGAGCACGAACGAGACGATTTCGGTGATGTCAAGCCGGCTGAAAAGGCTCATCCCGTTCCGATGTTTTGCGGTGTACCTGCGCCACCAGGATATGTTGAGCCCACAATATATCGATGGCGAAGCGGCCGCGTCGTTTTCGAAGGCGTTGCTTCCGCTGGGCGAAGGAATCTCCGGCTGGGTGGCGCAAAGCGGTAAGCCGCTGCTGAATGGGGACGCCAGCCTGGAGCCGAACTACGATGCGACGCGCGAGGTGGCCGGCGAGGTGATGTGCTCGGCACTGTCGCTTCCTCTGTTCGATCTCAACCGCGAGGTGTTCGGCGTGTTGACCGTGTATGCGCCGGAGCTGAATGTGTTTTCTCGGGATCACCTGCGCATCCTGCAGGCGGTTGAGGCGAAGTTTTCGCTTTCCATGCAGAACGCGCTTCGCTTTCGCAGCGCGGAAAAGGAAGCGACGATCGATTACATTACGCAACTGCCGAACATGCGACAGTTCTTTCTGGCGATGGAGGTGCAGCTTGGCCGTGCGGCGCGGACCAACCGCGACCTGTGCGTGCTGGTGTGCGACCTGAACTCGTTCAAGGCGGTGAACGACCGGTATGGACACCTGACCGGCAATCTGCTGCTGCGGTCGATCGCGGATGGCTCCCGGAAGATCTGCCGGTCGTTCGATACGGTGGCACGCATGGGAGGCGACGAGTTTGTGTTCCTTTTGCCGGGGGTGGATGGGGACTGCTCCGCGCAGCTGGCGGCCATCGACGAGGTGGTGCAGCAGGCCTGCCGCGAGCATGAGCTCGAGGTGGAGGTTTCATTCAGCGTGGGGGTGGCGTTCTATCCGCAGGACGGGGCCACTGCGGAAGAGCTGCTGGGTGTCGCGGACCGGCGAATGTACCTGCACAAGCGCACCCACGGCGGGCCAGGCAAGAAGGATCGCATGCAACGCCTGGACACCATGCTGGCGCCTTCGGCTGCGTGATGCGGTGGGCGGGGGTGCTTTCCAGGCTTGCGCGCGCGTTGCTTCTGCTGGGGCTGGTGATGCTGGGCACGGTCGTGCTGGTGCGGTTGGCTCCGGGCTACTTTGCCAGTGCGGATGAGCTGAACAGTGCCCATGCGGCGACGGCGCGGGCGCGGCTGGCTGCGGAACAGGCTGCTGCCGGAACGGTGGGGCAGGAGGCATGGTCCGCGGCGCGTGCGCTTCTCCACGGAGACCTTGGCGAGTCGCGGCAGTATGGTTTGCCGGTCGGCACCCTGCTGCGGCCTCGGGTGCGCTCCACGGCGCTGCTCCTGGTGCGGAGCCTGGGGCTGGGCTGGCTGCTGGCGGTTGCGGGAGCGTGCTGGTCGACCGCGGCGCGTCGGCGGGCTGTGCTGCCGGGAGCGCTGTTTACATTGCTTCTGGCGGCACCCACCGCAGCACTGGCGACGGTGTGCCTGCTCAACGATTCGGGCGGGCCCGTTCTGGTGCTCGGGCTGGTGTTGGCGGCTCGGGACTTTCCGTTTCTGGACCGCCTGCTGCGTGAGGTTTGGGCGTCGTCCGCGCTGCTGCAGGCTCGGGCGGGCGGGCTTGGCTGGTGGCGGATGCTGCGGGCCCACGTTTTTCCCGCGGCCGCTCCGCAGATGCGTGCGCTGGTGACGCTTTCAGTGGTGACCGCGCTGAGTGCGCTGGTGCCGGTGGAGGTGTTATTCGACCTGCCGGGCGTAGCACAGCTGGCGTGGAGCGCGGCGGGAAACCGCGATCTGCCTGTGCTGCTCGCCGTGACGTTGTTGCTGGCGACCTTTGTGGCCGCGGCGGGGTTGTTGTCCGAACCGCCTCGAGTTCCGGAGCTTGCGTGATGCGGCTTCGACAGAAAGCTGCGGGCGTGCTGCTGCTGCTTCTGGTGCTCGCAGCCGGCGTGCTGGTGCTGCTTCCGGGCAGCCATCCGGCGCTGCAGGATCGCGGTGCCGTCCTGCAGGGGACGTCTGCGGAGCACGTGGCGGGCACGGACGCGCTGGGCCGGGACCGGCTCCTGCGTTCGGCGGCGGCAATGCTGCTTGGGCTCGGTGGCGCGACGCTGGCCGCGGCGCTGACGACGGCGATCGCGGCGGCGATCGGGATGTTGGCGGCGTCGAGCCCGCGTCCGATTCGCGATACTCTGCTTCTGCTTTCAGATGCGTTTCTGACGCTGCCCTGGCTGTTTCTGCTGATGATCGTGCGCTCCGGCTTTTCGTTGACGTCGTCGCCGGCGCACACGGCTGCCGTGGCGTTTACGCTGCTGGCGCTGCTCGGCTGGCCGGCATGCGCGCGGGCGGTCTATGCCGGGAGCCGCAGGCTGGATCGGTCGGACGCGATGTTGCAGGGACGCGCGGCCGGGCTCCGACGCGGGCAGCTTGTCCGTCTTCATGTGCTTCCTCGGCTCGGTGCGCTGCTGCTGCCGCAATTCCTGGTTTCGGTGCCGGCGTTTGTTGTGGCGGAAAGCAATCTCGGGAGCCTGGGCCTGGGGATTCCGGAGCCTCTTCCTTCGTGGGGCGGCATGCTGGCCGAGCTCAACAGCTCCGCGCTGATGGCACAGACGCACTGGGTGTACCTGCCGATCGTGCTTCTGGTCGCTGTGCTGTTTCTGCTGGAATCGATGACGGCCGGCCGCTCGCAGCATGCAGGGTGATGCCCAGGCTGTACCCGGTCGATAACCATTCGCGAGGGGGTGGCCATGCGAAAATCGTCTGCAGTGAAGAAGGTTTTCAAGCTCGTTCTTCTGCTTGTCGCGCTTCGCGGCGCGGTGGTGGCGGGTGCGCAGGCGGCCGCGCCGCGTCCGCCGGGAGAGCTGGCGTGGGCGATCCGCACCGACCCGCGCACGCTGGACCCCGCCAGGGTGGAGGACGCAACCTCCGAGCTGCTGCGAACGCTCACGGCAGGGGTGTTGATCCGGTACAACCGGAGGACGATGCAGCCGGAGCCGGCGCTTGCGGAGAGCTGGACGATCGCACCGGATGGGCGAGCGATTACGCTGAATCTGCGCCCGGGTCTTCGGTTTTCCGATGGCACGGCGTTATCCTCGGCCGACGCGGCGGCGTCCCTGCGGCGCGTGTTGCTGCCTGCGACGGCGGCTCCGGTGGCGGAGGAGTTTCTCGCGCCGGCGGAGGTGCGGGTCGAAACTCCCGATACCCGGACGCTGCGCGTGCTGCTTCCACGACGGGTAATCGGCATCGCCAACGTCTTCGATGAGATCGCGATCGAGCCGGCCGGGCAAGCGAGGCTTTCGCGCGTCACCTCCGGCCCGTTCACCCTGGCGGAGGCGCAGCCCGGACAGTTCGTGCGGCTTGTGCGCAACCCATATTTCTGGGGGCACGACAACGCCGGCGCGCAGCTTCCGTATGCCCCTTCGATCCGGCTGGACGTGCTGGGCAACCGCGAGACCGAGCTGCTGCGGTTTCTGCGGGGGGAGTACGACCTGATCGACAATCTGTCGCCGGGCTCGTTCGCGGTATTGAACGAGCGACGACCCGGTACGGCACGCGATCTCGGCGCTTCGCTCAACACCGAGCAGATGTGGTTCAACCAGGCTCCGGACGCGCCGCTGCCGGAGTGGGAGCGCGCCTGGTTTCGGGCGCAGGCATTTCGCGTGGCCGTCTCCTCGGCGATCGATCGCGCGGACCTGGCGAGGATCGCCTATGACGGGCATGCGACGGTGGCGGCGGGGTTTATCTCGCCGGCGAACCGGGCCTGGTATAACGCGGGGCTGCGCACGCCGCCTGAAGGCACGGCGAACTCGCTTCGTCTGCTGCGGGAGGCCGGCTTTCAGATGCGAGGCAAAACCCTGGTGGATGGCGGCGGGCACCCGGTGCGCTTTTCCATCCTGACCAACGCCGGCAACGCCTCCCGGGCGAAGATGGCCGTGCTGATCCAGCAGGACCTCCTCGCGGTGGGAATTGAGGTCACGGTCGTGACGTTGGATTTTCCGGCGTTGATTGAGCGCCTGAGCCATACGCACAACTACGAGGCGTGCCTGCTTGGGCATCCGGACGCGGATCCCGATCCGAACTCGATGATGAATGAGTGGCTCAGTTCGTCACCCGATCACCAGTGGGATCCTGCGCAGAAGAGCCCCGAGACCGCATGGGAGGAGGAGATCGACCGCGCGATGCAGCTGCAGGCGACCAGCCTGGACCCGCGCGTGCGCCATCAGGCCGTGGACCGGGTGCAGCAGATCGTGGCCGATCAGCAGCCGTATATCTACCTGGTGTATCCCGACCCGCTGGTTGCGGTTTCTCCGGCGCTGCTTGGAGTGCAGCCAGCGCTTCTGCAGCCGAACCTGGTGTGGAACGTCGAGTTCCTGCGCCGCGTGGACGCGGGCCGGTGAGCGTGGCTCCGCTGCAGGTTGCGCTTTCCGCCGGGTATGGCGTGCGCACCGTGCTCGATGAGGTCCGATTCGAGCTCCGGGCCGGGCAGGCGCTCGGCTTTGTGGGGTCCAGCGGTGCCGGCAAGAGTACGCTGGCGCTGGCGCTGCTGGGGCTGCTGGGCTGGCGGGGCGGGTGGGCGAGGGGACAGGTGCTGCTGGAAGGCACGGACCTGCTGCGGATGCCGGAGCGGGAGGCACGCACCGTGCGCGGACGCAGGATCGCACTGGTGCCGCAAAGCCCGATGTCGGCGTTGAACGGGGCGGTTTCGCTGCGAGCGCATTTTCTCGAAAGCTGGAAGGCGCACGACGCGGGAGGTTCGGCGGCGTTGGAGGCACGGCTGCGAGAGCTTTTGCCGGAGCTTCGGCTGCCGGAGGATCCCGAGTTCCTGGCGCGGCGTCCCGGGGCGATCAGCGTGGGGCAGGCGCAGCGTGTGCTGGTCGCGCTGGCGCTTCTGCACCGGCCGGCGGTGTTGATCGCCGATGAGCCCACCAGCGCGCTCGACCCGGTGACGCAGGCGGAGCTGCTTCTCTTGCTGAGCCGGATGTGCGGCTCTACCGGGGCCGCGCTCCTGTATATCTCGCACGACCTGCTTTCCGTGCTGCAGCTGTGTGATGAGCTTGCGGTGCTGGACAGTGGCCGGCTGGTGGAACAGGTGGCCGTGGGCTCGCTGAGCGATGCCCGGGGGCACACGCCGGCGCTCGACGCGCTGCTGCGTGCGCTGCCGGTTAAGCCGGGTCAGGTGAGGCGTCTTCACGATGCCGCTTTCGAGTAGACGGGTGTCCCACGGTGGTTACCCCGATTACAACTTTTAGGGAAGGACAAAGTGCGGCACTTCCCGATAGTCTCAGACCCGGACTGAAGAACGATCCGTCTCCAGACCCGAGTTCAGAGCTGCCGCTCCTGCCACGTCCGGGCAGGCGGCTTTGCAACAGGGAAGCAGAAGACGGCGAACGACCCCGGGCCCGCACCGATGAGGTAGGCAGTTCATCTCCAGAGGTTAATCATGAATGCTCCCCCGTTCCGTATTGCTGCCGTCCTGATGTGTTCCCTGCTGCCCGCCGCTGCGCTTGCGCAGTTCCCCGGCGGGCCGAAGAGCAAGCTTTCCGCCGATCTCGCCGCGGCCGATCCGTCCAGGCCCGTGCCCGTGATTATCCAGTATGTCCAGGATCCTGGCGGCGTGCAGGACCAACGGTTGAGCAGCCTGGGCGGCGTGCTGCACAGGCACCTGCACTCCATCCGATCCAGCGTTGCGCATGTGCCGGCCGGCGCGCTGCTGGCGCTTGCCGCGGACGCAAACATTGCGCATGTGTCGCTCGACCACTCGCTGGCGGCGCGCCAGCAGGTCACTGTCACGGCGGCGGAGTATACGACCGAGCCGATCAACGCCGCGCCCGTTTGGAACGCCGGGATCGATGGCACGGGCGTAGGCGTGGCCGTAATCGACAGCGGCATCAACACGGTCGACGACCTTGGCCCGCCGTACGGCCGATACCTGAGGCGCCCGTACGGATTGAGCCGCGTGGTCTACAACCAGAGCTTTGTGCCGGGCGACACGACGACGGCCGACGCGTTCGGCCACGGAACACATGTGGCGGGGCTGATCGCGGGCAATGGCGCGGATTCGTCCGGATATGGGTACAGCCGGACCTTCTCCGGAGTCGCTCCAAACGCAAACCTGCTGAACCTGCGGGTGCTGGATGGGAACGGCAACGGCACGGATTCGGCGGTAATCGCGGCCATCGAGCAGGCGATTGCGCTGAAGAAGCAGTACAACATCCGCGTGATTAACCTGTCGCTTGGCCGTCCGATCTGGGAGTCGTATCAGCAGGACCCGCTGTGCCAGGCGGCGGAGCAGGCATGGAAGGCGGGCATCGTGGTGGTGGCGGCGGCGGGCAACGCCGGGCGCGACCTGAACATGAACGCCGAAGGCTACGGCACGATCGAGGCTCCGGGCAACGATCCGTACGTGCTGACCGTGGGCGCGATGAAGACCATGGGTACGGCTGCGATCAACGACGATCAGATCGCCTCCTACAGCTCCAAGGGGCCGAGCTTTATCGACAATATCAGCAAGCCGGATATCGTCGCGCCGGGCAACCTGGTCACGAGCCTCAAGTTTGCCAACGATCCGCTCGCGGTCAACAATCCCAGCTTCATCACGCAGAATGCGTTTTACGTGGTCAACGGCAACTCCCAGGCGAGCCCGAACTACTTTCCACTGAGCGGCACCAGCATGGCCGCGGGCGTGACCAGCGGGGCAGTGGCGCTGATGCTACAGGCCTTTCCGGCGCTGACGCCGGACCAGACCAAGGCGTTTCTGATGCGGGATGCGAACAAGACGACGTTCCCGCTGACCTCCAGCGTGACCGATCCCGCGAGCGGCAACGTGTACAAGGCGAACTATGACGTGTTCACCATCGGCGCGGGCTACCTGGACATCGGCAACACCATTTCCGACGTTTCCAAGACCGCTCTCAAGAGTTACCCGGTAGGTACGGCGATGAGTCCGGTGGCGGTCTACAACGCGCAGACCGGGCAGACGACGCTGGTGGGCGACTCGACCATTCTGTGGGGGGCGACAATTCTCTGGGGTGCCGGCGCAGTCTATGGGCAGAACGCGGTGGTCGGCTCGGTCAACGGGCAGACGATCCTGTGGGGTGCGACCATCCTTTGGGGCGCAAGCGATCCTTCCGGATTTTCCGCACTGAACAGTTCCACCATCCTGTGGGGCGCGGGGACGCCAGCCGCGGCAACAATCCTTTGGGGTGCGTCCGGGACCAGCAGTTCGACGATCCTGTGGGGGGCAAACGGTCCCACCAGCTCGACGATCCTGTGGGGAGCCAGCGTTCCGTTCGAACAATAGAGCCGATCGCAGCGAGGAAACGGTCCATTCCTGCGAGGGGGTGGGCCGTTTGTTTGCTCTTCAGAACTCCGGAAGGTCGTATGGATCGCCGGGTTCGGGCTCCGCGGCTGGTACAGCGGGTTCGGCATAGCTGTCGGAGTCCTGGCCTTCAGTCAGCTCGACCTTCCATCCGCGCAGCAACTTGAAGATGGCGGACGAGGAGTAGCCGGCGCGCATGAGGCGATTCAGGATGCGGGTGCTTTGTTTCTGTGCATCTGCCCCGGCGGGCGGCTGTATCCGCTTTCGTTCGCAGTACGCTCGTGCCATGGCGACCTCGTCGGTGTCCTCGTAGGCGGCAGCGAGCGTGGCTGCGGCGAGCTCTTTGCCCACGCCCTTGACGGCGAGATCCTGCGCGACGCGACGCTGGCCAAATCCTTGATTTTCTTTCCGTAGACGGGTGTAGTCCTGGGCGAATCGCTGGTCGGACAGGTATTTCAGCTCGATCAGCCGCTCGACAACGCGGTCCATGTCGCGCTCGCCGGCTTCTCCATCAAAGGCACGCGGTTTCATGAGCCGGCGCAGATCGCGCACGGTCCGCATGCGCCGGCTGAGCGCGCCGACGGCGTATTCGAACAGCTCCGCTTCACCGGCGGGATCGCGCTTTTTCGGCCTCGCGAACGGCATGCGCGATCCTTACAGGTACCAGGGAATATTGACGACGACGATGCGCTGATTGCCGCGGACAAGCAGAAGAAGTTTCAGCAGCTGCACGCGCTGGTTGTGCAGCAGGTTTTCCCACCAGTGCCGGACAACCAGTTCCGGAAGCAGCACGGCGACCTTGCGTCCGGGGTTTTCAGTTTCAAGCCGCAGGATGTAGTCCATCAGCGGCGCGATGATAAAACGATAGCTGGAGGCTATCGTGACCAGCTCCGGCTCGGACATGTTGCTGGCCCGAATGGGAATCATGATCTTGGTCTCCCATTCTTCTTCGAGCCCATGTTCGCCTTCATCTTCCGAGTGCACGTGGACCACCTTGACGTCGGTCGAAAGCAGAAGGCCGAAGCGCATGGCCTTTTCCGTGATGCGGTTCCATCCGTTCATGGGGATGACGACGATGGGCTGCTCAAGGTTGATCAGGTTGAGCGGCTTCATGTCTTTCATCTCGCTGTGCACCCGGGTGTAGTGCTTCTTTACCAGGTACATCACGAGGATAAGCAAGGGAATCAGGATGGCCGTGACCCAGGCACCGGAGGTGAACTTCGACACCAGCACGACCACCGTGGTGAGTCCCGTGGCCAGCGCGCCGAAGCCGTTGACGAACATGTGAAAGGCGTGCCCTCTGCCTTCCTTGCGCCAATGTACGACCATGCCGGCCTGCGAAAGCGTAAAGGCAAGGAAGGCACCGATGGCATAAAGCGGGATCAGCCGGTCGGTGACGCCGCCGAAGATGATGAGAATGATCGCGGTAAAGCCGGTCAGCGCGTAGATGCCGTGCGAGAACAGGAGCCGGCGGCCGCGCAGGATAAAGACATGCGGAAGGTAGTCCTGCATGGCGATAGCGCGGGTGAGACGGGGGAAGTCGGCGAAGGCCGTGTTGGCGGAAAGTGCGAGCGCGAGGAAGACGCTGCCCATGGTGACGAAGTAGAACCATCCACGGCCAAAGACCGCGACAACGATGAGCGAGAGCAGGCTCTGGTAGCCGGTTTCGTTCGGCTCCATGGCCATGATCTGGTACCGGGTGGCGAGCCATGCGGTGCCGTAGAGCAGCGTGATCAGGATGACGACGATGACCGACAAGGTAATCTGTGCTTTGCGCGCGCGCGGCTCTTTGAAGGCCATCACGCCGTTTGAAACAGCTTCGACCCCGGTCATCGCGGCGCATCCGGAGGAGAAGGCTTTCAGCAGCATGATGACGCCGAGCGAACTGACCACCTGCGGGTAGCCGTGAGGCAAGGGTGACGCCGGCAGCGGATGTCCTCCCGCGGCGTGAACTTTGTAGACGCCGACGATCACCAGCGCCACCAGGGTCCCGATGAAGAGGAACGTCGGCACGATGAAGGCGGTACCGGTGTCTTTGACCCCGCGCAGGTTGATCGTGGCGATGATGGCCAGAATCAACAGGCAGAGACCGAGCGTGTGCGGCGCCAGCGAGGGAATCGCGCTGGTGACCGCGGTGACTCCGCCCGAGACCCCTACGGCCGCGGTCAGGATGTAGTCGATAATCAGCGCGGCGGCGGCGAGCAGGCCGGCGCGATTTCCCAGGTTTTCGGTGGCAACCGTGTAGCTTCCTCCCCCGGTCGGGTAGGCCGCGATGGTTTGCCGGTACGAGAAGAAGACGATGACCAGGAGGATCAGGATTGCGGTGATGATGGGAAGCAGATACCGTATGCCGAAGAGGCCGAGCGGGATCAGGACGTAGAGTGCCTGTTCCGGTCCGTATGCCGCGCTGGTCAGTGCATCGAGCCCAAAGATCGGGATGCCGGCGGCTATGCCGACACGTTCCCCACGTTCGTCGCTCGTGGCGAGCGGCTTTCCAAAGATCCTGTCCTGAATTGCCATGGCAAGAACTAATACTACGCCTGTCAAATGCAAACTCACTCGGGATTCTTGGCGGCTGGAACAGGGGTGCTGGCGCCGGACACAAAGGATGCTGGAGTTCGGCGCGAGAGTCTTGTAGGCTTTCAACATGCCTACCCTGTTCGATGTTCCGCTCAAAACTCTCGCTGGCGAGGAGACAACGCTGGCACCGTACCAGGGCCACGTCCTGCTGATCGTGAACGTGGCAAGCCAGTGCGGGCTGACCCCGCAGTATGAAGGGCTGGAAAAGCTGTACTCCACGTACAAGCACTGCGGGTTCGAGGTGCTAGGCTTTCCCGCCAACGACTTCGGCGGGCAGGAGCCGGGAACCAGCCAGGAGATCCACAAGTTCTGCTCACTGACCTATAGCGTGGACTTTCCGATGTTCGAGAAGGTGGTGGTTACAGGCGAAGGCAAGAACCCGCTTTATGCCGCGCTGACCGAGGCGCAGCCGGTAGCGTGCATCGCGGACCCGGGCTTCAAGGACAAGCTGCGCGGCTACGGGCTTACGGTGCTCGACGTGCCGGAGCTTACATGGAACTTCGAGAAGTTCCTGGTGAACCGCCGTGGGCAGGTCGTGGCGCGGTTTTCGCCGGATACACTGCCGACCGACCGGGTGATCGTCGACGCCATTGAGCGGGAACTGCCTCCGCTTGCCGGTGAAAATCCGCACGCCTGATTTGTCCGTCCCTGTCGTTTTTCCCCACGCGCCAACGATGAAAGGAACTGCTTGCCCATCCTGAGAACGCTGCCCGCTGCCCTGTTTGCCATTGCCGTACTTCCGTTTGCTTCGGCACAGAAGACGCCGATCATGATTACCGCGGATCTTTCCGAGGCGCCGCGGCACCTGTTCCATGCGGAGATCGACCTGCCCGTGAAACCGGGGGCGGTCACGTTTATCAGCCCGCAGTGGATTCCGGGCGACCATGCGCCGAACGGTCCGGCGGCTTCGATTACCGGCGTGGTTTTTACCGCGAACGGCCAGACGCTGCAGTGGCGTCGCGACGACGTGAACCTGTACGAGTTTCACCTGGAGGTTCCGGCCGGGGTGCTGAGCGTGCACGCCCATGTGGACGCGCTGGTCAACTCGCGCGTAAGCCGGGAGATGGCATGCCTGGAATGGGAGCGCCTGATGCTGTACCCGGCGCACATCCCGGTGAAGCAGATTGCGATTCAGCCCAGCGTGACCGTGCCTGCGGGATGGGCGATCGGCACGGCGCTGACGCCGACTGGCACAGGCGCGCCGCCTCCGGTCACGGGGGTGCTCGAGGACGATCACCATCCCACCGACGGGGCTGTGACGACACACTACGCGGTCACCGATGTGGAGCAACTCGAAGACAGCCCGGTGCTGGCTGGCAAATATCTGCGGGAGTTTCCGCTCGCGCCGGAGGTGACGCCGAAGCACTACATCGATGTTGCAAGCGACCTGCCCGGGGACAGCGATCTGCGTCCGCAGCTCCTGGAAGAGATTTCGAACCTGGTGCGGGAGGCGGGAACGGCGTACGCAAGCCATCACTACAACAGCTACCACTTTCTCCTGACTCTTTCCGACATCGCGGGCGGCGAGGGCCTTGAGCATGGGCAGTCGTCCGACAACGGCGTGGGCGAGAAGGCGTTTGTTTCCCAGGCCGGGCAGCTGGGCGACTCCGACCTGCTGGCGCATGAGTTTACCCATAGCTGGAACGGCAAATATCGCCGGCCGGACAAGCTGTACGAGCCGGACTTCGCCACGCCGCAGCAGGGTCAGTTGCTTTGGGTGTATGAAGGCATGACGCAGTACATGGGCAATGTGCTGGCGGCGCGTTCCGGGTTGAAGAACCAGGCGCAGTACCGCGACATGCTGGCGCTGTCGGCGGCATCGCTGGACAACGAGCCGGGACGCTACTGGCGTTCGACCGAGGACACGGCGATCGCGAGCTCGATCGACCGGCACCCTCTGCTTTGGGGCAACTGGGAGCGCGGGCAGGCGTATTACCAGGAAGGCGAGTTGCTGTGGCTGGATGCCGATACGCTGATCCGCACGCTGACCAATGGGCAGAAATCGCTGACGGACTTCCAGCGCATCTTTCTCGGCAAAGGCGGCGATACAGGTCCGCTGATCGTGACCTACGACCGCAAGGAACTGATCCGCGATTTGAACGATGTGGTCAAATACGACTGGGCCACCTTCCTGCATGAGCACATCGACGTGCCGACACAGCATACCGATCTGGATGGCATCAAGCGCGGCGGCTATGAGCTGGTTTACACCGAGACGCCGAATGTGAGTGAGCGCATGCTGGCCGCGGCGGGCTCGCGGCGGTCGAGCGGGCTCAATGTGTGGTATTCACTGGGTTTCCGGGTTTCGGCCGATGGCACCGTGACCGATGTACGGTGGAATGGACCGGCCGACAAGGCAAAGCTCGGGCCGGGGTACAGGATTCTGGGAGTCAATGGCAATTCGTTTTCAGCCGATGCCGTGCGGCAGGCCATCGACGATTCCAAAGGCAACGACAAGCCGATCCGGCTGATCGTGCAGATGGAATCGGATGTCGCGGAGGTGATCCTGGACTGGCACGAAGGCCAGCGCTACCCCATGCTGAAGCGGGTGGACGGCACGCCGGACTTGATGGACGAGATCACCAAACCGCTGGTGCCGAGGCCGGCGGCTCAGTAACCCGGGCTGCAGGAGAAAGCCGCGATCGTGGCCGTGAGGAACGGACTTGATCGCGGTTTTTTGTTGCGCAAACGTGGGCAGGAAACCGTGACCGTGGCACCGGAAATGGTGCAACCCGCTCTAACCCGGTCCTTCGTACTGTTCCACGTCGGCGATGAGCTTCAGCTTGCGCTCGGGAGGCAGAAAACTTGCCTCGATGGAGTTGGCGGCGAACTCGCGCATCTCCTCGAGCGAGAAGGAGAACTCTCGCTGGACCAGGATGTACTCGTTGAGCAGGTCCGAGCCGAACATGGGTGGGTCGTCGGAGTTGAGCGTCAGGAACAGGCCGCCTTCGAAGTATTCGCGGACCGGATGCTGGTCGAGCGCGGAGCAGCATCCGGTGCGGATGTTGGAGGTGACGTTGAGCTCGACGGGGATCTGCCGCTCGGCAAGAATGCGGAGCAGGTCGGCGTCGTGCTGTGCGGCGAGTGCGTGGCCGATGCGTTCGGCGCCGATGTTGAGCGCGGACCAGATGCTCGCCGGGCCGTGGACCGGGCCGGTGGATTCGCCGGCGTGCACGGTGAGGTGGAGCCCGGCGGCTTTGGCTTCGGCGTAGAGCTCGCGAAAGGGTTCGGCGGGACCGCGCGCTTCATCGCCGCCAATGCCGATGCCGATGATGCTGGGGTAGATCGCCTTGAGCTGGGCCGCCAGGCTGAAGACCTGCGCGGCTTCTTCCAGACCGAAGTGTCGGACAGCATCGATAATCCACAGGACGGAGGTTCCGGTGGCGCGCTCGGCCTCGGTGCGGGCTTGCTCGACGGCGTCCATGACGGCGGGGATGGAGAGCTCCGGCTTGAAGCGAAGCAGGATGCCCCAGGAGATATACACCTCCGCATGCACGATGCCCTGGGCGGCGAGCGCGTGGATCATGCGCGTGGTGATCAGGGCGAAATCTTCGGGGGTGCGCAGGCGTTCGGAGACGGCTTTGAAGGCCATGAGGAAAGCCTGGAAATCGGCATAGACATAGACTTGGCGAGCCTGTTCGAGCCTAAGCGGGGCGGTGTCATGTCGGTTGGAAAGTTCGACCAGGGTTTCGGGCGTAACGGTGCCTTCGAGGTGCAGGTGGAGCTCGGCCTTCGGCAGGCCGCGAAGCCATGCGGGGATGTCGATCTGAAGTTCGGGTCTGGGAGTCTGCGACATCCTTTCAGTGTAGCGGGGGAGTGGCCAATCGTTGCTTGGCGGTAAATCCGCGAGGTGCATGCTACGCGAAGGGGGCCACGATCATCCTAGGTGAGGGAAGATGTTTCTAGGGAGATGAACGATGGCTTTGGACAAGGTGGTTTATACGGCGCACGCGGTGGCGACTGGCGGGCGTGAGGGAACGGCGAAGTCCGATGACGGCAAGCTGGATGTGCGGCTCGGGCTGCCGAAGCAGATGGGCGGCAAGGACGATGGAACCAATCCGGAACAGTTGTTTGCGGCGGGGTATGCGGCTTGCTTCATCGGTGCGATGAAGTTTGTGGCGGGCACGCAGAAGATTACGTTGCCGGAGGATGTGTCGATTGATTCCAAGGTTTCGTTCGGGCCGCTGGCAAGTGGGGCGAAGGGATTCGGGATTGGCGTGGAGATGAAGGTGCATGTGCCGGGGATGGAGAAGGCCGCGGCGGAAAAGCTGGTGCATGAGGCTCATGAGGTTTGCCCGTATTCGAATGCGACTCGGGGCAATATCGACGTGAATCTTTCGGTGGCTTAGTTGGCTGCACCCACTCATCGCAAAGGCGCGATGAATGGGGCAAGGGGCGCGGGTGAATTGGTGCCCGCGCCGTTTTATTGAGAGGCCAGGATGGCGGAAGCGGGCAAGGGAACGATTGTGTTTGTGCATGGCGCGTGGTGCGACGGAAGCGTGTGGACCAAGGCGCTGATGCCGATCGCGCATGAGGGCTATAAGATCCACACGGCGCAGCTTCCACTGCAGACGTTTGCGGGCGATGTCGCCGCATTAAACGCACTGCTCGACCATGCGGAAGGGCCTGTGCTGCTGGTGGCACACTCGTATGGCGGTGCGGTGGCGACGGCCGCGGGCGTGCATGAGAAGGTGAAGGCACTGGCGTATGTTACGGCGTTGACGCCCGAAGCCGGAGAGGTGATCGGAGGCATCTCGGCGATGTTTCCGGCTGAGGAGAAGATGACCATCACGCCGGATGCACGTGGGTTGCTGTGGCTGAATGCGGACTTTGCGCAGAAGGCGCTGGGGCATGACCTTCACCGTGGCTACCTGAACCTGCTGACCGTGACGCAGAGGCCGGTGAACGTGGCCATCTTTGGCGGAACGTTGGACACGCCAGCGTGGAAGACGAAGCCGAGTACGTACCTGCTGACGACTGAGGACAAGATTCTTGCACCGGAGACACAGCGTGCGCTGGCGGCGAGGATCGGGGCGAAGGTGACGGAGGTGGCGGCCAGCCATCTTGTGGTGTTGTCGCAGCCGGAGGCGGTGGCGGAGTTTGTCAGGGGGAGCGCGGGGATGCTGGTGGGTTAGGCGCTTGTCCTGCCCGAATGCTGGGTGCTTAGTTTCCGAAAACGCCGTTTTCCGCTAGTCGTCTATCATTGCTCAGCAACATCGGCGGACATGACACCACCTAGACTGATCGTTTGCAGAGCCGTGATCGGCTTCAATCTTGTTCTAATCGCACTGTCTTGGTTTCCCTGGTTCGAGGGAACTGAGACGAGAGTGGGCGCTGTCGATCATCTGCTTGGTGCTTTTCGGCTCGGCGGCTTCAGAGCCGATGTGGTGTGGCTCGTACTCTCAACCGGAGTGATCGCTCTAGCGGGTTTCCTGTCTCTCCTTCAGGCGAGAGGTAGTCGGACAGCCCGTATCAACGCCCTATTGTGCGCAGTCGAAGTGCTGGCCTTCTGCAGCTTTGTGTACAGAATTGTGACCAGCGGTTTGTTAGACTTTGGCTGAGAGACTCGACGATGGCTGACTCCCGCAAAGGACCCCAGATTTGCGGCAAGAGCCCGTTCTTTAGCCATGGGACGACCGGTCGGGCTAGCGTCGCCAAGGTCGCCGTTTTAGTGACCGTACGGCTCAATCTGTGAGAACTCCTACTATGAGTGTCCGGGCCTCTTCCGTGTCGTTCATCAGCTGACGCAGAATAGGCGTGCGGTCCATGGTGATTTTCTGCGATACATCTGGAAACCGCTCTGCAAAGCTTTGGGCTGTGAGTGCCCGAAACTGATTGCGCCGACTGACTTCGAGCGCCAACAGCCTCTCACCGTGACTGGCGATCCCTGCGATATCGGCCAAATACATCGAGATCGTGCCTGGCTCCGGTTCTGGAAACAGTTGGGGCGAGACTTCGGACGTGGGATACGGACCGCGGCCCAACTTCAGATCGTACATAGAGCGCAGCCGCAGGCACTCTTCGACTTTTTGGACCCTTTGGCAGATATAGCCAACGATGTACGGACGTGCGGTGGTCTCGACCATGTCCTTGTTCACCACCAACTCCTGAATCGCCCGTTCAAGCACGTTCCATGGTGGCGTTCCTTCAAGCTTCCCGTAGGGATGAGGCATGGCTTCAGCTTAACGGGGCGGCTGTTCTTCTAGCAAAGTCACGTTTTCGGTAACGGTGCATCAAGGGTTTCGTCTCAGGAGCGAGATGCCGACCGCTACACATCCTACGAGGGTTGCAGTGAGGGCAGCCTCTGCGACGTAAGCGACGATCCTCGAAGTCCAGTGGATGTCCATCCCCATGGAACCCAGGATTATTCCACCCAAGGCGTAGAAGCCGAGGGCCAGTAAGGGCGTTGAGATTAGCAGCACTCCTACTGCTCGTCGCCACCACTGCATCCTTCAGTCCTCAAAGGTACCTGCCGCTTGGAGTTATTTTAGCTCCCGCGAAGTCGGGTTATCGGCAATCACGACGTTCCAAACCGGGCCGGGTGCAGAGTTCTTCGCGATGTGAAGAATCCCATTGCCAGAAGCTCGCTTCTGGAACATGCAGCGCCGAGAAGCTAACGAACCGCCGCTTCAATCTAGCGCAGGCCGTCAGGACGCTTACGCGTGAGCACAAACCACAAGGAAAACGAGCTCTCAAGAAAGAGCAGCACAGTAGACCGCGAACATGCGCGACGTGTCTCGAAATACCCACATCCCAGCAGCAGTCAAGATTCCGAGAACAACGCCGGGCCAACCTATCGCCAATGCCTTCACGAAGACATCGTTTCATACGCTGAGTTAATCGACAATAACGAAGCTTCTGCAAAGTCGGGGTTTTCGGCAAAAGCGCTTATGGCAGCCTGAGAACTTCTAGCGGTTGCTGCGGTCGGCGGCTACGGCTGCCCAGATCATGGCGATCGGGTGGAGTACGGCGATGGCGATGCCTCCGGTGAGGATGCCGAGGACGACGTAGAGGACCAGCATGATCAGGGCTCCGGGGACCGTGCTGTAGAGCATGCCGAAAGGGCCGAGGAAGAAGGTCAGGACCAGGCTCAGGACTACGGATTTGCTGTTTTGCATAGGTTTCAGATGCGTCTGACTGAGTCAGTGTTGCTGCCAGTTGAGCGTGCGGTCTGTTGGGCTGGGCGGGACGGGGCGCGTGATTGCCCATGCCAGCGCCCGGCGCTTTCTAGGCTTTGTAGAACTCGCTGCGTTTGCGGCTGTAGAGGAAATAGACGAAGAGGCCGATGACGAGCCAGCCGAAGAAGCGGATCCAGGTGACGGCGGGCAGACCGGCCATGAGCAGGATGCAGAAGAGCGTGCTGAGGACGGGAATGACGATGCCGAAGGGGACGCGGAAGCCTCGGCGGCGGGAGGGGTCTTTGTAGCGGAGGATGATGACGCCGACCGAGACGAGCACGAAGGCGAAGAGGGTGCCGATGTTGGACATTTCGGCGAAGGTTCCTACGTCGAGCAGGCCGGAGGGGACGGCGACCAGGATGCCGGCGACCCAGGTGGCGAAGGCCGGGGTGCGGAAGCGGGGGTTGAGCGAGGAGAAGATATCGGGGAGCAGGCGGTCCCGGCTCATGGCGAACCAGACGCGTGCCTGGCCGAGCTGGAAGACCAGGATGGACGAGACCATGCCGACGAGGGCGCCGATGAGGACGAAGAGCCGGACGATGTGCAGGCGGTGCGCGCCGGGTTCGAGCGAGACTCGTTTGAGCGCGTTGACGACGGGGGCTCCGTCGCCGGCGACCGACTGCCAGTTGACCAGGCCGGTGAGCGTGGCGGCAACGCCGATGTAGAGGATGGTGCAGATAATGAGGGTCGCGATGATGCCGATGGGGACGTCGCGGGCGGGGTTCTTGCATTCTTCCGAGACGGTGGAGACAGAATCGAAGCCGATATAGGTAAAGAAGATGATGGAGCCGCCGGCAAGGATGCCGGTAAAGCCGTTGGGGCTGAAGGGATGGTAATTGGAGGTGTGGATGAAGGAGACGCCGAAGCCGACGAAGAGCAGGATGGCGGCGATCTTGATGAGCACCATGATGTTGTTGGTGCGGGCGGACTCCTGGATGCCGCGGACGAGGACGACGGTGAGCAGAAGGACGATGATGAAGGCGGGGAAATCGAAGCCGAAGTGCCAGCCGGGGGCGAAGATGTCTTTGCCGGCGAGGTCCTGAAGGCCGAGCGGAAGGTAGGCGGGGGAAAGCCATTTGGGGTCGAGATGGATGTGCAGCCAGTCGAGGAGATCGACGACGTGCGCGGCGAAACCGACGGAGACGCTCATGTTGGAGAAGGCGTATTCGAGGATGAGGTCCCAGCCGATGATCCAGGCGACGAGCTCGCCGAGGGTGGCGTAGGTGTAGGTGTAGGCGGAGCCGGCGATGGGAATCATGCTGGCGAGCTCGGCGTAGCAGAGGCCCGTGAGGCCGCAGACGATGGCGACGAGGACGAGCGAAAGGACAAGGGCGGGGCCGGCTCCGGGGCGTCCGGCGACGGCTCCGGTGGTGTGGTGGAACGCGCCCCAGGCGAGGTCGATGATGGGGGATTCAGCCCAGGTTCTGGTGGCGGACGGATTGCCGCCGATGGCGGTGCCGATAACGGTGAAGATGCCCGAGCCGATGACCGCGCCGATGCCGAGAGCGGTAAGGGAGACGGGGCCGAGGGTCTTTTTGAGCTGGTGCCGCGGCTCTTCAGACTCGGCGATGAGCTTGTCGATGGACTTGGTGCGAAAGAGTTGTCGGGTGAGGGGCAATGCACGCTCCTGAAACGGAGTTTACCTTGAGTAACGTGCTCGCCAATGGGAAAGGGAACGCGATCAGCGCAAAAGAAGGCCCGCCAGGATCGCAAGGGATGCTGGCGGGTCCTCTCTGCTGAATTTCTATCGCTTGGACTGGCCGCGGGTGGCCTTCTTGAGCTTTTGCTTGTTTTCGCCGCGGGCTCCGGTGCGGGGCTTTTTGGGAGCGGCCTTCTTGCGGGCGGCGCGCTTGATCTTCTTGCGCTCGATCTTGTCGGTGATCATCGTGGTGTTGGCCATGGTGGTTTTCCTCGTCTTGAACTTTTGATGGCCGGCATGGACTATGAGCCGGCGCGCATCGAATCTTTATTCTACTGCAAGTTGCGGTAGACTTAGAGAGTTCACCAATGGAGTGGGATATGCCACGAATCACGTTGGAAGCGGATAAGACGTTCAACAGCAATCTGGAACGTCTTGTGGAGACGACCTCTGCCAGCTCAAAGGCAGAAGTTATCCGGAATGCGATTGCGGTCTATCGGTACCTGAAAGGTGCGCTGCCGCAGAATAATGGCATTCAGCAGATCGAGATCGTTGACCAGAACGGTGCTACCAAGCATCTTCTGATTCCCTAATGGCCGAAGCCGAACTGATCGACCCGATGTTGGTTGCACCCGATCCTGTGCATGGGAAGCAGGGTGGAACCTTCGCGGCCTCGTCGGTCGTACGAGCTTCGGCTGATCTCGGCGAGGTGAGCGTAGCGAAGGAACGCTATGCGAGCTGGATTGCATTGATCATTGCGTGTACCTTCGCACTGTGTACGGGGCTGCTTCTTGTCAGCGTGCTGCTGATTGCGCTGATTCGCCCCGGTCAAGCGGAACAATTGATTGATAAGGCATTCTTGCCGGCCCTTACTCAGGTGGGCACCTTTCTGACAAGCACCTTCGGCTCTTTGCTGGCCTTTGTTTTGGGCTATTACTTCAAGGAGAAGAACAGCAGCGACTAGATCCGTTCAAGCTGGGCGAATTTCTCTACAAGTTTTTTGACTCCGTGTTTCGCGAAGTTTACGGTGAGCTTGGCGTCTTCACCTTCGCCGAGGCGCTCGAAGATGACACCTTCGCCGTACTTGGGGTGGCGGACGCGGGAGCCCTTGGAAAGGCCGGTTTTGCCGGTGGGGGTGGGGATGTCGAGCTTGGGGCGGGAGAATTTCTGGCCGCCGGGAGCTACGCCTCGCTGGGCGAAGAAGCTGGCCACGTTGTCGAGCGATTTGGACGGGGATTGCTGGGCTGCTGGTTTTTTATAGGACGCGGGCGCATGGGGCGCCTGGGAATCGTTTTCGTAGTCGTGGTGCTGGTCTCCCTGATTATATTGATCGACGGTCTGGGGGGCGGAGCCGTAGCGTCCGCGCTGGGGGTAGGGGGTGGAAAAGTTGGTTCCGCCCAGGCCCGCGGCGCTGCCGTAGCCGAACTGGGGCTGCGCGGGTGGGCTGCCCAGGTCTTCGACCAGACGGCCGGGGACTTCTTCGAGGAAGCGGCTGGGGACCGAGGCTTCCGGCATGTCCGAGCCGTAGCGGCGGCGGTAGCGTGCGCGGGTCATGACGAGGGTGTCCATGGCGCGGGTCATGCCGACGTAGCAAAGGCGGCGTTCTTCTTCCAATCCGGTGGGGTCGGTGAAGGTGCGGGAGTGGGGAAAGAGGCCTTCTTCCATGCCGGCGAGGAAGACGAGGGGAAACTCGAGGCCCTTGGCGGCGTGTAGGGTCATGAGGGTGACGCGGGCTTCGGCGGAGTAGGAGTCCGCGTCCGAGACCAGGGCGGCGTGGTCGAGGAACTCATGCAGGGTTTCGCCGCGGCTGGTGGCGTCCTGGGCGGCGTTGGCGAGTTCCTTCAGGTTTTCAATGCGGGAGAAGGATTCGGGCGTGGCTTCGTCTTCAAGGGCGCGGATGTATCCGGAGCGGTCGTTGAGGAACTTGATGAGTTCGGGAAGGGTGGCGGGGTCGCCGGGTTTGCGGAAGGGGGCGGGCTCGGCCTGATCTTGAGACGCAGCGGCGCGGTCTTCGGCGGCTACGGCTCGGCGTGCGGCGGCGGAAGCTTCGCTGGCGGATTCTTTGGGGACTACCGGGGCGAAGGGGTTGAAGGTGGCGGAGTCGATCTGGTGGGCGGAGTCGGAGTCGGTGTGGTTTTCGGGAGCGATGGTGGAGATCTCTTCGGATGGGCCGAAGTCGAAGCCGAAGTTGAAGGTGGTGTCGAAGGCGGTGGTGGAGCTGTGGTCGGGAGCTTCGTCGGGAAGGGAATTTTCATCTGCATCGTCGCTCATGGAGGAAGCGGCGAAGTCGAAGCTGCTGTCTTCGTCTTCGTTGGCGTTCTGCGGCGCAGCTTCCCACGTCTCAGAGTCGAGACGTGGGGCACCCGGATTGGTGGTGGATTCGAGCGATGGGGAACCCGTGTCGGCGATCAGGGCGGCGGCGAAGTCGGGGCCCAGCATGGCGCGGGCGTCTTCGATGAGGCGGCGAAACTTGCCGAGGGCGTCAAGGGCGCGGGCGGGCAGGAGCTTCTCCTGGATGGCGTGGGCGATGGCGTCCCACGTGCTCATGCCGGTGGAAAGGGCCATGCGCTCGAGGGTGTCCATGGTGGTTTTGCCGATGCCGCGGGGAGGGGAGTTGACGACGCGGCCGAGGGCGACGGAGTCGTGCGGATTCTGGACGAGCTTGAGGTAGGAGAGGATGTCCTTGACCTCGGCGCGGTCGTAAAAGGAGAAGCCGCCGACCATGTGGTAGGCGATGCCGTAGCGGCGGAGGGCCTCTTCGACCAGGCGAGACTGCGAGTTGGTGCGGTAGAGGACGGCGCAGCGGGCGGGCTCGTCGGTTTCGACCTGCTGGGCGTCGCGGAGGTATTTGCGGATGCGGTCGGCGATGAAGAGGGCTTCGTTTTCGCCGTCGGGGCCTTCGTAGAGGCCGATGAGCGAGCCGCCTTCGCGCGCGGTCCACAGGTTTTTGCCCTTGCGCTGGGTGTTCTGCGCGACGACGGCGGAGGCGCCTTCGAGGATCATCTGGGTGGAGCGGTAGTTCTGCTCCAGGCGAATGGTCTGGACGTTGGGGAAGTCCTTTTCGAAGTCGAGGATGTTTTTGATGTCGGCGCCGCGCCAGGAGTAGATGGACTGATCTTCATCGCCGACGACGCAGATGTTTTTGCGGGTGCCGGCGAGCAGCTTCATGAGCTCGTACTGGGGCTTGTTGGTGTCCTGGTACTCGTCGATCATGACGTGCTGGAAGCGGCGGTTGTAGCGTTCGCGCACCTCGGCGGAGGATTTGAGCAGGCGCACGGTTTCGAGCAGGAGGTCGTCGAAGTCGAGGGCGTTGGCCTTTGCGAGCTCCTTTTTGTAGATCTCGAAGATGTGGGCGATCTTTTCTTCCTGCGGGTTGGTGCTGGCGAGGAAGTACTCCTGGGGGTCGATCATGTGGTTCTTGGCCCAGGAGATACGGCCGAGGGCGACGCGTGGCTTGAGGGACTTGTCGTCGAGGTTGAGGCGCTTGAGGGCGGATTTGACGACGGCCTGCTGGTCGGTTTCGTCATAGATGGCGAAGGTGCGGGTGAGGCCTTTGCCGCCGACCTGGAGCGCTTCGATATCGCGGCGAAGGACGCGGACGCAGAAGGAGTGGAAGGTGGACAGCGTCGGCTTCGCGAGCGAGGAGTGGCCGAGAATTTTATCCACGCGCTCGGCCATTTCCTTGGCGGCCTTGTTGGTAAAGGTGACGGCGAGGATGGAGTCGGGCGAGGCTCCGCGCTCTTCAATGAGGTAGGCGATGCGGTGGGTGACGACGCGGGTCTTGCCGGAGCCGGCGCCGGCGAGCAGGAGCACGGGGCCGTCGACGGCCTGGATGCCCAGCTGCTGCTGGTCGTTCATATTCTGGAGGAGACGGGACGGCATGGGTCTATTTTATTGCGAGTGGGGTGTGATAGGGGGAAGGATGGAGTGGACCCACTCATCGCGGTGAGGCTGCGGTGAATGGGGCACGGAGGTGGTGATCGACCCACTCATCGCGGTGAGGCTGCGATGAATGGGGCACGGAGATGTGTACAGTGTTTTGTATGCGATTGATGGCGGGGTTGGTTTGCGTTTGGGTGATGGGGGTGCTGGCGGGATGCTCGCAGGTGCCGGTGTATGGGTATCAGGTCGTGAAGACGTATCCTCATTCGACGCAGAGCTATACCGAAGGATTCCTATACCTGAACGGGATGTTTTATGAGGGGACGGGGCTGACCGGGCACTCCGGGCTGCTGGCGACCGAGGTGGCTACAGGCAAAACCGTGCAGGAAGCGGATCTGCCTGCTTCGCTGTTCGGCGAGGGGATCGTGAACGTTGGGCCGAATATGTACCAGTGGACGTGGCAGACGCACCAGGGCTTTGTGTATGACCGGTTTTCGTTTCGGCTGGTTCGGCAGTTTTCCTACTCGGGTGAAGGATGGGGGATGACGCGGAATGCGAAGGAACTGATTACCAGCGATGGATCTGCGACGCTGCGATTTCGCGATCCGGAGACCTTTGCGGAGAAGCGGTATGTGGTGGTGCACGACGGCGAGCACGCGATCAAGGACCTGAACGAGCTGGAGTGGGTGAAGGGCGAGGTGTATGCGAATGTATGGCATACGGATCGGATTGCGAGGATTTCGCCCAAAGACGGCAAGGTGGTGGGGTGGATCGACCTGAAGGGGATCCTGCCTGATTCGCAGAAGATCAACGCGGAAAGTGTGTTGAACGGGATCGCTTATGACGAAAAAGGCGACCGGCTGTTTGTGACGGGGAAGCAGTGGCCGACTGTGTTTGAGATCAGGCTGGTGAAGCCGGGGCGTTAGGGCGACGGGCGCAGATCGCTTCGGGAGGCCAACAAGTGAAGATGCCGTCCTGCTGTGATGGTTGGCGAGACAGGTTATTCTAGAAGTATGTCGTCTGCACACAGCGTTTCCGATGCATCTGACGTTCGCGCGCATGCCGCGACGCTTGAGCCGGGGTCGGCTCCGTTTGAGTCGTGGGGACGATACCCCGAGTACCAGGCGAACCTGGTTCCGTTGCATTGGCAGAGTGATTTTCCGGCGAAGCTGACAGGCGTCCATAACGGGGCGTTGCCGGTGGGGCTGGGGCGAAGCTATGGGGATAGCTGCCTGCTGAATGAAGGCAACCTGCTGGTGACGACCGGGATGGATCGTTTGCTCGCGTTCGACGAGACGACGGGCCTGCTTACGGCGGAGGCGGGGATTTCGCTGAAGCAGATCCTGGATTTCGCGGTGCCGCGCGGGTGGTTTCTGCCGGTGACGCCGGGGACCAAGTACGTGACGCTGGGTGGGGCGATCGCGAACGATATTCATGGCAAGAATCACCACTCGGCCGGGACGTTCGGCTGCCACGTGACGCAATTCGAGCTGGTGCGGAGCGATGGGACGCGGAGGCTATGCTCGCCGACGGAGAACCCGGACTGGTTTGCGGCGACGATCGGTGGGCTTGGGATCACGGGGCTGATTCCATGGGCGCAGGTGCGGATGAAGCCGATCGTGTCGCGTCTGATCGACTACGAGGGGATTCAGTTTCATGGAATGGACGAGTTCCTGGAGCTGACCCGGCAGGCCGAGCACGTGGAATACACGGTGAGCTGGCTGGATTGCGCTTCGACCGGAAAGAACTTTATGCGCGGCGTGTTCATGATGGGCGATCACAGCCGCATGCCGAGCGAGCTGAAGCCAAGCCCGGAGCCGAAGCTGGTGTTTCCGTTCGACGCGCCTGGCTTTGCGCTGAACCATACGACGGTTTCGCTCTTCAACACGGCGTTCTTTCACAAGCAGATGAAGCCTCGGGTCAAGACCCTGCAGGACTACGAGCCGTTCTTTTATCCGCTGGACAAGGTGCTGCACTGGAACCGGCTGTACGGGAAGTCCGGGCTGCTACAGTTCCAGTATGCGATGCCCTGGGAGTCCGCGCAGGAAGCCACGGTGGCGATGCTGAAGGCGATTACGGAGTCCGGGCTGGCGAGCTTTCTGGCCGTTCTGAAGGCGTTCGGCGATCGTCCGAGCCCAGGGCTGATGAGTTTTCCGCAGCCGGGGATCACGTTTGCGCTGGACTTTCCGATCAAGGAAGGGCTGACGTTTCCTCTGTTCGAGCGGCTGGCAGATATGACGCGCGACTACGGGGGCCGGCTATATCCGGCCAAGGATGCGGCCATGACGGCCGGGCAGTTTCAGACCTTTTACCCGCAGTGGAAGCAGCTGCTGCGCTTCAAAGACCCGACGCTGACCAGCAGCTTCTGGGAGCGTGTGACCGGAGACCGACCAGGATTATGAGTGCTTACGAAAACAAGGCCGGCGATGAGGCCGGCAATCTGGGAGTGGATGCGATTCAGACACGGCGGTTCGAGCCGGAGCCGGTAGCCGTGGCAGGCGGAGCGGCGAGCGGCGCGCCGAAAAAGATCCTGGTGCTGGGTGCTACGTCGGGCATCGCCGAGGCGACGTGCCGGATATGGGCACAGCAGGGAGCGCACCTGTTTCTGGTCGGACGAAACGCGGAGAAGGTGGCCGCCGTGGCAGCGGACCTGAAGACGCGCGGCGCGGGGTACGTGGATACGGCAATCGCGGACCTGGACGATACGGATACGCATCCGGCGCTGCTGGCGCATGCGGTGAACTCGCTGACGGGGATGGATGTTGCGTACCTGGCGCATGGGATTTTGGGCGACCAGCCCGAAGCGGAAAAGAACTTCGAGGTGGCGGCGCACATCATTCACACGAACTTTGTCAGCGCGGTGAGCCTGCTGACGTGGCTGGCGAACTTCTGCGTGCAGCGCCACGCCGGCACGCTGGCCGTGCTTTCGAGCGTGGCAGGAGATCGTGGGCGTAAGTCGAACTACCTGTATGGCGCTTCGAAAGCGGGGTTGAGCGCGTTTCTGGCCGGGCTGCGGAACCGTGTGGACCGCGAAGGTGTGACGGTGCTGACGATCAAGCCCGGTCCCGTGCGCACAGGGATGACGGCTTCGATGAAGGGTTCGGAGAAGTTTGCCGACGTGGACAAGGTGGCGCAGACGATTGTGAAGGCGATCGATGCTGGCAGGGACACGCTGTATGTGCCGTTTCAGTGGCAGCCGATCATGTTTGTGATCCGCAATATCCCGGAGCGGGTGTTCAAGAAGCTGAACCTATAGAGCTGCCTGGGTCTGAGAGATTGATCGGGTTCGTGGAGGACCCACCCATCGCAAAGGCGCGATGAATGGGGCACGGCATACTTTTATTGCTGCTGCTGGGCCATCTGCTGCATGAGGGTGAGCGGTGGGGGCTGGTCGGGCAGGGCCTGAGCCTTTTCGACGAGAATCGACCAATCTTCGGGGACGGGCATCTCCTGTTCGAGGTTCGGTGCGCCGTCGGTGGGGGTGACGCGGACGGCTACGGTGAGTTCTGACTTGGCGCGTCCGCGGAACATGCCGTGGGTGGGTGGGACGTCGGCGTAGTCACGCCCGATAGCGGTGCGGATGTGGCGATCACCGGCGACGAGCCAGTTGGTGGGATCGAAGCCGACCCAGCCGAAGTGAGGCATCAGGACTTCGACCCAGGCGTGGGTGGCCGAGGCGGCGGAGCGGTCGATCTCGTCGCGGCGGGGATCCGCGGTGGGGGTTCCGCGGTGGGCGAGGTAGCCGGAGACGTAGCGGCAGGGCATGCGGAGCTTGGTCCGGACAAGCGTGATCATGATGTGGGCGAAGTCCTGGCAGACGCCCTGGCGACTGGTGAGCGCGACGTCGATCGGGGAGTCGACCTTGGTGGAGCGGGGTTTGTAGCCGAAGTACTGGTAGAGATTCTTGTTGAGCTCGTGCAGAAGCATGAGCGGATCGTCGCGGCGGCGGACGTCGAATTTCGCAGCCAGTTCGTCGAGGAGCGGGGTGGAGATGCAGAACTCGCTGTCATGGAGAAACTCGTAGAAGTCGCCTTCGCGGACGATCTGGTCGAGGTCGTCCCAGGCTCCCGGGGCGAGGAAGGAGGGGATTTCGAGCGACGGGGAAACTTCGACCAGAGCTTCGGCGACGATGACAAGCTGGCCATGCTGGCCGGGGATGTCGAAGTGGTGGACGTGGTTGGCGAGGTGGTCGCGGTAGGAGAAGACGCGGCAGCGCGGGCTGACGGAGAGATGGAAGGTGAGGCAGCGCTGGTTCTGGTCCGAACGCGGATGCATGCGGACCTCCATCATGGACTCGGAGACGGGGTTGTCGTAGAGGAATTTGGTGAGGTGGCGGATGGAGTAATACATGGTGCCTCCTGGGTGATCGGGTTACCCGGCGAGCGCGGCCTGGATGGAGTAGTCGATGTAGAGCTGGTAGATGGTGGCGTGGATGGCTCCGCACTGGGCCTGGACGGATTTGAGATAGGCGACGATGTCCTGCGAGAGGACTTCGCCGACGCCGGCGTAGGAGAGCTGGGCCTGAAGGCGGCCGGCTAGGCGGCGAAGCTGGTCGGCGCGGGTCTTGCCGCCTTCGAGCTGGATGGATTCCAGCGCGTTCTGGAGCGAGTCGATGGAGAAGCGGAGCGAGTGGGGGAACTCTTCGTCGAGCAGGAGGAATTCGAGGATGCGCTCGGGCGTGAGGTCGGCGGTATAGACCTTGCAGTAGGCCTCAAAGGCGGTGGCGGAGCGGAGCAGGCCCATCCATTCGAGATACTCGTTGCCTTCGGCGAGGACGTCGGAGGACTGGGTGGGGTGTTGGTTGGGGTCGCCCCAGAGGTCTTCATGGTAGGCGAGCAGAAGGGCGGCGGTGGCGCTGGCGCGTTCGATATAGCGTCCGACCTGGATGAACTGCCAGCCTTCGCCGTGGCTCATGGTGGAGTCGGTGACGCCCTGGAACTGGTGCACGGCTTCCATGACCTGCCCGAGGAACTCGGTGGGGGCTTCGGCGTCGTCGAGCGCGCGCTGGATTTCGGGCCGGGTGACCTGGAGGTAGAGCGAGTTGAGCCGGGCCCACTGCTCGGTGGAGATCTGCTCGCGGACGTGGCGGGAGTTTTCGCGCGCGGCGATGAGGAGCGACAGGATAGAGGCGCGGTTGTTGGCGTCGAAGGTGAGGCAGCGGGTGAGGGCGAAGGGGTCGCCGGACCAGGTGACGTCCTTTGGGTTGCCGAGCGAGAGGAGAAGACGCTGCCATCGGCGGTCGGCCGAGGAGGAGCTTTCGTCGAGCATGAGGTTCAGGTTGACGTCGAGCAGGCGGGTGGTGTGCTCGGCGCGTTCGAGCTGGCGGGACATCCAGTAGAGGGAATCGGCTACGCGGGAAAGCAAATGAAAGACTCCTTAACGCGAGGACGGGATGTGAATCAGAGCAAGTGCATTGGGTTCGAGGGTCAGCTCCAGTTTGCCATGGTTCAGCCGAGTCTGCTCAGGCGGCGGCAGGGCGGTGGCGCGGTTGAGCTGTTCAACCTGCGCGGGGGTGGGGTATTGCGGGCTGCCCATCTGCTTGTAAATGGGAAGAACGTTGCCATGTTCATTGTCGACGCGCTCGATGGTGACGGAGGCGTTTGCTGCGACGTTCCGGAGGTCCAGAGTCAACGTGCGCGAGGCGGCGTGGAGCAACGAGGAGGGCTGCCCGTCCGGCGCAGGATCGACGATGTTCCAGACCGCGACGACGAGGCCGCCGTCCGACTCGCGGGTAACCAGGATATCCGGCGAGGCGTTTGCCAGACGCTGGGAGCCAAGCTTGTGGAGCAGGGCGAAGTCGTAGAACGAGGGTTTGTTGATGCCGAAGGAAGCACGCAGGCCGAAGGCGCCAAGAAATGGACGAGGGATGGGACCGCCTTCCTCAAACACGTCGGAAAGTGTCCAGTAGCTCATCATGGTTACGGCTCCGTCGCATTGGCGGATCGTGTTGGCCAGCCCCGGTCCGACAAAGGTGGTATCAAAGGCCTCCGATTCGCCTTCGACGTTCCACTCGGTCCAGAAGAGCGGCAGGTCGCGCCGGCCCGCCGCATCGATCTGGGCGCGCACTTTGTGCACGGCGAGGCAGACGCGCTCATCGGAGGGGGTATCGGGAGCGGGGCGCGGCATGTGAAGCTGCTGATTTGCGGGGAAGAGGTTGTCGATGGAGTCGTTCGCGTATCCGTGCGTGCTGACGAAGTCGACCGGGGACTTGTGCTGGCTGGTATAGGCGAGAAATGCTTCCACCCAGTCCGCGGCGGCGGTGGCCGGGCCGCCTACCTGGAGCCGTGGGCTTACGGCCTTGAGGGCTCGGGCGGTGTGGTCGTACAGCTCGAAGTAGGACTGGTCGCGCGGGATGCCTCCCCAGAAGTCGATATTGGGCTCGTTCCAGACCTCGAAGTACCACTGCGCGACCTCGTCTGCCCCGAAGTGAGCGATCAGGTTCTGTGCCAACGCAGTGATCAGGGCGTCCCAGCGCTGCCAGGATTTGGGCGGGCTGACATTGGGCTTGTACCAGAACGGATGCAGCGCGTCGGGGTTGAAGGCGAGGCGCTTTGGCATAAAGGAGAGCTCAACGACGGGACGGACATGCTGCTTCAGCATGGCGTCGTAAATCTGGTCGACATAGGCGAAGTTATAGACCGCGTTGCCGTGTTCGTCTTCGGTGTAGACGCCGTTTTCGTCGTCCAGAATGCCATGACCCCGGACGTACTGGACGCCGGTGATGCCGTGAACGGCGTGAAGATCGTCCTGGTATGCCTGGCGCAGCACAAGGTTGGCGCGGCCGGAGCCGAACATCTGCTCCCAGAAGTGGGGGAACGGGGTGGCGGGGGCGTGGGCATCGATGAGAATGGGCTGCTGGGCGAAGCCGGTCGCGAGGGCTCCAAGCAGCGCTACCAACGCGGAGCAGGCTTGCAATTTTACGGACATATCGCTTCTGCCTCCTATCCTGCAGGATGCAAGGCTACACCGAAGCAAGAGCGTCAGGCGAGAGTATGCTCGTTTTCGCCGGGGTCACTGGCTGAGAACCCAGGTGTCTTTGGAGCCGCCGCCCTGGCTTGAGTTGACGACGAGCGAGCCATCCTTGAGGGCGACGCGGGTGAGGCCGCCGGGGACGATGGTGACCTTGTCGCCGTAGAGGACGTAGGGACGAAGGTCGACGTGGCGGGGCTGGAGGGTGTCGCCGATAAGGCAAGGGGCGCGGGAGAAGCTGATGGTGGGCTGGGCGATGTAGTTGCGGGGGTCGGCCTTGATCTTTTCGGCGAACTGCTCCTGCTCGGCTTTGGTGGACTGCGGGCCGATGAGCATGCCGTAGCCTCCGGATTCGCCGACGGCCTTGACGACGAGCTTGTCGAGGTTCTGGAGGACGTGGTCGCGGGACTTCTTTTCAGTCAGCAAATAGGTTTTTACGTTCTGGAGGATGGGCTCTTCGGTCAGGTAGTACTTGATGATGTCGGGGACGTAGGCGTAAAGGGCCTTGTCGTCGGCGACGCCGGTGCCGAAGGCGTTGGCGAGCGTGACGTTGCCGGCACGGTAGGCATTGAACAGGCCGGAGACGCCGAGGATGGAGTCTCCGCGGAAGGCGAGCGGGTCGATGAAGTCGTCGTCGACGCGGCGGTAGATGACGTCCACACGGCGGAGCCCGGAGGTGGTGCGCATGTAAACGACGTTGTCGTGCGTGACCAGGTCGCGTCCTTCGACGAGCTCGATGCCCATCTGGCGGGCGAGGTAGGCGTGCTCGAAGTAGGCGGAGTTGAAGACGCCGGGCGAGAGCAGGACGATGTTGGGCTCGGGGCGGCCTTCCGGCGCGAGCGAACGCAGCGTGCCGAGCAGGGCCTGGGTATAGCCTTCGATGGGCCGGACGTTGTAGGAACGGAACATCTGCGGGAAGATCCGCTTCATGACGCGCCGGTTGGTGAGCATGTAGGAGACGCCGGAGGGGACGCGGAGATTGTCTTCGAGCACGACGAACTCGCCGTTTTCCATGCGGATGAGGTCGGTTCCGCAGACGGCGACGTAGACGTTGCGGGGCACCTGGAGACCGACCATCTGGCGGCGGAAGTGCTTGCAGGAGTAGACGACCTCGCGGGGGACGACGCCGTCGGCGAGGATGCGGCCTTCGTTGTAGATGTCGCGGAGGAAGAGATTGAGGGCCAGGATGCGCTGGGTCAGGCCGCGCTCGACCGTGGCCCATTCGGCGGCGGTGATGATGCGGGGGAGGAGGTCATAGGGGAAGATCTGCTCGACGCCCTGCTCGCGGCCGTAGACGGTGAAGGTGATGCCCTGGTTGAGGAAGGAAAGGTCGGCGGCCTGTTTGCGGCGCTGCAGCTCGCCGGGAGGCAGGTTGCTGAAGTGATCGAGCAGGGGAGTGTAGTGGTCGTGCAGCTCGTCGGGGCCGGTGAACATTTCGTCATAGGCGTGATCGAGCAGATAGTTCTTCAGCGCGGTCTCTTCGAACTGCTTTGCCTGCGGAGTGATCATCGGAGATTTGAGTATAAGGGAACCTGGCTGGAGGGCTGCGCGTAAAAGCACAAAGCAAAGACCGGCGGTTCCGTTTAGAGTTTCGAGTTGAGAGGCGTTCTGAGTGAAGACGATTGCGATTGTGGCTTTGGGAGTGATGAGTGCCGTGGCGCTGGGGCAGGGTTCGCCGTCGTCGCGGCCGGGGTTTACGGTTCAGCTGGGTGCGGCGGCTGCGGGGCCGGTGAGCGGGCGGCTGCTGGTGTTTGCGAAGAAGGGCGCGGGCGACAAGGAGGTGAGCGCAGCGGAGTTTACTCCGGAAGATGTGTGGGTCGGGGCGTTGGAGGTGCACGATCTTCGGCCGGGCGAGTCGGTGCGGGTAGAGAGCGAGGCGGGCGGCGGCACGGCGATGTATCCGGGATCGTTGAGCGCCATGCCCGCCGGGACGTATGAGGCGCAGGCGGTGCTGGATACAAATCACTCTTACAACTACTCGGGGCGGGGGCCGCAGGACTGGGTGAGCGCGGTAGCGGCCGTGGCTCCGGCTGAGACGACGCTGACACTCAATGAGCATCCGACGCCCGACCCACGGCTGACGGCCCTGCGAGCGAAGCTGCAGGATGCGGTGAAGCCTGGGGAGATCGAGCTGCAACGGTTCGAGAGCCCGGCGCTGACGCGGTTCTGGGGGACGCCGACCTTTGTGCAGGCGGACGTGGTGCTTCCGCCGGGATATGCCGAACACCCGCAGCAACGTTATCCGACGGCATACTACACGGCGGGCTTTGGCGGCGGATTGACCAGCGGTCTGTCGCAGGGGATCGAGATTCGCAGGCGCATGCTGGACGGACGTATGCCTCCGATGATCTGGGTCATGCTGGACGAATCGTGTGCGCACGGCACGCATGAGTTTGCGGATTCGGTGAACAATGGGCCGTGGGGCACGGCGCTGACGGCGGAGTACATTCCGATGCTGGAAGCGCGCTACCACATGGACGCGCGTCCGTCGGGAAGATTTCTGAACGGCCACAGCTCCGGCGGATGGGCGACGCTGCAGCTGGAAGTGAACTATCCGCAGTTTTTGGGGGGACGTGGTCGACCTCGCCCGATCCTTCGGACTTCCACAACTTCACCGGTCCGGACCTGTATGCGTCGAGCGCAAACGTGTACACCAGGCCGGATGGGCAGCTCTACCCAATCATGCGTATGAATGGAAAAGTGGTTTCCTATATCAAGCCGTTTGCGCAGCTGGAAGAGGTGATCGGTCCGTACGGCGGGCAGTTTGCGTCGTTCGACTGGGTGTTTTCTCCGCGCGGAGAGAATGGGGCACCCATGCCGATGTTCGATCGTGCGACTGGCGCGGTCGACCCGCAGGTGGTCGCGTACTGGGGCGCGCATTATGACCTGGCAAACATCGTCGACCGCACCTGGGCACAGCGTGGAGCGATGCTGCGCGGGCGGATTCACCTGTTTGTCGGGACGGCGGACACGTTCTACCTGGATGGGTCGGCGCACCTGTTTGAGGCTCGTCTGGCGAAGCTGGGCGCGGAGCCGCACTTCAGCTATCTGCCGGGACGGAGTCACTTCGACCTGTATCGGGTGGGCAACGATGAGCGCGGCTTGTTCGACCAGATCGGCAGCGAGATGTATGCGGTCGCTCGGCCGGGGGTGAAGTGGACAGGCCGAAAGTGAGCCACGGCTGTGGGGAGATGGGCGTATTCTCAAAGGAGGGAATGGACATGCATGACGTCGTGATTGTCGGGATTCCGCTGCTTGCCGTGTTTACCGGGATTCTGTTCAACCGCGCAGATGCCAAGAATTGCGTACGGAAGTTGCTGCGCTGGATCGGAAAATCGACAAGCAGGGGACTGATCTGCGGGTGGAAATCGCGAAATCGCGAAGCAGGGAGCTGATTTGCGGGCGGAAGTCAATCAGCCGGCCCGCCGAGGTGCTGGGGCGTTTCAACGCCTTGGACCGGGCGATGAACGAGTTCTACTACATGACCGGCAAGTTGGACGCCCGGATGGATTCGCTGGAGGAAACGGTAGAGCTTGCCAGGACCGCTCAGCCGCAGAGCGCGTGGTTTATAAAGGACGACGCCGTGGTCACGCGGCGAGCCGTTGGTCTCCTTTCGACGCTCCTCCGGAGCGAAGAAGTCCTTGACCATAGCGTGAATATACCCATCTTTGGCAATCAAGGCGTCTGCTAGCACTTAGCCCTCCTGCTAAACTAGAAGGCGGCGCACATTTTCCCCTGCGGAGCCATCCGCAACCTGCGCACACTTCTTCCTTACAGACAGGACGTATCCCAGCCGTGAGTACCTCGAACGCCGAAGCCATCCGTAATATCGCCATTATTGCCCACGTCGACCACGGCAAGACCACGCTGGTCGATGCCATGCTGCGCCAGTCCGGAACGTTCCGGTCCAATGAAGCTGTCGCCGAGCGCGTCATGGACTCGAACGATCTGGAAAAAGAGCGTGGCATCACGATTCTGGCCAAGAACACCGCCATTCACTACAAGGATTCCAAGATCAACATCGTCGACACACCGGGCCACGCCGACTTTGGCGGCGAAGTGGAGCGCGCGCTGAAGATGGTCGACGGCGTGGTGCTTCTGGTGGACGCGTCCGAAGGCCCGCTGCCGCAGACGCGCTACGTGCTTTCGAAGGCGCTCGAGGCGAAACTGACGCCGATTCTGGTGATCAACAAGATCGATCGTCCGGATGCGCGTCCGCAGGAGGTGGTGAATGAGGTGTACGACCTCTTCATCGATCTCGACGCGGATGAGAGCGTGCTGGAATTCCCGATCATTTACACCAACGGCAAGGCCGGCACGGCGACCATGGATCTGAACACTCCGGGCACGGACCTGCAGCCGCTGTTTGAGCTGATCTTCAAGACGATTCCGCCGGCGAGCGGAACCGCCGATGGTCCGCTGCAGATGCTGGTGACCAACCTGGACTACTCGGATTACCTGGGCCGTCTGGCAATTGCGCGTGTGTTCAACGGCACGCTCAAAGTGGGGCAGGAGGTCAACGTCTCCAAGATCGACGGCTCCCTGCAGCCGGTTAAAGTGACCAAGCTGTTCACCTTCAACGGGCTGAAGCGTGAGGATACGACCGAGACCGCGGTGGGCGACATCGTGGCGGTAGCGGGCATCCCGGGTATCACGATTGGGGAGAGCTTCTGCTCGCTCGAAAACCCGCAGCCGCTGCCGGTCATCTCGATCGACGAGCCGACGATTGCGATCAACTTTTCGGTGAACAACTCGCCGTTCGCCGGGCGTGAAGGCAAGTATGTCACCAGCCGCAATATCAAGGACCGGCTGGAAAAAGAGCTGCTGACGAACGTTTCGATCCGCATGGAGCCGACCGATTCGGCCGAGACCTTCAAGGTGCTTGGACGAGGCGAGCTGCAGCTTTCCGTGCTGATCGAGATGATGCGGCGCGAAGGGTTCGAGCTTCTGGTGTCGCGTCCTACCATCGTCACCAAGCGGGTGGACGGTGCGCTGATGGAGCCGAGCGAAATCCTGACGATCGACATTCCGGAGAGCTTCGTGGGCACGGTGATCGAGCGGCTTGGACCGAGAAAAGGCGAGATGGTAAAGATGGCCAATCACGGCTCCGGGCGCGTGCGCATGGAGTTCAAGGTGCCTTCGCGCGGGCTGATCGGGCTGCGGAACGAGATGCTCACCGAGACGCGTGGAACGATCGTGATGAACTCGATTGCGGGCGACTATATTGCGTACCAGGGCGAGATTCCGCAGCGTCCGTCCGGTGCCCTGATCTCCGACCGCCAGGGTACGACCACTACCTATGCGCTCGACGGCGTGCAGGAGCGTGGCGTGCTGTTTATCGGCGACGGTGTTGAGGTGTATGAGGGCATGCTGGTGGGTGAGCACAGCCGCGACAACGACCTGGATGTGAACGCGGTGCGCGAAAAGAAGCTGACCAACATGCGTGCTTCCGGCTCGGACGACGCGCTGCGGCTGGTTCCGTTCAAGGTGCTGACGCTGGAACAGTCGATCGAGTTTATCGCGGATGATGAACTGGTCGAGGTCACGCCGAAGTCACTGCGTATGCGGAAGAAAGTGCTGCAGGCGAATCGGCGACCGAAGGGCAATCGCGGCGGCTCGACGCTGGAGTAGGTTGCGTGTGTTCAGTCAGGCCCCGTACTTCCCATGGGAGATGCGGGGCTTTTCGTTTGAGCGGTGTAGTCTGGCAGGGTGAAGAAGCCGGAAGATGTAGCGATTTTGGAGCTGGACGGGCATTCGGTGCGGGTGTCGCATCCGGGCAAGATGTACTTTTCCGAAGCCGCTCAGCTTGCCAAGCTTGGGCTGGTGGAGTACTACCAGGCGGTGGCCGCGGGAGCGCTTAACGGTGTGCGCGACCGTCCGTTTGTGCTGAAGCGTTTTGTGGGCGGAGCGCATGCGGAGCCGTTTTATCAGAAGCGCGCGCCGGACAACCTGCCGGAGTGGATGGCGACCGCGACGCTGACGTTTCCCTCGGGACGGACGGCGGAGGAGGTGGTCGTGAACTCGACGGCGGCGCTGGCGTGGGTGAACAACCTGGGGTGCATCGAGCTGCATCCGCACCCGGTGCGGACGTCGGACCTCGACCATCCGGATGAGCTTCGGGTGGATCTGGACCCCGGGCCGGGAGTGGGCTGGGAGCATGTAAGGCTGGTGGCGCTGGAGGTGCAGGCGCTGCTGGCTGAGTCCGGCCTGATCGGATGGGTGAAGACCAGCGGCTCGCGTGGCATGCATATCAATATCAGGATTGAGCCGCGGTGGACCTTTACGGAGGTGCGCCGGGCGGCGCTGGCGTTGAGTCGTTCGGTGGAGCGTCGCGCGCCCTCACTGGCGAGCTCGAAGTGGTGGAAGGAAGAGCGGCACGGGGTCTTTCTGGACTACAACCAGAACGCGAAGGATCGCACGACCTGCTCGGCGTATTCGGTGCGTCCACTGCCGGATGCGCGGGTGTCCGCGCCGCTGGCGTGGGAGGAGGTGCCAGCGTGCGATCCGGCCGACTTCACCGTGTTCACGATGCCCGGACGCTTCGCCGCGATGGGCGATCTGCACGCGGGCATGGATGCCGCGGCTGGCTCGCTGGACAGCCTGCTGGAGTTGGCCGAACGCGATGAACGCGATGGGCTGGGAGATGCGCCTTGGCCTCCGCATTTCGCCAAAGGTGCCGGCGAGCCACCGCGGGTGCAGCCTTCGCGCTCGAAGTCGTTCAGCGGGCAGATGCAGGAAGGCTTTGGGGCGCAGCGGTTTCGAAAGCGTTCGGCGGTGCTTGCGGAGGGGTCTGCGTGGGCTGGGGAACCGAAGGTGAAGCGGGCCGCGCGGAAGACGGTGCATCCGCTGATTACGGTTGCCAACTCGCCGGACAAGGCTGCGGCGATGGCCGGGCTGGAGCGCTGGAAGGCGGCGCATCCCGTGGCTGCGGCTCTGCTGGCCGAAGATGATGTGCTGGTGGATCGGCAGCGGGGGAGCGCGTATGTCTGGTACAGGATCCGGGTGAACCTTCGGCATGTGCCGGAGACGGAGCGTCCCGCGCAAGGGGTGCCGGACCCGGATGACGATCCGACTCGGATGGTTGGGTGACCCCTACTCATCACGATGAAGCCGTGATGAATGGGGCACAGGATCAGGCTGGCTGAAAGATATCTACCAGTTCATGCGGAGGAACGATTTCCAGCTGCTCGTAGGTGCAGGCGCGCGGGGGTTTGTCTGTGCGCCACCGGCGAAAGTGGGCCAGGTGCCGGAAGCGTGTGCCCTGCATGTGCTCGTAGGCAACTTCCACCACCAGTTCAGGACGCAGCGGGATCCAGGACAGGTCCTTGCCGGTATTCCATCGGCTGGGGGCGCCGGGTATGCGTTGGGGCTCGGCCTGATCCTCGCCGGCCTCGTGCGCCCAGGGATGGTTGTTGAGCGCATCCTCACGATACGGTGCGAGAAGCTCCGTCAACTCACGGCGCTTCGCCGCGGTGAAGCTGGCGCAGACGCCGACGTGCTGCAGGGCCCCGGAGACGTCATACAGGCCGAGCAGAAGGGAGCCGACCGAGCCTTCCCCGTCCTTGTGCCAGCGGAATCCGCCTACAACGCAGTCGCAGTCGCGCTCATGCTTGATCTTGAGCATGACTCGCTTGTCCGGCTGATACGGGCCGTCCGCCGGCTTGGCGATGACGCCGTCCAGCCCGGCACCTTCAAAGCGGGTAAACCATTCGTTGGCCAGCGCCGGGTTCGCGGTGGCGGGGGTCAGATGAATCGGTGGTGCGGCCTCTGCGAGCAGATGCTCGAGCCGGGCGCGGCGCTCACGAAAAGGGCTTGCGCGAAGGTCGTTTTCGCCGAGGGCGAGCAGGTCGAAGAACACGACGGAGGCTGGCGTCTGCGCGGCCAGCAGCCTGACCCGCGAGGCCGCGGGATGGATGCGCATCTGCAGGGTTTCAAACTCAAGTCGACCGGCCTGCTCGATCACGATCTCGCCGTCGAGCACGCATTGCCTGGGCAGCGAGGCCAGCAATCCGGAGACAAGCTCGGGAAAGTAGCGGTTCAGGCTTTTGGTGTCACGGCTCTGCAGCAGGATTTGGTCGCCGTCTCGAAAAACGAGCACGCGGAAGCCGTCCCACTTGGGCTCGAACAGCCAGTCGCCCGTGTCGGGAACAGCGTCCACGCGTTTGGCAAGCATCGGCAGCACGGGAGGCTCGATCGGAAGGAAAGCCATGAACCCTTATACGCCTCGCCTACGGATTCAGCTGGCCTTGTACCGCGTCTTCGAGGGTGATGCCGTTTTTTTCGAGCAGGTCGCCGAGGGTGCGGTCGAGCTCGATCTGCGCCTTCTGATAGTTGGAGCGGGCGGCGATCTCAGTGGACTTTGCCTGACTCAGGTAAGCCTGATCCTGCACGACCTGCAGCGGGGTGGACTGGCCGAACTCCAGCTTGTCGCGCTCGGCGGCGAGCAGTTGCTCCTGGTACCCACGGCTGGAACGCGCGGCCTTGTAGGCGGCAAAGGAGGTGTCGAGCGCGACGGAGGCGGCCTCGATATTCTGGCGGATCTGGTTGGACAGCTTCTCGGTGCGGGCCTGCACTTCGCGCAGTTGGATGGTGTCGCGCGCGGCGTCGGACTCGGCGACGCGGTTGCGCAACGGGAGATTGAGCTGGACGCCTCCCTGGACGATGGTGGAGACGCGCAGGCCGCCCAGCCCGAAGTTGAGTGGGAGGGTTGGGATGCCGGTGCCGGCGGTGCCGAGCTGGTCATACGATTGCTCGGACGAGCCGCGCGTTTCGACGTTGACGTAGGCGTTGAGCTGCGGCAACGCCTGGTTGCGGCTGCCCTGGACCTGGATTTCGCCGGTCTCTATCTGCAGCTGGGACTGCGCGAGGTCGGGCCGGCGGGCGAGCGCCTGCTGGATGAGATCGGGAACGGGCGTGCCGGGCAGAAGCTCCGGCACAACGATCGTATCGGTGGGCACAATCTCCGTGAATGCGGCAGCAAAGATGGGCGAATCCGCGCGCAGAAGCTGGTTGCGCAGGATGACCTCCTGGGTCTGGTACAGGCCCTGCGCCTGAATGAGGTCGAACTCCGACGAGCTGACCAGGGCAGAGACGCGCGTGAGCTCGATGGGGGCGAGCGTGCCTTCGATGACCTGCTGGGAGTCGTCGTCGCGCAGCTTCTTGGCCGCGTTCAGCGCTTCCTGCTTGACGCGGACGTTTTCCCCCAGACTGACCAGGTCGAAGTAGATACGGGAAACGCCATAGACGGTTTCGAGCACCTGCTGCTCGAACAGGAGGTGACCGATTTTGCGGTTCTCGTTCGCGATGCGGATAAAACGCGTGTTCACGTCCGACCCGCGTCCGCGCAGCAAGGGCTGAGACAAGGTGACGGAGGTGCTGGGCCGCGAAAACGGGTCGGCCGAAGAGCTCATGCCGTAGATCACGGACGAATCGTTGTTGACGGTGGCGACCAGTTGCGTGCCGGGATGGAAACCTTCGACGTAGGAGAAATTGAAGGCGACAAAATCCAGCGGCTGCGGCTGGCTGTCGCCTGTCGCGGTTCCCTCGGGCACCAGCGATACGGTGTTGGAGCGCCGCAGATAGCCTGCCTGCAGGAACAGGTTGGGATCGAACAGCGGGATCTGCGGTCCGTTGGCGTACTGCGCGGTGGCTGTCGAAGTGCCGGAAAGATTGGTCTGGAGCTGCGTGGTGCTGTTGAGGCTGGTCAGGTCGGTAACGGCTGGCGTGGTTGGATTCGGATTGGTAACAGTGGTGTTGAGCAGCGGAGAACCTGGACCTCCGACGCCGTTGGGCGGCTCTTCCACGTTGAAGTCGATGCCGCGCAGGGATCCTCCGCCAGCAGCGCGGAGGCGGTCGGTGTCGGCCAGCAACAGGTTGTAGCGTTCGATTTCGACGTCGAGATTGTTTTCAATCGCCAGCGCGATGGCCTCGCGTGCGCTGAGGTACAGCTTTCCGTCTCGCACCAGGCTGCGTAGCCGCGTGCCGTTGCCGGCAAACAGCGGAGGCACTACCGGACGGCGATACGGTCCGAAGAAGTGCCGGGGGACCAGACCTTCCGGAGCGGAACGCGCAGGCACGGTCGTTGGGGATCCGGTCAGGGCGGTAGGTACGTCCGGAGTAAGGGGAGTGATGGGTGGGACGTCCGGAATGTCGGGAGCTGTCGGCGTGGCCGCGGGCGGAGTGGACTGCTGAACCGGTGCGGTCTGCGCACCGGCTGCGGCCGCCGCCGCCGTGACGAAGGCGAATGCGAACCACGGCTTCACTGCTTGCCTGCCTTGCTGGGCGCGGCTTTTTTGCCGCCGGTTTTCTGCCCCGGCTTGCCCATCTGGCCCTGCATGTTCTGGTCCTCCATGCCCGGGTTGCCGTATTGCGTGGATCCGCCAGGAGGCGTGTTCTGCGGCGGAGGCTGCTTCGGGCTGCTGTTCTGCCCATCTTTCTTGTTTTCCTGCGGCGTCACCGTTGTGTCGTTCTGCACGTCATCGGTAAAGGTAGCGGCGATCAGGTCACCAGGTTTGACGCCGGACATGATCTCGACCTCGGAGCCGAAATCGCGGCCAAGCACTACGGGCTGCAGATGCACGACGCCGCTGGGACTGATGAGCGCGACGGTAGGCATGTCATTGCGCACGGCGATCGCATCGCCCGAGATGACGACCGGCCCGGTCTGGGTGGAGGCGTTGCCCGTGTTGCCGGGAGAGGATTGCGGCTGGGGAGCAAAGGTGACGACCGCATACATGCCGGAGAGCAGATGGCCCGCGTGATTGTCCACCTGCACCTCTGTCAACAACGTACGGCTGTTCTGGTCGATGGAGGCCGAGGTACGGGTGACATTGCCGAAAAAGTCCTGGTTGGGAAACTCCTGGAAGTGCAGGCTGGCATGCTGCCGGGGAGCGACCATGGAGGCATAGCCTTCCGGAACGCTGATCAGGATGCGCAGCCGATCCACCTGCGAAACCGAGAACAACGGACCGCCGGAGGAGCCTCCGGTGGTTGGCGTCGCCAGCGTGTTCGCGCTGCCGGAGGAGCCGGAGGTATTGGTCTGGCCCGCGGTCTGGGAGCTTCCGTTGGTGGTGCCGGAGGTCTGCATGGGGGTCGGCGTGGAGGAGCCTCCGGAGCCCGCGGTGGAGATGTACGCCCCCACGTCGACGTTTCGTTGCGTCACTACGCCGTCAAAGGGTGCGGTTACGCGTTCAAAGCTTTGCAATGCAATGGCCCGGCGCAGGTTGGCGCGGAAGGCTTCAACGTTGCGCACGGCGGAGGCGACGTTGGCGCGCTGGGCCTGGTAGTTGGTCTCCTGCTGGTCGCCATCCTGGCGGGAGAAAACACCCTTGGCGACCAGGACGCGGTAGCGGTCGACGGTGACCTTGGTCAGGGCAAGCTGCGTCTCCTGCTGCGCTTCCTGCGCCTCTGCCTGGCGTAGCTGCTCGCGTGCCTGGTCGACCTGCTGATCGAGATCGGGCGCGTCAATGAGGGCCAGGAGCTGGCCCTTGTGGACGTGGTCGCCAATATCGGCGTATCGCTTGCTGAGGTAGCCGGTCGCACGTGCGTAGACCAGTGCTTCGACCAGCGGAATGGTGGTTCCGGGAACCGTGAGTCCGGCACCTTTGGTCGCTGGCTGGACGCGCACAGCTTCCACGACCGGCTTGGCATCGTTCTCCTGCTTCGCCCGGTCCTCCGTCTCCTTGCGGTTCTTATGCCGAGGAAGGAAGCCGACGATCAGTGCCAGCAGCATGGCGCAGAGCACGCAGGCAGCGACGATGAAAATTACTTTCCTGGAACCGGGTTTTTTGAACGGAGCTTCCACCGTTTGCAGCACGGGACGGTGACGCTTCTTCGCGCTCGAGTTGGTCTCCTCAAAGCTCCTGCCGAGCCTGGTGTCGTCGAGCGAGTTGGGATCGGCGAAGGCGCTGCCGAGCGACCGTTCATCGGTAACGGATGAGTCTGCGAACTCTTCGCCGAGCGACGGGCCGTCGGATGCGTTGCGCCGGGCGAAGTTCGCGCCCAGATCGCGATCTTCCCGGGGAACCGGCCGTTCAAAACCTTCGCCGAGTTCGTTGCGTCCGTCGGACAGGCGGTGGTGGTCGTCGGGAATGGATTCATTTGCCATGCGGGATGGGATCTCCGAAACGTTTAGGACGAAGCTGCAGAAAGAACACTAGGCCGGCGCTCCGCCGGGTCCGTATTCTTCGTCGATTTCCTTGTCGAAGTCGACCGGTACCGTGTTCTTCAGAAGGGAGTAGATGACTGGCACGATAAACAGCGTGCCGATGGTCGCAACGAGCAGGCCGCCGATGACGGCACGGCCGAGCGGCGCATTCTGCTCACCGCCTTCGCCCAGAGCAAGCGCCATGGGCAGCATGCCAATGATCATGGCCAGCGCGGTCATCAGCACCGGTCGCAAACGGGTGAAGCCCGCGTTGAGCGCGGCTTCCATCTGCGTCTTGCCAGCCACGCGCTCATCGTTGGCGAAGACGACCATGAGGATGGAGTTGGCGGTGGCGACGCCGATGGTCATGATGGTACCCATGAGGCTGGGTACGTTGAAGGTGGTCTGGGTAATGTAGAGCATCCAAAGGATGCCGCAGAACGCGCCGGGGATCGCCATCAGAATGATCAGCGGATCCAGCCAAGACTGGAAGTTAACCGCCATGAGCAGATAAACCAGGCCAAGCGCGAAGACGATGCCGATGCCGAGCCTGAGGAACGATTTGCTCATCGTATCCACTTCCCCGCGCAGCTCGAGCGTGGTGCCTACGGGCAGGTTCTTCTGTTCATCGGCGATGATCTTGCGGATGTCGGAGGCGACGCCGCCGAGGTCGCGCCTGTCTACGTCCGCATAGATGTCGAAGACGGGCTGAATGCTGTAGTGATTGACGATAATCGGGCTCTCGTCGCGCCGGAACAAGGCGAGATTGCCAAGCAGCTGGCTGACGTTGCCGTTGGGCGAGCTGATCGGGGTGCGGGCCAGCGCCTGCAGCGAGTCGATGCGGTAAATGGGGGTTTGCGTCACTACCTGGTAGTTGACTCCGTTGAGGGGGTTCAGCCATTCGTTCGGCGCGGTCTGGCCCGTGCCGGTCAGCGAGATAAGGGTCGATTGCGCCACGTCCTGCTGGGTCAGGCCGATCTGCCGCGCACGCGTACGGTCGACATTAATCTGCATGGTGGGGTAGTCGACCTCCTGGTGGATATGCACATCCACCGCGCCGGGGATCGCCTGTACCCGCTTCATGAGCTTCTGGGTCAGCAGGAAGTTGTTCTTGCCGCGGCCGGTCACCTGGAGGTCGATGGGCGCGGGCAGGCCGAAATCGAGGATCTGGTTCGTGATGTTCGCCGGGGTGAAAAAGAAGGTACCGTCCGGAAACTTCTGCGGCAAGTCATCACGCAGCAGACGCGTGTACTTGGTGGTGTCGCGCTTGCCGGGCTTGAGTGAAATGAGGATGTCTCCGTCCGAGTTGGAGATGACGGCGGAGCTGGCAAAGCCGAGATTGATGCCTCCGTTGGGCAGACCGATGTTGTCCAGAATGAGCTCGGTTTCCTCTGGTGGGATGATGCGGCGAATCTCCTTTTCCACCGCTGCGAAATAAAGCTCCGAGTCCTCGATCCGCATGCCCGTCGGAGGATTGACGTGCAGGCGCATCTGCCCGGAATCGACGTAGGGAAAAAAGTCCTCGCCGATGGTGAACAGCAGCGGAAGCGAGAGCGCGACGAAACAGCCGAACAGGATCAGGGTAAGCGCAGGGTTACCCAGGCACCACTCGAGCGAGTCCTTGTAGCCATGGCGAAAGCGTTCAAAGGCGCGGTCGAAGCGCATGTGCCAGCGCCAGACCCAGTTGTCCTTCTCCTTTTTCTCACTGGCGGATTCGTCCTGGTAAAGGTCCACCTCGGCTTCGAGCAGGAAGTGCATCATGGTGGGAACGAGGGTGCGCGAAAGAAAGTAGCTTGCCAGCATGGCGAAGACGACGGCCATGGCAAGCGGCGTAAACAGGTACTTTGCCGCGCCGGTAAGCAGCACGACGGGCAGGAACACGATGCAGATGGAAAGCGTGGAGACCAGCGCGGGCGAGGCGACCTGTTGGGCGGAGTCCAGGATGGCTCGCACCAGAGGCTTCTTTTCCTGCATGTTGCGGTGCGTATTTTCGATCTCGACGGTGGCGTCGTCCACCAGGATACCGACCGCGAGCGCAAGGCCGCCGAGAGTCATTACATTGATGGTTTCGCCGAGCGCGGTGAGGATGGCGAGCGAGGTGGCGATGGAAAGCGGAATGGAGGTGCAGACGATAAGCGTCGAGCGCCACGAGCCGAGGAACAGAAGAATCATGAGCCCGGTGAGGGCGGCGGCAATCGAGGCTTCGCGCGCGACCTCATTGATGGACTCGCGGACAAAGATCGACTGGTCAAAGAGTGGAGTGATCTTGAGGTTCGGCGGGAGCCCGGCTTTGACGCGCGGAATCGCTTTCTTGACGCCGTCCACAATGTCGAGCGTGCTGGTTTCACCGTTCTTGAGCACGGTCAGCAAGGCACCGCGCTTACCGTTCTCGCGTACCACGTTGGTCTGTTCGGCGTAGCCTTCGCGAACCTGCGCCACGTCCTTGATGAAGACGACCGAGCCGTTGGCCGCGCGGACGGGAAGATCGTTGAGCGCGGAGACCTCGCCGGGCGATGAGTTGAGCTTCATCACGTATTCGCGGTTGCCGATGCGCGCCGTACCCGCGGGCAGGATCAGGTTCTGCTGGGTGATGGCAGTGGATACGTCGGTAGCGGACAGGTGCTTTGCATAGAGCAGGTTGGGGTCGGTATCGACCATAATCTGCCGTACTTTGCCGCCGTAAGGCAGCGGGATGGAGGCACCCTTGACGCTGGACAGACGTGGACGGATGAAACTGATTCCCAGATCGTACAGATCGGATTCGGAGAGGCCCTGGCCGGAGAGCGACAGTTGCACCACCGGTACGGAGGAGGCGTCGAACTTGAGGATATTGGGTGGAAAAGTACCCGGGGGAAGCACGCGCAGGATGGTCTGGACGACGGCGGTTACCTGCGAGAGCGCCAGGTCAACCTTGACGGTGGGCTGGAAGTAGACGCGAATGACCGAAACGCCCTGGTAGGATTCGCTTTCGGAGTGCTCGATGTCATTGACCGTGGTGGTCAGCGCGCGCTCGCACACCGTGACGATGCGCCCTTCCATCTCGGTCGGGGTCAACCCGGCGTAGGTCCAGACGATGGTGACGACAGGGATATTGATATACGGGAAGATGTCTTTCGGCGCTTCGATCGCCGACCCCAGGCCAAGCAGAAGCAGCAGCATGGAAAGAACAACAAACGTATAGGGGCGCCGAAGCGCTAGTTTGACAATCCACATGCGGTGTCAACGTCCTCTGGATCGGGGCTGTATTCCCCTGCAAGATACGGGGATTGTCTGGATCAGTCTTGAGACGTGCCGACCGACCTGGAGGACGCTATCGTGAAGATCGCCGGTTTTCAGCAGATGAAGTGCGAACCTGGAGAAACAGCGGAGGGCGACCCGAAGGTCGCCCGGTGCTTACTTCTTGGCCGCGTCGAAGCGCTTGTTGATCTCTTGCCAGTTTACGGTATTCCACCAGGCTGAGAGGTAGTCGGGCCGCTTGTTCTGATATTTCAGGTAGTAGGCGTGCTCCCAGACGTCATTGCCCAGGATGGGATACAGGCCCTGCGAGAGGGGCGAATCCTGGTTGGGAAGCGAAATGATTTCCAGCTTGCCGCCCTTCCACACCAGCCATCCCCAGCCGGAGCCGAACTGCTTGGCGGCGGTTTCGTTGAACTTTTTCTTGAACTCTTCAAAGGAGCCGAAGTCCTGCTTGATCTGTTCCTGGAGCATGCCGGACGGCTCGCCGCCTCCGCCGGGTTTCATGATCTCCCAAAACATGGTGTGGTTTACGTGGCCGCCGCCGTTGTTTTTGACTACGGTGCGGACCTCCTCGGGAACGGAAGACAGGTCTTTCAGGAGCTCTTCCGGAGTTTTCTTCCCCAGGTCCGGGTACTTTTCCACCGCGCCGTTCAGGTTGGTGACATAAGCCTGGTGGTGCTTGTCGTGGTGCAGCTTCATGGTCGCTTCATCGATGTAGGGCTCGAGCGCGTCGTAGGCGTAGGGCAGGGGGGGAACTTCAAAGGCCACGGTGAGTCTCCTTGGATTTCAGCGGTTTGGGAATTCCGCGATTCGGGCGCGAGGTCCGCGCGGTACGAAGGTTCAGATGCGCCGACCCGCCGTTCCGATGTCAAAGTTGTTGCCCTGCCGATGCCGGACGGCTCCGCACCCGATTTTTGAATCAGAGTAGAAACATGAACGCTAATGTGGCACCTCCCGCCGCGCTCAACGACTATCGCTGGCTGATAGACGATGGTCCTGCTTTTGGAGCTCCCGGGCTACCTCCGCGCTGGACCTCCAGTCAGAAAGATGCGGTTTCGACCGCCTACTCGGCCTCCAGCCGCATCTGGTTCACGGTCTCGCACGGAACCATGAACGAGGTCTATTTTCCCACCATCGACCGACCGCAGATGCGCGACATGGAACTGCTGTTCACCGACGAGGAGACCTTTTTCCACGAGGAAAAGCGCGATTTCGAGTACAGCTTCGACTACATCGATCCGGATACGCTCGCCTGCCGGGTCACGGCTTCCGACCTGGACGGCCGCTACACGGTCACCAAGGAGTTTATCTCCGACCCGCACCATCCTGTGGTGCTGATGAATGTGAAGATCTCCGGCGAGGAGGCGTTGCTGAACAAGCTAAAGTGCTACGTTTTGATGGCACCGCACCTCGATGGCGGCGGCGCGGGGAATAATGCGCGGTCAGTCGATATTGCCGGATCGCGCATCCTGCTGGCGTGGAAGAACGGCATTTCGCTTGCGCTCGGGGTTTCCTGCGGATTCACACGGAGTTCCTGCGGGTATGTGGGTTCGAGCGATGGATATCAGGACCTGATGCAGCATCGCAGGATGACCTGGCAGTTCGGCGAGGCAACGGAGGGAAATCTTGCCTGCATGGGAGAGATTCCCGTCGGCTCGAACCGGGAGTTCACCGTGGCGATCGGGCTCGGGGAAGGACATCATGCGGCCATTTCGACGATGATCCAGTCTGTTTCCTCTCCCTATACCTCGCATCGTTCGCGGTACATCGAGCAGTGGCACCGCGCCGTCGCGCCGCTGCAGTTCGACTCGTCGTCGATGGACGGAGGCAAGCTTTCGCGCACCAGTCACTCGGTGATTTATGCGCATGAAGATAAGCGATTCGCGGGGGCGTTTATTGCTTCGGCTTCGATTCCGTGGGGAGCGTCCAAGGGTGATGACGACCTGGGCGGCTACCACCTGGTCTGGACACGGGATATGGTGCAGTCGGCCACGGCGCTGCTGGCCTGCGGACGCACCGAGAATGCTCTGCGTGCGCTGATCTACCTGGCGTGCACGCAGCATCCGGACGGGGGATTCGCGCAAAACTTCTGGGTCGATGGCGCAAGCTACTGGTCGGGGATCCAGCTCGATGAAGTTGCGTTTCCGATCATGCTTGCCTGGAGACTTTGGAAGCTGAACGGGCTGGACGGCTTCGATGTTATTCCGTTTGTGACTCGGGCCGCGTCGTTCCTGATCAAATACGCGCCGATCACGCAGCAGGAGCGGTGGGAGGAGAACGCGGGATACTCACCGTCCACGCTGGCGGCTGTGATTTCCGGGCTGCTGTGCGCGGCGGACCTGGTCAAATCTTCCGGAGCGACGGAACTGGCGGGTTTTCTCGAAACCTATGCGGACTGGATTGAAAGCCACCTGGATGAGTGGACCACGACCGAGGACGGCGTGCTGCTGGATGGGGTAAAGCGTCACTACATGCGGATTCGTCCGCCCGCGGAGGGCGAGCCGTTCCACAACCCGGCGCTTGCTCCCGGGTTTATTCACCTTGCCAACCGCGGACCGGATGAGCAGGCCGACTTCGACGCGCGGGAGATCATCGACCAGGGATTCCTGGAACTGGTGCGCTACGGTGTGCGCCGGGCGGACGATCCATTAATCCTGGAATCGCTCAAGGTGGTGGATCACTGCCTGAAGTACAGCACTCCGTACGGGCCCGCCTGGCGACGCTACAACCATGACGGCTATGGACAGAAGAAAGATGGAGGCCCCTACGAAGGCTGGGGTCAAGGACGGTGCTGGCCGCTGCTGGGCGGCGAACGGGCGCACTTCGAGCTAGCCGCGGGGATCGATGTCAAGCCGCTGATCAGCACCTATGAAAAGTTCTCCTCGGTCGGCGGCATGCTTCCCGAGCAGGTGTGGGACCACGAGGATATGCCCGCCGCCGGCCTGTACTGCGGACGTTCCGCAGGGTCCGCGCAGCCCTTGGTGTGGGCGCACGCGGAGTACCTGAAGCTGCTCCGTTCCGTTTCGGACGGGAAGATTTTCGACACGATTTCGGTGGTTGAGGAGCGCTACGCCGCCGCGCCCGGAACGCGCACCTTTCGCAATATGGTGGAGATCTTCCGGGTCAACCGGCCTTTGCTGACGGTCCCGTCCGGCTTCACGCTGCGGGTTGGCGATGAGCACAGCTTTGAACTGGAGTACACGCTGGACGGCTGGAAGACACAGGCCACCGCAGTCAGCAAGCCCGTGGGTTACTCCGGCTTTTACGCCGATCTTGCCATGCCGGAGGTACATGCCTGGCTGGAGTTCACACTGCACTGGACAGCGACCGCGGAGTCGCCGGATCGCTGGCTGGGCCACAACTATCGCGTGGAGGTGAGACCAAGTGCGCCTGAGACGATGCCGGCGGGCTCCAGGCCGCAGTCCTGAATCGGCGAATCGAAGCCGCCGGGAACATTTCAATCGCGCTTCGGCCGGATGCGGTTTGCTCCGGCCTGCGCGGCTTGTACACTAGGGGAACAGATTCGATGGCGCCCTGGCTTGAACGGTGCCCACGCGCACCAACACTGAGTGAAGGATAAGGAAGAACACACCCGCATGAGCGACCAGACGCAGCAGGACCTCGACCAGCTTTCGATCAATACTCTTCGCTTCCTTGCCGTGGACGCGGTGGAGAAGGCCAAATCCGGCCATCCCGGCGCTCCACTCGGCTGTTCGCCCGCCGTCTATCTTCTGTACACGAAGATCATGAAGTACAACCCGCTGGACCCGAAGTGGAGCGATCGAGACCGATTTGTGCTGTCGAACGGCCATGCCTCTGCGATGTTGTATGGTGCCCTGCATCTGGCCGGTTTTGACCTGCCGCTGGACCAGCTCAAGCAGTTCCGGCAGTGGGGATCGCATACTCCGGGTCACCCGGAGTACGGTGAGACCCCGGGAGTCGAGGTCACCACGGGCCCGCTCGGGCAGGGTCTGGCGGAGGCTGTAGGTCTTGCGATTGCAGAGAAGCATCTCGCGGCCGAGTTCAACCACGACAACCACACGCCGGTCGACCACCATACCTACGTCTTGTGCGGCGACGGCGACCTGATGGAAGGCATCTCGCACGAGAGCTGCTCGCTGGCCGGCACGCTCAAGCTGGGCAAGCTGGTTGTGCTGTACGACGACAACCTGATCTCACTGGACGGACCCACCGATCTATCGTTTACCGAAGATGTGACGAAGCGCTTTGAGGCCTATCACTGGCACGTGCAGATGGTTGATGACGGCAACGACCTCGGGGCGATTGAGAAAGCCATCGAGAATGCCAAGGCGGAGACGACCAGGCCGTCACTGATCCGTTTGCGCACCGTGATCGGATACGGAAGCCCCAAGGCCGGGACCAAGGCAGTTCACGGGGAAGCGCTGGGCGGGACCGCATTGAAGGAGACCAAGGAGAACCTGAACTGGCCGCAGGAGCCGACCTTCTTTATTCCCGAGGCCGCAAAGGCGAACTGGGACAAGTGCAAGGAAAAGGGCAAGACCGAGCAGGAGAAGTGGGAAAAGACCTACGCCGAATACAAGAAGGCTTATCCCGAGCTGGGCGAAGAGTACGACCGCCGCACGTCGATGAAGCTCAAGGAAGGATGGGAGAAATCGCTTCCGGTCTTCCCGACCGACAAGCCGGTGGCGACGCGGAACGCCGGCCAGGTCGTGATGAACGCGATCATGAAGGAGGTGCCCGAGTTGTTTGGCGGCGCGGCCGACCTGACCAGCTCCACCAAGACCATCTTCAAGGATTCCGGCAACTTTCATCTCGACCCCAAGGGACGCAACGTGTACTTCGGGGTGCGCGAGTTCGGTATGATGGCCGCGGTCAACGGCATGAGCGCGCATGGCGGCATCATCCCGTTCGGCAGCACCTTCTTCACCTTCTCCGACTATTGCCGCTCCGCCCTGCGCATGGGCGCACTGCAAAGCTCGCATTCGCTTTACATCTTCACCCATGACTCGGTGGGCCTCGGCGAGGACGGCCCGACCCATCAGCCCATCGAGCACCTGATGGCTCTCCGCGCCATCCCGCAGCTCACCGATTTCCGCCCGGCCGATGCCAACGAGACTGCCGCCTGCTGGCGTCTCGCGCTTGAGCGCCACTCGGCCTGCTTCATGGCACTCAGCCGGCAGGACCTGCCCGTGCTGGACGCCAAGAAATATAACGTCGCCGAGGGGACGCGCAAAGGAGCTTATGTCCTCGACGACTCCGGGAAGGATGTCATTCTGGTCGCCACCGGCTCGGAGGTGTCGACTATTCTGGAAGCCGCGGCGAAGCTCAAGGAAGAGGGAATCGGCGCAACAGTGGTGTCCATGCCATCGTTCGCCATCTTCGAGGAGCAGGAGGAGGCTTACAAAATGAGCATCTTCCCGCACGGCGTGCCCAAGATTTCGTGTGAAGCCGGCGCGACCATGGGCTGGTGGAAGTACGTGGGACGCGATGGCATCACGATTGGCATCGACCGCTTCGGCGCTTCGGCTCCGGGTCCGATCGCGCTGGAAAAGCTCGGCATTTCGGTGCAGCACGTAGTGGATGCCGCAAAGTCGCTGGTGAAGAAATAACGATTCGGCGGAGCTCAAGCGAGCTCCGCTCTTGCCCGGAGAGACGCATGGTCGAAAGCGAACGCGCGATGGTCCGTAAGCCGGAACCTGAGCCAGTCAGCCCTGAGGAGCGGTTTACCTCGCTGCAGCCCACCTACGAAGATTCCGTACCGCCGGACCCGGACGAATGGAATGAAGACTAGATGACGCAGGACGAAGCCAAGGCGCTGGTAGCAGAACGGGCGGTTGGCCTGGTCGAGGACGGCATGGCCGTCGGACTCGGCACGGGTACGACCTCGACCCTGTTCATCCGTGCACTCGCAGCACGTGTCAGCGAAGGTTTGCAGATTCGCTGCGTCGCCTCGTCTGACGCTAGCGAGTCGCTGGGCCGTTCGCTCGGCATGCGGGTCGCCACGCTTGCCGAGCTTCCACATCTGGACCTGTATATCGATGGCGCGGATGAAGTGGGCCCGGGGCTTGCGCTCATCAAGGGTGGCGGGGGAGCATTGCTGCGAGAAAAGATTGTTGCTAGCGCGGCCGACCTGTTTGTGGTCGTGGTGGACTCCACCAAGGTCGTTCCCCGGCTGGGCCGCTTTCCGCTTCCGGTTGAGGTTGTCAAGATGGCGCTTCCCCTGGTGGAACCCCGGTTGGCTGCACTTGGGCTCAACCCGATTCTGCGCCGTCGCGGGGATGCTCTGTACCTGACCGACGAGGGCAACTATATCCTCGACTGCGTCTGCGGAACGATTCCGGACCCGGTCGAGACCGCGGCCGAGATTCGCCGGATCGTGGGGGTGGTCGAGCACGGCCTTTTTCTTGGCATGAGTACCCTGGCCCTGGTGGGCGGCGAAGGCGGCGTCACCGAACTCACTCCGGAATCCACGCATCTCCCTGTCAAAGAAAGCATCTGAGTACGCATGAGCGACGAGCAGGTAGAGAAGGTCTGGTTCATTACAGGGTGTTCCACGGGCTTTGGCCGCGAACTGGCCGTGCAACTTCTGGCCAGTGGTGCCAGGGTTGTTGCCACTGCGCGTCAGCCCGAGCAGCTGGAAGAACTGGCAGGAGAGTACCCGGATCACTGCCTCGCGGTTGCGCTGGATGTTACCGATCAGGATTCGATCGAGCAGGCCGTGGCTGCGGCGATGGGGCAGTTCGGGCATGTGGATGTGCTGGTCAATAACGCCGGCTATGGCGTCTCCGGAGCCATTGAGGAGGTGTCGGAAGAAGAGTTCCTTCTTATGTTCGATACCAACGTCTTCGGTCTGCTGCGTGTGACGCGTGCGCTGCTTCCGCAGTTTCGCGAACGGCGTTCCGGCAATATTGTCAACCTGTCGTCGATCGGTGGACTGATCGGCACGCCCGGCGTCGGGTATTACAACGCGAGCAAGTTTGCGGTGAATGGACTGAGCGAAGCGCTTGCGGGCGAGATGGAGCCGCTTGGCGTGCATGTCACGATCGTGGAGCCGGGCCCGTTTCGCACGGATTTCCTTGGACGCTCCGCCACGGTGGCCGCGCACCAGATCCACGAGTACAAGCAGTCCGCCGGGAAAAGCCGCACCTATTTTGAGACGCAGGCGGGCAAACAGGCCGGCGATCCAGTCCGGGCAGCCAAGGCGATCATCAACGCTGTGGCGTCACCCGAGCCGCCACGTCACCTGGTACTGGGCAAGCAGGCCTTTGATCGCATGCAGGCCCGGCTTGATCTGTGGCACCGCGATCTAGAATCTACCCGTGAGATCGCGCTCGGCACCGACTACCCGCCCGACGAAGCGGGGGTTGCCGCCCGATGAACATCCGTACCCTCTTCTGGGATCTTGGCGGCGTCGTCCTGACCAATGGCTGGGACACAGTCCAGCGCGGTTCTGTCCTGGGTCGCCTTGGCATCGACCTGGCCCGCTATGAAGAGGTGCATGAGCGCGCCAACTACTACTGGGAACGGGGCCTGATCACCGCTCGCGATTTCTTCAATCAAACGGTGCTGATGCCGAATCCGCAGCTGGATCTTACCTTCGACTTGCTCTGGAAGCAGGTTTGTGCGCAGTCCAAGGTACTGCACCCCGAGTGCCTGGACATACTGGCCGAGTTGAAGCGCCAAGGACGTCTGCGGCTGGCTACGCTGAACAATGAAAGTCGAGAGTTGAACGAGCATCGCCTGGACGCCTTCAAGCTGCGCTCCCTGTTCGACTACTTTATCTGCTCCGGGTATCTCCATGAGATGAAGCCCATGCCCGGCATCTACCGGTCGGCCATTGACATCTCAGGCTTTGAGGCCCGGACGGCACTATTCATCGACGATAAGTTGGAGAACTGCGCTGCGGCCCGCGAACTCGGGATGCAGGCGATTCAGTTTCAAAGTCCCGGCCAGCTGTGTGAAGCGCTTGCCGGCTATGACATTTACGTAAGTTAGCAAGGGAGAATGACAATGGAACTTGGAATCATCGGTCTGGGCAAGATGGGTTTCTTCATGTCGGAGCGCCTGCGCCTTGCGGGGCACAAGGTCGTAGGCTTCGATTTCAGCGCCGACGCCGTGAAGAAGGTCTCTGACGCGGGCAATGTGGGCGTGACCTCGCTCGAGGATCTGGTCAAAAACCTGCAGGCACCCCGGGCGATCTGGCTCATGGTGCCGGCCGGCGCGCCGGTCGACGAAACGATCGCCAAGCTCGAACCGTTGATGAGCAAAGGCGATACTTTCATCGATGGCGGTAATTCGAACTATAAAGACACCCAACGCCGTCACGCGGCGGCAATTGACAAGGGCTTCAACTATATCGACGCAGGTACCAGCGGAGGCGTGTGGGGCCTGAAGGAGGGCTACTCGCTGATGATCGGCGGCGATACGGAAGCCGTCGATCGACTGAACCCGATCTTTGAGGCACTTGCGCCGAGCCCGACGACAGGCTGGGGGCATGTGGGGCCGTCCGGCGCGGGACACTTTGTCAAGATGGTGCATAACGGCATCGAGTATGGATTGATGCAGGCCTACGCTGAAGGCTTTTCCATTTTGCGCGCCAAGACGGACATGAATCTCGATCTTGAGCAGGTTGCGACGATCTGGCAGAAGGGCTCGGTGGTGCGTTCCTGGCTGCTCGACCTCACTGCGGATGCTCTCAAGAAGAACCCGACACTGGACGGCATGGAAGCGTACGTGGCCGACTCCGGCGAAGGGCGCTGGACAGTGTTTGAGGCAATCGACCTGAACGTCTCCGCTCCGGTGATTACGGAAAGCCTGATTCGCCGTCTGCGTTCGCGCGAACAGAACAACTTCACAGACCGCATGATTTCGATCATGCGCAACGAGTTCGGTGGCCATGCGATCAAGACCAGCTAGTCTGGTCCTACAACGCTGTCACATCGTCCCTTAATATTTTGCACGAGGACACCTATGCCAACGCCCGAAGTGAAAGCCTCGCCCGCCGCTCCTGTTTCGCAGCAGAAGGAGCGCAAGCCAGACCCATGTGTCGTCGTAATCTTTGGAGCCTCTGGCGACCTGACCAAGCGCAAGCTGCTTCCAGCCTTGTATCACCTGGAGCAGGCGGGACTGTTGCCAAAGGAGATCTCGGTGGTCGGCGTAGCCCGCCGGCCGCTCGAAAGTTCATTTGCTCCGGACATGCGGGAAGGCATCATCGCCGGGGGCGGCGTGAAGGAAGACGAGGAGGCGCTAGCTCCGTTTGTCGGCAAGATCCAGTATTTCGCTATGAATTTCGATGACGACGCGGCATATGCGGGTTTGAAGGATCTGCTCGCGTCTCTTGACCAGAAGTCCGGCACGAAGGGCAACCGGCTGTTTTACCTGGCTACCGCACCGGAGTATTTCGCCGACATCATCAACGCGCTGGGTCGGCATGAGATGAACAAGCCCGCAGCAGATAAACCTGGCTCCTGGGTCAGGACCATCATCGAGAAGCCGTTCGGGCACGACCTCGAGAGTGCGCGCGCGCTGAACGACGATGTGAACGAGGTCTTCCATGAAGACCAGATCTTTCGCATCGACCATTATTTGGGTAAAGAGACCGTGCAGAACATCTTGGTGTTCCGGTTCGCCAACGGCATCTTTGAAAATGTCTGGAACCGCAACTACATCGATCACGTGGAGATCACGGCGGCCGAGGCGATCGGTATCGAAGGACGGGGACCGTTCTACGAGACTGCCGGGGCGCTGCGGGACGTGGTGCAAAACCATGTCATGGAGCTGCTTTCCTTCGTTGCCATGGAGCCTCCGGTCAGCTTTGAAGCCGACGCGGTCCGCGCGGAGAAGATCAAGGTGTGGAAGTCGATTACACCGATTCGCCCGGATGACACCGTACGCGGCCAATACGGTCCGGGCACCGTCAACGGCAAGCAGATCCCGGGCTACCGGCAGGAAGACCGGGTCAATCCGCAGTCGCAGACAGAAACCTATGCGGCGCTCCGACTGGAGATCGAGAACTGGCGCTGGGCCGGGGTGCCATTTTACATCCGCGCCGGCAAGCGTATGACGAAGCGCCTGACCGAGATTACGATTCAGTTCAAACAGCCGCCGCTGCACATCTTCAAGGATGAGGCAGGCAAGGGCGGGGAAGGGGTGCGCTCCAACGTCATCTCGATGCGGATTCAGCCGGATGAAGGTATCACTCTGCGTTTTGGTGCCAAGATTCCTGGGCCGAGCATGAGCATCGGCCAGGTGAACATGAACTTCAGCTATGCCGAAGCCTTTGGAGCATCGTCCGCCAATGGATATGAGCGGCTGCTGTTGGACGCAATGCTGGGTGACGGAACGTTGTTCGCGCATCGCGACGGGGTAGAGGCGACCTGGGCGCTGATGACGCCGATCCTTGAGAATTGGGCGAGCAAGCCGGTCGACGACTTCCCCAACTACCCAGCCGGCACCTGGGGACCGTCCGCCTCGGACGCGATGCTCAAATCGGATGGGCGGAAATGGCGTAAGCTGTAGCAGCCCTGAAGACGACGTGGGCGCTCTACGTCGATAAACGCCCTTCGTCGATGATCGTATAGTTATGGAGAGGAGTCGAGCATGCCCCGCCCGGTGGAAGTCACAGTGAAGATCGCCCCCACGGAAGAGAGTTGCGCGCGCGCCACGGCCGCCTTCTTCCAGCAGGTCGTGGTGCAGGCAGTTGAAAGCCGCGGCGTGGCGCGACTGGCGATTTCAGGTGGAAGCACGCCCAAGGCCGTTTTTGCCCTGCTCGCAGACCCGACTGAACCCTTCCTGACAACGATTCCGTGGACTCGGCTGCAGCTTTTCTGGGTGGACGAGCGCTGCGTCGGGCCGGATGACCCCGACTCCAACTATGGAATGACCCGCAAGGCGATGCTGGACGAAGTACCTTTGCCGCCGGAGAATGTTCACCGAATGGAAGGGGAACTCGACCCTGAGGAGGGTGCGTCCCGCTACGAGGCGATGCTGCGCAATGCCTTCAAACTTGAAGGTGCGGAAACCCCTACTTTCGACCTGATCCTGCTCGGCCTGGGCGATGATGGACACACAGCGTCGCTGTTCCCGCACACGGACGCGCTGAATGAGATGTCGCGCCTGGTGGTCGCCAACCATGTTCCGCAGAAAGATACCTGGCGCCTTACGCTGACCTGGCCGGTTATTACGCAGGGCCGGGAGGTTGCCTTTCTAATCGAAGGTGGCGCAAAGGCGGCGATGGTGAAGACGGTATTTACCGGGCCGTATCAGCCGGAGGAGCATCCCTCGCAACTCATTCGGCCGTCGAGCGGACGCCTGACGCTGCTGCTGGATGAGGCTGCGGCCTCCGGGCTGGGATTTACGCCTGAGCATGCTCAGGGCGGACTTCAAGCAGCGACGATGCACCTCACCTAGAGAGGAATGCGCATGATCCTAGCAGGCGACGTTGGGGGCACCAAGGTCCACCTCGCGCTTTACTCTTTCGATGCCGGAACACTGCTGTCCAAGCGGGATCAGAAGTTTCCGGCCGCGGAGTTCCATTCGCTGGAAGACGTGGTCAAGCGCTTTCTGGCGGAGTGTGACGGCCATGAGGGGGTCGACACCCACCAGGTGGAAGCGGCCTGTTTCGGCTGTCCCGGCCCGGTGCGCGACGGACGTCTGAAGCTGACCAACCTGCCGTGGACGCTGGATACTCGCGACCTCCGCGCCTCCCTGGGGTTGGAGCACATCTTCCTCATCAACGACCTGGAAGCGAACGGTTATGGCATCCCGGAGCTCAAGCAGGACGCGATTTATACTCTGCTCGAGGGCGATCCCGCCTCGGTCGGCCACCGTGGCCTGGTCTCCGCGGGCACTGGTCTGGGGGAAGCGCTGCTGGTCTGGGATGCGGCTCGTCGCCGGCACACGCCGCTCCCATCCGAAGGCGGACATTGCGACTTCGCCGCACGCAACGAGCGCGAGGTCTCTCTGCTGCGCTATCTGCTGACCACCCTGAAGGGGCGCGTCTCCTTTGAGCGGGTCGTTTCGGGCATCGGCATCAAGAATATCTATGCGTTTCTTCGCGACGACCAGAAGATGGACGAGCCTGCCTGGCTGCGGGAACGGATGCAGAGCGAAGATGCGAACGCGGTAATCGGGCACTGCGCGGAGGATGGATCGAGCGAAATCTGCTACGAAACGATGCAGATGTTCGCCTCTGCGCTGGGCGCGGAGGCTGGAAATCTCGCGTTGAAGGTACTTGCCGTGGGCGGCCTGTACATCGGCGGCGGCATCGCGCCCAAGGTCCTCAAGACGCTGTCGAGCGGTGTATTTCGCCAGGGTTTTCTGGACAAGGGTCGCATGGCTCCGCTGCTGCAGTCCATGCCGGTCCGCGTTATCCTGGACGACACCTGCGCTCTGCTCGGCGCGGCTGGTTATGCGGAGGCGCGCGCAGCCGAACTGACGGGGCACTCGGAACGCGCGGCCAGTGTGCACGGCAGCCGTTAGAGTCGCCTCGCGTCTTGCCTGGCGCTTTCTCATGGGGTAAGCTTGCTCGTGACCGTGCTCGGCAGGACCGTACCATCGCCCTTGACCTTTCCCAACGCGCCAGCCTCTCCGGCTCTCCCGAGCTCATGGACGGACCGTGCAGCTATGAGGAGTTTCGGGCCTGTGTGCGAGACATCGCGCAGGTCAACCGGCTCACCTTCGCCTACCGGCCAACACTTGCTTGGCTCGACTATGTCTACCGCCGTATGCCGCTGCAGTCCGGTCCTCTGCACATCGTCGATGTAGGTTGCGGCTACGGCGATATGCTGCGCCGCATCCATCGCTGGGCGGAGGACCGCAATCTGCCCGTCCGGCTTACTGGCATCGACCACAACCCGTACGCGGTGCGCGCCGCCCGCGAGGTCACTCTGCCCGGCACGATCACGTATCTGGAGGGCGATGCCTTTGCGTTCCATCCGCCGGAGGGCATCGACATCATCGTCAGCTCGCTGATGACCCACCACCTCACCAATGGCGAGATTGTGGATTTTCTGGACTGGATGGAATCCAAGGCACGCCTGGGCTGGTTTATCAACGATCTGCATCGTGAGCGGATGCCGTACCGCCTGTTCAAGCTGCTCTGCCGCTTTACCACGTGGCATCCGTTCGTAAAGCACGACGGCCCGGTGTCGATCCTGCGCAGCTTTCGCCGTGCCGACTGGCTTTCTCTTTGCAAGGCTGCGCACATTCCGCCAAACCAGTTCACCCTGGTTGACTACCGGCCGGCTCGATTGTGCGTCGCACGCCTGCGGTAGTGGCCCGCTCCGGATTTTTTCACGCCCCCACAGCAATCCTTCGTGCGTGCCGGGCGTCAACAGGTAGTCTTTCAAAAGCAGTGTTGCCGCATCTTCACGCGCAAGGAACTCCATGACTTTCCGTTTCGCCCGCCTGTTTGCCGCCTCCGCTCTTGCCGTCATTGCCGTTGCCTCGGCCCAGCGCCTTCCCGCCAACGTCAAGCCGGACCACTACGCCCTGCATCTGACGCCGGACATTGCGGCTGCCAGCTTTACCGGCTCGGAAACGCTGGATGTTACGCTTGTTGCGCCTTCCGCCTCGATCGTGCTCAATGCCGCGGAGTTGAGGATCAATCGTGTCACCACTGGCGGTCAGACCGCCACCGTCAGCTACGATCCGGCGAAAGAGCAGGCGACCTTCACCTTCCCGAAGCCGCTGCCGGCCGGCCACAGCACGCTTTTGGTGGAATATACCGGTGTTCTGAACGACAAGCTGCGCGGCTTCTACCTGTCCAAGACCAAGGCCCGCAACTACGCCGTGACCCAGTTTGAAGCCACCGATGCTCGCCGCGCTTTTCCGTCCTTCGACGAGCCGGCTCTCAAGGCTACCTTCGACATCTCGCTTACCGTGGACGCCGGCGACACGGCTATCTCGAACACCAACGTAATCTCCGACAGCCCGGCCGGGCCGAAGCACACCTTTACCTTCGCGACCACGCCACGCATGTCCACCTACCTGGTGGCCTTCCTGGTCGGAGACTTCCAATGTACCTCCGGCTCTGCGGATTCCGTGCCGATTCGCGTATGCTCCACGCCGGACAAGATCAAACTCACGCCGTTCGCTCTCTCCGCGGCCGAGCATTTCCTCTCTTATTACGACACCTACTTCGGCATCAAGTACCCCATGCCGAAGCTGGACCTGATTGCGATCCCTGACTTCGAGGCCGGCGCCATGGAGAACTTCGGCGCGATTACCTACCGCGAAACCGAGCTTCTGGTCGATGACAAGGATGGCGGCGTCGGGGCGAAGAAGCGCGTAGCCTCGGTGGTCGCCCATGAGATGGCGCACCAGTGGTTTGGCGATATGGTAACCATGCAGTGGTGGGACAATCTGTGGCTGAACGAGGGGTTCGCTACCTGGATGCAGGACAAGGCCGCCGGTGAGTGGCACCCGGAGTGGCATTTCCCGCAGGACGTGGCCGACGAACTCGACGGCACGCTGAACCTGGATGCGGCCCGCACCACGCGCACCATCCGCGCCACGGCCGACACGCCCGCGCAGATCCAGGAGATGTTCGACGGTATCTCCTACGGCAAGGCCGGTGCGGTCATCGGCATGGTGGAGCAGTACGTGAGCCCGGAGGTTTTCCGCCAGGGTGTTCATAATTACCTGGCAGCCCATCTGTACGCCAATGCGACCGCGGAAGACTTTTGGAACGCGCAGACCTCGACCAGTCATCAGCCGGTGGATAAGGTGATGTCTTCCTTTGTCGATAAGCCCGGGGTTCCGCTCCTGACCTTCGGTGATAAGGAGGGTGCCGGCTATCCAGTTCACCAGACGCGCTTCTTTCTGGGCGGTCACACCAACGACCAGCTGATGGCGAACGATGTCTCGGTCGGCTGGACGCTGCCGGTCTGCCAGAAAAGCTCCTCCGGGCCCGTTTGCACGCTGCTTCCGCGTGATGTTGTTGCCGTCAATCCTGTTGCCGGCGCACCCTTCTTTTTTCCCGACGCGGGTGACAAGGGCTATTTCCGCGTCGCGTACACGCCGGAACAGCTCCGGAGCATTACGGCCCAGGTGGAAACCGGCCTGACGGTGCCCGAGCGGGTCGGTTTTTTGGGAGATCGCTGGGCGCTGACCCGGGCCGGCATGGAAAAGGTCGGCACCTTTCTTGATCTCGCCTTTGCGGTCAAATCCGATCCGAATCCATTCATCCTGGGCACGGCGCTGGACGATATCTCGACAGTTCGCACGCGCATCGCGACTGCGGAGGAGAAGACTCAGCTGAACGCGATCCTGCGCCGGCAACTCAACCAGGTCTGGGCCAATTACGCGAAACCGGCTGGTCCCGATGAGCCGTACGAGCACCAGCAGATCCGCGCGCAGTTGTTCCAGGCGCTCGGGGCGGCGGACGACCCGGCCGCGATCGCTGAATCGAAAACCATCGTCAATGAGCTGTTGAGCGGCAAGAAGCTGGATGACGACGGGTTGGTCGATGCGTCCGTGGTGCTGGCCGCGGCCAACGGAGACCAGGAGTTTTACGACCGACTTAAGCTGGTCAGCCAGAAGGCGACTGATCCCGGGCTGCAGACCGAATCGCTGGAAACACTCGCCGAGTTTCGCCGGCCGGAGCTTGTAACGAGCACACTCGAGTACGCGACCTCCGGCCAGGTGCGTAACCAGGACTCCTGGGTACTGATCGCCATCGAGCTCTCGCAGACGCAGACCCGCGACGTAGCCTGGCCCTGGGTGCAGGCGCACTGGGGTGCGGTAAAGGCACAACTGACTACCGGCTCCGGTTCGCAGTTTGTCTCGTCGCTCGGGTCCTTTTGCACGGTGGAAGGCCGCGACCAGGTGCAGAGCTTCTTCAAGGTGCATCCGGTCGAAGCCGCGGACCGTGCCCTGACCAAGGCGCTTGACAGCATCGACGACTGCATTCGCCTGCGCAAAACGCAGGAGCCGAACCTGCGCGCCTGGCTGCTGACCCACGCGGATGCCGCCGGAGCGCAAGCTTTGGCGAGCGCAGGATTAACCTCCGCGCGGGGACCGGAGTAGGATATGATTCAGGCAAGCCAATCCTTCCTTCGGAATTGAGTGCCGATCAAATGCTGCCCTTCTGCCTCTTTCACCTGGTTCAACAAGGCTTTGTCTGCACCATACTTTGCCCTTGAGGTTTCCCATGAAGAAGTCTTCCGTCCTGCTTTTCGCTGCTGCTGCCCTCTTCGCTGTTGCCCTGCCCTTGCATGCTCAGGGTGGATGTGTGAACTCACCCGAGAATCCTACAGTCGTCTTGGGCCTGGTCGGGACCGCCGGTGCCTTGTTTGCTTCCGCGCGCGCTCGCTTCCGGGCTCGCCGCAATTCGAAATAGCTATATTCCCGGGGGCTGCCGGAACAATGAGCCGGCCAACCCTGCCGGGACCGCCGTATGCAGACTCTTCCTCCAGCTCAGGCCATGCCTTCCGTCCTTTCGTGGAAGATCGTTGAAGCACGTGGCTTCCGTGCGGCGCTTGCCGCCGCAGTCACTGTTCTTGGCTTATTTTCCATCTGGTCTGCCCTGCTTAGCTTATGGGCTCTCTGGACGACCGATCCGCTGAAATCGATCGGAATGGTTATACCTGTCGTCAGCTTTCTGCTTGTGCTTCGGGTATGGCGCAGCCTTGGCTGGGAGATCAGCGGCAGTTGGTGGGGGCTCGTGATTCTGGTCATCACCGCTGCTCTGGTTCGCATGCGCGAGCAGACGGTGATGACGCTGGTGCTGTTTCCCCAGTGGTCGCTCCGATTTCCTCCCTCTTCGGTAGTCATGCTTGCTTATGGCCTCGGTGCCGCACTTCTGTTTGGCGGCCGCAGGCTGGTGCGGCGAGCTCTGTTTCCCCTGCTGCTTTTGCTCCTGGTCAACCCCGTCCCGCACATCTTCAACGTGTATGTGGACCTTCCGTTGCAGCGCGCGTCCGCTCACATTGCGCGTGCGTTTGCCATGGCGCTCGGCCAACCGCTCAGCCCGGACAAGCTTCGGCTCATGTTCACGCCGGAGTTCGGCATGTTCATCGCACCCGGATGCAATGGCATTCGTGGCGCGGTGACGATGGGGCTGATCGCGCTGGTGGCCGGCTACCTGTTTCGCTTCCGCTGGCGCGCGCTGACGCTGGTGGTGCTGGCCGCCATTTTGCTCGGCTACTTGTTCAATTTCGTGAGGCTCTGCACGCTGGTGTTGTTTTACGTGCTGGCCATTCACGTCCCGTCCTTGCAGGACCATGCGGAAAACGCCGACTATGTGATCGGCGCGGCGCTGTTTTTCGTCGCCGTCTATTTACTGTGTAACCTGATCCAGCGGCTTGGCTCGCGTGACGGCGGTCCGGGTTCCGTCCTCGCGCTGCCCCTCGTTCGATCCGGAGAGGCTCCGCCTTCGATGCCTGCCTGGACATTTTACTTTCGCGCTCTCGCGCTGACCGTGCTTGGGGTCGTCGGTTTGTTCAGTGCCGTCCTTTTCTTTCACCAATCCGCCACGGCGTCTGCACTGCGTGAGGATGAGCACGCGCTGGGCCATTTTCCCCAGACTCTGGGCTCCTACACGCTTACACGATCCTGGAATGAATCGCTCCTCTCTGGTGCCCTGCTGTTTCACTGGGCGGACTACGCCCCTGCCAACGGGGGTACCCATATCCAGCTTGGCATTTCACCTCTGATGGGCTCGCATGACACCATGGTCTGCCACTCCGCCCGTGGAGAGGACCCGCTCTGGCATGACGAGACCACTTATTCCACCGGGTCCACTTCGATCGCATTCGCCACCTCGTTCTACAATGACGGTGCCACCCAGTACCTGGAAGCTTCTACCCTGTGTAACGGCTCGTCCTGCGGAGAGTACACCTCGCCGCGCACGCATTTCGGCTTCAACTACAGCCGGCCCAACCCGCGGGCGCTGCTGGACCAGAATCCCGAGCGGCCTATCCCGATATTGCTAAAGGCCGAGACGATCGATACCACGCTTCCAATCGCGACCGCGCGGCAGCAGCTCTCGGCCGATGTAGCGTCATTCCTTTCTACCGTCAAGTTGGATGCGCTTACCCAGCCTTATCGCCAAAGCCATTAGCGGCGCAGGTGCCGCGGAGTCCGCATGAAGTCCTTTGTTCCTTCGCTCATAGCCGCTCTGTTTGCTTCTGCCCTGTTGACCGGCTGCGGCGCGGGAAACTTTGGCAACACGCCGGTTGAGCCTACCCCGGCCCCCACGCCCGGCCCGACGGTGACCTGCCCGGCTCCCCCCACGATCCCCGTTCTGCCTACCCCGGCCGCGCCTACGCCCGCCGCGGGCAGCGCCTTTTCCGCCCTGGTCACCGCCGGTTCGACCCCGATCGCTGGAGCCTCCGTTCAGCTCTACGCAGCCGGCATCACCGGCAACGGGTCATCGGCGACAGCGCTCCTGTCGGCTCCTCTGACGACCAGTGCTACGGGGACTGTACAGGTTGCCGCGCAGTACACCTGTCCTGGAGCCGGATCCAATCTCTACCTGGTCAGCACCGGCGGCAAGGTTGGCGCAAGCACCGCCTCCAACAACGGACTGGTGCTCGTGTCCGCGCTGGGTTCCTGCAACTCCCTTGCGACCGGTACAACGTTCGCCGTCAACGAACCGACCACGGTCGCGGCAGCCTATGCGCTGGCGCCGTTTTATTCCTACGCAAGTTCGGCCAGCAGCATCGGTTCGACCGCCACCAACTCCGTCGGAATGAGCAATGCCTTCAACACGGCTGCCGAACTGGCGAACCCGCTGACCGGAGGCTCTCCCGGAGCAACGCTTCCGGCGAACAGCAGTTCTCCCGCAGCCCGTGTCAATTCGCTCGCCAACGCCGTCAATGCATGCGCCACCTCTACGGCCAACTGCTCTTCCTTTTTTGCAGCTGCTACCCCTTCCGGCGCGAAGGCTCCCACGGATACCTTCGACGCGCTGTACAACGTCGTCCACACGCCGGCCAGCAATGTTGCAAGCCTGTACCACAGCACCCTGGCCAGCTCCGTTTATCCCTTCGCCCTCGCCTCGCAGCCGACGGACTGGACGCTTTTCCTTACGCTTTCCGGTGCGCTCAACGGCCCATCCGGGATCGGTGTCGACTCCACCGGATCGGTGTGGGCCGCGAGCTACTTCTATGAGGCAGCCAAGTTCAACCCGCTCGGCGGCTCCGTCCTGGGCGTCACGGCCAACGGCCTCAACAACTCCTACGGGCTCGCCTTGGACCAGAGCGACAATGCCTGGATCCCGAATGAGCAACCCTATTACGGCATTTCCACTGGAAGCGTGACCAAGCTTAGCCCCGCCGGCGCGTCTCTTGCGGGCTCGAACGGCTTTATGTCTGGCGGCCTGAACTATCCGATTTCGGTTGCCATCGACCCCAGTACCACGGCCTGGGTGGTCGATTATGGCAACTCTTACCTGACACTGCTCAGTGCCAACGGCACTCCGCTTTCGGGCACCAGCGGCTATACGACAGACCTCTTCGCCTTTCCGGTCGCGGTCGTCGTAGACGGAAACCATTACGGCTGGGTCGCCAACCAGTCCAGCACCAATGTCACCCGGGCTTCTGCCGACGGCACCTCGTTCACCAACTTCAATTGCTGCAACGGAGCCTCCGGTCTTGCAGTCGATCAGACAAACAACATCTGGGTTGCAAACTTTTACGGCAACTCCATTTCACTGATCACCAATGCGTGCACCATTGCATCATCGGGATACACCGGCCTGGGCGGAATTAACCATCCGCAGGGAATTGCGGTCGATGGGGCCGGCAACGTCTGGGTTGCCAACTATCGCGCACCCTACCTGACCGAGCTTACCGGCACCACAAGCTCAACGCCAGGAACGGCAATCTCGCCGGCGACGGGGTATGGTGGAGATGCCGGGCTGCTGGAGGCCTATGCACTCGCCATCGACTCCAGCGGAGGCATCTGGGTCACGAACTTTGGAAGCAACACGGTCACCCGGTTCATCGGCCTGGCCGCACCGGTCAAGACGCCGCTTTCTGGGGTCGTCCAGCAACCTTGAGGTTTTTGAACTGCAATCTCATCCGAGAAGCAAAATGCGATAGTCTGGCGTTCATGAAATGGTTGCCGTCGTTCTTTTTCGTTGCCATCGCCTCTGCCGTTGGCCAAAGTGCGGACGTCCGCGAAGTTTACGGAACCGTTGCGGGCACGGTTACCTGCACAGATATAAACCTTCCCGGGCGTCTCACCGAAGTCTCGCTCACGCCTGTCTCCGAGTCCGCCTCGCCGCTCGATGCGAAAACCGGGAAACCCGTTCGTTCACCCATGATCACGCTTTACCAGACGCGGTTGGACGGGACCTTTCTGATTCCGCGCGTTCCTCCGGGCCGCTATTACGTGGTCGCCCAAAAGGCCGGCTACCTTTCCGCCGCATCCATGTACACGAAATCGCAGCTTGACCATCCGGCTACCCCTGAGCAGGCGAAGGAGATTGCAGCCAATATTCCCGTGATCCTGGTCGCGGCCGGCCAGACGACCAGTCTCAACCTGCCGCTTCACCGCGCGGCCAGCGTGAGCGGAACTCTCAAATTCGACGACGGCTCTCCTGCCTCCACCCTCGAGGTGAGCTTCTCCAGGCTCAATCCGGATGGTAAGTGGTCCCGCGTCCAGCTGACGACGCCAAATGGAGGCCAGGCGGATGATCTGGGGCACTTCCGGGTCGGTGGATTGCCGGCAGGCGAGTACCGCATGGAAGCCCATCTGAACGTGGTCACCAGGCGGGTCTCCGGCGTCTTCGACCCCGATGGCAGCATGGCGCTTTCCTATGGAGGTGGCCTTGCCATCTATTACGGAGCCACGTTCTTCAGCAAAGATGCACGCCTGATCAAGCTCGACGACGGACAGGACCTCACCGCAGACCTCACGATTCCCATTGCCAAGCTCCATTCCGTCTCTGGCGCGCTGGTGGATGCACGTACTGGAAAGGTGGTCAACGCGGGAACGATCGAGGTGCTCGAACCCGGGAGTACGCAGGTTCTGACCTCGGTCAGGATCGATCCGGATGACTCAACCTTTCGTCTCGAGTACGTGCCGGAGGGCGAATTGACGGTGCGCGTCAGCCACGCGGGCATTGTCAATCGTGTGCCTGACCCGTACCCGCCGGGTTCCTTCGGAACGCCACGCTATAAGGAGACCCTTCTACAAAGCTATGCACCCTATGAAGCACCGTTGACTGTCAAGACGGACATGCAGGGGGTGAATTTGCCAGTCGTTCCCCAGGGAGTCCCCGACACCAGATCGCACCCCTGATTCATCTCTGAAGTCGACCCACCAGGGCAGCGCCCGTGCTCCCGGCCCGCATCTCAAGCGCGAGAAGGAGAGCATACCCATGAAGGTTCTGGTAGTCGGAGCGGGCGGCAAGACGGGCAAGCTGGTGGTGGAGCGGGCAGTGGCTGCGGGGCATCATGTTACCGCGTTTCTGCACAGGCATGATGATGAAAAGCAGGACAATCCCGACTTCCCGGCCGGCGTCGAGATCGTGCATGGCGATGTGCGCAACCCGTCGCGTCTGGATACGGCGATGGCCGGCGTGCAGGCAGTGATCGACTGCATCGGCGGGACCAAGCCGTTCCTGAAGACCGATCTTGAAACTGCCTCGGCGGAGGCGATCCTGAACGGCATGTTTCGGAATGGAGCAAAGCGCCTGATTGCCATTTCCGTGCTCGGCGTAGGCGACAGCAAGGACGAAGGAACCTGGTTCTACGAGCATGTCATGGTCCCCACGTTTCTGCACGGGGCTTCCAGGGACAAGGAACACATGGAAGACAACATTGAGCGGAGTGGCCTGGAGTACATCATCGTGCGCCCGCCGATTCTTTCCGACAGCGACCCGACCGGGCAGATCAAGGTGATCGATCACGGTGAAACTGCGCACAAGATCACTCGCGGTGACCTTGCTAAGTTTCTAGTCGAGAACCTGGAGTCGTCTACCTACTTGAATCAGATCGTCACTGTGGCCAATTCATAGCGGCCGGGGATCCGTGTTGCGCTTCCGCCATACGACCTTCACCTGGTGTCGCCAGCGCTCGTCGAGTGCTACAAGTGTCCACTCCACCCGGGGGGAGAAGTGGCGCAACACGGTCTGAGTCGCAGGATGAATCCGCAGGGCCGGTGCCACCAGGTAGAGTCGCGGGTCCGCGGGCGAAAGCTGCACCTGGCTGAAGTAGCCATTGCGCTGGAACTCCCCGAGCCCGGTCACCGGATCGGGGTTGCCGGCATGATGCGCTCGCACCCGAATCCAATAGTCGAGACCCTGCAGGGCCAGGTGCAGATCCTCGTCGGCTTTGACCTCCAGCACAGCGAGCCGGCCATCGTCGGCAACGGCGAGCAGATCGAGCAGGCCGCGGTCACCGGCCGCGACCGCGCCCACCTGCGTATGCACATGCGCGGGATCCAGGCGCGTATCGATCGCGCGGACATTGCGGCGGAGCTCGCCTTCGAGCCAACGCTCCGGCTGCATGCGGTAAAGCGGATCGCGCTTGTTGCCCGCGGCTGAACGCCGAAGAAACAGCTGCTCGACGAGCCTCCGCAAGGCGTCCTCGTTTGCTGCGGTCAGTACGGTTTCATTCGCGCCCGTGCCGAAGCTGATCTCCTCCACGCGGTTGAACGACTCCGCCGAGCTGCCGATCCGCACCCGCGCGAACTCCAGCCCGTGCAGAAGGAAGGCCAGTTCGGCGGCCGTGCGCAGCCTCTGCTCGACGATGGCACGCGCCGCTTCGGGCACCATCGCCAGGACGCGTTCGGCGGACACGCTGAAGCGTTCGCGTGCCCGCTCCGGGTCCGGCAAATGCACCAGCCGCGTGCGCAGATTCCCCTGGTCGGCAGGATCCCGGAGCTCGAGCGTGCCTTCCTTCGGATCAAGCTCCCAAACCTGCCAATGAGCGCCCGCAAGCCATGCGACCCGCGACCGGGTCAGCGTGCTCATGCCCTGCGGAAGGACCAGCTTGAGCCCCTGCAGCACTCGTCGTCCACCCGCCAGCTCACGGCAGGTTTCCAGCCAGAGAATGCCGAGCGTCAGGATGCCATCGATTGTTGCCTGGCTCTCCTCGCCGTTGACCGCGATCACGGCCCATGCCTTTTGTCCCTGCACCAGCAGACCTCGCGCGTAGGCCGGGCCAAAGCTCTTTTCCAGATCCATGGCGGTGCGAAAGCTGTCCGGCTTCCATTCCGGGAATTGCCTTTCCAGCGCCCGCTCCAGCTCGCGAACAAAGCGTGCGCGCACGGCTTCACGCGTCGAGGGCGTGCGCCGGTCGCGGTCGCCGGCCAGTTCCAGGAGTTGCGGCCTGGTCTGCCCGAAGCGCCATGTGCTCAACCGCAGGATGGGCCCGCGCACCACGGCCGCGCTGACCCGTCGAACAAGATTCCGTTCGTCGCTCCAAAGCTGCAGCGTGCAGCGTGCGTGTTCGGTTGCCAGCGTGTACTTTGCCAGCCGCATATCGAATAGCACCTTGCCGTCTTCCATGACCACGGCAGCCGGGTAATCGGCGAGATAGCTTTCAAGCGCGGTCGCGACCTGCTCCGGGGTCTGGTCCGGCTCGGCTGCTTTGGCAGGCATCGGCGAACCTACCAGTTGCGTGCGGCCCGAAGATGGGTGATATGCGCGACGTGGTGGCGGGAGTGCCATGCGTACAGCAACGTCACTTGCTCCAGCGTCATGCGTCCTCGCTCCGGATGCACAAACCCTCGCGCAAACTGCTCGGCGTCCAGGCTTTGCAGAAGCATCACCCAGCGAGCGTGCACGGCCTCCACTACCTCGAGCGACCACTCGGCCGGCGCAGCCGAGTCATGCAACTTCGCCCAGGCCGCCTCGTTGTAGGCGTAGATCGTGGGCCAGTCTTCGGTCAAGGCAAGCTTGAACCGGCTGAAGGCGTTCATATGGCTGTCCGCGATGTGGTGTACGAGCTGCCGCACGGTCCACCCTCCCTCGCGGTACGGCGTGTCGAGCTGATCGTCGGAGAGCCCGTCCACCGCATTGCGCAGCTGCTCGGGCAGTGCGGACAGGATCATCAATGCGTTGTTCAGCTCGTTGCGCGTCACGGCACCGGTAACGGGCTGGAAGCGCCCGATCGGATAGCGCGGGTCGGTTGCATGCGGAGCAATCTGGTTGGCCTCGGTCATCAATTTCCAACGTAGCACAGCACCGGGCGCGCTCCCAGCCATCCTCCTTCTCCGTCCCGGGTCGTGCTGCATCAGACAAAGCATGCTTGCCCCGTTCCGAACCCCCTCGCTGCTCACTGTCCTCTCCTTTGCGCTGATCCATACGCAGGGCTGCAGGAGCTCATCGCCCGCAACCCCCGCACCTGGCCCGTCCCCGGCAAGTCAGCCTTCCCCTTCGCCTGGCAACGGGTACGTCGGCTTCGATCGGAATGAGTACCCGGGCGACGACCGTCTCGCGGCACTGCATCGCGCCTTCAGCTTTACCGGTTACTGGCTCACTCCGGCCCCGGGTGAAACCACCACCGGATGGCTCGGCAAACGCGCCGTTCTGCGGCAGACCGGCTTCGGCTTCCTTATCCTGGCGGACGGAAGGCTCGATGCGCAGATCAAGAAGTCGTCCGCAAGCCCCGCCGCACAAGGTGAGTCCGACGGCAAGGCTGCCGCCGCGCTCGCCGCTTCGGAAGGTTTTCCCGCCGGCGCCATCCTCTTTCTCGACCAGGAGGAAGGAGGACGTCTGCTGCCCGAGCAGGCCGCCTACTTTTTTGGGTGGACCGAAGCCGTAGCCGCGACTTCCTACAGACCCGGAGCCTATCTGAGCGGGTTGCAAGACCCCGATGGCACGGGACCCGACGGCAAGCCCGCCTTCATCACTACAGCACAGGACGTGCAGGAGTACATCGCCCGCCAACATCTGCATCCGGTTGCCCTCTGGGTTTATCAGGATACCTGCCCGCCAGCGCCCGGATGCATCTCTGCTCCGCCTCTACTCGCGGCCAGCGGAACCCCGGACGCGGTGATCTGGCAGTATGCGCGAAGTCCTCGCGTTCCGGCGAATACGGGAAGCTGCGTCAAGACGTACGCGCCGGATGGTAACTGCTATGCCGGCATTTTTACCGACCTTGTTCTCGATCTTAATGTCGCAGGCTCGGCCGATCCTTCGCGTGGCCGTTGAACCACTCCCGGCAGGGTGCGTTGTTCGGGAGTATCATAAATATGATGATTCATTCCGCCGTTGAGCCCCGTTCGGCAGTTCACGATCACAAACGCTACTTCACGGAAACTTTAGGGCTTTCCGAGCGGTTGATGGAGCGCTGCCTTGGGGAAGCGCTTTCCGCCGGCGGCGAATACGCGGACCTTTATTTCGAGTCGGTTACCAGCACCTCGCTTGGCATGGATGAAGGCATCGTCAAGACCGCCTCTCAGGGCATCAGCGTAGGTTGTGGTATCCGGGTCGTCTCCGGCGAGCGAACCGGCTTTGCCTATACGGACGATCTTTCAAGCGATCGCCTCCTTCGGGCGGCACGCACGGCTGCATTGATCGCAAGCGGGCCCGCTATCGAGCGAGTCAGCGGCTTCCGCCACACGGAAGCGCCTTCGCTGTACCCCATAGCCGGCCTCACCGCCGACGCCGAGCTGAGTGAAAAGCTCGCCCTGATCGAGCGTGCTGACAAGGCTGCACGAGCGTTTGACAGCCGCATTACGCAGGTACGCGCGGGCATCAACGACGAGGTTCGGCGCATTCTGATCGCAGCCTCGGACGGCACCTTCGCCTCCGATACCCAACCGCTCGCCCGGCTCAACGTTTTCGTGCTCGCGCGTGACGGCAAGGACAATGCACGCGGAACCTCGGGCGGCGGTGGACGCGTCACGCTGGACTTCTTCGAAGGCAGCAAGAGTCCGGAACACTTCGCCCGAGAGGCCGCCCGCACTGCCCTCCTGCAGCTCGGCGCAGCGGAAGCCCCGGCCGGCGAAATGGAGGTTGTACTCGGGCCCGGATGGCCGGGAGTGCTGCTGCATGAAGCCGTCGGGCATGGCCTGGAGGCGGACTTCAACCGAAAAAAAACCAGCGCCTTTGCCGGGCTGATTGGCCAGCAGGTCGCCTCCCCCAAGGTGACCGTAGTGGACAACGGCACCATGCCAAACCGCCGCGGATCGCTGAATGTCGATGATGAGGGCGTGCCGACGCGTGAAACAGTGCTGATTGAAAACGGCATCCTGAAGACCTTTCTCGCCGACAAGCTGAACGCCCGGCTGATGGGCACAGAAAGCACCGGCAGTGGACGCCGCGAAAGCTACCATCACATCCCCATGCCGCGCATGACGAACACCTACATGCTCAACGGCGAAGACATGCCGGAAGACATCATCAAGAGCGTCAAGCGCGGACTGTACGCGGTCAATTTCGGGGGCGGATCGGTCGATATTACCAGCGGCAAGTTCGTCTTTTCCGCCAGCGAAGCTTACCTCATCGAAAATGGCAAGGTAACGCGCCCGGTCAAGGGAGCAACGCTGATCGGTAACGGGCCGGAGGCGCTGAAGTATGTGTCCATGGTAGGAAATGATCTCGCGCTCGACGAAGGCGTGGGAACCTGTGGCAAAGCCGGGCAAAGCGTGCCGGTAGGAGTAGGAATGCCGACCGTCAAGCTGGACAAGATGACCGTCGGCGGGACGGGGAGATAAGCATGGCAGCTGAACGGGAAGCGAAGCTGTACGAGTGCGAGGTGGAACGCCGGAGGCAAAAGGCGGGAGGCGGATATGAGCCGTTCTGGAAGGTGAAGACTGTTACCGACGCGCTCGCCGATGACGACTCCAAGTTTCGCTGCAAAGACTGCGGAGGCGCGGTCAAGGTCTTCAAAAGCAACAAGCTCGGGGCGCACGTCGAGCACATTGAACGCGAAGACTCCGAGTACTGTGTCGCTGGAATGCATTTCAAGAAAGCGACGGATGGACGGGAACCCCGGATTTCCGCAAATCCCGTCCAGTAAGCCATTAGAAACGGATGTACAGCGCAGCATCTACCGCACGGAAGGCTCAAGGGGCGCATCGATGGCGGCAACAGCGGAACGGGAAAGGTTTTATCAGTGCGAAGTGAAGCGGCGGCGCGTGCGTGCGGCCGGCGGCTATGAGCCGTTTTGGAAGGTCAAGGAGATTGCGGTCGCGCTGACGGATCAGGATACGGAGTTTCGCTGCATGGAATGCGGAGGTGCTGTGAAGCTCGTCAAACGTAGTACCGCGGGCGTATCCACACCGCATGTGGAGCACAAATTGAAGAGTGACGCGGAATACTGCACCGCCGGCCTTGCGTTTCTGAAAGCGACCGACGGACGCATCGCCCGGCGCTCCGAGCACCCCGTACGGTAAGGGATGGCGACCCAGACGCTCCACGCAACCGACCTGAAACAGCTCGCCACCGAGGTGATGCAGCGTGCGCTCAAGCTTGGTGCGACCGACGCCGAGGCGGTCGCCTACGAAGGTGACGACTTCAGCGCGGTCGTTCGCCTGGGCCAGGTGGAGACGCTCCAGGAATCCGGCTCGCGGGCGCTCGGCCTGCGTGTCTTTCGTGGGCTGCGGAGCGCCAGCACCTCGACCAGCGATCTGTCGCGTCAAGGCATCGACCGTTTGGTTGAAGGCGCGGTGGAGTTGTCGAGAATCACCGGCGAGGACCCTTTCGCTGGCCTTCCGGACCCGGACGAGTTCGCCCGCGTTACGCAGGCGGAGGTTGACGCACTCCATCTCGCCTTCGACGATGTCTTCGAGCAGTTGCCCGCCGAGCGCATTGAAATTGCCCGTCGGTGCGAGGCCGCCGCCCTCGGGTACGACACGCGCCTGACCAACTCCGGCGGAGGCGACTTTGACACCTCCACTTCACACAAGGTGATGGTGAATTCGCGCGGCTTCGAAGGCGAGTTCCGCCGGTCCTACTGCGGATTTTCTGCCTCGCCCATCGCCACTGACGAGCACGGCAAGATGCAGCGCAGCTACTGGTACAGCTCCGCCCGCACTACGCGCCTGCTGGAAGACCCGGAGGAGATCGGTCGTATTGCCGCGCAGAAGACACTTCGCCGCCTGGGCGCACGCCGGGTTCCGACCCAACGTGTGCCCGTCGTATTCTCGCCGGAGATGGCCCGTTCACTGATGGGCAATCTGTTTGAAGCCGCTAACGGCGACAGCATCTACCGCCATGCGACATTTCTTGACGAGATGCTGGGCGAGCAGGTTGCCGGAACAAACATCACGCTGGTCGACGACGGGACGATGGTTCACGAGCGCCCTGACGCGCATGGCCGGCCGGTTCGTTACGGTGGTTTCGGCACCTCACCGTTCGACGGCGAAGGCCTCCCCCGCCGCCGCAATGTACTGGTCCAGAACGGTATTCTCCAGTGCTACATCACCAACTGCTACACGGCTCGCAAGCTGGGTACGCGTTCCACCGGCAACGCCGCCCGCGGCCTGGCGGGCAATCCCGGAACCGGCGCGGGAAACTTTTACCTCCAGCCCGGCACCGAAACGCCCGAAGAGATCTTTCGCAAGGTGGGCACGGGGCTCTATGTCACCGAGACAATGGGTACCGGCATCAACCTCGTCACCGGCGATTACTCCCAGGGCGCGGCCGGGCTATGGATTGAAAAGGGCGAACTCAGTTTTCCCGTGCAGGAAATCACGATCGCAGGCAATCTCCGTGACATGTACCGCAGCATCGTTGCAGTCGGCAACGACCTCGTCTTCCGCTCCGCCAGTGCCGCGCCGACGATCTGCGTGGAAGGAATGACCGTAGCCGGGGCTTAGGAGTATGGGACTGGACACCGTCGAAATCGTGCTGCGGTGTGAAGAGATCTTTTTTCGACAGAACTGGAGGACTGGCGGTCTTCACAGGTCCGTACCGTCGGCGATCTTTATGACCTGATTTGCAAGCAGCTTGGCTTGTTGCCAATGAAGGTGCCGCCAACGCGTAGAGGAACTCTGCGGCTGACCCGAGCAAGTGTTGCCGTGCGGACCACGCACTGGACCTCCGAGCATGCGTGGGATACCCTGGTCGAAATCATCATCGACCAGCTGCAGGTCGAGCCGGAACAGGTGTGCTACTCGGCCAGCATCGCCGAGGACCTCGGCTGCGACTGACGCGTTCTTCTTCACCATCATACAATTGTCTTCATGCCGGCGCGCTTCCACTTCGACCAGGAGATGCGGTTCTGGCCCAAGCTGGCCACCGATCTGCTCGCGGCCATTCCCGCCACACCCGGCGTGGTTGCGCTCCGCGGCGAGCGGCCCACGGACCAGCCGTACCTGACCCGCGCGGCCGATATCCGACGCCGCCTCACCCGTCTGCTTGCGCCGCCGGAGACGGGCACGGATGGCATCCCGGTGCAGAGCAAGCGCCTGAACCTCCGCGACCGTGTCCACACCATCGCCTGGTCTGCCACCGGCTCCGAGTTCGAGTCGCTTCTCGTCCTCTACGAAGCGCTTGGCACGGAGTTCGGCTATCCCGAGGCCCGACGCCGCATGCGCCTGTTTCCGCCGTACTGCCTTCGGCTCACCATCGAGCACACGCATCCCCGGGTGTACTCCACCAACCGTCTCAGCCGCCGGTCGCTCTCCCAGACGTACGGTCCATTTCCATCCCGCGCCGCGGCCGATCGCTACTGCGACGCCGTGCTCGACCTCTTCAAGCTTCGTCGCTGCCATGAGGATCTGCAGATCCACCCCGAGCACCCCGGTTGCGCCTATGGCGAGATGAAAAAGTGCATGGCCCCGTGCAACACAACGTGCTCGGCCGAGGAGTACGCCCACGAATCCGCCGCCGTGCAGCTCTTCTTCGACACCCACGGCGAATCGTTGCTGGCCGCCATCGGCCGGGACCGCGACAAGGCCAGCGAAGAGATGGATTTCGAGCGCGCCGCGTCGCTCCACGGGCAGTACACCCGAGTGAAGGCCGCGGCGGCGCTGGCCGACGAGCTGGTACGTCCCCTGCGGCAGCTTCGCGCCGTCATCGTCCAGAAGGCAGCGGAGTCGGACGTGCAGCGTGAACAAGCGGCGGTTTTTCTGCTCACTGGCGGCATCATTACCGGTCCGGAGCTGCTTTCCACCTTGGGCGTCCGGGCCGTGCGCGAGCAGACCTCGGTCGGTTCCAGCCTGTTCGCGCAGCCGCTCATGCTGCAGGCTGTTCCGCTCGAAGGTGAACCGGTCAGCACGGCGGAGTCTCCGGAAATCCGCGCCGACGAGGTTCTGGCACAGCTGAGCCGGCGCAGCGCCGCCGCCGCCGCCGCGGAAGACGATGCGCTTCGCCTCGGCGATCACCTGTCCCTGCTTCGCCGCTGGTACTTCCGTCCGGAAAAGCAGCGTGCCGGAGAGATCTTTCTCCCCAACCCGGACGGCTCCTGGCCGGTCCGTCGCATTCTCCGCGGAGCCGCCCGCATGGCGCTCGGCGAGCCCGCTGCCATGGAGGCGACCGACCGCGGCGCGGCACCCGAAGCCGCCAGGCAGATCAAGACGCGCATGCTGCACGCCGGACGACCCGACGTGGAGCGCCCGGTGGCGGTCCTGCCGAAGCGTCCCCGCCGAAGCGCGGCCGTCACCAAAGAAACCACCGACGCGCGCCTGTGAGCCATTCATTGGCGTCCGATACGAAGCGCAAGAACCTGCAACGCAGCCCTTGCTTTCCACTGCTAGACTGGTGTCAGTCCTGACCCAAGGAGTTTTGTCCCACTGTGATCGAGCTGGCGTTTTCCATCCTGGCCTCTGACTTCGCGCATCTGGCTGACGAAGTCGCCACGGCCGAGCGCGGCGGCGGCACAATCGTCCACGTCGATGTCATGGACGGTCACTTCGTGCCCAATATCACCTTCGGGCCGCCCATGATCAAGGCGCTCCGCCCGGTCACAAAGCTTCCCCTCGACTGCCATCTGATGATTGAAAACCCCGACGCCTTCGTCGAGGATTTCGCCAAAGCCGGGGCCGACATCCTTTGTGTCCACCAGGAGGTCTGCCGGCATCTGCACCGTACCTTGCAACTGATCGGCGATCATGGCATGCAGGCTGCGGTCGCCCTCAACCCCGCCACGCCGGTTGAAACGCTGATTGAAGTCCTGCCGATGCTGCACCACGTTCTGGTCATGAGCGTCAACCCCGGCTTTGGCGGGCAGAAATTTCTTCCGCTCGCTATCTCCAAGATCGTCCACCTCACCGAACTGCGCGAGGAGATGGGCCTCAATTTTCGCATTGAGGTGGACGGCGGCATCGCTCACGATACGGTGGCGAGCGTCGTCGAAGGAGGAGCGGATATGCTGGTTGCCGGTTCCGCCGTCTTCGCACCTGGCAACCCGGGGCAGACGGAGCAAAACGCCCGCGAGCTACTCCGGCTGGCTCGCGCGGCAGCCGGGCCGTCGTAAGCCGGACGGCATGAAGTGGCTTGGAGCGGTAAAATAACATGGTGCGTACTCGTTGCCGCCGGAGCTGCTCTTCGGGACAGACAACTTCGGGCGCGCCTGTGAGGTTGTCTAGCGTGAAGATTCAGGGTCCTTTCTCGTCGTCTCTGCCGTTTGGTCAAACCGTCCGTTCCGGATTGTTGACAACTGCTTGCCTGGTCGCGTGCGGTACGTTGTTCGCCCAGCAGGATACCCCGCCAACGCCGGCAACCACCACCCAGACCACAACGGGCACCACCACAGCCACCGATGGAACCGGCCGCGTTAGCCAGACCGTGAGCACGACGACCACCTTCAATCGAAAGAAGAATAAGGATAAAGCAGACAAGGTCGTCCCGACCAAGGACACCAAGAAGGCGATTCGCAAGGACAAAACGGCGGACGCACTGGTCGGCGTCGACTCCAGGCTGCCCGACAAGCAGCTTTACGATAAGGCGGTCGTTGCCATGAACAAGGGGCATTTCGACGTTGCGCGCCTCGACCTGCAGACCATGCTCAACACCTACCCGGATTCGCAGTACCAGATGCGCGCCAAGCTCGCCATCGCGGATTCCTGGTACAAGGAAGGCGGCACCGCTGCGCTGACCCAGGCTGAAAGCGAATACGCCGACTTCCGCGTCTTCTTCCCGAATGCGCCTGAGGCCGCCGAAGCCCAGATGCGCATCGGCGACATCTACTTCCGGCAGATGGATCGCCCGGATCGCGACTACGCGAAATCCGTGCATGCGGAAGAAGAATATCGGCGCATGCTCACCGATTATCCCAACGCGGACCCCAGCCTGACCGTTCGCGCGAAGCAGCGTCTGCGCGATGTCCAGGAGGTGCTCGCCTCGCGCGAGGCCGACATCGCCAGCTATTATGCGACACGCGAAAACTGGGCAGCCGTTATTGCCCGTGACCAGACGGTCGTCGATACGTACCCACTTTACAGCCACATGGACGATGTTTTAATCGGTCTCGGCGACGCCTACGAGGCACAGGCACGTTATATCCGCACGCTTAAGATGCCTGAGGGCCCCAAGGCGAAACTTGAGGAGGTCTATGATGGGCGCGCCGCCGACGCCTATCGCGAGGTGGTCCTGAACCATTCCGCCGCGGCCCACGTGGAGGATGCCCGCGACCGCCTGGCCGCGATGAATCTGCCGATTCCTGAGCCGAGCAAGCAGCAGATGGCGGCAAGCGAGGCGCTTGAAAACAGCCGCGCCACCTACCAGGTCTCCGACCGTCTGCGTCTCCTGGTCATGCATGCACCGGACACGGTCACCTCGGCTCGTATCGGCGATCCCGCCCTGACCGATCCACCGATCGTCACTGCTCCTGCCGTCGCCAAGCGGGTTCAGGCAGACTTTACCGCTGCCATGAATCCTTCCGCCGCTCCGGCCACGCCTGCTCCGGGAGTCCCGGTTCCCGCACCGGCAGAGGCGAATGCGGACAGCTCGGCTCCCGCTGCGCCGGCCACTCCCCTGGCCTTCAAGGACGTCACTACCGCCGGCGCCGACGGATCCGATACAACGACCGGTAATCTCGCGCCCGCACAGCCATCTGCACCTGCCTCGGGCAACCGGCTTGGCGTGGAAATCCTGACGCCCGGAGCCAACGCGGCTCCTTCTTCGGACTCCTTGCCCGCCGCGGACTCCGCCCCGGCGGCGAATCCGTACAATCTGCCCACAGGCACCGCGCCCAAGGCGTTGCCGGCGGTAGAAGGTGCAACAGCCGCTCCCGATCAGGTCAACGATGCTGCCGGCATCAAACAACCCGCCGCGCAGCAGGCCCCGGCAGACGGCTCCAAGACCAAACCGGAGTACGACAAATCCGACGAGTCCTCCTCCAAGCACAAAAAGAAGAAGGGCATCAATAAGATCAATCCGCTCTAACGCGCGATGCCCTCCGAAACGGTTGAAAGGGTGGGTGAGATGCCTTCCCTCCATGAAGCAGCAGAGGCCGCCCTGAAAGGGCGGCCTCTGCTGCTTTATGGCGATACCTGGATGCTACCCTTAAACCCGATGATTCCCGAGCCAGCCAACACGTCCGCCGAGCCCTTGCCCAAGGCCTATGATCCTTCCGCTCTTGAAGCAAAGTGGGCCGCCTACTGGGTGGAGCAGCACCTCTTCGACACTCCGGCCGAAGCGCCGGAGCAGGCGGCCTTCACCATGCTTCTGCCGCCCCCCAATGTGACCGGACGCCTGCACATGGGTCACATGCTCAATCAGGCGGAGATGGACATCCTGACCCGATGGCACCGGATGCGCGGACGTCGTGCCTTATGGCTTCCGGGCACCGACCACGCCGGCATCGCGACGCAGATGATGGTGGAAAAGCAACTCGCCGCCGAAGGCAAAACCACCCGCGAGCAGATGGGCCGAGAAGCGTTCAACGAGCGCGTGTGGGAGTGGAAACGGCAGTATGGCTCCGCCATCACTGCGCAGATGAAGCGTCTGGGCGCTTCCGTGGACTGGTCCCGCGAGTATTTCACCATGGATCGCAACCTGTCGCACGCCGTCAACGAGGCTTTTGTGCGGCTCTTTGAGCAGGGCCTGATCTACCGCGGAGCCTATATCGTCAACTGGGACCCCGCGCTCGGCACCGCCGTTTCGGATCTGGAGGTTGAATCCGAAGAGCGCCAGGGCAAGCTCTACAGCATCCGGTACCCGCTCGCGGACGGCTCAGGCTCGGTTGTCATCGCGACCACACGCCCGGAAACCCTGCTCGGCGACACCGCGGTGGCGGTCCACCCCTCGGATGAACGTTACGCCGCCTTTCTGGGCAAGCAGATTTCCCTGCCTCTCTCGGGCCGCGAAATCCCGATCATCGCCGATGAATACATCGACCCTGCATTCGGCACCGGCGCCCTCAAGGTCACGCCCGCTCACGACCCGAATGACTTCGCCATCGGCCAGCGCCACGCGCTCCCGAGCCTGTCGATCCTGGACAAGCAGGCCCGCATCGACCTGCCCCCCGCAGCGCTCGCCGACAACGAAGAAGGCAGGGCATCGCGGGCAGCCTACCAGGGACTCGACCGTTTCGAGGCTCGCAAACGCATTGTGGCCGATCTCGAAGCCGCCGGCCTGCTGATCGAGGTCAAGGACCATCCTATGACGGTTCCGGTCTCGCAGCGCTCCGGCTCCGTTATCGAGCCACGCCTGTCCGATCAGTGGTTCGTTCGCATCCAGCCGCTGGCGGACAAGGCCGTCGCCGCCGTACGCGAAGGCCACATCCGCTTTACGCCGGAGATGTACGCGAAAACCTACTTCGAGTGGATGGGCAACATCCATGACTGGTGCATCAGCCGGCAACTCTGGTGGGGACACCGCATTCCCGCATGGCATTGCGCGGCCTGCGGAGCCATCACGGTCGCCCGCGATACCCCCACCACCTGCGGCACCTGCGGCGCTGCGGAGCTCACGCAGGAAACCGACGTGCTGGATACCTGGTTTTCTTCCGGCCTTCTTCCCGTCTCGGTCTTTGGCTGGCCTTCTCCCGATGGCAAACCGACACAGGACATGACCGACTTCTACCCGACCAGCCTGCTCGTTACCGGCTTCGACATCCTGTTCTTCTGGGTCGCTCGCATGGTCATGCTCGGCACCCACTTCATGCTGGAAGTTCCCATGTCCGACGGCTCGCCCCGCACCCTGGCCGACGCCGTTCCTTTTCGCGAGGTCTACATCCACGCGCTGGTCCGCGACGCCGACCGCCAGAAAATGTCGAAGACCAAAGGCAATGTCATCGACCCGATCGACATCATCGAGCGCTTCGGCACCGACGCGGTGCGCTTTACGCTGGCCAGCATGGCCTCTCCCGGCACCGACATTGCCTTTTCCGAAGAGCGTACCGACGGCTATCGCGCCTTCGCGAACAAGATCTGGAACGCCGCTCGCTTCCTGTTCATGCAGACGGAGCGCGTCGGCGGACTCGGCGTTTGGGACATCGAATCTGACTTTGCCCACAAACTCGTGGTGAAAGCTCCGCTGGAGACCCGCTGGATTCTTTCGCGCCTTTCCACGACCGCCGCCGAGGTGGACCGCGCATTGGGTGTATATCGTTTCGATGAGGCGGCGGCGGCGCTGTATCAGTTTTTCTGGGGCGAGTTCTGCGACTGGTACCTCGAACTGGTCAAGCTGCGCCTCGATCCTTCGGCACCGGAAGACGTCCAGCTTCTGACGTTGACGTCACTGTTCACCGTTTTTGGCGCGGTCCTACGAATGCTCAATCCGTTCATGCCCTTCATCACGGAGGAAATCTGGCACGCGTCGTCCATATTCGCAGCTCTCGGCGGAGAACCCGCCGACCTCAAATCCATCGCGCTCGCCCGCTACCCCCAACCCGCCGATTTCCCCACCGACCCCGAAGCCGAGCAGCAGATGCTGACCATTCAGGAGCTCATCGGCAATGTTCGCGCCCTGCGCAAGGATGGTTCCGTGCCGGAAAGGGAAGCCACTCCCATCCGCCTCTACAGCGGCGGCGGCGACATCGGCTCCCTTGCAGCAAGCCATGCGGATATACTCGCCCGAATGGCACGCGTTTCCGAAGTCCACCTCGCGTCGGAGCCGCTCACCGGCAGCGGAATTCGCAGCACCCCGGCGTACGACCTGCAACTCATCTACGAGCGGCAGATAGACCTAGCCGCCGAACGCGAACGCCTCAGCAAGGACCTGGCAAAGTACACCAAGGGTCTCGAAGCGGCGGAAAAACAGCTTGGCAACGATAAGTTTATGGCCAAAGCTCCCGCCCATATTGTCGGTGGGCTCCGCAAACAGGCCGCTGAAACCCGCGAGCTCTACAATAAGACCCGCGCTGCCCTGCACGATCTGGAAAGTACAACTAAGCCGGATGCGTGATCGCCTCAACTTCGGCTTCATGCACCTTCTGCACCGCCGTTTCGGAGGCGATTACCACGTTCTCATGTTTGATTTCCAGCCGCAGCCGGTTGTAGATACCCATGTACACGTTTGCCACCCAGACCAGTGCAAACCACGCGATCAGGTATCCCCGCCAGCCCTCATATAAGAGCTGGAATTGCGTCAGGATCAGGAAGAACGCGCTGACGTAATGTGAAAAACAGTACTCGCAGGTAAACAGGTAGAAGAACTTCCTCACCGGCAGCGGCTTGCAGTTCTGGCTCTTGCTTTTGCAGAAGTCCCGGGGCTCACGAAAGATCTCTTCATGCGTGACCGTCCACGCGGCGCACGCCACGGGAAGCGCAAGCAGCATCAGGTACCCGAGTTGGTGCGGAAGGCTGCTCATACCGTTGTAATGTGTGATGCGCGCCGCGGGTTTACGATAGCTGGATGGATTGGAAGAGCAAACGAATCCGCGCCGTTCTGGAAGCCGCGCTGGTGGAAGACAAGGCGGCCTGTGACGCCACCACCGCGCTCACCGTGTCGCCCGGCCTGCGCGCTACGGGCACCATCGTCGCCAAGCAACCCTGCACGGTGGCCGGCCTGGGTGCGATCCCGGTTCTTCTGGAGATCTTTGCATCCCTGGCCGCCGCAAACGGGGCCGCGCCCCTCGGACGGTTTGAGGTGGTCCACCATCCGGAGATATTCGATGGCGTGCAGGTTCGCTCCGGCGCCACGCTTGCCGTCATCCGCTACAACGCCGCCGCCCTGCTTTCGACCGAGCGCGTCACGCTGAATCTGTTGCAGCGCATGTGCGGCATTGCCACGCTCACCGCAGAGTTTGTTCGCACAGTTGCCGGCACCGGGGCCAGGATCCTCGATACCCGGAAGACGATTCCAGGCCTTCGCCTGCTCGACAAGTACGCGGTCACCTGCGGAGGCGGGCACAATCACCGGCTCGATCTCGAAGACGGTATTCTGATCAAGAACAACCACATTTCGCTTGGCGGCGGGCTGCCCGCGGCACTCGCGCATGCCATGGAGAACCGTCGCGAAGGCCAGCCGGTCCAGGTGGAAGTCCGCTCCGACCGCGAAATCGATGAAGCCATGGCCGGCCGGCCGGACTCCATTCTGCTCGACAACATGACGCCTGACCAGGCCCGCGCCGCCGTCCGAAAGATCCACGGCGCGCTGCCCGGGCTGCCGATCGAATCCTCCGGCAACATGAATCTCGGCACGGTGCGCGCCTATGCCGAAGCGGGTGTGGACCGTATCTCAGTCGGCGCGCTTACCCACTCGGCTATCGCGGTGGATCTCAGCATGCGTATTGCAGCCGATGCCAACTGATCCTGCCTTTGATCTCCTTGCCGTCGATCGATCCATTGTGGGCACGCAATTCCACGGCCATCTCCACCATCTGCGCATTACGGGTTCGACGAACCAGCTTGCGCTCGAGGCTGCGGCAGCCGGCCTGAAAAATGGGGTCTGGATCGCCGACGAGCAGACCGCCGGACGCGGCCGCGGAGGCCACTCCTGGCACTCCGCGCCCGGAAACGGCCTGTATGTAACCGCCCTCGTCACCCCCGAGGTCACCTTGTCCGCTGCCCGCTGGTTTCCAATGCGCACCGGCCTTGCCGTCCAGGCCGCCGTCCGAGAGAGCACCGGTCTCGAACTCGATCTGCGCTGGCCCAACGATCTTATGTTCGCCGACCGCAAATGTGGCGGGATCCTCGTCGAATCCGGCTCAAAGGCCGAGACCCCGGAATGGCAGCCGGCGGCCGGCCCCGCGCTTCGGTTCGCTGTCATCGGCATCGGTCTCAATCTCCGCCACCCGTTCTTTCCCCCGGAGCTGGCGAGCCTGGCTACCTCGCTTTACCTCGAATCCGGTCTCCTTTTCGATCGCGAGCCCATTCTCGCCGCCATCCTGCGACACCTCGATGCCGAACTCGGAGCTCTCACAATGGAAGATGGCCCTGACGTCAGTCGCCGCTTTACCGCTTCATCCTCCTGGGTCCGGGGGAAACGTGTCCGGGTCGGCGCTGACTCAGACGGCCGGGGAGGCTATACTGGCCTCACGCGCGGGCTGGACTCCGAAGGTCATCTTCGGGTTCAGGATGACGAGGGACAGCTCCAGACAGTGGTCTCCGGCAATGTCCGCGCGGCAAGGGAGTAGATCCGCATGTTGCTCGCCATCGATGTGGGGAACTCGAACACCGTGTTCGGGTTGTATCGGCAGGGAACCGAAGCCGCGCAGGGAAGCGAGCCGAAAGCTGCGCAGGAGCTTCTGCACCACTGGCGCGTGACCACCCCGGTGACACGCACCACCGATGAGTTCGGCGTCATTCTGCGGAGCCTTTTTCAGCTTGCCGGCGTTTCCATGACAGACGTCACCGGGATCGCTATCGCCTCCGTTGTGCCACCGGCTGACGGCATCCTGCGTCGTGTGTGCGAGCAATACTTTAACCTGAAGCCCATGTTCGTCGAGCCCGGCGTCAAGACCGGCATGCCGATCCTGACCGACAACCCGGCCGAGGTCGGGGCGGACCGCATCGTCAACTGCGTCGCCGCCTTCGACCTCTTCCATGGCCCGGCGATCGTCGTCGACATGGGCACCGCCACCACCTTTGACGTCGTCAGCGCCAAGGGCGAGTTCCTCGGCGGGGCCATCGCTCCCGGGCTCGGTATCGCGGCCGATGCGCTCTTCAACTCCGCCGCGCGTCTGCCCCGCATCGAGATCAAGCGTCCCGCAAAGGTTATCGGCACCGGTACCGTCGACAATATCCAGATAGGCCTCTATTACGGCTACATCGGCCTGGTCGACGGCATTCTGGAGCGCATGCTGGCCGAAATGCCGGCTGAAACCAAGACGGTCGCCACCGGCGGCCTTGCCGGGCTGATCGCCTCCGGTTCGCGATTCCTCAGCGTGGTAGATGAAATGCTTACCCTCCACGGACTCCGCCTGGTTTATGAGCGCAATCTCGAACGTCAGGAAAAGCTGCGCCGGCGCGGTCACTAGCCAGGGTGCCGCATGGACAACTATTCCAGCTACTTTTCCGAGATCGAGCAGCGTTTCCAGCAGCGCCGCGGCTCCATCCTGATGCTTTCCACGCTGGACTGGGCCTTGATTGAAACCTGGCGTGAGGCCGGAGTTCCTTTGGGTGCCGTGCTCCAGGGAATCGACAACGCATTCGACAAATACGAGCAGCGAGCCGCCCGCGCGTATGCCGGCAAGGCTCGTCTTCGCAAGGTCAACGGGCTCGCCTGGGCCGCGCAGTCCGTCATGCTTGCCGCGGAAGCGGCCACCGAAGCCGCCACGGGCGTGAACAAGGAATCAGCCGCATCGGCGGAGAGCGGCCTTGAAAATGACACCATTAGCCTGTGGCTGCGCGGCAACGCGGAACGGCTCAGTCAGTCACGCATGGAGCCTGCCCTTGCCATTGCCGTTCGCCTTCAGGAACTCGCCTCTGCGCTCGAAACGGGCAATGGCCCGACGCTGGAAGAGCTGGAGCGCACCTTGACCGTGCTGGAAGAGAAACTGCACACCGCGTTGCTCGCCTGCACGCCTGAATTGGAGCTCGTCGCCCTCCGCGAGCAGCTTTCCCGTGAGCTGGCACCCCATCGAAGCCGCATGCAGGTTGTGCAAATCCGCCAGGTGGAGCAGCAGTTTCTGCAAAAGCGCCTGCTGGAGTCGCACGGTCTCCCGCGGCTCAGCATCTTTTACATGAATCTTGCATGAGGTGCGGGCTGACGCTGACGCAAAAAGGCCGGCGATCGGATCGCCGGCCTTTCGTTCTGCAACCTTATTTAGCGGCGTCCGCCACCACCACCATGGAATCCGCCACTGGAACCACCATGGAATCCGCCTCCACCGCTGAAGCCACTACCTCCACGGAACCCACCCCCGCCAACAGAGCCGCCGCGAAATCCACTGCCGCCTGCCAGCGCATGGGCTCCGCCGCCATACCCGCCGCGGTATCCACCATAACCGACACCACCGCGATAGCCGTATCCACCGTAGCCGCCGCGGTAGCCGTAGCCTCCCCGGAACCCACCGTAGCCGCCGCGGAACCCATAACCGTAACCGCCCCGGTACCAGGGACCAGCCCCAATAAACAGGCCGCCAACGAAGTAGTTCGGACCATAATATCCGTAGGGCGCGCACGCGTAAGGAGCGTAGCCGTAGTAGCCATATTCGCAGACCGGAGCGACGCCATATCCATAACCGCCGCCGATCCCGATACCGATTCCCACCTGCGCGTTCGCGTGCGTCGCGGCCATCGTCATGGGAAGAACAAAGATGCTGAGAAGCGCGAGATACCGAAAAATCTTCATGAGCCCCTCCTATCAGGGCGTGGGATCCGTTCACGACCGGTTCCCGGCTTCCTTCGTTCGGGATAGATCGGAAGTGCTCCGTCTGGTCCCATCGATTGGCAGCCTTGATAATTAGAACCGAAGTATGCGGAATAAGTTGCGCTCGTGGCCGGACCGCGCGCCAGCTACGATGGTTCCGAGGACTTCCGCAGAATGAACAGCACGGTCGGCGCACCACAATACGGCGGAGACTTCCTTGCCGAGCCAGGTCCGGCGCTGCCGTTCGTGCTCCCTGGGGAGACCGTCGAGCAGACCAACGCTGGCCTTCACATTCTCCAGCCCTCCCCAGAGCGCGTCGCCCCCGGATGCATTCATTTTGGCATTTGCGGCGGATGTCAGTATCAGCATGCCAGCTATCCCGCCCAACTCGCGATCAAACGCGAAATCCTCAAGTCTATCCTTCCTGCAAAAGCTCCCACCGCAGTCGCCCACGCCGCCCAACCCTGGGGCTACCGCAACCGTATCCGTCTGCGCCTACGATTCTCCGCCGAATCCCTTGAAGTGGGCTATAGCCACCGCGGTGCCAATGACTTCCTGCCGGTCCGGATGTGTCCCATCGCCGCGCCTCTGCTCTGGCGAGCCGCCCAAACCCTCTGCTCGCTTGGAGCCCTAAACCCCGCCGCTGCCCGCTGGCTCCGCAGCGCCACTGAGCTTGAGCTCTTCTGTACCCCGTCAGAAGATAAACTGCAGATGCAACTCTTCTTGCGTGAAGCCGACGCCGGGCAGCACACCGCGTCCACCTTCGCCGCCCTGTGCACCCAACTGCACGGGTTGCTCCCGGAGCTTTCTGGAGCCGGTGCCTCCATGCATCCCGATGCGCCCCGCCGCGCCCGCCTTGGCTGGTCCGGCGTTGCCTGGCAGGTGCCCGGGCTGCTCTATCCCGTGGCCGGACGAGAGTACTGGGTCAGCCGTGGAGCCTTCTTCCAGGTCAACCGCTTCCTCGTCGACACCCTCATCGCCCTGGTCGCCTGCAGCCACACCGGCCGGCTGGCGTGGGATCTTTATGCCGGCGTCGGACTCTTCGCCCGCGCGCTTGCTTCCTCGTTTCGGCAAGTGGTCGCGGTGGAAGGCAACCCTACCGCCGCCGCGGAACTGGTTCGCCTGACTCGTGCGCAGCCGGGCATCAGCGCCCACCAGCAGCCTACGCTGGATTTCCTCCGAGCCGCCGTTTCGCAGCGCGATCGCCCGGACCTGGTCGTACTCGACCCACCTCGCGCCGGCCTCGGCGTTGAAGCCGCCGCATTGCTTGGCCGCATCGGCGCGGCTGAAATTGTCTATGTCTCCTGCGACCCCACTACGCTCGCACGCGACCTCACCGTCCTGCTTGGCGCAGGCTACCGGATTGCTTCCGTCGATCTCGTCGATCTCTTTCCGCAGACTTTTCACCTGGAGACCATCGTCGCGCTCCGCCGCATAAGCCCTCCTTTGGTGTAGAACAGAAGGCAATGGAGCCGTACCCCGAGCCAGTCCCAGCTCAAACATCCCTTGTCTTTCCCCTCCCGGCCCGGACTGCCTCCGAGCCCGGGGCTCGTACGGATTACCAGCCCGTCCCTCTGCACCTGCGTCAGGCACCCCTGGCCGCGGCCGCGCTCGCGTTCGCCCTCGGCATTGCCGTCGCACGCCTGGTCTACCAGCCTGCGTCCGTCCTTCTGGCCGCTCTTGGCCTCCTCGTCCTTCTCTCTTTGCTTTCGCTTGGTAAAGCCCTGCGTGTCGCGATGGTTCCCGCCCTCGTCGTCTGGACCGTTCTTGGCCTCCTCGCAGCCGAGTGGCCCCGCCCTGCCGCCGCGCCCGCTACCCTGATTCCCTTCGCCGACGGCCTCTCCCGCGACCTCCTCGCCACCGTCATCCGCGTCCGCCCGCTCCCTCCCGCACCCATCGCCGCGGCCGACGCTGACAGGGTGGCACCTTGGGAGGCCGCCGAGTCTTCCCCCGGCGACTCCCGCGCTGCGTTCACCCTCGATCTCGCCATAGCGCAGATCGAAGAGGTGACCCCCGACCGATCCCGCATGGTTCCCGCCTCCGGTGGCCTGCGCTTGACCGTTTACACCGACCGCGCCGCCGCACCGTCGCTCGGTTGCGGAGACCGCATTCGCCTCACGACCCGCATCGGGTCGCTGCAACGCTTCCGCGACCCCGGGGCCTGGCAGTACGCCGATTACCTCGCCGCTCAGGGCATCGACGCACGCGGAAATGCCTCTGCAGCCGACCTCCAGCGTCTCGGTCCCGGCCCGCCCACGCCTAGCTGCCGACTCCAGGCTGCACAATCCTGGGCCTCCGGCCGCTTCCGCCTCTTTGTCGGCTCCCGTGAAAACCAGGGCCTGCCTGATGCCCTGCGTCTCTCGGACTCGGACGCCGCCATCGTCTCCGCCATGCTCTTTGGCGACCGCACCGGCCTCAACCAGACCTTGCGTACCTCTTTCGAGCGCACCGGCAGCTTTCATCTTTTCGTTGTCTCCGGTCTCCATATCGCGCTGCTTGCCGGCGTCGTTTTCTTTCTTGCCCGCCGGCTGCATGCGCCGGATTGGCTCGCTACCCTTGTTACCCTGCCTGTCGCCACCGCCTACGCGGTCTTTAGCGGCTTCGGCGCACCCGTCCAGCGCTCGCTCGCCATGATCACCGTCTACCTGCTCGCTCGCCTGCTGAACCGCGAACGCAGCAGCCTCAACGCACTTGGGGCGGCCGTGCTCGCGATGCTGCTCTGGTCGCCCCCGACCCTGTTCGACGCCGGCTTCCAGATGACCTTGCTCGCCGTGATCGCCATTGCGGGCATGGCGCATCCGCTCGCTCAACATCTGTTAGGAGGCTACGCGCAGGCCGCGAAGCAGGTCTTTGCCATTCGCCGCCACACGCTTCCTCCCCGTCTCGCGCAGCTCCGCCTAACGCTGGAGCTCTTTGGCGTATCCTTCGCCGCCGCCTGCACCGTCCGCCCCACCCACCCCGTCCGCAAGCTGCCCGCGCTGGTTCTGCGAGCCGCGTTAGCCCTCACCGAGTTGATCCTGATCGGCATCGTCGCCGAGCTCGTCATGGTCCTTCCCATGGCGATCTACTTCCATCGAGCGACGCCTTTCGCATTGCCGGCAAACATGCTGGTGATTCCGCTGGTTGGCGTGCTCGCTCCCGCCGCCGTCCTTACCTTTGCCGCCTCGCTGCTCAGCCCCGCCATCGCGAGCGTTCCTGGTGCCGTGCTCGCCTTTCTGCTCCACTCCGTTACCAGCGGGGTTACGCACCTGGGCAGCATTCAGTCGGTCGCCAGCCTTCCGGTCTCCGATCTCCGCGTACCCGGTCCCATGTTGTCCATCGCCTTGCTTGCCCTTGCGCTCTGGCTTGCCGGCTGCTGGGCCGTGCGGAGCTCACGGCTCGGCGCATTCCTCACCGCCGTCGCCCTTCCGTTGATTGCCGCCATGGTGCTTTGGCCGGAGCCTATCGTCCGCACTCCCGGCACGCTTGAAGTCACCGCGCTCGACGTCGGCCAGGGCGACTCCATCCTGGTCGTCAGCCCCAGCGGCACCTCGATGCTGGTCGATGCCGGAGGCCCCATCGGCTCGCACGGCGTCTCGGAGATCGTCAGCCGCTTCGACATGGGCGAAGAGGTCGTCAGTCCGTACCTCTGGTCCCGCCGCATCCGTCGGCTCGACATTGTCGTCCTGAGCCACGCGCACACCGACCACATGGGCGGCATGCCCTCTGTCCTGGAAAACTTCCGTCCGCGTGAGCTCTGGGTCGGCATCGACCCGCACTCTCCGCTTTACAACCAGCTGCTCGCCGAAGCCGCCCGCCTTGGCATCACCGTACGCCACTTCCATGCCGGCGAGCATCTGGCGTGGAGCGGACTGCCTGTCACCGTGCTTGCGCCTGAACCCGGCTACACCAACCCCGGAGCCCCCAAAAACGACGACTCCCTCGTCCTGCGCATGAGCTATGGCAAAGCCTCGGTCCTGCTTGAAGGAGATGCCGAACGCCCCAGCGAACAGGCGATGATTGCCGCCGGCCTCGTGCAACCCGTAACCCTGCTCAAGGTCGGCCACCACGGCTCCAACACAAGCTCCACACCGGACTTCCTCGCCGCGGCCGCGCCCCACGCAGCCCTGCTCAGCTCCGGGGCCGGCAACCCCTTCGGCCACCCGCGCGCGGAGGTCATTGGCCGCTTCGCCGCCCTTGGCATTCCCCTGCTCCGCACCGACCGCGAAGGCCTCTCCACCGTCTTCCTTACCCCCGACGGCCACTTCCGCGAAGCCGTCCAGGGTAACCTGTTCCCAAACAAGAATCCTGATTAATAACCGGAAAAAGGAGTTTCCGTCTACGATCCAGGAAGCGATCCCTTTCTTTGTTTCTCCTCGTTATTCATCCCCGTGTCCTTTCGTTTGTCGGGGTTTGCCTCCCCTCAGGGATCTGCTTGTGCCTCATCCCAGTCCCCAGAACCACCCGTGATTTGAAAGAACACCAGAACAAATCTCTTTTCCTGGTCATCCTAGCCTGGCTTCTTGCGCTAATGGAAGTCATGTGAGTTCACCGAGACCGCCGCCATCTGCATCGGCTCCAAATGCATCGCCATCACATGCACGACTCCGTCCTGGTTCTGCAGCCGTCCTTCGATGCGCAGAAACCGTGACCGCGATACCACGGCCTTCTGCTCTTCGTACATCTGCGGCTTGATGATCACGTTGCTGATCCCCGTTTCATCCTCCATGGAAAGAAAGATAAATCCCTGCGCCGTGCCTGGACGTTGCCGCGCAATCACGCATCCGGCCGCAATGACCATGCGCCCATCGTGCATGCTCTGCAACTCGGCCGCGGACGAAACTCCCTGCCGCCGCAGCTCCGCTCGCCGATAGCACATCGGGTGCGGACCGATCGTCAACCCTGTGCCCGCATAGTCGGCCACCAGCCGTTCCTCATCGCGCATCTTCCGCAGCGGCGATGCTTCTTCTTCCGTCGGAGTTGCCTCAGCGTGGCGCAGCAGAGGCCCTGCGACACGGCTCACCTGCTCGACCTGCCAAAGCGCATCTCGCCGGTGCACAATGCCGCTCAGCCGGTTCAACGCACCGATCCGCGCCAACTGCGCGAGGTCCCGCCGGCCCATCTCCGGCACGCGCAGCTGGAGGTCGTCGACAGACTGGAACAGCCCTCGTCCACGCGCTTCCACCAGCGCCTCCGCCGCGCGCAGGTTCAGCCCCTTCGCATACCGTAGCCCAAGCCGCAGGTTCAGCTTTCCATCTGGCTCATGCTCGACCGTGCAGCTTACCGCGGATTCCTGCACGTCGACCGGCTTCACCCGCAGTCCATGCCGTTGCGCATCCTTCACCAGCACCGCGGCTGAATAAAATCCCATCGGCTGATTGTTCAGCATCGCGCACGTAAACGCGGCCAGATAGTTGACTTTGAAGTATGCCGAAGCGTACGCAATCAAGGCAAAGCTTGCCGCATGCGACTCTGGAAATCCGTACAACGCAAATGAGGAGATGCTTTGCACAATACCGTCCTGCACCTCAATCGAAACGTTCTTTCTATGCATGCCTGCCCGCAGCTTGACCTCAAGTTCCTTCATCCGAGCCATCGAGCGCCGCATGCCGACCGCTTTGCGCAGCTCCTCGGCTTCCGAACCCGTAAAGTCCGCCATGATCATCGCGATACGCAGCAGCTGTTCCTGAAAGAGCGGCACGCCCAAGGTACGCCTCAACACCGGCTCCAGCAGAGCGTGCGGGTATGAAACCTCCTCTTTGCCCTGCCGTCGACGCATGTATGGATGCATCATTTTGCCCACGATCGGCCCGGGACGGATAATCGCCACCTGCACGACCAGGTCGTAAAACTCGCGTGGCCCATTGCGAGGAAGCGACGCCATCTGGGCGCGGCTTTCCACCTGAAACATTCCCACCGTGTCGCTCTTGCGGAGCGTCGCGTATACCTCTTCATCGCCTTCGGGAAGCTGTGCCAGGTCGACGTCGTGACCATAATGCGCGGGCACCAGTTCCAGGCAGTCCTTCAGCACGGCCATCATGCCCAGGCCCAGCAGGTCTACCTTTACCATGCCCATCTCCGCGCAGTCTTCCTTGTCCCACTGCACCACCGCGCGGTTGACCATGGACGCGCGTTCGATCGGCACCACGCAATTCAGCATGCCCTGGCAAACCACCATGCCGCCCGAGTGCTGGCCAAGATGCCGCGGCAGGTCCTGCACGCGCAGGCAGAGCTCCAGGTATTTCCGGATACGCGGGTGGGCCAGGTCCAGCCCCGCATGCTTGAAGTTGTTCTGCATGTTGTCGGTCGGTCCGCGCCACTCCCACTGGCCCACCATGCTGGAAAGCCTGGCCAGCGTCTCTTCCTTGAAGCCGAGCGCCTTGCCGACCTCGCGCGCGGCGGACTTGCCGCGATAGGTGATCACATTCGCAGTCATCGCGGCACCCAGCTCGCCATAGCGCTGGTATACATACTGGATTGCCTGCTCGCGCTTTTGACCGGACGGCAGATCGAGATCGATGTCCGGCCATTCCTTGCGGCTCTCGCTTAGAAAACGCTCAAACAACAGGTCCATCCCGATTGGATCGATCGCCGTAATGCCCAGCGCGTAGCACACGGCGGAGTTCGCCGCGCTTCCTCGCCCCTGCACCAGGATGTTGTGCATATTGCAGTAGCGCACAATGTCCCACACGATCAGGAAGTAGCCTGCAAAGCCAAGCTTCGCAATCAGTGCAAGCTCGCGTTCCACCTGCGCCTTTGCCTTTTGCATATGCCTGCTGTTGCGCGCCGTTCCATAACGGCTCGCTACGCCCTCTCTGACAAGTTTCCGAAGATAGCTGTCCATCGTGTGGTGATCAGGTACCTGATACGCGGGGAACTCGTACCCAAGCTTGTCCAGCTCAAAGGTCAGTCGCGACGACAGCAGGGAAGTGTTCGCAATCGCCTCCGGCAGATCGCGAAACAGCTCAGCCATCCTGCCCGCGGAACGCAGGTACCGCTGCGAATTCATCTCCAGCAGCTTGCCGGCATCATCGAGCGAACGGCCATGCCGGATACAGGTAAACAGGTCTAGAACCTCGCGTTCCGGCTGCGTCGCATACCGCACCCCGTTGGTCGCCAGCACCGGCAACCGCAGCGATTCCGCAATCCGCAGCGCCGCCTGATTTCTCTGTTCCTCCTCCCGCTGTCCATGCCGCTGCAACTCCACATACACATTGCCCGCGCCAAAGATGCGTACCAGCCGCTCCACTTCCGCGAGTCCTTCCTGTTCTCCGCCGCGTGCAAACGCCGCGGCCAGCACGCCTTCCGCGCCGCCGGTCAGGCACACCAGACCGCTGGCAAACTCCTCGAAATCCTCAGGCCGCGCCGCTCCTTCGCATTTGACTCGCTCCCGCATCTTGAACCGCGTCACCATCTGACAAAGATTCTGGTACCCGGTTTGTGACGCACACAATACAGAAACTCTTGCCGGCGAAATGGCTTTGGATAAAGCATCTTGATGTAAAGCAATCTCTGCGCCAACGTGAGCCCTGACCTTCTTCTCCTTCGCCAGCAGGTGAAATCGCGGAGCTCCATACAAGCCATTGCGATCCAGCAGCGCCACCGCACCCAGCCCAAGCTCCGCCGCGCGCTCCACCAACGCCTCCGGCAGCGATCCCCCTTCCAGAAAGCTGAAGGCGCTGGACGCATGCAGCTCGACGTACTCGGCCGGCTTAGTCATACATCGCCTCGAGTGTCCATGCTTCCCGCAGCCGGTCGTTCCGCAGCACGCCCAGCAGCATCTCGCCCGAGTCGTTCACGGCCACCACATCCCAGCTTTCCGCTGACCATATCTCCTCCGACCACCATGTGCCGCTGCGCTGCCACGGTCCAAAGCTTCGCTCAACCGTGTACGCAACGCCCGCATACCAGAACATCATGGGAGCCCTTCCCGCCAGCCTCACGGAAATCCTTGCCGGCGGCCGAAGCCTCCGCAGCACCGAGCTGGTGGTCCGCGCCCCATGCGGGGTGTCGTACGCGCTGAGTAGGACGTTGCCCTCTACACTCTTCGCCGAGCGTACCTCCGCAACCGTAAATCGCTCCATCCGGTATCGATCCTCCCGGTGTGTGTCCTCCAGTCGCGCCCACCCCACGCGGCCTTCGCCCACAATGCTGCTGATCCGCGCCAGCGTCACATCCAGGCGTCCAGGCTCCGGAAGCTGCGGCGCAAACAGCCCAAGCTGTACCTTGTTCAGCGGCCCGGCTTCAGCGGAAATCTCCAGCCTGCGCACGCCCGCCTCCGGAGGGTGCGCCGACATATCCAGATGCACCAGCTTCAGCAGCAGCGCACGGTCATAGGTCGGCACTGCCGGGCGAATCTCCCGACGGTACGCCCCGCCGCCTTCGAGCCCTGCCACGATGCGCAGCACCGCAATCGCCAGCGCCCGCTCACCCGCCTGCGTCACAACCTGCCCCAGCATCGGCGAAACGCAAAACAGCAAAGGCTCCAAAAGCTCCAGCGGCTCTTCCAGTTCCATCTCCTCGCGCAACAGAAACGGAGCCTCGATGGGCTGAAACAGATGCGGAGCCTCCCCGCGCGCGAGCAGTCTTAGACACCGGCCCGGCTCCCCCATGCGACTCGTCAGCGCGTGCTCCGGCAGTTCCGCCAGCTCCCGGAGAAAGTGGATTCCCCACATCCTCAGTGTTTCCCGGTGTTCTTCGGCCATCGGCAGCAGCGATAAGGGCATGGCATCCAGACACGTCCGTTCCTGCCCGGCCTCCGCCATCACAATGCCCCGGCCTCCTTTTGCCAGCACCACCGCCACATGGAAGTTCTGCGCGATCCCGATCTCCACCGTGAGCCCAAGACCGCGCGCCTGACGGCACAACTGCCTCGCAATATGCTTTGGCGATCCGAATAGTCGCTCGGTCCCGGAAAGGTCCATCACCAGTCCGCATTCCGCATCCGTCCCCATAGCAGCTTCTTCAACACGCGGTGTAAACTGCGCCAGCCGATCCAGTAAAAGTGCCCTGGTCCCAAACTCCTCACCCGTGTTCCGCGACAAAAGCCGCAGCCCGCCAAACGATTCCGCCTCCACCCGCGTCATCCCGGTCTCCACGCCCATCTCCGCCGCCGTCCTCGTCATGCTGCAGACCCGCTCCAGTGGTGGGTTTCCTTCCAGAACAGCCACCGCCCGCGTGACCAGGCCGCGTTGCTCCCGCAGCAGCGCCTGCGCGGGAAGCTCACGCACATGCACACATGCGTACCAGGTTTGCGGCCCCATCATCCTGCCACTCCCGCTCGCTTGCCGGACGCCGCCACCGCGCACCACTCCGCCTCCGTAACCGCCAGCGGAAGCTTCCGGATGGATACAACCTTCTCCATTCCCCGCGATCCCGGCTTTCCCGTAAACCTCTGCCGCATTACCTCCACCTGCACCGGCATGCCGGTCATCACAGATGTGCCAAGCGGCGCGCCGGCCCGCATCCGCAGCATCACCTCGCCACTGGATCCCGTGCACGGATGCCGTGTCAGCACCAGCAGGCAGGTCCGCGTACGGTCTGCCGCCGCGCGGAATCGGAACCACGTCGCCAGCGGAATCCGATGCGCATACCGCGCCTCCATACCGCTCAGGTCCATTACAACGCAGCCAAACCCGCTGCCCTGCAGCAACAAATCCGTCGTCTGAATCACCTGGTCCATGCGGTCCCATTGCGATATCGTTCGCCGTCCGCTTTTCTGCTTCGTCGCAGCATCCTGTTCTGTGGGCAGCGTCGCAGTAGTTGCGTTACGTTGCTGATCCAGAGCCGTATCAATCAGCCCGGGCACAACGGAAACACCCGCCATTCGTGCCTTGTGCAGACCCTGCTGCGTTTCCGCGCAGCGCGGGGCCACCCTGGCATACTGTTCCGCCTGATCAGCCAGCGATCCGTTTTTCGCCACAATCGCGCCACTTTCCCCAGCTGCCAGCCGGCTCTTCTGGTCCAGCGCATGCTCGCCCCGCCGGGCCGGCACCCGATCGGTCGGCACCTGGATCTGCCCGGCTCCCGTCAACGCCCGGTTTACCGCCCCCGGAGTTCCCGGTTTGCCGGACATTCGAACGCTGTCTCGCACCGCACCCCCCAGCAGCCACTCCCCGAGCGCCGTCCCCATGCCCTGCGCCTCTGTCCGCGGATGCATCCCGCCACACACTGCTCCCGTTTCGCGCGTGCGCGTCACCGCATAGTGCGTTCCCGTAGCACCCGGGCGAATCCGCTCTGCCGGCAAGTCCTCTTGCCCGCCGCATCGCACCCACAGCAGCCGCTCCATCTCCACTCCGCTGCTCGCGGCCGATTCCGGATCGAATCCATCCGCCGCATCCACCCACGCGCATACCTGACCCCGCTTCGTCTGGCCGGCCACAAACGCCATTGCCAGCGTCACCCTGCCCGAGCACGCGGGTCCCGTCAACTCGCTGATCCCCCCGACCGGAAACCCTCCTTCCAGTAGCGCATCCACCGCGTCCACTCCCGTAGTGCAGACCGGTCGCACCGCCCGCGCTAGTGGCCGCAGCGCCGCCGGATACCGTCGAGCGAGGGCACCTTCTACCTGAAACCGGATTTGAGCAGCAGCGACCATAGCGAAAGAAGTGACTAACTTCGCTTTATGTTCGCCTAAACCAAGCGCACGCGCAATCTGGAAATCTTCGCTGCACCATATTTGGGGCATCGAATTTTGCACGCTGTGGCATGCCAGGGAGCCACTCATGCCACAAGGCCCGCTTGCCAGCACTCACCATATGAGACAGATTCCCCACCCCGGTGGTATGCTATCCCAAGCGAAACCCAACTTCGCCAACCGCCAGAACACCAGGCCGGGCGCATAACTCAGCGGTAGAGTGCCACCTTCACACGGTGGAAGTCGTAGGTTCGAATCCTGCTGTGCCCACCATCAAATTCAAAAGATTGACTTACAGATTGATTCTGCGTGACGCGTGACACAGGCGTGACATGGAGCTGTTCTGCAAACGTTTGTGTCAACGCACGTTAATGGCATATTGCATCCGGGTTTATACGCTCACCTCTGCAAAGCGACAATCCTGCCCGCACAGAACTTCTATTTGAAATCATTGCTGATGAGCTATACATTGCCCGCAAGGATCGTGAACTGCACGGGCAGCGCATTGATGCCGTTGGTGGTCAAGGTCCGACTGAGGCCGAGATGTGGGCGCATGGTGGACGTGATGGAATGGTCGTTGACATTGAGCTGATAATGGCAAAGCTTAGCGAAAGCTGAGCTTGAGCTTCCCATGCTGCTGCCTTGTGGTCGCACGCTGCTGGCATTGGCAGAGCCTTGGGAATCGCGTCGTCTGCACGTGCAGACACATTACAGAAGTCGCATAAGTTAAAAAAACGGCTGCGATGGGGCGCATGGCTACAGGTTACCAATAGATAGCTATACCACTACTTAGCGGTCCTCTTAACCAGGAGAAAATCGCTCGAAGGCGGCTCTCCGATTAGGTCTCTACTGGATAAATGGGCTGTACTGCCTGCTCATTTGAACCAGATAGGAAACGATCCGAGTGACACCGAGAGGGTTAGGGTGCACTCCGTCCTGCAAATACAGGTTCAGATTGCCCGAGAAGTTACCTTGCGCTTGAGCGATTCCGTTGTAGGTCTGGTCGATCAGCGGCGTGCTGTAGTCGTCGCACACGTTCTTCAGTAGATCGCGGAGTAATCTAAACTCCGCTTGACTGTACTTAGCGTCCGTTCGATACGGCGTAAGCATGAGGATAGTGGCAGAGGGATTAGCCTGCTTGACTGTCTCCAGGTTGCACCGAAGTGAACCCACCACGGTCGCGCGCGAAGAGCAGTCTGCTACGTCCTGATACGAACCCATTGGAGTGATCGTATCGTTGGTGGTCAACTCGATCTCGATCAGGTCTACGCCCGTCAGGTCTTGCGCCAATGTGTTTCCTTTCGGAGTGTTCGTCCCGTCACTCACCCCGTTTGGATAGTGGGACAGCATAGCAGCTATCGTCCGTCCTCCGACTGAATCGTTGAACTTGAGTGTCATACCACTTGCAGCCGCAATCTGAGGAGGTATGTTGAATGCGGCAAAAATGCTGTCGCCGAAGGTAACCAGGGTCTTGCCGCTCCAAGGGTTGAGAGATACAGCCGTCTGTGTCGTGCCCGGCGTGCCTTGCGCCCCTGTCGCTCCGGTAGGTCCAGTCGGCCCTGCGACTCCCGGTACACCCTGCGCTCCGGTCTGGCCTGCAGGACCTTGAGCGCCCTGCAACCCTTGCGCTCCTGTTGCTCCTGCGAGTCCAACTGCTCCCGACTGCGCGAGTACGTTCCAGTTCAACGGACTCGCCGTAGCCCCAACAGGCACGACATTGGTACTGTTCGCCACTGACACGTAGGAAGAACCGTTGTACGTCACCACGTTCGTCGGCACGTAAGCTGTCGCTGGATTGAACGCGCCCAGGTAAATAAGACCCGGTGGTCCGGCAGCCCCAGTATCACCCTTCGTACCTTGAGCCGCTCCTGTGCCACAGCCCGTTATGAGACCAGCCAAAAACAGGCCGCAAACAAGAAGTGAGCAACGCTTGAGCATGAATGAGATCCTTGTCTTGAGGTGTTTTTACAGCTTGATGGATGAGTGGAAGCTAGTCAATAACTATTTCGGGTTACGCTGTTATCCCGATAGTGCGGGCAGCAGGCTTTGAGGCAATGCGGTGAATCGGTCGTTGTAATCACCCGTCGTATAGCTGGGGACTGTGTTCTCGAAGGTCAACTTCGCGTACTTCTCAACCTGGACCGCAATCAGGTTCGTCTTGAGCTCCCAGATCCTGAGGTCACCCGCTCTTTCTTTTTTGGCGAACACGATGTCACGCCCGCGCTGACGGTCCTAGACATCGACGTTGCGGACTGAGGAACCGGGAACACCATCCAGTGATATTCACCCGTCGCCAGTACAACGAAGTAGAGGATGCGCTTCTCACGGCAGTCAGGCCGCATGCCTTTCCACTGTGACTTGGAATAGGAGACACATTTATCGCATGTTGTCGTCTATAGCGTGCGTCAAGAGACTTGGCCCGTGCGGCGCCTCAAGGCAAAGCCGAAGAAGAAGCCTGAGCCGTCGTCTTCGGCAAGGTTGTTGCCGCTCTACGGGAAGCACAGGGCACCTCTCAAAAAGTTATCGCCGAAGCCTTAGGTCCAGTAGGTCCTACGTCTTCGAGAATTGAACATGGCCTGAAGGAGCCCTGCCTTGAATCGATCCTGAGTATGTCCAAGGCGTTGGGGAGCACCGCTGAAGAGGTGATGTGGTGTGTGAGAAGTTCAGGCGCAGAAGACAGTTACTAAAATGTGATTGTCCCCGCATGCCGGGACGTTGAAATATCCAACGAACCCATTCTTTAGGACATTGAATCATCTTCAAGCGTCTCGCATTCGCAGTATGTGGCTTCTTTGTGGCTGATATCTTCCTCACGGGTGTGACTCAGGCGTTGCACAAGGGGCAAAGGTGACATCGGAGCCGCTGAACCTCCAGGTCTCATCTATCTTGGCGCTTACAATTCAACGACGGCCTACGTTCCTACGGATGTGGTGACTACAACGGCTCTTCTTATGTCGCTGTAGCAAACAGCACAACGTTGCTCCATTGGGATCCTGGCAAGCGCAGCAGGCTGGACGTACTTGCGAGAGAAGGAGCAGTAGGTGCAACCGGGGTGCAGGGTCAGCAGGGTGTTCAAAGTATTGTGCAAGCCATCGTCTCGGTCTGCGCCAAGTACGGTGTTCCCGTAATCAACATGTTGGCGAACTCAGGTTTCAGAAAGCTGATGCCTCTACTTATCTGCTCTGCGATGGCATTCATCCAAACCAGATTGGCTTCACCAATCTCCACGCGCGGTACATCACGCGCAGCTCACGGGCTGGAATCCACTCGATTAAATGGCTGACAGGTATACCAGTTCTCAACTGGTTCCAGTCAAATCTGCTTGTTTTCGGGCCTGAGGTTGGGAACTGTGCTGACGAGGAGCCGACCTAGGAAGGCAACTCCTGTTCGAGCGTTGCGTGAGAGTTGAACGGATGAGTACCGTCCACTTCTTGCTCGTAGGTTGATTAAGTGTTTCAATCATCAGCATTGCGCAGATTTCTTTCCATCCTCCTGCTTCTGGCGTTCGGGCTACCGTTCGCGTCACCCCTGTTTGCCTTGGGGTCAGGCGTTGACACGCGTTCGCCTGCATGCTGCCGCAGAGATGGAAAGCATCACTGCATGTTCAGCATGGCTGACCGGCAGAAGACGGCGTCCAAGGACTCGCAGGCAGGCGCTGCGCCTGAGAAGTGTCCGTTCGCGCCGAGTGCCTTGGTAGCCATTCATCCGATCGTGCTTGCAACGCCGGAGCTTTCTGCTTTTATCCGCTCTCCCGCCTTGGCCAATCCGAAGGGTCTAGTCCAGACTGAGTCGAAGCGGCGCATTGCGCGCGACCGGTCACGCCAAAAACGCGGCCCTCCCCTCCTGACCACCCTCTCCTAATCGCAGCGCAAGCAACTTGCTCTTTGCGATGTTGCTTTTGGACGGTTCCGTCCGTGCTGTATCTGCGAAACGGTTTCCCGCCGCTCTCATTCCGAGGGCAGGTCCGACACCGTCGTGGTGCTCCGTCGATCGGTGCGCGCGCGGGCCGGTAAGGTCGCTTGAGAAATGCCGTAACACGTCCGTTGCGCATCCGCTGCCGCCTGAGCTCCTGGCTGCTCCTCGCGCTGTATACCGCCCTCCTCTTTGCTCCTCTCGCTACGGCGGGTGCCGAGGAGGACGCCTCGTTGCGTGCCTGCTGCCGAGCTCATGGCGAACATCACTGCGCAATGGGAATCGATTCCGGGGCTCGCGCATTTCAGAGCGACAGTCAGGTCTTTGCCGCGGTAACTGAAAAGTGCCCGTGCACACCCATCTCTCCAGTGGCCGCACATAGCGATTCCTTCGCGCATACGGACGGCTGCGCTCTCTTGGCCGCAGTTCTTCGGCAGCAGCTTCTTCCTGCTCAGTCGCAAACCAAGCTCCGCATCGCATTCGATCGAACCAGGCAGAATCGAGGACCGCCTGCACCATTCCTTCCCGCCCTGAAGAACAACTCAAACTGCATGCCGTCGGACGGTGTGTCGAGCCCTGTGGAGGAATTGTGTTCCAACCCTGTAAACTGCTATTTTGCCTTCCCGTTTTCGTCCCAGCGACGTCCTGTTTGTACGCTCAGCAAGCTCTGACCTCCAGCTCTCTGACCGGGCGTGTTCTTGACCCGAGCGGAGCCGCGGTGCCGCACGTCACCGTTCAGGCTCTGCTCATCGCGACCAACCAGGCGTACACGACTCAGACTGATGGCCAGGGGCGTTACCGCCTTCCCTATCTGCCAGTAGGCCAGTACCGGATGACCACCCAGGTTCCGGGTTTTGCCGACTGGGCGCGTGAGGTGCAACTGAGTGTTGGTTCCGCCTTCGATATCACGATGCAGCTTACGCTTTCCGCCGCGAATACAAACGTTCAGGTGACTGCAGAAGCGCCAGTGCTGGATGTGGACCGCAGTCAAGTCAGCGAAACTGTCCAGGCGACGGAGATAGAAAATCTGCCGTTCGAGGGCCGCAATTATCTTGACCTGGCGCTCTTGCTTCCGGGCGTTTCCCCCACCAATACGGCCAGCACACAGACTCTGGCTGAAACCTCCGAGGTTCCCGGCCAGGGCTACTCTGTCAATAGCCAGCGCAACTTCTCGAACAGTTTCATCGTGGACGGCCTGTCCGACAACGACGATGCTGCGGGCGTGGCCGGCAACGTATTCAGTTTCGACGTAGTGCGTGAGTTCCAGGTGGTAACGTCCGGCGGACAGGCAGAATTCGGCCGCGCGTTGGGCGGGTACTTCAACCTCATCACAAGAAGTGGAACGAACCAGGTCCATGGCACGGCGTATGGTTTCCTCCGCAATCAGCGTCTGAACGCCAACAACGCGTTGTCGCGCAGCAAGCTCCCGCTCACGCAGGGCCAATACGGCGCAAGTCTCTCGGGCCCTCTTCAGAAGGACAAAACGTTTCTCTTCGGCAACTTCGAAGAGCAGCGTCTTCGGACAGACGGCATCATCACGGTCAGTCCCGCGAATGCGGCTGCGATCGATGCGAAGCTTACCGCGGTGAGCTATTCAGCCCCGCTCCTGCCTGTCGGTACAAGCGCGACAAGCCTGTACCCAAACACAGTGCACACCGATACGGCGTTCCTGCGAGCCGATCGTCGCTTCAGCCAAAAGGACCAACTGGAAGCACGATACAGCTTCTACCAGCTCAGCAGCCTGGATGCTCGAGGCAATGGCTCATTGAACGAGGTGAGCAACGGCACGTCGGTTTACGACACCAACCATACCTTCGCGGTCAGCAACATCGCCACGCTCTCGTCACGCACCTTCAATGAAACGCGTGGTCAGTTCATCTACGACAACCTGTACGCACCACCGAACGACCAGATCGGACCGGTGGTCACGATCTCCGGCGTCGCCACATTTGGCCGTTCAACTTCGTCGCCGACAGGCCGCCTGAACTATCTGGGCGAGGCAGTCGACAACCTTGTGCTGCAACGCGGCGCCCATACCTTCAAGACGGGTGTGGACTTTCTGTACAACAACGACACGATCACGTTTCCCATGTCGATTCGCGGTGCATACACCTTTTCGTCGCTGGCGAACTTCCTTGCCGGCACTTACAACACGCAGGGTTATACGCAGAACTTTGGCATTGATGTTGTCCGGCAGACGAACCCGAACGTCGGCTTCTACGCGCAGGACGAGTGGAAGGTATCGCCCGCGTTTACGCTCAATCTTGGCGTTCGCTACGATCTTGAGTTCCTGCAGACCATCACCACGGATACCCGCAACGTGTCGCCGCGTGTCGGTTTCGCCTGGTCTCCCTATGCCGATCGTCGCACCGTGGTTCGTGGCAGCTACGGACTCTTCTACGACCGCGTTCCGCTGCGGCCCTTGGCAAACGCTCTGCTGTCCGCACATAACACGACGGACCCGAATCAGGCAGCTCTGTTGAGCTATACCTTCTCGCCCGGCCAGGCTGGCGCACCGACCTTCCCGAATGTCGCTGTAGCCCCGCCTGCCAATGCGGTGGAGAACTTTTCCACGATGCAACGCAACATCCAGAACCCCTATTCGCAGCAATTAAGCCTTGGGGTGGAGCAGCAGATTTCCTCCAGGACCACCCTCGGGCTAAGCTATCAGCATCTGCGCGGCGAGCATCTGGTCGGGGCCATCAACACCAACATCAATGTCGATGGGACCAGGCCGGATCCAACCCGCGGCAACATCAAGCCGTACAGCTCGGCTTTCGATTCCTCTTTCGACGGGCTGGAAGTGTCCGTGCAGCATCGCCCTGTTTCGTGGGGTTCCACACGCATTTCATACACTTATTCCAAAGCGCTCGACAATATCGGCGAGTTCTTCTTCAGCGCGCCGATCAACAACTTCAACCTCCGCGAGGACCGCAGCCGCGCTGACGACGACCAGCGCCATCGCGTGGTCTTCGACGCCACGCTCACCTCCTCTACACGGCAGGCCCAACGCTTCGCCGACCACCTCACGCATGGTTGGAGGCTTGGAGGCATTCTGCAGTACTACTCGCGTCTGCCGTTCAACATCACGACAGGAGCAAACACCAGGCAGGCTACTTCGCAACGCCCATGTGCTCCAGGCTTCAGCCTGACAGCGAACGGCGGTCTGAATCCATGCACGGAGGGCCTTGCCGGTGCCGTCATCGGTCGGAACGCCGGAGTCGGCTTCGATTTCTTCAGCTTGAACGCACGACTCAGCCGCACCTTCGCATTGACAGAACGGTTCAAGCTGGAGGGCATGGCCGAAGCCTTTAACTCACTGAACCATCGCAACGACATGATCCCGAATGGCACGTTCGGCACAGGAGCCTATCCCGCTACGCCTAACTCGACATTCGGTCAGGCAACAGCCGTAGGCGACCCCCGAAGTGTACAACTCGCAGCCAGGTTGACCTTCTAAACCAAACGTTGGTGGTCTGGTCCACGTAGGGTCGCCTGAACCAGACCACCTCAAACTACGCTAGTATTCAGACCGCAGGCGGCTGATCGCGCGGGTCAGCCGCTCCGGGGCCTCCGGCAGCGAAGCATCCCGCACCGCGGCACGATACCCGCCCATATAAATCGAATACATCACCGCGAGCGCGCAGCCGACGCCAAAGGCGAATCCAAGGAAGAACCCGACAACGGCTGCAATGGGAAAGCTCACCCACTCAGTTTACCAAGCGCGCCTTTCAGTGCGCTGCCGATCCCGGGACCGGCGGCGCGGTGGCCGGTGGAGGGGTCCTGGTAAAGATTTTCAGTGCGTTCTGCACGGTAAAGGTCAACCCCCAAAGCGTTGGGACCACAACAACTAGCCATGCCGCCACGATCAGCAGAGGCGAGGACGACGAAGGTGGAGAAGAGCTGTTCTGTGCCATGGATCTGGTCCTTCCTTGCTGCGTTAGTGAGCGGCGCCTACGGGAGCCAGATTCTGATCCTTCATCCAGTACTTCTCCTGAACCGGCTTCACTAGCAGGTTGGCAACAAAGCCGACCACGAGCAGCCCGGTCATAATGTGCAGGATCAGCGGATATGCGTCGATTTTCGCGCGGTGTGTCGCAATGTAGTGGTCCAGGATGCCGTTGACGATGAGCGGCCCGACGATGCCGGCCGTCGACCACGCGGTCAAGAGCCGGCCGTGAATCGCCGAAACGTTGTATCCGCCGAACAGGTCTTTCAGGTACGCCGGAATCGTGGCGAATCCGCCGCCGTACATGGAGATCACCACCGCCGCAATGATTACAAACAGAGGCACGGAGTTGAAGTGATCCTGCCGGGCAAGCGGAAGGAGGAAGTAAAGCACGGCGCCCAGGACGAAGAAGATGAAGTACGTCGCCTTGCGTCCGATGAAGTCCGACGTGGTCGCCCAGAAGAAGCGTCCGGCCATGTTGAAGATGCTGAGCAGCCCGACGAAGCCCACGGCGGCAACTGGCCCGATGTTTCCTTTGAAGAAGTCCTGGATCATGGGTGAGGCCTGCTCCAGGATGCCGATGCCGGCGGTCACGTTGCAGAACAGGATGATCCAAAGCAGGATGAACTGCGGTGTGCGCCAAGCCTCCGTGACGGCCACGTTGTGCGTGGAGATCAGCGCGGAGGCCTTGTTCTGGCCCGACCAGCCTTCCGGCTTCCAGCCTGCCTGCGGCACGCGAATGGTGAACACGCCGAACATCATGAAGATGAAGTAAAGTGCGCCCATCGTCATGAACGTGTAGGGGATCGAGGGCTGGCCGGCGGCCTTGAAGTGGGCCATCAGCTGGTTGGCCAGGGGGCCGCCGATCATGGCGCCTCCGCCGAAGCCCATGATGGCAAGCCCGGTCGCGAGTCCAGGGCGGTCCGGGAACCACTTGATCAGCGTGGAAACCGGCGAAATGTACCCGAGCCCGAGACCGATGCCGCCGACTACGCCGTAGCCGAGATAGATCAGCGCAAGCGAATGCATCTGCGTGCCGGCCGCGGCGATGAAGAAGCCTCCGCCAAAGCAGCAGGCCGCATAAAACATCGCGCGGCGCGGACCGGCCGTCTCCAGCCACGCGCCGAACAGCGCGGCCGACAAGCCGAGAAACGCGATGGCAATCGAAAAGATATAGCCGATCGATTTGAGGTCCCACGCCGATCCGTCCGCCGCATGCAGCGCCAGCAGCGGATTCTTGAACACGGAGAAGGCATACACCTGTCCGATGGAAAGATGGATGGCCAGAGCCGCGGGCGGAACCAGCCAGCGGCTATACCCCGCGGGGGCGACAGAGCGATCCCGGTTGAGAAAGGCAAGCATGCAAGATCCTCCGGAGTGCGGCGCATCGATTCGTGGTCGATACGTCCAAAAGCCTTTGTACCCTAATCGATATACGTTTGAACAGGGGAATCTCTGGCACGGGAAAAAGTCCAGGGATTCGCGGTGAACGGAAACCGATTGCCGATGCTCCCATCGATAGCGTAGGTTGAAGGAGTCCTTTATCCGCGAGGGAAGCCCGTGTCGAGTTCCACCCACGATGTCGCCGCAAGCACGCACATGCATTCCATGCTGCGGGAGGATCGTCTCTTTCCGCCGTCCCCGGAGTTCGCCGGGAAGGCGCATGTTCACTCGCCGGACGAGTATGAGGCGATGTACCGGCGCAGCGTCGACGAGCCCGAAGCGTTCTGGGCGGAGATGGCCTTGCAGCTGGACTGGTTCGAGCCCTGGACCAAGGTGGTCGAAGGCGCGATGGGAGATGCGCGCTGGTTCACCGGAGGCAGGCTGAACCTGTCGCACAACTGCGTCGATCGCCACGCTCGCAGTGCGCGGGCTGGCAAGCCGGCGATCATTTGGGAAGGCGAGCCGGGCGAAGTGCGGACGCTGTCCTACGCCGAGCTGCTGGACGAGGTGCAGCGAACGGCGAATGCGCTGCGCGGGCTGGCTGTTGAAAAAGGCGATCGCGTGGCGATCTACATGGGCATGTGCCCGGAGCTGGCGATTGCGCTGCTGGCGTGCGCGCGCATCGGTGCGGTACACAACGTTATCTTTGGCGGATTCGCCTCGCATGCGCTGGTAGACCGCATCAACGACTCTGGCTGTGTCGCCGTGCTGACCCAGGATGTGAGCTACCGGCGCGGCGCGGAGGTTCGGCTCAAGTCGATCGTAGACGAGGCGCTGCTAAAGTGTCCGACCGTAAAGAAGGTACTGGTCTACCGACGCGGGTCGGTGGCCGGCGCGCCAGAGCGGCAGTCTCCGGTGGTCATGCAGGCCGGACGCGACCTCTGGTGGGACGAGATCGTGCCGCAGGCCGACGCGGTCTGCACTGCGGAGCCGATGGATGCCGAAGACCCGCTGTTCATTCTGTATACCTCCGGGACGACCGGTAAGCCGAAAGGCCTGGTCCATACGACCGGGGGCTATTCGGTTGGAACGTATCTCACTACGAAGTACATCTTCGACCTGCGTGAGGACGACGTTTACTGGTGTACGGCGGATATCGGCTGGATTACTGGGCACAGCTACGTCGTCTATGGTCCTCTGCAGAACGGCGCGACCGTGTTGATGTATGAGGGCGCGCCGAATCATCCGCAACCGGACCGCTTCTGGAAGCTGATCGACGCACACAAGGTGAGCGTGTTCTACACCGCGCCGACGGCGATCCGCGCTTTTATCAAGTGGGGACGCGACTGGCTGGAGCCGTATTCGCTCGGGAGCCTGCGGCTGCTCGGCACGGTGGGCGAGCCGATCAACCCCGAGGCGTGGATGTGGTACCGGGACGTGATCGGGCATGGAAACTGTCCGATCGTGGATACATGGTGGCAGACCGAAACCGGCATGATCCTGATCGCGCCGATTCCGGGTGCGGTGCCGACCAAACCTGGCTCCGCGACGCGTCCCTTCTTTGGTGTCGTTCCGGAGATCGTGACCAAGGAGGGAACTCCGGTGCCGGACGGGCATGGTGGATTACTGGTGATCCGCAAGCCGTGGCCGGCGGCGGCGCGGACGATCTACGGCGATCCGGAACGCTATCGGCAGACCTACTTTTCCGAGGTGCCGGGCGCGTACTTTACCGGCGACGGCGCCCGGCGGGACGAGGACGGCTACTTCTGGCTGATGGGACGCGTGGACGATGTAATCAACGTCAGCGGTCACCGGCTGGGTTCGGCTGAGATCGAAAGTGCGCTGGTGGCGCACGGCAAGGTCGCCGAGGCCGCGGTGGTGGGACGTCCGGACGAGATGAAGGGGCAGGCGATCGCGGCGTTCGTTTCGCTGGAAGAAGGCAACGAACCTTCCGACGCGTTGCGGCAGGAGCTTCGGCAGTGGGTCGCGAAGGAGATTGGCGCGCTGGCTCGGCCGGACGACCTCCGGTTTACGCAGGCGCTGCCAAAGACCCGGTCCGGCAAGATCATGCGGAGGCTCTTGCGGGAGCTGGCGACGACGGGAACGGTTACGGGCGATACGACGACTCTCGAAGACTTCGGGGTGATCGCGAAGCTCCGGGAAGGGGAGGAGTAGCCCTCCCCCCCCCCGGGGGGTATCTGGTGGTAAGTGGTGTGTAATGAAGAGGGTGCAAAAATGGGACGAGGTAAAATCCTGATTTGACATAGGTTATGGGCAAAATACTGATTGCGCAGAGCTTAGACCGATTTTGCCGTCTGTGTGTGAAGGACAGGCAACGGCGCAGACAAAAGCAGGTCCCTTTGGGGAGACAAGGAAGCAGCTTGCTTGAGAGTCATGCCCCTTTTCCTCCTCTGCTTCAATTGTATGGGAGTGAGTGGCATGAAGCTGCCAATCTAAGCTTATGATTCCATGCGGGTTGTACGTTTTTGCCCTTGACAGATTTCCACAGGGTGCGCGGAGAGCGTTGCTTGGGGAGAGTGCACCGCGCAAAGTTCGCGGGAAAGCGGGACGCGGAGGGCAGGCCACGGAGTGTGTTCCTGCTGCGTTGGAGTACGGCTGAAGCCGTGGCCCTGAAGCACAATGCTCAAAAGCAACAGGTCGATACAGCCTAGCCGAGATGGCCGCGGGGCTGGGTTGGGAGGGTGAAGTGGAAGCGGGCTCCCTGGCCCGGGGGGCTGGTGGCCCAGATGCGTCCTCCTTGCTGGTGGATGATGGTGCGGCAGATGGCGAGGCCAAGGCCGGTTCCTCCCATCTCGCGGGAATCGGAGGCGTCGACCTGCTGAAAACGCTCGAAGACGGTTTCGAGCTTGCTTTCGGGAATGCCTCGGCCTTCGTCTGAGATCTCGAACTCGGCTTCGTGCTGGTCGATATAGCGTGCGCGCAGGGTGATCGTTCCGTTGCGGGGAGAGAACTTGATGGAGTTGGAGATGAGGTTGGAAAGCGCCTGGAGAATGCGGTCGGGGTCGGCCCATACCTGAACGTCGGCACCGTCGAGCTGAAAACGGAGCTTGGTTTTGAGAGCGGCGGCGGCCTGAAGGTCCGTGGCGCGCTCGAAGAGGTCCTGGGCGGAGCACATGCTGCTGTGGAGCTCTTCGCTGCCGGAAGCGATGCGTTCGATGTCGAGGATGTCGTTGATGAGGCGGATGAGGCGGTCGGTGTTGCCGGTGGCGATCTCGAGCATCTGCTGGCGGCGTTCTGGGCGCGCCTCGAGCGTTCCGCCGGCGAGCAGGCCGAGGGCGGCGCGGAGGCCGGTGAGCGGGGTTCGGAGCTCGTGCGAAACGGTGGAGATGAACTCGTCCTTCATGCGGTCGAGGGCGCGGCGCTCGGTGGTGTCGGTGAAGGCGACGACGACGCCGATGGAGCGGCCGGGCTCGCCTTCTGCATTTTGGATCTGGGGGCGGGCGACGTAGTCCACAGGGAAGTGGGTGCCGTCCTTGCGCCAGAAGACCTCGCTGGAGACGCGGACTGTGCCGGTGCCGTTTTTTGCCTGCTGAATGGGGGAATCCTCTTCAGGGTAGGGAGACCCGTCGGCGCGGCTGTGGTGGATCACTTCGTGCATGAAGCGTCCGAGGAGCTCCTGTGGGCGGTAGCCGAGCATCTGCGCGGCGGCGGGGTTGATGACGGTGACGCGTCCTTCGAGGTCGAGGCCGAAGATGCCGTCGCCGACGGATTCAAGGACGGAATCGGACTGGTGGATGAGGGCGCGGAGCTGTTCTTCGGCGTGGACCTGCTCGGTGATGTCAACGCCAAAGCCGAGGACGTAGGGTTCGAGGCCGGGAAGCTCGATGAGCTTGTTGCGGAAGGCGATGACGTGCTCTTCGCCGTCGGGATTGAGGATAAAGAAGCGGCCCTGGGCCTTTCCGGTGAAGAGGATCTCCGAGAGGTAGTGGGCGAAGGCGGCTCGGCGGTCGTGCGCCATGAACGCGGCGAGGTTGCGCCCGAGCATCTGTTCGGGGTCGTAGCCGGTGCTTTCGGCTCCGTGGGAGTTGAGCGAGAGGAGGACGCCGTCGAGGTCGTGGGTGCAGACCATGCCGAGCGAGCCTTCGACGAGCTGGCGGTAGCGGGCCTCGGATTCGCGGAGGGTGGCTTCGGCTTCGCGCTGGAGCGTGACGTCGATGCCGGTGGCGATGATGAAGTTGGTGTTGCCCTGAGGATCGACGAGGCCTGTGGCGGACCAGGCGATGCGGCGGAGGGAGCCGTCGCGGTGCTGCCAGAAGTTTTCAAAGGAGACGGGGAAGTTTCCCTGGCGGAGACGCTCGAAGTTGCCGATGGCTTCGGGAATGTCTTCAACGGGGATGAGCTTTTCCCAGAGATAGCGGCCGGACATGGACTGGAAGTCGTAGCCGGAGACGATCTCGCAGGTGCGGTTGAAACGGACGATGCGGCCGGCGGTATCGAAGACGGCGACCAGCGCGCCGACGGTATCGAGGACGGTGGAAACGAAGGTGCGCTCGACGGAGAGGGCGGATTCGACGCGGGAGCGCACGCGTCCGTCGCGGTCCATGGAGCGGATGCGGCTGTTGAGCTCGAAGCGGGCGACGACCTGGCGGGCGAGGACGGCGAGGGTTCGCTTCTGAAGCTCGGTGAGCGTGTGGGGAACCGAATCCTGCACGAAAAGGCAGCCGATGGGGATGCCGGCGAGGCTGACGAGGGGGGCGCCGGCGAAGAAGCGGTAGGCGCGTCCGGAGATCATGATGCCGTCTGGGCGGAAGTCCGGGTGATAGCGGGCATCGGAGATTTCGAGGACGTCGGGGCCGCGAAGGACGGCTTCGCAGGGAAAGCGTCCGCGGGGAAGACGGACGGGGCCGGGGCCGGTGCGGGACTGGAAATGCAGGGCGTCGGCAGCGACGAGAGCGATGCCGCCGAGTGGGGTGCCGCAGGCCTGGGTGGCAAGTGCGACGATCTCGTCGACGGCGGGATCGCTGGGCTGGCCGAGGAGCTCGTATTCGTCGAGGGCTTCCAGGCGCTGCGCCTCGTTCTGGGTTGCTGCGTTCATGCCTGGGTCCGATGGTAGATCATCCGCGCGCCCGGCGGCGTGCTACGAAAGCGGTATGGAGAGCGGACGAAGTGTCTGCCGGGGACTCCCCCGGGCGGGTGGTCAGGGATGGGGGACGGTGCAGCAGGCCTGTACAGCAGAGGAGGCGGGGGCGGCCAGGGGTTCGTCGGCGCTGGCGTCCATGGCTACCTGCCAGGTGCCGTCCTTGAGCTTTTTCCAGACGGTGAAATAGCGTCCGGAGGTAAGGATGGGCTTGCTGGCGGCAGGGTCTTGGAGGGTGCCGTCGTAGTGTCCCCAGGTGAAGCCCATGTCGCCGGCGGGGCCCATCTGCGCGCCTTCGGGGATCCAGGTGAGCTGGTAGCTTTTGGGGTCCCACTGGGCCTGGGCGGCGATGGCTCCGCGCCCCTGCACGGCAGGCTTGCCGTTGGCGAGGATGACGGCGTCATCGGCGAAAAAGGAGGAAAAAGCCTTGCCTCCGCCGGCTACGACGGCTTGCTGAAATCTGGCTTCCTGCTCGAGCAGGATCAGCGCGCCCGGGCTGAGGGTGGGGGGGACGCGGGGCTGGATGAGGCGGAAGCCGGCGGTGCCGGTAGCGCCTGGAACGGCCTGGGCCAGGGCGGACGCGGGGAGCAGGAGAAGTGCGAGGAGGGTGAATCGCATGGGAAGAATCGTACCAAAGCGCGCCCGGGATGGGGTGGTTTGGATCGCGGACTACTCCGGGCGGGGAGCAGGCGGCCCCACTCATCGCGGTGGGGCTGCGATGAATGGGGCACGGATTCGTTGGGCCCGAAGCGTGGGGGTTATTTGCGGTGATAGTCGGGGTAGGGGGGGCGTTTGGGTTCGGGGACGGGGTTGCGCTGCAGCTCTTCGAGTGCGAGGGCGACGGCTTTTTCGAGCTGGGGGTCGTGGCCTTCCGAGACTGCCCTGGGGTCCTGTTCCACGGGGAAGTCGGGTTCTATGCCTCGGTTTTCGACATCGAACACGCCGGCAGGGGAGAACTGGCCGAAGCTCGGCGAGGTGACGGTGCCGCCGTCCATGAGGGTGGGGATCTGGCCGATGCCGACCAGGCCTCCCCAGGTGCGTTTGCCGACCAGCGGGCCGATCTTTTGCTGCTTGAAGAGGTACGGGAGGGCGTCGCCGCCGGAGCCGGAGAACTCATTGGCGATCATGACCTTGGCGCCGAGGATGGAGGCGTTGGGGGTGCGGTCGATGCGTCCGTAGCGGGGGGACCAGTACGAGAGCAGGCGGCGCTGCATGGCTTCGATCATGTAGTCGGCAACCTGGCCTCCGGCGTTGAAGCGTTCGTCGATAATGGCTCCCTGCTTTTCGTCCTGGGCGTAGTAATAGCGGTTGAAGTTGGTGAAGCCGCCTTCGCCGGTGTCGGGCAGGTAGATGTAGGCGAGCTTTCCTCCGGAGAGCTGGTCGACCTTGCGCTGGTTGGACTCGATCCAGTCGATGTTGCGGAGGGTGGCTTCCGAGCGGATGGGGATGACGGTGATGTCGCGGGGGGTGGCCGAACCGGACTGGATGCGGAGGGTGACGGCGTGGCCGGCGGTGCCTTCGAGCGGACGCTGGATGTCCTCGGTGGCGGCGAGGTCGTGGCCGGCGATGGCGAGGATGCAGTCGCCGGGGTGGACGTTTAGGCCGGGTGCGGTGAGCGGGCCGGTCATGCCGGGGTTCCAGTGGCCTCCGTCGTAAAGCTTTGCGATGCAATAGCGGTTGCCGGTGATGGTGAAGTCAGCGCCGAGCAGGCCTCCGGGGACGCGTTTGGCCTCGGGGATGGCTCCGCCGTTGCCGCGGAGGTGGCCTACCGAGAAGCCCGTGAGCATCTCCTGCAGGATGTAGTTGAGGTCGGTGCGGGAGGCGATGGAGCGGACGTAGGGCTCGAAGCGCTTTTCTTCGGCGACGGTGTCGACCCCGTGAAAGTGAGGGTCGTAGAAGTAGGCACGCTCGATGCGCCAGACCTCGTGGTAGATCTGGGCCCATTCTGCCTTGGGATCGATGCGGACCTGCATGTCGGCGAGGTTGAGGATGCCTCCGGCTGCTTCGCCCCCGGCTCCGCGTGCGGCTGCTGCGGCAGGTGCGGCGGTGGAGGGGACGATGCTGTAGGTGGGGGGTGTGCCGCGTCCGGGGCCTGGCTCGGCTGCTTCGGCTGCGCTGCCCCGGCGCTGTTCGAGCAGGACCTTTTCTCCGTTGGCGGAGAGCGCGTAGCTGACCACTCCTTCAGCTATGGTGTCGGCGCGGCGCGATTCGAGCGAGAAGCGCCGGAGCGTGGAGCCTCCGCCCGCGCCGCGGAATCCGGCTTCGCCGCGGGTGAGGAAGAAGAAGCCTCCGGCCTTGCCATTGTCGAATGCGGTGTAGGTGCCGGCGGGCAGGGGGAGGGAGACGATGCGGGCTTCGAGGTTGGTGAGGTCGATCTTTGTCGGCTTTGTGCTGGGCGCGACGGGCATGGAGGGCTTTGTGTCAGCGGCGTCTGCGGAGGGCTCGGCCTGGGCGCGGTCGCGGCGGGGGGCTCCGGAGGGCTCGTCGCCCATGTCGCGGCTGTGTTCGCGGGCGGCGGCCAGGGTCTTTTCGTCGTCGCTTTCGGGGGCGAGCGGGCTTGGGGTGTCGGCGGCGAGGACCAGCGCGTAGACGTTGCGGGAGGTGCGCAGGAGGTCCGAGGTCATGTCGAGACCGAAGGCGGTGCCCGCGTCGTTGGTGCTGGCGGTGAAGTAGAGATACTTGCCGTTGCGGTCGAAGGTGAGCGAACGGGCGTCGGCCATGCGATCGGTAAAGGCGGTGCTTGCGCCGGTGTCGAGGGAGTAGAGATAGCCTACGTTGAGGTGGTTGTCTTCCTCGTGGGTGTAGGCGAGCCAGCGGGAATCGGGGCTCCAGGCGTAGTCGCGCTGGATTTCGGAGAAGGTATTGGCGGGGCCTACGGCGGTGAGCTTGCCGGAGGTCACGTCGAGCATCCAGAGGTTGGTTCGGTTGTCGTAGAAGGCGAGCTTTTTGGAATCGGGGCTCCATTTGGGATCGAAGTAATAGTCTGCTTCCGGGGCGAGGGCGAACTTGCGGACCGGTGCTTCGCCGTTCTGTGAGGCGACGTGCAGGGCGTAAAGGCCGGGCTGTCCGCTGGCCGAAGGCTCATCGGAGAAATAGGCGATGGACTGGCCGTCGGGTGCCCAGGCGGGGAAGCGTTCCATGGCGCCGGGAGTGTTGGTGAGGTCGCGCGTGGGGCCGCGCTTGGCGGGGACGGTGAGAATTTCGCCGTGCGCCTCAAAGACGGCGCGGACGCCGGTGGGGGAGATGCCTGCGTTTTCGATTTCAGCGGAGACGTTTTCGATACGCTCGCGGACCTCGGGCAGGTCGCCGGTGACATCGATGTCGACCATTCGGGAGCGGCCGGAGGAAGGGTCGAAGAGGTAGATTTCGCCGAGCTGGTCATAGACGAGCCCGCCCGGACCGGAGGCGAGGGAGTGGATATCGGGGCCTGTGTTCTTGAGGACTTCGACGATGGCTTTGGAGGCGGGATCGTAGCTGAAGAGGCTTACGGGACCTTTGCGGTCAGAGAGGAAGTAGACCTTGTTCCCGAACCAGACGGGGGAGAAGTCGGAGGCTTTCTCGTGCGGGATGGTCATGGTTGCGAGGGTCTGGAGGTCGGTGATATTGACGGTGCCGGCACGTCCTCCGCGGTAATTTCCCCAGGAGACATAGCTGGTGTAGTTGAAGCCGAAGGCCGGGGCGAGGGGGGAGTAGGCGAGGGTTCGTCCATCGGGGGAGAGCATGCCGCCGTAGGCCATTGGCAGCGGAAGCAGCTTCGCCATGCCTCCGGTGGGCGCGACCTCGTAGAGCTGGGCGTAGCGGCTGGAGGCCTGGCGGTCGGAGCGGAAGACAATCTGGCCGTCGGGGGTCCAGGCCACGGGGACGTCGGCAGAGGGATGATAGGTGACGCGCTTGGGGATTCCGCCGGTGATGGGAATGGTGTAGACGTCGGTGTTGCCGTCGTAGTCGCCGGAGAAGGCGACGGTGCGTCCGTCGGGAGAGACGACGGGGGAGGTTTCGAGGCCGACGCCGGTGGTCAGGCGGGTGGCGCGGCCGCCTTTGCGGTCTACCGTCCAGAGGTCTCCGGCGTAGTTGAAGACGATCTGGGATTCGGTGAGGGCGGGGCGCTGGAGCAGATGCGGGTTCTGCGGCGGGGCGGCCTGGAGACAGACCGGGGCGAGCAGTAGAAAGGGAGCGACGGCGACGGAGCGAAACAGCAGCAGGGCAGCTTGACGCAAGGCGTGGACTCCAGGGAAAAAAGGGATTTGGACTTAGTCTATAACGGGTTGGGCGGGCTGCTGGTATGCTGCTCCCCATGCCCAGGGCTTATTTTGAACGGATTCTGCTTGGCTGCGCGGTGGTGTTTTTTGCTTGCGGGGCGCTGCTTCCGCAGGGTGCTGGCATGCATAGACCTTTGCTTGCGCTGCGGTGGATCGGGATCGGCTTTGCGGCATGGATTGCGCTGAGGCGGAGGACGCTGACGCCGTGGATTTTTGTCAGCATGATCGCCGGGGCCGAGCTGGGGTTCGACGCGCCGGCGTTTGCGGTGTCGCTGCGGGTGTTTTCAGATGTGTTTCTGCGGTTGATCAAGACGATCGTCGCGCCGCTGATCCTGGCGACGCTGGTGACGGGGATCGCCGGACATGGGGATATGAAGTCGGTCGGGCGCATGGGGGTAAAGGCGCTGGTTTATTTTGAGGTGCTGACTACGCTTGCGCTGGTGATCGGGCTGGTGGCAATCAACCTGAGCAAGGCCGGGGTGGGGCTGGCGCTGCCGGCAGCGGGCGGCGGGGCGGAGACCCTGGCCAAGGTGGCGCCGACGCACTGGGACGACTTTCTGCTGCACGTGTTTCCGGAGAATATCGCGAAGTCGGTGGCGGACGGGCAGATTCTGCAGGTGGCGGTGTTTGCGGTGTTTTTCGGGATCGCGCTGGCGGGGTTGAGCGAGTCGAAGCGCGGGCCGGTGCTTCGACTGCTGGAAAGCCTGAGCGAGGTGATGTTCAAGTTTACGAACCTGGTGATGTATTTTGCGCCCGTCGGCGTGGGCGCTGCGATGGCGTTTACCGTGGGGCATATGGGACTTGGGGTGCTGGTGAACCTCCTCAAGCTGCTGCTGACGCTGTATGGTGCGCTGGTGGCGTTTGCGCTGCTTGTGCTGTTGCCGGTGGCTCTGCTGGCACGGGTGCCGGTGCTGCGTTTCTTGAAAGCGGTGGCGGAGCCAGCCACGATTGCGTTCGCCACGGCAACCAGCGAGGCCGCGCTGCCGCGTGCGATGGAGGCGATGGAGGCGCTTGGGGTGCCGCGGAGGATTGTGGCGTTTGTGATTCCGGCGGGGTACAGCTTCAACCTGGATGGATCGACGCTGTATCTTGCGCTGGCGAGTGTTTTTGTGGCGCAGGCAGCGGGAATCCACATGGGCTGGGGCGAGCAGATGTTGATGATGGGGACGCTGATCCTGACGAGCAAAGGGGTGGCGGGGGTTCCGCGGGCGACGCTGGTGGTGCTGCTGGCGACGGCGGCAACATTCAAGCTGCCGACCGAGCCGATCTTTGTGATTCTGGGCATCGACGCACTGATGGACATGGCGCGGACGACGGTAAACGTGGTGGGCAACTGCCTGGCGAGCGTGGTGGTGGCGCGGTGGGAGGGTGCGTTCGAGGTGGAGGCGGCGTCGCCGGTGGTGCTGGAGGGGATGGCGGAATAGAGTTGGGGGTCGGGTTTGGGACCCACTCATCGCAAAGTACGCGATGAATGGGGCAGGAGATATGGGAGCAGGCCCCAGCGCGCCTGGAAGTCGTATACTCGTAAGCTGGTACCGGCACCGCTGCACCTTTGCGAGCGTGGTGAACCTACAGGTTGGCATGAGCAACATTCTTTCCACGATTCAATCGCCCGCGGACGTCAAACGGCTCTCGATGCCGGAGCTTGCGCAGCTTGCGACGGAGATTCGCGCGCGGTTGATTCAGTCCGTTGCCAAGACAGGCGGACACATCGGCCCGAACCTTGGCGTGGTCGAGCTGACGATCGCCATGCACTATGTGTTCGACACGCCGGCGGACAGCTTCATCTTCGACGTGAGCCACCAGGCGTATGTGCACAAGCTGCTGACCGGGCGCGAGCAGGGCTTTCATACGATCCGGCAGCCGGGCGGGCTGAACGGCTTTATGCTGCGCACGGAAAGCGAGCACGACAGCTACGGCGCGGGGCATGCGGGCACGGCGCTTTCGGCCGCCCTGGGCATGGCGGTGGCGCGGGATCTGTCGGGCGGAAGCGAGCATATCGTTGCGCTTGCGGGCGATGCGGCGTTTACCAACGGCATCAGCTTTGAGGCGCTGAACAACGTGGCTTCCTCGACCAAACGGCTGATCATCGTGCTGAACGACAATGAGTGGTCGATCGATAAGAACGTTGGCGCGATCGCGGAATATTTTCACAAGATCGCGACGAACCCGACGTACAACAACCTGCACGACCGCGCGGCGGGACTGGTGGAAAAGATTGGCGGCAAGGCGGCGCGGCACGTGGCACGCAGGGCGGAAGAGGCGGCCAAGGGGCTGGTAGGGCGTGGGATGATCTTTGAGGAGTTCGGCATCAGCTACTTCGGGCCGATCGACGGACACAATCTTCCGCTGCTGATCGAGACGTTTAAATTCTTGAAGCGGCAGAACAAGCCCGTGGTGCTGCATGCCATCACGCAGAAGGGACGCGGGTTTCAGCCGGCGATCGATGGGCAGAAAAAATTTCATGGGCTTGGGCCCTACGATCCGGAGACGGGCGAGACCAAGGTTGCGGGGCAGAGGACCTATTCAGAGATCTTTGCCGAGACGCTGACGAAGCTGGCGGACCGGAACGAGAAAGTGGTGGCGATTACGGCCGCGATGCCGAACGGGACGGCGCTCGACCTGTTCCGTCCGCACCACCCGGACCGCTACTTCGACGTGGGGATCGCGGAAGAGCATGCGGTGCTGTTTGCGGCGGGGATGGCTACGAAAGGGTACAAGCCGTTTTGCGCGATCTACTCGACGTTTCTGCAGCGGTCGTTCGACCAGATCGTGCATGATGTGGCCCTGCAAAACCTGCCGGTGGTGTTCTGCATGGATCGCGGCGGACTTTCGGGCGACGACGGGCCGACGCACCATGGGCTGTTCGATATCAGCTATCTGCGATGTGTACCGGGGATCGTCCATATGGACCCCAAGGACGAGGATGAACTGGCCGACATGATGTATACGGCGATGCTGCATGATGGGCCGAGCGCGATCCGGTATCCGCGCGGGACGGGCCCGGCGTCTGTGGTAAAGCCGGAGCCCGTGGCGCTTGCGATCGGCAGGGCGGAGGTGCTGCAGGCGGGGTCCGATGTGGCGGTGTTTGCGCTGGGCGCGATGATGGGGGAAGGCCGGCGGCTGGTGGCGATGCTGGAGGCACAGGGGCTTTCAGCGGCGTTGGTGAATCCGCGGTTCGTGAAGCCGCTGGATCGGGAGTGCATCGCCGAGTTTGGGAGAAGTTGCGGACTGCTGATCACGTTGGAAGACCATGTGCTTTCGGGCGGGTTCGGGTCTGCGGTGCTGGAATGCGTGAACGCGCTGGAGCTTGCGGTGCCGGTGCTCCGGGTAGGCTGGCCGGACCAGTTCATCGAGCATGGACGGCCGGACGACCTGCGGGTGAAGTATGGGCTTACGGCCGAGGCGGCGTTCGAGCGGGCGCAGACGGTGCTGGAAAGGGTGGTGGACGCTCGGCTGGCGGCGCATTAGCCAGTGCCGTGGTTTGAAAGAACAAAGGAAGGCCAGAATCCCTGCGAGATGCCCGGAAAGCAGCATAGTACCGGGAGGAGCGAAGCTCAGGTGCTTGCCGGCATCCTACCGTCATGGAAACGATGGCCTGGGTTTCGCTTGGAATTGCGTTCGCTTGTGCGCTGGCGATCGTAGTTGATGAGGTTCGGCGACCGCAACCGATGGCGGTGATGAACCTGGTGTGGCCGGTTTCGGCGCTGTACGGCAGTGTGTTTGCGCTGTGGGCTTACTTTGCGGTAGGCCGGGCGAAGCCGAAAGACGAGCAGAAGCCGATGAAGATGGACGGCGATGAGGACACATCGCCTCCGAGCTTTCGGCAGACGGCGCTGGCGTCGAGCCACTGCGGCGCGGGCTGCGTGCTATCGGATATCGTGGCGGAGTTTGCGGTATTTGCGCTGGCGCTTACGGTTGCGGGGAGTTCGCTGTTTGCGAGTTTCCTGTGGGACTATTTGCTGGCGTGGACGGTGGGAGTGGCGATCCAGTACTTCACGATCAAACCGATGCGGCACCTTTCGATTGCCGGCGGGATTGTGGCGGCGATCAAGGCGGACACGCTTTCCATCACGGCGTTCCAGGTGGGGATGTACGGGTGGATGGCGCTGGTGTTTTACAAGCTGGGGCCACATCCGCACTGGGAGCCGAACCAGCCGCAGTACTGGTTGAGCATGCAGGTGGCGATGCTGCTCGGGTTTGCGACCGCGCTGCCGATGAATTACTGGCTGATCCGTTGGGGGTTGAAGGAGAAGATGGGATAGGTTTCCTTTGGTGGAAAGTGAAAGCATTCCCTACGCAATGACAAGGCGTTTGCGCTGCAGCCTGGGCTCAGGCGACGGGGCGGGAGGCGGCGTAGCGGAGAACCAGTTGTGCGGTTCGTTTGTGCCGGTAGCCGAAGATGTACTTGAATTGCAGGTTTCCGCCGAGGCGGGCTGCAAGGTCGCCGAGTGCTCCTCCGGGCAGCTCATATTCGACCCGATCATGGAGCAGGGTGCCTGACTGGCCTTCGCGAACCTCTTCGGTGAGCCGGTGGCAGTGGTGCCAAAATGCGAACGGACCGCGGTGCTGGACGTCGCAGAAGTGATCGTTCCAGGTGAACTCGGTAATTTCCGCATCCCAGGGGATGCGAACGGGGGAGAAGGGAAACGGGCGGAAGCTTAGGGTCATGCGCGTTCCGGCACCGGCGACGATGCCAGGGAAGCGCGGCTCGCCGGCTGGACGGGCAGGCGGCGGAGCAAACGCGGCCTCTTCGATGCGTGCCTTCTGCCATGCGGGCATGAGCCTGGGCAGGTTTTCCGGGTTGCTGAAGAAGGCGAAGACGATATCGACGGGAAAAGGAAGCCACTGCTCTGCCTGAAAGAGGTGATGCATGGCTCGTTTATACAGCGCCGGGCGGGAAGGCGGGGTGGAGGTATGCGCCTGGTGAAAAAGTGCTTCGATCGAGGACCCAATTAGTCGTAGATCGTGTAAGGTATGCATATCGGACCGGTGTTGTCGGAGTTCGAACATAAGCGCCGGGTTTACCGGGGCTGCGCGAATGTGCGTGCATTTCAAGGAGCTTTGCAGATGTCGAAGGGAAACAGGGTAGCGATGGTGGCGTTGGTGGCGGCTTGTTCCGCCGGGGTCTCGCAGATTCCGGCGGTGGGGACGATGGCGCAGGGGACGGTACGGCAGTTTGCAATTCCTGCCGGATCGTTGCAGGATGCGCTGCGCAGCTACAACCATACGGCGGGGATGCAGGTAACGCTCAAGGCTGCGGGCGACTTCCAGGTGAAGGGGATCAGCGGCGAGTTTACCGATCAAGCTGCGCTGTCTGCGCTGCTGGAGGGGACGGGGCTGAGCTATAGGATGGTGAGCGGGAATGCGGCGGTGGTGTCGCTGGAGCGGGCCGACAGCGTGGAGGTGACGTCTGCGCTGCCGAACGAGGTGGCGATGACGAAATTTACGCAGCCTCTGCTGGATACGCCGCAGACGGTGGCGGTGATTCCGCAGTTTGTGTTGCAGGATGAGGGTGTGACGACGCTGCGGGATACGCTGCGGAATGTTCCGGGGATTTCGCTGGCGGCGGGCGAGGCGGGCGCGCAGGGGGACAACCTGACGATTCGCGGGTTTACGGCGCGGAACGATATTTTCCTGGACGGGATCCGGGATTTTGGGAGCTACTACCGGGACTCGTTCAACTACGAGCAGGTGGAAGCGCTGGAAGGGCCGGCGGGGATCGACTTCGGGCGCGGATCGACGGGCGGGGTGATCAACCAGGAGAGCAAGGTTCCGGGGCTGATGCCGCTGGTCGAGGTGCAGGCGCAGTTCGGCACGAATGAGACGCGGCGGGTGACGGTCGACCTGGACGAGCCGCTGGCGCAGTTGGCGGATGGCGCGGCGTTCCGGGTGAACGCGATGGTGAACGACGGGGGTGTGGCGGGACGTCCGTTTGCGGCGGTGCGGCGGTTTGGGCTGGCGCCTTCGATCAGCCTGGGGCTGAACTCGCCGACGCGGTTTACGCTGAGCTACTTTCACCTGACGGAGAACGATACTCCGGATTACGGGCTGCCGTGGTTCTACTCGCAGCTTGCGCCGGGGGTGAGCCGGTACAGCTACTTCGGGTTTCCGGATGAGAATTATCTGAAGACCTCGGACGACATTCTGACGGCCCGGGTGGAGCATGTGTTCAACGAGCATGTGACGCTGCATTCGATTGCGCGTGCGGCGAACTACCCGCGGAGCGCGCAGATTACGGAGCCGCAGATCTGCACAAATGCTACGTTTTCGGTGCCGGTGGGCGGGTATGCTGCGTCGGTTCCGACGTCATCGGTGACCGGGGCGACGTGCCCGTATACGCTGGTGAACTTCAATCCCGCGGCGGTGCTGGTGAATCGCAACCAGATCCAGGTGAAGAGCGTGGAGGGCGACCTGTGGGACCAGACGGAGGTGACGCTGCACTTCCGCACGGCGGGCATGCGACATGAGCTGACCGGCGGGATCGAAGGCGGGCAGGAGATTTCCAACCCCATCCGGTATGCGTATGCGATCAACAAGCTGAACACGGTGCCTTCGACGACGTTGCTGGCGCCGAACACCGCGCAGGTGTTTGGGGGGACAGGATATGTGACTTCGATCGTGCATACCAAGGCGGAAAGCTACGGGATTTATTTCGTCGATACGCTGCATTTGAACCGGTACTTCGACCTGAGCGGCGGGGTGCGGTACGACCGGTTCGACACGGGGTACAACGGCTACCAGCCGACTCCGCCGGCGGGTGGGACGGTGAGCGCGACGTGTCCGGCGGGGACGACGACTCCGGGCGCGACGACGTGCTCAACCACGATCGGATCGTTCAGCCGGGTGGACGCGCAGCCGACGTACCGGGCGGCTTTTGTGTACAAGCCGAACCCGCATGGAAGCGTGTATTTCGACTATGGGACGAGCTTCAACCCGTCGGCGGAGTCGCTGGCGCTGACCTCGATTACACAAAACGTGGCGCCGGAAGAGAACGAGACGTATGAGGCGGGGGCGAAGTACAGCTTTATAAACGAGAAGCTGATGATGGAAGGGGCGGTGTTTCGGACGGAAAAGGACAATGCGCGGGAGACCGATCCGAACAACTCGAACAATATCGTCGTGGCCGGCAACCAGAGGGTGAAGGGTGTGCAGGTGAGCGCGGTGGGGCGGCTGCCGCAGGGGATGGACGTGGTGGCGGGGTATGCGTACCTGTCGAGCGCGGTGATTTACTCGCCCTTTTATCCGACCTCGGTGGGGTACCAGCTGGCAAATGTTCCGAAGCAGACGTTCAATGCGTTTCTGACACATCGGCTGCCGAACCACTTTATCGCCGGGTTTGGCGGGAACTATGTGGCGAGCCGGACGGCCAGCTCGACGACGCCTTACGTGCCGACGAGCTTTGGTCCGGCGCAGACGTTTGCGGCCGGGACGGCTCCGTGCGGGACGGCGGCCACGACGACGTGCTACATGGTGCTTTCGACAGCGATGAAGCAGGTTCCGGGGTACTGGGTGTTCAATGCGATGCTGCGTCGTCCGCTGAACGACCACGTGGAGCTGCAGGCGAATGCGAACAACCTGCTGAACCGGTTTTATATCGATGAGCCGCACCCAAGCCACCTGGTTCCGGGGGAAGGGGTGAATGCGTTGATAGGGTTGAATTACAAGTTCTGAGGCTGCGGGGCGCTGCCCGGGGAGTGCACCGCGCGAAGTTTCGCTAAAGAAGGCGCGCCAAGGACGCGGATTTACAGGCTATGTTGATTGCGATTGAGGATGTGTTGAGTGCGGAGCAGGTGCTGGGGTTGCGGCATTTGCTGGCCGCGGCGGAGTGGGTGGATGGACGCGTGACCGCGGGGTACCAGGCCAGCGAGGTGAAGCGGAATGCGCAGGTAAAGGAAGGCTCCGAGGCGGCGGCCAGGGGCGGCGAGATGGTGCTGCAGGGGCTGGCGCGGAGCCCGCGGTTTATGTCGGCGGCGCTTCCGCTGCGGGTGTTTCCGCCGATGTTCAACAGCTACGCCGGTGGGCAGACCTTTGGGACGCATGTGGATACGGCCATCCGGCAGGACGCCCGGACGGGGCAGAGGATTCGCACGGACCTTTCCGCGACGCTGTTTTTGACTGCGCCGGAGGAGTATGACGGCGGCGAGCTGGTGGTGGAAGACAGCTACGGCGAGCACTGGGTGAAGCTGCCGGCAGGGCACATGGTGCTGTATCCGGCGACCAGCCTGCACCGCGTGGAGCCGGTGACGCGGGGCAACCGGGTAAGCAGTTTTTTCTGGGTGCAAAGCATGATCCGGCAGGATGCACGAAGGACGATGCTGTTCGATATGGATACGGCGCTGCAGGAGCTGGGCGCGGCGGCTGATGCTTCGGTGAAGGCTTCGGCGGTGCGGTTGACAGGGGTGTACCACAACCTTCTGCGGGAGTGGGCGGAGATGTAGAAAGTGGACTGATGGATCCTCATCGCGGTGGGGCTGCGATGAATGAGGCACGGGTACCGCACAGGAGTTTGCATGAGGGCACGGCTTTAGCTGTGCCTTCTACACGGCGAGGCTTGCGGCTTCAGCTGCTGAGGTGGGGCACGCGCCGGACCTCGCAGCGAAATCGTACCCCAGCGGCTGAAGCCGCCCGCCGTCATGAGCGCTTTACGGCACGGCTGAAGCCGTGCCCTTAAGCAAGGCAAAATCCAAGGGCCAGTACGCCAACGGCTCACTTGCGCTAGCCCCAGGAGGGGCCGCGGTAGGTGGAAGTGAGGGCGGCGGTGACGGCGGCGGGGGTGTCCATGACCTGCTTGAAGGCGGCCTGGAATTTTTGCATGTCGTCCGGCGTGCCGACGGAGACGCGCACGGTGTTGGGCCAGATGGGCCAGGTACGTCCGATGTAGACGTTTTGCCGCTGCATGGCGGCGATGACGCCCTTGCCGGGGCGTCCGGTCTGGATCATGAAGCAATTTGAGACGGACGGGATAAAGGTGTAGTTGTTGGCTGTGAGCCAGGCGAAGGTCTGGTTGCGGGTGTCGGCAATGATTTTCTTGCGGGTGGGGACGAGGTCTGGCTCGTTGAGGCTGGCGACGGCGGCGGCCGAGCCGGTGATGGGCATGGCGTTCATGCCGAAAGGCTGCAGGCGGCGGAGCAGGTCTGGCCGGCCGAGCGCGAGGCCGCAGCGGATGCCGGCCATGCCGTAGACCTTGGAAAAGGTGCGCAGGACGATCAGGTCCTTGCCGGCGGCGACGAGATCGAGGACGGACGGGGCGTCGGACAGGTGGATGTAGGCTTCGTCGACGAGCAGGATGGAGCCCTTAGGCTTGTGCTCGAGGGCCCACTCGATTTCGGCGCGCGGGGTCAGGGTGCCGGTGGGGTTGTTGGGATTGCAGACATAGATAAGGCCGGCGTTGCGGTCCGCGGCGACCATGGCGCGGAGGTCGTGGGCGTGATCCGGGGTGAGCGGGACGCGGAGAACGCGGGCGCCGGCGGCTGAGGCGGCGACCATGCCGGCCTCGTACGAGGGGTCCGCGGTGACGTAGGAGCGAGTGGGCGAGGTAAAGGCGAGGACGGAAAAGTGGAGCGGCTCGCTGGACCCGGCGTAGACGGCGATGAAGTCCGTCGGAAGGTTGTTCTGCTGAGCGAAGAGGTGGGTGAGCTTGTCGGTTTCGCCGTCGAGGTCGTAGCGTCCGCCGAGGGGGGCCATGCGGGCGATGGCTTCGCAGGCGGACTGGCAGGGGCCGAGGGGATTTTCATTGGCGTTGATGAGCACGGCTCCGGCGGGAATGGCGGGGCGGGGCGTAGTGCCAGGGGCGGGTCCGTTGCCGGCGGGCTGCGCGGCGGTGGGCCTGGCGACCTGGGCCATGGCGGCGTAGGCGAGGCGGCCTTCGGTCAGGATGGGCACGGCGGCGGCGGCTCCGGCTACGCGCAGGCCGGTCTGGAGAAAGGAGCGGCGGGAGACGGCGGAAAGGATCAGCTTGCGCATGGAGGGCTCCTGGCAGATGAAGGCTGAATAGGCTGTCTTCGCTACTGTACTAGACGGAACGGTGTGCAGGGAAACAGGCTATCGGAACCCGCTTTTTGCGGTCCCTTTTATCCCACTCGAGATGTCGAGGGCTCCGGTCGCTCTCAGGTATGTTGAGCGATGACGCTTCGTCCGGCGTGCCGCGTTGGACCGGGAACAGATGCGCATGCGTGCCGAGATCTCCGAGGAGAGACCTCGGCACCCAATGGCTTTGATGTTCCTAGCGGATGATTTCCCAGGCTTGCCAGACGTACAGTCCGACGACCGAAGCGGTGACCAAACCGGCGGCTCCGCCGAAGAGGCGCACCAGAGGCTGCAGCTTCCGCATCTTGTGCACGATCTGGAGATGCTCTTTTTCGTTCGGGGTGTCGTCGCCGTTGAGGAAGAGCTGGTCGTCTTCATAGCGGGAAAGTTGTCCGCGATAGAGAAGCAAAGCGAAGAAGGCAGCGGCAAGAACCGCCCAGAGGGTGAGCAACAGGGGGTGGATCGTCATAAGAATCTCCTGGTCCTGAGGTGTTGGGCAACATCAGGCGGAGGGTTGCGGGCGGGTCAGCTTGGGGAGAGAAAAGCGGGCTCGAAGGCACTCTACCGTCGGCAAAGTATATACCCGGAGTTGCGGGAATGGCCAACGGCGTTTCTGGTCAGCGGTTAAGCCGGTCAGCGCATGAAGCGATGCAGCAGGATGCCGACAATCGTTACACCGACGAGCACCAAAACGGTCATGACAAGGATGTACAAAGCTGCGGATCTCCGCAGAGACTCTGTCGGCCTGGTAATGCCGAAGAGATTGATGAAAGCGTCTGAGAAGAAATAAAGTAGGCGCAAAACCGGCTCCGGCGTACGTCGAGGTGCATCGTTTGCTGCGTCGTTGCATCTTTATGATGAGGATTGCCGTCGATTTGCTGCAAAGTCGATCAAGGACTAAGATAGTCTGGCATCGCTGGCTTTCGGACAGCGAAGAACCAAGGAGAATAAAGCATGGCCACTGCATCGGTAACGCCTGAAATTGTGGAGGCCCCGGCGGCTCCCGCGACAACGCCCGTAAAGCTGACGGATTCGGCGATTGTGAAGGTGAAAGAAATCATGGCGACCCAGGATCCGCTTCCGGCGGGTCTGCGGATCGGTGTGGTGGGCGGGGGATGCTCAGGATTTCAGTACTCGATGTCGTTTGAGAACCAGAGCGGCATGATGGATAAGGTGCTGCGGTTCGAGGACCTGAAGGTGTTTGTGGATGCGACCAGCGCGATGTATCTGAACGGGTGCGTGGTGGATTACGTCGAGACGCTGGAGGCGGCGGGGTTCAAGTTTGAGAACCCAACCGTGAAATCAACCTGCGGGTGTGGGTCCAGCTTTAGCGTCTAGCGGCACGGAACAGGAGTTTGAAGTCGTAGAGGCGAGAGCAGAAGCAGATTGCTTCCGACAAGAGAACATGACCTTCGATCAAGGGGTGCTGCCGAATGGTGGCACCCTTTGTACGTCTGCGGTCCGGCTGCGTCTATCATGCAGAGTGAGGCGACGCGCGTGACTGAGTTTGTGGTGCGGCTGGCGGATGAACGGGGACGCGTGCAGGAGCAGATGCACGCTGCGGCCACGGCCGACGAGCTTCGGGCGCGGTTTACGCAGTCCGGGTACTACGTTTATTCGGTAAAGGCACGCAATGTTCTGGGTGGGGACAGCCGCAGAAAAAAGGTCAAACTGGAGACGTTTCTGATCTTCAACCAGCAATTTCTGACCCTGATTCGCGCGGGATTGCCGATCCTGGGGTCACTGGACCTGCTGGCCAAGCGGCAGAAACTTCCGAACTTCCGGACGCAGCTGGAGGATGTTTCCTCGCGGGTGAAGACCGGTGAGTCGATTTCGTCGGCGTTTGAGGCACAGGGCGGATTTCCGATCGTGTATACAACGACGCTGCTGGCGGGGGAACGAAGTGGCAACCTGGAAGAGGTGTTGCAGCGTTTTCTGGACTTTCAGCGGGTGTCGTTGACATTTCGCAAGAAGCTGAAGGCGAGTTTGATTTATCCGGTGCTGCTGATCTGTATGGTCATCGGGCTGTTTATTTTTCTGATCACGTTTGTAGTTCCGCGGTTTGCGCAGCTGTATGAGCAGCTTGGCACGCGACTGCCGGGGTTGACCGTATTTCTGCTGGACCTTGGAAAAGAGGCGCAGGCGTACGGGATTTATGTCGGGGTGGCGGTGATTGCGCTGATCTTTGGCTTTTATCGGTGGACCAAGACGGAGAGCGGCTCGCGGGCGATTGACCGGGTGCGGATTGCGACGCCGGTGCTGGGCGATGTGTGGCTGAAGTACCAGGTGGGGCTGTTTGCGCGCACGTTGTCGACACTGCTGACGGGCGGTCTGCCGCTGGTGCCGTCGCTCGAGACGGCGGCGCGCGCGATCGATTCGCGGCAGATCAGCTCGGCGGTGTTTCGGTCGGTAGAGACGGTGCGGGAGGGCAAGGGATTGTCGGTGAGCCTGCAGCAGACCAGGGTGTTTCCGGAGCTTGCGGTGGAGATGATTGAGGTGGGTGAATCGACCGGGGCGCTGCCGCAGATGTTGAACTCGGTGGCGGAGTTCTTCGAGGAGGATGTGCAAACGAATCTGACGGCGGCGATGAGCCTGATCGAGCCGGCGATCCTGGTGGTGATGGGCCTGGTGGTCGTAACGATCCTGATTGCGCTCTACCTGCCGATTTTCTCGCTGAGTGCGGGGACCGGAGGAAGTACTCCGTAGGCTCTGGGCGACAAAATGGTATGCTGGACTGGATCAAGATCAGGTCTGTTCAGAAGGATGCCGACGCGGAACGATGGTGGTGTCTTTCGGTGGAAAAGCCGTGGAACGGCACGAGGCGGGGGGAGAGTTTCCTGATGAACGTTTCCGAAAAGGATGGCCTTACCCCGGAGCTGCGGGAACCTTTGGCCAGCCGGCGTAAGCTGTTCCTCTACTTCTTTCCCCTGCTGCTTGCGCCGATCCTGATCATCGGGGCGGGGTTTGTGCTGACGCCGACACGCTGGTTCACCCTGCGCTCCGGCAACACGTATATGGCGAACCTGGCCTATGCCGATCGTCTGCGGAACTCGGACTGCAAGGTGATCCTGTACGGCGATTCGACGGCGCTGACGGGGCTGGACCCGCTGCTGATCCAGGCACGGACGGGTTTGAAGACGTGCAATATCGCCGAGTTCGAGGGAATGACGTCGATCAATCAGACGATGCTGGTGGACCGGTATCTCGCACATAACCCGCGGCCGGAGTTTATCGTTTTCTGGTATTCGCCGGACGACCTGAACGTGCCTCCGGACTGGAAAAAGGTGTCGTCGTTCGAGGCCGAGACATGGCGGGCGCAGCAAGGATACGATCCGGCGACGATCAGGCTGTTCCTGGCGCATCCCGTCGAGGTGTTGAGCTGGGCCGAGCAGGGCGCGCGGATGTCGCTTCTGCGGTTCCGGAGCAAGCCGTTCGGGGAGGATCGCCTGCATGTGCGTGAACCGTACCAGGGCCGCCTGGTGGTGCCGGGGACGACGCTGGTGAACTGCGACGGAATTCGCCACGACGATCCGCCGAATGACGTCTGGCTGGCACATCTGCGGTCGTATGGAGTGGAGGGCACGCAGGTGATTGTGGATGCCAACCCGGCTCCTCCATGCGAGGCGAGCCTGGACTTCTATCGCAAGTCGCTGACGGGCAAGGTGGATGACTATCCGCTGCCGGTGTATCCGGTGAACGTCTTTGTGGACCACAGTCGCAACCACATGAACGAGGACGGGGCGAAGCTGGTGTCGAACCTGGTGGCCGACCAGCTGCTGAGCAGGATGAAGACGGATGGGCCGCGGGCGCAGGCATTCGCCGAGCCGGGCCTGCGGGGAGGACGCTAAGACTTGTTATTTTCGTCGAACGTCTTCCTGCTGATGTATCTGCCGGTCAGCCTGCTGGGCTACGAGCTGCTGAGCCGGTTTGGACGGAACGCCATGATGGGGTGGCTGGCGGCAATCTCGCTGTTTTTTTACGGGTATTGGAACCCGGCTTACCTTCTGCTGCTGGGGTGCTCGATCCTGATGAACTTCGCCTTTGCGAAGCTGATTCACGCAGCCGGGCCGGAACGCGAGGCGCAGGCGAGCCGCTGGCTGGCGATCGGCATCGTGTGCAACCTGCTGCTGCTGATGTACTACAAATATCTGTTTCCGTTCCTGAACTTTCTGCATGGGCGCGGGGTGCTTTCGCACGGGTTCGCGGAGGTGGTGCTTCCGCTGGGAATCTCATTTTTCACGTTTACGCAGATCGCGTATCTGATCGATCTGAAGCAGGGGATCGCCAAAGCGCAGGGGCTGCTGGGGTACACGGTGTTTGTAACGTTTTTTCCGCACCTGATCGCAGGGCCGATCATTCATCCGCGTGAGATGATGCCGCAGATGGAGGCCGGGCGGCTGCACGGACTGCACGCGGACGACATGGTGCTGGGCACCACTTGGTTCATGCTGGGCCTGGGCAAGAAGGTGTTGATCGCGGACCGGGTGGCACCGCTGGCGGACCTGCTCTACCTGCATCCGCACGACGCGGGGATGGCAACGGCGTGGTCTGGCGCGTTGTGCTACGCGATGCAGCTTTACTTCGATTTTTCGGGCTACTCGGACATGGCGCTGGGGCTGGCGCGGATGTTTGGGCTGGAGTTTCCGATCAATTTCAACTCGCCATACAAAGCGCAGGGCATTGTGGAGTTCTGGCAGCGCTGGCACATGACGCTGTCGCGGTATCTGAACGAGTACCTGTATACGCCAATCTCGCGCGCGGTGAGCAGCCGGCGGCAGGATGCGGGTAAGAAGGTAAATAAGAAAGCGCAGGCGACGGCGGAAGGATTTACGGCGATGGTGGCGTATCCGACGATGGCGACGATGTTGATCGCGGGAATCTGGCATGGCGCGGGCATACAGTTTGTGATCTTCGGACTGCTGCATGGAGCGTACCTGACGGTGAATCACGCTTGGCGCATCCTGACGCCGAAGGGCACGCGGCTGCACCGGGCGGTGCCGCCCCCGGTGATGATCGGACTGTCGTTTGTGTGTGTCGTGGTGAGCTTTGTCTTTTTCCGCGCGGGCAGCGTTTCGGACGCCTGGTACGTGCTGGGCACCATGGCCGGGCTGCACCATGGGCCGGGATACGCGGGATTCGCGTGGCTGGGCGACCTTCCGACCGTGGCCAAGTACTTCAACAGCCTGAAAGGCACGGTCGCCGTCCTTCTGGTGTGTGGCGTGATCGTGTGGGGGATGCCGAACACGCAGGAGATCCTGGATCAGCTGCCCAAGGGCATCGAGCGCATGCCGAGCCTGTTGCCGCGATGGCGGTTCCGGGTTTCGGCGTGGTGGAGCCTGGGAACGGCGGCGCTGCTTTGCGCTACGCTGCTTCTGCTGGATTCCAGTACGCGGTTTCTTTACTTTCAATTTTAGGGAGTGCCTGACGGAGGCAGACGGAGGGGACCCACTCATCGCGATAGGGATGCGATGAATGGGGCACGGCGCTTTCGTGCGCGATAATGGACCTGCGGCTGGGGTCGCACGGAGGTTCTGGTGCGTCGCTTTCTGGGTTGGGTGCTGCTGCTGGTGCCGGTGGTTGGGTTGATCTGGATCGGTACGGGCATGGTGCGGCATGGGCTGGGGACGGGTCCGGCGGCGGGGCATGTGTCCGCGCTGAACGCAGAGGCGGGGATGGGCGCGAAGCCGACGAGCCTGCGCGGCGTGTACGGGATCGCGCAGGGCGGGGAGTCCGAACCGGTGCTGCGGGTGGATGAAGTGCGGGATGGCTACCAGTTTTCCGAGCGGGTGGAAGGCGAGTGGGGGGTCGATCCGCAGGCTCCGCACACGGCGGGGGAGCGCGAGGTGCAAGGGGCTCTGGGTCTTGCCAACGTGACCGGGTTCCCGGTGTACGGGCTGGTGACGGACCGGATGATGCTGCTGAAGGTGCCGGCCGGATGGACGGCTCCGGCGGCATCCGCGCAGGCTCCGTTTACGACCAGAACGGGGTATGTGCTGGTGAGCGGGCGGAGGCTGATTGAGGCGAAGAAGGTGGAGCTGGGTGGACGGTAGTCACGTGACCACTGTACGATGACCACATGAGGATCAAGCCTTGAGGACTATGGGAGCGGCAAAGTTCAAGGCACAGTGCCTGGCTGTGCTGGACGAGATCGAGCAGAAGCGTGAGCCTGTGCTGGTTACGAAGAACGGCAAGCCGATCGCCAAGATGATTCCGCTAGAGTTGAGCGAAGAAAGTGATCCGCTGGAGCGCTTTCACTATCCTGGTCTGGTTATTGTGGGGGACCTCGAGGCGCCGTTGTTCAGCGACGAAGAGTGGAAGGAGTTCTTCGAAGCCTCTGCGGCGCAGCTGAGGTGATCCTGGTGGACACTAACGTGGTGATTTGGATGATGGGCGAACGTCACCAGCTTTCGCCCACAGCAAACCATGCGATCCGCGAAGCGCTTCGGGCAGACACGATCGCAGTCTCGAGTTCCACCTTATGGGAACTCGCCATGCTCCAGAGTCTCAATCGTGTCATTTTGCCGCACAGCCTGGGAGAGTATCTGCGCAGGGTGGAGCAGGTGTTTGCCGTGCTTCCCCTGAACGGTGCCATTGCGGAGCGCAGTGTGCAATTTACGAAGAAGTATCCGAAGGATCCGACGGACCGCGTGATTGGCGCGACGGCTCTCGTGCATGGTTTGAAGCTGGTCACCAAGGACAAGGGTATTCGACGATCGGGCGAAGTGCCCTGCGTCTGGTAGTCACCTAACCAGTTGCCCCGAAAGGAGTCTTACAGAGCATGGCGACCCCTGTTGCAATTCCCCTTCCTGTCGGCGACATGGCGTTGGATGAGACGGAGCGAGCGCGTGCGCTGGCGCGTCGCTATCACTCCGAGTTTGTGGACCTGAAGAACTTCAAGATCCAGCATGAGCTGTTCAAGAGCGTGCCGGTGGACATGATGTTTCGCTACAACTTTGTGCCGTTGGAGCAGGCGGGCAACCGGCTGGCGATTGCGGTCTCGGACCCGTCGAAGCTGATGGTGCTGGACGAGATTTCCGGGCTGCTGGGCACGCGGCTGGTAACGCGAGTGGCGACGTTGAGCCAGATTACGGACCTGCTGAAGAAGACCGAGCAGTCGCAGCGCGTGCTGGACGAGGCCTCGGAAGGCCTGGCGTTCGACGTGCTTTCGAACGAAGAGAACGCGGACGAGTCGATCTCGATCGAGAAGCTGACCGCGGACGACGATATTTCGCCGATCATCCGGCTGGTGGATACGACGATCTTTACCGCGCTCGAACGGCGTGCGAGCGATATTCACCTGGAGACCTTTGACGACTCGCTGCTGGTGAAGTACCGGATCGACGGCGTGCTGCAGCAGGCGATGGCGCCGATTGCGCGGGAGCATCACCAGACGATCCTGAGCCGTATCAAGGTCATGAGCGAGCTCGACATCGCCGAGCGGCGCGTGCCGCAGGACGGACGTTTCCGGGTGCGGTACAAGGGGCGTCTGATCGACTTCCGCGTTTCGATTATGCCGACGGTGCATGGCGAAAACGCCGTGCTGCGTGTGCTCGACAAGGAGTCGATGTCGGAGAAGTTCACCAAGCTTTCGCTCGACGTGGTCGGCTTTGCCGAGAAGGACCTGGTGCGCTTTCGCAAGTACATCAAGGAGCCGTACGGGATGGTGCTGGTGACGGGACCGACCGGCTCCGGCAAGACCACGACGCTGTACGCGGCGCTCAACGAGATCAAGAGCGAAGAAGACAAGATCATCACGATCGAGGATCCGGTGGAGTACCAGATTCGCGGCATCACGCAGATTCCGGTGAACGAGAAGAAGGGTCTGACATTTGCGCGCGGGTTGCGGTCGATTCTGCGACATGACCCGGACAAGATCCTGGTGGGAGAGATCCGCGATGCCGAGACGGCGCAGATCGCGATCAATTCCGCACTGACTGGTCACCTGGTGTTTACGACGGTGCACGCGAACAACGTGGTCGACGTGCTTGGACGCTTTCTGAATATGGGGGTGGAGCCGTACAACTTCGTTTCCGCGCTCAACTGCATCCTGGCGCAGCGGCTGGTGCGACAGGTGTGTCCGTTCTGCGTGCGCGACGTGACCTATACCGACGCCGAGCTGGTGCTGAACGGGCTCGATCCGGCGGAGTGGCAGAACTTCAAGTTCAAGGAAGGCCCGGGCTGCATGGAATGCGGCGGCACGGGGTTCAAGGGGCGGTCGGCGATCCATGAGCTGCTGGAGCTGGACGATGAGATTCGCGAGATGCTGCTGAACAAGAGGCCGGGGTCGGAGATTCGCAAGAAGGCCAAAGACAAGGGAATGATGTTTCTACGGGATTCTGCGCTGGACCGCGTGCGCGACGGGATTACGACGTTGAAGGAGATCAACAAGGTAACGTTTATCGAGGCGGGGCGGTAGCGATGGCGTATCAGCGTTACGGGCAAAGGCCGGGAGCCGCGGTGGGCGCGCGTGCGCTGCTTTGGATCGTGGTGTCGCTGGTGTTTTTGTTTCTGGACGTGTCGCGGCTGCTGCGGTTTCGGGCGGCCGGGCTGGCGCCGGGATGGTTTCTGTGGGCGCAGGTGGTGCTTTGGAGCTGCGCTCTGCTGTTCTGGATCTTTATGGGTCTCCGGAGTCTGCGGAAACCGGGCGCCGGTGGAAAGGTAAGCTAGACGCATGAACCTGTTGCCGACAACGCTGGGGACGCGGCCGAGGCTCGCGGTGGAACTGCGTCCGGAGGGCGTGGTCGCGGCGCGCGCGGAGGATGCGCAGGCGCTGCTTTCCGCCGTGGCGTACGGCTTGTTTGCCGAAGGGGTGCTGACGCCCGGGTTGCGGCATGGCAATGTGGCGGCAAGGCCGGAGGTGGTGGCGGGGGTGCGCAAGGCGCTCGAGGCCGTGGCGCAGAAAGAACGGACGACGACGCTGGTGCTTCCGGATACGGCGGTGCGTGTGCTTTTGCTGGATTTCGACACGCTGCCGGGCAAGGAGGCAGAGGCGCTGCCGGTGGTGCGGTTCCGCCTGAAGAAGCTGCTTCCGTTCGACGCGGAGGACGCGGTGGTGAGCTACCAGATCATGAGCCAGGCGAAGAACCTGGTGCGGGTCCTTGCGGTTGCAGTGCCGCGCGAGGTGCTGGCGGAGTATGAAGGCGTGGTGCGCGAGGCGGGCTTCGAGCCCGGGGCCGTCTTGCCGAGCACGCTCGCGGCGCTCGCCGGCATGAACGAGATCGAAGCGGCCGCGCTGCTGGTGAACGCCGGAGGCAACGCGGTGACGACGGCGATCGTGCAGGGAGGCGTCCTGCTGCTGCATCGCACGGTGGATTTGCAGGCCGAGGGAGTGCAGGAGATCGCCGACCGCGACGTGGTGGAAGCGGCGCCGATTGCGGCGATGATCCTGGGCGAAGTGCCGCTGGAGCTGCTTGCGCTGCCTCTGGTGGATGAGGAGTCGACCGCAGGTGAATGGGCGATGCAGCCGCCGGTCCATGGGTACGGCGTGCTGGATGAGCGGGATGTGAACGGCGAGGCGGATCGTCTGCGGGCGGAGATTGAAGCGACGGCCGCGGCGGAGATGGCGGCGGAGAACGCCCGGATGGAACGCGATGCAATGCTTCCGGTGCATTTGGAGCCCGAGGTGGAAGAGGCTACCGCGGCCGAGCGCGAGGTGACCCAGGCGGTGTCGGTGGCGGCGGCTTATTTTGAGGACAGCCTGCAGATGGTGCCCGGTGTGGTCCTTTCAGCCGGTCCGCTGGGGGCCGAGGCGCTGGGTGGGATGCTGCACGGGGCGGGGTTTGGCGATGCGGAGATGCGGGTGCGTGAGATGATCGACGCGGCCATGCTGACTGGCGGCGCGGTGACCACGCGGGTGCCGCATGGATGGATGGCCGGCGTGCGGGGGGCGCTCAGAAGCTGATGAGAATATCCGTTAATCTGGCGACGCGTCCGTTTGTGGAGATTCGTCCGCTGCTGGCGAGGCTGCGGCTGGTGATGCTTGGCCTTCTGGTGCTTGCGGTGGGACTGGGCGTGTGGCTGCAGGCGCTGCGCGCCAAGGCGGCGACCGCGCAGGCGCGGATGGCCACCTTGAAGGCGGAAACCTCGGAGTACACCGATGAACGCACACGCAACGAGGCGCGGATGCGGCAACCGCAGAACAAGGCGGTGCTGGACCGGTCGCAGTTTCTGAATGCGCTGTTTGCTCGCAAAAGCTTCAGCTGGACCGCGACCATGATGGACCTCGAGCGCGTGCTTCCGGCCGGGGTGCAGGTGACCAGCATCGACCCGGTCATCACCAAGGAAGGCGATGTACAGATCCGGCTGCGAGTGAGTGGCGACCGCGACCGGACGATCCTGCTGGTGCGCAACCTGGAGCATTCGCAGCGGTTTGTGGGGCCCAGGCTGGTGTCGGAGACGGCGCAGACCAAGGAGCGGGCAACCGCGCTGGGCTCGCCCGGGGTGCAGACCGTGAGCGGCGTGCCGGGTGCCCTGGCGGCAGGTGCCGGGGTGGAGTTCGATATCCTGAGCGGCTACAATCCGCTGCCGGAACCACCCACCGTGCGTTCCGCTGCCGGTGTGGCGGATACGATTCCTGCAGGGTATGTCGTCCACCGGCGCAAGCCGAGCGCGGATGTGCCGATCGGTCCTGGAATCACGGGACCTGGAATCACGGGACCTGCAATCACGGGACCTGGAACGACGGGAGCTGGAACCGCGGGAGGCACGCGATGAGCGCGCTGCGGAAACGGTCGACAGGTTTTACCAGTGTGCGTGAACGCACGCGCGGGTGGATGAATCCGCTGAACCTGCACTGGGTGGGCGTGGGGGTGCTTGGGCTCTTGAACCTGTACCTGCTGATCCACATGTTTGTGGCGTGGCGCACGGCGAGCACGCAGGACGCGGCCGCATTGAGCCAGCAACAGACCGAGCTGACGACGGCGAAGATCGCGGCCAAACCGCTGCAGGGGCTCGACGGGAAGCTGAAGACGGCGAGTCTTGAGGCGGACCAGTTCTCGGTGGAGCGGCTGCCGGTAAGCTATTCGGAGGTGGCGACCGAGGTGGGTCGGCTGGCCAAAGTGAACAACGTCCGGCTGACGCGGGCGACCTATACACAGAGCGCGGTGGACGGCGATTCAGCCGGGCAGCTGACGCAGGTGCAGATCGATGCCGGGTTGAGCGGCGATTATCGCGGGCTGATGCTGTTCATCAATGGGCTTGAACGCGACCGGGCCTTCTTTCTGATCAGCGGCGTCGCGCTGACCGGACAGCAGACGGGGGTGGTCAACCTGCGGATCCGGCTTGTGACGTATATCCGCGGGGGTGCGTCCGATGAGGACAGGGCGGCGGTGGAGATTGCCCCGCCGGCAAAGGACGCTGATGCCGCGCCGGCTGTGCCGGGACTGGGTGGTGCGCGATGAAGATCGGAACGGAAAACAGGAAGCAGATGTACGTGGCGGGCGTGCTTGGGTTTGTGGCGCTGGTGTTTGTTGTGCCCAATGTGTACAGCACGTTTTTCGGCGGGAGCTCGGTGCCTCCGGTGCAGGCTCCCCCGGTGATCCGGGATGTGACGGTGCACGGGGCGGGGCAGACGGCTTCGGCGAGTGTATCGAACAAGGCTGTGTCCGCTCCGCCAGGGTTTGCCGTGGGCGAGCAGAACGCGGCGCAGGTGGGCAAAAGCGATGGCGCGCTGGATCCGACGCTGCACATGGAAGCGATGCTGGTGACAGAATCGCTACGGTATACGGGCACGGGGAGGAACATTTTCGGAGGGGAAGCGCCGGCTCCGCCGCCGACGCCGAAGGTTGAGCTGGCGAAGTTTGGCGCGCGTCCGACGCCGGTGGTGCAGCCGCCGGTCTATAGCGGGCCTCCTCCGAAGCCGCCGATCAACCTGAAGTTTTTCGGGACCGAGACCAATGCGGCCGGGGTGAAACGGGCGCTTCTGCTCAACGGCGACGATGTCTTCCTTGCGCTTCCCGGCGATGTGGTGCAAAGGCGGTATCGCGTGATTTCGATCGCCGCGAACTCGATCCAGGTGGAAGACATCCCGAACGACAACAAGCAGACCCTTCCGCTGGTGAACTAATGCCGAGGCCAACTCAAACCCGGGCGGACGACGACGAGGCGGGATTCCTGCTCGTGTTCGTCATCGTCGCCGTGTTTCTGGTGCTGCTCGCGCTTGCGGTTGCGGCGCCGCGGATCGCCATGCAGATCAAGCGGGAAAAGGAGCAGGAAACCCGCGAGCGTGCGGCACAGTACACGCGGGCCATCCAGCTTTACTATCGAAAGAACAAGAACTATCCGGCATCAATGGATGCATTGAAGAAGTCGAACAACATACGATATCTGCGGCAGGAATACATCGATCCGATGACGGGCAAGAACGACTGGAAGCTGATTCACGTGGGAGAGAACAAGACGACCGTGAAAGGCTTTTTCGGTGAGGACCTGCCGGGCATCGCGGGGGCGAGCGGTTTGAGCTCTGCGGCGGGCGGCGGCCTCGGCTCCAATTCGTCGAACACGGGTGCAACCAGCACGGCCAGTCCGTCGGCGTTCAGCACCGGCTCCAGCAATTCGGGGTTAGGAACGGGTTCGACGGGGACAGGAACGACGGGCGGCGTGTCCAGCCAGAGTGCCTCTACCTTCGGCGGGAGCGGCGGCGGAGCATTCATGGGAGTGGGGATTCCCAAGGACGGCGATTCGCTGCTGACGGTGAACGAGCAGAACAATTACCAGGACTGGGAGTTCCTGTACGATCCGCGTATCGAGGCGCTGAAGGCCAAGGCAAGCCTGATCGGCGGCATCAGCTCGGGCAGCGGATCGGCACCTAGCGGATCGACGCCGATCGGGGGGACCTCGCCAACGCCGGGCTCTGGAACCACCACTCCGACCCCGCAGACCAGCACACAGTAGGTCCCTGCGCCCACATCGACGCCGGAGCATACTGATGCCATGGCGCCCCCCCTCTCTCCACCCTTCGGCGATTCTGCAGGAAGTGTCCTAAGAGGACGACAGCGATGGCACGCGGGCAGCGCTGAAACGCTGGCCCATGCCGATCGAGGAGCATCTCGCCAGCCGGTATCACCCGGATCGAGACTATGAACTCGGGGATGCTCCGCTCAGGATGCCCTTTTCTCTACGCGATCAGGAGAATGGAGCTACACGCCGGCGAGCATCTCGGCACGCGGGTCTTCCGGGTTCAGCGTGGCGAGCTCGCGGAGGATCTCTTTCGAGCGCTCATCCTGCACCTTGGGCACGACGATCCTGACCTCGACGATCTGGTCGCCGCGCTTGCCTTCCGTGCTGGCCGAGGGCACGCCTTTCTCCCGCAGACGCAGCTTCTGGCCAGTCTGGGTGCCGGGCGGGATACGCAACTGCGTGCGTCCGTCGATGGTGGGCACGTCGATCTTGGCACCGAGCGCGGCCTCGACCATGGTGACCGGGACCGTGGCATAGATGTCGTCCGCGGTGCGGGTGAAGACAGGGTGCGCGCCGGCCTTGATGATGAGATAGAGGTCGCCGTTGGGCGCGCCTTCCGTGCCGGAGTTGCCCTTGCCGGCGAGCCGGATGCGTTGGCCGTCGCGGGTGCCTGGCTTGATGCGAAACTCGAGCGGCTCGCGACGCGTGACGACGCCGGCTCCGTCGCATGTGCTGCATGCATTCTCGGTCTGGCCGGTGCCTCCACACTTTGGGCATTGGATGTTGAACTTCATACGTCCGCCCATCTGCTCCACCTGCCCGGTGCCGTGGCATTCCGGGCACTGGTGCGGGCCGCCGGTGACGGATTTTCCTTTGCAGGTGGGGCACTGTTCCTGGCGCTGAATTTCAAGCCGGGTGGTGCCTCCGCGGACCGCGGTCCAGAAGTCGAGCGAGACCTGGTATTCGAGATCGGTGCCAGGGCGTGGCCCCCTGGGGGCCTGCTGCCTTGCTCCTCCCGCGCCTCCGTTGAACATGCCGGAGAAGATGTCTTTGAACGATCCGCCAAAGCCTCCGCCCGCCTGCTCGCGGGCCCCGCCTCCGCGCTGGCCTCCCTGTGCGGCGAAGTCGGAGAAGTCGAAGCCGCCGAAGTCGAAGGGAACCTCCTGTCCTCCGCGTGCGCCACGGGGCGGGGGAGGCGCGGAGCCGAAGGGGCCGCCATATCCTCCACGGGCCGCGGCCTCGGCCTGCGCGGGGTCGATCGAGTCCGAGTAAAAGCCAACCTGGTCGTAAATCTTGCGCTTCTTGTCGTCGGACAGGACGTCGTTGGCCTCGGAGATTTCCTTGAACTTTTCTTCCGCCTTCTTGTCCCCGGGGTTCACGTCCGGATGATGCTTGCGCGCGAGTTTGCGGAAGGCCTTGCGGATCTCATCCTGCGTGGCCGTCTTCTTCACGCCGAGGGTTGCGTAGTAGTCCTTGGTCTGGGTCGGTGGCATGGTTGCTCCTTCTGCTACGCCGAGCGGCGCTGCACTTCTTTCTTGATCTGTGCCAGTGAGCCATGCTGAATGACGGAAAGCTCAAAGGACGTCTGGAGATTGAGCCACAGGTCGGCGGATGTCCCGAAATACAGGCCAAGCCGAAATGCAGTGTCTGCGGAGATGCCACGGCGTTCACGAACGATCTCTGAAATACGCGTGGCCGGCACCCGCAGCGCAAGCGCCAAGGCATTGGCGCTCAATGACAGAGGAGCCATAAACTCTTCCCGCAGGATTTCTCCAGGGTGCATAGGGGGTGGTCTGCGCTCCGGGTCCCGTGGGATGACCTGTCTTTTAGTGACAGTCGACGATTTCGACATGCTCTGGTTCTCCATTCCATGCGAAACAGATCCGATACTGCTCGTTGATGCGAACGCTGTGCTGCCCGGCACGATCGCCCTTAAGCGCTTCAAGCCGATTGCCGGGAGGCTGCGCCAAATCTTCCAGGCGAGCGGTGTTATCCATCACCTGGAGCTTACGGCGCGCTACCGCCAGACTCGAACTATACCTGCGCGATTTGCCGGTCAGAAACAGTGTTTCCGTATCGGGATCGGCATAGGAGCGAATCATGGTATAGCGTAGCAGATGCAACGTTCAGCGTACGACGGAGAGCGAGCTAAACAGCCTGACAGGTGGGGCACCAGAAAAGATTGCGGCCGGCCATCTCTTCGGTCCTGATCGCCGTGCCGCAGAGAAAACACGGCCGGCCCTGGCGACGGTAGACGTAGTGCGCTTCCTCGTTCAACGCTTCGCCTTTGGGGTGCGGACGATCCTTCGTCCGGGTGGTAACGATGCGACGGTCTTCCATGCCGTGCGGCATCAGGGCCATGGCGTCCTTGTACATCGCTTTCAGGTCCTTTTCGGAGACCTCCTGGCCGGGGCGGAACGGGCTGACGCGAGCGCGGAACAGAAGCTCCGCGCGATAGATGTTGCCGACGCCGGAAAGGATGGACTGGTCCATCAGCAACTGGCCGATCGGGGTCTTGCGCTGCGCGACGCGCTCGAGAAAATGCGTCGGCTCGTCGCGGTTGATCGGGTCCGGGCCCAGACGCTCGAGCAGCGTCTGCCATTCGGCTTCGGTCCACAGGGCGCAGTTGGTTGGGCCGCGCAGCTCCAGCCAATCGGCTTTCGTCCAGATGCGCAGACGCAGGGCACCGCGCGGCTCGGGCAGCTTGCCTTTGCCTTCCGTGAAGTCGCCGTACAGTCCCATATGCACGTGCAGGATGCGGCGTTCGCCACGGATTACCCCGAAGTCATACCCGAGGTGCTTGCCGACGGCGGTTGCTCCGATCAGCGTTTTGCCGTCGATCAGCGGCGCATCCGTGAAACGTCCCTGCGGCGAATCGACGTGGACCTTTTTGCCTGCAAAGACGTGGTTGTGCAGATCGGCCCAGCGATGGAGTTCGTTGCCTTCGGGCATGGTACGTGGGGCTCCTTGCGGTAAAACGCCCGGCACCGGATTGCGGTGACGGGCCTGGTAGCGTCGCCCTCAGGGGTCGTTCGAGCTTAATTCCAGACCTGATGCGCGGCAATGGCCTCGATGTCGAAGACCTGGTCCGGCTCCACCTGCTGCATTTTGTGCGCAAACTGCTCGGCTTCGGCGCGCGTGTCGAACATCATCCGGTTATAGAGCTGGCCTGCACGAAGCTGGTCGCATTTCCACATGGTGTCTGTCATCGGTCTGCCTCCTGTCAACTGGTTGAGCCGCTCCTGGGTCATCCAAACGCCTTCGGGGTAGCTTTCGTCGTAGCTCCTTCTCATTGATGGAACACCCTTCTGCCGGGTATGACGCGCCGATCGGCCACTCCGGACTCGAAACTTCGGGGGAAAAGAAGGGGGGACGCTCCAGATGTGGAACATCCCCTCTCCTTCTGTTGACGCACTGCAGTGCGGACTGGATTACTTTTCGTCCACGTATTCGGCGTCGATCACGCCTTCGTCCTGCGTGCTGCCATGTGCGTGCGGGGTGTCGGCGGTGCCGGCCGCTGCGGTGTCGCCGTCGGTCGGGGCCTGCGCGCCGGCCTTGTACATGGCCTCGGCAAGCTTGTGGCTGGCAGCCTGCAATTTATCCTTGCTGGCATTCAGTTCGGCCGCGGTAGGCTGGCCTTCAAGCGTCGACTTGCTGTCCGCAAGCGCGGACTCCACGTTCGACTTCTCGCCGGCATCCACCTTGTCGCCCGCATCCTTCACCATCTTTTCCACGTTGTAGACCAGCGAATCGAGTCCGTTGCGTGCCTCGACGGCATCGCGCTGTTCCCGATCCTCGGACGCATGGGCTTCGGCGTCCTTGGCCATCCGGTCGATCTCTTCCTTGCTGAGTCCGCTCGAGCTGGTGATGGTGATCTTCTGGTCCTTGCCCGTGGCCTGGTCCTTCGCGGTCACGTTCAGGATGCCGTTGGCGTCGATGTCAAAGGTGACCTGGATCTGCGGGACGCCACGCTGCGCGCTGGGAATGCCGCCGAGCTTGAACTTGCCCAGCGTACGGTTCTGCGCAGCCATCGGACGCTCGCCCTGGAGGACGTGAACTTCCACTTCGGTCTGGTTGTCGGCCGCGGTAGAGAAGGTCTCCGTCTTCTTGGTTGGGATGGTCGTGTTGCGGCTGATCATGCTGGTCGCGACACCTCCCATGGTCTCAATCGACAGGGTCAGCGGAGTGACGTCGAGGAGCAACAGATCCTTGACTTCGCCGGCGAGCACACCCGCCTGCACCGCCGCACCGATCGCGACGACCTCATCCGGGTTCACGCCTTTGTTGGGCTCCTTGCCGAACAGGTCCTTGACCAGCTTCTGGATGGCCGGCATGCGGGTCTGCCCGCCGACCAGCACGACCTCATTGATCTTCGACGCGTCCACACCGGCATCCTTCATCGCCTGCTTGCACGGTCCGACGGACTTCTGGAGCAGGTCGTCCACGAGCGACTCGAGCTTGGCGCGGGTCAGATTGACGACGAGGTGCTTCGGCCCGGAGGCGTCGGCGGTGATGAACGGCAGGTTGATCTCCGACTCCTGCGCGGTCGAAAGCTCGATCTTGGCCTTTTCCGCGGCGTCCTTCAGGCGCTGCAGGGCCATTTCGTTGCCCTTGCTGGCGAGATCGAGGCCGGTGTCGGATTTGAAGGTGCTGATGAGCCAGTCGACGATCCGCTGGTCGAGGTTGTCGCCTCCCAGGTGTGTGTCGCCATTGGTGGACTTCACCTCGATGACGCCCTCACCCACTTCGAGCACGGACACGTCAAAGGTGCCGCCACCGAAGTCGTACACGATGATGGTCTCGTCCTTCTTCTTGTCGAGGCCATAGGCGAGCGCGGCAGCCGTGGGCTCGTTGACGATGCGCTTCACATCGAGACCGGCTATGCGGCCGGCGTCCTTGGTGGCCTGGCGCTGCGAGTCGTTGAAGTACGCGGGCACGGTGATGACGGCCTCGGTGACGCCCTGGCCGAGATAGTCTTCCGCAGCCTTCTTAAGCTTCTGCAGAATCATCGCGGAGATCTCGGGCGGGGTGTACTCCTTGCCCTGCGCGACGATGGCCACGTTGTCGCCCTTGGGGACGACCTTGTAGGGCACCATCTTCATCTCTTCGTTGATTTCGTTCGGACGCCGGCCCATGAAGCGCTTGACCGAAAAGATGGTGTTTTCGGGGTTGGTAATCGCCTGCCGCTTGGCGACGGTGCCGACCAGACGCTCGCCGGACTTGGTAAACGCGACGATGGACGGCGTGGTGCGTCCGCCTTCTTCGTTGGGGATAACTTTGGGCTCGCCGCCTTCCATGACAGCGACGCAGCTGTTGGTGGTTCCGAGGTCGATACCGATGATCTTAGCCATTTTGGTTCGTTGCTCCTGATGAGACTTGGTGTTTCTGAGGTGTCGGGCTTTGTATCGGCCCGGAGATTGCCACGACTTATCTAGAATACGATGTGAGTGGGTTTATGTCAAGTAAGGTGAGTGCCAATACAGTCAGAAAGAGTTCACGTCGCCAGGCGTTCGACGAAGTACATTCATTGCATGCGCCTATCTTGTGTGATGCGGTTTCTTCCCGTCGTTGTGCTCGCGTTCGCACCCGGCCTGCGGGCTCAGGCACCGTACGCGCATGACGTAGCGTTCTCTTCAGATGGACTTCAGATTCCTGGAACCCTGGAGATGCCTTCAACGAAGGGGTCACAGGGCGTGCCGCTGGTGATTCTGGTGCAGGGCTCCGGGCCCTCGGACCGCGATGAGACCATCGGGCCGAACAAGGTGTTCCGCGACCTGGCCGAGGGGCTGGCTGCACAGGGAATCGCCACGCTGCGGTATGACAAGCGTACGTGGCTGATGAAGAACGGCAAGATCCCCGTCACGCCGGGGGATCTGGGCAAGGTGAGCCTTGCGACGGAGGTGGTCGACGATGCGGTGGCGGCGCTTGCGTTCGGGGCTGCGCAGCCGGGGATCGACCCGCACCGGGTGTTTGTGCTGGGGCACAGCCTGGGCGGCACCATGGCACCACGGATTGCGCACGAGCGTATCAAGGCGCAGGCCGGGTCAGTGCGGGGTCTGATCGAGATGGCCGGGGCAGCGCTGCCGGCGAATGTGGTGATCCAGTACCAGACGGCCTTTCAGTCCATTCTGCATGGGCAGTCCGAGGAGGCGATGCAGAAATCGGTCGCACAGCTGGATGACGCGTTCCGCAAGGCGCTCGACCCCGCGACGCCAGCGGACCAGATGGTGATCTTTGCGCCGGCATCGTACCTGCGCGAGTGGGTTGCCGTGGATGCGGCGGCCGATCTCCGTGCCGTCGCGTTGCCGGCTCTGGTGCTGCATGGCGGCAAGGATGTTCAGGTGGGGTATCCGGACTTTGTACTGCTGGCAAGGGCGGCCGTCGCGCCGGGCAGCCACGCACAGGAGTTTGCCGGGCTGAATCACCTGATGATGCCGGTCGCAGGGGAGGGCACGGGAGCCGAATATGCGACGCCGTCGCACGTTTCTCCAGAGGTGATCAGGGCGATCGCGGAGTGGGTGCGGGGTTTGCCTTAGCTGGGAAAGAGTCCCGCGTTCGAACGAGCCGGGCGCGGTTTACACTGCAGCCATGCGAATGGTTCTATGGGCGCTGGCGGCGATGATGGGGGCGGGCGTGGCGTCCGCGCAGTTCGACCTGGAGGAGTCGCACACGACCGCGAGCCTGCGGGGGGTGGACTCGCTGGGCGCGGGGGTGGCGTGGGCCTCGGGCTCAGGCGGCACGGTGCTGCGGACCGAGGACGGAGGCTACCTGTGGCAGCCGTGCACGGTGCCCAAAGGCGCGGAGAAGCTGGACTTTCGCGGGGTGCAGGGGTACGACGCGCAGACCGCGGTGGTGATGGCGAGCGGCAAAGGCGCGTTAAGTCGCATCTACAGGACCACCGACGGATGCCAAAGCTGGAAGCTGGTCTTTGAGAACCCGGATCCGGACGGCTTCTTCGACGATCTGCGCAAGGTGACCGAGAAGCAGATGTACCTGCTGGGGGATCCGGTCAAGGGCAGGTTTGCCATGTTTTTCTCGCCGGACCGGGGCTCGACGTGGTTTGTTTCGGACGATCCGGGGCTGGACGCCGTGGCAGGCGATGGAGCGTTCGCGGCCAGCAACTCCGGGCTCATCGGGCTGGGCAATACGGTTCTGTTCGGCACGGGCGGCGGAGTGTCGGCGCATGTGTTCCTTACCTATGCAAAGTGCGACCCCGCGGCGGCGAAGGGGATGGAATGTCCGCTGGCGTGGCGGCGCACCGAGGTTCCGCTCGCGGGCGGTTCGGCGGGAGCAGGAGTGTTCTCGGTGGCAGGCCGGGTGACGGCGTCGATGTCCGGCAAGCTGAACTCCGTGCTGGTGGCGGCGGGCGGGGACTATACGAAGCCGGAGCAGTCTGCAGGGACCGCGGCAAGCTCGCGGGACGGTGGCACGACGTGGGCGCCGGCGACGACCATGCCGCATGGGTACCGGTCTGCCGTGGTCTTCGATCGGACGACGCAGGTCTGGCTGGCGCTGGGACCGAACGGTGTTGACCGGTCCACCGACGACGGACGAAACTGGGCTCCGATCGCCGGGGAAACGGTCACCGGCTGGAATGCGGTGTCACTTCCGTTTGTGGTTGGCGCGAAGGGCCGGATCGGCAAGCTGCGGGATGGGGTGTTGAAGCCATAGGGACGGAACCCGAGGGCTTAGGGCGGATCGACGCCTTCCGCATAGAAGCTCTGCTCAAGAACACGGCTTAGCCGTGCCGTCTATACGGCGAGGGTTGCGACTCTAGCCGCTGAGATACGCCCATGCGGCGCATCGCATCCCAGCGGCTAGAGCGGCCCGCTGTCCTGAGTGCTCTACAGCACGGCTGTAGCCGTGCCCTTAAGCAAGGCAGAGGCAATGCCCATAAGCAAGGCAGAAGCATATCTCAGGCAATGCAAGTCAGAATAGGTCGATACATCCTAGCTTGGTGATGGGTCGGCTGCCGAGGCGTCGACCAGGCCGTCGTTTTCCGGCAGGTCGTGGTCGTGCGCGGGCAGCGGATGCGCGGTCTTGTTGAGCGGGCCGGGCAGCAGATACTGGTTGACCAGCGCGGAGACGAACGACGTGGTCTCCGGCATAAGGCCGTTGATGCGGGCCGCGAGCCAAGCCTGCGGGCTGATCTCGATTTCCGCGCGTCCGGAATCGACGGCGGAAAACACCTTGTTTGCCGCATGCTGTGCGCTGACGGCGATGCCGGGGGTCCTGGCGGACCAGTCGAACCACCTCTTTTCCTTGTCCGCCTGACCGACGAACTTCGCGTGGGTCTCACCGCCGGTGCGCAGGAGGCCGGGACAGACGGTGGTGACGCGAATGCCTTTCATCCGCAGTTCACCGTGCAGCCCTTCCGAGTAGCCGGCCAGCGCGAACTTCGAAGCGGAGTACGGAAGCATGTGCGGCACGGCGAGCTTGCCGCCAATCGAAGAGATGTTGACGATGGCACCGGAGCCGCGTTCGAGCATGTGCGGAAGCGCGGCCTGAATGCCGTAGAGCGCGGCGAAGAAGTTGGTCTGCATGGCCCTTTCAAAGGCGTCGAGCGTCTGGTCTTCGACCGGGCCGACCTCGATGATGCCGGCGTTGTTGACCAGAATGTCGAGCTTGCCGAAGGTGCGGATGGCGGCGTCGATCATGGCACCCGTCTGTTCCTGGTCGGTAAGGTCGGCTTCGACCAGAAGGACGTCGTCCTCGTCGGTGAGCAGACGATCGCGCAGGATGCCGTCGCGCGCCTGTTCGAGCTCGTCGCCGTTGCGTGCGGCGAGTACCAGCTTGCATCCAGCCTCGGCGAAGCGCCGCGCGATGGCAAGGCCGAGGCCGCGCGAGCCTCCGGTGACGAGCACGACCTGGCCGGCGTGTACGCGGCTCGGTTTTGGGATCAAGGCATAGGCGAGTGCAGCCGCGGAGGCCGTGGCGGCAAGAGTGATGGTGGTGGACTTCTTCATGGGCGGTAGGATGCGCGTTCCGGGTCGGCAGACTTCCTTTGCAGTATCATCTGAGTGGAAACCGGAGCGGCTGTTGATGGCGACGAAGCGAAAATCCCGAGGCGGCTACATGATCTCGGTCGTCAGCGAGATGTATGAGATCCATCCGCAGACGCTGCGCCTGTACGAGCGGGAAGGGCTGTTGCGGCCCAGCCGGTCGGAAGGCAACACGCGGCTGTATACCGACGAGGACCTGGAACGGCTCGAGTTCATCCTGAACCTGGCCCGGGACCTTGGCGTCAACATTGCCGGCATCGCTATCGTGCTGCAGATGCGCGAGCGCATGGAAGAGATGAACCGGCAGATGCAGGGCTTTGTGGATTACGTGCGGGACGAAATGCTGACGCGCATCAATCAGCAACAGCAGGCTGCGGGCCAGGGGCCGGGGCTGGTTCCGCTGGCGCGCGTGGGCCTGGTGCCTCTGCGTCCGGTGCCTCTGCGTGCGGAGCCGGTGCGCACCGCTCCTAAAGCGCCGAAGAAAAAGGGACGTGGAACGGTAGACTGAAAGCAAGAGGATTTCGGGCTTCGCAATGAGTGTATTGATCAGGGTGCTTTTCTGGGTGGCGGCCGCCGGCTCGGTCACGTCGATCATCTATTGCCTGATGGTAGTGGCCGCTGCCGTGCGGTTCGGGCTGCGCAAGCGCCGGGACGAGACGGAGCCGGAAGACTTTCTGCCTCCGGTCAGCATGCTGAAGCCGCTGCACGGCACCGAGCCCGGTATGGAGCAGAACTTTCAAAGCTTTTTCGAGCAGGACTATCCCGACTTCGAGCTGCTCTTTTGCGCACGGCACGCAAGTGACGAAGGGCTGCAACTGGCCGAGCGCGTGGGCAGGCGCTACCCCGGCGTGCAGGCACGGTATGTCACCTGCGGCGAGCCCATGCCAAAGTTCCACAATGCCAAGGTATACTCGCTTGAAAAACTGGACTCGGTGGCCCGGCACGACCTGTTCGTCACCAGCGACGCCGACGTGCGGGTGGCACCGAATTACCTGCGACGCATGGTGCAGAACCTGAAGGATCCCGGGCTTGGGCTTGCCAGTTGCGTGTATCTCGGCACGGCGTACGGGGCCGGCGCGGCCAGCTTCGCGTCAAGGCTGGACGCGGTCGGCAAGAGCGTCGAGATGACCTCCGGCGTGCTGGTCGCGGATATGCTCGAAGGCACGAAGTTTGCGCTGGGCGCCACCATGGCGGTGCGCCGGCAGAGCTTTCGCGAGGTGGGCGGGTTCGCCGAGCTGGGGCAGTTTTACGCCGACGATTTCGAGCTCGGCAACCGGCTGGCCAGGCGTGGGACCGGCGTCAAGATGAGCACGCACATCATCAAGCTGATGGTGCAGGACACGCCGTTCTGGCTGTCGTTTCGCAATCAGCTGCGCTGGATGCAATCGACGCGGCGCTCGCGTCCCTGGGGACACCTGGGCAGCGGACTTACGTTTGCCACGCCGTTCGGCCTGCTGGGACTCCTGTGGGGTCTGCTGGCCGGGCATCCGGCGCTTGGGGTGCTTTGGCTGGGTGCCATGGTGGTGAACCGGTGGACGCAGGCAGGTACGATCCTGGGCGTCATGCGCGACCCGGACTGGATGCGCAACGTGATGATCTATCCGCTGCGCGATCTGCTGGGCAGCCTGCTTTGGCTAGGCAGCTACGGCGGCGAGAATTTTTACTATCGCGGCAAGATCTATCGGCTCAAGGCGGGTGGACGCGTGGAGGCGCCGGAGTAACGTCAGCGATTGGTAAGGATGGTTTTACCGCCAGCTGAACTCAACGCGCGCACCGGTCCGTAAGGGAGCAGGTCGCGGCTGCGCGCGGCAGGGTCATACGTCAGCAGAAACAGCCGGCGCGGGCCGTGCCACAGGGCATGGAGGCTCCGGTCGTCTTCAAAGATCTTGGGGGCATCCGGCCAGAAGCTTCCGAACCACGGTCCATTGACGTGTCCATTGATCAGGTGGATGGGCTGCCGGGTGTAGAAGAGAAGGGTCGAGCCGCCCGTAAGCTCGCCGTCGAGCAGGATCAGGTCGTCTGCCTTGGGGGCGCGGCGCTGTTCTTCGACGATGGCATCGGCCAGTCCCTTTGAGCCCAGGATCGGGTTGAAGCGGACCAGCCCTTCATGCGCGGCCAGAAGTACAAGCGTCATTCCTCCGGCGAGCATTACGTTGGCGGCGTACAGCAATCCGCGTCGGCGCAGAAGGTACGCCGCGGGCCCAAGCGTCAGCATGCCGGCCGCGGTAAGCGCGAGCGGCAGACGAAACAGGCCCATGGCCGCGCCGGTCAGGTCGAACAGGTGACCGAGCGAAAGGTTGTAGAGCTCCGGGTTGCTGCTGAGCAGGCTGCTGAGGTCCGCGCCCGGGGCCGGATGCGGCGCGGCCACGGCGAAATATCCGCAGACAAGGGCCACCAGCGAGCCCAGTGGAAGCAGAAACCACGCGTGAGCCGCAAGCGCTCGGCGACGCTCCGGAGGGATGGATGCGGGTCCGGCGAAGGGCGTCGGCAGGGTGCGTTCGGCGCGGGCGAGCAGGCCGCCGGCCATCAGCGCAAGCGCCGGAAGCGCGGGCAGGGAGTAGTATTCCTGTCGGCTGGACAGGGTGAAAAAGACGAGCACAAGCAACGACCAGACGGTGACGGTGAGGGCCGCTTCCCGCTCGCGCACGGTGACGGCAAAGCGATGCCCAAGTGCACGCGCGGCATCGGCGATGGCCTCGGGAAGGAACGTCGTCCACGGCATGATCCACAGCGCGGCGTACAGCCAGAAGAGCCATACGGGGGTCTGCCCGTAGTCATGCGGAATGCGTTTGCCCAGAAAGCGCGCGACGTGCTCGTTATAGAGGTAGAACCACGCCCACCCGGCACGCGCGGGGAGGCCCTCACCCGGCGGCATCGCGATGGCGGGGTTGCGCAGCGCGGCGAGCACATGCCAGGGCAGGGCAATGGCCGCAAAGACCAGGGCTGACAGCGGGACCGACATCCGCCGCAGAAGCCCAATCTGTCGCGTCAGCAGGAGGTAAAGGAGCACAAAGCCAAGCGGAAACACCAGCCCGATCAGCCCCTTGGTAAGCAGGTTCAGCGCAAGCACCGCGCCGAAGCCGAGGCCGGGCCACAAGGCCGATCGCGCGGCAGCGGCCCGGTCCAGCGCGATCAGGAACAGGTGGACGCCAAGCGTCATCCACAGCGCAATCAGGATGTCCGGAATATAAAACCGCGTGTACAGGTAAAGGCCCAGCGCGGTTGCCATGGCCAGGGCGGAGTAGAAGCCTCCACGGTCGGGTGTGTGCGACGGCGAAACGGCCCCATACAGACGCATGCCCAGCGCGTACACGGCCAGAAGGAGCAGAAGTACACCGAGTGCCAGCGGGAGCCGCGCCGCCCAGTCGTGCTCGCCGAACAGTCGCATAGAGCCGGCCGCGAGCCAGTACATCAGCGGAGGCTTGTCGAAGAAGCGGATGCCGTCGATATAGGGCGTGACGAAATCATGCCGCTGCAGCATCTCGCGGGCTATTTCGATGTAGATCGAATCGACGTCGTCCAGCAGGCCGGGCCGGAACAGGCCGCCCATCTGCAGCACGGCCCAGAACAGCAGCAGCACCGCGAGCGAGCGCGTACGCTGCGGGCGGGCTGGCTGTGCGACGGGGGCGTGCAGGGCGTTCTCCTCTTCAGAATCCAAGGCAGGGCTTGCCTGGAGCGCAGTCGGCCGAGGCCACCAGGGGACGATCCGTGATGAGCCGCTTTCCGCCTTCTTCGAGAAGCGAAAACTGTGGCTTGCCCTCGAGCAGGTGCGCTGCGTCGCCGGCTCGTTCCGGTGGGATAAACAGCACCTTGCGCGCGCCGGTATCCCAGCGTGCGGCAAGCTGGGCGGGTGTCAGGAAGACGGGCGGCGCGTCCGGGAAGGTCGAGCCGAAGAGCATCGAGGAGGATCGCGCGTCAACCAGGCCGACCTGCTCGCCGAGGTAGAACGGTATCGACGATCCGTAGGACTGATCCCCGAACAGGATGACCTCGCGCCTACCCGGAGCCTGGCTGTCGCGGTCAAGTGCCTGAATCGTCCGGGCGAAATCGGCCGAGGAAAGCAGCGGCGCGAACCGGGCAAAGGCAAGCTGCGCGGTGAATAGAAAGCCCGCGCCCGTGAACGCGATAGCGGTGGTCGCCGCGATGTGCCGACGCTGCGCACGCAGCATCCACGCGATGGCCGGCCCGAGCAGGAAGACGAGCGCGGCGAGCACGGCGGGCAGACGCACCGCGGCAAAGGAGGAGCCGGTCAGGTCGAACACATGCGACAGCGAAAGGGTGTAGCTGCCGACGCCGCGATGCGCCATGGACGCGCCAACGTCGGGGTTGAACGCGAGATGCCGTGCGCTCCACAGCCCGACCGCCATCGCCACCGCGACCGCGAAGCCCACAATGGCCAGCGAGGCATGCGCGACCGTGATCCAGCGCCGTGACTCCGGGCTGGTGGAGTAAGTCTGCTCGGCCCGCGTGATGGTGGCGGCGATTAGAAGCAGGATCGGCAGATAGGCCGGGAACGTGTAGTACTCCTGGTTGGTGGAAAGCGAGAAAAAGGCGAGAACGGTCAGCGCGAACAGGCTGAGGAGCAGGATGGATCGTTGCTGCGGGTCGATGCGGTGGAACGGTGAGGCGGAAAGGCCGACAAAACGTCGACGCACAAAGACGGTCAGAACAACGGCCCCTCCTGTAATCAGAACAAGCAATGAGACGCCCTCATGGGGGACGAGGCGGAGGGCCGCGTTCGTCACGACCGCGCCCGCGATCAATGCAGCAAGCTGCCCATACATCTTCCATGCCTTCACGGCTTGAATACGCCCGGTCAGTACACGCGTCTGATGCTGCACCCGGTTTCTAATTGCCAGAAAGCTTAACGGCAGAAACAACGACCACGGAAACAGCCACACCAGATGCTGCAGCCAGTACACGTAGCCCGGCAGCCGGTTGTAGTCGTCTGGCGTTCGCTGGCCCAGGAAGCGCAGCACATGTTCGTTCCAGAAGTAGAACCAGAAGAAGCCGTGCCCGTCCGCCCCGCCGGTGTTTCGCAGCCCGGCCATGATGTGCCAGGGCGCGGCGATTGCCAGAAAGAGGAGTATGCCAGTGAACGGACGCAGCCTGCGCCAGTCGCGGAGGCTGTCGGTCAGCCAAAGGTACAGGAGCGTGGGCACGAAGAAGAAGACCAGCGCCACCAGGCCTTTGCTCAACACTGCCAGCGCCAGTGAGCTCCACATCAGGTACGGGTACAGAGGCCCTGCGTAGGAGATCACCGAAGGCCGCTCCGGCGCGTCGCCTTCCCGCACCTCGGCCCGGGAGTACGGACGCACGGGAGCCTGGCCCGGGTTCATCGCACGCAGAAACGAGAACAGCGCCGCCCCAAGCATCAGGCTCAGGAGCACCTCCGGGATGAGGATGCGCGTGAAGAGAAACACGCCGACCGAGGTCAGGATCGCCACCGCCGTATAAAAGCCGGTGCGCGCGCCGAACGCCTGGTTGGCCCAGCGATGCCCAAGCAGCGCCAGCAGAAGCACCGCGACGGCCTGCGGAAGATGCGCGGCAAAGGTACTGAAGCCAAACAGCCGGAAGCTCACGGCCACCAGCCAGTAGGGAAGCGGGGCCTTTTCCAGGTAGCGGACGCCGTCCACGTGCAGCGTCACCAGGTCGCCGGTGGTGGCCATGGCACGCGCGGCTTGTGCGTGGGTGGCGTCGGCGTCGTCGAGCACCGGCGGGGCAAACAGAGCGGCGAAAAAGAGCACAAGCCACAGCGCACCCAGGATCATCGCCGCATTGCGCGGACGCGGGCCGCCGGCAAACGAAGTCGCCAGCAGGGTAAAGTGCGGTTTGGTCTCCGTGGCCGGAGGTGAGCTTTCGGTCATCATCGGCAGAGCCTGCTGCTTCCCACAGCATAACGGACCGGAGGCTCGGCTGGCTCTCGGGCCTCAATGACGGTCGTAGCTGTCGCGATCCACATGCGCCGGCGTGTAGGCGGTGGGTCGCTTCCACAGCAGGTGAAACAGCGCGTCGGCCTCACGTGCTTCGGGGTCGCTGGCGGCAAAGACGCGATGGCCCTGCCCGAGCGACTCCGCCGCGGCGTTCAGCAGATGCAGGCGCGCCGGAATGCGCACGGCACCCGCGCCGAAGTAGCGGAATTGGTTGCTTACCAGCACGCGTCCGTTGCGATAATACGGGTAGCGTCCGAGGTCTTTCAGGATGTGTTCCGGCCCGCTGTGCAGCTGCGTGCGTCCGGTGTGGGCCGCCGTGCCGTTTTGCCGGTGGAACTCGTAAATGCAGTCCGGCCGATGGGTAAAGGCGGGCGTAAAGTAATCGCGCGCATCCACCGCTTCGCCCACCACGGCTGCGTAGATCACCGAGCAGAGAGGATACCCGTCCGACTTCGCCAGCGAGTGGCTCGTGATGCCCAGGATACGATCGCCCGCGGCGGCGGTCCGCCGGATCGCCGGTTTGCAGATCGCCAGCGTCAGCAGGGGGTCTTCGCCCTCGGCCGGCGGCAGGGCGCAGGGCGCACCGCCACGGTCCGAGGTCAGCTTGTAGAGATAGGTCCGGCTCATGACTCTTCAGAGTAGAGCACCAAAACGGGCTGTCCGGAGCATCGTGCCGGGCCGGTCAGGCCTCGGACGGTTCGGCTGCGAGCGCCATCAGTCGCTCGGGTACCAGGGACTCGGGCGCGTGCATGCACTCTGCAGGGGTTTGGGCGACGAGCTCCTGCGTCCGCGCGAACTCATCCTTGTTCACGCCCGGTGCCATGGCCAGAAGTTCGATCTCCGCGACACAGGCCAGATCCGCCTCGGTCGCGACGGAGCTTTCGCCTCCGTGCGCGCCGGCTACCGAAGCCGCCGCGGACATGGCCGCATCGTGCGAAAGCATGGCACCAGAAGCCTCGATCGAAAGCTCGGCAAGCAGCATCGCCGAAGGCTCCATGAGGCCGGCCGGAGGGATCGAAGGGGAAGGCGCCTTCTTGCCGAAGCACTGCCGGCAGAGTACCGGGCGGCCCTGTGTCGGCTTGAAGGGAACCGTGGTTTCAATGCCGCAGTCCGAACATTGCGTGCGGGTTTCCGTGCGCAGCATGGCCGATTTCGGGATGCTCTGGCCGTTCGCCACCGCAGCCAGCCCGGAGCGCCGGCTTTTACACGCTTTGCATCGCTTGGGATCGTTCTTGAACTGCTTGTCGAAGAAGAACAGCTGCTCGCCGGCCGTAAAGATGAAGGCGGCGCTGCAGTCGGTACACTTCAACTCGCGATCCAAAAATTGCTCTTCCATCGGAACAGTCTCCCAGGGGCAGAGTTAGACCCGAGCATCGTTATCGCAGCGGGGCCGAACCGTGGTGCACTAACCAGACGACAAGGGGCCGAGGCAAGCAGCGGAATCCGGCAAATAACAACTCGAACCGGAAGAGCGAAAAGGTGGAAGCGGGGAGTGTTTCTTTCGCGGGAAAGGCCGGATCCTCCCAGCAAGAGAGAAGCCGGCCACGGTTGCTTAGTCCTGCTCCTTGCGCACCTTCTTGCGGTTGCGCTTACGGGCAAGCGCTTCTTTGACGCGCTTCTTTTCGCCCGGCTTCAGGTAAAAGGAGTGGCGCTTGACCTCCTTGATGATGTCTTCGGTCTGGACTTTGCGCTTAAAGCGGCGCAGGGCATTTTCGAGGGGTTCGCCTTCCTGCACGCGAATCTCTGCCATGGGAACTACACCTCACAATCGGGCCTGGACGGCTCCATTTAGATTACGCGCTTTCCGTGCCGAAGTGCTGTTTATTTCTGCCACAAAGGTGCAATGCCGGCCCCAAATCGGGAGTTTAGAATGGCGGAATGTTCCTCTGCTCAGCCCCGTTTGCCGGAAGCTTCCGATGATCCGCCCCTTCGGCACCGCGTTCCCGCGCATCCCGGCCAGCTGCTACATCGACCCGAGCGCACAGGTCATCGGCGACGTCGAGCTCGGCGAGCAAAGCAGCGTGTGGATGAACGCAGTGTTGCGCGGCGACGTCCATTCCATCCGCATCGGCGCCTGTTCGAACGTGCAGGATTGCGCCGTGCTGCACGGCATGCGCGGGGCTTATCCGGTAGAGGTCGGCGACTGGGTCACCATTGGCCACAATGCCACGGTGCACGGATGTGTGCTCGAGGACACGGTCCTGATCGGCATTGGGGCGATCGTGCTGAACGGCGCGCGCATCGGGGAAGGCTCCATTATCGCCGCCGGCGCGCTGGTCCCGGAAGGGACGATTATTCCACCGCGCAGCCTGGTCGCCGGCATCCCGGGCAGAGTCAAGCGCATGCTTGGCAACGACGACCGGGACCTGATCCTGCGCTACGCCCAGAATTACCTGGACTACACGGTGGTCTACCTGCGCGATTCCGGCCTGTGACCCTACTGCGGAGGGTTCGCCCTCTGCGATGCGTCGGTGGCCTTGTCCTGGTGCTTCAGCGCGTTTGCCTGGTCCTTTTGCGCCTTGGCGTTCTCGCTGGCGGCCTTTTCCGCCGCTTTCTGCTGCTTGCGCTGCGCCTTCAGCTCCTTTTTGCTCAACGTAGGCGCGACCGCGGTGCTCGTGGTGCTTTGTCCAGGTGTCACCGGCGTCTGGTCGGTGATGGGAGGCGGCGCGGAGGGAGGAATCGTCTGCTGCTGCTGGGGCTGCTGCGCCAACGCGCTGCCGCCTGCAGCCAACAGGACAGCCAGCAGCAGGTTGGCCGGGGAAAGAATTTGCTTTGTGCTCACGGATCGCTCCATTTGCGGCCACACGCAGGCGCGGCCGTCGAGGGTATCGGATGCTTCAAAGCTTCCGATGCGCGGACGGAGCGAAGGGGTGCACCTTCGCATTGGCAGAGCGTCACGATTCAGTAGAATCAGAAAATGCCTGATGAGAAAACAGTGCGCGCGGCGATCAAGGCGATCCGCGGCACACGCGACCTGCTTCCTCCGGAAACCGCGCTTTGGAGCCGCGTGGAGCAGACCGCCCGCTCGGTCTTCGCGCGCTACGGCTTCGGCGAGATCCGCACACCCGTCTTTGAAGCGACCGAGCTATTCGCGCGCGGCGTGGGTGAGGAAACCGACATTGTGTCAAAGGAGATGTACACCTGGGAAGACCGTGCGCGCGCCGCGAGTGAGAAGGCCCAGAGCCTGACGCTTCGTCCGGAAAACACCGCAGGCGTGGTCCGCTCCTACATCGAGCATCGTATGGACGCGGCCGGCACGCTGCGGAAGCTGTTTTATATCGGCCCGCAGTTCCGCCGCGAGCGCCCCCAGCGCGGACGCTACCGGCAGTTCTGGCAGATCGGAGCGGAGGTGCTCGGACCGCCCGCGAGTGGAGCCGAAAGCGCGATCCGCGATGCGGAAATTCTGGAAATGTTGAGCACGCTGCTGGACGAACTGGGCGTGCGCGGATGGCGGCTCGAGATCAACTCCGTCGGCTCCGCGGACGACCGCCGCCGCTATAACGCCGCTCTTCGCGAAGCGCTGGCCCCGGTCAAGGACCGGATGTGCGAAGACAATCGGCGCCGCGCGGAGACCAACCCGCTCCGTGTGCTCGATTCCAAGGCACCCGAAGACCAGGAGATCATCAACGCGCTGCCCAGGATTGCGGACTTCCTGGACGACTCGTCCACGTCTCACTTCGGGCAGGTGCTCGCGGCCCTCGATGCGTGCGGCGTGCCGTATCACGTGAACCCGCGCCTGGTTCGCGGGCTCGATTACTACACCCGCACCACCTTCGAGTTCACCGTGCCGGACGGCTCCGGACTGGGCACACAAAACGCGCTGCTTGGTGGCGGACGCTACGATGGCCTCAGCGAAATGCTGGGGGGACCGAAGGCGCCGGGCATCGGCTTTGCCATCGGCGAAGACCGCCTGATCCTGACGCTGCAGGCGCAGGAAGGCGAAGCGCCCACGCCAAAGCTGGACGCCTATATCGCTCCGATCGGAGTGGAGCAAAACCCCGCAGCCCTTGCCCTGGCCCGCGAACTCCGCCGCGCGGGCCTGCAGGTTGAGGTCGGCGACGGTACCTTCCGCCTCAAGAAAAGCTTCGACGCCGCCGAAAAACTCGCACGCGTCGTCCTCATTGTCGGTGATGAGGAGCGCTCCCAGGAAATCGTCCGAGTGAAGGTATTTGCCACCGGGATACAGGAAGCGGTAGCGCGGTCGCAGATCACTGCCCGAATGAAGGAGTTGCAGAAAGAGTAGCGGAGTGACTACGCAAGACTTGCCTGCACATGGTGGTCCAGCAGATGCAGAAGCGCGTGTTCTTCCTGCTTGAGCGCGTGCAGCTGCTTGTCGACCTCGAGTTTGACCTCCTCCTCGACGGCGTCCAGCATTTCCCCACTTAGATACCGGTCGAGCACCGCCGGATGCACGTAGCATTTTCGGCAGACCGAAGGCGTGTTGCCCAGTCGCGCGCTGACTGCCTTGATCGCCTGCACGACGTTCTTTTTTGCCTGCGACTGGGTCGTGTATGGCTCGAATTCGCGCAGCATCATCGCGGTCAGCACGGACCCCGCCCAGGTGCGAAAGTCCTTCGCCGTAAAGTGTTCGCCGGTGACGTCATGCAGATAGCCATTCACGTCGGCCGCGTCGATCGAATGCCGTTGTCCGTCGTGATCCACATACTGGAAAAGTTCCTGCCCCGGCAGATGCTGGATTTTGTTCACGATCTTGGCCAGCCGCTGATTCTTGACATCGATGGTATGGTGCACGCCGCTTTTGCCTTGGAAATCGAAGGTGACGGTGCCGCCATGCACCTTCGCGTGCCGGGTCCGCATGGTGGTCAGCCCGTAGGAGTGGTTATCCCGCGCGTATTCGGCATTGCCCACGCGGATAAAGGTCGTCTCCATCAGTCGCAGGATCGTCGCCAGCACCTTGGCCCGTGGGAGACCGTGCAGGTTCAGGTCATGGTCGATCTGCGCACGGATCTTCGGAAGCGCATCGCCGAAGTGGATCATGCGCTCGTACTTGGTTTCGTCGCGTACCTCGCGCCAGTGCGGATGGTAGCGGCTCTGCTTGCGCCCGCGCGCGTCCCGGCCGGTGGCCTGCAGATGACCGTTCGGCTGCGGGCAGATCCAAACGTCGGTCCACGCCGGCGGAATTACCAGGCTCTTGATCCGCGCGAGTGTCGTTTCCTCGGAAACGGCGGCCCCATGCGCATCCGTGTAGTGAAACCCGTCTCCATGCGGAAGCCGCGTGATGCCCGGCTTCGCGTCGCTGACGTAGCGCAGTCCGGCCGATTTCGCAAACGCGACCGGGTCTATCCCAGCATCGTCACCCTCCGCAAAGGCTTCGGGAGTCCCGTGCGCTGCGTGCCTGCTGTCTGCCGCCTTCGACGATTTCGTGCGCCTGGCTTTCGATGATCCGTTCACACAGCATGGGATGCGGGCATCCGCATCGGTTCTGCCTGCACGTGCGCCGCTGTTGGCGGTACGGTCGATTTCTCCTCAATCTGCGCGTGTCCCGGAATTGCAGTTCTGTTCCAAGGGCTACTCCATCACCGGGTCCGGGCCGCGCGTCGGCCCTGGCGGAGGTGACAGCTTGACCGCCCTGCCGGTCCGCGCCGATTCGTAGATCGCGTCGGTCACGCGCTGGTCCTGCATGCCTTCTTCACCCGGCGTATGCGGCTGCAGGTTGCGCTGCACGCACAGAGCCATGTGGTCCATCTCGGCGGCAAACTGGTCCTTGGCCTCGATCTGCGGCTCAAAGATCATGTCCTTGTCCTCGTCGAGCTTCGCATACCGCAGCTTGATGCCGTTGTATGCGTAGGCCGGGTTCAGCTCCGCCCAGCTGTCGCTTCCTTCGAGCCGCAGGAACTGACTCTTATGCGCACAGTAGGACGAGTTGAAGGCGGCCGTAAACCCGGATGGAAACTTCGCGATCACCTGGCAGCTTGCTTCCACTTCGGGAAAGCGCGGGTCGTCCTTGGGCTGATAGGTGGTCGCCATAATCTCGTACGGCTCCTCATTGGAGAGAAAACGCGCCGCGTTCAGACAATACACACCCACATCCGGCATGCATCCCCCGCCGGCGAGCGACTTTTTCAGCCTCCACTGGCTCGGGTCGCCTTCGTTCTGGCTGTTGGAGGAGATGAACTCGCGCAGTTTGCCCAGCTTGCCCGCGCGGATCATCTGGATCAGCGCCAGGTCGTTCGGCTCATACTGGCTCCGGTAAGCGATCATCAGTTTTACGTTGGCCTTGTTGCACGCGTCGATCATCCCCTGGCACTCCTTGACGCTGGTTGCCATCGGCTTTTCGCACAGGATGTGCTTGCCCGCCTTTGCGCCGCGCACGGTAAACTCCGCGTGCTGCGAGTTCGGCAGCACAATATAGATCACCTGGACGTCGGGGTTCTGCGCCAGCTGGTCGTAGGTGGAGTAGTCATAGATCGACGACTCCCTGATCCCATACTGCGCGGCGATCTTGAGTGCCTTCGCGCGATCTCCCGAGACCAGCGCCGCGGGTTTGCAGTACTTCGATTTGCCCATGGCCGGCAGGATCTGGCCGAGCGCAAGCCGACCAAGGCCAACGACGGCGAACCCGGTGCGTTGTGGCGTCGCTTCAAACGGCCCGGGAATCTTCTCCGGCTCCTCGGTCCGCGTATTGTGGATCTGCGAAAGCGTTATCTTGTCGTCCGCATTCGGCTTGCCGCCCGCCTGCGCGAGCGCCGCGGGTGCCAGCGCGGCGGCGGCGGAGGCGGAAACCAGAAAGGAGCGTCGGGATACATCCGGAGTATTCATGTGCGGCTCGGATGCAGCCCAAATCGTACGGGGATGCCCGCGCTGAAGTTCTGCCGGCTAGTTCACCTTGAGGTTGATCACAAGCTGTGCCTTGGAATCGAAGGAGCTGATCGACTTCGACGGGCCGCGGTTATCCCCCAACTTGGCCCACACCTCGTAGTCCGTGCCCTGAGCGAGCTGCACAAATCGATAGGTGCCGTTATCTTCCGCCACCGCGCTCTTGATGGTGGAGGTCCGGGTGTCCTTCAGGTACACCACCGCGCCCTTCACCGGCGCGCCGTTCTTGTCCTCGACCGTGCCCTGCAGGGTCCGGTTCACGGGCCCGCGGTCCTGCGCGGCCGCGGCAAGGGGAACAAGCGACGGCAACACGGTAACCAGAGGAAGCGCAAACACCAGGGAAGCGACAAAGCGGCGAACGAAGCGCGAGATCAGCATCATGCCCTCCAGTATACGGCTAAGGAAAAGAACCCTGGCGCACCGGCCGGGTTGCGTGCGAGTCACAGGAAGCTGTCGGGCGCTGTGCGGATGGCTATTCGTCCTCCTCGTCGTCGGTCCGGCCCAGGTCTTCGTCGTCGTATCCTTCCACGTCGACCAGAACGACCTGCAGGGGTTCCACCGTGGTAATTTCCAGGTCCGCCCCACATTCCTCGCAGGTTACGACTTCTCCTTCGTCCAGCAGATCGGCGTCGAGTTCAAGCGGCGTATCGCATTCGGGGCATAGCACGGCCATGGTGGGGGAAGCCTCCAGTTTCATTGATGCGCGGTTGAATGATAAAACCGTCTTAGCCGACGAGCAAATCGCAAAACTTCACCCGGTGCACATGGGATACGCTTGGGATACCGAAAGCGGTTTGCTGCGCTATACGAGACACAGGGAGAGTTTCACATGAGATCGTACCCCCTTCACGGAAACTTTCCCGGGCTGCTTGTGCCCGTGCTGTTCTGGGCCGCCGTCTCTCCGCTTTGGGCACAGGGTGTCCACGCCCCGGGCAACATGGCTCCGCCCGCCGTTCCCATCTCCTCGGTCGCGCCACTGGAGCTGCCGCCCGCGCCTCCGGTCCGCTCCATCGAGGTTGCGCTCGGGGCCATCCACGAAGAGAATGTCCGCGCCGACATTGCGAAGCTGGTCAGCTTCGGCACGCGCGACACCCTGTCCAGCATGCGCACCGACCTTCCGCCCGGGCAGGGCATCACGGCCGCCGCGGATTGGATCTTTGCCGAGTTCACCCGCATCTCCGCGCAGTGCGGAGGCTGCCTGGAGGTCAAGCGCGACGACTTCGTCGAGCCGAAATCGACTGCGCCCGGCGGACGCATCCCGCAGGACACCCGCATCCAGAACATCTACGCCGTGCTGCGCGGCACCGACCCCGCCCAGGCGGCGCGGCGCGTGCTTGTCACCGGGCACTACGATTCGCGCGTGACCGACGTGCTCGATACCCATTCACCCGCGCCCGGAGCCAACGACGACGCTTCAGGAGTCGCGGTTTCGCTCGAATCCGCCCGCGCGCTGTCGAAGCTGAAGTTTCCCGCGACGATCGTCTTCGTGACGGTCGCCGGCGAGGAGCAGGGGTTGAACGGCTCCAGGCACCTGGCGAAGCTGGCGAAATCGGAGGGCTGGGATCTCGAAGCCGTGCTCAACAATGACATCGTCGGCGGCGACCTCAGCCCGGGGCAGCGTCCCGGTACGGTTCGCGTCTTCTCCGAAGGCGTCCCCGCGGCCAGCACACCCGAGCAGGTTCGCGCCATCGAAGCGCTCGGCGCTGAATCCGATTCCTCCTCGCGCGAGCTCGCCCGCGCCATCGCCGAGGTCGCCCGGCAATACTTTCCCGCGCATGCCGAAGGCCCGGGCGTCAACCCGTCCCGCCCCGGCCAGCCGCACTCCATGCTCGTCCGCGAGGTGCCCGGCTTCCACGCCATGCTGGTTTTCCGGCGAGACCGCTTTCTTCGCGGAGGCGACCACACCTCCTTTAACGCAGAAGGCTTCCCCGCCGTGCGCTTCACCGAGTACCAGGAAAACTTCAACCACCAGCACCAGACGCCGCGCACGGAAAATGGCATCCTTTACGAAGACAACCTCAAGTTCGTCGACCTCGGCTATGTCGTCCGGGTGGCGCGCCTGAACGCCGCCGCGCTGGCCACCTTTGCCAGCGCACCGGGCGAGCCGGCCGACGTCCGCATCCTCACGCGCGCGCTCGACAACAACACCGAGCTCACCTGGGCCGCGCCCGCCGGAGCTCCCACCGGCATCAGCTACGAAGTCGTCGCGCGCGACACCGACGCACCCACCTGGACCTCGGTTTACCCCGCAGGGTCCGCACTCTCGATCAAGCTCCCCCTCTCGAAAGACAACGTCGTGTTCGGCGTGCGCTCGGCCGACCCTGCCGGAAACCGAAGCCCGGCCGTGCTGCCCAGGCCCTCCGGACGTTAATTGCTCCTCACACTCACGCTTGCTCTGGTACGATGTCCGGGAGGTGCCTATGCAGTCCGCCGCCACGCTTTGGGTTCCCACGCTGCTGATTCTGATCGGTATCCTGCTCAACCGGTCCGACTACCATTCCCTACGCAACGAGTTCCGCAGTGAGTTCAATGGATTGCGCGGCGAGTTCAACGGATTGCGCGGCGAATTTACCTCGTTGCGCACCGAGGTCACCGCCCAGATCGACGCCGTCAAATCCGCCGGTCACGCCGATGCTCTCGAGATCATGCGGCAGATGACCGCACTGCACGAGCGTGTGGCCGTGGTCGAAAGCAGGCAAGCGCGCTAACCGGCCCGATGCGCTTGAGCACCCGGCAAAAGGGCCTATGATGGACACATGGCACGGTCCGGCCCCATCTCGCTGACGCTTCCGCCCTTTTCCGGCGCCACCCGTAACCTTGTGCTTTGGAACCTCGGCGGCTTTTTTCTGCTCGCGGTCCTCGGCCTTTTTCCCGGCGTCGCGCCCGCATTTTTGATCGGCCATCTGCTGCTGATTCCCGCACAGCTTCTGCACGGCGAGATCTGGCAGCTCGTCACCTATTCCTTCCTCAACGCCGGCCTGCTTTCGACGCTCTTTACGCTGCTCTTTCTCTGGTTTGTCGGAGCGATGCTCGAAGCCGAACGCGGTAGCCGCTGGCTTTATGAGCTTTACTTCGTTTCAACTGCCGGCGGCGCATTGCTTGCCACGCTGCTGGCGTTTGTGACGCCTCTCCGGCTCGGCGGACTGGTCTCCGCAGCCGGATGCTACGCTGCCACGCTCGGCCTCATGGTGGCCGTCGGCGTCTTCTTCGGCGAGCAGGAGTTCGTCTTCTGGTTCGTGCTCAAGCTCAAGGCCAAATACCTCACCGCCATCCTGCTGCTGATCGCCTTCGCCCGCCTGTTCATCGGCGGCGACCGCTTCGGCGCGCTGGTCGAGCTCTGCTGCGCTGCCTCGGCCTACGCCTTCCTGCGGCTGGTCCCGCGCCGCGGCCTCGCTTACGGACTGCAGGAGCGCTACTTCGGCCTCCGCAACGACTTCTACCGATCCAGGCGCCGCCGTGCCGCGCGCAAATTCGAGGTCTACATGCGCGGCCAGAACCGCGAGGTCCGCTTCGACAAGGATGGACGCTTCATCGACCCCGACGAAGACCGCAACCCGAATGACAAGCGGTGGATGAACTAGAACCGAAGCCTCACCAGGATGACCGAAAAACGGGAACGGGCGCGACTCGGTGCACTGAGATGATCTCTTCCTCATCCAGGCTCGCTCCTGAATCCTTTTTCCTGGTCATCCCAGCCAGGCTTTTGTCCCGTGGGGCGATAAACTAAGGACGCCCATGAAGATCTTCACCCCCTGGCTCCGTTCCTTTCTTCCTCCGCTGGACGCCGACGACCACGAACTCGCCGAAGCCCTCACCCTGCGCGGCCTCGCCGTGGAAGGCGTCGATGAGCACAACGACGCCTCCGGAGACTCCGACGGTGCGCTGTTCGAGATGGACATCACCACCAATCGCGTCGACGCCATGAACCACTTCGGCATCGCCCGCGAGGCAGCCGCCATTTACTCGGTTCCCCTGCACCCGCTCGATACACACCTGCCCGCGCCCTCCGGCGACGAAGCATACCCGGTGCGCATCGAGGCCGATTCCGAAGCGCTGTGCGGACGCTTCACCGCGCGCATCATCCGCGGCGTCACCGTCGCGCCCAGCACCGGCGTCACGGAAGCCCGCTTTCACGCTCTCGGCTCCAAGCTCATCTCGAACGCCGTGGACGCCACCAACCTGTGTCTGCACGGCATGGGGCATCCAACGCACGCCTTCGACCTCGACAAGCTCGAAGGCGGCATCGTCGTCCGTCGCGCGCATCCCGGCGAAACCCTGCATCTGCTCGACGGCACCACCCGCACCCTGGTGGCGGACGACCTGGTGGTCGCCGACGAACGCAAAGCGCTCGGCCTGGCCGGCGTCATGGGAGGCTGGGACTCCATGATCACGGCGGAAACCCGCAACATTCTGGTCGAAGCTGCCTGGTTCTCACCCGCCGCCATCCGGGCCAGCAGCCGCCGCCACGGCATCCACACCGACGCCTCGCACCGCTTCGAGCGCGGAGCCGATTTCGCCGCTGCGCCGACCGCCAGTGCACTCGTCTGCCGCGAGATCCTCGCCGCGTGCGGAGGCCATCTCACCGGCCCGCTGGTCGACATCGTCGTTCCGGAGCAGCAGGCAGCCACCGAAGGACGCGCGCCGGTCAGCCTGCGGCTCGCGGAGGTGCACCGGCATCTTGGCAGCACGATCGCGCCCGAAGGCATCACCTCGGCGCTGGTGGAGCGCTTCCTCGACGCGCTCGGCTGCCGGCTCACCCCTGCTGGCCAGGACACCTGGCAGGTCCAGCTGCCGAGCTGGCGGCTCGACCTCACACGCGAGATCGACCTGATCGAGGAAATCGCCCGCGTCTACGGCTACAACGGCTTCAGCAACACGCTGCCCACGCCGGCCGCCGTCGTCGCGCATCCCACCGCCGCGGCCGAACGCGCGGTCCGCGCCCGTCTGCTTGCGCTCGGCTTTTCCGAAGCCCTGAGCAGCACCTTCGCGAGCGCCGCGGAGTCCGCCGAGTTCACCCCGGCCACGCATCCGGTAGCGCTTGAAAACCCGCTCAACGAAGAAGCCGTCAACCTCCGTCCGTCGCTTTTGCCCGGCATGGTCCACATGCTGGCGCAGAACCTCACCCGTGACGTGCTGGAGGTGCGCCTGTTCGAGGCCGGAGCCATCTTCCGGCAGGATGCGTCGATGGCACAGGTGCGCGGCGGCGAGGTTCGGGAAACGCAGTCGCTCGCGCTTGGCCTGACCGGGAGCAGCCCAAAGTCGAAGCTGGCCGGCCCGGAGGACGCTCCGTTCTTCGAGTTGAAGGGAGCGATGGAAGCCGTGCTGAAGCTGTTCACCGCGGGTCGGCCACAGTGGCATCTGCAGAACGCGCCCGGCTTTGCCGAAGGCCGGATCGCCTCGGTCTCGCTCGGCGGCCGCAATCTGGGCACGGTGGGGCAGCTTGCCGCAACGGCCAACCGCAAGCTGCGCCAGGCGCTCTGGCTCGCCGAGCTCGATCTCGAGGCGCTGCTCAGCTTGCCGATGCATCGCCCGGTGGCCGGCGAAATCTCCCGCTTCCAGGCCGTAGAGCGCGACTTCTCCTTTATCTTTCCCAACGCGGTTACCTGGGGTAACGTCGAATCCGCCATCGCCGCGCTCGGGCTGCCCGATCTCCGCACGCTCGTGCCGCTCGAAAACTGGCGGGACGAAAAGAAATATCCCGGCGTGCATGCATTGCTGCTCCACACCGTCTTCCAATCCAACACCGGCACCCTGACCGAAGAGCAGATCACCGAAGCCTGGAGCCGCATCATCGAAGCACTCACGGAGCTCGGTGGCACCATCCGCGACCGCTAAACGTCCGGTGTTTTGTATTGCCCATTTCGATTCCGGCACGGTTAACGGACCGGTTATCCACGGTGCCGGGTTTTATACTAGAGATGGGAGATTGCTGCTTTGGACACGGCAACACAGGGTGAATCGGTCATCAGCCAGGATGATTTCCAGGCACTGGAACAACGTGTCATGCGCGCCATCGAGCTCGTCCGCAAGGAGCGTGAGGCGAGGGCCACCGCCGAGCGGGAAAACGCAGTCTTGCGCGAGCAGCTCGCGTCGCTGACCAGCGCTTCCAACACCGCACAGGAACAGATCACGACCTTGAACCAGGAGCGCGAATCCGTACGGCTGCGCGTGGAGAAGATGATGCAGCAGATCGACGAGCTGCTCTAACCGTGCACACGCGGAGGACATGGGCATGACCGGAATTGAACGCGAGCTGCTGGAGAAAAACGAGCACGGAGAGAGCTCGCTCGCGGTGGATATCTATGACCAGATCTATCATCTGCGCGGAACCGATCCCGCGTATATTGAACAGCTTGCGCAGTCAGTCGACGGCAAAATGCGCGCGGTCGCGACCCAGGGCGGAACGGTCGATTCGCTGCGCGTGGCGGTGCTCGCCGCGCTGAACCTGGCCGATGAACTGGAAATGCTGCGCGAACGCTACAAGGCGTTGGTGCGCTCGAACTCGCAGTCGCAAACCACGGTGCGCAGCCGCTCGGCGTCGTTGTCCGGCATGCTGGACGCGGTGCTCGAAGAGCCGATTCGCCGCGCGGGCTAGGCTGAAGCAATAGATTCCAATCACGCCTTACCTCTTCCGGGCCTGCCGTGCTAATGGGCACGGCCTAAGCCGTGCCGCAAATCCTGTCCGGAAGGTGGACCTTAGCCCAGTTCGGCCCGAAGCGTAAGTTGTTCCAGATTTCGCTTGAGTTTGTCGCCTTGCCGGGTATGATGGTGGTCATTCGCGGTCGAAAGGGATTCCCGATGCGCTCGTTGCTGCCTGTCCTTGGTGCCCTGCTCCTGTCTGCCGCGTCTCTGGCGCAGACCTCCACGCCGCCGGCCTATGAGGCCGATCCGATGTTCCAGGATGCGATGAAGGAGGGCAAACGGCTCGAAGCGCAGCAGCCGCAGTTTGCGCCGGACGCCTTCAAGAAGGCGAACAAGATCGCCGGCGGATCGTGCCTGCGTTGCCTGGAGGCGCTGTACAAGGCGCAGATGCATGTGGCCGACTACAAGGGCGCGATCGGCACGGCGAAGCAGATGCAGACCCTGGCCGCCACGCCGATGGAAAAATCCGTGGCGGACATGCACCTGGGCGTCGCGCTCTACCAGCAGGGCGGCGACAAGCCGAAGCCGGCCCAGCTGGAAGCGGCTCACGCGGCGTTTCAAAGCGCGGTCGTTGCGTATCCGAAGAACATGGGCGCGCGCTACACCGACGGATGCGTACTGGCGAAGCTGGGCAAGCTGGACGAGGCGAAGGAAGACTTTTCGGCGTGCGCCGCGGCTGCTTCTCCCAGGGACCCGATGCGTATGCGGGCGCAGCATTTTGCGGAAAACCCGGCGCTGGCGCTGAATCACATGGCGCCTCCCATCGTGGTGAACTCGGTGGACGGGACGAAGTTCAACCTGGACGACATGGGCGGACGCGTGGTGCTGGTGGACTTCTGGGCAACCTGGTGCGGCCCATGCAACGAGGAGCTTCCGCATCTGCAGCGTCTGGTAAAGGAGTTCAAGGACCAGCCGCTGACGGTGATCTCGATCTCGTGGGATTCGAACGAGGACAAGTGGCGCTCGTTCATCAAGCAGCACGACATGACCTGGGTGCAGTACCGCGATGCGGACCAGAGCCTGACAAAGCAGTTCGGCGTGCCGAGTATTCCGCATTACTTTCTGATCGATTCAGATGGCGTGCTGTACCCGCAGATGCTGGGCGCGGACTCGGATGTGGAAGGCAAGATCAAGAAGTTTCTGACGCGCGCAGCGAAGGAAAAGGCGTCGTCCCAGCAGGTTGCGTCGGCTGGAAATTAGTTGCGGCGCGGGGCTTGACTTGCACTTCAGAGGGGGCGCGGGTAATATCCCCAACAGATGACCGGCCTGCAAAGTTGGTGTGCGAACAACGCAGGTTGAACCAATATTCATTGAACAGGGATCCAGCTCGTAGATATGGCTCGGTGTGCTAGGTCCGCCAGTCCGGAAAGCCTAAAGAGCCACGGCGGGGTCCCACCGTCTTAGACGGGTTCACCTGCGCTTCAATCACGGCCCAGCGGGTCGGTCTTCTTGCTTCACTTCCTGCAGCGCGGAACGGTGTTCGCGACGGTGTTTTGTTACGCGAACGTGGGCAACAAACCGCGTAGATGGCACCGTAATCAGTGCATCCCATTCTTTTCCATCTCGGACCGCTGGCGCTGCCCTCCTTCGGGGCACTTCTGGCGATCGGGCTCATGCTCGGACTCGCCTTATCCGAACGGACGGCGCCTCGGGCGGGGGTCGCGCCGGACCGGCTCTGGGACGCCGGGCTGTTTCTGGTGATCGCGGCCTTTGTGTGTTCGCGCGGCCTTCTGGTCGTCTTCAACTGGACGACGTTTGTGCGGTTTCCGCTGCTTCTGCTGGCTGTCCCTTCGCTGACTGCGACCGGGCTGCTGCTCACCGTGGCAGCGACGCTGGTTTGGATGTGGGCGAAGCGGCTTCCTCTGCTCCTTGCGCTCGAGGCCTGGGCCCCGTGCGGGCTGCTGGTATGGGGATTTCTGGCGCTTGGCCATTTTGCGGAAGGCTCGGACCCGGGCATGCCGACCTCGGCTGCTTGGGGGGTACATTTTCCAGGAGAGGCAATCGCGCAGCAGCCGGTTGCGCTGCTTGCCGCTGTGATTGCGTTTGCGCTGACGGCGCTGACGTTGGCGCGTCTGCGGCGTGGGCAGCCGGTTGCGGCGCTTGGGCTTTCAATGGCCGGGCTGGCGCAGGTCCTGGTCAGCTTTCTACGTCAGCCGGGAGTCAAGCCGGTGCTGGGACTGGACGAGCTGGAATGGGTCGGCGTGGGCTTGATGCTGGCGGGCGGGCTGCTGCTGAGTCGCGAAGTCAGGGCAGCAGGGATCCCGGCTGGCAGTTCTTCCGCTCGATGGGTGCTCCGGGGCGAGTGATTCTGTACTGGAAGCTGCAGGAGATCTGCGCGTTGCCGGCGGTGGCTCCCTGGTAGACGGTGAGGGTGTGGTCGGCCGGGTTATACAGGGTCAGCGCGGATTGCGGACCGATGTTCTGGAACTGGTAGCCAAGATCGAGCGCGGGTTCAGCCGCGGCGTGGACGGGACGGGCATGAGTGAGAAGCAACGTGGCGACGCAGCCGAGGCTGAGTGCTGCCGAAGCAATCAGGGCCTCCCGAATGTGCCGGCGAATGAGAAACAAAGAGGTGGGCATGGTGGGACTTCTCCTGCGGTACAGGCGTGAGACGTTGCCTGCAGGCTTTCGGCTCGCCTGGCCTGGAAGCCGCGGCTTTCTCTGTGAGGCGGCTTCGGACGATGCTGCAGATGCCGGGCCGGAGGAAATCGGGGGGCCTATTTTTTTAGCAGGATCAGAGGCGACAGGAAGAAGCTGTAGTGACCTGCACAGGTGCCGGACGGGACATCGAGGATGCTCACGGCGAGCTGGGAGGAGGCAGCATCCTGAGAAGCGAAGAGCAGTTGCGCGGTGGACCCATCGTTCATGGTGAGGGGAAGAACTGCTTGAGAGCCTTCCACCACACCGGTGCCGACGCCCAGCGTGCCGCTGTTCGCGGTGGTGCCGACCACTCCACTGGTAAAGCAGGAGATGCCTGAGATCTGCAGGGTGCCGGAGATGCCGAGCCGGCTGCTTACCGTGCTGCCACTCAGCAAGGGTGCTCCCTGCCGCAGGTTGAGCGAGAGGCTGACCGGGACCGAGGTGGGAGAGGGAAGCGGTCCGGAAGGAAATCCGGACACAGGAAGGTCCAGGGCGATACCAGACCCTGTGAATGTGCCCGTGAAATCAGCGATCGGGGTCGCAGAGATGACGCCGGCGAGTTGCGAGGATGTGCAGTTGCTCAGGGTCGTCGGTGGGACGGTTGCGGTATAGGTGCCGCTCCAGGTAGCCCCGGCGCTGGACGGCGCGGTGCCGGAGAGCGTCAGCGTCGACGGGTTGGTTGAGGTGGAAAGCGGATCGGCGAGAGTAAAGGAGCCATCCTGCTTCAGCCTGCCGGTAAGAAGACTTGGAAAATAACGGAGAGGGTGCCGGTAGGGCAGACGAAACGGAACGTGCCCACGGCGGTGACGGTCTGGCCCTGGACGTCAAAGGTAGCCGTCGCTCCGGAAGATGCCGCGAGAGAGGTTGCACTGGAGGTGTTGGGCAACGAGCCGTTCAGCAGCCAGTTGCCGGCCAGGGGCGACACGGCGACTGTGGGACTGGTGGGCGTAACCGGCGAGGACGGCGGTGCAACAGCGCAGCCCGTGACCGCAGCAGCAAGACCAAGTACGGTCACCCAAGCCAGGAATCGATCGACACGCATGCAGGAGAGCCTTTCCAGAGAATAGCGAAAGGCTAGCATCCGTGTGCGAGGCTGGCAACGTTTATCTGGTCAGTCTTCCACTTTGTTCCTTCGGCACGCGGAGGCTTAGGATAGGGGAATGCCGTCCAAGAACATGATTCCGAAGGGGCAGCGCCATCACACGGTAAGGCCGCTGTATGTGGCGACGCGCGGCGTGGAAGAGGCTGAACCGGTGCCGGTGCCTCCGGCGGAGTTCGACGAGCTGGGCGAGGATGGAGTGCGGAGCTTTACGGCGGATGCGGCCGCTGCGGGGATGCGGCTGGATGCGTACCTGGCGGGGAGCCTGCCGGAGATCTCACGGGCGCGGGTGCAGATGCTGATCGAGGCCGGGCAGGTGCGGGTGGATGGCGCGGAGGCGAAGGGAAAGGCAAAGCTGAAGGGCGGGGAGCGGATCGAGATCGAAGGCGAGCCGAGGCCGGAGCCGCTGCATGCGATGGCCGAGGATCTTCCGCTGGACGTGGTGTATGAGGATGCGTGGCTTCTGGTGGTGAACAAGCCTGCCGGGATGATGGTGCATGCAGGGGCGGGTGCGACCGACGATGAGCGGAACCGGGGGACGCTGGTAAACGCGTTGCTGGGCTATATGCAGAGAAGCAACAGCGGAACACAGGCGAGCGCGGGGGAGCTTTCGGGCGTGGGCGGGGAGCTGCGGCCGGGGATCGTGCATCGGCTGGACAAGGACACGAGTGGGCTGCTGGTGATCGCCAAGGACGATGCGACGCACCGAAAGCTGGGGGAGCTGTTCAGCGCGCGGCAGGTGCGGAAGACGTATGTGGCGCTGGCGCAGGGCTCGCTGGTGAAGATGGACACGACGGTTTCGCTTCCGGTGGCGCGGGACCTGGTGCGGCGGATCCGGATGACGACGCGGCGGGCGGATGGGCGTTCGGCGGTGTCGCACTTCCACGTGGTGGAGCGGCTCAAGACCCGGTTTGGAGCGTTTACGCTGCTGGAGGTGCGGATCGAGACGGGGCGGACGCACCAGATCCGGGTGCATCTGCAGAGTCTTGGGCACCCGGTGGTGGGAGATACGCTGTATGGCGCGGCTCGGGTTTTGCGGGCGGATTCCGGAGAGGACGGCCGGGAGTCGGAGCTGGGGAGGAACTTTCTGCATGCGGCCCGGCTTGGGTTTACGCATCCGCGGACGGGCGAGGAGATGGAATTCGAGGCTCCGTTGCCGGGGGAGCTTGAGGAGTTCCTTGGGGAGCTTCGGGGGTGACGCTGGTGCGGGGCCTGTGGCAAAGACCCACCCATCGCAATGGGGATGCGACGAATGATACGGCGTTTTCTGTGGATTGGGGTTGCGCTTTCGTTTTGCGGGTAGCAGAATCGTGGCACGGCGGAGGTTTGCGCATGAAGATGTTTGCGTTGGTGCTTGGCGTGTTGGCGGTTTCGGGTGCGATGGCGCAGGATGCGGTAAAGCATGCGCTGCCGGCGCAGATCGCAATCGTCCAGGGTGCTTGTCCGGTGGGGATGAGTGCGGAGCGGCAGCCTTCGGGGCAGGTTGTGCGGGCCGCTGGTGCCGTGGTGTTTCCGCCGAAGGTCAGCGGGGCGGCGATCTCGGTGGTGCTGGTGGCTCCGGCGGGAAAGATGTTTCACCGGGCGGAGGTGGAGGTGGAATACAGCGTACCGCAGTCCGGGTTGACGCCGGTAGAGGTGAGAATGGGCGGGGTGGCGAAGCCGAGTGCGGTTCGGATGAAGCGATTTACGCTGGAGCAGGCGGTGGGTGCCGCGCGGCTGGAGGACCGGCTGGATATGGGTGAGGCGGGCACGATCACCAAGGTGCGGCTGGTGTCGGCGACGTACATGGATGGGAGCGGGCTGGACGATGGTGCGGGATGCTCGGTGCGGCCGAGCGCGCTGATGCTGGTGGCGGGGAATTAAGGCCAAGGCGGCGACGCATGTTGCGCCCGCGGACTTGAGTGTAGAGACCGCAGAGCTGGTTCAGCGGGCTGAATGGGAAAGATCGTGATCGACGCGGATGGGCGCCGATGTATGGCGCCTCACTCGGGCTATGGGTGCGAGGATACATGACGGTCTTTCGCGTGTTCCGGGGCTTGAGGGGTTTCAGTTGAGCGCCGTTGCAGATTTGGTTTCGTCCAACATAGAATCCGATGTGTGTCCGAGAGGTTGGTTCGATGAGGCGTTTGGTTCTGGCGGGGCTTGGTCTGGTGTTTGGGGTGGCGGGGGCGTTGGCGCAGGACGCTCCAGAAGTGCCTGTGCCGGCGACCCAGCAGAGTCCGGCGCAGAAGGCCGTGCCGCTACAGGGGGTGCCGGATCAGGCGACTCCCGACCAGGGCCCACTGCCGACTATTGTGCTGCGGGCGGACCTGGTGAACCTGGTGTTTACGGTGACGAACAAGAACGGGCAGTTTGTGACCGGGCTGCAGCGTGGGCAGTTCGGGCTGCTGGATAACGGCTTTCCTCCGGCCGGGGTGGTGGCGTTTACGCAGCTGACGAACCTGCCGCTGCGGGTGGGCGTGATGCTGGACACGTCGAGCTCGATCCGGAGCCGGTTCAAGTTCGAGCAGGATTCCGCGGTGGACTTTTTTCTGCAGGTGCTGCGGCCGGTGGATCGTGCGTTCGTTGAGGGATTCGACGCGCAGCTTTATCTTTCGCAGGACTATACGGCGAATATCTCGAAGCTCGATGACGGGATCCGGAAGCTTCGGCCGGGCGGGTCAACGTCGCTGTTCGACGCGCTGTACAAGACGTGCCAGGGCCAGATGCTGAGCCTGAAGGAGCCGGGTTCGGTGCGCAAGGCGCTGATCGTGGTGTCGGACGGCGAGGATAACTTCAGCCATTCCGGGATACAGGACGCGGTGAAGATGTGCCAGCGGGCCGAGACGATCGTGTACACGATTTCGACCGACACGAGCCCTGACCATGGGTCGGGGGGCGATGTGCTCCGGACGATTTCGAACGCCACGGGAGGGCGGGCGTTCTTTCCGGTGAAGCTTGAGGATGTGGCGCTTGGTTTCCAGGCGATCGAGAACGAGTTACGGAGCCAGTACTCGCTGGAGTATGTGCCGAGCCACTTCAAGCAGGATGGAAGCTTTCGGACGATCCTGCTGCAGTCTACCGACGAACGGTATAGTGTGCGGGCGAGGACGGGGTATTTCGCTCCAAGGGCCCCGGGGATGGCGGATCTTGCGCCGGAGACTCCGGCGAAGACGTTGAGCAAGGCGCAGCAGAAGGAACTGGCGAAGGCGAACAAGAAGGCGGGCGGAAGCGCTTTGCAGTAGGACCGCGGGAAACTCCTGGCGCGGTTCTGTGTCTAACGGAGCAGAGGATTTTGCCATGCGTGTGCGTGCTGCGGTGCTGGGAGCGGTGTTTGCGGGTGTGGCGGCGGTAGGTGTGGCGCAGGGACCGAATGCGTATGGGCCGCCCGTGGGGCCTCCTCCTCCGCCGGTTCCGATCAATGCCCTGGTGGCGCAACTGGCGGATCAGCCGGGGTCGCACACTGGGTTTGTGTTCGACAAGAATATGCTTGGGCTGGCGCAGAGCGTGCTGCAATCGGGAGGCATGGATGCTTCGGGGGCGGCGGCGGCGTGACCGGGATTCAGATCGACCGGTACAGCTATCCGCAGCCGGCGTTTTACTCGCCTGAGGCGATGGCGCAATTGCAGGCGGAGTACCAGGCGCAGGGCTGGAAGCACCTTGTAAATGCGAATGCCTCGCCAGCGGATTCGGCGCAGCCCCGGGGGATGATTACGGACCTTTGGCTGCACTACTCGGGTGCGGATATCAATTCGCTGACGGTGCTGATGCGGTCGGCGAAGCAGATGAACGTGGTGCAGGTGAACGGAGATCTGAGGCCACTGGACCTGGTTCATTTGAGCGGGCACTTCGGGATTCCGAAGGTGGACCCGAACGCGGTGATGGTGCCTGCTCCGCGGTAAGGGTCTCAGGCTGGACCCATTCATCACGATGGTGCTGTGATGAATGAGGCACGGGGCTTCGCGGTGATGTTTCCGGAGTGGACCCACTCATCACGATAGTGCTGTGATGAATGGGACACGGATCGGGCTTACTGGGCTGCGGGTGGCGGGGTGGTGAGGGGTTTGGCGATTTCAGTGAGGTAGTCCGGGGTGCCTTCGATGCGTTGAAGCTGGGGGTACTTGTCGCCGTCGTGATAAGGCAGCGAGACGGTGCGGATAATGCCTTCGTGCTGCACGAGCAGGTCGATGCTGGTCTGGGTGCCTTTACTGGCGTGGATAGCGTCGGCGAGGGCTTCGGAGGAGAAGATGTGGCCGTTGACGGCGAGGATAGTTTCGCCGGGAGACAGGTGGGCGAGATCGGCTGGGGAGCCGAAGCGGACGTCGTAGATGGTAGCTCCGGGGCCGGCCGCGGCTGCCCCGCCGCGTGGGCCGCCTAAGCCCGCAAAGGCGCGCAGACCGAGGGAGTACCAGGAATCAGCCACGCCTGCGGTGGCTTGCGGGCGGCGGACTGAGCCGGCGGCGCGTCCGGCACGCTCGCCACGCTCATCGGCCTCGGGCGGTGCGGGGTGGTCGAGGTAGACGAGTTTGTAGCCTCCCTGTTCGAGGCCGTTGGTGTCGGAGTGGAGATTGATGCGGTCGATGCGGTCGCGCATGAAGCCGGCCCAGTCGAAGGGGGCGACCTGGTTGAGGTCGGCGATGAGCTCGGGGCGCTCGTAGCCGAGGATGAGCGGGCCGGTGTTGCCTCCGCGGCCGAGGAAGATGCGCTGGAAGTCGGTGATGGACTTCTTGTCGCTGGTGAGCTGGCGGATTTTGGTGTCGACGTCGAGCCAGAAGAGGGTGCCTTCCTGGTAGTAGTCCTGGCCGCGTCTCCAATTGGACCAGGCGGGGCCGTTTGAGCGCAGGATGCTGGCGGCGATGGCGGTGTCTTCGGTCGAGCGCCAGTCGCGGCCGGCGGTGTAATCGAGCGAGGCGGCGGTGCGGGCTAGGGTGTCCATGTACTGCCGCATGGATTTGAGGCCGGAGCGGGCGGCGAGGACGTTGCCCATGTACTGGGTCATTCCCTCGTAAACCCAGAGGAGGTCGCCCTGCTCGGCCGTGGCGAAGGTGGGCTGGTAGAGGCGGGCTGGGCGGCGGTATTTGCCGTTCCACGAGTGAGTGTACTCGTGGGCGAGGAGGTCGGAGCCGTTGTGCGGGTCGGCGAAGGACTTTTCGCCCACGCCGTTGTCGGAGGACTGGCCGTGCTCGAGGCCTTCGCCGCCGGCGACGTCGGACTGGGTGAGGAGGAAGTGGTAGACGTTGTAATGGTGGGAGCCGTAGGCGGTGTTGGCTTCGCGGACGAGATTCGAGACCTGAGCGAGCATTTCCGGGCGAAGCTCGGAGTCCTCGGGCTCGTCGGAGACGACGTCGAGGTAATGCTTGACGGGGAGCTCGGGGGCGAGCGGGAATTCTTTGAAGTACTGGCCGGCGATGACGGGGGAGTCCTCGAGCTGTTCGATCGTGGTGGCGGCGTAGGTGGTGGTCTGCGCGCCGGCGGTGGTGTGGGCCTCAGGCGCAATGCCGGTATAGGCAGGCGGAGCGCCGGTTCCGGTGGGCTGGAGCGCGGTGCCGATGCCCCAGCCGGCGGGGACCGTCACGGAGGCGATGACGGGAATGTTCCTGACCGGGATGTCGGCGGGGTAGAGCAGGAGCTTTTCCCACTCCAGGCAGGCCATGTGGTCGGAGACGCGGGAGGAGACGATGTTGTCCAGATGGGCGTGCAGGGAGGTGACTCCGGCGGGAACGGTGACGTGGAACTCGTAAAGATCGACGTCGTCGCGGCGCCAGGGGAGGGTCTGGACACCATTGGGGCCGTTCACGGTAAAGACGACGCCGGTGATGTCCTCGACCGGGCCGGTGGGGCGGTGGTTGCCGGGAATCCACTTGGGGGTGATGAGGGTGACGGGGCCGGGGCGGACGGGGATGTCGACTTCGGCGTGGAACAGGCGGCGCGGGGCCTCGGACAGGTCGGCGGTGATGCGGATGGGGGTGGTGGGGGCGGCGGGAATCAGCTGGCGGGAGTGCTTCTGGGCGGAGGCGGTGAGGGTCAAGGCGGCGGCAAGGGTGAACAGTGTGGCGGGGCGGCAGATCTGCATTGGGTGGCGGCCTCTTTGTTTGTGCGGTGTGTTCATCGTAATACAAAGCGACCCGCGTGGATGGGAGCGAGCAAGGAGCAGGCGCGATGCACAGGCAGGCTGCGGCGCATGCTCGCGTGATTTCGAGTGTGGGCGTTCTGCCGCGTGGCGCACGGACAGGAGTTGAACCGGACCGGAAACCTTACCGGACTGCTCTGGAAATGAGCATGTCTTCTCGCGCGACTGCGTCGGGCAGGTTGTTGCCGGGATGGAGCAGCACGTTGCGAAGCTTCAGTGAGGGGCGTTCGATGAGCCAGTAAGAGCACTCCGCGCACAGAAAGATAACGACCAGGTTCAACGGAAAGAACGTGTTGGCTCCGGTGAAGAGCTGCTGCCAGAGATAAAGGCTGTAGGAGATGATCCCGAGATGACGCATCGATTTTAGGTTAAGTAACCTGCCGAGCCAGCAACCGGGAACCGTGGTTACACAGAGAAGCACGACCCCGCATGCGATTGAGTCCAGACTGTCTCCGAAGACGAGTGTGAAGCTGCCCTTGTATCGGCTTTCCAGCAACGGTTGTACCAGGAAGTAGAATCCGATTGGAAGGAGCCATGCAGTCCTGGAAAAGAACGCCAGCAATCTTTTGTAAGTTCCCTGATGTTGGGCCAGACTGATGAAAGCACCCGCCATGATGGAATCGAGCCTGGTGTGCAGCATCAGGTTGATGTGGTCTCGCATGGAAGGGACCAAGATGTAAGTCAGGACGCGGAGGACGGGAGATAACAGGATTGCCAGAGCTGCAATGCGCAGGCAGATACGAGGCCTGAACAGGACAAGGCATGCTGGCCAGACTAGGTAGAACTGTTCTTCCAGGCAGAGCGACCAGACGTGCCCGAGTAACTCCACAGTAGGATGAGGCGCGTAGTTTCGCGCGTAGAACACCGCGTACAGGAAGCTACTTAGATCGATTTGCGTGAGGTGTAACAGACAAAGCAGACCCACTACCAGGAGATAGGCATAGTAGGGAGGGAAGATACGACACGCACGTCGAAAGTAGAACCGCCACAGATCTACTTTTCCGAAGCGATCCAGTTCGTTGAGAAGTAACTTCGTAATCAGAAAGCCGCTGAGTACGAAGAAGCAGGTGACCCCCAAAGCGCCGTTGCGGAACGGCTGGAGCCAGTGCGCGGAAGACAGGATGGGCGTTTCGCAATGGAACAATACGACACTGGTGACCGCGAGAGCTCGCAATCCGTCCAGAGATGGAATCGAACGTGCAGATGACATGAACGTGCCCTTGTTGTGCGGAGATGAGTCTATGGAAGCAACAAGGAGTTCACAATCAGAATTATCGTATGTCGACAGAAGACAACAGCGCACGCGGACGCGTAGCCGTTGGCCTGCGAAGGTCACCGGCAAGTTGAACAAGGATCAGGCGGTCAGAGCAGCTGCGGCGTCGCTCAGTGTCCGAATTTGTAGCTTACGCCGAAGGTGAGGATGGGAAAGAAGCGGAAGGGCTTGATGTCGGAGTTGATTTCGTTTTGCTGCTCGAGGATGTTCTGCTCGGTTTCAGGGTCGTCCTGGATGGGGGTGCAGTCGCCGGGTGCGGTGCAGGAGCTTCCGGTCAGATTAAAGACGGCGGTTGGCGTTTTGATGTACTCGACTCCGATTTCGACCGGAAAGGTGAGGTGCGGGGTGTTGTGCCGGATAACGTTGCCGTAGCCAATGGTGAGGCGGGGAGCGACGGTGCGGCCGAACTGGATCAGGGCCGTGCCGCGGATGGGGTCGTCGGGGTCGGAGGTGTAGTTCTGGTCGTTGAAGTTGACGACCTGGTTGCCGGGCACGAAGATGTTGGCGTTGAAGCGGGTGTTGTCGTAGAAGGTGACGCCGGGGCTGATGTGGAAGGAGCGCGCGCGTGGGAAGTAGTCGACTTCGGCGTGGATGTTGGAAAGGTGGAGGGTGCCGTCGATGGGGATGGTGTCCTGGGTGAAGGAGGTGTGATAGCCGAAGAAGGCGGCTCCCCCGCGGAGGTTGAGCTTGGTGTTGATGGGCGTGGCGAGCTCGAGGCCGATGCCTCCGGTGCCAAAGGTGAGGCCGACGGCGAGGGAGTGGAAGGGCCGCGGCTCACGGTCAGCGGCAGGCAGGGCTTGAGAGCTGTTGCCTCCGCGGGCGCGAGCAGAGGGTGCGTCGGGGAGGACGGCGTCGCGACTGGCAGGCGAAGACGGCGACGCGAGGCTGGCGGTGGAAGAAGATGCAGGGTCAGGGAATCCACCGAAGATGCTTCGCGTTTGCGCGAGCGCGGAGCTTTGCGCCGTCAGGAGGGCCAGCAGTGACGTCGCGAACATCTGCAGAGCCAGACCGGTGTTCCCCAAGGCCAGTTTGGGATGCATATTCGGCACTGTATATGGCATGGTTTCAGTCCACAATGACGCTATTGGGGTATCGGAGCTTGTCGGCCTTCCTGCATGTGCACGCGAAAGGCTCTGCGGAGAGGATGTCGCTCAATTGGCTGAGTTGTGGGTGATGATATGAGGTTCTTGCTCCCAGGGGCACCCGGTCCTGGCGGTCAGGACGCGGCAGCCGAAGCAGATCCGCTGGGCGACCGAAGCCGTCGCGTAGCGTTCAGATTGCCGGCTGGTTGAGCTGGAAGGCGTCGGCCAGCAGGGTGTAGCTGCGCTGGCGCGCTTCCGGCGAGTGGGTGATGGTGTTGACCACGAGCTCTTCGAGTTCGAGCGTCTGGGCCATGGCGGTGAGGTCGCGGCAGACCTTGTCGGGGGTGCCGACGAAGACGCGGGGGAACTCGCCGGGGTCGGGCTGGCGGGGGCCGAAGTTGGGGAGCTCGGCGGCGGCTTCTTCCGGGGTGGCGATGGGACGGCGGTCGTTGATGCGGATGCGCTGCTGGAGGAGGCGGACGGAGAGGGCGAGGCGGTCGGCTTCCTTTTGCGATTCGGCGCAGAGGACGCCGACGGCAGCCATGGCCTCGGGCTTGCGGCGGGTCTGGTCGCCGAGGGATTTGTTGGGCTGGAACTGCGCGCGGTAGAGCTCGATGGCCTGGCGGGTGGAGTCTCCGGAGAAGAAGTGAGCAAAGGTGTACGGGAGGCCGTATTCGGCTGCGGCCTGGGCGGACCAGAGCGAGGAGCCGAGGAGCCAGACGTCGGGCGTGCCGGCGGAGGCGGGCTCGACCTGGATACGGGAAAATGGATGCGAGGCGGAGAAGCCGTGGTGGAGAAAGGCGAGAAGCTCGGCGAGCTGGTCGGGAAAGTCGTCGATCTGGGGGACGGTCCGGTTGCGGCGGAGCGCGGCGGATTCGATAGGTCCTCCGCCGGGGGCGCGGCCGATGCCGAGATCGATGCGTGGGCCATAGAGCGCCTGCAAGGTGCTGAAGATCTCGGCGACCTTAAGCGCGGTGTAATGCGGAAGCATGATGCCGCCGGAGCCAAGCCGGATGCGCGAGGTGGCGGCACCGACGGCGGCAAGCAGGATCTCCGGCGCGGAGGAGGCGAGCGTTGGCATGGCGTGATGCTCGGAGATCCAGAAACGTTGGAAGCCGAGGGATTCGACGTGAGCGGCCAAGGCTACGGAGTTCCGCAGAGCTTCGGCGGGGGTATGGCCGGAGGACACAGGCGACTGATCGAGGACGGAGAGGCGGAGGGCGCTCATGAGCATTGGATGAGATCGGGTTGGAGTTGGACGCACGCGGGGACCCACTCAGGGCGATGAGACTGCGTGGCATGGGTCTGATCTGCATCTATGGGGTGAGGAGAAACAACGATGGCACAGGATGCACCGGTCTGGATGATTACGGGATGTTCGACGGGGTTTGGGCGGGAGCTTGCGAAGCTGGTGCAGGCACGCGGATGGAATGTGGTGGTGACGGCGCGGAAGCCGGAGGAGATCGAGGACCTGGTGCGCGGGCATGAAGAGACGACGCTGGCCGCGAAGCTGGATGTGACAGACAACGGGCAGATTGCGGCCGCGGTGAAGGCGGCGGAGGAGCGTTTTGGGAAGGTCGATGTGCTGGTGAACAACGCCGGGTATGGGTACCTGGCGGCGATCGAGGAAGGCGAGGACGAGCCGGTGCGGGCGATGTTCGAGACGAACTTCTTCGGGCTGGTAGAGATGTGCAAGGCCGTACTTCCTGGGATGCGGGAGCGGAAGAGTGGGACAATCGTGAACTTTTCGTCGATCGGCGGGCTGGTGAGCTTTGGCGCGACGGGCTACTATCATGCGACCAAGTACGCGGTGGAAGGAATGTCGGAGTCGCTGGCCATCGAGGTGAAGCCGCTGGGAATCAAGGTGTTGATCGTGGAGCCGGGACCGTTCCGGACGGATTGGTCCGGGCGTTCAATCCTGGAATCGAAGACGGTGATCGAGGACTACGACCAGACGGCGGGCGAGCGGCGGCGGCAGACGAAGAAGGGAAGCGGCAAACAGGTGGGGGACCCGGTTCGGGCGGGTGAGGCGATCATCAAGGCGGTTGAGGCAGACGACACGCCGCTGCGTCTGGTGCTTGGCAAGCCGGCGCTTGGGCTGGCTTATAAGAAGCTCGAAGCAGTGAAAAAGGACCTGGACGACTGGAAGGACGTGACGTTGAGTGCGGATTTCCCGGAAGGGGCGTAGCTCGACGATCGACCCGCTCATCGCGATGGGCCGCGATGAGTGGGTACGGGTTGCTGCTCCTCCCGAGTTTGGGTCAGGCGGCTGTTGTTTGCGATTTGCGCCAGGCGGGGGAGAGGGCTCTGAGGCGGGCTATGGCTTCGGGGATGATGCGAAGGGCGTGCTCGACTTCTGCCGGGGTGTTGAGGCGGGAGAGCGAAAAGCGGATGCTGGCGCGGGCGCGGGCGTCGGACAGGCCCATGGCTTTGAGCACGTGGGAGGGTTCGGTAGCTCCGGACTGGCAGGCGCTTCCTCCGGAGACGGACAGGCCTTTGAGGTCGAGAGCGATGACCAGGGCTTCGGCTTCGACGTGGTCGAAGAAGAGGTTGCTGGTGTTGGGGGTGCGGGGGGCTCGGCCGGAGTTGACGCCGGCTTCGGGAATTTCGCGGAGCAGCGTCTGCTCGAAGTGGTCGCGGAGATGGGCAAGCGCGGCAGGCCCGTCTCCGGCGAGCCACTGCTGGGCGAGCTCGGCGGCTTCGCCCAGGGCTACGATGCCGGCGACGTTTTCGGTTCCCGCCCGGCGCTGCCGCTCGTGGGAGCCGCCGTGGAAGAGAGGGGCGAGGCGAACGCTGCGGCGGGAGAACAGGATGCCGGTTCCCTGAGGCGCGTACATTTTGTGACCGGAGATGGAAAGGAGGTCGACGTCCTTGAACTGGCCGGCGGGGCTGACGTCGAGGGGGAGTTTGCCGGCGGCCTGGACGGCGTCGGTATGGAAGAGCGCACCGGCTGCGTGGGCGATGCGGGCGAGCTCGGGGATGGGCTGGATGGCGCCGGTTTCGTTGTTGGCGAGCATCAGCGAGACGAGGCGGGTGTCGGGGCGGAGCGCCGCTTCGAGGGTGGCGGGGGAGAGGAGGCCTTCGCGGTCGCAGGGCAGGAAGGTGACTTGGACGCCGCGCTTCTCAAGCGCTTCGGCGGCGTGGAGGACGGCGTGGTGCTCAACCTGCGAGGTGATGAGGTGCTGGCCGGGTTCGAGGGTGCCGAAGAGGGCGAGGTTGTCGGATTCGGTGCCGCCGGAGGTGAAGACGATCTCCGACGTGCGGCAGCGGAGCAGTGCGGCGACCTGCCCGCGGGCGCGATCGATGGCGGCGCGGGCGAACTGGCCGGGCTGGTGAATGCTGGATGGATTGGCGAAATGATCGGTATAGAAGGGACGCATGGCGTCGAAGACCGCCGGCAGAAGCGGGGTGGTGGCATTCGCGTCCATGTAAATGCGCTGCATAGACTCAGTTTACGCTTCGGCGAACGACGATCAACGGACTCTCCGCCGGTGGGAGAGTGGTAGGCTGGATGCGTTTGCACGAACGGTGAACGAGGAGATTGCGATGCGTGGACTGGTGCTTTTGGCGATGATGGCGTTCGGTGTGTTGGGAGCGGGTGCGCAGACGGGATCTCAGGCTTCGGCGACGATCGAGCCGGCGATGGCGTTCGATGCGCTGTTGGCCAACTTTGAAAAGGAAGTGGTGGGCGCGGCGAAGGCGATGCCGGCGGACAAGTACGGCTTTTCTCCGGAATCGCTGCATATTCCTGGAGCTCAGTTTACCGGGGTACGCACGTTTGCCGGGGAGGTGACGCACCTGGCGCAGGTAAACTATTCGATTGCGGCCGGGCTGACGGGGAAAAAACCTACGGTGAACCTGAAGGCTTTGGTTGCGATGACGAGCAAGGAACAGTGCGTAAAGGCGCTCGAAGACAGCTTCCTGGCGGCTCACCAGGCTGTTGCCACGGTGACGGTGGCGAATGAGAACGACTCGGTAGGCGCAGGGGTAAGCAAGGCGTCGCTGGCGGCCTATATTTCCGTGCATGGGTTCGACCACTACGGACAGATGGTGGAATACCTGCGGATGAACGGGATTGTGCCCCCGGCGAGCGCGAAGTAGGCGAGTGGACCCGCTCATTGCGGCAAACCTGCGATGAATGGCACGAGATGTGCGGGGTCGATGATTTTCACCGAGGTCTCAGAGGCGAGACCTGGGGTACCGTGCTAGCGAATGGTGGTTTGCCTGGGGACGGCGCGGAGGAAAAAGGTGAATGAGAAGCCGGCGGTGTCGATGTGCGAGCGAAGGCTTCGGTTGTAGAAGCCGGACAGGGTGGTGTGGGGATTCAGGGGAATATCGAGCGTGGTGAGAAAGCCATTGTCTTCCGCCTGCGAGACCCCGATGGCGGTGGTGACCTTCTTTTTGCCCTTGCCGGTGGTGGAGTAAAGAGTCTGGGCAGCAACGGGAAGCTGCTCGTAAGCTTCGGCTTCGAAGTCGAGGCCACGGGGCAGGTCGAAGGTGGCACCGGCCTGGAAAAAGGCGAGCGGGCCGACCGTGGTGTAGCTTTTGCGGGCGCGCGTGTTGTCGAACTCGGACGAGTCTCCAAAGCCGAGCTCGATGTCCGGGTTGACGAAACCGATGGTTTTTTCGAAGTGGTTGTTGAAGTTGTAGGTGGCCTGGCCGGCGCCGATGCCGAGCGACTTTGAGCCGGTTGGCAGGCCGAGCGTGGCGGTCAGGCTGTAATCGAAGATGGTGGAGATCTCGAAGTGGCCGTTCAGCGCGGTGTCGCCGGGGACGAAGTGGTCGGTGACAGGAGTCTCGGTGGGCCTCGCCCTTGTTCCGCCGGATAAGAGAGTAGTGAGGTAGGTGTAGATGGGCGTGGTGGCGTCTGCCGAGTAGTGCCGGTTGAAGCGGTAGGCGAGGTCGGGGTTCAGGATGGAGGACCACCCGTTGTCGGAATCATGCTGGGAGGTGGTGCCGAGCGAGAAGTTGGGTCCCTTGACGTAGGGGACGATGCCGGCGGGGCCTTCATCGTTGGTTGTGGAGGAGGCGGTTGCCCCGGTGGGCTCCAGGGCGGGTTTGGCCTGGGCGTGCAGGGTTGCGGCGGCAAGGAAGAGGTACGCAAGCCAAGGCGAAGCGAAATTGCGAGATGGCAAGATTAGGGCTCCAAAGCGATGCAGCCGGCGGGTACGGGCAAGCGTATCGTGTGGAACACGGGGGAAGCAAGCGGAGTTGTGCGGGTGCGATGGATTTATTGCGACGTGGAGCGATGTCCTGTTTTGGCGCGCCTCCGCGAACGGGCAAGAACGCAACGCACACGCGCGAAGAGAAGCACGCGGCGGATGCAAGGAGTTTCCGCGCCTGGGCGGACGACTATGGATTGGTCTTGTCGGGATCCTTGGCGGGCTTTTTTTCGTTGGTGCCGCGCAGGACGTAGGTCAGGGCGAGCGAAACGACATCGTCATGAAGGCGGAGCGAGCGGCTGTAGTAGGCGGAGACGGTGGTGTGGTCGTCAATGGGGAGGTCGAGCGTGTTGGTGAAGCCGTTGTCCTCGATGACGGAGCGTCCGGTGACGACGGTGGAGGTCGTGCCTCGGCGGGTGATCTGCGTGTAGATCTTCTGGTCGCCGATGGGAAGCTGCTCGTAGGCGTTGGTGGAAAAGGAGGTGCCCCAGAGGATGGGAAAGGCAAGGCCGGCCTCAAAGTGGGCGATTGGGCCGAGCGAGGTATAGTCGCGGGTGACGAGCGGATTGACCAGGGTGGAGGAGTCGCCGACGCCGAGCTCAACCGATGGAGTGATGCGGCGGAAGGAGTGATCGAAGCGGTTGGTGAGGTCGAAGGTGGGCCGTCCGGTGGACAGTCCGTAAAAGGCGTCGCCGGTGGGCGCGGTGGCGGAGACGGTGGCCTGGTAGTTGAAGCCGCGGGGAACGAACTGGGCATGGAAGGCGAAGAGCACATCGCCCACCTCTCCGCGGCGGGGTACCAGGAAGGCGTTTGGCTGGGGGCGAATGTCTTTGGATTCGGCCAGGCGATAGAGGTAGATGGGCACCGTGATATCGACGGCAAAGATGTCGTTGAAGCTGTAGCCGATGGCGGGCTGGAAGAGGGTGGCCCAGCCGGCGGCGGAATCGTGAAAGGAGGAAAAGGTCAGGCCGGCGTTGACGCCGCGCAGCAGGCCGGAAAGTCCGGGAACCGACGGGACCTCGGAGGCTTCGGTGTCGGTGCTGGTGGCCTCCGGAGTCTGGCGCGCGATCTGTTTTTCAGGCGGGGGTGTGGCTCCGGGAGAGTCCGGCAGGGGCTCCTGCGCGGCGGCGGCGAGGCAGAAGAGACACGGTGCCAGATGGCGTGCAAGGCTCCGTGCTCGCAACTGGCTTCCTCCCTGGCCTCCGTACGCCGAGACTAAGGAAGACTAGCATGCTGGCGGGCAGGATGGCTTCGTTCCGAGGGCTCGCGAGGCGAAAGTGGGGGGCGAGAACGAACCACGGGATTCCGAGTTTGTCAGAACGACGCCTTTTTCAGCGGCTGGCGATTGGGGTGTAGGGTGCGGGGTAGGCGGGGCCGGTGTAGTCGGCGCGTGGGCGGATGAGGCGGTTGTCGTCGTGCTGCTCCATGACGTGGGCGGCCCAGCCGGCGATGCGGGAGATGGCGAAGATGGGCGTGAAGAGATCGATGTCAATGCCGAGCGTGGTGTAAGTGGAAGCGGAGTAGAAGTCTACGTTGGCGTTGAGTTTTTTTTCCTGCCTGATGAAGGCTTCGATTTTCTGACTCATGTCGAACCACTTGGTGTCGCCGGCGGCGTTGCCGAGCTCGCCGGACATGCGGCGGAGGTGCGTTGCGCGGGGATCTTCGGTGTGATAGACGCGGTGCCCGAAGCCGGAGATCTTTTCCTTGCGGGCGAACATGCCGCGGACGTATTCGACCGGGTCCGCGCCGGTCTTGTCGATGGCGAAGAGAAGCTTCATGGTGGCTTCGTTGGCGCCTCCGTGCAGCGATCCGGAGAGTGCGCCGATGGCGCCGGTGATGGCGGAATGCATGTCGGCGAGCGTGGCGGCGATGACGCGGGCGGCAAAGGTGCTTGCGTTCAGCTCGTGGTCGGCGTGGAGGATCAGCGCAATGTCCATGGCGCGGGTGGCGGTGGCGGAGGGCTTTTCGCCGTTCAGCATCCAAAGGAAGTTGCCGGCGTGCGAGAGCGCGGGGTCGGCTTCCACGATGGGCTTGCCTTTGCGGATGCGGTCGAAGAGGGCGACGATCATGGCGATCTGCGCGGTAAGACGGAAGCTTTTGCTCAGGTTGTCCTGGTGCGTGTGCGAGGCCTTGTCGGGGTCCGAGATCGAGCACAGAGAGACGGCGGTGCGGAGAACCTCCATGGGGGTGGCGGAGGTGGGCACCTGGTGAAGCAATTCGATGACCTTGGGGTCGAGATGGCGGGCGGCGGCGAGTTCGGCGCTGAAGTGCGTCAGCTCTCCGGCGGTGGGGAGATAGCCGGTCCAAAGGAGAAAAGTGGTCTCCTCGAAGGTGCTTTTGGCAGCGAGTTCGTGGATGTCGATGCCGCGGTAGGAGAGGACTCCGGCTTCTCCGTCAATCCAGCAGATGGAGGAGGTGGTGGCGACAATGCCTTCCAGACCCTTGGGTGCGACGATGGTGGCGGACATGGCGGATCTCCCGTGCAGAAGGCGGCTCTTGCCGCGAAGTACCTACGGTTATAGCTGAGGTGGGAAAGGGTTGTCACGGAGCCGGACGATTATCGACCGGAATGGGCGATGGCCGGTTTAGCCGCCGTTATGGATGGAGGAGGCGCTCGCCGGGTGATGGCCTGCTGCTCCCGCTCGAAGACGCGCTTGAGCAGTGTGCGGAAGACGAAGAGGAAAGCGAAGGCACGAATATGCGGCCAGTCCTGGAGCGCGATGGTCTTCAGCAGGGAGCCGGCTACGCCGAAGCCGAGACCCGCGATCACGCCGTCAGCGGCGACCGCGCGCGCGATTTCGGTGCCTCGTCCTCGCAGGATGAGCACGATTGCCCAGCCTACATGGAAGGCGACGACCACGGCGGTGAGCAGGTCGATGACGGTTCCCGCGAGCGAGACGTATTGGGTTTCGATCGTGAGGAAGCGAGGGTCAGCCATGGGTCTGGATGTCTGCGGGGTTGGATTGCAAAACATCGGCCTGCGGGCCCAGGGTTCGCTGCTCGGCGAGCTTTTGCGCGGGCCTGGACTCCGATGAGATTTCGCGCTCGAGGAAGTAGTTGAGCGCGGTGCGCAGGGTGGCGATGGCGGCGAGCTTTTCGATATCGGACCAGGTAGGTGTGACGGCGGTGTTGAGGATGTCGGCGGCGAGCTCAAACTCCAGCGCAACAGCGAGCCAGCGGGCGAAGGTGAGGCGGACCTCATTCTTCATCTCGGGCGGGGAGTCCGGTTTAAAGAACAGGACGAGCGACTTGAAGGTAGCTTCGATGGCCGCGATGCCGATCAGCAGCGCGGCGGCAAACTCGACTCCACGCGCAAGATACTCGATGATCAGTTTCGCATCCGCTAACAGGTTCGATTCCATGCCTGGTTGGATGCGTGGCTTGCTTCAGTTCGCTGGCCGGCACTGCATTTCAGACCCGAATCCTGTGTGCTCCGCTGTTTGGCCATATGTCTTCCAATGCGAACGGCCGCCCATAGTATAAAGCCGTATGGAATTCTTCGCGCCGCCCTTTGCCGGGCCTGCACCGCCGCCTCCGGTACCTCCACCCGCAGCGATCGCTCCCTGGGCTCACACGGTGGCGCTGTTTGCCGTGCTTCTGCTGACCACGCTTGCCGGGCGCATGCGCTCGCTGGTTCCGGTGGAGCATGCGGAGCCGCACACGGTGCGCTATCTGACCTCGATGTTGGTGGAATGGCTTCTGCTGGGGTCGGTGATCGCGGGCATCTATCGAAGGGGCCCGTTTTTTTGGGATGCGTTTCGTAACCGGGCATACTCCTCATGGACCGCGCTGTTCGGCGGCATCCCGGTTTATTTCCTCGGGCTGGTAGGAATCCTTGCCGTGGGCCTCTTGCTGCTGAAGACGCCTCTGCACAATCACACCAACGAGGCGGTGGTTCTGGCGATGGTGCCGCGCACGGCGCTCGAATACCTGGGCTGGTTTGGCGTTTCGCTGACCGCGGGCATCACCGAGGAGTTGATCTTTCGCGGGTACCTGCTGCAGCAGCTCACCGCGTGGACGCGCCGGCCATACCTGGCGATCGTGCTGGCCGCCCTGCTGTTCGGCTCCGTGCACCTGTATGAAGGGCTGGCCGCGATTCTTCCGCTGGCCGCGCTGGCGGTCGTGTACGGACTGGTGGTGCGTTGGATGAAAGGCGACCTGCGCGCAGTGATCGTGGCGCATACGCTGCAGGATTTCCTGGTTCCATTTCTGCTGAAGCTTCACGATTGGGCGCTGCGGTATACGCAGACGCATCATGTGCATTGACCGGTATGCCCCATACATCGCGAGAGGATGCGATGAATGGGGCACAGGTTTTTTGATAAACGATCGAGGCTAGCGGGTACCGAGACCCCCGCCGCTTGCTCCACCCGCGTTCTTGGGCGTGGAGAGGTAGCCGGAGATCTGATTTTTCTGCAAATTGTTGACCACGATCTCATACAGCATGGGGTCCTTGCCGCTGTAAAACTGGACCGGCTCGTCCAGGCTCTTGTCCTTCTTTTCGATATTCCTGTCGTCCGCGTTGACGATCAGGGTGTACTTCGATTTCTTGACATCGACCTTTTTGGCCTGCACGCGGATGGACCCGAGCATGGTGGGCTGTGCACCCTTCTGCAGGGTGAACTCGTAGTAGGTGCGGTCGCCGCGGTGCTTCAGTTCCTCGAGCTCGTCGTGGTTGCGGGCGATCAGGCCGCTCATCACGCCGGCGTCGCCGATGGTGCGCTGGAGGTTGGCCTTGGTTTGCTGCAGATCGGTCTGGGTGTCAGCGATGCTGCTCCTGGCGGTGGTGACGTCGGTCTGCACGGCGGTGACGCTGCTGGCGACCGCGCCGACCTGCCTGGCGGTGGCGGCCTGCGCCTGTACCAGCCGGGCGGTCTGGGCGCTGGAGGCTCGGGCGGCGGCGGCCTGCGCGGCCATTAGAGCCTGGGTTTTCTCTTCAATCTGCTTCTGCGTAACGCCCATGCTCTGGCCGAGCGTTTCGGTGGTGGCGCGCAGCCGGGCATTCATAGCCTCCTGCCGCTGTGCCATCTCCGCGTCCTTCTGCTCGGAGACGCCGAGCTTGGATTCCGTGTCGCGCAGCCGGTTGCTGAGGCTGAAGCTCCAGATCAGCGCGCCGACGGCGACCAGCAATGCCACGGCGAAGGCTGCCCACAGTGGCCCAAGCGCGGGGCTCCTGGGGATCTCGGTCCTGCTTGGTTCATTCATCGGCTTGCATCCTCCTTCGGCGATGCGGAAAATCGGTACTCCTGGGTCCGGCTCGCGGGGCCGGAAACGAGTCCCCGCTTTCAGCACACTACGCCCTATTCGACGGCGAATCCAGCCACACGGATGAGGGGCGTGCCCGAAGGGTACCGGGGCGACGTGGCTGGGTAGAATGGAGAACGTGGCTTCTTTCGATTTTGTCATTGCCGGGGCAGGGGTGATCGGTCTTTCGCTTGCGCTTGAACTGGCGGACCGGGGTAGCCGCGTGCTGGTGCTGGAGGCGGGAACAGCCATGGCGCGGACCAGCACGGCGGCGGCCGGGATGCTGGCGGCCGAGGACCCCGCGAACCCGGCGGCGCTTTACCCGCTGGCAAAGCTGAGTGCCGGGCTGTATCCCGCGTGGCTGGACCGGGTGGCCGAGCTTTCCGGCACGCGCGTGCCGTTCCAGACCGTGACGACGCTGCAGCAGGCTGTGCCTGAGGCGGCCGATGTGCTCCCGGACCCGGCGGAGCTGCTTCCGCAGCTGGTGCCCGGAGAGGTGCGCTTCACGCTGCTCGATGAGTGGTCGGTGGATCCCCGGCAGCTGGCTCCGGCGCTGGTGAAGGCGGTGTGTGCGTCGCCCCGGATCGAGCTGCGCGAGCATACCGCGCTACGGCGGGTGCGGGCGGATGCCGATGGAGTGACGGTCGAGCTGCCGGATGGCGCGGTGGGCGTGCCATACCTGATCGACTGCATGGGCACGTGGTCGCCGGCACCGGTAAGTCCGCGCAAAGGGCAGATGCTGGCGGTGAAGCTGCCGGCATCGCTGGACCTGGACCTCACGGTGCGGACCGACGACGTGTATATCGTGCCGCGGACGGCGGGGCCGGATGCAGGGCGCGCGATCATCGGGGCTACGGTGGAGGACGCGGGATTCGACCTGACGGTGCATCCGCCGGCTATTTTGACGCTGAACGCGCGTGCCTGCCGCCTGCTTCCGGAACTGGCACAGGCAGAGTTTCTGGAGTCGTGGGCGGGGCTTCGTCCTTCGACGGCGGATGGGCTTCCGTTTCTGGGAGCGACCGCGCGACAGCCCCGGTACATGCTGGCGACGGGACATTTTCGGAACGGCATCCTGCTGGCCCCCGCGACGGCCAGGGTTGTGGCGCAGATGGTGCTGAGCGAGGCGCCGGAGGTGGATGTGGAGGCATTTCGTCCGGACCGGTAGGCGCAATCAAGGTTGCCGCGGCGGCCACTCCTGTACGGCGTGCCGAATGGCAAGGATGTGAACAGTATCCCCAGAGACCTCATAGACCGCGATGTAGGGCCACGGAGTGAAAAGAAGTTCCTGTGTTCCCTCGACCTCGCCGGTTCTGCCGCGATTGGCAAAGGTGCTGAGGTCGGCCACCTCGGAAGAGATACGATCCTTCACCCGACGCGCGGCACTCTGGCTATCTCGCTGATGAACCGCAGAATTGCCGCAAGCTGCTCGAGGGCGGCCGGGTCCAGCCCCCACCCCACTCCGCCTGGTCCATATCAGAAAGCAGCGGAAGGCTTGACGCGAGATAAGCGAACTGGCCTGCACTCTTTGGAAACGGCACATTGACTGACCTGGCTTCAGGATTTGCATAGAACGGCGTGAAGTGATTGTCGCCGGGCTCAAGCTCGATGCCCCAGGGGAAGCCGTTGTCGCGTGTCAGGTAAGTCTTGTACTCCTCAACTGTCATCGCATTCATAAGACCCTCTCAGCACTCGATGATGTTCAACGCGAGCCCGGCCTGGCTGGTTTCCTTGTAACGCGATTGCATGTCCATGCCGGTGCGGTACATGGTTTCGATGACCTGGTCGAGCGATAGTTTGTGGCCTTCGGTCTCGTGCATGGCCATGCGGCACGCGTTGACCGCCTTGACCGCGCCCATGGCGTTGCGTTCGATGCAGGGGATCTGCACGAGGCCTCCGATGGGGTCGCAGGTCATGCCGAGGTTGTGTTCCATGGCGATCTCGGCGGCGTGCTCGACCTGCTCGTTGGTGCCTCCGAGCGCCGCGACCAGGCCACCGGCGGCCATGGAGCAGGCGACGCCGACCTCGCCCTGGCAGCCGACCTCGGCGCCGGAGATGCTGGCGTTCTCCTTGTACAGGATGCCGATGGCGGCGGCGGTGAGGAAGAAGCGCAGCAGCCCCTGTTCCTGTTCTTCCTGCGGCTTTCCCGCATCGATGAAGCGAAGATAGTACGCGAGGATGGCCGGGATGACACCGGCCGCGCCGTTGGTGGGTGCGGTGACGACGCGTCCGCCTGCGGCATTTTCCTCGTTGACGGCGATGGCGAACAGAGAAACCCAGTCCAGCGGGGCGAGAGGATCACGTGGACGTCCTTCGGCGGAAGCCCTTTCATCAAGCGCCTGGATGCGGCTGTGCAGGCGCGGGGCTCGACGTCGGACGTTGAGCCCGCCGGGCAGGATGCCTTCGGTGGCGATACCGCGTTCCATGGAGAGCTGCATCGCGCGGGCGAGAGCGAGGATGGAGGTGCGGATCGTCGCGGCCGGGTCGTCTCCCGGGCTGGGGCCACGGTCCGTGCCGGGTCTGGTGATCGTGGGCAGCGCCGGGTTGTCGCGTTCTGCGACCAGAAGGGCGACCTCGTTGCCGAAGACGAGCTCGGCGATGGTGAGCTGTTGCTGTTCGGCGAGCGCGAGCAGTTGGGCCGCGCTGCGAAACGGGTAGGGAACCTCGCGTGGCGAAACCTGGCGCTCTGCCGGGTCCGGCGCGAGCTCGGAGGCGGACAGGATAAAACCTCCGCCGACCGAGTAGAAGATCTGGCTGAACAGAAGGAGGCCCGCGACGTCGAAGGCGGTGAAGCGCATGCCGTTCGGGTGGCTGGTGGCCTCGCCCACGCCGGGCGGGTACATCCGGTCGCGGTGGAGCAGGAGGTCGGTGGTTTCATCGAAGGGGATGGGCAGCTGGCCGCCGAGCAGCAGCCATCTAGAGGCGCGGAGTTCACCGACGAGCGAGTCGATGCGTGCGGGGTCCACCGTGTCGGGTGCTTCTCCGGACAGACCGAGCAGCACGGCGCGGTCGGTGGCATGGCCGATGCCGGTCAGGGCGAGCGAGCCGTACAGGTCTACCTGCACGCGGGCGACGGGTTGCGCCTGGGAAAGCATCTCGCGGGTGAAGCGCAGAGCCGCGCGCATTGGGCCGACGGTGTGGGAGCTCGACGGGCCGATGCCGATCTTGAAGAGTTCGAAGAGGCTGGTGTTCATGCGCTGAATCGATTGTAGGGGTTGGGGCAGGGCAGGATGGCCTGTTCGGTTTCGAGTCTTGAGTCGCGAGCTCCGGGTTTCCAGTTTTGGGACAAGCTGGCTGCCCGATTTCAGGCACGGGCCGGCCATTTGCGGAGGCGGAGCTGGCGGCGAATGGTAGACTCGGGGAACTTTCTGCCTCAAGGGATCGACCAGGCTCCAGCATGCTCTTCAAAGCTCTCAGCGCGGCCGTGTACGGAATCGACGCGCACATTATCGATGTAGAAGTGGACTACTCGGGCCAGGTGCTTGAGAAGCCGGAGTTCAACACGGTGGGCTTGCCGGACGCAGCGGTGCGGGAATCGCGCGACCGGGTACGTTCGGCCATCCGCAACTCGGGCTTTGAGCTCCCGCCGACCCGCATCATCATCAATCTGGCGCCGGCAGACCTGAAAAAGGAAGGTTCGGGGTTCGACCTGCCCATTGCGATCGGCATCCTGGGCGCGTATGGGGCGCTGCACATCAAGGACCTGAGCGACTATCTGCTGGTCGGCGAGCTTGGGCTGGACGGCTCGCTGCGCCCGGTGCAGGGCATGCTGCCGATTGCGCTGGCCGCCAAGGCACGTGGAATCAAGAACCTGGTCAGCCCGGCCGGCAACGCGCGCGAGGCCGCGGTGGTCGAAGGCGTCAATGTGTATCCGGTGCGCAGCCTGCTGGAGGTGCGCGACCTGCTCAACCAGGCGGCGTTCGGCACGCTGACGGCATTGCCGCTCAAGGTCGATACCACATCGCTGCTGGACGAGATGCAGCATTTTCCCGCGGACTTCAAGGACGTGCGCGGCCAGCATGTGGCCAAGCGCGCGCTCGAGGTGGCGGCGGCAGGCGGACACAACATCCTGATGATCGGACCGCCGGGCTCGGGCAAGACGATGCTGGCCAAGCGTCTGCCGTCGATCCTGGCACCTTTGCGGTTTGAGGAGGCGCTCGAGACGACCAAGATCTGGTCGGTGGCCGGCGTGCTCAACGCGGAGGACGGCATGGTGACGCATCGTCCGTTTCGCGCGCCGCACCATACGATCTCGGACGCGGGGCTGATCGGTGGCGGGGCCATTCCGCGCCCAGGGGAGGTGTCGCTGGCGCACAACGGACTGCTGTTTCTGGATGAGCTTCCGGAGTTTCCGCGCAACGTGCTGGAGGTGATGCGGCAGCCGCTTGAAGACGGCACCGTGACCATCGCACGGGCGAGCATGAGCCTGAGCTTCCCGGCGCGCTTCATGCTCGCGGCCGCGATGAACCCCTGTCCGTGCGGCTATTTCAATGACAAGAGCCGCGAATGCACCTGCACGCCGCCGATGATCCAGCGATATGTGAGCAAGGTCAGCGGGCCCCTGCTGGACCGGATCGATATCCACATCGAGGTGCCGGCGGTACAGTACAAGGAACTACGCGGAAGCGCGTCGGCGGAAGGCTCGGCGGAGATTCGCGCGCGGGTGATGGCCGCGCGGGAGCGGCAGCATGCACGCTTTACGCGGGTGGGCGGCGAGGAAAGGACAAAACCTTCCGGTCGCAGTGGATCGCGGACGGTGTACAGCAACGCGCAGATGGGCACGCAGCAGATCCGGCTGTTCTGCGAGCTGTCGTCGGACGCCGAGCGCATCCTGGAGCGGGCGATGCAGCAGCAGGGCCTGAGCGCGCGGGCGCATGACCGCATTCTGAAGGTGGCACGGACGATCGCGGATCTGGAAGGCTCGCCGGATATCGCGGTAAAGCATATCGCGGAGGCGATTCAATACCGGACACTGGACCGAAGTTACTGGTCGTGAGTGTTAGGGGGCGAGGTCCATTCCGAGGCGGAATCTCCGCTATTCTGTAGGTCGGGGCGGAGCAGGATTCAAATAAAAGGATTGACGTGGCGGAGCGGAGCGGTTAAGGTTCAGGTGGGCCACCTGTGCCGGTCATCGCAGTATCGACCCGGTTATGCAGGAAAGCAGTCTGAAAGCATCTTTTTCGGTGAAGCTTTCGGCCGGGTCGTCGCGTCCTATGACTACGTAAGTATGCGATGAGGCGTGGTCTGAACGGCAGAGCTTCCCGGGCCTCATTTGATTTCTACGTTCTCTGTTTCAGGCTGATTTACAGAACGAGTCCGCATGCTGGCGCGGAAGGTCACTGCCAGCGGAAAGGAAAACCATGCGCTCAGATTTGATCTTCGGAGCTCTCACGCACGTTACCAATCGCTACCAGCTCTGCCAGTTGGCGTCCAAGGCGACGCGCAAGCTGCACAAGCCGAACACCCGTTTGCAGGACACGACCAACGAGGTGCTGGACCGATTCAAGGAAACCGTTCCGATGGACGAACTGCCGGAACCGATTGTTGAGAAGATTCACGTGGGGGATCGCCGCGCGGCTTAGGCCGGCGGCACCTTCGCTTTTCCGTGGCTGCATGCTGCGTTTGTGATACGCTTCCGCTGTACCCCTCCGCACGGCCCCCGCACCTCCCTCCCGGCTTTCTGCCCGACCCCTCCCGTCCTGCTGAATCCCGCACCAATTCATCCCCGACCATCCAGGTTCCAAGAAAATACAAATCCCATGACAATTTCTGAGCTGAAAGAGCACAATATCGCCGATCTGGGCAAGATCGCGCGTGGACTCGACATCGCGGGCACCAGCGGCCTGCGCAAACAGGACCTCATCTTCAAGATTCTGCAGGCGCAGAGCGAAAAAGAGGGACACATCTTCGCCGAAGGGGTATTGGAGATCCTGCCCGACGGCTACGGCTTTCTCCGTTCGCCGGACTATAACTACCTGCCCGGCCCGGACGATATTTACGTGTCGCCGTCGCAGATTCGCAAGTTTGACCTGAAGACGGGCGACACCATCTCCGGCCACGTGCGCAGCCCGCATGAAGGCGAGAAATATTTTGCGCTGGTCAAGATCGAGGCGATCAACTTCGAGAGCCCCGAAGAGACGCGCAACAAGGTTCTGTTCGATAACCTGACGCCGCTGTATGCGCAGGAGCGGGTCAAGATGGAGACCGTCCGCGACCACCTGTCCGGGCGTGTGATGGACCTGCTGACTCCGGTGGGCAAAGGCCAGCGCGGGCTGATCGTTGCGCCTCCGCGAACCGGCAAGACCATGCTTCTGCAATCGATCGCGAATTCGATCACGTCGAATCATCCCGAGGTCGCGCTGATCGTGCTGCTCATCGACGAGCGGCCGGAAGAGGTGACCGACATGCAGCGCTCAGTGCGAGGCGAGGTCATCTCCTCTACCTTCGACGAGCCGGCGGCGCGTCACGTGCAGGTGGCCGAAATGGTGATCGAAAAGGCCAAGCGCCTGGTGGAGCACAAGCGCGACGTGGTGATTCTGCTGGATTCGATTACGCGTCTGGCGCGTGCCTACAACACCATCGTCCCGCCGTCGGGCAAGGTGCTATCGGGTGGTGTGGACTCGAATGCGCTGCAGCGTCCGAAGCGGTTCTTCGGCGCGGCGCGCAATATCGAGGAGGGCGGATCGCTGACGATCATTGCTACCGCGCTGGTCGATACCGGCTCGCGCATGGATGAGGTCATCTTTGAAGAGTTCAAGGGTACGGGCAACATGGAAGTTATCCTTGACCGCAAGCTGGTTGACAAGCGTGTGTTCCCGGCGATCGATATCCAGCGTTCCGGCACGCGCAAGGAAGAGCTGCTGATCCCGAAGGAAGACCTGCAGCGGACATGGATTCTGCGCAAGGTGCTCAACCCGCTGTCTCCGACCGAGGCGATGGAGCTGCTGACCGACAAGCTGGCCAAGACGCGGAACAACCAGGAGTTCCTGCACAACATGAGTTCCATCTAAGGGCATCGCGCCAAGAGCGCGAAGGAAAGCGCGCAAAGGATGCTATGCACTGCGTCCTTTGCGCGTTTTTCTGCGCGTTCCTGGGCACGGCGCTGTCTCCCCCGGGCCAGTAACCCATTCGAGTGCCGGCGCATCTATCTGTCCGTTGCAACAGGAGTTGGTTCCGATGGACAGACGGGGGTTTTTGATGACAGGTGCAGGCGCAATGGCGGCAGGGTTCGCCGGGGCTCAACAGCAGAAGGATCCGGCGCAGCAGGGGACCGCGGCTAACGGGACGAATCCTGCGAACAATGGCTCGTCCGTGGTGAATGAGGCGTGGGCCGGACAGTCGTTCAACGGCATCCTGACCGGCAAGGTCGCGGTCGTAACGGGTGCCGCGCGCGGCATCGGCCGATGCATTGCTGCGGACTTCGCGGCGAACGGCGCGGATGTGATCGGGATCGACATCGCCGGGCCGGTGGCGGGCAATGTGCAGTATGTGCCGGCTACCGCGGCGGAGCTTGAAGAGACGGGCAACCTGGTAAAGGCGCACGGGCGCAAGTGGCTTGCTATCCAGGCCGACATCCGTGATTTCGCCGCCATGAAGGCTGCTGCGGCCCAGGCGCAGAACGCGATGGGCCATGTGGACATCGTGGTGGCGAACGCGGCGATCCAGGCCTTCAAGCCGCTGCTGGAGCAGGAGGAGTCCGACTGGCACAGCGTGGTGAATAACAACCTGAACGGGACATGGAACACGGTGCGCAACTTCGCGCCTTTGCTGGTGACGCGGGGCAAGGGCCGGATCATTATGGTCTCGTCCATGCAGGGCCGGTACGGAACCAAAAATGGTACGGCGTATTCGGCATCGAAGTGGGGCATTATCGGGTTGATGAAGTCCTGCGCGCTGGAGCTTGGCAAGCACAAGATCACGGTGAACACGATCGAACCCGGCCTGATCGATACGGCGATGACCCACAACGACAAGCGCTGGAGCGAAGCAGTAGGCGAGACCATGACGGCACCGCCGCCTGAGCATCCGGGCGAGCAACAGGTGATCGCGGCGCGCCTGCCGAAGACGCCTCTGGGTGTGCCCTGGCTCAAGCCGGAGCAGGTCGCCCCGGTGGCCGTGTTTCTGGCCAGCGATGCCGCCGAGATGGTGACCGGAGCGTGCTACGACGTCAACGGAGGCGACAGCGCGCACGATCTCGGGTAGCGCGGACTGTTCGAAATAAGCGACAAGAGGGCGCAAAGAGCGCCAGAAATATGTAAGGAACGCACAGGATTTCATTGCGAACTCTGCGTGTATTTTCTTGTGCTTTGCGCGGTGTAGGCTGCGTGTCCTCAGTACCCGTTCGCGAGCAGATATGCCTCGGTCACGCTCCACCTGGGAGTGGAGGCGGACGGCCCGGGCGTCTGGGCTTCGGCATACTTTGCAAGGACATCGACCTCGACGTTGATGGGTGAGAAGGGAAGCAGGGTCTTCAGCGTCGTCGTCTGGTAGGTGTGGGGGATGATGGCGATCGAGACCACATCGCCAAGCATCCCGGCCACGGTAAGCGAGATGCCTTCGATCGTGATCGAGCCCTGCGGCACCACGTAGCGGGTCAGGTTGGACGGGATGGCGAGCCGCAGACGCCAGTCGCTTGTGCTCTCGTGATCCGGGTCGATCGCCTCGAGGGAGATCAGCGTGCCGACGCCGTCCACATGACCCTGGACGACGTGTCCGCCGAGTGGCGTGCCGGCCGGGGTGGGCAGCTCCAGGTTGACGACCGCGCCGGGGGCAAGCTTCGCCAGCGTGGTGCGGGCGACGGTTTCCTGCGCGAGATCGGCTGAAAACTGCGTCGGCGAAAGGTCGAGCGCGGTGAGGCAGACGCCGGAGACCGCGATGGAATCCCCCGTATGCAGGCTGGACGCAAGCGCTGGTGCGGAGACGGTGATGCGCGTGGGACCGGCCGAGGTGTTGGGCGGCGTCAGCGAGACGATGGTTCCGGTGGCCTGGACGAGTCCTGTAAACATGGCTCCTTCAGATTAGCTTATAGAGTGCATGGGCTGCGCGTCTCCGGGCCAGATGCGGGTAAGCCGGCCGGAGATGCCGACGTCCGGTCCGAAGGTACGGTGCTCGACGCCCTGCATTTTCTCCTGAAGCACAAACGGGCTGGGTCCGCCGGCGGCAAAGGGCAGCGAGCCCGCGCCGAGCTCGGTTTGCGAGAAGAAGAGGAAGGCCTGATGCACCAGACCGGCGGAAAGGAAGGCAGCGTTCAGGGCCGGGCCGGCTTCGAGAAGAACGCTGCGGACCTCGGACGCCGCCAGCGTGGCGAGCACGTCCCTAAGGTTGAGGCGTGGGCCGCCCGCTAGTTCGACAACTTCGACCCCGTGTCGCTGAAGCCGGGCGAAGGTCTCCGGCTGATCGAGGGTTGCGTCCGCGGCGCAGAACAGCCGGACATCTCCCCGGGCGGACTGGACCAGCTTCGAGTGAAGTGGGATGCGCAGCCGCGGGTCGAGCACGATGCGCATCAGCGGACGCCGCCGGGGCAGGCCGGTTCGGTCGGTCAGGGCGGGATCGTCGGCCAGGACCGTGCCGATGCCGGTGAGGATGGCGTCCGACGCGTGGCGCATCTGCTGCACCTCCGCGCGGGCGAGCGGGCCGGTGAGCCAGTGTGGGCTGGCAGCGTGACGGCTTGCGGGCGGCGGGGCAAGGTAGCCGTCGACCGAAAGCGCGGCCTTGAGCGTGACCATGGGGATGCCGTGCCGGATCGACCAGGCGAAGGCGTCGTTGATGCGTTGGGCGGACTCCTTGCCGACTCCGACCAGGACCTCCACGCCGGCGGCGCGCAGCTTTCGGATGCCCTGTCCGCCGACCTGCGGGTTCGGGTCTTCAGTGGCGACGACGCAGCGCGTAATGCCGGCGGCGATCAACGCATCCGCGCACGGGCCGGTTCGTCCGTGGTGACTGCATGGCTCGAGAGTCACGTAGGCCGTGGCACCGCGGGTCTCGTTCCCCAGTGCGGCGGCCTGCTTGAGCGCGACAATTTCCGCATGGTCGCGCCGCTCATACAGATGGGCACCTTCGCCAAGGATTTCGCCGTTCCGGGTCAGCACGCAGCCCACCTGCGGGTTTGGACTGGCCAGTCCGGCAGTAACCCGTGCCAGCGCGAGCGCCCGCTCCATCATACGTTCATCTTGGTCGGGCGAAGACGGCATGGTTAATCCAGCAGCGAATCCACAAATGCCTTGCTGTCAAAAGGGATAAGGTCTTCCATTTTTTCGCCTGTGCCGGCGTAGACCACGGGTAGTCCGAGCTCGGTGGCGATGGCCAGCACGATGCCTCCTTTGGCGGTTCCGTCCAGCTTGGTTAGCACGATGCCGGTCACGCGGGCGGCGTCAGTAAAGAGGCGTGCCTGGGTCAGGCCGTTCTGGCCGGTGGTGGCGTCCATCACGAGCAGGGTCTGGTGCGGCGCGCCGGGAATCAGCTTTTCCGCCGTTCGCCGCATCTTGTCCAGCTCTTTCATCAGGTCGGTTTTGGTGTGCAGGCGGCCGGCCGTGTCGACGATCAACACCTGCGTTCCGCGTGCTTTGGCGGCGGTACACGCGTCGTACAGCGCGGCCGACGGGTCACCTCCCTGGCGGGTCTTGATCAGGTCGACGCCGGAGCGGTTGGCCCACACGGCGAGCTGTTCAATGGCGGCGGCGCGAAACGTGTCCGCGGCACAAAGCAGCACGGAGCGGTGCTGGGCGGTGAACAGTGCGGCGAGCTTGCCGGAGGTGGTGGTCTTGCCGGTGCCGTTGACCCCGACCATCATCAGCACTTCGGGTGAACTTGCCGGAGCCACGACCGGGCGGCTGACGCGGTCGAGCACCGCCTGGAGTTCGGTGCGCAGAAGCTCCTTCAGCTCGCTTCCGCCTTCGACGCCCTTACGGAGCGCGCGTCCACGCAGGTTTTCAAGCACGATGGCTGTGGTAGCGGAGCCGAGGTCGGCCGCGAGCAGGATCGGCTCGAGCGACTGCAGGGTCGATTCGTCGACCTCGCGGGTGAGCGCGAGCACCTGGCCCAGCGACTCGGAAAAGCTCTCGCGCGTGCGGGTGACCGCCTGGCGCATGCGGTCGAACAGGCCGCGCCGGGGAGCGGAACCCGCTTCTACCGGAGCATCCTCTTCCGGGGCAGGCGGTTCAGGGTCACTGTCCTTGCGTCGTCCGAAGAGCGAAAAAGCCATCGTCTGTCCAGTCTACCAATCAGACAAGGCCTCGGGGTCCGGCATCCTGGCGCAGCGACGAGTTGGGCGTGGGATTCGGCTTGTACGGGTCGGCCTTCTTGCCGGCCTTGGTATGGAAGAACAGCACGCCAAGTGCGAGCATGACCACAATGACGATGGCGAACAAGACGACGATCAGCGAGAAGTTGGGGCCTTTGGGGTACTTGCGATAGTCGGCGGTCGGATTGGGGGCGGGATCAGGCATGCTCCGTTGGATGCAGGTTTGCCGCCGCGGTTGGCAGGCGTATGATGACCCGCAAGGAGCTGCGCCTATGGCTACTGCCCCGGTGACGACGGTGCGGGATCAACGAGGGAAGTAGCGACGGAACTTACGGTTGAAGGAACGGGCATGAGTGTCTCCGTGTCAAAGCTGTTTGCTGAGCTCGACGAATTGGAAGGAAGCAGATAAGTTCGCCGCTTCTTCGAGGAACGTTTCAGGCTTCGTCGCGTCCGGGCCGGGCCATCAGGTCTTTGATTGCCTCCCGTGGTGCCTTGCCACGATGCAGGATGGCGTCCATCTGCTCGGCAATAGGCATTTCCACGCCATAGCGCGACGCCAGCCCGAGCGCGGCCGCGGTGGAGCGCACACCTTCGGCCACCTTGCCGTTCATGCCGGCCAGAATGTCCGGGAGCTTGCGTCCTTTGCCCAGCTCGATGCCGACCGAGCGATTGCGGCTGAGCGAACCCGTGCACGTCAGCACCAGATCTCCGATGCCGGATAGCCCGGCAAGCGTCTGGCGACGTCCTCCGCAGGCGACCGCCAGCCGCGTGATCTCGGCGATGCCACGCGTGATCAGCGCCGAGGAGGTGTTGGCTCCGAGCCCAAGCCCGTGGATACATCCGCTGGCCAGCGCAATCACGTTCTTGAGCGCGCCGCCGAGTTCCACGCCGGCCACGTCGTCGTTTGTATAGAGACGCAGGGAAGGCGAGGTGAACTCGCGCTGAATGTTCTGGCTCACGGCCGGATCGTTCGCCGCAACGACCACGGCGGTCGGCAACCCGGCAGCGACCTCCTGCGCGAATGACGGGCCGCTCAATACGCCGGCAGGATTGTCTGTAATCGACGCAATGACCTGGGTCATGCGCAGAAAGCTGCGCTCCTCGATGCCCTTGCTGGCGGACAGGACGATCTGGTCGCGGGTCAGCAGCGGGGCAATGTGCGCGACGGTCTCGCGCAGGTACTGCGAGGGCGTGACGCAGAGCAGGATGTCGGCCTCGAAGATGGCACCGGGCAGATCGGAGGTCACCTGGATGTCGGCCGGCAGAGTGTAACCGGGAAGGTAGGGAAGATTCTCGCCGATCTCGGTCAGGTGCTCGGCCAGCGCGGGCGAATGCGCCCAGAGCACAAGCTCGTGGCCTCCGCGGCGCGCCAGCGAGATGGCCATCGCGGTTCCCCACGCGCCCGCGCCCAGCACAGCGATACGGCTCATGCCGCCGCCTTCTCACGGCTGCGGCCGAAACGGCTTTCCGTGCCGGCCAGCAGACGACGCAGGTTGGCGTGATGTTTGACGATGATGAGCAGCGGGATGAAAAGAAAGGCAACGATCACTGTTGGACTCGGATGACGGACGAAGAAGAAGCCAAAAAAAGGAAACGAGGCAGCGGCAACGATGCTCGCAAGTGAGACATAACGCGTCAACAGGAAGACGACGAGAAACACACCCAGCAGGCAGAGCGTAGCACGCGGAATCAGCGCGAGAAAAACTCCCAGCGCGGTAGCCACGCCCTTGCCGCCGCGAAAGCTCAGCCAGACCGGAAACACGTGTCCCAGCACCGCCGCGACCGCCGCGCCGACGCCCAGGTTGAACGCCTGTGCCTGCGCCAACGCTCGAGGTTCCGCCTGCCAGGGAGCGAAGTGCCGCGCCAGCGCAAACGCGATCAACACCGCAAAAAGCCCTTTGAGCAGGTCGAGCACAAGCGTCAGCAGCCCGAGACCCTTGCCGCCGGACCGAGCCACGTTGGTCGCGCCGATGTTGCCACTGCCGGAGACCCGCACGTCCTGGTCCCGAAGGAGGCGCACCAGAAGGTAGCCGAAGGGCACCGACCCCAGCAGATACGCGATCGGAATGGCGACAAACCAGGGATTCATGGCAACCGTGTTCAGTTTACCAACCCATCCGCGTGGAAAATGTCTGGCGCCGGCAGATTCCCGTTAGAGCAGCGCCCTGCGAATCATCTCGAGCGCATGCAGGCTGGACCACCAGCGAATGCGCTCGCGATCGCCGGGTATCTGCACCTGTCTTACCTGCGTGTCGGTCCCGTCGGCGAGCGCGACGAAGACCAGGCCGACCGGTTTACCCGCGTCCACGCCCGTGCCGCCGCCCGGTCCCGCCAGCCCGGTAATCGCCACGCCGTAGGCAGCCCCGGTGGCGTTCCGGATGCCTTCCGCCATCGCCCGCGCAACCGCGTCCGACACCGCACCGTCCCGTTCGATCAGCGACGGGTCAACCTGGCAGAACAGCCGTTTGAGCTCCGGCGTGTACGCCACCGCGCCGCCCAGGAACACGCGCGAACTGTTCGGCACCGAGGTCAGCCGCATCGCCAGCGTGCCTCCGGTCAGGCTTTCCGCGGTCGCCAGCGTCAGATGCCGCATGCCGAGCATCAGCAGTACCACCTCCTCCAGGCTCTCGCCGCGAGAAGAAAAGACCTCTTCACCCAGCTCCTGCTCGACCCGCCCGGTGACCTCATCCACGCGCGCCCGGGCCTCGGCTTCGGAGTCGCCGGTTGCCTGGAAGTGCAGCTGAATCTCGCCGGAATGGGCCAGAATCGTGGTTTCGACATTGGGAAACTGCTGATAGATCGGAGCGGTGCGCGCGTCCACCTGCGACTCCGGGATCAGCGCCATGCGGAGCTGCCGCTTGCGTATAAATCGCGGAGGCACCATGCGCTGCAAACGCGGATGCACGGTTTCGTCGTACAGCGGCTTCAGTTCCTTGGGCGGCCCGGGAAGCAGCACCACGAAGCGGCGCTGGCCGTCGAAGGTGGTTGCGAGAAACTGCCCCGGCGCGCTTCCGTTCTTATTCTCCAGCAGTTCTGCGCCTTCCAGCAGATCGGCCTGCTTGGTGTTGTTCGGCGGCATGCTCATGCGCCGCTCGGCAAAGCGCTTGTAGAGCGAGGCGATGATGGCCGGGTCGGGATGCAGCGCGATACCCAGCGCGGCGGCCGCGGCCTCGCGGGTCAGGTCGTCTTCCGTGGGTCCCAGCCCGCCCGAGAAGATGACGACGTCGGCCCGTCCCAGAGCCGTGCGCGCGGCGTTTGTGAGATGGTTCAGATTGTCGCCCACGATGGTCTTGAAGGCGACCGCGATGCCCAGTTCGTTAAGCCGCCCGGTCAGGTAAAGGGAGTTCGTGTCCTGGCGAAACGGCGTCAGCATCTCGCTGCCGGCCGCAATAATTTCAGCGATCATTCCCGGTTGGATGCGTCCGGCGCGGCCTGCGCCTTTCAGGGCAGCGGACGCCCCGTGATGCCGAGCTCAACCTCGTACACCGTGTCACGCGTCCCCAGCGCGGCGCGTCCACGGGGCAGAAAGCAGAGCCCCACCAGGTTCGATCCGCTGACGATCAGCTCCGCCACACCGGTCGGAGTGATCCGCACCAGCCCGCGTTCTCCACCCAGCGAGGCCGCCACGTACAGGTTGTCATCCACGTCGAACGCCATGCCCTGCGCCCGGCCCAGCCCACGGTAAAACACCCGCGCGGAGCCGTCGTGGTCGATGGCGTAGATGCTTTGCGACGACGCCGTCGTCGGCCCGGTCACGTAGAGGATGTCGCGGCTGTCGAAGGCGAGGTGATAGGCCGAAATCGACGGCTCCAGCGTGCTGAACACAAAGGTTTCCTGCTCGCGGTGCGGGCCGGATCCGGCCATGCGGATCTTGAAGATGGTTCCGGAACGGTCGCCGACGTACAGGTCGCCCGCCTGATCGAAGGCCAGGCCCGTGGCGATGCCGAGCCCTTCCGCGAACGGGCGCGGCGTGCCGTCGGCGGCGATGCGGTATACCGCACCTTCCGCGCGGGAGCTGACGAACAAAGTTCCGTTGCGATCAAAGGCCAGGCCGCTTGCATTCATGACGCCGCGCACGAATGGCCGCATCTCGTGCGTCTGCCCCGGTGCCGCAGGCAAGATGCGGAAAACCGACACCGGCGTTTCCTGACCGCGCGAACCCGAAAGCGTCGCATACACGGTGCCGCGCGGATCGGACGCGGGGTTCGCCACGGGATGCAGGTTTTCCGCCATTGGCACGGCGATGCGGACGGGCAACTCGTTCGAGCTCACAGCGGTGCGGCGCGCAGCAAGCGGCCCGGGAAGCGTGCCTTCGGCGATCCGCACCGTGGCTCTCGCCGGGCGCGCAAGCGTCACCAGCGCAGGGACGCCGGCAATCTCGACGGTGACGCCGGGCCCCAGGTCCTCGCCTTCCAGGGTAAGCTCTCCGCCGGGAAGCGCGGCCTGTGGACGGATCGATGTGAGATGCGGCATCCCCTAAGGATAAATCAGCAGCGCAAGATGACCCAGCGCAAGCGCGATCAGGCCGGCGGCTACGTCGTCCAGCATGATGCCGGTGCCTCCAGGCAGACGCTCCAGCTGGCGCACCGGAGGCGGCTTGGTGATGTCAAAGAGGCGGAACAGAAGTAGCCCAAGCGCGGCGTGCTGCCAGTTCGCCGGAATGGCGACCAGGGCGAAGAGCTGGCCGGCGACCTCGTCGATCACCACATGGCCGGGATCTTCGCGGCCGGACTCGCGCGCGACGATGGTCGCGGCCGGGATGCCGATGGCCGTTGCGCACAGCGCCGCGACAAGCGTGCCGAGAGCCTGCGCGAGCGGACCCGGATGAAAGGCGTGGATGGCCCCAAACCACAAAAGCACGGCGGCAATCGAGCCATAGGTTCCCGGACCAGGACGCAACAGCCCGGCCCCGAAAAAGGTGCCCACCGTCCAGGCCCATGCAGTCTTCTTTGACGTGAGCGTGCGCAGATCCTGGCGCTGCTGCCTAGCCATCGACGTCTTCGTTCGTCGACGAGCGCTCGCGGTCGCGCAGACCTTCCAACTCGTCCAGCAGCTCCGGGTCATGCACAGGCGAGCTGATCACGTATCCGCCGGAAGCCCATTTGCCCAGGTCGAGGATGCGGCAGCGGTCTGAGCAGAACGGGAAATCGGGGTCGGTGGCGAGCACGACCTTGCGGCAGATAGGGCAGAAGAGGGCTTTTGGTGTCGGCATCCGTTTCCTATTCCACAATTCTCGCGACCACGTCGTAGTCATGCGATTCGGTGATTTCGGCGCGGTAAAAGGTGCCGGGGACCAGCGTTTCGTGCGGGCCGAAGTCGTTCAGGAAGACCTTGCCGTCGATCTCCGGGGCATGCTCGCAGGTCCGCGCCTCCCACAGCAGGTCGGTCTCTTCGCTTGGGCCTTCCACCAGCACGTCGACGAAGCGCCCGACCCATTTCGCCTTTTCCACCGCGCTGATACTTTGCTGCAGCTTCATCAGGCGGCGGCGGCGCGCCTGGATGGTGCGGTTGGGGAGCTTGGTTTCATTCGCCAGCTCGTACGCCTTGGCCCCTTCCTCATCCGAGTAGGTAAACACGCCGAGCCAGTCGATCCTTGCCGCTCGGACAAAGCCTTCGAGCTCCTTGTAATCGGCCTCGGTCTCGCCGGGGAAGCCGACGATGAAGCTGGTGCGGATCACGATGCCCGGAACCAGGGCGCGCGCCTTCGCGATCAGGTTCAGAAAGATCTGCGCGTTGCCTCCGCGCTTCATCGTCTTCAGCACGCTTGCGCTCGCGTGCTGCAGCGGCACGTCGAGGTACTTTGCGATGGTCTCGTGCTTTGCCATCGTCTCGAGCAGGCGCGTCGTGACCTTGTTGGGATAGGTATACAGAAAGCGCAGCCAGCGCAGGCCGGGCAGCACGGCCAGCGCATCAAGCAGCTGCGCGAGCCCTTCCTTCAGGCCGAGGTCTTCGCCATAGCAGGTGGTGTCCTGGCCGATGAGCGTTAGTTCGCGGACGCCCTGCGCGATCAGGTTCTGCGCTTCCGCGATGATCGACCCCATGCGCCGCGAGCGGAACTTGCCGCGCAGCTGCGGGATGATGCAGAACGAGCAGGGATGATCGCATCCTTCGGCGATCTTGATGTAGGCGGACGCGCGCGGCGTGGTCAGGATGCGCGGTGTCGCGTCCGAGTACAGGTAGTCCGGCAACGCGGCAGTTGCGCCGTCCCAGCTTTCGCGGGAGAAGCGTCCGGCCTGTTCGCGGGCGAGGCCTTCAGCACGGAAAGCAGGTTCACGGGAGGCGGTTCCAGCCCCGGGCGTGTGGACGATGTGGTCGCCTGCATGCGCGAGCGGCTCTTCGCCGTGGGTCGTCCCGGTCTCCGCAAGAGATTGCACGATGCGAAGCTGCGGGGCGATCTCGCGGCCGTGCTCCGGATCAGCGAGCGGACGCGAGTGCTGGCTGACCGCGGAGGCTGCGCGGCTCACGAGTTGCTGATGCGGGGTGTCCTGCGCTGACGCGCGAGCGACGGTGGTCTCATTCACGATGGCATTCGGAAGCAGCGCAAGATCGTGCTGCGTGTGCGCCTCGATCGACGGCTGGTTGAAATTCTGCGGCAGAATCTGAAATGGAGAATCGGACTTCGTGTGGCCAGTCGGCGTGAGGCCGGCGGCGGCCAGGATGGCTTCGAGTTCGCCGGTGCCGACGACCGCGTCGACCTCCGGGATGGATTTGCGGATCTCGTCGCGGTAGCGTTCGACCAGGCAGCCGGCCACGACGATGCGGCTCGCTTTGCCCCCGTGTTCGCGCTTGTGCTGCACCATCTCGAGGATGGTGTTGACGGACTCCTGCTTGGCCGAGTCGATAAACGAGCAGGTGTTGATGACGATGATCTCTGCGTCTTCGGCGTTGGGAGTAAGCTCGGCTCCGTTGTAGTGGAGCAGGCCCATCATGACTTCGGAGTCGACCAGGTTTTTCGGACAGCCGAGCGAGACGAAGCCGACCCTGGGACGGGTTGCGGTCTCGACGGATTGGGACTCGAGCAGGACGTCAGGCATAACAATCCATTCTAGCAAGCGGGCTTGGCGAACAGGCTCAGCGGACGAGCTTAGCGAACGGAGGGGTCCACGCGCCGGCGGCGCAGCGCGTCGATGTGGACGATGAGCGCGATGGCTCCGCCGACCGCGGTGGCGACTGCCCGGCGATGCGCGATCTCCGGGCCGGGAAGCTGGTTGAGCGAGAGTAGAAAGACGATGTACGAGGTGAGAAACAAGGCGTACAGCCCGTAGTTGATGCCTATGGTGAGAAAGCCGCCGAAGCAGAACAGCGTGGCGAGCACGGCCAGCCAGAGCGGGTCCGGATGTACGTGACGAAGGAAGAGCGTGGTGAGCACAGCTCCGCCCAGCGTGCCGCCGACGCGCAGAAGCGAGCGTGTCAGCGTCTCCGCAAATAGCGGTTTCTGGACCAGAAGCGCGGTCATCGGCACCCAGTAGCCGGATTGAAAGCCGCGCCAGCGATAGATTTCAGTGGCAAGCGCAACGGTAAGCGCCATTCGGACGGCGAAGCGCAGGTTTTTTGCGGCAACGATCCTGGGCAGCGCACGCGGCAGACCGCTCAGACGCCGCATCACACGGTGCCAGCCGAAGGCACGGCGGAGACGACGCGCCTCCCGCAGGCCATAGCGGGGAAGTGTGCCGAGATCGTGGCGAAGCTCCGGCAGGAGTTTTAGAAACAGGCTGGTCAGCCCGATCTGCAGGAAGCCACCCGCGAAGGTGAGCCCGGCGCGCTGTGCTGCGTCCGTGATGCTGGCCGGAAAGGCGGAGGTGACCAGAAGTGTGACCGCGGCCTGCTGGCCGACCCAGGCGATGCCGGCCGCTTCAAAGGTCATGACGCCGTAGCAGAATGACCAGACGGTTGCAGCGAGAACGACTCCGTAGCCGTAATGACCGAGGGACATGCCGGCAAACGTGGATAGCGTCATGGCGAAGATGGCTGCGATCATGGGCCACAACCGCGAGTCCGCGATGCGCTGGTTCATGCCAAAGCCGATCTGCATGGCACCGGCTCCTACCAGAAGGCCTCCGCTGGGATGTCCGGCGAGCACCCCGCCGATGAGGCCAATCGCAACCGCCAGAACGGCGATCAGCGATGTGCGCAACGCCAAAGAGTCCCAGTGGAAGGTGTAAAGGTCGGCAAACGGGCTAAGGTGGGGCACGGCCTGTTCACGCTGGCCGGCCGGACTCGCTGGAACCATACCTGAAATTCTAGCTTCCCAGGGAGGGTGCGGGTGTGCCCTGAGGTGCGGACTCCCTGCCGACTCCGTTCAGCAACTGCTCGTAGAGCGCGATGGTCTGGTCGGCGATGGAGGTCCAGGAGAAGTGCTCTTCAACCCGGCGGCGGCCCGCCTCGCCCAGGCGGCGGGCGCGTTCAGGGTCGGCGAGCAGAGCTTTGATGGGCTCTGCGAGGTCGCGGGCGAATTGCTGTTCATCTGCCGGGAAGGTGGTCTTTGGATCTGGCTCAAAGGGAACCAGATGACCGGTTTCACCTTCGACCACGACTTCAAGAATGCCTCCGACGGCGGAGGCGACGACCGGTGCTCCGCAGGCCATCGCTTCAAGATTGATGATGCCGAAGGGCTCGTAGACCGACGGGCAGCAGAAGACGGCGCAATGAGAGTAGAGCTGGATGGCCTCTTCCTTGGTGACCATCTGCTCGATCCAGACGATGTTGTGGCCTTTGCCGGTGGGGTCGCCGGTGGCGATGGCATGGCCGCCTTCCGGGGTCGAGACCTCCACGGCGGCATGCTGCGAGCCGGGAGTTTCGAGACGGAGTGTCTCGACCTTTGCGCGCATCTCTTCCGCGATTTCGGGCGTGTCCGGAGCGCCGGCGCACAGCACGACCTGGGTTCCGGGGGGAAGGAATCGGACCGCGTCGACCAGGTGGGTGACGCCTTTCTGGCGGGTGATGCGGCCGACGAAGAGGACGTACGGACGGGTGTGGTCGACACCGTACTTGTCGAGCGCGGACTGGTCTTCGGTATAGCGGTACTGGTTGAGGTCGATTCCGTTGTAGATGACGTGGATCCGGGCGGGGTCGACGTCGGGGTAGGCGGTAAGAATGTCGGCCCTGGTGCCGTTCGAGACGGCGATGATGGCGTCGGCGTCCAGGATGGCGGTGCGCTCCATCCAGGAGCTCATGGCATAGCCGGAGCCTAGTTGCTCGGCCTTCCAGGCGCGCAGCGGCTCAAGCGAGTGCGTGGTAAGGACGAACGGGATGCCGTAAAGCTTTTTCGCGAGAAAGCCGGCCATCGATACATACCAGGTATGCGTATGGATCAGGTCGATCTCGCCGAGGGACTTCTGCTGGGTAAGGTTGAGGGCGAAGGCGTCCACGGCGGCCTTGAACTTGGCGTGCGAGCCGGCGGTGACCTCGGGCGGAGGCTCGTTGCCGCGGACGTGGAGGTTGCCCTGCTCTTCGTGCTGCTCGCCCCAGCAGTGGACTTCGACCTCGATCTTTCTTGCGAGTTCGCGGGCAAGGTATTCCACGTGTACGCCTGCTCCGCCATAAACATGGGGAGGATATTCGCGGGTCATCAGGCCTACACGCATCGGGCGTTCCTTGGTTGGTTAGAAGGTGCAGAGCAGATCCCCGCCTTGGCGAAGGACGGCGGACCTGGAGACGAAGGGACTCAGCGTAGCAACAGGACGATGAGCACGATGAGCAGGATCAGGGACAGGCCTCCGCCGCCATAGTAGCCGATGCCGGGGCCCATGCGATAGCCGCCGAAGCCGGAGAGGAGAAGCAGGATAAGGATGAGAGCGATGATCATGGGGAGATCTCCGTTATGGATGGTCTGGAGGTGATTCGTTCTAGTTGGATGCAGGTTTGCGAAGGTGCCAGGGAAAATGCCGAGTCGATCCGACCCCTCCCCCCCGGATTGGATCTCTGCGGTAAGCCTTTTATTTTGTAACAGGTACGATTGCTCGCCAAGGTAAAATATTGAGCTGAAAGGGTTTGCGCCAAAATATTGTAAACAAAGGACTTGTGCCACTTCTGAAATAAAAAGTGCCGGTTCACTGAGGTATGGATCCAGTATACGGTTCCGGGTGCAGTAAATCTGCCAATCTAACTCATTCATTCTGCTCGAGTTGTACGATTTTCCTCTTGACAGGTTGCCGGCGAAGGTTTTCCACAGGAAGGTGACGGTCCCTTGACTGTTCGGTGTTTCGGCTCACGCCGATTGGAGCCGGTTGGGATGGCGGCAGTCGCGGTGTGCGGCGATCTCGGGACGGTGTTTTGCCTGGAGCCTTGCCTTTTCAGCGCTGCTCGCCCCTGCGGGCGGATGGTAAGATTCTGCTATCGCCAACTTATCTGGAGTCTGTCTGTTTTGCCGATGAACTTTTCTTCTCTTCCACTGGATGAGGTCTTGCTGAAGCGTCGCGGGATCCGGAAGCGGATGCTGGCCGAAGGCGGTGCGTACAAGCAAGTGCGGATCGCGGTGCTTGGGGGCACGACGACCAACGAGGTGGTCGACCTGGCGGAGGTGCTTCTGCTGGAGCGTGGGTTCCGGCCGGTATTTCACCAGTCCGAGTATGGCCGGTATTACGAGGATGCGGTGCTGGAGCCAGGGGAGCTGGCGGCATTGAAACCGGACGTGGTGTATATCCATACGTGCGTGCGGAATGTGCAAGGGTGGCCTCCGGCGTCGTGTGCCGAGGGGGATTTCGCGGGGTATGTCGAGGCGGAGATGGGCCGGTGGCGGACGATCTGGGAGTCGCTGCACGGGGTGGTGGGCTGCCAGGTAATCCAGAACAACTTCGAGATGCCGTACCAGCCGGTGCTGGGAAACCTGGATACGGTAGCGCCGGGTGGGCGGACGCGGTTTGTGCTGGAACTGAACCGAAGGTTTGCTGAGGAAGCGGCGAAACAGGCGTGGCTTTCCGTGCAGGACCTGGCTGGAATCGCCGGGACGGTGGGGCTGGCGGTTTGGAACGACCCGGAGCGTTGGTTCAGCTACAAGATGGCGAACAGCGCGGAGGGGAGTTTTGCGACGGCGCAGAGCCTGGCGGCGATGGTGGCGGCGATGTATGGCCGGACGCGCAAGGTGCTTGTGCTGGATCTCGACAACACGCTTTGGGGCGGGGTGATCGGCGACGACGGGGTGGACAAGATCCTGATCGGCAAGGAGACGCCGATCGCGGAGGCGTACACGGCGTTCCAGGAGTGGTGCCTACGGGAGCGGGAGCGCGGTGTGCTGCTGGCGGTGTGCTCGAAGAACAACGACGATGTGGCGCGGAGCGGGTTTGCGCATCCGGACTCGGTGCTGAAGATGGAGCATTTTTCGGCGTTCCGGGCGAACTGGGAGCCGAAGCACGAGAATATTCTGAGCATGGCACAGGAGCTGAACCTGGGGGTCGACAGCTTTGTGTTTGTGGACGACAATCCGGCCGAGCGCGCGATCGTGGAGGCGCAGGTGCCTGGGATCGCGGTGCCGGATGTGGGCGCGGATGTGACGAAGTACGCGCAGATTATCGAGCGGCAGCGGTACTTTGAGACGCTTGCGCTGGGCAGGGAAGACCTGGAGCGGGCCAAGCTGTACGAGGAGAATGCACAGCGGGCGGAGCTGCAGCAGCGGTTCGCCAACTATGGAGAGTACCTGGATTCGCTGGAGATGGCGGCGGAGGTGGAGCCGTTCAGCCCGATGTACCTGGAGCGGATCGCGCAGCTGACCAACAAGACGAACCAGTTCAACCTGACGACGCGGCGGTACACGCTGGCCGAGATCGAGGCGGCGGCGAAGGACCCGGGCAAGATAGGGCTGTATGGGCGGTTGTGTGACCGGTTCGGGGACAACGGGCTGATCTCGATCGTGCTGGGATCGGTGTATGGTTCAGACCTGCGGATGGACCTTTGGCTGATGAGCTGCCGGGTGCTGAAGCGGGAGATGGAGCAGGCGATGCTGGACGGGCTGGTGGAGCGGGCGCGTGCGGCGGGGGTGCGGCGCGTGATCGGGGAGTATCTGCCGACGGCCAAGAACGGCATGGTGGCGGATCATTATGAGAAGCTTGGGTTCAAGCCGGTGAGCCGCGACGAGTCGACCGGCGCGACGGCGTGGGAGTTGGACGTGGCCGGGTACGAGCCGCGAACGCAGCATATACGAATTCTGGAGGCGGTTACGCATGGATAGCGATCAGTTGCTGGCAGAGGTGCAGGAGATCTTCCGGGACGTGTTCGGCGAGCCGGACATGGTGATTAACCGGGAGTCGAATGCGCAGAATGTAGAAGACTGGGATTCGCTTGCGCATATCAACCTGGTGACGGCGATCGAGAAGAAGTTCAGGATCAAGTTCGCGCTGGGCGAACTGGCGGAGCTGAAGAATGTGGGCGACATGCTGGACCTGATACAGAGAAAGCTGGCGGCAAAGGCCTGATGAACGAGTTCCGGTGGGAGGATCTTGCGGTCGGCATGGAGGCGGGCTTCGAGGCCTCGTTTACCGACGAGATGGCGCAGCAGTTCGCGCGCATCTCAGGCGATGTGAATCCGCTGCACGTGGACCGGGCGTATGCGGAGTCGGTGGGGTTTTCTTCTCCGGTGCTGTTCGGGCTGATGACGGCGTCGCTGTATTCGAAGCTGGTTGGGGTCTACCTGCCGGGCAAGTATGCGCTTCTGGAGGGGATGGATCTGAACTTCCATGCTCCGGTGCATGCGGGGGAGGAGCTGAAGGTGACGGGAAAGATCGTCTTTATGAGCGAAGCGTTTCACCGGTTCGAGGTGAAGGCGTCGATCCGGAAGGTGGACGGCAGCCTGGTGTCGAAGGCGCTGATCCGGGTGGGCCTCCATGGCTGAACGGGTGCTGATCACGGGGGCGAGCTCGGATGTGGGCGTGGCGCTGGCGCGTGCGCTGCTGGCAACGCCGGAGGTGACGGTGGTGGCGCATTCGTTTCGCGGCGGGGCGCGGATCGAGCAGCTGCAGGCGGAGTTCGGTGAGCGGGTGGAGGCGGTGCAGGCGGACTTTTCCAGCCTGGACGAGGTGCGCGCGATGGCGGAGCGGGTGCTCGCGGGCGGGGTGCCGTTGAAGATGGTCCACCTGCCAGCGCTGCGTCTGCAGAACGAGCGGCTGACCAAGTTCGACTTCGAGCGTTTTCACCGGGACATGGCGGTGCAGGTGGAATCGCTTGTGGTCCTGCTGGCGAAGTTTGCGCCGAAGATGGCGAAGATGGAAGGCTCGCGCGTGGTGGTGATGGTGACCAGCAACACGCACGGGATGCCGGCGAAGTTCATGAGCCTGTATACGGTGGTGAAGTACGCGCAGCTTGGGCTGGTGCGCGCGGCCGCGGCGGAGTATGCGGGAACACACCTGACGGTGAACGCGGTTTCTCCAAGCATGATCGACACGCAGTTCCTGGGCGAGATCAGCGAGATTATGGTGAACATGGCGGCGGCCGCGCATCCGAAGGGACGCAACGCGAAGGTGGAGGATGTGCTGGGGGCGATGGAGTTTCTGCTTTCGCCGGGCGCGGGCTATATGACGGGCGCCGACCTGCCGATTACCGGGGGAACCCACATCTGAGACGGCGCCTACGGGAAGCGGGACCTGCTTGCCGGATGGGGGCGGAGGAGTATCCTAACGCTACCGGCGTACGTCTATACCGGGAACAGTTTTGTGCGGAGTGTGCTGCGGGTATGTCGAAGATTTCCAAGATCGTTCTGCTGGCCGTGTCGGTGGTGTTTGTGTTGAGCGTGTTTCTGGGGGTGCATGGCAACCCGGTAGCTGCGGCGAGCGATCCGCAGGAGGGTGGCGCGTACCGGCAGATGGACGTGTACAGCGAGGTGCTGCGGCATATCCAGAGCGACTACGTGACGGAACCGAACATTCCGAATGTGACCAATGGCGCACTGCGCGGGCTGCTGGAATCGCTCGATGCGGACTCGAGCTATCTGACGCCGGCCGATTACACGACCTATAAGGCCGGGCTGGCGGCGGACAAGGGAGCGAAGGGCCAGGTGGGGCTGGTGCTGTCCAAGCGCGGCGGATATGCGGTGATCGTGACGGTCGTTCCGGGGAGCCCGGCGGAGAAGGCGAACCTGAACGATGGGGAGTTCCTGGAGTCCATCGGCGGGCTGGATACGCGGGATCTGTCGCTGGCGGTGATCCAGACGATGCTCGAAGGCAGGCCGGGAACGGAGCTGCAGGTTGGGGTGGTGAGGCCGCAGACGCCGGTTCCGCAGAAGGTGACGATGACGCGGGTGGTGGTGCAGGAGCCTCCGGTGGCCGAGACGCTGTACGAGAACTCGACCATTGTTTACCTGAAGCCGGAGGTCCTGGATCGGGACCATGTGAATCAATTGGAAGCGAAGCTGAAGACGAGTCAGAAGGGGCAGGGCCGGAAGGTGCTGCTGGATCTGCGGGATGTGGCTTCGGGGGATATGGCGGAGGCAGTTCGGCTGTCGAACTTCTTCCTGAAGTCGGGGACGATTGCGACACTGGAAGGGCAGAAGGTGGCGAAGGTGGTGTATTCGGCCGATGCCGCGAAGGCAATCGATCCGCTGGCCCCCGTAGAGGTACTGGTAAATCGCGGGACGGCCGGTCCGGGAGAGCTGGTGGCGGCGGCGCTGCTGGACAACAAGCGCGCGGAGCTGGTGGGGGAAAAGACGTTCGGCGAAGGAGCGCAGCAGAAAACCTTTGAGTTGGCCGATGGCGCGGCGCTGGTGCTTTCTGTGGCGAAATATGGGGAGCCTTCGGGCAAGAAGCTGCAGGACGACGGGGTGACTCCGGGCGTGCTGGTGGCGGGGAACTTCGATGACGAGTTTGAAGGATCGGACGATTCGACCCAGAGTGCTGCGCCTGCGGCTCCTGCGGCGAAGAAGGCCGACCAGGTGGATGCTCAGTTGAGCAAGGCTCTGGATTTGTTAAAGGCGAAAGCGGCTTAGGACATGGGTGGACGGGCTCATCGCAAGGGAACTGCCACGAATGGGGAACGCTTTCTGAGTAAGATCGTGCAACGGCAGTAGCGAAGACGAGATACTGGCTCGCGGCATCCCTTATGTCTGCCCGTCGTCGGGCAGGGTGAGTTTCCACTCCCCCTTCTGGTTCGTGGCGTGCTAGGCTTTTAGGCTGTGGGAACGATCTTCAGGCCGGAGCCGCAGAATGAGACGATGCCGGTCAGGGCGGTTGCGGAGCCGCGTTGGCGGGCGATGGCTCGCGGGATCGGGAACCGACTGCTGCTGCGCGGGCCGGACTACCCTTCTCGCCGGATGGCGGTGCGGCGAACGTTCTGGATGCTGGTGGGGTTGTCCGCGCTGCTTGGGCTGATGTGCGGGCTGGCCGTGGTGTATTCGGTCGATGTACCGCAGATGGAAGAGCTGGCCAAGTACAGGCCGAGTACGACGACGGAACTGCTGGATGTGCATGGGCGGGTCATCGGCAGCTTTGCACTGGAGCGCCGGGTGGTGGTTCCGTACGGGGATTTTCCACCGGTGCTGCGGGACGCGATCATTTCGATCGAAGACAAGAGCTTTGAGCGCAACTGGGGGATCAACCTGGTGCGCGCGGTGGGGGCCGCGTATGCGGATATGCACTCGCATTCCAAGGCGCAGGGATCCTCCACGTTGACGATGCAGTTGGCTCGGAACCTGTTTCTGTCGTCGCAGAAGACATATGCGCGAAAGCTGCAGGAGATCTTCCTGACGGTTCAGATCGAGCGGCGGTTTTCCAAGGACCAGATCTTTGAGCTGTATGCGAACCAGATTTACCTGGGTCACGGGCGCTATGGATTCGAGGCGGGAAGCGAGTTTTACTTCTCGAAGCATGTCAAGGACCTGACGTTGCCGGAGGCGGCTCTGCTGGCCGCGATGCCGAAGGGACCGGAGTACTACTCGCCGCTGAAGAACCCGGAGCGGGCGATGCGCCGGCGGAATCTGGTGCTGCAGGAGATGGAGAACGACGGCAGGATCACGGCGGAACAGACGGCAGAGGCGAAGGCGGCTCCGCTGGGGTTGAAGATCGAGACGCCTCCGAACAGCCTGGCGCCTTATTTTGTGGAAGAGGTCCGGCGGCAACTGGAGAAAGAGTACGGGGTCGATGAGGTGCATGGGGCTGGGCTGCGGGTGTACACAACGTTGGACCTGGACCTGCAGCAGGTGGCGACCAAGGCGGTGCTGGACGGGACGGCGGCATACGAGCGGCGGCATGGGTGGAAGGGCAACCTGCTGAACGTAGCGCAAGCGGGACTGAATGTGGACACGTACAAGCATCCGGACTGGACGGTGCCGATGGTGGATGGGGCTTATGTGCACGGGATGGTTACGGAGATCAGCGGCAAGTCCGCGGTGGTCAAGCTGGGCCCGAAGTGGGTGGTGATGGGACCGTCGGACTGGATGTGGACGCAGCAGAAAGGGGCGGAGACGTTTCTGCATGTGGGCGACCTGGTGTACGTGCGGTTGGAGTCGGGTGCCGTGGGGGCGGAGCCGGTGAAGGCGGTGATGGAGCAAGACACGGGCGTGCAGGGGTCGATGATGGCGATCGACAACGCGAACGGGGATGTGCTGGCGATGGTAGGCGGACGGGATTTCGCGTTAAGCCAGTTCAACCGGGCTACGCAATCGCAGCGGCAGGTGGGTTCGAGCTTCAAGCCATATGTGTATACGGCGGCGCTCGAAGCGGGGATGAAGCCGAGCGATATTGTGGTGGACGCGCCGACGAGCTTTCCAACGCCGAGCGGATGGTACACGCCGCATGACTACGAAAAGGGGTACGCCGGCGCGATGACCTTGACGCAGGCGTTTTATACCTCGCGAAATATTCCGGCGCTCAAGCTGGCCGACAAGGTTGGGATACGAACGGTGATCGCGGTGGCGAAGCGGTTCGGGATCACGAGCAACATCCCGGCATTTCTGCCCGTGGCGATCGGTGCGGCGGATATTACGCTGGCCGAGCAGGTGGGGGCGTACAGTGTGTTTCCCAATGACGGGATCCGGATCGAGCCGCACTATATTCGGCGGGTGACGCAGGCCGATGGGGTGCCGCTCGATGCCAAAAGCGCCAGGGTCACGGAGGTGATCTCGGTGGAAACGGCGCGGCAGATGATGACCATGCTGGAGGCGGTGGTGCAGCATGGCACGGCGGCGGCGGCTTCCAGCCTGCGACATCCGCTGGGAGGAAAGACAGGGACGACGAACGACTTTACGGATGCGTGGTTTATCGGGTTTTCGCCATCAGTGACGTGCGGAACGTGGATCGGGTTCGACGACCGGCAGACGCTGGGCAAAGGCGAGCAGGGGGCCAAGGCGGCGCTGCCGATGTGGATGGATTTTATGAAGGCGGCGATCGCCGACAAGCCGGACGAGGCGTTTCCAACGGGCAACGCGCCGAAGAAGCATCTGGACGTGGTGGCTCCGGTGACGAAGGCGGAGGATGTGGATGGGGATACGCCAGCGGCGAAGCCGGACGATGCTCCGGATGCGGACGACCCGGATGCGAACCCGGGGAAGCCTGCGCAGGCACCGGCTCCGGTAATCCGGACGAGCCCGCCGGTGGTACCGAAAGAGCCTCCGGTGTTGCCAGTTCCAGTTGCTCCGGCTCCGGGTGGCGCTCCCCCAGCTTAGAGTGTTGGTGGACCCACTGATCGCGATGTGGCTGCGATGAATGGGGCGCGGGGTTCTCCGGCCTGGTTGGCTGAGGGTTGTGTTCAGTTTTACGACTTGAGTCTTTGTGTCTCGAGTTGGTGACACAGGTTGAAGTAGCGCCTGGCCGTCGTTACATCTTTACCGATCTGGGCAAGGAGAGCTTCGGGGTTAGGGAAGCGTTGCTCGGCCCGAAGACGCTTTAGGAAGGTGAGTTCGAGCGGGGTGGTTTCGGTAAGCTCGATGGGGTGGAAGTCGAGCAGGTGGGACTCGATCGTGAAGGAATCTGCGCCGAAGGTCGGGCGGTTGCCGATGTTGGTGACGGCCTGGAAGGTCTCGCCGGCGATGCGCAGGGTGGTGACGTAGACGCCGTGGGCGGGGATGAGCTCGGGGTAGGGCGCGAGATTGATGGTGGGCACGGTGTAGCGGGTTCCGAAGCCTCGGCCGGGTGCCGGAGTGGAGTGGATGGCGAAGGGACGGCCGAGCAGGGCGCGGGTCTCGGCGAGCGCGCCGTTGGCGATAAGGGTGCGGATGCGGGAAGACGAGACCGGGGCTCCGCGGAGGATGAAGGGAGCGACGGGTTCGGCGGTGAAGCCGTGGGCGGGGCCGAGGGCGGCGAGGGTTTGCATGGTTCCGGCACCGTGATGGCCGAAACGGAAGCCGGCACCTTCGAGGATCGCTCGGGTGTTGCAGGCGCCGGCGAGGATTTCGGCGATGAAGCGCTCCGGGGTGAGGGAGCTGAGGTCCGGGGTGAAGGGGAGGATGAGGGTGGCGTCGAGACCGGTGGCGGCGAGGAGCTCGAGGCGGAGCGGGTCGGGCGTGATGAGGGAGTGCGGTGCTTCCGGGCGAAGGACGCGGACGGGATGGGGGGAAAAGGTGATGGCGAGCGAACGGGCTCCGAGCGCGGCCGCACGGGCGCGGAGCCCGGCGAGAATGGACTGGTGACCGCGGTGGACGCCGTCGAAGTTGCCGATGGTGACTACGGTTGGGCCGAACGACGGTGGGATTTCGTGGAGGGCTTGGAAGATTTGCATCGGGTTCAGGCTGTCTGTTCGGTTTCGACTTGCAGTTTGCGTCAGGCGATTAGGAAGGATAGCTGGAGGCCGTCGTAGGCAAGGCGGATGTGTGGGGGGAGCTCGGCTTCGGTAGAGGTGTGATCGAGTTCATGGGACATGTGGGTGAAGAAGGCTCGGCGGGGGGCGAGACGCTCGACGAGGGCTATGGATTTTTCCAGATGCGAGTGGCTTGGGTGCGGGTTGCGGCGGAGCGCGTCGACGATGAGCAGGTCGAGGCCGGCGAGCATGGGGACAGCTTCTTCGGGGAGGTCGGACAGGTCGGTGAGATAGGCGGCGGCGCCGAAGCGGTAGCCGGTGATGCGTTCGCGTCCGTGAATGACGGGGATGCGCTGGAAGGTGGCTCCGAAAAGGGGGAAGGTTTCGCCGGGGACGGGCAGAGGCTCGATGCGGACGCGGGCACTGGTTGGGTAGCGGTCCTCTTCGCGGAAGGTGTAGCCGAAGACGCGCTGGAGCACGGCTGCGGTGTTTTCGTCGGCGTAGAGGGGAAGCGAGCCAGGGTGGCGGAAGCTGAGGGGGCGCAGGTCGTCCATGCCGAGGATGTGGTCGGCGTGATGGTGGGTGTAGAGGACGGCGTCGACCGAGGTGAGGTCTTCGCGGATGGCCTGGGCGTGGAAGTCGGGGCCGGTGTCGATGAGGACGATGCGATCGTTGAAGGCCAGGCGGAGGGATGGGCGGGTGCGGCGGTTTCGGGAGCCGGGAAGACGGGCGTCCTGGCAGACGGCGCACGTGCAGCCCAGGGTGGGAACGCCCATGCTGGTACCGCTGCCGAGAAAGGTGAGAGTCGCCTGCATGTGCTAGCGGACGAGGTTGGGACCGGGGCGCTGGCCGGGGGCTCCGGGCATCGCGGGAGGGGCGGCTCCGGCTCGCTGCTGGGCGGAACGTGCGAGGGCCTGGGTGACTTCGAGGTAGGCGAGGCGCAGCTCGAAGACGGCAGAGTCGACCATGACCTGCTCGGGAGTAGACAGGTTGCCAGCGGTTTTTTCTGCGAGGAGGCCGAGCATGTCGATGGACTGGCCGGCTCCGAGGAGGTCGACCTGCGGGGCCTGGCCTTCGGGGGTGCCTCCACCAAGCTGCATGATTCCCTGCATGTAAAGGGATTGAACGAGCTGCTCGAAAGAAACGGCGGGGGGATGGTCCATGCCTGGGTTGGCGGCGCGGATAGCGAGGGTGAGCCGCTCGGCCGTGGCCTGGTAGGCGAGGCGGGACTGCTCCATCTGCTCGGGCGTCGGGGGCGGGGGCAGGTCGTCGTTGGGGTTCGTGGAGTCAGGCGCGGGGCTCGGGTCGGCCCGGTCGGGGGTGAACTCGGGCGAGGGCTCAGGTGTTTGGGCACCGGCCTCAGGGTGCGTTTTGGCGTCCGCGATGGAGATGGGTGCCTTGGGCTCGGGAGCTTCTTTCGGCTCGGAGGGCGGGGCGTCGGGGCGGGCTTCGCCTTCGGCGGTAAACTTGCGGCGGTCATTGACGACGAAGGGCAGGGGCTTGTCGGACATTGGGTGGTTGTTTTCTCCCGTAGGTAATGAGGATTGGATGCGGGGTGGCGACAAATGGCGATGGCCGCGGGGAAGATTTCAGGGCTCGAGGCCGTGAGATAAGGCAGGAGAGATGGGTTCTGCGACGCCGCCGGGGTAGGTGATGGGGTTGGCCGGGGAGCGGCGCTCGAGGGCTTCTCGGCGGATGATGCCAAGTGCGAGCTGGACAGGGGACGTGAGCGGGATGAGGGCGGCGGAGGTGAGCTCGCCGACGGGTTTGGAGTCGAAGGTGAGGAGGGCGCCGGGCGCGGGGAGCTCGCCGGTAAGCCGAAAGCCGTGGAGGGTGCGATGGACCTGGCCGCGGGAATGAATGCGCTCGACGATCTCCTGGCCGAGATAGCAGCCCTTGGAGAAGTGGAGGGCGCGGAGTTGGGCCGTTTCCTGCGGAAGGTCCTTGTCGCGGATGTCAATGCCGAGGAGCGGCGTTCCCTCAAGGAGACGGAGCTGGTTGAGGGCTTCGGGGGTGAGGATGGGGAGATCGAGCGCGGGGAGTTCGAGGGGCGGTGCCCAGAGCTCGAAGCGGGGGACGAGCGGGCTGTGGGCGTGGAGGACGGCGAGGGCACCTACGCGGGTGAGGTGGAGGGGCTCCGGGACGGGAAGGTTGAGGCGGGCGAGAATGGCGGGGGCTTCGGGGCCGGCCAGGAGGAGGCCATGGTGCTCGCCGGGCGGCCCGAGGACATCGAGTTCGACGTCGTCCATGATGATGAAGCGGTCGAGCAGGGCGGCGAGAGCAGTGCGGTCGGCGGTTTCGAGCAGGACGGATGCGGGCTCGAGAAAGGCGGTGCAGTCTGCCTGGATGCGGCCCTGGGGGTTGAGGACGAAGTTGTAGCATCCCTGCCCGGGCTGGAGCGCCTGGATGGAGTTCGTGACCATACCGTTGAGCCAGCGAACGCGGTCGGCACCGGTAATGCGGAGCCAGCCGAGTGTTTCGATGGGAGCAACGGCGGCAGAGGTGAGGGCGGCCTGGAGAGCGTTGGGCATGCGTACACTGTTGATGATAGCGGGTGCCGGGGAGGTTCAGTGGTTTGGTGGCGTGTGGGGCTGGTCGCGGTGCTTGCGGCGGGGTTGGCGGGGGCGCAGCAGGACGGCAAAAAGACCGCGCCGCCGATCGGGCCACCGGTGGCGGGCGATGCGGGCGGGGACACGATTCTGTCGGCTGGAGACCGGGCGAAGCTTTTGGCTTCTGTGGATACGGTGATGGCCTTTGCGAGCCGGGACTCCGGGTTGCAGGCGGTGGAGCATGTGAAGCGGCGGGTGCTTGGACGGGCAGAGGTGACGGCGTATCTGGAACGGGCGTTTGCGGAGGATGAAAGCGCGAGGCGGATGCAGCGGTCTGAGATTGTGCTGAAGAAGTTCGGGCTGCTGGACCGTGACTTCGACCTGCGGCCGTTTCTGTTGGGGCTGCTGACTGAGCAGATCGCCGGGTTTTACGACGACAAGACCAAGTATGTGAACCTGCTGAACTGGGTCCCGGCGGAGGACCAGTATCCGGTGTTGGCGCATGAACTGACGCATGCGCTGCAGGACAAGGCGGTGGACCTCGAGAGGTGGGGGAACAGCCCATTGAAGGGGGTTTCCAGGACGGTGGCGGAAGACAATGCGCGCGTTGGGGTGGATGAGCTCGAAACGGCTCGGCAGGCGGTGACGGAAGGCCAGGCGATGGTGGTGTTTGTGGACTACGGCCTGAAAGATACGGGCAAGACGTTGCGGGACGTGCCGGAGATGGGGGAGCGGATGCGGGAAGGCGCGGGGGATGCGAGCGGAAGTCCGCTGATGGCGCGGGCTCCGCTGGTGCTGCAGCGGACGTTGCTGTTTCCGTATACGGATGGGCTTGGGTTTGAGCAGGCGGTGCTGAACAAGCGTGGAGTGCAGGGGGCGTTCGCGGGGGTACTGGCATCGCCGCCGAACTCCAGCTACGAGATTATGACGCCCGCTGCTTACCTGGCGCATGCGGCGGTGCCGGTGCTGCGGATGCCGGATGTGCATGCGGTGCTGGACCGGGAGTTCGAGCCATATGACGTTGGGGTGATGGGCGAGCTGGACGCGGAGATGCTGACGACGCTGTTCGGCGGACCGCGTGTGGCGGATGCGGTGAAGAAGCAGTGGGACGGCGGCGTGTATTACGCGGGGCAGCGTCGGACGGCGACGGCGGAGCAGCGCAAGGGAGCAGCGTCCGTGGGGCTGGTTTACTTTTCGCGCTGGAAGACCGAGGAGGCGGCGCGGGGATTTCTGCAATCGTACCTGGGCGAGCTTCCGCGGAAGTATGCGGTATTGCGGGAGCGGCCGGCGGAGGAGCAGGGCCGCACGGAGCAGGTGTTTTCGACGGGCGAAGGGGATGTGGTGCTTTCGCTGGTTGGGCGGGAGGTCTTTGTTTCGGAGGGGATCGGGGTGGGCGATGCGAGGCGGCTGCGGGAAGGGTTTGTGGCGGCGCAGGCTGCGGAAGGGACGGGGCCGGTGCGGACGGCTTCCGGGCCGGCGATGCGGGAGCTTGGGCTGGGTTGGGCTGGAGGGATGGCCGGGTTTGGGGTGATGCGGGCCGGGATGGATGCGGGGCGGACCCACTCATCGCAATAGGGCTGCGATGAATGGGGCATGGATCGGTGCGGAGTTTGGGGTGGGTGCGGGCGGTATACTTTGGTTGGTCGCTAGGAGATTGGTTTGGAGAAGGTTTCGGTTGGAATTATCGGGGGCAGTGGGCTTTACTCAATGCCGGGTCTGACGGGGCTGCGCGAGCAGGTAGTGGAGACGCCATTTGGCGCGCCGAGCGATGCATTCATGGTGGGGGAGCTCGACGGGCGGCGGGTGGCGTTTCTGGCGAGGCACGGGCGCGGGCACCGGATTCTGCCGAGCGAGCTGAATTTTCGCGCGAACATCTACGGGATGAAGGCGCTTGGGGTGGAGTTCATCCTGAGCGTGTCGGCGGTGGGGTCGCTCAAGGAAGAGCACAAGCCTACGGACTTTGTGATTCCGGACCAGTTTATCGACCGGACGTTTGCCCGGGTAGGAACATTTTTTGGCGACGGAGTGGTGGCGCATGTGGGGTTTGGCGACCCGGTTTGCGCGGTGACGAGCAAGGCGTTTGCGGATGCTTGTGCTGAGGTTGGCGTGGTGGGCAAGCTGGGTGGGACGTATGTCTGTATGGAGGGGCCCCAGTTTTCGACGCGCGCCGAGAGCAACCTGTATCGAAGCTGGGGCGCGGATGTGATCGGCATGACGAACCTGCAGGAGGCCAAGCTGGCGCGCGAGGCGGAGATGAGCTACGCGACGCTGGCGATGGTGACCGACTACGACTGCTGGCGGGAAGGACATGACGACGTGACGGTCGAGCAGGTGGTGGCGGTGATGCATCAGAACTCGTGAGAACGCGGCAGAAGGTGGTTCGAAGGCCGCGGTGCGGCTGATGCCGCCGGAGGAGTGAAGAGCCCGTTCAGACGGCGTGATGCAGTACGCGATCATGACGGATAAGACGATGATTCCGCTGAGAGTGCTAGAGAGCGGCTTGGATTGTTGTTTGGGAAGTATCTATAGGGGGTGCCTCAGCGGCTAGAAGCCGTCGCCGCATCGACATGGGACGGCACGGCTGAAGCCGTGTCCTTAAGCAGGACGAAGCAGGAGAGTGGATGTCGTATTCTGGTTGTGGGTTCGGTGGCGTTTGATTCGATTGAGACGCCGGCCGGTAAAGCGGAGACGCGTGCTGGGTGGGGCGGCGACCTACTTTGCGCTGGCGGCGAGTAACTTTACGGATGTGCGCGTGATCGGCGTGGTGGGCGAGAACTTCGGCCCGAGGCATGAAGCAGGCTGTGTTTACGGCTCGGCGAATGGATACGCGGGGCATCGAGCATGTGGCGGGCAAGGTGCTTTCACTGGTCGGGCTCAGCTATCGGCGGGGCGACTTGAACGCGGCGACCACGCTGAGCACGTGATCTGAATGTGTTTGCGGAGTTTGAGCCGAAGATTCCGCAGGCGTATGAGGACTCGGAGTTTCTGTTTCTGGCGAACATCGATCCGGTGCTGCAGGCGCGGGTGCGGAAGGCAGATGCCGCGGGTGAAGATGGTGTGCGGCGACACGATGAACTACTGGATCGCGGCGATCATCGCGAAGAAGCTGCGGGTGGTGCTGGCGGAGCTGGACGTGCTGCTGATCAACGACGGCGAGGCACGAATGCTGAGCGGCGTTCATAACCTGGTGCAGCGCGGCGGAAGCGATGCATGGCGATGGGGCCGAAGGCGCTGGTGATCAAGCATGGCGAGTATGGCGCGACGGCTTACTTTTCGGACCGGATGTTCGGGCGGACGGTCGAAGCCGTTCCGGGCGCCGGCGCTGCCGCTGCGGGAGGTGGTGGACCCGACCGGGGCGGGCGACTCGTTTGCCGGCGGATTTTATGGGTTTATTGCTTCGCAGCCGGAGCTGACGCCGGAGGTATTTCGGCGAGCGCTGTTCTATGGCAGGCGTGATGGGGTCGTTCGCGGTGGAACGATTTGGGACCGAGCGGATGCAGGAGGTTACGACGGCGAGGAGATCGAGGCGCGGTTTCAGCGGTTTGTGGAGTTGTCGCACCTGGAAACGTAGTGGTGGACCCATGGTCATCGCGGGTAGCTTCAGCTGCGATGAATGGGCACGGACAGTCGGAAGGACTGGAACAAAGAGGATGTCGGTTGGCTAGGCGTGACCAATGTGAAGCCGGTGAATGCGAACGTACGCCGGCCTGCGCGAGTGGGGCGCGCTGCGGTACCTTCGACTGATCCGGAAGCAGTGACGGCCGGCTCGGCGCGAAGAGGTGTTGCCGGTGGTGGTGCTTTCGGTCGCGGTGGTGTTGGTTCTTTGCGACTCTGGGTGTGTGCCACGCATGGCCTATGTGCTGCTGTATGGCGACGCGGTGGCGCATCTGGGGATCGCGCGAAGGATCGTGGATACGCGGTACCCGGGGCTGGCGCAGCTGGGCGGGTCATGGCTTCCGCTGCCGCATCTGCTGATGCTGCCGTTCGTAGGCAGAAGATGGAGTGGTGGCAGAGCGGCATGGCCGGGGCATGGCCGGCGATGTCGGATGCTGAGCTATGCTGGCGAGCGTGGTGGGATTGTACCGGCTGGCGCGGAGGATGGTGATGCCTCGCGTGGGCGGCTGGTGGCGACGGCGTTCTATGGGCTGAACGCGAACCTGCTGTTTCTGGCGACGGCACCGATGACGGAGCCGCTGTTTCTGGCGCTGCTGATCTGGACGGTGCTGGTGACGCTGGAGTGCGTGGAGGCGATGCGGGCGGGGCTGGCATGGCTGGCTGGGCGGCGGATGATCGGGCTGGGGCTGCTGATTTTTTGCGCGACCTTGACCCGGTACGACGGGTGGATCCTGGGTGCGGTGGTCTGGTGTCTCGTGGCGTGGCAGATGTGGAAGCTGCCTGCGATACGGGTGCGGCTGCTGGGTATCTTCCTGGTCTTTACGGTGATTGTGGCGGCGGGGCCGGTGAGCTGGTTCGCCTACAACCATGTGTATGCGCATGACTGGCTGGATTTTATGCGTGGGCCGTATAGCCCGCGGGAGATCGACCGGAAGACTTCGCCTCCGGGCTCGCACAAGTACTGGGGATGGCATAACCCGGCGTGGAGCTTGATGCTGTATGCGCGGACGGCGCAGGTGGATGCGGTGTGGTGGGAGCTGGGCTGGCTGCTGGCAGGGTCGGCGCTTTGGGGTGGATGGGTGGTTTGGCGGGATGGGAGGGATGTTGCGTGGGGGGGAGGTTTAGGTAGACCCATTCATCGCAAAGAACGCGATGAAAGGGGCATGGAGAATGGAGGTAGACCCACTCATCGCGATGAGGCTGCGATGAATGGGGCACGGGGTGTGACACGGGGCGTCGGTTGGGCGACGGATCGGCGGGTGGTGCTGTTGCTTTGGCTTCCGCTGCCGTTTTATGTTTACTCGATCAGCTATGGGTCGGTGCCGATCTTTATTCCGCAGCTGTATCCAAACTCGTTTTACAACTCGCGGTATGGGTTGGAGATGCTGCCTTGCCTGGCGCTGTTCGGGGCGGTTGCCGTGGCGGGGTGGGCGGGGAAGGTGAAGGTTTGGAACCCGGTGGTGGCTCGGTTGCTGGCACCGGTAGCGGCGATGCTTTGCGTGGTGAACTGCCTGCTGATGGTGCATGCGACGCCGCTGGTGCTGCATGAGGCGGAGGTGAACTCGGTGGGACGTGAGGCCATGGAGAAGGCGCTGGCGCAGCAACTGGATGCGATGCAGCCGGGCGCTCCGATCATGATGGACCAGGGAGCGTTCGTGGGAGCGCTGATGCGGGGCGGGGATCCCGCTGAAGCAGGTGATTGGGCCGGGCGATTATTACAAGGGGCTGACGCTGCCGGCGCAGAAGGCGGCGTATGTTGTGGCGATTGGGGATGACAGTGTGTCCGCGGCGGTGAAGGCGCATCCGGAAGGTCTGCGGGAGACGACGATCGTATGCTCGACGGGGCAGCCATGTGCGCGGGTGTATGCTTCGGATCGGTTCCGGTGAGGCAAGGACACAACCAGGATCAAGGCGGAAAGACGGGAAACGAGTGATGAAGTTTGTGAAGGCGCATGCGTGTGGGAACGACTTTCTCCTTGTGGAGGAGGCGGAGGCTGGGCGTCGGCATGCGGAGATCGCTCGGCGGCTTTGTGCGCGGAATACTTCGGTTGGGGCCGATGGGGTCGAGTTTCTCGATCGGAAGGGCGATGGGTCGTTCTTTTTGCGGCTGTTCAACGCGGATGGGAGCGAGGCGGAGCTTTCCGGCAACGGGACGCGGTGTGTGGCGGCCTGGCTGGCGATGAGTGAAGGGCTGGAGGAGATTGCGCTGGGTACGCATGGGGGCGTGCGGCGTTGCCGGGTGCTCGGGCGCGAGGGAGCCGTGTTTCGGATCGAGAGTGGGATGGGGATTCCGCGGGTGATGCGGCGGTCGATCATGGTGGACGGCGTGGATGCGGTGGAGGGAGCAATGGTGAACGTCGGAAACCCGCATTACGTGCTGTTTACGAAGGCTGAGGACTTCAGCGCGCATGGAATGCCGTGGCAGGAGCTTGGGGCGAAGATCAGTGGAAGCCCGCTGTTTCCGCATGGAACGAATGTGGAGTTTGTGCGAGTGATGGGTGAAGGAGAGATCGGGTTTCGAATCTTTGAGCGGGGATGTGGGCCGACGACGAGCTCGGGTACGGGCACGTGTGCGAGTGCGGCGGCGGCGATGGTGCTGCGTGGCGTGGCGCGAGAGCTTCGGGCGGTGGCGGAGGGTGGGGTGCAGGAGGTCGCGTGGCCGGGGGATCGCGATGAGATGATGCTGACAGGGCCGGCGGAGGTGGTTTGCGTGGGGGAGACGGTATGAAGGTGGTGAAGCCGAGGACAGTGAAGGCGGGGGCAACGCTGGCGATCGTTTCGCCGGCCGGGTATATCAAGCCGGAGCGGCTGGAGGTGGGGCTCGGACGGCTGCACGGGTGGGGGTACCGAACGAAGCTCGGGGCACATGTGCTGACGAAGGGGCCGTTGTACTACGCGGGCACGGTCGCCGAGCGGGTGGGGGATTTGCATGCGGCGTTCGCTGATCCGGAGGTGGATGCTGTGCTTTGCTCGCGCGGGGGATGGGGGTGCGCGGAGTTGCTGCCATCTCTGGACGCGAAGCTGGTGCGGGAGAGCCGGAAGGCGTTTATCGGGTTCAGCGATCCCACCTCCGTGCTGGTCTGGCTTTGGGAAAAGTGCCGGATGGTGGGTTTTCATGGGCCGATGGCGGCAGCGGACTGGGCGGCGAGCAACCCGGGAGATGGGGTGGACCGGTATAGCTGGGAGGCGGCGCTGGGGGGCTCCGCCAAGTGGGATCTGTGCGGGGAGCAGGGACTACGGGTGCTGAAGCCGGGCAAAGCGGAGGGGGTGCTGCGGGGTGGGTGCCTGTCGATTGTGACCGCCGGGCTGGGAACGCCGTACGGCATGCGGGAGCAGGGCGGGATCCTGTTCCTGGAAGATGTTGGGGTGGACCCGTACGAGTGGGACCGGATGCTTTGCCAGTTGCGGCAGGCTGGTGTGCTCGACGGGCTGGACGGGATTGTGCTGGGCGACATGCGGCTGAGCTGCCCGGCGGACCAGCAGGAGCTGCTGGTGGAGGCGATCCTGCATGCGCTGGAAGGTTTCGACGGGCCGGTAGCAATCGGGCTGCGGAGCGGGCACATCGACGGAGATAACGTGACGCTGCCGCTTGGAGTAAGGGTTCGGCTGGAGTGTGACGGGAACCCGATGCTGCACTTTCTTGAATCGGCTACGGAAGGGTAAGCTGCTGGGATGGCTCTGGACGCGTTTACAACAAGCAAGAAGATTCATCTGATCGGTATTTGCGGGACGGCGATGGCGTCGCTCGCCGGGATGCTGGAGGCGGCCGGCCACAGGGTGACGGGCTCGGATACGGCGGCGTATCCGCCGATGAGCGAGCAGCTGGCAGCGATGGGAATCCGGGTCATGGAGCCGTATGCGGCGGCGAATCTCGGCTCCACTGCGAGTGCCCGGCCGGACCTGGTGGTGGCGGGGAATGCGATCTCGCGGGGAAACCCGGAGCTGGAGCGAGTGCTGGACGAGCGGATTCCGTTCTGCTCGATGGCGGCGCTGGTCCATGATGAGTTTCTGGTGGGGCGGGAAAGCCTGGTGGTAGCGGGGACGCATGGCAAGACGACCACGACGAGCATGCTTGCGTGGATCTATGAGGTCGCTGGAAGGACGGATGCGCGGTTTGCGCCGTCTTTTCTGATTGGCGGGGTGGCGGAGAACTTTGGGACGAGCTTTACGGTGCGTCCTCGACTGGACGGGGTGCGGCAGCCGTTCTTGCTGGAAGGCGATGAATATGACACGGCGTTTTTCGACAAGGGCCCGAAGTTTTTGCACTATTTTCCGGATGCGGCGATCCTGACGCATGTGGAGTTCGATCATGCGGACATCTACAAGGGACTGGACGAGGTGAAGACGGCGTTCAAGCGGTTTGTGAACCTGGTACCTAGGCGGGGGCGGGTGGTGGCGTTCGACGGAAGCGAGAACGTGACCGAGTGTGTGAGCCGGGCGTTTTGCGCGGTCGAGCGGTATGGATTCGAGGCGGACAGCTACTGGCGGGTGCGGGAGCTTCGGCATGAGGCTGGCGGAATGCGATGGCAGGTGGCGCGCGCGGGGGAAGCCTGGGCGGAGCTTCGGCTCCCGATGCCGGGGGAGCACAATGCGATGAATGCGACGGCGGCGGCGGCGCTGGCTGGAGGGCAGGGGGTGCCGGTGGAGGCGATTTCTGAGGCGCTGGCGACCTTCAAGAGCGTGAAGCGCCGGCTGGAGGTGCGGGCGGAGGTGGCCGGGATTACGGTGATCGAGGACTTTGCGCACCATCCGACGGCGATCCGGGAGACGCTGCGGGCGCTGCGATCGGCGTATGTGGGAAGAAGGATCTGGGCGGTGCTGGAGCCGAGGTCGAATACGCTGCGACGCAATGTGTTCGAGGAGGCGCTGGTGGCGAGCCTGGGGCTGGCGGACCGGGTGGTGCTGGCGGAGGTGTTTCAGTCGGCGGCTATTCCGGAGGCGGAACGTCTGCATCCGGATGTGGTGGTGCGGAGGCTGCAGGAGGCGGGGGTGCCAGCGGAGATGCGCGCGGACGCGGAGGCGATCGTGGAGGCGATGGTTCCGGAGCTGCGGGAGGGGGATGTGGTGGCGATTCTTTCGAACGGCGGATTTGGGGGAATCTATACCCTGCTGCCGGAGGCGCTGGAGCGAGTTGGGGTGGTCGTCGTTTAACTTTGAGGCGAAGACCACTCATCGCGATGGAGCTGCGATGAATGGGGCACTGATGTTGAGGCTCTTACTGACAACTGACTACTGGCATCTCCCTTCGGGTAGTCTGGAGAGGTGTTTGCGACGCTGACGATGCTGGTGGTGTATGTGGTTCTGGGTGGTTCTGCCGGGATCGTGGGGATTCCATATTCGCTGATGGTAGGGAACGTGCGGCGGCTTTACCGGGTGGGGATGTGGATTGTCCGGGCCGGGGTGCGGGCTGCCGGAATCCGTGTGGAGGTGACGGGGACGGAGCATGTCCCGGTGGGGCGGCCGTGCGTGTACCTGTGCAATCATGTGAGCAACCTGGACCCGCCGGTGGTGCTTCCGGCGTTGCCGGGGCAGTGCTCGGTGCTGCTGAAGAAAGAGCTGATGAGGATCCCGATCCTGGGGTATGCGATGCGGATGGTGAAATTCGTTCCGGTGGAACGGGGGTCTCGGCAGGCGGCGGCGCGGGAGAGCGTGGAGGCAGCGGCGGCGGCGTTGCGGGATGGGCTGAATATTCTGATCTTTCCGGAAGGCACGCGCTCGGCGGACGGGCGGCTGGCTCGCTTCAAAAAAGGACCGTTTTACCTGGCGGCGCAAACCGGGGCGCCGATCGTGCCGGTAGTGCTGACGGGAACGGCTGCGATGATGCCGAAGGGTACGTTGAAGATTACGCCTGGGGTGGCGCGGATTCGGATGCTGCCGGCGATCGATCCGGGCGAGTTTGGGAGCCGGGACGAACTGATGGAGGCGGTGCACTCGGCTATGGCGGCGGCTCTTCCGGGTGGGATGCGGCCGGGTTAGATTCTTTGGTGGACACTCATCGCGACGAGGCTGCGATGAATGGAGCACGGAATAAAGCCGGCTTAGGGGAACTGGTGTTTCGTTTCCAGTTTCGGGTTTCTACTTGACCATGGCGTTGAAACCGTCGGCCAGGAGACGCTGTCGCATAGCTTCCGCGTCTTTTTTAGTAGTAAAGTTGCCAATTTGGACGTGCAGGAGGGAATCCTGCGGCTCATGATGGATCGCTACCTGATAGCCGCGGCGCTTGAGCGTGACGACGAGGAGGTCGGCATCTTCCTGGTGGGAGACGGCGGCGACCTGGACCAGGAATGATCCGGCGGCGGTGGGCTGTGCCGCGGGCGGCGCGGTGGCGAGGGTGGTAATAGGCTGGGCGCGAGGTGCGGGGTTTGGAACTTCCTCGACGGCCGCGACCGGTTCAGCCGGGGGGGCGGCTACGGGTTTGGGTAGAGGCGCAGGTTGCGCGGAGGAAACGGGGGTGTCCGGCACCGTGACGGTCGGTCCGTTAAGCGGCTTGATCGCGCTGCCGAGGGGAGAGCCGGGCGCGGGCTTGAAGCCGTTGAAGTTGGTTCCGGACGAGGGTTCCGCAGCCGCCATAGCGGAGCCGCTGTTGTGCTTGACGCCGAGCGAATAGCCGAAGCCGAATAGAACGGCACCGTAGGCCGCGAGCGCAAAAAAGATGCCGAGCACCATGGTGGTGCCGAGGGTGATCTCACGGTCGCGCCGGGCTGGCCGGTCGTCGAGATCGTCTTCGGTGTCTTCGTTGAGCAGGCTGTTCACGGTGGGCTATCCTTGACGGTTCATGGCGCGGCGGGGCCGGTATCTTCCATGGTAGCGCTTTCCGGCTTCGGCGGCGTAGGAGGGACCGGGTTGGTAAAGGTCTTGTTCAGGAGGTTCATGAGCTCCATAGGGAGCGGGAAGACGATGGTGGTGTTCTTTTCGACGCCAATGTCGGCGAGCGTCTGCAGGTAGCGAAGCTGCAGGGTCATGGGCTGGGTGCTCATCAGGGCGGCGGCTTCGACGAGCTTGGCGGCGGCGTTGAACTCGCCTTCGGCATGGATGATCTTGGCGCGGCGCTCGCGTTCGGCTTCGGCCTGCTTGGCCATGGCGCGGAGCATATTTTCCGGCATGTCGACCTGCTTGACCTCGACCGAGATGACCTTGACCCCGAAGGGGGCGGTGTGGCCGTCGATGATGGTCTGGATGCGGAGGTTGAGCTGGTCGCGATGGGAGAGGAGCTGGTCGAGATCGACCTCGCCGAGGACGGAACGCAGGGTGGTCTGGGCGAACTGAGAGGTCTGGTAGACGTAGTTCGAGACCTTGATGACGGCGTCAGTGGGGTTGACGACGCGGAGGGTAATGACGGCGTTGACCTTGAGAGTGACGTTGTCGCGGGTGATGATGTCCTGCGGGGGGACCTCCATGGCTTCCTGGCGGAGCGAGACGCGGACCATGGACTGGAGCGGGGCGAAGACGAGGATGACGCCGGGTCCGGTGGAGTCCTTGCTGACGCGGCCGAGGGTGAAGACGACGGCGCGCTCGTACTCCTTCAGGATCTTGATGGAATTAAAGGTGTAAAGGAGGAGGATGCCAAGGACGATGAGGACGGGGATGAACATGGGGCGTGCCTTCCGGATGTACCAGATTATGGTACTCCCCCGGGGAGGTATGTGTGGGTACCCATTCGTCGCGATGTTGCCGCGATGAATGGGGCACGCATGTCTGGATGGCTTTGCCCGGTTAGAAGCGAAGAAAGACGCCGATGCTGGGCTCTGAGGTGATCTGGCGCTGCTTGTCGGTGAGGTAGTTGGTAAGGAAATCGGGTGCGTAGTAGAAGAGCTGGCGGAACTGGGCGCGGGCTCCGAAGTGATTTCCGTAGAGCGGGGTGTCGGCTCCGATGGTGTAGTAGTAGCCGGCGCGGTACTGATTGGGTAGCCGCTGGCCTCCTCCGGAGGTGGGTTTGAAGGCAATGGTTCCGAGGCCGACACCGGCAAAGGGCTGCAGGCCAAAGTACTGATTGCGGGTCTGGGCGCGGTAGCCCGCGGTGATCTCGTTGGCGTTGGTCTGGATGCCGAGCACGAAGCTGGTGGTGTTGGGCGGGCTTGCCGCGGTGCTGGTCAGGGTGAAGTTCTCGGTGTAGCGGACGTAGCCGTAGTTGATCTCCACGCCGACGAGGGGCGACTTCTGATAGTGCAAGGTGGCGAGCGCGCCGAGGGTGTTGGAGGTGACGAGGTTGAGCTGCTGCTGGAGGTAGTTGGTTCCGTTGGTGTTGTTGGTGAACTCACCGACGCCGGACAGGGCGAAATCGGTCTTGGCGAGCTGACGGTCCAGCAAGGTGACGGGCTCGGTGGCCTGGGCGACGGCTGATCCGGTGGTGAAGGCGGCGGCTAAGGCGAGCAGGGCGCCGGCGAAGAGGTGCCGGAAGAGCGTGGGGCGGCGGTTATGCATCCGTAAGAGACTCCGTCGAGCGGGGAAATGTTGCTGGGAAATAGTTTACTCTGCCGGGTCGACCAGGAGACGGAAGCCGTGGGCTTCGCGGACCAGGACGGTGGCTCCGGCGGGCAGGGGCTCGGAGCCGGGGGGGAGGGTGGCCTGCCAGAGCTCGCCGCGAACTTCCACCTGGCCTGGAGGAGCCTGGCCGGCGGACGAAAGGGCGGTGCGTACGATGGCGTGGAGGCCTACCATGGCGGCGGGGCCGAGGAGGGTCTTGTTGCGGCGGGCGCGCAGGGCGAGAGTGCCGAGGTAGATCGTGATGAGACCGAAGGCGAGGCCGGTGGCGATTGCGGTGGCGAGGTGGACACGGAGCTCCTGGATGGGGGCGTCGACCAGGGTGGCGAGCGCGAAGACAAGGGCGAGGATTCCGGCGGAGGCGACGACGCCGTGAGAGGGGAACTTGAACTCGGCGAGCAGAAGGGCGACGCCGATGACGAGGAGGGCGACCGAGGTGCCGCGCAGGGGGAGAAGGTTCAGGCCGAAGAGCGCAAGCAGGACGGACAAGGTGCCGAGCGCGCCGGGGATGATGGTGCCGGGGATGTGGAACTCGAGGTAGATGAGCAGAATGCCACCGAAAAGGAGCAGGACGGCGAGGTCGGGGTCGGTCAGGTGGGTGAGGAAGCGCTCGCGGACGGACGGGGCGAAGGGCTGGAGGGTGTAGCCGGTGAGGACGAGGGTTTCAGCGCGGCCGTCGAAGCGACGGAGGGTGCGGCCGTCGAGGACTTTCAGGAGCGCGGCGTCGTTGGGCTCGATGAGATCGATGAGGTGGAGCTTGAGGGCTTCGGTGTCGGAGGAAGAGACGGAGTTGCGGACGGCCTGCTCGGCGGCTTCGCTGTTGCGTCCGCGGGGTGTGGTGATGGAACGGAGAAAGGCCGCGGCATCGTTTTCGATTTTTTGTTTGAGGATGGGGTCGAGGGTTCGGCCTTCGACGATGGGATGGGAGGCTCCGGCGTTGGTTCCGGGAGCCATGGCGGCGATGTCGGCTGCTTCGAGGAGGAAGAGGCCCGCTGAGCCTGCGCGGGCCCCTGTGGGGGAGATATAGACACAGACGGGGACGGGAGACTGCTCGATGTCGGCGACCATGGTGCGGGTGGAGTCGAGCAGGCCGCCGGGGGTGTCGAGGGAGATAAGGATCAGGGCGTCGTGGTCGCGAGCGGCCTGGGCGAGGCCTCGTGCGAGATAGCCGGCGGAGATGGGCTGGACGGTGTCGTGAAGGGTGAGCTTGAGAACGGTGGGGGACTGGGCGGAGATGGCGAGGGGGAGGAGCAGCAGAAGCAGCGTGGCAAGGTGAAGTTTGTGATACCCGAGGGACAGGAATCGCGGGCGCTTCAGGGAGCGCGCAGGCTGGTTGCGTACCTCAGCGGATGAAGCCGTATTGACGGGAGCCGGGGTACGACACGAAGGAAGCCGTGTCATCAAGCGAGGCATCCGTGGCGTCATTGGGGGAGGGCCTGGCCCTTGGACTGGAGTGCGCTGCGCAGGCCCATGGCGGCAGCGTTGTTAGGTTCGAGGCGCAGGGCGTTCCTGACCTCGGAGGCGGATTCCGGGAGATGGTTTGCCGTGAGGTCGAGCCGCGCGAGGACGAGGTGGGCGTCCGCGCTGGGGCCGAGGCGCAGGGCCGTTTCGGCTTCGGTGCGTGCTTCGACAGCGAGGCTGCTGCGTTCGCGGACCTCGGCCAGGCCGGCGTGTGGGCCGGGGTTGTTCGGATCGGCGGCCATGGCGGCCTGGAACTGCTCTTCGGCCTCCGGGATGAGACCCTGGGCGAGGTAGCCTTTGCCGAGCGAGTCGTATTCCGCGACCTGCTGGGCGGGAGGCAGGGTGGCGAGCCGGGCGGCGCGCATCTGGTCCATCTGGAAGGCTGCCTGGCGGAAGCCGGCTTCGGAGTAAGATCGGCGCAGGCGGGTGGTGGGCTCAAAGGTGTCCGCGTCCTGCGTGGTGGCGCGGCCGGCGGAGATGAGGGTGCGGAGCTGGGCGGCTTCGGTGTCGTTGGGCTTGAGCTTCAGCGCCTGGTCGACCTGCGTGCCGGCGTTGGCGAAATCGCCGCGTTTGTAGAGCGCGACGGCGGTGTTGAAGTGGTAGTCGGGGTCCCTGGGGTCGGCGTTGGAGGCCTGGAGAAACAGCGCGCCGGCGTCCTTGCCCTGGCGGGATTCGGCGACACCCTGGTCGTTAACAACCTCCGGCAGAGGCAGGCGGGCGGCGACGAAGGCAAAGGCCTGGGCTGCGTCGGCGTACTTCGTCTCGTTGAACAGGGCCAGGCCACGGTAGAAGCTGGCTTCGAGCGCGAGGCGGTCGCCGGGGTCGACCGTAGCGAGCACGGAGGCGGCTTCGGCGTAGCTGCGATCGGTATAGAGCTGCTTGCCGAGCGCGAGCTGCGCGGCGGGGTAGCGGGGAGAATCGCGCAGGGCGGCCTGGAGGCGCTGGACGCGTTCGGTTGGAACGGTTGCGTCGGTGCCGCGGATATAGTCCTCGAAGGCGGATAGACGGACGGTTCCGGAGCTGGCGATAAAGGTCTGCTCGGACACGGAAAAGGTCGGCTCGATCTGGCGGGCGACCTTCCAGGCGATAGCGTTTTCGAGGTCGAAGAGGCGGGCGAGCTCGGCCGAATCTTGGAGCGGCGTGGACAGGTGAAGCTTGTCGACGGCAAGAACCTGGGCCTGCACCTCGATGCGGCTCTGGAGGTTCATACGCTGGCCGGCGGTGGGAGCGGCGGTTCCGGGCGCGTCCTTAATGTTGTAACTGCCAACGATAACGTAGTCGGCGTCCAGCGTTTGCGCGATGCGAAGGGTGGTGGCGCGGGTGGGACGAAAGCCAACAGGCAGGCCGAGGTGGTCAAGAGCGTAGTCGCGGTCGTCGCGCGAGAGGGTAAGGAAGCCGGAAGAGTTGAGGCGTTGATTGAGGGTGTCTGGGAAGGAGTCGCCGATCCAGTTCAGGGCCGGGTTGCCGGAGCGATTATCGAAAGGCAGGACGAGGACGACGCGGCCGGGCTCGCGGGCGTCGGCCGCGGGGCTTTGGGCCTGGAGGACAAGGGGGAGGGCCAGGAGGGCTAGGGCCAGTAGGCGGGCTGGGCGAAGGGTCGGCACTTGGTCATTATAGGACTGCCGGTTGGGGAATTCGCAGGGCTCCCGCGCGAGAATAGCGTGAGAGTGTCCGGTGGACCTACTCATCGCGATGAGACTGCGATGAATGGGGCACGGGGTGGATTTGCCCGGAGTCTGGCTTCGACAGCTCGGGGAAAGCGGAGGATGGCGGCCCATTCGCCTTTGCGGTGCTGCTCCCAGACGACGCTTCCGTGGAGGAGAGCAGCGGCTTCCGCGGGGGACAGGTCCTGATGGAAGTCGAAGAGGCGAGTGTCAGCGTGCTCGTTTGCGCGGCTGAGATTGAGGGTGCCGTGGGGCGGAGTCAGCTTCGTGGAGAAGAGCAGGGCGGTGTCGTAGGTGCCGGGGTCAGCGGAGGTGAGCTGGGGGTAGGTGAAGTTGTCGATGGGGGTAGTTTTGATGGGAAGAGAGGTGTAGCCAAGTTCTGGGTGCTGGAGCTCGGTGGTGGCGGGCCAGGCGGTCAGGACGGTGGCGGCGGGGTATTGGCGGTCCAGGATGCGGATGGCCTGCTGGTGGAGGATGACGAAATCACGGTAGGCGAGGTTGTCCTCGGGCGCGTAGCTGTAAGGCGGGTTGATGAAGAGTGCGGCCAGGAAGGCGGCGGCGGTAAGCAGCGCAAGCAGAGACCAGAGACGCAGGCGTTCTCGCCAGACCCAGAGGCAGAGAAAGAGGACCAGAGGATACATGGGCAGGAGATAGCGCGTGAGCAGGGCTCCGCCGAGGATGGAAAAGGCGAAAGCATTAGCAAACAGGATGACCAGAAGCGTGGGAAGAAGGCCTTTGCGCAGGGGCAGGAGATGGCTGCTCAGGCGTGGCGTGAGCAGCAGGGCGGCGGCAGACAGCACCGGGACCCAGAGATTCATATGCAGGGTCAGGTGTACGACACGATGCCACAGGCTGAGCAGGATGCGGATGGCAGACAGGTTGGCGGTGGCGTTGTAGCGGAGGAACTCGGGGTTGCCAAAGAGGAAGCCGGTCTGCTGCCGGTGATAGGCGTACCAGGCGGCAAGGGGAAGCAGTGGGAAGAGAAGCGCGACGAGGGTAGCAAAGGAGGCTCGCGGGACGGCGGGATCGGCTTTTGTGTTGCGTTCGGTGAGGAGACGGGCGAGCTCCCAGCAGGCCAGCGCGACCGGAGTAATGATGGCGGTTTCTTTCGAGAGCGCAGCGAGTGAGAACAGGGCGGCTACGGTGATGCCGGACGGAGGCGCTTTCGCCGGGCCGTAGCGTTCGAGGTAGAAGGAGAGCGCCCAAAGGGTGAAGGCCGCGGCGAACAGGTCGGCGTGGGCCAGGGTGGATTGCACGAACCAGACGGGGTAAAGGGCGGTGAGCAGTGTGCAACCGGCGGCCAGGGCGTTGCCGGCCAGGGCACGGACCAGGCGGAAGACGCCAAGCAGCGCGGCGGCCGAGACCATGCAGAGGAAGGTGCGGGTGCCCATGATGGAGAGCCCGGCCAGGTGCCACCAGCCGGCGAGCAGAAGGCTGGGCATGGGCGGATGGGCGTTCGAGAGGGTGGAGTGCGGGATCAGCGCGCCGGTGCGGAAGAGATCGAGCGCGGCTGGAAAGTAGTAGCCGGCTTCATCCCAGAACCAGGGCAGGCGCAACAGAGTGTAATGGGTGAGGTAGACGAAGACAAAGAAGAGCGGGAAGAGGATCCAGATCGGGAGGGGGCGATCGGCCGGGGCGGCGACCCGGGAGAAACGCTGCCCCCGCAGAGCCGAACCCGGAAGGCGACTCGCGGCGCGTTCCGGGTCGTTGCTGGATCCGCTGGTGCGGGTAGAGGCTCCGGCCGGCATGGAGGCTTAGTTGACGGGACCGCCGGTGGAGGGAACGGGAAGCACGACGGGGCCGGGGGAGGAGGTCTGCTGTTCCAGATTGATCTTGCCAAAGGCGGCCTCATATTGACCGAGGTTCTGGGCAAGAATCGAGATGAGCGCCTTGGCCTGCTGCGGGCTGATGTAGATGCCCTGGAAGTTTGTGATAGCGACCTCGTCGGCGGAGTCCTGGTTGAGCGTGCCGAAGATGAGCTGGAAGTCCCAGATGGACATCTTGACCTGGACGCTGTTGGCGTAGCCGTCGCGGTAGGCTTCGTTGGGGATGATGCGGATGTTGGGCTGGTTGGACTGTGCCATGAGAGTGCGGTTACCTGTGTGGGTTTCGGATGGAGCGACGGGCCGTGGGGCGCGCTGCGCTCGGCTTATCCTATCAGGGTCCGCCGGGTACCGGTTGCCGTGGCTCGCGGGGAGCGGGTAGGATGGGGCTTGAGAGGCGGAGACGACGATGAGCGAAATGGGATTCGGGCACGAGGATGTGGCGCGTGGGGTGGTGAGCAACGACTCGATCAAGCAGGAACCGTGGCTGTCCCGCTGGTGGCCGCTACTGGTAATGGGCTATGGGTTTCTGCTGTCGATGTTTCTTCTGCTGATCGCGAACGAGACGTGGGGCCGGTAGCTCGGCTGGGGGCTGGTGCGGAAGAGGGGACTTGAACCCCTACGGATCGCTCCGCCAGATCCTAAGTCTGGTGCGTCTGCCAATTTCGCCACTTCCGCGTGCCTGAGTGGGATTGTATCGCGAGTGCGCCGCGGGCTGCTATTGTTGTGCTGAATGGCTTTTTCGACTTCTTATCGGATATATCGTTGGATCGCGGGCGGGTGGCTCGTGCTGATCCTGCTTCTTTCCTTTCTTCCGACACAGTGGAAAGAGGCATTGCATACCAAAGGCGAGCTGCATGACACGGGTCATCTGCTGGTGTTTGGCGCGCTGGCTTTTCTGCTGGCACGGAGCGGAAGGACGCGGGATCAGTCGATCACGCTTCTGTTCTTTGCGGCTGTTCTTGGGGTCGGGATCGAGTTCGCGCAGGATTTAAGGCTGGCGTTGCCGCAAGGATCGTGGTCTCCGGTGGAGTGGAGAGACATCGTGGTGGATACAATGGCGGTGTTGATCGCGGGGGTGATCGAGCTGGGATTCGGCCGCCGATTCGAACGGGGGCGGGTCAAGGGCCTGGACCGTTCCTAGCGGCTTCCCGGGTCAATCGCACACACGCAGACAGGCCTCCCGGGTGGGAGGCCTGTCTGCGTGTGTGCAGAAGATGCTTAGGGCATCAGGACGGCGTCGATGACCTGGATGACGCCGTTGGACTGGTAGACATTGGCGGTGGTGATGTTGGCCGTACCACCCTTGGAGTCGGTGATGACAATCATGCCGGGCGAGGGCATGGTGAAGGTCAGGCTCTCACCGTTGACGGTCTTGAGCATGGCGGTGCCTCCGCCCTTCTTGATGAGCTTCTCGATCTTCTTGGTGTCGTACTTGCCCGGAACCACATGGTAGGTGAGGATCGAGGTCAGCTTGGCCTTGTTCTCCGGCATCACCAGGGTGTCGACCGTGCCGGCGGGGAGCTTGGCGAAGGCGTCGTTGGTGGGCGCGAAGACGGTGAAGGGACCAGGTCCGGAAAGAGTGTCGACCAGGCCGGCGGCCTTGACGGCGCTGACGAGCGTCGTGTGGATGGGTGAGTTGACCGCGTTCTGGACGATGTTTTTGTTGGCGTACATGGGCGCGCCGCCGACATCGGGATCTTTCTTCTGGGCGGTTGCGGTCAGGGTCGTCAGGGCAAGCATCGTCGTTGCCGCGGCGGTGAGAAACTTGGTCATCTTCATAGGAATCGTGTGCCTTTCATGGTTGTGGATTCTTTACACTCGCCGCCTCATTGCGGCGTTCACTGACTGTTACGGACCATACACAGCAGCGGATTGCCTTTCTCATAGACGAGTGCACTTTTTCTGTCGTGGGGCCGACACTGCCGGTAGGAAGGAGAGCAGATCGACCACGCGCGGATCGCCCGGAATGGAGGACTGCGTTGACTTTGCCCGGAGGTGCGCGTCAACTGAAAAGGTCCAGTCATGGCGGAAGAGTTGCTCCAACCCGACACGGTCGATGCATCCGTGGAGACGGCGAGCAAGGCGCATGCCGGGCGGGACCGTGGGCTGCTGTTGATCGCCATCTTCAAGCTGGCGAAGGCCGTGTTCTTTTTTCTGCTCGGCGTAGGAGCCGTGCACCTGATGAACAGAAACCTGAGCCAGGAGGTGCTGCGGCTGGCGGCGCTGCTGCGACGCGACCCGGAAGGGCGGCTGGTGCACATGGTGCTGGAACATGTGGACCTGATCGACGTGCACCGGTTGCGGCAGATCAGCTTCGGAACATTTGGCTACTCGGCGGTGGCGCTGACCGAAGGCGTGGGGCTCCTGCTCGAGAGAGTGTGGGCCGAGTACCTGACGCTGATTCTCACGGTGAGTTTTCTGCCATGGGAGCTGTTCGAGCTGGTGCGCGACCCGAACTGGTTCCGGCTTGGGCTTCTGGTGCTCAACCTGCTTGTGCTGGGGTACCTGGTTTGGCTGCTGCAGCGAAAGCGTCGCCGGGAGCAGCGGGGCTGAAGCCACTTTGCTTCGGTTTGGACTGGTTCAGAGGGTCCGAGGCCGCGATGTTAAGGCACGATCAAAGGAGTTCGGACACGAGTTTCGCCTTTTGTGCGCTTACCAGAGATTTGCGATGCTGGCATGACCCTTTTGGGTAAGTGTCCGTCGGAGTAAACACAATGGGTGGGGTTTTCCGCAGGCTTGCACACATATTGTAGTTTTATCCACAATCACTCCTCTTTTGGTGGCCTCATGGACCAAATTAGCCCTTTACAGGGGGCGTGGGGCGGGTGAGGATCAATCTCGTGGTCAGAAGTGGTCGAAAGTAGTCCAAAAAGGAATTTCTTGGACTACCCGGCACGGAATTGACCCGAGTTTACTCTTCCTCACGGGCCGGTACCAGGAAGCGGGTTGGCGGAACAGGTTCTTCAGGACTGAGGCAGGGCAATGTTTTGGGGATCACACCAGACGCGGGTGGACGAGAAAGGCCGGCTGAAGATGCCGGCTGAGTACAAACGCGAACTGGAAAAGACTGGACGTGAGTTTTACATCACGAGCGAAGACGGCAGGCGCGCACAGCTTTTCCCGATCGGCGAGTGGGAAAAGAAGATGGAACGGATCGAGGAAATGCCGACCTCGCATCCGGTACGGCGGAAATATCTGGATGTGACGAGCTATTACGGGCAGCTTGTCGAGATGGACCCGCAGGGAAGGTTGTTGATTCCCCAGGAATTGCGGGAAGATGCGAAGCTGACGGGCGATGTGCGGGTGCTTTCCGCCAAATCGATTCTGGAAATTGTGAATAACGATGAGTTCAAGGCGGGGCTGAAGTCGGCTCCGATCAGCGATGAGGATCGGGAGATCCTGGCGACGTACAGGGTCTAGTTGGCAGTGAACGCAAGTTGGTAGCAGGTAGTGAACGGCAAGGCCCTTAGGGGTGGATGGGAGGCGGTTCGATGAGTGTGCCGCTTCATATTCCGGTTCTTTTAGAGAGTGCTTTGGAGTACCTGAATGTGCGGTCCGGGGGCGTGTATGTGGACGCTACGCTTGGGCTTGGGGGCCATTCCGTGGAGATTGCGCGGAGGCTTGGCGGGGCAGGGACGCTGATCTGCTTTGACCGGGACCCGGAGGCGATGGATCGGGCGCGGCGGCGGCTCGATGCGCTGGCAGCCGAGCTTGGGGACGCGATGCCGAAGGTGGTCTACGAGGCCCGGGCTTTTTCGGAGGCGGGCGCGGCGTTGCAGCCGGGATCCGTCGATGGATTGCTGGCGGACTTTGGGGTGAGCAGCCTGCAACTGGACGAGGCACACAGAGGATTTAGTTTTCGGTCGGATGGACCGCTCGACATGCGGATGGACACGCGGAGCGGCGAGACGGCCGAGCAAGTGGTAAATCAGGAAGACGAGAATGTGCTCGCCGACCTGATTTACGAATTCGGAGAGGAAAGGAGGTCGCGGAGAATCGCCAGAGCCATTGTGAGGGCGCGGCCGATACGGACGACAGCGGAATTGGCTGGCGTGGTGTCGGCCGCGGCCCCCTCAATGAAAGGGGACAAGATTCATCCGGCGACTCGGACCTTTCAGGCTATCCGGATTCGCGTCAATGACGAGTTGGGAGAGATACGATCGCTTCTTGCCGCCATCGGAAAGGCGGGCGCGGGGTCTCCGTTGAAGCCGGGGGGAAGGCTGGTCCTGATCAGCTTTCACAGCCTGGAGGACCGGCTGGTGAAGGATGCGTTCAACGAGTTTCGGCGGACTAGTGATTTTGAGGTGCTGACCCGCAAGCCGGTGATCGCGGGGGAGCAGGAATCGCTCCGAAATCCGAGATCGAGAAGTGCCAAGCTGCGAGCTGTGCACAAGTTGTAGCGTTTTAGGTTGACTGCACTGATAATGGTGCAGGGCTTCCTTACATATCCACAGATGACGCGACGTTGAGAAAAGGTTGCTTTCAGGTTGAGCAGGGTTTCGCGGTGTTGGTAGGACAAAGTTCTGGTGGCGGGGGATGCGATGGCAGCGATGACGATGGGGTTGGCGATGGGCGGGCGAAGCCAGGGAATTGCGGATCGGAACCGCGCGCGGTTTGAGTTGCAGCGAGCAAAACGGCGGGGGCCTACGCCGGAAATCTTCTTTTCCAAGCACATCGACAATAGCCGGATCGTGAAGGCAGACGACCCGGAGCGCCGGCGGGAGATGCGTTTGTTCACGATCGTGATGGCACTCTTGTTCTCGCTGGTGATGGTGTATGTTTGGCAGCACTTCTCCGCGATCGAGATGGGATACAAGATCGAAGCGCAGAAGAAGCAGGTGGAGGAGATGCAAGAGGTGAATCGGCAGCTGCGGCTGAATGAGGCGCAGTTGACGGAGCCGAAGCGGATTGACGCGATCGCCAAGCAGCTTGGGCTGGATGTGCCGGCTCCGGGGCAGGTGATTCGGAACGACGGCATTACGGGCACGGCGGCGGGGAGTGTGGTGGCGGAGAATGTCGGGCCGGTGAGCGGCAGCTGGTAGCCAGTGGCCGGTTTGGGCTGAGTGTTGGTCCATGGTGAAGGCACCCGGTCGCGATGAGGATTGGGCGTGGAAGGCTGAATGTTGAAGGGGTGGAGTGTGGGGATGAAGCAGTCGCAGCCACGAAGAATTTTGACCGCACCGATTCGCAAGAAGCGGTTTGCGTATGTGGCGCTGTTTTTCTGCGTATGGTTCGTGGCGATCGGCTTGCGTCTGGTTTGGGTGCAGGTGATCCAGCACAAGCACTGGGTGGGGTTGGCGGCGCGGCAGCAGCAGGGAGCGTTTGAGGTCTCGCCGCGCCGTGGGGTGTTGTACGACCGCAACCTGAAGGAGTTGGCGCTGACTGTCCAGGTGGACAGTATCTACGCGGTGCCCAGCGAGCTGGGAGAGAACCGCGAAGAGGCGGCGCAGATGCTGTCTCGGCTGGTGCATGTGGACCCGACCGACAACTTTACCAGCGAGCACCAGATGCTGGCGCGGTTCAATGCTTCGCGGGGATTTGCCTGGGTAGGGCGGCGGGTGAGCGCGGATACGGCAACGCGGGTACGCGAGCTGAACCTGAGGGGCGTTTATTTCCAGAAGGAGTTCAAGCGATTTTACCCGAACGGAGAGCTGGGCGCGCAGGTGCTTGGGTACGTGGGTTCGGACGATACGGGGCTGGGCGGGCTGGAATTGAAGTTCGACGACGACATGCACGGGGTGCCGGGACATATGCTGACGGCGCTCGATGCGAAGCGGCACGTGCTGGGCAGCGAGGAGGCCGAGCCGGCACCGGGCGAGAACCTGGTGTTGTCGATCGACGCCAATATCCAGTACATGGCAGAGAAGGCGCTGGACGAGCAGATGGCCAAGGTGAAGGCCGCGCATGGCACGGTGGTGGTGCAGGACCCGCATACAGGGCAGATCCTGGCGCTGGCGGTGAGTCCGCGGTTCAACCCGAACGACTCGAAGCACATGGATGCGAGCGTGCTGACGAACCTGGCGGTGAGCGACGTGTATGAGCCGGGATCGACGTTCAAGCTGGTGACGTATTCGGCGGCGCTGGACGCGGCGGGGGTAGAACCGACAGACATTGTGGATTGTCAGGGCGGCGCAATGACGATGTACGGGCGCACGCTGCACGACGACAAGGACGACCACTTTGGGCGGGTGACGGTGCAGTATGCGTTGGAGCACTCCAGCGACGTGGGCGCGGCGAAGATGGCCCTGAAGCTGGGGAACGAGAAGTTTTACAGCTATATGAAGGGGTTTGGGTTTGGCGAGCGGAGCGGGGTTGAGCTGCCGAGCGAGACGCGCGGGCTGCTGCGGGCTCCGAAGAAGTGGGGCGCGACGAGTATCCTGTCGATGTCGATCGGCCAGGAGGTGGGTGTGACGCCGGTGCAACTGGCGACGATGGTGTCGGCGATTGCGAACGGCGGGGTGTACATGCCTCCGCATATTCTGCTGCAGTCGACGGATTGGATGAAGGGAGATCCTCGGCTGAAGACGGCGGCGTTCCATCCGGCGAACCAGCTGCCGGACCCTCTGCCTGAGGGCTCGCACCGGGTAATCAAGGAGCTGACGGCGGCGAAGATGCGGGAGATGATGCGAGGCATCGTCATCGAGGGTACGGGTAAGTCGGCGGCGCTGAACGGGTATAGCTCGGGCGGAAAAACGGGCACGGCGCAGAAGATCGACGTGGCGACGCACACCTATAGCCACACCAAGCTGGTGGCGAGCTTTGCGGGGATGGCCCCGGTGAGCAACCCGGCGATTACGGTGGCGGTGGTGATCGACACGCCGACGGTGGGCAGTTTGTATGGCGCGGCGGTGAGCGCTCCGGTGTTTGCGAGCGTGGCGCAGCAGGTGCTGGAGTACCTGGGCGTGCCGCACGACCAGCCGTTGAAGACGCAGCGGGAGATGCAGGTGGCGGCTGCAAACGCGGAGGATTCGGTGGAGGGGGGGCTGGATGCGTCGGGGGCGGACCTGAGCGCGATGTTTGCGGAGGTGAATGACCTTCCGGCGGATGATCCACTGCGGCAGTCGGCCAATGGGCAGCCTGCTATCGGGTCGGAGGGTTCGGTGGCGGTTTCGGCTTCGAACCGAAGCCCGGGACTGGCGGCGGTGCTGCTGCCGGATACAGTGCTGGCGGCGTTTCACCGGCATGGGGATACGACGAGCGTGATGCCGACCGAGGAGGCTTCTCGCAGGCCGCTCGATGCACCGAGGCTGACGCCGGTGGTGCGCGAGGCGGGACGCGAGGTGGTCGTGGATGCAGGGCCTCGGGTGGCGGTGCCGGGGTTCGTGGGGGCTCCGCTGCGGACGGTCGTGGAGCGGGCCGGGTCGGCGGGGCTGCGGGTGCAGCCGGTGGGCAGTGGGCTGGCAACCGAGCAGGTCCCGGTAGCGGGGACCATGGTTCCGCAGGGAACGCAGGTGGTGGTTCGGTTTTCGCGGTAGCGACGGACGCGGAGAAGAGGGGAAAGGCGAGGAACAGGCCGGAGGACGCGGGACAAGTTCTTTCCTCCGATCAGGCATATCCGTGCTCTTCCGTTTTGTCGCGTCCGGTTCGGGGTAGGATTTGGGGATGGATTTATCTGGAGTCAGTGGGGTGCAATATGACTCGCGGCGGGTGCGGCCGGGCGATTGCTTTGTGGCAATGCGGGGTGGGGCGACGGATGGGAATCTATATATAGAGAAGGCTCTGGCCGCGGGGGCGTTGATGGTGGTGACCGACTCGCCGGAGGTGATGGCGGAGGCGGGATCGCGTTGGCCGGGGGTTCGGCTAGCGTTTGCCGAACGGGGCCGACGGGCGCTGGCGGAGGTGGCGGCGGAGGTGTATGGGCATCCGGAGCGGAAGCTGGCGGTGAGCGCGGTGACAGGGACCAATGGAAAGACGACCACGGCGTGGCTGCTGGAGCAGATGCTTCGGAGTGTCGGGCGGAAGTGCGTGCTGGTGGGTACGATCGAGACGCATGTGGGGGATGAGGTGCGGGCAAGCGAGCATACGACACCCGAGGCGAGCGACCTGTACAAACTCTTCGCGGATGGAGTGGCGGCGGAGTGTACGGAGGTCGTGATGGAGATGTCGAGCCATGCGCTGGAGCAGGAGCGGGTATGGGGAATCCCGGTGGATGTGGCGATGTTTACGAACCTGACGCAGGACCATCTGGATTATCACGGGACGATGGAGGCGTATGGAGCGGCCAAGGCGAAGCTGTTTGAGGGGGTTGGGGCGAGAGCTCCACGGGTGGCGGTGATCAATGCCGATGGCGCTTTTGGACAGAAACTGATTGAGAAGACGATGGCGGCAGAGGAGGATTGTGTTCCATATGGGCTCTCCGCCGCCGCATGGGGAAGTTGCGCGGAGGATGTCCGGTTTGGGGCCGGATGGACCAGCTTCGATTGGATTTGGAGGAAGCAGAGCCTACGGGTGCGATCCTCGTTGTCCGGTAAGGTAAACGTGTATAACCTGCTTGCGGCAGGAACCGCAGCGATGGCTCGTGGGGTTTCCTTTGAACAGGTGATCGCGCAATCGGCAACGCTGCGACAGGTGCCGGGCCGGTTTGAGACGGTTCCGAATGAGCTTGGGTTTGCGGTGGTGGTGGATTATGCGCATACCGATGACGCGCTGCGGAACCTGATTGCGCTGGGGCGAGAGCTGGTTCGGGCGGATGGGGGACGGGTGATTACGGTGTTTGGGTGTGGAGGGGACCGGGACCGGACGAAGCGCCCGAAGATGGGGCGGGCGGCGGGCGAGGGAAGCAACCTGGTGGTGCTGACGAGCGACAATCCGCGGTCGGAGGAGCCCGGGGCGATCCTGGCGGAGGCTCTGGCGGGGGTTCGGGAGACGGCGACGGAGTGCGTGGTGATTGAAGATCGGGCGGAGGCGATTGCGGCGGCGATTGGGCGGGCTCGGGCGGGGGATATCGTTTTGATTGCGGGGAAGGGGCATGAGAAGGTGCAGATTGGGCGGGATGGGACGGTGCCGTTCGATGATGTTGCGGTGGCGGCGAAGGTGCTTCGGGGAGGATGAAAAGAGTTTAGGCGGTTGTGCTGATTCAGACCCACTCATCCCGATGAGGCTGTGATGAATGGGGCACGGAATTGCGATTTCTACGGGATGATGCTGCGGAGAGATCGTGCGGGTTGAGCTTCGCCCTCAGCGGCTGAAGCTGCGCCCTTAACAGGACGGCACCTGATCGATTGGGAGAGTGGGATGCGGTTGAAGCTTGGGCAGGTGGCGGACTGGATCCATGCGGAGGGGGATTTTACGACCTCGGCTGAGGCTTTGGGGTACTCGATCGACTCGCGCACGGTGGGGGCGGGGGAGCTGTTTTTTGCGGTCAAGGGCGAGCGGGTGGATGGACACGACTATGTCGAGACGGCGCTGGCAAACGGCGCGGTGGCGGCGGTGGTGAGCAATCGCTGGCTGACCCCGGCTGCGGTGGATAGCTGCAAGCTGTTGTATGTGCCGGAGAGTGAGGATTGCGTGCTGGCCGCGATGCAGACATTGGCGACGCGGGTTCGGGAGCAGTGGGGCGGCCGGGTCGTCGGAGTGACGGGGTCGGCGGGCAAGACGACGACCAAGGAGATGATCGCAACGGTGCTGGCTGCGCGGTTCCGGGTGCTGAAGTCGGCTGGAAATCTGAACAATCATTTTGGGGTGCCGCTGCAATTGCTTCGGCTGGAGCCGGAGCATGAGGTGGCGGTAATTGAAATGGGGATGAACCACGCCGGGGAGATTCGGCGGCTTTGCGAGATCGCTCGGCCGGACTGGGGTGTGGTGAGTAACGTGGCGGCGGTGCACCTGGAGTTCTTTCCGGAGGGAATTGCGGGAATCGCGGCGGCAAAGCGGGAGCTGGTGGAGGCACTGCCGGTGGATGGGCTGGCCTTTTTGAATGGGGATGATGTTTGGGTGCGGGGGTTCGGGGCGGCGTTGGCGCAGGAAAGTGGCGAAGCGGATCTTTCGCCCAGCGCGAAGGATGACAGGGTGGTGCTGTACGGGCTTGGGGTGGAGGCTGCGGTTCGGGCAGAGGAGGTGGAGGATGCCGGGCTGGACGGGGTTCGGTTTACGGTGGTCGCCGGGGGGGAGCGGGCGAAGGTGCGGATGGCGCTGCTGGGGCGGCACAACGTGCACAACGCGCTGGCGGCGATTGCGGCGGGATGGAAGAGCGGGATGGCGCTGGCGGAGTGTGCGGCGGCGGTGGAGCAGATGCGGGCTCCGGAGAAGCGTGGGTCGCTGGTGCGTTGGAGGGGGGCTATGGTGGTGAACGACTGCTACAACTCCAACCCGCGGGCGCTGGACGCGATGGTAGACGCGCTGCGGGCGATGCCGGCGGCAAAAGGCGGTCGAAGGATCGTCATAGCCGGGGAGATGCTGGAACTTGGGCCGGACGGTGCGGCGCTGCATGCGGCGTGCGGGCGGGCGATGCGGGGAATGGATGCGGTCGTCGGTGTGCGGGGGCTTTCAGCGGAGTTGGTGCGTGGCGCGCGGGAGGTCGGGGTAGACGCTGTGTTTGTGGATACACCGGAGGAGGCGGGCCGGTGGATGCGGGAACAGGTGCGTGCGGGCGATGTGGTGTTGTTGAAGGCTTCGCGCGGCGTTCGGCTGGAAGGGACACTGGAGCTGCTGGACGGGCAAGAAATTTTTTGAGCGGCGGGATGTTGATTGCATCCTAAGGCGCATGACGATCGTCCGAGCAGGTGAAAACGCGGAGTTGTCGGCGGGCGGCGGTTCGTCGGGTTTAACGACCGCTGCGAAAAAACATCCTGCAAAGAAACATGCGGAGGCGAAGCAGGCGGGTAAGAAGGCGGCCAAGAAACATGCGGCAAAGAAACACGCGGCCAAAAAGCATGCAGCCAAGAAGCATGCGGCGAAGGGTGCGCTGCATTCGATTTCGGAGGCACGGGACCGGGTAGACGACAATCATGCAGAGCTTGGGATGGCGTTTCACCATCTCCAGCGTGCCGGCGCGGTGATCAGCCTGCTGGAAGCAGAATCGGGTGGAGATTTGCGTGCGCTGCTGGAGCATGGGATCGACCTGTATCGGCAGGCTGCAGGTGAGAAGCGGAAAAGTTTGAAGAACGTACAGTGTGCGTCCGGGCTGCTGCGGGCGGCGGAGCACCTGGGGATGGCGGGGCTATATTCAGCCAGGCGGGAGTACCGGGTGGAGGTAGCGGCACCGTCGCTGGTAGAGGTGCAGCACCATCTCGACACGCTGGCCAGCCGGCTGGATGGGGTGAAAACGGGGAAGGGCAAAGAAGGGCACCGTCTGCTGGAGATGGCGCGGGAGCTGCTGTGGCGGTCGGTGGAGAGCGAGGACGACCGTCATCTGCGGTTTGAACTGGTGATGGCGGCGGATGGAATCTGCTCGGCGCTGGAGGCTGGGATTTAGGGCGGGTTCGCCGATCAGGTATCCGGGACGAGCAACAACAAGTCAGGTGCTGAGATTTTGCCTCTGCTGGTCTGACGACTCTTATTCACAGCGCTAAAGATTTCAGCGTGGTGCGGATGAGGTGGTGGCCAGGACCATTCATCGCGATGAGGCTGCGATGAAGGGGGCATGGAGCTTGGGCACGCGGCTTTGGGGGTTAGGGTTGTGGGTCAGGCAGGCGCGGCGGCGGGGCGTGGCTAGTAGACTTGCAGCAGTTCGGGCGCGGACGTTGGAGAGATCCCTGTGCTTTATTGGCTGCTGTATCAGAAGCTGTACCTGTACTTTCACCCGTTCCGGATCTTCCGGTATGTAACATTTCGTTGCGTGTTTGCGTCAATGACGGCGCTCTTGATCGGCATGCTGATCGGCCCATTTGTGATTGGGCGTCTGCGGGAGTTTCAGATCGGGCAGTACATCCGGGAGGAGGGTCCGCAGAGCCATCAGAAAAAGGGCGGCACGCCGACGATGGGAGGGGTGCTGATCTGCATCTCGATCCTGGTGCCAACGCTGCTATGGTCGGACCTGTCGAACCCGTTTGTGTGGGTGGTGATGTTTTCCACGGTGGCCTTCGGGGCGATCGGGTTTGCGGACGACTATACCAAGGTGCTGCATAAGCAGAACCAGGGGCTTACCGGGCGGCAGAAGCTGGCTGCGCAGTTCGTGGTGAGCGGCATCATCGCGGTGTGGCTGCTGTTTCTGGAGAGGCGCGGGGAGTATTCGACGCGGCTTGTGGTTCCCTTCCTGAAAAACTTCCGGCCGGACCTGGTGTGGGGGTGGATGGGACATGTGCCGCACCTGGGGTGGCTGGCGTTTCTGCCGTTTGTGGTATTTGTGATGCTGATCGTAGCCGGGGCGAGCAACGCGGTGAACCTGACGGATGGGCTGGACGGGCTGGCGATCGGATGCACGATCATTGCGGCGGGAGCCCTGACCGTGCTGACGTATGTCTCCGGGCACGTGGTGTTCAGCAACTACCTGGAGCTCCAGCGGATGCCGATGGTAAGCGAGGTGACGATCTTCTGCGGGGCAATGGTAGGGGCGGCGATCGGGTTTCTCTGGTACAACGCGCACCCGGCGGAGGTGTTCATGGGCGATGTCGGTTCGCTCGCGCTGGGCGGAGCGATTGCTACGGTAGCGGTGGTGATCAAGCAGGAGCTGCTGCTTCCGTTTATCGGGGGCGTATTTATCCTGGAGCTGTTCAGCGTGATGCTGCAGGTGGGGAGCTATAAGCTGCGGAATGGGAAGCGGATCTTCAAGATGGCTCCGCTGCACCATCATTTTGAACTGCTGGGGTGGAGTGAATCGAAGGTGATTGCGCGGTTCTGGATTCTCGCGCTGGTGTTCGCGCTGTTCGCTCTGACGACGTTAAAGCTAAGATAGGGCTATGCGGACTGTCTGGATTTTGTGGCACAAGTTCGATTTGAGCGAAGACGAAAGCTCGGAGGTACTCGTCGGGGTGTATTCCAGCGAGGAAAAAGCCGACCAGGCACGTGGGAGGGCGCTGCTGAAGCCGGGATTCCGCGATCATGCGGATGGGTTCGAGGTGATGGAAGCGCCGGTGGACGAGGACCAGTGGACCGAGGGGTTCATGGTCGATGAGGCCGGGGACCTGGTGGGCTGAGGGAAGGATCTCCCGGGGAGGAGTCTGCTTCCTTCGTGGACCGCGGCATGCGGTGCGTCGAGGGCATACACTCGGGAGTACGATAAGCGCGAAGACGATTTCAGGATGCGACCTCGTGGCTAGTCTGCTCCTGCCTGCACTGCCGGAGGTTTGCTCCATGACGACCAGCGTTTTTTCGTTTTCCGTCCGTTTTCGCCAGCGTGTCGCTGCGCCGGCTCTTTGGTTTTTGCTTTGCGCCGTGCTGCTTGCGAGCGCTCGCAGCCTGGCTGCGCAAACGCCCGCGGTTGGGAGCAAGGCACTCGATTTCACGCTTTCGACCATTACCGGAACCCCGGTCGAGCTGTTCAGGGAGGAACATGGGCACTCGCTGGTGCTTGTGCTCTTGCGTGGCTATCCTGGGTATCAATGTCCATTCTGTGAGCGGCAGGTGCATGACTTTGTGCAGCATGCGAGCGATTTTGCGGCGAAGGACGCGCGTGTGCTTTCTGGTGTATCCCGGGCCGTCCGCGGAGCTGGACCAGCGGGCGCGGGAGTTCCTGGCCAAGCAGGCGGAGCTGCCGGCCAACATCACCCTGGTGACCGACCCCGATTACAAGATGACCAACCTGTATGGATTGCGCTGGGATGGGCCGCACGAAACCGCCTATCCTTCAACCTTTGTGCTGGATAAAGGCGGAGTGGTTGTGTTTGAGAAGATCAGCCACAGCCATGGCGACCGGCTCAGCTCACAGGATGCGCTCGACCATCTGCTTTCGAAATAAAAGAGGCTACGGATCCGTTTGGCGCGCCCGGGCCAAGAGGCGCCGGCGTTCGGCCCGGGGGACGGGAGCGGTACGGAAAGCGCGGCGGATGCATTAGGCTGGGTGCATGGAGTTGAAGAACAAGCGCGTGCTAGTGGTGGGGCTCGGCAGGTCGGGCATGGCGGCGGCGCTGTTTCTGCGTGATCGCGGGGCGCGGGTAACGGTTTCGGATACGCGTTCGGCGGCGGCGCTGGCGAAGGAGATCCCGGCGTTGATGGAGGCCGGGATTATGGTGGAGTCGGGCGGCCATGGGCTGCTGACGTTTCGGCGGCAGGACTTGATTGTGGTGAGCCCGGGGGTGCCGCTGGAAACGGCGGAGGTGGCGCAGGCAAAGGCGATCGGCATTCCGGTGACGGGCGAGCTGGAGCTGGCGAGCCGCTTTCTGGATGGGTCCGTGGTGGCGGTCACGGGGTCGAACGGGAAGACGACCACCACGACGCTGCTGGGGAAAATTTTTATGGATGCGGGTTTGCCGACGCAGGTGGGAGGCAACATCGGGCTGCCGGTGATGGAGCTGATCGCGGCGAGCCGGCCGGAGACGTGGAATGTGCTGGAGGTTTCGAGCTTTCAACTGGAAACGGCGGAGGAGTTCAAGCCGAAGATCGCGGTGGTGACGAACATCACGCCGGATCACCTGGACCGGCATGGAACGTTCGAGCGGTATGCGGAGGCGAAGGCTCGGATCACGGCGCGGCAGGACGCGGGTGACTTCCTGGTGTTGAACGCGGAGAACAAGGCGACGCAGATGCTCGCGGGCAAGACGGCGGCGCAGGTGTACTGGTTCAGCGGGGCCCGGCGAATCAAGCGTGGAGCGTTTGCGCACGGGGAGAGTATCTTCTTTCAGGCCGAAGAAGGTGGGATAGCGGAGGCGGTGCTGCCGGTGAGCGAGATCCCGCTGCGGGGCGCGCATAATGTGGAAAATGTTTGCGCGGCGGTGTGCGCGGCGCGGCTGGCGGGGATCGACGCAGGCACGGTGCGGGCGGCGGTGGCGGGGTTCAAGGCCGTGGAGCACAGGCTGGAGCTGGTGCGGAGCCGGCGGGGGGTGGAGTTTTATAACGACTCCAAAGCGACCAACGTGGATGCCGCGCGCAAGGCGGTGGAAGCGTTTGCCGGAGGGGTGCACTTGATCCTGGGAGGCAAGGATAAGGATTCCGACTACGGGGAGCTGGCCGGGTTGCTGCGAGAACGGTGCGAGGCTGTTTACACGATTGGTTCTGCGGCGGAAAAGATTGAGCGCCAACTGCCGGGTGTTGTGAAGATGGTAACGGCGGGAACGCTCGCGCGGGCTGTTGGGGAGGCTGCCGCGGCGGCGGGGAGTGGCGATACGGTGCTGCTGGCCCCTGCTTGCTCGAGCTTCGATCAGTTTCTGAACTATGAGGAACGGGGCCGGGTATTTCGAGAGCTTGTGCTTGCGTTGGACGAGTAGCAAATGATTGAGTAGCTTCAAGTTCTGAATTGCGGGTTTGAGTTCCGGGTGAGTGCATGGCGAAGCGGGTTGGGGTCGACAAATGGCTGTTTGGCGTGGTGCTGCTGCTGACGCTGTTTGGTCTGGTGATGGTGTTTTCCGCCTCTGCGGTGGTGGCCAAGGCGCAGTACGGGTCGCCGTATTACTTTGTGGTGAAGGAGTTCGGGTTTGCGGTGGCGGGGCTGATCGCGCTCGCGGTGCTGATGCGCGTGGATTATCGGCGGTATAACAGCCCGAAGGTCGTGTTTCCGCTGATGGCGCTGACGACGCTGTCCCTGCTTTCGGTCTTTGCGATGCATGCGTTGAACAACACGCACCGATGGTTCAAGCTGGGCGTGTTTACGTTTCAGCCTTCCGAGCTGGCCAAGCCGATGATCGTGCTGTTTCTGGCCTACTTTCTGCAGACGCGGATCCACAAGATGGATGATTGGAAGGGAACCGTGCTGCGGGCGGCGCTGCCTCCGCTGGTCTTTGTGGCCTTGATCCTGAAGGAGCCAGACCTGGGGACGGCGATGGTGTGTGCGGGCGTGACCGTGCTGATGCTGTACCTGGCGGGGCTGCAGGTAAAGTGGATCGGCCTGGCGGCGCTGGCGGCGGCCCCGGTGATGTACTTCATGCTGTTCCGGGTGGCGTGGCGGGCGGCCCGGATGAAGGCATTCCTGAATCCGGAGGCGGACCCGCGAGGGACCGGGTTCCACATTATGCAGTCGCTGATCGCGGTGGGAACCGGGGGGGTGCAGGGGCTGGGATTGATGGAGGGACGGCAGAAGCTGTACTACCTTCCGGAGGCGTGGACGGACTTTATTTTCGCCAATATCTCCGAGGAGCTTGGGTTGCTGGGTGCGCTGGCGCTGGTGGGTTTGTTTGCCTTCTTCGGGTTTCGCGGCATGCGGGCCGCCTTCCGGTCCACCGATCCGTTTGCGCGGTTTCTGGCTTTTGGAATTACCGCGGGTGTGCTGATCCAGGCATTTTTCAACATCAGCGTGGCGCTGGCGCTGGTGCCAACCAAGGGGATTACGCTTCCGTTTATCTCGTTTGGAGGGACCAGCCTGTTTGTGACGCTTGCGGTGCAGGGTGTGCTGCTGAATATTACGCGGGAGATCGATTGAAGGTTTTGATCGCCGGCGGTGGGACGGGTGGGCATGTGATTCCGGCGCTGGCGATTGCGCGGGAGCTGCGAGAACGGTACGGGGCGGAGGTGCGGTTCGTTGGAACCGCGCGGGGGCTCGAGACGAAGCTTGTACCCGAGGCGGGCTTTGCGCTTGAGTTGATCCGGGTAGGACAGCTCAAAAATGTTTCGTTGCTGACACGGGCGCGGACGGTGGGAGATCTGCCGGTTGGGGTGGTGCATTGCCTGCGATTGCTGCGGGCGTTTCAACCGGATGTGGTGGTCGGGGTGGGTGGGTATGCTTCCGGGCCGGGCATGGCGGCGGCGGTGCTGGCGCGGGTGCCGTCACTCGCGTTTGAGCCGAACGCGGTGCCGGGACTGGCAAACCGGCTGGTGGGGCGATGGGTGACGGCGGCGGCGGTGAACTTTGAGCAGACACGCCGTTGGTTTCGCAATGCGCGGGTGACCGGCATTCCGGTGCGACGAGAGTTTTTTGCGATCGCGCCGCGGCCGGACGACGGAACCCTCAGGCTGCTGGTTTTTGGTGGAAGCCAGGGGGCCCGGGTGCTGAACGAGGTGATGCCGAAAATCGGGGGACGTCTGTTGAAGCGTTTTTCAACTCTCGACATTCTGCATCAGGCCGGAGCCCGCCATGGCCGGGCTGCTTCGGCACTCTATGAGGCTGCGGGATTGACTGGGGAGCGGGTAGGCCGACGCGTCACGGTGGTGCCGTATCTCGACGGGATGGTGGAGGAGATTGCCGGCTCTGACCTGGTGGTATGCCGCAGCGGAGCGAGTACAGTGGCGGAGTTGGCGGCGGCCGGACGGGCAAGCGTGTTGGTGCCGTTTGCCGCGGCGGCCGACGATCACCAGACAAAAAACGCGGATGTGCTGGTGGAGGCTGGCGCAGCGGAGATGGTGACCGAAGCGGAGCTTGGCGAAGAGAGAATGTTTGCGGTGATTGCTGGTCTGCTGGAGGACCGGGTGAGGCGGACGCGGATGGGTGAGGCTGCGCGAAGGCTGGCGCATGTAGATGCTGCGAAGGAGATTGGGGAGATGGTGGGGTGGCTGGCGAGTTAACGTTTTCGCGGAGGGGTACGAGTTTTTGGTGAGTAAGCAATAAGAAACCCTGCCCGTTGTGGGCAGGGCTTTCTATCTAGTGGTGTCCGCCACCCTGGTGACCGCCTCCCCCGCCTGAAGGGGCGGAGTGAGCTCCACCGCCTCCGCCCTGCGGAGCCGCGGGAGCGCTGCGCTGGGCTGGCGCGGCTTGCTGCGGACGCGCCTGTCCTCCGTTAAAGGCGGGCTGTGTGCGTCCTCCGAAGCTCCCCTGGTTGGGGTAGTTTTGGGCTGGCCGCTGCATCTGCGACTGCGGATTTCCGTAGCCGCGGTTTGAGTTGCCCTGCGCCGGGGAGGCCTGGTTCTGAGTCGCGGGCTGACGGTTCGTGTTGACGTTGCCGCGATCGAAGCCCGTTGCGGGCTGGGCGCGGTACTGGTTCTGGCCGCCGTTGAAGTTGCCCTGGCCGCGGTTGTAGCTGCCCGGCTGCGAGGTGGGACTTCCACTCAGGCGATTGCCGTTGAAGCCCCCATTGTTATAGGGCTGTCCGCGGAAGCTGGCACCTTCGTGGTTGAACGTGCCTCCACGCTCGCCGTGGAAGCCGGGCGCGTAGCCGCGGTTGACGGCGGTGAAGCTCACGCCCCCGGGACGGATGTGCCCGTAGCCGCCGGCGTACACCTGGTTGTAGAAGTTGCCTCCGCGAAAGCCAAAGTGGCCGTAGGCACGGTTGTAGAAGAAGCGCCTGCCATTCCAGTAGCCTCCGTAGAAGCCGGTTCCGAAGTAGCCGAAGCCGTAGTTGATGCCTCCGTAATAGCCGATAGTGTTTCCCCAGTATCCGGCGTTCCAGAAGTACCCGTAGGGTCCGTCGCCCCAGTATCCGGGGGTCCAGAGGGCACCGACATAGGGCGGCTGCACCCAGGTTCCGTCGACCCAGGAATAGCCTCCGGGACCATAGGCCCAGTAGCCTGGGGTCCAGAGGTCGCCGTCTTCAGGATCTGCGGGCTGGTCGTAGTCGGGCAATGGAGGCGGGGCCTGCTGGACGACGCCCTGCGGGGGGCCCTGCTGGTTACCATAGTCGCCCTGGTAGGCACCCTGATCCTGATACTGGCCTTGCTGCGGGTACTGGCCTTGCTGCGGGTACTGGCCCTGCTGCGGGTACTGGCCTTGCTGCTGAGCCTGCTGGGCGGGCGCGCCGTTCTGGTTCTGGTAGGCCTGGTTGGCCGGGGACCCGTAGTTGTTGGGATCCTGGTTGTTGTAAGGCTGGGGATAGCCCTGCTGGGCCATTAGGGCCAGGGGAGAAGCTGCGAGCACGCCGACGAAGAGGAGCCGGGTGACGGGACGCGGGATGCGCTGTGCGATATTCATGAGTCCCCTGCCTGCCTGAGCCGTTCCTTCGCTTGCCTCACTCTTGCCAAGGATGCGCTGAACGGCTGGTCGTAAGTCCTGTCTGTGGAATGCAGGCTCGTTTGTTTAGACACGGTTAAGACGTGTAGGTTGCGTAGCGTTTTAGCGAATCGAGAGTGCCTGGAGTGTATCGTGGAGCGACGTTTTCGGCGGCGGCTTGTGAAGAAGCTCTGCTTGCTTTCGCGTTCTGAGTCGTGGGCCAATCAGTCCCGGGATTTGGCTGAGGTGAAGAGGTTCTTTGGGCAGAGGACGTGGACGCCAACGCGGGGGAGGTCAACGAGCTGGGTGATGTCGACGTCGCAGGCGACCGAGACGAGGGAATAGGCGTCGGCCCGGCTGAGGGCCGGATGAAGGGGACTCATCTCCGGGTTGGAAAGGAATTCGATCATGTTGCGGACGGCCATTTCGGCGGCTCGCTTGAGGTCTTCCTGGAAGCCCATGGCGATGTAGGCGGTGGGGGTTTCGGCGCGAGGCCAGAGAAGGCGGTTGGGATCGTCCAAGGAGCCTTTGTGGACGATGAACTGAAAGGTTCCGGTGAGCTGGGTTTCCATGGCGGTGATGTCGACTTCGCCGTTACCCTGGCCGGCGTGGCCATCGCCTACCTCGAAGTTGGTTCCGCGGGTGTTGATGGGAATGAAGAGCGTGGTTCCGGCCACCATCTCCTTATTGTCTAGGTTGCCGGCGTTCATCCAGGGTGGGGCGGAGTCGGATTTGCCGGTCGGGGTCGCAATGCCCATGGAGCCAAAGAACGGATGCAGGGGGATGTCTACGCCGGGAGCGAAGCGGGCGAGCATCTTCTGGCGCTCGAGCGGAATGATTCTGGTACGGGAGTACGGGAAATCGTCGGGCAGGAAGCCGCGCCCGGCCCCGAAGGAGTTGCAGGCCCAGGGTACGTCGATCTGGATCTTCTGGATGCGGACTTCGAGGACGTCGCCGGGCATGGAATCGGCGAGGGCAACGGGACCGGTGAGGATGTGGCCTCCGGGGCCTTTCTGGTCGGCGGGAAAGTTTTTGTAGATGTCGGCGACGTAGGGCGGGATGTCTTCAGGCTTGACGCCGTTGGCCTCCAGGCGCTGGGGCGGACCGCAGGTGGAGAGCGTCTGGATGGTGACGGTATCCCCGGAGTGAATGGTGAGCGCGGGGGTGGCGGCACCGTTGTAGTTGCCCCAGACGACGGTCTGCGGGGTGGCCTTGAGCTCGAAGCTCTGCTGGGCGGCCAGGGGGAGGGTGCAGGCGGTGAGCAGGAGGGCAAGGGCTGAGCGCATGCTGTAGGTATACGCCAGTTTCGGCCTGGGATGCGGGCTTTGTGGGCTGGACCTGGTCATCGCGGTGAGAATGCGGTGGACGGGCCACGGGATCATGAGTTGAGGTGGTTGGAAGCGGACAGGCTCATGAGGTCTCCCTCGTCCCTGCCAACATTCTGGCGGTGCGCTCCGGCCGGGCTACCTGCCGGGGGGTTGGGAAAGCTCAACCTTGATGGGCGGCATGCCGACGATGTCGTAGGTGGAAGAGGCGATGCCAATGCCGGCACTGGCGAACTTGTCCTGAACGTCGCGGCTCATGCGGTCCTTGAGTCCACGGATGTCGTGGTCCTTGCAGAGGAAGCGCAGGGCGAGCTCGACCCAGTTATCGGTGAGCCGGACATAGACCTGCGGCTTCAGGCTGGCGGGCTCGATGACGAAGCGCTCCAGCATGGCCTTGATGGTGGGCTCTGCGGCTTCGGCGATGGTGATCGCTTCCTTGCTGGCTGCGTCAATCAGGATCTGCTCGGCTTTGGCGCGGTCCGCCGTATAGGAGATTGGGATGTGCATTTCTTCCCAGATGTACGGGAAGTCGCGGGTGTAGTTGTAGACGGGTTCATCAAAGATCTTGGAGTTGGTGACCGTGACGATGCGGCCGGAGTACTGGCGGGACTGGACCCACATGCCGGGGTCGGAGGCCTGGACCGAGGGCGGCTGGCCCATTTCCATAATGACGGTCTGGATGAAGTTGAGGGCGATAACGTCACCGCGCACGCCTCCCATGGTGATGCGGTCGCCGACGTTGAAGGTGTTTCCGCGCAGGATAACGAAGTACCCGGCGAAGGAGGTGATGACCTTCTGAAGGGCGAAGGCGAGGCCGGCTCCGACAAGCCCTACGCCGGTGGCAAGACGGGCCGGATTATCGAACCAAATGGAGACGAAGCCGAGCAGCGCCAGGATAAACGTGATCAGCGAAATGCCCTGGCGGGTCCAGAAAGTAACCTGGTGGGCGGTCTTGTTACTGTAACCGGTATGGGCAATCGCGCGCAGGCTGCGGCTGATGCCGTACATGACAAGGAAGAAGACGAGGGTGAAGAGAAGCTTGCGGCCGTTCTGGGCGTCGACGCCGAGCAGCTTGATGCCGAAGATTTCTACGTTGTGGGATGCGCCGACAAGCTGGAAAACGGGCAAGCTCATCGTCCGTTGGATGCAGAATTCTCAAAAGTCTGGCGAGAAAGGGCCGAGACCTGGCGGGTGTGCCGGTATTGGCTTGCGTGCCCGGGGTCTCAGGGGAGAGACCCGGGGCACGCGGTGTTGGCTTAGTCGCGGCGCCGTCCGCCCATGAGCTGCAGGACCGCGAGGAAGATGTTGATCGCGTCAAGGTAGATGGAAAGGGAGAGCACAGCGGCCGAGGCACCATTTCCCCCGGCGCGAATGCGGGCGAAGTCGCCCACGGTGAGCAGGGTGAAAACGCCCAGGGTGAGCCAGGAGTATGTGTCCGGCGTCATGAAGTGGAAGAACATGCTGACGAGGCCGGCGAGCACTAGCACGATCAACGCGGCCATGCCGATGCCGAGCACCTTGCGGTAGTTGATCTGGAACAGATAGGCGACGCAGCCCAGGCAGCCCATGCCGACCCCGGTGGTAACGGCGGCGTTGAAGACGACCTGAAGGCCGACGGTACGGATGTAGTTGTGGATGAGCGGGCCGATCTCCCAGCCCATGAAGTAGGTAAGGACCCAGAACATACCGAGCGCGAGCATCGGGCTGGCCTTGCGGGCGAAGGAAATGGCAAGCACCAAGGCGAAGACGATCAGCATGCCGGGGAGCGTTCCCCAGACGGGCGAGGTGTAGACCCCGGCGGCGGTGATGAGAAAACCGAGCGAGGTGATGGCGAGCACCTTGGAAAGGAGGCCGGCGGTTTCCTCGCGGGGCATGTCGATGGTTGTCGCCCAGGTATTGGTCCGGGGATCCATCTGGCGATTGACTTGGTAATTCATGAAGGTGTGCTCCGTGTCTGCTACTTAGTCTATTAGACGCAGATTGTGAGCAGGAGACGCGGGGCTAAAACTCTGGCGCCGCGGCTTCACGCAAGACGTTAAGCACGTTGCGTAGGTCGCCCGTCTGACACCACTTATCGTCGAGTGTTCCGAGTTCCAAAAGGCTCGAATTGTGATTGGACTGAGCCCAAATGCGCTGGAATTCTGCCAGGTACTTCGTTGGATTGCCTCCCCGCGCGAGTACCTCCCTGGCAAGCTGTCTTCCTAAGCGCAACCAGGCCTCGTCAGGAGCAAGCTCCCGCAGGCCGGCTTCGGCCATAAACCGAGGGCGAAGCTGGTCGGTCTCGTAGCCGAACGGGTTCTGAAGACCGGCGACACGGCGGATCGTCGGACCGTCCAAGTCTGCCTCGAGCGCCGCCCATGCAAGAGGAGGCATCTCCTCCGGAGGGATAAGCTTAAGCGACATGCGAGCTTCCGCGAGTTGAGCGTTCTGGTACACAGGTTGAGGGTACCGCATGGCTGCTAACCTGAAAAGGAGCTCGCAACGAGGTAAGTAGATGTTTGTGCCGGGACATATTCTTTTTGCGCCTTCGCAGCGGGTGCACTTTATCGGGATTGGCGGGATCGGGATGAGTGGGATTGCGGAGATCCTGCTGACGATGGGATATAGCGTTTCCGGGTCGGACCTGCGGGCGTCGACTGCGACGGAGCGGCTTTCCGGCATGGGCGCGCGGATCTTCATCGGGCATGCGGCAGAGAATGCGGCGGCGTGCGATGTGGTCGTGACGAGCTCGGCGGTGAGCGCGGCAAACCCGGAGGTGGTGGAAGCGCGGGCGCGGAAGACGCCCGTGATCCAGCGGGCGGAGATGCTGGCCGAGCTGATGCGGCTGAAGTACGGGATCGCCGTCGCGGGCATGCATGGAAAGACGACGACGACGAGCATGATCGCGGCGGTGCTGGCGGGTGGCGGCCTGGACCCCACAGTGGTGGTTGGGGGACGGGTGGACGCGCTGGGGTCGAATGCGCGGCTTGGGACCAGTCAGTATCTGGTCGCGGAGGCGGATGAGAGCGATCGCAGCTTTTTGAAGTTGAGCCCGGTGCTGGCGGTGGTGACCAATCTCGACCGCGAGCACATGGACTGTTACGCGAGCATGGAGGATGTGGACGACGCCTTTGTGGAGTTCATGGATGCGTTGCCGTTTTATGGGGCGACGACGGCGTGTATCGACAATGAGCGTCTGCGGGAGGTGCTCCCGCGGGTGCGACGCCGGGTTTATACCTATGGGGAAGCTGCCGATGCGGACTTCCGGCTGGTGATGGCTCCGGGGCAGGCTCCCACTCATCGCGGTGAGGCTGCGATCAATGGGGCACAGGGGTTTCAAGCCGAGTTCCGGGTGGATGCGAAGGGATGGCTGCTTGGGCCGTTTCGTCTGCATGTGCCGGGCAGGCACAATGTCTTGAATGCGACGGCGGCGGTGGCGGTGGGGGTGCAGCTGGGGATTGCGCCGGAGCAGATTGCGGCGGGGCTGGCGACCTTTCGAGGGGTCGACCGTCGATTCCAGGTGAAGGGTATCGCCGGCGGGGTGACGGTGGTGGACGACTACGGGCATCATCCGACCGAGGTGCTGGCGACCTTGAAGGCCTCGCGCGAATGCGGGTATCGGACGGTGCACGTGATCTTTCAGCCGCACCGATATACGCGGACGCGGGACCTGATGACCGAGTTCGCGGGGGCGTTCGGGGACGCGGACCGGGTGGAGATACTGGATATTTATGCGGCGAGCGAGGATCCGATCGCCGGGGTGACCGGCGAGTCGCTGGCGCGGGAGGTCGGCGCGCGGCAACCGGGAGTGGAGTACGCGGGCGGGATGGAAGAGGCAGTGCGGAAGACGTGCGGGCGGGTCGAGCCGGGCGATGCGGTACTTTGCCTTGGCGCGGGAAATGTGAGCCAGGTGGCTCCGATGCTGCTGCTGGCCCTCGGTGCGAGTTCCTGATGCGATACCTCCCTCGGTTCGCCCGTCTGCGAAGCGGTCGAGGCGGGTTATAGTGAAGGCGGCGATTCCCCGCGGCCCCCTGCTCAGGGCTGACGGATTTTCGATGTTGAGGATGGGTGGTGCCGGTGCTTGAAGCGCCTGAGAAGCAGTATGCGGCGAAGTCTCCCGGAGCAAGGGGTGGCGGCGTGAAGGCTGCCGTGGCACCCCGCCGAAGCAGCAAGGGACCTTCGCTGCGCAGGGACCTGGCGGACGATTACGCCGAGCAGGAGGCCGTGGCGCGGGTGCGACGGTCGCATTTCGGGGGGATCCGCTTTCGGCTGAAAGGCGGTGTGCCGCGCAGCCTGACCGGACGCATCATGGCCGGGGCGGTGGTGCTGGGAGGGCTGCTGGCGGCGACGGCCGGGCTCTGGGAGGCGCGAAGCCTGATGCTGCACGACCGGCGCCTGGTGATCGCGTCCTCGTCGGAGATTCAGATTGCGGGCAACAACCACCTGACGAGGCCGCAGCTGCTGGCGATCTTTGGGGAAGACGTGGACCGGAATATCCTGACGGTACCGCTGGCGGAGCGGCGGGCGGAGCTCGAGCAGCTGCCATGGGTGGAGCATGCGACGGTGATGCGCCTGCTGCCCAACAAAGTGCGCGTGGCGATCGTGGAGCGGACTCCGGTAGCGTTCGTTCGGCAGGGCGGGAGGATTGCGCTGGTCGACGGACATGGAGTTCTGCTGGACATGAGCGCGGATTCTCTGAGCGGCAACCACTATTCCTTTCCGGTAGTGACGGGCATTACCCAGGATGAGCCCCTGAGTACGCGGGAGGCCCGGATGCAGCTGTTTCAACGCTTTCTGGCCGACCTGGATGCAGGGGGAACCAAGGTGTCCGACAAGTTGAGCGAGGTGGACCTGTCGAGCCCGGAGGACGTGAAAGCGCTGATTCCAAGCGGGACGGCGGACATCCTGGTGCATTTCGGCGACGACGATTTCCTGGCGCGGTATCGGCGGTTCGAAGAGCGGCTGCCGGAGTGGCAGAAGACCTATCCTCACCTGGCGAGCGCGGACATGCGGTATGAGCGGCAGGTGGTGCTGGAGATGTCTCCCGGATCGGCGGTACCGGCTGCTGCCGATGAGCAGGCCACCGCGGCGGCGGCAAAGGTTCCCGCGGTGCCGGGCAGCAAAGCCGCGAAGCTGGGGGCAAAGGACAGAAAGACCACGAAGCCGGCTGGGAAGAGCGTAGCCAAACCGTATGCGAAGGTTGCGGTGATTCCGGCCGGCGGGCATCTGCAGACGGCGTTTGAGGTCCATGCAAAGAGCGGGGCGGGTGCGCGATGAATCCGAAGCCGGAAAACCTGATTACGGTGCTGGACGCGGGCAGCCAGAAGAGCTGCGTGCTGGTGGCGGAGGTCGCCGACGGGGTGCTGCGGTACCGCGGACATGGGATCGAGCCCTCGCAGGGGATGCGAAAGGGACTGATCGCCGAGCTTGGGCCGGCAGCGGAGGCGATCAACCGGGCGGCGCTGACGGCGGAAAAGACGGCCAGGGCGACGATCGAAACGGCGATCGTGGGCATCGGCGGGACGCATGTGCGCGGCATCAACTCGCGCGGCGGGATCAGCATGGGTAGCCGGATGCGCGAGATTACGCGCGAAGAGGTACGGGCGGCGGTAGACCGGGCGCGCAGCGTGGCGCTGCCGCCGGACCGCGAGGTCATGCATCTGCTGCCGCAGGAGTTCATTCTGGACGACCAGGCGGGGATTCACGATCCGATCGGCATGGTGGGGAACCGGCTGGAGGTGAACCTGCACCTTTCCACCTGCTCGGGCGGGCTGGCCCAGAGCGTGATTACGTGCGCGAACCGGGCCGGGCTCGAGGTTGAGGATACCGTGTTCGAAGGGATCGCCTCGGCGGAGGCCGTGCTGTCGGCCGATGAGCGCGAGCTTGGGGTTTGCCTGGCGGATATTGGCGCGAGCACGACGGAAATTGCGGTCTTTTTCGAGGGCTCGATCGCGCATACGGCGGTGCTGCCAATCGGCGGAGACCACTTCACGAATGACTTGGCCGTTGGGCTGCATGTGTCGGTAGAAGAGGCGGAGAACCTGAAAAAGCTGTATGGCAATTGCGTGGTAACGAGCGTGCCGCAACTGGCGGAGATCGAGGTTGGGGGAACGCTGGGGGGCATCGCGGGTGCTGGCGCGACCGGACGGCTGGTACGTCAGCGCTTTCTGGCGGAGATCCTGGAACCTCGCGCGCGGGAGTTATTTACGATGCTTCGGGATAATCTTCGGCAGGGTGGAGTGCTGGAGGCGCTGGGCGCGGGATGCGTGATGACCGGCGGCGGTGCCAGGCTGGTTGGACTGCTGGACAATGCGGAGTCACTTCTGCGGGTTCCGGCCCGGGTGGGGTCGCCGGTGCCCCTATCGCGGATGCCCGCAGAGCTGGCGAGGCCGGAGTTCGCGGCGGCGATCGGAATGCTTCTATATACCCATCGCACGCAGATTCGCCGGGCTGGGGAGGAACGGGGGCTGAAGGAGAAACTTCGGTCGATCTTTGCGGGAAGCTTTTAGCTTACCGGGTGGAGTGGGAGAGGCCACCCGTTCTGGTGGTAGAGGATGTATCCCCCGAGGTGCGCGGTCTCGGTCCAGTTCCGGTCGAGCTCCTGCTTGAGGAGTTGGCCGGCGATCCAGGGCCGGCGTTTGGATCGATAGTGGAAGTCGATGCCGAGGATCTTATGGATCATTTCGGGTGTTTCTGTGTAGGTCCAGATCGTATCGTCCGGAAACAGGGTCCAGGGTACCTGGCGCATGCTGGCGATCTGTCTATTTTCAGAGGCGAGGTCGAGTACCGGGCCGAAGAAGTAGAACGTGGGGACATACTGGTGAGTCGCCTGCAGGTGCTGTTCCATGTTGATGGGAACGTAGAGTGGCGTCATGACAGGCTGCTGACCGGTCAGGCGGGACAGCTCATCGTAGGAGATCGTCGGCTCCTTGGGTAATTCCTCCATATGCGCGGCGAGCCCCGGGTGACGCGGCTTGAGCATCGCCAGTGTCGCCCGGCTCAGGAGCCAGTCGGAGTGGTAGTAGAGCGAAGCGTGTAGATGAGCCCTCATGGGGTCACGATAGAAGCGTGCGCTCATCGGCAGCGGCCACAGGATACCGGCGGTAAGGACGAGCGCAGCCGAAAGCTGGGCGGCTTGTGTGCTGCGGTTGAGCGCAACCGCCGCGAACGCAAAGACGAGATAGCAATTGAGCAGGACATGTCCCCCGTCCGCACGACCGAAGGCCACCGGAAGCAGGGCGAGGGTGTAGAAGAAGAGGCCGGCAAACAAGGCGGAAAGCCGGTCGTGCGCGCGCAGCAGCGGTGCCAGCGCGATCGGTGTGAACCAGACGAGCGCGACGAGAAAGATGAGGATGTTCGGCTGCGGCTCTACGATGAAGTTGAAGACGCCCTTGGCGAACATTCCCAGCATGCGAAGATAGCCGTCGCTGTTGAGCCAGAGAAACAGGCTGGCGGCCAGGAAGGGGGAGACGATGCCGGCCAGCCACAGCCGCTCTCCCTGGAAGGCACGATACGCGCTGAAGACGGCAGCACCCGCGGCAAAGGCGAAGCCCATCTCCGGCGAGACGGAGACGCTAAGCGTTTCGCCGAGGAAGAGCAGGAGGATGCCGGAGGGTACGGATCGGGCACGGGATGCCACGATCAAAGCGGCGGGGGCAGCGGTGAAGCGGAACAGCGTGTAGTTCAGGCCGAAGTCGAAGTTGTATGAGCCGAGACTGATCAGCACAAAGAGCAGCCCTTTCCAGCGAGCCGAAAGGGGGAAGATGTCGAGAATGTACGCGAGCAGAAGCAGACCGAGAATATGCTCGGCAATCACCGTGAAATAGTAGGACCCGGCCAGCGAAACGTGCAGCGGGGAAAGCAGCGTGCGCACAAGAACAGGGACGTAAAACAGCAGCGGACCGTACGGAAATTCGATCTGGGCATACAGCTTCCGTCCAAAAGAAACGTGATCGTTCAGTTGGTGGAGGAAATATCCGGCGTCCAGGATCTCTCGTATGGGTACTCCGGCGAAGTAGTGGGCCAGAACCGCCAGAGAACCCGTATACACGAGCACGACGGCCACGATGAGCGAGCGTGACAGTTGAGTTCGCGGTCTCGCGGAGTGAGACGGAATATCAGGCGCAGGCCATTGCAAACGCGCCAGCAGAGCAAGGCAGGCGATCAAGGCGGCAGCCAGCGCGGCGGCCTTATTGTTGAAGCCTGCTACATTGGCCGCCGAAACCATGGGAAGTGGAGCAGGGGGAAGTAGAAACGGAAGAACAAAGACTCCCAGAACCGTCGCCAGGAAGACGATGGCTGGAAACAGCCACCAGGGATAAAAAGAGCGACGCATTGCAGAGATTATAGGGGAGAGCGACCGGAAGGCAGAACCAGGGGACGGGCTCACCTGCGAGAAAATGGCGGTTCCATGGAGCGGAGAACGCAAGCAAGGAGTGAAGAAGGATCGTAATTGTGCGCGCAGGAGAACGGATTCCGCTCCCGGACGCTGCGTCACGGCCTCCGCTTAGTGAATGGCTTCACCCTTGGGGGCTCCCTGGCCGGGACGGTTCTTGCTAAGCAGGAAGGCGACGAAGATCATGCCGACGGCCATCCAGGTGAGCAGCCGAAAGATATCCTGGTAGGCCATGGCGGCGGCCTGTTGGTTGAGTTGCTGGTAGATCGCTCCCTGGGCCATGCTGCGCGCGTTGGCGGCGTTTCCGGTCTGGCCCTGGAAGAAGGCGGTAAGGCCCTGCATTGCGGTCATAAAGGCCTGGCGGCCGGGCTGCATGCTGTCCTGCAGGCGGGCCTGGTGGAAGAGCGAACGGTTGGTAACGATGGCGCCGGTAATGGCAATGAAGATGCTGCCACCGACGTTGCGGACAAAATTGATGATGCCCGAGACCTGGTTGGAGGCTTCGCGCGGCAGCCCGACGTAGGCCGCGTTGGTAATTGAAATGAAGCAGAACGGGATGGGGATCATCAGGATGATGCGGAGAAAGGTGTTGTATCCGAAGCTGAGGCCGAGATTGAGCGAAACGGAGTTCCAGTAAAAAGCCCCGGCGAAGAACAGGAAGCCGATCGCGGCGAGATTGCGCGCGGGGAACCTGCCGGTGGCAATGCCCGCCAGCGGCATGATGATGACCAGCGCGATACCTCCGCCGGTGAGCGCCTCGCCCGCGATAGTGGCGGTATAGCCGAGCAGAGACTGCATGAACTGGGGTTGCAGCACAGTGGAGGCATTGAGCACGCCACCGACCAGTGCCATGAGCAGAGAGCAGATGGCGAAGTTCTTGTACTTGAATAGCCTGACGTTCATGATGGGTGCCTTGGAACGCCACTCCCACGCGATCAGGCCGATCATGCCGATGACAAAGCACGCGGCAAAGAAGCGGATGAAGTTGGAGGCGAACCAGGCATCTTCTTCGCCCTTGTCGAGGAAGATCTGCATGCCTCCCATGGCGAGGGTGAGGAAGCCGAGACCGACGTAGTCCAGACGATACAGATTGCTTCGGCTGGGCTTGATCCAGGGTGGATCCTCGACGAAGCGGGTGACCATGGTAAAGGCGAAGATGCCGACCGGAACGTTGATGTAGAAGATCCAGCGCCATGAATAATTGTCGGTGATCCAGCCTCCTAGCGTCGGACCGATCGAGGGAGCGAGCACGGCGACCAGGCCGTAGAGAGCAAAAGCCTGCCCGCGGCGTTTTTCGTCGAAGGAATCCGCCATAATGGCCTGGGCCATGGGCTGCAGACCACCGCCGCCAACACCCTGAATGACGCGGGCGAGCAGCAGGATGGGCAGGGTGGGGGCGATGCCGCACATAAAGCTGGCCGCGACGAACAAGGTGATGCAGGAGAGAAAAAAGTTTTTGCGGCCAATAACGGACGAGGCCCATGCGCCGGCGGGAAGTACGATGGCGTTCGACACGAGGTAGCTGGTTAGAACCCAGGTTCCCTGGTCAGGGCTGGCCCCGAGCGTGCCGCTGATATGCGGCAGGGCCACGTTGGCGATGGAGGTATCGAGAACCTCCATGAAGGCGGCAAGCGCGACCGTGGCGGCGATGATCCACGGGTTGACCCTTGGCTTCCATTGCGCGTCTGCTGCGGCCTGTCCGGCCATCCGTTGGGGTTCCTCGTTTCACCAGGCGTCGGGTGTTCCCCTTAGAGATGCCGGCGGCGGGCGATGTGATGCAAGTGTCTGGACGGGAAAGAAGAGGGGCGCGGCGAACCAAGAAGGGTACGCCGGTGGAAAAGGTGTGCTTGCACTCCCGGTCATGGATGACAGAATTAGACAGGCGGCGAATCGGCGATGCGGATGCCGATTCGGGCTGCGAGAACGTTCAGGAGAAACCACGTCCATGTCCGAGATGCCAGAAAACGATCTTCGTATCCACTACCACGATGAGATGCCGCGCGGTGCCCGGATCAAGGTAATTGGCGTGGGCGGCGGAGGTAACAACGCGGTGAACCGGATGATCGCGGCCAATGTGGAGGGCGTGGAGTTCATTGCGGCGAACACCGACGTGCAGGCGTTGGCGACCTCGAACGCGCCGGTGAAGCTGCAACTGGGCGTGAAGCTGACGAGCGGGCTGGGCGCTGGGGCGAACCCGGATGTGGGGCGGCGGGCGGCGCTCGAGGATTCGGACAAGATCATCGAGGCGCTGGAAGGCGCGGATATGGTCTTCGTGACGGCCGGCCTGGGTGGCGGTACCGGGACAGGCGCAGCGCCGGTGATTGCCTCGCTGGCCAGCGAAATGGGTGCGCTGACGGTGGCGGTGGTGACACGTCCGTTTGGCTTTGAAGGCAAGCGACGCATGATGCAGGCCGAGCGCGGCATGCAGGAGCTGCTGGATTCGGTGGACACGGTGATCGTGATCCCGAACGAGAAGCTGCTGGCCGTGGCGAAAGACGCCGGCTTTTTCGAGAGCTTCCGCATCGCCGACGACGTGCTGCGGCAGGGGGTTCAGGGCATTTCCGACATTATTACAATTCCGGGTGTGATCAACCGCGACTTTGCCGACGTGAAGACCACCATGGCCGGCATGGGCTATGCGGTGATGGGCACGGCGCAGCGCTCCGGCGAGGACCGGGCCAGGAACGCGGCGGTGGCGGCCATGGCAAGCCCGCTGCTCGAGGCCGGGGCGATCGACGGGGCGCGCGGCATTCTGATCAACATCACGGGCTCGAGCGGGTTGAAGCTGAGCGAGGTCAATGAGGCTTCCAGCATTATTCAGAGCGCGGCGCATGAAGATGCGAATATCATCTTCGGCGCGGTGCTCGATGAATCGATGGGCGACGAGGTGAAGATTACCGTAATCGCTACCGGCTTCAAGCAGCAGGGCGAGGAGACGACCGAGCGGCGCGACCGCATGCTGGCCGGTACGACGCTGCCGACGGCGCGCTGGGAGGTGCCGATCGCGCCGCGGGTAGTGACTTCGCGGATTGAGGCGGTCTCGGTGAGTGCAGCGTTGCCGGTCCCCGTGGTGCTGATGCCGGAGCTTGCCGAGGACCTCGAGCCCGAACTGCCGGAGGAGGATGGGGCTTCGGTCGAGGTAGTGGAGGATCGTCTGCTGGAAAAGGCGGATGAGGTGCGCATGGCGGACCGGGGTTTTGCGGCGGCCGAGCACTTTGATGAGCGGGTCATCCCGGAGCTGGTTCCGGTGCCTCGATCGGCGTTTGACGATGATTTTTTCCGGGCGACTCCCCGGGAGTACCGGGCCGAGGGTGAAGAGTGCGGAAGCTTCGGCAGGGCGGAAGGGCAGGAGCCTGGGCGTCCGGTGCGCGTCCAATTTGCCGACGAGAGCGTATCTGTAGAAGGACGGTTTGGCGCGGACGCCTTTGCAACGCCGGAAACGGTAGTGCGGGTTCCTTCGTATGCGTCATCGATGGCGTCCAAGGTTCCGGAGGCGGACGAGCTGGATATTCCTGCATTTCTGCGGCGGGGGCACTAGCGCCGGGGAGCATTAGGCTGCTCTGAGCGAGTGGCCGCGGTGTTGGCAGGCCGGGTGCATGCGGTGCTGTGTGGGATGATGGACCTTGCTGGGGAGAGACGTATGAGGGGATTGCCGGGACGGCTTGCGGGCTGGATGAGTTCGCTTCTGATGAGTGTGCTGCTGGGCGTACTGCTGGTGCAACCGGTCGAAGCGAGGCCTGCGCACAAGGCGCATGTGGCGGAAAGGTCTGCACACGCCAGGAGCAGTGCTCACGAGGCGAAGACGCCGGCACGCGGTCGCGGCAAGGCCGTCGGCCATGGACGGGCGGAACGGGTTGTGACTCGGGAGAAGTCCGGTCGCGGACGGGTGAAGGCGGCGTCGGCGGGAAGCACGCGGCTGGCGCGGGGACGACATGGACGGTTGGTCCGGGTGCGTGTGGCGGCGGCCGGTCCGGTCTCACATGCCGAACGCTTCTACGCAAGCTCGTTTGCCGATGCGCAGACTACGGGTGACATTACGGCCGGCGAAGACCCGGTGGTGCGCCTGGCGGCGATCGAAGCGCTGGGCAATATGAACGGGACGGTGCTGGCGATCGATCCGTCGAATGGACGCATTCTGGCAATGGTAAACCAGAAGCTCGCCCTCTCAAGCGGCGCTGAGCCCTGCTCGACGATCAAGCTAACGGTCGCGTTGGCGGCGCTCGAAGAAGGTCTGATCAAGCGGGACACGCCGGTTTCCCTCAGCGGTGGATACAGCGTGAACCTGACGTATGCGTTGGCGAAGTCGGTGAACCCGTACTTCGAGACGCTTGGCCGGGCGCTCGGATTCGAACGGGTCAAGCACTATGCAAATCAGTTCGGGCTGGGGGAGCTTGCAGGCTACAACATCGCCGGGGAGCAGCTGGGGCGGTACCCGGATACGGAGCTTCCGCAGTCGATGGGCGGGGTTGGCCGGATGTGCTCGTTCGGCGAAAGCGTGAGCATGACTCCGCTGCAGCTGGGTGCTCTGGTTTCGGCGATTGCCAATGGCGGAACGCTCTACTATTTACAGCATCCGACGACGACCGACGAGGTTGCGGCGTTTCAGCCCAAGATCAAGCGCACGCTGGACATCGGGCCACTGATTCCGGAGATGATTCCCGGAATGCAGGGCGCGGTGGCTGCTCCGTATGGAACGGCGCGGCGGCTGCAGGCCACTTTTACGGAGTTTCCGGTCTTCGGCAAGACCGGCACGTGCTCGAACAACGGAACGCGGTTCGGCTGGTTCGGCTCCTACGCGAACACACCGAACGGGAAGATCGTGACAGTGATCTTCCTGGAAGGCGGACGGCCGACGTTTGGGCCCAAGGCCGCGGAGCTGACGGGAGTATTCTACCGGTCGATGTACGACCACAGCTTCTTCGCCCCGAAGGCTGCTTCGGCGCAGATGAATGGGGCTGCGGCACAGTAGAGCGCCAAAAGGCAAGAATGAAGGCCCGGTCCCTTGCGAGACCGGGCTCTTTTCAGTCTGGGTGTCGAGTGGTGCACCCACTCATCACAACGAGGCTGCGATGAATGGGGCACCGACCGGATCTACTGGATGGGCTGGCCGTTGACCGTCATCTGGTTGATCGTGTTCTGGTCGTACTGCTTTACGGAGTCCGGCAGCGGTGCGTAGTTCAGCGTACCGGCTTCGGCCTGGCCGCCCGTGACGACATAGGTGACGAACTGCTTGAGCGCGGTGCGTTTGCCTTTGTCGGTACCGTCCTTGGGAATAAGCAGGAACGTCAGGGTGGAGATCGGGTAGGCGTCGGGTGCGTTGCTCGGCGCGTTGACGATGGGGCTGCGCGGATCCTGCGTCAGCTGGCTGGAGAAGGCGGCGATGGCTGCGGTGGTGCTGGCAGCGGACGGCGCGACGTACTTGCCGGCCTGGTTCCGGATGCTGGCAATGGGAAGCTTGTTCTGCTGGGCGTAGATCAACTCGACGTAGCCGATGCCTCCGGGAGACTGCTTGACCGAGGCCGTAACGCCTTCGGAGCCCTTGCCGCCCAGGCCAACTGGCCAGGAGACGGCCGCACCCTGGCCGACCTTGGACTTCCACTCAGGCGAAACGGCAGCCAGGTAGCTGGTAAACGCGGCGGTTGTGCCGGAGCCGTCGGTGCGGTGCGCGACGACGATCTTGCTTGTGGGAAGGTTGATGCCGGGGTTGTCTTTGGTGATCTGCGGGTCTTTCCAGGAGGTGATGGTGCCCAGAAAGATGCCGGACAGGGCTTCGGCCGAAAGCTGCAGGGGCTGCGCCAGGCCGGGCAGGTTATAAGTGATGCATACGGGACCGGCGGACTCGGGGATCTGCAGCATGCCCTTGGTCTGGGCGAGCGCGGCGTCGTTCAGCGGAGCGTCGGTGGCGCCGAAGTCGACGGTGCCGGCCTTGACCTGCTGGATGCCGCCGCCGGAGCCGATGGACTGGTAATTAATATGCACGTTCGAGTGATCGCGGGTAAAGGCCTGGGTCCAATGCGACATGACCGGATAAACGAAGGTGCTGCCGGCTCCGTTGAGCGTGACGTTCTCCGCGCCGCCGCCGCCGGACTTGCAGGCGGCAAAGGGAAGGGCGAGGACCAGGGTGGCTGCAAGTGCGAGCGAGGTGCGGGTCTGCATGGGATCTCCTGATGGTTCCGGCAAAGGGTCAAATTGTGTGGTGCGGAATCCATTGCCCGGGATGGCTCGGGATTGTTACGGGATCGTGATTTTGTGGGCTGTCCCGAGACGAAAGGCGGGTCAGGCGTGCTCGGGGGTGATCTCGCGGGCGTAAATCTGGTGAGTGACGCGGGGTGGCTCGGGACCGGTGTGCAGGGCAATGACCCGGTCGCGGATTGCGCGGTCCTCGGCGGTATAGCGCTCGCGGGAGCGCAGGTAGTCCAGCCAGGACTCCATGACGAAGGTCTCGTTGAGGTGAGTGGGGTTGACGGCGTCGCGGAAGATACCCCAGCGGATAGCCCCGTCGCGGAGCCGGACGCCACGCAATTCGTGGACGGCGTGGGTAAATTCGACGTATCGCTCGGGCGCGACGAGATACTCGATGGAGACACGGATTGGGCCTTCGTGGAGAGCGGGATCTTCAGGGTTGAAAGCGGAGCCGGCCGGCTGCGCCTCTTGTCCGGGTGCGACGGGCAGCGGTGCGGGATGGCGAAACTCGTGAGGCGTCAGGTCCGGCAGCGCACCTTGCAGGATGTGAAACCGGCTGACCAGCGGAAGAGTAACCAGCAGTCCGGCAGCCGAGCTGATCAGCGATATGCGCGTGGAAAGATGCTGGGCCAGGAATCCCCAGAGGATGGAACCGAGTGCCATGCCTCCCTGGAAGGTCATCAGGTAGGTGCCGAGCGCGCGGGCGGTGATCCAGGCCGGGGCGGAGAGCTGGACGGAGGTATTCAGCGTTGCCATGGTACTGGTCCAGCAGAAGCCGGCGACGATGAGGGTGGGAATGATGACCCAGGGGGTCGGGATGAAGGCCATGACCAGAAGCGTCAAGGCGTTGTAGCCGGTCGACAGTGCGATCATGCGGTCGGCCGAGACCATGCGGCGGATGTGCGGAAGCTGGGTGGCGGCGACCACGGCGCCCAGGCCCAGCGAGCCGTTCAGGATGCCGTAGCCGAGCGCTCCCTGCTTGAGGTCCGCACGGGCGACGACCGCGAGCAGCGACCAGATAGCCGAGACGAAGAAGGTGAAGGTGAACGCACGGATCAGCGAGCTCTGCAGGGGCGGGGAATAGCGGGCATAGCGCAGGCCGGAGCGGATAGAGGCGGCGATGCGCTCGGAGGGAAGCGTGGACTTGAACAGGGGATTGCGCTTCCAGTTGACCAGCACCCAGATCACTCCGGCAAAGGAGACGGCGTTGAGCGCGAAGACCGCGCCGGCGCCCTGGTCGACGCGCTTCTGAAAGGCGGCGACCATGAGCCCGCCAAGCGCGGGGCCGACGGCGCGGGCAAGGTTGTTGGAGGCGGAGTTGAGCGAGACGGTGTCGGGGATGAGCTCGCGCGGAACCAGTTCCGGCACGATGGCCTGCCAGGCCGGATTATTAAGCGCGGAGCCGACGTTGAGCAGCGCGGTAAAGGCGAGCAGGCTCCAGGGCGAGATGTGTCCGAGAAAGGTGAAGACGGCCAGCAGCGAAACCGACCCGAGCATCCAGCTTTGCCAGAAAATAAGCAGCTTGCGACGGTCGAAGATGTCGGCGGTCGCGCCGGCGAGCAGGCCGAGCAGAAGCACGGGAAGCGAGGCGGCGGTCTGCATGAGGGCAATCAGCAAAGGCGAGGCGGTGAGCGAGGTCATCAGCCAGGTGCCGGCGGTGTCCTGCATCCAGGTGCCGACCGAGGAAACGGTGGAGGCGATCCAACGGTCGCGAAAGAGCGGGATTCGCAGGGGCGCGAAGCCGGAGGTGACGGCGGGCGGGGTCGCCTCGGCGGCGGGCGCGGTGTCCGGGGAGGAAAGAGGCATGGGTTTGCTTCAGTGTACGTGCGGACGGTAAGGAGATTGTGTCGATTAAAGTGGAAAGCCACGCAGCGCGGTGGGGGCTGTTGCGTGGCTATTCCATTTAAAGCAACGAAGTGGGTGGACTTCGTTAAGGCCGGCTCAACTCAACGCAAGCGCGAGGAGCACATGCCCTATCGAAGAGAGTACGGGATTTCGGCGTGTCAGTCAAGAGAATTGGAGGCTAGTTGGAGCGTGGAACTGCGGGAAGGAATAAGCAGGCCGGCGGCCATCCCGGGGTTCGCCGACTGCTGATACCATTCTGCCGAGGCCAGATGATTATGGCAGGATACGCGGATTGCAAGGAGCAGTCTCGCTGCATTGCTGTAATTCGCCCCCCGCGCAGGCGCAGCGGAGTTTCGGCGCTGGGGCTGTGGAATCGGGCGCTCGCGACCTACATGCTGATCCAGTTCGGGCGGGGCGATGTGGAAGCGGTCGACCGCAACCCGCGCCAGGCCAAGGGCAGGAGCGGCGTGTCGGGCTTTGCGCCGGGGCAGGCCGCGCCAACCGATGCGAAGTAAGCGCGGGCTCGGATGGTTGATATTGTTTCTGCTGGCGCTGGCGGCGGAGACGGGGTACTGCTTTCTGCATCCGGTCGCTTACTTCGACACCATGGCGTATGTTTCGCTGCAGCGTTCGATTCAAGGCGAGAACGATTTCGGCGCTGTGGGGGCAGGCTGCGGGGCGGCGTTGCCGGGAGCTTATGCAGGCTGCGGCGCGGTGCGCTCGTCGGAGGTGTTTGCGCAGGCTGCGGCACTTTCGCCCTCCGAGTATCGGATGTTTCTGCGGTTCTACACAGTCAAGCCGTTGTATAACCGGCTTGCCGCATTTTTCTCGCTGGCGTTCAGGAGGGATTCCTGGTGGGCTCTGCGCTCGATCTCCGCCGGCTCCTTCGCGCTGCTTGGGCTGTTGCTCGTGGTCTGGTTGCGTAGGCTGGTGTCGCCGGCCATCGCTTCTGCAGGAGCGCTCTGCCTGATGAGTTTACCGGGCGTAATCGCAATCGGGCGCGGGCTGCTGCCGGATGCTCTGCTGACCCTGCTGGTGCTACTGGGCGCGTACATCGTTGTGTGCTGGCCGATGCGGTGGTGGGCTGGTGCCGCGATCCTCATGCTTGCGACGCTGGTGCGGTCCGACGCGCTCCTGTTTGCGGTGCTGCTGGGGGCGGTGACGATCTTCCGAAGGTCGCCGTCGGGCACGGTGCGCTGGACCCGGCTCGCGGTGCTGCTGGGAAGTGCGACGGCCTGGTGGCTGGCGCTGGGAGCCGCAACCGGCGCGCTTCCGTGGCGGGTGCTGTTTGTGCATTCCTTTCTGGCCTGGACGCCGCCGGCCGCGTACCTGGCGCTCAAGGTGAGCGTGCGGGAGTACCTGGGCGTGATGCGCTCGAACGGGGTGCGAACCGTACTGTTTTGCCTTCCGCTACCCGGGCTGCTCGCGGTCCTGGCGCTGCACAAACGCCGGCGATGGACAGCAATGCAGGAAGTCGTCTGGGCAGGGTTGGTCGCTGTGACGTTGCGTGTTTTGCTGTATCCAGGGGTTGAGGAACGCTACTACGTGTGGCTTACGCTGCTGGCGGGGGTGGGGGCTTTGGCCACGGTCGCCGCTGCGACGGCGGATGCAGCGTGACGGCTTGCTGCATGTCGGCGAGGTGTCCATCGGTCTTGCGCTCCGAAAAGATATGGCGGGGAGAAGGGCAGAATACCGCGACTTCTGGCTGCCGTGGAAGTGGACTCGTTAGAACTCTTCGTCATCTCCGATGGGCATGCCGGGCGGAGCTTCGATGGGTTTGGCCGGGGTGAACTTGATCGGATCGCGCTCGAACTCCTTGATGCGGTCGATCATGGCGGCGCGATGAATGACTTCCGCGTTGTCGGCAGGGGCAGGGGACATGGAGGTGAGCAGATGTTCGAGATGCGCACGGGCGATGGCACGTGCCTGTGAGCTGGCGGCGGGGTTTTCTGCCAGGGAGAACATGGCTTCGAGAGCACGGGACTCGACGGCGCGTCCGACCTCGGAAGAAAGGGTCTGGTCGCCGGCGGGCCGCTCGGCGGTGGCCTGGGAGACGGCTTGGAGAACCTCGCGCAGGGAAAGCCCGCCGGGCGAACGGGTGGGGTACTGAACCAGGCGGGAGGCCCGTGCGGGATCGAAAAGGACGGCGAGGGTGAGGTCGGCGGCAGATTCGGCCGCGGCGATCGGGTCGAAGGTGAGACCGGTTTCAGATGCGAAGGACTCCTGCGTGCGACGCAGACCGGGCGGGCGCGGAGGCAGGATGGCGAGTAGGCTTTCGGGCAAGGTCAGGGTTTCGGGGGAGAGAGTTTTGAGGACGGCGTCGAGGGCTTTTTTCTGCTCGGCGGGCGGAACGATCATGGGGTCGATCTGGTTGTCTCCGCGCAGCTTGTAGGTGTAGTCGAGGCCTCCGATCTCCTTGATGGCGGCCTCGGTCTGATAACGGTGAAGCAGGTAAAGGGGTACCAGGGTATCTTCCAGCTGGGCCATGGGGGTGCCGGGTTTGATGTTGTTGACGCCGAAGCGGGCGAGGGCGGCGGCTCGTACGCCCAGAATGCGCGTCAGCTCATCCGCTGAATCAGCCCCGTTGTCCCAGAGGTGGGCGTGGGGATGGGCACTGCCGAGCGGTCGGCTGTCCTCGTCGGTGATGTACACGAGGCCGCGCTTCTGGCTGGCTTCGAGGATGTTGTCGAGCGCCGCGGGGTCTTCGACGGGGTGGCCGGCGTGGTCGAACTCGCGGTAGCCGAAGTCGATGGCGACCTTGTCCCAGGAACCGATGTTGACCGCGTAGGCGTGGCTCAGGTCGGGGATGCCGTTCGTGAGGGTGATCCAGGGGTGGGGGTAGTCCATGACGCTGGTTCCGTTCGGCTCGGTCGGGCCGTAGGCGGAGGCAGCGAAGTTATGCGCGAGCCCGAGGGTATGGCCGGTCTCATGCGCGGCGAGCTGGCGGATGCGCTGGAGAACCATGGCGAGCATCGGGTCGTTCGCGGGATTGGTGTGGCTGCCGGGAGTATAGGGGGCGAGCAGGGCCTCCGCAATGAGGTAGTCCTGACGTCCGCGCAGGCTGCCGAGGGTGACGTTTCCCTTGATGATCTCCCCGGTGCGCGGGTCGGCGACGGCGGCTCCGTAGCTCCAGCCGCGGGTGTAGCGGTGGACCCACTGGATGATGTTGTAGCGGACGTCCATGGGGTCGGCGTCGGCGGGCAGCGGGTCGACGCGGAAGGTTCCGGGGGCCCAGCCGGCGGCCTGGAAGGCCTGGTCCCACCAGCGTGCGCCTTCGACGAGTGCGGAGCGGATGGGCTCGGGCGCGCCGCGGTCGACGTAGTAGTGGATGGGAGCCTGGGCGACGCAGGCGTGGGTGCAATTGGGGTCGGCTTTGAGGAGGCGGTGGCGGAGGATGTATTGCTGGTCGAGCCGCGCGCCGAGCGGGGCGGAATAATCACGGTAGGACTCCGGGAAGTAGCCGGCGCGGGGGTCGAAGCGGCGTGGGGTGAAGCCGGGGCCGGGCAGCTCGAGGAAGGACTGGTGCTCGCGGAGGGTGAGGGCGTGGGGGTCGGGGGCGACGTCGGCCACGTAGGAGCGGCGGCCTGGGGAGTCGGTGGTAAAGGTGAGGATTGCTTCGACTTCGGTGTTTTTGGGGAAGGCCCTGGTGTGGTCGAGCGCGATGGCGGAGCGGGTGGGGTCGAGCTTGTAGGAGCCCTGCTGGAGGCGGGTGAGGATTTCAGTGACGCCGTGGGAGTCGCGCAGGAAGAAATCGGTTGCGTCAAGGAGGATGGCGCCTTCTGGAGACTCGGCTTCGACTTTGAAGCCGGCGAGGACGGATTCAGGAAAGCTCTGACGGATGGAGAGCAGTTCGGCGGCGTCGGTGGAGGAGCCGCGAAAACTCTGGTTGGCTTCGACCAGGAGGACGCGGGGGCCGGTGCGCTCGAAGTGGACGATGCGGCCGGCGGAGGTCTGGCCGCGGTCGAGGCCGAGATCGTTCGAGCCGGTGCCGAAGGGAAGGGAATCGGTGTAGAGATAGCCGTTCGAGCGGCCGGACGCGTCGAGAGCCGGGAGCTCAAGGAAGAGCTTTCCGGCTTTCGCGTCCCAGTCCAGCGCCAGGAGGCCGGGCATGTGGGTCATGCCGGCGGTGCGGATGGCAAGGCTCGGGGCGGGTTTCACGTCCGGCGACTGGCCGGCGAGCAGGGCGGGAAGCAGACACAGGGCGAGCGGCAAGGCAGAGCGCATGGTTTCTTGTACCACGGCTTGCCCAGGTTAGCCGCGGACGGACTTCGCGGGGTCCAGCACTGCCTTGCGATGGGTGCGCCAGGCCTTGGCGTACTTCCAACTGATGTAGGCGGAGTGATAGAGATGCAGCAGCAGGCCTTCGCGTCCGTCCAGGAAACCGAGGCGCAGGAAATAATTGTAGAGAAAGGTCAGGTGCGGGACGATGAGGACGTTCCAGTAAAACGCCGGGAAGGAGTTGCTGGTCCGTCCGGCGGCGAGCAGAAGCTGCGACCCCAGGGTGGAGTAGCGGCCCATGTGCTCCAGGTAGCCCTCCAGCGACGGGTAGGCATGATGGATGAGGTCGAAGTCGAGCCTTCCGGAGGCGCCATCGAAGATCATGGTCTCGTGGACCGGGCGGTCCTCAAAACGCGGGGATATGCGGAAGTTGACCGCGGTGCGCCGGAAGAGGCGGAGCTTGGGGTCCGGGTAGTAGCCGCCGCGCCTGATCCAGCGGTTGAGGAAGAGATTGCGGCGGTTGAGAAAGTAGGCGTCCACGGGCGGGTTCGAGGGCAACAGCGCGCGGATCTGGGTGCGGAGCTCGGGGGAAAGCTCTTCGTCGGCGTCGAGGGAAAGGACCCAGTCGCCGGTGCACTGGGCGATGGCGAAGTTTTTCTGCGCGGCAAAGCCCGGCCATTCGCGCTGGAAGACCTTTGCGCCGGAGGCTTCGGCGATGGAGACGGTGCGGTCCGTGGAGCCGGAGTCGACGACGATGACCTCGTCGGCAAAGGCGACACTGCTCAGGGTGCGCGGAAGATTGGCTTCTTCATTGCAGGTGATGATGGCGACAGAAAGCAGTGGCATGCGGAGTACGTTCCTCGCCTCCATGTGGCGCAGGCTGAAATGAGATCGGGTCCCATTGTAGCTGAGTCACCTTCGTGCAAGGACGCCGCAGGATCAGGAAAGCGCGATCTCCGGCTTTCCGGTCTGTTCGCGCAGGAGCCGCTCGGTGAGGGTGCGCAGGTCTTCTCCGGATTTTGCGAGGATGAACTGCTCCCGGGCCTCGGACCACTCGAGCTTGAAGCTGGAGGTGAGGGCGGAGATCCAGATCTGGCGAACCGGCGTCTGCGGGGTAAAGACGAACTTGGTCCCGCCGTCCTCGAACAGGACGTTGAGGACGCCGTTCTTCTCTTCGGCCTCGAAGTCGCCGTCTTCTTCGGACCGAATCAGGGACTGCTTGAGGGTTTCGAGGGCGCGGTCGGAGACGCGGCGGAAGGTGGCTTCGTCGATCATGGGTCTTAGTTTACTGCGGATGCCTGGGAAGCCCCCACTCATCCCAATGGACCGGGATGCATGGGGCACGGTGCCTGGCTAGAAGGGGATGTCGTCGTCGGTGATGCCGCTGTCGCCGTAGTCCGGGGTGGCGGCGGGCTGGCGCTGGTCGTAGCTGCCGGAGGAGGAGGACTGTGGCTTGGAGTAGGCGCTCGAGCCGGAGTTGGAGTAGGAAGAGGCACCTTCGCCGCCCCCACCGCCTCCCGGCTTGCCGAGCAGGGTCATCTCATTGACCAGAATTTCCGTGCGGTACTTTTTCTGGCCGGATTCCTTGTCGTCCCAGGAGCGTGTCTGGATCTTTCCTTCGATAAAGAGCTGCGTGCCCTTTTTCACGTAGTCGCGCACGATCTCCGCGGTGCGGTTGAAGGCGACCAGATTGTGCCATTCGCTCTTGTCCACCCATTGGCCGGTCTGGTCCTTCTGCCTGTCGGCAGTGGCGAGGGAAAAGCTGGCGACCATGGTCCCGCCCTGCGTCGAGCGAATCTCTGGGTCCTTGCCTACGTTGCCGAGCAGCATTACCTTGTTGACGCCTTTAGCCATTGGTCGTGTCCCTGCGCGCGAAGTTGATAGGAGTGGCCGATCAAGTCATGTGCCTCAGCGGCTGAAGCCGCATTCCAGGTCAGGCAATGGCGGCACGGCTGACGCCAATACCTCTCACAGGGCGGCACTCGATCAGAGCAATCCTGAAAACAACCATAGCAGATGGCGAAGGGATGGCGTAAGTGAAAATGTGGATCGGGCTACCGGTTGCGGTCGCCGAGGAGCTTGGCAAGGCCGAGCACAAGCGACAGGAACCCGGTGGGCAGGCATCCCATGCTGACCATCAGGCAGAGCCAGCCGGAGTTGGTATGGGGTCCCTGGCGGCCGATGCCTCCGAAGACAAACTGCGCCAGGACGGCGCCGAGCAGGCCCGTTCCAAAGATGGTCACTCCGCTGATCAGAAGTTTGCGGGTGTCCGGACGCATGCTTTGGCGCAAGCTTTGCGGCATGGTCACCGGTAGGCCGCGAGCATGGCATAGACCACCACGCCCGAGACCGAAACGTACAGCCACAGGGGAAAGGTATAGCGGGCGACCTTGCGATGGATGGGGAAGCGTCCGGTCAGCGCCAGGAAAAAGGTCACCAGGATCATGGGAAGCGCAAGCACCGAGGCCAGGATGTGCGGCGTCAGCAGGACCCAGAGGTACAGGGATCGGGCGACGGGATGTCCGAGCGGAAAACGCTGGTCGCCGTGCATGGCGTGGTTAGTGATGTAGGAGACCAGGAAGAGCGAGGAAAAGAAGAAGGCCGCGAACATCCAGTTGCGATGCTGGACGGGCTCGGCGCGGCGGATATGGCGGTAGCCGATGACCAGGGCCATGGTACACAGCGCGTTCAACAGAGCGTTGAGCGCGGGCAGAAAGCTGAGATGGGTGCCGGAAACGTCAGTGGGCCGATGGTAATAGACCAGCCAGAATAGAAAGGCGGAGGCTGCCGCGCTGACGCCCACGATCGCTCCGACGAAGGGGAGCGGGGTGCGGACGCGGAGTACGGGCTGGGGGGTCAGGGTGGGCATGGTGCTCCAATTCAGTGTAAATGGAGAGTGGACGGTAGCGGTGCGTGGGGCGGAATCGGTTTGGTGGGATTCGTCTGGGGCTGCTTGGGTGGTCGCGGGACGAAGCCTGGCAAGGATTGCGAGGAAAAGCGATTTGAGTTGGTGGTTCGGGAAGTGTTGGGTGCTTGCGGAGCGAACGGCACGGACAGAAGTAGACCTCTTCGGGATGGCGAGTCGAGGTTGGTCGGTGTTGGAGATTTGCGGCCGGGCAGGGAGAGCGTACCTCGGCGGCTGAAGGCGCGCATTGTCATCAGACTTTGTGGCACGGCTGAAGCCGTGCCCTTAAGCAAGACGTGCTCTTGAGCAAGGCAGGAGCGGACAGGGCAGGTCCTGGCCTCAGAACCAGACTCGGCCCTGGGCGTTGAGGATCATGGCGGCGAGCAGGAGCGGCAGGTAAATCACGCTTGCTTTCAACAAGTTGCGAGCGGCGATGCGGGTGTCCGGGGAGGATGGATCGCGGAGGATGCTGCCGAAACGGATGGTGTAAAAAAGGTAGCCGAGCGAAAGCAGCAAGGCCGCGACGGTGTACGGCGTGCCGGTGATGTGCAGAAAGCTTGGCCAGAGCGCGACCGGGATCATCAGGATGGCGTAGAACAAGGCCTGGGTAAAGGTGGACCGGGCGGCCCAGGCGATGGGCTGGGCCGTGGCGGCCAGGCGGATGCCTCCATGGCGGTAGTCGTCGCGGTAGAGCCAGCCGATGGCCATGAAATGGGGGAATTGCCAGACGAAGAGGATGGCAAAGAGGGCGATGCCTTCCCACTCGATGAGCCCGCGGGAGGCGGTCCAGCCGATGAGCGGAGGAAGCGCTCCGGGAAAGGCTCCGATGAAGGTGTTGAGGCTGGTGATGCGCTTGAGCGGAGTATAGATCGCGACGTAGCCGGTGGCCGTGAGCAGGGTCAGCGTGCCGGTGAGCAGGTTGGTGTGCGCGGTGAGGAACCAGGTGCCCATGGCGATCGCCGCGAAGCCGACCAGCAAACCGTGCGCCAGGCCGATGCGTCCGGTGACCATGGGACGGCTGGCGGTGCGACGCATGCGCGCGTCGGACCGGCGTTCGAGCGCCTGGTTCAGGGCCGACGAGCCGCAGGTGACAACGGCGATGCCGATCATGGCATAGAGCGATTCCAGGTGGAAGGGGCTGAGGCCGGAGCGAAGGTCGCCCAGATAAAGGCCGGCGGCGGCGGTGATGAGCACCATGATCGAGACGCGCACCTTGAACAGGACCAGATATGCGGCCACAAGGCTTCCATGCGCCGGCGAGGAGGCTGCGGCGGAGACGGGAAGCTCGACGGTGGTTGCGGTCTGGGCCACTGTGTTCAGTTTAGACCCTTGGTGGGCGTCGAGGTGCGGATTGCATGCTGTCGGAACGGGAAAGAAAAGCAGATCCCTGCGGGCTGACAAAAGCGCTTGCATCAGTTGAGCGGCTTCCCTCGGCGGCTAAAGCCGCGTGCTCCTGCCGCTGTGGGTGGCACGGCTAAAGCCGTGCTCTTAAGCAAGACTCGCTCAACGGAGAGTGTCGTGTGGGGTCAGGACTCACCGTAGAGTAGATTGAGGCCAATCAGTTTTTGCTGACGTTGACGTAGTACAGGTCGGTGGCGACCTGGAACTGTTCCCGGGTGAGGGGCGTTTTCATCCACTGCCATTGCTGGGTGGGGTGAATGGTCTGCCAGTGGGCGGGGTCGCCGACCTGGACGGGCGGGGCGAAGCCGGGTTCTTCGGCCTGCCACTTGTAGAGCACCAGGCCGTCGGCTTCGTCGAAGTTGAGCTCGAGCGCGGGGATTTCGGCATGGCGGAGATACTGATTGAAGAATGGGGTAAGGTCGCGTCCGGTTGCGGTGTCCCACCATCTGACGACGTCTTCGGTGAGAATGGTCTGGTACTTGAAGTGCTGGTAGAAGTCATGCAGCAGGGTAAACCAGCGGGCGTCGTCGGCGAGGCCTTCGGCGGCGAGGGCGGAGCGAAGGGTGGCGATCATGAGGGCGCCTTTGAAGTACATGTCCTGCGGAGGCTCCTCGCTGGCGCCGCGCTCGGTGAGGATGGGGGTACGGTTCATCACCTTCGGCTTCAGTCCGGAAATATACCGGAGCGCGTCTGCCTTGCCGTAGTGGAACTCGACGAAGAGGGATTCGAGGTAGGTATCCCAGCCTTCGTGGATCCACATGTCGGAGCGGTCCTTGGCCGTGATGCTGTTGCCAAACCACTCGTGGCCGCTTTCGTGGATGATGATGAAGTCGAAGCGCGGGCTGATGCCGACGCCGGTCCAGTCGCGGACTCCATCCGGTGCGGCGGCGCCGTATCCGTTGGTGAAGCCGTTGCCGTAGGCGACCGCGGACTGGTGCTCCATGCCGGCGTAGGGGACCTGGATGAGCTTGTAGCCGTCGCGCGCGAAGGGGTACTCGCCGAAGTAGTGCTCAAAGGCGTCGAGCATGCCGTTTGCCTGGGCAAACTGCGCTTTGGCCTTGTCGAGGTCTTCGGGCAGAGCGTAAAAATCCATGGTGAGGGGAGGGAAGGCGGGGTTCTTGTAGGTTCCCGAGAAGTGGGTGTAGGTGCCGATGTTGAGCGCGACGTCGTAGCTGTTGATGGGGTAGGAGACGTGCCAGTTCCACTGGGAATATCCATCGTGGAGATCGACCCTGGAGACGAAGCGTCCGTTCGAAACATCCGTGAGCGCGTCGGGCACCGCGATGGACAGGTCCATGCCGTCCTGGGGCTCGTCCTGCCACTGGTCTTTGCTGGGCCACCAGATGGAGGAGCCGTCGTCCTCGCAGGCGGTAAAGATCCAGGGGCGGCCGGCGAGGTCCTGCTCGAAGCTCATGCCGCCGAAGCGTCCCTTGGCGATGGGGTTGCCGTGGTAGGCGACTTCGATCTGGTACGTCTGGCCGCGGCGCAGCATGGCGGGGAAGTCGACGAAGAAGGCGCCTTCGATCCGGGTGAAATTCAGGTTCTCGCGCTTGGGCCCGGTCAGCAACACGACCCGGTCGAGCGACAGGGTGGGCGTCAGGTCGAGCTGGATGCGGGTACCGTCTTCGAGCATGCGGAAGCGGACGAGGTTGGTACCGGCGATGGACTTCGCCACTGGGTCCACGCGGAGGGTCAGATGGTAATAAAGCAGGTCGTTGTTGGCGCGGAAGGGGCCGTACGCGCCACGCAGCACCTCGGCCGCGGAGGGTGTGGGTCGCAGCGGTGCGGAGGCTTCGCGGGCCTGCGGCGACCGGTGTACGGGTTGGGTAGTCGCGGTGTTGCTCTGGGAGGTCGCCAGGTGCGGCAGCAGAAGCAGGGCGGCGAGGGCAGCGCAGGGACGGATCACCTGGATAGTATAACGGCGAGCGATGACGCGCTTACGGGCGCAGGCGCAGGCTGTTCAGGAAGCGGTCCGCGGTGGGTTGGCAGTTCAGCACGTCCTCCGGTGTAAGCCAGGCGCGGCGCAGCTGCACGATGCCGAAGTGGAAGTGGTCCATCTCTTCGGTGGCATGGGAGTCCGTATTGACGACGATCCTGCAGCCGAGCGATTTGGCCAGGCGCATGTGCGTGTCGGACAGGTCGGTGCGTGCGGGCGCGGCGTTGTGCTCGACCGCGACCCCAAGGGCGGCGGCGCGGCGGAAGACCTGGTCCAGATCCACCTGGTACGGATCGCGACGGAGCAGCTTGCGGCCGGTGGGGTGCGCGAGGATGCGGACGTACGGGTTTTCGAGCGCGCGGCAGATGCGTTCGGTCATGACCTCGCGGGGCTGGTCGAACTTGGAATGTACGCTGGCGATGACGATGTCGAGCTGCGCCAGGGTGTCGTCGGCGAGGTCCATCTGCCCGTCGGCGAGGATGTCGCATTCGATGCCGGTAAAGATGCGGATGCGCCCTTCCATCTGCTCTTCGACGGCGCGGACGCGGGCTGCGTGGGCGAGCGCGCGTGCGTCGTCCATGCCCCCGGTCATGGCGAGGTTTTTCGAGTGGTCGGTGATGGCGATGTACCGCCTGCCCCGCGCGAGCGCGGCTTCGGCCATCTCGCGGATGGTGCAGGTGCCGTCAGTCTCCGACGTATGCATGTGCACGTCGCCGTGGAGGTCGGCCAGCGTGACAAGATTGGGCAGCGTGCCGTTTGCCGCGGCTTCGAGCTCTCCGCAGTTCTCGCGCAGCTCGGGCGGAATGTAATCCAGGCCGAGCGCGTTGTAGATGCCCTCCTCGGTCTCCGAAGCCACGATGACGTTGTCCTCGAGTCGCAGCAGCGCGTATTCGCTGAGGGTCATGCCCTGCCGGATGGCACGCTGCCGCAACGCGACATTGTGGTGCTTGGAGCCGGTGAAATACTGCATGGCCGCGCCATAGCTTGCACGGGGAAGCAGGCGCACGTCGACCTGCAGGTTGTTGCGCAGGGTAAAGGTCACCTTGTTCTGCCCGCGGGCGTGCAGCTTGTCGATGATGGGCAGGGTGCTGACGTGCTCGACGGCGGCGGCGACCACCTCCGGCTCGCACGCGGGTCCGGTGGCGAGCAGGTCGAGATCGCCGACGGTTTCGCGTCCGCGCCGCAGACTTCCGGCCGGCGTGACCTGCTCAATGCCGGGGAACGCGAGAATCATGGCGGAGATGCGCTCGGCATACCCGCGGGCGTGGTCGATGCGGAAGCGCGACGAGTTGCGGCGATGGTCTTCGATGCCCTTGAGCAGCTTTTCGGTGAACTTCGCTCCCATGCGCGGAAGCTTTTCGAGATGACCGGCCTTTGCGGCGGCTTCGAGCTCGTCGATGGTGGAGACGTCGAGCGCGGACCACACCAGCGCGACGGTCTTGGGCCCCATGCCAGGCAGGCGCAGAAGATCGAGCATGCTGGGCCGGTATTTACCCAGAAGCTCTTCGCGCAGGGGCATGGTCCCGGTCGCGACGAGATCGCGGATGTTGGCGGCCATGCCCTTGCCGATGCCGGCGATAGCGAGCAGATCCTTCGAGTCTGCCTCCGGTGCGGCCAGCGCGGCGACCGAGCCGGTCTGCTGCTCGACCGCTTCGGCCGCCCGGCGGTAGGAGCGCACGCGGAATGGGTCGGCGGCGTCGATCTCCAGCAGCGCGGCAGTCTCATCCAGAAGGCGGGCTAAGGTGACGTTATCCATAGGTGTTAACGCGAAAAGAGCGGAACCTCGGGGGTCTCCGCTCTCTATCGTATGTTGTTTTCGGCCTCGCCGCCCGGTCTTGCTACAGGACGGCCTTGCTGCGGGTGACCTGGTCGGCTTGCGGACCCTTGTCTCCCTGGATAACGTCGAACTCCACCTCGTCTCCTTCGCGGAGACTCTTATATCCATCCAGCTGAATGGAGCTGTAGTGAACGAAGACGTCGGGGCCTCCGTCGCGACCGAGAAATCCGTAACCCTTTGCGTTGTTGAACCACTTGACCTGACCTTTGTACTGTGCCATTGTGACTATCTCCTTACGCGTCTGAAGACTCGCCGGGCAATCGAACGCCAACTTAACCGGCCATCTACAGTCCTACGATTTGAAGTAAGAAGGCTCCGTCGCGTAGCTGACAAAAAGACGGCAAATGTCCAGCAGTTTTAACGATTTCGTAAAAAGCGGGACTGGATTTCAAAAAAATCAAAATCAGTGCGCGCCGTGAAGCTTTCGCGCGAACAGCAGGACGGAAAGAATCGTCTTGGCGTCTTCGATTCTGCCTGCTTCAATGCGGGTCAGGACGTCGGAAAGCGGAAGGTGCAGAAGCTCGATGCGCTCGTCATCTTCCGGCGTGGCGACGCCGGCGCGGATCTCTTCCGCGAGAAAGACCTGCATGTGTTCGGCCAGGAATCCGGGGCTGGCATAGTAGCGGACCAGGCGCGACCACCGGCGGGCGCGGAAGCCGGTCTCTTCGATCAGCTCGCGCTTGGCCGCGGCCAGTGGAGCTTCGCCGGGCTCGATGCGGCCCGCGGGAAGCTCCAGCAGGAACTTGCCGGCGGCGTGGCGGTACTGGCGCTCCAGCAGGATGTCGGGATCGGCGGAGTTCCTGGAGGCGTCGACCGCAAGCACCACCACGGAGCCGTTGTGGCGCACCACGTCTCGTGTGCTGGTGACACCGCCGGGCTCGGTCACCTTTTCGGTGGAGACGGAAAAAACCTTGCCCTTGTAGGAGATCTTCGCGGACAGGACCTCGGCCTTGCCGGTAAGGTGTTTGCCGGAAAGGGCAGGGAGCATGCTCGCCGGCTGCGCGGGAGCGGAGGAGGACGGCCTGGAGGCGCGGGTCGCTTTCTTCGGAGAGGGCATGCGGCTACGGTATCATTCTGCGTCGGCGTCCCGTGAGCAAGCATCCAACGACCTGACAGCCTGAACACCGTTCGCCCCTGTACCGGAGAGCCATGAGCGCCAGATGTTATCCCGTCACCATGCTGCCCCATCTGACCCGCCTTTATCGGGACTACCTGGCGTGGGGCGACCGGGAGGAGGAGTCGGCCGGCGAGCGGAACCGGATTGCGGGCTGGTACGGCGCGCGGCCGGGTTCGCTGGACTGGGCGCAGCAGGACGTGCCCGCGGTGGATGCTGCGGCTTTGGCCGAGGCGTTACTCGAGGCCCCGGCGGCCGCGGGCTATGGACCGGCGGCGCTCCGCAACGTGAAGCAACTACGACAGGGTGCGCGTGCCGTGGTGACGGGCCAGCAGGTTGGGCTGCTTGGAGGTCCGCTGCTTTGCCTGCTAAAGGCCGCGACCGCGGTGGCCCGGGCGCGGCAGGCCGAAGACGCGACCGGCATCGCGCATGTGCCGGTGTTCTGGCTGGCGACTGAGGATCACGACCTCGCGGAGGTCAACCAGGTTTCGCTCGCGGGCAAGCGGAAGTTGCAGACGCTCAGAGTGAGTGGCGTGGCGGCTACCGGCGGCGAGGTAGGTGCGGTTGCGCTCGGCGATGGCATCGCGGCAGTGCTCGAGGAGGCCTGCGGGATGCTTGCGTATGCGCCGGTGACGGGTCTGCTCGAAGAGGCATACGGTGCGGCTGGGGCAACGTTTGGCAGTGCGTTCGCGCTTTGGATGACCCGTCTGTTTGCCGCGCACGGCCTGATCGTAATGGACGCTTCAACCCGTGCGTTTCATCGTCTTGGCGCACCTGCGCTGCGGTACGCGGTGGAGCATGCCGCGGAGCTGGAAGCAGCGCTGCTGGCGCGTTCGGCGGAGCTCGAAAGCCTGGGCTTCCATGCGCAGGTGCTGGTCAAGCCGGGCAGCTCGCTCCTGTTTCTGGTCTCGGAGGGCGTGCGGCTTGCGCTACGCAGAACGGGCGACGGGCAATGGAAGGCCGGGGCCCGAAGCTACTCGACCGCGGAGCTGCTGGAGGTGCTGGACCGCGACCCTGAGCGCGTCAGCCCCAATGCGCTGCTGCGCCCGGTGTTTCAGGACACGATGCTTCCGGTGGCGGCCTACATCGGCGGCCCGGCGGAGATAGCCTACTTTGCCCAGAGCGAGGTCATTTACCGGGCGATCCTGGGACGGGTGACCCCGGTGCTTCCGCGCTTTTCGGCCACGCTGCTTGAGCCGGAGATGGCTGGGACGATGGCGCGGCACGAACTGGATCTTCCCGACCTCGTCGCGGCCGGCACCGTGGATGCGCTGGCGCTGCGGCTGGGCGCGCGGGCCATGCCGATCGAGGGCAAGCGACAGATCGCCGCCGCTGGCAATGCGCTCGACACGGAACTGTCGGCGCTGACCGGGTACATGAGCGCGATGGACAGCAGCCTGGGCCGGTCCGCCGAGGTGGCCGCGAGCAAGATGCGCTACCAGATGAACCGGCTGCGGAGGATGTCGGCCAGCTTCGAGCTGCAGAAGCAGGCCGTGCTGGGGCGGCAGGCGGAGTCGATAATGCTGCATCTCTACCCCGGAGGGCATCCGCAGGAGCGAGTGCTGGCTGGCGTGCAGTTGCTTGCCTCCGCTGGAGAGCAATATCTGTCGGTCATCGACCGGCTCGTGACGGCGGCCGCCGACCTTTGTCCGGGGCACTCGCTCCTTGAACTTTAGTGCCGGTCGGAAAAGGAAAGGGCCGCCGAAGCGACCCCGTCGATGCGGATCGGGTTTTGTCAGGCGTCCGGCGGCTTTCCAAGCTGACTCTGGATCTTTGCCCACACTTCGTCGCTCGGAGCCTCTTCAGCCGGCTCAAACAGTAGCCGCGCCTGCTTGGCAATGTATTCGAGATCACGAATCAGCGCGGAATAGTTCGGGTCGTCGCGCAACGCGGCGAGCGGGTCTTCCTGGTCGCCTGGATGGGCGGCATTGACCACGAACAAATCGTGAAGATCGTCGGGGTCCCCCGTGTAGGCCTTCTCCGCGATGCCGTTTCCGGCTGCTGCGTTCGCGTCCTGCTGCGGGTCCTGTGCCTTGCCGTCGATCATGCCGACATCTCCTTGAGACTGGAAGCGGCCTGCGCCGCGGGAAGCTGCTGACGCAGGAGCTCTCGAAGCTTCAGGCGAGCCTTGTGCAGTTGCGACTTGCTATTGCCCGTGGAGCACTCAAGCATATGGGCAATCTCGTTGTGCTCAAAGCCTTCGACGTCGTGCAGCACAAAGACCATGCGGTAGCCGGGAGGCAGCGAACCGACCGCTCGTTCGAGCGCGACGCGATCCACCGAACCCGAAAGCATGGGATCGCGGCTGCCGAAGTCGCGCTTTGGAGCATCTTCCTCGCTCGGGCTGATGGTCTCCTCGAGTGAAACGAGATTCAGGCCCTTTTTGCGCAGATGCATGAGCACGAGGTTCACGGTCAGGCGATGCAGCCAGGTGGAAAATGCGCTTTCGCCGCGAAAGCTTCCCAGCTTGCGAAAGAGGTGGAGAAACGCCTCCTGGGTCATGTCCTCGGCTTCCGAGACGTTGCCCAGCATGCGGAGGCACAGGGTATACACGCGCCGCTTGTGCAGGGCGTAAAGCTTGGAGAAGGCGTCGGGATCGCCATTCTTGGCCGCTTCGATCGCCTCGGCCTCACCGGCGATCGGCGGGTTCCGCTTGAACAAGCCGGCGTTGGGTTTTGCTTGATCCGTCATCACTCTGCCTTGAAGATTCATTTGGCTCGATCCCGGGGTGAACTCGTTCCCATGCATTCCGTTTTCTCGCCTGCCCTCAAGGGTATCGCAAACGCGCACGGCACGCTCGCGGCGGGGATTGTTTCTATCTCTTCCGTGTTGAGAGAAGCTGCCGGGCGGAAAGGTTGTTTGGGCGCGTGCGGCGGCTAGTTGCCCAGAAAGCGTGCGTACAGGCTTCGCGCGACGGCCGGGTCGGTCGTTCCCTGGATCAGCGCGCGCCCGTCGGGAAAGACCGTGATTGTATGAGGGCCGCGGGTAAACCGCAGCAGAAGCGCATTGGAGCGCAGCCCGGTAATCTCCGGGTGCCGGCTGAGCCGGTCCTGGAGCGCGCCGAGGTCGAGCGGCCGGGCGTGCTCGTGAATCTGCACGGAGTTTCGACCGCACAAGGTGATCTGCGGACGTGCCTTGCCGGCGAGGAAGCGGAACTCACGGCGTCCGCAGACGGCGCAATCGGGGTCCGGCGTGGAGGCCGCGATCTCGCCGCGCACATTGCTCCACAGATCGTAGGAGAAGAGCGTTCGCCGCATCCGGTCCGCCTGGCCGGTCAACAGCTTCAGCGCTTCCGTGGTCTGCAACGAGGCCGCCAGCGTGACGGCGGTGGACAGAATGCCGGCCGTGTCGCAGGTCTCGACCGCGCCCGCCGGAGGCTGCGGAAACAGGCATGCCAGGCAGGCCGTCGGCGTCCACGGCGGGGCGGCGGTCCCGGCCGGGAGCCGGGGAAGGATGTTCATGGTCGCCGCATAGCCTCCGAGCGCGGCCGCGTAGATCCACGGGACTGAGCCGCGGACCGCGAAGTCGTTGAGCAGATAACGGGTTTCGAAGTTATCGGTGCAGTCCAGGATCAGGTGCGCGCCGGCCAGCAGCTCGTCGATGTTCGCCGGCGTCAGGTCGGCGATCGCGGTGTCGACCTGGACGCTGGAGTTGAACATGCCGATCTTGCGCCGTGCGGCCTCGGCCTTGGGGAGCGCTTCGGCGGCGTCGGCCTCGTCAAACAGGATCTGCCGCTGAAGGTTGGATGGCTCGACGAAGTCGCGGTCGATCAACAGCAGATGCCCTGTGCCGGCGCGGGCCAGCAACGATGCGGTCGCGGCCCCGGTGGCGCCGACCCCCACCACGGCTACCCGGGCCTCGGCCAGGCGTGCCTGTCCCTGCTCGCCGATACCTTGAAACAGGATCTGCCGTGAGTAGCGCTCACGGCCGGACAGGCCAGGAGCCGGGCCGGAGCCGGCGATGGGCGGGGGATCGGAGGGCAAGGCGGAAAGGTTCCTCGGGACAAGTCCTGTCGGGCGCGCACCAGGGCGAGCAACAGGGCGAGCGCTCCATGCAGTATAGTCACGTGACCGGGCGGTTCGCCGCGCCGGCGATTCGCAGGTAAAGCAGAGGGTTAGAAGCAAGGGGTACCCGTTCCCGGTTGAACGCGGTACGATAGCTGAAAGCACGTCATCACGCACACGGCTCGCCTGCAACTGAGGCGTGGTGCTATGAGATTACCTGCGGAATCCCGCTCTCACGTCCGTGGGAATCCGCCTTTTGGGGCCAGTCGTTTTGAATGCAGCGAGCGTGAATCAGCACAGTCCGACGAGGCCGGCGTCCGAGGCAGGAAGCTCACGACGCCCTGCACCCGGCAGGCAAAAGGATGCGTCCGGTCCGGAGGCATGCGCTCCGCGTGAGTCCCTGCCGGCGAACCATGGCGGCACGCAGCGTCCCTGGCAGCGCTCCCGGCTGTCTGCCAGTTCAGCGGGATGCGTGGCCCTGTGTGCGCTTGCGCTGCAAATGCTGATGCCAAGCGCGGGCGGTGCGCAGAACGCCGGCTCGCCTGGGGTGCCGCTGGGCACCACGGGCACGGGTAACCCTGGGCAGGCGGGGCTGACGCCGCAAACGCCGGCGGCCACACCCCAGGCCAGCACTGCGCCGGGCAGCCGGCAGGCAGACAACCAGCCCGACGAGCTTGGATCCACCCTTCCCGCCCTGACCGATAGCCTGGAGCAGTACAACGGGCTTCCGGTTGGCAACATCCTGTTCGAGGGGGTGGAGTTTGCCAAGGGCGACCAGCTCCTGTCCGAGCTGGCGCAGCACACGGGGCAGCCACTCGATCCGCAAAAGGTGCGTGCTACCACCAGGCGGCTGTTTGCTAGCGGACGCTACCGCGACATTGCCGTGCGGGTGGAGCGCGCGGGCACGGGCGTCACGCTGATCTTTACCGGCACTGCCCGCTTCTACGTCGGCCGGGTGCAGATTGAAGGCGTCAAGGAAGACCGGCTTGCGTCGCTTCTGGAATACGGCACGCAGCTGAACCCCGGCACCGCGTACACGCCTTCGCAGATTCCAGCCGCCACCGCAGCGGTGACGCAGGTGCTGGCGCAGAACGGATACTACCAGCCTGTCGTCTTTGTGCGTCTGGACCGCGACGTCGTCGGCCAGCAGATGAATGTCACCTACACGGTCAACGTCGGGCCCCAGGCGAGGATCGGCAATGTCACCGTCACGGGCAAGGACCCCGGCATTGCGCTGTCGACCTTTCGCAAAAAAGGCAAGCTCAAGCGCAAGAGCAAAGTCACCCGCGACACCACAAGCAATGCCCTGACCGACCTGCGCGCGATCTACCAGAAGAACAACCGGCTGGAAGGAACCATCTCGCTTCAGAAGTCTACCTACGACCCTTCCACGCGCACGCTGAACTACGATTTCGCGGCCGAGCAGGGACCTGTGGTCAAGGTCGTCGTCGAGGGTGCCAAGATCTCGACAAGCCGGCTGCATCTTCTGGTGCCCATCTTTGAGGAAGGCACGATTGACCACGACCTGCTGTATGAGGGACGCTACAAGATCAAGGACTTCCTGCAGCAGTCCGGCTACTTCGACGCGACGGTCGAGGTGCAGGTGCGGGGCGAAGGCACCGAGAACCAGACGGTGCTGTACACCGTGAACAAGGGTGTGCGGCACAAGATCCTTTCGGTGACGCTGAAAGGCAACAAGTACTTCGGGTCCGAAGAGCTGACGAGCCGCCTGCAGGTGCAGAAGGCAGACCTGTACCAGCGCAGCGGGCGCTACAGCGAAGAGGTCGTCAAGGCCGACGAAAGCAATCTCGAAGCGCTGTATCGCGCCAACGGTTTCGCCGACGCCAAGGTGACCTCGTCGGTCAACGACATCAACGAAGTGAAGGACAAGCCGCTCAAGGTCGATGAGATCGCGGTCACCTACACGATTGCCGAAGGCACCCAGCGTCAGTTCGGCACCGTCAAGCTCAACGGCGTCGACCCCGCGCGAGAAAAAGATCTTACGCCTCTGCTGGGCGCAAGTCAGGGCCAGCCTTTTTCGCTGATCGCGCTTTCCGGAGATCGTGACGCCCTGTTGAGCTACTACCTGGCCAACGGCTTTGACAAGGCGCGTGTTGAGGTCAAGCAGACGGTCGATCCGAACAACAAGAACGACACCGACATCGCCTACAACGTGAGCGAAGGTCCGCAGGTCTTTATTGGCAGGGTGCTCGAAAGCGGAGATCACTTTACCAAGCCCGCCGTGGTGCAGGATCAGCTCACCTTCAAGTCGGGCGATCCGCTCGATCAGACCGCGCTGCTGCAAACCCAGCGCAACCTGTACAACCTTGCGCTCTTCAACGAGGTCAACGTCGCGGTGCAGAATCCCGACGGCGATGCCGAGGTCAAGAATGTGCTGGCCCAGATTACCGAGGCCAAGCGCTGGGACGTGACCTACGGGTTCGGCTTCGAAGCCCAGACCGGTACGCCGTCGCGCGGCATTTACCAGACCGCGCAGGGCACCACCGCCGCGCAGGAAGGCAAGGCCGGCGTCAGCCCGCGCGTTTCGCTCGACGTAAGCCGCATCAACCTGTTCGGCACGGAGAAGTCGGTCACCGTGCACGCCAGCTATGGCCTGCTGGAAGAGATTGCGACGATCAGCTTCAACAACCCGCACCTGCGCGGATCGAACAAGTTTTCCCTGCAGCTTTCCGGCGGCTACTCGAACGTGCAGGACATTACGACCTTCGCCTCCTCTACCCTGCAGGCCGACGTTCGCATCACGCAGAAACAGTCGCGCACCAACACGTTCATCTACGACTTCATCTATCGCCGGGTCGCCGTCGATCCGAACAGCCTTGCGATCTCGCAGTTCCTGATCCCGCTCTTGTCGCAGCCCGTCCGCGTAGCCGGTCCGCAGCTTACCTGGTATCACGACACCCGCTATCCCACGCAGCTGGATGCGCACAAGGGCTATTACCTGAGCGCGCAGAACTTCCTGGCGACCAGCAAGGTAGGGTCGCAGACGGACTTCAACCGCACCGATATCAGCTATGCGACGTACTACCAGTTCGGCAAGCGGCAGTATGTCTTTGCGCGCAATACGCGTATCGGCTTTATCGACAACTTCGGCCCGAACCCGAATACGACCAGCCCCGACTGCGCAACCAACGCGCTGGTCGGCACCACCACCGTGAACCTGCTTGCAACCAATGCCAGCTGCAACGCCGTGCCGCTGCCGGAGCGGCTGTACGCCGGCGGTGCCAACTCGATCCGCGGCTTCCCCATCAACGGTGCCGGCCCGCGCGACCTGCAGACCGGCTACCCGGTGGGCGGATCGGCTGTGTTCGTCAACACCTTCGAGCTTCGCCTGCCCGCCCCCACGCTGCCGATCGTCGGCGACAGCATCTCCTTTGTGCTGTTTCATGACATGGGCAACGTCTTCCAGAACGTGCGTGACATGTTTCCTTCGTTTACGCGCTTTCACCAACCCAACGAGCAGACCTGCGAGGTCGTCACAGGGGTCTCGTTCGGGACGTGCAACTTTAATTTCTTTTCGCATGACGTGGGCCTGGGCGCACGCTACAAGACCCCCGTCGGACCTGTCCGCGTGGACCTGGCGTACAACTTGAACCCGCCGAAATACCCTGTCATCACCGGCGTGCTGAACGCTCCGTTTGTAGGCCAGGCAAGCCACGTCAACTTCTTCTTCTCCATCGGCCAGAGCTTCTAGGAAGGGATCGCCATGAGCGTGTTTCTCAACCAGCCCCGCGCGCCGTACGCCCTTCTGGCCGCCGCGGTCCTGTGTGCGCTGCCGTTCACCTTGTCTGGGCAGCTCGCACCGCAGAACCCGATTCAGACGACTACCCAGACGACGGGCCAGACCACCACCCAGACCACTGGCCAGACCAGCAAGACCCCCACGCCGCCCGCTCAGACCCACACGGATGCAGCGAAACAGGCGGAGGACCAGAGTAAAGCCAAGGTCAAAACCGATGCAGCGTTGGCACCCGCCGCCGCACCTTCGCCGGCGGTCGGCGTATTGGTGGATCGCGTGATCGCCGTCGTCAACGGAGACCCAATCCTTGAAAGCGATGTGCAGGAAGAAGAGCAGTTCGCCGCCTTCGAGCCGTTCAGCGTCGGCGCGCACACCACGCGCGACGAACTCATCGAGCGGCTGATCGATCGGCAGCTCATCCTGCAGCAGGCGAAGCTGCAGCAGAGCAATCCGGTGACGGACGGGCAGGCGGAAAAAGAGATCGCCGACCTGCGCAAGCAGCTTCCCGCCTGCAAGCAGGATGCGTGTGAAACCGACGCCGGATGGCAGCGCTTTCTGCATGAGCACGGCTTTACCGACGCCGAACTGTTGAGCCGCTGGAAGCAGCGCATGCAGGTGCTCAACTATATCGAGCTGCGCTTTCGCGCCGGCATCCTGATCACCCCGGCGCAGATCGATACGTACTACAGGAAGACGATGCTGCCGGAGTACGTGAGACGCAACGCCAAGGCCCCGCCCGAGTCCGCCATCTCCAACCGCATCCAGGAGGTGCTCTTGCAGCAGCAGGTTTCGAGCCTGCTTGCGGACTGGCTGAAGTCGTTGAAGGCCGAAGGCAGCGTGCGGCTGATCAAGCCGGATGAGGCGAATGCATAATGGCTGAAGAGCTCAAATCCGGAGCGGACCACGCCGGCACGCCGGCAAAGAAGCATCGCGTCTGGCGCGTGCTCGGCTGGACCTTCGGAGGCCTGTTTCTGCTGCTGATCCTGCTGCTCGCCGGCGCGGCCTGGTACACCACCACGGCGGATTTTCAGCGGCGCGTCGGCAAGGAGGTCGTCTCGGTGCTCGAGGACGCGACCGGTGGACGCGTGCAGCTCGGACACATCTCCTTCAGCCTCTGGCATCTCGCCATCGAGGCCGACAATCTGGTTATTCACGGGCTCGAAGGTCCGGGCGAAGCGCCCTACCTGTCCGCTGACAAAATTCTGGTGCGGGTCAAGATCATCAGCTTCCTGCAACACACCGCGGGAGGAGTCGCCGGTCACATCGGGCTCAATCTGTTGCGCGTCGAGCAGCCGCATGTGCACCTGATCATCGACAAGCAGGGCCATACAAACCAGCCCGTGCCGAAGCATCCCACGCAGTCCAACAAGCCAGTCATCGACACGCTGCTGGACCTGAAAGCGCAAAAGGTCGAGCTGGTCAACGGCGTCGCCCTCTTCAACGACAAGGCGATTCCCTTCAACCTTCTCGCAAGCGATCTGCAGGCCGAGGTTCATTACCTGTCCGCGACCGACCGTTACGGTGCGACCATCGACCTGAACAACCTGCGCACGCAGATCGACAAGGAACCGGAAGCGCAGTCGAAGCTTCATCTGACCGCCGAGGTCGGGCGCGACATGGCGCAGCTGACCGACTTCGAGTTTCACTCCGGGGCGAACTCCGATCTGAAGGCCTCGGCCGCGCTGAAGGACTTCAAGAACCCACAGTGGCAGGCCAAGGTAGACGGCTCGCTCGAGCTCAAGCAAATCTCCATCCTGGCCGGGCTCGACGGGCTCGACGCCGGCTCGGTTGAGCTCGATCTCGGCGGCCATAACTGCTACGTGACTCCGCAGACGGCGCAGAAACACCCGAAGTTCTGGGACCGTCACTTCGGCAAGCAGCCCGCGCCCGAGCCCGCGGCCAAGGTGCTTCCGCCCGATCCTTCCTGTCAGCAGGGATACCTGCTTGTCGGCACGGCCAGGCTGCACAACGCCGCGTACAAGGACCAGTACGTGCAACTGCACGATATCGACGGCGGCGCGCAGCTGCACATCACGCCCACGCAGCTGCTGTTCACCGCGCTTACCGGATATCTGCCCGGAGGCGGAAGCGCCACCGGTGAGCTCAAGATCGACAACTGGCTGGGCGAGGTTCCGGCCAACACCACGCCCGCCTCCGCCACAGTCAAAGGCGCGACCACGACGGCCAACAAGACCTCCGCGGCCATCACCGGCAAAGCCTCCGTCGCCCCGCCGTCGGTTGCGCCCGTCGCCCGCGCTCACGCATATCTCACGGTGACGGTGGATCACATCCCGCTGCCCACCATCCTCGACATCACGGCCACCAAGCCGTATCGCGACCTCGGCTTCAACACCTCCATCACCGGCCCGGTGCACGCCGAATGGGGAGGCCCGGTGGTCGACATCGCGGACTCCGTGCTGGTGGATGCCGACCTGAAGTTCGCGCCCGTCCGGCAGCGCTACCCGCAGGACATTCCGCTCAGCGGCCAGGTCGTCGGGCATTACGACGGCAAGACCGAAACCGTCCTGATCAGGAACGTCACGGCCAACACACTGTCCTCTACGCTTACCGCCAGCGGCGTGCTCGGCGTCAACCTCGGCGATCCGCTCACCCGGCTCAACGTCGATCTGAACGTGCGCAACCTGGCCGAGTACGACCAGCTTCTGCGCACGCTCGGCTTTACGGCGAACGGCAAAAAGGGTGCCGCGGCGATCCCCATCACGCTGCACGGTTCGGCTGCGTTCCATGGCACCGCGTCCGGCGCGATCGCAAAGCTTGACGTCAAGGGACATCTGCAGGCCAACGACCTCGATGTCCGGCTCGGGAACCTTGCAGCCTCGGCTCCGGCCCCCGCACCAAAGGTCAACCTGGTCGCCTCGGCCGTAGGAACGGCCGGCCCGTCGACCCCCGCGCCGGTCACCGATATCCACATCGACTCGCTCGTCGCCGACGCCGAATACACTCCATCCGGTCTCGCGGTGGGCTCCTCCACCATTCGCCAGGGCACCGCCGTGCTCAACCTCGCCGGCACCTTTCACCCGCGCACTCTCTATAAAAAGCACGAGCCCACCTACGTCTGGGACGCAGGCACACAGGTCAACGCCACCGTCGGGCTGGCCAACGCGCAGGTAGGCGACCTGCTTACCATTGCTGGCCAGCAGCAAAAGATCCCGCTCACCGGCCTCATCAATCTGAACGCGCACGTCGCCGGCACCTTTGCCGCGTTGAACGGTGGAGGCTCGGTCTCGCTGGTGAACGGCGTGGCCTACGGTGAGCCGTACGAGTCCGTCAACGTTGACGCCACCGTGCAGGGCCAGGACATTGAGGCCTCCCGCGTGCAGCTTCGGCTCCACGGCATGCAGATCGCCGGCAACGGAGGCTATGATCTCAAGACCGAGCGTCTGCACGCGCACATCGCCGGCAACGACCTGCAGCTTTCGAAGTTCAAAACCGTGCAGGACCAGAAGCTCAACGCGGACGGCGTTCTTTCCATCAACGCGGATGCCAATGGCACGTTGACCGAACCGAACCTGAAGGCGGAGATCAAGCTCGCCAATCTCGTCGTGGACGGCAAGGCGATCGGCCAGGCCACGGTGGACGCACATTCGCAAGGCAAGGTCGTGTACTACACGGCGTCGTCGCAGCTTGTCGGGGCCATGATCCAGGCGCAGGGTCAGACCGAACTCACCGGCGGCTACCAGACCTCTGCGCATGTGCAGTTGTCCGGTCTCGATATCGCGAAGCCGCTTGCGCTCTTTCAGCCCGGTGGCCTCCAGGCTACCTCCAACATCTCCGGCACGATCGACATCAACGGACCGGCCGGGACGCCGAAGGCGCTCAGCGGCAGGGCCGTCTTCCAGAATTTTTCGGTCACCTCGCAGAACCTTACCTTCGCCGCTGCGGAACCGCTTGCCATCGGGCTGCGCAACGGCGTCGCCACGCTCGACGCGGTGCACATCAAGGGACCCGATACGGACGTGCGCGCCAGCGGAAGCGCGCAGGTCTTCGGCGCGCTGAACGCAAAGGGCCAGCCGGATTCCAAGGCCGGCCGTGTCGACATCCAGGCGCTCGGCAGCGTCTCCGCCGCGCTGGCCCACACCTTCGATCCCGACCTGATCACCAGCGGGCGCATGGTCTTTTCAGTCGGCGCGGGCGGCACCGTCGGCGACCCCACACTGAACGGCAACATCGCCTTCCAGAACGTCAACGCCTCCGTCGACGGCGTGCCCAACGGGCTCAGCAACCTGAACGGCAAGCTCGTCTTCAACCAGGACCGGCTCAACGTCGAATCGCTTTCGGCCATGACCGGTGGCGGCCTCATCAAGATCGGCGGCTTCCTGACCTATCGTGGAGGCATCTACGCCGACCTGTCGGCCACCGGCAACGCCGTGCGCGTGCGCTACAACGGTCTCAGCGGAACCGCCAACGTCAACGTGAAGCTGCAGGGCGGACCGCAGAGCGCGCTGCTTTCCGGCTCCGTGCTGCTGACTCGCTTTGGCATCGGGCCGGATGTGGACTTCGCGCAGTTCGCCGGCGGGGGCGGGGTCAGCGCACCGCCGGACCCCAACGCGGCCGCCAACAAGATCCGGCTGGACGTGCACTTCACGAGTTCGCCTCAGCTCGACTTCCAGAACAGCTATGCCAAGCTGGCCGGCACAGTGGACCTGAACGTGCGCGGCACGGTGCTCGATCCCACCATCCTGGGACGCATCCAGATCACCGACGGCTCGGCCACCTTTGCCGGCACCACCTATCAGCTGCAGCGAGGCAACATCTACTTCTCGAATCCCGTCCGTATCGATCCCACCATCGACCTGGACGCGACGGCACGGGTCGAAAACTATGACGTCACCGTCGGGGTGCACGGCACGGCTTCGAACTTCAAGCCGACCTACCGGTCCGAGCCTCCGTTGAGCGAGGCCGATATCTTCGCGCTGCTTGCGCTTGGCCGGACTCAGGAAGAATCACAGCTTTACCAGGAGCAGCAGGTGCAGGCCGGCACCGACCCGACCACGAGCTCCCTGCTGGGTGGCGCGCTCAATGCCACCGTCTCCTCGCGTGCGTCCAAGCTGTTCGGCAGCGGAGGCTCGGTCAAGATCGACCCGAACTATGTCGGCACCATCGGCAACTCTTCGGCCCGCATTACCGTCCAGAAGCAGCTTTCGCGGCAGTTCGCCATCACCTACGCGACCAACGTCAACTCGTCCTCCGCGCAGCTGATCTCGCTGCAGTACGACCTTTCGCCGACCCGGTCGGTCGTGATTTCACGCGACGAAAACGACGTGTTCTCAATCGTCTTCAAGCTGCATAAGCGGTATCGTTAACCGATGGCTACCCTGCTGAAGAGCACCGCGGTTACGCTTGAAATGATCAAGTGGGAGCACTCGATCTTTGCGCTTCCGTTTGCGCTTTCGGGTGCCGTGCTCGCAGCCGGGGCATGGCCTCCGGCTGCAAAGCTGCTTTGGATCGTGGTGTGCATGGTCGCGGCGCGTTCGGCGGCGATGGCCTTCAATCGCCTAGTCGATGCCAGGCTGGACGCTGCCAATCCGCGCACCAGTATGCGCGCGCTTCCGGCAGGCGCACTTTCTTCCGGATTCGTCGCGTTGTTCGTCGTCGCTTCCGCCGTGCTCTTTGTGCTTGGAGCCGCGATGCTGAACCGTCTCACGCTGGAACTCGCTCCGCTTGCGCTTGCCGTGGTGCTGGTTTACAGCTATATGAAACGGGTCACGCGCTGGTCGCACCTGGTGCTCGGTCTGGCGCTGGGCATCGCGCCCGCCGCGGCGTGGATCGCGGTGCGTGGCACACTGGATGCGCGCATCGTCGTGCTTACCGCGCTGGTGATGCTTTGGGTGGGAGGCTTTGATGTACTGTACGCCTGCCAGGACTTCGAGCACGATCGCAGCGCCGGGCTCAACAGCATCCCGCAGGCGTTCGGAGTGCAGGCCGCGTTCTGGATCGCTCGCGGGATGCATCTGCTCATGCTTGCGCTGGCCGTATGGCTCGATCGCCTGTTCGCGCTTGGTCCCGTAGGCTATGCCGGCACGGCTGTGGTCGCATTGCTTCTGCTGTACGAGCACAGCATCATCGCGCCGGACGACCTGCGCCGGATGGACGCAGCGTTTTTCCTGCTGAACGGCATCATTTCGGTCGTCTTCTTTGGCTTCGTCATCACAGCCGTGCTTGTTTCCCGATAGCGGGACGCAAAAAGATCCGCACCCTGATAGAGCGCGGATCCGTTGGCTTGCAATCCCGCTTACTCGTTCGCTTTGTGCTCCAGGTGATCGAGACCACCTTTAATGCTGTCCTTCAGATGCTCGGCGGCGCTGGTCACCTTGTTGCGAAAGCTGTCGGCGTGCTGCTCGGTATTGAGTTTCGTTTCAGTGGCCTGGTTGCTGTGCGTCAGATTCTGGGCGGAATCCTTGACGCTGCCCCACGACTCCTCGGCATTGCCTTTCACCTGGTCGGCCGCGCCTTCATTCGCCATCGACTGGTCGTTGGTCCCTTCACCGAAGTCCTGCTTCAGCTTGCCTTTCGCCTGATCGAAAACGCCTTCTGCCTTTGATTCGTTCATCGTATCTCATCCTTCCAAGCGGGGCCGCGAGGGCCAGCATTAGAGAGCTCTGCGTCCGGAGATCAGGTTGAAAATCAGGGAGATGACCGCGAGGATGAGAAGGATGTGAATCCAGTAGCCAACAGCGGTTCCAAATCCGAAAAAGCCGACAGCCCAAAGCACAAGAAGGACGATCGTGATAGTCCAAAGCATTGAAATTCTCCTGCAAGCCCGGTCATCAGACCGACCTTGAGCGTTGCAATCAGGCCTCAGTGGCCATCATCTCGTTAAGTTGCTGGGGTGCTTGATTAGGTTGCTCCAGCGAAGGAAGCGGGTGCAGTATTTCAATGTGATGAACTGCGCTTTGCTTCCGCGAAATCCACTGTGGCGGTCGATTCGTTTCCGCCATTCAGAACCTTGACATTGCCGCCGGCTTTGCCGAGTATCGCGGGATGAGGGTAGCCATCCAGGGTGATCGCGGATCCAACAGTCACGTCGCCACACTCGCCGCGTTTTCCGGGGCCGAACTGGTCGAGTTGATCCCCTGCGCGCACTCGGCGCAGGTGTTTGGGCATCTCGAGGCGGGTTCAGCCGACAGGGCCGTTCTGCCCATCGAAAATACCCTGCACGGTTCGGTCTTCGAGCACTACGACCTGCTTCTGCAGCATGCGGTGGAAGCCGTCGCGGAGGTGCTTCTGCCGGTGCGGCATAACCTGATTGTCGCGCCGGGCGTACGGTTTTCGGAGGTTCGCCGGGTGATGTCGCATCCGGTAGCGCTTTCGCAGTGCAGACGCTGGATCCGGGAACATCCCGGGGTTGACGCAATGCCTGTGTACGACACGGCAGGAAGCGTCAAGATGCTGATGGAGCAAGGATTGCGGGACGTGGCCGGGATTGCGCCGGAACTTGCGGCCGCGGAGTACGGGGCAGAGGTGCTCGAGCGCTCCATTGAGGACCATGCGGCCAATTACACGCGTTTTTACGTGCTCCGGGCCGGGCAACAAACCGTGCCAACGTGGGCAACAAACAGCGACAAAGCATCGCTTGCGTTCGGTCTGGAGCATCGGCCGGGAACCCTGATGGGAGCGCTCGGCATCTTTGAGCGGGCAGGACTCAACCTGACCCGGATCGAGTCGCGTCCGGTGCCGGGCAGGCCTTGGGAGTATGTCTTCTTCGTCGATGTGCGGTTCGAATCGGACGCGCAACTGGACGGGGCGCTTGAGGAGCTCGGTCGGACTGCGGCGAGCGTACGGGTGCTGGGTAAGTACCGTGCGGGAGAGTAATGGACGGAGCCCACACATCGCGATGGAGCTGCGATGAATGGACACGGAACTGTGGGCACGGAACTGTGGGCACGGAGTTCCGGGTTGCGGTTCAGCGCTTGCGGTAGATGGCGCAGAACTCGTCGCCGGTGCTTCCATACTCGGTCTGGTTGGCGATCTCGGCGAGGTCGGCGAGATGATCGACAGAAGACATGGGAACCTGGCCGGCGAAGAGGCGGTCGAAGTGACCGTCGTCTTCAAGCGTGGGCAGATGTTCCGCGTTGACGTAGAGTATGTCGACCGGCGCATCGGTTGCGATGAGGCGTTTGAGCACGCGGCGCAGCAGCGGAGCCTCGAATGGATGGAACAGGAAGACGAGAAGCGGGCCGCCGGGCAGCGGCGCTTCGAGCGCGTCGCCCTGATGGATCGATGCGCTGGCCAGGGCAGGCGCATGGCTCATAAACTGGTTCACGTTCCGCTCGCAAACGGATGCAAGGCCAGGATTCAGCTCGACGCCGACGACCTGCGAGAAGGGGTGCAGCGATGCTCCCATCAGGGCGCGTCCTTTGCCGGCACCGAGGTCCAGAAAGGTGTACCGGTCGATGGGCCACCGGGGCGGGGTCTGGAGCCAAAGGTCGATCAGGCCATCCAGGATAGAAGGAGCGACGGCGTAGTAGGCGGTGAGGTGCCGGTCGGACGGGTGGCCGGTCAGCAGTGATTCGCGCGGGATCAGGCCCCCGGTGTCGGTTCCCCAGGCGCGGTCGAAGGGATGCACGGGAGGCTGGATGGGGAGGATGCGGGCTCGGCGGCGGATGGATTTGGTGGACATGCGGGAGTCTGTTCAGTTTAGGGTCCTGCGTTTTGAGTGGTAAGTCACTTCAGGATCGGGAACGCCGGGTCGGGAAGGTGAAGGAGGCGTCGACCGTTGGAGGTGAGACGGCTCGGCGTCCATGGGCTTGCCGAGGTGAGAATTTCGATGCGGGACAGCTCCTCAAAGGCCGTGAGGCGGTTGTGGGCGATTGCGCGCAGGGCAGGGTCCAGCGCTTCTCCGCGACTGAACAGCTGTACGGTGAGGCGAAAACGCGGCGCTACCCCGGGGATGCCGGAGCCGGGCGCTTCGGAGTCAGAGGTAAGTGTGATGGACTCGATTGCGCCGAGGTCGACGACATTGAGCGGCAGCTCGGGGTCGTAGCAGTCGCGGAGAGCGAGGCGGATTTGGGGTTCCGAGAGCATGTTCGAAGATCCGCTTTGAGGTTGAAGTCCCCGAGGAGACCTGAGAGCAGGCAACGGCCGCCGCGCAAAGTTCGCCACACGCAGGCGCAAGGTTGGCTAAGAAAAGTGCTTGCGTCCTTTGCGCGGCGTTCGCTGCCTGTTTCAGTGCGTGCGCTCGGTGAGATAGCGGGCGATGGCCTTGAGCGGAGCGGCCGCTTCGCCGAAGGGTTCGAGGGCGGTAAAGGCGTCTGCGATGAGCTGGTTGGCGTCGTAAATGGACTGTTCGAGGCCGAAGACGGCGGGCCAGGTTGCCTTGTCTGAGGCGGTGTCCTTGCCGGCGGTCTTGCCGAGCTGGGTGGAATCCTGGGTGACGTCGAGGACATCGTCGACGATCTGGAAGGCGAGGCCGGCCTTTTCTCCGAAGGTTTGCAGGCGGGTGAGCGTGTCGACGGAGGGTTGGGCAAGCAGGCCGCCGGCCACGACGGAGACGGTGATGAGCGCGCCGGTTTTTGCGCGGTGGATGGCTTCGACCAGTGCTGCGGTGGGGGGCTGGCCTTCGGATTCGAGATCGACGACCTGGCCACCGATCATGCCCGGGGGAAGCGCGGTGTGGAGATCGCCGACGGTGCCCACGCCGGTGGCGATGGCGGAGGAGACGGCGCGGAGAATGCCGACGACGGTTTCAGGCGGGGCGGGCAGCGCGGCAAGGGTCTGGAAGGCGAGGGTCTGGAGCGCGTCGCCGGCGAGGATGGCGGTGGCTTCACCAAAGACGACGTGGCAGGTGGGCTGGCCGCGGCGGAGATCGTCGTTGTCGAGCGCGGGCAGATCGTCGTGGATAAGGGAGTAGGTGTGGATCATTTCCAGCGCCGCGCCGAGCTCGGCTGCCCCGGGAGGGATGCTGCCGGCGAGCATGCAGGCTGCTTCGATCGCCAGGACGGGCCGGAGGCGCTTGCCGCCGGCAAAGGTGGAGTGGCGCATGGCGCGGTGGATGGAGTGCGGCAGGGTATCGGGGGAGGGGAGCAGGCGTTCGAGGGCCTGGTCGGTCAACTCGGCTCCTGCGCGGAGCAGGGCGTGGACGTCGATGGCCGGGGATGAAGGCATTCTTTTCATGATAACGGCTGCAGCGCGGGAGAGCGGAAGCGTGGCGTGTAAAGCAATGACGGGTGGACCACCGGCACGGACGCAAATAAGTTGGTTCTGAACATGATTCCTGTTGCGGCTGTTCTTCGAAACGTGTGAAATGGTGAGGTTATCCGTACAAACGATTTCCCGCTCCCGTGCAGGGCGGGAAACAACGTGCACCTGAGAGCAGTCAACGTTGTGAGGAACGATGCGCCGCTGGGGCCTCTGTGTCTGGATGAGTGTGTGTTTGCTGGTGTGCGTCCGTGTGCCCGGGTGGGGGCAGGGCGCGACGCTGGCCGCGGACGCGCATGTGAACCAGGCGCTTCCGGCAGTGAACTCCGGCGCGATCAGCAATGTCAATATAGGTAGCGGCTATACGGGCCTGCTGCAGTTCGACCTAAGCCTTTTGCCGGCGGGCACGACGTCCTCGCAGATTTCGCGCGCGGTGCTGCGGGTGTACGTGAACCAGGTGAACACGGCTGGGGTAGTGAGCGTGCAGCCTCTGGGCGGGAGCTGGGCGGAGTATGGCGTAACCTACTCGACGCTTCCGGCGCTGGGGGGCGTGGTGACGGCGTTTCCGGTCAACAATGTGGGCTACGTGGCGGTGGATGTGACGTCTCTGGTACAGGGGTGGGTCTCGGCTCCGGCGACCAATCACGGGGTCGCGCTGACGGCGGGAACGGCTTCTGTGGCGTTGGACAGCAAGGAAAACGATTTGACCGGGCACGCGGCGGAGCTCGAAATCGGGATCGTATCGCAGGGGCCGGCTGGGCCTTCCGGGCCGGCTGGGTCTGCGGGCGCAACCGGTGCGGCGGGTCCCGCTGGCGCGGCCGGGGTTGCCGGCGCGACGGGAGCCACGGGTCCGGCGGGTGCGGCCGGGCCTGCCGGACCGACGGGTGCGACCGGAGCACCGGGAGCTCGCGGAAGCTCCGGGTTTACCTACCAGGGAACGTATTCTTCGACGACCAACTACACGACTTCGGATGTGGTGCTGTTCAACGGGTCGAGCTGGATTTCGCTGATCAATAGCAACCACGGCAACACCCCGGGGTATGTGGCGACAGCGTGGGGGGAGGTGGCGGCGGGGGCGAGCGGTACGACGACCACGGGCGGTGGCACGACCACGGTGGCTTCCACATATCGCGGGACGTACAGCTCGACGGTGAACTATGCGTTGAGCGATATTGTGCTGTATTCAGGGTCGAGCTATCTTTCGCTCGTGGCGTCCAACCACGGCAATACGCCGGATGCGAGCCCGACGGATTGGGGTCTGCTGGCCTTTGGCGGCATGGGGATCGGGCCGCAGGGTCCGGCGGGACCGGCGGGCGCGACCGGCGCGCAGGGGCTGCCTGGGCTGGGGTTCGAGGGAGCATACCAATCGACCACGAACTACGGGCTGGATGACGTGGTTTCGTTTGGGGGGTCGAGCTATATTTCAACGATCGCGTCCAACCACGGCAATACGCCGGGGCAGGTTCCGGGGACGTGGGCGGTGCTGGCCGCGGCGGGGGTTGGCACGACCGGGGCGACGGGCGCGCAGGGGGCGTTGGGGCCGCAGGGACCGATCGGGCTGACCGGCGCGACGGGGGCGACCGGGGCACAGGGACCGACCGGGCTGGTGGGTCCGCGCGGGCTGCCCGGGCTGGTGTACCAGGGGGTTTACCAGTCGACGACGAACTATGCGCTGGGGGATGTGGTGCTTTGGCAGGGTGCGAGCTGGGCTTCACTGATCGATGGGAACCATGGGAATACGCCGAGTTTTTCGCCCGGGCAGTGGGGCGTGCTGACCGAGCAGGGTCCGACCGGGGTCACCGGTGCGACCGGCGCGCAGGGTCCGACGGGGGCGACCGGAGCGCTTGGGCCGGTGGGACCTCCGGGGGAAAAGGGCGACCAGGGCGCGCAGGGAATCGCAGGGCAGGCGGGCGCGCAGGGGATTGCGGGTGTTGCGGGCGCAACCGGAGCGAGCGGGCCGATGGGTCCGCAGGGTCCGGCCGGGCCGGTTGGGCTTACGTTTCAGGGGGTGTACAGCTCGACGACGAACTATGCGCTGGCCGATGGGGTGAGCTATCACGGCGCGGGGTATGTGTCGCTGGCGGCGAACAACCATGGGAATACGCCGGACCAGAGTCCCGCGTTCTGGACGGAGATTTCGGCTCCGGGAGCCGCGGGGGCGAAGGGCGCGCCGGGACTGGTGTACCAGGGGGCGTATGCTTCGCCGACCAACTATGCGCTGGGCGACGTGGTGCTTTGGCAGGGGTCGAGCTGGGCCTCGCTGGCGGACGGGAATCATGGGAACACGCCGAGTGCGTCGCCGGCGCAGTGGGGATTGCTGACGGCGCAGGGTCCGGCGGGGGCGACCGGCGCGACGGGGGCCGCGGGTCCGGCCGGGGCGGCGGGAGCTCTGGGGCCGGTGGGACCCGCGGGGGAAAAGGGGGATCAGGGTGCCCAGGGGATCGCGGGGCAGGCGGGCGCGCAGGGGATTCCGGGAGCGGCCGGGGCTGCGGGTCCGAGCGGGCCGGCGGGTCCGCAGGGAGTTGCGGGCCCGGTTGGATTGACGTACCAGGGCTCGTACAGCTCGGCGGTGAATTATGCGCTCGCGGATGGGGTGACGTACAACGGGGCGAGTTATGTTTCGCTGGTGGCCGGGAACCATGGGAATACTCCGGACCAGAGCCCGGCGCAGTGGGCGCTGTTTGCGGCTGGAGGCGCAGCCGGTGCGATCGGTCCGGCGGGTGCGATGGGTCCTGCCGGTTCAGCGGGAGTTGCGGGTCCGCAAGGGCTTGCGGGTCCGGCGGGGGCGACCGGGCCGGCCGGTCTGCAGGGTGCGCCCGGGGTGAACTACCTGGGCGCGTACAGCTCGACGGTGAACTATGCGCTGGGCGATGCGGTCGGGTATGCAGGGTCGACGTGGGTTTCGCTGGTGGCCGCGAACCATGGCAACACGCCCGATGGGAGTCCGACGCAGTGGGGGGTTCTGGCGGCGAAGGGCGATGCCGGGACTGCGGGTCCGGCGGGGGCGGCGGGTGCTCCAGGAGCGCAGGGCGCCGTCGGGGCGACGGGTCCGGCTGGACAGCAGGGAGCTCCGGTGGCGTTTGCGGGGGCATGGTCGACTGGGTCTGTTTACGCGGTGGGGGCGGCGGTCAGTTATGGCGGCTCGAGCTATATTGCCGTGGCGGCGAACTCCGGACGCGAGCCGGATGTTTCTCCCTCGTACTGGGGCGTGCTGGCGCAGAGGGGCTCGGCCGGGGTCGCGGGGCCTGCCGGGCCGCAGGGTTTGCAGGGGCCGACCGGGTACGCTGGGCCGACTGGTCCGGCTGGACCGGTTGGCGCGGCTGGGCCGTCTGGCGTTGCCGGTCCGTCCGGGGGGATGGGACCCGCGGGTCCTGCGGGGGCAGCAGGCGCGCAGGGTAGCGCGGGTGTCGCCGGTCCGGCGGGCGCGTCCGGGTCCGCGGGTCCGGCGGGTCCGCAGGGGCCGCCCGTCAGCTTCTCAGGGGAGTGGTTGGTTTCGACGGCGTACGCGACCGGGGCGGCAGTAAGTTACGGTGGCTCGAGCTACAGTGCGCTGGTGGCGAATACGGGGCGTGAGCCGGACGTCTCGCCGGTGTACTGGGCGGTGCTGGCGCAGGCGGGCTCCGTGGGCGCAGCCGGTCCGCAAGGAGCGCAGGGGTTGCAGGGGCCGACCGGATATCCGGGTCCGGCTGGTGCGACGGGGCCCGCGGGTCCGCAGGGATTGCCAGGTTCGGTGGGTCCGGCGGGGGTGGCCGGGCCTTCTGGGCCGACGGGTCCGCAGGGAGTCGCGGGTCCGGCGGGGGCTGCAGGGATTGCATACCAGGGAGCGTACGCATCCGCGACGAACTACGCGGTCAACGATGCGGTGACGTTTGGCGGATCGACGTACTTATCGCTGGGCACGCCGAATGTTGGGAACACGCCGGGAGCGTCGCCGCAGTTCTGGGCGATTCTGGCGGCGGCGGGGGCAGCTGGTCCGGCTGGCGCAGCCGGGGCGAACGGCCAGGACGGTGCCGCGGGGGTGCAGGGGCCAGCCGGTCCGCAGGGCGCCCAGGGCGGAGCTGGTGCGGCGGGGGCGAACGGCGCGCCGGGACTGGTGTTTCAGGGCGCGTACAGCTCCGGGAACAATTACGGTGTGAACGATGCGGTGTCCTATGGCGGCGCCACCTATCTCTCGCTGGTGGCCGGCAATCACGGCAATGTGCCGAACAACTCGCCGTCGGCATGGGCTTTGCTGGCCGCTGCCGGAAGTGCGGGATCGCAGGGAGCGATGGGTGCCGCGGGCCCTGCCGGGGCAACAGGCGCGGCGGGAGCCACCGGCGCACAGGGTGCGCAGGGTGCAACGGGCGCCGCGGGGATCAACTTCCGCGGAGGCTGGGCGGCGGCCACCAACTACGCTCCGACCGATGCGGTGACCTACAACGGCGCAACGTATTTTGCGGAGGGTGCAAGCACCGGGGTGCAGCCGGATTCGAATGCGCAGGTGTGGGCCTTGCTGGCGGCCGGGGGCAGCGCCGGGCCGACCGGGGCCGCGGGCGGTGCCGCCTCGGTGCAGGTGGGGACGGTGACCACGGGTCCTCCGGGAAGCCAGGCCAGCGTGACGAACTCCGGCACGGCACAGGCGGCTGTTCTGAACTTCACGATACCGCAGGGAACGCCGGGCACCGGAGGCACGGGCGGAGGGGGCGGCGGCGGAAGTACAAGCGGCATCCCCTTCCAGACGATGTACCACGCCGTCTCCTATGCGTCGACCTACTATTCGGTCAACAACACGAACCAGAGCGCCAGCGAGACGGCGGCGGTGCTGAGCTGGGTGCCTTCGGGCTGCTCGGCGACCAAACTGCAGGTGTTCTCGCAGCAGGCTGCAACAATTACGGTGACGCTGCGGACCGGCTCTCCGGGCGCGATGGTGAACTCCGCGTTGAGCTGCACGGCAGCCAACGGACAAAGCTGCACGGCAACCGGGGCGGTCGCGGTCCCGGGCAACGGGTTTGTGGATATCGGGATTGCCAACTCGGACTCGAATCCGGCGGGCGTCTGGCTGGCGGTGAGCTGCAATTAGGCTTCGTAGGGGAGCTGTTCGGCTTCGAGTGCAGAAGGCGTCCTGAGTTTCGAGCCTGCAGGTTTTGGGTCTTCCGGCTTTGCCTGGGCGTCTGATAGGCAGAGGTATTTGCTTGCAGGCAGAACAGGAGATCAAGGCGCCTGGCCGGTTTGCGCATGCGTGGCGTGCGCTGCGTTCGCGGAACTTCCGGCTGTATGCGGTGGGGCAGGGCATCAGCCTGATGGGCAGCTGGATGACACGGCTGGCGTTGAGCTGGCTTACGTACCGGCTGACGCATTCGGCTTTTCTGCTTGGGCTTGTGGGTTTCGCCGGGCAAATCCTGACCTTTGCGCTGGCTCCATTTGCCGGAGTCTGGATCGACCGGGTGGACCGTCGCAAGCTGCTGGTATGGACGCAGGTGCTGTCCGCGGGGCAGTCGCTTGCGCTGGCCGGACTTACGCTGGCCGGGGTCATTACGCTGCACGAGATCCTGCTGCTGGCCGCGCTGCAGGGGCTGATCGACGCGTTCGACATGCCGGCCCGGCAGTCGTTCGTGGTCCGGATGGTGGACGACCGGCGCGACCTGAGCAATGCCATTGCGCTGAACTCGTCTATGGTGAACGTTGCGCGCCTGGTCGGGCCTCCGGTGGCCGCGTTTGTGATTGCGCGGTCGAATGAGGGCTACTGCTTTCTGATCGACGGGGTGTCGTATCTGGCGGTGATCGTATCGTTGCTGATGATGCGGGTGGTGCATACGCCGGCGGCGGGAACGGCGCGTCCGGGGATGCTGGCGCAGATGCGCGAGGGATGGGGGTACGTGTCGACCTATGTGCCGGTGCGGAACATTCTTCTGCTGTTCTGCGCTTGCAGCCTGCTGGGCATGCCGTACATGGTGCTGCTGCCGGTATTCGCGGCGCAGATTCTCCATGGCGGACCGCATACGCTTGGGCTGCTGACGGCGGCGAGCGGGGTCGCAGCGCTGGGCTCGGCGGTGTCGCTGGCCGCGCGCAAAAGCGTGGTGGGGCTGCTGGGTACGATCCAGCTGGCGGCGGTGCTGTTTGGCCTGGGGCTGATCATGTTTGGGGTCTCGCATGCGCTTTGGCTCAGCCTGCTGGCGATGCTTCTGGTGGGGTTTGGCATGATGCAGGGGCTGGCGGCGAGCAATACGGTGATCCAGACGCTGGTGCCGGAGGAAAAACGTGGGCGCGTGATGAGCTTCTACACCATGGCCTTTGTGGGGATGCTTCCGTTTGGCAGTCTGCTGCTGGGATGGCTGGCGCACGTGCTGGGCGCGCCGCGTGCGCTGGAGCTGGCCGGGGCATGCCTGCTGGTGGGGGCGGCAGTGTTCTTCTCGCAACGGGCGGAGGTGCGGCGGGGCCTGCGGGTGCGGTATGAGGAGCTGGGCATCGTCGGTGCGGCGCAGCGGGTGTAGAAAACAGCCGCAGGGAGTACGGTTCTTTCAGGATGGAAAGAGGGTAGTGCGAAGGGCGCTTGTGAGGCGAAGCTGCTCCGCGGCGGGCAGCGTTCCGGCTTCCAGGCCCTGCTCGAGCGCGCGGGCGAGCTCCGTGCCGGTGGGGAAGCCGAACATGCCCAGCGAGCCGGCCAGCCTGTGCGCGATGCCGATCGCTTCTTCGCGCAGTCCGGGGTCGGCAGGCGAGGCGGCCGCACGGTCCAGCAGGGCCAGGCGATCGCGCATGAGCGGTAGATTCTTCTGCCAGAGGTGGGCGAGCAGTGGGGTGAGAGTCGACATGGTGAGCCTGTGGACCTGTTGATCGCGGACTACGCCGCAAACGACGACAGACGAAGGAAGAGCCCGGAGCCACGCCGGGAGGTAACGGGTCTAGTGGAGCCATCCTAGCGTTTGAGCGATCTGGGAAGCAAGGGTGAGCGGGTCGAACGGCTTGAACAGCACGCCGGCGACGCCGAGGCCGGCAAAGCGACGCTGATCGACGCCTTGTACCTTGGCGGTGAGCAGGACAACCGGAATGGCGGCCGTGACAGGATTGGCTCGGAGCTGCTTGAAGGTTGTGGGTCCATCCATGCCGGGCATCATCACGTCCATCAGGATGGCTTCCGGCTGCGTGGAGGCGGCGACCTCAATGCCCTGCTGGCCGGAGCTGGCGGTCAGCACGGTCCAGTTGGCGGTGATTTCCAGCGATAGTGCGGCAACTTCTCGGATGTCGTCTTCGTCGTCGACGATCAGGATGCGATGCATAGGGGGCGTGCTCACTGGAACTCTTGGGTTAGGGCGGTTCCCCCGGGTGGCGGGGAGCGCAGGTTCTGGACCATTTTGAAGACGAGCTCCTCGACCTCTTCCGGCTGCACCTTGGCCTTGGTCAGGAACTGGGTAGGGCCCAGGCGGAGTTGCGACCGTTCGGTGTCGGAGATCTCTCGTCCACTGTAGACGACCAGCGGAAGCGTTTCGAGCTCCGGCTGCCGGCGGAGCCAGTCGACCAGGGTAAAGCCGTCGCCGTCGGGCAGGGTGAGGTCGAGGATGAGCAGGTCGGGGCGGGACCGGCGGCAGTGCAGCACGGCTTCGGAATAGGTGCTGGCGTGGTCGACCCGGACCTGCGCATCGCTGAAGCCGGCGACGAGGACGCCGGCCAGATCGTGGTCGTCCTCGACCAGCAGAAGGTGGGCGGGTCCGTCGCCGGTGTGCAGCACGCGGGAAAGCTCGGCAAGGAGGATGTTTTCGTTGAAGGGCTTGGTGACCCAGCCTTCAGGCTTGATGTCGCTCAAAAGCTCCCCTGCTCTTCGCATGGGAGCGAGCACGGACAGGATGACGACGGGAATGGAGGAGGTTTCGGGCGAGTTTTTGAGCCGTTGGAGGGTCTCCCAGCCGGTCAGGCCGGGCATGGACAGGTCCAGCAGGATGGCGGAAACCTGCGTGGTCGCGGCGCGCGCGATCGCTTCGAGGCCGTTGCCGGCCTCGAGCACGACGTAGCCTCGCCGGCGCAGATGCTCGCCGACCACGGCGCGGATGCTGCTGTCGTCATCGCAGAGCAGAATGGTGCCATCGCCGGCGACGGGAAGCAGGGCGGAGGTTTCCCGCGCCGGCGCTCCGGTGGCCGAGCCGGCCTGAACCGAGCGCGTCAGCCGGGGCAGCGAGACGACAAAGCAGGCACCCGGGCCCAGGTGGCGGGCGGAGTTCGACTCAGCCCAGATGGTGCCGTCGTGTTGCTGCACGATGGTGCGGCAGATGGCGAGACCCAGGCCGGTACCCCCCTTTCTGGCGGGAGTCCGAGGCTTCCACCTGGCCGAACCGGTCGAAGACGGTGTCGAGTTTGTCGGCCGGAATGCCGCGTCCCTGGTCGCGCACGCGCAGCTCCAGTTTGCCCGGGAGATCCGGCGTGATCTCCACGAGGATTGAGCTTTGTGGCGGAGAGAACTTTATGGCGTTCGACAGCAGGTTGGTCAGGACCTGCAGGATGCGATCGGGGTCGCCGTCGAAAAAAGGTTCGGCAGCGTGTGAAGCGCTTCGCCGGTGTGGGCGCGGCCGGTGACCAGCACCTCAAGCCGGACCTCGGCTGCGTCGGCCATGGAGGACATGGTTTCCGTCGCCTGGATGGCAAGCTCGCCAAGGGAACAGCGGCGGATGTACAAGGGAGCGCGACCGGACTGCATTCGTTCGAGATCGAGAATGTCGTTAATCAGGCGGATAAGCCTGTCGGTGTTGGTGACGGCAATGCGCAAGAGGTTCTGCGCCTTGGTATCCATGGTGCCCATCAGGCCGGCGGAAAGCAGCCCGAGCGCGCCGCGGATGCTGGTCAAGGGGGTGCGTAGCTCATGCGAGACGGTGGAAATGAACTCGTCCTTGATGGTGTCCAGCTCCGAACGCCGGTTCAGCAAAGAATCCTGCGTGCGCCGCGCCTCAGAGGCGATGGCGAGTTGCGCGTCCAGATCCGCGCACCGCCGGTGTTGGCGCACAAAAGCGGTCCCCAGCAGGAGGACGCTGACAGCAAGCGCGCATATAAGCAGCCATTCCACGATCGTCAAAATGTGTGTGCCCTATGCTAACGTAGGCGGCTGACTACTCGGATTGCTGATCTTGGGAATTACTTGATGGAATCTAGGCGGAAACGGAGACGCGATCCAGTACCTCGGCGAAGTGCTTTCCGGCGCGGGCGGCATAGCCCTTCTTCTGATAGGCATAGCCGGCGATCAGCGGAAGCGCGAGCGTGGCTTCGGAGAACACCATCTGCTCATAGGTCAGGTCGACCTTGCCCCACGAACTGGCTTCCTTCAGCGTCGATCCGGAAAGCGCGCCGTCGCGTGCATCGGCCACGGTGATCTGGATGGCGTACTTGTGCATGGAGGCCTCTACCCCGAGAATATCGGCCGCGACGACGATGTCCTGGGCGAAGTTCTTGGGCACTCCTCCGCCGATCATGAGCAGACCGGTGATGGGGTTTTCGATCTTCAGCCTGGTCAGCTCGTAGAAGTCCTTGGCGGAGTCGATCGAGACGACCGGTCTGCCCGCGCGCTCATGCTGGTGCGCGACCAGGCCGAAGCCGGCCGAGCAGTCGGAAAACGCCGGGCAGAAGATGGGCACGCCTTTTTCATACGCGGCGAGGACGATGGAATCGGCCTGTCCCTGCTGCGGGGTGCGTCCGTGGTCGACCAGATACTTGCCCATGGCCTGGATGAACTCGCGCGAGGAGTACGGCCGCGGTTCGAGCGAATCGGTAATGTTGCGCGTGGTGTCGTCGCAGATACGCAGTTGTTCTTCATCGATGAAGGTGTCGTAGATGCGATCGATCATCAGCTCGCGCAGATCGGCGTCACCCCCGCCGTACTTGTACTCGTCGCCGGCGATGTAGTGGCGGAAGCCGAGCGCTTCGAAGAAGTCCTGGTCCACGATGTTCGCCCCGGTGGAGACAATGGCGTCCACCATGTTGTTACGGATCAGGTCGACGAAGACCTTTTGCAGGCCGGCGGAGATGAGAGAGCCGGCAAGGCACAGGATGACGCCGCACTCGGTATCGCGGAGCATCCTGTCATAGATGGAAGCGGCGCGTGCGGTGTCACGGGCCGAGTAGGCCATGTGCGCCATGGCGTCGACGAGTGGAACGACGTCGAGCGCGGTGATGTCGATGGGGACGATGGGGGAGGTGAGCAGATCTTGTTTGGTCGGCATGACACCTTTGAGCATAGCAGTTGGCACGTTACAGATTGAACAGCCACGCGCTTAACCGGAGTCGGATGCTAGATGTTTCCGGGCCTGCGCGCCGGCTGGAACTGCATGGGCGGCCTCGGCCGGCCGGCACCCTTGCCGACCAGCAGCGACCCGATGAACGGAAGCACATAGCGCGCCATGAGCGCGACCAGGATCACGCCTTCGGTGCCGTAGACCAGCGTGTACACCGCGCCGGACAGCAGGCCTTCCGGCGCAACGTGCACGAACAGAGCAAGGTAGAGGAGACCCCAGGGCGACTTGCGCACGTCTCCCGACAGGCAGTCGCAGACATAAAACAACGGAAAAATTGTCAGTGGAAGCAGAAAGATGACGCCGAACCAGCCGACTTCGTGGAATGCGTCGCTGAACGGACTGAACGAGATGCCGGTGGTGACATCCTCGTCAGCGATGACGCCGAGCTCGCGGCCATACACGTTGCCAGCGGCGTAGTAGGGCTTGTCTTTCCAAATAAAGTGAGGGACCGAATTGTAGATGCTTCCCCAGGTAGGCAGCAGACCGACGTAGTTGCCGTCCTCGGAGTATTTGATCAGGGCATCGTCAAAGGCGAGCATCTGCAGCCGGTCGAAGAGTCCCTGGTCTCCATTGAAGAAGTGGGGCGCGTCGGATTCGTCCTTGCCTTCGTTGCTTTCCAGATACAGCTTGCGTGTCCCGTTCAGGTCTTTCAGATACTCAATGCCAGCGATGGCGTTGACGAGCAGAGAGCCTCCCTCATCGCGGGACCGGCGCCCGTACTGCGAATAGGGGACCAGGTAGTAAAGCCCGAAGAAGATGACAAGCGCGCCGCCCACCAGTTGGAACTTCGAGAAGTTGTAGCGCAGCACGATGGTCGGCACAATCCACGTGGTCAGCGCCATAAAGATGCCTTCCTTCGAGAAATAGGCGAGGCCAAGGCCGGTAAGGTACAGGCCGGAGACCCACACGATCCAGTTGGAGGATCGTCGGCCGTTGGTGCTTTCAATGGCATACACGGTGCCCAGGATGAGGGCCATGCGCGGAAAGTGGTTCAACTGGGCGACGATGGACTGAATGGCGGCGAGGGGAACGAACTGCAGGAACACGCCCAGCACAAGGCATCCGATGGCCGACAGCTTCAGCTGCTCGCCGCGCGAGGTGTTTTCCAGCAGACCGCGCTTGGTCCGCACCAGGCGGGTGATGTATCCGCACAGCCCAAGCATGGCCATGCCAACGCAGTAAACCGCCATGGTCGTGTTTGGCGTCAGCAGGTGATTTTCTCCGGGCTCCAGCACGAAGGCCTTGTACACCAGGCCGAGCACCGCAGTCAGGAAGCCGTTAAAGAAGATGTACCCGCCGGACGGGTAGTAGATGCCGCCCGAGGCATTGAACGCGCCGGCAAAGATCAGGATGTAGCAGAAGCAAAGCAGCGCAAACGCGAGGCTGGTCCCTTCGGCAAGCTGCACCACGAGCAGAGAGGTGGCGAACAGGACCACGTACGGCCAGGGGAAGCGTTCTGGAATAGGGATGATCACGGAGAATCGTCTTCAAGTTTAGCAGAGAGCGCGGGCGTGTCCGGCGCGAGCGGCGTGTCCGTTCTGCCGCCCGAAACTTTGGTTCGCTTTCACTTCCCACTGCCGGCTCCGGGCCATTTAGTCTAAGGGCGGGATGAATCGACTCATCTCGCACGGAGGACCGGCCCGGTCGAGATCCAGATGGGCGACGATGGCGACCGATCGCAACCCGCAGCGGGCACTTTCCTCGCCCGACGGCAAGCCGCACCTGTTTGTCACCATGGACGGACTGCGCGGAGTGGCCGCGCTGGCGGTGATCGCCTTTCATGGGCGTGTGCTGGTTCGTCCCCTGGCTTTTCCCAGCGGCTACCTGGCGGTGGACTTCTTTTTTATGCTCAGCGGCTTTGTGCTGACCTATGCGTACGGGGCCAGGCTCGATGCGGGCTGGTCGACCTGGGAGTATTGCAAGACCCGCCTGGTGCGTCTGTATCCGTTGTACCTGCTTGGGCTCGCGCTGGGCGTGGCGTATGTCGTCGCCATTCACCTGTTTCGTCATCTTCCGCCGCTTGGCGGACATCTGCTTCCGACCCTTGGGCTCGGGCTGCTTCTGCTTCCGGTCCTGTCCACGCATCCATTCAGCAACACCGCGGCGTTTCCGCTCAACTATCCTTCCTGGTCCATCCTGTTCGAACTTCTGGTCAACATCGGGCAGGCGCTGTTTCTGCGTCGGCGCTCTTCGCGTTTTCTGCTTGGGGTCGCCGCGGTTTCGCTGCTCGGGATGCTTGGCTATACGCGGATGACCGGCACCATCAACCTGGGACTGGACTCGCCGGAGAACCTGCTGTGCCTGTTTCGCGTGCTCTTTTCCTACACCCTGGGGATGCTTCTGTTTCGCGCGTGGCGCACGGGACGGTTCCGCGTGAAGGTGCCGCCGGCAGTGATCGGCGCGTTGCTGCTGGGTACCTTTGCCCTTCCGCTTACGCGTCACGTGGTGCTTTGGGAGGTGCTGATCGTCGCGCTGGAGTTTCCGCTGGTGATCCTGCTGGCGGCAACGGTGGAGCCCGGCCCGCGATGGAGGACGCCGTTTCGGCTGCTTGGCCTGGTCTCCTACGCAATCTATATCCTGCACGGGCCGCTAATGTCGATGTGGGAAGAGCTTTGGCCACACGTGCGGCACCACACGCTCGAACACGATGCGCCCTGGGACGGCCTGCTGCTGGTTCTTCTGCTGCTTGGCTTTGCCCTGGTGGTGGACCGGGTATACGACCTGCCGGCGCGTGCGTGGCTGCGGCAGAGGCTGCTTCGGCGGCGGGCGGCGGGGTAGCATGAGCGAACGGGACGGAACCATGAAGCAGACGATGGAAGCGGGGAGGACCGCGGAGCAAGGTGCCCGGGAGAAAGCCGCGTCCGCGCCGCGCCGGCCCGTGCTTCCGAACCTGACCGGCGTGCGCATCTTTGCCGCGCTGTATGTGCTGCTATACCACCTGTTCGGCTCGCCCGCGCCGAACCGGCCGTGGTACGACGCATGGATCGACGGAGGCTACCTGGGGGTGAGCCTGTTCTTTGTGCTGTCGGGCTTTATCCTGTCGTACAATGCCTCCCCGGTGACGAACATGCGCAAGTTTTACGTGCTTCGGCTTGCCCGGGTGTACCCGCTTTACCTGGCCGCGCTGCTCTGGGGATTACCCAACTTCCTGCGGCACGGTGCGGCGCCGCGCGCGCTGGTGATTCCGGTAGACCTGGTGCTTCTGCAGACGTGGTTCGGCCCGGGCATCGCGGTGCAGATCAACTCGCCAAGCTGGTCGCTGTCCACCGAAGCCTTCTTTTACCTGTTGTTTCCTTTGCTGCTTCCGCTGGTTCGCCGGGCGCTGCCGCGCTGGAAGGCCACGCTGCTCGCGCTCGCCGTCTTCGCGGTGCTGCCGGCGGCGCTGGTCTGCGCGGTGCTTGCCGGCCGTGGGCAGACCGTCTCCGGGCTGAGCGAACATCTGCTGGATCTGCCGCTGTTCCGGGTGGCGGAGTTTTCGGTCGGCATCGTCTGCGGGGTCCTGTTCGCCGAGCGTCGGCCCACGGTCAGCGGAACCCGCACCGCCGTCGCTCTGGGGGTAAGCCTTGTGATGATCGGCCTGTCGGTCGGCCACCTGCCCTTTGCCGTCGTGCGCACCGGGTTGTTTGCGCTTCCGTTCGGCTGGCTGCTGTATTGCCTGGCCGGATGGCGGTCGCCTCTGCTCGCCTCCGCTCCCATGCAGGTGCTGGGCGAGATCAGCTATGGGGTTTACCTGCTGCAGATTCCCCTGGTGCAGACCATCAGCTTTCTGTACAAGGGCCCCCACGGCGATGCGGTGACGCGGCTGCTGGAGATGCTGCTGATCCTGCCGGTGGCGTACCTGTTCTATCGGCTCGTGGAAAAACCCGGACGCCTGCTGATCCTGCGGGTGTTCGGGATGCACTCGCACGCGAAGCCCATCGAAACGCCGCAGAAGGGGCTCGCGTGACCCGCGCCGGGGCGGACGGCGACACGGGTTGATAGGCTGGATGGCATGAAGGTGAACTTCGCCGAGCGTGCGCACAATCACAATTGGAAGCTGGACCCGATCGTGCGTTCGCTGCTCGATACCGACTTCTACAAGCTGCTGATGCTGCAGTTCATCTGGAAGAACTTCGCCGCCGTGCCGGTCACGAGCGAGGTGCACAACCGCACGGTGCGCGTGCGGCTGGCCGAGCGCATCTCCGCCGAAGCGCTGCGTGAACAGATGGAGCATGTGCGCGGCCTGCGGTTCCGGCGGTCGGAGCTGGTCTGGCTGGCCGGCAACACCTTCTATGGCGTCCGGTCGATCTTTGAGCCGCCGTTTCTGGACTGGCTTGAACACGATTTTCGGCTCTCAAGCTACACGATCGGCGAAGAAGACGGGCAGCTGGTGCTTCGGTTCAGCGGGCTGTGGACCGAGGTCACGATGTGGGAGGTGTATGCACTCGCGATCGTCAGCGAACTCAAGACGCGGTCGGCGCTCGCCGGGCTCAGCGAGCTCGAGCTGGACGTGCTGTACGCTCGCGCCAAGACCAGACTGTGGGACAAGATCGCACGTCTGCGCGGCGTGCACGTCGCCGGGCAGCCCGGCCTGCAGCTGTCGGACTTCGGCACCCGCCGGCGGCACTCGTTTCTTTGGCAGGAGTACGCGGTGCTTGCCCTGCGCGCGGCGCTTGGGGATGAGTTCACCGGCACAAGCAACACGGCGCTCGCGTACAAGCATGACCTTGAGGCGATCGGCACCAACGCGCACGAGCTTCCGATGGCAATGGCCGCGATGGCCTCGCGCGGCACGGACGACGAACTCCGGCAGTCGCAGTACAAGGTGCTGGAGCTTTGGCAGCAAAGCTACGGCGGTGCGTTGCTGATCATGCTTCCGGACACCTTCGGGACCACGCAGTTTCTGCGCGGCGCACCGGAGTTCGCGGCGGACTGGACCGGCCAGCGCGTCGACTCGAAGGACCCAGTCCTGGCAGGGGATGAGTACATCGCGTGGCTCGGTGAGCGCGGACGCGACCCGAAGACGAAGCGCCTCATCGCCTCGGACGGGCTTGACGTCGAGGACATCGTGCGTCTGCATGCGTATTTTGCCGGCCGGATACGCTTCTCCGCCGGCTGGGGCACGCTGCTCACCAACGACTTTCGCGGATGCCATCCACGCGGGGAGGACACGCTGGAGCCGCTGAGCCTGGTCTGCAAGCTCACCGGCGCGGACGGCATTGCGACGGTCAAGTTGAGCGACAACGCGCGCAAGGCGGTCGGGCCGCCGGAGCTGGTCGCGCGCTACCGTCGCGTCTTCGGGTCCGAGCCGAGCAACCACGATGAGACTGTTGTGTAACATCGCGCGTCTAGAATCGTATCTATGAAGCTGAACGGTGTGGGCAAGGTAGTGTGTGCGCTGGCGATCGTGCCGGTGGTCTGTGTACAGCAAAGCGCGGCGTGGGGCGCGGACGGGCATCGCATGATCAACCGGCTGGCGGCGGCGAACCTGCCGAAAGACGTGCCCGCCTTTATGCGCAACGGCGAGGCGCTCGACGCAATGGAGTACTACGGTCCCGAGCCCGATCGGTGGAAGGGCAAGCAGGAAGCCGAGCTGAGCGCGACGCAAAGCCCGGACCACTTCATGGACATGGAATGGGCGGATCTGGCCGGACCGCTGCCGCGCAAGCGCTACGACTACATCCGCGCCATTGAAAAGGCGTCCGCCGCGCACCCGGAACTGAACCTGACGGCGGAAAAGATCGGCTTCCAGCCCTACCAGGTAGAAGAAGTGTATGAGCGGCTGAAGAGCGGCTTCCGCGAGTACCGCAAGCTGCAGGCGGCCAACCTGGACACCGGGCCGGACGAGAAAGCGGTGCTGTTCTACGCCGGCTGGCTCGGCCACTACGTCGGCGACGGGTCGCAGCCTCTGCACAACACCATCCAGTACAACGGCTGGACCGGCCCGAACCCGAACGGCTATTCCACGTCGCGCAACATTCACTTCAAGTTTGAAACGCAGTACGTCGGCGCGAGCATCCCGCGCGCGGAGGTCGCGGTGCTGGTCGCGGCAAGCACGCCACAGGTGGTTGACGACGAATGGACCGCGTACCTCAGCTACCTGCGCCACTCGAACTCGCTGGTTGAGCCGCTCTACAGGCTGGACAAGACCGGAGCCTTCGACGGCGCGGGAACGCCGGAAGGGAAGGCGTTTGTGGAAGAGCGCCTGGCCGCCGGAGCCATCGAGTTGCGCGACCTGATCTACACCGCCTGGATGCGCAGCGGCGACCCGGTCAGCGATCCCGGCCCGCAGTAACGTCAGGTGGTCGCGGGGTGCTCGGACTGCAGCCGCAGCAGCACCCCGCGCAGCACGGGTGCAAGCACGGCAGCGGCCAGAGGCGTAATGACCAGCACCATCAGAAGCCACACGATCAGCGCGTGCCACTCCCATTTCCAAAGCAGGCGCGTCGTCTCGATGGGGTGGTGACGCACGGCATGGAAGAGTTGCTCACGGTCGAGCGGCAGCGGTCCGGTGTGGAAGACGTGGTCGCCCAGGCGAAGAAATACAAAGAACAGTGCAAGCTGCAGCGGGTAGACCAGATGCACGACAAGCTGGCTGGCGAGCAGGTTCAGGCGCAGCCCGAATGCCACCAGCAGGCCAAGCACAGTCGTGGAGCCAAGCAGCGGGTTGATGCCGACGGCGAAGCCGACCGCGAGCGACCAGGCCATCTCCCGCGGCGAGCAGCCCGTGCGCAGAAGGTGAAGCACCGGGTCGACGACGTGGCGCTGAAACAATCCTTTTCCGGGTTGGACGGGAGCCTGGGTCATGCGCTCCTGTCAGGATAAATCGATTTGCCGGATCGCGTGCCGCACGCCTGGGGTCTGTGCGTGCATCCAACCGATACAGAGGATGCGCATGCACCTGGTTCGGTCGATGATTCGTACGTTGCAGCTGGGCTGGTACTTTCTGCGGTTCGGCGTGGAGCTCGCCGTGAAGCAGCCGAAAACCCGGCAGGCGCAGGCGGACTGGCTGCATCGGCTCTGCCGGACCGCGATGCTCGGGCTCGGGCTTTCGTTGACGGTGGATGGCACCTACCCGAAGCGGGGAGCCTTGATCTCGAACCACCTCGGCTATCTGGACATCGTGGTGTATGCGGCGCTTTCACCCTGCGTCTTCGTTTCCAAGGCCGAGATCGAGCACTGGCCTGTGCTGGGCTGGTTCGCGCGCATGTCCGGCACCGTGTTTGTGGAGCGTGGCAAAGGCGGCTCGGCCGCGCGCGCCATGGCCGGGCTGAAGGCGGCCAGCGATGCGGGCATCCCCGTAGTCTTCTTTCCGGAAGGCACGACGACCAACGGGCATGAGCTTCTGCCGTTCCATTCCGGCCTGCTCGCGCAGGTGCTGGAGGCCGGGGAGCCGGTGACGCCGGCCTTCTTGCAGTACTCGCTGGACCCGAACGCAGCGGCAAAGAACGGGCCGGGCGTCACGGTGGAGGACGATGTCTGTTATTGGGGCGACGTCTCCATCGTGAAGCACATCTTTCGCTTCTTCGGGCTGTATGGCGCGCGCGGGCATGTGCGCATCGGGGCCGAGCCGATCCGACTCAATGTGGGAGCCGACAACAGAAAGCAGGCAGCCGAGGAGGCTCGGCGGGCTGTGTTGACCTTGTCGGACGGCGTACTTTCAATGAGTTCAGGAGAGTCGGCGAAGAACGCTTAACACCTGCTCGACCGACCAGTCGAGCGAGTCCGTCCCTTCCACCGTTAGCCTGGCGTGCGCGGCGGACGGAAGCACGAACTGCTCGGCCATGGGGTGCGCGGTGGCCCAGAACTGCTCGCGTACGCTCCCCTCCGTGCGTCCGCGTTCGCGCACGTCGCGATGAATGCGGCGGCGCAGGCAGACCTCATGCGGAGCCGCGACGAAGAGGCTGAGGTCGTAGAGGTCGCGGAGTTCGGCGTAGTGCAAAGCAAGGATGCCTTCGACGATCAAAATGCCACTTGGAACGATTGCGTGACCGACGTGTGCGGTCCGGGTGTGGGTGGAAAAGTCGTAGTCGGGCGCGGTAATGGGAAGCCCTTCAGCCAGCCTGCGGACGTGCTCGGTGAGCAGGTCGGCCTCAAGTGCGTCGGGATGGTCGAAGTTCTGCACGGCGCGCTCGGCCGGGGGCAGATGGCTCAGGTCGCGGTAGTAGAGATCGAGCGTCAGCAGCGTGGCGTTCAACTCGGACGCAAGCTCGCGCGCCAGCGTGGTCTTGCCGGAGCCGGAACAGCCGGCGATGCCGATGATCAGCTGCCGGCGCGGAAAGGTCAGCTGGGCGTTGGTGGTCACAGGCGCGGAAGCACCGCGGTAAGCAGGGAGGTGAGCCGCGCAGTGGCAGCGCGTCCGATGTCCATGACCTCTTCGTGGTTGATGATCTCTTCGACGACGCCGGCGGCCGGGTTGGTGACGAGCGAGATTCCGAGCACGTCGAGGCCCATGTGACGGGCGACGATGGTCTCGTGCACGGTGGACATGCCGACCAGGTCCGCGCCGAGCGTGCGGAAGGCGCGAATTTCGGCGGGCGTTTCGTAACTTGGGCCGAGCACCGCGAGATAGACTCCCTCGTCCATCGGCGTGCCGAGTTTGACGGCTTCCTCTTTGGCGATGGCTCGGAGCGCGGGTGAGTACGCGCTGGACATGTCGAAGAAGCGGAAGCCGGTGCGCGGCTTGACTCCGAAGCGAGGCTCGTTGGGTCCGAGTGCGGCGTTGGTTCCGGTCAGGTTGATGTGGTCGGAGATCAGGACCAGCGAGCCGGGCCTGTAGTCCGGGCGAATACCTCCGGCGGCGTTGGTGAGGATCAGCGTTTCGCAGCCGAGCAGGCCCAGCACACGTGCGGGAAAGGTCACCTCCGGCATCGAGTAGCCTTCGTAAGCATGCACGCGGCCGGCCATGACCGCGACCGGGACGCCAGCGACGTAGCCCAGGAGGAGCTGTCCCGCGTGGCCCTCGACCGTGGAGCGCGGGAAGTTGGGGATTTCGGCGTATGGAATCGTGACCGCGTCCGTGACCTGCGCGGCAAAGTCGCCGAGCCCGGAACCGAGCACGATGCCGACGCGCGGAACCAGCGTGGACGTAGCGCGGATGTGCGCGAGCGCTTCCAGGGCGAGCGTGTACTGACTGGGTGAAGCGGGCATTGCGCCTCCAACAATTAGGGTACGTTTCGCATCTTACCGGATCGGGTCGCATCTTCTGTGGGAGAGGGAACGACCAATGAAGCTTACGGACAACACGATCTTTATCACTGGCGGCGGCTCGGGTATCGGGCGCGGGCTCGCCGAGGCGTTGCACAGGCTGGGCAACCAGGTGATCATCTCCGGACGTCGAGCGTCCGCGCTGAAGGAAACGACCGACGCAAATCCGGGCATGCAGTCGGTCGAACTCGACGTGCAGGACCCGGCGAGCATTGACGCGGTGGCGAAGAAGCTGGTCATGGACTATCCGAAGCTGAACGTTCTGATCAACAACTCAGGCATCATGAGCCAGGACGGTGTGGGCGGCGTGGTGGACGATGCGCAGGTGGCCTCGATTGTGACGACCAACCTACTTGGTCCGATCCGGATGACCTCGGCGCTGATCGAGCAGCTCAAGTCGCAACCGGCGGCTTACGTGGCGTATGTGACTTCGGGGCTGGCGTTTACGCCGCTGGCGAACAGCGCAGTGTACTGCGCGACCAAGGCCGCGATCCACTCCTTTGTGCTTTCGCAGCGTTATCTGCTGAAGGAGACAGGCGTCAAGGTGCTGGAGATCGCTCCGCCTTACGTGCAGACTCACCTTGGAGGCGAACGGCAGAAGAACGATCCGCGCGCGATGCCGCTCGACGAGTATATCGACGAGACTATCAAGGTGCTCGGAACCGATGCAGACGAGGTGATGGTGGAACGCGTGATGCCTCTGCGCAACAACGCCGGCCCGAATGAACAAGCATTTGTGACCAGGTTCAATGACATGATGGCCGGGCATTGAACTGGATGCACGATTGCAGCCGTCCTTGCGGGGACGGCTGTTTTATGTCAGCAGCATGCTGACGATGCTTGCGCTCATCAGGTTGGCCATGGTGCCGGCGAGCATGGCGCGGAGGCCGAGTTGGGCGAGGTCGTTGCGGCGATTGGGGACGAGGGCGCCTATGCCGCCGATCTGCATGCCGATGGAGCCGAAGTTGGCAAAGCCACAGAGCGCGAAGGTGGCGATCGAGAAGGTGCGCGGGCTAAGCGTCGCTTTGAGCGGGCCGAGCTGCTGAAAGGCCAGAAACTCGTTGATGACGGTGCGGGTGCCGAGCAGGTTGCCGATGACGCGGCAGTCGTGCCAGGGGATTCCAATGAGCCAGGCGACCGGCGCGCCGACCACGCCGAGGACCGCGTTGAGGCTCATGGGAAATGAGACCTCGTGTGAGCCGATGTAATGGACACCGATTCCGTTGTGGATGCCGAGCATGATGGCGTTGAACAGGCCTACCAGCGCGACAAACGATAAGAGCATGATGGCTACGTTGAAGGCGAGCGCGCCTCCGTCGATGGTGCCCCGGGCGATGGCGGCGATGAAGTTCTCGTTCTTGTGCTCGTCCTGCGGAGGCATCTTGACGGTGCCGGCGGTGGCGGGCGTTTCGGTTTCGGGAACCAGCATCTTGGCGACCAGGATGGTGCCGGGGGCGGTCATGATGACGGCGGAAAGAAGGTCCTTGGCGTTGATGCCGAACAGGATGTAGGCGGCCATGATGCCTCCGGAGACGTGGGCCATGCCGGAGGTCATGATGGTCATGAGCTCGGAGCGGGTGGCTCCGGAGAGGAACGGCCGGATGGTCAGGGGCGCTTCGGTCTGGCCCATAAAGATGCTGGCGGCTACGTTGGTGGACTCGGCTCCGGAGGTTCCCATGGTGCGCTGCATGACCCAGGCGACCACCTTGATGATCTGCTGCATGAGCCCGATGTGGTACAGGATGGCGAAGAAGGCCGAGACGAAGATGATGGTCGGCAGGACGGCGAAGGCAAAGACGGCGAGCGGGCTTGCCGGGTCGCCGAGCTTGCCGAAGACCAGCGAGGAGCCGTCCGCCGAATGGCCGAGCAGGCCGGTGATGACGCCGGCGATGGAGGCCAGGATGCGTTGGCCGAAGCTCCACTTGATGACGGCGAAGGCGAACAAAATCTGTAGGCCGAGACCCCAGAGGACGGTGCGCCAGCGAATGGCGCGGCGATCGGTCGAGAAGGCGTAGGCGAGGGCGAGAAAGGTGATGAGACCGAGCAGACCGGTGAATCTTGCCAAGGCGCTACGCTCCTGGTTTGGATTGTGGGATGTCTGAGTGTAACGGGTTGGGCTGGTTTGTGCCTTTGTTTGTTCGGTGCCTCGAGTCCGGGTCGCTGTGGCCGACCTACTCCTTAGCGGATCGGGCTGGCAAATCATTCATTGTGAATGGGTTATTTGAAATCTTCATTGCAGGGCACTACGGATGCCTGCCGACATTGTCTTGGCCGGGTCAGTTTGGACCCACTCATCGCGGTGTGGCTGCGAGGGATGGAGCACGGAGGTTTGGCCGGTCAGGGCGGAAACGAGAGCGCTTCTGCTACTTGCGGATGACTTCCTGGATGAGGGGTGGGAGGGTTGGGCGGGTGTCGGTGATCTGGTAAGTGGCCTGGAGCATGGCGGCTGGTTCGGCGAGGAGGGATTGGTCTTCGGCGTAGAGGGTGAGGAGTGGTTGGCCTTCTTCTATGCGGTCGCCGAGCTTTGCATGGACTTCCAGGCCAGCGTGAGCGCTTACGGGGTCTCCGGGTTTGGCTCGGCCGGCTCCGAGTCGCTGGACGGCCCAGCCGGCTTCGGTGCAATCGATGGAGTGCAGGTATCCGGAGGATTGCGCCAGAACCTGCGTGGTTGCCGTGGGTTTGTGGAAGGTGTGGAGAGCGTCGGGGTGGGCCCACTCGTCGCGTTGATCCCCCCACCGGGCAAGTTCGCTTGGCGGGGACCCCGGGTGGGAGCGCGAGCAATGGGGTACGGATTGCGGTTCGGAGTCGGGGGTGTTGAAGATGGTCGTGTCGCCTCCCTGGGCTTCAACGATGCAAAGCCAGGCCCGGTAGGCGGAGCCGTTGGCGAGGAGCTGGTTGGCGCGCAGGTGGGCGGATTCGAGGCTCGGCTCACTTCCGGCAAGCAGGAGCATATGCGCTGAGAGGGCCAGGGTGAGCTCGATGAGGTCCGCGGAGAGGGGGTGCCGGTGGCCCTGGAGGATGTCGACGCATTCGAGGACTTCCAGCCAGTTACCCGCGAAACGCCCGAGGGGTTGGTCCATGCGGGTGAGGAGGGCGACGGTGCGGGTGCCGGCGGCTTCACCGGTCTGGACCATGAGGCGGGCCAGGTTGCGGGCGTCTTCTTCCCGCTTCATAAAGGCTCCGGAGCCGGTTTTTACATCGAGGACCAGGGCGTCGAGGCTTTCGGCGAGCTTTTTGCTCATGATGCTGGCCGTGATGAGGAAGGGCGAATCCACGGTACCGGTGTGATCGCGGAGGGCGTAGAGGATGCGGTCGGCGGGGACGAGGGTGGGGGTCTGGCCGATGAGGGCGGCTCCGCATTGACGGAGGACCTCTTCGAAGCGGGGCATGGAGAGCTGGGTGTCGAAGCCGGGAATGGTTTCGAGCTTGTCGAGGGTACCTCCGGTGTGGCCGAGGGAGCGGCCGCTGATCATGGGGACACAGATTCCCGGGACGCCGGCGGGGGTGGGGTTGAGGAGCCCGGCGGCGGCGAGGATGGGAGCGATGAGAAGGGAGGTCTTGTCGCCGACTCCGCCGGTGGAATGCTTGTCTACGAGGAAGACGGGGGAAGAGGTGTGAAGGGGAGCGGCGTTGAAGGTTTCACCGGAAAAGCGCATGGCCTCCGTAAGGGCAGCGAGTTCTTCAGGGTTCAGGCCTCGCTGGAAGACGGCCATCAGGAAGCTGGCGATCTGGGCATCGGTAACGGGCGGCTGGCGGTTGACGACGGCGTGGATGAAGGCGTGGATCTCTTCCGGGGAGAGGACGAGGCCGTCGCGCTTGTGCAAGATGACGTCAAGAGGGTGGATCATGAGTTTTCGCTGGTCTTCAGGTTGAAAGCGGCGGGCAGCAGGTCGGCGAGGGTGCAGGTTTCTGGCTGGCCGTTTTGGCCAGGGTATTGGATGGGGATTTCGGGTGGGGCGAACTCGGCGATGGTCTGCCGGCAGGCTCCGCAGGGCTGGCAGGGGACGTCGGCGAGGTTGACTACGGCGAGGGCGGCGATGCGGATTTGCGGACCGAATCGGGTGACGGCGGCGGCGATGGCGGTTTGCTCGGCGCAGCAGGTTAGCCGGTAGGAGCTGTTTTCTACGTTGCAGCCGAGAACGGTCTCGCCGTTGGTGAGCAGGAGGGCGGCTCCTACATGGAAACGGCTGTAGGGGGCGTAGCTTTGGGCGGCGGCGGTGCGGGCCTGGGTGGATAGGGTCTGGAGGTCGGGTTGCATTGCTTTGAGTTTATAGGGTTGAGTTTGGTGGGGAGTGCAAGGGCAAGTGCGTCTGTTCAGTTTTGAGTCTTGAGTCAGTCAGTCCTGAGTCGATCGACGAAGAAGCAGGTCCTCCGGCCTGGCATCACAGCGGGGCTGGCTCATGGCTTTGGGTTTGGGCTCCGATAAGGGAGTTGTGGATGAGTTGATACAGGAGTTCCTGGCCGAGAGCGCGGATGGGCTGGACCGGATGGAGCGGTGCCTGACCGAGCTCGAGCGGCGGGTGGGCGACCGGGAGTTGGTAGCGGAGATCTTTCGTGTGCTGCATACGCTGAAAGGGGCGACGGGATTTCTGGGCTTTGCGCGTCTGGAACGGATGGCGCATGCGGGTGAGAGCCTGCTGGGGGCGGTGCGGGACGGGCAAGTGCGGGTGTCGTCCGGCCTGGTGACGGTGCTGCTGATGCTGCTCGATGAGCTGCGGGGAGTGCTGCGGCGGGTGGCGACTACGGGCAACGAAGGGCAGGAGGGCGAAGCGGCGGTGCGGCGGGTATTGGCCGAGCTGGAGGCGGCGGGCAGGGAGGCGCCGGTGGCGGAGGTGGAACGGGCCGAGGCTCGGCAGGTGAGCTGGGAGCCGGAAAAGAGCCTTCGGGTGGAGGCGGAGGTGCTGAACCGGATGATGAACCTGGTGGGAGAGCTGGTGCTGACGAGGAATCGGCTGCTGCACGTGGAGGCCGGCGGCGAGGTGCGGGAGCTTGCGATGCGGCTGGACGATGTGACGGCGGAGCTGCGGGAGACGGTGATGCGTGCCAGGCTGCAGCCGGTGGGTCAGGTGTTTGCGCGGGTTCCGCGCATGGTGCGGGAGCTTGGGCGGGAGCTGGGCAAAGAGGTTCGAGTGGAGTGCGCGGGGTCCGAGACGGGGCTGGACAAGAGTCTGCTGGAGGCGGTGAAGGAAGCGCTGACGCATGCGGTGCGGAACGCGGTCGACCATGGAGTGGAAAAGGCGGAGGCGCGGAGGGCCGCGGGCAAGCCGGCGGAGGGGGTGGTGCGACTGCGGGCGGTGCAGGGACATGGATGGGTGATGGTGGAGGTGGAGGACGACGGGGCGGGGATGGATCCGGAACGGATTCGTGCGGTGGCGGTGGAGCGCGGGGTGTGCTCAGCCGAGCAGGCGGATGGGATGGGCGAGAACGAGGCGCTGCAGCTGATTTTTGTGCAGGGGTTTTCGACCGCGAAGGAGATTACGCGGATCTCCGGGCGCGGGGTGGGCATGGATGTGGTAAAGACCGTGATCGAAGAGGCAGGCGGGTCGGTGGAGGTGATGAGCCGGGTCGGCGTGGGGACGACGGTGCGGATGCGAATGCCGCTGACGCTGGCGATCCTTTCCGCGCTGGTGGTGCGGGTGGCGGGGGAGCGGTTCTGCGTGGCGCAGCAGGCATTGACGGAGCTGGTCTGGGTAGAGGCCAGGGCGAAGGTGGAGCGGATGGGGGAGGCTTCGGTGTATCGGCTGCGGCAAGAGCTTCTGCCGGTGGTCTGGCTGGGAGAAACGCTTGGGCTGGAAACGATGACGAAGGGTGAGGGATTCTACCTGGCGGTGATGGAAGGGGATGACTTTCGGTTTGGGCTGGCGGTGGAGGAGATCGAAGCTCCGGAAGAGATCGTGGTGAAGCCGCTGTCGCCCGTGCTTCGGGAGGTTGAGGTGTTTTCCGGGGCGGCGGTGCTGGGGTGCGGGGAGCTGGCGATGATTCTGCAGGTGGGTGCGATCGCGGCGCGGGCCGGGGTGGCGGGGACGCGAAAGGCAGCGCCGGCGGTGGAGGAAAAGGAGCGGCGGCCGGAGTTCCTGGTGTTTGAAGGAAGCGCGGGACGAGGGCGGATGGGGATGCCGGTGGAGGAGGTGGATGGCGTGATGCAGGTGCGGATTTCCGAGGTGGAGGAGGTTGCAGGCAGGCGGTTCTGGCAGGCTCCGGGAGGGCTGGTAGCGGTGGAGGATGAAGGCGGGCTGCTGGGAGGCGGGGATGGGGAGGTGACCGTGGTGATCCGGAAGGGAGCGGCGGGTGCGGAGCGTCGCGGGATTGCGGTGCGGGGATCGCTGGATCTGTGCCGGGGCGAGGTTCTGGAGCAGGCTTGGCTGGCGGTGGTGGACGGGCGGCTGACGCCGCTGGCGGGGTTGGGCGCATGATGGAGGCGATGTATGAAGCGGGCTCGATCTGCACGATGGCGGTGGGAGGACAGCGGTTTGGGATCGAGACGGGTTTGCTGGCGCAGGTGATCGGCCGGCAGGGGATGCGGCGGGTGCCGCTTGCGCCGGCGTTTGTGTGTGGGGTGCTGCCGTATCGGGGAGAGGTGCTGACGGTGGTGGGGATGCGCAGTCTGCTGCAGGTGGACGGGCCGGCGTGCAAGGAAGGATGCGTGCTGGTAGTGCGGGGCGAGAGCGAGCAGTTCGGGCTGCTGGTGGACGAGGTGGGCGAGGTGGTGGAAGGGATGAAGCCGGAGGCGATGCCGGCGGGCGCCGGGGCGCGGGCAGGATGGCTTTTCGGAGGCGTGTGGCGGATGAAGGATGAGCTGGTGGCGATCCTGGAGCCGGCGAGGCTGAGTCCGGCGCGGCTGCGGGGAGCGATGAATTTGTTTGCGATGGGTGCGCGGGACGAGGAGGCAGCGTGAAGGTCTTGATTGTGGATGATTCGAGCTTTATCCGGGCGTATGTGCGCCAGCAGATGACGGCGCTTGGATACAGCTGCGTGGAGGCGACCAACGGGCTGGAAGGACTGGAGCGGCTGCGGGCCGACCGCGGCTTCTCGCTGATGCTGGTGGACATGAACATGCCGGTGATGGCGGGACTGGAATGCCTGAAGCGGGTACAGGCGGAAGGACTGGCGGACGGGATGAAGGTGATGATGGTGACCACCGAGGCCGATCACGACTTTATAACGAAAGCGCTGGACAGCGGGGCGGATGAGTTCCTGATGAAACCGTTTACGCCGCAAAGCATGCTGGAAAAGCTGATGATGCTTGGGCTGGGGCCGAGGGTCTAGGGAACAGGGTTCTAGAGGATCAGGGTTTGCGGCGGGTTGCATGGCACGGAGTTTACCGGGCCCTCGGCCCTAGCCGTGATCCCTAAGCATCGCTGGTGATTTGGAGGATGGAATCGATGGCTGTAGCTGGACAGAGACGGTTGCGAGTGCTGGCGGCGGAGGACTCCTCGCTGATGCGGGCGGTGCTGGAGTCGGTGTTTCGCGATGCTGGCGAGGCGGCCGACGGATTGCCGGCGATGGAGCTTTGCGGCGTGGCACGAGATGGACGGGAGTGCCTGGAGGAGCTGGCGAGGCTACGGCCGGATGCGCTTGTCCTGGATCTGGAGATGCCGAAGCTGGACGGGCTGGGGGTGCTGGGCGAGATGCGACGACGCGGGATCGACGTGCCGGTGGTGCTTTGTTCGGCGTATACCGAGCGTGGAGCGCAGACGACGCTTGAAGCGCTGGCCCGGGGTGCTCGGGACTACGTGATGAAGCCGCGGGCGAGCACGGGCGCTGAGGCGGCGCGGGATGAGCTGCGCGGGGAACTGTTGCCGAAACTGGCTGCGCTGGCCGGGGCTCGGGAGCTCGGCGCGGCAGGGATGCTGCGGTCGGTGCGGTCGGGGCAGACGGGCCAGGTGGAGGCGTTGGTGATCGGAGTATCGACCGGCGGGCCGGCTGCTCTGGAGGCAATGTTGCCGAGGCTTCGACGGAATTTTCCGGTTCCTGTGCTGGTGGTGCAGCATATGCCGAAGCTGTTTACAGGCGCGCTGGCGACGAGGCTGGACCGGATGTGCCGCATGCCGGTTCGGGAGGCGTACGCGGGTGCGCCGGTGGAGGCGGGCTCCATCTGGCTGGCACCGGGCGATGCGCACATGGAAGTGGCTGCGTCCGGCCAGCGGAGGACGAAGGCGGCGGAGGTGAAGCTGCACGGACGGCCCGGGTTGAATGCGTGCCGGCCATCGGTGGATTTCCTGTTTCGGTCGGCTGCGGAGATGTATGGCGCATCCACGCTGGCGGTCATGATGACGGGAATGGGAAGCGATGGCCTGGACGGGGCCAGATCGGTGGTGAGCGTGGGAGGCACGGTGCTGGCGCAGGATGAGGCAAGTAGCGCGGTATGGGGGATGCCGGGGAGGGTGGTGGAGGCGGGACTGGCGCGGGAAACGGTTTCGCTGGACCGGATGGCGGAGGTGCTGGAGGAGAGAGTGGCGCGGGTAGGCGGCAGGGCGCAGGAAACGGCTAGAGCCCAGGAAACAGCCAGAGCCCAAGAGATGAGGAACAGGGCTCAGGGAACAGGGCCCGTTCAGTTTCGAGGGTGACGACATTTTAGGTTGCGAGTTTTCTTGTCGGAGGAGTGGGTATGGCTTGCAGTGAGGGGGATTACGAGTACCTGCGGGACCTGGTTCTGACGGAGTCGGCAAACGTGATCGAGCCGTCTCGGAATGCTCTGTTCGAGACGCGGCTGACGCCGATCGCGGAGCTGGCCGGGGCCAAGAACCTGGAAGGGCTTGTGGATATGCTGCGGGTGGACCGGGCGCTGCATCTGCATCGGGCGGTGGCCGAGGCGATGACGATCAACGAGACGAGTTTCTTTCGGGATATGCGTCCCTTCGAGATGCTGCGGAGGCACGTTCTGCCGAAGCTGATCGAGAGCCGGGAAGGGCAGCGGAGGCTGCGGATCTGGAGCGCGGCGAGCTCGACCGGGCAGGAGGCGTACACACTCGCGATGCTGCTGTGCGAACATTTTCCGGAGCTTGCGCGATGGGATGTAAAGGTGATCGGGACCGATTTATCGCGGAACGTGATCGAGTATGCGCGGCGTGGGCGCTACCGGCGGATGGAGGTGAACCGCGGGCTTCCGGCGCGGCTCTTGGTGAAGTACTTCGAACGCGATGGAGAGGAGTGGCAGGTGTCGGCGAAGCTGCGGGCGATGTGCGAGTTCGCATATGCCAACCTGTGCGCTCCGCTGCCGAAGCTTCCGGTGTTCGACCTGGTGCTGCTGAGGAATGTGCTGCTGTATTTCCCGCAGGGAGACCGGAGCTGCGTATTGAGCGATGTGTATCGGCAGACGGCGGCGGATGGGTATCTGCTGCTGGGCAATGCGGAGCAGGCGGAGGATTCGACGAACCTGTTCGAGGTAGAGTTCGCGGAGGATTGCTACTATTACCGGCCGGTGGCGGGCAACTAAGGCGATCAGGAGAGGTGAACCCCCTCCCTCGCAAGGGTGGCAATGGCGCACGGATTGCCGGAACGGATTGGCAGCGGGTGCATCTCATTCCAGGAATGAGGTGGATGGGATGACGCTTGCGGATTTACGTGCGCTGGGACGTTCGGGGCTAGTGGTGAGTCCGCTTGCGCTGGGGACGATGACGTTCGGAAATGGGAACTGGGGTTCCGACGACGGGACCTCCGAGCAGGTGTTTCACGCCTATGTGGAGGCGGGCGGGAACTTCGTCGATACGGCCGATGTGTACAGCGGGGGAAAGAGCGAGGAACTGCTGGGCAAGTACCTGGCGGGGCGTGGACTACGCGACAGGATCGTGCTGGCGACGAAGTTCTCCTTCAGCGGCGGAAATGGGCGTAAGAATGTGTATCGGGCGCTCGAGGGGTCGCTGAAACGGCTGGGCACGGAGTACGTGGACCTGTACTGGATGCATGTATGGGACCGGGTAACGCCGGCCGCGGAGATGCTGGAGACGTTCACGGACCTGGTGAGGACGGGCAAGATTCGGTATTTCGGATTGAGCGACGTGCCTGCGTGGTATGCGGCGGAGATGGCGACGCTGGCGCGGGCGCGCGGGGTGCCGGGGCCGGTGGCGCTGCAGTTACCGTACTCGCTGGTGGAGCGGACGATCGAGTACGAGCATGTGGTGGCTGCGGGGCAGATGGGGATGGGCATAACACCGTGGAGTCCGCTGGCCGCGGGATTTCTGACTGGCAAGTACAAACGCGAGGATGAAGGGGCGAGCGGCGGGGGGCGGTTGAACAAGCCGAATCAGCCGTTCAAGCTATTCCACGAACGGAACTGGCGGACGCTCGATGTGCTGCGGGAGGTGAGCGCGGAGGTGGGAAGGCCGATGGCGCAGGTGGCGCTGGCGTGGGTGCGGGCGCAGCGCGGGGTGACCTCGTCGATCATCGGGGCAAACCGGGTAGAGCAGCTGAACGACAGCATCGCTTCGCTTGGGCTGGAGCTGCCGGCGGAGGCTTTGCGCAAGCTGACCGAGAGAAGTGCCGCCGAGGCCTCGACGTTTTACGGGATCTTTTCGGACCAGGTAAACCGGGGGATTTTCGGCGGGAAGACGGTTGCGGCGTGGCGAGAGTAGGTGAGTGTTTAGGTGTTCCGGCGGTATTTCACGTCGCCGAATTTTGCGGTGACTGGCTACCGGTGAGGTAGAGCAGGACGGCAATCCATCGTAGAGGCGGATGTACTGCGACGCTGAAATTGGATGTGTCGCAATACATAGACTTTAGTCCTCCTTGAGCAGGAAGGGCGGCCCTGTTGGCGACGGGGTCGCGTTGCGTTGGCAACCCTGGTTTAGCTCTACTGAACAACGCACAATGTGAAGTCCCGCTGGAAGCGCCTCGGGGAGTTTACCCTGCGACGAGGGTTTGGCTGCATCTCAGGGGTTAGGCTTGAGGTGGGCGGTTCGGCATGACGCGGAAGAAAGCGGCGGGAAAAAGCGAGGGTGTTTCGGTCACGGTGAACGAGGCTGGGCTCGAGGCGGCTGGGATCGGGGACCGTGCGGGGGCGGAGCGTGCGCTCGGGCTGTTCCATCCGGTGACGGCGGCCTGGTTCCGGGCTGTCTTCGATGGGCCGACGGCACCGCAGATCGAGGGTTGGCCGGCGATTGCGCGGGGCGAGTCCACGCTGATCCTGGCTCCTACCGGGACGGGTAAGACGCTGACGGCGTTTTTGTGGTGCCTGAATAAGCTGATGCTCGGTGGAGACGGTTCTTTGAAGTCAGGGGGACCGGGGTGCAGGGTGGTATATCTGTCGCCGCTGAAGGCGCTGGCTGCGGATGTGGAGAGGAATCTGCGGTCGCCGTTGGCGGGCATTGCGAACATGGCGAAGCGTGAGGGGATCGCGGTGCGGATGCCCGAGATCAGCGTGCGGACGGGGGACACGCCGGCGAAGGATCGGGCGCGGTTTTTGCGGCATCCGGGCGATGTTTTGATAACGACGCCGGAGTCGCTGTACCTGATGCTGACCTCGAATGCGTGCGAGCAGTTGAGGACCGTCGAGACGGTGATTATCGATGAGATTCATGCGCTTGTGCCGAGCAAGCGCGGGGCTCATTTGGCATTGACGCTGGAGCGGCTGGAGGCGCTGGTGGCAGCATCCAGGCCGGGGGGGCGGCTGCAGAGGATCGGGTTGAGCGCTACGCAGAGGCCGCTGGAGGAGGTCGCGAGGTTTCTGGGTGGGGCGGAGACGGAGGGCTCTGCGCAAGGAGAGTCCGGTGGACCCACTCATCGCGATGGGGCTGCGATGAATGGGGCACGGGAGTTAGGTGCGGGTTCGGAAACTCCGGCTTCGGATGCGTTGCTGGAGGCGAATGTGGAGGGGGAGGTGTCTGCGGTGTTGATGGCGCAGGCGCAGGACCCGGACGCGGTGGAGAAGGAGACGGCGGATGGGCCGCGGTTTCGGCCGGTGACGATTGTGAATGCGGGGGCTCGCAAGGTGCTGGACCTGCGGGTGGAGGTTCCGGTGGAGGACATGGCGAAGCTGGGGGAGATCCAGGATATTCCCTCGGGGCCGGCTTCGCAGGGGCCGAAGCGAACGTCGATCTGGCAGTCGATTCATCCGCGGCTGCTGGAGATTATCAAGGGGCGGACCTCGACCTTGATCTTTGTCAATGCGCGGCGGGTGGCGGAGCGGCTGGCGGGGGCGTTGAACGACCTGGCCGGCGAGCAGATTGCGCGGGCGCACCACGGGTCGCTGGCGGCGGCGCAGCGGAGTGAGATTGAGGAGCTGTTGAAGGCGGGGCAGATCCGGGCGCTGGTTTGTACTTCCAGCGCTGGAGCTTGGGATCGATATGGGGGCGATCGACCTGGTGATCCAGATCGAGGCTCCTCCGTCGCGTGGCGAGCGGGATGCAGCGGATCGGGCGGGCGGGGCACCAGGTGGGGATGCCTTCGAATGGGATCATCTTTCCGAAGTATCGGGCGGATCTGGTGGCTTGCGCGGCGGTGACGCGGGCAATGCATGAGGGGCATGTGGAGTCGACGCGATATCTGCGGAATGCGCTGGATGTGCTGGCGCAGCAGATGGTGGCGGTGATTGCCAAGCCTCCGGTGGCTCCGGTGGTGGAGGAAGAGAAACCGAAGCGGGTCGGCGTGGACCCACTCATCGCGGTAAGGCTGCGATGAATGGGGCACGGAGTGGGGAGGTTTTGGTGCCGAAGGTGGTGGCTTCGGATTTGATCGACGGGAAGATAGAGGAAGCTGGCGGGATTTCGTACGGGAATCTGCTGCGACTGGTTCGTTCAGCGGCGGGGTATGCGGGGCTGAGCCAGGGGGTGTTCGACGGGGTGCTGGACATGCTGGCGGGGCGGTATCCGAGCGATGAGTTTTCCGAGCTTCGGCCGCGGATTACGTGGGACCGGACAACGAACTGGCTGACTCCGCGGCAGGGGGTGAAGAAGATTGCGATCCTGAACGGCGGGACCATTCCGGACCGGGGGCTGTACGGCGTGTTTCTGGCGGGGACGGGCGGCAAGCCGGTGCGGGTGGGCGAGCTGGATGAGGAGATGGTGTTCGAGCAAAGGACGGGCGACACGTTCATCCTGGGGGCGAGCACGTGGCGGGTGGAGGAGATTACGCATGACCGGGTGCTGGTTTCGCCTGCTCCCGGTGACCCGGGAAAGATGCCGTTCTGGCACGGAGATCAGGCGGGGCGGCCGCTCGAGTTTGGACGGCGGATCGGGGCGCTGGTGCGTGGGTTGCGGGAGATGCCGCGGTCGGTCGCGGTGACGACGCTGACGGCGGACCATGACCTGGAACCGCAGGCGGCGGAGAACGTGATGCGCTACCTGGCAGACCAGGAGATTGCAAGCGGGGTGGTTCCGGACGACCGGAATATCGTCATCGAGCGGGTGCGGGACGAGCTGGGGGACTGGCGGATGTGCTGTCTGACGCCGTTCGGGTCCAAGGTCCATGCGCCCTGGGCGATGGCGGTGACGGCGCGGCTGAAGGCGAACGGCGGGCCGGATGTGGAGACGATGTGGTCCGAGGACGGCTTTGTGCTGCGGTTTCCGGAGACGGATAAGGCCCCGGATATCGATCACCTGCTGCTGGAGCCGGAAGAGGCGGCGGAACTGGTGCTGCGGCAGTTGGGGTCTACGGCTTTGTTTGCAGCCAAGTTTCGCGAGAGTGCTTCGCGTGCGCTGCTGCTGCCCAGGCGTCGAGCGGATGGGCGGACTCCGCTTTGGCAGCAGAGGAAGCGGGCTTATGATCTGCTCTCCGTCGCTTCGCGGTATGCTTCGTTTCCGATTCTGTTGGAGGCTTACCGGGAGTGCCTGCGAGATGTGTTCGATATGCCCGCGCTGATGGAGATTCTGCGGTCGGTGGGGAATCGGACGCTGCGGGTGCATACGGTGGATTCGCGGACGCCTTCGCCGTTTGCGGCGGCGCTGCTGTTCTCCTATGTCGCCAACTATATTTATGACGGGGATGCGCCGCTGGCGGAGAGGCGGGCGCAGGCGCTTTCGATCGATCAGGACCAGTTGCGGGAGCTGATGGGGGATGCGGATCTTCGGGAGCTATTGGACCTGAACGCGATCGAAGAGACGGAGGAGCAACTCCAGTGCCTGGCGGACGGGTACAAGGCTCGCAACATGGATGGCGTGCACGACCTGCTGCTGCGGCTGGGGGATCTGCGGCGGGACGAGCTGCTGGCGCGGTGCGTGGGGCCGGAGGTGGCGCTGACGGTCGAGCGGCTGCGGAAGTCGCTGCGGGTGCTGGAGGTTTCGATTGCAGGCGAGAAGCGGCTGATTGCGGTGGAGGATGCGGGACGGTACCGCGATGCGATTGGGGTGCCGCTGCCGCCGGGTCTGCCGACGGCGTTCCAGGTGGCGGTGCCGGATGCGATGCTCGACCTGCTGCGGCGGTATGGGCGGACGCATGGGCCGTTTACAACCGGCGATGCGGTCAAGCGGTTCGGGCTGGCGACGGAGAGCGTGGAGGCGGTGCTGAACCGGCTGGTCGGGCTTGGGCGCATTGTGGAAGGCGGATTTCGGCCGGGCGGGACGCATCGGGAGTGGGTCGACCACGAGGTGCTGCGGACGATCCGGCGGAAGTCGCTGGCGCGGCTGCGCAAGGAAGTGGAGCCGGTGGAACAGGCTACGCTGGCTCGTCTGTTTACACGGTGGCAGGGGGTGGTGCAGCCGCGGCGGGGGCTGGATGCCTTGTTGGATGTGATTGAAAACCTGCAGGGCGCTCCGATTCCGGCGAGCATGCTGGAAAGCGAGGTGCTGCCGGCGCGGCTGCTGGGGTACAAGCCGGCGGACCTGGATACGCTGGTGGCGGCGGGGGAGGTGGTGTGGGTGGGGCTGGAGCCGATTGGCGAGAAGGATGGGCGCGTGGCGCTGTACCTGGCGGAGAAGCTTCCGGCGTTGTGGCCTGTTGGGCCCACCTCTCAGAATCGAGAGGTGGGGCACCCGGCTGCTTCGCCGACCTCTGAGCGGGAAGGGAAGATTGTGGCGTTTCTGCGAGAGCGGGGGGCGTCGTTTTTTCAGGAGCTGCATGACGGGACCGGTGGAGGGTATCCGGGGGAGACGCTGGAGTCGATCTGGAACCTGGTGTGGCGGGGTTTGCTGACGAACGATGCGGTGCATGCGCTGCGGGCTTATTGCGACCGGAATACGTCCGGCGCGGAGAAGCGGGGGGCGAAGCCGGCGCGGCGTGTGCATAACCAGACGGGGTTCCGGTCGCGGAGGACCACACCTCCGACGGCCCAGGGGCGCTGGTCGCTGAACGCGGTGGCGTTTGAGGAAGGAAGGTCTGCGACGGAGTGGAGTCATGCGATTGCGCAGCAGATGCTGGCGCGGTATGGCGTGGTCTTTCGCGAGACGGCGCATGCGGAGGGTTTGCCGGGAGGGTTTTCGGCGATTTACGACGTGATGAAGGCGCTGGAGGAATCGGGCAAGGTGCGGCGGGGGTACTTTGCGGCGGACCTGGGGGCGACCCAGTTCGCACAGCCGGCGGCGGTGGACCTGCTGCGAAGTCTGCGGGTAAGGCGGGACGATAACAAGCCTGAGATGCTGATGCTGGCGGCGACTGACCCGGCCAATCCGTATGGGTCGCTGCTGAAGTGGCCTGCGCCGGTGGAGGAAGGAACGAGCCTGCAGCGGAGTGTGGGGGCCCGGGTGATCCTGGCGGATGGAGTGCTGGTGGCTTATCTGCGACGGGGAAATCCGAATGTGCAGGTATTTCTGCCGGAGGAGGAGCCGGCCCGGACGCAGGGGGCGAAGACGCTGGCGGAGTTCCTGGTGAGCAAGGCGCAGATGGATGGAGGGATGCTGCTGCAGAGCGTGAACGGGCAGAGCGTGCATGAAAGCTGGATGGCGCGGACGCTGCTGGGGGCCGGGTTTGTGGCGGCTCCGATGGGGTTCAACGTGCGGCGGCTGCTTCCGGCACTGCCGGGCATGGCTCCGGCAGCTGGGACGGTGCACTAGGATGAGGGCATGACGCGGGTTCGGAAGACGGTGGCGCCACTGGGTGTGCGCGTTCTGCAAGGGGTGGGGACGGGGTGTGCCGTGCTGCTGATGCTGCTGGGCGTCGCGGTGCTGGTGGGTTGGACCACGGGCAGCGTGCGGCTGATGACGGTGCTTCCGGGCTATGCGAGCATGAAGGCGATGACGGCGGTGGCCTTTTGTTTGAGCGGGGGCTCACTGCTGCTGTCCATGCACGGAAGTCGCTGGGGCCGGAGAGTGGCGGTGCTGCTGGGATGCGCGGTGCTTGCGCTTGGGGTGACGGCTGGGCTTGAATACCGGCTGCATGTGAGCTTTGGGATCGACCAGTGGCCGTTTGCGGATGTCGCGCAGAACCCGTTTCCGGGACGCATGGCGCGGGTGACGGCGATGCTGTTTGCGATGAGTGGTGCGGGATTGGTGCTGCTGGCGGGTGGACGGACGCAACGAATCCTGTCGCAGGTGGCGGCGCTGGGGGTGCTGGCGACCGCATTTACGGGAGTGGTGGGATTTTTGTACGGGGTTCGGCTGCTGTATGGAGGCAACGGGCAAGAAGGGTATTTTTCAATGGCGCTGCACACTGGGGTAGGCTTCCTGGTGCTTGGGGTGGGGATCGTTGCGGCAGATCGGAACTCGCGGCTGTTTGCGGTGATGACGGCGCGGGAGTCGGGCGGGATGCTGGCGCGGCGGTTGATCGCGGCTACGGTCGTAGTGCCGCTTGGGTTGGGATACATCCTCCTGGCACCGGAGACGGAGGTGCGCGGGGCCGGGCTGGGGATGGCGCTTTTCGCTGTGACGGCGACCGTTGTCTCCGCAGGCGTGCTGCTGGGGTTAGCGCTCTACCTGAATCGGGCGGAGCGGCAACGGACGGCCACGTCGGAAGCGCTGCGCCAAAGTGCAGAAAAGGTTGCGCGGAGTGAGCGTGATCTGCGCCTGGTGACGGACCGGTTGCCGCTGTTGATCAGCTACTTCGACCTGCAAGGGCAGTTTCTTTGGGTAAACCGGACCTATGAAGAGTGGTTTGGGCGTCCACTGCGGGAACTGGTGGGGCATACAATTCGGGAGCTGGTGGGGGAGGCGTACTGGGTGTCCACGGCGGAGTACCGGCAGCGTGCGCTGCGTGGGGAGACGGTCAGCTTTGAAAGTGTGTATCCAACGGTTCGCGGGGAGCGTCGGGTGCAGGTGACCTATGCGGCCGATACAGGCGGAGGTGGTGCTGGACGCGGGTATGCGTGCATGGTACTGGATGTGGAGGAGCAGAAACGCGCCGAGGAGGCGCTGCGGCAGACGGAGAAGCTGGCGGTGGTAGGGCGGCTGGCAAGTTCGATCGCGCATGAAATCAACAATCCGCTGGAGGCGGTAACGAACCTGCTTTACCTGGTGGGGATGGATACGGCGGGGCAGGAGCCGGTATCGGGCTATGTGGCGCAGGCGCAGGCGGAGCTTGGGCGGGTGACGCAGATCGTGGTGCAGACGCTGCGGTTTCACCGGCAAAGCTCGGGTGCGACGGTGTGCCGGATGGATGCTCTGCTGAACGAGGTGCTGGTGCTGTATGGGGGACGGCTGGCGGGGGCGGGAATCGAGGTGAATCGCCGGTTCCGGACAGAGCGGGGCGTGAACTGCCGGGAAGGCGAGGTGCGGCAGGTCGTGGCGAACCTGATCGGCAATGCCATCGACGCGATGGGCGGAGGTGGAGGGCGAATGCTGGTGCGGACGCGCGAAGAGCGCGGCGGCGTGGCGATGACGGTAGCCGATACCGGGCATGGGATGCCGCCGGCGGTGCGGGCTACGCTGTTTCAGCCATTCCATACGACCAAAGGCGAGAAGGGCTCGGGACTTGGGCTTTGGGTGTCGAAGGAGATTGTGGACCGGCATGGCGGGACGATGCGGGTGAGGAGCAAGGCAGGATGCGGAACGGTGTTTCGGGTGTGGCTGCCGGGGTGACGATGCTGCTTGCGAGGGCAGTGGCGGCGGCGCATACTGCTGTTATGGCGACCCCTGCGTTGATTCCTGCCGCGGAATATCTGCGGACATTTTATAAGCCGGACTGCGACTATGTCGACGGTGTGATCGAGCAGAGGTGTTTGGGCGAGCGGAAGCATGGCGCGGTTCAGGCGTTTCTGGCTTCTCTAGCTCGGGCGTCGCGGCGTGCCTGGCAGGTGTGGGCGACTACGGAGCAGCGGGTACAGACGTCTGCGCAACATTTCCCGGTTGCGGATGTGTGTGTTTGCCGTATGAGCGATCCTTCCGATCCTGTGGTTCGGGTTGCGCCTCTGCTTTGCATTGTGGTGCTTTCTCCCGGTCAGAGCCTGGGGAGCGTGCAGGGTGTTGTGGACGACTATTTGGTATGGGCGTGAAGAACGTGTGGCTGGTAGACCCAGAGACGCGAAGCGCGTGGATTGCCGATTCGGAGGGGCTGCATCCGGTGGCGGAGGTTCTGCTGATTGAAAAAACCGAGATCCGGGTGGGGCTGGCGGAGATCTGGGCGGAGTTCGATGAGCTGGCCGCGACGGGGAAGTAGAGATGCCGGAAGGGGATACGATCTATCGGTCGGCGCGGGCGATGCAGCGGGCGATCGGAGGCAAGGTTTGTACCGGGTTTGAGGCTGGGCTGGCTCCGCTGGCGCGCGTGAACGACGATGCTCCGCTGGCCGGACGGACGATCGAGAAGGTGGAAGCGCGGGGAAAGTGGCTGCTGGTCTACTTTTCAGGCGATTTGATCCTGGTCACACATATGCTGATGAGCGGGAGCTGGCACCTGTACCGGGCCGGCGAGAAGTGGTGGATGGGACGGGACCGGATGCGGGCGGTGATCCGGGCCGGCGAAGGGGTTGAGGCCTGGCAGGCAGTGGCCTTCAATGTGCCTGTGGCGGAGTTTCACACGGCGCGGTCGCTGGAGCGGTACTCGCAGATTCCGAAGCTTGGGGTGGATGCGCTTTCCGACGAGTGGACAGTGGAGCGTGGGGTTGCGTCGCTGCGCAAATATGGCGAGAAGCATCCAGAGGCGGAGATTGCGGTGGTGCTGCTGAACCAGCGGGTAATCGCCGGGCTGGGCAATGTGTACAAAAGCGAGGTGGCGTTTGCGGCGGGGGTGAATCCATTTCGCGCGATGTCGACCATCACGGACCGCGAATTGGAGGTGATGGCGGAGGTGAGCGGCAAGTGGCTGCGGGTGAATGTGCTGGATGGGGCGGGGGACGGGATCGTAACGTACTCGGGCAACCGGAGGACCACGGGAAATACGGATCGGAACGAGCGGCTCTGGGTGTATGGGCGACAGGGGATGGAGTGCCGGCGATGCGGGACGGTGGTGCAGATGAGGAAACAAGGGGAGCAGGCTCGGTCGACTTACTGGTGCCCGGGATGCCAACCGTGGGTGGCGGCGACTGGGCAGGCGCAGGTGGCTCCGGTGGGGCGGATGGTGAAGCTGGCCGGGCCGCGGCGTAAAGTCGGATGCTAGCTTTTGCGATAGACCCATTCATCGCGGTGAGGCGATGAATGGGGCACGGAGCGGTTTCAGTTTGTTAGGGCGTCGGTGATGCGGCCATACTCTTCTTCGTTGAGACGGAAGGTGGCGGCGGGGAGGGTGCCGGCGACCTGTTTCGCGCTTCGTCCGCCCACAATGGCAGCGGTGACGGCGGGGTTGTGAAGGGTCCAGGCAATGGCGACCACGCCGGCGGAGATCTCGTATGGCTGGCCAATCTGTTTCAGGAGCTCGGCAAGAGCGAGGTTCTTTGAAAGTTGTGGTTCCTGGAAGTTCTTCGCTTTCTTGCGGAAGTCGTCGTCGGGCATAGCGGCTACTCGCTCGGGAGTCATGGCGCCGGTGAGCAGACCGGACTGCATCGGGGAGTAATTGATGACGCCGATGCCGTGCTGGAGGCAGAAGGGCAGTATTTCTGGCTCGGCGGTGCGGTTGATCATGGAATAGGGAGGCTGGAGCGAGGTGATCGGCGCAATCTTCAGGGCGCGTTCCATCTGGGCGACGTTGAAGTTGGACACGCCGACGAAGCGGACCTTGCCTTCGCGCTGAAGTTCGGCCATCGTGGTCCAGCCTTCTTCGATCTCCTCGTCGGGGACGGGCCAGTGGATCTGGTAGAGGTCGATCGTATCCAGCTTGAGGCGGCGGAGGCTTGCTTCGCACTCCTGGCGGATGTGCTTCATGGACTGGACGATCTTGCGGTCGGCGCCCCAGGTCATGGAGCACTTGGTGAAGACGTAGGGCTTATGGCTGGTGCTGGCGAGGGCTTCGGCGACCACCTCTTCGGAGCGGCCGAGGCCGTAAACGGCGGCGGTGTCGATCCAGTTGATGCCGGCGTCGAGCGCTGCGTGGATGGCCTGGATGGATTCGGTGTCTTCCTGGTGGCCCCAGCCGAACTGCCAGTCGCCCCCGCCGATGGCCCAGGCACCGAAGCCGATGGAGGTGAGGTCGAGGCTGGAGTTGCCAAGGGTTTTTGTGCTGCCGAGTGTGCTCATGCAGACTTTGATGCGGGGTTGGGAGTGGAGTGACATCCTGCCTGACTACAAATGAATGTTCTGTTGACTGAACCCACTCATCGCGGTGAAGCTGCGATGAACGGGGCGCGGAGATGTAGTGGGCATTACTGCGGAGGGGGCTGATTGGGGTCGGAGACGGGGCCCCCCTGGGTGGATCTGAGGATGTCGAGCACCGTCTTGCCGGTGTCGGACATATGGGTGCAGGTGCTTCCGGGGACTGTGCCGTTGAGGAAGGCGGCAACATAGTTGTTGGGACACGATGCGTCGGCGGGGAGGTTGGAGGCGCGGTCGATGCGGACGTCGGTGACGCCGTCGGGTTTTGTGAAGTCGTGCATGTCGGAGTATTGGGGCAGGTCCTGGGCGCGCTTCATGAACTCGGCCCACATGGGGGCGGCGGCGAGGGCACCCTGGAGCTTGATGTCGGTGTAGTCGTCGTTGCCGATCCAGATGATGCAGAGCAGGTTGGAGGAGTAGCCGGCGAACCAGGCGTCGTGGGAGGTGCCGGTCTTGCCGGCGGCGGGAGCGAGGAAGCCATAGGAGCGGACCTTTGCGGCGGTTCCGCGGGCAATGACGCCCTGCATGAGCGACTGGGTGAGGTAGGCGACACGGGGATCAAGAACCTGCTTGGCGACAGGAGCGAAGTCGGCCAGGACGTCTCCGTTGGTGTTGCGCGCGCTGGCCAGCATCCAGGGGGTGAGGCGGACGCCTCCATTAGCGAAGGCGGTGTAGACGCCGGCCATGTCGATGGGCGTGGCAGAGTAGGTGCCGATGGCGACCGACGGGGTGGCGCGTGCGCTGGTGATGCCGGCATCGCGTGCGAGGGCGGCGACGTTGCCGTAGCCGACGCGCTGGGCGAGGGCGATGGTGGCGATGTTGAGCGAGTGCGCCAATGCGTCGGCGGCGGTTACCATGCCGGGGAACTCGCCTTTTTCGAAGTTGCCGGGAACATAGGGGCGTCCGGGCGTGCCGAAGTCCTGGGGGGAGTCGTTGATGCGTGAGATGGCGGTGAACGTTCCTCCGTCGAAGCCTCCGGTTCCCTGGAGCGAGGTGTTGAAGGCGGTGGCGTAGACAAGCGGCTTGAAGATGGATCCGGTGGGACGCTCCGAGGTGGCGTGGTTGAGCTGGGAGGTGCCGTAGTTGCGTCCTCCTACGAGCGCGAGGATCTGGCCAGTGTGGGGGTCGAGCGCGACAAGGGCGACCTGAGGGTAGGTAAGGTCGCCTCCGGCTCGGCCGTGCTCATGGCGGACGAGTTCGTCGACGTTGCGCATGCCGGATTCGACGGCGGCGGCGGCTACGCGCTGGAGCTCGGGGTCGAGCGAGGTGTAAATGCGGAGGGACTGCGCGTTGAGGTTGTCGCCGAGGCGCTGGACGAGCTGCTCGTGGACGAGGTCGACGAAGTAGGGAGCCTCGGAGGCGTCGATGTTGGGTGCGGTGAGCCGGAGAGGCTCGGCCTTGGCGCGGGTGGCCTGTTCGTCGGTGATGGTGCCGGTATCGACCATGGACTGGATCACGACGTTGCGGCGCTCCATGGCGCGGTCGGGGTGACGATAGGGATTGAGCCGGCTGGGGCTCTGGATGGTGCCGGCGATGAGGGCGCACTCGGCGATGTCGAGCTGCGAGAGATCCTTGCCGAAGAAGGCCTGCGCGGCCTCGCCGAAGCCGTTGATGGCAAAGGAGCCTCGCTGGCCGAGGGGAACCTGGTTGGCATACATTTCGAAGATCTGCTGCTTGGTGAAGCGGTTTTCAAGCTGGTAGGTGATCATGATCTCGCGGAGCTTGCGGGAGTATTTTTTCTCTGGCGAGAGGAAGAAGCTGCGGGCGAGCTGCTGGGTGATGGTGGAGCCTCCGCACTCCTTCTGGCGCGACATGAAGTCCTGGTAGGCGCATTTGGCGGTGCGAAGGTAGTTGATGCCTCCGTGCTCGAAAAAGCGGCGATCCTCGATTGCGGTGACAGCGTCGACCATGCGCTGCGGGATCTCGTTGAAGGTGACGAGGCGCCGCTTGGTGCGGTTCTTGTCTTCGGAAAGGGCGGTGATAAGCTGTGGCTCGAGCTGGTAGGCGCGCAGCGGAACGCCGTTTTCGGCGGTGATGGCGGTGACGGTGCCGTCCTGGGTGGAGATGGTGGCTCCGTCCTGGGTGTGATAGCTTTGCGGGCCGGGTTTGATGAGGATGGACTCGTCCCGGACGGTGTAGGTGCCGAGCTCGGGGTTTGTGTTGTAGCCGGCATGGTGAAGCTCTGAGGAGATGGTGGCGATGGACAGGTGCTGGCCGGTGCGGATTTCGCGGGGCGCGGCGTAGATCTGCGCGACGGAAGAGAACATGGGGCCGGCGGCCAGGCGGTCGTCGACGACCTGCTCGTAAAAATGGTAGTAGTAGGCGAAGACGCCGACGGCGACCAGGACGACGAAGAGGAAGACCATTAGGAGAAAGCGGATGGTATGGCCGAAGAAGCCTACCCTGGGGGCGTTGGGTCCGAGTTTCAGTTTTACGGGCATGGATTGGCGGAGGATGGTCGGTTCAGTTTGGAGTCTTGAGTCAGTGAGTTTCGAGTCTTTGCCTGAGTCGTTGGACGGAATCGCTCACGGCAATGTCATCGGTTTCGTTCCGGAGGCGATCGAGGAACTCGACCTTGCCTTCGGCCAGCTTCTTGCCGACGGCGATGCGGTAGGGGACTCCGGTCAGGTCGGCGTCCTTGAACTTTACGCCGGCTCGCTCGTCTCGGTCGTCGAGAAGGACGTCGAAGCCGGCTTCGGTCAGGTCGCGAGCTACGGTTTCGGCGGCTTCGACAAGGGCGGGTTCCTTGATGTTGGTGACCGTGACGATGACCTGGAACGGGGCGATCGAGGCGGGGAGGGCGTAGGCTTCGCCATTATGTTTTGCGGCGCTGGTTTCGATGGCGGCGGTGAGAATGCGCTCGACGCCGATGCCGTAGGAGCCCATGATGGGGGTGACCTCCTTGCCCTCGCGATTGAGAACGGTGGCTCCCATCGCTTTGGAGTATTTGTAGCCGAGCTTGAAGATGTGTCCGATCTCGACGGCTTTGCCGAGGCGCAGGGGATGGCCGTGGATGGGGTCGGGTTCGCCTTCGTTGATGTTGCGGATGTCGGCGGTGAGCGTGGGGGTGAAGTCGCGTCCGGGGGTTACGTTGCGGAGGTGCTGATCGGGCTGGTTGGCTCCGGCTACGAGGTTGCGGCGGCCTTCGAGGCCGGTGTCCATGACGACGATGGTTTTCAGGCCTTCGGTGGGCTTGTCGCGGAGGACGCCTTTTAGCCTGTCGAGGGGCTTTCCGGATTTGAGACCGTTGAGGGAACCCCCGGTCATCACTTCGGGGATGCCGACCGGGCCGAGGAAACCGGCTGGGCCTCCGATATGGAGGGCGAGCTCTTCCGGGGTCATGGGGCGTAGCTCGGCGGTGCCGGCGATGGCGTTGAATTTGGTCTCATTGACGTGGTGGTCTCCGCGAAGAAACGCGACCACGGGGTACAGGCGTGGCTCAAGACTCACCCATCCCGATGAGGCCGGGATGGATGAGGCATTGTCGGTGCGGGGTGGAGTTCCCATAAAGGCAACGCATTTGATGTCCTGCGAAGCATGAATGCCGAAGAAGGCGGTTACGTCGGCGATGGAGGCCTTGCCGGGAGTCAAGACGAGCTCCGGCAAACCGTCTCCCGTGGATTCGAGGTCTTCGACCGGGGGGAGTTTGCTGGTCGCTTTTTCAAGGTTGGCGGCATAGCCGGGGGCGCTGGCGATCAGGTCCTCGCCGGCCTCGGTGTAGACCATGAACTCCTGCGACTGCGAGCCTCCCATGGCTCCGGAGTCGGCTTCGACGGCGACGTACTCGAGGCCGCAGCGGTCGAAGATGCGGCGGTAGGCCTGGTCGTGGAGGTTGTAGGAGAGGTCGAGGCCGGCTTCGTCGAGGTCGAAGGAGTAGCTGTCCTTCATGGTGAACTGGCGGACGCGGAGCAGGCCGGATTTGGGGCGGGGTTCGTCGCGGAACTTGGTTTGGATCTGGTACCAGATCTGGGGAAGCTGCTTGTAGGAGCGGACCTCGGACCGGGCGAGCGTAGTCATGATCTCCTCGTGGGTCATACCGAGGCAGAGCTCGGCACCTTTGCGATCGGTGAGGCGGAACATGTTGTCGCCCATGGCGGTCCAGCGGCCGGACTCCTCCCAGGGCTCGCGCGGGAGCAGGGCGGGAAGGAAGAACTCCTGGCCGATGCGGTCCATTTCTTCGCGGATGATGCTGACGATCTTGTTGACCGAGCGGGTGCCGAGGAAAAGGTAAGAGTACAGGCCGGCACCGAGCTGGCGGACGTAGCCGGCGCGCAGAAGCAGCTTGTGCGAGGCCACTTCAGCGTCTGCGGGGGCTTCGCGCAAAGTGGGGATGTGGAGACGGGACCAGCGGTGCATGGGGTGTGTGCGCAGCCTTTCAGGCTCCGCGGGGAGCGCTGTGGGTATTCTACCGGGTCAGGCAGGGCCGGGGGCTGACGGCCGTGGTGCCGGGGCAGTGTTGGCCATGCGACAGACATTTGTACGTCAACGGGTTACTTTCAGACTTGTATCCGCAACAATTCGTTTTAGCAGGGTGTCTGAGCGCGACGAACCAGGTTCGAAACCGCCGAGGAAGTGGTATCTCGTGTCTCCAGCTTTGACTGAAACCAACGAAAGCGCTCGCCGGCGGAACGTGATCCTTTCGCGCTTGCCGGATCTGCGTTACGAAGAGCTGGCGCGGCACCTGGTACCGGTCGACATTCCGCAGGGCACGCACATGGGGGAGCCGAACCAGCCGAACAAATATGTGTTCTTTCCAGTGAGCGGACTGGTGAGCGTCGATGCGCTGACCGAGGCCGGAGAATCGGTCGAGGTTGGGGTAATCGGGCGGGAAGGGCTGGCGGGGATCGCTGGGCTGCTGGGGTTGCCGCAGATGCCGCACTCGGTCCTGATGCAGGGTGCGGGCAGCGGTCTGCGGATTCGGACGGCGGTGATTCGCGATGAATTTCTAAAAGGCGGTGCATTGATGGAACTGGTGCACCAATTCCTGTACCTGCAGCTTGTACAGACGTCGCAAAGTGCGCTGTGCAACCGGCTGCACCCGGTCGATGCGCGGATTGCACGCTGGCTGCTGACGGCGAGCGACCGGATGGGTACGGCGACGCTTGGGCTCACGCAGGAGTTCCTGGCACAGATGCTGGGATCGCGGCGGTCGACGGTGACGGTGGCAGCGGGAAATCTGCAAAGGCAGGGGCTGATCGATTACTCGCGAGGGCGGGTCCAGATTCTGGATCGTCCGGGGCTGGAAGCGGTGTCATGCGAGTGCTACGGGATCATACGGTCGGCTTATCAGCGGGTGCTGGGGGATTACTGAGTGACCGTTGTCCGTTGTCCGTTGGTAGCTGGTAGTGGAGCAGGTCGTGCAGATGCAGGACTCCCAGGACCTTCTCGGATTCGACGACTACGAGTGCCGTGATTTTTCTGGCTTCCATCTGTCTCAGGGCTTCGGTGGCAAGCGCCTGGGGGGAGATCGTCTGCGGTTGGGGGTTCAGGATTTCGGCGGCGGTGCGGTGAAGTGCCTCGGGGCCTACCCGTTCGAGCAGGCGGCGGAGGTCGCCGTCGACGACAATGCCGGCGAGTTGACCGGAGGGTGTGAGGACGGTGGTCATGCCAAGCTTTTTGCGGGACATTTCATGGATGACCTCGGGCATGGGCGTGGCGGGTAGGACGACGGGGAGGGCATGGCCGGTGTGCATGAGGTCGCGGACGCGGGCGAGGCGGCGGCCGAGGCGCCCTCCGGGGTGGAGGCCGGCGAAGTCCTCGGGCTGGAAGTGATTGCGTCGGCTTAGCTCGAGCGCGATGGCGTCGCCGAGGGCGAGCATAACGGTGGTAGAAGCGGTGGGGGCGAGATTGTTGGGGCAGGCTTCGGCGTCGACTGAGGTGTCGAGCACCAGGGCGGCGGCGCGGGCGAGCGTGGAGGCGGGGCATCCGGTGAAGGCGACGACGGGGCAGCGGAGCCGGGCGAAGGAGGCAAGCAGGGCCAGGAGCTCTTCTGTCTCGCCGGAGTAGGAAAGCGCGAGGACGGGGGCGGCGGGGGTGAGGAGGCCAAGATCGCCGTGGGTGGCCTCCGCCGGGTGGAGGAAGTGGGCGGGCGTGCCGGTGGAGCGGAAGGTGGCGGCGAGCTTGCGGGCGATAATGCCGGATTTGCCAATGCCGGTGAGGGTAAGCGGCCGGCCGGCGGCGGTGGCTTCGGCGAGGAGTTCCAGGGTGGCTTCGACCGCGGAACGCATGCCGGCCTCCATGCGGTCGGCGAGGGCGTGGAGCGCGGCGGCTTCCGTGCGGACGAAGCTGGCGGGGGTTTCGTCCGGAGTGGAGGGGGACGGCATAGGGAGGATGCTAGCAGAGCGCGGAGAGGGCCGGTTTGCGGGTAGACTCGTCTAAAGAGAATGAGCCGCTGGACAGATGCTCCGGAGCGGCGAGGGTGGCGTGTGGACGAACAGGACTTCGAGCGGAGAGATGTGCCGGTTGCCGGCGGCGGCGGCGGCGTGCGGGCGGCGGCGATCGGGTTCCTGATGGTGCTGGTGATCGGCGGGCTGATCTGGGCGGGGGTGCACAATGCGCGCAGCCGCCGGCTGAAGATGCAGCAGGTGAGCGAAGCGACGGCGAACCGAGCCACGCTGGCTCCGGACGGTGCCGGCGAAGGTGGGCCGGACGGGGTGCCAAAGCTGGAAGGCAAGGCGGCTCCGGGATTCACGCTGGTTTCGCTGGACGGGAAAAAGGTTTCACTTTCCGACTACAAGGGCAAGCCGGTGCTGGTGAACTTCTGGGCGACCTGGTGCGGTCCGTGCAAGCTGGAGATGCCTTGGCTGGAGGAGTTCCACAAAAAATATGAAGACAAGGGGCTGGTGGTGCTTGGAGTTGTAGCGGCCGATCAGGCGGGCAAGAGCACGATCGAAAACGTGGTGCAGAAGGCCGGCGTGACGTACCCGGTGCTGCTGCCGAGCGACGCAACCGAGACGGCGTATGGCGGGGTGAACTTGCTGCCGGAGTCGTTTTACGTGGGGCGCGACGGCAAGGTAGTGCTGGAAGCGTTCGGGATGAACGACGGGCAGGGCGGCAAGGACCAGATCGAGGCGAACATTCAGAAGCTGCTGGCGGCGGGTGGGCAGTGAGAGCTTTAATGCTTGGGTTTCTGCTGGTGGGCGGGACCGCGTTTGGGCAGGAGATGGACCTGGGGATCGGGCCGGCTCCGGTCAAGGGCCAGCAGGTGGCGTACGTGGCCGAACCGCAGGTGGTTGCGGCGGGTCGTCAAGGGGAGCTGGTGGTCCGGTTCGAGGTCAAGCCGGGATACCATGTGAATTCGCACCGGCCGAAGTCGGAGCTGCTGATTGCAACTCAACTGGAGGTCGCGGGAGCCGGGGTGAAGGTGGGCGCGATGCAGTTTCCGGCGGGCAAGCTGTTTCGCGTTGGGGACGAGACACTCGATGTGTATGCGGAGGATTTCGCAGTGCGGGTGCCGGTAGTGGCTTCGGTTGGCAGCCATACGCTGGAAGGCACGCTGCAGTACCAGGCCTGCGACCGGGCGGCCTGTTTTCCGCCGCGGACGCTGCCGGTTTCCGTGCTGTTTGAGGCGAAGTAGGGTTATCCGGCCCGTCCGGTCAGGGACGTGACGCCGGTAACCAGGTCGATGGTTCCCTTGCTGTGCTCGGCACCGGGCGCTCCGAAGCCGATCCATCCGGAGTTGAAGCTGTCAGTCATTTCAATGTATGCACCGGAGCGGTCCGCGGGTATGCCGTTCTGTGCGAGGGTTTCGACCCATGTGTCACGGGACACCGCTACGGGGGTAATCGCCTTGCCGAGAGCCAGCGAGAGCGCAGCCGCTACGTCGTTCGAGGAGTAATAGTCCGGACCGGCGATCTCGATGTAGCGGTCTCCCTGCCACGCTTGCAGCAGGGTTTCCGCGGCGATCCGGCCGATGTCGCCAGCGGCGACCAGCGGAAAGGGCCGATCGAGGGGCTGGTAGAAAGCGAAGTACATGCCGGTGGCGCGGGCGGCCGGGAGGCTGTGGAGGATATTTTCCATGAATGAGCCGGCACGCATAAAGGCGCTGGGAACGCCGGAGCCGGCGAGACCCTGCTCCATGAGATGGGCGGTGGTCACAAGGCCGAGGCCCGAGTTCTTTTCACCTCCGATGGAAGAGAGAAAGACGGCGCGTGGAGGCCTGGCGGCGAGAATGGCCTTGTTGATCGCGGCGATACGGGCCAGGCTGTCCGGGAAGCCGGGGTCGGGCGCGATATTGGGCGGGATCATGCAGAAAACGCCGTCAACGCCGGTGAAGGCCTCAATGAGGCGGTCGTCGTAGTCGGCGGTGACCAGCTCTACGCCTCGGTCGGCCCACGCCTGCGCTTTAGACGGGTCGCGCACGATGCCGCGTACCTGCTCTCCCTGCTGCAAGAGCGTGTTTGCGACGGCTCCGCCAACGTTGCCAGTGATGCCCATTACTGCGAACATGTGTTTCCTCCCCCGTTTCGATGACGGAGGCAGCGCCGGGATGCAGGATTTCACTTTGCCGCATCCCGGGAGCAGGGGCCAGAAGAACAGTTCACTTCCGCTGAATGGTGAGTTTTTTCTGGGTATCCAGGAAGCGGCGGATGCGGTCGAGCGAACGGGCTTTACCGAAGACGACGAGGCTTTCAAGCAGCGGTGGACTGGTTGTCGAGCCGGTGAGGATCACGCGGAGGAGCATGAAGGCTTCCTTGACGGACCACTCCTTTTCGGCTCCGTACGCTTTCAGGGCCGGCTCCAGGGCGACGGTAGTCCAGTCGGTGGCTTCGAGGATGGGAAGCAGGTCGGCGGTGAAGCCGAGGGTCTCTTCGAGAGTGCGCTTTTTCGGGACGAAGAGCTCGGCGGGTGGATTGATCTTGTCCGAAAAGAGGAAGCCGGTCAGGTCACCGAACTCGCCGAGCGTTTCAATGCGGGTCTGAACGAGCGGGGCGACCGCGCGGAGGTAGGCGTCGGAGAGGATGGTGGCTCGGAGCTGGTCGAAGAAGGCTTCGGGCGAGAGCGCGCGGAGGTACTCGCCGTTGAGCCAGCGGAGCTTGACGAGATCGAAGACGGGACCACCCAGGGAGATGCGGGTGAAGTCGAACTGCTCGAGCATCTGCTGGAGCGAAAAGATTTCGACCTGGCTTTTCGGCTCCTTGTCGTTCGAGGCAGCGTCGAGCTTGCCGCCGGCGGGCATACCTCCCCCCATGAGGCCGAGGAAGTTGAGCATGGTCTGGGGGAGAAAGCCGGCCTGCTGGTAGTAGACGAGCGATACGGGGTTCTTGCGCTTGGAGATTTTTGATTTGTCGAGATTGCGCAGCAGCGGCATGTGCCAGAAACGGGGCTGCTCCCAACCGAATGCCTGGTAAAGAAGGACGTGCTTGGGGGTGGAGCTGATCCATTCCTCGGCGCGGATGACGTCGGTGATATGCATCAGATGGTCGTCAACCACGTTGGCGAGGTGGTAGGTGGGGAATCCGTCGGACTTGAGCAATACCTGGTCATCGACATTGTTATGGGAGAACCTGACCTCGCCGCGGAGCTCGTCGCGGAAGCTGGTTTCGCCTTCGGCGGGGACCTTGAGGCGGACGACGTAGGGGCGTCCTTCGGTGAGGAAGTTGTCGATTTGAGGTTGCGTGAGCTCGCGGTGGGCTCCGTTGTAGCGCGGGGGGAGCTTGGCGGCGAGCTGCGACTTGCGCATTGCTTCGAGCTCTTCGGCGGTTTCGAACGAACGGTAGGCGGTACCGCTTGCGAGGAGTTTCCCGACGTGCTCGCGATACATGTCGGTGCGTTCGGACTGGCGGTAGGGGCCGTAGGGTCCGCCGACGTCGGGACCTTCATCCCAGGTGAGGCCGAGCCAGTGGAGCGAATCGAAGATCATCTGCTCGGAGGTGCTGACGAAGCGCGCGCGGTCGGTGTCCTCGATGCGAAGGACGAACTGGCCCCCGCGCTGGCGGGCATAAAGGAAGTTGAGCAGGCCGATATAGGCAGTGCCGACGTGGGGGTCGCCGGTGGGAGACGGGGCGATGCGGACGCGGGTGGGGGGCTGGTGTGGGTTCTGATCTGGCATGAGCTCGTTTATGGTAGCAGCGTCCGTGGACCCACTCATCGCGTGAGATTGCGATGCATGGGCACGGACCTGGGGGCACAGTGTCAATGGAGGGTCTGGACGAAGGCCCAGAAGGCTGGGTCGTCCTTGAGCTTGCGGATGGAGTCGTCTTTGGTTGGATCGGGGAGGGTTTCGCCGGGAAGTGTGTTTGCCTTGCGGGCGAAAGCCTGTTCGAGGTGCCGGCGGGCGGCGGCGGAATCGCCGGATTCGGCGTCGGCATCGGCCAGGTTGTAGTAGTTCATGGGGTAGTCGGGGTCGGAGGTGATGGCTTCGTTCGCGGCGGCTTTGCTGGCGGCGAGGTCGCCGGAGATGCCAAGATCCATAACGTACTGGTCGGTAGCGATGCGGCGCTGCTGCAGGGCGGCAGGGCCGGGCGGAAGCAGCGCGAGGCTCGCCTTGTAGTAGGGCACGGCAAGCGCGGGGGAGTTCATCTCCAGGATCCGCGCCATGACAAAGAGCTGCAGGGCATTGGGCTGGAGGGTCAGGTCGGGGTGGAACTCCGCCAGTGCGGACTTCATGGCGGCGGCGTCCGCGGTACGGCCGGGGGTGCTGGACAGATGGACTTCGGCGCACACGTTCGCGTCGCCGGTGAAGGCGAAGAAGTTGTGTTGGAAGAGCTTTGTGCCTTCGATGGCGAGCTGGTAAGAGGTGGTGCTGAGCGGCTGGCCGCTGGCGCCGATGGCGGTGGCATCTTCTCGCCGGGTGACGAGCTTGCCGAGGCGCGTGATGACGGGGCTGAGGGCATCCTCGCGGCAACCCTGTGGATTGGGCTTGCCGGAACGGTTAGGAAAGAGAGTAAAAGAGGCGGTGATGCCCATATGTGGATTGGTGAGCTCGATGACGGGGCGGGTGCCGTGGTCATAGACGTCAGCGATCTGAGGTTGCCAGGTGTCGAGCGAGGGAAGGCGGATCGCTCCGGGGCCGGCGGTCAAGACGAGCAGGAGCGGCTCGGAGGGCGGATGGTTTAGGGGCGGACGGCGTGTAACGGGGGCATGATGGCTGGCGTTCTGGGCTGAGACTACGGCGGAGAACAGGAGGAGGGCGGCGAGGCGGAGGCGCGGCATGGGGGTTAGTATCGCACCTTTGGGGCGCGATGATTACCCAGCGGTGCCACCTGTCAGACGCGAGTCATGGGGCATTCGGTCAGGCGAGGTCGGGAGTAAGGGGGGTTGCGGAGGTGAGGGCGAGAATGAGGCGCTCGAGGACAAGGCGCTTGTCGGGGGGGCTGGAGCGGATTTCCAGGTCGGCGCGGGCGATCAGGCGAAGCGCCCGGGTGAGGTCCGTGCGGGCTCGGTAGCGGCGGGCCTGGCGGATGAGGTCGTCGACCGCGAAGGGCGGCATGCGGAAGCCGGGCCAGAGTGCCTGCCAGACGCCGCGAGAGTCGCGGACGTTTTTTTCGAGGATGATGAGCATCTGGCGAAAGCTGCGGGCGAGCAGATAAAGATGGCCGATGGCGGAGTCCTCGCCTCCGTCCGACGCGTTGAGCAGACCGTGCAGGAGCAGAAGGGCGGCGGGACGGTCGCGCAGGCTGATGGCGTCGGTGAGCTCGTAAAGGGAGCGCTGCTTGGCAGCGAGGACCTGGGTTTCCACATCGGCCAAGGTGATTTCCGAGAGGGCGAATGATTCGTCGGGCCCACTTCTCAGGTTCGAGAGGTGGGACAGCCGCGCTTTTGCGTCGACGTAGAGGGCCAGCTTTTCGAGCTCGTTCGCGATCTGGAGCATGTCGGCTCCGAGGGCATCAACGAGCTCGCGGGCGGCGTCCGGAGTGATGGTCGCACCGTGGACGGGGGCGGACTCGACGAGCCAGCGGGCTGCGTCGGACGCGTCGATGCGGGCGAGCTCCACCAGACCGCACCAGTCGCCGAGGGTTTCGCGGATGCGGTCGAAGCGCTCACGATCCTGCATCTCCATGCGGCGAAGGTCATGGGGGAGGTGGAGGTGGTCGGCGACAAAGAGAAGCAGGGCTTGCGGGTTGGGGTGGCGGAAGTACGCGTCGATGGCGGCGAACTCTTCCTTCTTGGCTCCGCGGGTGTAGAGCAGCTTCAGGTTGCGGACGAAGATGGTCTGGAACGGTGCCATCAGCGATGGGGTCCGGGCTCGTTCGAGGGCGTCGAAGATGCTGGTTTCCGCGAGGTCGAGGTCGAAGAGACAGAAGTCGCGCTCGTCCGGGGGTGCCAGGGTGGCCAGGACTCCGGCTCGGCAGCGCTGCTGCAGAAAGGCTTCGTCGCCGGCGAGGATGTAGCCAGGGCGGATCTCCGGGGAGCTGATCTCGGCGAGGAAGCGGTCGGCGGCGGCGAAGGAGGGGATTTGAGGCACGCTAGAACGACTCCAGGATATTGAACACCAGGGTCTGGGCGAAGTCGCGGGCGATGCGGCGGACGGCGGGGGAGTCTTCCTGGATGAAGCCGGACAGGTCCTGGGTGGACTGGTACTGGTCGCGGTAGGCGAGGGCGTCGTTCTGGTAGAGGATGCGTCCATCGCGGGCGGTGAGGACGACGCGCGCGGTGATGGTGATGAGGTAGGAAGAGGTTTGGCCGGAGGAGGAATCGTACGTGAGAGGAGAGGCGGTCTGGGCGAGGATCGTGCCGGTCAGGATGGCGTCGGCATTGGCGGGGTCCTGAACGATGCGGTACTTTGTGCGGGTATTAAGCTCGCGGACAACAGCCTGAGTGAAGGCGAACTCGGTGTGAAAGGCCTGGGAGCGCGTGGTAAAGACGGGGACGGCCAGGGTGCGGACTGTGGGGGGGAGATGCGAGGCCACGCCGACGGTGTGGTATCCGCAGCCAGTGAGCAGGAGCGCGAAGAACAGGACGAGGGATCGCGGAAGGCGTGGCATCGGTCTGGTTCGAGTTTACCCGTTCCGCTCGCGACGGAGATGTCAGCTGAGGCTGGAGTGGCCGAAGGCGGGCTTGCTTGCGCCGAGGTCCATGCGTTCGATGAGCCCGCCGGTGATGGTGAAAGTGTGGACCAGGTTCTGGTCGGAGAGCAGATCGCCGGTCAGGCTCTTGACTACTTGATGGACGGTAACATCCGCCTTGCCGGCGGTGCGTTCGTCGATGGCGACAGGCTCGACGTGAGGATCGAACTCGGCCCATTGGCGCGTCCAGTAGGCGCGGATCTCTTCCTTGCCGACGACGCGGCCGCCTTCCGACGCCTTGGGCCAGCTGACGTAATCGCTCATCAGGGCGAGGGCTGCATCGACGTCGCGGCGATTGAAGGCGGCGTAGGCCTCGTGGATGAGGCTTCGGGTATCTGCCATGTGGTCCTCCGTTGATGCCCGAGCAGATCTTTTCCGGTAGGGTCCAGGCACAATTCCTTCAGTGAACCTGTTTCGAGCAAATAAAACCCCACCAGCGCGGCGGGGTTCTATAAGGACGCTTGCTGCTTATGCCGGGCTAGGTTGGGAGTCGCCGAAGCGCGGTTTGGGTCCGCCTTCGGGTTTGATGACCATTTTGGGGGTGTCGCCGGGGCCAGGATCGGGGGCTGAGAGTGGCGAACGGGTCTCGGGAAGAGGCTCGCCGGCGATGATCAGCTTGATCTCGGCTGCGTCCAGGGTTTCACGCTCCAGCAGGGCGGCGGCCATGCGGTGCATGATGTCCTGGTTGGTGTTAAGGATGGTGTAGGCCGAGTTGTATCCAGAATCTACGAACTCGCGGACCGACGCATCGATTTTGCGGGCGGTATCCTCGGAATAATCACGGGCCTGCGCGAGATCGCGTCCGAGGAATACTTCCTGCTCCTTCTTGCCATAGGTCAGGGGTCCCATGTCCGACATGCCGAACTCACAGACCATGCGGCGGGCAAGCTCGGTAGCACGAACGATGTCGTTGCCGGCACCGGTAGTCATGCGGTTCATGAAGATTTGCTCGGCGCAGCGTCCGCCCATGAGTACGGCGAGCTGGGTTTCGAGATAGTCCTTGGTAACGGTGTGCTTGTCCTCTTCAGGAAGGTGCATGGTGACGCCCAGCGCCATGCCGCGGGGGATGATGGTGACCTTGTGGAGGGGATCGGAGTGGTCGCGCAGAGCGGCGACGAGCACGTGACCGGCCTCATGGTAGGCCGTGTCGCGCTTGTCGTCATCGGACAGAAGCATCGATTTCCGCTCGGCACCCATCATGACCTTATCCTTGGCAATTTCAAAGTCATACATGTGGACCGCTTTGCGATTGAAACGGGCGGCCGTGAGAGCGGCTTCGTTGACCATGTTGGCCAGGTCGGCTCCGGAAAAGCCGGGGGTTCCACGGGCAAGCAGGTCGAGACGAACGTCTTCGGCCATGGGAACCTTCTTCGAGTGCACGCGCAGGACCTCTTCGCGCCCGCGAATGTCGGGGCGATCGACCATGACGCGCCGGTCGAAGCGGCCCGGGCGAAGCAGCGCGGGATCGAGCACGTCGGGACGATTGGTGGCGGCGATCAGGATGACGCCATCATTGGCCTCGAACCCATCCATCTCGACCAGGAGCTGATTGAGAGTCTGCTCACGCTCGTCATGTCCGCCGCCGAGACCTGCGCCGCGGTGACGTCCGACAGCGTCGATTTCATCGATAAAGATGATGCACGGAGCATTCTTCTTGCCCTGCTCGAAGAGGTCGCGGACTCGCGAGGCTCCAACGCCGACGAACATTTCGACGAAGTCCGAACCGGAGATTGAGAAGAACGGTACATTTGCCTCGCCGGCGACGGCGCGGGCGAGCAGGGTCTTGCCAGTTCCCGGAGGTCCGACGAGCAGGACGCCCTTGGGAATCCGGCCGCCGAGGCGTTGGAACTTCTGCGACTCACGGAGAAACTCAATGATCTCTTTGAGTTCCTCTTTGGCCTCGTCGACTCCGGCGACGTCCTTGAAGGTGATTTTTTTCTGCTGCATGGAGAGCAGGCGGGCGCGCGATTTGCCGAAGCTCATCGCCTTGTTTCCACCGGACTGCATCTGCCGCATCATAAACATGAACAGACCGAGCAGAAGCAGGACCGGAAGCGCGCCGATGATAGCGTTGAGCCAGAAGCCCTGGGTCTGATCCTTGTTCTGGATCAGGACGCCATGCTCGCCGAGGCTTTTATAAAGCTCGGGGTAGTTGGCCGGGGTGAAATTGGCCGGGATGACGGTCTGGAAATTCTCTTTGTGATCCTTGTATTTGGATGTAATTTCGGTTCCGGCAGCGGTGAGCGATTCAACCTTACCTGCGTCAACGTCTTTCTGGAGCTGCGAGTAGGGAACGTTGACGTCTTTGCCGGCTGAATTGGAATGAACGACATAGCTGGCGAGGATAACGACTCCGCAGACAAGGAAGAGCCAGATGACGAGTTGTTTTACGGTCGAGTTCAAGCGTGTTTCCTCAAGGGTACGGCGGGGCGACTTTGGGGCCGGCGAGCGCGAATCCGGTTACTGGACTTGTTAGACGTTGGGACCGTGCTCGATGTTGCGGGACCGATCTTCCCTGGTCAATAGCTATAGATTCTACTCCGAGCGGGGAGGATTCAGCGGGGGCCATCGTACGATTCTTGTGGTACCGAAGGTGTAGATGAGGAACAAGCGCGGAGAACTTCACCGGGCGAAGTCGTAGTCAACCGTGTAGTGATGCCCGCTGCCGGTGTTGACCAGGGTCATGCTTCCGTAGATGCCGCTCAGGTCTCCGGTTCCCGAGCCGGGAACGATGGTGGCGGTCAGCTTCGGTTCGGTTCCGGTGGCCATGGTGGCGGATTGCATGACGGCGAACGACCCAGCGTGGCCGGCGAGGGTGCCGGTGATCCGTTCGATGGCCACGTATCCAGCGTTTCCGGCCTTTGGATCCCCGGCGGAGAGAAACTCGCCTTTAGCCGTGGCCTGCAGCTCGCCCTGGTAGGTCTTTTCCATGGACATCGCGTTGAAGCCTTCGGCGGCGGGAGAGCGCGCAGCCATCCTGATGTCGAAGGTGCCTTTGGCCTGCATCATCTTTGCTTCCAATCTGGTGGAGAAGCCTGGGCTCTGGGAAGCGCGGAGGCGCACGCTAGCATGCATGCGAACGCCAGGAAAATTAGTCGAAAGGAAGCGCGGGAACTCACGGCGTCTCCCTGCGTGGACGGCAGCCTGCTTTGACGACAAACACAAGGCCCACGACAACGCCTGCGAGGAGGCCGAGCACAGTGTAGCCCAGGGCAGGATCGTGCCGGGTGCTGAGCAGAAGCGAGGACGATCCGGAGATGGCGGCGAGTGCTCCTCCAAGGACGGCAACGCGTCGGCGCCGGGGCGTCAGGGTCTGCATACAGGCACGATACCACCGGGGTAGGATGTTGGGATGAGTTTATTGTTTGCGGTTGGTTCGACCACGACGGAGCTTTCGCAGGACGAGATTCGCGCCGGGCTGGAGAGCGCGCTGGAGCAGCTTGGGCCGCGCACGCGGGTGCTGGCCGTGCCTCCTGACTTTACGCGGATGCACTCCATGAGTGGGGTGCTGACGGAGATGGCGGCGGCGTACTACGGCGATCGGCTGGTGGATGTACTGCCGGCGCTGGGCACGCATAAGCCGATGACGGACGCGGAGATCGCGGCGATGTTCGGTGCGACGCCGCGCGGTCTGTTCCGGGTGCACGACTGGCGAAACGACATCGTGACGCTGGGGGAGGTGCCGGGCGAGTTCATGCTGGAGGTTTCCGAAGGCAAGCTGGACTACACGTGGCCGGCGCAGGTGAACAGGCTGCTTCGGGACGGAGGGCACGACCTGATTCTTTCCATCGGGCAGGTGGTGCCGCACGAGGTAGTGGGAATGGCGAACGGGTCGAAAAATATCTTTGTCGGCACGGGCGGCGTGCAGGGCATTCACCGGTCGCATTTTCTGGGGGCGGTGTATGGGATGGAACGCATGATGGGCCGGGCGGATACGCCGGTGCGCCGGGTGCTCGACTATGCGAGTGCGCACTTTAGCGGGGAGCTTCCGCAAATTGTGTACGTGCAGACCGTGGTGGGCAAGAACGACGCGGGCCGGCTGGTGATGCGGGGGCTCTACATCTCTGACGATACGCAGGCGTTTGAGCTGGCCGCGGCGCTTAGCCTCAAGTGCAACTTCGTGATGATGGACCGGGAGATCCGGAAGGCGGTGGTGTTTCTCGATCCGCATGAGTTCCGGTCGACCTGGCTGGGCAACAAAAGCGTGTACCGGACGCGGATGGCGCTGGCGGACGATGCCGAACTGGTCGTGCTGGCACCGGGCGTGCACGAGTTCGGCGAGGATGCGGCGATCGACCGGCTGATCCGGAGATACGGGTATTGCGGGACGCCGGCTACCTTGCAGGCGGTCAAGGACGACCCGGAGCTGGCGGCGAATTTATCGGCGGCAGCGCATCTGATCCACGGGTCGAGCGAAGGACGATTTGCGATCCGCTACTGTCCGGGCCACCTGACGCGGGAGGAGGTCGAAGGCGTGCATTACGCGTATGGTGACCTGGCGGAATACACGGCGAGGTACGATCCTGCGGTGCTGCGGGACGGATGGAATGTGGTGGACGGGGAGGAGATCTTCTTCATTCCGAACCCGGCGCTTGGGCTTTGGGCGTATGCGGGAAGGTTTAAGCAATGAGCGCGAAGAGTTCTCTGCGAGTGACGCCGTGGCTTCCGGTCGAGCGATGTCCGGTTGACGTTGCGATGTACTGAGCTCGGCGCGAGATCGCAGCGACAGCCACTGGAATTGGTGCCTGCAACGGAGTGGGCGCTTGCTCGAACTGCACGGGGATGCGTATGCTCAGGGCGGTGGACTGATGAGACCTCTGGGCGTCGCGGAGCGGGCTCTGTACCACCGGGAGAGATGGCCACATGAGTGACGAGTTGTTGCTTCCACGGTTTTCGGTCGGTGTGGGCGACCGGTTTGCGCATCAGGCGAAGGCACAGCTGCAGGCGTGCATGCTTGCCGGCGAGGCTGGGGTGGAGGTGGTTCCGGTGTGGAACAAGTCCAACCGCGAGCACATGATCATCGGCTCCGAGCCGACGGCGACCCGTGCGGCGGCGGATGCGGCGGTGAAAGAGATTGGCTGGACCAGGCCCTACTTTCTCGATGCGGATCACATCAACCTGAAGACGGTGCAACGGTTCTTGGACCCGTGCGACTTTTTCACGCTGGACGTTGCGGACCTGATCGGGCAGCCGGCCGAGCCGGAGGATGTGCGGGCGTTTATCGGAAGGCATCCGGAGTTGGTCGGGAGCGTAGCGATTCCGCAGATCGAGGAGCCGTTTGAGACGGATATGAAGTTCGTCGAGGCCGTCGCGAACAAGTTCCTGGCTGCGGTGAAGCATGCGGGGGAGATCTACCGGCTCCTGCTCGAAAGCAAGGGCCCGGGGCGGTTTGTGCCGGAGGTTTCAATGGATGAGACCGACTATCCGCAGACGCCGGTGGAGCTGTTGATCATCCTGGCGATGATCGCGGACGAGAAGATCCCGATCCAGACGATTGCGCCGAAGTTTACCGGGCGGTTCAACAAGGGCGTGGACTATGTGGGCGACGTGACGCAGTTCACCCGGGAGTTCAACCAGGATCTGGCGGCGATCGCATACGCAGTGCAGCGGTATGGGCTGCCGGCAAACCTGAAGCTGAGTGTGCATTCCGGGTCGGACAAGTTTTCGATCTATGCGGCCATTCACAAGGCCGTGACGGAGTTCGGCGCGGGCGTGCATTTGAAGACCGCGGGGACGACATGGCTGGAAGAGCTGATCGGGCTGGCGGAGGCGGGCGGTTCGGGGCTGGAGATTGCCAAGGAGGTCTATGCCGAGGCGTATGCGCACATGGATGAACTGACCGGGCCCTATGCTACGGTGATCGATATCGACCAGGCGAAGTTGCCGGTGCCCGAGACCGTGAATGGCTGGACGGGCGAGCAGTTTACCGGCGCGCTGCGGCACGACCAGGCAAACCCGGCCTACAATCCCAGCTTTCGGCAGCTTCTGCATGTGGGGTTCAAGGTGGCGGCGAAGATGGGCCAGAGATACCTGGATGCGCTGGAGGCCAACGAATCGATCGTGGCGAAGAACGTGACCACAAATCTGTTTGAGCGGCACATCAAGCCGGTGTTTGTGGGAGTGTAGATGATCGTGGTGCTGATGGGCGTGAGCGGGTCCGGCAAGACGACGATCGGCGAGGCGCTCCGGGCGGAGACGGGCGCGACCTTTGCCGATGCGGACGACTTTCATCCGGCGGCGAACAAGGCGAAGATGGCGGCGGGACATCCGCTGGACGACGCGGACCGGCAGCCGTGGCTGGAGACGTTGAACCGGCTGATGCTTGGCTGGCTCAAGGCCGGGACCGATGGAGTGCTTGCGTGTTCGGCGCTGAAGCGGAAGTACCGTTCTACGCTGGGTGACGGGATGCCGGCGGGCACGCTGCATTTCGTGCTGCTGGATGCGCCGACGGAGACGATTGCGGACCGGCTGGCTGCGCGAAAGCACTCGTTTATGAATCCGGCGCTGCTGGAAAGCCAGCTGAAGACGCTGGAGCGGGCCGATGACACGTATACGGTGTGCAATGACAGGGCCCCGGCGCAGGTGGCGGCGGAGATTGTGCAGCATGTGGGTTGGAAGGCGAAAGGTTAGGGCATGGGACACAGGCTGTTTGATCTAACAGGCAAGTCGGCGGTGGTAGTGGGCGGAACGTCGGGCATCGGGCTCGCGATGGCGGTCGGTCTGGCGGAAGCGGGTGCCGATGTGGTGGCCAGTTCGCGCCGGCAGGAACAGGTGGACGAGGCCGCGGCGAAGATCGAGGCGACCGGCCGGCGCGCGCTGCGGCTTACCAGTGATGTGGGCGACCGCGAGAGCCTGCAGATGCTCTGCGATGAAACGGTCAAGGCATTCGGCAAGGTGGAGATCCTGATCAACTGCGCCGGCAAGATCAAGCGGGAGCCGACGCTGACGGTTAGCGAAGAGACCTGGGACGACATCATGAACACCAACGTGACCGGGACACTGCGGGCGTGCCAGATCTTTGGGCGGCACATGCTGGAGCGGGGCACGGGCAAAATCATCAATATCGCCAGCCTGAACACGTTTGTGAGCTTGAAGGAAGTAACGGCGTACGCCTGCTCGAAGGCCGCGGTGGGGGCGCTGACGAAATCGCTCGCTGTTGAGTGGAGCTCGCGCGGAGTGACGGTAAACGCCATCGCGCCGGGGGTGTTCCGGACAGCGCTGAACCAGAAGCTGCTGGACGAAAGCGAACGCGGCAAGGAGCTGCGAATGCGGACCCCGATGGACCGGTTCGGGAAAACGGAAGAGCTGGTGGGGTCGGCTATTTTCCTGGCGAGCGAGGCTTCGAATTTTGTCACGGGCGAGATCCTGGTGGTGGATGGAGGATTTCTGGCCAGCGGTGTCAATCAATAGATACAGAAGCGGACCCGCAAGGGACACTCCGTACCCTTGAGTTCCGCTCTACTTCACCGGAAGTTGCGGAGGCGAAGCGAGTTGACGAGGACCGATGAGCTCGACAGCGCCATGGCTGCGGAGGCGAGCGCGGGGCTGAGCAGAATGCCAAAGCGCGGGTACAGCACGCCCGCGGCGATCGGCAAACCCAGCAGGTTGTAGACGACGGCCCAGCCCAGGTTCTGGCGCATGGTGCGCGTGGTGCGGCGGGCCAGGCGGACCGCCTGCGGGATCAGGGTGAGATCGGGACGCAGCAGGGCGAGGTCCGAGGCCTCCCGGGCGAGATCGGTGCCTGCGCCTTCGCCCCCCATGGCGATGCCGATGTCGGCTTCGGCGAGCGCCGCGGCATCGTTGAGGCCATCTCCGGCCATGGCAGTGGGGCCTCTGGCTTTGAGCGTGCGGAGCACTTCGAGCTTGCCGGCAGGGAGCAGCCCGGCGTGCACGTGCGATGCCGGGATGCCGAGTGCGCGGGCGACGCTGCCGGCGGTGGCGGCGTTGTCGCCGGTCAGGATTTGCGGCTCGATGCCGAGGGTTGCGAGCTCCGCGAGCGCTGGCCTGGCAGTGGGGCGGAGAGTGTCGGCGGCGCGCAGGGTGAGCAGGTGCCGGCCGCGGAGGGTGAGATGCAACTCGGTGAGGCCGCCAGGCTCGGCGGGCAAGGGGTGCTGGTCCGAGGAGAGCGACGCGGAGAGCAGGGTGGGGTTGCCGAGGGTGACGGGCTGGCCGGCATAGAGGGCGGACAGGCCCTTGCCGGGGAGGATCTGGACCGCGGTAAGCGTAACGGGCCGGATGGGACCGGCGAAGGCTTCGACCGCGCGGGCGAGGGGGTGCTCCGAGCTGTGTTCGAGCGCGGCGGCGAGTTCGAGGATGCTGCGCTGCTCGTTGGGGTTCAGCCCGGGCGCGAACTGTGTCGAGACGACCCGCGGACGGCCTTCGGTCAGGGTGCCGGTCTTGTCGAGCGCGAGGGTACGGACGGAGGCAAGTCGCTCGAGGGCTTCGCCGTTTTTGACCAGGAAGCCGAGTTGCGCGGCGCGTCCGATGCCGACAGTAAGCGCGGCCGGCACGGCCAGACCCATGGCACACGGACAGGCAATCACCAGAACCGCGATTGCAATGGCAAAGGCGCGCGGAAGCGAGTGGCCGAAGCTCCACCAGGTGACGAAGGTGAGCAGCGCGAAGGCGAGCACAGTGGGAACGAAGATGGCGGAAGCGCGGTCGGCGAGCCGCTGCATGGGAGCACGGCTCGATTGCGCCTCGGCGAGCAGGCGGTGCAGCTGCGCAAGGGTAGAGGCGCTGCCGAGGGTGGTCGCTTCCAGCGTGAGCGGGCCGTCGAGATTGACCGTGCCTCCCAGGACGGTGTCGCCGGGATGCTTGAGCACCGGGACGGATTCGCCGGTGAGCAACGCCTCGTCCACCGCGGAGGTGCCGGCTAGGACCACGCCATCGACCGGAATGCGCTCGCCGGGGCGAAGCAGGATGTGGTCGCCGGGATGCAGGGCGCCGATGGGCAACTCGGCTTCTGCGCCGTCGCGCAGCACGCGGGCGGACGAGGGTGCGAGGCCGGCGAGCGCGGTCAGCGCGGCCTGCGTATTGCGCTTGGCCCGGCTATCCAGCCAGGCACCAAGCAGAAGAAAGGCGAGGATGAAAGCGACCGATTCGAAATAGACATCCGGCATGAGGCCGTGCGCGAGAAAAAGGCCGGGCGCTGCGGTCGCCGTGGCCGACCAACCCAGCGCAGCCAGGGTGCCGATAGCAACCAGCGTGCTCATGTTGGTGGTGCGGTGCAGGGCGGCGGCCCAGGCGCGCCGGTAGGTCTCCGGGCTCAACACGAGCATGACGGCGAGGGTAAGTACAAGCAGGGACCAGCGCACGGGCGCAGCAGGAAGGTGCATCAGCGAGGACGGCATCCATTGCATGAGGGCACGGGTAACCGGGTCCGTCGCGCCGGACATCAGCGGCATGGATAGAAGCATCGCCAGAACTGCGGCGGCAAGGGCGAGGACCGCGCGCAGGCCGAGGTGGGTTTCGTTCTCTTCGGGGACGGCGGCATCGGTCGGGAGCGCCGCGTCGTAGCCGGCACCGCGGATCGCTTCCACCAGCGCTTCCGGCGCAAGCGAACCGGTGACCGTGGCCTGGTTGGCCAGCAGGCTCACGGTCGCAGAGCTGACGCCGGGAAGCGCGTTCAGCGTCTGCTCGATATAGGACGAACATGCGGCGCAGCTCATCCCCGTCACCTCCAGAACTACCGGTGGCAGGGTGACGGCCTGCCCCTTCAAGCCGCTTCCGCGTGCGCGGGGAAGCCGGCCTTGGCGACGGCGGCGACCAGGGCCTCGGAGGCAGCGGAGGATCGGACGCGGGCCATGCCGACCTCGACCTGCTCGACCTCGGTGCCGGGGACGGCGTTAAGGGCGGCGGTGACGCGGCGAACGCAGGCTCCGCAATGCATGTTGTCGATGCGCAGGGTGGTCATGGTGATTGGATGCGGGTCTTTGCGCGGGCGGTGCGGGCCACCGGATCTCAGGCCTCAGAGTGGATCCTGGGATAGTGGGCTGGTTTTCAGGGACCTTGCGGGCTGGCGAGGAAGCGATAGCCGATGCCGCGGACGGTGACCAGATGCTGTGGTGCGGCGGAGTCGTCTTCCAGATAACGGCGCAGGCGCACGATAAAGTTGTCTACCGCGCGCGTGTCGGTATCTTCATGGAGCCGCCAGACCTGTTCGAGCAGCTCCTTGCGAGGAACGATTTGCCCTTCGCGCTCGATCAGGTAACGGAGCAGGTCGGCTTCCATCAGGGTCAGGTGAGTGACAGCGCGGCCGGGGACGAGGAGTTCCAGCGTGTCGAAGTGAATGGAACGGCCGGCGAAGGCGACGGTGTCGAGCGACGGCGCGGGATCGGGGGCGGCGCGCTGCCAGCTGGCCCGACGGAGAAGCGTTTTGACACGGGCCAGCAGAAGCTCGAGGTCGAAGGGCTTGGGCAGATAGTCATCCGCGCCGGCGTTCAACCCTTCCAGTACGTCGGCCGGGTTTGCACGCGCGGTGAGCATCAGGACGGGAAAGAAAAGCCTGGCCTCGCGTAGGGCGCGGACGATGGAAAAGCCGTCCCGCCCGGGGAGCATGACGTCGAGCAGGATGACGCCGAGTTCTTCGCGGGTTTCAAGCAGCCAGCCGAGTGCCTCGGCCCCGTCGGCGAAATGCAGCGTGCGATAGCCTTCTGCTTCGAGGTTGAAGACGAGGCCCTGCGCCAGATGTTCCTCATCTTCGACCAGCACGATGAGAGGACCCGGCGGCATCAGTGGGCTCCGGGAGCGTAGGCGCTGGTGGGCAGCCATTGCGGCCGCTTCTGCTCGTTGGCCACGGCAAGCACGAGCGCGCGAAAGAACTCGTTGAAGGTGACGGCGGCGGTCCAGTCGATGGGGGTGGACAGGTCGTCCTGCGGCTTGTGGTAGCGCCGCGCGTACCAGTCGCGGTAGGCCGCCTCCTCCGGTGTGCCAGGGTTGTAGCCGAAGATGAAGGAGGCGATGGGCACGCCGATCCGGACGAAGTTGTAGTTGTCCGCGCGACGGAAAAGGTTGCGCTCGGGCTCGTGGTCCGGGCGCAGCTCGATATGGAATTGCGTGGCGATGGTGCGCGCGGTTTCGCCCAGGGTGGATTCGCCGATGCCTTCCATGGTGAGGATATGCAGGGGAAAGATGGGGCGGAGCTGGTCGAGGTTGAGATCGGCGACGATGCCATCCGCGGCGACGGTGGGATGCTGGGTGAACCATGCCGAGCCGAGCAGGCCTTTCTCCTCGCCGGTGAAGATGGCGAAGAGGATGGAACGGCGTGGCAGGCCGGCGGCTATCCCGGCTTTCGCGTCGGAGATGACAAGGGCTCCGGGATCGTCGGCTTCAGGCGTGATGCTCGCCTTGAGCAGGGCGCGGTTCGAGTGGCGATGGAGGTTGTCGGCGAGCTCGATCAGCGTGGCGACGTAAGCCGCATCGTCAAGCGCTCCGTTGTAGAGCCGGTCGCCATTGACAGGGGTGCCGAAGCCGTAGCCGTCCAGGTGCGCGGAAACCGCGACATACTGCGGGACGAGCGAGGGGTCCGCGCCGGGGAAGACGGCGAGGATGTTTGGCGACGAGATCTCCTTCGCGGTCGAGGCGAGCTCGAGGTGGAGTCCATCGCGGAGGGGGAAGTCGGGCAAGGGCTTGCCGGCTTCGGCGTCGGCCAGCAGCGCGGCGTACGGATGCGTAGGCAGATGTGCGAAGAGCTTCGCCGCGGCTTCCGCGCTGATGCGAATTTGTACGGGCGCGGGCCTGGTGGAGGTGGGTCCGGGCGTGCTCGTGGCGAGCGTAACCGAACGGCTGTAGGCGGCGGGCCAGTGAAATGGTTCGAGCGCGGTGGGGTTATCGATGGAGAGGATGACGGTGAAACCGGCTGCGGCGATCGTGCGCGTGCGGCGGGCGAGCAAGGCGGTGCGATCCGCGGCGGACAGGCCGGCAGGGGTGCCGTTAAAGATCACCGCGGCCCCGCCAAATCGAGCCATGCCGAGAGTTTGCGGGTCCGGCAGTGTGTCCGCATAGCCGAGAAAGACGGCGCCGCCGGTGTAGTTCAACATGCTGGGCGTGGGGGTCAGGGTAGCTTCCTCGACCAGCTTGATCGAAGTGCGCTCAGGCTCGGCGCCGACCCCGTTGGGTTGGTCGAAGTGGAGCACCTCCAAGCGGGAGCGCGTCAGGTCGAGGTCGAGCTCGTGCATGGGGACGCGCTGAAAAAAGGTGCCGTTGTCTCCTGCCGGCTGCAGGCCTGCTTTGCGAAATTGCTCGGCGACATACTTTGCCGCGCGCTCGTAGGCTTCGGTTCCGGTATCGCGTCCTCCCATGCCGTCGTTTGCAAGCGCGGTGGTCTGGGCCCACCAGGATGCGGCCGCCGGGCTGGGAGTCTGCTGGGCGTACAGTGCGGGTGTGAGCAGAAGCAGGGCAAGCAACGGGATGCGCATGGGGACTCCTAAAGAATCAGGATTTCGAGAGTGGGAGGACCAGGGTCATGGTGGTGCCCTGGTTGGAGCCTTTGCTGCTGGCGGTGATGGAGCCGCCATGCTGCTGGGCGATGGTCTTGACCAGGAACAGCCCGAGCCCGGTGCCTTTGATCTTGACGGCGTAGCGTCCCGGGATGCGATAGAAGCGCTTGAAGATGCGTTTGAGCTCCGCCTCCGGGATGCCGAGACCCTGGTCCGCGACCGAGAGCGCGACGTTGGAGTAGCCGGTGATGAAGAGCGATACGCGGACCTCCGCGCCGCGCGGAGAGTACTTGACCGAGTTGTCGAGCAGGTTGAGCACCGCTGTCCTAAGGTCTTCGGAGATGCCTTCCACATGCAGGCGCACCTGCCCGGGAACCGGCGCGAGCTGGATGGCGGACGGAGGAAGATGATGCCGCTCGAGCGTGATGCGGATGCAGTCGGCCACCAGCGGCTCGAGCTCGAGCACGGTGCGATCGCGCCCGCGCTGGCCGAGCTCGCCGGCCTTCAGCACCTGTTCCACGGTGGCCAGCAGGCGGTCGGAGTCGGCGTGCATGATGCGGTAGAACTTCTGGCGCTGCTCCTCTTCCAAAGGCCGGCGCTGCAGCGTTTCCAGGTACAGGCGCATGCTCGCGATGGGCGTCTTGAGCTCATGCGTGACGGCGTTCAAAAAGGAATCCTGCCGTTCATTGCGGCGCACCTCGCGCACCAGGAAGACCGTATTGAGCACCAGCCCTGCGACCAGGACAGCGAAAAAGATGATGCCCAGCACCATCTCTGCCACGCGCGCCTTGTTGTTGACGATCCACGCAATGTTCAATGTGACGGCGAGCACGGTGAGCAGCACGCCGAGCGTAATGAAGGTTGCGATGGCGCCCCGTCTACGGTTGAAGTTCATTCGCCTCCCCTCTGCTCACCAGAGTATCGCGCCGGATGCGAACCTTAACACCGATAAAAGCGGATGAAACAAGGATGGGACAAACAGGACCAGAAGCCTGGCCTTGTCCGTCCCATCCGTGGTGTATCCGTTTTGATCCTTGTCAAGCTTCTAGTTGCTTCCGGCGGGTTTGGGGTTCATGGGGTCGAACTTGGCGATCTGGACCTTCTTGGCCAGGCCCATTTTGCTGAGCAGCCAGATGCAGTAGTAGTTGATGTCGAACTCGTACCAGGCGAGTCCATGCCGTGCGCTGACCGGGTGAGCGTGGTGGTTGTTGTGCCATCCTTCGCCTCCGGTCAGGATAGCGACCCACCAGTTATTGCGGCTGTCATCGCGCGTTTCAAAACGGCGCTTGCCGTAAAGGTGCGTGGCGGAGTTGACGAACCAAGTGGAGTGCAGGCCGACGACGACGCGGAGAAAGGTTCCCCAAAGCATCATGCCGACAGCGCCGACGAGGCGATGACCCGGGCCGGCGAGTGCCGCGCCGATCGCAAGCTGCGCAAAGCCGGCAAGCGTCAGCAGGACCCAGTGGTACTTCGACAGCCACACGTGGACTTTGTCCTTGGTGAGATCAGGGGCATAGCGGCCAAGCAGCGCGGTCTCCGAGTGCATGGCGCGTCCGGAAAGGATCCAGCCGGCGTGCGACCAGAACGTGCCGTCAACCGGTGTGTGCGGATCGCCTTCCTGGTCGGAGTTCTGGTGATGCACCCGGTGGGTGGCGACCCAGAAGATCGGTCCGCCTTCGAGCGCCATCGTGCCGCACGCGGTCACAAAGTACTCGACCCATTTTGGCGTGCGGAAGCCGCGGTGGGTCAAGAGCCGATGGTACGCTACGCCGATGCCGACGTTGATGGCGAAGAAATACATAATGAAAAACGCACCGACGTTGCGCCAGGCCCAGAACATGGGAAGCAGCGCGGCCAGCGCGGCGACGTGGAACAGCCCCATCACGATGGTGGTAATCCAGTTGACGCGTCCCTGCTGGTGCTCGCGGCCCATGCGGAGATCCTGCCGGACCTGCGCGCGTACCTGCTCGGCGTTTGAGCGCGGCTTGGCGTTGGACATTTCCTGAAGTTCGGCCTGCTGCTGCAGATCGGCCTGCTGGCGCTCTTCAAGCACCTCGGCGGTTTCGATCGCGTCGGCCTGGAAGGCCGCGTAGCCCTTCGGTTCGCTGGCTGTGGATCCGGTTGCTTCTGTTTCGGGGGAGAGGGTAGCTGGGGTCATCGGTGTCACGTCTCCTGTTGCTTTATCGACGCTAACAGGATGTGGAAACAGCGGTTGTAAGAGTTTTGTAACAGGGGATCACACAGAGTTTGGTACCGTAAACAGCATGGTTCGAATGGGTCTGGCGGCAGTGGTTCTGGTGTGCGGTTCAGCGTGGGCGCAGGCGCCGGTGGAGCGGGCGGGAGGGCGCATCGACCTGCCCACGAGCAAGCAGATCGTGGGCGTGGTGCCAGGTGCGCCGCAGCGGCTCAACTCGCTGCCGGTGACGCTGGCGAGCTCGCCGGATGGGCGATATGTGGTGTCGGTCAACGCGGGCTATGGCTCCTTTGAGTCAGGCTTCAAGCAGTCGCTCGCGGTGCTCGATACCCGGACCGGCACACTGGTGGACTACCCGGACGCAAGGACGCTTGAGGGCGAGCACCAGACGCTATTTTCCGGGCTGGCGTTTTCCGCCGACGGCAAGCACGTCTACGCGAGCATGCCTTCCGCCAGCGACCCGGACGCGAAGCGGCCAGGCGATACCGGTTCAGGGATAGCGGTGTATGGCTTTGCCGAGGGCAGGCTGACGCCGGAGCGGAACATCCGGATTCCGCTGCAGACGCTCGCCCCGGGAAGAGTGACAAAGCTCATCGGCGGGGTTGACGGAGGTGTGGGGCTGCCCTATCCGGCGGCGCTGGCGATGGTGCCGGGAACGGCCGGGCACATGCTCGTCGCCGATGACCTTTCAGACGATGTTCTTCTGCTGGATGCAGCGAGTGGGCAGGTGTTGAAGCGCTTTGACCTGAGCGAATCCGACGCGGTTCCGAGCACCTACCCGATTGCGCTGGCTGTTTCGGCCGACGGAAAACGCGGCTATATCGCGCTGTGGAATGCGAGCGAGGTGGTGGAACTCGACCTGGGGAACGGGTCGATTGGACGCAGGCTTCCGCTGCTGAAAAACACGGATCCGGTACAGCCGGGTTCGCATCCGGATGCGCTGGCGATGGCTCCGGATGGCAGGACGCTGTACGTGGCGCTCGGCAATCGCGACGCCGTGGCGGCAATCGATCTGGGCGAGGGCAGGTTCGCCCTGAAGGGGTTCTTCGATACGCGCCTGCCGGGGCAGAGCTTTTACGGCGCGCAGCCGGAGGCGCTTGCGGTCAGCGGGGACCGCGTTTACGTGGCCAACATGGGCTCGGATGCGGTGGCTGTGCTGGATACGCGTAAGCTCACCAAGGACCGCGTCAAGCAGGGCATGGCCGAGCCCATCGGGTTTATCCCGACCGAGTGGCTGCCCATGGGGGTCGTCGCGGCGGCCGGCAAGCTTTATATTGCGACCGGCAAAGGCACCGGTACCGGGCCGAACAACTTCGCGCAGCAGACTACGCCGGAGACGGCGAACATGCCTCGGTTCAAGCGAAACTTTACCTACATCGCGCACCTTCTGCATGGTTCGCTCGCCGTGGTGGATACGGCCGAGGCCGAGCGAAACCTGAAGCAGCTTACCGCTGAAACCATGGAAGACAATCGTATGCGCGCCGCAGAGCAACGCATTGCGTGGGACCCCCGGTTTGCGAATGGCGGCAAAGGCCCGATCAAGCACGTTATCTACATCATCAAGGAAAACCGCACGTACGATCAGCTCTTCGGCGATCTTAAGACGCCGGACGGCAAGCCGGTCGGCAACGGCGACCCGAGCCTGACGATGTATGGCGAGAACATCACGCCGAACCAGCACCGGCTGGCGATGCAGTTCGGCGTGCTGGATAATTTTTACGACTCGGCGGAGGTCTCGGGCGACGGGCATGTGTGGTCGAACTCGGCCATCGGCACCGATTACCTGGAGCGAACCTGGCAGATCGACTATCGCGGGCGTGAGCATGGGTACGACTATGAAGGCGTGGTCAGCGAAGGAATACCGCTCGAGCAGCGTATTCCCGACGTCAACCAGCCGCAGAGCGGATACATCTGGGGCGACCTTGCGAAACATGGCCTGACGCTCTACCACTTCGGCGAGTACATCTCCTCCACCTTCTGCAACGACAGGGGCCACGCCGGCGCGCAGCAGGACCCAACCGAAGGACCCCTGCGCGAAGGCCCCGCCTGTGCCACGCGTACCGAGGTCAAGCCGGGTGAAACGCTGCCGGCAATCTGGGGCGGAGGCATCAACAGGTATCCCTGGGCAATTCCGCTGCTGGCGACCAATAGGGCGACCAAGCCGGAGCTGGTGGGGCACTTTGCGCCGGAGGCTCCCGACTTCAACCTGAAGGTTCCGGACCAGCTGCGGGTGGATATTTTCCTGAAGCATCTGGATGGATGGCTGGCAGACCGCGCAGCCGGGCACGACACCATGCCGAACTTTATCCAGTTGCGCCTGCCCAACGACCATACGGCCGGCACCACGCCGGGCTCACCCACGCCCCGGGCCTCGGTCGCCGATAACGACCTGGCGATCGGACGCGCGGTGGAGGCGATTTCGCATTCGCCATACTGGGACGATACCGCCTTCTTTATCCTGGAGGACGATGCGCAGAACGGCGCGGATCATGTGGATGCGCACCGGTCGGATGGCATCGTCGTCAGCAAGTATTCTCCGCATGGGCTGGCCGGGGGTGCGTTTGTGGACAGCCGGTTCTACTCAACCGTCAGCATGGTGCGTACCATGGAGACCGTGCTTGGGTTGCCGCCGATGAACAACAACGATGCGCTTTCGTCGATGATCGGCACGTTATTTACCGGGCCGGGCGACCAGGCGGCCTTTACAGCGGACTATCGGAATCGTGACAATGGGTTGCTGTACACGGCGAACCAGCGGACAGCACCGGGTGCAAAAGCGTCCGCCGCTATGGACTTCCGGCATGCGGACCGCGCGGATGCCGCGAAGCTGAACGTGATCCTGTGGCGGGACGCCATGGGCTCGCAACCGGTGCCGGGACAGCTGACCGAAAAACGTAGGAAACCAAAAAAGGATGACGATGATGACTAGCTCCGCAACAGCTACCCCCGACAGCAACTGGCGCCAGTTCCTGCTCAAGCCACGCTTCGCCGAACGCATCTGGGGACGCGCGAGCCTCGCTCCGTTCTACGGCGAGACGGGCGTTGACGGGCCGGTGGGTGAAGCATGGCTGACCGGGCCGGAGTGCGTGGTCGCGGGCGGCGAGATGGCCGGCAAATCTCTGTCCGAGGCCGTCCCGGGCTTTCCGCTTTTGGTCAAAATTCTTTTTCCGGACGACAAGCTCTCTGTGCAGGTGCATCCGGATGACGCCGAGGCGCGGAAGCTTGGGTTGGACCGCGGCAAGACGGAATGCTGGTATGTGTTGGAGTCGGAGACGGGGGCGAAGGTCGCGTGCGGGCTCACCGCGGGGACGTCAGCGGACGATGTGCGCGAAGCCATCGAGGCGGGTACGCTCGAAGACCGGATGCAGTGGATCGCGGTTGCGCCGGGCGACATGATCTTTGTCGACGCGGGCACGCTGCATGCGATCGGGCCCGGCATGACGCTGCTGGAGGTGCAACAGACCTGCGACGTGACCTATCGCCTGTACGACTACGGGCGTCCGCGCGAGCTGCACCTGGAACAGGGGCTCGCGGTGCTGAAGACCGAGACGCGGGCGGGCAAGGTGAAGCCGCACAAGCAGGATGGCTTCACGCGGCTGATCGAAACGGAGTATTTCATCGTAGACCTGTTCGACCTGCCCGGTGGCCAGGCGTATGAGATGGAGATGCAGGGCACCGGCTGCATCGCTGGCGTGCGCGGCAAGGGCGCGGTAAACGAAACGCGCTTCGGTCCTGGCGAGGCGGTGATTATCCCGGACGGCTCCGCGACGATGACCAGCGTGGATGGATGCAGCTTTGTGCGGTGCACGGTGCCGGCGACGGCCTAGGAATCCACTCATCGCGATAGGGCTGCGATGAATGGGCCATGCATAGGTTGTCATCCTGTCTAGAACTGGAAGTAAAGGAACGTCGCGCTGCGGTCGAGCTCCACCAGCACGGCAAAGAACAGCGCCGCCATCAACATCGCCCAGCCAAGGTTTGGAGTCCAGCGCAGCCTGGGAAACAGTGTGCGGGGTGCATCGCGGACGATCAAGGGCGTGTCCATCAGCGCGGGCGCATTGCTTTCTTGACCCAGAATCTGTTGGGTGTTGGGCAGAAACCACACCACGGGAAACAGGGCAAAGGCGAGCGAGCCTTCAAGCAGGCTGCCCAGCTGCCCGCGTCCGTGCGCGCCGAACATGTCGGCCAGCATCGCAAACGCGCTGTGGAGCGAATCGGCGCGAAAGAAGAGCAGCGCGAAGCACACCTGCAGGTACACTCCAGCCATCATAGCCAGGCGCGTAAGCCCTCGTGCAGGCAGAGGCGCGGGCGCATTGTGGATGCGCTGGCGGAAGTGCCTCCAGGCCTGGTTGACCGTCAGGTACACGCCATGCAACAGGCCGAAGAGCAGAAATTGCACGCCCGCGCCGTGCCACAGGCCGGTCAGCAGCATGGTCGCGATCGTCGGATAGGCGACCATGGCAAGGAAGCCACCGGGGGTCGCGAGTGCCTTGCGCGAAATCTTCTTGCCTCCCGCGACTCGCCGGCGCTGCACCGCGATCAGCAGCGGGTTGTACAGGTACAGCGTGATGTAGCGGGTCAGCGTCATGTGCCATCGCTGCCAGAATTCGGTGATGCTGGTGGCCTTGTAGGGCGAATCGAAGTTGAGCGGGAACCGGATGGAAAACACGCGCGCAAGCCCAAGCGCCATATCCGAGTAGCCGGAAAAATCGAAGTATAGCTGCATGGAATAGACAATCAGCCCGGTCCACGCGCCGGTCGCCGACAAGGACGCCGTGTTGCTGAAGGCGAGGTCCGCAGCGGGCGCCAACTGGTCGGCGATGAGCACCTTCTTGCTCAACCCCATGACGAACCAGGTCAAGCCGAGCGAGACGTCATCGGCCTTGAGCTTGAAGCGGCGGGTGGGCGGCACCGGCCGCAGCGCTCCGCCGTCCTCTGGCCGCTCGCGCCCGAACTGCGGCATCATCTCCTTGTGGTGCAGGATGGGGCCGGCGATCAGGTGCGGGAAAAACGTCACGAACAGCACATAGGAGAGCAGATCCTGGCGCTCGGCTTGGCCCTGCGCAAGGTCCACCAGGTAAGAGATCTGGGTAAAGGTAAAGAAGGAAATGCCCAGAGGAAGCAGGATCGAATGCGGCGTAGCATCCGTCAGGTGCAGCGCCTTGATCACTAGCAGAAGCTTGAACAGGTACTTGAAATAGAACAGCCCCAGCAGGTTCAGCGCGATGCCCAGCGCCATCAGCCAGCGGCGCCGAACAGAATGTTCCGGAACCCGCGCAATCAGCCACGTCATGCCGTAGTTGAGCAGGATGGAGCCCAGCAGAAACCACACAAACACGTGGCTCCAATGGGCGTAAAAGTACACCGAACAAAGCGCCAGCCAGGCGATCACCGGACGCCGTCCGTAACGGCCCAGCAGGTGGAAGCCCAGCATGGTAATGGGTAAAAAGACGAAGATGAACGGAAGCGAGTTGAACAGCATCGGGAGCTAGAGGCAGCTTATCAGGGCGGCTGCGGACCCGGCGCTACAGCTCGTCCGGCATGGACGTCGCGGTGCCCACCGCGACCAGTGGAGGAAGCCCAAACAGGTCCAGGCTCTGCGGCAGCCGGCCGCCTCCGCGCAAGGCACGGTGCGGGGCGCGGCGCACGCGCAGGCGAACCCGGCGCAGGGTGCCCATGGAACGGTTAGGCAGCACCCGGTCGTCGATGGATGGATTGCGCGCGGCAACCGCGTTCAGCTCTCTGCTGACCAGCGCGGAGACCACCTGCGAGCCGCGCGCGGTGTAGTGACGCCCGTCGTTGAACAGGCCGATGGGCAGCGGAAGCAGCGAGTTGCTGGTAATGCCGTGCAGTTCACTCGCGTAGACGGCCAGATTCTGGTCGCAGGCGGGAATGGGCGCCACGTTGACCAGCACTACGCCGGCGCGGTCGGCAAAGCCCTGCTCATAGCCGGAAACGACCTGGCGGGAGAAGTCGATCTCTCCCGGGCTGGCCGGGGCCGCCACGCTCGCAGACGGGCTGCATTGCGTGCGGGCAGGGGAGGGAGGAGTGAAAAAGCCGTTCCGCACCGTCACCATATCCTCTTCCGGACGCAGGTGCGTGGTGTGGAACCAGACATCCTTGATCGCGTACCAGGCGGTGAATCCGGCCGAATAGCCGGCAAACGCGATCGATTCCTGCGGATGCGTCCAAAGAACGCGGCGGGCCTGTACCGGGTCGGTATGGCGCAGCAACTCCAGCAGGCCCTCGGCGTAGATGGTCCTTTGCCAGGCGTGATTTTCCGGGCGGAAATGGTCCGGCGACAGCTGCACCAGAAGCACGCGGGGCTTGCCGTTGCGCGCCAGAAACGCGTCCAGCGTCAGGTCGTTGGTCACCGCCAGCACCGCGTTGGTCACGGCGATGTTGCAGGTGCGAAAGCCGGTGCGCCCTTCCACCAGCTCCGGGTCGATGCCGGTCATCGCAGTCGAATCGCCAAAGACCAGCACGTCGCATTCACGGTCGTGCATGTCGAAGACGGCATCGTTGGACTGTACCCACACACTGGCGCCGTGGTGCAGAAAGAAGTCCGACCGTCCCAGCTGGATCAGCAGCGGAATGGCCAGCAGCGGAAGCAGGATCATGACCAGGCAATACTGTATCGGACTCGGCCGGGGGGTTCGCTGACCGCCTTCGGACTGGCCGAAATGCGTGGAAGCGTCGGATCTCTCGTGGTTCGCTTGGATCATGTAGGTCATTACTTGGTGCTGCGTTCAGGCAAAGCGGTTTCTGTCGTCGGAGAAACGTCGAATCCTGCCGAAACAGCGGAAATCCGCGACCGCCGCCGACTCGACCGTGAGACTAATTGTATCTTCTGCGCCTTACGGTGCATCGTCTGGAGTAAGGTACACCATCAGGGACGCGCCTGAGGCGGAAAAGGGTTACGTCCCCCGCGCGTCCGGTCAGCCGGAACCTAACGCAGCAACGAACTCAGCTCCGCGGCGGCCGTTCGCAGAGGTGCCAGAAAGTTCGACTGCATGTCGAATACGGGCAGGCGCGGAGCGTTGCCGGACAGGTTTACGGTAGCCACCACGCGTCCGCTGGGCGCATACACCGGTACGGCCAGCGAGCGCAGGCCTACCTCGAGCTCCTGGTCCACCACCGCGTAACCCAGCCGGCGCACCGTGCGCAGCGCCAGGCGAAGCTTGTCCGCGGAGGTAATAGTGCGGGTGGTATGCGGAAGCAGCTCCGCCCGTGCCAGGTACGCTTCCAGCTCCTCCGGAGGAAGATACGCCAGCAGCACGCGACCCATGGAGGTGCAGTATGCCGGCAACCGCGAGCCGATGTGGAGGTCGACCGCCATTACCCGCGAAGGAACCTGTGTGCGGGCGATGTAGACGATCTCGTCGCCATCCAGCGTGGCCACCGAGAAACTCTCCCGGTAGCTCGATGACATGCGCTCAAGGATCGGCTGCGCCGCGGTCGACAGCGAGGACGAGGTGGTATAGCTTTGCGACAACGTCAGCATGCGCGGGCGCAGGGAGTAGCGCTGGCCGTCTTCGGCCCCGGCAAAGCCCAGCTTGGTCAGCGTGTACAGGCATCGGCGGACGGCCGCGCGGGACAGTCCCGTCTTGACCGAAAGCTGCGAGATCGTCATCTGTGGATGTTGCTGGGTAAACGCCTGGGCGACGATCAGGCCGCGCGCCAGCGACGTCATGAAGTTTGGATCTCCCTGGTAGGCGTCGAGCGCCGAGGCCGGGGTGGGGCGAGTGGCAGGTGCGGCTGCGCTCGTGGACGGGACAGCTGGTAATAGAGAGATGCCGCGGAGAGCAGCCATGGACAAAGCCCTTCTTCCGCCTGGATCCCGCCGCGACCCGTAAATTCGGTTGCGTTCGGTATGCGGACTGCTTCTACGATAAACGCACACGAGAGCATGCGCAAGCGACGCCCTGTGCCGGCTCGACGCGACGTTCCGTCCCTTCAACCCTGTGTGAGAAGATTGTGCGGTACACGCAGAGCGTGGCGGCGCGACTCCCCAGGGCGGGGACGCTTCGCGTGCTCTTGCCGGAGGAGAATACGCAATGAGCACCGAGGCGAAGTCGTTGAGCAGCCTTCCTGGCTGGAAAGCACTGAAAACTCACGCGGACAGCATGCGTTCTGTTACGCTGCGCCAGCTGTTTGAAGAGGATGCAGGACGCGGCGGACAGCTTACCGCGCAGGCCGAGGGAGTGTTGCTGGACTACTCTAAAAACAGGGTCAACGGCGAGACGTTGAAGCTGCTGTTCGCGCTCGCCGAACAGTGCGGCGTCAAGCAACATGCCGATGCGATGTTTCGAGGAGACAAGATCAACGTCACCGAAGGACGCGCTGTGCTGCACGTGGCGCTGCGCGCCCCGGCCGGCGAGAAGATCGTGGTCGACGGAGAAGACGTGGTGCCCGCGGTACACGCGGTGCTGGATAAAATGTCGGCCTTTGCCGGCAAGGTGCGCTCCGGCGAGTGGAAGGGCGCGACCGGCAAACGCATTCGCAACGTGGTGAATATCGGCATCGGCGGCTCGGACCTGGGGCCTGTGATGGCGTATGAGGCGCTGCGTCATTACTCCCGGCGCGATTTGACGATGAGGTTCGTGTCCAATGTGGACGGGACGGATTTCGTTGAGGCCGTGCGGGACCTCTCCCCCGAAGAGACGCTGTTTCTTGTAGCTTCAAAGACATTTACGACGCTCGAAACCATGACGAATGCGCACTCCGCGCGAGACTGGTTCCTGGCAGGCGGAGGCGATGAGGCGGGCATTGCGAAACACTTCGTGGCGATCTCGACCAACGAGAAGGAAGTCACAAAGTTCGGCATCGACAAAGAGAACATGTTCGGATTCTGGGACTGGGTCGGCGGACGCTACTCGATGGATTCAGCCATCGGGCTGTCGACGATGATCGCCATCGGGCCGGCCAACTTCCGCGAGATGCTGGAGGGCTTTCACGCCATGGATGAGCATTTCCGGACCACGCCGTTTGAGCGAAATCTGCCGGTCATCATGGGGCTTCTCACGGTCTGGTATACGGACTTCTTCGATGCTCAGACGATGGCGGTTCTTCCCTATGAGCAGTACCTGAAGCGCTTCCCGGCATATCTGCAACAGCTGACGATGGAGTCGAATGGCAAGCATGTGACGCTGGCTGGCGACAAGGTGGACTATGAAACCGGGCCGATCTATTGGGGAGAACCGGGCACGAACGGGCAGCACTCGTTCTACCAGCTCATTCACCAGGGGACGCGGCTCATTCCGTGCGACTTTATCGGGTTTTACAAGACGCTGAACCCGCTTGGACATCATCACGACATGCTGATGGCGAATGTGTTCGCGCAGGCCGAGGCACTTGCGTTCGGCAAGACGGCGGAGGAAGTCAAGACGGAAGGCGTCAAGGACGATCTCGTTCCGCACAAGGTATTTGAGGGGAATCGGCCTTCGAACATCCTGCTTGCGGAGGTGCTTACGCCGAAGCTTCTGGGGACGCTTGTTGCGCTCTACGAGCATTCGGTCTTTGTGCAGGGCGCTGTTTGGGGAATCGACTCGTTCGATCAGTGGGGTGTTGAACTGGGCAAGGTGCTTGCGACGCGGATTCTGGGTGAGCTGGAAGGCGATGCCACGCTGACGCATGACACTTCGACCAATCACCTGATCGAGCTTTATCGGAAAAACAGGTAGATGCTCTTGCAGGATCAGCTGGATGCGATCACCTCCCGGACCCGGGCCCTGGTGCAGCCGGAGCGGCTTGCCGGGTCCGAGCGGGCGGTGGCGGAGCTATTTGCGTCGGGGATCGAGGAGGGGATCCTGTCGGTGGGGGCAGAGGCTCCGGGGTTTGCGCTCGCGGAGGCTCGCTCAGGACAGGTGGTTCGGTCCTCCGACCTGCTGGCGCTTGGGCCGGTGGTTTTGAAGTTCTTTCGCGGGCGCTGGGACCCTTACTGTGTGACTGAGCTGGAGGCCTGGCGGGAGCTCTACCCACGGGTGCGGGAGCTTGGCGGGCTCATGGTTGCCGTTTCTCCGCAGACGGTTCGACAGAACGACTTTCTCGTTCAGCAACATGCGCTTACATTTCCGGTGCTGTCGGACCCTGGATGCGCGGTGGCCGGGCAGTTTGGCCTGGCGTACAGTGTTCCCGAGGCTTCGCGGACGCATTACCGCTCCATCCTGGTCAACATCCCGTTCGCCAACGCGGGGCTGAACTACGGGACCGCGACCGAGGCAAGCTGGCGTCTGCCGCTTCCCGGTCTTTACCTGCTCGGGCAGAACGGGCGGGTGCGGTTCGCCGAGGCGCACGCCGACCCTCGGGTCAGGGCTGAGCCGGAGGATGTTCTCGGGCTGCTGTAAACCCCTCCCCCCCCCACTGGATCTTTTCTCAAAATACTGAGAACAAGGCACTTGTGCAGGGGGGGTCTCGCAAAATACTCATTTTATTGAACTTGCGGCCAAAACTTTCTTTCGACTCGACTTAGCTCGTCCGCTGTCCGAGTCGGATGCATCGCTGTGCCCCTACATCCAGTATAGAAAATGGGCGGGGGTGAATCTGCCAATGTAAGTGGTTGCAGAAACTGGAGTTCCACGATTTCTCGCTTGACAGATTTCCACAGGGTGCCGAGCGGAACATTTCTGTGGGGTGTGGAGTGGAATGGCGTATCGTTGCGGCATTCGGCCTGGAGGCTTGCATTGAGAATCGGTCTGGTGGGAGCTGTGCTCTTGATGAGCGGTGGTGTGGTGGCGGCGCTGGCGCAGGGTCCGCCGGCTGAAACGGCTGCGACCAAGGCGACGCTAGTGGAGATGACGGGGCTGCGCGACAGCTTTGTGAAGCGGGTGCAGGCGGCGGGGTTTAGGTGTCCAATTGCGCCGCCGCGCATCGTGGTTGAGGATGTGCCTTCGTTCGGGCAGTACAACCCGGAGACGAACACGCTGCGGACCTCGGACTGGACGCTGCTGAATCCGCGGGAGCATGCGCTCTTTGTGCAGCTTGCCGGGCCTGGCGCGGATGAGGCGAAGGTGCGCGGGCTGTTCGAGGTGGCGGCGCACCGATGGATCTTTATCCACGAGCTTGGGCACTGGTGGCAGGCGTGTACCGGCGGGAATGCGAAGCGGAAGCCCTACGAGATGGAGTTCGGGGCGAACCGGGTGTCGCTGGCGTACTGGCGGGAGGTGGACCCGCAGGTGGTGAAGGTAATGATCCCGGTGTTCCAGGGTGTGGTGGATCATATGCCGTCGCCGCTGCCGGCGGGGGAGCCGGTGGAGGGCTACTTCAACCGAAACTACGAGAAGCTCGGGCCGAGCCCGGCGTATCCGTGGTTCATGTCGAGGATGAACGTGGCGGCGTATGAGGAGAAGCCGGAGCCTTCATTCAAGGTGGTGCTGGGTGAGATCAAGGGAGGCTTGGGCGGTCAGTGATGAAGGGGGAGCCGCGCACCGTGGCGGACCTGAACTACGTTGACTTCGAACTTCTCCTGGTCGACCAGGTAGAGGATGCGGTAGACATGGGGCTTGTTGCCGTAAGAAAGCTGGCGGTAATTTGGGTTGTCGTGAGCTACAAGGCCGCGTTCGGGCAGGCTGGATAGGCTTAAAATTGTGTCACGAAGCCCAAGAAACCAAGCAGCCGCAGGCCAGGATGTTTCAGCGTGCTTGGCTTCGAAGATGGCGTTCAGGTCGCGGATCGCTCGTCGCGACAGGCTAACCTTGTATGCCATGACGCTCGAACAGCTCTGCAATTACTTCGTCGGCTGGGCGAGTGCGACCGGAGGTTATGTCGGCGATGCCTTCGCGCATGCCTTGTTCCTCGTCGTCCATGCCGATCACCAGGTTTGCCAGGTATTGGTCTACGTGAAGACCCTGTGCGCGTGCCTGATCGAGGAGTTTGGCTTCAATTTCGGGTTGGAGGTGTACCTGGATCATGGTGAGCTGAGGATAGCAGAGTTGGGCGGCTGGGGCGCGGTATGTGTCGAGCCTTTGGCCCTTGATGGCCTTGTGTTGAGCATGTGGGCAGTGGCGAAGATTGTAGCCAAGGCCTCTTCAAGTCGAAAGCGCTGAGGCGTTGCGAGGAGAAGCGTTCGGACAGGTCGACGAGTTGCTCCAAGCGGAGGAGGCCGCCGACACGGCGCTCCAGACTGGCCCGCAGCTTCTGGTCATGACCCGGGAAGAAAGTTGCGGGAGGCAGGTTGATTACAACCGCAGTGGCAGGACATCGTGGTAGTGTAGCTGGGCATGTGGCAGAGTGGGATCTATGTGTCGCGCCTTCAGCACTTGGGTTGACGGGCTTTATCTCTGCCTTGACTTGAGTTAAGACATCTAGGCTTATCTTTGTTCTGTAATCCAAACAGCGGCAGAGACATGGCCAAGCCGTCGAGTAACCAAGTCGCGGCCTCTGAAGATTATAGAGCTATGTCTGTATAAAGTTGGGATAATCGGCTTTCTAGAGGAAATGGGTCAAGTCTTGCTCGCTCATCTAATGCCTGAAGAAGGTCATCATCTGTAAGCGGCAGAATGAGCCCTCTGTCATCCCTGTGTGTGTCCCGACAGCGATGCAGCGTTCTTTCAGCATTCTCAAGAGATCGGCACATAAGTAGTCCTACTCTGCCTCTGTTAAAGGAGAAGCGCCCACTCAATTGATCTAATTCTGGATTGCTAACATCCCTTCCATAGTTCTTACATTCAACAAAAACAAAAGGACAGGAAAGTCGCGCTTGGTTTGGCAGCCTGTGAAAGAAACCTTCAGCGGCTCCATTGTTAAATGTCAGGTCAATACGCTTTCGCCCTTCATGTATCTCTTTCTCAAGTGTTGGGTTTGTGAGCCTTGGGTATAGTACAAAATCGAGGATGCTGACTACGGTTCTGTGATAGGCCGTTGCGGCATCGTTTCCTGCGGGTATTCCTAAAAGCTTGTCCTTGAGATAGCCTGCTACAAATTCGATGTCGTGATCGGCGAAGACCTGAATGGGAATCGACTCTTCCTTCGTACGGTCTGCCTTTTTGAATTCTTTAAACACCTCAATATGTGCGTTAGTAAATGTTGCAAGAAAATCCTTACTGAAAGACGCTCCACCCTTCCTTACCAAGGACTCTTTTGTAACGTACTCCCGCGTCACTTTGCCGCGCTTTATTGTCTGTTTGACAAGAGCGCTCCTCATACGCAAATGCTCATGCTGCAAAAAGTTTAGAGCAAAATGTTGGTGAAATTGTTTAGCTGTATGCTTTTTTGAATACGAGACTACTGCTTTTGGAACAAGAAGTATTCTCTTCCCACCCGCAACGAGGACCGACGACTCACTGTTCGTCCACCGCCTAGAACTTGCTTCCCAAAAGAATCCGCTCGCAGCATTTGCCTCGAGTGGAATAGCCCATAGCTGACACTGCTGTTCCGTGTATTCAAGCAGATGTTTGCGAATGATGTTTGTTGTCATATCTGAGGTTTTGTCTTTATCTACGCGGTCGACGAAGATGCGACAATCTTCCAGATCAGTCAGGAGCCCACTTTTCGCTGCTCGGCTGGTGGCTAAACTCTGAAAAATACGTTCAGCGTCATCATTGCCGACGCCATTTCCCCTTGGGAGACCGCGACACATTCCTAAGCATGTTTCATTCGGCTCATGCAAGTAGTCGAATAACGATCGGGCTTCCTCGGTCTCACCAGCATAGAGCAAGTTGATGAAATATGTGAAAAAGCTCCTAAGTGTACTACTGGCCCCACATGACCAAGGATCTGACCTAGTAGAAAGAACAAAGGGATCGAGAAAAAGCGCCAAATCGCGGTCGGTATCTACGTCAACGAAGTCAAGTTCTGCTTGCCGCGCAGATAGGTTAAAGCGTTCTGATATCCGCATCTAAACCTCAAGTGCTTAGGATGAGAAGTGAACTAAAAACAAATGTCATTCATGTTGACGCAGTTTTGCTTAGCTAGCTGGTTTGTTACCGTCCGAATCTCTGTTTTTGTTGTTGCATTTGGCTCATGAGGCGTTGCTGGGCTTTCATGCCTCCGCCTCCGCCCATGGTTTTGAACATTTTGCTCATCTGGGCGTATTGGCGGAGGAGGTTGTTGACTTCCTGGACGGTGACTCCTGAGCCCTGGGCGATGCGTTTGCGTCGGCTGCCGTTGATGATGTCGGCGTTCTGGCGCTCCTTGTTGGTCATGGAGTTGATGATGGATTCGACACGGGTGAACTGCGACTCGTCCACGTTTTCTGCGGCCTGAGCCATGCCGGCGAAGGGGCCTACGGAAGGGAGCATTTTGAGGATCGATTTCATGGAGCCCATTTTCTTGATCTGACGGAGCTGTTCGCGGAAGTCTTCGAGGGTGAAGCCGGAGCCGGAGAGGGCTTTTTTGGCGAACTGCTCGGCCTTGCCGCGGTCGAGTTTTTCTTCGGCTCGCTCGAGCAGGGTGGCGATGTCGCCCATGCCCATGATGCGGGAGACGATGCGGTCGGGGTGGAAGGGCTCGAAGGCGTCGGGTTTTTCGCCGGTGCCGAGGAACTTGATGGGGGCTCCGGTGACCTGTCGGATGGAGAGGGCTGCTCCGCCGCGGGCGTCGCCGTCCATTTTGGTGAGGATGGCTCCGGTGATCTGGAGGAGGTCGTTGAAGGCCTTGGCGGAGTTGGTGGCGTCCTGTCCGGTCATGGCGTCGGCGACGAACAGTATCTCGGAAGGCTGGAGGAGCTTTTTGAGCTCGGCCATCTCGTCCATGAGGACCTTGTCGATGCCGAGACGTCCGGCGGTGTCGACGATGAGGATGTCGCATCCGAAGTTGGCGGCTTCGCGCTTGGCTTCGCGGGCGAGGCGGAGGACTTCAGGCGTGCCGTTGGGGGCGCTGGCGTCGAGCTTGCCTTCGTAGAGATTGACGCCGGTGGATTTGGCGACGAGGGCGAGCTGCTCGCGGGCGGCGGGGCGGTAGACGTCGACCGAGACGAGCATGGGGCGGTGGCCGCCCTTTTTGAGCCACTGTGCGAGCTTGGCGGAGGAGGTGGTTTTGCCGGAGCCCTGGAGGCCGGCCATGAGGACGACGGAGGGGGGCTGGGAGGCGGTGCGGAACTTGGCGATGTCCTTGCCGAGGAGGGCTACGAGCTCGTCGTGGACGATTTTGACGATCTGCTCGGACGGGCTGAGGGCGGTGGTGACGAGGGTGCCCATGCTCTTGGCGCGGATGTGCTCGACGAGCTCCTGGACGACGGTGAGATTGACGTCGGACTCGAGGAGGGCGAGGCGGATTTCACGCATGGCCTCGGCGATGTTTTCTTCGGAGATGGTGCCCTGGCCGCGGAGGGTCTTGAAGGAACGCTGGAGTTTGTCGCTGAGGTTTTCAAACATGGCTAGTTCAGTATAGATGGCGGGGCGCTGGACCCACTCATCCACGATGGGGCCGTGATGAATGGGGCACGGGGTTGCGATCAGCGTGCCGGTATCGGGAGCCGCGGTGGGAGAATGAGGGTCTATGGATGGTTCAGGGCTTGGAGCAGGGAATCTGGGGCTGGTTCGGGAGTTTGGAGTCTATTTGCGAGTGGAGAAGGGGCTGCGGCCGAACTCGGTGGAGGCGTATACGCGGGACCTGATGCAGTTCGCGGAGTTTCTGGAGAAGCGGGATGGGGTGCTGGCGGCGGCGACGGGCGAGGACGTGCGCGGGTTTATGGCGGAGCGGCGGGGGAACGACACGGATGGGCGGACGATCGCGCGAGGACTGAGCGGGTTGCGGGGGTTCTACAAGTGGATGCTGCTGGATGGTCGGCTGCGGGTCGATCCGACGGTGAATATCGACCGGCCGGCTAGCTGGAAGGTTTTGCCGAAGAGTTTGGGGGAGGCGAGCGTTGCGGGCATGCTGCAGAGGAAAGAAGATGCGGCGCGGGGTGGCGGGGCGGCTGCGCTGCGGGATTCGGCTGTGCTGGAGCTGCTGTATGCGGGTGGGCTGCGGGTCGGGGAGATCTGCAGCTTGCGGGTGGAGGATTTTCGGGCGGATGTGCAGCGGGTGATGGTGCGGGGAAAGGGAGACAAGGAGCGGCTGGTTCCGCTGGGACGCCGCGCCTGCGAGGCGTTGCAGACCTACATGGAGCAGGGGCGGCCGGGATTGCAAAAGAGCGGAACGGGGATGCAGCGGGCGATGTTTTTGAGTGCGCGGGGGAGGACCATTTCGCGGCAGGTGGTTTGGAAGATGGTGAAGGAGAGCTCGGAAGGAGGGACGGCGAGCCCGCACAAGCTGCGGCATAGCTGTGCGACTCACATGGTGGAGCATGGAGCGGACCTGCGCAGCGTTCAGGTGCTGCTTGGGCATGCGGATATTTCGACGACGCAGGTGTATACGCATGTGGCGCTGGGGCATTTGCAGGCGGTGCATCAGAAGCATCATCCACGGGGGCGGAGGAAGCGATCGGAGATCGGGGATCAGAGATCAGACGACCAAGGAGCGGCGGCTTGAGCGACTTGCGACGGCTGGCGGACGAGTTTATTCAGGTGCTCGTAGGCGAGCGCGGGGCAAGCGAGCATACGGTGCGGGCGTATGCGCGGGAGGTTCGCGGCTTTGCGGAGTGGCTGGAATCGCAGGGCGTAACGGATGTGGGGACGGTGGGACATCTGCAGATCCGGGCTTACCTGGGGGTGCTGTACGGACGGGGGCTGGGCAAGGCGAGCGTCGCGCGGGGGCTCGCGTGTGTGCGGAGCTGGTTCAAGTGGCTGGCTCGGTGCGGCAAGATCGAGCATAATCCGGCGGTGCTGGTATCGACTCCGAAGCGGAGCCTGACCCTGCCGCGGGTTCCGAGCATGGAGGAGGTGAACCGTGTGCTGGACTCGCTGGAGGCGACCGGGAAAGACGAGGAGGCGGCGTGGCCGGAGCGGGAACGGGTGATCTTCGAGCTTCTATATGGATGCGGAATCCGGAACTCGGAGCTTTGCGGGTTGAACATGGACAGCGTGCGTTGGGGGGACGATGCGGTGCTGGTGCGAGGCAAGGGTAAAAAGGAGCGACTGGTTCCCCTGGGGGATGCGGCGGCGGAGGCGCTGCGGGCTTACCTGCCGGCTCGTGAGGCTCGTCTACGCAAGGCCGGGAAGCTGGGGCTGGCGGAGGGCGGCGCGGTGCTGATGAATGCGACGATGCGTGGGATGGATTGCCGGCTGACGACGCGGAGTGTGGGGCGGATTGTGAAAAAGATCGCGTTGAGCCGCGGGCTGGCGGCGGACGTGCATCCGCATACGCTGCGGCATGCGTTTGGGACGCACATGCTGGAGGAGGGCGCGGACCTGCGGGCGATTCAGGAGATGCTTGGGCATGAGCGGCTGTCGACGACGCAGAGGTATACGCAGCTGACGGTGAAGCAGGTGCAGGAGGTGTACGAGCGGACTCATCCGCGGGCGTTGTAGATAGAGTGAGATTCGTTCGGGAGATGGCCGGATGGGAGTGTGAGCCCGGTCAGCATCGTGACCGAATACTGCTTCAGTTTTGGGTTTTGGGACTTGTTGCTGGTCAGGGTTTTGGCTTCGGGCATTGGGATTCGGGGAAGAGTTGATCGGTGGCCAGGATGGCTACGGGAGACAGGTCCAGGGTGGCGGGGGCTTCGCCGGTGAGCAGGAGCTGGGCGGTGCGGGCGAGCTTCCAGGCGGGCCAGCGGATGGTCAGGGGGTGGGGGGTGCCGTTGCAGGTGTAGGAGGCGGCGAGCGCCTGGCAGAGGTAGGTGTTGAGGGAAAGCTCGATGTTGGTGGTGGAGGCGGCGGGCTGGAAGGGGACGAAGTTTTTCGGGTCGGGTGAGGCGGTAAAGGTCAGGAACGGGTCGCCTTGGGGGTTAACGGTGCAGGTGGACTGCCCGGGCGTGGGGATTCCGGAGGCGGAAAGCGGGACGCGGATGAGGAGGTGGGCGGCGCGTGAGTTGGGTCCGGTGTCGGCGGAGAACTGGAGCCAGATGTGGCCGGGGTGGGTGGGGTCGGCTTCGCGCAACCGTAGCTGCAGGGCGGCGACGACCTCGTTGGTGTCGGGGTAGGCTTCGCCGGAGTTTTGTTTGCGGGCGTCATGACCGGGGGTGCTGTGGAGCACGCGGATGGGAATGCCGGAGGTTTGCGCTTGGGCGGCCAGAGAGAAAGAGGCGAGCAGGACGGCGGTGGGGAGCGTGCGGGGCATGGGTTCAGTATGCCTGTTTGGGCGGGCGGCTGCTGCGGGCCGGGAGGGGGGTGCGATAATGCGGCATGCCCGATACCTCCAAGACTCCTACGACGCTGGATCGCCGACGTTTTCTTGCTGTTTGCTCTGCCGCGGGGGTGGGGCAGACCTTGTTTCCGGGAGCGCTGCTTGCGGTGGCTGCCGCCGGGGCGCAGGAAGCGCCGCCGGATGCGCCGGCGAAGATTACCGCAGGGATGATCGACAATGCGGCGGCAGTGGCGGGGGTGCACATTGCTGAGGACCAGAAGGCGATGCTGCTGGACGGGCTGAATAATCAGCTGGACGACATTCGCGAGATACGCAAGCTGCCGCTGCCGAACGCGGTGGCTCCGGCGTTCAATTTCGACCCGGTGCCGGGGGGCATGGTGCTCGATACGGTGCGGCGGCCGATGCGCATCAGCGGGGCGCCGTCGGTGGGGTTTACCGATCGCGGGACACCGGAGGCGAATGCCGAGGAGTTGGCGTTTTTGACCGTGCGCGAGCTGGCGGAGCTGGTGCGGACGAGGCGGGTGAGCTCGACGACGCTGACGCGGATGTATCTTGGGCGGCTGCGGCGGTTCGATCCGCAACTGCATTTTGTGATTACGCTGCTGGAAGAGCGTGCGCTGCGGCAGGCTGCGGCGGCGGATGCGGAGATTGCGGCGGGACGGTATCGCGGGCCGCTGCACGGAATTCCGTGGGGGGCGAAGGACTTGATCGCGGTGGCGGGGGCGCCGACGACGTGGGGCGCGGCGGGGTTTGAGGACCAGCACTTTGCCGAGGACGCGACGGTGGTAAAGCGGCTGGATGCGGCCGGGGCCGTGCTGGTGGCAAAGCTGACGCTGGGAGCTCTGGCGCAGGGCGATCTTTGGGGGTATCCGGCGGGCTCCGGCAAGCCGGGCGGGCGGACGCGGAATCCGTGGAACCCGCGGCAGGGAAGCTCGGGTTCGTCGGCGGGCTCGGCTTCAGCGGTTTCGGCGGGGTGCGTGGGGTTCGCGCTGGGGACCGAGACGCTGGGATCGATCTCATCGCCGAGCACGCGGTGCGGGGTAACGGGGCTGCGGCCGACGTTCGGGTTTGTGCCGAGGACGGGGGCGATGGCGCTGAGCTGGACGATGGACAAGATTGGGCCGATTACACGATGTGTGGAGGACTGCGCGATGGTACTCGGGGCGATCTACGGACCGGACGGGCAGGACCGCTCGGTGCAGGCGGCGACGTTCAACTGGGATGCGGAGTTCGATTGGCGTACGCTGCGGATCGGGTATATCAAGAGCGCGTTCGACGCTCCGGTGATGCCGGAGTTGAAGGCCCCGAGCGCCGGCGGGGATGCGGAGATGGAGGCGTATCGCAAGCGGCAGGCGCGCATGCAGGCCGGGATGGCGCGGGCAACGTACGATCTGCAGTATGCGACGGCGGCGCTTTCGCAGATCACAAAAATGGGCGTGACGCTGGTGCCGGTGGAGATCCCGAAGCTGCCGTGGAGCGCGATGGTGCCGGTACTCGAGGCGGAAGGAGCGGCGGCGTTTGACGAACTGACGCGCTCCGGGCGGGACAGGCTGCTGGCCGGGCAGCAGCCGTACGACTGGCCGAACAATTTCCGGGTGGCGCGATTTTATCCGGCGGTGGATTATGTGCAGAGCATGCGGGCGCGGATGCTCGGCATTACGGCGATGGCGGAGCTGTTTCGTACCGTCGACGTCATCGTGACGCCGTCGCAGGGGGCGCAGTTGACGGCGACCAATCTGACCGGCTACCCGGCGGTGATCGTGCCAAACGGATTACGCGGGGCGGATGCGCCGGCTTCGCCGAACGACACGGACGGGGCGGTGGACAATGCGGGCGGGCCGGGAACGCCGGTGTCGCTGACGTTTCTGGGCAACCTGTATGCGGATGCAAAGGTAGCGGCGTTTGCACGGGCATATCAGCAGCGGACCGGGTTCCAGAAGCTGCACCCGAAGCTTGACTGAGGAGAGATGGACGATCTGTTATTCGAAGCGCGCAACCTGACCAAGCGGTATGGGTCGTCGTGCGTGGTGGACGATGTGTCGCTCTCGATCCGGCGGGGGGAGACGCTTGGACTGGTAGGGGAGTCGGGATCGGGCAAGTCTACCGTGGCGCGCATGCTGCTGCGTTTGGTCGAGCCTTCCGCCGGGCAGGTGATCTTCGATGGGCAGAACCTGCTGGCGGCTGACAAACGCACGTTGCGGCGGATGCGGGCGCGGATGCAGATGGTGTTTCAGGACCCGTACGCCGCGCTGGACCCGCGGATGCGCGTGCGCGAGATTGTGGCCGAGCCGTTCCAGATTCAAGGCGGCTCTTCGCGTGTGCACATCGCCGGCCGGCTGCAGGAACTGATGCACGACGTCGGGCTGGACCCCGCAGTGCTTAGCCGGTATCCGCATGAGCTTTCCGGGGGGCAGCGGCAGCGCATCAACATCGCCCGGGCTCTGGCGCTGAAACCGGAATTCCTGGCGCTCGATGAGCCGGTGAGCGCGCTGGACGTTTCGGTCGGCGCACAGGTGATCAATCTCCTGCGCGGTCTGCAGCGGACGCACGGGCTGACGTATCTGTTCATCTCGCATTCCATGCCGCTGGTGCGCTATCTTGCGGACCGCGTCGCGGTGATGCAGCATGGACGCCTGGTGGAGGTGGGCGACGCGCTTGCAGTGTGCGAGCATCCGCAGGATCCGTACACGCAGCGTCTGATTGCGGCTACGCCGGAGTTTCCGGCCTAGGGTCGCCGCGCAGCTTGCCGCGCCACGCGAGGCTTTGCCGGTTGCGCTCGGCCAGCAGAGACGCATCGCCGGCGAACAACTCTTCCGCGCATCCGAGCGCTCGTGCCAGCGGCTCGCCTGTCAGGTGCCGTTCGGCCGGGCGCTTCAGGTGGCGATACCAGACATCGCCGAAGGCGGCATCGAAGCAGATGCGCTTGAAGCAGTGATCCAGGCGGATGGGCCAGCGGAACTCGCGTGCGCGTGCCGGCAGAAGCTCTTCGGTGAGCTGCTTCAAGCGCCGGATCTGCCCGTCCCGTGTCATGCGGCGTGTACCCCTACAATGGAATGAGATGTTTGCTTTTCTTCTCACGCATTGGCACTATCTCTGGCTGGTCGCGGCGTCGCTGATTGCGGGCGTGATGAATGCGATGGCAGGCGGGGGCTCGTTTATCTCTTTTCCGGCGATGCTGGGCGTGGGCGTGCCTCCGGTAGAGGCTAACGCGACCAACACCGTGGCGCTTTGGCCGGGGCAGTTGACCAGCCTGTTTACGCTGCGGGGCGATGTGCGCCGGGAGCTTTTACCGGTAGTGCTGGCAACCTCGCTGGTGGGCGGCGTGGCCGGGGCGGAGGTGCTTCTGCACACGCGGCAGATGACGTTTCTGCACCTGATTCCGTGGCTTCTGCTGACGGGGGCGCTGATCTTCGGCATCTCCGGGCCGGTGTCGAAGTGGCTGCGCGGGCGTGCGAAGCATGCGGCACCGATGAAGATTCCAACGGTTCCACTGGCTGCGGCTCTTTTGCCCATCTGCTTTTATATCGGGTACTTCGGCGCGGGTGGAGGCTTCCTGGTGATGACGGTGCTTGCCCTGTTCGGCATGGACGAGATGCATCAGCTGAACGCGTTGAAGGTGGTGGCGGCGTGCGCGTCGAACTTCTGCGCCATCGTAACGTTTATCGTTTCGGGACGCATCGTGTGGCATGACTGCCTCATCTCCATGGTGTTTGCCGCAGCCGGCGGGTACGTGGGCGCGCGCAATGCCCGCGCGATGAACCCCGCGGTGCTGCGTGCGGTTGTGGTCGTGACCGGTGTGGTGATTGCCGGATATTTTTTCTGGAGAGAACGTGCTTAGTTGCCGGGGAGTTTGCAGCCGATGAGTCATGAAGGAATCCGGATCGTCGACCGAGAGACCGCGCGACGGGAAGAGGCGGCCGAGCGTGCGCTTCCCCGGGAAGCGGTAACCGCGACGAAGGTGCGGGTGCACAAGACCGAAGGCACCGGCGTCGAGATCAGCTGGAAGGATGGGCATGAGAGCGCGTGGAGCTTTGCGTTTCTGCGTCATGCGTGTCCATGCGCGGTGTGCAACGAGGAGCGCAAGGGGGCCGGACGGGAAGCGGGCGTGGCACCGCCATCCAAGAACGCCGGTCCGCTCGTCCTTTATCAGGCACCTCCGCGGCCCCTGGAGGTCTCCCCGGTGGGCAAATATGCCCTGCGGTTCAAGTGGAATGACGGCCATGAAAGCGGCATCTACTCGTGGGAGTATCTGCGTCGCATCTGTCCATGCGCGGACTGCGTGGCTGGACGTTCGGTTTTGTTGAATCCGTAAGGAAAGTAAAGATTATGACCGCTGCAACCGGAACCGAACTCGAAACCCTGAAGCAGCGGCTCAAGCCGTTGTATACGCGGCTGGCCGCACATCCGCTGTACCGGTCGTTCCACTCGGTGGAGGACCTGCGAACGTTTATGCAGTCGCATGTGTACGCCGTGTGGGACTTTATGAGCCTGCTCAAAACGCTGCAGCGCGGGCTGACCTGCGTGACGACGCCGTGGCTTCCGACCGCCGACGCTTCGAGCCGGCGGCTGATCAATGAGATCGTGATGGGCGAGGAATCCGATGAGTACGAAGGCGAGCCGCTGAGCCACTTCGAACTTTACCTGCGCGCGATGGGGGCGTGCGGCGCGGAGACCGGTGAGATCGAGCGGTTCATCGCCGAGGTCCGGCAGGGAGCGCCGGTTGCCGAGGCGATGCGTACAGCAAATGCGACCGAGGCCGCCCGCACCTTTGTGGCGGAGACGTTTCGGATCATCGGGACGGGCAAGCTGCACGCCATTGCCGCGGCGTTTACCTTTGGCCGCGAGGACCTGATCCCGGAGATCTTCCGGGGGTTCCTGCGCGACCAGGATCAGCGGTTGAACGGACAGCTTGCGCTGTTCCGCTGGTACCTGGACCGTCATATCGAGGTCGACGGCGACCAGCATGGACCGATGGCACTGCAGATGCTCGCCAACCTGTGCGGCGACGACCCGGTGAAGTGGCAGGAGGCCGAAGAAGCCGCAGCGGAGGCCGTCGAGGCACGAATTGCGTTCTGGGACGGGATCGTAACGAGTCTGCCAACGGCGTAGTCCTGACGGAAGGACAGGCAACCGTCAGAGGCCCGCATATTCCGCCCATGTGCAGGCCTGCGATCAATCGCCGCCTTCGGCCTTCGCTTCCTGGTAGTGGCCGATGTGTTTGTAGATTGCGTCCGGGAACTTGAGATTGCGGTACAGGTTGCCGCAGTCGGGGTCGTCCGGGTAGGGCAGGATGGGGAACTCCTGCTGCGTCTGGTAGTAAAGAATCTTGTCGCGCTTCGGCGGCGTGTAGTCCTTTCCTTCCACCTGACGAAGCATCAGCAGGGCCTTCTCACGGTCGTCATCCTTGTCCTTCATCATCCATGCGAGCACCTCGTCGTGGGTGAGGAAGTGCCGTGCGACCATGGCGAAGACCAGACGTCCGTAATGGCCGATGTCCTTGCCGGCTTCGAGCGAGTCCAGTAGATGCGCCATCATGGAGTCCTTGCGAAGCTCTTCAAGGCCTCCTCCCGCTTCGCCCGCCGGTGCCGGACCGTCGCCCGCGGCTTCGTCGTGCTGTGCATTTTCCGCGGTGCTTGGGCTCGGCGGAGATTTCAGCGCGGCGTCATCTGTCCGGTGCTGGGCAGGCAGGTTCTGGCTTTCCGCGGCTGCCGGTGCGGTGTGCGCCGCCTTTGTTTTCAGCTTTGTCAACTCCGCCTCTGCCCGCTCGGCGCGTTCCGTCGCGTGCCGCAGTGCTTCACCCTGTTCGTCCATGACTACCGGTTCGTCCAGTTCCAGTTCCCGTTCCGCCATTGCTCGCTCCCTCGCTCTTGCGTGCAGATCTGTTCGCCAAATCTTCGCTGTTAACGTAGACGCGCGGATGCCGGACGATGTTGCCTGGGAAGCTACATCGATCCGGAAATTTGAAGTGCGGCGAGCAGCTCGTCGACTGTGCCGGCGACCTGAAGGACCGCACGCTTCTTTGGCGAAGTCATGCCTTCGCGCAGGCAGTGGTCGAGAAAGGTGAGCATCTCGTCGTAATACCCCAATGTATTCAAGAGGATGATGGGTTTGTTGTGCAGACCGAGAGTTTGCCAGGCGAGCACTTCGAACATCTCCTCGAAGGTGCCGAAGCCCCCGGGCAGGATAATGAAGGCGTCGGCGCGCTCGCCCATCAGCGCCTTGCGGGTATGCATGGTGCTGGTCACGTGGAGCTCGGTCAGGCCCTGGTGCGCGACTTCGAGGTCGACCAGCACCTCCGGAATGACGCCGACGACGCGTCCGCCGACGGCAAGACATGCGTCGGCTACGGCCTGCATGAGGCCTACACGGGCACCACCGTAGATGAGCCCAACGTTCTGTTCCGCCAGCGCGCGGCCCAGCGCCTCGGCCTCGGTGCGGTACTGCGGGCGGGTGCCGTCGGCGGAAGCACAGAAGACGGCTACGTTTTGGATTGGCATATCCGCTAGGATACGAGGTAATGAAGCTCCTTGCCGCCGTTCTGCTCGCCGCCCTGCTGTTCTGTTCGCCGTTTGCACACGCTCAGAACCAGGGCGAGCCGGGCAGGTTCGACTTTTACCTGCTGAACCTGTCGTGGGCGCCGGAGTTCTGCTCCATCCAGGGCACGTCGTCCGAGTGCTCCGCGCCGCACGGGTTTATCGTGCATGGGCTCTGGCCGCAGAATGACGATGGCACCTACCCGGTGGACTGCGAGCCGGATCGCCCGGGACCCGCGCATCCGGAGCGGAACCTGGATATTACGCCGGACATGAAGCTGCTGGCGCATGAGTGGACCAAGCATGGCACATGCACGACGCTGAAGCCGGACGACTTCTTTTCGCTCGAGCATAAGGCCTTCGCCGGGCTCAAGGTGCCGACGCTGTTTGTGTCGCTCGATCACGAAGTGCTTCTGAAGCCGGCGGAGATTACCGAGCTGTTTCAGAAGTCGAACCCGGACTACCCAGCGGGAAGCATCGTGGTGAGTTGCGGGCATAACCGGCTGACCGCCATCGAGGCGTGCCTGTCAAAGGACGGGCTGCATCCGATTGCGTGCCAGGGACTGCGCGAATGCCACGCGCAGGTGGTGCGGATTACGCCGGAGATGCCGGCTTCGCGCTAGCCGCGGAACGGGTAGCTTGACCCGACGAGCTCGGGCTCCGGCTGCTCGCGGGTGGCGAAAAAGCGTTCCACTGCGTCGAGCACGGCATCGCCCGATTTTGCCTCGAAGATCTCCCGCCGCAGCCCCGCGCCGCCGGCGATGCCGTGGGTGAACCAGCTGGCGAACTGCTTCATCTTGCCGAGCATCTCGCGCAGAGCAGATTCCCGCACGCGCCGCTGCTTCTGCTCGGCCTCGGACAGCTCCACGCCGGGCGTGCCGACGATCTCGGGGTGCTCGCCAAGCTCCGCAACCAGCATGCCAAAGTAGCTGCGGATCATGCGGTGACGGTCCTCGCTGGAGGCGGTGTCGTAGCGTCCGGTTTCGGTGTACTGCGCGATCTGGCGAAAGATCCACGGGTTCGCCGGGGCCGCGCGGCCGATCATGACGGCGTCGCAGCGGGTGGCGGCGACCATGGCGACCGCGTCCTCGGGCGTCAGGATGTCGCCGTTGCCGATGACCGGGATGCGGACCGCGTCTTTGACCGCGCCGATCCACTCCCAGCGCGCCTGGCCGGAGTAGCCGTCCTCGCGCGTGCGGGCGTGCAGGGCAACGGCGTTCAGGCCGCAGTCTTCGGCAAGCTTCGCAAGCTCCACGCAGACGATGTTTTTGTCGTTCCAGCCCATGCGGAACTTGACGGTGAAGGGAATGGATACGGCCGCGCGGACCCGCTTGAAGATAGTTTCGATCAGCGGCAGGTCGCGCAGGAGGCCGGAGCCTCCGTTGCAGGAGACGACGCGCTTGGCCGGGCAGCCGAGATTGAGGTCGACCAGGTCGAAGCCGGCGTCCTGGCAGATGCGTGCCGAATCGGCCAGGGTCTCTGGCTTGGAGCCGAACAGCTGTGCGGAGATGGGGTGCTCATCGTCGTAGTAGGTCAGGTAGCGCTTGCGCTTGGTTTCGCGCATGCGGCTGAGCCCGTCGGCGGAGGTGAATTCGGTCATGATGAGGCCGCAGCCGGACTGCTGGTTGGTGGTCTCGGCGTCGGCGTCGGCGTCGGCGTCGGAGGTGAAGCGGCTGGAGTTCCTGATGAAGCGGCGAAAGACGCTGTCGGTCACGCCAGCCATGGGAGCAAGGACCGTTGCCGGCACGACGCGGACGTTGCCGATGTGCAGCTCGGCCGGCACCCTGGCCCCCGTGGGCATGGTGTGGCCTACCGGATTGTCCCAGCCCTTCTGCAATGCCGCTCCCTTGCATCTGAAAACAGGCAATCACCGCGCCGCAGAGGACGGCAGGGACTGCCAAGGGATAAATTCTTATTGCATCCCTTGCGTGCCTTTTCCTGCTTCTTGCGAGGCGGGTGCGTGCCCAGCCGGGAAGGCCTCCGCACGCCGGCGAAGGCCTTCAGTGTCCAGCCCGGTTCTACTTACTTCTTGTCCGCCGCCGCCTTGGCTGCGTCCGACTGGGCGAACTTGCGGCGGAAGCGGTCGACGCGTCCGGCGGTATCGACCAGCTTCTGCTTGCCCGTAAAGAACGGGTGGCAGGCCGCACAGATTTCAACCACGATGTCACCTTTGTGGGTCGAGCGAGTTTCAAAGTTGGACCCGCAGGCGCACTTGACGTTGATGGTGTTGTACGACGGGTGAATGGCTTCCTTTGGCATAATGCTGTTTCCTTACGGCTTGCCGGCTGGCGGATCGCTTGCAGACGCGCGGTGCGCTGCATCGGGGTTCCTGTCGCTGACGCTGGCTAAGCTCCGGCGCGAACGGTTCTGTCCGCGCTTTCCCTCAGTGTACCTGTGTTGTGCACACCTGTTCAATCAGATTCGCGCCGGCGGCAAAGGGTGCGGAGCCCGGTGGATGCTCCTATACTGGATCTATGCCCGTCCCCGAACCCATCTGCGTGCATTGCGGCGGCTCCGGCCAGCTTCTGGTGGAGCGCGACGGTCGCCGCGCGGTCCGCGACTGCACCTGCCGGATCGAACGCCGACAGGCTCGCGCACTGGCACGCACCCGCATTCCCGCGCGCTATGAGCATTGCTCGCTGGAGTCGTTCGACCCGGCCTACCCTTCGGCGACGCGCTCCTTGCAGGCGGCCTTCCGGACCGCACGCAAGTTTATCGAGTCCTACCCGCTGGACACGGCGGGTAACGGTCTTCTGCTGACCGGCTCGATTGGCGTCGGCAAAACGCACATGGCGGTCGGCATCCTGCAGGCGCTGGTGCTGGACCGCGGAGCGACGGGGCTGTTTTACGACTATCGCGACCTGCTGAAGCAGGTGCAGAACTCGTACAACCCGCGCGTGCACTCCACCGAATCGGAGATACTGAAGCCGGTTTTCGATGCCGAAGTGCTCATTCTGGATGAGTTAGGCGCGGCCAAGCCAACCGATTGGGTGTGGGACACGGTCGCGCACATCCTAAACACACGCTACAACGACCGCCGAACCACGATCATCACCACAAACTTCGCCAACGCCGCGCCCGCCGTAACGCTGGACGGCTCGGCGAGCGAGTTTACCCGTTCCCGCGCGGCCGTGCGGGAGGAAACGCTGGGCGACCGCATCGGCGAACGCATGCGCAGCCGATTGCAGGAGATGTGCGTGGTGGTGGAGGTTACTGGCGCGGACTTTCGCCAGACCGTCAACCTTGCGCGCTTCGGCTAGGCGGTGAGCAGAAGCACAAATGCGGCACAGGTGACCGCGGCCAGGTAAACCCGATTTTCTCTTATCTGCCGCCTTCGCTCCAGGATTCGCAGGGTGTCGATTGCCGTTACGAGCCTGGGGCCGGGGAAGGCTGTAGAAGTCCCGGCGAGATCGGTTTCGGTCTGTTTGGGCTTGAGCTCAACGTGCATGGCGTAACCCGCTTTCTGAAACTTTAGTAACCTCTATCCAACCGCTGAAATCGGTTTCTGTCAATATCCCGCCCAGACCCCTGAGGAAAACTTTTCCGGGGTAAAGCATGTTGGTTCTGCATCTCAGCAATGCAGGAGCCGTTATCAATTCCATGAGCGAACGCGGCGGCGGGACCAAACGGCCTTCGGACCCTGGACTCTTCGGTGCCCCCCGGGCCGGAATGGATCGTACCTCTCTGCTTCCCTGGGTGATCGCCGGAGTCGCGGTCCTGCTGGTGGCGGCGCTGGTCTTCTTTCTCACCAGGCCGAAGGGCGGCGGACCGCACGGGTTGCAGACTGCCGACCCATACAGCTCGTCCATAGCCGTGACCGACCTGCAGATGAGCGAGTCCTCCGCGCTGTCCGGGGTGAAGGTGACCTATATCGACGGGCAACTGCGGAACGCCGGTGGGAAGACCGTGACGGGGGCCACCGCACAGGTGCAATTTGCCAACGACGAGCAGCTCCCGGCGCAGCTGGAGACGGTGCCGGTCACCGTGATTCGGACGCATGAGCCGTATATTGACACGGAGCCTTTGAGCACGGCGCCGCTTGCTCCGGGCCAGCAGCGGGAGTTCCGGCTGATCTTTGAAAATATCGACAGCAACTGGAACCAGCAGCTTCCGATGATCCGATTGACGGAGATTTCGACTCGCTGAACGGCGGTGCTGTTATCGGGACGAGCAACTGTGAAGGTAGAAGCAGATTATTTCGGAAAATGACCGTCAGGAATCTACACCGGACCTATGTTGCTCTAGCTCCAGACCGCCGCGTGGACGCGCTTAAGCTCTGCCAGGATGGCGGGTAGACGGTCCAGGTGCAGCGCATTGGCTCCGTCGGACCTGGCGGTTTCCGGGTGATCGTGTACTTCCAGAAACACGCCGTCGACCCCGGCCGCAACCGCCGCGCGGGCCAGCACGGGGATAAACTCGGGCTGTCCTCCGCTTACACCGTCGCCCGCGCTGGGCGTCTGCACGGAGTGCGTGCCGTCGAAGACGACGGGGGCGAACTTTCGCATGGTAGGCAGCCCACGCATATCGACGACCAGGTTGTTGTATCCGAAGCTTGCGCCGCGCTCGCACAGGGAAACGCGCTCGTTGCCGGATTCGCGCACCTTGGCGACTGCGTGGCGCATATCGGGCGGCGCGACGAACTGGCCTTTCTTGATGTTGATGGCGCGTCCTGTCGTTGCCGCGGCGACGAGCAGGTCGGTCTGCCGGCAAAGGAAGGCCGGAATCTGGATCATCAGCTCGCAGTCGCCGAGCGCGTCCGAAACCCGGGGGCAATCGTCGGGTGTGTGGACATCGGTGAGTACGGGCAGCCCGGTTTCGCGCGCGACCTTCCGCAGGATGCGTGCGCCGTCCGCGAGCCCAGGACCGCGAAAGCTGTGCAGGCTGGTGCGGTTGGCCTTGTCGTAGCTGGCTTTGAAGATCAAGGGTAGATCGGCGGCCTGGGCGACCGCGGCGATCCTGCCGGCGAGGCCGCAGACATGAGCTTCGGATTCGATCACGCAGGGGCCGGCGATTAGAAACAATTTGCCTCGGCCAACCTCAACCTTGCCTACCTGAAACGCACGTTCTGAACTGGTCACCCGCCTATTTTACCCGTGTATCCGGGGTGACTCGAAGGCTCTTGCCCACCGTTCCGAGAAGCAGGGTCATAAAGGAGAGGCCGCGGCGGCTGTCCTCACTGGTGGCGCGTTTGGCGAGCTGCCACAGCGACGGCGGTTTGGCTTCCTCCTGGTGCAGGCCGGTCGCGGTGACGATGGACTTCGAGACATTGTCCAGCGTATCCGGGTCGAGCGCCATCAGGATTTTGGCCGCGGCCATCAGGTTGCGGATGGCCGCTACACCGCCCGGCAGCTTGGCATACTCGGCCAGCTTGCCGGCGACAATGTCACGCCCCCCGATGAGCCCCTTGAGCAACTCCAGCGTGCCGTTGTCATGCGCGGTCTGGATGAGCGCGTAGCAGTTCAGCAGCGCTTCCGCGTGCTCGACCGGCGCACTGTCGAGCTGGGTTTGCAACTCTTTCCTGGGGTCGTGGACGACGGTGAACTTGAGCGGATTGGCCACGGCGAAACTCCTGGTTCTGCTTGAAACGTTCTGCGGGCAAGCTAGAGGTTGATGGACTTGATCTGGACCAGTTTGTCGCTTTCCTGCGTACCGGGCAGATGGTAATCCGCGCGCGCCCACTTTTCTTCCACCATCACGCCCGGCTGCGGCGTGCGATGGCCGTAGCGGAAGTTGTTGCGCGGCAGCGGAGTCTTGCCCTGCTCGGGAAGTACGGTCATGTGCACGGCGGTCTCCTTGAAGGCCGGCGTATGCGTGGCGCGGTCGGTGTGCGAGCTGGTCAGCAGGTTGACCGGTTGCAGCACCGAGTTCATCGGCATGTAAAGCTGCTTGCCGGTGACGCGGTCGGTCACCAGCACCTGCACCTTGACGCGCCCGTACGGGCTGGTCAGGTGGACATACCGTCCGTCCGTCAGGCCGCGTTCAGCGGCAAGCTCGGGGGAGACTTCGACGAAGGTTTCCGGCGTGATCTCCCGGATGCCGGGCGAGCGATAGGTCATCGATCCCTGCTCGAAGTGTTCCAGCAGACGACCGTTATTCAGGTGGAGGTCGAAGTGCGCACTCGCCTCCTCCGACGGGGGAACGTATTCGAGCGGGAAAAATGTCGCCTTGCCGTCGGGGAAGGGAAAGTCGTCGACGTAGCAGAGCGGCGTGTCGGTACCGTCGGCGTGCACCGGCCATTGCAGGCTCTTGTAGCCTTCCAGCCGCTCGTAGGTGACGCCGGCCATGGAAGGCGTCAGCCGCGCAACCTCGTCCATCACGTCGGACGGATGCTTGTAGTGCCACTTACCACCCATCCGGTTTGCGATCAGTTGCAGGATCTCCCAGTCGGGCTTCGATTCGCCGAGCGGCTCAAGCGCTTTGTAGAGCCGCTGGATGCGCCGTTCGGTGTTGACGAAGGTGCCGTCTTTTTCCAGCGACGGACTGGCCGGCAGGACCAGGTCCGCATATTGGCAGGTTTCCGAGAAGTTGATGTCCTGGACGATCAGGAACTCGAGCGTCCGCAGCGCTTCACCTACATCGGTTGCGTTCGAGTCCGACGTGATGGTGTCCTCGCCCTTGATATAAAGCGCCTTGAGCTTGCCGGCGTGAATGGCGTCGATCATCTCGCGATTGTCCAGGCCCTTGACGGTGGGCAGCGTGCATCCCCAGTCGGCTTCGAACTTGGCGCGGATGGTCTCATCGTCTACCTTCTGATAGCCGGAAAAGATATTCGGCATGGAGCCGAAGTCGCTAGCGCCCTGCACGTTGTTGTGTCCTCGCAAGGGGTATGCGCCGGTTCCGGGACGCTTGTAGTTGCCGGTCAAGAGCAGCAGGTTGCTGATGCAGGTGCTGGTGTCGGAGCCTCCGCAATGCTGCGTGACGCCCATGGCCCACAACATGCAGACGCTTTCCGCGGCCGCGATTTCGTTCGCCACGGTAACGATGGTGCCCTGTGGAATGCCGGTGACCTTTTCGACATACTCCAGCGTGAACGGCTCGAGCGACTTCGCGTACTCGTCGAATTTATTTACCCACCGATGCACAAAATCCATCTTGGCTAGGTTGTGGTCGAGAATGTACTTCGCCACGCCGGAGAGCCAGACCTCGTCGGTGGACGGGTTTGGGTGGAGGAAGATGTCGGCGCGCTCGGCCATCTCATGCTTGCGCAGGTCGGCAACGATAAGGCGCTGACCGCGATGCTTGTGCGAGCGCTTGATGCGCGTGGCGAGCACGGGATGGGACTCGGAGGTGTTCGAGCCGATGATGACTACAAGCGAAGCCAGCTCGATATCGGAGATGGAGCCGGAGTCCGCGCCGTAGCCTACGGTGCGTTGCAAACCCATCGAAGCCGGCGTCTGGCAGTAACGGCTGCAATTGTCGATGTTATTGGTGCCGACCACCTGCCGTGCGAGCTTCTGCATCAGGTAGCTCTCTTCGTTGGTGCATTTGCTGGAGGCAATAAAGGCGAGCGCGTCCGGCCCGTGCTCGCCTTTAATCTTGGTCCACTTTTCGTGGATGACGTCGAGCGCTTCGGGCCAGCCGATCTCGACGAAGGTATCGCCTTTGCGCAGCAGCGGACGGGTCAGGCGATCGGGCGAGTTGATGAAGTCCCAGGCGAATTTGCCTTTGACGCAGGTGGAGATGCCGTTCGCCGGTCCACGCGTCGGCTCGATTTTGAGGATGTGCCGGTCGCGCGTCCATACGTCGAACGAGCAGCCCACGCCGCAGTAGGTACACACGGTCTTGGTCTGCCTTACCATCTGCGGACGCATGGCGGCTTCAGCTTCCGAGAGCGCCAGGATAGGTCCGTAGCCGGTATTAGGCTCGACCGCCTTGACCACCTCGATCATGTCGTCGAGCACCTTGGGCGGCAGGTTGGTCAGGTAGCCGGCATGGCCGATCATGCTCTTTTCCATCAACGCGTTGCATGGGCAGACCGTCACGCAATGGCCGCAGCTCACGCAGGAGGAGCCGGCGATCTCGTGGCCTCCATCCCACAGCACGCGCGGATGCGCGCTGGTCCAGTCGATCGACAGCGTCTCGTTAACCTGGACATTTTGGCACGATTCCACGCAGCGCCCGCACAGGATGCATTGGTCCGGGTCGTAGCGGTAAAACGGGTTCGACATATCCTTGTGGTAGGGCTTTTCCTGGTATGGACGCGCCTGATGTTTCACGTCGAGGTCCGCGGTCGCGTTGTGCACGGTGCAGTTCTGATTGTTGTTATCGCATACCGTGCAGTAGAGCTCGTGGTTCTTCAGGAGGCGGTCAAAGGCCTCGCGCTGCGCCACGTCCACGTCGTAGCCTTCGGTGGCGACGGTCATGCCGCCCGCGACCAGGGTGGCGCACCCGCGGACCAGCTTCCCGTCTACCTTGACCATGCAGGTGTCGCAGGACTGGATGGGCCCCATCTCCGGGATGTAGCAGACCTGCGGGGTACCTTTCTGGTTCAGCGCGGTGGCCTGGCGGTTCAGCGCCTCGATCAGGAACTCGCCGGCATGCGCGTGGACCTCGCGCCCGTTCACGGTAATGGTGGTATTCGCTGCGGTGTCGAGCGGGGTGTTCAACAGACGTTTCGTGGCGGCCATGAAGTCCTCAGATGCAGTCCAGCCTAGCAGGGTTACATTGTGGGTGTCTGCACATCTACCTTGAATCGAGCAGCTGTTGCGCGGCACGCAAACCGGAGCCGAGTGCGGCGTGCACCGTGCCCCAGTGTCCGGTGGTGTCGGTGTGTTCGCCGGCAAAGAAGAGCGTGCCGGACACGGGCTCGGACAGGATGGCCGAGGCTTCAAGCCCGCCGACGGGCACCCAGGAATAGGCGCCGAGCGAGAGCGGGTCCGTTTGCCAGTCGTGGAAGTGGACGCCGTCAACCGCGCCCAGGATGGCGTCCGGCGACCGGCCGAACGCGGCACCGAGGGTGTCGGCGACCGCCTGTACCTGCGCCGCCGGCGCAAGCTCCAGAAGCTGCGACGCGCGCGGACCCCCGGCCCAGGCGGTCAGCAGCGGCGCCCGGTCCGGGTCGCCCGTCCACCAGACCGGCGGCATGCGGTCGCGGGTGAAGAGGAAGCTCATCGACTTCGGCCACAGCGGCTCGCGGAACAGCAGGGACATGCGAAAGACCTGGCCCATGCGCATACGAGTGGCTGCCTCCAATGCCTGGCCGGGCTTTGGCGTGAACTGCACGGAGCCGGCCTGCAGCACGCCCAGCGGAAGGGTGACGACGCAGCGCGCGGCCGCGAACTGCTGCCCGCTGGCCTGCACGCGCACATGCCCGGGCTCCCAGCGGACGGAGGTGACCGGGGTCCGAAGCCGGATCTCTCCGCCGCCGGCCAGGGTGCGCGTCCGCAGATACTCCGGCAGCTGGTCGTAGCCGTCCGGCAGTCTCCACAGCCGGTCGCCTTCGATCTCGTCCTCGGCCTGCTGCTGCCGGCCCAGCGCGACCGCGGAGGCCTCCGCCGCGTCCGCCGCGTTGTATCCTTCGGCATACCCGATGGCCGCCGCGCGCTGCCCGGGGTTGAGCGCAAGCCGGTCAAGATACTGGAGGAAGGTGCAGTCCGGCCCGGCGAATCGCCTCAGCGCTTCGAGCGGATCGTCCTCCTCCTCCTCCTCCCGGTTCGCCTCCTGCAACTGCCCGTCGGCGAGCTCGAACCTGTTCCCGGTTCGCTCAGAGGTGTTGAGCCCGGCCTCTTCGATCAGCGCCCAAAGCTCCGGCGCACGGCCGTGGAGGAACTCCGCCCCGAGCTCGATCGGCACACCGTTCTGCCGCACCGTATGAATTCTTCCCCCGACGCGAGCGGCGGCCTCGAGCACCAGTACGCGGAGCCCGGCCTCCGCCAGCCGTCGCGCGGCCGCAAGCCCGGCGATCCCGGCGCCCAGCACCAGGCATTCCCATCCTTCCTGGTCCCGCTCCATGCCCCTGCTCCGCTCCATGTCCCTGTGATGCATACAGCCCGCGACCCGCCGACTTGAAGCGCAATACGGAACAGACGTATGCCGGCCACGAACCCCGGAGCCTTGCAATACATCCAACGCTTATGGATCTTGAGCTCCCCACAACCCCGGCCTGCGAGGCGGCTCGGATGATTTTGGAGACGTTGCGCGCGGCCGGGCACCAGGCCTTGTTCGCCGGCGGATGTGTCCGCGATCTGCTGCTCGGGTTGCCGGCGAAGGATTGGGACGTCGCCACCTCGGCACGCCCGGAGGAGATCGCCGCGCTGTTTCCGGACACGCTCGGCGTCGGAGCGCACTTCGGCGTGATGCTGGTGATGGGCGAGGCCGGCGGGGAACGTGTCTCGACCGAGGTAGCCACGTTTCGGCATGACGGAGCCTACTCGGACGGTCGCCGGCCGGACGCAGTACGATTTTCCGGCGACCCGCGCGAGGACGTGCTCCGCCGCGATTTCACAATCAACGGCATGCTGCTCGATCCACTGGCCCCGGCGGTGCTGGACTTTGTCGGAGGTGAGGCCGACCTGGCCTCGCAAACCATTCGCGCCATCGGCGACCCCGCGTTGCGCTTTGCCGAGGATAAGCTGCGCTTGCTGCGGGCCGTCCGGTTTGCCGCCCGGCTTGGCTTCACGATCGCGCCGGAAACGCTGGGTGCCATGCGTGCACACGCGTCCGCGATCGGCCAGGTCTCGCAGGAGCGCATTCGCGAAGAGCTCACGCGCATGCTGACCGAAGGGCACGCACGCCGCGCCTTCGAGATGCTGCATGAGTCCGGCCTGCTGCGGTACGTGCTTCCGGAGGTAGACCGCATGCGCGGTGTCGAGCAGCCTCCTCAATACCATCCGGAAGGCGATGTCTGGGTCCACACGCTGATGCTTCTGGATCACCTGTCCGCCGGCGCTCCTGCTACGCTGGCCTGGGGCATGCTGCTGCACGACGTCGGCAAGCCCGCGACCTTTCAGCCGCCCGACTTAACGAAACCCGGCGACCGCATCCGCTTCAACGGGCACGCCGAAGTCGGCGTCCGTATCGCCGCCGATCTGCTGGCGCGGCTTCGGTTTTCAAACGACGACACAACGCAGATCCTGGGCCTGATCCAGCACCACATGCGCTTCGGCGACATCCGGGACATGCGCCAGTCCACCCTGAAACGCTTTCTGCGCCTGCCCCGGTTTGAGGAGCACCTGGCGCTGCACCGGGCCGACTGCCTGAGCTCCCACGGAAAGCTGGGCATGTACGATTTTGCCCTGGAGCAGTTTGATCGCCATGAGCCGGAGACGATCCGTCCTGCGCTGCTGTTGACCGGGCGCGACCTGCTGGCCGCCGGTTACCGTGCCGGCCCACGCTTCAAGCAGATGCTGGAGTTTTCCGAAGATGCCCAGTTGGAGCACCGCGTCCACTCAACGGCCGAAGCGCTGCTGTCGGTCGAAGCCGAGTTCGGGCCACCCGAGCGCTAACGCAGGTGCAGCAGGTGCAGGATCTCATGGCCGATCCACACCGCCGGCGGGACTGCGGCGGCGATGCACATCAACGTCTGTCCGCTCCTTGCGAAAGGCCGGCGGCGACCCGGTGAGGCGACCGGGGTCAACATCCCGGGATGCGCGGCCCGGTGCGCGGCAATGTCGAATACCTTGCTGGCCGCCTGGGGGCGCTTCGTCGCCTCACTGCAGGGCTCGTTAGGGTTAGAGGGTCTCTCGGACGTCGTCCGTTTCCGCGCAGGCCGCAGGCTGCCGTCTGCACAGACCAGGTTCAGCCGATGCGCCGGAAAGCCATCCAGCGGACGCCTGCGGACCGCGGTGGAAACTGTCTTTCGGTGCACCATCTCTAACGGCGTCACATAAGCTCCTTGAGCAAAGCGCCTGCGCCAAACTGTTGTCTACCTTATCGGCCGCTGGTCGGTGCTTCTATACCACCTTAGCGCCATCCATTACCCCGTTCGTTATCATGGGCGGATGCCTCTGGCGCGGCGTGGCTCCGGTCTCATTCTCGGCATTGAAAGCAGCTGTGACGAAACCGCGGCGGCGGTGGTGCGCGCGGGTGAGCAGACCCTCTCGAACGCGATCGCCTCGCAGGTGGCGCTGCACGCGTTGCATGGCGGCGTGGTGCCGGAGATCGCCTCGCGCGAGCACCTGCGCCACATTGTGCCGGTCGTCCGGGCCGCGCTTGCGGAGGCCGGCATCGGCTATAACGACCTCGAAGCCGTCGCCGTGACCGAAGGTCCGGGTCTGGCCGGTGCGCTTCTGGTCGGCATCACTTTCAGCAAGTCGCTTGCCTTCGCGCTGAAGGTCCCGCTGATCGCGGTCAATCATCTGGAAGGCCACATCCATGCCGTTTTACTGGACGCACGCAGCCGCGGCGAAGCACCCACCGAGCTGCCCGCGCTGGCGCTGGTCGTCTCCGGCGGACACACGCACCTGTACCTGGCCGAAGCCGCCGGCGACGCTCCCTGGCGCTACCGCAACGTGGGCCGCACGGTGGATGACGCGGCCGGCGAGGCCTACGACAAGACCGCGAAGCTGCTCGGCCTGCCGTACCCCGGCGGCCCCTGGATGGACGCGCTCGCGCCGTACGGCGACCCCGCAGCCGTGCGCTTTCAGTTCGGGCCGATCCGGCCGCGCGTTCCGGAGGCCGAGCCCCGGTTCGACTTCTCCTTTTCCGGCATCAAGACTGCCGTGCTCCGCCATGTGCAGACGCACGGCATGGCCCCTGCCGCCGCAGCCCGGCGTGAAGCCCTGGCTGCGCACCCCGGGCTCAAGCCCGCCGACGCAGCCGCGCTCTGCGACCCTGCAACGCTGGACCTGATCGCCTCGTTCCAGCATGCGGTGGTGGGCGTGCTGCTGCGTCAGACCTTTGCCGCTGCCGCTCACTTTGGCGCACGTTCGGTGCTGGTCTCGGGCGGGGTCGCGGGCAATCGTGAGCTGCGCCGGCGCTTCCTGGCCGAGGCCTCTGCCCGTGGGCTCCCTGTCGCGTTTCCCTCTATCGCGCTGTCCACCGACAACGCCGCCATGATCGCCGCCGCCGCCTGGCCACGGTTTCTCGCCGGCGAGCGCGCCCCGGACAGCCTGACGGCGGCACCCCAGCTTCGCCTCGGCTAAAATCAACCTGCACCCTTACTCAGGAAGCAGGGAACACCTCACCGTGGCATTGCATCTCTTCAACACACTTGGCGGCCAGATCGAACCACTCACTCCCGCCGACGGGCTCGCCGTGCGCATGTACGCCTGCGGCCCCACCGTCTACGACTACGGCCACATTGGCAACTTTCGTACTTTTATCCACGTCGACGTGCTGCGCCGCGTGCTGCGGCAGCTTGGCGTCACGGTGCGTCACGTCATGAACATCACCGACGTCGACGACAAGATCATCCGCAACGCGGCCGCGGCCGGCCAGCCCATCGGCGAGTACGTCAGGAAGTACGAAGACGCCTTCTTCGAAGACATGGCCGCGCTCGGCGTTCAAAAGCCGGAGGTGCTTCCGCGCGCGACCGAAAATATCCCGGAGATGGTCGCGCTGATCGAGCGGCTTGCGGCCGAGGACATCGCCTACCAGGGCGAGGACGGAAGCTGGTACTTCCGCATTGCGCGCTTTTCGGACTACGGCAAGCTCTCCGGCAAAGACCTCGAAGGTATCGAGGATGGAGCCCGCGTCGACCTCGACGAGTACGACAAGGACGCCGCCCGCGACTTCGCCCTCTGGAAGGCGACCAAACCCGGTGAGCATGCGTGGAACACGACGCTCGGCGCAGGACGCCCGGGATGGCACATTGAATGCTCCGCCATGGCAACTAAGTTCTTAGGAGAGGACTTCGATCTCCACGCCGGCGGCGAGGACCTGATGTTTCCGCACCACGAAAATGAGATCGCCCAGTCCGAGGCCGCGAGTCACAAGACCTTCGCGCGCCACTGGATGCACGTGCGCTTTCTGCTCGTCGAAGGCAGGAAGATGTCGAAATCCGAAGGCAACTTCTACACCCTGCGCGACCTTTTGCTCAAGGGCTATCGCGCCTCTGCCATCCGCTTTCTGCTGATGAGCGTGCCCTACCGGCACCAGCTCAACTTCACCTTCGACGGGCTGACGGAATCGACCAACGCCATCGACCGCCTGCGCACCTTTGCCGCACGCATGCGCGGAAGCTTTCCTGAAGGGCTCGACCCCGAACTCGCCGCGATCACCGCAAGGTCGCTCGCCGGCTACGATGCAGCGCTGGCTCACGATCTCAACACGGCTGAAGCCCGCGCGGCCATCTTTGACCTGGTCCGCGCAGGCAATACCGCGGCCGATTCAGGCGTGCTGCGCGCCGGCAACGCCAAAGAAATACTCGCGGTGCTGGAACGCTTCGATGGAGTCTTCGCCGTGCTCGAAGATCATGACGCCGCGATCACCCGGGCTGCGCTCGAGTGGGCCGAACGCGAAGGCCGCATCGGCGAAGCCGCCCCGGAGCTCGTCGCCACCCTGAGCCTCACCGACGGAGCCATCGACGCCCTTGTAGCCGAACGCACGCAAGCCAAAAAGACCCGCAACTTCCCTCGCGCCGATGCCATCCGCAAAGAGTTGCTGGAGAAAGGAATCCTCCTTGAAGACGGCAAGGATGGAGTCCGCTGGAAACGCAAATAGCTTTCGTCCGACGGCATTTGGTGGTCCTCTCGAAAGAATTTGCGGCAGTCTTTTGCGCTGCCGTCCACTCTGGCATCCCATCAGCAGCTATGACTCACGACTCCGCCTTTACCGACATTCTTACGCTTGCGCTTGACCCCGCATCGCAGGACCACTTCGAGCAGATGCGCCAGCAGCACTACCCCGCGGCGCTCAATCGGATCGGGGCTCACCTGACCCTCTTCCATACGCTTCCCGAGTCCGAAGAGATTAGGACTTCGCTGCTGGAAGCCGTTCGACGCTCTCCGTTCACGATGCGCGTAACGGGCCTTCGTTCCCTTGGACGAGGGGTCGCCTATATGCTTGACTCGCCGGAGCTGGTCGCGCTGCACCGGCATTTGAGCGCTGCCTTTGCGGAACATCTCAGCCCACAGGATCGGCAGAAGTTCCAACCGCATGTCGTTATCCAGAACAAGGCCACGGGAGAGGAAGCCCGTGCGCTCAAAGCGACGTTGACCGCCGGCTTTCGCGCCTTCCCGGTAGAGGCCGTCGGCTTCGAGCTCTGGCGCTACCTCCATGGTCCCTGGAAGCTCCGCGAGCGGTTTCTGTTTACCGCCGAAGTGCCTCAAACGGAGTAGGCGCGTTGTTCCTCTCGCTTCCTGCATTGCTTAAGGGAACGACTTGCGCCGTGCCTGGAACGTGTGACTCGACGACGCAACCTGGTCAGGCGAGCCGGCGAGCGAGAGCACGCGCATCCCGCACGAGATCCGGCAGACCCACCCCGTGGTATCCGTTGCCGAGCAGGTGAAGCCCAGGCACACTGTCCAGAAAATGGCCGAGCCGGACCATGCGTTCATGGTGTCCGACCGCGTACTGAGGAAGACTGCGCGGCCATCGGCGCACGATGGTAAAGAGCGGTTCCGGCAGCGCACCCAGGATCTTCTGGAGTTCCGTGAGCGCGAGCGAGGCAATCTCGTCGTCGCTGCGCGCCGCAATCTCCGGCGCGTTCGCACCGCCGAAGAACGCGCGCATCAAACGCTTTCCCGGCGGCACGCGGCCCGCAAATTTTTGATCCACAAAGGTGCATGCCAGCAACGGCGACGGTTCCGTAAACGGGACGAGAAAGCCGAATCCCTTCGGCAGAGCGAAGTGCTCATCGAAGGAGAACGCCACAATGACCGCCGAGGTCGCGGGTATGTCCAGCAGCTCTGCCGCGCCTGGCCAGCAGCCGAGCAGGCCTCGCGCGACATGCGTCGGAGTCGCCAGAATCAGGTGTTTAAAACTGTCTGTACTTGAAGAAGGCACATATCCCTCAGAGCCTTCAACGCATGTACCAATGCTTGTTACAGATACATTCCACCCTTCTTCACCTGGTTCGATCTTCTCGACGGATGTGTTCAGGCGAAGCGTCGTCGCCGGCACCTCGCCAGCCAGCGCATCGACCAAAGCCTGTGTGCCGCTGCCCAGTGTGGTAAAGATACTTCTTTGCGCCGCGCGTTCCCTGCGATTCCTGGCCTGCAACGCCAGGATCAGCGATCCATGCTCGCGCTCCATCTGCACAAAGTTCGGCATTACGGAACGTACCGAGAGCGTCTTGACATCGCCGCCAAAGACTCCGGACAACAACGGAGCCGCAAGCCGGGTGAGTACCTCGTCGCCAAAGTGCCGGTTTACAAAGCTTGCAACGGACTCATCGTGGTGTGGCGCGCAGGCGCGCAGTTCATCGGCTCGTTCGATCTCTGCTGCGTAGGCGGAGCGCGCGGAGGCGGAAAACAACGGAGAAGATTCCAGCGCCTCGAGGTCAGCGGGAACCATCATGCGCATGCCATCCGGCATGGCGGACAGCGCGCCGGCGGTCAGGATATAGGTCACGCGATCTCGGTCAAGCGATGCCTGAAGGTGGTCGCCCAGGCCGAGCTCCCGCGCGAGTTCCGCCGCCCATGGCTTCTCGCTGACCCATCCGTCCGGTCCAAGCTCGATCGTGAAGCCTTGCCTCACGACGGTCTCGACCGTGCCGCCGAGCCGGCCCGAGCCCTCGAAGAGCGTGACCTCCGCACCGAGCCGGACCAGCTGCCAGGCCGCCGTGAGCCCGGCGATGCCGCCTCCGACCACAGCAATGCGCGGCACGATCAGGCCGCCGAAACCGCGTCCGAAACGATCGTCTCCTGAGCCGCCGGAAGCTCGTCGACATCCGCCTGATACACTCCGCGCGCGATCTCGGCGAGCGCGCCGACAAGGGTTTCAGAGGCGTTCAGGCTTTCCGCGCGGGTCAGCGTCATGCCGAGTTCCTTCGCCGTCTCGGTAAACGCAACGTCAATGTCATAGAGGATTTCCACGTGATCGCACAGGAAGCCCACAGGTTGCAGCACAACCGAAGTGTGCCCCATCTCCGCGAGCGCGTTCAGAGTGTTCTCGACTGTTGGCCCAATCCACGGCGCACCGGCGACGCCCTGGCTCTGAAAAGCGAAAAACCAGTCTTCGTCGCGGAGGCCTACAGGCGCGAGCGCACGTGCAATGTGGGCTGCTGTTCGTTTGCATTCGACAGGATACGGGTCCGGCGTGGTGCGTGCGCCATAGTTTTGAATGCCTTTTACGGGGACCGGCGCGCCGGGCCTGGCCGAAGGACTTGCGGGGTTGGAAACCTGTCCGGACATGATGGTACGGCAGGGAACAGCATGCGCGGTAAACAGGATGGGAACGCGTTTTCCGGCTTTTGCACAGGCCTCGGCCCAGGCCGGCCACATGCGTTCGGCAAAGGCCAGCGCAAGCAGCGGGTGATCGGCCCAGCCGGCGATGAACTCCATCTCCATACCCTGCGAGACCGCGGCGGCGGCGGTACGGTACAGGCCGACGCTGGTGCGGGAGTTCTGCGGCGCCAGGCAGATGGCCTTGAAGCGTGTAATGCCGTCCGCACGCATCCGGTCCACGGTGTCGGCGATGTACGGATGCCAGTTGCGCATGCCGACGTAGACCGGTATATCCAGTGTTTTGTTCAACATAGCGCCTTGCCGCAAGGTCCATTTCGTTAGCGGAGGACCTTCGGGCAAAGGCTTATCGCCCAGGCCAATTTCGGCGTAGCGGTGCTGCAGCTCTTCGACGACGGCGGCCGGCATGGGGCGTCCGCCGGTAACTTTCGACAGGTAGGCGGGCATGTCGGCGAGCACGTCTGGCGTACCGTGGGCGAGCAGCAGGATGGCTTGGTGGCTGGACATCGATGTCTTTCAGGGTAGCGGATTCCGGCGCAGCGCGTGCGTCGATTCAGTGGTGCGTTTTAGCGTGTTCAATGTGGAGTTTGGTTGCCGGAACGTGGGCAACAAACCGCGACGGTGGCACCGAAATCAGGGCAAGTGGAAGTCGCGGACGAGACGAACGACCTCGAGAACGTTTTCCACAGGAGTGCCGGGCACGATGCCGTGACCGAGATTGAAGATGTGGCCGGGTCGTCCGGCGGCCTGCTTGAGGATGAGCTCGACGCGGGACTGCAGGACGGGCTGCGGGGCGAAGAGGGCGATGGGGTCCAGGTTGCCCTGGACCGCGCAGCCGGGGACCGCGCGCCATCCTTCGTCGAGCGGGATGCGCCAGTCGAGGCCGAGCACGTCAGCGCCGGTGGAGCGCATGGCGGGCAGGAGCGAGGCGGTGTCGACGCCGAAGTAAATGACGGGAACGCCGAAGGCGCGGATGCGTCGGATGAGATCGGTGGTGGCGGGCAGGCAGAACTCGGTATAGTCCGCGACCGACAGCGCGCCGGCCCATGAGTCAAAGACCTGAAGGACGTCGGCACCGGCTTCGACCTGCTGCCGGGCGAAGCCGGTCAGGACCTCAACGAGCTTTTCCATCAGGAGCGGCCATGCGGCGTCGCCGGTTCCGGACGCGTACATGATCCGCTTGGTTTCGATGTAATTGCGGGATGAGCCGCCTTCGATCATGTAGCTTGCGAGCGTGAACGGAGCTCCGCAAAAGCCGATGATGCCGAGCTGGTCGCCGTCGGCTTTAGCCGGGGCGAAGTGCTTTGCGACTTTCTCGATGGCCTGCGCGACGTAGCCGAGTTCGTCGACGCGATCCGTGCGAAGGGCCTGGACGTGCTCGAGAGTGCGGACGGGTGTGTGGACGACCGGGCCTTCACCGGCGATGAACTCGAAGTCGAGGCCCATGGGGGTGAAGGGGAGAAGGAGGTCGGCGAAGATGATGGCCGCGTCTACGCCGAGGCGTTCGGCGGCGGTGATGGTGACTTCGGCGGCAATCTCCGGGGTGCGGCAAATTTCGAGCAGCGTGTGATGCTTGCGAACGGCCATGTACTCCGGCATGTAGCGTCCGGCCTGCCGCAGGAACCAGATGGGGGTGCGGTCGACGGGCTGGCGGAGGCAGGCTCGGACGAAACGCGAGGAGGCAGTTGGCAGTTGATGATTGGCGGCTGGTTGTGAATCGGTCATCGCCTGTCCAGTATCGCAGGTGCCTGTCGTCCGTGGGCTCCACCATCTTTCCAACGACTTGCTCCCAGACCTGCGCTGATCACGCTTTTCGACGGCCAGCTTGCGTCGACCACAACTCTCCGACGCAAGTCCTACTACCAACTGTACCGATCTACCGGTGGTCTCGGTCGCGAAAGGGGATGCGGTAGCGGAGGCCCGCGGAGACGGCGGACGGCGCCATCGTGTAGGGGTCTTTGGGGCCGGCGAGGTTCCAGCGCTGCTGCTGAAATTCGGCCTGGAGGGCGATGTGGTGCATGAACTCGTAGTTGACGCCAAAGCCGTAGTTGTACACGATCGAGTTGTCGTGGGCGTAGGGTCCGCGGGGCGTGATTACCGGGTGATGGAAGTCGATTTCGCCCATGCCGATGAGAAAGTTTCCGTATGGACGAACGCGGTGAAAGACGCGCGGCCAGAGGTCGAGTCGAAGTCCTCCGAGGACGGCTTTTTCATCCGCCACGGTGGCGTTTCCGGTGTAGCTTCCGCGCAGCTCGAAGGAAGGGACGACGAGCTTGTGAATGTAATAGGTGTAGTTCAGGCCGCCAACCGCGCCGAGGTCGCGGGTGCTGTTGTGGTAATCGGGATTGAGGGTCTGGGCCTCGGCGAATACGGAGAGCTCCGAGTGGCGGGCGGCGGTGTCGAGCGCCTGTGAGAAGGCGGGGAGCGAGGTGAGAAGCAGGGCAGAGGCGACGAGGCGGACGAGAGCGGAGCAGGATAGACACATAACAGGGGTATCTCCGTGGACTGGTCTAGCTTTGGTAACCGGATGGGTGTGTCTCCCATTCTTGTACCTGAGCTTGCCCGAAATGGGCTGACCTGAAAGTTGCAAACGGGGCTGCGACTTCTTTCCACCGCTGGAGAGGATGTGGGGGATTGTTGCGGTGCGGTGTTTGCGCTGGCGCGGTGCTTCGAAAACTTGAGGCGAGCCCGTTTGGCCGGACCTCCAGCCTGCGAAAGGGACAGGAAACGGCAGCAACGACCGCCGGCCGGCTTTGCTGTTGACAAGAGAAGCGCCAGGCAACGACAGGAGTTACGGCGAGAACAGCAGACCTGTTCGCGTTACAACCAAAGGTCAGGGTTCGAGGCGGAAGGTGTAGTCTTCGATGACCGGGTTGACGAGCACCTCGCGGCTGACGCGGGCGACCTCGGCTTCGGCATCGGCGAGCGCGGTGCCGGGGGAGAGGTCGAGAACGAAGTACTTTCCCTGCCGGACGTCGTCGACGCCGGGGTAGCCCATGCGACGCAGGGCGTCGGCTATGGTTTTGCCTTGCGCATCGAGCACGGTGCGCTTGAGCGTGACATAGATGTGGGCTTTCATACGGTCTGATTATAGACTTGCGGAGGAAGGCTGCGGCATGTGGTACCCGGGTTGTGTTCTCTGTCCGGCGACGGATGGGACCTGGACTGATATGGTTGTGAGCGGGATTCGCCGTTGCGAGGCCGGGCGCAGCTCGCGGCAGCTTCCGGGCCGAAAAAATTCAAAGAGCGAGACGAGATGCCAGAATTTATGCCAAATTACATGGAGTTGCCGGTCGGTCCCAAGTCACCCGAGGTGATCAATGTTGTGATCGAGATTCCTGCCGAGGGCGTGAACAAGTACGAGTACGACAAGGACCTGCACGTGTTCCGGCTGGACCGGAATCTCTATTCGCCGGTGCATTATCCGGGGGATTACGGGTTTATCCCGAGCACGCTGGGCGACGACGGCGACCCGCTGGATGTACTGGTGCTGGTCGATAACCCAAGCTTTACCGGATGCGTGATGGAAGTGCGCCCGATTGGGCTGCTGGAGATGATGGACCAGGGCCTGGGCGACGAAAAGGTGCTTTGCGTCGGCATGGGCAACCCGCGGTACAAGGATGTCTGGAACTTCTCCGAGATCTATCCGCACATGCTAAAGGAGATCACGCATTTCTTTGCGATCTACAAGGACCTGGAAGGCAAGCGGGTCGAGGTGAAGGGCTGGCGGGACGCGGCGTTTGCGCGCAACAAGGTGACCGAGGCGCAGGCACGGTTTGTGGAACACCAGAAGAATCCCGAGGCCAAGCCGGTTCCGCATCATTAGTGGTTCGGGGAGAACTTTCACACGGAACGAGGCGGATGGAACGCGGATGGGATGGATGGATGTGCTGATCCGTCGCATGCGTGTTGCTCCGCTTGCATCCGCGTTGAAAGTCGACAGGAGGGTTGGATGGTTCTGGGGTTGTTTGGGCATACGGACCAGGGGTCTCGGGCGCTGAAGGAGGTGCTTGGGCTTGGGGTGGATTCGGAGACCATCGCGGTGATCGGGGACCTGGGGATTCCGGCTGGCGAGGCCGGCGCAATGCACCACGTTACGCTGGACCGGATGCATGTTCCGGCGGCACAGCGGGACCGGTTCATGGACGGGATTCGCGGCGGTGGTGTGGTGCTTGCAGTGTCGGGCGCGGCGTCCGCTGGGGTGGCGGAGGTGCTGCGGCGGCATGGGGCGGAGCTGGTAGAAGAGACTCCGGATGCGGGGGCCGCCACTTCGCATAACGTGGCTGGTTGAAGTTTCGAAAGGACTAAGAAGAGCGGATCCTGCACGGATGGGACGAAGCTGATGCTGCTCTCCGTCCCATCCATCTTTTCATCCGCCCTGATCCGTGCTGCGTTTTTTCCGGTTGAAATGCATGGCGGCGAGATAAAGGATGGGGCCGGCGAGGGCGACGAGAGAGGAAAAGACGAGGGAGGGCAGGCCGGCTACGCGCTCGGTGCGGGAGGTATAAAGGGCGAACAGGATGAGGGTTGTGGGGAAGAGGCCAACCAGGATGGCTACGGGAAGGCCTCCGGGGATTTTGAAGGGTCGGGCGAGCGCGGGTTCGCGGCGGCGGAGGACGACGAGGGCGAGGAACTCGAGGATGAGGGATGCGCCGTAGAGGACGAGGTCGATGGAGATGAGGCGCTCGAACGACATGCGGAGGGCGAGCGCCCAGGCGGCGGCGAGGACCAGCACCGAGACCCAGGGGGCTCCGCTGCGGGTGCGGCGGAGGAAGGCCGCGGGCAGGAGTTTTTCTTCGGCGAGCGCGTAGGGGACTCGGGTGTAGGAGAGCATGAGGGCGTTGAACATGCCGATGCCGGACAGGCATCCGCCGAGGACGATGAAGAGGGCGAGCGTGGCGCCGGCATGGGCGGGCAGCAGGGCGCGGGCGGCGTCGGCCCAGGCCCCGGTGGAGAACTGCGCGGCGGGAATGCCGGCGAGGGCGGCGGCGGCGAGCGGAAGGATGTACGTGACGGCGACGAGTCCGGCGGTGAGCAGCATGGCGCGAGGATAGGTGCGCTGGGGGTTTTCGACCTCCTGCGCGACGGTGGACGCGTTGTCCCAGCCCATGTAGTTCCACAGGCAGACGGCGAGCGCTCCGGCCAAGTCGGGGGTGGTGGTGCCGGCGGTGAGGTTTGTGAAGCCGGCGTGGGCTATGTGGGCTCGCCACATCCCTGCGGCGATGAGGAAGACAAAGGGGCTGAGCAGCGCGGCGAAGAGCCAGAGGGAGGAGTCGCCGACGGCCTTGGCGCCGCGCAGGTTCCAGGCCGCGCAGCCGACGACGACCGCGAGCGCCCAAAGCGTGCCGCGCGGGCCGGCGGTCCAGGTTGGGGCGATGCGGGTGAGGTAGGCGACAAAGGTGACCGGGTAGATGGCCATGTCGAAGATGCTGGCGGCGAGCGAGAGCCAGGCGTTCTGGAAGCCCCAAAAGCCGCCGAGAGCGCGGCGGACCCAGATATAGTAGCCTCCTTCAGCCGGCAGGGCGCTGGCGAGTTCGCCGACCATGAGCGAGGTGGGCAGGGACCAGACGAGGGGGACCAGAAGCAGAAGAAGCAGCGCGCGGCCGTAGCCGGCAAGGCCCAGGATGTCTTCCAGGCCGTAGGGTCCGCCGGCAACCATGAAGTAGGTTGCGCCGATGAGCGGCAGCAGCCGCATCTTTTTTCCCAATCCGTGTGCCTCCAGGGTGTGTTTCTGCATCGATTGTAGGAACGAATGGCTTCTTGTGCGAGAGTATAAGCAGAGTTTTGCAAGGCGAAGAGAAGACGTACGTGGGCGGCTGAAGCCGCTCTCCTCGACGCAAAGGACTTTGGCACGGCTGAACCGTGTCGTGAAGCAGGGGATTTGAGTTGCTGGGAGGCTTGCAATGGCTGAGACGATGCTTCCGATCGGGATCTATTTTGAGCAGCCGAACTGGTTCAAACCGTTGTTTGCGGAGCTCGACCGGCGTGGGACGAACTATGTCAAGATCGACGCGGTAACGCACAGCTATTCGCCGGCAGATCATCCGGAGCGACGGTATGCGCTGGTGTTCAACCGTATGAGCCCCTCGGCGTGGAACCGGGACCATGGAGACCAGATTTTTTATACGTCCGGGTACCTGGAACATCTGGAGATGCGTGGAGTTCGCGTGATCAATGGCCTCCAGGCGTTTCGTTCGGAGCTATCGAAGGCCGGGCAGTTGAGCCTGATGGAGGAGCTTGGGCTGCCGTACCCGAAGGCTCGGGTCATCCATCGTGCCAGCCAGGCTCCGGCGGCGACCGAAGGGCTGCGCTGGCCGGTGGTGGTGAAGCCGAATATTGGCGGAAGCGGCGCCGGGGTAAAGCGGTTCGACCATAGTTCGCAGCTGGAAGCCGCGGCAAACGAGGATGGCGGGCTGCAGTTCGGGCTCGATTCCACGGCTCTGGTGCAGGAGTTTATTCCGGCTCGGGATGCGCATATCGTTCGCGTCGAAGTGCTGAACGGGAAGTATCTGTACGCGATCAAGGTCCACATTACGGGCGAGACCTTCGACCTTTGCCCGGCGGATATCTGCCGGACGACCACGGGCGTGGATCTGGATCGTGCAGCCTGCGCGCTCGACGCTCCCAAGAGCGGGATTACCGTGGAGGCGTTCACTCCTCCATCCGAGGTGATCGCCGATGTGGAGCTGATCATGAAGGCTTCGCGGATCGAGATCGGCGGGGTGGAGTATATGACCGACGACCGCGATGGGCAGCGGTACTACTACGACAACAATGCGCTGTCGAATTTTGTCGCGGACGGAAAGAATGTGATCGGGTTCGACCCGTTTGCCAAGCTGGCGGACTGGCTGGAGGCGGAGCAGAAGGCGGCGATGGAGGCTCGGGAAGAGGCGGCCGTGGGAGTCGGGTACTAGATGCGGTATGGATTCTGGTTGCCGGTGTTTGGCGGTTGGCTGCGCAACCTGGACGATGAGGGGATGGAGACGAGCTGGGAGTACTGCTCGCGGCTTTGCCGGCGGGCAGAAGAGATCGGCTACGACCTGACGTTGATTGCCGAGCTTTGCCTGAACGACATCAAGGGGGTGGAGGCTCCGTCGCTGGACGCGTGGACGACGGCGGCGGCGCTGGCGGCTGTGACGACGAAGCTGGAGCTGATGGTTGCGGTGCGTCCGACCTTTCACAACCCGGCCCTGCTGGCCAAGCAGGCGGCCAATATCGACCGGATCAGCGGCGGTCGGCTGAGCCTGAACGTGGTTTCGAGCTGGTGGCGGGATGAATCGACCAAGTACGGCATCCCGTTTGACGAGCATACACAGCGGTATGCGCGGACCGCGGAGTGGATCGACGTGGTGGATGGATGCTGGAGTGCACAGGGATTTTCGCACCAGGGCCCTTTATACGACGTGCGGGAGAACGTGTTGAGCCCGAAGCCTGTCGATGGGCGGCGGTTTGCGGGTGTTCCGGTGGCGGCCGCAACCAAGGGCGGACGACCGACGCTGTATGCAGGTGGTGAAAGTGAGACGGCGAAAGAGCTGATTGCGGGCAGGTGCGACGCGTACCTGATGCATGGAGATTCGCCCGAGGTGGTGGGCGCGAAGATCGCTGACATGCGGGCAAGGCGTGAGCGTGCGGGGCTTCCGCCGATGTCGTTCGGCGTGGCGGGCTACGCGATCGTGCGGGATACCGACGCGGAGGCGGAAGCGGAGGTGGCGCGGATTACCGATGTGAAGTCATCGCGGCGCGGTTACGAGAATTATCAGCAGTGGATTACGGGATCGAAGCTGGAGAAGACGATTTCGCTCGAGGACTATTCAGTGTCGAACCGCGGTTTGCAGAGCGGGTTTGTCGGCACGCCGGAACGGGTGCGCACGCGGCTGAATGAGTTCGCGGCGGTCGGAGTGGACCTTGTGTTGCTGCAGTCGAGCCCGCAGATGGAGGAGATGGAGCGGTTTGCGGCGCAGGTGATGAAGACAGTTGGTCATTAGATTAGTTGGTGGTTGCTAGCTGGTGCGATATACTTGGCGAGTCCCACCCGATGTGTTGGCGCTGGAGAGTTGGCCGAGTGGCCGAAGGCGACGGTTTGCTAAACCGTTATACGGCGAAAGCTGTATCGAGGGTTCGAATCCCTCACTCTCCGCCATTCTTTCTGGACATTGAGCTTGATGAGACAGGTGGTGGGCATGCAGCTTGGTGCCGGCGCGCTATTGCCCTCTTGCTCACGTCGGTGTTGCTTCCCCTAGACTCATCCAAGCGCATATTCCCGTCGTCCTGGGTCATGGTCCGGAAAACGGGGGTTCCGTCGCCTTGTTCCAGCGCCGTTTCGGGAGATCACCTTACCGATGGACTAACGGTCTCGAACCTGTAGTAAGCGCGTGAGAGTTACGGACGTAACCAGGACGAAATAAGTGGAGAATTTTCACTTTTTGGAAGTCCTGAAGCTCGTTTCGGTCGTCTGATAAGCAGCCAGTAGCCTACAGAGCTACGGCAATGATGCAGGAACACAAACTCTTTCCCAAAGGTTCTCACCATGCCCACACACATAGCTGCCCCAGTTATCGACCGCGATGACTACTATCCTGCTCAGAGCGTGACAGGCCGTTTTGGCAAGCGTCTCCGCGAGTTGAGACAAGCGCGAGCACTCACTCAAACAACGATGGCGGATCGGTTCGGGATCGACCGCACTTTCATCTCGGATGTGGAGCGCGGAAAGAAGGCTCCCTCCCTGCCGACGATCGAGGTGCTCGCACTTGGGCTCAAGATCTCGATCTCGGACCTGCTGGCAGACCTGTAGCAGAGGGGCTGCACCATACACGATTCATTTCCCGGCAGGAGCTTTCGGGCCCGACGCTAAGTGCGGGCTCGGCAAGCTTCTATCGCCGACTTGAGTCGGGCTTATCGATCGGTTTCTTCGGTTCAGCATGGAGTGGCGGGTTCTGTGCTGATTCGGACCCTATGAAAAGTAGACGCGATATCCACAAGCGATCGGCGCGGGTTTTCGCTCCCCCCAAGATATAGTAGGTCTATTCCATCGGTCATTCCTTTTACCGGGAATGTGAAAAGGGAATCCGGTGCGAGTCCGGAGCTGCCCCGCAGCGGTAAGCAGGTACGAACGCCGGGAACACACTGGGGCTGAGCGCTTCGGGAAGTCCGGTCAGTAGGGTCGATCCTGCAGAGCCCGAAGACCTGCCGTTGAATAAGTTGCTGGCGCCTCCGCGGGGAGGCGAGCGGCGGTGTCCTGCTGCTCTCCATCGAGGGAGCGAGGCCCTGCTGTCTCGCACGTTCCCGGGGGCCAAGGAGAGTTTGATCCATGGCCGCATCCGCGTACGACCTCGGCACGTTGCCTTCTCCGCCTTCGGGCCTGACCCCTTCTGGCGGGATGCCGTTGCAGGTGATCGGGCGGAACGGGCGTTTTTCGCCGTTCGACGGGAGCCGCATTTCGGTGGCGCTGACCAAGGCCTTTCTGGCCGTGGAGGGTCATGGAGCAAACGAGTCGAGGCGCATCCACGAAGCCGTGGAGGAGCTTACGGCGCAGGTGGTGGCGACCCTGACGCGGCGCGATGTGGCCGCGCGACCGATCCACATCGAAGATATCCAGGACCAGGTGGAGCTTGCGCTGATGCGTTCGGGCGAGCACAAGATTGCGCGGGCGTACGTGCTGTATCGCGATGAGCGCGCACAGGAGCGGAGACGTCGCGAGGAGCAGGCGGCCACGCCGGTGCTGGTGCCCCGGCTGCATGTGCGCCTGGGGAAGAACCGTCTGGAGCCTCTGGATGAGGCGGCGCTTGAGCAGGTGGTGCTGACCGCGTGCGAGGGACTCGATGGGGTTTCGGCCGAGGCGGTGATGGCGGAGGTCCGGCGCAATCTTTACGACGGCATCCTGTTGCAGGAGCTTGGGCTGGCGCAGACGATGGCGGCGCGGGCGCTGATCGAGCTGGAGCCGAACTATGCGTATGTAAGCGCGCGGCTGCTGCTGAACAACCTGCGCGACGAAGCGCTGGCATTTGTGATGCCGGCGGCGGTGACGGGCTCGCAGCGCTATGCGGCGCTTCCGTACGCGGAATACTTTCCGGAGTATGTGCAGCTTGCGATCCGGCTGCAGATCCTGGACAAGGAGCTGGGCAGCTTCGACCTCGCGCGGCTGGCGGCGGCGCTTCGTCCGGAGCGGGATCGCAACTTTCAGTTTCTCGGGTTGCAGACGCTGTACGACCGCTACTTTCTGCACAAGGAAGGTGTTCGGTTTGAGCTTCCGCAGGCGTTTTTCATGCGTGTGGCGATGGGTCTGGCAGCGCGGGAGATCGATCGTGACGCGCGGGCGATCGAGTTTTATGAGCTGCTCTCTTCGTTTGACTTTATGTGCTCGACGCCGACGCTGTTCAACGCCGGGACGCTTCGTCCGCAGCTTTCGTCGTGCTTTCTGACGACCGTTGCGGACGATCTCGACGGCATTTTCAAGGCGATCAAGGACAATGCGTTGTTGAGCAAGTATGCCGGCGGGCTGGGCAACGACTGGAGCGGCGTGCGCGGGCTGGGAGCGCACATCAACGGCACCAATGGCGAGTCGCAGGGGCTGGTTCCATTCCTGAAGGTGGCGAACGATACGGCGATCGCGGTGAACCAGGGAGGCAAGCGTAAAGGTGCGGTGTGCGGGTACCTGGAGACGTGGCACATCGATATCGAGGAGTTCCTGGACCTGCGGAAGAACACCGGGGACGACCGCCGGCGCACGCACGACATGAACACGGCGAACTGGGTTCCGGACCTGTTTCTGGAGCGCGTGGAGGCCGATGGGGAGTGGACGCTGTTCTCGCCCGACGAGGCACCGGAGCTGCACGATCTGTATGGCGAGGCGTTTGCGGCCAAGTATGCGGAGTACGAGGCGAAAGCCAAACGGGGCGAGATGCGGGTGACCCGGACGCTCCGTGCGCTGGAGCTTTGGCGGCGCATGCTGACGATGATCTTCGAGACCGGGCACCCGTGGGTTACGTTCAAGGACCCGTGCAACCTGCGCTCGCCGCAGCAGCATATGGGCGTGGTGCACTCGTCGAACCTGTGCACGGAGATCACGCTGAATACGAGCAACAAGGAGATTGCGGTTTGCAACCTTGGCTCGGTGAACCTGGCGAATCATGTGACGTCCGCCGGGCTCGATGAGGCGCATTTGAAGAAGACCGTGACGACGGCGATGCGAATGCTCGACAACGTGATCGACATCAACTACTACACGGTGCCGGAGGCGCGTTTTTCGAATCTGCGCCATCGTCCGGTCGGGCTTGGCATTATGGGCTACCAGGATGCGCTGTATACGCTGCGCGTTCCGTTTGCCTCGGCCGAGGCGGTGCGCTTTGCGGATACGAGCATGGAGATGGTGAGCTTCCATGCAATCTCTGCTTCGGTGGCGCTGGCGGCCGAGCGCGGACGATACCCGACCTTTGATGGCTCGCTTTGGAGTAAAGGCATTCTGCCGATCGATTCGATCGAGCTGCTGCAGAAGACGCGCAAGCATGATCTGCAGGTAAGCCGGAGTTCGACGCTGGACTGGGCCGGGCTGCGCGAACGCGTGAAGACGGTGGGGATGCGGAACTCGAACACGCTGGCGATTGCGCCGACGGCGACTATTTCCAATATCTGCGGCGTGACGCAGTCGATCGAGCCGACGTACCAGAATCTGTTTGTGAAATCGAACATGTCCGGCGACTTCACGGTGGTGAACGCGTCGCTTGTGCATGACCTGAAGGCGGCCGGGCTTTGGGACGAGGTGATGATCTCCGACCTGAAGTATTTCGATGGGTCGCTCGGGTCAATTGACCGTGTGCCGGTCGAGCTGAAAGAGATGTATGCGACCTCGTTCGAGATTGAGCCGACGTGGCTGATCCAGGCCGCGGCGGGACGGCAGAAGTGGATCGACCAGGCGCAGTCGCTGAACCTGTACCTGGCGCAGCCGAGCGGCAAGAAGCTCGATGCGTTGTACCGCGAGGCCTGGCATGCCGGGTTGAAGACGACGTACTACCTGCGTTCGCGGAGTGCGACCCATGTCGAGAAGTCCACGATGACGCGGACCGACGGAAAGCTGAATGCGGTGACGATGTCGGCTACCGCGAGTGTGCCCAAGGTCTGCTCGATCGACGACCCAACCTGTGAAGCCTGCCAGTAACCCGGAGAGTGAAATGCTGACCTGGAACGATGAAGTGGATGTTACGCCTGCCGTGATGCCGAGCGCCCCTGGCAGAAAGACCGGAGCTGTTGCCGTGATGGATCTGCCCGCGGTGCGGGTGGACGAGATGCCCGCGGCGACCGACGATGCGCGGGCGAACGGACGTGTGCGCGTGGACGACAAGGCGATGATCAACTGTCGCGCGGATGTCAATCAGCTGCTTCCGCTGAAGTACCGTTGGGCGTGGGAGAAGTATCTTTCCGGATGCAACAATCACTGGATGCCGACGGAGATTTCCATGCAGGCCGATATCGCGCTGTGGAAGTCGCCGAACGGACTGACCATGGATGAGCGTCGCGCGATCAAGAGGAACCTGGGCTTCTTTGCGGCTTCGGAGTCGCTGGTGGCGAATAATATCGTGCTGGCGATCTATCGTCACCTGACCAACCCGGAGTGCCGCCAGTACCTGCTGCGACAGGCGTTTGAAGAGGCCGTGCACACGCATACGTTTCAATACATCGTGGAGTCGCTTGGGCTGGATGAAGGCGAACTGTTCAATATGTATCGCGAGGTGCCTTCGATCACGGGCAAGGCGGCGTGGGCGATCCAGTATACGCAGCACCTGAGCGACCCCCTATTCGAGACCGGCTCGACCGGGGCGGACCAGGCGTTCCTGCGCGATCTGATCGCGTTCTACGTTGTGTTTGAAGGCATGTGGTTTTATACCGGGTTTGCGCAGATTCTTTCGCTTGGGCGACGTAACAAGATGGTGGGGATCGCCGAGCAGTACCAGTACATTCTGCGCGACGAATCGATTCATCTGAACTTTGGGATCGATGTGATCAACCAGATCAAGAATGAGAATCCGCACCTTTGGACGCCGGAGTTCCAGGCCGAGGTGAGCGGCATGATCCGGTCGGCGGCGGAGCTCGAAGCGGCGTACGGGCGGGACACGATGCCGAACGGTTTTCTGGGGTTGAGCGCGTCGCTTTGCGAGCAGTACATGCACTTTATCGCGAACCGTCGCTGCGGCCAGATTGGCCTCGAGCCGGTGTTTGCGGCCACGGACAATCCGTTTCCGTGGATGTCGGAAGCGATGGATTTGAAGAAGGAGAAGAACTTCTTTGAGACGCGGGTGATCGAGTACCAGAATGGTGGTTCGCTGGGTTGGGACTAGGTTGTTCACCGATGGTTTGCGGCGGGAACAGGGAGCGAGGTTCTCGCTCGCTGTACCTACTCGCCGTTTCGCCGCTGAACCTTGCCCGGGCTGCACTCCGGAGTGCTTTGGGCACTCAACGACCGAGACATGGTGCGCGCGAGATGACGGTTGATCAATGTCGGGCGCTTACTCGAGCGTGAGTCCGACGGTATCCCGCTGCGGACTCCTCGGGCGAAGCTGGTATGCTTCCAGCAGCGCATCTTGCCGCCACTTACGTTCGCTACAAGGAGTAACACCCGCCATGGCTCTTTCCCGCTTTTCCGGCATTGTGTTTGCCGCCGCTCTCCTCACCGCTTCGGCCGGGTTCGCCGGCGCGCAGACCGCCGGGCAGGACATGAAGGACGCCGGTCATGACACCGCGCATGCCACCAAGAGGGTTGCGCACAAGACCTCGCATGGAACCAAGAAGGTCTACCACAAGACCGCGCACGGCACCAGGGTCGCCACGCACGACACGGAGCACGGCACCAAGGTCGCCGCTCACGACACCAAGGTTGGAGCAGAAGACGTGGGCCATGACACCAAGGTGGGCGCGGAGAAGACCGGCCACGGCCTGCACACGCTGGGCGACAAGGTCACCGGCAAGCCGAACAACTAGACTCCGGCGGGATGTCTCAGGTCTCGCATTCGAGACCTGAGATCATTCCTCGGGCTCAGACCGGCATCGCGGTCCCAGAGCATCGCGGCCGCTGCGCTGATCAGCGCGATCCAGTAGAGATCGGCTCCGAGAAGATGCACGATCTGCATCCACGCTGGGGCCAGAAGCACCACGTCCAGGATGCCCAGCGCGAACTGCAGGGCAAGCAGGCCGCCCAGCAGAAGAGGGAAGCGGATGCGTCCTTCGCGCCGGCCCTGCACGATCATCCAGACCACAAACGCTCCCGCAAGGAAGGCACTCAAGGGATGAATCCCTCGCAGACGCAGCAGCCAGGGTGAATGGGCGCTGATATCGGCGGCAAAGGCCGCCCGCAGGCTGGCGGATGGAAACAGTGTGTCCCCCAGCGCGGCGAGCGATCCGCTGACGCCGACCACCAGGGTCGCGATCAGACCGACGCTTACCAGCAGGCGATCCAGCAGGGTAGAGCGCAACTCGCGCCAAAGTCTGCCGGAACCGAGCAGACGTGCCGTCACGGTCAGCGAGCCGAGCAGCAAAAGCGTATTGCTAAGGTGGATTGCCAGCACGACGACCCGGCCGAGCGAACGGTCACCGGTGACGTATCCGAACTTGACCAGGATCGCTCCAAGAATGGCCTCGTTGACCAGAAGAAGCGCCGAGACGACGGCCAGCACGCGCGCGGCGGAGCCCTTTGCGGTGGCCCGGAAGGTCCAGACCAGGAGCGCGAGGACCAGAAACGTGGAAACCACGGCCGTCTGGCGATGCGTGAACTCGATGATGGTGTGCAGCGTGGGCGAGACCGGAATGACCTGCCCGTTACATAGCGGCCAGTTGTTGCCGCATCCGTCGCCCGAGCCCGAGGCCCGCACAAACGCTCCCCAAAGCACAACGACGACGTTCCATGCGACGACGACCCATGCAAATCGTTCAGCGCGAGGCCGGCTGCGCAGGATGCCGGCTTTCGCGGGAGTGAGCGCAGCAGTCGCCATACAGCTATGGTACGCCCGTCAGTTGCCCGCGAGCTCCTTCGCCCGCTGCGTCGCGCGCTTGACCGCTTTGATCAGGGTCACACGCAGGCCGCCTTCTTCCAACTGCAGGATGCCGTCGACCGTGCATCCGGCGGGCGTGGTGACCTGATCCTTGAGCAGCGCGGGATGATAGCCGGTTTCAAGCACCATTTTGGCCGAGCCCAGGGTGGTCTGCGCGGCCAGCAGCGTGGCCACGTCACGTGGCAGCCCCACGTTGACGCCGGCCTCGGCCAGCGCCTCAATGATGATGTACAGAAACGCCGGACCGGAGCCGGACAGCCCGGTAACGGCATCCATGTGCTTCTCGTCGACCACGACGGTGCGTCCTACGGTGGAGAACATGCGTTGCGCAACGGCCATCTGGGCTTCCGAGCAGAAACGCCCGGCACACAGCGCGGTGACGCCGGCGGCCAGCATGGATGGCGTGTTCGGCATCGCGCGCACCACGCCCAGGTTGAGGCCCGCCGCTGCTTCGATCGCCGCGGTGGTTACGGAGGCGGCAAAGGAGATCAGCAGCTTTTCCGAGCCAAGCTCTGCGCGGATGGAAGCCACCAGAGGAGCGACCTGCGTCGGTTTGACGCCCAGCAGGATCACGTCCGCGTCGCGCGCGGCTTCGAGGTTGCCGGTTGTGACCTCCACGCCGAACTGAACAGAAAGTGCGGTCGCGCGTTCGGCGTGGTGCACGGTGGCGCGAATCTGTCCGGGCGCCAACAGGTTGTTCTTCAGGAACGCCTGCAGCAGGATGCCGCCCATCTTGCCCGCGCCCAGCACCGCCACGCGCACGCCAGGCATCATGGACGCCGGCCGCGGGATTTCATAGAGTTCTTCGCTCATTCCCCCAACTTACCAGACGCGGGTTCCTTGCCGCCCGCGGCGATCCAGGCATCGACCCGCTGCTCCAGCAGATCCATGGGAAGCGCGCCGCTGTCAATCACCAGGTCATGAAAGGCTTTCAGATCGAACCTGGCGCCGAGGGCCGCCTTGCTGCGGTCGCGCAGCTCCAGGATCTTGAGCTGCCCCATCTTGTACCCCAGCGCCTGTCCCGGCCAGGCGATGTACCGGTCGACCTCCGCGCGGATGTTGGTGTCGTCCATGGTGGAATGCTCGTGGAAGTAGTCCAGCATCTGCTGCCGGCTCCAGTGCAGGTTGTGCACGCCGGTGTCGACCACCAGCCGGATGCCGCGCCATACATCGGCCTCCAGCCGCCCGTAGTCGTTCACGGGATCCTGGTAGAAGCCGACCTCCTTGCCGAGCCGCTCGGCGTAGAGCGCCCAGCCTTCGGTATAGGCGGTAAAGGATTCGTACTTGCGAAACTCTGGCAGACCGGTCAACTCCTGCGCAATGGAGATCTGCAGATGGTGCCCGGGAATGCCTTCGTGATAGCTGATCGCCTCCACGTTGTCGAGCTCGCGCGAGGCGAAATGGAAGGTGTTGACGTTGACCCGACCGGGCCGGCCGCCGTTCGGCGTGCCTTGCGCGTACCAGGCCTGCGCCCAGCCTTCCTGGATGTACGGCGGCATCTCTACCACCTCGAGCGGCGTTCTTGGCAGATGCCCGAAGAGCTCGGGAAGCTTCGGCTTCATGCGCGCTTCGTAGCCGGCGTAGAGCGCGATCAGGGCTTCCTTGCTGGCCGGGTGGTTCTTCGGATCGGATTTCAGGTGTTCACCGAAGCTCCGCAGGTCCGGGTAGCCGAGCTTTCTGACCAGGGTAAGCATCTCGGCCTCGTCCTGCTTGACGGCGTTTAGGCCGATCTGGTGGATTTCGGCCGGCGTCTTGTTCAGCGTGGTCGAGCGCCGCACGCAAAAGGCGTAGTAGGCGTCGCCATCCTTGATCGCCCAGATGCCCGGCTCGTCGCGCCCGGCGGGGATCGCCTGTGCTTTCAGGAACGCGTCGAAGCGGGTATAGGCCGGCAACACCTGGTCGCGGATGGCGGCAAGCGTCTGCTCGGTGAGGCGCTTCTGCGTGGCAGCGTCTACCGACGCGGGAAACTTGTTGAGCGGACGCGCAAACGGGCTTGCCTCCGGTGTCTGCCCGGCGATGTCTTCCACCTGCCTGGACACCTGCTGGAGGATAAACATCGGCTGCACCCGCCCATCCGCGATGCCGGCCATCATGTTTTCGGTGATCTGCCGAAACTCCGCCGGAATCCTGTTCAGCCGGGCGATCCAGTCGTCATAGTCTCTTGCCGTGTCAAACGGAAGCCGGTCCACCATACCGGGCAGCGAAGTGTGCAGGCCGCTGAACTGATCCACCGGCATCTGCCATCCCTTGAACTTCGACGCCTCTTCCTCCTCGATCAGCCGCCGCTCCATCAGTTCGGCCGAAAGCTTTTCCTGCGTCGAGAGCCCGGTGGGGTCGATGACCACCAGCCGTGCCAGGTAGCCGCGGTCCCGTTCGAGCTCCGCATTGCGCGCTCGAGGCGAATAGTCGGAAAGCTGGTCGTTGTAGCGCCGGTCGCCAATGGAGGAGGCAAACTCCGGCGAGTGGGCCAGCCGGTCTTCCCACATTTCGTGAAATAAAGCGGACAGGGCCGCGCTGCGAGCCTGCACGGAGGCTTGCGCGGGGGCCTTGAGGCACGGCAAAAGGAGAACGGCGGGCAGAAGCAGGGAACCGAAACGCATGCGCTGAGTCTACATCGGCGCGGCTCAGGCCTCGCGCGCCTCGAGCATGCGGTACAGCGTGGAGCGGCTGATGCCCAGCGTCTCCGCCGCACGCAGTTTGTTGCCCGCACAGCCTTCGAGCACCTGCGTCACGTGCCGGCGCATCACGGATTCGAGCCGCAGGTCGCCTTCGTCTTCAGGTTGCGCCGCGGAAAATCCGGGCAGATGCTCCGGTGCAATCGACCCGGACCCCGCGCGTGCGCTCGATTCCGCCACCAGCGCGTGGAGTTCCCGCAGGTTTCCTGGCCAGTGATGCGTACCGAGCGTGCTGAACGTAGCGGGATCGAGCGCAATGCCGTCCAGCAGCGCCGGCAAGTCTTCGATGCGCTCTCGCAACGGGGCAATGCGAATTTCTACCGCGCTCAGGCAGGTGTACAGATCGGCGTGCAGCTTTCCCGCTGCCACCAGGCCCCGCGGCGGAACCTCGGTCGAGCAGATGAAGCGCAGCTCCGGACGTCCGGAGCGAAACTGGGAGCGGAGCCTGGTCAGCAACAGCAGCTGCTGCTCCAGCCCGAGCTGCCCGATGCCGGCCACGTACACGGTTGCCGGCATGTCTGCATCGAGCGCGCTTCCCGCCAGCGTCGACGCCCGATGCACGTGAAACGGATGCTCCCGCAGCGGACTGCGTGTTTGAAGTGCGCGGGCGACCTGTTCCTTTAGGCAGCCGCGCTCACCTACCAGCACGGCCGTCCTGAAGTAGGGGGCCACCCGATCGATCTGCAGCCGCAGTCTTTGCGCCGCGGAGCTGGTTCCCGCCAGAACCCTGTCCGGCCGATAGAGGGAGTTCAACATAGCTGAACTCTTTATCGGCGCGGGGTTCCAATGCATAAACGCCGCGGGCACTTCGTTTGCGGGGGAATGCGCCGCCGATGTGCCGCAGCCGGCTAGACCGAAGCTTTGGCGCAGTAGGTATCGAACGCCCGTGCCAGCTCCTGAGCGATCGCCGGCGCGGTCGAGGTTTCGATCGCCGAGCGCTGCATCAGGTACACCAGCTGGCCGTCGCGCAGGATCGCAATCGCGGGCGAGGTGGGCGGATGGCCGCCGAAGTAGCCGCGCGCCTTGTCGGTCGCCTCGCGGTCCTGCCCGGCGAAGACCGTCACCGCGTGATCCGGCTTCGTCGCGTGCTGCATTGCCAGGCGCACGCCGGGGCGCATCTTTCCCGCCGCGCATCCGCAGATCGAGTTCACCACAAGCATCGTCGTGCCCGGCTCGGCCACGGCCTTGTCCACGTCTGCCGCGGTGCGCGCTTCCTGGACACCCGCACGGGTCAGTTCTTCGCGCATCGGAATTACCATGATTTCTGGGTACATAGTCTGTTCTCCTCCGGTCCTGCCTGTCTTGCCTGATTGTACCGGCTCTTGCCCACAGACGCGCAAACCCGGCTGCGCGACTCACAAATTGCTCTTGACCCCGCCTAGCCCGTACCCTGAATGAAGTGCGAATCGAGGAGAACATCCCGCTGGGTCCGCTTACGACCCTAGGCATCGGGGGCCTGGCGCGGTACTTCGCCCGGATCAGCAGCGAAGAAGAGCTTCCCGAGGCGATCCTCTTCGCGCGCCGGCACTCGGTTCCCATGTACCCGCTCGGCGGAGGCTCCAACCTGCTTGTGCCCGATCAAGGGTACCCCGGCCTGATCCTGCACATGACGACCGGATGCTGCCTTTCGGTGGCGAACGGATTGCTGGTCTCGGCCGACGCCGGCCTTGGGTGGGATGCGTTTGTGCTGAAGCTGTGCGAACAGGGAATCAGCGGGATGGAGTGCCTGGCCGGCATCCCGGGGCTGGTCGGCGGCTCGCCGATCCAGAACATTGGCGCGTACGGGCAGGAGGTCGCCACCTGCATTGAAAGCGTGCACGCCTTCGATCTCTGGGCGATGGAGTTCGTCGACCTCCCGCACAGCCGGTGCGGCTTTGGGTACCGCACCAGCATCTTCAATTCCTCGGCCCGCAACCGCTACCTGGTCACCCGCGTGGACCTCCGCTTCGATCCGGCGGCGAGGCCCAACCTCGGCTACGCCGATCTCGCTCCCCTGCGTGGCACCGATCCTACGCCGCTGGCGGTGTATCACGCGGTGCGAGCCGTTCGCGACCGCAAGGCCATGGTCATTCACCCTGGCGTCGACGACCCGGACACCCGGTCGGCCGGCTCCTTTTTCAAGAACCCGGTCGTGCCGCGTGGCACGCTCGACCGGATCGCGGACGGGTTGGGCCTGGCAGGAAGCAAAATTCCCAACTGGCCCAACGGCGCGGAGGAGACCAAGCTCGCCGCCGCGTGGCTGATTGAGCAGGCCGGCTTTCCCAAGGGCTATACCCTGGGTCCTGTTGGCATCTCCACGCGCCACACGCTTGCGTTGACCAACCGCTCCGGCACGGCCACCGCCGCGGACCTGCTGCGGCTGCGCGACCGCGTCGCGGACGGAGTGGAGAGCCGCTTCGGCGTCCGGCTGGAGCAGGAGCCCGTCATGCTCGCCTGAGCGGCGCTAACTGCCGAGCCGGAAGTTGACCGACACGGTCGTCTCCACCTCAGTTGGGTCGCCGTTCAGCCGGTAAGGCTGGTATCGCGCGCGCGCCACCGCATCCACGGCCGAGCCGCGCAGCATCTCCGGCCCGCTCAATACTTCCAGGTCCTTGATGCGGCCGTTCCGGTCGATCGTCGCACGCAGCACCACCGTGCCTTCGATGTGCGCGGCTTTGGCGATTGGAGGGTATGCCGGGGTGATTGGCCCAAGCAGCAGCCCGGCCAGGACCCCGGAGCTGACCGCCAGCCGACGCGGCGCGGCCGGTGCGGGCCGTGGCACCGCCAGCACGGCCGGACCAGCCGGCCCACCCATCGCCGCCAGCGCGTTGCCTCCTCCTCCGCCACCGTCGCCCATATGCAGCAGGCCGCCATCGACCGTCGGGGCAGGGGAGTCGCTTCCGGGGTTCAGGGTCAGCAGACGCGGACCGGCAACGCGCGTCATGGCAGGCGCGGAGGACGCCGGGGCGTAGCTTACCGCCGCCGTGTGTAGAGTGGGCGGCTTAACCGCGGCCGGCTTCGGCATCGGTCGCACCCGTGCGATCAACTGTACCCGCGGAGCGGCCGAGACTACCGGAAGCACGGCCGGGTGCAGAAGCGGCACAAGCAACACCAGCCCAAGGCACAGGGCCTGAAAGCACGCGGCACCGGCTGCCGCCCAACGCACCCGCCGCGCCTTATGGGTCGCACGGGAATCGAATAAACTGTCTTCAAACATGGAAGCACCTCGCCCTTGGCCCGGCCTTTGCTTGCGCCAGTTCGCCTTGTGTCTGCACCCAGCGAGGAATGCGTCCACCTCCATAGACACCGGCAGCGCGTGATCGGTTCCCGTGCCGCACGCATCCAAGCTCGTGTGACCGATGTCCTTCCCCCAGAGCCGCTGAAGCGCCGTTCCGCCCCGGACCGCATCGTGTCCATCGACCTCCTGCGCGGCGCGACCATCGCGCTGATGATCCTGGTCAACGACCCCGGCGACCCGCACGAAACCTACCCGCAGCTTCAGCACGCGGAATGGAACGGATACACCGCCGCCGACCTGATCTTTCCCAACTTCCTCTTTCTGTCCGGCGCGTCGCTTGTGTTTTCTCTCTCCGGACGCATCGGGCGCGGCGATTCGAAGTACGAGCTGGCTCGCGGCATCGGCAAACGCACGGTGAACCTGCTTCTGCTCAAGCTGTTTGTGGCGCTCGCCCCCACCTTTCGCCTGCGCCGTATCCGTCCGTTCGGCGTGCTGTTCCGCACCGCGCTGCTGTCGCTTGTGGGCGGCCTTATGATTCTCGCGACGTTGTCGCCACGCGCGCTGCTTACCCTGGCCGGAACCCTGCTCTCCGCCTACTATGCCGCGCTGCGCATCCCGTTCGGCGAGCTCAACCGGCCATTTCTCGACCCGGACAACAACCTCGCCGCCGCGCTCGACCGCAGGATCGCGCACGGGGCTTACCACGGCCTGCACATGGGCGGCCTGTACAACGTGACGCACGATCCGGAAGGTCTGCTCTCCTCCGCCCCGGCGCTGGCAACGGTCGTGCTCGGCAGCTGCGCGGCTATCCTGATGCGAAGCACCGGGCTGTCGGGCGAGCGCAAACGAGACCTGCTCGCCGCCGCCGGGCTTGTCTCCCTCGGCACCGGCCACCTGTGGCATCGCAGCTTTCCCATTAACAAGAACCTTTGGACCAGCTCTTATGTCCTGGTCTCCGCGGGCTGGTCACTGCTGGCGCTTTCGGCGCTGTACTGGTTCTACGATCTCCGCCAGGCTCACCGCCGCTCGCGCCTCGTCCGCGTTCTTACAGCTCCGCTGCAGATCTTCGGCTCGAACGCCCTGGTGGCCTACTCGCTCTCCATCATCGGCATGAAAACCTTGCGCACCATTCACGTGCAGAGTGAGGGCCACTCGCTTTCGCTCCGTACCGTGGCCTACCGCAAGCTCTTCGCCCGCAAAGCGTCCACGCCGCTTCGCTCGCTCGCGTTTGCCGCGACGTACGCCGCATTCATCTTTGTGCCGAACCTGATTCTCTGGCGTCGCAAACTCTTCGTCAAAATCTAACCGCACGCACACCGGAAACTCGAAACGCCGAAACGCCCTCTACACTCAAGACTGAACAGCCAGCCCGGCACGCAGGCAGGAGACCGAACGAAGTGGCTTACAAGGATTTACGCGAATGGCTCAACCGGCTCGAACAGGCAGGCGAACTCACCACGATCAAGGAACCCGTCAGCCCTGTGCTCGAGATGGCCGCTATCGCGGACCGCGCCAGCAAGCTGCCAGCCTCGGGCTCGCGAGGCCCCGGCGGGCCCGCGCTTCTGTTTGAAAACGTCACCGGGCACCCCGGTGCGCGTGTGCTGATGAACCAGTTCGGCTCTGAGCGGCGCATGAAGCTAGCGCTTGAAGTCGATTCACTTGACCACATTGCCGAGCGCATCCGCATCCTGCTGCACCCGCCCACCCCCACCAGCCTGCTCGACAAGCTCAAGCTTCTGCCCACCCTGGCCGAGGTGGGCAGCTTCTTTCCCAAGGTGATCGATCGCCGCGACGCTCCGTGCAAGCAGGTGATTCATAAAGGAGCCGACGTCGACCTGCTGAAGTTGCCCGTCCTGACCACCTGGCCGCAGGACGGCGGACCGTTCATCACGCTTCCATGCGTGATCACGAGAGATTCGAAATCCGGCAAGCGCAACGTGGGCATGTATCGCATGCAGGTCTACGACCGGAACACGACCGGCATGCACTGGCAGCGTCAGAAGAACGCGGCCGAGCAGCTTCGCGACCGCCTGCGGGCCAGCACCACCGACGCCGCCGCGTCCGTCGACCTGATGGCGGAGACCTCCGGAGGAACCACAGCCGCCGGCCCAAACGCGAACCTGAATCAGCAGACCGTGACGAAGATCCGCGGTGACCGCATGGAGGTCGCGGTCGCTATCGGCACCGACCCGGCCACCACCTTCTCCGCCATCGTGCCCGCGCCGCCCGAGATTGAGGAGTACCTCATCGCCGGCTTCCTGCGGCAGAAACCGGTGGAGCTGGTCAGGGGGGAGACCGTCGATCTCGAGGTCCCCGCCCATGCCGAATACATCCTTGAAGGCTTCGTCAACCTGGGCGAGCTCCGCACGGAAGGACCCTTCGGCGACCACACCGGCTTTTACACCATGCAGGACCAGTATCCGGTCTTCCACGTCACCTGCGTCACTCACCGCAAGCACCCCATCTACGCCGCCACCGTGGTGGGCAAGCCGCCCATGGAAGACGCCTGGATGGGCAAGGCCGTCGAGCGTATTTTCCTTCCGCTCATGCAGCTCACCCTGCCTGAAATTGTCGATGTCAACCTGCCCGCCGCCGGTGTCTTCCACAACCTCATGATCGTGTCGATCCGCAAGAGCTACGCCGGCCACGCACGCAAGGTGATGAGCGGGATCTGGGCGCTCGGCCAGGCCATGTTTACCAAGTGCATCATCGTGGTCGACGAGGACTGCGACGTGCAGGATTTGAACGAGGTCACGCTGCGCACCGCCAACAACATCGACCCCGAGCGCGATATCCAGTTCACCCTGGGTCCGGTCGACTCGCTCGACCACGCCAGCCGCCTGCCCAACTACGGCTCCAAGATGGGCATCGACGCAACGCGCAAATGGCCCGCGGAAGGCTTCCTCCGCCAATGGCCGCCGATGCTGAAGATGCCGAAAGACGTAGACGCCCGGATCGACAAGCTCTGGCCCAAACTGAAGATCGGCTAAGTGCTCGGAGCTCATTCCGTAGATTCTCAACATCGCTGGACGAACCCACTGAGACAGCAAGGGGCGCGACAAGCAGACGAAACAGGACACTTGAGAAAGTGCAATCTCTGCTGCGTGGGCAACGAACCGCGCGCTAGACTACAAGCACGCGCCTGCAAGGAGGCCACCCCCGCATGTCCACCGCAGCCGCCATCCTGCCATCCTCCAGCCCGTCTCGCCAGGGCGTCTCCTGGACGGTGTGGGCCGGCGTGCTCGCCGTCACCTGCTCGTTCGTCGGCGGCGCGTGGGATGTGGCCTGGCACCGGTCCATTGGGCGCGACGCCTTTCTGACCGCGCCGCATCTGCTCATCTACGCCTGCGGGGTGATCGCCGCCGCGGTCTGCGGATACCTGATCCTGGCCACCACCTTCGGCCACTCCGCCCCGATGCGTGCCATCTCGGTCGAGGTCCTCGGCTTTCGCGCCCCGCTCGGCGCCTTTATCGCGGCCTGGGGAGGCATTGCGATGCTCACCTCCGCGCCCTTCGACAACTGGTGGCACAACGCCTACGGGCTCGATGTGAAGATCATCTCGCCTCCGCATACGCTGCTTCTGCTCGGCATCCGCGGCGTCTCGCTCGGCATGATGTTTCTTACTCTCGCCGCCATGAACCGTGCCGCCGAAGCCGATGACGGACCGGCCTCCTTCGCCACCCTGCGCACCCTGTATCTCTACCTCGGCGGACTTACCGTCGCCGGCCAGATGTTCTTCCTGCTGGAATATACCTGGGATATCGTGCTTCACACCGTGGCCTGCTACGTGGCCCTGGGGATTGCGATCCCGCCCGTCTTCGCCGTCCTTGCCCTTACCGCTCGCTCGCGCTGGGCCTGCACCATCGCCGCGTCGGTTTACACGCTGCTCGGCATGGCGGAGGTCCTCATCTTCCCGCTCGTCCCAGCGAGCCCGAAGCTTGGCCCGGTGTATTTTCCGGTCACTCACCTGGTGCCGACCAAGTTCCCGATCCTGCTGATCGTTCCGGCCATCGCCTTCGACCTGCTTCTCCGCTATGCGCAGCCCCGCTGGAAGACCTGGCAAGTTGCCCTTGCGGCCGGTAGCGTCTTCACGCTTGTGCTGTTTGCGGTCGAGTGGCCGTTCGCTTCGTTCCTCATGTCAAAAGCAAGCGAAAACCGCTTCTTCGGCACCATGTACTTCGACTACAACTCCCGCCCGGACGGCTGGGATCGGATGCGCGAGTTTTTCAACCCCGCCGGTGGCCTGCACCTCACCTTCGGGCTGCTGATCGCCGCGGTCTGCGCCTGCTTTTCTACCTGGCTCGGCCTTCTGTTGGGCAGATGGATGCAAGGAGTCCGGCGATGAACCGGCCGGCCAGCTTCCAGTTACGCGTTTTCCTGCCTGGCCATGGGCGAGGAACCTGCTTGCGGAACAGCTTCGGAACTCTCCTGCTGCTTCTTCTGCTCCCTCTCGCCGCATTCGCGCACGTCGGCTCGAAAGACGTCTACCAGACCATTCACGCCGGTCCCTACACCCTCGATGTCACCATCCGTCCGCCGAACGTGATTCCCGGCATCGCGACGGTGGAGGTCCGCAGCACCGGTGCCGCCGTGACCGCGCTCCGCATCACGCCGCTTCCGCTCACCGGTGAGGCCGCCCTGCATCCGCCCGCGTCCGACCCCATGGAGCGCAGCGCCGCGGACCGGGCCTTCTACACCGGGGGCGTCTGGATCATGGCCTCCGGCACCTGGCAGGTGCGCTTCCAGGTCGACGGTGCCGACGGCCCGCAGACCGCTTCGGTCCCGGTGCTCGCCGTGCCTATTGCGACGCTGACGATGCAGCCCGGCATGGCCGCCGTGCTTGCTGTGCTTGGCCTTTTCCTGGTTGTCACCATGGCCGGCATCGTCGCGGCGGCGACCCGCGACGCACGCCTCCGCGCCGGCATAGCGCCCAGCCCCGGCCAGCGGCGCAGGGGAGCCGTGGGCCTTGCGATCAGCCTTGCCATCATGCTCGTCGCCGCGGCCCTCGGCGGCCTGTGGTGGCACGTCGAAGCTGCCTCCTATGCGGAAAACATCTACACCCGCCCCGCGACCACGGCCACCCTGACCGGCAACACGCTCGACCTCCATATTGCCATCTTCAATCCGCACCCGGAACAAAAACTCCGGTGGAGCCGCGCCCGGTCTAACGACGACTATCTTCCCGACCACGGCAAGCTCATCCATCTTTACGCCATCCGCTTTCCGGCGATGGACGCCGCCTTCCATCTGCATCCAGACCTGGTCGCTCCCGGCGACTTCCGCATGGCGCTCCCCACGATGCCTCCCGGCACCTACCGCCTCTTCGGCGATGTGGTGCACAGGAATGGCTTCCCGGAAACCCTGACCGCCACCGTCAACGTTCCCGCCGGCCAGGTGGGGACCGTGCTCGCCGCCGAAGACGCCGAAGCCACCCCGGCGCCGCTCTCCGCCGGCATGCTGGGCCCCGCGTACAAGCTGCCGGACGGCTATACGATGGTCTGGTCCAGGCCGGGTACTCTTGCCGCCCGGACCCCATACACCTTCCGCTTTCAGCTCCTGAACCCTGCTGGTCACCCCGCCACGGAGATGCAGCCGTACCTCGGCATGGCCGGCCACGCCGCCTTCGTGAAGACTGACGGCGCAGTCTTCGCTCACACGCACCCCGAAGGCTCCGCCGCCATGGCTGACGTCATGCTCGCCAGCCCTATGGCGTCGATGGAGGACTCGGGCCCGATCGCTCCCGAAGTCAGCTTTCCGTACGGATTCCCGACCCCAGGCCGCTACCGCATCTTTATCCAGATGAAGCACGCCGGCACGGTAGAAACCGGGGCCTTCGACGCCGAGGCGAAGTAGCTACTCCACCTCCACCATCGCCATCGCCTTCAGGTTCCGTACCCAACGTGCCGGCCGCTTATCCTCGCTCGACACCAGCTTGAAGGCGCCTTCTGGTCCAAGCAGCTTCCCATCCTGCATCGTCGCCACAATCACCTCGCCCGCATGCATCGCGCCCTCCACTTCACTGGTGGAGTACAGCACGAAATACCCATCTGTCCCGGTAGCTCGTACATAACTGTGATAGATCTTCTTGTCGCCGCCGTTCAGCAGCGTCACGCCGAACTTCCCCAGCAGATCGCTGACCGCGACGCCGCTGTACTGCTCATCGACGTTGCTGTGCCCGTTGTGTACGGTCACGTTTCTCTGCGGCATCACTTGCAGATCCGTCACGCTGAAGGTCATGGTCCTGCCGTTCGCCGTCACCGTCAGACTGGTGGAAGGCACACCCGGCGAGTGCGCATGCATCTCCGCCGTGCTGCTGACCTGTGCCCCCGCCATCGCCACACCCAGGCTCATCGCCAATCCAAGTGCTGCTCCACGCATCCGCAACCCTCCAATACAGCACTCAAGATAAACCATCCCGTCAATAACCCCCATGCGGCGCGCGCGCACTGCATCTATACTTGAACCATGTCGATCCTCAAAGACACCGCAGCCATTGCCAAAGGCATGAGCATCACGCTCAAGGAGATGTTTCAGCCCACCGAGGTGGAGAACTACCCGGATGGCCCGGGGCCCATGCGCGGCGCGCAATTCCAGCAGCGTTTCCGCGGCAAGCACCAGCTTCAGCGGGATGAAAACGGGTTGGAAAAGTGTGTCGCCTGCTTTCTCTGCGCCGCGGCCTGCCCGTCCAACTGCATTTATATCGAGGCTGCGGACAACACCGACGAGGTTCGCATCTCGTCGGCCGAGCGCTATGCCAAGGTCTACAACATCGACTACAACCGATGTATCTTCTGCGGCTACTGTGTGGAGGCCTGTCCCACCGACGCCATCACCCACGGTCACGGCTTCGAGCTCGCCTCGCTCAATGCGACCACGCTTGTGATGCGCAAGGAAGACCTGCTCGTCGGCATCCAGCCCGCTATGCCGCTGAATCCGCTGAGTGAGCGCGACCTGGCCAACAGCCTCCGCTAATCCCGACAGCAGCAGGACACTTCATGCACGATCACGAGCCCTGGCGCGACTCTTTGTTCGCCTATATCCGCGAGAACGCCCGGCCTCCGGAAAAGTTCGGTCACCAGCCACGCCTGTACGCGCTTGCCCGGCAAATTGGGGAAAGCCTCGCCTATGACGACGACATTCTCTGCGTCGCCGCCTGGCTGCACGACCTTGGCGTCTTTACCGGCCATCGTCCGGAGGAGCCGCATCTTCTCGAGCGCTGGGACCTGATTGCCTACGCGGTCGCCACGGTTCCCGGGCTGCTGCGCGCGTGGGGCTTTCCCGAAGTGAAGATCGAGCCGGTCCTCAGTACGATCCGGACTCACCAGCCGCAGCACACGCCGGTCGGTCCTGAGGCCACGATCCTGCGCGATGCCGACATCCTGGAGCAACTGGGCGCGGTCGGCATCCTGCGCACCGTCTGCAAGATAGGCCGCGACACGCGCTTCAACACTTTCACCGACGCGGTCCAGAGCCTCCAGCGCGCCCACGACACACTTCCCGCCTTGATCCGCCTGCCGCAGACGCGGACGTTGGCCGAGCCGCGCATCGCCGCGCTTGATGCATGGCTCAAAGCGGTCAACAGCGAGGCCGGCAAGCTGCTCCTTTAGCTGCAATCCCCTGTATCCTAACCCGATGGGCCTGAACCCTTCAGGCCCGCACTGAATCCAATCGCCTGATGTCGACACCCCTCCAACAACACGCGCTGCGCCGGATCCTCCGCGACCGCATCGCCATTATCGACGGAGCAATGGGCACCACCATCCGCACCTATGGCATGACGGAAGCGGATATGCGCGGCGAGCGTTTTCGCGACGCGACCAAGGACCTGCTCAACAACGGCGATCTTTTCTCGCTGACCCAGCCCAGGATGATCACCGACATCCACCGCCGCTTCCTCGAAGCCGGCGCGGACATTATCGAGACCAACACCTTCGGGGCCACTGGCATCACCCAGTCGGAGTTCTTCATCGACGACCCCCGCGAGCACGGCGGACGCAAGGACCCCGAGTTCTACCAGGGCGTGCTCGAAGACGCCTCGCTCAACGACCTTGCGTGGGAGATCAACGAGACCTCCGCCCGCCAATGCCGCGCCATTGCCGATATCGTCGGCGAAAGTACCGGACGGCCGCGCTTCGTCGCCGGAGCCATCGGCCCGCTTACCGTGTCGCTTTCGAACTCACCCGACGCGGACGACGCCGGCTTCCGCGTCGTCACCTTCGACCAGGTGCTCGCCGCTTACAAACATCAGGTCCGCGCGCTGATCGCCGGCGGCGTCGATCTTCTGCTGGTCGAAACCATCTTCGACTCGCTCAACGCCAAGGCTGCGCTGGTCGCCATCCGCGAGGTCTTCGATGAGGACGGCTATCCCGGCAATCGCGAGCTTCCCGTCATGATCTCGGCCGCGGTGGGACGCGGAGGTGAAACCCTGATCTCCGCCCAGACCACGGAAGCCTTCTGGAATGCCGTCCAGCACGTTCGGCCGCTTTCGGTCGGGCTCAACTGCTCGCTCGGCCCGGACCTGATGTACCCCTTTCTCAGCGAGCTCTCCGCCAGGGCAGAGGTCGCCATCTCCTGCTACCCCAACGCGGGCCTGCCCAATCCGCTGTCCGAAACCGGGTTCGATCTTGGGCCGCCGGATATGGCGCGATATCTCGGCACTTTTGCCACGGACGGCCTCCTCAACATCGCCGGAGGCTGCTGCGGCAACACGCCGGAGCACATCGCCGCCATTGCCAGGGCGCTCGAACGGATCGCACCGCGTCGGCTCGCCGGCTCGCCGGTCGAGGTCGCCGCGTGACCGAGTCGAAGCCTCTTCGTCTTTCCGGCTCGCAGCCGTTTACCCAGCAGCCCGGCGTCTACATGATCCTGGGCGAGCGAACCAACGTCGCCGGCTCGCCTAAGTTTGCCAAGCTGATCAAGGAAGCCAAATACGAAGAAGCGGTTTCGGTGGCGCGCCAGCAGGTGGAAAACGGCGCCAATGTCATCGACATCTGCATGGACGAGGGCATGATCGACGGCGTCGCCGCCATGACCCGCTACCTGCAGCTTCTGGCCTCCGAGCCCGAGGTCGCCAAGGTCCCCTTCATGGTCGATTCCTCCAAGTGGGAGGTCATCGAAGCCGGCCTGAAGTGCCTGCAGGGCAAGGGCATCGTCAACTCCATTTCACTCAAGGAAGGCGAAGACCGCTTCCGCCGGAACGCCCGTACCGTGCTGAAGTACGGCGCGGCGGTCGTCGTCATGGCGTTTGACGAGCAGGGCCAGGCCGCCACCTATGCTGAAAAGATCCGCATCTGCGAGCGAGCCTACCGCATTCTGGTCGATGAGGTCGGTTTCCCGCCCGAAGACATCATCTTCGACCCCAACGTGCTCACCGTCGCCACCGGCATGGAGGAACACAACAACTACGCGGTCGACTTCATCGAGGCCACGCGCTGGATCAAGCAGAACCTGCCGCACGCCAAGGTCTCGGGCGGCGTTTCCAATATCTCGTTTTCGTTCCGCGGAAACAACAAGGTCCGCGAAGCCATGCACTCGGCGTTTCTCTACCATGCCATCGCGGCCGGCATGGATATGGGCATCGTCAACGCCGGCATGCTCGAAGTCTATGAACAGATCGAACCGGAACTGAAGTTACTCGTTGAGGATGTTCTGCTGAACCGGAGACCGGATGCGACCGAGCGCCTGGTCGACTTTGGCGAGAAACTCAAGGGAACCGGAGGTGCCGCTCAGGAAAAAAAAGCCGAGGAGTGGCGCGCCGGCTCGGTGGAAGAGCGGCTCTCCTACGCGTTGGTCAAGGGGATCGACGCCTATATTGAACTGGACGCCGAAGAAGCGCGCGTGCAGCTCGGCCGCCCGCTGCTGGTCATCGAAGGTCCCCTGATGGCCGGCATGAGCGTCGTCGGCGACCTGTTCGGCGCGGGCAAGATGTTTCTTCCGCAGGTGGTCAAGTCTGCGCGGGTGATGAAAAAAGCGGTCGCGCACCTCACTCCGTATATGGAGGAGGAGAAGGCCGCGCTCGCCGCCGCGGGCCAGGTAGTCAAGGCGCAGGGCAAGATCGTGCTCGCCACAGTCAAGGGCGACGTGCACGACATCGGCAAAAACATCGTGGGGGTGGTACTCGCCTGCAACAACTACGAGGTCATCGATATGGGCGTGATGGTGCCGGCGGAGAAGATCCTGGCCCGCGCCCGTGAAGAAAATGCCGACCTGATCGGACTCTCCGGCCTGATCACGCCATCGCTCGACGAGATGGTCCATGTCGCCCGCGAGATGGAGCGCCAGGGCTTCAAGATTCCGCTGCTGATTGGCGGAGCGACCACGAGCCGCGCCCACACCGCCATCAAGATCGCCACGCACTACTCGCACCCGGTCGTCCATGTGCTGGACGCGAGCCGCGCCGTTCCCGTAACCACCAGCCTGCTCAGCGAAGACGGCCGGGAAGAGTTCACCCGTGCCCATCGCGAAGAGTACGAGACGATTCGGCGCACCTACGCGCAGCCCAAGATGAAAGCCCTTGCGCTCGAACAGGCCCGGGCTCGCCGCACTCCCATCGAATGGCGTGCCGAAGATATCGCCGCGCCAAGCTTCAGCGGCGTCCGCGTGCTCGACGATTTCCCGCTGGCAACTCTGCGCGAGTACATCGACTGGTCGCCTTTCTTCCACACCTGGGGCCTGAAAGGCATATACCCGCGCATCCTCGACAGCCCGGAGGTCGGCGAGCACGCGCGCCAGGTCTTCCTCGAAGGCAACCTGCTGCTCGACCGGATCGTAAGCGAAAAGCTGCTGACCGCGCGAGCCGTCTACGGTCTCTTTCCTGCCTCAGCCCTGGGCGATGACGTGCAGCTTTACACCGATGAGACCCGCACCAAACCGTCGCAGCGCTTTTCCTTCCTGCGCCAGCAGACCGGACGCGAAGGCACCGAGCCCTGCCGCTCGCTGGCCGACTTCATCGCTCCCTGCACCACGCACCTGCCCGACCACCTGGGAGCGTTCGCCGTCACCTCAGGCATCGGCCTTAAGGCCTTAACCGACCATTTCCGAGCCGAAAACGACGATTATCACGCCATCATGGCCGAAGCGCTGGCCGATCGTCTTGCCGAAGCCTTCGCCGAAGCGCTGCACAAACGCGTTCGCGATGAGTGGGGCTATGGATGTGCGGAAACCTTCACTCCCGCCGAGCTCGTGCAGGAAAAGTATCGCGGCATCCGACCGGCGCCGGGGTACCCGGCCTGCCCGGACCATACCGAAAAAGGACAGATCTGGCAGCTTCTGGACGTAGAAGCTAAAACCGGCATTCGTCTCACGGAGTCCTTCGCCATGTGGCCCGGCTCGTCGGTGAGCGGCCTTTACTTCGCGCATCCACAGTCCCGCTATTTCTCGCTCGGCAAGGTCGACCGCGACCAGATCGCCGACTATGCCGCTCGCAAGGCGATGACGATGGGCGAAGCCGAGCGCTGGCTTGGCCCGAACCTGAACTATGAGCCCGCCGACTGACCCGTCCCATTGCATCACCCGTTGCCGCCCGCTACACTCGATAAGCCCATGAATCCGCTCGTCCCCGAGGCCCCGGCCCCCAAGTCGATCCTGCACGTCTGCAAGCGGGAGGTGCTGCGCCCGTTGCGCGATCAGATCCTGCGGCTGGCCGGCTTCGAGGTGGTCTCCGCCGTTCAGCTGAACGAGGCGCTTTCCCTGTTCTGGTCGAGACACTTCGACCTGGTGCTGATCGATGTGGAAGGCGATTCCGGTCTCAAAGACGCCGAACGTCTCTGCTCCGAGGTCAAAACCGCGCAGCACCAGCAACTGGTCGCCTTTGTCTGCAACTGGCGGGTCGCTATCCACACCGACTGCCCGGACGAGATCCTGCGGACGGAGTTCGACCCGGCCCGCTTCGTCGGCGGCGTCCGTGAAACCCTGACCACACACTGACCGTGAACCTCGCCGTGTGGACCCCGGAGCTGCTGGAGTCCGTCCGTGCCGCTGCGGCCGCCGCCGGCTTCGACCTGGCCAACGTGGCGGCCGCCCCCGCAGCCGAGAATCCCGATGGCCGGCTCACGGCAGACCGCTTCGCCGAGTGGATCGATCTCGGCCGCGCCGGCGAGATGGAGTACCTGAAGCGGCGCGACCAGGCCGGCGATCTCCTGCGGCAATCCGCGCGGACCGCCATCCCGTGGGCGCGCTCTGTGCTGGTCTGCGCCTACAGCTACCATGCCGAGGCTCCGCGCTCGGTCGACCCCGCACCTGCGGGCACCGGATGGATCGCGCGCTACGCCTGGCAGGGAACCCCGGCGGGTGCGCCGGCCGACTACCACGATCACCTGCTCGCGCGTTTGCACGTGGTCGAAGCCGCGCTTCAGTCGGAGGCCAAACCGTGCCAGACACGCTGCTACGTCGACACCGGACCTCTGCTCGAACGCGACTTCGCCACCCGCGCCGGCGTTGGCTGGACCGGCAAGAACACCTGCATCCTGAACCAGGAGATGGGCTCGTGGCTTTTGCTCGGCGTCATCGTCACCTCGCTTGAGCTTCCGCGGGCGGTTACCGCGCTGCCCGCCCCGGACCGCTGCGGCTCCTGCACGCGGTGCCTGGATGCCTGCCCCACGAACGCGCTGATTGCGCCGCGCCAGATGGACGCCGCCTTGTGCATCGCTTACCTGACGATCGAGAAAAAGGGCGAGATCCCGGAGCATCTGCGCGCGCCGATGGGCCGGCAGGTCTTCGGCTGCGACATCTGCCAGGACGTCTGCCCATGGAACCGCCGCGCACCGGTCATCGAGCGCCTCGATCTGCAACCTCGCCTTGAGTTGGTAAATCCCGCGCTCAGTTGGCTGGCCGGCCTGAGTCCGCCGGAGTTCAAGCAAAGCTTCAAAGGTTCACCCTTGGAACGAACAAAACAAAAGCGTATAGCACGCAATGTGGCGGTTGCCATGGGGAACTCCGGCTTGCCGGAGTTCCTGCCGCGGCTTACGGCATGGACGATCGGCGAGGATCCCGTTCTCGCCGAGACGGCACATTGGGCCATCGACCGGATCATCGCGTTGTCCTCTGCTAGCATGGACGGTAGCGCAGATGAGCGTTCCTTCCAATCCGGACCGCACGGCTGAACCTGGCACGCTTCCGCTCGACGCCGTGAAGGCGGTGGTTCCGGAGCCCGGATGGAAGCCACGACTCAAAGCCTTCGCTCTCTACATGGCCAGCACGGAGGTTCACACCTACGCCTTTTCAGTGGCGGCGAATGTCATCCTGTCGCTGTTTCCGTTCATTGTCCTGCTGTTTACCCTGGCGGTCAAGCTGTTCCACTCGCCCACGATGGTGACCGCGGTCGGCGACCTTCTGCGTAACTTCCTGCCCAACAACCAGGATTTCGTGATCACTCACATGAACGCGCTTGTGCACCCGCACCAGGGCACGCGCATTTTCTCGGTCGTGATGCTGCTGATTACCTCGACCGGTGTGTTTCTTCCGCTCGAGGTGGCGCTGAACAACGTCTGGGGGGTAAAGGAGAACCGCAACTATCTCGCGAATCAGCTGGTGTCGCTTGGGCTCGCCGCGGCGATCGGTATCCTAGCAATGGGCTCGGTGGCGCTTGCCGCGGGCCAGCAATCGCTGACGGCGGTGCTGTTCTTTCATCACACCGACAACTTTGTCTTTCGCTTTCTGGCCGGCGCGGTACTCAAGTTCTGCGGAGCGGTCGCGAGCGTGCTGCTCTTTTTCCTCATCTATTGGGTCCTGCCGCACCGCAAGATTCCTGCCATGGCCGTGCTCCCGACGGCTATCGTCGTGGGCCTGTCCTGGGAGGTGGCGAAGTATCTGTATGTTCTCCTGCTGCCCCGGCTCGATTTCGCCAGCGTGTACGGACCGTTTCGTGTATCGGTCGGGCTGATGATGTGGGCGTTTATCTCCGGCCTGATGTTGCTGGCCGGAGCGCACTTCTCCGCGACGCGGTACACCCTGGCGGTCGCGCGCGAGGAGCAGGCGAACGAAACCACCCAATCCAGAGGTTAATGTTGGCCGGGCATGGCCTTGACCGCAATGGCCGTCGGGTCCGGTCCGGCCGGAAGAATGGTCAGCAGCACCGGGCCCAGCTTGCTCTCAGTCCGGATGACGGCGACGTCTCCCGTCCGTGCGTCCGCGGCCAGCAAAAGGTGCTCATCGGCCGAGTAGGCCAGCATGTCCGGGGCGCCGCCGGCGGGCAGGCTGGAGACGAACTTGCCATCGTCGATGCTGTACAGGCTGATTGCATCGCCGGCACAGGACGAGACCCAGAGCCGCGATCCATCCTGGCTGACCAGCCCGTGGCCTGGCCGGTTGCCGATCGGGTACGTCGAGCCCACCTCATTCTGCGTCGTGGCGATCTCGGAGACCGAATCCGAGCCGGCGTTCGACACGAAGATCTCTCCACCGTCCGGCTTTACGGTCAGGTACATCGGCTGTTTGCCAACGTCGAGCAGCGTCAGCAAGCGGTCTCGCACCAGCGAGCTATCCTGCCGGGCCTCCCAGGAGTCGGGCGGCATGGCCAGCCCGACCGCCATGACCTGGTTGCTCGCGGTGCAGGCGGCGAAGACCTTGGAGGGGTGGGGCAGATTGGGCAGGATTGCCGGGCTGGAAGCTCCCGGGCAGCCGCGCATCACGGCGCGCAGCGACATTGGTGACTTGCTGGCCGGTGCGATCGAGTAAAGCAACAGGCTTCCGTCGACGCCGCTCGTGACCGCGACCGTGCGTCCATCGGCGGCGGCGGCGATGCCGTTGGGCTGGTGTCCGGCTGGAAGCGAGGTGACTAGGCGGCGGCGGTCCAGGTCGATCTCCGAGACCGAATCCGAGCCGCGGTTCACCACGTAGGCACGGTTGCCGTCCGGCGCGACCGCAATCGCTTCCGGCGAGCGGCCCACCGGAATCGTCGCGACGACCGCTCCTTTGACCGTATCGATAACGGCGACCGAACCGGCGGTCTGACCGCTCTGCCGGCTCACCACGTATACCTCGTTGCGCTTCGGGTTACTTGCCTCCGCGACCGGATCTGCGGCGACCTTGAGCGTGGTCTCTCGTTTGAGTTGCACCAGATCCAGCACGCTCACCGAACCGTCTCCGGTGTTGGCCACGTAGGCGAACTCGCGGTAGTCGTCCGGGTAGATTGGCAGGCTGTATTGACGGCATCCCGCCAGTAGAAGCAACGCCGCGGCGCTTCCGCAGAGCAGCGGGCGGCGGTAGACGGCGACTGAGCATGGTTTCGTCACGAATAAACTTTCTTCAGTGAATCAGAACTTCCAGCGACAGCCTGTGTTTTCACCCTTGATGAGTGCCTGGCCTCCGGGTCCGACACGCATCCACGAACTCCTCGGACTACGAAGCTGGAAACGACCACCAGCTTCGTAGCTTTTTTCATTTGTGGTCGGGGCGGTTCAGCTTTAGCCAATTGCGTACGATCATCGCAACATAGCCTCCCTGGATCAGGAAGATGGAGGCGTAGGCAAAGACCAGGTGACGCCCTTCCATGGTGTCCCATCCGTCAAAACGCATTGCCGGGCTCCAGTCTCTCGTCTCCGAGGAGCGATTGTTCAATGGAATGCAAGGTTTGCTCCTGCGCAACGTGCTGCCGGCGGCGCTCCAGCCGGTAGCGGAGCATCACAAGCCAGATACTCCACAGAACCCAGCCGGCGGCGTTCCAGCCAAAGGCGACCCACATCGCCGGGTCGAGATGGCCAGAGCGCAGCACGGGTTGCGGATGCTGGGTGCGCCACCATTCAATGGAAAAGTACACGATTGGAACGTCGATGGCGGCAAAGATGGCCAGGACCGCGCCCATGGTGGAGGTCTGTCCGTCGGCCGACAGCTTGCGGGTGAGCAGGTAGGCGACATAGAGCAGCCAAAGCAGAAGCAACGAGGTGAGGCGCGCGTCCCAGGCCCACCAGATGCCCCAGCTCGCCTTGCCCCAAAGCATTCCGGTCGCAAGCGTGATGCTGGTGAAGATCAGCGCGACCTCCGCGGAGGCGACCGCGACCGCATCCGCGGCGAGGGCGGTGAAAGGGTTCCTCCGGCGTAGATAGAGATAGCCCAACGAGGCGGCGAAGTTGACGTAGGGAAAGATAAGGCCGAGCATCGCGGAAGGAACGTGCCAGTAAAAGATGCGCTGGACGTTGCCCATGGTCTCTTCTGTAGGGGCGACGACAAGCGCCTGGTACATGCCATAGCCGAGCACGGTGAGCGCGAGGAGAAGCAGCGCCAGGCTCGACGCGCTAAGGAGGTTCGGCCGCTCTGCGGAAGGGATCGAGGCGATTTGCCCGGAGGCGGGTCTGGATTTCTGCGCCATGCGATTATCTTAGACCCTTTCCGGAGAGTGAGGTTTGCCTGTTATTCGGCGTTGAGGATGACCTGAAAGAGCAGCAGGCAGGCGGTGGTGAAGACGATGTCGTAGCCGACGAGGAGCTTGATCCAGAGCTCGGGATCGAATTCGCCGGTGAGGATGGCCCCGGTGGCCTGGGTCATGGCGAGCAGCGCAGGCAGCGAGATGGGGAAGAGCACAAGCGGAAGCATCAACTCGCGGTTGCGGGTGCGCAGGCCGAGCGCGGCGAAAAAGGTGCCGTTCGAGACCAGCGCCCAGGTGCCGAGCGGCATAACCAGAAGCAGAAGCCACGGCTGCCCGAGCGGATGGACGTTGTAGAAGACGGTGAAGATGGGCGCGAGAATGAGCTCGACCGCAGTGACGAAGATCAGATTGGCGAGGGCTTTGCCAAGAAACAGGGCGGAGGCCGGCGCTGGCGCCATACGATGCGCGTCGAGCACGTGGTTGCGCTGCTCGCGCGTCCAGGACTGGTTGAGCGCATTGACGGAGGCGAACAGCAGCACGATCCAAACGATTCCTCCTCCAATCTGACGGGTCATGGCTGCGGTCGGCTCAAAGGCCATGGAGAAAACCACCACGACCAGAAGCGCGAAAAACAGCATGCCGGTGAGTGCGTCGCGGGACCGCCACTCCAGCCGAAGATCCTTGCGGAGGTGCGCGAGGACATGATGGAGGTAGTTCACTCTGCGGCCTGCTCGAGCACGGTGCCCTGGCGCATGGTGAGCGTGAGTCCGGCGAGCGGTGAGGCCAGATGCGCCTGGTGTGTGGTGAGGACGACGGAGCGGTAACGACCTTCGGGCAGAGGCCAGGTGAGGAAGTCGCGCAGGAGCTCGACGATGCTGTGCGCGGAGCCGACGTCCAGGTTGGAGAAGGGCTCGTCGAGCAGAAGCAGCTCGGGATCCGACTGCAGGGCGCGGGCGAGCGAGGTGCGCTGGCGCATACCCTGGGAGTACTGTCCGACCGGCCGGTTCAGCCCGGGGTCGAGTCCGACTGCGCGCAAGGCCATTTCGGGCGAGCCGCTCGAACAGGCGCAGGCGACTCCGGTGCGGTTGAGCTCCGCGAAGTAGCGGAGGTTTTCCATGGCGGTAAGCTCGTCGTAGAGCATGGGCGCGTGGCTCATGTAGCTGATGCGGCCGAGTTGCGCGCGCGGCTCGGCCCCGAGCACGGTAAGCGAGCCGAAGCTGGGCGCGGCGAGGCCGGCTAGAAGGCGCAGCAACGTGGATTTGCCGGCACCGTTTTCACCAAGAACGACCGTGGCAAGCCCGGCGGGAATGGCCAGGGTGACGCGGCGGAGGGCGACAAAGGTGCCGTAAACTTTGGAGACCCCGGTGAGCTCGGCCGCGTTGGAGGCAGCAGGCAAGCTACCGGACCGGTTCCACGATGCCGTTGGCCGAGACGGGCTTGAGCGCCGGAGAGGCAGCGGGAGCGTTACCGGAAGGCTTGGCCGGTGCGTATTTGCTTGCGCATTTGGCCTGCAGCGCGGTGGCGTGGAAGACGTCGTCACGTCCGTAGGTGCCGATGGCGAGGGCCTGGGCGTCGTCCTTGAAGGCGTCGGGCGGGGGCTCGGCTCCCTGGTACAGGACCGGGAGGACTTTGCCTTGTTCGAGCAGGACGAAATGGGCGCTGGTTCCGTTGCGCAGGATGGATCCGGGCTGGACGTTGCCGGCGACGCGCAGGTTGCGGGTGTAGGCTTTGTTGCCCATGGCCTGCAGCTCCGAGATGGTGACGTAGTAGCTCTTGTTGGCTCGGGCTCCGGAGATGGCGAGCCAGGCGACCACCGCGAGGACGATGACCGAGGCGAAGACGATTTTGATGGGAGTCTGCTTCATGGTTTCGGTGCCTTCAGGGGTACCCCCCTGGGTGGATCGTGGCGCTAACTTCCTTTATTTGTTGACGATGCGGGAAGCGTCTCTCGCAAAATATTCATTCCAGGAGGCTTATCGCAAAATATTCAATCTAAGAGACTTGCGCCTTCTTTTTTTGAAACGGCATGTTCAGTGTCAAGTCCCAAAGCGTCCTGCGACGCCAGTTTTCACTTGTTCTATTCTACGGGATTCCGGCTTTGGAATGTGCCAAACGATGATGCCTGCATCTATTTCATTTCATTGAACTTCCAACAAAGTTCGAGAAATGGGGCTTGACAGAACTTTGTGGGTGTCCGGATGCAGAGATCTCGGCTCGGCAGATGTGCGGCTTCAAAGGTGAGCGGGCGTATACTCATGCGATAACATGCCCGCCGCTTGCTGATGCGGGATCAGGTGACGATGGGAGATGGACACGTGGGTTTGAATGGGCAGGGAAGCGGGAACGGGGCGGTGATGGTGGGAAACGATTACCCGGTGCCGGCAGGACGTCGGGAGTGGATCGTACAGCGGAAGGCGGAGGCCGAGCGCACGGGCGACACGAACATGAGCCAGATGCATTTCGCGCGCAAGGGCCTGATCACGGAAGAGATGGCGTACGTTGCGCAGAAGGAAAAGATTGCGGCCGAGCTGGTGCGGAGCGAGGTGGCGCGCGGGACGATGATCATTCCGGCGAACATCAATCACCCGGAGTTGGAGCCGATGGCGATCGGGGTGGAGTCGCTGTGCAAAATCAATGCCAATATCGGGAACTCTGCGCTGACTTCGAACGTGGATGAGGAGTTGCGCAAGCTGCACACGGCTGTCCACTATGGGGCGGATACGGTGATGGACCTGTCCACGGGCGGGGACATCCCGATGATCCGCGAGGCGATTCTGCGGCATTCGCCGGTGCCGATCGGCACGGTGCCGCTGTATGAGGCGCTGAACCGTGTGAAGCGGCTGGAAGACCTGAATATCGATGTGTACCTCGAGGTGATCGAGGAGCAGGCGAAGCAGGGGGTCGACTATTTTACGATCCATGCGGGCGTGCTGGTGGAGTACGTTCCGCTGGTGGCGAAGCGGATTACCGGGATCGTGAGCCGCGGCGGGGCCATTATGGCGCAGTGGATGACACATCATCACCGGCAGAACTTTCTGTATGAACACTTCGACCGGATCACGGCGATCATGGCGAAGTACGACGTTTCATACTCGCTGGGCGACGGGCTCCGGCCAGGGTGCCTGGCCGATGCCTCCGACGAAGCGCAGTTCGCGGAGCTGAAGACGCTGGGTGAGCTGACGCGGCGGGCCTGGCAGAGCGATGTGCAGGTCATGATCGAAGGGCCGGGACATATCCCGATGGACCAGATCAAGCTGCAGGTGGACAAGGAAGTGGAGCTTTGTGATGGAGCTCCGTTTTATGTGCTGGGGCCGCTGGTGACCGATATTGCTCCGGGATATGACCATATAACGAGTGCGATCGGCGCGGCAATGATCGGGTGGCATGGCGCGGCGATGCTGTGCTATGTGACCCCGAAGGAGCACCTGGGGCTGCCGAACGAGAAGGATGTGAAGGACGGGATTATCGCATACAAGATTGCGGCGCATGCGGCTGACGTGGCAAGGCACAGGCCGGGGGCGCGGGACCGGGATGACGCGATCTCGCATGCGCGGTACACGTTCGACTGGGATAAGCAGTTTGCGCTGTCGCTGGACCCGGAGACGGCGCGGAGCATGCACGACGAGACGTTGCCGGATGATTACTACAAAGAGGCGGCGTTCTGCTCGATGTGCGGCCCGAAGTTCTGCTCAATGAACTGGTCGAGCAAGGTGGACAAGTTCAACGAGGCGGAGTTTGGGTTGAAGAAGCCGGATTTGACGCAGATCATGACGGAGCAGATGGCTTTGCGGGGATAGGGTAAAGCTGGGCCGGCCGCGTCTCCATTTGGGGCGCGGCTTTTCTGTGACATTCCCATCGATCGCGAGCTGCGGTGAACGGTGCACAGGATTTCTGGGTGGGATGCCGAATCACCCGGACTAACAGTGCAGGTGGGGTTAGACGGCGTCTGCGTTTCCTTCTTCGTCGTCGGCCTGCATGGCTACGAAAGCTGGGGCGATGATCATGGCGAGGAAGGCAGAGGCGAGGACAAGATCATGGATCATGGGAAGAACTCCGAGAGGCAGCGTGTACTCCTGGTCTGGGACTATCTTCGGCGTCTGACCCAATTTGGGACATTCCACTTTGATTGCGGACGTAACTACCCGAAAGTTGTATTCGGGTTACCTCGGTTGCTTCCGGGTAGTCGCGTCGTTGTTGGCTACCTGGAGGAGGAGGCTGCTTCCAGGATGGTGGCGGAGCGGTTGAGAGCGGCGGCGAGCGCGGCGATCTGGGCCTGAGTTCGGGGCTGGTCGGCTGCGTCGATGCCTTCTGTGACGCCGGGGATGGTCACGGCTGCGTATCCGGTGAACTCGCCGGGAGCGTAGACGGTGTGCTTGAACCAGGGTCGCTTGGGCAGCCCGGCGGGGTCGAGAAGCGCGTTTTCCGCCGAGCGGAGGGAAGTATTAAGGGCAGATTCGGCCGGGGTTCCGGCTACGGCGAGTTGGCGTGCGTGAACGGTGGAGCCGGCGGAGGCGAACCGGGCGGCGGCGGCATCGAGCGCGGAGAAGTCGACCTGAAGGCCGCTGGTGCTGGCTGCACGCTTTTCCGACGCGATATACCGGAGGACGTCGCGACCGTAGGTTTCGTCATCGTAGGGCAGGACGTCGGCGTCGGCCATGTGAAGGATTTCAAGGCCGAAGACGCGTGCCTGCTGCTGCTCGTAGGTGAAGGTGGGGTCAGCGAACTTGACAAACCAGGCGTAGTTGTCGAAGACGGAGTGGTAAACGCCGTAGGGTCCGTTGGAGCCGATGTCGGTGGAAGGGACGCCGGCGTGCTGGAGGAATGGGGTGTAGTCGGACCCGGAGCCGAGGTCGCCGACGCGAATCTGCTCGGCGGCGGGGCGTCGCGGCGGGGTTCCGGCGGCTGAACCGTCCTCCTGCTCTTCGGCGGGGATGCGGGCTCCGGGGGCGCGGTTCTGCTGGGATTTCAGCCACTGGTCGTAGACGGTGCCGCCGGCGGGGGAGGGGACCTCGCGGGTGACCTCGCGGACGAACTGCTTGAGCGAAGGGACGGCGGAGGCGTTGAAGTTCGGGCCGGAGACGCCGACGTCGGTGTTGAAGTAGGCGACGGCAGTGCGGAGTTGGGGCATGTGGCCTTCGACCCATTCGGTGGAGCCGATGAGGCCTTCTTCTTCGGCGTCCCAGGAGCCGATGACAATGGTTCGTTTGGGCTTCCAGCCCTGCTTGAGGAGGACGCCGAGGCCGTGGACGGTTTCGAGCATGGCTGCGGTGCCGGAGTTGGGGTCGACGGCACCGTAGACCCAGGCGTCACGGTGGTTGCCGGCCACGACCCACTCGTCGGGGGAGGAGGTTCCGGGGATGGTGCCGATGACGTCCCAGATGGTGCGAAGGCGGGTGTCCTGCTCGAGGTGCATGTGAACGGAGACGTTGCCGGCACCGCCAAGGTGGTAGTTGAAGGGGAGGCCACCCTGCCAGGCGCGGGGTGCGTCGGGGCCGTCAAGCGCCTGGAGAATGGGGGCGGCGTCCTGGTAGGAGAGCGGGTTGACGGGGATGGAGGGCCAGTTTGCCTGGATTTTGTCGGCGGGGATGCGGGCGGAATCGGGGAGGTCGGGGGTGGAGGAGACCCCTGGCGTGGTGGCGTCGCCCGGGTAAATGGGAAGGAACTGGACGGCTCCGCGCTGGACGGCGGAAGGGGGACGCATGGGACCGCGGGGATAGATGTCGCCTCGGGTGTAGCCGTCGTCCGCGGGGTCGGAGAAGATGAGGACGCCGGCGGCCCCGGCGAGCTGGGCGTCGTAGGCCTTGATGCCTCGGTAGTTTGCTCCGTAGCGGACGAGGACGATTTTGCCGCGGACCGGGATATTGTGATCGGCGAGGTATCTGAAATCGGCGGGAGTACCGTAGTTGGCGTAGACGACGCCTGCGGTGACATCTCCGGAGGGAGAGCCTCCGTTGAAGGCGGGAAGGACGCGTGGGTCGTCCTGGAAGGGATCACCGCCGTAGAGTGTGGGGTCTACGTGCTCGGGGGTGGGGCCGGACATGAGCTTCCTGCCGCTGCTGTCGGTGGCCTCGATGAGGATTTTGACGGGCTTGTTGAGGAGGACACGGAAGGGAACGATTTTTGTGTCGAGGCCGGCGGCCTTGAACTTTTCGGCTACATATTCGGCGGTTTTGTAGTCCTCGGGGGAGGATGCCCAATGGGGATCTTTGGTGAGGATGCGGAGGTGCTCGCCGGCGAGCTTTGCATCGGGGACGGCCATAAAGGTGCTGTCCCAGTGAGCCTGCTTGCTGAAGTCGCCGAAGCCGAAGACGGAGGTGGGCACGGACTGGGCGAGGAGCGGGGCGGCGGCGGCGAGGGTGAACAGGAGGGCGGGTATAGCTGGCTTCAACGGGGTGTCCTCGAGAGGGGTGTTGCGTGCCTGTTCAGGTGCGGGTTCTGTTTGAGTTTGCGAGTCAGGCGGGCTAGACGGGCTGAGTGCAGAAGAGGCAGCGGGAGGCGGCCAAGGGGATGTTGGAGAGGCATTGCGGGCAGGCTTTGGTGGTGACGGCAGCCGGGCCCTTGATGCGGGCGAGCAGCTTCTGCATCGGCAGGACGATGATGAAATAAACGACCGCGGCGTTGAGCAGGAACGAGATGACGGAGTTGAGAAAACTACCGTATTTGATAACGCCTGCGTTTGCGTCGGCGGGAGCTCCGACGATGGCTGGGTGGAAATTAAGATGCCAGACGAGGGCGGAAAAATCGGGTTTGCCGATGATGGCGGCGATGAAGGGATTGATGATGTCGGAAACCAGCGAGTTGGTGATGCTGGCGAAGGCGGCTCCGATGATAACGGCGACTGCCAGGTCGACGACGTTGCCGCGAAGGATGAAGTCGCGAAATCCCTTGATCATGGACGTGCTCCGGATGTTTGTTGGAATGAGGGCTTTGGGCGAGTATAGACGAGATTGGGTCGGGGTCCGGCGGGAATCGGAGACGAGAAACAGGGTTGGGAGCAGAAGCAGGTCCTCCTGTCTGCGGTAAATCAAAGAGCACTGGGCGAGCCCGGAGCAGTCTTTCAACGTCACGGCGCTCGATACTGGGATCGTAACCCCGTGGAAAGCTTCCGCATCATAGCGACTTATGCAATCTCTGGTTTTCCTCATTTCTGCCTTGTCTCTTGCTGTACCTTTCACCGCCGGTGCACAAAGTCTTCAAAGTGATCGCCCCATCCTTGGGCTTGAAACCGTCGCCACGTTCAATGGACCGATGCCGACAGGCGTCACAGTTTCGCGGCACGGCCGCATCTTCGTCAACTTCCCTCGTTGGGGCGACGACGTCCCGTTCACCGTTGCCGAAGTCGTGAAGGGGAAGACGGTTGCATTTCCGAATGAGCAGATCAACGATTGGCCCGGACGCACCCTGCCCAACCCGAACGCGTTCAAAGACGAAGGGGCTAACCAGACACATTTTGTGAATGTGCAGTCTGTGGTGGTCGATCCCGATGACAGGTTGTGGGTGCTCGACACCGGCGCTCCCAAGCTGAAGAACACGGTCCCGGGCGGACCGAAGCTCGTCTGCATCGATCTGAACACCAACAAGGTTATTCGCACGATTTTGCTGCCGCCCTCGACCGCCGGTACGAACAGCTACATGAATGATGTTCGTTTCGATCTGACGGCTGGCGAGTCAGGTCCGCAGGATCCGCAGACCATGATTGGCAGCCGGTCAGCGGCAGACCCTAACAAGCCAGCGCCCGATCCTTCCCATCCGGATGCAGAGCGTTCTCCCGGACAGAGTCCAGACACGACCGGGAATATACGCGGAACCGCCTACATCACTGATTCGTCCAGTCAAGGTCCAAACGGCATAGTTGTCGTCGATCTCGCGACGGGCAAGAGCATGCGCCGGCTGAATCAGCACGCGAGCACCCTGGGAGAACCAAGTTTTCTCATGTTTGCCGAGGGCCGCCCCCTGTACATGACCGAACCCGGGAAGCCTGCCGAGCCGGTTCTGTTCGCCGCCGATGGGATCGCGATCTCAGCCGATGGCAAGGAGCTTTACTACTGTCCGATCTCAGGCACAAAGCTCTATGGAGTGAGTACGGCTGCTCTCCGTGATCATTCCAGGAGTGATGCAGACGTTGCAAGCACGGTCCGAATCGTGACCGGAAAGATGCCTTCCGATGGCCTGGAATCAGACACCCGGGGAAACATCTATATGGGCGATCCGGTTACCGATTCCATCCATATCTTCAATGTGAAGACCGGCAAGACAGAGACAATCGTGCACGACCCCAGATTGCTCTGGCCCGACACCATGAGCCTCACCGATGATGGCTATCTCTACGTCACGGCGAATCAACTCAACCGCCAGCCCTCGATGCACAACGGCAAGGACGAGAGGGTGAAGCCGTATGTCTTGTTTCGGATCAAGGTCGCAGGACAGGCTATTCGTCTGAGATAGCGTTTTTTGTTGGTCCGAGTCGTGCACCTTGCGCTGGATCCTACGTGAGGCGAGGTCGTAGGACTCGGGCAGGCTGGGCCTGCCCGAGCCAGAGCGCTAGACCTCGACTGTCGCCGATTCTGCGGCTTCTTTTTCCTTGGCTTCGTGAAACGCTTTCTGTCTTTTTCCTACACCGTCGGTCCACTGTCCCACTGGGGTTGAATCGATGGGAGACGTCTTCTCCGTGCCCGGTTTAGGTTCGTAGGGGGTCACGTCCAGACCTTCGCCACCCTTGATTTCAGACTGAACGGTGTGCAGGCCATTGCCGCTGTTCCAGGGACCTTTGAAGTCGGTCTCGCCGTACTGGCTTTCGCCGGTCGAGCCGTTGAAAAACTGATCAACGAGGCCCGGTGTCGGCTCGATGATTCCAACGGCAAATTGCGGTTTCTCCATGCTGTCCAAAGCCGCGGTAAATGCTCGCATGTGGGTGATTTCGCGGGTCATCAGGAATTGCAGCGCTTCTTTGGTTCCCTTGTCCTGCGTTAACGCGATCAGGCGCTCATAGACGATCTTCGCGCGGGCTTCAGCCGCAATGTTGCTGCGCAGATCCACGGCGAGATCGCCGGTCACCTTGAGGTAGTCCGCCGTCCATGCATTCCCCATGGAATCGAACAGGGCCACGCCGCCGCCGCCTGCAATGGCTACCAACGGATCGGCCTCAGCGGCCTCGCGTTCGTCCTTCATCGGCTTGAGATGCATCCGGATCATCGCGCCAACAACTTCAAGGTGGCTGAGTTCTTCGGTTCGATGTCCATCAGCAAGTCTTTGCGGGCCGCGTCTTCGCAGTTGAAACCCTGAATGGAGTACTGCATCGCGGCCGCCAACTCTCCATTGGCCCCGCCGAGTTGCTCAAGCAGCATGCGCCCAAATTTGGCATCGGGCTCTCCAATGTTAACCGTGTACATCAGTTTCTTTACGTGGTGGTACATCGTTGGCTCTCGGAGATCACAGACGGTTGTAAGGTGAGCGAGTCGTCTGCTGGACACAAGCTGACTTGATCGGAGATCGATCTCGAAGCAATCGGCGATGTGCGCGCAACCGATCATGACTGATCGGCCAGGCGTGAGTTTTGTTGCTGCTGGTTAGTTGGATGCAAAAGGGCGTAGTTCATCAGAGAGAAATTAAATATCCGCAATCTGCGTGCGATGAAATGAATGTCGACCAGATGACTCATCCAGCTCGCAACGTCACAACACTCTCTAGTGGGAGGAGGAGAGCCAGAGGCCGTAAGGGTAGACGAGGAAGAAGACGATCATGGAGATGGCCATAAGGTCCATGTAGATGCAGAGCAGGACGCCGCCGTGGTAGAAGCTCCAGCGCTTGCGCATGCAGCGGATGGTGTCGGCTAGGCCGAGCAGGGCGGTGAGGGTGGGAAGCAAGAGCAGGGGATTGGTCTGGGAGTGCGGGAAGCCGGACAGGTGCACGGCGAGGAAGAAGCTGGCGAGGACGAGTGTGTTGGCCCGGATGAGGGACTTGCGGCGGGGGTCGAGCCACTCCGGGAGTGTGTCTGGTATCCGGAGGCGCTGGCTGGGATTCACCTGTTGAGGATAACGCGTTGCGCCGTTGGAGTTCGTCCGGGTTTTGCGGAGGGCGGTAAGAGGAGGTGGCGGATGCTGATGGGACGGGAAGACGGTGGAAGAGGCGAGGATTCAAGAGCAAGCAAAGACAACGGCAGAAGCAGAATTCGCCGTTTGCCGAGGGTGGCAGTAATCAGGTTTAGCCTGGAGCCATTCATTACGAGGTTGCGGTGAAGAATGGGACACGGGTTGGTGAGGCGAGTTGAAGGTAGAGCGAATGCCCTGCGGCTGTCGAAGGATCCGGTTTGGGAGGTCAGGGTTTGGTGGGAAGGGTTGGTGGTGGGCCGAGGCGGTTGGCGCGGGAAGGGTCTCCGGAGAGGGGGAAGGCAGAGGTGGATGGAGGAAGGAGCTCTGAGACGAGGGGGAGCTTGCGGATTCCGCCGATGGGGATTTCTACCGCGCCGACCTTGTCGTTGATGTTGTCGTGGACGGCGACGCGGAGGGTGTAGGGGCCGTTTTCCGGGACCGATACCTGCTGGACGAAGGGGATGCCGTTACGCAGGATTTCCAGCATGACCTTGGGGTCGTAGTCGGTGCGAACGGTGTTGGACTGCGCGTTGACGAGGGTGCCGTTGCGGTCGTAGACGTAGGTGACGAAGTTGAGGTCGGCGTGGTACCTGTTATCGGTGGTGCGTCGGAAGCTGATGGCGCGGGCGGCGGCGGCGTAGGAGATTTCAAACTGCTGGTAGGGTCCGGCGATCTTTTTGGGATCGGGGTTGGGGGTGTTGCCGTCCACGACGGCGGACTGGCCCCCCTTGTTGACGGGGGTGGCCCGGACTTTTAGCAGGAGCTCGGTGGGTTCGGGTCCGCCGGCGAGCAGGGCGCGCTTAAGCGAGGACTGTGACGGTGCGGAGGGAGTTGCGTTCTGGCCGGGCAGTGGGACACGGTTGCCGTTGGTGGTTTCGGTGTAGTAGCCGCGGCGATAGGAAAGGGAGTAGGACTGGCCGGTGAGAGTGACCTTGATGCGGCGGAAGGTCGCCTTGTCTTCCGCGTTGGGCGGCACGTAGGAGAGAGTATAGAAATCGGATCCGTTCGCGATGGCGTCGTCGACGGCCCTGGACAGGTCGTTGGTGTTGACGATGGCCAGGCCTCCGGTATCGTAGGCGATCTGCTTCATGCCGATGTGCTCGACGCCGATCTGCCCGGCGGCGTTGGCGGTGTCATTTGCGACTGCGAGACCGCTGCGGGAGAGCTGCGACTCGACGCGGCCGTACTGCGGGTTGGAGCGTCCGGCGGAGTTGTTGGCCGTGTTGCGGAGGCCGCCGGCGTCGACGGGGTAGATGGCGACCTGGTCGGAGGAGAGTAGATTGATCGTCTGGCGGAACTCGTCGTCGAGGCCAGCAAACTGGGCGTAGGGAACGTCGCCGTTGTTGTCTCCGGGGAAGATAGCGGTGGGAAAATCGCCGGAGAACCAGATGAGATTTTTGCGTCCGGGCAGGGTGGACAGGGCGCGACCGAGGGTGTTCAGAGCGTCGAGGGTGTACTTGCCCTGAAGCTGGCTCTGAAAGCTCTGGTACTGGGCCTGAAAGGCCTGGACGGCGAGAGGGGAGACGCTGTTGCGGGTCTGGATGTTGGCAAGGTCGGAAAGGTCTTCCGGGCTGGAGGCTCCGCCGAGGGCGTCGTCGCGGAGCGGGGAAGCGACCGAGCTGGCATTGCCTTCGAGCGCGGCGCGAAGGACCCTGGGATCGGAGGTGAAGCCCTGGAGCAGGACCAGGTGATCGAGCAGGGCGAAGACGGCGGTGCGAGCGTCGGGGCGGGCGTGGTCGAGGTACTTGATCAACTGCTGACGGAGATAGACCTGGTCGGATTGCGATGTGTTGAGGCGATCGATGAGGATGACGTTGAGCGAGGCGGAAGGTGGGACGGCGACGAAGTTGGTGAACTCGCCGGCGGGCAGGGTGGGCAGGGGAGGGGTGGAGGTGGCCTGGGCGGAGGTGAGCGCGGTGTGCTCGTCGAAGTCGCGAATGGGCTGCGGGTGGTTGTCTTCGGCGACGGTGAAGTCCGACGCGTGCAGGCCGTGGACGGCGTTGCCGTGCTTGTCGCGAACCACGACATCGACGAGCACGCGCTGGGTGCCGGCCTTGAGGGTATAAGGCGAGGCGGGCGCCGTGGAGGTGGCGGGCTGTTGGCGGGGCTGCAGGGTCGTCTGGGCGGAGGCGGCAGCGGTGAGCAGGAAAAACAGGGCGGCGGTGCGCATGGTCTTGACCTCGCGTGACGGGCGATGGCTTCAGCTATGCGGAAGCATATTCCGTTTGCGGGGAAGTGTCACCGGGATTTTCGGATGGACCCACTCATCGCGATGAGGCTGCGATGAATGGCGCACGGCGTCTGTTTGGCTTGCGTGAAGGCGTCTTGAGCTTTGAGTCTGGTGTATTGATCAGGGATTACGCTTTGGCGGCGGCAATGGATTGCTGGAAGGGGGCGCGGAGGATGCCGCGTTCGGTGATGATGGCGGTGATGTACTTTGCCGGGGTTACGTCGAAGGCGGGGTTTTCGATGCCTACATTGTCGGGGGTCATCTGGATGCCGTTGGAGTGGGTGACCTCGCGAGGGTTACGCTGCTCGATGGGGATGAGGTCGCCGGAGGCGGTGTTTACGTCGATGGTGGCCCAGGGGGCGGCGACGTAGAAGGGGATGCCGTGCTCCCTGGCCAGGATAGAGACGCCATAGGTGCCGATCTTGTTGGCGGTGTCGCCGTTGGCGGCGATGCGGTCTGCGCCGACGATGACGGCCTGGATGCGGCCCTTGCTCATGAGGTGAGCGCTCATGTTGTCGCACAGGACGGTGGTAGGGATGTTGTCCTTCATGAGCTCCCATGCGGTGAGGCGGGCACCCTGGAGGAAGGGACGGGTTTCGTCGGCGAGGACGTCGATCTGCTGGCCGCGCTCGACGGCGGCGCGGATGACACCGAGGGCGGAGCCATATCCGCAGGCGGCGAGCGCGCCGGCGTTGCAGTGGGTGAGGACGGTGCCTTTCTGGGGGAGCAACTCGGCTCCGATGCGGCCGAGTTCGCGGCAGTTGGCGATGTCCTCATCGTACATTTGGCGGGCGCGGGCTACGACGGCGGATTTGATCGCGGGGATGGTTGCGGTGGACTTCAGGGAGTTGTAGAGATCGCGGATCTGGCCAATGCCCCAGAAAAGATTGACCGCGGTGGGGCGGGTTTCGGCCAGGGTGCTGCAGATGATTTCGACTTCGGCGTCGAGGGCGGGGATGGTGGTGGCGGTGGAGCGGTCGATGCCGAGGGCGACGCCCATGGCGCCGGAGACGCCGATGGCCATGGCTCCGCGGACGATCATGTCGCGGATGACGGTCGCGACCTCGGTGTAATCGGTGGCGAGGACGTAGGTCTCTTCGTGGGGGAGCTTGGTTTGATCGAGGAAGGAAACGCCTTCAGGGAGCCATTCGAGGGTGGGAATCATCGTTTGCCTAGTTTAGCGCGCTGGGGGGACCTAACAGCAGGTGGTGCATGCGCAGGACCGACAGAAGGTGTGGTTCAGGCGATGGGCGGTAATCATCAGGGCGCTCCCGAGCATGGTGAGGGCGACCTCCCAGGCGTGGGAAGGGAGCCTGTCGCCGAACCAGGCCGCTCCGGCGATGCAGCCGACCCCGCCGGCCATGAGCACGAGGGTGCGGGTGCGACGGTGGCGGCGGAATCCGTTGAGCAGGGCAAAGGTGCCGATCAGCGCGACCAGGACCGCGAGGGTGCGGTGAACGCTTTCTTCGGCTGGAAGAAAGTGGGCCAGGACGGCTGAGAACGAGAGCAGGATCGGGGTGAAGAGGCAGTGGATGACGCAAAGCGCGGAGGCGTAGATGCCGATGCGGTCTGCCCAGGGGCGGTCTGGAGAAGAGGCTGAGTGGAGCGAGGAGGTCATGGCTCCAGTCTAATGAGAATAAACCCGCAAGAGCAAGTAGCGATCGGCGCCGCCGCGGAAGGTCTGGATTTTCCAGAAGGACGAGAAGCGTGCCGGCGGTTCTTTGGTCAGGACCTGGCGGCGGTGTGGGCGCGGCGGATGTCGGTCGCGGTGAAGAGGGCGTGGAAGGGAATGGCGGGGCCTAGGGCGGCTTCGATGTTGCCGCGGCCTCCTTGTTCGCGGTCGACGAGGCAGAGGACGCCGAGGATCTGCATGCCGGCGGCGCGGGTGGCTTCGATGGCCTGGAGCGTGGAGCCTCCGGTGGTGCAGACGTCGTCGACGATGAGGACCTTTGCGCCGGCTTGGAGGAAACCTTCGACACGGCGTCCGGTGCCGTGGGTTTTTTCGGCTTTGCGGACGAGGAAACCCTGGAGCAGCGTGGGGGCTTCGCCGTGGTCTTCTTCGGGGGCGAGCTCGAGGAACTCGGTGTGGTCGGCGAGCTCCTGCGCGCTGGCGATGGAGGTGGCGGAGACCAGCGGGTCGGCTCCCATGGTGAGGCCTCCGATGGCGACGGCTTCCGGAAATTGCTCGCGGACGAGATCGAGCAGGACGATGCCGGCGAGGCGTCCGCCTTCCGCGCTGAGAGTGGTAGTGCGGCAGTCGATGTAGTAGTCGGACTTGGCGCCGGAGGCGAGGGTGAAGCTGCCGAGACGGAAAGACAGGGTGGCGAGGAGGGTGAGAAGGCGGTCGCGGGGGTCCATGGGAATAGGGTACCCGGTTCGCGGTGTCAGTGGAGCTTGCTCATGTGGCGGAAGCCGTCGGTGACCCAGGCCAGGGTGAGAAAGACGGAGAGGTTGTAGGTGCTGTGGACCAGGGTGCTGGCGGCGACCGAGCGAAGGCGGATGCGGACGGCGCAGAGGACGATGGAGACCAGGAAGAGCAGCGAGACGGCTGGCCAGGTGTAGCCGAGCTGGGGCGCGTGGATCAGGGCAAAGAGCAGGCTGGTAAGAAGCGAGGCGACGACCAGGGCGGGGGTGGACTGCGTGGGGGCGAGCCGCCATGCGTCGTGGGTGGCGAGGGCTTCGGCGGGAAGCTGGAAGGAGGGCAGGCGGAGATAATCGTACGCGTTGGCGAGGGCCGGGAGGAGCAGGCCGCGGAAGACGATCTCTTCGATGACGGGCGCGAGGACGACGGCGAGGAGGGCGAGCAGGGGAATCAGGCGCGGGTCGTTGAACAGGGCGTCCATGGGGAGGGATTTGGGGATGGGAAGTCGGGTTTCGGCGAACTGGATGAGAAAGCCGAGGCCGAGGCCGGCGGAAATGAGCCAGAGGCGAGCGGCGCGGGGCTGCCAGGCGAGGCCGGTGAGGAAGGGCTGGTGCCAGACGAAGGGGAAAAGAAGGAAGGCGGCGGCGAAGGTGAAGAGGTAGGCGACGGCTTCGGCCAGGAGCTGCAGGCGGGCGTCGGCGAGGGTGTGAGCGAAGGGCGCGGGGGTGAGGACGATGAAGACGAGCTCGGTGAGGATAAGGGCGAGAAGGACCAGGCCGAGGAAGAGGGCGGTGTGGCCGAGGTGGGGGATGCGGGTTTTCACTCTCCCTTAGTTGTACAGGTGTGTCGAGCCCGAGAACTACTGGGTAGTCTGGACCGCACCGGCATCCTGGCAGGTAGTCCCGTTGACGGTGACTGACCTTGGTTGTCCGCGCTGGTCTGTGCCGCTGGCTGAGGAGGGCGTGATGCGGCAAAGTGCGATACTTCCATCAAGCGGAACCACCGTCTGGGTGGGACCTCCATTATTGCCGAGAGCGGAAAGGTTGGCCTGTGCAGCTGTGACTCCTACTACGTTGTTTGTGCCTGCCGCGAGGACGGGATTTGCGAAGAAGACCTGCGTCGCGGTAAAGGACTTGCCCGGGTTGCTGATGTTGATGGGGCTGAGGGTCGCCCCATTTGCTGGAGTAATGACCAGAAGAGAGCCAAAGGATTGCCCGGTGATGAAGGTTGTATCGAGCCCTGAGAAGTTTCTGTACAGGTAGGGCCCGAAGACGGAGGCAACGCTTTCTGCGGACGAGAACTGACCATATGCTCCCGTCTGCGAGAAGGAGTTGCTAAGGCTGTCGGTGAAGGAGATCGTGATGGAGTTCTGGTCCACAGGGCTTGGTGTGGCTGCGGCAAAACTGGACATAGGCCCAGAGGGGAGCGCAGTAGATGCCGCCGCACTCGTCGCTTCCACTGTCGGCAGTGAGAATACTGTTGCGTACCGTGAGGGGATTGGGGTTGTTGTTGTAAATGGCTGCGCCGTAGGGGGAGCTGTTTCCGGTAAGGGTTGTGTTGACGATAGTCGCGGTGCCGTTGGTGTAAATGGCTCCGCCATCGCTTGCGGCGTAGTTGCCGACGAAGGTGCTATTGCTGATCTGAAGGATGCCGTTGCTGTAATTGTCGATAGCACCGCCATAAGCGCTCTGCGCCATGTTGTTGTTGAAGGTACTGCCGGAGATGGCGAGGGTTCCTCCCGCGTTGGTGATAGCTCCGCCCGAACTGCCGGCCTGGTTCGCGGTGAAGGTCGAGTTTGCGATCGTCAGCGTTCCGTTCATGCTGATCGCTCCGCCGAGACTCGGTGCGTTGCCATGGGTAAAGGTTAGATTGTTGATGGCCGACTGCACCACGCCGCTGTTCTGTGTCAGGATGGTGCCGCTGGAGCTGCCGTCTACGGTGATGATATTGGTGAGCCCGCTGCCGCTCCCTGAGGTTGCGCCCTGAAGCAGGGTGTAGGCGGGCAAGGTAAGGGTTCCGTGAGAGAGCGGGATGACGGTTGCAGCGGTCTGGCTAAAGGTGACGGTGGTAGGTAGGCTGCTGGTCGCCGTGGCCGCCGCGGCGGTAAGCGCGTCACGCAGGCTGCATTGCGCGTTGGAGGCCTGGGTGACGGAAGCCTGGTCGATGCAGTTGCCGGCTACCCCTGTTGTGGTATCTGTTGACACGGCGACCAGGTAGGAGTGTGCGCCTGTGTTGGTCAAGGTGAAGCTCGCCGAAAGTGTTCCCAACGAGGCACCGGCCGAGTAAGTGCCGGTCGCCTGGTTTGCGGTTGCCTGGACGGAGCAGAGTCCGTTCGCGTCTGTTGTGCAGGATGCGGGAAGGCCGGCACCAGCCCCGGTGGGCGGGAGGGTGAACGAGACGACGGCACCGGGAAACGGGAGCTGGTTCTGATCGAGAACACGCACCTGCAGAGGTGTAGCGAAGGCGGTTCCGATGCGGGCGGATTGCCCACTCCCGCCGACGACGAAGAGCGAGGAAGGTGCCGGAGTAATGGTGAAGGCGGACGTAACGACCGGGCTTGAGAGGCGACCGCCTGTCATGGCAAAGGTCTTCACTGTCGCTGAAACCGAAAGCGAGATCAGAGAGGCACCGAACGTGTACCTGGAGGACGAGGTGGTGGGGGTGGAACCATCGAGCGTGAAGTAAATGACGGCTCCGGGGACGGAGTCCGTGATGGTGACAGCCTGTGTGCCGCTGTATGTGCCGGCTGCTGGCGAGATGACGGGGGAAGCGGGGATAGGCAGGATTGGAAGCGTCCAGTCCGTGGGCGGAGCGGTAAGGGTGGGCTGAAACGGGGCTCCAGAGCCGGGGCTGAGGGCATAGATGGAAGCGACGTTGGCGGTTGGGCGTGTCAGGATATTCAGAACGGCCGAGATCGTGTCCGTGGGAGCGGTGGTGTTCCCATTACCCGAGCGGGCGAGATTGAAGAGGTTGCCGCATGGGGACCCGTCGCCGGCTTTGCCGCCGGGCGAGTTGATGCATGAAGCGACGATGTCGGCGAGGGTTGCGATCTCCGTGCTGGATGCGTAGTAGCCCGAGGGAAGTGCCGGGCCGGGGACGAGGCCGTTAGCGATGTCCGTGTACACGGGGACGGATTGGAAATCGACGGCGAGCTGGTTCTGGGTTGCAGATGACGCGCCCAGGGTTGAGGGCGAGGTCATAAAGGGGTACAGGGCCGCGGCAGAACCTACCGTGGTGAGTTCATTGATCAAGATGTTGGTCGAAGCGGAGAGGGCACCACAGTTGCCGAGAGCCGCCATCATGGCGAGTGCGGAGTTGTTGGTTGCGGTAGACAGCCCGGGATTGCCTCCGGTCGCGGTCAGGTAGACCAGACTGCTGCTGGAGGGGCAGGTATAGTTGCCGGTGATGGAGAAGTTGCCGTTCAGATCACTAAGGACCGGAGAGCGCAGAAGCGGGATCGCCGGGCCCTGGTCCACCGAGGTGCTTGCTGCGTAGAGTTGAATCGTGGCACCGGCTACCGGCTGCTGTCCTCCGTGAACCGTGCCACTGAGGGCCGCGGTCTGCTCCGGGAAAACCGGAGATATACTGCGCGTGGAGCAGCCGGCCAGGAACGCGACAACGAGCGAGGCGAAAACAGGCGCAGCAAGACGCATAGATTCCTTATGGGCGCATTGCGCGTCCAGGAGAGATTAGGTGAACGGTTCGCCAAGTATAGGACAGGCTTGAAAGTGCGGCAACAATTTTCGAGAGAGCGAGCCTGCGATGGTGCTAAGTTCTCTTGGAAAGAGTCTTGCTCGGCGGGATTCTTCTTGCGGGTTTCGCTTCGGGTTTGGTTGGGCTTGGGGTGGGGACTCCGGTTTTCTTTTCGTTGGGGATGAACCTGGTCTTGGGGGGCTTGATGCGGTCGGCTTCGGCTCGGATGGAGTTGGGCTGGGGGCCGGCGCTGGGATTCTTTTCGGGTGTTACAAGGCCGGGCAAGTGGGGGCGGAGGAACTCGGCGGTGTGGCTGGTCTGGACGCTGGCTACCTGCTCGGGGGTGCCGTGGGCGATGACCTGGCCGCCGTATTCTCCGCCTTCGGGGCCCATGTCGAGAAGGTAGTCGGCGTTGCGGATGATGTCGAGATTGTGCTCGATGATGATGACGGTGTTGCCGAGGTCGGCGAGGCGGTGGAGGACGTCGAGCAGGCGGCGCACGTCATCGAAGTGGAGGCCGGTGGTGGGCTCGTCGAGCAGGTAGAGGGTGCGTCCGGTCTGGCGCTTGGAGAGCTCGCGAGCCAGCTTCATGCGCTGGGCTTCGCCGCCGGACAACGTGGTGGCGGACTGGCCAAGGTGGATGTAGCCAAGGCCGACATCGACGAGGGTGGAGAGCTTGATGCTGACGGTGGGGATGTCCTTGAGGATGGGAAGGGCGTCGGCGATGGGAAGGTCGAGCAGGTCGGCGATGTTGTATCCGTTGAAGCGGACGGAAAGGGTTTCCTGGTTGTACCGGCGTCCGTTGCAGACCTCGCAAAGGACGTAGACGTCGGGCAGGAAGTTCATTTCGATGCGGCGCTGGCCTTCGCCCTGGCAGGCTTCGCAGCGTCCGCCGGGGACGTTGAAGGAGAAGCGTCCGGGCTTGTAGCCGCGTTCGCGCGATTCGGGGAGCTGGGCGAAGAGATCGCGGATGGCGGTGAAGACGCCGGTGTAGGTGGCGGGGTTGGAGCGGGGGGTGCGGCCGATGGGGGCCTGGTCGATCTGGATGCACTTGTCGAGCTGGTCGACGCCGATGACCTTGCCGTGCTGGCCGGGCTCTTCGCGGGAGCCGTAGAGCTCCCTGGCCAGGGAGCGGTAGAGAATGTCGTTGACCAGGGTGGATTTACCGGAGCCGGAGACGCCGGTGACGACCGTCATAACGCCGAGCGGGAAGTGGGCGGTGACGTGCTTGAGATTGTGCGAGTGCGCGTCTTCGACGGTGATCCAGGCACCGGTGAGCGCGCGCGGGCCGGTTTCGCCGACGGCGTTTGCGGGGCGCGTGACGATGGGGATCTTGCCGGCGAGGTATTGGCCGGTGATGGAGTTCGGGTTCGCCATGACCTCGGCGGGGGTGCCTTCGGCCATAAGCTGGCCGCCGTGCTTGCCGGCTCCGGGGCCGAGGTCGAGGAGGTAGTCGGCCTTGCGCATGGTGTCTTCGTCGTGCTCGACGACGAGGACGGTGTTGCCGAGGTCGCGGAGGCGCTCGAGCGCGGTGATGAGGCGCTGGTTGTCGCGCTGGTGGAGGCCGATGGAGGGCTCGTCGAGCACGTACAGGACGCCGCGGAGACGGGAGCCGATCTGGGTGGCGAGGCGGATGCGCTGGCCTTCGCCGCCGGAAAGGGTGGCGGCGGAGCGGTCAAGCGAGAGGTAGCCGAGGCCGACGGCGTTGAGGAACTCGAGGCGCGCGATGATTTCTTTCTGCAGGCGGTCGGCGATGAGCTGCTCGCGGCCGGTGAAGTGCATGAGGCGTGCGGCGGCGAGGGCGCGCGTAAGGGAGAGCTGGGTGAAGTCGGCGATGGAGTGGGGTGTGGGAGTGGGGGTGGACAGGGTGGACCCACTCATCGACGATGTGGCCGTCGATGAATGGGGCACGGTCTGTTCTTCGATGGGGATGGGGATGGTTACGGCGAGCGATTCCGGGCGGAGGCGGCGGCCCTGGCAGCGGGGACAGCTGGTCGCGGACATGTACTGCATCATGTATTCGCGGTAGCCGTCGGATTTGGTTTCTTCGAGGTTGGAGCGGAGGTAGGCGAAGATGCCGTGGAAGCCGGTGCGTCCTCCCTCGCCGGGGGGTGGGCCGTAGAGGAGCAGGTCCTGTTGAGCTTTGGAGAGTTCCTGGAACGGGTCTTTGAGGGGGATTTTGTATTTATCGCCGGCGAGCTTGATGAGCTTCAGGAGGTACTGCGAGCCGGAGCCTGGGCCCATGGCTCCGTCGAGCAGGGGCTTGGACCAATCGGTGATGGTCTTGGCGGGGTCGAAATCGTAGATAGAGCCGAGGCCATGGCACTCGGGGCAGGCGCCGTAGTTGGAGTTGAAGGAGAAGGAGCGCGGCTCGAGCCTGGGGACGTTGATGCCGCAGTCCGGGCAGGCCATGGTGGAGGAGTAGAGGGTTTCCTCGGAGACGCGGGTGGTTGGGTTTTGCAGGCCAATGAGAACCAGGCCGTTTGCCATGGCGAGGGCCTTGGCGACGGAGGCTTCAAGCCGGCGGGTGTCGTAGCGTGTTTTGCCGGCGAGTGCTGCATTGCTGTCTTCGGGGGCGTCGGGCGCGGGCTTCAGGATAATGCGGTCGACGATGGCTTCGACGGTGTGATTCTTGCGTTTTTCGAGGCGCATGCCCTCGGTGAGTTCGACCAGTTCGCCATCGATGCGGGCACGGAAGCCCTGCTGGTCGAGCGCTTCGAGCTCTTCGCGGAACTCGCCCTTGCGTCCGCGGACGATGGGCGCCATGACGGTGATACGTTCGCCGGGAGCGAGCGAGGCGATGCGCTCGACGATCTGCTCGGCGGACTGGCGGGTGATGGGCCGGCCACAATTGGGACAGTGGGGCTGGCCGACCGACGCGTAGAGGAGGCGGAGGTAATCGTAGATTTCCGTGATGGTGCCGACGGTGGAACGGGGGGAGCGTGAGGTGGTCTTCTGCTCGATGGAGATGGCGGGGCTGAGGCCGTCGATGGCATCGACGTCGGGCCGCTCCATCTGGTCGAGGAACTGGCGGGCGTAGGCGGAGAGGGTTTCGACGTAGCGTCGCTGGCCTTCGGCGTAGATGGTGTCAAAGGCGAGCGACGATTTGCCCGAGCCGGACAGGCCGGTGACCACGGTGAGGGTGTTGCGCGGGATGGACACCGAGATGTTGCGCAGATTGTGCTGGCGCGCGCCGCGGACGGTGATGTGCGTGATGGCCGGGGCGCGGACGGGCCTGAGATCGGGCTGGATTTCGGGTTTCGGGAGCGTGCTCATGGTGGGTACCGGCGCGGTTGCGCCAAGAATTAGGATAACCGATGAGTCACGGTGTATCGTCTGAGTCACTACGGTATGAAAATTGATGTGACGGGACGCATCTGCTAAGGCAGAATGGGTCTGGCTTCGGTACGCGGGGTCGTGAGGTTGGGATGCTTTTGATGGTGTTGTTGATCTGCGCGGTGGTGGCGTCGCTGGCGGCGGGGGTTCTGCTGGCGTATGGGATCTGTTTTTCTATGTTTCATGTGTTTCGCATCCATGCGACGCGCGTGGCGGTACGGCGGGTGGCGCTGCGTTCGGCGGCTGCGGGACAGTAACGGTTTTGCACAGGGGCCTTGCACGGAGTGGGCTTCAGTGTTAGTTTCGATCTATTCCAGTCAGCCTGGATGCGTGTGCTTCCGGCTGGTTTGAATTTCATGCAGAGTGGTTGAGGGACGAGCCCTTTGACGCCACGACAACCGGACAGAACAAAGGCGTACCGGTGTCAACTCTCTCCTGGAAACGGGGAACATGAGATTCGGAGCAGTTGAGGCAATTTCGTCGGCCTGCTGCGTTGCCGCATCCTTGTTTCTGACCCCCCTCCAGATTAGAGCCGGTGAGCAAACGCCATTTCCCCTTCTCCACACGGAGTAAGCGAATGGAGTATGCCTGTTCCACCTACGAGTTGAAGTGTAATGAATGCGGGCGCGCATTTGGAAATCGTCCTTTGTCCGGCTGTCCGGAGTGCCTGGCCCCGCTGGAAGTGCACTACAATTTCCCCGCTATTCAGAAGCTTTACCCGGGTGGGGTGACGCGGGCTTCGATTCAGGCGGGACCCTACAACATTTGGCGGTACAAGGCGCTGCTCCCGATTCCGGAGGGGTTTGCGCCGGACCTGCCGGTTGGGTTCACGCCGCTGGTGAAAGCCACACAGCTCGGCAGACGGATCGGTGGGAACAATCTGTTTGTCAAGAATGATGCGGTCTGTTTTCCTACGCTGAGCTTCAAGGATCGCGTGGTCTCGGTGGCGCTGGCGAATGCACAGGCCTTTGGGTTCGAGACGGTGGGGTGCTCGTCTACCGGGAACCTGGCGAACTCAGTGGCGGCGCAGGCGGCGCGGCTGGGAATGAAGGCGTGCATCCTCGTTCCGGCGGACCTGGAGCCGGCGAAGATCATGAATACGCTGGTGTACGGGGCGCGGCTGGTGCGAATCGACGGCAACTACGACCATGTGAACCGGCTTTGCACGCAGATCGCGGACGAGTATAGCTGGGGCTTTGTGAATGTGAATCTGCGGCCGTATTACGCGGAGGGCTCCAAGACGCAGGGATACGAGATCGCCGAGCAGCTTGGGTGGAGGCTGCCGGACAATGTCGTTTGCCCGATGGCGGGAGGATCGCTGATTCGCAAGATTCGCAAAGCATTCAACGAGCTGATCGCGCTGGGGATCGTGGAGGACAAGCCGGTCCGATTCTTTGGCGCGCAAGCTACGGGATGCTCTCCGATCTCGCACGCGGTGCGCGAGGGCTGGGACCATATCGAGCCGCAAAGGCCGAATACGATTGCGCGTTCGCTGGCGATCGGCAACCCGGCGGATGGGCCGGCGGCTTCGAAGATGATCCGGTCGACCGGGGGCTGGGCCGAGGATGTTTCGGATGTCGAGGTAGTGAGCGGCATGCAGGAACTGGCCGAGACCGAGGGAATCTTCACCGAGACGGCCGGCGGGGTGACGACCGCGGTAACGGCTCGGCTGTATGCGCAGGGACGCATTGGCCGGGATGAGACGACGGTGGTCTGCATCACGGGAAACGGTCTGAAGACTTTGGACGCGCTGGCCGGGAGGTTCGACCACCTGGATGCGCGGGCGGTTCGTCCCCGGCTGGCGGACTTTGCCGAGTACCTGCGGGAGCTGGATGGGGTGCGGGACGAGGAACTGGTGGCGGCCGATTGATTCGTCGGGTGCTTCAGGTCTTAGCACTGAGACCTGAGCACCCCGCTTGCTGTAGGAAAAAGGAGTGGTGTTATCGCAATCAAGATTATTCTTCCAACGGCGTTCGTCCGGCATACGGACGGGCAGAAACAACTGATGAGCAATGCAAAGGATCTGCCGGGGTTGATCGAGGAGATCGATGGGACGTTCCCGGCGCTGAGCACGCAGATCAAGGATGAATCCGGAAAGCTGCGGCGCTTTATCAACGTCTATGTGAACGAAGAAGATATCCGGTTTCTGGGCGGGGATAGCTATGCGTTTGCAGATGGGGATGAGGTAATGCTGATTCCGTCGATTGCGGGCGGTATCTAGAGCTCACAAGCAACGCAGGACCGGGATTGCGGCTCTCACGGAGAGTAGAATGTGTGCTGCAGGGAGCTTCTGGCCGAGTTGGAGGCTTGAACAAAATGCAGGGCGCGAACATCTCATCTCGAAAGTAGGATCCTATGTTCCTGATTCTTGCAATTGTTCTGTTTGTAGCCTGGATCGGTGGCTTTGTGATGTTCAAAAGCGCCGGTTTGCTGATTCACCTCTTGCTGCTGTTCGCGATTATCAGCCTGGTGCTTAACTTCGTCACGGGACGTCGCTCGGTGTAAGGTTTAGAACTTGGAAAGGCCCGGTCTCGAGGAGACCGGGCCTTTTACTGCGTTGCCCTACTGGTGTGCGACTGGCTGAGAACCGCCAAGGACCGGAGGAATCACCCCGGCGAGCGCTTCCGGAGTGTCTTCCTCAAGCGGGCGGAGCTTCTCTTCGAGGGCGATTTGCAGCACTTCATCCATGTCTTCAACGAAGTGGAGCTTCATGCCATTCTTGATGACGTCGGGCATTTCGGCCATGTCCTTGCGATTATCGGCCGGAGCAATGGCTTCAAAGATGCCCGCGCGGTGGGCTGCAAGGAGCTTCTCCTTCAATCCGCCGATGGGGAGAACCTTGCCGCGAAGGGTAATTTCGCCGGTCATGGCGATGTCACGACGCACTTTGATTTTGGTGAGCGCGCTGGCCAGGGCGGTGGCAATGGTAATGCCAGCGGACGGGCCGTCCTTTGGGGTGGCACCTTCCGGGACGTGAACGTGGATGTCGATCTCGCGATAAAAGTTACGGTCCAGGCCGAGGTGATGGGCACGGGAACGGATGTAGGTGAGGGCAGCTTCGGCCGACTCCTTCATGACATCGCCGAGCTGGCCGGTGGTGGAGAGCTTGCCTTTGCCGTCTAGGATCTGGACTTCGGCGGGAAGGATGACGCCTCCGACCGAGGTCCAGGCGAGACCCGTAACGAGGCCGACCTCGGAGTGCTTGTGGGCTTCGTTGTCCCGGAACTTTGCGACGCCGAGAATGGACTCGAGGTTCTCGCCGGTGACGTTCTGGGTGTGCTCGGGGCCGTCCTGGACGACCTTGCGGGCGACCTTGCGAGCGACGTTGCCGATCTCGCGCTCGAGATTTCGCACGCCGGCCTCACGGGTGTAGCCGCGCACCAACGACTTCAGGGCAGAATCCTCGTAACTGATCTGCTGTTCGGTCAGGCCGGCACCTTCGCGCTGTTTCTTGACCAGGTACTGCTTTGCAATTTCGAGCTTTTCAAGCTCCGTGTAGCCGGAGAGCCGAATGATCTCCATGCGGTCCTGCAGCGGGCCGGGGATGGTGTCGAGGACGTTAGCGGTGGCGACGAAGAGCACCTGTGAGAGATCGTATTCGACGTCGAGGTAGTGGTCCTGGAATTTTGTGTTTTGCTCGGGGTCGAGGACCTCAAGCAGGGCACTAGCGGGGTCGCCGCGGAAGTCCGAGGCCATTTTGTCGATCTCGTCGAGCATAAAGACAGGGTTTTTCGTTCCCGCTTTCTTCATGGACTGGATGACCTGGCCGGGGAGAGCGCCGATGTAGGTGCGTCGATGCCCGCGAATCTCCGCCTCGTCGCGTACGCCGCCGAGCGACATGCGCACGAATCGGCGTCCAGTGGCCTTGGCGATGGACTGTCCGAGCGAGGTTTTCCCGACGCCTGGAGGTCCGACGAAGCAGAGGATGGAGCCCTTGGGATTTTTGACGAGCTGGCGGACGGCGAGGAACTCGAGAATGCGCTCCTTGATCTTCTCCAGGCCGTAGTGGTCTGCATTCAGGACCTCCTCGGCGGTCTGGAGGGAACGGATCTCCTTGGAACGCTTTTTCCATGGAACAGCGAGGAGCCAGTCGATGTAGTTACGGCTGACGGTGGATTCGGCCGACATAGGAGGCATGGCTTCAAGTTTTTTGAGCTCCTGCATCGTCTTTTCGAGGACGTCCTTGGGCATGCCGGCGGTCTCGATCTTCTTCTTGAGTTCGTCGAATTCACTCTTTTCGCCGCGGCCGAGCTCCTTCTGGATTGCCTTTATCTTTTCGTTCAGGTAGTACTCTTTTTGCGCCTTCTCCATCTGGCGCTTGACCCGGCTTTGGACGGTGCGATCGATATTGAGCTTTTCAATTGCGACGTCGAGGACGTCGGCGATCTTGCTCAGGCGGGCGGCGGGGTCGAAGACGTCGAGCAGCTCCTGCTTTTCCTCGATCGAGAGTTGCAGGTTGGCGGCGATGACGTCGGCAAGCTTATTGGGTTCATCCCCGCGGACGCTGTTGGCCACGGTCTCATAGTTGAGGCTCTGCTGCAGCTTGACGTACTGCTCGAAGAGGGTGTGAACCTTGCCGATGAGAGTGTCGGTCTGAGGGGTTGATTCGAGCTGGGTCTGACCGGTGCGGACGGTGGCAACGAAGAAACCGTCTTCGTCGTTGACCTCGGTTGCGCGGGCGCGCTCGACGCCTTCGACCAGGACCTTGATATTACCGTCGGGCATTTTGACGGACTGGACGATGTTGCCGATGGTGCCGGTCATGAAGATGTCGGCGGCGGATGGCTCGTCGATGGAGGCGTCGTGCTGGGTGGCGAGGAAGATCTTGCGGTCGCCGGTGAGGGCCTCTTCGAGGGCGCGGACGCTGGACTCGCGGCCTACGACGAAAGGCGTCATCATGTGGGGAAAGATCACCATGTCGCGGATGGGCATCATGGGGAGTTTGCGGGCGTCCTTGCTCAGAGTGGGTTCGGTCGTGGTCTTCATGGGTCTCCTGAGTTTAGACGTGTGACGGTTCGGTTACGATGCAGGGTGCGGTGGGCTGCGGGATGCGTTCTGGTGATTGTAATGGGTGTTGGGGTGGGATGCTTGGCTAGAAAGGTACGGGATCAAAATGGGGTTCCTGGATGGGAAGAACAGGAAGGAAGGAGAACACAGAGACGCAGCAATGGACGGGCCCATGACGCAACAAGGGCAGGACCGAAGCCCTGCCCTTGGGGATTGCTGCCTAAAGGTCAGCCAGCCTTTTCGAGGAGCATGGGCAGGGTCAGGGAGTGCTTCTTGACCATTTCCGCGGTGATGTTGAGCTCCTTGACCTTTTTGTTGCCGGGTACGTAGTACATCAGGTCGAGCATGAGCTCTTCGAGAATCATGCGGAGGCCGCGGGCTCCAACCTTACGCTGGAGGGCTTCGCGGGCGATCTCGCGTGCGGCGTCGTCGGTGAAGGTGACCTTGACGTTTTCGAACTCAAAAAGCTTGATGTATTGCTTGAGGATGGCGTTCTTGGGCTTGGTGAGGATCTCGATCAGAGCGGCTTCGTCGAGCTCGTCGAGTACTCCGAGGACGGGAAGGCGGCCGACAAATTCGGGAATGAGGCCGTATTTGAGAAGATCCTGCGGTTCGGCCTGGCGGAGCAACTCGGCGTCGCGTTGAGCGCGGATGGGAGTTACTTCGGCTTCGAGCTTTTCCGGGTCGGTGAGGGTCTTGAAGCCGAGAGCTTTTTTGCCAACGCGGCGACCGATCACCTTTTCAAGTCCGACAAAGGCCCCGCCGCAGATGAAGAGGATGTTGGTGGTATCGACCGCGGTAAACTCCTGGTGCGGATGCTTGCGGCCGCCCTGGGGGGGGACGTTGGCGACGGTGCCTTCAAGAAGCTTGAGCAATGCCTGCTGGACGCCTTCGCCGGAGACATCGCGGGTGATGGAGGGATTCTCATCCTTACGTCCGATCTTGTCGATCTCGTCGATGTAGATGATGCCCTGCTGGGTGCGGGTGACGTCGCCGTCGGCGGCCTGGAGGAGCTTGAGGATGATGTTTTCGACGTCTTCGCCGACGTAGCCGGCCTCGGTGAGGGTGGTGGCGTCAACGATGGCGAACGGGACGTCGAGTACCTTGGCGAGAGTTTGCGCGAGAAGCGTTTTACCGGAGCCGGTAGGACCTACCAGGAGGATGTTGGATTTGGCCAGCTCGACTTCGTTGCCGCGCGTCTTGTTCATCTGGATGCGCTTGTAGTGGTTGTAGACGGCGACAGCGAGCTTCTTCTTGGTCTGATCCTGACCGATGACGTACTCGTCGAGGAAGGCGCGGACCTCCTGCGGCTTGGGCAGGTGCGCGGGGGCGGCGCCGGGGGTGGCTTCGGTGCGATCGTCTTCGAGAATAGAGTTGCAGACGGCCACACACTCATCACAAATGAACGCACGGGGGTAGTCGGAGGGCGAGGAGATGAGCTTGGCCACAGCATCCTGCGCCTTGTGGCAAAAGGAACAACGAAGCGATTCTTCCGAGCCCCGTGAAGTTTTCATCGATGTCAAATCCTTCTCGATCGTTGTCGGTCGTACACGAACTGAGTTTACACGCTATTGGATGCGGGAGGCGGGGCGGAGGTGCGGAGACTCACTGGAAGTAACAGGGCGGCGCGGACCCTGGCTGGGGCTCGCAGGAGGAGAACAGGCGTCTGCAAAGGCAAAAGGATAAGCCCTACGGGACCGCAAGCTGAGAGGATCCCGCAGGGGCGCAGAACAGAGACGCGTGGACGGAACTGGCTAGGTACGGGGGCGGTCGATGATGTCGTCGATGATGCCGTATTCCTTGGCCTGTGGAGCGGTCATAATGAAGTCGCGTTCGACATCGCGCTCGATCTGGGGGAGTGACTGGCCGGTAGATTTCGACATGAGGGTATTCGTGATCTCGCGGATGCGGAGGATTTCGCGGGCGTGGATGTCGATGTCAGTGGCCTGGCCGGAAAGTCCTCCCATGGAGGGCTGGTGGATGAGCACGCGGGAGTTGGGCAGGGCGAAGCGCTTGCCCTTCTTGCCGGCCATGAGCAGAAAGGCTCCCATACTGGCTGCCTGCCCGATACAGAGCGTCATCACGTCGTTCTTGATGTACTGCATGGTGTCGTAGATGGCGAGACCCGCAGTGATGGAGCCTCCGGGGCTGTTGATGTACATCTGGATGTCCTTTTCCGGGTCTTCGCCGGAAAGGAAGAGGAGCTGCGCGATGATGACGTTGGCGACGTTGTCATCGATGGGTGTTCCCATGAAGATGATGTTGTCGCGCAGGAGCCGGGAATAGATGTCGTAGGTGCGCTCGCCGCGGCTGGTCTGCTCGACGACGTAAGGGATCAAACCCATGGGAGGTCTCCTTGTTGTTGCGGCGCGGCCGATGATCTGGCCGCGCAGTTGGGTTTGGCTATCTGGCCAGCTTTTCGTAAAGGGCGGAGCCGGTTTTTTCACGCATCATCTGCTCGCCCATGCGCTGCATGGAGCCGTCTGCCGTCATGCGCTCGCGAATGGTTTCAACCGGCTCGCGGGTTTGGAGGGAGGCCATGAGAAGTTCGCGCTCGAGGTCTTCCTGATTGACCTGAATGCCTTCGGCGGCGGCAATCCTGTCGAGCAGAAGGGAGGCCTTGACCTCGGAGACGGCCTGGTCGCGCTGGGCTTCACGGAGCCGGGCGAAGTCGAGCTTGCGCATATCCTCCGCCGTCATGCCCTGCTGGGCGAGCGCGCGGAGGCCACGGTCCAGGCGTGCGTCAATCTGCCGCTGCACTAACGTTTCCGGAACGGGGAACTGCAAGCGCTCGACGAGCTGATTGAGCATGTTGTCCGTCGCCTGAGATTCCAGCGCGCTTTTCTTTCGCTGCTGGCTGTGCTCCCGGAGCCTGGACTCAAACTCGTCCCATGAATCGTAATCGCCGAGCTGCCTGGCAAACTCCCCGTCGAACTCAGGGAAGGTTTTCTTCTTCATGCCTTTTACGGTGACGTCGTATTTGACGGTTTCGCCGGCCAGCTTGGGCTCGCCGAAATCTTCCGGGTAAGTGACCTCGAAGGTCATCTCCTGGCCGGGCTTTGCGCCGCGCAGGGCTTCGGAAAAGGCGGGCAGGGTGTTGGCTCCGCCGACCTCGATGGTGACGTCCTCACCGGTGATCTCTTCGTCTTCTTCAGCGTTCTGTGCGCCGTCTTCGCCTACAACCTGGGCGAGATCCTGGATTTGCCCCTTGAACTCGATCTCGGCCCAGTCTCCGTCTGCGAGCGGACGGTCCTCTTCGATGGCTTCTACCGTTGCGTGGGGGTCGAGGACGCGGTCAAGCTCGGCCTTGTATTCGGCGTCGGTCAGGGCGGAGTCGGGGCGGATGGCGGTGACCTGGTCATAGCCGGTGATGTCGATCTCGGGCAACACCTCAAAAGCGGCCTTGAATTGGAGCGGCTGGCCGTCGACCAGCATAAGGTTGGTCAGCTGGGGCTCGGAGATGGGGCGCATGCCGCCTTCGGCGAGAGCCTGCTGGAAGCGCTGCGAGACGAGCTCTTCCAGCACCTCCTGCCGGACTTCCTTGCCGAAGCGGGACTTGATGACGCCTTCCGGCACCTTGCCTACGCGGAATCCAGGGATGCGGGCGAGCTTCTGATACTTCTTGACGACGCGCGCGAAGGCCTTGGAGACGGTGCCGGCGTCGACCTCGACGGAGATTTCGCGCATGAGCTCGGGGTTAAGCGTGGGCTGCGCGGGCTGGTGCTGGTGGGTATGCCCGGTGCCGTCCGGAGGAGTGTGGGTCAGGCTTTGGGAGATCTCAGCCAGGCCCTGATCGGGGCTCTGTTCGGGAGTGGCGACCGCGGGCTCCTGGCCGGCGGCGTTTTCGGGTTCCATGGTTTCGGTCGGGGTCAAAGTCATGCCTTCTGGGTGCGTCAAAATGCCGCTGATGACCGCGCGGGTAGAAGCGACGGGAGCGGCGAACGCCTCCTAATTACTGTACGTTCGCCACCACGCAGGGTCAACCCGCGAGGTGCGCATGTCAGGAGTGGCTGAGAGGAAAGATTTCCAGACGTACCTTGTATTCGAGCGTCTGACCGGGCTGGAGGATGAGAATGCCGGGTTCTTCTCCGGTCCAGATGTGGCCGAGGGGATCGTCGAGGTTGGTCTGGAAGCCGATGGAGATGAAATTACCGTCGACCGGGGCGTAAAGGCGGAGCTCGCCGATGGAGGAAGACAGCGCGGTGATGCGGAGGCCGTAGCCGGCGGCAGGGTCGCGCAACTCGGCCGAGACGCCTCCGGGCGCGCCGGGCTTGAGACGGACGAGCGCGTCGTCGAGTGAGACGGTGCGAAGCGGCTCGGGATGCTCCATGAAGCGGCTGAGGGCATCATTGGCGGCCAGGATGCGACCGGTGGGGAGCTCGCGGGTGTGGTCGGTGATCTCGAGCATCTCCGCGCGGGGAAGAAGCAGCTGCACGTTGGCGCGGTCGCCGGCGAGCTGGAAGCGGGGATGCCAGCCGACGCCCATGGGGGCGGCTTCTTCGCCGGTGTTTCTTGCCCAGATGGTGAGATCGACTGAGCTGCCGTTGAGCTCGGTCTGGAGGCGGACCTGGGTCTTGGAGCGCCAATGGCCGTCGAAGTCCGAGTCGGTCAGGGTGCCGGTTATACTGGCACCACCGGGCGTGGAAGTGACGGCGGCGGTGTCGGCGATGCGGTTCTGCATCAGCCCGCCTTCGGCCGAGATGGGCGTGCCTCGGCCGTCGGTGGGAACGGAGATGGTGTTGCCCTGAAAATCCATCATCAGGCTGGTGCCGAGTACGTTTCTCAGGCCGGTGAGCAAGCCTCCCCAGGGAACCTCGAGCGCTCCGTGCAGGTCGTTGGGACCGCTGCGGGGGGCGGTGCCGGCGGTAAGCTCATCCATGGTAGGCGCCACCAGCAGCGGGACGACGCCTTTGCCGGGAATGCTGGCGGAGATCTGGACGAGATCGAGGCCGAGGCCGGGAAGCACGGTGGCGGAGACGAACTCCGGTGCGTGGCTGCCGGGCGTGGCGGCCCGGGTGAGCTGGAGAGGATCGCGTCCGCCGGGGCCGGTGCTGACGATGATCTGCTGGTCGTCGCCGATCTTTTCCTTGGTGCGATGGAACAGGGCACGGGTGTGGGCATACCAGATGCCGGCCGGGATGACGAGGACAAGGAACAGAATGGCGAAAGGGAAGATGGAGGATCGGCGGAGAGTCCCGCCAAACAGGCCGGCAACGCGCCGCTTGAGAATATCCAGGTACAACATGCCGATGCGACGTTCTTCCAAAGCCTTCAGCCTCCCGGGCCTGATGAGTTGACGGTTGCTGCGGCGGAGTGAATGCACGCCACGGCGATGCGGGGTGAGCGCTCCCGTACGATGGTCGCACAGTGCTGATAGCCTTCGCTCAAGCTTCCCCCGCGATCGGGCGTGCGCATCACTCTATCGTAACGTGCCGGCGGCGTTCACGGCCTCGGCGCCAGGGTTAAGGCTGCACCCGCGCACGCCGCCGCTTCCACCACGCCCCCACATCCGGGGCGAACTCCAGCCCGATGTTGCCCAGCCCACCTTCCACCAGCACGATAGCGGAGTTCTCCGCCGCAAGCCCGAACCCGCGTTCATCCTTCGGGTAATACGTATTCGAAATCGCTCCGGCCGTAAAGTTGCCCAGTACGTTGGAGTAGTTGAACTGCCTCCGCTGGTTATCTCCGTTGCACACAAACGGCCCAAGCAACGCATGCCGCAGACGCGAGCCGATCGTTCCTGTACCCTGCCTAAAGAATCGCGGATCCTGACGGAGCAGGATCGGATAGACCGCTCCGGCCAGCATTGTTCCGTCGATCACATCGAGCCCGTTGGCTCCGACCCGCTTGAAATACCCTGCCGGTCCCCAGCCGTAACCCCGGTGCGTATCGTCCAGTTCGCTCGCGCCGGCTAGCACCACCGCCCCCACCAGGTTGAACGGATCGAAGGTTGCATGCAGCGCGAGCCCTGTCTTCTGCGTCTTGGACAGCTTCACTCCCCGCCCGTTGATGACGGTGTTGAAGTTGGGCACCACCATCAGGATGCGCTGCTGCTCCTGCTGTTCCACTTCGCGCTGAGCCTCGGTCTGGGCCTCGGTCTGGGGCGGCCTGGTCTGCGCCGGCGCGGAGGGCGCCTCCGGCAGCGGACTCCCTTGCCCGCGCGCAAGGCCGCATAGCAGCACCACCCATCCCGCGCTCATCCATGCACCCGGCTTCCGAAGCATGTCTACAAGATAGCTCCTGCCCCGGGTGCGGTTGTGTTCCGCCCGCATCTCTGTCCGGGAACCTTCCCGTTTTCCTCTTTCTTCTGCTACCCTTGCCCGCATGCGCATTTGCCCGCTCGCCGCCTGCTGTCTCCTTGCCCTCCCAGCATTTAGCCAATCCTTCGCGCCGGTCCGCGAGCTCAAGAATCTTTCTCCCGCAGCCGTCGAGAAACTTCACACCCTGGACACCCTGACTGCGCTACCCGCGGGAGACTGGCGCTTTCACGCCGGCGACATTCCCCACGGCGAATCTCCTGCTCTCGACGACTCCTCGTGGACTCTCGTCCATCCACGCTCCCCGGCTCCCCGCGAGGCCGTCTGGTACCGCCGCCTGGTTGAGATCCCCCGCACCCTGCATGGTTATGACCTCACCGGCTCCCGCATTTCCTTCCAGTTCCAGGCCGACGCCAACGGCCCTATGCCGGAGATCATCTACTTCAATGGTCGCCGCGTAGCTCTCGGCGACGATCTCGAGCCGATTCCTCTGACCGACTCCGCCCATCCCGGCGACAAAGTCCTCATCGCCGTCAAGCTCCTTCACACCGTGGATGAAAAGCGCTTCCGCGGCGTCACGATGAATATCACGCCCGCCCTCAACAGCGCCCGTCCCGACCCCCAGGTGATTCGCACCGAGGTCATCTCCGCGGCCAACATCCTGCCCAACCTCCCGACCCCGCGCCCCGATCTCATTCCCAAGGTGGAGCAGGCGCTCGCCGCCATCGACTTCAAGGCGCTCGCCGCCGGCAACCAGCCCCTGTTCGATCGCTCCCTTCGCTCCGCGCAGACCATCCTGACCCCGCTCGCGCCCATCGTCTCGCAGGCCACCATCGACATGGCCGGCAACTCCCATATCGACGCTGCCTGGCTCTGGCCGCGCTCGGAAACCATCGACGTCGTCAAACGAACCTTTACCACCGCTCTCCAACTCATGGACGAGTACCCCGGCTACACCTTTTCGCAGTCCGCGGCGCAGTACACCGCCTGGATGGCCGATAAGTACCCCTCGCTCAACGACGAGATTCGCCGGCGCGTGCAGGAAGGACGCTGGGAGATCGTGGGCGGCATGTGGGTCGAACCCGACCTCAACCTTCCCGGCGGCGAATCGACGGTACGCCAACTCCTGGTCGGTCAACGCTACTTCAAATCCGTTTATGGCGTTACCGCCCGCATTGGCTGGAATCCCGACTCCTTCGGCTACAACTGGCAGCTTCCGCAGATCTACAAGCGTTCCGGCATGGACTACTTCCTAACCCAGAAAATGCATTGGAACGACACCAACACCCTTCCCTTCCGCCTCTTCTACTGGGAATCCCCCGACGGCTCCAAGGTCCTCACCTACTTCCCAACCGACTACACTCACGACAACGTCAACCCGTCCCGTGAATCGGCCGACTTCGCCGAATCCGCCCAGCGCAACCCTGGCACCACGGAGATGCTCGACCTTTACGGCATCGGCGACCACGGTGGAGGCCCCACCCGCGCCATGCTCGACCAGGCCGACAGGTGGATCGACGCCGGCAAAAAGGGAACCGACGCCGTTCCCACGATGCGCTTCCATACCGCCCAGCAGTACTTCACGGATGTCGAAACCCACCTGAATCCAACTTCCCCCACCTGGAACTACGATTCCATTGCGAAGGGCTACACCGCGCCACCCGTCGGCCCGGACGGCTCGCTCGGCATTCCCACCTGGAACTCCGAGCTTTACCTCGAATATCACCGCGGCGTCTACACCACCCAGGCCGCCCACAAGAACAACCTTCGCCGGTCCGAAGCCGACACCCTCGACACCGAAAAGATCTCATCGCTCGCCTGGCTCGACGGTGCCCCGTACCCCGCGCGCCAGCTGAACGAAAACTGGAAGGCGATCACCTTCAACGGCTTCCACGATCTCGCCGCCGGCTCCGGCATCGGCATCATTTACAAGGACGCCCAGCACGACTTCGACCAGGTCTTCACCACCGACCGCGAGCTCGAGCACGGAGCCCTCGAAACCATCTCCGCGCACATCGACACCGCGGGCAAATCCGGCGAACCCATCCTGGTGATGAACTCCATGGCATGGCCCCGCACCGAAACCGTCCGCGTGGAGCTTCAGCTTCCCAAAGCCGCCGATTCCGTCCAGCTCCTCGACGCTGAAAATCATCCGGTCCTCACCCAGGCCATCGGCTCGGACTCCGCCACCGGCCGCTTCACCCTGCTCGCTCGAGTCACGGTCCCGTCCTTCGGCTACACCGTCCTGCACGCCGAGCCCGCCAAGCCGAAGCAGCCGGCATCCGATCTTTCCGTCAAGTCCGACCCAAACACCTTCACCCTGAGCAACGGCAATCTCCGCCTCGCCATCGACCGCAAGACCGGATGCATCGTTTCGCTCGTTTCGCTTCCCGCCGGCACCGAGACTCTCGCCCCCGGAGGCTGCGGGAACCAGCTCCAGACATTCAAGGACACGCCCAAGCAGTACGACGCCTGGAACATCGATCCCGGCACCCTCGACGGCCCCATGACCCCTATCTCCGAGGTGGACTCGATCGGCGTCACCGATGACGGCCCACTTCACGCCGCTGTTCGCATCGAGCGGACCTGGGGCAAATCGCACTTCATGCAAACGATCTCGCTCGAATCCGGCGCACCCATGGCGGAGGTCGAGAACACGATCGACTGGCACGAAACCCACGTCCTCCTCAAGGCCGCCTTTCCGCTTGCCGCGACCGCCCCCAAGGCCACCTACGAGATCCCTTACGGTTCCATTGAACGCACTACCCTGCGCAACAACTCCTGGGAGAAGGCGCAGTTCGAGGTTCCCGCCCAGCAGTGGGCCGACCTCGGCGACGGAAGTCACGGCTTTTCGCTCATCAACAAAAGCAAATACGGATACGACGCGGCCGGAAACACTCTCCGCCTGACACTTCTGCGCTCACCTATCTGGCCCGACCCCAACGCGGACCGCGGCGAGCAGCAGTTCCGCTACGCCCTTTACCCGCACGCCGGCTCCTGGAAGCAGGCCGAAACCGTTCATCTCGGCTACGACCTGAACAACCCGCTGCAGGCGACGCAAACCGTTGCCCACGCCGGCGCACTCCCCGCCACGTACTCCTGGATTTCGGTCGATAATCCGAACGTAGTTATCTCGGCCGTCAAGAAGGCCGAAGACGCCGACGCGCTGATCGTCCGCATGTACGAATGGGCCGGCCAGCCCTCGACCGTAACGCTCCACCTGCCGCCCGGAGCGACGGCAGCCCACGAAACCAACCTGATGGAAAAGCCGGAAGGAGACTCTATCTCCGTCAGCAACAACACCGTCCAGCACCCGATCAAGCCGTACGAGATACTGACCATGCAGATCGCTTATCCCCACTCAGCCAGATAAGCAGCCTCCATTAACGCCTTTCGCAGGCCTCCGTCGCCTTCCTTTCGTTACCAATCCCTGCTGTCGCCCGTGCCGAAGCCCATCCATGTACACTCCTACCATCCGCCGACTCCTGCTCGCGACAGCCCTCACCCTCGCCTGCCTCCGGGCTCCCGCCCAGCAATCGGACTTCCCGCCGCCGCTCCACCCAGCCACCGTCGAGCAGGTCAAACAGATCATGAAGCTTTCTCACGCTGCCGAAAGCATGAAGGCGCAGCTCAACGCAAGCATCGCTCAGCAGAGAAAGACCGGACACCAGATCCTTCCCACCGCCTTCTGGGATGACTTCGCAACGCAGTTCGAGCAGACCGATTTGACGAGCCTCCTGGTTCCTATCTATCAGCGGTACTACTCCACGGACGATGCAGCCGAGATCATCCGTTTCTACTCGACCCCGGCCGGCCAGAAGCTGGTCGCAGCCTCACAGCCTTTCTATGCGGAGCTTCTCCGAACCGGGCAGGAGCTCGGCAGAAAGATCGGCGGCGAGCTCGGGACGAAATACGCAGCGGAGATAGAGGCAAACATGAAGCGTGAAAACTCCCCCGCACCCCAACCGTGAAGTCGGAAGGCGGTTTTCCACAACATATCGTCAAGCGGGAATCGTCATATGTCGTTTCGAGAAACAACATAGACGGCAGATTCGCTTCCGCGAACCGCTACACTATGAGCAGGTTTGTGAACGGGAAACGGCAAAACGTTTCCTTCTAACTTTGATAGAACAATGAGATCTGCGGCATCTCGTTTGCTGGCGATATCTCACGGCACCTCCTTCTGTATCTTCCACAGAAAGGACTTACGAACGAGATCCTGCCTAAGGGGAGGGGTCGCGCAGCCACGGAGAACTGCATGCCCAGGTCGCCCATCATCCTCACCATCCTGGACGGCTGGGGTTTCCGCTCCGAACGCGAAGGAAACGCCATTGCCCAGGCCCGCAAGCCGACCTATGACCGGCTGCTCCGCGAGTACCCCCACACGCTGCTCCGCGCCAGCGAACAGTTCGTCGGCCTGCCCGATGGCCAGATGGGCAACTCCGAGGTAGGTCACCTGAACCTCGGTGCCGGACGCGTCGTTCGCATGGACATGACGCGCATCGACACAGCCATCGCGTCCGGTGACTTCTTCAACGATCCGACGCTGGTCTACGCAATGGACCAGGCCGCGCGCACCGGCAGAGCTCTCCACCTCATCGGCCTGCTGTCCGATGGCGGAGTGCACTCGCACCAGCGCCACCTGTATGCGCTGCTGCGTATGGCAAAGCAGCAGGGCGTTGCGGATGTGCAACTCCACGCTTTCCTGGACGGACGCGACACCATGCCCACCAGCGGCCTCGGCTACCTGCGCGAACTCCAGCAGCAGATCACCGAGATCGGCATCGGACACATCGCCTCGATCTCGGGACGTTACTTCGCCATGGACCGCGATCTTCGCTGGGAGAAATCCCGCCAAGCGTTCGACGCCATGGTCACCGGCCACCCGGAAGGCGGCGAGTACGCCGATCCGGCCGCCCGTGTCGCCGAGCTGTACTCCTCCGGCATCACGGACGAGTTCATTCCGCCCTTCACGGTTGTCGATGAGGGTGGTACCGCGCACGGACTGATCCGCTCGGAAGACGCCGTGATTTGTTTCAACTATCGCGCGGACCGGGTCCGCCAGATCACCCGCGTGCTCACCCGCCGCTCCGGCCTGGCCAACGAAGGACGCGACCTGCCCCAAGCCGCCGAGCTCGACGAAGCGATCCCGCCGCAGACCCTGCCGGAGCGCCTCCACTATGTCTGCATGACCGAGTACGATAGACAATACAAGCTGCCGGTTGTCATCCCGGCCGAATCGATGGACAACCTGCTTGCCAATGTGATGGCCAAGGCCGACCTGCGCAACCTGCGCGTCGCCGAAACGGAAAAGTACGCGCACGTGACGTACTTCTTCAACGGGGGCATCGAGAAGCCGTTCGCCGGCGAAGACCGCCAGCTCGTCGCCTCGCAAAAGGTCGCGACTTACGATCTTGCGCCGGAGATGTCCGCCGCCGGCATCGCAGACACGGTCATCAGGGCGATCGCCGACACCGCCTTCGACGTCATCATCGTCAACTTCGCCAACGCCGACATGGTCGGACACTCCGGCAAGATGGAGCCCACCATCCGTGCCGTCGAGGCCGTCGACGCTCAGCTCGGACGCATTTACCAGGCGGTCAAGCAGCACGGCGGCAAATGGCTCATCACGGCCGACCACGGCAACGCCGAGCTGCTGATCGATCCCGCAACCGGTGGCCCGCACACTGCCCACACCACCAACCCGGTGCCATTTCTGCTCATCTCGGACGAGAGAAATATCTCCGTCCGCGAAGGAGGAAGCCTGCGCGACCTGAGCCCGACGCTGCTCAGCCTGCTCGAAATCCCGCTTCCGACAGAAATGACTGGGCAGAGCCTGCGCATCCGCAACACGGAATAATCACCAGAGGTTCAGGCGAAGCACCCGCAGCAAACCCTCTCCATAGAACATGCGCGCCGCCACCGCCGGAAGCGAAGCCGCAACGGCAACCGACAAGCCCGCCGCGGGCAGCAGCCAGCGCGTCGAGGAGCATCGCCCGGCAGTGAGCAGGGCAAGAAACGGAAGCACCGGAAGCCAATATCGAGGTTGAACGCCATACACCGTCGCCAGCCCGGGAGGGGTCCAGATGACATACTCGGCCAGCGAAATGCCAAGCAGCGCCGTCGCGCAGCTGAACAGGATCAAGGCCGTCGCGCTCGCTTTTGCAGGCTTGCGGGGAAAGAGCCCAAGCAGCAGCAAAACGGCTTCCGTTGCGCGCAGCGGCCAGGGTGCAAGCAGGTCGTTCCAGCCGAGCACGTAAAGACCTCGTCGCATCAGGTCGGCTGCCGCGGTTCCCGTTCCACGCAGCACGGCAGCGCCAGCTGCAAGGGGATGAGCACGCACAAACCCGAGCTGCCTCACCGGGTCGGCCTCGTCCGCCGTATCGAGCCCGAACCCCGCAACCAGATGGCGCCAAAGCAGCGTCGCGGCGAGCACAGCCGCGAACGCGATCACAGGTTGCAGCCACCAGCGCTTCGGTCGGGCGCCGGACAAGACCGGCGCCAATAGAAGCAGCAGGCCAAGCGCAAGGTAAGGCGGTCGAGCGAGCGCTATGATCGCCAGCAGAACCGCAAGCACGACGAGCTCACGCGGCGAAGGCGTTCTGCCCTCGCTGAACGCACGGCCCAGCAACGCCGTCGCCACGGCAGCGACTGAAACCAACAGCGCATCCTGCGAGCAGCACGCGTTCAGGAACAGCGTGCTCGGCAGCAGAAGAAGCACGAACAGAGGCAGGCGCATCGCGGTTGCGATCCTCAGCGCAAGCCAGCCCAGCAGGACCGAGCAAAGGGCCGACAGCAGACGTGCCAGCCGAAGCGACTCGATTACCGTGAGGTCCGCAGCCTCGCCGAGACGCCACCCGGCTATTGCGGGAACGTAGAGAAACGGAGGATATACAGCGGTGTTGCCGAAGCCCGCAAAGATGGTCTGCCGCGCCCATCGCTGCGTGCTCAGTCGCTGCTGCGCGGACGCGGTCATGGTTGTCCAGGGCCGATTGTGGAAGTCCGTTCCGCGCCTCTCCCATGCTATGCGGATCGCGTCGAAGCCGTCCATGACGCGCGCTGCGTTAAGGTCGACCTGTCCGCCGGCCTCCTTCGGTCCCTTCGTGGGAAGCAGATGTCCGTGGCTCAACTGAATTGCCCGCATCGAATGATTCTCTTCATCGGGCGCGCCGAACGGGGCGGTGACGAAGCAGAGCAGCGCGGTGACCGAGAGCGCAACCGCAAGATAGACGAGCGGCAGCGCGCGTTCGATCCGGCTCAGAATGCGCGGCGCCCTTCCATGGCGCGCATCATGGTAACCTCGTCGGCGTACTCGATATCGCTTCCGGCGGGCACGCCGGTGGCAATGCGCGTGACCTTGACCGAGGGATTGCTCGTGTGCAGCGCCGCGCTTAGATAGACCGCGGTCGCTTCGCCTTCGGTGGTCGGCGACATGGCAAGGATCACCTCATCGACCTCCGCCAGACGGGTGAGCAGGTTGCCGATGCGCAACTGCTCCGGGCCTACGCCGCCGATGGGGGAGAGGGTTCCATGCAGCACGTGGTAAACGCCGTTGTAGCTTCGGGTCTTTTCAACCGAAGCGATATTGGTGGGCTCTTCAACCACGCAGATAAGGTGGTGGTTGCGCGTCGGGCTGGTGCAATAGCTGCAGGGGTCTATGTCGGTAATGTTGTTGCATACCGAGCAGAGCCGCAGATGCCGCTTGATCTCGCGGATGGCGGAGGCGAGCTTTTCCGCGTCTTCCGAGCTTGAACGGAGAACGTGAAACGCGAGACGTTGCGCGGACTTCGTTCCGACTCCGGGAAGCTTGCGCAGCTCGTCGATCAGCCGGGTCATCGGCTCCGCAAAACGTTGCGCCACGGCTACTCCAACCCGGGGATGCCGAGGCCGCCCATCATGCCGGCGACCCCGGATTGCATCGCCTGGTCGGCTTTGCGTCCAGCCGCGTTGACGGCGACGGTGATCAGGTCCTCGAGCAGCTCGAGGTCGGCCGCGGAGGCCCCCATCGCGGTGGGCTGGATGGTCAGTCGCAGGAGCTCTTTGCGCCCATTCATTTTGACTTTGACCAGGCCTCCGCCGGATTCGGCCTCGACGATTGTTTCCATCATGCGCTGGTCCATCTGTTCCTGCATGGCTCCAGCCTGGGCCAGCATCTCCTGCATTTTTGTCAGGTCCATTTGGTTCCTTTGTGGTGATGTCCTAAGCCGTTAGGAGCGGCGGGATGTTCTAAGGGGATACAAGTTATTCGCTTAGATCAATGACCGTCTGGATTTCGGCGGAAAAGAGTTTCTGGGCCTGCTGCACCATGGGATGTTCCATGGCCTTGCTTTGCGCGGAGCCGGGTTTGGCGGTGCGAGGCTTTTTCGCTCCTCCAGCCCTGGCGGAGGAGACTCCGGGAAGCAAGGAGAGCTTCACGATGCCGAGCTCACGCACAGCGGCGCGGGCGATCTTCTCCGCTTCGGGGTTGATGACGACCGGAAGCATGGTTTTCGAGACCTCTGTTTGCACGCTTGCTTCGGATCCGTCGCGGGTCCAGACGGAGTCCGACAGTGCGTCCGCTGCCGCACCTTGTCCGGCGGTCAAGAGCGCATCGACCGCGGCCCGCTGCAAAGCGACGGCGGCTTCATCGATGTGCTGGTCCAGGAGCGGCGCGGGAGCGGGCCTGGACGCTTCGGGCTCGAAGACCGGCGGAGGCGTGGGGACGTCGGGACTCGTCTCCGCGCGCTCTTCGGTCCGGCTTGGGACGGTAAGAGGCACGGGTGCGGGAACGGGTACGGCGGCCGGCACCGGAATCGGCTCGGAGGCGGCCAGTGGCATCGGCGCCGTGTCGGGCGTAAGCGGAGAAGGCGGTGGGGCGACGGGGACGGGTGCCGAGGCGGAAGGTGGCGCGGTCGCAACGGGCGGGGGCGTGACGGGAACGCTGGCCACAGGCGCGGCTGCCACGATGTTGTCGTAACGGCGGCGCTGCGAGTCACGCTCGAAGGGAGAAAAAGCGGGCTTCGCGGCCGCGGGCTGGGCAGCGGGAGGCGGTGCCGGGCGAGATGGCACCGATGCGGCCGGACGCGTGGCCGCGGGCTTGCCGCCAAGCGACGAAAGGACCTCCTCCACGGGGAGCAGGCGCCGGAGATGGACGAGCTTGAGCAATCCGAGCTCGAAGTGGAAGCGCTGTTCCTGGCGATAACCGAGCTCGTCGAAGGTGCGGAGCATGACCTGGAGGAAGCGGGTCAGTTCTTCCTCGGTGAACAGGGCCGCGGTGCGGGCCGCGCGGCGCTGCTCGTCGGCCGAGATCTGCAGCAGTTCGGTCGAGCCGTTGTCCGGCGTGAGGCCAACGATCTTGGCGATCACGCAGGAACGAAGATAGCGCACGGCCTGACGGGCAAGCTGCGCGGGAGAGTTGCCGGCGTCGAGCAGATCGTTGGCGACGGCGATGACCTCAGCCGAGCGGTTGCCGTCAACGGCCTGCATGACGCGTTCGAAGACGGCATTCGGGACCGAGCCCATGAGCTCGCGGATCTGGGCAGCGTCGAGACGGGCGCGTCCTTCTTCAACCGGCGCGCTGGCGATGGCCTGGTCCATGATGGAGAGCGCATCGCGCATGGAGCCGTCGCCGGCTTCGGCAAGCAGAGCGAGCGCTCCGGGGTCGGCGTCGACCCCTTCGTGCTCGGCGATACCCTGCAGCTCGGCCAGAATGTCGACCAGCTTGACGGCGTGGAACGAGAAATGCTGGCAACGCGAACGGACGGTCTGGGGGATATCTTCGGGCTGCGTGGTCGCCATCATAAAGACGATGTGGTCGGGCGGCTCTTCGAGCGTTTTGAGCAGCGCGTTGAAGGCCGCGTCGGTAATCTGGTGGGCTTCGTCGAGGATGTAAATCTTGAAGCGGTCGCGCGAGGGACGATAGCGGGCGGCGTCGCGAAGCTCGCGGATTTCGTCGATACCGCGGTTGGTGGCGGCGTCGATTTCAATCACGTCGACCGCGTTGCCGGCGCGGATCTCGGTGCAGGAGTCGCAGATCAGGCAGGGTTCGGCGGTGGGGCGGAGCTCGGAGCCGATGGGATTGCGGCAGTTGAGCGCGCAGGCCAGGATGCGGGCGATGGTCGTTTTTCCGATGCCGCGATGTCCGGAAAAGATATAGCCGTGCGCGATGCGGTCCTGCGTGAGCGCGTTCATCAATGTGACGGTGACATGGTCCTGCCCCGCGACATCCGCGAAACGCTGCGGCCGGTATTTTCTTGCAAGAACCTGATACGCCATGGAGAACAGCCGCCCTGTACCTATTCTACCGCCGCCGTGGGTGGATAAAACCGGGGCTGGAGCGGGCGATTATAGCGTTGGAGAAAGGACGCGCAACTCCCACGAAAGAACTGCGTTTGTTCCGTTGCGGAGCGGGTACACTGAGCGCATTGCGCGGATACGGGGTGAATCGGGTGCGTCGAGGGATCGGGGGGCCGGGCGGCTGGTTGGCGGCGATGCTGCTGATTTGGCTCAGTGCGTTGTGCGCCGGGCTCGGTGCGCAAGGAACAGGCAAGGACTCCTATCTCGAGTTTGGCACGGTGGTGGCGCTTGGCCGGCGGACGGTGGATGTGCAGACGCAGGACCCTCGCGTGGGGAGGGCGGTACAGCGCTCGTTTACCTTGAGCCGCGAAACGCAGGCGGACCTGGTACACGTGGGGGATAACGTGGAGGTGATCTATTCGGCCGGGAGGTCGGGCGAGTGGATGCTGGAACGGCTGATCGCGCTTCACGGCGAGGTTCCAAAGGTGGGTCCGGCGCCGAACCGGCCGGCGCTTCCGGCCGTGGCGGAGCCGTCTACGCCCGCGGCCTCCGTAGCAGCCGTGCCGAAACGCAGCAGGAGTACGCTGGGCCGGAGCGCGGCGGCCAGGGCATCGAAGAACACCACGGGGGCGGGTGGGGTGGCGCGGACGCCGGCTCCGGCAGTCAGCCCGGTCGTCGCCGGTCCCGCGGCTCCGGTCCGGCCGGTAAGCCTGGGCGTCGTCGCGCCTTCGGCGGTTCCGCCGGTAAGCCGCGTGGGGCTTGGAGGTGCTCCGGGCATGGTGAATCCTGCCGCGCCCAGGGCGATCGCGGTGATGCAGCAGCCGGTGGGCGAGCTTTGCAATCGCACCCAGGGCTGGGCCGCGCAGCCGGTGACGCTGGCGGTGCTGGACTTCCGCTATCCAACTGAGCGGGAAGAGGCTCGGGACCTTGCGCAGGTGGGCGGCGGCTCGGGCACGGCGCTGGGCGACCAGGTATACAACCGGCTTTCCGCGGACCCGAAGCTGGTGTTGAGCCGGGGCGATCGCGACAAGCTGTTCCGGATGGACTTTGCCGGGGCCGCGCGGCTGGGAAGGCAACTCGGGGTAGATGCGGTGCTGCTGGGCACGTTTGTGCCGGTGGAGCAGCCTGTGCCCGATCCGGAGTTTCCGCCGGCAACGCAGGCGTATACGATGCGCGCGGGCATCGTGGAAACGTGCACGGGCGAGCTCTTGTACAAACTGACCTCGTCGACGTGCGGGGAGGCTTCCGCAGGGACCTGCCCGGGGGCTTCGGTCACGGCAAAGCAGGCGAGCAATCCGGAGGGGAACACCACCGCCTTTGCCGAGCCGCTACGGCATCTGCTGGCCCCGATGCTCGATGACGGAACCCCGGCGGGAGTTTCGGGCGACGCGGGCACCGTGACCGAGGTGCGCGGCGCCAATGTCACGTTGCGGATCACGTCCGGAGCCGGCCTGCGCCCGGGCGATCAGGTGGGGGTGCATGCGTTCCGGCTGGCGAAGATTCCTTCGACCAATACGGTGCATGTGTTTCGGAACGAGTTGATCGGGCGGGTAACGCTGGAGCGGGTTTCCGGGCAATATGCGTATGGGACGTTTGCCGGCGAGCCTGCGCCGCTACCGGGCGACACGGCCGACCTGATTACCAGGTAGGGTCTCGCACCGGATCGGGTCCTTACAATCAAGCCGTGATCAATGGGGCAGAAAGTCTTAGTCCAGGGCTGCGCGGCGTTCCACCTCGGCCTGCGAAAACATCGTTCCCCGGCAGTTGGGCGCGCCACAGAAGCAGTCCTGGGTGACTTCGTCGGAGTCGTAGAGGTGGTACTCGTAGGTGAGCTCTTCGCCGGCGGCGATCGCCCGGAGCGCAACGACGAAGATGCGCTCATCGACCTCTTCGGTTTCACAGTTGGGCGCGCAGCAGTGGTTCATGAACATGGGCGTGCCGAAGCCGTCGATGACCATGTCGGCTTCTCCATAGCCGAACAGGTAGGTGACGCTGCGGTCGGCGTAGCGCAGGTCGGCCTCTTCCTTCGACATGCGCGGCCCGGTATACTCGCAGATACGCTGCCCTTTGCGGAAGGCGCGCGTGGTGTAGCATCCGGCGGCGTGAATCTCCGACGAACGAATGATCAGCGGCGGCAAAGCTGCATGTGCCATCCCAAAACGCCTCCGGACGCGTCCAACGAGTCAGCCTGGACGCCGTGCCCGGAACCAGACTAACGCATCCGCGACCCCGGAGTTTCCATGCATCTGACTCGCATCGTTCGCCTGGCCCTGCCGCTTGCCGTTGCGCTGTTGTGTGACGCGCCTGTGCTGCATGCGCAGGCTTATACGCCTCCTCCGCCTCCGCTGGACGCGCCGTGCAAGCCGACCAAGAAGGATCCGTGCACGGTGGCTCCGCCGTCGACCGTGCCTCCGGCCAAGGGGGGGCTGCAGTATGCGTTTCCGACCGACACTTCGGACGCGGTGAAGCTGGACCCGAACGCGGACCCCAACGATCCGGCCAACAAGCCTGCACCCCCTGCGCCTGCTCCAACGGGGGCCGATGGCAGGGACAGCAACGGCAAATTTCCGTTTCCGGGTGATGCACCCGCTTCGAGCTCGTCGTCGGGTTCCTCGTCTTCAGGATCTTCCTCAAGCGCGCCGGCCGCCGGAGATGCGGCCGACGATGACGATCCGCCAGCCCCGGCCCCCGTCAATCGCCGGCACCTGCCCAAGGTTGAGGACCTGGGTGCACGCGAAAGCGAGGACATCGACGTCTCTGGTTTCTACTTCAGCAAAGGCGATTTCATGGCGGCCTACAACCGGGCAAAGGACGCCGTACGCCTGATGCCGGACGATCCGGAAGCGCATTTCGCGCTTGCCCAGGCAGCCGGCAAGCTGGGCAAGACGGCGGAAGCGCGGGATGAATATGGCAAGTGCCTGAAGCTGGACATTGAGGATAGCCACGCCAGGGTCGCACGCGCAGCACTGGAGAAGCTGCCTTAGGGACTTGGCTGTAACTCATCCTCCAGTTCTTCGGCGACGCGGAGATAGCGCCGCATATAGCGCAAGGGGTCTTCTGCCACGGCAAGTTCGCGCAGGTGGTATCGCCAGGCATCCGGACGTCCGGACCGCCGGATGTAAGCCTTGCGCTTCACGGTACGCACGCTTCCGTTGCTCATGGTGCGCTGGAAGATCTGTTTATCGATGGTAAAGGTGATCGGCTCGCCGGCTTTCCAGAAGCTGCTGGCGAACTCATGCGAGAACAGCAGGGCATAGTAACGCTTTTCCGCGGCCAGCATCTCGCAGGCGTGGCGCGAGCTTTGCCACGGCAGGCCGATGGTGCGGGTGTACCAGCGTCGCAGCTGAAAGCCGTTGGTTCGTGCCTGTCCAAGCAGCAACTGGAGCAACTCCAGCCGCGTCATCGTCCTGCTCCGTGCGCAAGAGTCATATGCGACAGCGTATAGTGAACGGGGAAGGTTGCCAAGCGACTTTCGCTGAACGAGCCTCATCTTCTCCGCGAAGTTGAGTTTGGTTTATATCGGGAGAACGCATCATCGTGCAGCTCAAGCCCGGGTCGGTGTATCGCTGGTGGAGAGGGATGTGCAGCCGGGCGGCCGGTGCGGGCGTTGTGCTGGGAATGTGCTGCGGGGTGGCCGCCATGGGGCAGCAGCCCAGCCCACATACCGATCCACTGAACTACGACCCGATGGTGCGCGACGGATATAACCATTTCTACAACCTGGACTACGACGGGGCGCTCGCCCGGTTCGAGCAGGTGCTGCGGATCCATCCGGACGACCCCATGGCGTCCGACTACGTGCTGATGGTGACGATCTTTCGCGAGCTTTACCACCAGGATCTGCTCGATACGACGTACTATGCGCACGATTCGTTTCTGACCAACCAGCGCCGCGTGGATATCCCCGAGCCGGTGCGAAACCGGATCGAGTCGCTGTTGGCCAACGTGCAGAACCTGTCCGACCAGAGGCTGAAAGCAAACCCGAACGACGCGAACATCTACTTCGAGCGGGGCTATGCGCGGGGTCTGCACGCGGCTTTTATCACGCTCGCGGATCACTCCTATTTTGCCGCGGCGCGGCAGGGACTGGCCGCGCGGAACGACTCCGAGGCGGCATTGAAGATCGACCCACAGTATGCGGATGCGGACCTGGCGATCGGGATCCAGCAGTTTGCCGTGGCGAGCCTGCCGCGCATGATTCGTTTGGTGGTCGGGATCGCCGGCGTTGGCGGCAACAAGCAGCGTGGGCTGGAGCTCTTGCGGAACGCGGCCGAGCATGGGATCGTGACGACGGTGGAGGCGCGGACGACGCTCAGCCTGTTTCTGCGCCACGACGGACGCTACCCGGAGGCGTTGAACGTGCAGCACGGCCTGGCCGAACAGTTTCCGCACGACTACCTGTTTCGCCTGGAAGAGGCAAACCTCGCCAAGGACGAAGGCAACGGTCAGCTGGCGATTGCGACCTACAAGAACGTGCTGGCGGACGCGCGCAAGCCCGGGTTTTTTGTTGATCCGCGGCTGCAGATGGCGTGGTTCGGACTGGCCGATACCGAACGCGGGCAGAACGACATCTCCGACGCAGCAAAGCACTATCTCGAGGCGGCCGACCAGCCCAATGCATCCGACTGGATTCGCAAACGCGCGCAGCTGAATGCGGGGGAGATGCTCGACCTGCTGCACGACCACAGCAACGCCGTGGTGCAGTACCAGCGAGCCGCAGCCCCCGGAGGCGACCAGTCGCAGGCGGAGATAGCTCGCAAGCTGATAAGAAATCCATATGCAGGGAAGTAGATTGCCAGCGGGTGTTATGGACTTTGCACCTGCTGTCTGTTTTTCAGCATGGAGTGATGGGGAAGATTTCGACGGGGTATCCGTCGGTCGGATGTAACGAGTTCGGGGTGTGCTGCCGTGCTGGTTCGTGTCCCGAAAGGGTGCTCGGGACCGGGTGATGCGCTTAAAGAGGGCCTTCGGGGCTGGCCTGGTCGAGGGTTTGCACGATCAGGTCGGCGGCGCGCTCGAAGTCGGCGCGGGTTTGAACGGGGCCGGGCTGCAGGTTCAGGATGCGGAGTGCCGGGGTGGCAAAGGCGAGGGTGCTCAGGCGGCGGCGCTGCCCCGGAACGGCGTGCATGGCTTGCGGGCGGTAGAGATGAGCGCTCAGGGATGATGGGGTTGAGGATTGAGGCTGGCCCAGAAGCACCAGCGTGCGGAGCGGTACGGCGGTCCAGGGATCCATGCGCGGCGGAGTTACGGCGAGCTTGGGGCTGGCCGGTTTCGCTGCTCCGCAGGGCACACGCGCGGTCAGCGCTTCGGCGATGGCGGGGAAGAGGCGGAGGGTGGTTCGTCCGGCAAAGAGCTGGAGAGCTTTGCCGGGTGCGGTGCTGTGCAGGACGGACAGATCGTCGGAGAGTAGGCGGGCACCGCGGCTGATCAGCGCGGCGACAGTGGTGGATTTGCCTGCGCCGGAGGCTCCGCAGAACAGGACTGCGTTTCCGTTCCATTCCACCGCCGAGCCGTGGATGGGGATGAGCCCGCGCCAGGCCAGCAGGAGGCCGGTTACGGTGCCGTACAAGGGAAGCGGCAGTTCGGCCCCGGAGCGCGGGCCGGAGATGAGGATGCGGGAGCCGGCAATGGTGTCGAAGGCGGTGCCGTCCTCGGCGAGGTAGCGGAATCCGTCCGCCGCGGCCCAGAGATGCCTTCCCCGGCGGACAAGCTCCCGCGGGGGAGTGCCAGCCGGGTGGTGAAGAACTTCGATCTCGGAGAGAGATCGGTTCGCGGAACCGGGGATAGGCTCGAAGCTGTGTAGCGGAAGCTGGCTGCTCCAGCGGCACCCGTAGGCGGCGGCCAGGCAGAGCTCCGGAGACGACGCGATGCTGGGCACGAGGTCTTTACTGCGGGACGGCGGCTAGGGGGCTGACGAGCTTTTTCGCCTGGAGTTCCGCGATCAAGCGGCCAACGGACTCCCGGCAGTGCTCCGGATCGATCTCGAACTGCTGTTCGAGCCGCCCGGCAACCGCGGAGATAGTAGAGGGCTGCTCGAGCGCTGTCCAGATGGCAGAAGCGGTGCGGTTCAGCGAGTGATAGGCGAGAGTATCGAGGTCGAGCAGAACGAGCGCACCATCAACCTCAGCGCTCACACAGTCCCGGCGCTGCCATACTGTTTCGGTTTCGAGCATGGACGTTTCCATCGAATTTACGGAAGGAGCGAGATGCGTGAAGGCTGGGCACCCCCGGCCTGCAGATCGCTCAGGACCTGGTGCAGTCCGCGTACTGAGTTTCCCCATCATTTCCAGTATGCATCTGCGCGGCCGTGTCGCTCAGGTCCAGCTGCTCGATCGCCGGATCAACCCAGAGTTCCTTCTTCTTGGCGGAAAACGAATCCAAAGCGTTGGGCATGGTGCGGTTCTCCTTGAGAGACAGAGGCTTTGAGCTGTGGTGTTGAATTCGATTATGGCACATGGGACGGGTGCTGCAAGGGCCGCAGCGCGAAAAAGCTTTGCTGTACGGCACGAAAGATCTTCCCTGAGCGGGGCTGGGCACAGGCTATGATGGAGAGTCGTGGGGCTGGAGAGGATCAACGAACAGGAGCGGACAGTCCGGTGCGCAGTGGATGCGGCGGTGCCCGTGCGCCTGAGCCATCTGGACGTGCTGGAGGCCGAAAGCCTGCACATCCTGCGGGAGGTCGCGTCCGAATGCGAGCGTCCGGTGATGCTGTATTCGGTGGGCAAGGATTCGTCGGTGATGCTACGGCTGGCGCAAAAAGCGTTCTTTCCGGAACCGATTCCGTTTCCTCTGCTGCATGTGGATACCGGGTACAAGTTCCGGGAGATGTTGGGATTCCGCGATAGGGTGGTGCGCGAGGCCGGGGCGGAGCTTCTGGTGTGGCGCAATGACGCGGCGCTCGCCGGGGGTGCGGACCCCGTGGCGCTGGGCACGCAACGATGCTGCGGACTGCTGAAGACGCAGGCTCTGCTGGATGCGCTGCAGGCGTACGGATTTACCGCTGCGCTGGGCGGGGCTCGGAGGGACGAGGAACGATCTCGCGCGAAGGAGAGGATTTTTTCCTTTCGCGACCGGGCCGGCCAGTGGGAGCCGCGCACCCAGCGTCCGGAGCTCTGGAGCCTGTACAACGGGCGCGTGCGTGCGGGCGAGACGATCCGGATTTTCCCGTTGTCGAACTGGACCGAAATGGATGTGTGGCAGTACATCCTGCGCGAGCGGATCGAGGTGGTTGACCTGTATTTCGCGCGCGACCGGCCGATGTATGTGCGGGGCGAAACGCTGCTTCCGGTGGAGCAAAGCTTTATGGCGATGCCGGGGGAGCGGGCGGTGACGGTGCGGTCGCGGCTGCGCTCGCTGGGATGCAGCCCGTGCACGGGGGCGATCCGGTCGGGGGCGGATACGCTCGAGAAGATCATTGAAGAGATGCTTGGTTTCCGGACCTCGGAGCGGGCCAATCGCACGATCGACCACGATACGGATGGGTCCATGGAGCTGAAAAAGCGCGAAGGGTATTTCTAGGTGAGGGAGCGGGCGGAACGGTTTTCGATCCAAGGATATCTGGAGGCGGAGGCACGCAAGGACCTGTTCCGGTTTTCAACGGCGGGGTCGGTGGACGACGGCAAGTCGACGTTGATTGGCCGTCTTCTGCTGGATTCGGGAAGCGTGTACGAGGACCAGGTGCGTTCGGTCGAAGGCCGGGGGACGGCGGCGGCGGGGGTGCCGGACCTGGCGCTGCTGACCGACGGCCTGCGCGCGGAACGGGAGGCGGGGATCACGATCGACGTCGCATATCGTTATTTTGCGACGGAACGGCGCAAGTTCATCCTGGCCGATACGCCCGGGCACGAGCAGTACACACGCAATATGGTGACGGGGGCCAGCACGGCGGACGCGGTGGTGATCCTGGTGGATGCGACGCGCGGGGTGCTTCCGCAAACGCGCCGGCACAGCTCGCTGGCGGTGCTGCTGGGAGTGCGGCACGTGGTGCTTGCGGTAAACAAGATGGACCGGGTGGGGTTTGGGGAGGAGCGGTTCCGGCAGCTATGCGAGGAGTTCGCGGAGTTCTTCTCGACCGTGGAAGGGAGCGGACGGACCCGGGTGCATGCGATCCCGGTGAGTGCATTGCGGGGTGACGGGGTTGTCCGGGCTTCGGCGGCGATGCCGTGGTTTACCGGGGACACGCTGCTGGGTTTGCTGGAGACGCTGCCGGCTGCGCGGGAGGAGGTGGCCGGGGCGGCGTTTCGCATGGGGGTGCAGCGGGTGGTCCGCGCCGAAGGGTTTCGCGGATACGCGGGCCAGATCACGAGCGGCACGGTGCGCGCGGGCGACCGGGTCGAGGTGCAGCCGGAGGGCGGGACGGCGACGATCGCGCGCATCGTGCTGTTCGGGGAGGACCTGGCCGAGGCGTCCGCGCCGCGTTCAGTGACGGTAACGCTGCTCGAGGAGATCGACCTGGGGCGCGGGGCTCTGCTGGCCGCGGCGGGTTCGCCGGCCACGGCCAGCGCGGAAGTTGAGGCGTTTCTGGTGTGGATGGACGAGGCTCCGCTTGCGTGCGGGCGGGGCTATCTGGTCAAGCATCTGACGCGGACGATTCCGGCGCGGGTGAGCGAGGTGGTGCGAAAGCTGCCGGTCGCAGGTGCCGTGGACGGGGATCCGGCGGGGCTGCGCATCAATGAGATTGCGCTGGTGCGTGTGGAGGCCGGCTCACCGCTGGCCGGCGATGTGTATGCCGCGGATCGGACGACGGGAAGCTTTGTGCTGATCGATCCGGAGACGAACGGGACGGTTGCGGCCGGGATGATCACGCGGTTCGATGCGGCGGAGGTGCTGCGCACCGGCGCGATCACGGCCGAGGAGCGGCGCGGGCGCTTTGGGCATGGCGGGGCGGTGGTGGCGTTGGGCGCGGAACCCGGGTTTGCGGAGTCGGTGGAACGCTCGTTGTTCGCCGCGGGGGCGAACGTGGTGCTTTGGCGCGGGCCGGCCGCGGAGGCTGAGTTGCTCGCCGGGGCCGGACTGCTGGTGCTGGTGGAGGAACCGGGCGCGGCGGCGGTGCTGCGGGCAGGAGGACAGCCGGTGGCGCAGGCCGCGGGGCAGGGAGGCACGGCGGTGGAGTCGGCCGTGCGCACGCTACGCAGGCTTGGGCTGGCGCGGTAAGGCCGGACGCGCCGAAGTCCAAACCGGGGCCGTGGGATAATAGAGATGTTCCGGTGAAGCTGGGTGAATGCAGCAGCTGCAGCGCTGCTGCTCGCGTCGCTGTTGCCGCCGAGGTCTCCTGGGATGCCGGTCGGACCGCTCGGCAGGACGGCTTTGACCCGCAGACGGACCGGAGCACCGGAGCGCCGCCGACCGTACCATGGTTTCCATCCAAACTCCAAGATCGATGCCGGTCTCCGCGACTGGTGAGCTGCTTGCGGACCGGGCGGCTGCGGCTGTGCATCAGCAGCTGCGGCGCCGGCGAGTTGTTCTGGTCGGGCTGACGATGGCGGGCACGCTGATGGGCCTGCTGATGGCCGTGCTGACACCCACCGGGTACGAGGCGACCGGGCGCTTGCAGATGTTTTTGCGCGTCGCGCCGAGCAGCCGCCAGGGACGGTTGAGCAAGGGAGGCCTGGAAGACCAGCGGGAGCTGATGCTGGGGCGCACCTTCCTCGAGGAGGTGGCGCGGCGGCTTTCGCCGGAGGATCGGGAGCTTCTGTTCAGCGGCAGAAAGGTGCGTCCGGGCAAGCACGCGGCGTCTTTGGGCGCTGAGCTGACGACGGACTCGCTGCGCGGCCTGCGCATCGAGATCGACGACCGCACGCAGATGATGGACATTACGGAATCGAGCAGCGATCCCCAGCTTTCCGCAGCCGTGGTCAACGCGGCAATCTCGGCCGCGCAGGACCTGGGCCTGCGCCAGCGGATGGAGCGGACGGCGCGGGTTTCCGTCGTGATGAGCGAACGGCTGGACGCACTCGAGGCGGACATTGAGCAGGCCGAGAGCCGGGAAAACGAAGCCGAGGAGCGCATGGGTCGCGTCAGTGGCGAGAGCGGCCGAGGACCGGGCGTACAGTCCTCGAACGCCGCGGCCTCGTCCTCGAACGCGTTGATGAATCGCAAGGCATTGCGCCGGGCACGGCAAAGAGGCATGCTTTCCACTCGCATGAACGGCGTGCTGAAGGACATCGAGCAGAATCCGGATGAGATGCTGATGAGCCTGTCGCAGGCGCTGGACGCGGCGACTCTGGTACGGCGGCTGGCGGAGGTTCGAGCCGGCGCGTTTAGGTCGCTGCGGGCTGCCGGTGAGGATGGGACGCTGGAGTCGCTGGCGCGCGGGCAGCACCGGGAGGATGTGGAACGGCTGCGAACCCAGCAGAGAGCGCTGCAGACACAGGTGGCAACGCTTGAACAGCAGATGGGGCCGGCACAGCCGACGCTCGTGGGCGCGCAGGCCGCGCTCGCCGAGACGGGCCGGCAGTTGGCGCGCGAAGACCAGCGGCTGGTCGACGATGCGGGTGCAGAGGCGCGGGAAGCCGGGCTGCGCGAAGCCGAGTTGCGCGACGAGGTTGGCCGGCAGAAAAAGATCAGCAGCGCGGCTGCCCTGGCGCGGCTGCAGGATCAGCTTCCGGAGTTGAGCCTGGCCGTCAATGAGGATCTGTACGCCGCACAGACCGAGCTTCTGCGCGGGGCACAGGTGGACGCGGCGCTGAAAGCTTCAGGCTTTTACGTCATCGCGCGGCCGGATGTGCCAAGGTACCGAGCCAGGCCGGCTTTTAGGGGCAAGCTGTTGTTCGGTTTCGGTTTCGGCGGGCTGGCCGGCATGCTGGTCGTGCTGCTGCTTTCGGTGTCGGAAGCGCGGACGTGGATCCCCGGGGCGGCGGAGTTGGCGACCGGACTGAACCTGATGGGCCTGCTTCCCAGGATTCGGCCTCGGCAGCGCTTCACCGGTACGGGGCACCCGTCCATCGCCGATCGGGAGCCGGACCTTTATGGGTCCGCGCTGCTGAATCTGGCAGAAAGGGTCATGCGGCCGGAAGGTGAGCCGGCGGCTCCGGCCGTGCTGGTCACCAGCGCCACCCCGGGCGAGGGAAGTTCGACCACGGCGACGGGGCTGGCGATGCTGCTGGCGCGGTCCGGCAGGCGGGTGCTGCTGGTGGACGCAAATCTGCGTCGTCCGCAGCTGCACCGGAGCTTTGGACTCGGCGCGCGACGAGGCCTCAGCCAGGTGCTTTCCGGCACGATGAGGCTCGATGACGCGGTGCAACGGGTGGACGAAATACCCGGGCTGGAGGTGCTGGCTGCCGGCCCGATGCTGTATGGGTCCCTGGATAGCTCCGCTCCAGGCAGCATGGAGAAGCTGCTGCTGGCCGCGCGCAACCCGGGCGACGGCGGATACGGCTGCGTGGTGATCGATGCGCCGGCGCTGGTGGGCTCGGTCGAAGCCGTGTACCTCGCGCGTCTGTGCGATGTTCTGTTGCTGGTGGCGCGCTACGGCCGGATCGACCTGCGTTCGCTGCGCGATGCGTCGCGTCAACTCCGCCATGCCGCTCCGCCGGTTTCCGGGCTTGTGGTCAACGGTCTTCCTTCCGAGGGAGTCGAGCGGTAGGCGAGTGCAATCCCTCAGGGAAGTTGCACAGGACACTGACGATCGAGCCGGCTTCGGACAGCTTCGACCACGCGGTCCACGCATACGTCGAGCGGCTCCTGCGCGGTGCGGCAATGGACGTCCGGCGCTTCGGGCGCCTCGTAGGGAGAGTCGAGTCCGCTGAGATTGCGGATTTCGCCAGCGCGAAACCTGCGATAGAGCCCGATCGGATCGCGCTGCTCGCAGACGGCCAGCGGGGCGTCCACAAAGACCTCCAGAAATGGGTGTATCTGCTGGCGAAGCGCCCGTCGCCCATCGCGGTACGGGCTGATGGCGGCTACCAGGACGAGGACGCCGTGACGGCTGAGCAGTGAGGCGACGTATCCCAGGCGGCGTACGTTTTCTTCGCGATCCTGCCGGCTGAAGCCAAGTCCTGACGACAGATAGGCCCTGACCTGGTCGGCATCGAGCAGCTCGGTCGGCAGCGTGGGGTCCAAGCGTCCGAGCGAGGCGAGCACGGCGCGGGCCAGTGTACTTTTACCCGCGCCGCTAAGCCCGGTAAACCAGACCACACCTCCCTGCGAAGGTCGGGCGGTGCTCGCCTTTCGGGAGGCGGACGCGCTCATCGCGGCAGCCGGGTCACGGAGTCTACGCCGCTGGCACCGGTGATGAGGCCTCCTCCGGCTTCGAGCCACGCATGCGCGTGCAGGCGACGGCCGGGGTCGCGGCCCACACCCAGGTGAATCGTGGACGCAAAACCTCGCCGTTCGAGCATCCACTTGGCGGCCATGGCGCGAGGCAGGCAAAGACTGGCTCCGGGCAGAAGCGCCGCCGCCCGCTCCACGGCGCGCGAGAGGCGAAGCTGCAGATGCGGTTGCGGCCCCGGGATGTGCGCCGGACCGCAGCCGAGCGCCCATCCGGCCACGCGCCGGAAGCACAGCCGCACGCATCCACGCGCACCGACGAGCGCCAGCAAAGCTTCGAGCAGCATGGCGGCGTCGCGCAGGGCAAGCTCCGCACGCTGGCGAGTAACGATACGTGGCGCATGGCCGGGTCGACTGGGAACGCGTGGGACGAGGCTGGGACGGGAAAGCATCGCTGGAACCATGGTAGCGGATGTGCCGTGCGACTGTTCACGGACCGGTGCGGGCGTGGCTCAGGAAGCCGAGTGCGACGCGAGATTGGTCGCCAGGTGCATGCCGCTGGAATGGGCCAGTTTTCCTGCGGCCGCGCGTCGGCGCTTGTCGGCGTACATGTTCTGGTCGGCCAGCCGGTACAGATCGCTCTGGGTGGCGGCCTGGTCGGGAAAAATGGCGCATCCGATGCTGAGTGAAGGCTGCATGCTCTGAGGACTGCCGTTGACCGGGTGAACGAACGGGCTCTTCTCTACCGCGTGCCGGAAGGACTCCATCACTTGCTCGCAGCGTGCGGCTACCTGTTGCGCGTCCATCCGCGTGGTGCCTTCAGAGGCCGGAACGAAGTCGTGAATCAGCAGCTGAAACTCGTCTCCGCCCATGCGCGCCAGGGTATCGGTCTGCCGGGTCACGGCGTCCAGGCGTTTTCCGATTTCCTGCAGGAGGGCGTCGCCGGCGTCGTGTCCCCAGCGATCATTGATCTCCTTGAAGCCGTCCAGGTCGATGTTGAAGAGCACGATGCGGGAGTTCTTGCGCCGGGCATGGGCGACCGCCTGCTCGAGCCGGTCGTGAAACAGCCGGCGATTGGGCAGGCCGGTGAGCGTGTCGTGCAGCGCCTGGTATTCCTTGGCCGCGCTGTCTTCTTCCAGCGTCACGATCAGGAGGCCGAAGGTGACCATGAACTTCTGCAGGTCCCAGATCTTGGCGGCCATCGGGACCCATTCCGGACGATAGGTCGCAATCCACGGATGCGTGATGAAGCAGAGCGACCACATGGCGAAGCCGGTGATCACCACGGCGCGTCCCCAGCGCTCGCGCGGAATGGTGTAAAGGAATGCGATGGCGGTGGCGGCGTACACATCGAACAGCAGCAGGTACGTGGCACCGCGATTGCTTCCCGTGCTGATGGCGGCGAGGACCGGAAGCCAGATCAGCAGGTGGCACAGCAGGTGGATGGGCGGACGGCGCAGCAGCAGAGCCCCGAACAGACCGGCCAGGAGTCCCGTCACCGCGATCCCCGTGAAGAGTGTCCGGCTGTCGAGTCCCATGCCATAGGCCGTGATCAGCGCCACACAAGGCAGGGCGCACGCCGCAAGGTACAGATCGCTGTGGCGCAGGTATCGGAGCTTGCCCGTTGCGGACTGAAAAAAGGCCACGCCGGCCAGAAAATACCCGTTCAGCGCGACGACGTGCGCAAGCAGATGCAGCGGCCGGGGCAGAGGAAAGACGTACGCGATGCGCGCCACGCCTTCGATAACGATAAGCCCAAGCCCGGCGATCCACAGATGCAGAAAGTCCGTTGCGTGACGGGCCCTGAGTTGGGACAGAACCACCGCCATCCAGAGAATCGCGATCAGGTCAGGCAGCAGAAGAAAAGTCATGGCAAGGTCTAGCAACGTTATCGGCAACGGACATGAAAAACTTCGCTCGAAACGGAACAGCGTGAATACGACACCGGGTTGACGGCACCAGAGAGCCTTCAGTTTCCATCGGGCACTGCGAACTGGGCGGGTTGGCCCTCTGCGAGCGTTCTCCGGAGACCTGATCGTATCAAACTTGTATGAATTTCATCGGCAGCGCTTGTGCGAGTGGAAGCCCAGCAGCTTCACTTCCTGAGTCCGGTACGACGACTTGACGGGCTCGTCGCGCAGCAGGTCCGTGGTCAGGTACTTCTTGCTGTCGTCACAGAAGATAGTGACCACGGTCGCGCCGGGGGCAAGCCGGTCGCCGGCTTCTAGCGCCGCGAGGAGGTTGCATCCGGAGGAGATGCCCACGCCGATACCCAGCTGGCAGCTGATCTTCTGCGCCATCAGGATTGAGTCGCCGTCGGAGATGGAAAGCACAGGATCGAGCTCGTCGAGATGCAGGATCTCCGGGATGAAGTCGTCGGAGATGCCCTGGATGCGGTGCGAGCCGACCTTGTGGCCGGTTGACAGCGTCGGCGATTCGAGCGGCTCGACCGGATGGACTTTGACCGCGGGGTTGTGCGCGCGCAGAAACGCTCCGGTGCCCATGACGGTGCCTCCGGTGCCTACGCCGGCCACAAAGGCGTCGGCGACGCGGCCTTCGCGCTCCAGCTGCCGGACGATCTCCGGGCCGGTGCCCTGAAAGTGGGCGAGCACGTTGGCGGGATTGGAAAACTGCCTGGGCAGGAAGGTGTCCGGCGTGCCGGCGGCCAGCTCTTCGCACAGGCGGATGCTGCCCAGAAAGCCGCCAGCCTCGCGTGTGATGGGCACCACCTCCGCGCCGAGCGAGCGGATGATCTGCACGCGCTCGCGGCTCATCCAGTCCGGCATGAAGATTTTGACCTTGTGCCCGAGCGCCCGGCCGATGGCGGCGCAGGAGATGCCGGTGTTGCCGCTGGTGGCCTCCACGATGGTGTCGCCGGGCTTGAGCGCGCCGGAGGCGTAGGCTTCGCGAAAGATGCTCAACACCATGCGGTCCTTGATGCTTCCGGTCAGGTTCATCGACTCGTACTTGGCATAGACGGTGCGCGGCTGCCCGCGAAAGAGCAGGTCGATGGCCAGCAAAGGCGTGTTGCCGATGACTTCATCGAGACCCGCGAACCGTTTCGCAATGCCTTCCGGAAGGTTGGCTTCGGTGGCTTCGGGATCGCGCAGCGCCGGGCTCGTCATCTCCTCATCATACCGGGCCACGTGATTCCAGGAGGCCGCGTCCGGTGAGCCGGCGCATCTGTTCCACCTCATGCGGGCGATACGCGCTTCCATCCGCGCGGAAGATGTCGTGGAACCAGCAGGTGGGGCCCTGCAGCACGTACGGACGCTGCCACGAATCCCACGGAAGCCAGGTCTGCGTGCGGCCGGCGACCAGGCCCCAGTGGATCGCGGCGACGTGGTGCTCTTTCGCGATGGGCAGCGAGCCGTCAAAGGTGCTGCCGGCGCCACGAGCCATGTATTCGGTGCAGAGGACAGGCCGGCCCAGCGGCTGTAGCTCACGGATGCGTGCCTCGAATCCTTCCGGCCAGTCGTAGTTGTGAAAGGAGAGGACGTCGGAAAGCGCGAGCTGCAGCTGGACGGTTTCGCTTTGCGCGGCCGGATCCGACCAGTTGCCGGCCCATACGCCGCTGGTCAGGGGCTGCGTCGCCCCGGCCTCGCGTGCCCAGCGGAAAGCCTTGGAAAGCAACTGGTTCACGCGAGCGGTCTTGTCCGGCAGCTCGGTGGCTGCGTAAACGCCGAAGCCGTTGTCCGGCTCGTTCCATACGTCCCACAGCAGCACGCGTTGGTCGGCGGCGAAGCGCTGGACCACTCCCTGTATATAGTCCCGCAGCCGCGGCTCCTCTGCCGGGTCGCCGAGGCCACGTGAGCCCGGGCTCTGCACCCAGCCGGAGTTGTGTACGCCGGGAATGGGCCGGCGCTGTGGGCCGAGGGTGTAGTCCGGGTCCCAGCAGGAATCGAACAGCACGGGCATTACACGGATGCCGTGGCTTGCGGCAATGCGGAGCAGTTCGTCCAACCGGGTGAGCAGGCCGGCGGGGTCCTGCTCGAAGAGGGCGTCGTGGAGAAAGACGCGGATGACGTTCATGCCTGCGGCGGCCGCCAAGGCAAGCTCCCGGTCGATCAGCGCCGGGTTCCAGGTGCAGGCCTGGAACATCTCCAGCTGGTTGATCGCGTCGGACGGAACGAAGTTGGCGCCCACCAGCCAGGGCTGCTGCGCGTACCAGGCGTTGGCGCGCCCAGCGGTCCAGCGGAGAGGTTCGGAGTTCATGGGCAGATTCCTGGGGTGCCGATGCGTCGGTGCTGTTAGGGGACGGTCCAGTTTCGAGGTTCGGATTGCAGACGTTTCGAATCAGGCGGTCAGCCTGGCGCCCTCAAGCCAACGGCTCGCCGGGAGCGATCCTCCTTCTTATGTTAGTCCCGGTCAGTTTACGAGGGGGGCGGGCGTGCGCAGTGCCCATACCGGGCCGTACACTGGTGCTGCATGCGCCGAAACCTGAGCCGCAATCTTGTTCCCACGCTGCTGATCACGACGATCGTAGTGGTCGCGCTGAATGCGCTGTTTGCCTATAACGCGGTCAACCGGCTGGTGCAGAGCGAAGACTGGGTGCAGCATACCTGGAAGGTGATCTACCAGCTGGAGCTCATCTTCTCCACCATCAAGGACGCCGAATCGAGCACGCGCGGCTATGCCAACACCGGCGACGAACAGTATCTGCACTATTACGATCAGGGACGCCAGCAGCTTCCCGGGCAGATCGACGCCTTTGCCCGCCTCACGTCGGACAACGAGAACCAGGTGGAGCGCGTGCCGCTGCTTCAGGCCGCCGTGGAGCAGAGGCTGCAGACGCTCGCGACCAGCGTGGACCTGCATCGGCAGAAAAACGTGGCGGCCTACACGGAGCTGATCCGCAGCGGTGCGGGACGAGCCCAGATGGATCACCTGCGCAATGTGATCAACGCGGGCGAGGCCGAGGAGCGGCGCCTGCTCGCGGTGCGCACGGCGGCCACAATGGCGGACCAGCGCCGCACCATCTTCAGCATCTTTTTCGCGAGCGGGCTCGACCTGCTGCTGATCGTGCTGATGTTCCGCTACTTCGCCCAGGAACGCCGCCTGCGGGTGAGCACCGAGCAAAGCAACCAGAAGCTGGCGCTGGCCAATGCGGAGATAGCCGCCACCAACGCGCAGGTTCAGGACCTGAACCGGTCACTCGAAGAGCGCGTGGCCCAGCGCACGGTCGAGCTGGCGACGACCAACCGGGAGCTCGAAGCCTTCTCCTACTCCGTGTCCCATGACCTGCGTGCGCCGCTTCGCACCATCGACGGCTTTTCGCTTGCGCTCGAAGAGGACTACGCCGAAGCGGTGGACGCTACGGGGCGCGACTATATTCGCCGTGTCCGCACCGGGGTGCAGCGCATGGGCGCGCTGATCGATGCGCTGCTGCAGCTTTCGCGAATTACCCGCGCGGAGATCAACCGCGAGCCGGTCGACCTTTCCGCGATCGCCGAAGCCATCGTGACCGAGTTGCGCGATGGCGGCGGGGAAGCCCGCGCGGTTCGGTTCCATATCGAGCCCGGCCTGCAGGCGGACGCGGACCCGAAGCTGGTGCGCGTGGCGCTCGACAACCTGATAGGCAACGCGGTCAAGTTCTCTGCCAAGGTCGCACACCCGGAGGTTTCGGTCGGGTGGAACGATGCCGAACAGGCCTGGTTCGTGCGCGACAACGGTGCCGGCTTCGACATGTACTACGCCGACAAGCTGTTCAACGCGTTCAACCGGCTGCACGGCGACAAGGACTTCAAAGGCTCCGGAATCGGCCTGGCAACGGTGGCGCGCGTGGTTCGCCGGCACCACGGACGCATCTGGGCCTCGAGCGTCGTGGACCATGGCGCGACCTTTTGGTTTACGTTAGGATAGCCAGCATGGCAGAAGCAGGAAAAATCATTCTCCTTGTCGAAGACGATCCCGATCACGAGCTGCTTACCATCCGTGCGCTCAAAAAATCCAACATCGGCAACGATGTGCATGTGGCGCGCGACGGCGAAGAGGCTATCAACATGCTTTTCGGGCCGGACCGCATCAAGCCGCAGGTGATCCTGCTGGACCTGAAACTGCCCAAGATCGAGGGGCTCGAAGTGCTTCGGCGCATCCGCGAAAGCGATGAGACGCGCATGCTTCCGGTGGTGGTGCTCACCTCGTCCGATGAAGAGCGCGACGTGGTGCGCAGCTACCAGATCGGCGTGAACAGCTACATTCGCAAGCCGGTCAACTTCAACGATTTCGCGGAGGCGACTCGCCAGCTCGGCATGTACTGGCTGGTCCTGAATGAATGCCCACCGAAGCCCTGAACCCTCCGCCTCTCCGCCTTCTTTTGGTGGAAGACAATCCGGATGACGCGATGCTGCTGGAGCGATTCCTGCGCCGCAACGGCTTTACACCGCAGGTGATCCGGGTGGAGACCGCGTCGGAGCTGCAGGCGGCGCTCGCGGATCCCGACGCCACCGACGTCATCATCGCGGATTACAACCTGCCGCGCTTCAGCGGACCGGCGGCGTTGCAGCAGGTGCGCGGCGCGGGGCTGGATATCCCGTTCATCATGATGTCCGGCGCCATCTCGGAAGAGACGGCGGTGGAAAGCATGCGGGCCGGCGCGCAGGATTACGTGACCAAGCAGAACCTGGCACGGCTCATCCCGGTGCTCGAGCGCGAACTGCGCGAGGCGAGCGGACGGCGCAACAAGCTGGCGGCGGAAAATGCCCTGCGCGCCAGCCAGACCCGCTTTCAGCGCCTGGTGGATGCGATGCCGCTGGGTCTGCTCATCTCCGATGTCGAAGGCTGCATTGTGTACGCAAATGATGCTGCCGAAACGCTGCTCGGCTACCCCGATGGAGCCATGCTCTCCGGGCACATCGCGCTGACTGACATTTGTACGTCGCTCGATGCCGCCTCGACCGCTCAGACCGTCGGCCCGCTCCGCTCCGCGCCGTTTGAAACCGTGTGTACCACGGCAGCCGGCGCAGCGATCGAGGTTCTGCTTGGCGTCGCGGTCCTCAATCCTGAAGCCGAAGACAAGGATCGACAGGTGGCGGCCTTTATCGCCGATCTGACGATTCAGAAGAAGAGCGAAGAGATGCTGCGGCGCACGGAAAAACTTGCCGTCGCCGGACGTCTCGCCGCGTCGATCGCGCACGAAATCAACAACCCTCTGGAGGCGATTACCAACTGCCTCTACCTGGTGGGGCAGACCGCGCTGCCGCAGGATGCCCGCACCTACCTTGCCCTGGCGCAGGACGAACTGGACCGCGTGGCGCAGATCACCGTGCAGACGCTGCGGTTCTACCGGCGCTCGACGCAGGCCGCGCACACCAGCCTTCACGACCTGATCGAGACTGTGCTTGCCCTGCTGAGTTCACGGCTGGCTCGCCAGGGGATCGCGGTGCGCCGCGAGTTTGGCACGATTCCACAGATCTTCGTGCACGACGGAGAGATTCGGCAGGTGATCGCCAACCTGACCGGCAACGCCATCGACGCGATGCCGGAGGGAGGCACGCTGATCCTTCGCACGGAACTTTCGCAGGAGTGGCGCACCGGCCGGCCCGGTGTGCGCATCTCGGTGGCCGACAGCGGCACCGGCATGAGCGAACAGACGCTGCACCGCATCTTTGAACCGTTCTTTTCCACCAAGGGCATCACCGGCACCGGCCTGGGTCTTTGGGTCTCGCGGGAGATCGTGGACAAGCACGGCGGCACCCTGCGCGCACGCAGCCGCGAGCGCAACGAAGGCCGTCCCGGAGGCACCGTGTTCACGTTGTTTCTGCCCATCGAGTCGAGCCCCGACCAGTCTTCGGCCAGCGTCGAGCTCCAGTAAAGGTGCATCGTCGTTTAGGATGAGTCATGCCCGCCGCCCCTTCCCTGTGCACGGCCCGCAACTCGCATCGCTCTCTGCGCACGTTCGGGTTTCTGCTGCCGTTGTTTCTGCTCTGCGTGAGCTCCCGGATGAAAGCACAAAGCACGGATGCCGGCATCTCACGGGGGCTGGCTATGGCACGCGCGGCACGGCTGTCGGACCTGCACTACGCCCTGCATTTTCACGTAGACGCAACCAGCTCCGACCTGCGCGCGGAAGAGACCCTCACTTTTGCGGACAGCGGCATGGGCGACCTCGCCATCGACTTTCGCGAGGGCACGCTGCTCTCGGCAACACTCAATGGGCACGCCGTTGCAACCAGGCTCACACAGGGACATCTGCTGCTTCCCGCGCAGGCTCTCCAGCACGGCACCAACATACTCCGGACGAGCTTTCTCGCCCACAGTGGACCGGCCGGGCAGGCCGTCACGCGCTACGCCGACAAAGATGACGGAAACACGTACGTCTACACGCTGTTCGTCCCGATGGACGCCGACAAGGCGTTTCCCTGCTTTGACCAGCCGGACCTGAAGGCGCGCTTCAGCCTGTCGCTTGAGCTTCCCGGCGGATGGACTGCCATCGGCAACACAGCCGCGCAGCCTGCCGTGGGCGGCGTGACCCGCTTCGCGGAAACGCTTCCCATTTCCACCTACCTGTTCGCGTTTGCCGCCGGACCGTTTGCGCGCGTTGCGCCGTCCGCGGCAGGGCAGCCCGCGGTGTACGTCCGCAAGTCGCAGCTTGCGCGGGCGCAGGCGGAAGCCCCCGCCGTGCAGGAAATCGCCGCGCGGGGCATCGAGTACCTCAGCGCGTATTTCGCGCAGCCGTTTCCGTTTCCCAAGTACGACCTGGTGCTGATTCCGGGATTTCCCTTTGGCGGCATGGAGCACGCGGGCGCGACCTTTCTGAACGAAGACGGCGTGCTGTTCCGCTCCGCGCCCACGCAGTCGGACTATTTTCGCCGCGACATCCTGGTGCTGCACGAGACTACGCACCAGTGGTTCGGCGACCTGGTCACCATGCGATGGTTCGACGACCTTTGGCTCAAGGAAGGCTTCGCGCAGTACATGGCCTACAAGGCGATGGCAGCGCTCAAACCCGAGACCCAGCCGTGGAAGCACTTCTACGAAGACATCAAGCCGCTCGCCTACGGGATTGACGAAACCGAAGGCACCACGCCCATCTTCCAGGACATTCCTAATCTTGCCGACGCAAAAAGTGCCTACGGCGCGATCGTCTACCAGAAAGCCCCGGCCGTGCTGAAGCAGCTCGACTTCAAGCTCGGCAACGAGACGTTTCGCAATGGCCTGCGGCTCTACCTGAAGCAGCACGCGTACGCGAACGCCACCTGGCCCGACCTGATCCACGCCTTCACCGAGGCCGGCGGACAAGGCGTGCAAAGCTGGGCCGACGCATGGATCCTGCGCCGCGGCATGCCCGAGGTTACCGTCGAGTTCACCTGTACTGCTGGCAAGCTCGACCACCTGACCTTAAGTCAGAAAGACATCCTGTCGGACAGCTTCGTATGGCCTATCTCCACGCAGGTTTATCTTGCCTCGGCTGCCGGAGGCGCTGATGAGGTCCTAAAAGTTTCGTTCTCGACGGCGTCTCTTCAGGTGACAGAGGCAGTCGGAAGGTCGTGCCCTCGATATGTCTTCGCCAACTTCGGCGACCAGGCATACGGACGGTTTCTGCTGGATCCGGCGAGCGAGCAGTTCGTAGCTGGTGTCTTGAATGATCCACCTTCGAGCAGCACGATTACCCCTGACCCGCTGCTGCAGACAATGCTCTGGGGCGCCCTCTGGGAAGATGTGCAGACTGCGCGGACCGCTCCGATTGAGTACGTGGAACTTGCGCGCCACTCCCTCTTTCTCGAAACTGACGAGTCGCTGCTTCGCATTCAGGCTGCCCGTGTCGCCGTCTCACTTCATGCCTACCTTGGGCCGAAGACGAAGCCGATGGTACTTTCCCGGATCGAGCAGACCCTGCTCAGCCGCATGTCGCTCACAGGTCCGGAACGCGGCACCCTGGGCATTCGGATTGTCGCGTTCCGCGCGTTCACCTCGATCGCCGAATCACCCGGCGGGCTGGGCACTTTGAAGGACCTGCTGGCCGGCTCTGCGGCCGTTCCCGGCATGCCCCTGCGTTCACTTGATCGATGGAATCTTATCAGTCACCTGATACAGCAGCACGACCCCGATGCCGCTGCACTGTTTACCGCCGAGCAGGCGCACGACCACTCCGGCGAAGCGCAGAAGTATGCCTACGCCGCCTCCTCTGGCCGGCCGGACGCGGACACCAAGGCGCAGTACTTCGAGCAATATCTTCACAGCACTACAGTGCAGGAAGACTGGATCACGCAGAGCCTCGGCTCCTTCAACGCATGGAACCAGTCTGAGCTGACCGAGCCGTACCTGCGCCGTGCGCTCAACGCCCTGCCGGACATCAAGCGAGACCGGAAAATTTTCTTCTTGGGCGCCTGGCTGAACGCCTTTCTCGGCGGCCAGCACACCGCCTCCGCGCAGGCTGTCGTGCATGCATGGCTTGCACAGACCGGCATCGATCCCGACCTGCGGCGCAAGGTGCTCGAGGTGTCCGACGGACTCGACCGCACGGTGCGCATCCGCACGAGATACCCGGAGTGAGCGGCGCGCCCGCAACCCGCATCGGTGTCGATACCGGAGGCACCTTCACCGATCTCGTCCTGCTGCGTGAAGGACGCATCGAGGTAGGCAAGGTCAGGTCCACGCCGCACGATCCGTCTGTGGCGATCCTCGCCGGAATAGGCGCGCTGCTGGGTGAAGGAAACGCGGAGATCACGCACGGAAGCACCGTGGCCACGAACGCACTGCTCGAACGCAAAGGCGATCCGGTGGCCATGCTGTGCACGGCCGGCTTTGAAGATGTGCTCGCCATCGGACGCCAGACCCGGCCGGAACTGTACAATTTCCAGGTGCAGCGTTCCGCTCCGCTGGTCGCACGCGCGATGACCTTCGGTGTTCCGGAGCGCATGGCGTTCGACGGATCGGTGATCGAGGCTCTCGATCCAGCCGCACTCGAATCGTTGACCGCGCAGCTTCGCACGGCTGGCGTCCAGTCCGTCGCGGTCTGCCTGCTGCATTCCTACGCAAACCCAATGCATGAGCAGCTCCTCTCCGAAACTCTTAGGAGTGCAGGCTTTATGGTCTCCGCCTCGCATGAAATTCTTCCCGAGTATCGGGAGTATGAGCGCTGGTCCACAACCGCCATCAACGCCTACGTCGCGCCTCTCATGTCCACGTACCTGGCCCGGCTGGAGCATGGCCTGCTCGCCTGTGGAACGATCTCCTCGATGGGCGGTGCGCCGTTGCGCGTAATGCAGTCGAACGGAGGCTCCATTTCGGCTGCACGCGCGGGACGCGAAGCGGTGCAGACAATCCTTTCCGGCCCGGCTGCCGGCGTAGTTGGCGCGCAGGCGCTGGGCGCGGTCTCCGGCTATACGCGGCTGATCACCTTCGACATGGGAGGCACCTCGACTGATGTCGCGCTGATCGACGAGCGTATCGGCACCACGATGGATTCGCTGGTGGGCGATCTGCCCGTGCGCCTGCCCGTGCTGGACATTCACACAGTCGGCGCAGGTGGCGGTTCGGTGGCCTGGATCGACGCCGGCGGAAGCCTGCGCGTGGGGCCGCGTTCGGCCGGCGCGGAGCCTGGCCCCGTATGCTACGGACGGGGCGAAGAGCTGACCGTGACCGACGCGAACCTGCTGCTTGGGCGGCTGGACCCGGCGTATTTCCTGGGCGGCCGCATGCATCTGGATCTCGCCCGCACGAGCGCCGTGGCGAAGAAGCTTGCGGGAGTCCTAAACCTTTCGGAGAAGGTGCTGGCCGAAGGCATCCTGCGAATCGCCGACGCGAACATGGAACGCGCGATCCGCACCGTGTCGGTCGCGCGCGGACACGATCCACGCGACTTTGCGCTGCTTGCCTTTGGCGGTGCCGGCGGCCTCCATGCCTGCGCGCTGGCCCGCTCGCTCGACATCGGCACGGTGTTGATCCCCGAACATTCCGGCGTGCTGTCGGCGCTCGGCATGCTGCTCGCCGACGTCGTAAAGGACTACTCCGCATCGATCCTGAAGCCCGCCGCGGAGTTGCGGGAGAGCGCTCTCCAATCATCGCTGGAGCCATTGATCAGGCGGGCAAAGAGCGATTTGGCGGCGGAATCGTTCCTGCCGAATCAGGTTGTCCTGACTCCGTCGCTCGATGTGCGGTACAAGGGCCAGGCATACGAGATCTCCGTGCCGCTCACACCCGGGTTCCTCGAAGAATTCCATGCCGCGCACGCGAAGCTCTACGGCTACAGCAACCCGGCGCGTCCTGCCGAAGTGGTGCAGCTACGCCTGCGCGCCACGGGCGTCACGAGCAAGCCCGCGCTGCTCAAGCACGGAGCCGAGCCCATCGAAGCGCCCGCACCGGCAGCGCTTCGCCGCGCCATCTTCGGCGGGCGCGTGCAGAGCACACCCGTCTTCCATCGCGACCACCTCCGCGCCGGCCATCACGGGCACGGTCCAGCGCTGATTCTGACGGACCACTCCACCAACGTCGTTCCTCCCGGATTCGCCTGGACAATCGACGGCGCAGGCACGCTGGTCGCAACGCAAACGTAAGTGTCTCAAGGAGCGCAGCATGCGACACGATCCGATCGAGTTCGAGATCTTCAAGAACTTTTTTGTCTCCGCGGCGGAGGAGATGGGTGTCACCCTTCGCCGCACCGGCTTTTCGCCCAACATCAAGGAGCGCCTGGACTATTCCTGCGCGCTCTATGACGCGCACGGGCGGACCATCGCGCAGGGCGATCACCTGCCTGTCCATCTCGGCGCCATGCCGTTGTCGGTGCGTGCCGCCATCGAACAGGTGAGCATGCGTCCGGGCGATACGGTTATGCTGAACGACCCGTTTCGCGGAGGCACCCATCTGCCGGACATCACGCTGGTCTCGCCGGTGTTTCTGAAGCCGTCGTCGCGCAAGCCCGCGTTCTTTGTGGCCAATCGCGCGCATCACTCCGACGTCGGCGGCATGAGCCCGGGGTCCATGCCGCTGGCGCGCGAGGTCTTCCAGGAAGGCCTGATCATTCCGCCGGTGCGGCTCGAAAAAGGGGGAAAGATAGACCCCGAAATCCTTGCGTTCGTGCTCGCCAATGTGCGCACGCCGGAGGAGCGGGAAGGCGATCTCACCGCGCAGATCGCGGCCAATCGCGTAGGTGCCGCGCGGCTGCTCGGCTTGTGTGACCGTTATGGGTACAGACGCGTGGCGCATCATGCGGAGGCCACGCAGCGCTACGCCGAGCGTATCCTGCGAAGCACAATCACCGGCATTCCTGATGGCGTGTACCGCTTTGCCGACGCGCTCGACAACGACGGCTTTTCGAGCCAGCCGATCCCGATCCATTGCACCCTGACGATTGCCGGCGATGAGGCGACGGTCGACTTCACGGGCACCGCCCCGCAGACCTCGGGCGGCGTCAACGCCAACCTGGCTATTACGCTCTCCGCCACGTATTACGCTTTCCGCTGCCTGGTGACAGAGGATGTGCTCTATAACGACGGCATCGCCCGGCCGATCCATGTGATCGCGCCGGCGGGCACGGTGGTCAACGCGCTGCATCCTTCGGCCGTGGCCGGCGGCAATGTGGAAACCTCGCAGCGCATTACGGATGTCGTGCTGGGCGCGCTCGCACAGGCCCTTCCCGAACGCATTCCCGCCGCGAGCCAGGGCACCATGAATAACGTCACGCTGGGCGGGCACGATCCACGCACGGGCCATGCTTTTGCCTATTACGAAACTGCCGGCGGAGGCATGGGCGCGCGTCCCGGCCTCGCCGGTTTGAGCGGTGTCCACACGCACATGTCGAACACGCGCAACACGCCGGTGGAGGCGTTGGAGCAGGCATTGCCGCTGCGCATTCGCACCTATGCGCTGCGGCAGGGAAGCGGAGGTGCCGGGCAGTTCCGGGGAGGTGAAGGGCTCATCCGCGAGTACGAGGCGCTGACCGAGACCTCCGCGACCATCCTGACCGAGCGTCGCGAATCCTGCCCGTATGGCGCGCAGGGCGGGGGGCCCGGCGCACCTGGACGCAACACGCTTCTCCGTGCCGGTGGCGAGGTCGAGCGGCTTCCCGCCAAGGCGCGGTTCGAGCTCCGGCCGGGCGATCGGCTTCGCATCGAGAGCCCGGGAGGAGGAGGCTTCGGCCGCGCATGAAGCCATCATCTCAAGCCGCCTTCGGCTGGCTCAGGCAGGCTCCCCCGCAGGCGCGCAGGGCTCTCCTGGCGGCCTCGCTCGGCTGGGCGCTGGACTCCTTCGACGTGATGCTGTTCGCTTTGTTGGCCGCTCCTCTGATGGCGGACCTGCACCTCGGCAAAGCAGCCTTTGGAGCCGTCGGATCCCTGACGCTGGTCTCGGCCGCGGCCGGCGGACTGGTCTTCGGCGTGATCGCGGACCGGTACGGACGCACCCGCGCGCTGATGGGATCGGTGCTGCTGTACGCCGTGTTCACCGCCGCCTGCGGACTGGCGCAGGGCTTTGTGACGCTTGCGGTCTTTCGCATCCTGCTCGGCTTCGGCATGGGCGGGGAATGGGCCGCGGGCGCCGCGCTGGTGAGCGAAACCTGGCCGGACGAGCATCGCGGCAAGGCGCTCGCGCTGGTGCAGTCCTCCTGGGCGATCGGCTACGCAGCCGCGGCGCTGGTCGCCTTTCTGGTACTTCCGATTGCCGGCTGGCGAGCTGTGTTTTTCGTCGGCATCCTGCCCGCGCTGCTTGCGCTCTGGCTGCGTCGCGGCGTCGAGGAATCGCACGCATGGAAGGTCCGCGCGGGCTCTCCTGCAGCCAGCGTGCGCTCGCTGTTCCGGCGGCCTCTGCTTCGCTCCACCCTGGCGCTGACCGCGATGAACGCAAGCTGCCTGTTTGCCTGGTGGGGCTTCAACTCCTGGGTGCCCGGCTATCTGTCGCTGCCTGTTGGCAAGGGAGGAATCGGCTTTCAGTCCGGCACCATGACGGGCATCGTGGTGCTCATGCAGGTAGGCATGTGGTTCGGGTATGTCTGCTTCGGCTACCTTGCGGATCGCTTCGGGCGCAAGCGTGTGTATGTGGCCTACCTGCTTTCGGCCACGATGCTTCTGCTGCTGTTTGCCGCTACGCGCTCGCCCGTCGCGCTGCTTGCGCTTGGGCCCCTGGTCGCCTTTGCCGCGACCGGCTACTTTTCCGGATTCGCCGCGGTTACCGCCGAAACCTATCCGACGCCGATCCGTGCGACGGCCCAGGGTCTTACCTACAACACGGGACGCCTGCTCAGCGCGGCCGCCCCGTTGTTCGCCGGCACGCTTGCGGAGCGTCACGGCTTTGCCGCCGCGTTTCAGCTGGATGCGGGGGCGTTCGCCCTCGCCGCGCTGCTCTGGGTACTGATCCCGGAGACGCGCCGGCTCGCCGCAACGCGGCAGGAACTTGGGCGCGGTTGATCGCCGCCCCAAAGGCGGCCTTTTTCCATCGGCTCCCGAAGGTCTTCGGCGCGCTGACGATGTTGCCACTTTTCCACTCCCCGGGGTCGTGCTACGCTGGCTCACCCTCGTGCCGAATCGTCGGGGCCAAGGTTAGAAATCCGCGATGCGCATCGAACGCCGCCGTCTGCTGCTGCTGGTCCCCGCCGCCCTGCTCGCGGCCGCGCTGCTGGCTGTGGTTCTGGTTCTGTGGCGTGCGCAGCACACGCTGGAGCATGCGGCCGGCGAAGTTCGCGAGGCAGAGTTCTTGCCGTATACGCTGCGGCCTCTGGACACCGAATCGCTGCGCGCGGCGAACCCCGGGTTTGAGCCGGTAGGGTCGCCGGGCGGATGGATGGCCGGTGCGGAACTCGGCGGTGACATGTATCTAGCCGGCCCCGCAGGCCTGGTGCAGCTTCGCGCGGGCAGGCCGGTGCACCTGTGGCGAACGGGTCTCGACCTGCCGGCGTCGCCCATTACGGCCGTTTCAACGGGGCATCTGCGCACTTCCGCCGAGCCCCAGCTTCTTCTCGCCACCGCCGGCGCCGGCGCCTTGGTCCTGACACCCGGCCCTCACCCGGCCTTCCAGCAGCTTTTGCCCACAAGCCCCGCCGGGCAGGATCTGACGGCGCTTGCCGCCACCTCCACCGGAGAGCTGCTGCTGGGCACGCGCAATGCCGGCCTGCTCGTCTTTTCCGGCCAGACCCTGGCTCCCGCATCCATCCACCTGCCCGGCGTCGACGCAGCCAGGCTCGCCGTCACCTCGATCGGGGTTGCCGGACCTTCGATCCTGATCGGCACACGCGACGCCGGCGCGCTGTACCTCCATGCCGGAACCGCCGTGCAGATTGCTCCCTCCGAGCTTCCCGACGGCGAGATCGAGTCGATGGCGCTGAGTGCCGACCGCGCTTTTCTGGGCACGCCGGTCGGCGTTGCGGAGCTGGACCTTGCCACCGGCCGCGTCACCCGCACGCTTGCTCCCGGACTCTTTGCTCACGCGCTTGCCTTGTCTGCGGGGGCATTGTCCGTAGGCACGCTCGACCAGGGGCTCCGCACCGTCCCGCTTACTCCCCAGCCGCGCCTGCGCCGCGCGGCGTTTCAGCCGGCGAACCCCGTCTCCGCACTGCGCATCGACCAGCTTATTCCTACCGGGGACGGCCTGCTTGCGCTTTCCGGAGGCAACCTGCTGCGCCTGGATGGAAGCGAGAACACGCCTGAGCTCCCGCCGGCCACCCTGACGGACTCGAACGTCTCCGCGCTGGCGCTTGCTCCGGATGGCCGGCTCTGGGTTGGCTTGTTCGACCGCGGGCTCGACGTGCTCGATCCCGTCTCGCTCACCCGCGTCCGCCACCTGGAAGACGACCGTCTCTTCTGCATCGACCGGCTCGCGGTAGACCCTGCCCGTCACACCGTTGCCGCCGCCACCGCCAACGGGCTGGTGCTGTTCGACGCTTCCGGCGATCCCCGGCAGACGCTGACGCGGCGCGACGGCCTCATCGCCGACCATATCAACGACCTCGCCTTTACCCCGTCAGGGCTTGCGCTGGCCACGCCCGCCGGCATCACGTTTCTGAATCCGTCCGGGCCGGAAAGCCTGTACGCCTTCCAGGGCCTGGTCAACAACCACGTCTATACCCTGGCGCAATCGCCGGATGGGCGTCAGCTGCTGGCCGGCACGCTTGGCGGCCTCAGCCTGCTGGAGTCCGCATCCGTGCGGCAGAACCTGACTGTCACCAATTCGCCACTGCGGCACAACTGGATTACGGCCGCGATTCCGCAGGGCCCGTCGACATGGCTGATCGGCACCTACGGCGCGGGGCTCGAAACCCTTACGCTCACGCCCGGCGGACGGCCCGCCCTGCAGCCCGCGGAGCTTCCCGCCGGCACCCCGCGCGATCTGGTCATCAACCCCAACGCGCTGCTGGCGACGCCGACCGCGATCTACGCCGGCACGCTGGGCTATGGGCTGCTGGTGTATCACCCCGGTAGCCGGCGCTGGTCCGTCGTCACCCGTGGCCTGCCCTCGCTGAACGTAACTGCCTTTGCCGCCGCGGCGGGCACGCTGTACGTGGGCACGGAGAACGGCCTGGTCCGCATCGCGGAAGCCCGGCTGGCAGGAGGCGCGCAGTGAAGCGTCTGCTGATGCTTCTGCTCGCGTGCATCCCTGTGTGCGCGCAGTCCGGCGTGCTGATCCCGCGCGATGCCCAGGCGCCCGACCCCGCCGTGCTTTCGCTCGACAGCTTCGATGTCCGGATCGTGATCGATAACGGGGACGCCCACGTAAGCCTCACGGAGGTCTTCGCGAACCACACCAAAGAGATTCAGGAAGGCACCTATCGATTCGCTCTTCCAGGCGGTGCAACCGTCTCCGACTTCGCCGTCTGGGACGGTCCCGTGCGCATCCCCGCCGTCATCCTGGAGCGAAAGCGCGCCGAGGAGATCTACGATCAGGCACGTCTGCAGGCGATCGACCCCGGCCTGCTGGAGATGAACGAGCGCTCCGAAACCACGCTGCGCGAGTCTTCGCTGTTTTCCGCGCAGATCGTACCGATTGCCCCGTTCGGCACCAAGCGGCTGGAACTCGAGTACCACCAGCGGTTGCCGGTCTCGGAGTTCGCTCAGCACTTTCTGCTTCCGCTGCGCCCGGAGCCCGGCCAGCAGCAGCGTGCCGGGCACGTCCACGTTTCGCTTGAGATTCGCTCCACTCTCGCGCTGGCCGGTGTCGAAGGACCGGGGCTCACGGTCGAGCAGACCGATCCGCACACCGTGCGCGCCACGCTCGACCGCGCCGCCGGCACGCTGGACCGGGAGCTCGAAGTGTCCTGGAAACTTGCTCCGCCGATGACCGACCAGCTTTCGATCCTGACCCATCGCGATGCCGCCCCGCCGCTTCCCACCGCCGCCGAGCATCCCGGCAGCCAGCTCTCCCCGGCGCCGGAGCCCGGCTTCTTCGACGCGCAGCTTCTGGTCGGCAAGCCGGCTTCCTCCATTCGGGCCGCCGGCCCACGCACGGCCGTGATCCTGTTCGACAACTCGCTTTCCATGCAGTGGAGCAAGCTGGAGGCGACCTACGCCGCGCTTGAAGCCATTCTGCATGCGCTGACCCCGGCCGACCGCGTCAACGTGCTTCTGTTCAACCAGGACGTGAGCCCGTTCCAGCCGCAGCCGGTCCCGGCTACCGCGGCCGCCATTCAGCGGGCCCTCGATTTCGTTCGGGCGGCAAAGCTCCGCGGAGGCACCGACCTGTTTCGCGCGCTCACCGTCGGGCTCGCCCAGTCCACCGCGCCCGGCACCCAGTTGATCCTGCTGACGGACGGGAACTCCGACCGCGGCACCTCCATTCTGCCCGGCAAGATCGCCGCCGCCTATGCATCGCTTTGGCGCAGGTCCGCGCATCCACCCAAGACCGACATCTTCGCGGTGGGCGACGACGCCGACACCGCGTTGCTGCGCCAGCTTGCCCGTAACGACGGGCTGCTGGAGCACGTGCTTTCCGCCGAGCCGGTCGGCTACAAGCTGCAGCTGTTTCTGGCGAAGCTGGCCGGCACTCCGCTGGCCGGGCTTTCGCTCGTCCCGTCCGGCCGGCAGACCAGCCTGGTTTACCCGCTCGACGACACCGTCTACCCGGGCTCGCTGGCGGAGTGGGTGGGCCAGTACCAGCCTTCGCCGACTCCCCTGACCCTGACCGTGCACGCCTCTCGCGACGGCGCGCCCGTATCCGCAAGCGCCCAGGCACCGCTGCCCGCCGTCGATCCCGCGCATCCGCAGCTTCCCCGCCTATGGGCGCAGCTCCGGGTCGCCGCGCTGCTTCAACAGATTGATCGCGACGGCGAAACCGCGGCCGCCATCGACGAGATCATTCGGCTTTCGCGGCGCTATAAGTTCGTCACGCCCTACACTTCCTTCCTCGCCGTGCCCCGTGCGCTTTTGCGTCCACGCGTCATTCGCCCGGGAGACCCCGTGCTGCGCGTCCGCACCGACCCCGCCATTGTCAGCGTAGTCGCGCTGTTTCCCTTCGGGCTCACCCGCGAGCTGCGGCATCTCGCCGCCGAAGACGACCAGACCCCCGAGCACACCCGCGTTCGCCGGCCGGAAGACGCAAACCGTTTGTGGGAGACCCGCTTTCTTGCCCCGCCCGACATGCACGACGGCACCTATGCCGTGCGGCTCATCCTGCGCGACACCCACGGCAACACCTATCGCGAACAGAAGAGCTTTGTCATCGCGAGCACGCCGCCCACGGTCAAGCTCGAGCTGGCCAGCACGCGCCTGCACCGCGGGCAGACCGTGGAGTTGCACGCCTCGGCTTCGGCCAGCACGCGCACGTTGTTCGCCCGCCTTGCCGGAGCACCTGGGGTGCCCCTGCGCTGGAGTGCTTCCGCCCATAGCAACCTGGGCCTGCTGACCGTGCCGTCCGACCTGCCCACCGGACGCTACACCCTGACCGTCACCGCGGAAGACATCGCGCACAACCTGGGAACGCAGGAGGTCACCGTCGATGTCCTCCCCTGAGCTGTTCCCGCCGCCGACCAGGAGGCCCCGTCTCCCGCTGCTGAGACATGGGCGGAAGCGCCACAGGTTCTTGCTTACGGCCTTCGTATCGCTTTGCGCCACTGCTGCCCTGGCCGACCTTCCCCCTTTCCTTCAGCACATCGTCGGCGCTTCGGCGATCGAGGCTGCCCTGTACCGCCTGATGCACATGCCGGCCGCCGATGTGCTGTACCCGCGTCCGCCGGCCGAGGCCTCCGCCCAGCTGACGACGTTGTTGTCCGCCGCGCCCACGCCCGAGCTCCTCGCTCTCCGGGCCCGGTCGGAGGAGCAGTCCATGGACTACCCGGCCGCCGAGCGCGACTGGAACGCCTACGTCGAGCACAGCCGGGACCCCATGGCCGCCCGCCAGCAGCTGGCCGAGTACCTCGACCGCCGGCAGCAGATTCCGCAGGAGCTCGACGTGCTGCGCGAGCTGGCCGCCGCGCCTCCGCCCGCGTCTGAAACGTACCTGAATCCGAAGGACCAGCGTCCGTGGAAAGCCTCGGTCCTGAGCATCTTCCTGATCCACGAGCAAGCCCTGCCGCCCAGCCGCGAGGATGCCGCCTGGAACACGTTCCTCGCCCGCTACCCCACGCAGCCCTCGCTCTACGCCCGCTACTTCAACGTCCTGCTGGACCGCGCCGACTACCCGGCGGTCGAAGCGCTGATTGCCCGGATCGAGCGAGCGCTGCCGGACGACCTCGCGCTGACGATGCAGGCCCGCGCCGCGCTGCTCTACCGTCGCGGAGACCCGGACGCCGCGCTCGCCGTGTACGACCATGCCTTCAACCCGTTGTGGCCCGCGCCTGTAATCGAAAGCTACTTCCGGCTGCTGAACCGCACGCACCGCGCCCACGGCTTCCTGCTTGACGCCGAGACCCGGCTCGCCGCGCATCCGGACGACCTCGACGCCGCTACGCGCATCTTTCTCTTCTTCCAGCAGGGGACCGCCGCAAGCAGCGGCACGGACGCGCCTACGCCGAACCTCGCGGCCGCCCGTGAGACTCTGGCGCGCTACCGCGTTTCCAAGGAGACCCGCAACGCAGCCTGGTCGCCACTCGAACTTTACACCCTTGCCACGCTTTCAAGCCAGATTGCCGATTACCCCGAAGCCGCCCGCTACGACTACGCCCTGGCCGCCACGCCCGGCACCCTGCCCAGCGGGGAAGCCGCCGCACAGACCGGCCTGGCCGCGCTGACCGCCGTGCTGCTCACCGCGCCCGACCAGCCCATTGCGCTCGGTGCCGGCAATCTCACACTTTACCGCGACATCGGCACACTCGATCAGGGACCCGGCTACTGGAACGGCATCCTGAGCCTGTGGCTCAACGGCACGGACCCCGCCTCCGAATACAGCGCCGAAACAGCCAGGGCGCAACCTTACTTCCATCGCCGCGCGGCAGCCGACCTGCTGGCGCGGCTCGACCATGACTTTCCCACCGCTCCCGAGCGTGCCACGCTGCATCTGCAGCTTCTCCAGGCCACGGCGCAGTACGGCGACCCCGCCGCCACCATCGCCGCCGGCCGGCAGTTCCTGGCCGAATTCCCCCAGGCTCCGGGACGCCTCGAGGTCGCCACCCTGACCGCCGACGCATATGCCCGCGAGAAGGACGTTACCGCCGAGTTCGCCCTTTACGATTCCACCCTGGCCGAGCTCTCCGCCCGTGCGCATGGCCAGCCTCTCAGCGCCGCCGGCTCGTCCACAGCGTCCGACACCGATGTTCCCGCCCCGGCCGCGACCTCAAAACCCGATCCCGACGCGCTGGTTCCACCGCCGCCCACGTTGCCGGAGACGCCTGAACGTGAAGCTGCCCTGCAGTACACGCAACTGCTGGACCGCTATCTCGCCCGCCTGACCGCGACCGGTCACCTGCCGGAAGCGCTTGCGGTGCTTCGCCGCCAGCTGGACACGAATCCCGAAGACCCTCTGCTGTATGAGCGGCTGGCGACCTTTCTGCAGCAGAACAACCTGTCCGCGCAGCAGGAGGCCGTCTACAGGCTCGCCATCGCACGCTTTCCGGGAACCTCCTGGCAGGACAAGCTGGGACGCTTCTATCTCCGGACGAAGCGCTCGGCAGACTTCGCCGCGCTCACCCGGCAGGTGACCGGCATCTTTTCCGGCACGGAGCTCGACCGCTGGTTCGCCAGGGTCAGCCCGGGCGACCCCGCCGTCGGCTCGCAGCTTGCGCTTGAGTTGAACCTTTACGCCGCCAGGCGCTTTCCGCACGATCTTGTCTTTACCCGCAACCTGCTCACCGCGTACTCCACCAAGCCGACCGCGAACTCCGCCGCGTTCGACAACCTGCTGCGCCATCATTGGTGGGAGTCTCCCGAGCTGCGCGACCGCTTCTTCGAGCACCTGAGCCAGACGGGAGAGCTCGGCAGGGAAGTGGCCACAATTCCTGTCGCCGACGACCCTGGACTCATCGACGGCTCCGCCGCCACCGCCGATCCCGCCGCCACCGCCGATCCCGCCGCCCTGCGCGAACAGGCCGAAGCCCTGCTTTGGAGCTCCCGGTTCGAGCAGGCGGCTCCTCGGATGGCCGCGCTGTCCGCCCTGTACCCCGCAGACCCGGACCTCGGCGACCGCGCCGTCAGCCTGTTCCGTTCGCTCTCCTACCAGCGGCCCGCACTCGCCGCGCAGGCTGTCCAGATCGAGCAGCGCCTGCTTGCCGCCGAGCCCGACTCGCCCAACCGCCTAGCTACTGTGGGTGACCTGTACGCGGAAGCCAATGCAACCGGAGGCGAAGACCTCACGGCCGCCGCACCGTTCTGGCGACGCATCCCAGAGCTGCACCCGGGCTCGCCCGCCGGCTATCTTACCTCCGCCACCGTCTTCTGGGACTATTTCCAGTTCGACGACGCTCTGGCCGAGATCACCTCTGCCCGCCGGCACTTCGCCGCCCCCGCGCTGTACGGGTATGAGGCCGGGGCGATTCAGGAAAACCGTCGCGACCTTTCCGCCGCCATCCACGAATACACCCTCGCCGTCGTGCGTCCGCCGGAGCCGTCACGCCGCATCGACTCCGTGATCGCCGTCCTTGAAGCTGCGATTACGCCGCCGTCCGACGCCGCCGACAGCAATCTTCAATCCACGGTTTCGGACTTCTTCGGTTCGGACCTCGCGCGCGACCGTCTCCTCGAGCTCGCCCGCCGGCCGGCCAGCGCTCCGCTTGTGGACCGGGCGACTGCCGATGTGATGACCGCGAACCCCGGCCCGCCTGCCTTGACCCTGCGGGTAGACGTGTTGATTGCGCAAAGCCGCACTGCGGAGCTGACCCCAACCCTCACCGCCGCGCTGCTGCGGGTCAGCACGCCCGAGCAGGCCGCTGCCATCGGCACGCTCGCACGCGCCCACTCGCTCACCCCGGTCTATGAGGCCACGCTGACCCGGGAAAGCGCTCTCACGCAGGATCCGATCGAGCGCATCGAGCTCCAGTTCGCGCTGGCCCGCTCGGAGGAGGACCGGCACGACCTCCCCGCGGCCACTCGCACCGTCGCCTCGGTCTACAGCGCAAACCCTCGTCTGCTCGGCGTCGTCAGGACGGCGGTGGATTTTTACACCCGCACCCACCAGCCCGCGCAGGCGGTCGACACCCTGCTCAAAGCCGCTCGCACCTCCACCCCGCAGCTGGCGGACTCCTTCACGCTCGAAGCCGCCCACGACGCAAACGCCGCCGGCGACACCGCCCGAGCCCGCACCCTTTCGCTCCAGCTTCTGCAAGGATCGCCGTACGATCCGCGTTACCTGGCCGAAGCTGCCCAAAGCTACGCCGCGGCCCACGACGACGCCGGTCTGAAGGCCTTTTACCTCGCCCGCCTGGAAAGCTCCCGCACCGCTCCACCCGCCGAGCGCAAGCCTGACACAGCCCTGTTGCGCCGCGGCCTCATCCCCGCGCTGACCCGCCTGAACGATCCGGCCGGTGCCGAAGACCAGTACATCGCCCTGCTCTCCGCATACCCGGAGGACGCCGCCACGGCCCGCGAAGCCGCCCTCTACGCGCTCGCCCACGGACGCGAGCCCCAGCTACTCGCTTTCCTGAATGAAGCCGTCGCCGACTCGCCCCGCGACTCCCGGTTCGCCATCCTGCTCGCACAAACGGAGACCACCTTCGGCGATCTCCCCGCCGCAGTCGCCGCTTATTCGGAGGCGATCACGATCCGCGCCGACCGCGCCGACCTGTACACCGCCCGCGCCGCGCTGGAGCTGCAACTGGCCGATACCGAACCCGGTGCCGCCGAAAGCGATGCCCGGCTCGAAGCCGTCGCGCGCGACTACACCCGGCTCTACGCCCTGACCTACCATGATCCGTCCGCAATGCAGCATCTTGCCGAGCTCCGCGCCCGCCAGCGCCGTCCCGCCGACGCGGCCCACGCGCTGGAAGCCGCCTACATCACCGGCCAGCCCCAGACCGGCTCCGTCGCCGTCACCCACCTGTTTACCGTTGCCGCGCAGCTCGAACGCTGGAACTTTCTGCCCGAAGCGCGTTCCTACGTCGAACGCGGACGCACGCTGGCCGGCCCGGAGTTTTTGACCGGACCCTTCACCGCGCCTGCCGCTTCCGTGAGCGACGATTCCGCCTCCGAGGACGGTTCCGCCGTCGCCGCCGACAGCTCCGCCCCGGACGACACCCCGGATGCGTCCACATCGACAAACGCGGCCCTGTACGCCCGCATCATCGCCCGGCAGGGACACCCAGAGGAAGCCCTCGCGACCCTGCTCGCCGCGCGCCGCCAGGCCGACTCCGCCAGTCCGTCGCTGCTTGCCACGCTCTATAAAGCGCTGGCCGACGGCGACTCGCCCGAAGCCCGCCACGATCTCGCCGCCAAACGCCGCAGTGACATCCAGCGCGGCTTCGCGAACGCCGTCCACGCCGTCGCCTCGACGGTCGGGACGGAAGGCACGCCGGAGATGAAAGGCCGCTTCGGCACGGCGCTCGATAGTCAGCACGACAGCTTTCCGCGCGTCATGGTCGATGCCGCCCACGCCGCCGGTCTCCTGGACCGCGAAGCCCTGTGGAGGCGCCAGCTTCTGCTCGCCGGGCCGCCGGATGCCGCCGCCCTCGGGAGCTACACCGCCCTCCAAACCTCACGCCTGCAGTTCACCGAGCTCGCCCAGACCCTCGAGCTCTACGCCCGCAAAGTCAAGTCGGAAGACGCGCCCGGCATCCTCACCGAGGCCGCGCAGGCCTTCCGGAGCGCTGGCGACACCGCCGACGAGCTGCGCCTTACCCGCACCCTTGCCCTGGCGGAGAACCCCGTCCTGCGTGACCGATTCCTCGATCTCCTGCTCCGCCGCGACCCCACAGCGCTCAACGCCTTTGCCTCCGGAACAAACACCTCGCTCGCCAACGACGCGGTCAACTACGTGCTGGCCCACGGCTCGGAGACGCAGGCGCTGACCCTGGTCGCCGCCCGCGAACGCACCGCCGGCCCCGCGTGGCTCGCCGCCAACACCGCCCTCACCGGCCTCTCCTTTACCTCGGTCTCGCACGCCGCCGACGCGGAGACCGACGCCGGCTTCCGCGAAGCCCTCGGCGCCGACCTCCCCATCTCCTCCCGCATCCACACACAGCCCGGCGCGCTGAGCGGTCCCAACTGGTTTCCGTACGCTGCTTCCTACGCCGTCTTCCGCTTCGCCGCTCCCGGGCACGGAGACCCCGAAGACGTCGCTGCCGCCGGCCTCGAAGGCTATGTAGGCCCGGCCGGCCAAGCCTATCAGCAGCTGGCCCAGACCTATGCCGAAGCGGGCGAGTCCGACGCCGCGCTCGCCGAGTACGGGCACGCCCTTGAGCTGGACGCTGCCGACGTCTCTGTGCTCGACGCCAAAGCCTCTCTTCTGCTCCGCACCGGACGTACCCCGGAAGCGCTCGCCGGCTGGCACACCGCTCTCGCCAGGCTTGCCCGGGAGGCCGGCCGCAAGAGCTTTCCGGAGTCCTTCTGGACCAGCTTCGGCCTGCTCCTCCATCACCTCGGCGAGAGGCATTTGACCGCGCAGTTCGCTCCGCAGATCGAATCGATCCTCCGCGCCTACCTGGTCCAGAACGGCTCCTACCGCTCCGACGAGCTGCTTCGCGAGGCTTACACCGCCTCTGCCAGCCCCTCGGCCGGCATCGCGCTCATCCTTGACGGCACGGCCGGAGTTCCGCAGGAAGCAAGCATCCTCGCCGACCTCGCCCAGCTCCCGCTCGACCTCGAAGCCGGGCAGCCCGTGTACAAGAACACCTCCGGAAGTGTCGTCGACCAGCCCCACCAGCAGCTTCTGCTCCGTCGCCTCGAGCTTGGCAAAGAGCACCTGTCCGCCTCGGACGACAACACCGACCCTCAGGCGACGACGCCCGCGCAGCTCCGCACGCTGCAGACCGAGCTTGTGCAGATGTACCTCGACACCAACCAGCTCGTCGAAGCCTACGCGCTTCAGGTCACCATCGTGCCGGGCAAAGCTGACGACACACTGGCCACCTCCATCGAGCTCGGCACGCGCACCGGCCGGCTGCAGCTTTTGCTGGATCGCTGGACCGCCGACCCCGCCGACGCGCCCGCGCAATCCACCCTCGATTCCGCCGTGCAGCTGCTCACCCGCGCCACCCCGTTCTACACTCCGCAGCCCGCGGAGATTCGCCCGCTGCTGGACTACAGCTTCCATCGCAAGCGCATCGCCGATTCGCTCACCGCGACCGACTTCCTCGCGCTCGGGGAAAACCATCTCAACGCCGGCGACCTGCCGGGCGCGCTCGAGATCCTGCACCGGCTCACGTTGCTTCCCGAGACCGCCGCAACAGCCGATCCGGACGACTCCGCCTCGTCACCCGGCACGCCCGCGAACCCTCAGGCGAACCTGAGCGCAGCCGCTCATCTGCTGGAGCGGACAAGCCACTCGGCTGAGGCGATCCCGTTTCTCACCCTGCTCACACGCAATGCACCGTGGAACGCATCGTTCCAGCTCCGTCTTGGCCAGGCGGAGCTCGCCGCCGCCCGTTCCGAGGCCCCGGAGACCCTGCAGGCAGTCGCGGCGGACCCGCTGGCAACCTACGCTCTCCGGGTCGCGGCCGCAAAGGCCCTGGGCAAGTCCTCCGCGCATCCCTCCAGCCTGGGCAGCGCGGAGCTTGATCTGCTCGCCGCGGCACAAGTCCCCACCTTTGTGGCCGCGCGGAAGCCGTACTTCGCCGCCAGCCGTGTCGCCTCCGCGGAGCTCGCAACACCGCCGGACCGGGAACGGCTTTTGCGCGAAGCCGTCGCCCTCGACCCCGACGGCCTCTGTGCGCTCCGCGCACGGCTCCTGCTGCTTACGGGTCTGCTCGACTCCACTCACCCGGCCGCCGCGTTGCCGGTGCTGGATGCGTTCCGTTCCGCGGAGGCAAGCTCCTCGCAAACCGACGTCGATGAGCCCGGTAGCCAGAACGAAGCAAATAACCGGGACGACAGCTCCGCTCAACTGCCGGCCTTTGCGCTTGCGCAGCCGCTCGCCACCCGTGTGCACCTTGCCGAACGGATCGCCCTGGCGGAGCAGGACGCCGGTCACCCCGCCCGCGCGATCCCCTGGCTACAGCTTGCCCTGGATTTGGATCCCTCGGCAGCCGTCACCGGGCAGCCCGCAACGCTCCATCAACTGCGCATCCTCCGCGCCGAGCTCGAGCTTCGGCAGCGCAACGCCCTGCGGCTGCCTGTGCTGCGCGATGCGCTGGCACCTCCGCTCACCGCGGATCCCTCCATCTCCGGACCCGTCCGCCCGCGTCTCGTGGCGCTCACCTCGCCGGAGGCCCCGTGACTCCTGAACCAACACCTGCCCTGAGCACGCAATGCCGCATCGCCCTCTGGACGGCCGTGCTCCTCCCGTTACTCGCAATATCGGCGCTCGCCCTCTCCGCCCGCCGATCCGCCCCGAACTCCACCATCCTGCCCCAGGCTCAAACCGCACCTGTGCGCCCGGTCTCCGCGCTCGCCGGCATGCTTCCTCCCGGCGCGCTGCTCACCATTGAGTCGCCGGACTTCGCCGGTCTCCTGCACACCTGGTCGGCCTCGCCAGAGTCCGCCGCGTGGCTCGGCTCGGCCAACTACTCCGTCTTTTCCAACTCCCGGCTCTTTGGCCGCCTCGCCGCCGCGCAGGACGAGTTCGCCTCCACCGCGAAGCTTTCCTCCGCCGGCACCTCGCTGCTCGCGCAGGTCGCCGGCGGCGAATCCATCTTCGGCTGGTACAGCATCGGCGAGCTCGAGTTCCTGTACATCACCCGCATGCCCGCAGGACGCGCGGACAGCTCCGCCCTGTTCGCCCAGCGAGCCTCGTTTCAACGCAGGCAGGCGGGCTCCTCGGTCTTTTACGTCCGGTCCGAGCCCGTTCCCGGCTCTTCCCGCCGACGCACCGTCGCGTTTGCCTCGGTCGGCGACCTGCTTCTGCTTTCCACCCGCGAAGACCTCATGGCCGGGGCCCTTTCGCGAATCGCCCACCCCGGCCCCGGTTCGCTCGCGGCCGAACCCTGGTACACCGAGGTTTCCGCCGCGCAGCCCGCCGAGTCTTCCGCGCCGGACCTCCACATGGTTCTCAACCTCGACCGCATCGTCCCCACGCCGTACTTCCGCTCCTACTGGATCCAGGGCAACGTCTCCGAGTTCAAAGGCTACCGCAGCGCCGTGTCCGACCTGTACCGCGACCGGACCCCCGCCGGCACCGTCTTCCGCGAAGAGCGCACGCTGCTGCCCGAGCAGCCCGCCCCGGGCAACGCCGACCCCGACCTGGCCTCACTCGCCGCGCTCGCGCCTCCCGGCACCGGCGTCTTCCGGGCGCAGGCCTCCACCGACCCTCACGCGGCCGTGACCCTGCTCAACGAAAAGCTTCTCACCCACGCAACCGACCTCTCCACGCACGCGACCAGCGCACCGGACCCCAGCCTCGTCCCGACCCTCGCCGGCGACGCATCCGACCTCGAAACCCGCATCGACACCCCCGCGCCGGTTTCCGTCTCCGCCTCCGCCGACGCACTCACGCATCTGCTCGGCTCCTCCGGGCTCGAGGCGATGCTCACCTGCGATACAGCCTCCAACGCTCCCGGGGTCTGGCTTCCCATCCACTCCGCCGTGGTCTTCCGCACCGCTCGCCCGCTCTCCCCGGCGAAACTGGCGGACGCACTCCAGCAGGCCCTGCGCGGAAGCCTGACCGCCTCCACCCTCGGCATCGAGCTGCACCCAACCCCGGAAAACCCCGCAATCTTCACCCTGTCCGGCCCCAAGCCACTCTTTCTCACGCAAACGACCAGCCCCTCCGGAGCGCTCACCCTCTTCGCCGACGACCTGCCCACCCTGACTGCGCTGCTCACTCGCGCCTCTTCGGCTCACCCGCAGCCCACGCCCGCAACCCTGCTCGCCGGCTTCAGCCATGCCACCAAACGAGCCCCCTATGCCCGCCTTGCCAGCCTGATCGACGGCCCAGCCACCGACGACGCAACTCCCGGCCAGCCTGGTACCGCACCCGCCTTTTTCTCCGGCAATCTCCGCTCGCTGTCGGACTCCTTTGCCCGTCTCCAGTCTCAGCGGGTTCTGGTCCGGCACCAGGGCGCAGGCTTGCACCAGACCGTCACCTACCAGTGGCAGCCCTGACCGCCATGCAGACCCAGCCGCCTCCCCGCACGCTCTATGCCCATACGGTCCAGGCCGTACTCGCCGACTCCATCCACGAGCCGCGCACGGAGTATCTGGTCGAAGACCTCCGTACTCATGAAATACTCGCCGACACCTTCGCCCACCCCGAAACCCCGATCCCCGTCGGTTCGCTGCTCAAACCCTTTCTGGTCTTTGCTCATCGGGGTGCCTTTCCCACGGTCCGCTGCGAGGGCCACCGTACCGGATGCTGGCGAGCCGCCGGTCACGGTTCGCTCACCCTCGTCCCCGCGCTCGCCGCCTCCTGCAACACCTATTTCCTGACCCTCGCGGCTACGGGCGAAGATCTCAACCAGCTCGAATTCCTCGGTCTGCCCGCCCCGCCGCCGGCCGCCGAGCCACGCGACCTCATCGGCTTCACCGCTCGCTGGCCCGTCGCCCCGCTCATCCTTGCCGAAGCCTACAGCCTCCTGATCCCGCGGGCATCTCCGCAGCTTCTCTCGGGCCTTCGTGCGTCCGCCGCCCACGGCACCGCCTCCGCCGTTGGCCTCCACTCTGGCGGAGTCCTCGCCAAGACCGGCACCGCTCCCTGCCTTTCGCGGCCGGGCGAGCCCTGCCAGGCCACCGGAGACGGTCTCACCGTCGTGCTCGCTCCCGCGCTCCACCCTACCACCCTCATCCTGGTCCGTCGCCGAGCCACCACCGGAGCCGTCACCGCCCGCACCGCCGGCCGCATCTTCACCACCCTCGAATCCCTCCATGCCCCATAAGCTCCCCGAGTTCATCCCGTGCACCTTCGAGAGAGAACCGCGCGCTGTTCCTCGCAGCCCCATGGCGATGAGCGGTTCCCCGCGACAGTGCGCCCGCGGGCTGTCCCTGGGCTCGCTTCGGAGACCTGCGCACCTGCCCGCAAGACTTTTCCTGGCCCTTCTGCTTCTGCTTCCGCCTCTCCACGCCCAGCTCACCGAACCCCAAACCCTCCGCGTAGCCGTCCTTTCCCTCTTCCACCCGCAAGCCCTCACCCTCCAAACCGGAGCCCAAACTATCACCATCACCCGAACTCCAGACGACCGCCTCGACCTCCTCCTTGCCAACGGGACCCACCACGAGCAAGCGTCGATGCACCTCGCCCACGGCACCTTCACGCTCACCGTCCACGGCGCCCACACCCTCCTCACCCGCACCTTTCGCGGTGCCCTGACCGTCACCGCCCGCGCCGGCGAGCTCCGGCCCATTGTCACCATGGACACAGAAACCGCCGTAGCCTCCGTCGTCGAAGCCGAAGCTCCACCCAACGCCCCACCCGAAGCCCTGAAAGCCCAGGCCGTCGCCGCCCGCTCCTTTCTCCTCGGCAACCTCCATTCGCAAGCCCCAGCCGACACCTGCGACACCACCCGTTGCCAGCTCCTCCGCGAAGCTCCACCCGCCGCCAGCCCCGCCGCTCGCGCCACCGCCGCCACCTTCCATCTCGTCCTCACCTGGCAGTCCGACCCCGAGCTGCCGCCCCACCTGGTCGCCGCCCAGTGGACCCCCACCTGCGCCGGCCGCACCCTGCCCGGCCACCCGCGCACCCCCGCCGACTACCCCTTCTACCCCGTCGATTGCACGTACTGCCGAACTCACCCCGACCGCTGGCAGCTCCCACCCGGAACCCCGATCCCGGCCAATGAGCAGATCCGCGAAGCCTGGAACCGCACCCATCCCAACCAGCAGATCCCGTCCCTGCACATCATCGGCATCGAGGGACAGGGGACCGGCCACGGCACGGGGCTCTGCCAGCGCGGAGCCTCCGCCCTGGCAGCCCAACACCAGACCTTCCGCGAGATCCTCGCCCACTACTTCCCAAATACCACCCTTAGCCGCCTGCCCTGACCCAGGCGACTGTCTTGGCAACGGACCGGCTGCCCCTACACTGAGCAGGGAGCAGACTGTTTACCTTCTGCGACCAGTCGCGCACTGCCAGCGGCGCCAAGCCGGAACCACTACCCAAGGCCGGCGCAACCCTCACCTCCACCTCACCTGCAGGAGTTCAAGAAGGCATTGCCGCCGAACAATGCAAAAGAAGACACGCCAAGAACGGCAGGGCTTCGTCGTCCTTTGCATCCTCGCCCGCCTCTCTCCAAGTGCCGAGCCGAACGGAAGATTCTTTCACCCCGCGAACCGGCTCTCGCAAAAATCCCGCACACGCCGAAACTCCGCGTCTAAACTGGGAGAGCGTCGCTGTCGCACTCCCCATTCCGACTTCAAGGACCCCATGCAGATCGCCGCCGTCGGCACCAGCTTTCCCCCGCACCGCTATTCCCAGTCCGAAGTCTCCGCCGTCCTGCTCGAACGCTGGAAAGACAAACTCCCCGAACCCCGCCTGCTGACCCGCCTGCACGCCAACTGCGGCGTCGACCACCGGTACTTCGTCCTTCCGCTCGAAGAATACGCCGGTCTTCATGGCTTCAAAGCTACCAACGACGAGTGGATCGAAGCCGCCGTCGATCTCGGTGAGCAGGCCATCACGCGCGCGCTGGAGCCGCTCGGCCTCACCGCCGCCGCCATCTCCGCCATCTTCTTCGCCACGGTCACCGGCATCGCCAGCCCCACTATCGACGCCCGCCTGATCAACCGGCTGCCGTTCCCCACCGACGTGAAGCGCACCCCCATCTTCGGCCTTGGATGCGTCGCCGGAGCCGCCGGCATCGCCCGAGCCTCCGACTACCTCCGAGCCTTTCCCGACCAGATCGTCCTTCTCCTCTCGGTCGAGCTCTGCTCGCTCACCTGGCAGGACGACGACCAATCCACCGCTAACCTCATCTCTACCGGCCTCTTCGGCGATGGATGTGCCGCCGTCGTCCTCGCCGGCGACCGGGCCACCCTGCCTACCCCACCCGCCCACGCTCCCCGCATCCTTGCCACCCGCAGCACGTTTTATCGCCACACTGAGCACGTTATGGGATGGGACATTCGCGACACTGGCTTCCGCATCGTACTCTCGCCCGACGTTCCCAAGGTCGTGCTCGGAAATCTCAAGGGAGACGTCGAAAGCTTCCTGACCAGCCAGAACCTGACCCAGGCCGACATCTCCTCCTACATCTTCCATTCCGGAGGTCCAAAGGTCCTCGAGGCCGCCGCCAAGGCCTTGTCGCTGCCGGACGACGCCTTCGCGCTGAGCTGGAAGTCCCTGTCCGAGGTCGGAAATCTATCCGCCGCAAGCGTCCTTTGCGTCCTTGAAGACACCATCAAGACCCAGCCCGGCAAACCCGGAAGCTATTCCATCCTCGCCGCCATGGGCCCCGCTTTCTGCCTGGAACTCGTGCTACTCCAGTGGTAAGCACCCCAGGCATGAAAGGATTGCGATCGTTTGGCAAACCCGGATCTCCGTGATGGCTCAGACGTTCCTGTGCCTGTTCCGTGAGGGCTTTTTACCCGATTTCCCGCATACCCAGGTAAGCTGCACTCACTCGGCCGCACTTTGAGGAACTTGCCCATGACTCTCCAGAAGGACAACACGGAAACCATCATCGATCTCGTCGCCAAAGCCAAGGCCCTGCCTCGGTCCAGCATCACTCCCGCAAGCAACTTCGACGATCTGGGCATCGACTCGCTCGATAAGATCAATCTCACCTTCGAGATTGAAGACCTCTTCCACATCGCCATCCCCGACGATTCCCTGAACTCGCTTCGCACCGTAGGCGACGTCATCGCCGGCGTAGCCCGCCTCCAGGCCCAGCAGGCCACCGCCGCGTAGTCCCGGAAACAGCAACGAACGCCTCGGGGAGTGCGCAGAGAAAACGCCCGCGAGGTACGACATCGCCTTGTCCTGCTTGGCTTTCTTTGCGTCCTCTGCGCGGCGGTCGTTGCCTCTTCTCGCAGGCGGTGACATGATGGAATCCATGTCCACAGACCGCCTCATGATCCTGGTCGCAGCTGCCATCTTCGCCGCCATCGCCTGGTACTTTCCGCAGGCCGGCCCCTGGCTGAAGAAGCGCCGCATTCGCCAGCCTCATCCGGTCATGACCATCGTCTTCCGTCTCTGGTTCGCCGCGCTCGCGGTCGCCTCCGTCGTCCTGCTGTTCATGCCTCTGCCGCACCACCGGTAGCCATTATGCACCGAGTCGTCATCACCGGCCTGGGCTGCGTCACTCCGATCGGAGCCAATCCGCGCGAGCTCTGGCATTCGGTCCTGGCCGGTCGCACCGGCATCGTTGCGCTGCCCGCCGGGTTCACCGGCCTCCGCTTTACCCGCGCCGGCATCATTCAGGACCTTCCGCCCGACCCGGCTTCAGACCTCGCCACCACCGAGCGGGGCTCCCGCCTGGCTCTCCGCGCCGCCGCCCAGGCAATGGCAGAATCCCGCCTCACCGAACACCATCCGTCTCACCGCATCGCCATTCTCACCGGCAACTCCACTACCGGGCGCCACGCCGAAGAGCCGGAAATCGCCAAGATCTATAAAGAATCGCCCGACCTCCTGGCTCGCGCGCATCCCCTCACCGTTATTCGCTCCATGTCGTCGAACGCGGCCAGCCATGTCGCGATCGCCCACGGCATCACCGGCCCATCGCTGAACCTGTCCACTGCATGCGCCTCGGGCAACCACGCGCTCGGCACGGCCTTCCGCATGATCCGCTCCGGCGAAGTCTCCGCCGCGCTCGCCGGTGGCCACGAATCTCCGCTGACCCTGGCGTTCTGCCGAGCGTGGGACTCCATGCGCGTCGTCTCCCCCACGGCCTGCCGGCCCTTTGCAGCTGACCGAGACGGCATGACCCTCGCCGAAGGTGCAGCCTATCTCGCGCTCGAAACCCTCCAATCCGCGCGTTCGCGAAACGCACTCGTCTACGCGGAGATCGTCGGCTTCGGCATGTCCACCGACGCCTTCCACATCACCCAACCGAAACCCGAAGGCATCGCCGCCGCCATGCAGGCCGCGCTGGCCGACGCCTCTATCACGTTTGGCAGGGAACTGACGCCCTCGGAGATCGGCTACATCAGCGCCCACGGCACCGGGACGGAAACCAACGACCGCGTAGAAGCCGCCGCGATCGCCTCGGTGTTTGGCTCCCACAGGACGCCAGTCTCCGGCACCAAGGCTCTCCATGGTCATGCCATCGGAGCGTCCCCGGCCATGGAAGCCATCCTCACCGCACTGGCGCTCCACCACGGCATCCTTCCCCACAATGCCGGACTGGAGACTCCCGATCCCGCGGCCAGGCTTGACCTGATCCGGGACCGTCCCCGTTCAACCGGTGCAACCATTGCACTTTCAAACGCGCTCGCCTTTGGGGGACTCAACACCTGCCTCGGCCTGCGAACGTGGCAACCCTGACCGGCCGCCTAATCCTGGGCAAACAGCTCCACCCGCCGGTTATCCGCCTTGCCCGAAGCCGTTGCATTGGTATCTACCGGAGCCTCCGGGCCGAAACCGCCGCCGGTGAGCCGCGACCGGTCGATCCCCTTGCTTTGCAGGTAATCAGCGACGGCCAACGCCCTCTGCTCGGACAGGTCCGCGTTATGCGGAGCCGATCCCGTCGAGTCGGTAAACCCTTCCACCCGCATATGCGCTTTCGGATTTGCCTGCAACGCCGCCGCCGCCCGGTCGAGCGTCTCCATGCCAGCAGGCGTCAATGTAGGCTTGTCAGTATCAAAGTGAACTACCCCAAGATTCGGCAGCGCTCCCTGCCCGGCGACAGCAGCGTTCGCCGCTGTCTGATGGTGCCGCGTAAAGAAATAGCCCAGCAGCGCAAGGACCACAAGCAGCGGAATCAACCAAGCCCAGATCGGCGTCCCACCCGGTTTTTCTTCGTAAACCTTTAGCCGATCCGTCATGCCGCACTCCCCTCAGTCTTGTTCGAACTAGTCAACCTGCCGATACCGTGAAGCCGGCTCCATCGGACGAATCGGTTCACGCGGCACATCCGGAACCACCACCACCTCGACCGGGGCTAGCGACTCCTCTTCCAGCGCCTCGAGCGCCAGGTCGGCGTCGCCGCTCCTCACCTCGGCTTCGCTCACCAGAAGCACCGTCTCCACCGGCCCATCGACGTATCCCACCACTGGCAGCGTATCGCGCTCATCGGGATCCGCAAACGTGGAAGCTCCAGTCGCTGCCTCCGCACCTGCGAGAGCCAAGCCTACCGGCACTGCAGCCGCCACAGCTGTTTCGTTTACCAAAGGCGCCTGCAGAGCCGTCTCCACCTCGTCGATCTTTTCAGCCTGATGCTGCCCGAAGATCCGCTCCACATCGGCCACATGCTCGGTCAGCGCGCGTACCAGCACGATCACCCCGCCGTCGGCCAGGCCATCCTGCAGATGCTGCAAATCCCGCTTCGGCACTCCCAGTTCATCCAGCACGGCCGGGTCACCGGCGTGCTCGTCATTGCCGCCGCCCAGCCAGGAAATCAAATCCTCTGGAATGTTCGCCGCGTGCAGGTCCTTGAGCGCAGCCTTGGCCTGGTCGCCATGATGAAACAGGCAAAGCAGGGTCGTGTGATCGGCGTTCCGGGGCATAGGATTTCCTCAGATTCTTCTGCCTTAGGTGCCTCGCGTTGCCTCGCTGTTGCACCGCATGCAAAACTAAGTTGGATTTCTTCCTCTCGGCTATCATGGTTTAGCCTGCCATGCTCTCGGTCCTCATCCTCACCTTCAATGAAGCGGCTGACCTGCCCGGAGCCCTCCAGTCCGTCCGCTGGTCGGATGACATCCACATCCTCGACTCCCATTCCACCGACTCCACCGTCGCGCTCGCCCGTGCCGCCGGAGCCCACGTCCACCAGCGTTCCTTCGACCATTACGCCGCCCAGCGCAATCATGGCTTCGCGCTTCCGTTCAAATACCCCTGGCTGCTCATCCTCGACGCCGACGAACGCCCGACGCCCGCGCTTTCGGCCGAACTTCAGCGCGTCACCTCCAGCGCACCGGACGAGATCTCCGCCTTCCGTCTCAGACGCCGCGACTTCCTCTTCGGCACCTGGCTCAAGCATGCCCAGCTCAGCCCCTTTTACATCCGCCTGGTCCGCCCGGAGCGGGCACGCTACACGCGTACCATCAACGAAGTGCTCGAGATCGAGGGCCCCGTCCACTCGCTCGCCGAGCCGCTCGACCATTTCCCCTTCTCCAAGGGAATCAGCTGGTGGGTCACTCGCCACAACCGCTACTCCACCATGGAAGCCGAGCTCATTGTCGGGCAATCCGGCCTGCAGAACCCGTCCATTCGCACGGCGTTGCGTGACCCCGACTTCCACACCCGGCGCCTCCACCAGAAAGCCCTGTTCTACAAGCTGCCCGGCCGCCCGCTCATCAAGTGGTGCTACATGATGTTCGTTCGCCTGGCGATTCTGGACGGTCCCGCCGGCTGGACCTACTCCACCCTCGCCGCCTTTTACGAATACCTCATCGTCGTCAAAACCAGGGAATTGCGTCATGCCGGCCGCAGCCAAGAGGGCCAACCAGGCTGATCCGCATTCCGCCGTGTAACCTGGGGCGTTGTCCTCCGAAGAAGACCGCTCCTGTTTTTGCCGCTTTGCTCCCCCCAGGTGAACCTTTCTGCCGACCTGGAGCCCGCGTCCATTTTGCATGAAACCTCACACGCGGTACTGTGGAGAGGTGAAGCATGGCCCTATCTCCGGCCTGTCTGCGCTTGCCAGGCTCATGTGCCTGCTAGTGGTCTGCCTGTCGCTGCAGGCACCGCATTGCGAGGTCTGCGACGGGCCTTCCGTGGCCGTAGCCCTGGCTATCACCCAGCCTCTGCTGCACCGGCACGTGCCCGACGCTCCGGACGCCTGTAACGGTGCCTGTTCCTGCTGCATCCTGCAGGGCATTCCTACCGCTTCACCGGTCCTCAAGTTTCCGGCAGGCGCTGCCGCCTATCGCATCGCCCGCTCGGAGCCTCCTCCGGCCTCGCGGCCATCCCTTCTTTTTCGACCGCCCCGTTCTTCTGTCGCCTAGCAGACTATCCGTTCGCGCCTCCGCGCGGACCTATCCACACCTGCCTTCAGGAGATTGTCCATGCGTCGATTCATATTCACGTCCTTCGGGGCGAGTCTCTCCCTGCTTCTGTGCCTGCCCCTGCCCGGGCAGACCTTTTCCTCATCCGTCTCACAACCCCGCGCGTTCGGCCCAGGCAATGAACCGGACGACGACCCGAAGGCAATCCTTGAGCTCGGCGCGGCGGCAAGCTGGAACACCTCCGGCGGAGCAACCAGCTTTGCTCCCAACCTTGCCGCTGAAACCACGCCGATCGAACACTGGCTGGAGCTGGAAGCCGGCGTTTCGCCCTTCTACACGCGCAACTCAACCGAATGGGATACCGACCTCCTGTTCAAAAAGCCGTGGACTCTCTCCCCGCACGCTGAGTTCATGCTGGGAGTCGGGCCGGAGTGGGTCTATCTAAAACAGAATGGGAGGTCCTCCAATACGCTTGCTGGAGAGGTCGCGGGGGACTTCATGTTCTGGCCTTCTGGCAGGCATCACTTCGGCTGGTATTTCGAGCCGGCATACGATTACAACTTTGCAGCCGGCCACCAGCAGTCTATCGGCGTCAGCGCAGGCCTTCTCATCGGCCTGGGCAGAAAGCGGCAATGAGGCTGGCCGGATGGGGACCCGCAGCATCGCCCCATCCGGACCCGCACCGATCAATCTCTTGACTTCTGCTCGTCCAGCATCCGCTTGAGTCCCTCGGACCTAACGTTCCCACTTATCGCCGCACCTGTCGCATCCGTCCATACAGCACCCCGATCAACGGACGTTCCACAAACCGGTAACTCAACCACCCCACCACCAGCACGAGCGGCACCGAGACCGCCACCGCAACCCAGATCCCCAGCCCCGGAGCCATCCGCACCATCGTCCGGGCCACCAGCTCCAGCAATATCAGGTGGCAAAGATAGATTGAGTACGACCAGTCCCCTATAGCCGCAAACCCCCGTGCAAACCGAATCACCCGCGTACGCTCCATCTCCATCAACCCAAACAGAAACAAGGCGGAAAAGACCCCGTAGCAAAGCACACGCACCGGCGCGTCGAACTCGAACAGCTTTTCTTCGTTGCCGAAGTGTAACCGCGTCCAGAGCACAACGCCGGCGAGCCAAAGCAGCGAAGCCGCCAGCATTCCCACCCCAAACGCCGGGTGCAGACGCGACCGTCGATACAAGCCAAATACCAGGCACCCGGCGAGAAACTCCAGGATGTCCGCGCTGAACACCAGCGCCGAAACCGGCCCGCTCCCCTGCACGCCTTCCCCGGCCAGGGCCGCCAGCGCCACCGCCCACCCCGCCAGCAGCCAGGGTACCCACCGCTCCGGAACAAACAGCAGCAGTACAAAAAATACAAGGTAAAAGTAGATCTCGAACGACAACGTCCACCCTTGCATCAGCAGCATGGGCACCCCGCTCGGAATCAGCAGGAACGATCGCAGGATATCGACGTGGTGTCCCGCGGACGCATTGATCCACATCGGGTCATAGAGAAACGCCACCAGAACGATCGCCGAATAAACCCAATAGACCGGGTAAACCCTTGCAAACCGGTGATATAGAAACACCGTCGCTGCCCGAGGCTGCGCAAACTTCCCCATGGTGACCATCGAAATCACCACGCCACTGATCACAAAGAAAAGATCGACGCCCAGAGCCCCATACTGCATCGCGTGCAGCGCTCTCGTCCCAAAATATTTCCACTCGATGTTGTTCAGGTGAGCCAGCACGACTACCATCGCCGCCAGCCCCCGGCAAACCTGAATGCTCACAATCCGCTCGCGGGTCGGAGCCGGCGGATTCACATCGGGAACAGGTTCACCGCGAGTCATCGCCTCCACTCTACCATTCCGGTCCGCATCGTCTAAACTCAAGCCTATGTGTGGAATCGTCGGTTACATCGGCCCAAAAGCAGTCGTCCCCGTCATCATTGAAGGTCTTCGCCGTCTCGAGTACCGCGGCTACGACTCAGCCGGCATCGCCGTAGGCGGCAGCCCCGAGCACCCCGAAGCACTCGAGCTTCGCCGCGCCCCCGGCAAGCTCAAAAACCTCGAAACCGTCATCGAGCAGCGCCCCATCACCGGCACCTACGGCATCGGCCACACCCGCTGGGCCACCCACGGCCGCCCCACCGAGGAAAACGCGCATCCCCACCGCGACGGCACCGGAACCCTGGTCGTCGTGCACAACGGCATCGTCGAAAACTACCTGCAGCTCAAGCAGGCGCTCCAGGCCAAAGGCCACAGGTTCCAGTCCGAAACCGACACCGAGATCATCGCCCACCTCATTCAGGACGAGCTCGAGATGGCCGGCGGCCCTGCCCCCGCGCCCGGAACCCGCACCTTTGAAGCCAATTCGGATGAAGCCGTCATCTCCGACGGAACCGACACCAAAGGCGGCAAGCCCGTGCGGCTGGCACTCGATGAAGCAGTCCGCCGCGCCGTCAAGCGCCTCACCGGAGCCTTCGCCATCGGCGTCCTGTCCGCCCACGCGCCGGACACGCTCGTCGCCGCCCGCATGGGCCCGCCCGCCGTGCTCGGCATCGGAGAAGGCGAGTTCTTCCTCGCCTCCGACGTCCCCGGCATCCTCCACCACACCCGCAACATCCACTTCCTCGCCGACGGCGAAGTCGCCATCCTCACCAAGTCCGGCATCCGCCTCACCGACTTCGACAACAACGAGCTCCCCCTCAAGGTCCAGCGCATCCAGTGGGACCCCATCCAGGCCGAAAAAGCCGGCTACAAGCACTTCATGCTCAAGGAAATCAACGAGCAGCCCCGCGCCGTCCGCGACACCACCCTCGGCCGCGTCTCACTCGATTCCGGTGAAATCTTCCTGCCCGAAATGCACATCACCCAGGACGAATTCAAAGCCGCGACCGGCATCACCATCGCCGCCTGTGGCACCTCCTGGCACTCCGGCCTAGCCGGCAAGTTCATGATCGAACGGCTCGCGCGCCTTCCCGTCGACGTCGATTACGCCAGCGAATACCGCTACCGCGACCCCATCCCCGAAACCTCCAACCTCGGCCTTCTCATCACCCAGTCCGGCGAAACCGCCGACACCCTCGCCGCCCAGCAGGAGCTCATCCGCAAAGGCTCAAAGACCCTCGCCATCTGCAACGTCGTCGGAGCCGCCATCACCCGCGCCGCCGCCGGCACCATCACCACCAACGCCGGCCCGGAGATCGGCGTCGCCTCCACCAAGGCCTTCACCGCCCAGCTCACCGCGCTCTTTCTCTTCGCGCTCTACCTCGCCCAGCAGCGCGGCACCGTCACCCCGCAGCAGTCGCTCCACCTCGTCACCGAGCTGTCCCGCATCCCCGGCAAAATCGAAGAAATCCTCCGCTCCGTCGACGACCAGTGCCACGAGCTCGCCAAATCCTTCTCCACCGCCCGCGACTTCCTCTTCCTCGGCCGCGGCATCCACTACCCCATCGCGCTCGAAGGCGCCCTCAAGCTCAAGGAAATCTCCTACATCCACGCCGAAGGCTATCCCGCCGGAGAGATGAAGCACGGCCCCAACGCCCTCATCGACGAGACCCTCCCCGTAGTCTGCATCGCCACCCAGGACCCGTCCGACCCCTCCAGCGTCCTCAAGTACGAAAAAACCCTCTCCAACATTCAGGAAGTCACCGCCCGCTCCGGCCGCGTCATCGCCATCGCCATCGAAGGCGACCAGCACATCTCGCAGTTAGTCGAGCACGTCATCCACATCCCCGCCGCCCCCGAACTCCTCCTCCCCATCCTCGAAGTAGTCCCCCTCCAACTCCTCGCCTACCACATCGCCGTAAGAAGAGGCTGCGACGTAGACCAACCGAGAAATTTGGCGAAAAGCGTCACGGTGGAATAGGATTAGCGGCTGCGAACTTCTTTGCATAAGCAAAGGTGAAAGCAAGGCGAACGATGAAGCCAAAAAGAACACGCTTTTCCGATCATTTTCGACTAGGAAGTAATCAAGCGCAACTTGACTTCGTTGATATACCTATAGAAACAGATATCCCGCTTTTTATCGATCCATACGCCTTGCATATCTCAAGCCAAGACTGGCTTCGTGAGTGTGGAAATACGATCGTCTCGTATTTCGAACTGCTAATAGACAGCATCCGAAGCAGAGACACAAAACTGATCTTGCAGTTGCTCGACAACTTTCATGAACCCAATGAGACCCATCTCGGGCTCTCGTCTGGACGTCCTGCTGGACGTGGTTGGGGGCTGACCCAATCTAAGCAGTTGCTCGCCGCTCTAGAAAATAGCGCGGCTGTCGCTTCTGGGAAATTGAGCGACTTGGGTGACTATGAGATGTTCATCCCAGGCGTGGGTCCCGACAAAATATCGGATCTAGCGACTAACATTATAAAGAATGAACTACTGACTTATACACAAGAGCAATGCTTTCTGTTTGACATTCCGATACAGAGCGTGGCTGTTGGAAGATGTTGGCAACCCGCCAGTGCTTCCTTTATCTCTGAGTATGTTGATCTTCCAGTCTGCCCTTCTGGCGCAATCATTCTCGTTCCAAAGACGGCAGTTCGCACGCACCTTATCCCGAGTCGCGACAACTTTTACTCCAAATTCATTTTGGACTATCTAGAAGCAGAACTCATTTCAGCCAATGATTCGCTCGTCACAGTTCTGAAGAGTGGCCACAGGAGAGTTTTCCGGAAGGAACTCCGGCAGCGCTATCCATACACTCCAGACCAAATTTTTAAGTTCAGTAAGGATCACCCAGAAATTCTGAAGATGTACAAGGACAGCTTGCCACCCGAGAGCAAGCCGCTCTCAAATCGCGAGATCGAACTAAAACAGCAGGAAAGACGTAACGTCGACGTGTCCAATTTAGGGGAACAGTTGGGTAGCATAAGGCCGGGAAGAGAGGGCGCAAATGCCTTCCACAACGCCGTTCTAGGTATTCTATCTGCAATTTTCTACCCTTTGTTAACCCGTCCTACAAAGGAACAGGTTGTGAATGAAGGTCGTAAGCGCATTGACATTAACTTCACCAATGCAGCCGAACAGGGGTTCTTCTCTCATCTGGTGAATGCACACAAATTTCACGCACCGTATATCGCAGTAGAGTGTAAGAACTATCGAGAGGATCCGGAGAACCCCGAATTCGATCAGTTGGTCGGACGGTTCAGCCGAACACGTGGAAACGTAGGGCTACTGATATGTAGAGATATCGTGAATCGGGTGCTTATAACCAAGCGTTGCAAGGACATCTTGAATAGTCGTTCAGAGCTGTCTCTTGTTCTAGTCTTGGATGATGTCGACTTAGTAAAACTCTTACGCTTGAGAGTAGCCACGGGCGATGCAGGTGTCAATCAGTACATGCAGACGAAACTAGATGAGGTTCTATTTCAATGAAGGAGGTGCCGAAGTGAGGAGCGGCTACCCACCTCGTTCGTGCCCCATTCATCGCGCCTATGTCCCATGCGATAAGTGGGTCCACCACGAACTCCCTCGGCCTGAACCCACTCATCACGATACGACCGTGATGAATGGGGCACAGGATATGGGTTAGTATCCCGGCATCCCCTACGGTCTCCACCGCTATCAACAGGCCGAGTCGCTCCACTTCAGCACCTCTAAACTGTTTGCTGAAAAAGGCAAAAGCTTTCGTCTCGTCTGTATACCGTGTGTATGACAATCTTCGAGTTCGATCCTCGCAAAGCAACCTCGAACCTGAAGAAGCACGGCATCTCCTTCACAGAGGCTGTCTCTGTCTTCGACGACCCGCTCGCATCCACGCTGCCTGACGATCAGCATTCGGTTGACGAGAACCGCTACCTGACGGTTGGTACCTCCGACCGGCAGCGTGTCCTGTTTATCGTCTACACTGAGAGCACCTCGGGCATTCGGCTCATCGGTGCCCGTCTCGCTACCGCGACCGAGAAGCGTCAATATGCAGAAGAAAAGTGAACCCGACCCGCTAGCCCCGAGACCCCATCTCGACTTCAGCAAGGGCGTGCGCGGCAAGCACATTGAGCGTTTGAAGCTGGGAAGCAACGTCGTCCTGATCGCCCCGGACCTGCTCGACACCTTTCCCGACTCCGACGCTGTTAATGACGCGCTGCGTTCACTCAAGAACTCGCGCATGGCTTCCTGAGAACGGGAAACAGCGGTCCTCGCACGGCAAGTCGCCGGCGCATCTTACCAAGCGAAGACATCCGGAGAACGTCCATGAACTTCACCACCCCCGCCCTGCTCCTTTCCCTCCTCGCCGCCCCGGCCCTCGCCCAGCAGGCACCCCTGCAAACGCCCCAACTCCCGCTCTACCACCTCCCCGGCAGGCGAACCCCGGCCACTTCACCCGCGACGAAGAGACCCGCATCATCACCGAAGTGCGCAAGCGCCTCGCCAGCCTGCCGAATTACGCCGTCTTCGACTATCTCTACTTCGGCATCCAGGGACGCAACCTCATCCTGCAGGGGTATGCCTCGCGGCCCGTCCTCAAGTCCGACGCGGCCGGTGCCTGCAAGGGGATCGAGGGTGTCGAACGCGTCGTCAACCAGATCGTCGTCCTGCCCTTCTCGCCCAACGACGATCGCATCCGCATCGAGGTTTATCGCCGCGTCTATGGCTTTCCGAGCCTTCGCAAATACAGCGGTTCGTCCGTCGGCTTCGGCGACTTCGGATCCATCGCCCGAGCCGCCGGCGGCATCACCGAGGACCCGCCGCTCGGCTTCCACGCCATTCACATCGTCGTAAACGGAGGACACGTCACCCTATACGGCGTGGTCGACTCCAAGCAGGACGCCGAAGCTGCCAACATCCAGGCCAACACCGCGCCCGGAGCCTTCTCGGTCGAAGACAAGCTCGACTACCCCAACCAGAAGCCGAACGAAAAGTAGAGGTCCTGAGGAAATGCTGTCCGGCGGGTCTGCCAGGGGCAGCGGGCTGGACCGGACACGGTATTCTGGAGCCTATGCTTACCTGGAGTCGGACGTTTCGCACGTCTGCAGCTGCCGTTGCGCTCATTCCATGCTGCGTCACCCTGGTTGCGCAGGCCCCCAGGCCCGCGCCGGATACGCTGGTCTTCGCCAACGGGGAGCAACTGACCGGCACGCTGAGCAAGGCGGATGCGAAGGGCATCACCTTTGAGTCGCCGATGGCCGGGACCCTGACGGTGAAGTGGGCGAATATCAGGGAGCTGCGCTCGGACAAGCGGTTCGCCGTGCTGACCGCGCATGAGAAGCTGACGCGCAGGAACGCCGAGGCCGTGGTTCCGCAGGGTAAGGTGACGGTGCGTCAAGGCGAGATAACGGTGGCGACCGCGACCGGCGATACGGTGATTCGGACCAAGGATGCGGATCGGCTGATCGATGGCGCGGCGTTTGACAAGGCAATCGCGCACCCGCCGGGGCTGCTGACCGGCTTTGGCGGAACCGCGACCGCAGGGCTTTCGCTGGTGCGTCAGACGGTGAACTCGAGCAGCTTCAACGGGGGGGTGAGCCTGGTGCGCGCGGCGCCGCTGGTGGACTGGCTGCCGGCGCGGAATCGCACCTCCGTGGACTATACGCAGAGCTACCAGACGACCTCCGAGACGGGGGTGGCAACCGCCACGACGAACATCTTCCATGCGAATTTGGAGCGCGACGAGTACTTCAAACCGCGAGGATTCGCGTTTGGCAGTGCGACGTTCGACCATAACTCGTCGCAGTTTCTTACGCTGGAGCAGGCTTACGGCGGCGGACTCGGCATCAGCGTGGTCAAGAACGCGATCCGCCAGCTGGATGTGAAAGCGGATGTCCACTACGAGAAGGAGACGTTTTTGCCGAACACGACGCCGGACGAAAACCTGTTTGGATCGACGTTTTCAGAGAAGTTTCTGGACTACCTGCCGAAAGGGCTTGTGCTGAACGAGTTCGGCAGCGTTTCCCCGGCGTGGAATGTCCCCAATGCGTACTCCGCGCATGTGAACGCGAGCCTGGGCTTTCCGGTGTTTCGAGGGCTCGGCTTCAACGTGGGTGCGGTGGACGACTACCTGAACAACGCACCGATGGGGACGCAGAAGAATTCCACGCAGTTTACGACCGGATTGACGTTTACGGTGAAACCGCGTTAGCTGGGGCGACAGGTTGCGAGTCTGCTTCGCTTGAAGACTGGCTCAGCTCTATACCTTCAAGAGAACAGTTAGAAGGTGCGCGGGGTGTCGCCGGCTGGGCCGACTTGGCAGCTGTGAATCGTAGCTCAGCGGCTAAAGCCGCCCGCCATCCCGAGCACTTTGCGGCACGGCTGAAGCCGTGCCCTTAACACGATGTTGCAAGTCAATTCAGTTTATCGATCCACCTTATCGGTCGAAGGTGACGCGGTGGCGTGCGAGCCACCAGCAGGCTCCGCTTCCGGCCTGGGGGAGGAGGGATCGGCTGCACTGGACGCTTTCCGTGCCGTCCGGATAATACTCTTCCTTGCCGCCTTTGAGCGGTGCGACGACGTAGCGGGTGATGGTGATGGAGGATTCGCCGGTGCCGTGTGCGTCTCGTAGCTTCCACAGGGCGAAGTCGCCGATGTAGACCAGGGCAGCGGCGACCAGCAGGGCGACCAGGGATCTGAGCAGAATTCGGCCCATGCAGAAGCGTAGCATCCGCGCGGGTTGGTTAGAATCGGGGGATGGGTTTGTTCGGCAGAAAGCTGAAGCAGGAACACAAGGTGATGCTGCAGGCCGAGCGCGCGGGCGGGGCGCTGCTTCCGGAGTATCACCGGGCGACGCCGGAGTGTCCGCACCCGGAGCGCTGGCATATGTACGACTCGATGACCGCCGAGGCGGAGGTGCTGGAGTTCTTGCGAACGCTGGTAACGACGATCAAGCCGGAGTTGATCGTGGAAACGGGTTCGTTTCTTGGGGTCAGCACACTCTGGATGGCCGAGGGCCTGCGGGCCAACGGGTTTGGGAAGATCGTCTCGTGCGAGTTCGACCCGGTGGTGTTTGCCAAGGCGCAGGAAAAGGTGGCAGCGTCCGGGCTGGCCGAGTGGATCGAGCTGCGGAATGAGTCGTCGCTGGAGACGCAGGTTGCCGGTACGATCGATCTGCTGTTTTCTGATTCGGACATGCCGATCCGGGCGGAGGAGGTTCGGCGGTTTCTTCACCAGGTTCGACCTACGGGATTGATCCTGCTGCACGACGCGAGCTCGCACCTGAAGACGGTTCGGGACGCGGCGTTTGCGCTTGAGGCGGAGGGGCTGCTTTCGTGTGTGTTTCTGCCCACGCCACGGGGGCTGGTCGTGGCGCAGCGGAGGGATGGGCGGCGGTAGCGATCGTCACGTTGCGGGTTACAGGTTAAAGAGCTCGCGGAGGCGTTTGGTTTGCGTACGGCTTACGGGGATTTCGGTCTTGCGGGGGTCGTCCATGCGGAGTTGGTAACTGGACTTGAACCAGGGGACGACCTCGCGAATGTGCTGGATATTGACAACAAAGGAGCGATGCGCTCGCCAGAAGGTGTCGGGCTCGAGCTGGTCCAACAGCTCTTCGAGGGTACGGCAGTTGGACTGGCCTTCGACCGATGAGGTGACGACGGTGATCAGGCCCTCTTCGATCGAGGCAAAGCAGATTTCGCGCTGATCGATCAGGAGCAGGCGGTTTTGTGCTCGCACGACCAGTTTGCCTCCGCGATTGCCGCGCGGCGCGTGGGAGGCTTCTTCGACCAGGCGGAGCAGTGCGTCGAGCTTGGCGTCGGTCAGGGCGGGGGACGCGGGGGCTGGCTCGTCTGGAGGCAGCCGAAACATGCGGGCTTCGGCCTTTTGGATGGTTTGTGCCACGCGGGTCCGGTCGAAGGGCTTCAACAGGTAATCGACGGCGTTGACCTCGAAGGCGCGGACGGCGTACTGATCATAGGCGGTAGCGAAAACAATGTGCGGAAGCTGTTTTTGGCTGTCGAGCAGACGCTTGATGACGCCGAAGCCATCGAGGCCAGGCATCTGGACGTCGAGAAAGACCACGTCTGGCTGATGCTGCTCGATGAGGTCCACGGCCTGGATGCCGTTCGCGCCGAGACCCACGATGCTGACGCGCCCCGTGGCCTCAAGAAGATATTGCAGTTCCTGGCGGGCAAGCGGTTCATCGTCGACTACGAGGGCGCGGAGTTGCATGGGTGTTAGTTAATCACGGAAAGCCCGGTCCGGGAGCAGGCGTTCCGTATACTTGGCCAGATAAGCAGGTCAGTGGGAAAAGCCCCCGCCGGGACGTGTCGCAAGGCGCAAAGTACCCCGTCAGCCGCGGGCGCTAGTCGCGGAAGGCACGGAGACGGGATGGAACGTTGTCCTCTTCGAGATCGTGTCCGCACTGCTTGCAGTAGACGTCGGTGATCTCGACGCCGCGAAAACATTGCCCGCAGACGGGGGCCATCTGGAACTGGCATTGCGGGCAGAAGTGGCAGGAGGAGGCGATCTCCGACGAGCAGTGCGGGCAGCGCGAGAGAATAGGCTGACGCAGCAGAAAGTAGACCACCGCGCCGATGCCGCCGGGCATCATGGTCACGATCAGCATCCAGATGCCGGCCGGCATATTGCGCCGACGGACGTCACGGCTGACGTAGCCGATCAGCAGCATATAGCTGGCGAAGAGCGTACCCCAGGAGTAGCCCATGAGCAGACGCATCGGGCGCATCTCCGGCCGGTGGTGGGGAAGTACGCCATGGATAAGGTACTGGGCTCCACAGAAGGCCACGACAGCGAGCACGACCGACCACCAGGGAATCATGCTGAGCGTGTCGCCTGCATCGATCAGCCGGCCGTCTCCCTTACCAATTTCTCCTCGTCTACGGTCTCGATTCAACGGGGTCGTCATGGACGTGTCTGATTCTCCGATCTGCTGCCGGTATGACGAAACCAGACAACTGCAAGGAGAATGGCGGACAGCGGCAGGCACCACATAAGAAGAACGATCATCTGCTGGCTTGGATCGGGCATGCCGGTCGGCTCGAGGTCGTATTGGTCGAGCACGGTCCAGACCGCTGCGCAGAGCAGAAGAACGAGACCGGAACAGACGGTGAGGGGAAGCCAAAGACTTCGCATCATGGAGCGGCGCTGCTGCAGGGTACGGGCGCGCTCCCGGACAAGCCGGTGAGTCCGGTTGACGCTGCTGGCCGAGGCTGCGATGGACAGCGTGGCCGCGGCACGTGATCCTTCCTCGACGGAGAGAGCGAGACGGCGTTCCAGCTCGGAGGCGGTGCCTGGCTTGCGGGGCTGGTTCACAGCGTGCCTCCGCTGCCGCCGACCTCGTGGGCGCGGCGCAGGTGTTCTACCTTGGGCTTAAGGGCGGCAAGACCGCGGTAGAGCCGGGATTTTACGGTGGAAAGAGGTGCGCAGGTAACGCAGGCAATCTCTTCGAGTGACATCTCTTCGTGAAAGCGGAGCACCAGGACTTCGCGGTAGTTGGGTTCAAGTTTGAGCAGAACCTCGGCGACTTCGGCGCGGTCTTCGCCCACCGAGAATTGTTCCAGAGGCGATGGGCCGTCGAGCGCGACTTCGAAAGGACGCTCGTCGTCTCCGCCTTCGCTCATCTCGTCGAGTGAAGCCATTTGGCGCTTGCGGGAAAGGTCGATAACGAGATTGCGGGCGATCGTGAACAGCCAGGTGTCGAAGCGGGCCTTGCCATTGTACTGGGCACCACGAAGCAGGACGCGCATCCAGGTTTCCTGAAAGAGATCTTCCGCGACCTCGCGCTTGCCGGTGAGGAAGAGCAGGTAACGGAGCAGGCGGTGCTGATACAGCTCGATGAGGCGGTCGAGAAGCTCGGGGTCGTTGCGCTTGAGGCCGCGCGCGATTGCGACATTTTCACGCTGGGTCTGCTCGACCAAAGCCGCGGAGAGTACATCTGCTGCGCCCATATCGTCTCCAGACGTATGCTGTCCCGGGAAAGTTGCGACCGCTGCAAAGATTCTACGCCGAGGGCGCGCGATAGACTTGTGGGATGGACGTTCTGTACGGTCTGCATCCGGTGGAAGAGGCAGTGCGCGCCGGCGGGCGGCGACTGGAATATGTGCTGATCGCGCGGGAACGAAGCGCGCGGCTGCTGGCGCTCACGGAGATGTGCCAGGCGGCGGGGGTGCGGGTTTCGTTTGAGGGCAAGGACCAGCTCACGCGGATCGCGAAGACGGACGCGCACCAGGGCGTGGTGGCGGCGATGCGGGAGCGGCGATTTCTGACGGTCGAGGACCTGCTTGCGGCGAAGGGAAAGTTCGACCGCAGGTTTTTTTTAGCGCTCGATGGGGTGGAAGATCCGCACAACCTGGGAGCTCTGCTGCGTTCGGCTGACGGCGCGGGTGTCGATGGGGTGGTGCTTCCGGAGAGGCGTTCGGCACCGATCACCGGGGTTGTGGCCAAGACGAGCGCGGGGGCCAGCGAGCATGTGCCAGTGGCGCGGGTGACGAACCTGGTGCGGGCGCTGGAGCAGATGAAGAAGGCGAATGTGTGGGTCCTTGGGCTGGATGAACGGGGGACACCCGACTACACGGCATTCGATTTCAACGCGGATTGCGTGCTCGTGCTTGGGTCGGAAGGGACGGGGCTGCACGAGCTGGTGAAGCGGACGTGCGACCATCTGCTGCGCATTCCAATGGAGGGAAGCGTTTCGTCCCTGAATGTGTCCGTGGCGGGAGCGGTGGTGATGTATGAGGCTTTGCGGCAGAGGCGAAAGCCCCTGCCCGCAGTGGCCAGGCCGGTGAAGGCGAAACGGGGGCTGGGGATTGTTTAGGTTTGTGCTGGTCCTGGGAATATTGCTGGGTGCGAGGGCGGTGGGGTTTGGGCAGGAGACGCCTCCCGCTCCGGATGAGACGGTGCCGGTGCAGCCTTTGCCCAAGCCGCAGGGAAAGGTCCTGTTTTCGACCGAACAGCAGACGCCGGCTGCTCCGGAGGGTCCGGCCGATGTGCTTCCGAGGCCAGCGGTGACCGATGCGGAACGCGCGGCCGTGCGGGTGACCGGGTATGACCTGGAGGTGCATCTGGTGCCGTCGGAAGCTCGCGAGGCGGTGCAGGCGCGGCTAACGGTGCGGAATGTGAGCGGGATGCCGTTAGGGCGGATCGCATTGCAGATTTCGAGCACGCTTCGGTTCCAGACGGTATCAAGCGTGGCGGAGGGTCGGGCGCGGGCGGTGGCGTTCACGGAGTCGCCGGTGGCGACCGATGCCGACCATACAGGGTATGCGGAGGAGGCGGTGATTGTGCCGGCGTCGCCGCTGGGGGTGGGGCAAAGCCTGGCGTTGAATGTGTCGTACGGGGGAACCGTTGTGCAGTCGGGCGCCCGGCTGGAGCTGCTTGGGCTGTCTCCGGAGAAGGCGGCGGAGACGGATTGGGACCGGATTGCGCCGACGTCGGATGCTTCGGCTACGGCGCTGCGGGGATTTGGAAATGTGCTCTGGTATCCGGTGACTTCTCCGCTGGCACTGCTGGGCGATGGAAACAAGCTCTTTGCGCTGGTTGGGGCGCAGAAGCTCGCCGGGCAGGATGCGTCCATGCGGATGCGGCTTACGGTGGAGTACGCGGGGGATCCTCCAGAGGGGGTGATCTTCGACGGGGAGCTGCAGCCGCTCGCGACGGTGGCAGACGGACAGGATCAGCTGGTGACGGATTCACGAGGGGTGGCCACAGCGGATTTTGCGGAGAGGAGACTTGGGTTTCGGGTGCCGAGCCTGTTTCTAACCGCGCAGAAGCCTCTGATAAGCGATGGGGAGGTGCTGGAGGCGATTACGCCGAAGCCGGAGTCGGTGGGGCCATACGGGCAGGCCGCGGAACGGGTGCAGACGATGGAAAGCGACTGGTTCGGGGTTTCGCCGGTGCGTCCTCTGGTGTTGCTGGATCATCCGGGGCAGCCGTTCGAGGATCGTGCGCTGCTGGTGGGGCAGCTGGCGGGGGATGCGGAGGTGGATGCGGTAGCGAGGCTGCTGGTGACACCGATGACCGCGGCATGGTTTCGGTCGTCGCATCCGTGGATTGCGGATGGACTGGCGGAGTTTTTGCGGCTGGTGTGGACCGAGCGAGAGGCGGGGCGGCCTGAGGCGCAGAAGCAGATGGAGGCGGAGGACCGGACGCTGGCCCTGGCTAGGCCGGCAGGGGAGGCGCTGGATGCGACGGGGTCCGACCTGCTGTACCGGGTGAAGGCGGCGTCGGTGTGGTGGCAGCTTCGGGACATGCTGGGCGAGCAGGTGCTGCGGCAGGGGTTGCAGGCTTACCGGCACTCGGAGGCGGTGAACGCCGCCTTCGATGCGGACCCGAAGTCGATGCAGAGGACGCTGGAGAAGGTTTCGGGCAAGGAACTCGGGTGGTTCTTTACCGACTGGGTATACCGAGATGCAGGGTTGCCGGATCTGTCGATCGTGCAGGTGAACGCGCGGGCGCTGCCGGCCCGGGCAGGCAAGGAGAGCGGGTACCTGGTGGCGGTGGAGGTCAGGAACAGCGGAGATGCGGTGGCGGAGGTTCCCGTTACGATAAGCTCGGGCGGATTGACGGCGACGGAGCGGCTGCGGGTTGCGGGGGGATCGGTAGCCGCGGTGAGGATTGTGTTTCAGGGTACGCCGGAGCGGGTTCAGGTCAACGATGGAAGCGTGCCGGAGGTTGGAACTTCGGAACATGTCTTTCTGGTGAAGACGCTGGAGTAGGGCCGGGGTGGGTGGACCCACTCATCACGATAGTCTCCTGGAGACTGTGGTACGGTTTGCAGGTCCGCGACAACGCAACGGCAGGAGCCGTGACTGGAGTTCTGGCTGTGGCAGACTGACGACTATCGGGTAGTGGGTCGGCGCCTGTGCTTGTGCCTGGTTTTTTGTGGAGCTGAGGATGGCTGGGCGATGGAGCTCCAGGTCTGGCTTCCGAACCAGCGATGCTCGCCGAGGACGTTGACCTGGATGGGGGCTGCTGCGGAGGACTGTGCGGAGATCGAGAGGACCGGCTCGAGGCCGTCGCCGAACTCGGGGAGCGCCTGGGTGAGTGCGTGCAGGCGTATGGGATCGACCTCGCCGGTGAGTTGGAAGGTAATTTCCGCAAGGTCGAGCAGCACGGCGAGTGTGGCGGGTTTGCTGCCGCCGAGGTCGAGCGGGACTGGATAGAAGGCGAGCTCCGGAAGCAGGGCAGGGCGGTAGGAGGCGGAAAGCGGGGCCTTGAGGAATGGAGGCTGGCCGGGAAGGGACAGGGTTGCTTCGGGAACGGTGAGGATGGGGGCGCCGGGCGTGGCCGGGGCAGAGCTGGGCTGCTGGCAGCATTGCAGGCTGCCCGAAAGGAGGCCGGTGGCGGTGAGTTCCGGGGAGACGCGGTTGCTGACCACGCGAAGGGTGTCGAGCAGGGCGGTGACGGGAACTTCGCGGAGCTGGATGGTTGCCGTGGTGGAGCCGGGCTTACGCAGGTCGGGCACGCGCAGGTCGGCGATGAGGCCGGAGCCATCCCTATCCGCGGGCCAGGTGCAGTGGGCGGATTCGAGGGCGTGAAAAAGTTCTACGGCGTGGGCGTCGCAGCGGATCGCCGCGAAGATGGAATGACGGGGGACGAAGTCGGCGCGGCGAAGGTCGTCCAGGTTGAGCACGGTTCCGATGTGGTTGTCGTCGACCGCACCCTGGACGGTGGTGCGCAGGTTCATGGTACCGCGGAGGCCGGCGTCGCGCCCGAGCAGGATGAGGCTGAGGGCTCCGAGCGGGGCGGAGGTCCAGTCCGCGCGCAGGTCGAGCGGGACGGCGGCGAGCGTGGGTGCCTGGCCGAGTGTTCCGTCGAGCCGGAGCACGCCGGTGTCGGAGACGGCGGTGTCCGTGCGGGTGGGGTGAGCCTTCAGGCGGAGATGCCACCGGCCAGGCTCGGGTAGCCAGAGGGCTACATCGGACTCTGTAAGCGAGAAAGGAGTTTTCTCCTGGCCAAGCTTCAGGTTGATGCGTGCACCGGTGGCTTCGATGTAGGGGAATCGTGGGGTCTGGCCGGAGGCTCGCTGGGCGGTGGGCGCGGCAGGGATGCGCGAAGCCTGGAGGAGGATGGAGTCGAGGTTCCAGCGGCCGTCGGGCAGGTGGACGAGGTTGATGCTCGGGTCGGTAAGGGAGATGCGGGAAAACTCGAGGCGGCGTCGCCAAAGGGAGCCGACGCGGAGGGTGGCGTGGACTTCGTCGGCGCGGAGGACGGGTTCCGCGCCGAAGGCAGGGTCTTCTGCGACAACGAAGCGTTCGAGCGTGAAGCCGGGCAGGGGAAGCAGCGTCAGACGGACGTTGTCGATGTGTACGGGCCGTCCGATGCTGACGCCGATACTGGAGCTGATCTGGCGCTTGTAGCGGCTGACGTTGAACAGGGGCGGAACCACGATGAGCAGAAGCAGGACGAGCAACACGACGAGCGCCGTAACCATGCGCCGGCGGGTGAAAGCGCGGAAGGGAAGCGGCTCTTCGGCTTCGCTGTCCGTGGCGATGCCGGGGTGGAGTTCCGTATGTTGGGAGATCTCCGGCATGGGCTACTGGATGAGGTGTAACGTGCGCTTCCACCGGGTCTTGTCGAAGAAGTGCAGCGCGGTGGAGCCATAGGAGGCGACCTTCTGGCCGAGGGAAAGGTTTTGATCGACCTCTTCTTCCCCTGAATCGAAGGACCAGTAGTTGAAGAGGGGGCGGCCAAGGATGTTTTCGCGGGGAACGAATCCCCAGAAGCGTCCGTCGGCGCTGCGGTGGCGGTTGTCACCCATGGCGAAGATCTTGCCGGGGGGAACGACGAGATCGCCGTCGACCACATGCGAAGGCAGATCTTCGGTCCAGACCTCGGTGGTGAGCGAGGAGGGCGGCGCGCCGTTGCTGGGGAAGTCGTCGAGCCGAGGATCGTAGGCGTTGACCGGGTCGCCGTCGTCGACCTTGGCCGCTGTCGGCTCGTTCTGGGCGACTCCGTTCAGGTAGACGATGCCGTGCCGGAGATGGATTTTGTCGCCGGGAACGCCGATGGCGCGCTTGACCAGGATCAGGTCAGGCGATTCGGGATTCGGCTTGTAAAAGACAATGACGTCGCCGCGGCGGACGTCGCGGTAGTGCACGAAGGGCGCCCATTTTGTGGCCGGGCCGAAGGTGATTCGGTCGACGAAGACGTGGTCTCCCACGAGCAGGGTCTTTTCCATGGAGCCGGACGGGATGACGAAGTTCTGGAAAACGAAGCCCATGGCGAACAGCCCGACGACCAGCACGGTGGCGATGGATGCGACGGCCTCCGCGAAGGTTTCCTTGCGAACCTCCTGCTCCTGCTCGGGCGTGCTCTGGAGCTCCGGGGATGTTTCGGCTGTCGGCACGTCGTGGGTCCTCCCGCTGATTCGGTTTCCAGTGTATCGCCTTATCGGTCGGGGTGGACTTGCCGGGCGCGAGAGACGCGGAGAAAAGCGTGAAGCAGCATTTTCGCTTTCGGCGAGGTCTGACCAGGGTTCCTCATAAGACGAGACGCCTAATGGATAACGTGGAAGGTACGGTCCCAGCGGGCGAAGTCGCTTGGGCTGTTGCGCTCTTCGGGCGGGGGGAAACCGTCGGAGGTGTTTGCCTGGTTGGGCGCGCGGGCATTCTTGACGGAGAAGTAGACGAGTAGAGGCTTGCCGACGATGGCGGCGCGCGGGACAAAGCCCCAATAGCGGCTGTCTTCGCTGTTGTTGCGGTTGTCGCCCATGACGAAGAAGCAGTCCGGCGGCACGGTGAGCTCGCCGCTGTGGACCAGGGTGCGGAGGGCGATCCACCACGAGGGATTCACGGCGGCGTCACGGCTTTGGAGTGTAGGGAAGTCGTCCCGGAATGGGTCTGCAAAGGAGGCGCGGTGGATGGCGTAGGGTTCGTTCTGGGGCAGGCCATTCAGGTAGAGGATGCCTGCGCGGAGGTGCAGCGTGTCTCCGGGGAGAGCGACGACGCGCTTGACCAGGTGGATGGAGGGGTCGTCGACGGGGTCATGAAAGACGATGACGTCTCCGCGGGCGATGGAGGCTGGAGGCAGAAGCGGCGGGCCGGGGGAGACCGACTGCTTGTCGAGGAGCAGGAAATCGCCGACGAGCAGCGTGGGCTCCATGCTGCCCGAAGGGATGCGGATAGGCTGGGCGGTGAAGGCCATCATAAAGAGCGCGACGACAAGAAGGTTAAGGAGCGACTGGAGGGCGGGCAGAAAGCCGGTGGGATGGGTGTATCGCTCGCGGCGCTCCTGCGGAGCAGGCTGGCGGTGGGGGTGGCCGCCGAAGCCGAACCGGCGCGGAGGGCCGTCGGCATGCTGGTTCCGGTCCGCGAAGAAAGGACGTTTGTGCATGCTAGCGAGCACCGTCAGGGATGAGCTGGAGCAGGGCGAGGCGGGCGGCCTCCTGCTGGGCGCGCTTCTTGGACGGGCCCTCGGCCGCGGCAAGGGCTGCCGTGGCGGCGGATTCACCGACGACACGGACCTCCACCTGGAAGGTTCGGCGGTGGTCCGGGCCGGATTCGGCGAGCAGCCGGTATTCGGGCTGGCCCCGGCCGGCGTGGCGGAGAAACTCCTGCAGGGCGGTCTTGTGGTCACCGACCGCTCCGTTGAAGGTGCGGGGAGCGGCGACCGCGGCCTCCAGCGTCGCGAGCATGCCGGGAAGTGCCGGCCCCAGAATCTCGCGGTCCACGAACCGCCGGGCGGCTTCCAGGCCTCCGTCGAGGTAAAGTGCAGCGATCAGGGCTTCGACGGCGTTGGAGAACAGGGTTGGTCGCTCGCGGCTTCCGTTGAGCTCCGCGGTGTGCCCGAGCCGAAGCCACACGCCGATGCCGAGGCGTGCGCCGACCTCACCGAGATGCTTGCGGCTGACGACAGAGGCGCGCATGCGGGTGAGTTCGCCTTCGGTGGCGGCGGGAAAGCGCCGGAAGAGGGCTTCGGCGGTGAGGAGACCAAGCGCGGCGTCACCCACGAACTCGAGCTGCTCGTTATCCTGTCCGGCGGGCCGTCGGGCGGGCGGCGGGCCGGAGGTGGATTCCGCCGCCCAGGAACTGTGGGTGACGGCGAGCAGAAGCAGATCGGGGTTGCGGAAGGTATGGCCAAGCAAGAACTGCAGCGAATCGAGCGAGGGCGCAGCGGGTTGCGGCAGTGTGTGCCTGGATTTGCTCATGCGCCCTCCCCTCTCCTACTCCACTTTACGTTAGTGGACCGGCGGGTCAGTGCGGCTTTGCGGGGGATGGAAGTGGCGCGTTAGGGTCGTAACTTTCCTTTTCGGCCTTGCCGGTAGGGTCGAACGGAGCGTTGTCGTCTCGTTCCGTGTGGACGGTCTGGTGGGCGGTGGGAACCTGGAACGGAGCCTTTAGCCCCTGCTCGGCGGCGGTGCGGGCGTCGGGGTGGATGCCGGCAACGGCGAGGGCGGCTTTGTATTCGGCAAGAGCATGAGAGCGCTCCGGCGTCTTCTCGGTGTCAAAGAGGCGACCGCGGTAAATATGGGCCCAGCTGACCGTTTGCGGGCTTGCGGCAGCGCTGCCGGATTGGGAGATGACCTCCGCAAAGCCGGTCATCGCGTCTTCCGGGTCTTCCTGCGCGAGATCGATGCGGGCGATCAGATAGGCGGCTTCCGTGTGGTTGGAGCCGGGTTCGGAGAGGGCTTTGCGGGCGAGAAGGCGGGCGTCGCTCAATTGACCCTCCAACATCTTCTTTTGCGCAAGTTGCAGGCCGCTTACGGGGGTGGCGCGACGGACGAACTCGCCGGATCCTTCCGGCAGAAAAGCAATGTGCTCGTCGCGGTGCTGCTCGTGGCCGATGTCCATGCCGTAGATCATCTCGCCGATATTTTCCTTGAGGCCGACAGGCGATTTCTCCATCGCGGTGATCTGACCGTAGAAGTAGTCGGTAAGCGTCCAGCCCTGGCGCATGTCGAGATCGACCTGACGCCGGCGGATCGCTTCGGCTTCACGATCGTAGGTCGTCATCTGCTCGTCGTAGCGGGCGAGATCGGCGCGGGCGTGGGATGCGGGCCTCTTCGGATGGACCAGGCCGGTATCCATGGTACGAGTTTCAACGGCCTTGATGAGGCACTCGTTGATGAGCGCGACGATGTCCGATTTGTAGATGAACTCAATCGGTGCCAATTGGACGGGCTTCAGCAGAGGGCTCAGGCGCTCCATCGCGGCGGCGCGCGAGTAGACCAGAGGCTCGATCTCGTAGTGGAGGTAAAGGTGCCGAACCTGGTCCATGCGCAGCTGGCCGGTAGAGTCCGGGCTGGTGACGATGTCGTAATCCGGACCATAAATCCGGGCGTTGGGCTCGCTGGGTGCGAGCATGGGCTCGACCAGGATCAGGAAATGCCGGCCGTCGTATCCGTTTACAGGAACGCGGAGATAGATGTTGGTGTCGAGGATAGTCTTGGTGACAATGGCGTGCACGTGATCGATGATGGCGTCGTACTCGGCACGGTGCTTGAGCCAGATGCCGTGGAGACCGGCATCCTCGGCAAAGGTGCGCAGGAGCGGAAGCACGTTGACCACGGCGAGCGCGTCGGGCGGCATGTCGGTTTCGTCGGCTTCGGTCTGCAGGCCGGGAGCCGGGCCCAGGAAGAGCGCGAGGGACACGTATTGCGCGAGCTCGCGTCCTTTGTCGGTCAACTCATGCTCGCGCACATATTGGCAGAGCGTATCGCGGCTGACGCGGGCCGCGGGGGAGTACTGCACGGCGAGATCAACGTCGGCACGGACCTCTGCGCGGACCGGTTCGGAGTGCTGGAGGTCGGCGTCGTACCCGCATGCGTTCAGGCCGGTGGCAACGTCGAACAGGCTTTCGCTGGTTTCAAGCGTTACGGCGGCGCCGGCTGCCTCGGCATTGCGGCTTCGGGGGCGCGACGGCTGGTCAGGTTGGCGAACGCTCTCGTTGCCTGACGACGAAGACGACGACGAGCTGCTTTGCGCACTGCTGGCCGCGGCAGAAAACAGAAGAGCAGCCGCGAGAAGGAACAGGGAGGAGAGAGACTTGCGGGACATGCGGGGAACCGATCTGGACTGGGCGAAACAAGACATCCGGGAATCTGACGCTTCCGAGCAAGAATACGGGAGCAGGACGGCGCGCCGCAAATCGGAAGACGTCTAGCCGTGGACCTGTACGCCCGCGAAGGTGACCAGCGCGCGGCTGCTGACCGGCGACCCGAAGACCCGCGCGGGCGTATACACCTGGAGCATCAGTTGGTGACGAACCTGCGCCATGGTCACAGCGTCCTGCGGTCCGGACAGCACGGTGTAATCGTAAACCAGGCCGTCCGCATTGATCCTCGCCTCAAGCACCACCGGCGCATCCTGCGCGGTGACAATGGGCGCCTGAGGCTCGATCGAATAGCTGTAGTGCGGTGAGGTCATCGCACCGAGGGGCTCGTCGTTGGCCATAACGGCTTGCGGCGCGGCGACCATGCCGACCAGCATGGCAAGCCCACCAACCAGAATGATCGTTCCGGCCAGACCGGCGGAGACCTGAAGCAGCGCCGGACGCACGAGATTCTCCCAGCGCACGGCGAAGCGGTCCTGCCACCGGGACTGACGACGGGCCGCCTCCTGCGAAATGGCGACCCGCAGCCTGAGGCCAAGGTCGGCCGGAGCCCTGGCTGAACCAGCCGCGGAAAGTGCGGACTGCGTGGAGCGCCACGCGGCAAACTCATCGCGGCAGCTGCCGCAGAGATGCAGGTGTGCGGCAACGGACTGCATGTCGCGTCCGCTGACGGCACCATCGAGGTAATCGGAAAAGAGCGCACGGGTGGTGGTGCATTCGCTCAGGGAAGCGGAGATCAATGCGCACCTCCGGAGAGCATGCCGGCCTGGGCCGGGCCGAGTCCCTGGGCCAGCAGGATCGACTTCAGCGCTGAACGTCCACGGGTGAGCCGGCTTTTGACGGTTCCCGCCGGTACTTCGAGGATTTCGGCGATCTCCTCGTAGCTGAACCCCTCCATCTCCCGCAGGACCACGACGGTGCGGAATGCCTCTGGAAGCTCGCGAAGAGCTGCTTCGACACGGACTCTGAGTTCGGCCTGGATGGCCTGGTCACATGGGGACGAGCACGCATCCATCAGGCTGGCGGCCAGCGACAGGCCTTCGTCGCCGTCGTCATTCAGCGTCACAGGGGCGTCAATGGTGCTTTCCTGTCTCTTGTGCCGGCTCCACCAGCGTCGCTGGTTGCTGGCCTCCCGCAGGGCGATGCGATAGAGCCAGGTGCGCAGGCTCGAATCACCGTGGAAGCTGCGAACGCTGCGAAAGACCTTGATGAACACTTCCTGCGTGATGTCCGCGGCGTCGGCGGGGTCCTGCAGACTGCGGGCGATCAGCGAGTAGAGCGGCTGGCTGTATTGGGCGATCAGGACGGAGAAGGCCTCCTCGGAGCCGGCCTTGAGGGCAGCAACTAACGCGGCATCCTCAGTCCGTGTTCCGATCGCGATGGGAAGGTTGCTCAACAGGATACCCGCCTGCATGAAAGTGTCCTTTACCTTACGTCTCTGGAGGTACAGTCTGCAACCTGCAAGCGAAATGCTTGCCGGAGAGGGAGCGAAGGGGTGAGAATCAGGGAACTGCGCCGCCGGCGGCAGAGTGCTCGCTCACTCCACCCCGTTAGACACCGAAGGCGGCGCAGGTGTTCCCGTCCGTGCACTCAAATAGAGGCAGCGGTCGGGGCGTCGGCATTGACGAACCGCGGGCCTTCCCGCAGAATAGAACCTGTGTGGGCCTGTGGCGCAGCTGGGAGCGCGCTTCCATGGCATGGAAGAGGTCATCGGTTCGATCCCGATCAGGTCCACCAAACAACCTCTGTAGAGCAAGCAAAGAGTGGATGCGGGCCGCCCCTTGTCGCGATCGGTTGGCGTCAGACGCCGGGTTTCCTTTCGCCGCCACAACGCCGCTGCCGGTCGGCGTCGACTCTTTCCGACGCATATTCAACCTGTATGCGCAAGGGTCAACTGAGCAGGTTGGCAGTCGTTCGGGCCCTGGGCCGGTCACCTGGACCTGCTCTCCGAACTTTGTCGATGCGGTTTGCGTACCTGTGCACAGCCGATGTTATGGCACACTGGTATCAAAGCCCGGAGGCTTCTCATGTTCTGTCCCGTTTGTGGTAAACAGTCCGCAACCGATGCTAATTTCTGCTCCAGCTGTGGAGCCGCCGCGGTGACGCAGCCAGTTGCCGCGCGTGCCCGGATCGTGCGTCCGCGTTCGCCGCGCATGATTGCCGGCGTGTGCTCCGGCCTGGCGATTCATTATGGCTGGGACGTTGCGCTGACCCGCATTCTAGTCTGCGTGTTTACGATTCTAACTTCCGGGCTGGGACTGCTTTGCTACCTGGCCGCGTGGATCCTGGTTCCGGAGGCGCCATTCGCCGTGCCGGCGGTGGCGGTCGCGTATCCCGTGGCCCGGCCGGCTGCACCCCCGGCTCCGCAGGGCAGCTATCCCCAGGGGCAGGGAACCGGCACCGTTTAATGTCGGCTCGTACCTCTTCGACCAGATCGAGCAACCCACGGCCGTTCCGGTATCGCAAAGGGATCCTGTGCTGCGAGGACGTGTCGCTGGCCGTGCTTGCTCGGGAACATGGCACCCCGCTCTACGTGTACTCGGAGACGCATTTGCTCGAACGGCTGCGGCTCTTTCAGCGAGCGTTCGCTTCGGTGCCGCATACGATCTGCTTCGCGGTCAAAAGCAACTCGTCGCTTGCGCTGCTGAAGATTCTGGCGCGGCATGGGGCGGGTTTTGACATCGTCTCCGGCGGAGAGCTGGCGCGGGTGGAACGGGCGGCAAAGCGTGCGGTCGGCAGGACGGTGTTTTCCGGTGTGGGCAAGACGGTGGCGGAGCTCGATGCGGCTCTGCTGGCGGACATCCTGATCTTCAATGTGGAGTCCGAGGCCGAGCTCTTGACGCTGGAGGCCCGGGCGAAGAAGCTTGGGAGGCCGGCACGGTTTTCGCTTCGCGTGAATCCGGACGTGTTTGCGGAAACGCATCCCTATATCTCGACCGGGCTGAGTGCGCATAAATTTGGCATCGATATCCGGCAGGCCCGGCGAATGTACCGATCCGCTGCAGCGTCCAGGCACCTGGTGCCGACCGGCGTCAGTGTCCATATCGGCAGCCAGATCCGGGCTGTGGATCCGTTTGGCGCGGCGATGGAACGCGTGATCGCGCTGGTGCGGCAGCTTGCCCGGGACGGGATCGCGCTGACCCATATCGACGCGGGCGGCGGGTTGGGTATCGAGTATGGGGACGCGCCGTTTGACCCGGAGGCGGCAGTGGAGGCGTATGCCGAACAGGTGCTGGCGGCGACCGAGGGGCTGGGAATGCATCTGCTGCTCGAGCCTGGACGGTTTTTGATCGCGCAGGCCGGGGCGCTGGTGACCGAGGTCGTAGTTCGCAAGCGAAATGGGAACAAGAGCTTCGTCATAGCGGATGCGGGCATGAACGACCTGATCCGGCCGGCGCTCTACCAGGCGCATCACGAGATCTGGCCGGTGCGGGAGCCTGCGGCCGGTGCTCGAACGGCGAAGGTGGACGTGGTGGGCCCGGTGTGCGAGTCGGGAGACTTCTTCGCGCGGGATCGCAGCCTGGCTCCGGTAAAGCCTGGCGACCTGCTGGCGATTGTGGATGCTGGGGCCTACGGGATGACGCAGGCCTCGAACTACAACACGCGCGGCCGGGCGGCGGAGGTACTGGTGGCAGGCCGGACGAGCCGGCTGATCCGGCGGCGGGAGCTGTTCCGCGACATGGTGGCGCAGGAGCTTGGTTGATGTTTGTTGCCCACGTTTGGGCGACAAAAGTCCACGGCGAAGCATGCGGCAAACCTGCTAAAATCCCTAAGTCGCAGGCTTCCGGGCCCGCTAGATTCCGAAGAGGTACAACGATCAATGTCCGGCCATAGTAAATGGGCAACCATCAAGCACAAAAAGGGCGCGGCCGATGCAAAACGCGGCAAGGTGTTTACGCGGCTGATCAAAGAAATCACCATCGCGGCCAAGAGCGGCGGAGGCGATCCGGATGGAAATCCGCGGCTGCGCGGCGCGATCGCGGCGGCCAAGGCGGAGAACATGCCGGCCGACAATATCAAGCGGGCGGTTCAGCGTGGAACCGGCGAGCTGGAAGGGGTTTCGTATGACGAGATCACCTATGAAGGCTACGGGCCGGGCGGCGTGGCGATCATTATCGACGTACTGACCGACAACAAGAACCGCGCGGTGAGCGAGGTGCGGCACGCCTTCAGTAAGAATGGCGGCAACCTGGGCGCGGAAGGCGCGGTTGCGTGGATGTTTACCAAAAAGGGAGTCATTTCGATCGAAAAGTCGACTGCGGCGAACGAAGACAAGCTGATGGAGATCGTGCTGGAATCAGGCGCGGAAGACCTGAACGATGAAGGCGAGACGTGGGAAATCCTGTGTGACCCGAAGGATTTCGAAGCGGTGACGGACGCCTTGAAGGCTGCAAAGATTCCGACCGAGACGGCCGAGGTAACCAAGATCGCAAGTACATATACGAAGCTTGAAGGATCACAGGCGAACGCGATGATGCGGCTGCTGGAGACCATTGAGGACCTCGACGATACCCAGAACGTGTACTCGAACTTCGACTTCGACGAAGCGCAGATGGCTGGCTAGACCCGGTGAAACTTCTCTTTACGGTTTTGGGCTTGCTGTTGGCAGGAGTGGTGCAGGCGCAGGTGGCCGACAACCCGGTAAGCGCGGCGAGCACGCGCCATCCTCGGGAGTACGGCGTGTTTCTGCAGGGCGGCAATGGGGTGACGGACAATCGGAACGGATACCACTTTCTTTCGGCCGGGGTGCATGCCGGACGAGTGTTGACCGATAACTTCGGCTCTGGCATGCTGCGCGCGAACTTCGAATACGCGGTGGAGGTGATGCCGTACTGGCAGTCGTTTACCCCCAAGTTTCAGCGGGTGAACTGCCAGGCGCTCTCGGGTGCCGGAACCGGGCTCATCAGCTGCTCGGCTCCTTACACGGTGGGCGGCACGTTTACGGGTGCCTCGGTGACCCCGATCATTCTGCGACTCAACTCCGGGCGGAGTGGACGGTTCGTGCCGTGGGTTCAGGGAGCGGGTGGGCTGCTGTGGACGAATCACAAGTATCCCGCGTATGGGGACACGACGGCGAACCTGACGACCAATGGGCCGAACGGCGAGACGAGTGTGTGGAACTTTACGCCGCAGTTCGGCGTGGGGACGCATGTGTTCCTGAGGCCCGGGCGATCGGTCGATTTTTCAGCCAATGCTCTGCATATCTCGTCGGCTTCACTGGGCGACCGGAATCCAGGGGTCAATGTAAGCCTGCAGTTCACGGTTGGCTATAGCTTCTGGAAGTAGGCGCCAATGCCGGAGCAGCCAATCCTGGAGTGCGTTCCGAACTTTTCCGAGGGCCTCGATCGTTCGTCGGTGCGGGCGATCGTGTCCGCGATGCGGGTTCCTGGGGTGTATCTGCTGGATTACTCGCTGGACCCGGACCACAACCGGTCGGTGGTGACGATTGCGGGCAGCCCGGCCGAGGTGGTGGAAGCGGCGGTGCTGGCGGCGGGCAGGGCTGCGGAATTGATCGACTTGACGCGCCAGAAAGGGGTTCATCCGCGGATCGGCGCGGCGGATGTGATTCCGTTTGTGCCGGCGGGCGGGATTTCGATCGCACAGGCGGCGATGTATGCGCGGCAGGCCGGGATGCAGATGTGGAAGCGGTTCGGGGTTCCGGTTTATTTCTATGGGGCGGCGGCGACGCGTCCGGACCGGATTCACCTGGAAGACGTGCGGCGTGGCCAGTTTGAGGGTCTGCGGGATGCGGTGTTGTCGGATTCGACGCGTTGTCCCGACGTTGGTGGGCCGGAGCTGCATCCGACGGCCGGGGCAAGCGTGGTGGGCGCGCGGACCTTTCTGATTGCGTACAACATCTACCTGGCGGAGGGTTCCGAGATCTCGGATGCGCGGGCGATTGCGCGGGACCTGCGCGGATCGTCCGGCGGGATGGCGGGGGTCAAGGCGCTGGGCGTGATGGTGAATGGACGCGCGCAGGTGACGATGAATGTGACGGACTTTGTGCAGACGCCGATGCCGGCTGTGCATGCGCGGGTGAAGGAGCTTGCGGTGGAGCACGGAACGCGGATCGCTGAAGGCGAGCTGATCGGGCTGGTGCCACAGGCCGCGTGCGTGGATGGAGCGGAGTGGATGGCGGGGATTCCGGATTTCAACCCCGAAGAACGCGTGCTGGAGCGGCGGCTGCTGCATCCCATGGAGTGGCCGAAGTGACTTTGTGCGGAGACCCCTTCATCACGATGGTGTCGTGATGAAGGAGGCACGAATCGGGGGTTCATGGGTAACGAGGCAGGGGAGCCCGTCGTCGAGCTCGAACGGGTGACGGTGGTTCGGAGTGGACGGAATGTGCTGCGGGGTGTCTCGCTCAGCGTGCGGGCTGGGGAGCAGATCGCCATTCTGGGACCGAATGGATGCGGCAAGTCGACGTTGATCAAGACGATTACGTGCGAGCTGTATCCGCTGGCGCGGGAGGGGAGCCGGGTACGGCTGTTTGGGCGGGAGCGTTGGGATCTGACGGAGCTGAAGCGGAGACTTGGCGTGGTGAGCAATGAGCTGCCGGGGCAGCCGTTTCTGCGGGCCAGTGCGTTCGATTGCATTCTGACCGGGTTCTTTTCGAGCTCGACGCTTTGGCCGCATCTGGAGGTGACGGACGCAATGCGGGCACGGGCGGAGCAGCTGGTGGTGCAGGTGGGGGCAGAGCCGTACCGGACACAGCCGTTTGGAGAGTTGAGCGCGGGGCAGGGGCGGAGGGTGCTGATTGCGCGGGCGCTGGCCGGGTCCTCCGAGTGCCTGCTGCTCGATGAGCCTTCCAATGCGCTTGACCTGGCGGCACAGCGGGAACTGCGGGAGCTGATGGTTCAGCTGGCCGCACAGGGAACGACGATGCTGCACATCACGCATCACGTGGCGGACATCATTCCGGCGATGCGGCGCGTGGTCTGCATGGCCGCGGGCAGGATCGTGGCCGATGGAGCGCGGGAGGAACTGCTGACGGAAGAGCGGATGTCGAGCCTGTTTGGGACGCCGGTGCGGCTTGCGGAGCGCGATGGATTTCTGCATGCCTGGTAGGTTCAGGTAAGCTCCGGCACCGCGATACCGGAGAGCGCGGCGAGCGCGGAGACGACCAGGATGTGATCCTCCCGTTGGGGCAGGCCGCTGGCGATCACGGAGCCGACCAGGCCGGTGCCGTGGAGACAGATGGGAAAGCCTCCGCCGTGCATGGCGTAGTCGGCGAGCGGAAGACCGTGGCGCTGCTCGATCGTCTTGCCGTCGCGTTCGAGCTCAAGGCCCATGGCGTAGGAGCTTCTGCCGAAACGCATGACGGTGTTGCGTTTGCGGCGGATCCAGTCCGCCTGGCCGGCGGGCGCTTCCAGGGTGGAACAGCTGAAGAGGGTTCTGCCTGCGAGCTGGATCTCGAAGGTCATCGCCTCGGGAAGCTGAAGTGCGTGCTGGCGAAGCCGCGTTCCGAGCTGCCAGGCGGTGTCGGCGGAAAAGGCGGTGAAGCGCAGGAGATGCTCCTGCCGGGCGATGATTTCCAGATCCTGTTCCAGGTCCACGACGGCTTTGCGCTCCCTCTATGCGTCATACTATTCCTTCGGCTTAGGGAGTGAGTTTGCGGGTTGTGAAGCGATGAAGGATACGGAAGTCGGGATCGATTTCGGAACGACGAACAGCTCCGTGGCCCGGGTGGTCGACGGTAGGGTAGAGCTGGTGCGGTTTGCGGATGGGTCGCCGAGCTTTCGGTCGCTGCTGTACCTGGAGCGGGAGAGCCGGGGCGTGCGTTCGAGCTCCGGGCCGGCGGCGATCGAGCGCTACCTGCGAGCGCATGGGGAGGGAGACCGGCCGGGCAGGCTGGTGCAGTCGCTGAAAAGCTATTTGCCGGTTCGTTCGCTGACCGGAACCGAAGTGTTTGGCCGGCATTACACGTTGGAGGATCTGATTTCGCGCATCCTTGCGGACCTGCGGGCGGAGGCGGAGCGGGCGTTTGGGATGGAGGTGCGCTCGGCGACGGTGGGGAGACCGGTGCGTTTTGTCGGGGCGGACAGCGAAGCGGACGAGGAGTTTGCCCTGGAGCGGCTGCGCGGCGCATTCGGCAAAGCCGGCTTCGAGGAGGTGCGGTTCGAGATGGAGCCGCTGGCCGCGGCGTGGAGCTATGGGGCGTCTGTGAGGGCTGCCGAGACTGTGCTGATTGGCGATTTTGGCGGTGGTACGAGCGATTTCTCGCTGGTTCGACTGGGCCCGGATGAGGCGCGGAAGGTGCTGGCGACGGCGGGTCTGCCATTTGCGGGGGACGCGTTCGACGCGCGGATTGTGCGGCGGGTGGTAGCGCCGGCGCTGGGCTCGGAGTCGCTTGGGCGCTCGCTGGGCAAAACGCTCCCGGTGCTTCCGGCGTGGGTTTATGCGAACCTGGAACGCTGGCATACGTTGAGCTTTCTGCGGACCCGGAGCGTGCTGGAGATGATGGCAACGGCAGAGAAGCGGGCGCTCGAGCCGGAAAAGGTAGCGGCGCTGCGGGCGCTGGTGGAGGAGGACCTGGGGTACCAGCTGCACCGAGCGGTGAGCCGGACCAAAACGGCGCTTTCTCGAGAGGAGACGACCGTTTTTGCATTTGACGGGGACGAGTCCGGATCGCTGGAGCTTCGGGCGGAGGTGACGCGGAGTGCATTCGAGGAGTGGATTCGGCCGGAGTTGCTGGGGATTGAAGAGGCGGTCGACGGGCTGGTGCGGGAGGCCGGAGTACCGGTGGACCGGGTGTTCCTGACCGGGGGGACGAGCTTTGTGCCGGCGGTACGGCGGATCTTCGAGGAGCGGTTTCCGGGCCGGATCGCATCGGGAGATGAGTTTACGTCGGTGGCGCAGGGGCTGGCGCTGGCGGGCGCGGGGGTAGGGGCTTGCTTCGGCTGACGGGGCATCGGGTGCTGGTGACGCGGGCGCTTGGGCAGGCGTCCGCGCTGGCGGAGGCGCTGCGGAGCGAAGGGGCGGAGGTGCTGTTGGTGCCGGCCATCGAGCTTGCGCCGCCGGCAAGCTGCTGTGGGCTGGATGCGGCGATCACGACGCTGCGGGCGTACGAGTGGGTCGTGTTTACCAGTGCGAATGGGGTGCATGCGTTTGCGGCTAGGGCACGGCGGCTGGGTTTGCCTGCGGCGGCCCGGCGGGTGGCGGTGATCGGGCCGTCGACTGGACGGGCGGTGCTGGCGGAAGGGATTGCGGCGGAGGTGGAGGTTCAGCCGGAGCGCTTCGTTGCCGAGGCCCTGGTGGATACGCTGCGGGAGCGGGTGCGGGGAAGCGCGGTGCTGCTGGTGCGGGCGGCGGAAGGGCGAGAGCTTCTCGTGGACGGGTTAGTCGAAGCCGGGGCGGAGGTGACGATCGCGGAGGCGTACCGGACGGTGGTTCCAGCGGACTCGGTTGCTGCGCTGCAGGAGGTGTTTGCGGGTGGGGCGGTGCCGGATGTGGCTACCTTTACGAGCGGGTCGAGCGTCTTGAATCTCGATGGACTGCTACGGGCGGCGGGACTGCGGCTTCCGGATGGGATCGTCCTTGCCTCCATCGGTCCGATCACTTCACAGGCTATGCGGGAGTTAGGCTGGGAGGTAAGTGTGGAGGCTTCGGAGGCTAGTATCGGGAGCCTGGTGTCAGGGCTGGTCAGTTACTTCGGAAGTAAGTGAATTGTTAGTGGGAGGTCCAGGTTTTATCCGAGGAGTTGCAGCTGGTTTCCAGCGTGCAGTCCGCGCAGCGGGGCTTTCTGGCGATGCAGATCTGGCGACCGTGATGGATGAGCTCGTGCGAAAAGCTGATCCATCGTTGCTGCGGGATAATGCGCATCAGGTCCTGTTCCACCTTAACGGGCTCGTCGTTGTTCGTCAGTTCGAGTCGCCTGGAGAGGCGCAGGACGTGGGTGTCGACCACGACGCCGACTGCGATCTCGTACCAGCTTCCGAGGACGACATTTGCGGTTTTCCTGGCTACTCCGGGTAGCTGAAGTAACTCCTCCATGGTTTGCGGAACCTGATTGCCGAATTGTTCCATGACCGCTTTGGCGGCTCCGTGGATCGACTTGGCTTTGTTGTGATAGAACCCCGTGGTTCGGATGACTTCTTCCAGTTCGGGGAGCGAAGCTGCTGCCATTGCTCTTGGAGTTGGATAGTTGGCGAAGAGCCGGGGAGTTACAAGATTTACTCTTGCATCGGTGCACTGGGCGGAAAGAATGGTCGCGACGGTGAGCTCCCAGGCGCTGGTGTGGTTCAGCGCGCAGACCACGTTGGGGTAGGTCTTTGCCAGCGCGTCGAGGATGGCGGCGATGCGTTCCGGGGCGAGTGGCTTCCTGGTCTTGCCGGGACGCTTCTTCGGTGCGTCGGGCTCGGTGGCTGCGATGGCGCGGGCCCTTGGGCCTTTGGGAGACGGGGCGGGGGTGCGGACTACGCCGGCGGTTTTGGGTTTCGGTGCCATGGGAAGGATGCGAGATGAGTCAGGAGACTCACTCATCGCGGTGAGGCTGCGATGAATGGGGTACGGGATTCCGGTGCTTTGGGGTTAGCCGAGGCGATCGAGCATGTCCATCGGCTGGAGCCGGACGCAGGAAAAGATGGGGAAATCCTTGAGAGTGTAGAGGCTGATCTCGGTTTCGCGCAGCTGCTGGACGAGGTCGAGGAAGTCCTCCGGGAAGTTGGTTTCAAAGGCGACGACGAACTCCTGGTCGTCGATGCCGAAGGAGTAAGTGGTGTTGAGCTTGACGCGCGGGTACAGCAGGCCGATGCGGATGTGTTCGTCCATGAGGCGCTTGCGTTCGGCCGCGGAAAGCAGGTACCAGGGGCGGGTCTTCCAGAACGGGTAGATGAAGATGTACTTCTGGCCTCCGGGACGGATGGCTCCGCGTCCTTCGCCTTCGCTTTCGTCTTCGCGGTCGATCTGGTATTGCGAGCGCTTGGTCATGGCGAGGAAGTTGTGGGGCGTGTTCAGATAGCCGCCGAGCGGGGTGGCCATGAGCTCGGCGCGCATACGGTTGAGCTCGTCGACCGCGTAGCCGATGGACCAGACGCACATGTCGACGTCGCCGCGGGTACCGATGGTGGAGTAGGAGAGTGAAAGGAACTCGCCGGGCTTGTTCCAGCGCGCGAGCACGTCGGCGAAGGCGCGCTTGTGGGCGGCTTTCTCGTCGGCCGGAAGGCGGCGCCACTCCGGCATGACCTTGTAGAAGGTAAAACAGACGATCTGGCGCTTGACGGGCGGCTTGCCGGCGGGCTGCGCGGCATACGGACTGACTGGACGGGCGGCGGGTTCTGCGGCCGGTTCGCTGGCGGGCTGTGCCGGCGCGGCGGTGGACTCCGGACGGTAAGCGGGGCGCTCCCCGGAGAGCGAGGTGATGGCGCGCTCGGTGACGCGGGGTTCGGGCACTTCGTTCTTGGGAGGGATAAAATCTGCCATTGCTGCGAAATCCTCTATCGAGGAGTCTACCAAGTTTGGGATGCGCGGCGGTCCCGTTATACTTCGCACTATGGTTGAAAAATTGTTTGCCCTGTTCGTCGCCCTGATCGCAGCGGGTGGGTATGCAAGTGTGTTCCTGTTGATGGCGCTCCAGTCGGCGTGCATTCCGCTTCCTTCGGAGCTGATTATGCCGCTGGCGGGCTACGCGTTGGCGCACTCCCAGATGCAGCTGGTGCTGCTGGCGACGGTGGCTTCGCTGGGGAGCAACCTGGGGTCGATTCCGGCGTACTGGGTGGGGGCGAAGGGCGGCCGCCCGATGGTGGAGAAGTTCGGCGGGTACATGCTGCTGAGCCGGCGAGACCTGGACCTGTGCGACCACTTCTTCGACAAGTATGGCTCGATCACGGTGCTAGTGGGACGCATGCTTCCGATCGTGCGGACGTTTATCGCGCTGCCTGCCGGGATTGCGAAGATGAACCAGTTTCGCTTTCACCTGTATACGTTCATCGGATCGTGGCCGTGGTGCTATGTGCTTGCGCTGGTGGGCATGCGGCTGGGACGGAGCTTCGACACGAATCCCGAGTTCAAGGCGATCTTTCACCGCTTTCAGCTGGGTGTGGAGGTGCTGCTTCTGCTTGGGATCGTGTGGTTCGTGAGCTCGCACTGGAAGAACCGCATCCGCGTCACGGACCCGGCCTGAGGAGGCGCCGGTGGCGGAAGGTATGATCAGGCCGAAGCATATCCCCGCGCTCGATGGGGTACGTGGCCTGGCCGTGCTGATTGTTTTTCTGTTTCACTACGGCGGGGGCACGCATTCTTCGTTTCGTCCGATGCAATGGTTCGGGCATGTGAACAAGGGCGGATGGGCCGGAGTAATCCTGTTTTTCGTGCTTTCGGGATTCCTGATTACGGGGATCCTGTGGGACTCGTTCGACGACCCGCACTGGTGGCGCAAGTTCGTTGCGCGGCGGAGCCTGCGGATCTTTCCGCTGTATTTTTTGACGCTTCTGCTGGTGGTTCTGGCGGCAGTTCCGGGGGGTACCGCGAAGGCCGTGCTGGCGCATCTTTGGGTTCCGGCGCTGTTTCTGGAGAACGCTCCGCACCTGAGCGAGGTGTCGGAGTCACTTCCGTCTCCGCTGCCGATCTTTCATCTCTGGAGCATCGCGGTGGAAGAACAGTTTTATCTGATCTGGCCGTTTCTGCTGGTGATCCAGCGCAGCCGGCAATGGGCTCGGGTGCTTTGCCTGGCGACCTTCGCCGGTGCGTGGCTGTTTCGGCTGGTGATCTTTTTCGCACTGCCGAACCCGGGAATCTGGGATCACTTTCTGTTTACGCATGCCGGAGCCCTGGCACTGGGGGGATGGCTGGCGCTGAGTTACCGGGGGCCGGAATGGCCGCGGCTGGTGCGGGCTGCTCCGCTGATGGCGTTTGCCGGGGCGCTGGGATTCGTGCTTGTCGGGGCAAGAGCGAACAGCTTTGAAAGCGGCGCGCTGATGATGGTCGCGGGGCTGCCGTGCATCACAATCTGCTTTGCGGCGATGCTGGTGCTGGCGGTCGAGCCGGGGTTCGTGAGCCGGGTGTTTTCCTGGAAGGCGCTGCGCTGGCTGGGCGGCATCAGCTATGGCATTTATGTCTTTCACATGCTGCTTCTGCCGGTAATCGAGTTCGTGGCCCGATGGCTGGCTGGGGGACGGAGCCAGATGGTATTTCTGGCGGTGCAGTTTGCGGTGGCCGTGCTGGTTACGCTGCTGGCCGCGCTGGTGTCCTATCATCTGTTTGAGAAGCAGTTCCTTCGGCTGAAGAAGTTCTTTGTACCCAGAAAAGAGGTGCGGGCAACAGTGGAGGATGCTGCGTAGAACACGCAACAAGCACGCCGGTTTCACGTTATTCCGGATTCATCCGAGCAATGGCTTAACTGGATTCACTTTGAGGCTAGCGGGGGATTGGAGACTCGAGCAGGCGCTGGATGGCCTGGGTATAGGTCATGGGCTCGACCGGCTGGAAGCTGGAGGCGGAGACATCGGAGTTCTCGCGGATGCTCTTGACCATCAGGGCGCGTAGGCTGAGGTGCTCGCTGAAGTGGCTGACGAGCGAGCGTCCCTGGCCGAGGTCGACCTGATCGACGGTAAAGGTGCCGCCCGGATTGACGTGCGCGATCACCCCCCAGCCGACGTTGATGCTGCGAAAGACGGAAGACTCCAGGCGAGTCATGCGGCGGGTTTTGCTGTCAATCCAGATGCGTCCCCGGAGACCGGTGAGCGCCTCCGAGATGGTGCTGGGCGGGTTCCAGGCAGGGTTGGGCTTGAAATCGAGCACAACCTCCGGGCCGGTGACGCCGGTGCGCTGCGGCTGGCCGGGCACGTAGGTGTAGAGCATGGCGTCGGGCAGCAGGCGAATGAGGTCAGCGGCGGTATGCTTGCCGTTGCTGTCCTCGCGAATGTGCTTGTGGAAGGCTTCGGGGTCTTCGAGCATGCTCTTGAGGCGGCTCTGCTCGGCGGCGTCCTGCTCGGGGGTGATGGGACGGCCGTCGCGAAGGATAAGCCGGGCGACGGGTCCGTCGGGGGTTTCGATCAGGTCGCGGGTCTGGTCGCCTTTGTCGTTGACGGTGCGGAGCCGGTAGCGCACGAAGCCGGATTTGAAGTCGACCACCGCAAGCTCGTTGTGCGCGGCGTCTACGGCCCACGCGCCGGGCGGGATGGCCTGGAGTTCGGACGGGCTGGCCGCGCCTTGCTGGCATGATGCCGGGCAGGTGAGGAGCAGGGCACAGAACCACAGGCCGGAGAACGATGCGGGCTTCGCAAGAGACGAGCTGAACATGATCAATCCTTATCTGACGCAGGATGGGACCGGTTCGTTTTCCGTTTGCGCCGCGGCGGGCGGATGGGTATAGTTCGCTTCATGCGCTCCGTGTTGGAAACCGACGGCCAAGGCTTCGGTTCAATCGCGGAGAGGCACCTCGAGGAGACCGAAGTTCCATGAAGCCAGTTGAAGGTACGACGTTGATCGGCAAGTCTGTCACCATTCGCGGAGAGCTTTCGGGCAGCGAGGATTTGTTCATGGATGGGGTTCTGGAGGGTTCGGTGTCGCTGTCCGACAGCCGCCTGACGGTGGGTCCGAACGCGCGGATCGAGGCGGACCTGCAGGTACGGGACCTGATCGTTTTCGGCCTGGTGAACGGAAATGTGCAGGCGACGGGAAGGATCGAGCTGCGGCAGAGCGCGGTCGTCAACGGAGACATTGTGGCGGCGCGACTTTCTGTCGAAGAGAACGCCGCAATCAAGGGGCGGGTGGAGTTGACGGGGCAGACGGCGCGGGTTTCGGAAGCCCGCGAGTAACGGAGCGGCGAAGCGATGGGCCTGTTTGGCAGCAAAGGCTCCGGGGCCGGAATACGCCCGGAGAGCATCCGCACGCCGCGGTCGTCCACCGGCTGGGCGCAGCTGCGCAAGACGATGCAGGGCCAGGAAGGCTTGCGGATTCTGGATATCGGCCCGACCTCGGCCGGCAACATCAACCTGATTACGCAGATGGGCCACAGCGTCTACATGGCCAACCTTGCCGAAGAGGCGAGCAAGCCGGAGTGGCGCGTTGCGGATCCGGTAGACGGTGCACCGTCTTATGACGTCGAAGGTTTTCTCAGCCAAAATCTTGGATTTGCCGGCCGTGAGTTCGATGTAGTGCTTCTGTTTGACGCGCTCGATTATGTGCCGGCACCGTTTGTGCAGCCGATCGTAGACCGGGTGCATGCGGTGTTGCAGCCGGGAGGCAGTCTGCTGGCGTTCTTCCACGGCAAACTGACGGGGGATGAGACCGGTTTCTCCCGCTACCACCTGACCGCGGGAGATCATTTGGAGCTGCAGCGGATGGGTGGGCTGCCGGTGCTCGGGAACCTGAGCACGCGGCAGGTGGAGCAGATTTTCTCAGCATATGCATCGCACCGCTTTTTTCTCGCAAAAGACGCGCTGCGGGAAGTAGTTGTCATCCGCTAAGCTTGGCCCGGTGGAGCTTCCAGGGCGGTCCGAGAGACTAAGCTGAGGCGTTCTTGCGGCGCTCGGCCCAGCGGCGCTTCATGGCATCGGCGATCGCCTTGCGGCCTTCCGGGCTCAACTTGCGCTTGCTTTTCGCCGCCTTTGCCGGAGCGGGCGTATCGGCTGACCTGTTCCTGGTTCCTTTGGGCCTGCCGCGGGTTGCCTTTGGAAGAACATCCTGTGCTCCCGCAAGCAGGGCACGCGCCTGTTGCAGCTTTGCAATCTCCTCGTCGATCTGTTGGATTACTTCGGTAAGTGCCATTTTTCTCCTGGTGGCTGAATGCACGCAACGCCATTGGTCTGACTTAGCTGTGTCATCCAGAAACATTCATCAGTCTATAAGGAAGAAAGACTAGCTGCACTTCTTTTCTTCTTAAGGGAGGAGTTACACAGCCAACTTACGCTTTAGCTTCGCCCCTTGCGGCGCGCCGGAATGCTAGACTTGCCCATGCTCCGGTTGCCGGCACGGGTTGGCCTACTTATCTTTGTTTCGGCCTGCTTGCAGGTTGCCAGTTTTCCATTTGCTGGTCCGTTGCCTTACTGGAGGAGCAGCTCGGCATGGTTCGCTCTCGTTCCGTTCCTGGTTGCCCTGGTGGCGACGCGGCGCGACGGAATGCTGCTGACAATTGGGCAGGCAGTGAAGGCCGGGTATCTCTGCGGGATTTTCTTCTACCTTGGAAATTGTTACTGGATCTACCAGACGATGTATCTCTATGGCGGGCTGCCCAAGGTAGTTGCGTTAGTAATCCTGATGTTGTTTTCGCTTTATCTGGGGCTTTACCATGCACTCTTTGCCTGGATTCTGATTGTGGTGCGCCGGTCTGCTTTGGGATTGGTGGGCGCTCTGGCGCTGGGGCCATTTGCGTGGGTGACGGTGGAACTTGCACGAGCCCGGGTTACAGGGTTTCCGTGGGATCTGCTTGGGTATTCACAGATCGACAATCGCTGGATAATGCTGGCTGCTCCTGTTGCCGGGGTCATGGGCGTGAGCTTTGTGCTGATGGCGGTGAACGCGGTGATCGCGTTTGGGCTGTTAGCCCGGAAGATGCGCACGCGTGTCCTGCTGACGGCGAGCGGATGCGGGGTAGTCCTACTGGTGATGCTGGCCGGGAGCAGAACAGGGGCGAGCAAGTATGCCGGCGAAGCCAGCGCGGTCCTGCTTCAGGAGAATCTGTCCGTCGGAGCTGCCGCACGGGAGAGACAGCCGGCTTCTCTCAATGAGGAGTTATCGACCTTCAGCCGGCTTAGTCTCGCCGGAGTAGGTGCCGGCCGGAAAGCTGCGATTGTGATCTGGCCGGAGGCACCGTCGCATCTGTTTGCCAACGACACTTACTTTCGCTCTGCGCTGGAAGACTTGGCTCGCCATGCGGATGCTGCCGTGATTGCTGGAAGCATCGGGATCGATCAGAACCTGTCCACGGCCAGGGGTTACTCGGCCTTCGATTCCGCGGCGGTGTTTGACCGGTCCGGCACTTACCTTGGACGCTACGACAAGATACACCTGGTGCCATGGGGCGAGTACGTGCCTTACAAGCAGTTCTTTGCCTTCGCGCAGAAGTTGACCGAAGGCGTGGGCGACATGGATCCTGGCACTGCACGATCAATTTTTCGGACGGATGGACATGCGTACGGAATCTTTATCTGCTACGAATCGATCTTTGGCGACGAGGTACGGCAGTTTGTTCGCAACGGTGCCGAGGTGCTGGTCAATATCTCGGACGATGGATGGTATGGCGACACGGGCGCTCCGTGGCAACACCTGAACATGGCGCGCATGCGTGCGGTGGAGAACCATCGGTGGCTTCTGCGCGATACCAACACGGGGGAGACGACGGTGATCGACCCGGACGGCAGGTACACGCCAAATGAGCGCCACGTGCGAACGGCGTATGTGCTTCCGTACGGATTCACCTCGGGTACGACGTTCTACACGCGGCACGGGGACTGGTTCGCCTGGCTGGCCGGCGCGGTCACGGTGCTTGCGTTCGGCTACGGGCTGGTCCGGACCGAACCGGCCGCCATGCACTAAACTGGAAGCATGTTGAGCGATTACGAATACCAATACTCCCCGGTTCGCGAGAAGATTCGCGATCTGCGGGAGTATCTTTGACTCGCCCCGTCTGCGGCGTGAGTTGGCGGGAGTGGAAGAAAAGATTGCGGACCCGGGGGTGTGGGCCGATGCCGCACGGTCGCAGCCGCTGATGCGCGAACGCAAGCGGCTGGAGACGCTGCTGGCCGATGACACGGAGCTGGCTCGGCGGTCGGACGACATCGAGGCTTACTTCGAGCTTGCCCGCGAAGGCGAGGATACGGAGCCGGACCTGGCACGCGAGATACCCGCGCTGGTGGAGTATGCCGACCAGCTGGAGTCGAAGACGATGCTGTCCGGGGAGACCGACCTGCTGAACGCCATCGTGACGGTGCATCCCGGGGCAGGCGGTACCGAGAGCCAGGACTGGGCCGAGATGCTGATGCGCATGTATCTGCGCTGGGCGGAGCGGCAGCACTTCAAGACCGAGATCAACGAGATCCAGGATGGCGACGAGGCCGGGATCAAGTCGGCGACGTTTACGGTTACAGGCGAGTTTGCGTTTGGTCTGCTGAGTGGCGAAACCGGGGTGCATCGGCTGGTGCGGATTTCGCCGTTCGACTCCGCCAAGCGCCGGCACACGAGTTTTGCGTCCGTGTTCGTGAGCCCGGAGATCGACGACACGATCGTCATCGACATCAAGCCGGAGGACCTTCGGATCGATACCTATCGGTCCGGCGGCAAGGGCGGACAACATGTGAATACGACCGACTCGGCGGTGCGTATCACGCATCTTCCGACGGGTCTGGTGACCGGCTGCCAGAACGAGCGCTCGCAGCATAAGAACAAGGATCGCGCCATGAAGATGATGCGCTCCAAGCTGTATGAGTACGAGCTGGACAAGAAAAAAGCGGCGACGCGCAAGATCGAGGATTCGAAGCTCGAGATTGGCTTTGGCTCGCAGATTCGAAGCTATGTGCTGCAGCCGTACCGCATGGCCAAGGATCTGCGGACACGGGTGGAGATCGGCGATGTCGACAAGGTGCTCGACGGCGACCTTGAACCGTTTATCCGGGGATACCTGCGGATGCGCCGCGAGGGGAACCTGCCGGCTGCGGTTGAAGAAGAGGATTGATGCGCGTCCTGTTGCCGGGCGAGCGCATCGAATCGGCATGGCTGACGCAACTCCGCTGGTAACGCAACTGCTTGCCCTTCTGCAGGGAGGGCAAGCGCATGTTAAGCTCGACGCGGCCCTGGCGAACTTTCCCGCGGAACTTCGTGGCGTGGTTCCGGAGAATCTGCCGTACTCCGCATGGCAGATCCTGGAGCATCTGCGGATTACGCAGCGGGACATCCTTCTGTTTTCCGCGCCCCCGACGGGTGGCTACCAGCATCTTGCGTGGCCGGATGCTTACTGGCCTAAAACCGCCGAGCCGCCCGATGCGGGTGCGTGGGATGGAACGCTGGCTGCGATCAAGGCCGATCGCAAGCTGTTCGAGGCGCTTCTGTTGAAGCCGGGTGCCGACCTGTACAAGCCGTTCCTGTGGGGGGACGGGCAGAACCTGCTGCGGGAGGCGCTGCTGATCGCAGACCACACTGCGTATCATCTGGGCGAACTGGTCGTGCTGCGCCGTCTGCTTGGAGTATGGCCGGCGTGAACGAGCCTGGAACGATCCAGAAGCTGCTTGGGGCAAAGACGATCGCGGTCATCGGATTGTCGGAGGATCCGGCCAAGCCGAGCCACTATGTTTCTGCGGCTATGCAGCGTTATGGATGCCGCATCCTGCCGGTGAACCCGGGGCTGGACTCCGTGCTGGGCGAGCAGGCGCACCCTTCGCTGCGCGCGCTGCCGGAGCAGCCGGACATGGTGAATGTCTTTCGGCTGCCGCGCTTTGTGCCGGCCATTGTGGACGAGATGATCGAGCTTGGGCTCGGTTGGCTTTGGCTGCAGCAGGGCATTGTGCATGCAGAGGCGATCCGCCGGGCGGAGGATTACGGCATCCTGGTCGTCGCGGACCGCTGCCTGATGGTGGAAAAGGGCAGGATGCGGTAAGTTCGGCAGCCTTGGCTCCAAAGCCCTACAATCGAGACACGTTCATGAATCTTCTTCTTCGCCGCCTGTGCACCGCACTTATTGTTCTCCTCACCATTGCTGGTGACTCATCCGCGTGGGCACAGATGCAGAACCTGGGAGACGGTCTTTCGGGGCACCCGGTGAAGGCGGATCACCTGACGGCCGAGTTGGTGAGCCTGGCTCCGGGCGTCTCGCCGGGCGGCTCCGTGGAGGCTGGGCTGGTGATTACGCTGGCCGACAAGTGGCATGTGTACTGGGTGAATGCGGGGTTCGCTGGCTATCCGCCGAGTATCGCCTGGACGCTTCCCACGGGAATCACCGCAGGACCGATGCAGTTTCCGATCCCGCAGCGCCTTCCGCTGGGCCCGAGGATGGACTTCGGGTATGAGGACCTGGTGGCGTTTCCGGTGCGGATCTCCGCGGCTGCCGGGATGAAGCCCGGGCCGGTGCACCTGGACGCGCAGGTGACGTGGCTGGTGTGCCGGGAACAGTGCTTCCCGGGCAAGGCGCACCTGGGGCTTGACCTGAACGTGCAGCCAAATAGCCCGGCGGGGCAGCCGGTGGGCGCGCTGGGGACGGCGTTGACGCTCCTGCCCACGCCTTTGCCGCCCGAGGACAAGATATCGGTTGTCGGCAGCGCCACCGAATTCGGAATCACGCTAACGACCGGGGACCGTGAGCCGGACCTGGAGTTCTTCCCCTACGAAGAGGGCATCGTGGTGGACGAGGCGGCACAGACGGCGGAGCCGACCGCGACCGGCGTGCGTCTCCGGGTTAAGCGTTCTGACGACCTGAAGACCCTGCCGGCGACGCTTCACGGGCTGCTAAAGCTGTCGGACAAGGTGGCTTATGAGGTAACTTCGCCGGTCACGGCCGGACAGCTGCCCGCGATGACGATGCCAAGGACGGGTTCGACCTCCGAGCTGACGGTTGTGTCGGCCGTAGGGCTGGCGCTGCTTGGCGGAATACTGCTGAACCTGATGCCGTGCGTCTTTCCGGTGCTGTTTCTAAAAGGGCTTGCGCTGGTGCAGTCCTCCGGCGAGGAACGCAAGCGGCTCCGGAGCCATGGCCTGGTGTACACGCTGGGTATCCTCGTGTCCTTCTGGATCATCGTCGGCGTGCTGCTTGTGCTGCGGGCGGGCGGAAGCCAGGCAGGGTGGGGCTTCCAGCTGCAGTCGCCGACGTTTGTGCTTGTTCTGGCGTCCGGCCTGTTTTTCTTTGCATTGTCGCTTGCGGGGCAGTTCGACCTCGGACTTTCGCTGACCGGGGCCGGCGGCGAGCTGGCGCAGAAGCAGGGGTATGCGGGGAGCTTCTTTACCGGGGTGCTGGCTACCGTGGTCGCTACGCCGTGCACGGCTCCATTGATGGGCGCGGCGATCGGGTTTGCATTGGCCCAGCCGGCCGGGGTTACGTTTGCGGTGTTTACGGCGCTTGGGCTCGGCCTGGCGCTGCCTTACCTGCTGCTCAGTTTTCAGCCTTCGTGGACGCGAATCCTGCCGAAGCCCGGCGCTTGGATGGAGGTGCTGAAGCAGCTTACGGCACTGCCGCTGTTTGCGACCGTGATTTGGCTGACATGGGTGTACGGGCAGCTGTTCGCTTCGTCGACCTCGGCAGGCGTGGACCACATCGAGCGCCTCTTGTTCTGCTTCCTGGTGCTTGCGGTCGCGGGCTGGGTGCTGGGACGATGGCCTCTTGGCTGGCGCAGCGGCGTTGGGGCGGCCGTGCTTGCGGCTTGCGCGCTGCTGATTCCGTTGCGTGAACCTCGCAAGGAGACGCTGAACTGGCAGCCGTACAGCCAGGCGGCGCTCGACGCCGCGCGGGCCGCGGGACATCCCGTATTTATCGACTTTACCGCGGCCTGGTGCCTGAGCTGCCAGGTGAACGAAAAGGCCGTGCTGCAAACAGCCGAGGTGGAGCATCAGCTGACCGACCGCAAGTTCACGCTGCTGCGTGCGGACTGGACCCGCTTTGACCCGGAGATCACCAAGCAGCTGGCCCTGCTGGGACGCAGCGGTGTTCCGACCTACGTCATCTATCCGGGCAGCCCATCCTCACAAGGAGACGTGCTGCCGGAGCTTTTGAGCAAACAGAAGGTGCTGGACGCGATCGAACAGGACGCCAAGTAGCCTGGGGTTCAGGAGCCGGCGGGCTCGCCCATCAGGGTACCCTTGTCTCCCATGGCGCGGTCTGCCGCGTCCTGCATCTGCTGGTCGGTGAGCGCTTCCAGCGTCTGGGACACCGACCACCTGTGACCGAATGGATCGTCGAGCTGGCCGTAGCGATCGCCCCAGAACATGTCTGCCAATGGCAAGGTCACGATGGCGCCGCCGGCCACGGCACGATCCCAGAAGCTCTGCACCTCGTCTAACTGCAGGGCGAGCATTACTGGCGACTCGGTGCGTGCCTCAGGGGCGATGGGTTCGCGGCCACGCTGTTCGGAGAAGTCGTCCGCGATCATGATCAGGCTTCCATTGATGAGCAGCCGGACATGCATGATCTTGTCAGTACCGGGCATCCGGTGGGCTTCTCCGTCCTGGAGGGCACCGAAGGCTTTCTTGTAGAACTCGACTGCATCGGCTGCAGCACCGCCGGGGATGAAGAGGTAGGGTGTGATGGGGGGAATGGGAGTGGTCACTGACATCTTTCTCCTGCATGAAGTTCTGAATTATGAGCAGCGTATCACCGGTTGTCGCGTTTCCCAGCGCGAATCCTGCTGATTTCTTCCATCCTCTGGCCCAGTTGGCGCTCGCGTCCCTCCGCTGTCGGCGTGTAGTAGCGACGACCGGCGAGCGCTTCGGGAAGGCAGTTCATATCCGCGACGCGGCCCTCTTCATCATGTGCATACCGATAGCCTTTGCCGTAGTCCAGTTCCTTCATCAGGCGGGTGGGCGCGTTGCGCAGAGAGAGCGGCACGGGTTCGGCGCGGGTAGTGCGCACGTCGTCCAGGACCGCTGCAAAGGCCATGTAGACCGAATTGGACTTTGGTGCCAGCGCGAGGTAGACGACCGCCTGCGCGAGCGCAAGATCGCCCTCCGGCTGGCCAAGGAAGTGCAAGGCGTCCCGCGCGGACAGGCACAGGTTCAGCGCTTCCGGCGCGGCCAGGCCAATATCTTCGACCGCCATCCGGACGATGCGGCGCGCGCAGTACATGGGGTCTTCGCCGGCTTCGAGCATGCGCGCGAGCCAGTAGAGCGCCGCGTCCGGGTCGCTGTTGCGCACGCTCTTGTGCAGGGCAGAGATAATGTCGTAGTGCTGCTCGCCCCCTTTGTCGTAGAGCAGCACACGCCGCTGCATGGCTTCGGCGGCGATCTCCGGGGTGAGCTCCGTTTCATCGCGTCCGGAGGCGATCTGCGCCGCGGTTTCAAGCGCGTTCAGGGCACCGCGGGCGTCGCCGCTGGTGCTGTCGGCGATCGTGCTCAAGACGGAATCGTTCGCGGAAAGGTGCTGAACGCCGAGGCCTCGATCCGTGTCGGCAAGAGCACGGCGCAGCAGGTCCACGACCTCCGAGGTGGTAAGCGCCTGCAGGGTGTAGACGCGACAGCGCGAGAGCAGCGCGGCGTTGATCTCGAAGGAGGGATTCTCGGTCGTCGCGCCGATCAGCCGGATCGTTCCGCGTTCGACGTAGGGCAGAAAGGCGTCCTGCTGGGCCTTGTTGAAGCGATGGATCTCGTCGATGAACAACACGGTGCGGGTGCCGTAGACGGCAGCTTTTTCCGCCTCGGCCATCACCTGCTTGATCTCCTTGATGCCGCTGAGCACGGCGGAAAACTCGCTAAACGAGGCTTCTGTCCGGCGCGCGATGATCTTGGCCAGGGTGGTTTTTCCCACGCCCGGCGGTCCCAAGAAGATCATCGAACCGGGGTCGTCGAGCTCGACCGCGAGCCGCAGGGGACGCCCGGGGCCAAGCAGATGCCGCTGCCCGGCGTACTCGTCCAGCGTGCGGGGACGCATTCGTTCGGCCAGCGGAGCCGTGGCCGCCGGCACCGCGGCTGTGACCTGCACGCCGTCGAACAGGCTCATGCGCGCGCCCGCTGCCCCGAAGCTTCGTAGAGCAGGATCGATCCCGCAACCGCCGCGTTCAGGCTTTCGACCCAGCCCGGACAGGGGACCGTGATGCGCGCATCCGCCAATCGCAGCCAGTCCGGCGAAAGCCCCGCGCCCTCGTTGCCGATCAGCAACGCGCACGGTCCGCGCAGGTCGGTTTCGCCCGCGGCAACGGCGTCTTCCTTGACGGCGGCGAGCAGTCGAACGCCGGCCTGTTCGAGCCGCTCCATGGCCGGGCTGTCGGCGACCGCGAGCGGAACCCGGAAGACCGAGCCCGCCGAGGCGCGCAGGCACTTTCCGTTCCACGGGCTGACCGAACCGAGTGTCGTGAGCACGCCAGTGGCACCGAAAGCCTCGGCCGACCGGATCAGTGTGCCGAGGTTTCCGGGGTCTTGAAGTCCGACCGCGACCAGCACGAGCGGCATGCCGGCCAGCATCGCTTCAACCGAGCCAACCGGAGGCACAAGCAGCGCGGCAATGCCCTGCGGTGCGCGCGTGTCGGCGACCGTGGCGAAGACATCGTTGCTGACCCGGATGACCTCCACGATCGAGGGCACGTACTCAGGCATTTCGACGTGTTCGCTCAGGAATACCGTCTTGAGCGCCTGGCCGCTGCGCAGCGCTTCCCGCAGCAGATGTTCGCCTTCGATGGCGATGAGTCCGCTCGACAGCCGCGCCTGCCCGGCAAAGGCGGCGCGCAGCTGCTTAATGCGCGGGTTGGTGCGGCTGGTGACGACGGCCATGGCTTCAGTCTAGTCCGGCCAGACCGATTTCCGCCGAGCGGTGTTCGCGGGCGGCGCGGTATGCTAAGGTGCGGAATGGCCCTGTTGTCTCTACGGGCCAGCGCCCGAGCACAAGGAGCCTGAAAGAGTTGACGGCCGAGATCGTACAAATCCACCCCGACGAGCCGGAGCCGGCGCTGGTCGACTATATTGCGGGTTCCATCGCTGCCGGGCTCATCGTTGGCCTGCCGACCGACACGTTCTACGGGCTCGCCGTCGATCCGGTCAATCTGCGCGCTGTGGACCGTATCTATGAGCTGAAAAATCGTGCCCGGCACAAGCCCCTTTCACTTTTGATCTCGGATGTCTCGCAGGCGTACGGCCTTTCTCGTGAATGCGATACGACCTTCGACCGGCTGGCGGAACACTTCTGGCCGGGGCCGCTGACCATCATCGTCAAGGCCGGCTCGCGGCTTCCGCTGCGAGTCACCGCCAACACCGGCAACGTGGCGCTGCGTGTGCCGGAGGCGCCAATTGCTCGCGCCGTGGTGGAAAAGCTCGGGCTGCCGATCACCGCGACCTCCGCCAACCTGCAGGGTCGGCCGGAGTGCCAGTACGCCAGCTGCGTGCGCGAGCAGCTTGGCGACCGCATCCCGCTCATCGTGGATGGCGGCCCGACTGGACGCGCCGTCGCGACCACCATTGTGGACCTGACCGGAGGCGGCAACTCGTGGAGCATCCTGCGCGAAGGCGCGATTCCCACGCACGAAATCGCCCTGTGCCTGCAACGTTAGCGAGCCGCGGGGAGACGGGTTTGTCGCACGCCGTCCGCACCAAGTATGGTGGAAAGACCGATGTCCGCTCTCCCCAGCTTCGGACGAAGGACGGTCCGGCGCAAGCAGACCCGTGCCGGGCGAGCGGCGGTCTGGAACCATCCCCTCCGCCGTGCGCTGCTCTGGATGTTGTTTTCGGTCATCCTGGCGGCGGCGGGCTGGAGCGCGTGGGTCGTGCATGAGATCAACCTGGTCGCCAGCCAGGATGGCGCGGAGCCGGCGGACGCGATCGCCGTCTTCGGCGCGGCACAGTATGCCGGACGGCCCTCGCCGGTATACCACGCTCGGCTGGATCACGCGGCGGCGCTGTACAACCGTCAGATTGCCCCGCTCGTCATCACCTTCGGAGGCGGCGCGGACAAAAATTCCGGCAGAAGCGAAGGCGGCGTGGGCCGCGATTACCTTCTCGCGCAGGGTGTTCCATACGACCGCATCATCGCGGAGACCGAGTCGACCTCAACCGCGCAGCAGGTTGCTCTGCTGGCGCAGATCGCCGAGGAGCATGAGCTGCGACACATCGTGGTCGTCAGCGACAATACGCACCTGTTCCGCATCCGAGAGCTTTGCCGGAGGCAAGGGCTGGACGTGTCGACCTCTCCTCGTCCGGCGCTTGGGCATATTGATCGCCTGGAGTTGTGGTCACGCTACTTCCATGAGGTTCTGAGCTACACGGCGCTGCGGCTGGGGCTGACGCAGACCTGGCAATGGGTGGAAGGTCAGCCGGCGTAGGGGATCGCCCACCAGTCGCGAAAGAGCAGCAGGAGACAGAAAGCGCTTCCCGCACTGAATAAAGTCGAACAGAAGTTGACAAGGTCGTTGCCGAGCCAGCCCCGACGTTCGATCGTCGCACCGAGAACGCTGTCAAAGAGAAAGCCAAGCAGGCCGCTGATCAATGTGTTCAGACCGGCCTGCCAGGGGAGTTGCAGGCTCCACAGACCCACCAGCATCACCAGGCAACCGCCGGCCGCCCCGGCGAACGTTCCGGCGGCACTGATTGCGCCGTCCGTACCCGGCGCGACCTTTCGCATCGAGAAGAGCAGCCGCGGCTCCCCTCCCAGCACCTGACCAAGCTCGGAGGCGACCGTGTCTGCCGTCGCTTCCACCAAGGTGGCAAGCAGGACAACGTAAATGGGCCAGGAAACGAAGCGGAGGTGATGCGGAGAAAGACCGCCAAGATACCGGGCCACCACAGGCGTACAAATCAAGCCGCCTGCCCCGAGGTTCGCAACGACTTGAGAGGCACGGCGACCCCGGGAGTTCTCCGCCAGGCCTTGCAGTGTTTTGCGTTTTCGTCCGAACCTTGTTGCCAGGTAAGTAAGAATGAAAAGGGCGATGAGTGGTGCGACGCCGGACCGGAGGGCCGACATGTCGGACGGAGCTGTGAAGAAGATGATCAGGAAGCAGATCATGCCGCCCACGCGGGCAGCCCCGTTCGTTCCGGCCTTGAGCATGAGGACCAGTACCACAAAGGCGGTGCTGAGGGTAAGCGCCTCCAGGGCGATGGTGCCGTGAGCTCCCATCCTCCAGGTCTGGATGCACGCGGCCGCAAGCAGCAGACCCACGCTCCAGGTCAGGATCTGCGACTGCATCCGGTCGCGCTGCTCCGGAATCGCCTTGCTCCACGTCAAACCGGGGTGCCCTTCAGATTCCATCGCCACCCCACGCCTCCGCCTCGGTTCATTTACAATCAGGCTTTGAGCATAGTCGACACACGCACCATCGCGGGAGCAAGTTTGCGTTCAGTTCATCAGCACGAATCGTTTCAGCCGGGTCGTCTCGTCTCTCGTCTTGTTGCCGCATGCGTCATTCTGGCCCTGGCCGGATGCGGAAACACCTACCGGCCCGTAATCAGCGCGGTCAATCCGGTCGGTCCGGCCGGGCAACCGGAAAAGCTTGCCATCGCCATCTCCACCACGGGCCCCACCACGCCCGGGCTGGTGAATGTGATCGACGTCTCCGGAGATACGATCCTGGGTACCGCAACCCTGGGCGCGAACCCGTTCTACCTGGTTCTCGAAAATTCTGGCGGCGTGGCCTATACGCTGAACGGCGACGGTACGGTGAACTCGTTTTCAAACTTCACCAACCTGCTGACCTCGAACATTTCCCAGACAACCCTGAATCCGAACGCCAGTCCGGTCAGCATCTTTCCGCAGGCCAGCAACCTGTACATCGCAGAAGGCGGCACGCAGAACTCGGTCGCCCAGCTTACCGGGGTTCCGCCGTCGCTGAAGCAGATCCTGCCTACCGGGCCGGGGACTATCTACACCGTGGGCTACGCCGGCGCGGCACGCGTTTACGCGATCAGCCAGGGGACCTCGACGTCCTCGCCCGGCACGGTTGCCGCTATCGAAACCACGACGAATACGGTTTCCGGAACCATTCCTGTTGGACGCGGACCGGTATACGGCGTGATGACCTCGGACACTCGGCGTGCGTTTATCCTAAACCGCACGGACGGGACCGTGACGGTCATCAACGCGCAGACCAACCAGCCCGACACCTTCACCGTCGCGGGCGCGGCCACAAGCACCATTCCCGTGGGTATCGGACCGGTCTGGGCGGACTTTGCACCGACCCGCTCAGAGATGCTGGTAGCCAACTCCGGCTCGCCCACCCCCAATGGAACCGCCACCGGCACGGTCTCGGTCATCAACATTCCGCTCTGTTCGGTTACCTCGCTACCCTCGAACCCGAACTGCGATGTCAACAACCCGGTTGACGCCGCGGGTTTCGGAGGCGTGCTCGCAACAATCCCGGTGGGCGTCAATCCCATCATGATCGCAGTTTTGCAGGATGGCTCCTATGCATACGTCGCCAACGCAGGCAACGCGGCTGCAGGCATCGCGGGCTCGGTAACCGTCATCAACCTCGCAACGAACACCGTAATCGCCACCATTCCAGGCGCGCTCAGCACCGTCGCCTCCGACGCTACCGTGCACGGCCACCCAAACTTCATCGCGGGAACCACCGGCACACCCGCCGGTAAGGTGTACATCACGGCGCCGGACTCCAACGACCTGACGATTTTGCGGACTGATACCAATACCGTATCGACACATCTGTCATTACAGTCGGCCGGGGTTGCGGTTCGCGTCAACGCGCCTTAGTCTGGGCGATGAGGGGTCGTAAATTCCCGAAGTGCGGCCCTATGTGTCGAATGATGTTCTAAGCGGAAGAGCCCTTCAGGATGATCGGCAGGGTCGGCGTTGGGGAGCCTTGTCCGTCCTCGACCGTTACGCCGAAACCTTTGGCGACGGTACCCCTTGGAAGCTGCGGCAGAATCACACTGGCGTTCCCTTGGCTATCCGGCTGAAAGGTACCCGCGGCGATCGGGTCGCGCCCGTCAGCCGGCATAAGCCATAGCTCATAGGTCTTGTAAGGCTGCAGGGGCTCCAGATTGCTTGCAACAAAGATCAGCGATCCCTTCTCCGGGTTGTAGATCGTCCTTCCTTGCGGAGGGGTGCGTCCTTCGCCTGGCGTCAAGACCACATTCTGCGCCGAAGGATCCTTGATGGTGTCCAGAACAAGACTTGAAAACTCGGCGGAGGTCATCGTTTGGGCAAGCTGCGCACGCTGCGTTTCCACCGAGTGCTCCAGCCTGTCTTTCTGCTGATACAGAAAACCTGCCTCGATCGCCACGCCGGCCGCAATGGCCCAGCCGAGCCAGGGGAGAATCCTCGCTCCCGTGCTGCGCGGGGCAGGTTCCTCGTCAACCAGCCTGGTTCGCGGTGCGTAATCGACCGCCGGAGTGCGGTCGATTGGAACGACCTTCTTTTCGCGAGCCACATGCTTCATCACCCGCTGCCGTGCCAGCGCGGGCGGGCTGTGCATCTCCGCGGTGTAGGCGAACATTGCCAGGTCGCCATAAATCTCGGACAGAACGCGGCGCGCTTCTGTGCTGTGCTGCAGATGAAGACTAAGCTCCTCGGTCTCTTCCGGTGGCAGAAGCTGCATGGCGTACAACGGCAGATCGTCCGGGTCGATGTGCTTGACAGGGATCATGATTGGAACGCCTTTCTTAGCGAAAGCAATGCGCTGCGTATACGTGTCTTGACCGTGCCCAGGGGGTCCCCGGTCATCTCGGCGATCTCCGAATGCGTTAACCCGTCGAAGAAGGCCATCTCCAGCGTCTTGCGTTGCTCGGCGGGAAGGAGAAGGATAATCTCCTTTGCCCGCCCGATCATGACGTTCCGTTCCGCTTCCTCAGATAAGTTATACGGAGAAGCCAGACCAATATCATCCACGCTTTCGCTCGGACGTTTGCGCCGTAGCGCATCGATCGAGCGATTCCGGCTTACCACCGCCAGCCAGCCGCCCAGGCTTCCGCGCGTGGCGATGAAGCCTCCAGGGCTTCGCCAGATCTGCATGAAGATTTCCTGCAATACATCCTCCGCGGAGGCCGGGTCGCGCAAAACACGAAGCGCCACCGAATAGACGACCTTGGAATACCGGTCGAACAGGGCGGCCATCGCTCCTTCATCACCGCGCTGTACCTGCGACAGTAAGGAAGCGTCATCCTCAACGGATGGCGGTGGCATATTTGTTACTCCCGTCTCTCTATACATGTAAACGCACCTATTACGAAAACAGATTCCAGAGTCTCAGCAAAACACGCTCATTCAGGTGACCCTGAGAGGGAACTTCCTCCAGAGCGCTGCGGGGTACCCATTGACTCTACCTGAGTTCAGGCCGCTTGGGTTAGCCTCATAGAGAGACCGGGCCCTCGACGCATGACCCGACCCTCATATCCCGCTGCACCGACCGGGTCGCCGTTGAAGAAGATACGTCTGGATAAGCTGATAGTCGATCGGGGACACGCCGCTTCGCGTGAACGTGCACAGGCGCTGATCCTTGCGGGCCGGGTGCTGGTGGCCGAGCAGCGGGTGGATAAGCCCGGCACATCCGTCGCCGAAGAGGCCGTGCTGCGCCTGCTGGGCGACGACCTGCGGTACGTCAGCCGTGGCGGACTCAAGCTCGAATGCGCGCTCGACCATTGGCGTCTGGACCCTTCCGGCCTGCACTGTGTCGACGTCGGCACCTCCACCGGAGGGTTCACCGATTGCCTGCTGCAGCGCGGCGCGGCTTCCGTGCTGTGCATCGATACGGGTTACGGGCAAATTGCTGTGTCGCTCCGAACCGACACGCGCGTCCGCCTGATGGAACGGACCAACGCTCGTCTGCTTGCGCCGGGCAGCCTGGCCGGGCAGGGCATCGCGCTGATCGTCATGGACGTTTCGTTTATCTCCGCCACGCTGGTGCTGCCGGCAGTGCTTGCCGCACTGGCTGCGCCGGACGAGCGCTGGGCCGGGGATCTTGTGCTTCTAATCAAGCCACAGTTCGAAGCCGGCCGCGAGCATGTGGGCAAGGGAGGCATCGTGCGCGATCCCGCGTCGCGCAGGCTGGCAATCGACCGGCTTCTCGGCTGCGTGTCCGCACAGCACGGCATCGGCGCCGAGGTCATCGACTCGCCGATTCACGGGATGGAAGGAAACCACGAATATCTTCTGCACGCCCGCTGGCCTCGAACGGAGGGGTGAAAGCCGGTACACTGGATTCTCATGTTCAAGGCCGCCATCATCTCCAAGCCGCAGAAGCCCGAGGTCGCGACGCTGCTTCCGCAGTTGATTCACTGGCTTCGTGAACGCGGCTACGAGGCGTTGCTCGATAGCGACAGCGCGGCCTACCTGAATCAGCCGGGATGCAGCCGCAGCGAGCTTTCCGCGCAGAATCCCAACCTGGTCATCGTGCTCGGCGGTGACGGCACGCTCCTGTCCGCTGCGCGGGCCTTTGCGCACACGGAGATCCCCATCCTCTCGGTCAATCTCGGCTCGCTTGGCTTCCTGACCGAGATCCCGCTCTCGGACCTCTACACGACGCTCGACCTCTGGTGCCACGGCATCGCGGACATCGACCTGCGCGCCATGATGCACGCCAGCCTGATTCGCAACGGCAAAATCCTGCGCGAGTGGGACGCGCTCAACGACGTTGTCGTCGCCAAGGGAACCATCGCGCGCATGGGCGACTACACTATCCGCATCGACGACGAGCTCGTGGCCACCTTTCGCGCCGACGGCGTCATCGTCTCGACGCCAACCGGCTCGACCGCATATAACCTCGCCGCCAACGGACCGATCGTGATGCCCGGCGTCTCCTGCATGCTGGTCACGCCCATCTGCCCGCACCTGCTCACCATCCGCCCCATGGTGATGGGAGGCGAGTCGAACATTACCATCCGCATTGAAGGCGTGCCCAACCAGATCGTGCTTACCGTCGACGGGCAGGAAGCGGTCGACCTTCAGCTTGGAGACGAGGTCCAGTGCCGACGCTCCGACGCAAGCGTTCGCCTGCTGCGCCTGCATCCGAACGGACTGTTCACCGTGCTGCGCAGCAAGCTCAAGTGGGGCGTTCGCTAGCGTCCCAGCCGGACGACCGAACCGACCGGATGGCAGAAGACCTTGCCGTGGTTCAGCGCGATCCGACGCTGTGCAAGAGCCGCCATCTCCGGGTCGTGGGTGACCATGACAATTGTATGGCCGGACGTATGCAGCGTTCGTAAAAGGTCCGCCACGACGGTCTGATTCGCCTGGTCGAGATTGCCCGTCGGCTCGTCCGCCAGCAGGATGGGCGGGTTGTTGATCAGCGCCCGCGCAATGCAGACCCGCTGCTGCTCGCCGCCGGAAAGCTCACTTGGTAGATGCCCGGCGCGATGGTCCATGCCGACCTTTTCCAGCGCCGCCCGCGCCTCCGCCTCGTCCGTCATGGAGTGAAAGTACTGCGCCAGCATTACGTTTTCGAGCGCGGAAAGATACGGGATCAGATGAAATTGCTGGAAGATGAAACCGATCTTGTCCGCGCGAAAGCGGTCGAGCTCGCGCGCCTTGAACTCCGACACATCGGCCCCGTCGATCTTGAGCGAGCCGCAGGTCGGCCGGTCCAGGCAGCCCAGCAGGTTTACCAGCGTGCTCTTGCCGGAGCCGGACGGGCCCGTGATCGCCACCCATTCGCCCGCCACGATCGAAAACGTCGCCGAATCGAGCGCACGCACCACGCCAGTACGCGCGGCATACTCGCGCGTCACCGCTTCGAGCGCAATCACGGCGCATTCGGCGCGTGTGCTGTCGCTGGTGATGCTTCCACTCGGGTTCGTGCTGTTCAGCCTGGTCACCACCTCGGCCATTCCGTTATTCTCCCTTCAACAAAGCAGCAGGTTCAAGTCCGCGCAGCGACCGTACCGGAAACAGCGCAGCCGCGGCGGCAATCAATACGTTCAGCAACAGCACCGCGGGCAGCACGCGCAGGCGCGGCAGGGTCGCCGTGCCGAAGTTCAGCACGCTGATCACATAGGCGGCTACCGAGCCCAGCAGCCAGCCCGCGATGACCCCGACCAGCGCAAGCACGAGCGTCTCCATCAGGAATAGGCTCATCATCTGCCCTTCGCTTCCGCCCAGCGCCTTCATCAGCGCAAAGTCGCGCCGCCGTTCCAGCACGCTGGCCGAAAGCGTGGCCAGCACGGAGACCGACACGGTCAGCGCGATCAGCAGCACCGCGCCAAACATCAGCGCATGGGTCCGGTCCACGATGCGCGATTCGCCTTCGACCAGCGCTCGCACGGGCTCCACCTGCTCCGTGGGAAGCTGTTTGCGCAGCCGTGCAATGGCCGCTTCCACCGCGGCCGAATCACCGGGTACCTGAATCTCCAGCACCGACGGAGCCACCCCGGTCCATGCCTCGAAAGCCGGCAGCGGCACATAGATGCGGCTGTCCTCGTCGCCTCCGGTCCTGACGCGGCCGGCCCCTGCGAAGGTGGCCGTGTGCCCGGCAAAGGTGAGAGAAACTGCTTTCTCGTCGTTGACAAACTCCGCAGCTCGCGCGCCCAGCAGCGCCTCGTTTGCGCCGGTCGGCCACGCTGCCAGCTGCCACCAGGAATCGAGCCGGCGTACGGAAGGAAACTCTACCCCGGCGACCACCACGGGTGTGCCACGATCCGTCGTCGCAACGGCATAAGCAAACTCCGCGACCGTCGCACCAGGCCCGGCCGCCTGCTCTCCCTGCCGCAGCATCTCCGGCCGGGGATGCGTGCTCGAGACCACCACATTCGCGCCGAACTCTCGAAAGGTGCGGTGCAGCTTCGCGTCCAGGTCAGCATAAAGCGTCAGCAGCGCGGTGGTCACGGCGGCAGAAACCGTAAGTCCCACCAGCGCGGACAAGGTGCGAGCCCTCCGATGCACCATCGACCGGCGCAGCATGCGTCCCATGCCCAGCCGCCGCTGTGCCATCACGCTCAACCGTCTGCCCGCAGCACGGACGAAGGGTCCATCCGCAACGCCGCCCGGATCGAAGGCGTCGAGCCCGCCGCGGCAACGGCGAGCGCAAGCCCCACCACGATGGGCAGCAAAACGCCAACCAGCACCGGAGCCGCACCGTCACCGGCAAAGATCCGTCCACCAAGCCACCACGCCAGCACCGACCCGGCAAGATAACCCAGGCCGCCGCCCATCAGCGCAAGCACTCCCGTCTCGGCGTAGAACAGCATCGCAATCGCCCCACGTCCTGCGCCAAGTGAACGCATCAATCCGATTTCGCGCCGGCGTTCGAGCACCGCGGTCGCCATTGCCGCGCTCACGGCAAAGCCCGCCGCCAGCAGCGCCGCCGCGCTCACCAGCCACATCAGCCCGCTGATCCTCCGCAGCACGGAGCCTTCACTCTGCTCCACCCGCCGCACCTGCTCAGCCTGCGCGCCGGGGATCGCCTCGCGAATCTGGTACGCGATGGAGTTTGCATATGGCCGGCAGTACCAGACCTCGCGCTGCTTCGCCGGAAGTGAATCCGGGTCCTTGCGGGCGAACGCATCCTCCGGCTTGGTGCGCGCGGAAACTTCGACCCGGCTCACCGCTCCGGGCAGCCCCAGCCTTTTCTGCAGGGCCTCGAGCGGCATCAGCAGCGCCTGATCCTTCGGTCCACCCGTATTCACCACCCCGGTCACCTGGTACACCTCACGGGGACCTGCCGTGCCGCCCCGTGGAGCCAGCGTGATCGTCTGCCCCAATGAAACATGCGCCTTCCTGGCCAGCTCCACGCCGAGCGCCACCTGATTGTCCGCGGCGGGCCAGTGTCCCGTCAGCTTCCAGGATGGATTCAGCTCGGGAGCGCCTGTCTGGAGCCTTCCGAACGCATGCCCAAACCAGAGTCCCGCGGCTGGAACCGCAGTCGCGTCCTCCCGTCCGGGCGTTACCAGATCCCCCGCCGTACCCGACAACTCCGGACTTACTCCGGTGATATTGTTCGCCCAGAAAATCGTCTTCAGCTTCTCCAGGTCGGCTTCACGGAGGTACGCGCCTCCCGTCGCAGGCTTCAGGTCGACGCCGCCGATCCTGACGTCCAGCTGGTCCGCCTTCGGGAACACGACGAGATTGGCCCCGTATACCGCGAGCTCCCGGTGGATGCGGTCTCCAATCGTCGTCGCCAGCGCCAGCATCGCCGTCACCGCCGTGGTGCCCAGCAGAATGGCCAGCCCGGCGAGCGCCTTCGGACGCCGCTGCCGGACAAAGCTCTCCCAAAGCAGCCGCAGGAACACGCCGCTACCTCTCGAACCGGGGAGCAAGCTCCTTCAGATCCGCCGCCGCGATCGTAATCTGCCCGCCGCTGTTGGTGGATTTGAGTGGAATCGGATTGCATCCGCCCGGCTGGCCCATCGACGCTGGAACCAGCGGACTCGCGCACATCTTGCATGTAATTCCCTGGGCACCCATGTAGAAGCCCACGGGCCCGCAGATCGAGCACGCGTCGGCAACCGAGACAATGGTCCCGTCCGGTTTCTTGAACAGCAGAAACCGCACCTCGGGCGACGCTCCCTTGCCGTCGTCCACATGCACTCCATAGCGGTGAAGCTGGTCGTCGTTGATCTCGCTTGCCGGCACGGACACCTGCTCACCCACCAGCGTCACCGGGCTGGCCGCGCTCAGCTCGGTCGAACTTTTGGCATAGATGAACTCGGCGGTCGAGAGAAAGATAAAGATGAAGCTTGCGCCCACCACCGCGGCCATCCACAGCCGCTCCCGGCGGTAGGTCCACTCCGAGCGCCGCCGGTCGGCCGGCGAGGCATCCGTGGCCAGCTGCGCCGGAACACGCCGGCGCTGCTCCATCAGGATCATCAGCACGGCAAGCGCGAGCATGGTCACGAAAAAGAACAGGTCATTCCGTACGATCGGCCCGATGTAACGCATCTCCGCCTGGCTCGAAGGAAGCACGCCATTTTCCGAAAGCTCGTGCAAACCGCTGACGATCAGCTGGAAGGTCACGAAATACAGGATCACGCTGGTCACTCGGAAGAACCGCTGCAGGTTGATCTTGACCGAGCCCCGGATAAACATGACCCCGAAGACCACGGCCACCGCAATGCCGAGCACCGTGCCCGTAAAGCTCATCAGCTCGGTCGAGTTCAGCGAAACCGCCGACAGGATCAGCACGGTCTCGACGCCTTCCCGCAACACCAGCAGGAACACAAAAAAGAAGACGCCGACGCCGTTCGCCTTGGCCGCTGCCTTCGCGAGCTTGGCTTCGATCTCACCCTTCATGGAGCGCGCCGTCTTGTGCATGAACCAGATCATGCTGACCACGAAAGCCGCGGCTACCAGCATCACCCAACCTTCGAAGATATCCGAATTCCACTGGGTCCGCGCAAGCACCACCGCACCGGCCACGCTGGCGGCAATGGCCGAACCGAGCGCCCAGAACACGGTCCGTTTCAGGTCCGGCCGGCCGATCTTGCTCAGGTAGGCAAATACGATTCCAACAATCAGCGAGGCCTCGACACCCTCGCGCAACGTGATGATGAACGCCTGCAACATAAGACCGGATCCCTCAGCCCACGCGCGCCTCGGCATCGGTTGGGAGTCTCCAGTCTATCTAGGACTGAATCGGTCGTCAATCAGGCCCGCTCAAAGAGCCTGCAAAAATTATCTGAATTGTGAAGGTTTGAGAGATGGTGCACCCGGAAGGATTCGAACCTCCGACCCTTTGGTTCGTAGCCAAATGCTCTATCCAGCTGAGCTACGGGTGCACATTGCCGTTGCAGCAACGAGACCTAGAATACCGCAGTTGCTCCCGGCAAACAACCCTTAGTAGCTAAACCGCGGGCTGCACCGGTGGCGGGACGGTGAACTGTTCGACCCGCTCGGTCACGTCGATGCCGGCGCGGCGCAGGAACTGGTGGATTACCGGCTCGGTCAGCCGCGTTGAGTCATATTCCACCGTCACCGTCCTTGCCATCTGCTGGACATCCACCCGCCGCACCCCGTACACCTCGCGCATGGAACCCAGCGCCAGCGCGCTTGCCTCACTCGGCATCTCGCCGAACCGGTACACCACATCTACTGTCGTCATACGCACGATTCTAGCGTAGCTTGCGCAGATAGTCGGTGATCTCCGGGCTCGTCCAGTCCTGCTCGCCGATAAATTTGCGCCGCACCACCCCGTTCCGGTCGATGATGTAGGTCTCAGGGATGAGCACCGTGCCATACAGCGCATTCACTCGCTGGTCGGCGTCGCGCACCGTCAGCACATCCACGTGGTGCTGCACCAGGAACCTGCGATAGACGGCCTCATCCTGGTCCGTGCTGACCGCCACGACCGCCAGCGCCGGCATCGCTTTCTGCAGCGCCAGCAGGCTGGGCAGCTCCTGCACGCAAGGTGCGCAAAAGGTCGCCCAAAGGTTGAGCACCACGATCCTTCCTCGCAAGGAGGCCAGGTCCACGCGGTGCAGACTATCCTGCAATGCAAACTCCGGTGCCGGCTTGCCGATCATCCCTGGATGATCCCCTCGGTCGCATCCCGCCAGAAGCATCAACCCGCACACAGCAACGACGCACACACCTCGGCTCATACTTTCTATAATACGAACCTGTGAACGAATCCAGCCAACCCGCGTTCGAGCTCTCCGTGATCATTCCCGCGCGCGACGAGGCGGCATCCCTGCCCGCCTGCCTCGGCTCGCTCGTCGCGCAGTCCGAGACCGGCTTCGCGCTCGGCCGCGAGTGGGAGTTGATCGTCGTCGACGATCACTCCACCGATGCGACCCGCCTGATCGCAGCCCGGACCCCCGGAGTCACCCTGCTCGAGGCCCCCGAGCTCACCGCGGAGTCCGGCTTTACCGGCAAAAATGCCGCCTGCTGGACCGGAGCGCAGGCGGCCCGCGGAGCGCTTCTGCTGTTTACCGACGCCGATACGGTTCACGAGCCCGGAGACCTGTCGCGCGCCCGCCGCGAGCTCGAAAAGTACAACGTCGCGATGCTCTCCTACTCGCCTCGCCAGCTCGTTACCGGCCTGCCGCAACGCGCGCTGATGCCCCTGGTCTTCGCCGAGCTTGCTCGCACCTACCCGCCCGCGCAGGTCAACAATCCCGGCAACCGCATCGCCGCCGCCAACGGACAGTTCATCCTGGTGGAGGCGCAGGCTTACTTCGACGCCGGAGGTCATCGCGCGGTCGGCTCGGAGGTGCTCGAAGACGTTGCCCTGGCCCGCAGGTTCAAGCGTGGCGTCCGCACTCTGCGCTTCCGTTACGCGCCGGATGCGCTGTCCGCCCGTATGTACCGCACCACCGCGGACTTGGTGGAAGGCTGGACCAAGAACCTGGCGCTGCTGTTTACCAACCCACTTTTAATGGCGGCAAGCGCGCTGCTGCAGTTCGCCCTGCTCTTCCTGATTCCCATCCTCGCCATCGTCTACCCTTTCCTGGTCACCTGGCAGCGAGCCGCGCTGTGGGTCGTCTGGGGCAGGGGATTGCTCTACTTCTTCAACCGCGTCCGCCGCTCCAACTTCCCGTGGCTCGACTGCACCTTAGCCATTCTGGGCCTGCCGCTCTTTGCTGCGCTTCTGATCCGCAGCTGGATGCAGGTCAAGCTGCGCAGGCAGGTGGAGTGGAAGGGCCGCCGCTATCGCACCGACGTCCCTTAGCCAGGCATCTAATCCCCATGATCCTGCTGACCCGCAAAGCCGAGTTCTCCTCCGCGCACTTCTACTGGAACGACGACCTGTCGCCTGCGGAAAACGAGCGCGTCTTCGGTAAATGCGCAAATCGCAACGGCCACGGACACAACTACACCCTCGAGGTCACCGTCGCCGGCGAGATCGATCCGGTCACCGGCTTCGTCGTCGACCTCAAGCTCCTTAAGGACATTCTCGAGTCCGAGGTAGTCAGCGTCTACGACCATCGCCATCTGAACCTCGAAGTTCCCGACTTCGCCCACACCATTCCCACGACCGAAAACATCGCCATCGCGATCTGGCGCCGGCTGCAGGGCAAGATCCCCAACGCCCGCCTGGAACGGGTCCGCGTCTACGAAACGCCCGACCTCTTCGCGGACTTTGTGGGCGAGTTCGGAGAGTCCCGATGAAAGCCTATCTCTGCCGCCGATACCGCTTCAGCGCCTCCCATCGCCTCCATGCCGCGCCCCTTACGGACCAGCAGAACCGCGACACCTTCGGCAAGTGCAACAATCCATACGGGCACGGCCACAACTACATCGTGGAAGTGGCATTCGGCGGCCCGGTCGACCCCGCCACCGGCATGGTCACGAACCTCGCCGATCTCGACCGCTTTGCCCGGCAACACGTTCTTCCGGTCTTTGACCAATGCAACCTGAACTGCGTCCCGTGCTTCGCCCACCAGGTGCCCAGCACGGAAAACCTCGCCATCGAACTGCACCGCCTGTTCATGCAGTATCCCTACGCAAAGCTCGAACGTATCCACGTCGAAGAGACTGGCAACAATGCTTTCACCTACTTCGGCCGCAACTGAAAGGCAGCACGCATGCTTTCCGAGATCGAACGATCCGAAACCCTCACCTCCGCCTCCACCCAGGACCTCTACCGCGAGCTGCTGCGCCGCATGGGCGAAGACCCCGAACGCGACGGACTCCTCCGTACGCCCGAACGCATGGAAGAGTCCATGCATTTTCTCACCCGAGGCTATGCCCAGACTGTCGAAGAGGTCCTGCACAACGCGCTCTTCGACGTCAGCTACGACGAGATGGTCATCGTCAAGGACATCGAGTTCTACTCGCAGTGCGAGCACCATCTGCTTCCGTTCTACGGCAAGGCCCACGTCGCTTACGTACCTAACGGCAAGGTGATCGGCCTCAGTAAAATGGCGCGCCTGGTCGATGTTTTCGCTCGCCGGCTGCAGGTGCAGGAACGCCTGACCCGGCAGGTCGCCGAGGCCATCGACGACGCCATTCATCCCCAGGGCGTCGGCGTCATCCTGGAAGCCCAGCACCTGTGCATGATGATGCGGGGCGTTGAAAAGCAGCATTCGCAGACCGTTACCAGCGCGATGCTTGGAGCCTTCAAAAGCCAGGCACAGACCCGTAGCGAGTTTTTGTCACTCGTGCGCCGCAACGGAAGCGGGGCATAGTGGCGGCCTCCTTCAACGGCCTGCTTGTGCTCGACAAGCCCGCCGGCATAACCTCGCACGACGTCGTCTCGCTGGTTCGGCGAGCCACCGGCGAACAATCCATCGGCCACCTGGGCACGCTCGATCCCATGGCGACCGGCGTCCTGCCTCTGCTGCTCGGCAAGTACACGCGCCTCGCCCAGTTCTTCAACCAGGCGGAGAAGCAGTACACCGGCCACATTCGCTTCGGTTTCGCAACCGATACCTTCGACGCCGAGGGCACACCCGCCACCGAACCCGCACCCCTCCGTTGCACCCTCACCCAGCTTCAATCCCTGGCGACCCGCTTTCATGGCGAGCTCGACCAGGTGCCCCCCGTTTTCTCCGCCAAGAAGCTCAACGGAGTCCCCGCCCACAAGCTCGCTCGCGCCGGCCTGCCCGTGCCGGTCAAACCCGCGCGCATCACCATCCACGAGTTCTCCCTTCCCAGTCTCACCGGCGACACCGCGGAGTTCACCATGACGGTCTCGGCCGGCGGCTACGTCCGCTCGGTCGCGCACGAGCTCGGGCAGCTCGCCGGCTGCGGAGCCCACCTCAGCAGCCTGCGCCGCACCCGTGCCGGAGCCTTCTCGCTCGTCGAATCCCTCACGATCGACGAGCTGAAGCAAGCCTCGACCGACGGTTCGCTCGCCGCCCGGCTGCCGCATCCCCGCACTCTTTTGCCGGAGATGCCTTCCGTTACCGTCGACGAACAGGGGGCCGGCCGACTGCGCAACGGCATGCAGCATAACCTGCCCGAGTTTTCCCGCGCTCCGCTGGTCAAGGTCTTCACCGGTCCGGCGGACCTGCTCGCCATCGCCCGCCGCGTCGCCGGCACGCTCATGCAGCCCATCGTCGTCATCGGCTAAAGTAAGGGCATCGCATGCTCATCCAGCCCCGCACCATCGGCGTTGTCGGAGGAGGAAGCGCCGGCTATCTCGCCGCGCTCTACCTGAAGAAGCACCTTCCTCGGGCGGAGGTCACGGTCGTCGAAAGCTCGCGCATCCCCGTCGTCGGCGTCGGCGAAGCCACCACGCAGACGATGATGCGCTTCCTCCACGAAACCATGGGCTTCCCGCTCTCCGAGTTCCTCGCAGAGGCCAGGCCTACCCTCAAGCTTGGCATCCGCTTCGCATGGGGCAACCCGCGCAACACGCACTACAACAGCCCGTTCGGCCCAAGCGACCTCACCAACGCCCTTGTAGAAACCGGCGATGGCCGCAACGCATCGCTGCTTTCCATGCTGATGGAAGCCGGCAAGGTGCCGTTCCTTACCCACGACGGCCGGCTGCGTCCCGCCACCAACGGACGCATCGCCTACCACATCGACAACCTCCACTTTCTTGCGTATCTCCGGCGCAAGCTCGCCGCACTCGGCTGCCGGCACCTCGATGCGGAGATCGCCGAAGCCGTTCCATCGCGGGATGGCAATGCGATCGACCACCTCCGCATGCGCGACGGCACGGACACACGCTTCGACCTCTATCTCGACTGCTCCGGCTTCCGTTCGCTCCTGCTCGAACAAGCCCTCGAGACCCCGTGGATCAGCTACGGAAGCAGTCTGCGCACGGACCGCGCGGTGGTTGGCAGGCGCAGCAACGCGGGCCAGATCCTGCCTTACACCTCGGCCTCCACCCTGAAGCACGGATGGCTCTGGAACACACCCATGCAGCACGAAGACCACCTTGGCTATGTCTTCTCCTCGCAGCACTGTTCCGATGACGAGGCCTGGGCAGAACTCCGCACCCACTGCGACTCCATCCAGGAAGGCCGCGTCGTCCACTTCCGTTCCGGCCGGCATGCACGGAGCTGGAACGGCAACGTCGTCGCCATCGGCAACGCGTTTGCCTTCATCGAGCCGCTCGAATCGACAGGAATCCACATGATCCTGTTCCAGCTGGAGCGCCTGTGCCGCCGCCTTACCTGCGTCGTCGCCGACGCCGACCCGGTCCTGAGCTACAACCGCAAGGTCAACGCGCGCTGGGACTCCCTTCGCTGGTTTATCGCGCTGCACTTCCGCTTCAACAGCCGTCTCAGCACACCGTTCTGGCAGGAGTGCCGTGCTGAAGCCGACGTCTCCGGCCTCGACGACTACCTGGACCACTTTCGGCGCTTCGGACCGCTCTCCGCCACGCCGGACCATCCGCTTTTCGCGCAGCTTAGCCAGGATCGAGTTTTTCCCGTCTTCGCCTACGACATGCACCGTGCGCACGGAACCGCGGAGCCGTGGCCCCTGCGCTCCACCCCGGAGCCCGCCCGCCGCGCCTTCCGCCAGCGCTTCGCCCTGGACCAGGCCTTGGTCCGCAATGCGTTGCCCCACCGTGAAGCCCTGACCCGTCTCGCCCACGAAGACTCCGGCTACACCGGCACTCACTCCGAGGAGCCTCAAAGCCTGCCAACCGCGATGGTCTAGCCAACGCCACCAGGACAATGGCTTTGCTCTTTCGTAGGACGGCTGCCATCGTTTGCGAAACGGAGTATCTGCGTCTGTTCTTGTCTTGCCTGTTCCCCGCTCAACTCGCAACCCGTAGCTGCTGAACGATTACTCCCCAAGCACCCGGGCAAAGATCGCATCCACGTTCTGCAATTGCCGCCGGTAATCGAAGGCCCGTTCCAGCTTGTCCGGCGAAAGCCGCCCCGTGATCGCCGGTTCCTTAGCCACCTCATCCCGAAATACCAGCTCTTCCTTCCAGCTTCGCATCGCATGCCCCTGCACCAGCCGGTACGCATCCTCGCGGCTCATCCCGGACTCGGCCAGGTCCAGCAAAAGCTGCCCGGAAAAGATCAGGCCGCCGGTCGATTCGAGATTCCGCATCATCCGCGCCGGATACACCAGCAGACGGTCGATCAGGCTCGTCGTCTTTGCCAGCAAGTAGTCGGCCAGCGTCGTCGAATCCGGAAGGATCACCCGCTCCGCCGACGAGTGCGAGATGTCCCGCTCATGCCAAAGCGCCACGTTTTCCAGCGCCACCTGCGCATTGCCGCGCAGCACCCGCGCCAGGCCTGAGATCTGTTCGCTCACAATCGGGTTCCGCTTGTGCGGCATCGCGGACGAGCCTTTCTGCTTTTCGGAAAAGAACTCCTCGGCCTCGCGCACCTCGGTCCGCTGCAGGTGACGCACCTCGGTGGCAATCTTGTCCAGCGTGCTTCCCAGCACCGCCAGGGTCGCCACATACATCGCATGCCGATCGCGTTGCACCACCTGCGTCGCCACCAGCACAGCTTTTAGATCGAGGGCTTTACAGATCGCTTCCTCGTGTTCCGGTTTCAGATGCCCAAACGTTCCCACCGCGCCTGAAAGCTTGCCCACCCGCAGATCCTCGGCGGCCGCGTCGAACCGAACCGAATCCCGCTCGATCTCCGCATACCAAAGCAGAAGCTTCAACCCAAAGGTCGTCGGCTCCGCATGCACCCCGTGTGTCCGGCCGATGATCGGCGTGTGCTTGAACTCCAATGCTCTGCGCTTCAGCACCTCGGCCAGCTTTACGATGCCCACGCGGATTTGAGCCGAAGCTTCCCGCAGTTGCAGCGCCTGCGCCGTGTCGACGACATCCGTGCTGGTCAGCCCGTAGTGTAGCCATCGGCTCGCCGCCGGGTCGCCGATATGCTCCGCCACCGTCGTCGTAAACGCGATCACGTCGTGCCGCACCTCGGCCTCGATCGCATCGATCCGCTCCACCGTAAACCCGCCCCGGTCGCGAATCGCCTCCGCTGCCTCCCGAGGCACCAGCCCCGCATCCGCCAACGCCTCGGACGCGGCGATCTCTACTCGCAGCCAGCAGCGATACTTGTTCTCGTCAGACCAGATCCGCGCCATCTCGGGGCGGGTGTACCGTCGAATCACCGTGGGTCTCCTGTGCTCATCGTCTTTCCAGTCTAGTAGCTTTGCACCTTCCCGCGGCCGTCCTATCGCCGTGCGATAGACTAACCAGAGGAGTATCCACCATGCCCGCATCGCTGGAAGACCTTCTCCAGGACGAACATGTCTCCGCGCAGCTTCCCGCCCTGGCCGAGTTCCGCTTTCACATCCGCAGCTTCCTGAGCTTCAGTGAGCAAAAGGCCGAGTCGCTCGGCATCACCGCCCAGCAGTACCAGATGCTGCAGGTAATCGCCAGTGCCGCGCCCCAGGGCTGCTCCATCTCTCATCTGGCAGCGCGTCTTCTGCTTCGGCACAACAGCGCCGTCGAGTTGGTGGATCGCGGCACCCGCTCCGGACTCGTACGGCGCACCGCCGATGCAGCCGATCTGCGTCGATCCATGCTCCAGATCACCGAACATGGGCGAACGGTACTCAGTCAGCTGGTCGGGGAGCATCTCTCGTATTTGAAGCAGGACGGCCGCGCCATGATCGAGGCACTGGAACGAATCACCGCCGTCCCCTCGTTGAAAGGGCTCCACACGTGAATTTCCGCTCCGAACCTTCCGGTTCCTCGACATCCGGGGGCCGGTCCAAGGCCACGCTCAGCGACTACACGCTCGATGCCCGCGTCCTGTATCTCAGCGCCCTCGCTGCACTGCTCGGCTCCGTCGCCAGCGTCGCCGCCTGGGCGCTGCTCGAGCTCATCAATCTCGCTACGAACCTCTTCTATTACCAGCGCATCAGCGTTGCCGAAATTTCTCCCTACTCGCATCCGCTGCGCTGGTGGTCGGTCTTCATTCCGGTCATCGGCGGATTGCTGGTCGGCGTCATCGCCCGCTACGGCTCACCCAAAGTTCGCGGCCACGGCCTTCCTGAAGCTATCGAGACTGTAGTCTTTGGGGGAGGCCGCGTGCAGCCGCGCGTCGCCTTTCTCAAGCCGCTGGCCACCGCCATCGCCATCGGCTCCGGAGGCCCATTCGGCGCGGAAGGACCGGTCATTATCACTGGCGGAGCTATCGGCTCGGTCGTCAGCCAGCTTCTGCCCATGACCGAAACCGAGCGCCGCATCCTGATGGTTTCGGGCGCCGCCGCCGGAATGGCCGCCACCTTTTCCTGTCCCATGTCTTCCATCCTGCTCGCGGTGGAGATCCTCCTGTTCGAGTGGCGTCCGCGTTCGCTCATCCCGGTCTCCATCGCATGCGTCACCGCCGGTGCTATCCGTCGTCTGCTGCTCGGCTCCGGGCCAATCTTCCTGATGCCTCCGACCGTCACGCCCATGCACCACTCCGCGATGGTCGGCGCGCTTTGCATCGGCATCATCGCCGCTTTTGTGGCCACCGCGCTCAGCAAGGGCATCCACTTCTTTGAGGCCGCCTTCGACCGCCTGCCCATCCACTGGATGTGGTGGCCGGCCATCGGAGGCGTCGGCATCGGGCTGGGCGGACTCATCTTTCCGCAGGCGCTCGGAGTCGGCTACTCCGTCATCGGCCAGATGGTCAACGACCAGAACATCACCTGGAAGTTGCTGGCCGGTGTGCTGGTCGTCAAAAGCCTCATGTGGGTGTTTTCACTGGGTTCGAACACCGCCGGCGGGCTGCTCGCGCCTTTGCTGATGATCGGCGGAGCCATGGGCGCGGCGCTCGGCAGTATTCTGCCCATTATCTCGCCGGGAGCCTGGGCTGTCGTCGGCATGACCAGCACCCTCGCCGCCGCCATCGGCTCGCCGCTTACCGCCTCCATGCTCGCCGTCGAACTCACCCATAATGGCGGACTGATGCTTCCGGTGCTGCTCGCCTGCGTCACCGCCTACGCCATCAGCATCCTCATCCAGCCGCGCTCCATGCTGACCGAAAGCCTGAGCCGCCGGGGTTTCCACCTAAGCCGCGAGTACGGCGTCGATCCGCTCGAGATCGTTCTGGTTCCCAGCGCCATGCACACCAGCGTCTACGCCCTGCCCGCGGACGCCACCAACAAGGACGCCGCCGACTGGCTCACGCAGATGAACGAACGCGGCAACGACGCCTGGTCCCATTGGCAGCGCATCTTTCCCATCGTCGATTCGGGTAAGAACCTTGTCGGTCTGATCACCCGCGCGCGCCTCATCGTGGCCGCCAGCGACCCCGACCAGACCCGGCTGCTGCGGGATGAAGGCGAGCAGAAGCCGGTCACACTCTCCACCGCCCAAACCATGCGGCAGGCCGCGCTCATCATGGCTGACACCAAGCACACCGCCTTCCCGGTGCTGGACGACGCGGGCAAGTTTGCCGGTATCCTCACCATCAGCGACCTGCTCACCGCTCGCAGCCTGGAAGAAGAGCGGGAGCAGAGCAGGGAACGCGTGCTGCGCGTGCGCTGGCCATTTGGCAACAACCGGCAACCTGTGATCGACGTGGACCCGACCATCGCAATTCACGCTACGGACGCCGAAGTTCCTCCAACCGATGGCCCGCGAAACCCGCAGCAGACGGCAAAGGCGCAGGAATCGGTCGCACCCATCGCACGGTTCGGCTCAGGCGACATCGACCCCCATGGAGGGATCCCAGCCGAGCAGACGGAAGAAGAGGAAGCCGAAACCGCGAAGCACCTATAACGTGCCCCCATTCACCGTGGCAGTTGCGGTAAATGGGGCAAGATACATACCACCAGCGTTTGGTGCAATCAACGACGCTGTCAAGCTCTGCCGAAGGCGGAGCATCTGCTGGTCCGATCCAGACCGCGACGTCGCTTTACCGTTCCGCAACCCCAAACAGCTTTGCCATCTCCGCATGCAGGAATCCCTGACCCGGACGGTACGGCTGGATCCATTTTCCATCCAGCACAAACTGCGGAATCGCCTTCTTGCCCACGTTCGCAAACACCTCATCCGCCGCGCCCGGAACGGATTCGATATCGACTTCCTTGTACGGAATGTTGTGCTTGCTCAGAAAGCGCTTGGCTTCGCGGCAGTCGCGGCACCAGGATGCGGAGTAAACGGTGAGGTCCATAGCCCACAGTTTACTCCGCCGCGGCACCTGCGAACTACTGTTCCTTGTAGTTCCGGATCAGGCCGCCATCGATGAAGTAGGTACTTCCGGTCACATACGCCGCGTCGGATGATGCCAAGAACGCCACCAGCCCCGCAACCTCTTCAGGCGTGCCTAGCCGGCCCAGCGGAATATTCCGCAGAAGCGCGTCCAGCTCCGGCTTGTTAGCCAGCAGAGGCGCGTTGATCGGCGTATTGATCGCGCCCGGAGCCACGTTGTTGCACGTGATCCCATACGGTCCAAGCTCCATGGCCAGGTCGCGCATCAGCATGCGCATGCCGCCTTTGGCCGCGCAGTAGCTGGCAAAGTTGGGGAAGACCATGTCTTCGTGCACGGAACTGATGTTGATGATGGACCCTGGCTTCTTCGCATCCATCAGCTTCTGCACAAAGCGCTGCGTCAGGAAGAAAGCAGCTTTCAGGTTGGTGCCGAGGACCAGGTCGTAGTCGGCCTCGGTCGCCTCCCAGAACGGCGCGTGCCGCTCCACGCCGGCGTTGTTGACCAGCACATCGCATCCGCCGAACTGCTTGTAGGCTTCTTCAACCAGGTTCTGAACCTGTTCAGGGATGGTCACGTCGGCCGAAACGCAGGCCGCCTTGCCCCCCGCGGCCTCGATTTTCGCCTTGGTCTCGTTGGCCGCGTCGATGTGCGTGCGATAGTCGATGATGATCGACGCGCCTTCACTTCCCAGACGCTCCGCGATGGACTTTCCTATGCCGGACGACGCTCCGGTCACGATTGCTACCTTGCCTTCAAAGCGCGATGCCATGGTTGCTTCCTCTCGTTTGCAGCTTCGCTTGAATAGATGCACGCAGCCGCGGCAGCCTTGCGGAAAACGGGCTAAATAACTTCGGTGGCCGCCGCTTCCCGTCTGCGCCGGCGAAAGAAGTCACTCAGCATCGCGCTGCTCTCGGCCGCCAGCAGCCCCGGCCGGACCTCCACCCGGTGATTGAGCCGCGGGTGGTTGATCACTTCCAGCACGCTTCCGCAGGCTCCCGCCTTGGCATCGGCCGCGGCGTAAAGCAGCCGGCGAATCCGCGCGTGCAGGATCGCACCGGCGCACATCGCGCAGGGCTCAAGGGTTGTATACAGGTCGCAGTCGAGCAGGCGATAGTTGCCGAGGGTGCGCCCCGCGGCTCGCAACGCCACAACTTCCGCGTGCGCTGCGGGGTCGGAGTCGCGGATCACGCGGTTCTGCCCGGCGGCAATGATCGCGCCGTCCCGCACGACGACCGCCCCGACCGGAACCTCGCCGGCCCGCTCCGCCTCGCCGGCTTCGGCCAGCGCCGCTCGCAGAAAGCGCTCGTCCGCGTCGCTGAAGACCGCAGCTGCCGGTTCCCGCATCACGGGCGGGGAATCTGCTTCGCGAGGTCGTGCGAGCCCTCTTCGTCGCGCAGGATCTGCTCACGGGTGCGCGGAGTGGCCTCCGGACCGAAAAAGCGCTCGATTTCCTTCGCTAATCCGAGCAGCGCGGGCCGGGCTTCCGACAGCGCCTCTTCGTCCAGCGAAAAGCTCTTCCCGAAGACCTGCTCGATGATCGGCAGCAGATTCGTTACCAGGAGGTCGGCGGTGGAAAGATGCTGAATGGCGGCAAACAGCGACTCCTCCTCCGGCTCGTACTCGTCGGCTGGCGCGCCTTCAGACAGGTGCTTCAACGGATCGGCGGCGCGGACGAGTTCCTGGATCGAGGCAAGATCGGGCGGCGGAGGCCAGGCTGCTGACATGGTGAACAAATCCTTTCGGCTGCTGCGATGGTAAACGCTGCCCGGCTTTGCGGCGCGCCGCCGGACGCATCCTTTCGGCCGCGGCCGGTCTCTGATGCTTATGGACCCCGTAAGCGCAGAGCCGGAAACCTGTCCGGTCGACCCGGAGATGCCGCAGCCGGATGCCGGTTCGGCGGCCGAGCACGGCGGCAAGCTGTGGCGTCCGCGGCGTGTGCTGATCACGCCGGAGGCGTACGCGCTTCCGCATGGACGCACGATGCTGGAACGCGCTGCCGGTTTCGGCGCGGAGGTGATCCGGCTGAAGAGCAACCGCCTGATGGGCCTGAGCGAAGCCGGCGCTCAGAAAGGAGATGCGCGCAAAGCGTACGCTCTGGCCAAGACTACCTTCGCCATCGTCGTTTCGCCTCCCGGTCAGCGCAAACTCCAGCCAATACCACCCAGTGCGGACTGGCAGTTCCACGTTGCGCAGGGATGCCCGGCGCATTGCCAGTACTGCTATCTAGCCGGCAGCCTGAGCGGTCCTCCGGTGACGAGAGCGTATGCGAACCTGCCGGCGATCCTGGAAGGGCTGCGCAGCTACGCCGGCTCCGGAACGGTCACCTCGAAGTCGCGGGACCGTGCGGCCGAAGGAACCACCTTTGAGGCTTCGTGCTATACCGATCCGCTCGGCATCGAGCACCTGACGGGCGCGCTTGAGGAATCGATCCGCTTCTTCGGCTCGTGGGACGCTCCGGTGCAGCTTCGGTTCACAACGAAGTTCGACGGCGTCGGGCGGCTGCTGGCGCTTGCCCACCACGGGCGAACGCGCATTCGCTTCTCCCTGAATGCCGCGAGCGTATCGCGCGACTTCGAGGGCGGAACCGCCGGCCTCCAGGACCGGCTGCGTGCGTTGCGGGCGATGGCGCTTGCGGGCTACCCGGTCGGGCTGACGGTCGCGCCGATCATGCCGGTCGAAGGCTGGAAGACTGAGTATCTGAGCCTGTTCGAGTCGGTGGCGGAGGCACTCGACGGCCTTGCGCATGCCGACTTGACGGCAGAGCTGATCACGCATCGCTTCACGCCGGGATCCAAGGAGGTTCTGCTCGGCTGGTATCCAAAGACGACGCTGGACCTGAAGGAGGAGAACCGGACCGAAAAGCGGAACAAGTTCGGCGGCTTCAAGTACGTCTATCCGAAGGACTCGATGGGCGAGATGAAGAGCTGGTTCTATGGGGCGATCGCGGCGGTCTTACCGGCTGCAAAGATCCTGTACTGGACCTGAAAGAAATAGATCCTCCACCGTCGGCGTCGGATGACGCTCGTCTACGCGGGTTGCTGCTGGGTCATGCAGTGCAGGGTACCGAGGCCCCAGACCAGGTCGACGGCGTGGATGCCGACCACCTTCCGGTCGGGGAAGCAGCCGGCGAGCGTATTCAGGGCGATGCGGTCGTTGGGATCGTTGAAGGTGGGCACCAGGACCAGACCGTTGGCGATATAGAAGTTGCTGTAACTTGCGGGCAGGCGCTGCCCTTCAAAGTAGACCGGTGCGGGCATAGGGAGGTGAATGACGGTAAAGGGCTTGCCGTCCAGGGTGCGGGCTGCGTGCAGGCGCTCCAGGTTTTCGGCGAGTGGAAGATGGTTTTCGTCGGCGGTGTTCGGTTCGACGGCGGTGACGATGGTGTCTTCGGCGATGAAGCGGGTGATGTCGTCGACGTGGCCGTGGGTGTCGTCGCCGGCGCATCCACGGTGCAGCCAGATAGTCTGCTCGACGCCGAGCTGGTCACGGAAGCTTTGCTCAAGCTGCGCGCGGCTGACGCCGGGGTTTCGCTGCTGGACCTCCGAGAGCAGGCATTCCTCGGTGGTGATAAGGGTTCCGACACCGTTGACGTCGATGGAGCCTCCTTCGAGGACCAGACGATGTTCGGTTCCGTCGGCGAGCTTTACGAACGGCCTGCGCTCCGGCAGAGCCATCAGGTCGGCGATGTGGTGCGGGATCAGGTCGTCGCGATGCCAGTTGCTGTACTTTGCCCAGGCGTTGAAGCGCCAGTTCGTCAGGCTCAGGTTGTCCGCTGCGTCCTTGGTAAAGATGGGGCCGGAGTCGCGGAGCCAGACGCGGTCGGTGGGCCAGTGATGGAAGTGGACGCGGGCGAGGTTGGCTCCTCCTCGGCGGATGATCCCGGTCGCGCGGCGCTCGGCGGCGAGGTCGTTGACGAGAAGATGGACTTCCTCGACCTGGGACAGGTGCCGAACGATTTCGGCGTAGACCCAGGGAATAGGCTGGAACTTGCCGGGCCAGTCCTCAGGGTTGTGGGGCCAGGCGAGCCAGGTGGCGGTGTGCGGGGCCCACTCGGCGGGCATGCGATCGGTGGACATCGACATGGCTGCTTTCCGGGGGGTACCCCCCTGGGGTAGATCTCAGGTGTAAGTTCTTTGATAAGTGAAGGATACGAAAACAGCTTCCCGCAAAATATTCATTCGAAGTGAGTTATAGCAAAATATTCATTCCATTGCACTTAGCAGTTCATTGAGGGTTGGAACAGCCGACCGGGCAAACTGACGGGGATTTTCTCGCTACGACAGAAAGGCTTTGCACCGACGGCTCCTTGCTCCTGCATCGCTCGTGGTCCTTCGGGGATAGCTGCCAACCTGCTTTTCTTCTCTATCTTCCATTTTACCAAGTGCGAGTAAGGAATATGCCACGTGAATGGCCAGTGTTCACAGGGGTTTTTGCGATTTCGGACTTGACAAGATTTCCACAGGTGGGTGAGGGATCGCGTATCGCAACGCTTCCGGCAGTGGTTGGCGCGGCTGAAGCCATGGCCTTTGCACAACGTCAAGATCAATCGATCGAGACAGCCTGCAAGACGAGGACTGGAGCGTTCCGGGGGGACATCGCCGGAGTGGGGCGGGGCATCCGAAGAGTTCGAGGTGTGCGCCATGGCGGAGAAGACGGCGAGGATTGTGCGGTTCCATGAGCTGGGCAGGGCGGACGTGTTGCAGCTGGAGACGGTGCCGCTGCCGGAGCCGGGGCCGGGCGAGGTTCGGCTGCGAGTCAAGGCAATCGGGCTGAATCGGGCGGAGGTGGTGTTTCGCAAGGGGCAGTATATGGTGCAGCCGAAGCTTCCGTCGAAGCTGGGGTATGAGGCTTCGGGCATCGTGGAGGCGGTGGGCGAGGGGGTCGACGCGGAGCTGGTGGGCAAGGTGCGTTCGACCGTGCCGGCATTTCTCGCGGATCAGTATGGGGTTTACGGCGAGGTGGCGATCGTGCCGGCTTCGGCGCTGGCGGCTTATCCGGAGAAGCTGAGTTTCGAGCAGGGAACGGCGATCTGGATGCAGTACTTTACCGCGTGGGGCGCGCTGGTCCACCTGGGCGGGCTGGGGGCGGGGGAGTTCTGCCTGATCACGGCGGGGTCCAGCTCGGTGGGGATTGCCGCAGTGGAGATTGCGAAGGCGCAGGGGGCGGTGGCGATCGCTACAACGCGGACCGAGGCAAAGAAAGGGGAGTTGCTTGGGTTTGGGGCGGACCATGTGATTGTGACCGATGAGGAGGATCTGCCGGCGCGGGTGGCGGCGATTACGGGGGGCAAGGGCGCGCGGGTGGTGTTCGACCCGGTAGCCGGGCCGGGGCTGGAAGGACTTTGCGCGGCGGCGGCTCCGCAGGGAATTGTGTTTGAATATGGGGCTTTGTCGCGGGAGCCTACGCCGTTTCCGCTGTTTGCGGTGTTGAGCAAGCACCTGACGATCCGGGGGTATACGCTTTTCGAGATCATGGCTTTACCGGAGGTTCGGGCCGTGGGAGAGCGGTGGATCTTTGAAAAGCTGGAGGCGGGGGTGTTGCGTCCGGTGATCGATAAGCGGCGGTTCACGCTGGACGAGATTGCCGAGGCGCAGCGATATATGGAGAGCAACGCCCAGGTGGGGAAGATCGTGGTTTCGGTTTAGCGGGAGAGTGATGGGATTGGTGGACCCTCTCATCGCGATGATGCTGCGATGAATGGGGCACGGCAGTGTTAAGGTGGACGAAACGGGGTCTAGTCGAGGAAGCGGCTGGTGATTCCGGCGTAGCTGTCGATGCGGCGGTCGCGGAGGAAGGGCCAGTTGCGGCGGGTGTCTTCGAGAAGTTTGGGGTCGATTTCGGCGATGAGGATCTCTTCCTGGTCGTGGGAGGCCTGGGCGAGGATGCGTCCGAAGGGGTCGGCGATGAAGGAGCCTCCCCAGAACTCCAGGCCTGCGCCTTCGGGCCCGGGCATGTTCACGCCGTTGTGGAGGACGTCGCCGTGCTCATGGCCGACGCGGTTGACGGCTCCGACGAAGACGCCGTTGGCGATGGCGTGGGCTCGCTGAATGGTTTGCCAGGCGGAGTACTGGGCTTCGCCGAACTCGGCTTTTTCACTTGGGTGCCAGCCGATGGCGGTAGGGAAGAAAAGGGTTTGGGCACCTTTGAGGGCGGTGATGCGTGCGCCTTCGGGGTACCACTGGTCCCAGCAGATGAGCGTGCCGATGGGGCCTTGTGAGGTGTGCTGGGCGAGGAATCCGAGGTCGCCTGGGGTGAAGTAGAACTTTTCGTAGTAGAGGGGATCGTCCGGGATGTGCATCTTGCGATATTTGCCGGCGAGGGAGCCATCGGTTTCAAGGATGGCGACGGTGTTGTGATAGAGGCCGGGGGCGCGACGCTCAAAGAGGCTGGCGAGGATGACGACCTTCTCTTCTCGGGCGACGGCGGCGAGGGCCTCGGTGGATGGACCGGGGATGGATTCGGCGAGGTCGAAGAGGGCGTGGTCTTCCCGTTGGCAGAAGTACTGGGCACGGAAGAGCTCCGGCAGGCAGAGAATGTTGGCCCCGGCATGGGCTGCCTCGCGGCAGAGGTCGGCGGCGTGGGCGAGGTTCTCCGCAGTGTCGGGGACGCAGCGCATCTGGAGGAGGGCCAGCTTTTTGTTCTTTGTCGGCATGATGTCAGCTCCATTATCTCTCGTCCGGCGCGGGGGCGTATTGCGCGTGAATATCTGGTAAGTTTGTGATGAGGGCTCTCGGACGATCTCTCCTCTCTGGTCTCCCTTGCCGCTGGTTTGCTTTGCACCTCAATTTGGGACGCGCTGCCGTACCCCTGTCTAAGGAGCACTATGTCGAGCGAATATCGTGAGTATCTGGAGCTGTCCTACGCTGAACTGGAAGAGATGAACCTGCAGGCGAAGGAGCAGCGCAAGCAGCGTGTGCCGATGGATCAGCTGGAGAAGGAACGGGTGGAGTACCTGAAGGGCGAGCCGGGGATCAAGGCGGTGATCGTCGTGTTTTCGGACCTGGAAGGCCGGCTGCATATGCTGGACTACGACAAGAAGTTCCTGGTGGGGAGCTATGACAACCTGACGTTCGACGGGTCGTCGATCCGCGGGTTTACGGCGCAGCGCGAGAGCGACCTGCGGCTGGCGCTGGACTGGAGCGCGTTCTACTGGACGCCTGCGGATGTGTTCGGCGCGGGCAAGGTGCTGGTGTTCGGCGAAGTGATCGACAAGAACGGGACGCACTATGCCGGGGACATCCGCGGGGTGCTGAAGAACTTTGCGAACGAGCAGTTCGAGAAAAATGGGTACACGCTGAATGCGGCGAACGAGATCGAAGGGTTTCTGTTCGATGGGCTCGATGCGGAGCGGAGCTTTCACGAGACGGGCGTGTTCGAGTATGTGAACAAGGGAGGGTACTACCATTCGCTGCCGGGCGATCCGCTGCGGGAGTTTATCGACACTACGGCCGAGGTGCAGCGGGCGATGGGGTTCGAGAACGAGAAGGACCATCCGGAGGTTGCACCGAGCCAGTTCGAGATCAATTACAGCTACGGCGACGTGGTGACGGCGGCGGACCAGATCCAGTTGTACAAGCTGATCTGCCGGCAAGTGGCGACGCAGATGGGCATGACGGCGAGCTTTCTGCCCAAGCCCGTAACGGGCGTGAACGGGTCCGGAATGCATACGAATATTTCGATCACCAAGGATGGCAAGAACCTGATGTGGGATCCGGAGGGCGAGGAGAAGACGTCCAGGTTTGGGTGGGAGTTTGTGGACCGGATACTGTCGGTGGGGTCGGACCTTTGCCTGCTGTTGAATGCGAGCGTGAATGCGTATCGCCGGCTGGACCCGCACTTTGAGGCGCCGAACCAGATCAAGGCATCGGCGACGGACCGCGGGTCGATGGTGCGGATTCCGATCGGCAATGCGAAGTCGGCGCGGGTGGAGGTGCGATCGGTAGGACCGGATGCGAATCCTTACCTGGTGCTGTATTCACTGTTCCGGACCGGGCTGGAGGGCAAGGTCGCCGAGATCGAGAACCTGCGGCAGGCGGAGCGGTATCTGCCAGACAATATTTACACGGCGCTTGAGGATTTTCGCGAGTCGGCGTGGACGACCGAACTGCTGGGAGCCGATGTCAAGGAGCGGTACGCGGAACTGAAAGAGGCAAGCGCGGATCGCTGCGCGAAAAAGCTGGGAACGATCGTGAAGGCGCCGGAGGTGCAGTTCCATCACGACGTGTACAACCAGCTGCTTTGGGGAATGTTCTAGGAGCTTGTTGAAAGAAGCTGGGGATTACTGAAGTGGATGGGTTTTACGGTGAAATTGGCAGCGCAGCGGGTTCGTTGCGGCTTTGGTTAGTGGCGGCTCTGTAGGGTTGCCGCGTTGAAGACCTTAAACGGCTTTCAGGCGCACTGCTGCTGGGGGTTTCGCTGGGGCTGGCTTGCGAGAAGCCTTGGCAGGCGCAGCAGGTTGTGGGCGGCGCAGCGGAAGACGAAGACCCAGTCGACCTTGCGCAGTCCGCGCACCTTTACCTGGGCGAGCTGGCCGGTCTGCTTAAGCCAGCCAAAGGGCTTTCCGACCAGCCAGCGGCGGCTCAGGCTTACCGCATAACCGGGTTGCCGCGTGGTTCTCCCATCCATGTTCGAGCGCCGGCCCTTGTCGTTCTTCCGCACGTGCGGGGTGACATTCAGAGCGCGGGCTCCGGCGATGAAGTTCTTCGCGTCGTAGGCCCCGTCCGCGCCGACCGTAATGCGCCGCTCCAACGTCACACAACTGAACCCTCTCATCCTGAACCCGCTCATCACCACGCATACAACAGAGACGAGCCAAAGCCCGGTTCAGACGAAAGCAGACGCATATCCCAACAAGCTCCTAGGAGAAAGATCTTCCGAGGGCTTTTTTGCCTCACAGACGAATGGCTCGATGCCGTCGGTCCTAAACAGGTAATCTGCTTGCTTCTTTTGCCAGCTATGTAATCGCGGCTCTCTACCTCAACCTCGCGAAGAGGCTGCAAAAGGCATCCTCGTTCTCGACGTCCCAGCCCAGAGCTCTCCAAAAGGGGAGAAGAAAGTCAACAGGGCACAAAAGAAGCCAAGACAGGAGCCTAAATCTCCTGTATAGAATTCTCGCCAACTAAGGTTTGTGAGAACCTAAAATAGACCGGCTGAACAACCCTTTTCGTCAGGTAAAAGGGTATGCAACGTAGCGCTAGACTATACCCAAACGAGACGTAGCAGGCTTCAAACGCCGGGAAGCACGCCTATACCCATGCCGTCTTCGCAATGTCAGGTCAAACGCTTGGTGCGGCTTTACGTTGTCCTACTCGGGACGAGCCGCTTAGTAGGGCAACAGGTTCTATAAATGCCACAATAACCTTCCAGAAACCATAGAGTGAAGCGGGACCAACCTGTTTGATAGAACTGTTTGGATGAAATAGGGACATTCAGGACCGTGTTAGAGCATTGAACCAACTCGAGAGGTTTGGCATAGAACGTGCTTAGTAACTTCGCACAGTACTAGATTAGCTCAAGAGCGAATCGATAAACTGTCACCCGGAGATTACTACCTGATGAAGCGGACTCATAGCACGGCCCTGGCTCTCGCTCTTGCGAGCTCCACCTACTGTATTGCCCAGGTCGAAAACGGCCAGATCAATGGAACCGTCACCGACCAGACCGGTGCCGCCATTCCCAATGCCTCGGTTTCGGTGCGCAGCGTGGAAAAAGGTATCGTCCGTACCGCGACTTCAAACGGTGCCGGCATCTTTACACTTTCTGAGTTGCCCGCCGGCAACTACGTGATCACGGTGACCGCTGCCTCGTTCGGCAGGTTTCAGGAAACTGCCGTCATTACCGTCGGGCAGTACCTCGCAGTCGATGCAAAGCTCGGCGCTAACGCCTCAGAGACGGTGGAAGTCAGCGCCGACTCCAACGTTGCCTCGCTCAACACCACAACTAACGAGGTTTCGCAGGTTATCACCCCTGAGCAGATCATCAACTTGCCTTCGCTGACCCGCAATCCTTACGACTTCGTCGCCATTTCCGGCAATGTCTCGTCCGATCCGGGGGGGTCCACCCAGCAGGGTGTCGGCGCGGCGCTCAACGGCGGACGCTCTTCCGGCACTGAGGTCCTGCTCGACGGCGTCGAGAACCTGAACCTTTACTCGCAGACCATCGGCCAGCAGATTCCGCTCGATGCCGTCCAGGAGTATCGCATCATCACCTCCGGTTTTGACGCCCGCTACGGCCGCGCCAGCGGCGGGATCGTCAATCTAACCACCCGCACCGGATCCAATGCCTTCCACGGCGCAGCGTTCGAGTTCAACCGGATCTCCGCCCTGGCTTCCAATACCCACGCTGAAGATGCCGCGAACTACGTCCTCCGCCAGCAGGGGTTGCCGAATAATCCGGCTGACCATTTTGTTCGTAACCAGTTCGGCTACGCCCTCGGCGGCCCGGTGCTGCGCGACAAGCTGTTCTTCTTCTCATCCACTGAATTCACTCGCATTCGCTCCTCTGCGTCGCAGAGCAACGAGGTCCCCACCGCCTCTTTTCTTGCCACAACCTCCGCACAGACCCAAGCCTACTTCAAACAGTACGGGACGCTCCGTCCGGGCGCGATCCTGGGTGCGACTAGCCCGGTGACGGTCGGCGGTTTCTCCTTCGCCAACGCCGTCCAGCAGGTGACCTACGTGCTGCCTGCCACCACCACGGCCGGCACCCCGCAAAACACCTATAACAACCTCGACCGCGTCGACTACAACCTGTCGGACAAGACGAACATGCTTCTCCGTTATGTCATCTACAGCCAGAATGCGTTTGCCGGATCGAACGCCTACAGCCCCTATGCCGGCTATGACACCGGATCCACTGCATACGATCAGGCCTACCTTTTTTCCATTACCCACACCCTCAGCCCGAACCTGATCGACACTTTCAAGTTCTCGTTCAACCGCGACAACGAGCAGCAGCCGCTCGGCACGAATCCTGCGGGCCCTACGCTTTACGCGCTCTCCGGTTCCGTGCCCATCTTCAACGGCAATCAGCTTGCCCTTCCAGGCTACCTGCCATTTTCACCCGGCAACGCTATCCCCTTCGGCGGTCCACAGAACTTCTACCAGTTCACCAATGACATCCAATACATCAAGGGACGTCATACGATGAATTTCGGCGGAGACTTTGACCAGCTGCGCGATAACCGGACCTTTGGCGCGTACGAAAACTCGGTCAACGTGCTCAGTTCCAAGAACGCCGGTGACGCCTTCAATAATCTCGTCATCGGCCACCTGTACAGCTTTTCGGCAGCCATCTATCCGCAGGGTGAGCTCCCCTGCGCTGCCTCGCTCACCACCGGCGCGGCGATCGTTACCCCGTCCTGCACCCTGACCCTTCCGCTCACGCTACCCAACTTCGAGCGGGAGAACACCTTCAATGACGGCGACGTGTACGGCCAGGACTCCATCAAGCTGACCAATAAGCTCACCGCTACCTTCGGCCTGCGATGGGAGTACTTCGGCGTCCAGCACAACCACAATCCTAACCTCGAATCGAACTTTTTCCTCGGCGGCGGCTCCTCCTACCAGGCGCAGTTCCGCGCAGGCACCCTGCTCACTACGCCCAACAGCCCGGTCGGCGGACTGTATGCCCAGCAGTTCCACAACTTTGCTCCCCGCTTCGGCTTTGCCTACGACGTGTTCGGCAACGGCAAGGACACGCTGCGCGGCGGCTATGGCATCTCCTATGAGCGCAACTACGGCAACGTGACCTATAACGTCATACAGAACCCGCCCAACTACGCCGTCGTCGCTCTGACGGCGCAGGACGCGGGCGGAACGGACGTCGCTACACTACCCATTACCAACGCCAACTTCGGCCCGCTCGCCGGAACCTCCGGCACCAAGGCCTTCCCCGCCACCAGCCTCCGTCCGGTTGCGCAGAACATCCCCACCGCCTACCAGCAGAATTACAATCTTTCCGTTGCCCACGCTGTCAGCCGCGGAGCGCTAGTTGAGCTCACCTATGCGGGCGCACGCGGCGTTCACCTCTACTCCCTGTCCAATGTGAATCGCTCCTACTTCGGCGGCAACTACCTTGGCGACGCGCGCGTTGCCAACCGGCTGCAGCCCCAGTTCACCGCAGCCAACCTTCGCCAGGCAAACGGAGACAGCTACTACAATTCGCTCAATGTGCGCACCGAGTTCGACCAGTTGAAGTCAGCCGGCCTTCACTTCACGGCCAACTACACTTTTGCGCATTCGCTCGATGACAATAGCTCTACGTTCGACTCCGGCAATGGGAGCGCCAGCGCCACCGGCTTCCTCGGTTACCTGGATCCGTTCAATCCCCGCTCATCCTATGGCAACTCAGACTACGACATCCGGCACCGCCTCGCGGTCTCGGCCATCTATACACCCGTCTTTCTGGAGCACCACGGAACGCTGCTGAAAGAGACGATTGGCGGCTTCAACTTCTCGCCAATCATCATTGCCCGCAGCGGAACGCCCTTCTCCGTCTTCGACAACAGCAACACCGACGGGCAGGCTACGCCAAACATTGTTCCCGCCGTCGGCCTGCAGTACCACGGCACCCCAACCCTGAACGGCGGGATCAATACCTCAAACTACATCCAGATCCCGCTCGCGGCAAAGAACCTTGGCGTCAATCCCATCAACGGCAGATCCGATCTGCCATGCACTCCCGGATTAAATGGATGCACATTTACCAAGGGAATGGATCGCGACCAATTCTACGGGCCGCACAACTACACTTTCAATTTGGCAGCCTTCAAGACCTTCCCCATCCTGGAGCGCTACCGCATCGAGTTCCGAGGAGAGTTTTACAACGTCTTCAACCACGACAACAATTATGTCCTATCGGGCTCCCAGGCCGACTACTCCCTCATCAACCCTGCCGGAGCGACCTCCGCCGGATTCGTCCAGACAGCCAAGGGTACCGGCGGAGTCGGCTCACTCGGCGCCTCCTCCTCTGCGGACGAGCGCCGCAACGTTCAACTCGCTATACGATTTGAGTTCTAACAAAGCGAAACTCAATCCCAGGCCGGCCCTTAGCGGGGCCGGCTTTCTGCCGAGATCAAGCTATGACGCTCACGAGGTCAGCCGCTCTGCCCGGATCCGCTCATTGATCTACGAAGAATGCTCCAGCCAGCTTCTAACGATTTGCTTTGCCACTTGGCATTCACAAGCATTCTCAAACAACTGAACTCAGAATAAGAGGAGGAGAGCAAGCGAGTATTTTTGAGAACGCAATATGCTCAAAATTTCATGATTGCGGTCTTCATGGTCGGCGTTCTCGTTGTGACCATCGTTTGCGAGACGTCTGCGAAAGCCATATCGGTCTTTTCAACTAAGGACCAATCTATCGGGAATACGTGGCAAGGATAAACGGCTGGTCAGCTGTCGAACCTTCCGAGGGCACCTAGAGCCTGCGCACCGCTAGATGGGTTGCACTTCCCCTTCGAAAGGGAGATAGTGAGATTTGCGGCCCCACAGAAGTCCGTCGAGGCCAGAGATACCGAGTCCGTCTCGGTCAGCAGGGGTGCCGTCGTATCATGTCCAAGTCTTCCTATAGCGCTACGATTACCTCTTCCGCCGACCAGCCCGTAACCTTGGGTGAAATCCTGTCTGCGTTGTCATTTGCCCTGGATATCACGGAGGGTGCACGTCCTGGTCATTCGCTCCGCGCCTGCCTCATGGGGATGCGCCTGGGCAGGCAGATTGGGTTACCCGATCAGGCGCTCGCTGACCTGTACTATGCGCTTCTCCTCAAAGACATCGGGTGCAGCAGCAACTCCGCTCGTATGGCCAACGCATTCGCCGCAGACGATCAGGTGGTCAAGCAGCATTTCAAGTTCATCGACCGGGAGAAGCTCGGCAAACCCACCCGCGAGGCGCTCAGCTTTGTCTGGGACAACGTTGCCCCCTCGGCGAACGTATGGAACCGCATCCGCCAGATCTATCGCATGGTCCGCAGCCCTGGTGATCTTACCGCTGATATGATCGAGGCGCGTTGCGAACGTGGTGCCGCCATCCTGCATAAACTCGGGATGGGAATTGAAACCTGCGCTGCGGTTTACTCGCTCGACGAACAATGGAACGGCCACGGTCTGCCTGATCATCTGGTCGCCCGTGACATTCCTCTGCTAGGTCGCATTTGCGCGGTCGCTCAGCACCTTGATCTTATTTGCAGCGAGTTCGGTCCGGCCAGAGCGATGCAAGCCCTCGCCGAGCGTTCCGGTAGCTGGTATGATCCGGATTTGGTCCGCGCGGCAGAGAGTCTGCAGCAGCAGGGAGTTTTATGGGAGCAGTGCTTGCCAGACAGCGATCCCGAGGCGCTGCAGCCGGCCGTGCTTGCGCTCGACCCGGGTAGTTCGGCCGCACTTGCCGGGCGCGACATCGACCTGTTCTGCAGCGGCTTCGCCGACGTGGTCGATGCCAAGAGCCAGTACATGTATCGCCATGCGGTCGGCACAACCGAGGCGGCAATTCTCATCAGCAACGCTATGGGACTTTCGCCGAATCGCATCGACGTCGTTCGCCGTGCCGCCCTGCTCCACGACATCGGGATGCTGGGCGTTTCCAACACTATCCTCGATAAGCCGGGGCCGCTCACCAGCAAGGAATGGACAGCGATTCACCGCCACCCAGTTCTCAGCCAGGAGATCCTCTCCCGTGTTCGCGCCTTCGGCGAGATCGCCGTCCTGGCCGGTCAGCATCACGAAAAGCTCGACGGCACCGGTTATCCTTTTCGCCTGGTGGGCGAGCAACTCTCAATTGAGTCGCGCATCCTGACCGTTGCCGATACCTTTAGCGCTCTCATGGAAAGCCGGTCCTACCGACAGGACCTCACCCCGGTTGAGATCCAGCGACAGCTCGGGCTGGACGTTCCGCATCGGCTGGACCGCGAAATCGTTGACGCTACCATCTCAGTGCTGGATCAACTTGCCGGGCTGCCTCTTGAGGATATTCCAGCCACATCTGCGGGCACAATCCCGGACCTCGTCATGGTGGAACCGCCCCCGTTCCGCTTCGGAACCGCTTCGCGCTAATGCAGTCGCAGCCTTGACCTCGTTTGTGAGTGCTGCTGCAGTTCCGAAGAACGTGTAGGAATCTGCTCTGCCTTCCATAGCGAAACGCTTGTCTCAAACAACTACCAGTATCCGCCCTTTATGGCGGCGAACTCTTCAGCTAGATACTCCTGTTCTCTGCAAACAGCAGGGTAGGGAGCAGCGGCCAAGGGCGGTCTCTTCAGAAAGGGGAGTCAAGCCGAATCGATGGATGGGAATCCTAAGCTGACCGAGGCTGTAGTTGACCGAATGAACGATGTGAATCCTCTGCTTTCAACTCCAGAACTCGAGCTCTCTGGCCGGACTTGCTCAACCACTGGATTCCTTTAGAAGGAGAGGGTCTCTCCTTGGCGACCCCTTTTCGTTCTGCGGCGCACGAGAGCTATCTGAGGCACCCGAGACGCTTCATGCTTGTAGGACGAGCAACAAAGGGAAAGTATGGACTGGCCGAGTTTCGAGATGGCCGTTCTGATGCACCTGACACTTTGCGTGCAGCATTGAAGACTGTCAACCGCCATCTTGTTCAACACCATCCAAAATCAAGCAAGTTCTGGCAGAGTTTTACGTTTGGAAGTCGAGCCTGTGGTTCGACGGACAGCTTTGAAACGCGGTTTGGTCCACATCGGACGCCTCGGGTACACAGGTAGGGATAGAGACGACTTGCTGTATTCCCAGCAACGTATAAGAAAGCCTTTGTATTTCGCTCCTGGAATGGTATGAACTGCCTCAACCGCCTGATTGTTAGATGTTAGCCGGCATCGCCAATGAACAAGGGCTACCCGTCAAACCTGCCTTGGCTTCGCGACTCTATTCATGTGTCCGTAAGCAGATTTCTCAGCGGACAGCTTTGGATGACGAACAAAAAAGCCAGAAAGCCGGGAATCCGTGTCTCATATACCTGGTACGGTGATATTCTTACACCAAGCCTGACAAACGTTACACATCATGCCAAAAACTCTCATCGGCTACACACGATGCTCCGTCGACAAACAGGACCTCTCTGCCCAGCGGGAAGCGCTCACCGATTTAGGTGTAGCTGCGAATTGAATCTATGTCGATCATGGGTTGACCGGAACGAACCGGGCCAGGCCAGGACTGAATCAGGCGCTCGCCGCCGTTCGCAAGTGAGATACGCCGGTCGTGCCGAAGCTCGACCGTCTCGCCCGCTCGGTCCCCGATGCGCGCTCGATTGCAGATGAGCTGGCAACTCGGGGCGTAACTCTGGCTCTCGGCCAAAGCTGCTACGACCCCGCCGACCCCATGGGCAAGATGTTCTTCAACATCCTGGCCACATTCGCGGAATTCGAAGCAGACCTGATTCGTCTGCGCACGCGGGAGGCATGAAGATCGCCCGAGCGAAAGGCAAGCTCCGAGGAAAACAACCCAAGCTGTCAGAGAAACAGCAAAAAGAACTGAGCCGCATGCGAGGAACTGGTCAGTACACGATCAGCGACTTGGCGGAGCTGTTTTCTATCTCAAGGCCGACGGTCTACAGGACGCTCCTGCGTTCTGCCCGACCGTAATGTCTTTATTAGGTTGGAAGCACATTAGCCGCGTTCGCTTAGGTGCTCGGTGAGAGCTTTGGCGATGTGCCACCATCTGAGATTGGTGTTCCGGTCGAGGAACTAACTTGAGGGCGCCGAGTGTCCGACGTGCCCATATTGCTGACGAGTCGCCGTGAACAGGGCTTGTGTGTTCTGCAAGATTAAGAGCGATTCATGGCTGGGTCTACTATTCAATAAATAGTTACATTCGGGTCTGGCCTATGACATTCATACGCTCTTACATTTCGTTAATTGCGATTTTTGCGATGGGTCTTCCATACTGTCCGGGGCAGGCGCTACAGTCGGTGCGCATCTCTCCAGCGGATAGCTCCGGTGTTGAGGTGCGCCTGGAGCCACACGAGAAGCAAATCGACTTCCAACTCGGCGATCCAATCCAACTTGACCTGGTCTTAACCGCCAAGTTCCCCGGATACGCAGTGTCCATGGATAGCAACAGATTTAACGCTCCCCAAGAACTCGTGAATGTCACTCCGGCTGACGGTTGGTTTCGCTCTCAGGGGCCTCAATACGGTGGATCACCAGAAGACCTTGGTCAAAGCCCGGTTCGCATTCCGGTCATGTTGAACCGGAGTATTGTCTTCCAGAAGGCCGGGCACTACGAGATGTCGATCACGACAAGTCGCGTGGCTCCCTCAAGGACAGGCGTTCCACCCGGAACACAATGCTGCGCCCCACGTTGGAGCGAGACTACAAATGCCGTTGCAGTCGACATCCTACCTCGCGGCGATCAGGAGGAGAGTGTGTTAGTCGCCCGACTTTCGAGTCTGATGGATTTGGGAAAACCAGATACTTTCCTCTCCGACGAGTGGAAGAAGCAGCATGCGCCTCTGATGCGCGAGATGGACGATTTAGAAAAGGACATGAAGAAAAGCCCACTCGCTCTCGACCGGCAAAAGGTGGAGAAGGTGATGCGCGAGTTCCACGCTGCAGAGGCGGAGGACGAAGCGCTCATCGCCAAGCAGACGGAGTCGCGCCGACAAACGGCGGTCCAGCTCTCTTATCTCCAGGGAGACGATGCAGTGCGCCAGAAGGTCCGCCGGCTCCTCGCGGATAAGGAAGATGGCACTGACGATACTGGCCTCGTGATGCTTGATGGTCTTGCACACTCACGCAACCTCCAGTTGCAAATGCAGCTGCTTCACGACGCATGGATCGACACGCGACGGGTTCCAACTGGCGTGCTCCAGTCTGCGCTGCAACAGACAAAGGCGTTTCTCCAAAACGAGACCTTCGATCTCTATTACAGTCACGGTGTACCTGTGAGAACGCTGCCCCATACGCAAGTGGTCAAGGAGTACAACCGCGAACTCAGCGAGATCGTCGCTACGCTTCCGCTGCGAACCGGCTCGAATCGCGAGCAGACGGCGTACTACCTTGCAACGAGTGCCCATGGACTCAACCCGGCGGACGCATCGATCCTTCGCGCAGAGATAGCGCAGGAGTTCGCTGGGCTGAGTTCCGGCATGCAGGCTACGCTGCTGGGGATGGGGTGGAAGCAGCTCTGTGATCCCGCACTGCCCATCCCGCCCGAACCCTTGAAGTCTGCCTGCGCGTCAACGCACCTGCCTGAAAGCGAAGCTCCGGTACCATAGATGATTGGGTACACCAGCTTGCATCAGCTCCGAAGAAGTCAGAGAGCACAGCATAAAGTCGCTTAGACCGGTAGTGGGCATGCCGAACACATCGATGCTCACGGCCACCTATTGAGAACAGGCCGAGTCGATCGTTGAGACGAACTCCAGAAGCTCCGACTCGTGCAGCAACTCAGTGAACTAACAAGACACCTGTAGACCGCCAGATAGCGCTGAACAACAACCGCCAGTAATCGCTGAGATCACACCTGTCAGGACAAAAGCGAAGGCTCCGGCTGAACGGAAGGGTCTTCAGGTCGGATACCTGCGCGTGAGTGCGCTCGACCAGAAGGAAGTCCGCCAGCTCGACGGTCTGGAGCTGGACAAGCGGTTTATCGATAAGGTTTCGGGCAAGGATCGCAACCGGCCGCGCCTCGAACAGATGATCGAGTTCGTTCGCGAGGGCGATACCGTGTTCTGTCACTCGATGGACCGTCTTGCGCGCAACCTTGATGATCTTCGGCTTCTCGTAACAAAGCTGACCGGGAAAGGCGTCAAGGTCTGCTTTGCGAAGGAGAGCCTGACGTTTACCGGAGAGGACTCGCCGATGGCGAACCTGCTCCTGAGCGTGATGGGTGCGATTGCAGAGTTTGAACGGGAGCTGATTAAGGAGCGCCAACGAGAGGGAAGTGCTACCGCAAAGAAACGCGGTGCCTACGCTGGGCGAAAGCGAACCCTGACAGCGGCGCAGACTGCAGTCCTCCTGGAGCGCATTGGAGCCGGCGAGTCGAAAAAGAAGCTGGCAAACGAGCTAGGTGTGTCCAGGAACACTATCTATATGTATGTGAGCCGGGGAGGGAAGTGATGCGCGTTTTGGTCGATGGTCTGAAGACAGTGATCGAAGGTGAAGTGATCGGCGGCGAGTTGCTGGATGGCCAGAGCGAACGATTCGACCTTGAATCCGAGTTCACGGTGCGGTGCGACGATGGCGCATGCTTCACCGTTCACGGCTGGCTGGTCGATGTTGAGATTCTGAATGAACCTGCGGAATGGATGATGTAGCCTATGCCACGCCTCGTACAGCGGTCGATCTGCTACTCCTGCGGGAACGATAAAGCTCTCGCCTTGGGCCTTTGTGCGACTTGCTACACGCTGAAACGGCAGGACGAGGAATACCTTGGTGGGCACAGGGAAGCGTTGCTGACCCGCGACGGGAATCGGTGTCCAGTTCCAGGCTGCACCACGTCGAAGAGAGAGAAGCGTCGATTGCAGTCCAGCACCGCCAACCGGGAAACAGCGACCCTAAGCTGATAATCACCCTCTGTCTGGTTCTGTTGCAAACCTCGCCGACACGGAATTTTAAGGTGGCGAAGCGCTTCCTCGGCAAGGTGTTGCAAGGTCTGAAGGATTGGGAGAAGCCGACAGTCATCAACACAGACAGGGCCCTGACCTATGTCATCGCGATCTAAGGGCTGAAGGCCGAAGGCAAGTGTCCGGAGGACACGGTCCATCGACAGGTAAAGTATCTGAATAGTGTCGTCGAATCTGACCATGGCAAGCTAAAGCAACTGATCCGTCGAGTGAAAGTCTTTAAGACGCTGAAGACCGCCTACGCGACCATCATGGGCTTTGGGGCAATGCGGGCGCTCCGCAAAGGCCAAGCAGCGATCTTCATACTCACGCAGGACACGCGCGGCGAGGCGCGCATCGTAGAACGCGCATTCGGTCTAGGCGCCAGTGTGCTCGCCGAGACCGTCGCAGCCATCGGTGAACAACTCGAACTCCAGCCTGCTTGATGCTTGGGTAAATACAGTGGCTCGGAGAGCTTCGGCCAGCGGTATTGTTTGCAACAGAGCCGGACTGAGTGCCCCTGCACTACTCAATAGGTCAGGGCCGGTCGGAGATACTTCAAGACAGCTCACGTTTCTTGACCTGACGGCTAAATGCCAGTAAGCTCAACCAAACCTCTTGTAGAACCCTGCTATTTGGACGTACCTTTTGCTGCCGTCGCATTCGCGCACCCACACTGAAGTGTGACCCTCACGGATCGTCCGATCCGCCGACATGACTGCACGTTAGGAGAGATCCATGAAATTTCGGCTCTTGCTTTCCTGTTTGGGATTACTGCCGCTGGCTGCTCACGGTCAGGCTGTCGGATCCATCGGTGGCCATGTGCTGGACTCTTCCGCCGCCGCCGTGCCCGGCTCCAACGTCACCGTGACCAATCAGGGTACCAACGCGACCCGCTCCGTGGTGGCGGATGGATCCGGCTTTTTTGCCTTTCCGCTGCTGCCCATAGGCACCTATAGCCTGCATGTGGCCGGCGGCGGCTTTCAGACCAAGGACCTTCGCGACATCTCGCTGGAAGGTCAACAGAACGTTCAGTTTGAGGTCAAGCTTGCCATCGCCAATGCCCAAACCACCGTGGACGTCAGTGCCGACAGCTCCTCCATCACCCTGCAACGCGGCGATGGAACCCTGGGCCAGACCATTCATGCCGAACAGGTTGCCGACCTGCCCTTGAATGGCCGCGACTTCGCCCAGCTCGCCCTGCTTACGCCCGGCACCGCCCGCGGCGAGCAGACCACCGACTTCCTCAACGCCGGAACCTCGTCCGAGGTCTCTTTCCGCGGCTCCGTCTCGCTTTCCGTGCAGGGCATGGCGGAAAACACCAACGACTGGCGCCTGGACGGAGTGGACGACAACGAGCTCACCGGCGGTGGCGTAGCCTTCCTCCCGCAAGTCGATGCCATCCAGGAATTCAACGTTCTCACATTCAACTATTCCGCCCAGTACGGCTCGCGCGGCGGTTCCACCATCCTGGTCTCCACCAAGTCCGGCACCAACGCCTTCCACGGCTCCGTGTTTGAGTTCCTCCGGAACGACTATCTGGACGCCCGCAACTACTTCGACCCCATCAAGAAAGGAAAGTACCGCCAGAACGAGTTCGGCGGTTCCCTCGGCGGGCCCATTCTCCGGGATAAAACCTTCTTTTTCGTCGATTATGAAGGCAATCGCGTTCGCCAGGCCGCACCTGTTCTTTCTGTCGTGCCCACCGACGCGCAGCGCATCTCGCACGTTTTCACCAATCCCATCTTCAATCCCGTTCCCTCGCTTGCGGCTGCCAACGCCTCCACTCGCACTAGCTATTACAACGCCGCCATGGGTGCCTACTTAATCCCCGCAGCGCAGATCAGCCCCATCGGGCAGGCCATCCTGAACCTGTACCCCAGCGCACTCCCCGCAGGCTCCCCCGGTCTTGTCACCGGCTTCAACTACACCTCCAGCCCCACGCGTTCGCTCAACGATGACGAGTTCGACGTCCGACTCGACCACCAGATCGCTCCGAAAGATCGCGTCTTCGCCCGCTTTTCCTGGGACAACGCCGGCCAGTTCAATCCCTCCGGCCTGCCCGGCTTTGGCGCCAAGAGCTCCTTCACCTCCACCACCAACTTCCGGACCCGCGCCCGCAACTTTGCCCTTTCGGAGACGCACATCTTCTCCTCGCGCATCGTCAACCAGGTTGCCGCCGGCTATAATCGCGACTTCAACGTCATCCGCGGCTTTGGCTACGGCACGTCGGAGGCCGCGTCGCTCGGCATTACGGGCGCCAACCTCGGCGACCTCGCCACCTCCGGCATGACGCTGATCAACATCACCGGCTTCAATCCCGTCGGCGATCGCAACTACTCCCCCTACCAGGGCGGCACCAACGTCTTCCACTACTTCGATTCCCTCTCCGTCCTCCACGGCAATCACACCATGGTCTACGGCTTCGACTTCCGCGCCATGCAAAACAACGGCCTGGGCGAGACCTACCTGCACGGCCAAATGGCTTTCACCAAGAACTTCACCGCGTACTCCCCCACCACCACCTTTGCCGCCACCATTGCCGACCCGGCCAGCGGCATCACCGGGGCCAACGGCTCGCCCATTGCCAGCCTGCTGCTCGGCTATGCCGACGCCGGCAATCGCCAGAACCAGGTAAATTCCGGCATCATCGGTCGCCGCTGGAAGGAGTTCCGCGGCTACGCGCAGGACAACTGGGCCGTCTCTCCCGCGTTTACGCTCAATCTCGGCCTTGCCTACGGCGTCACCACGCCGCTATCGGAAGCGCTCTCCCGCCTCGCCGACTTCGACGTCACCAGCGGCCTTTTCTACGTCGCCGGTGGCCAGGCGAGCACCTACGCCGGCACCATCGCCAGCAATAAGTATGCCGGCGTCGCCACGGACTACACCAATATCGAGCCACGTTTCGGCTTCTCCGCCTCGCCGTTTGGCCTTGCCCGCAACTCTCTCATCCGCGGCGGTTATGCCATCTTCCATGACACGTCGCACCTCGGACAGTCCGCCGGCATTCACCAGAATCCGCCCTACACCAACACCTATACCTTCTCCACCAACGACATCACCCCCGCCCGCGTGCTCATTCCCGGCAGCCCCACCAACGGCTTTCCGGACAATTCCGCGCCCCGCAATCCCACGACCTACAACGGCTCGCTCGTCGCGCAGGACCGGTCCTTCAAGCAGGGCATCGTTCAGCAGTACAACCTGAACGTGCAGCAGGGCGGTCCCCAGGGTATGGTGCTTACCGTTGCCTACGCCGGCACCCACGCCACACGCCTGTTCAACAATGTGGGCTCTTTCAACGGCGCAGCCCCGGGCGCCGGCAACAACACCGCCACCCGCCGCCCGTTCACCACGCTCAACAGCATCGCGGACATCACTTCGAACGGCTGGCTCGTCTACAACTCGCTGCAGGCCAAGGTCGAGCAACGCCTCCGCGACCTCTACCTGCTCGGTTCTTACACCTACTCGCAGGCTCTCACGAACGGCTACTCTGAAGCCGTCACGACCCTGCCCGGCTCCACTTACTTTCCCCTGACGCTCGGCTCCACGTTCTATCACGGCAGCCCGGTCCTGATCTCGACGCCGGGCAACGCCGCCGGGACTCCGATCTCGCCCTATGCTGACCGCGGGCTCTCGTCGCTGCAGCTGCGCAACAATTTCACCCTCAGCGCGATCTACGCGCTTCCCGTCGGCCGCGGCAAGCTCCTGCTCGCCCATGCCAACCGCGTCACGGAAGAAGCGGCTGGCGGCTGGCAGGTCAACTCCATCGTGACGACCCACTCCGGTTTCCCGCTCGCCTTTTCGCAGGCCACCAACACCTCCGGCTCCGGCGTCACTAACCGTCCCGACCTCCTCGCCGGCTGCGATCTCTACGCCGGCGCCCACATGGTCTCCGCATGGTTTAACAAGAGCTGCTTCGCGACACCGACCGCGACCCAGCTCGGCAACGCCCCCCGCACCGTCGGGTACGGACCCCAACGCACCAACGTCGACTTCTCCCTTTACAAGAAGTTTGCCACCTTTGAGAGCGAGAACCTGGAGTTTCGCGCCGAGTTCTTCAACATCCTGAACCACTCTCAATTCGGCCTGCCCGACCAGGGTCTTGGCGACGCCGCTTTCGGCGCCATCTCGACCACCGTGCATGAAAACCGCCAGATCCAGTTTGCCCTCAAGTATCTCTTTTAGGAAGAAAGCTATCCATGCCCCTATCCCGCAAGCTCCTGTCGGCCGGCATCACCGCGCTTTTCCTGGCAGCCGCTGCCCATGCACAGACCCTCAGCACCGGAGCAGATGAAGACCGCGCCGCCGCCGTTTTCAACCGCGTCAAGGACGACCAGTCCCGTTTGCGCATCTTCCTGCAGGCAATGCCCAAGGGGGCCAACCTCCACAACCATCTCGACGGCAGCGTCTACACCGAAACCTACGTCCGCCTGGCTGCCGAGCACGGCTTCTGCGCCGACTTTGCCGCCCAGAAGATTACCCCGCCCCCCTGTCACGCGCCCGCCGACGAACTAAAGGGCATGGGCATGCGCGACCCCGGCCGTTACGAATCCTTCATGAATCTGATCTCGCGGCGCACCTTCCGCAAGGGGCTCGGTTATGACGTTCCCGGCGGTAGTATCGGCGGGGGCGGCTTCCCCGCCATCTACTCCATCTCCGTGGTTGTGCCGGCGGAAAGCATGGCGCTGGCAAGAACGCTCGCGGTGAACGATCACGAGACATATACCGAGTTTATCTACCAGCCCGACATCCTTGACCAGACGGCCGCAGCCGTCAACGATCCGCTCTGGAACCCGAACGATCTCGAAGGCGCCTACAACCGCGCGCTTCCCCGGCTTAAGCCCGTAGTGCAGCAGGCCGCCGCAGACTTTGAGCACTATAAGATCTCGGCCGACCAGGCGCTCGGCTGCGTCGGGCCCAACCCGGCACCGGTCTGTACCCTGGGGGTCCGCTTCCTATCCTACGCGCGCCGCGGCGACCGCCAGGACCAGGTTTTCCAGGCCATCTTGATGGCCTTTATGCTCGCCGATGCGGACCCCAACTACGTTGGCTTCAACATCGTCGGGCCGGAAAGCAAGGAGAGTGCGGTCGCCGACTACGATCTGAACATGCGGATGATCCATATCATCGGAGCCCACTTCCCGCGCGTTCATCGCAGCCTGCACGCCGGTGAGCAGACGATGGGCAAGCAAGCGCCGGATGCCCTGCTCGATCATGAAAAGAAGGCCATTGAGATCGCCGGCGCGGAGCGCATCGGCCACGGCACGTCCATCGCCTTTGAACACGACGCCGTGAGCACGCTCGCCCTGATGGCGCGCGAACACATCGCTGTCGAAATCAACCTGACGAGCAACGACCGCTTCGGCGTCTTCGGCTCGTACCATCCGCTCAATCTATATCGCGCTGCCGGCGTGCCGGTCACGCTCAGCACCGACAACACGGGTATGGCGCGCGTCGATCTGTCCAATGAATATGTGCGCGCCGCCTATGAGCACAAGCTCGATTACAAAGACCTGAAGTATGTTGCGCGCACCGGCATGCAGGTTACCTTTCTGCCCGGGCAGAGCCTTTGGAATCGTTTGCAGGTCGGCGTTCCCGTCCCGGCCTGTGAGCATGACATCCTCGGAGAGGACAAACCCTCCCTCGCATGCAGAGCGTTTCTCTCATTAAATGAGAAGGCAAAGCTGCAATGGCTTTATGAAAAAGAACTCGCAATGTTTGAACGAGAGGTTTATAAGTGGCGCTTCTAGCAGCCTTGGGCCGGCAGGGCCTGCTACGCACAACAGGACAAGATCATTGGAACCAGACGCCCTGCTTTTGAAAGAAGCTAACAGAAGACTGCCTTAATAGCAGATGGCAGCGCTTGCTTCTAACGAAGCAGGCTGCAAGCTAAGCATACGACGAACGAAACCCATGTGCTCCGAAACCAAGGTTTCTGCTCGCGCACCGGTCGGGCAGCTTCTTTCATGCGCTGCTGTTGCAGCGTGCACCTACAATAGCGCTGGTGAGATTCCTCGGCCAAGTCGCGCTTATCGTTCTCGTCTTTGTGCCCAAAGCGGAGCCGGATGGACAGGGCTTCTCGCCGCCGCAGGGCCTCTATACGGCAGCCGTGCACACCTTTGACCTCATCCGCAGCGGTACTGCCGTTGATGATATGGCGACCGGATTACATCATCCGGCTTCCCACATGAACGATGCCCTGCTAGCCGGGACGGACCAACATCGCGACCTCACTGGCGGCTGGTACAACGCTGCCGACTACGGCAAGTGGACCATGATGACGGCCATCACGGTAAGCTACATGCTGGATCTGTATGACAGCCAGGAGAGGGCTTCAGGAACAGGAAGTCGGAAAGATCAGCCTGCAGACCCCAAGCTTCTGGACGACGCCCGTTGGGGTCTCGCCTGGATGTTGAAGATGCAAGACCCTGACGGGGGTGTCCGACACAAGGTGGACGGTGCGACACAAGCCTCGCTTGCAGCTGCGTGGGGCAAACCACCACAGGACGATCCTAATGTGCGCATTGCCGCACCTGCCGCTACAGGTAGCACCGCCGACTTCGCAGCTGTCATGTATCAAGCCGCTCAGTTCTTCGCTTCCAGCAATTCCGCCGAAGCGCTTCGGTTTCGTAGGGCAGCAGATAGAGCATGGCTATGGATCGGAAAACATCCAAAGGTTCCTGCTCACGACCCGTTCTATGCCGATCACGATCTTGGCGGCGACTGGCTTTGGGCGAAGAGCGAACATGCCCTCACATATGATCTTGACTCATCTGAACTAGCGAAAGAGATCGAATCGCGAACGCAGCCGGAGGTGAGTTCAGATGATCCGTCCCTGCTCGGGATCTACCAGCTCGCGTCTTCACAGAAGTGTGCTTCTCGTCTTCGTAAAGTCGCTCGGACCTCAATCCTGCAACGGGCTCATGCTGTCGCCGTCTTAGCTGAAGGCCGAAGGTTTCATGTTGCGCTCGGGGAACGGGACTATTCTTGGGGAAGTGCGGAGCGCGTGCTGCAGTGGGCAGCTTTCTTTCTGATGGCAGACGCGCTACAGCCAAGCTCTCTGCTCCGCCAAGAGGCGAGGTCCCAGCTCGCCTGGATGCTCGGGAACAATGCAGCAAACCACTCTTTCATCACAGGCTTCGGCACTAATCCTGTACGCCATCCGTACCACTGGGCGTATGAGGATTATGGAGTAGCGATGCCCGGCTGGGCTGTCCTTGGCCCCAATGGCTACCCTGACGGGGTGGACCCAGCGCTTCGTGCTTTACAGGAGCGTGGAACCGCCCCAGCCCAGTGCTATGTCGATCTTTGCAGTCGGGAGGGATCGTGGGCTTCAAACGAAGGCCAGATTACGGAAGAGACAGCTCTGGTTTTCGTGACGGGTATCCTTCGTCTCTCGCGCTAAACCGGTTCAGGCTGACTCATCCCCAAAAGGTTCAGAATGCTTTGTCATGCCCATCACAAACGAAGGTTTGTGGTAGCGTAGCGTTCCCACTATTGGAATGGTCCGCCGTTGTATCTACCCGGAACGGATTATCTTAGCTGGCAGGAGGCTTCACATGGAAATTTAGACGATCGGCATCGACCTGAGCAAGACCACCTTTCACCTGATTGGCCTGAGCGCACGCGGCGAGATTGTGCTGCGGAAGAAGCTCTCACGCAAGCAGTTGCTGATTTTCACCGCGACCCGTACCCCGTTACTGATTGGGATGGAAGCATGCGCGGGAGCCCATTACCTTGCCCGTGCTTTGCGGGAGCAGGGACACGATGCCAGGCTCATGCCTGCGCAGTATGTGAAGCCGTACGTAAAGACGAACAAGAACGACTATCTGGACGCAGAAGCGATTGCGGAAGCCGTTCAACGGCCAACGATGCGGTTCGTGCCAGTCAAGAACGATGCGGAACTCGACTTGCAGGCCTTACACCGCGTGCGCGACCGGTGGGTGGCGAGAATAACGGCCGTAATGAACCAGATCCGTGGATTCTGCTGGATCGTGGGATAGCGATTCGCAAGGGACCGTCTTATCTAGACGCGCAGCTGCAGATCATTTTCACGGATGGCAGTTTTTTTTCCGGACGGCTGCTGCACCTGATTCATGAGTTGAAGCATGAATGGGACGAGCTCGAACGGAAGATCGAAGAGGCCAGCGCTGAGCTCGCACACGTTGCCAAGGAGGACGACGGTTGCCATCGACTGATGGAAGTGCCTGGCTTCGGGCCGATCGTCTCGACAGCACTGGTGGCGGCGATCGGCAACGGGATCAGCTTCAGGAAGGGACGAGACCTGGCAGCTTGGCTAGGGCTGGTTCCACGGCAACACTCGACCGGAGGTAAGACCAGGCTGCTCGGTATCAGCAAGCTGGGTAACGAGTACCTCAGACGCATGATGCTTCACGGCGCCCGATCCGTAGTGATGCAGATGGAACGAAAACCCTCCGCTCTTGGCGAGTGGTTGACGAGTCTCTCCGCTCGAAGCCATCGAAATGTCGCCGTTGTCGCTCTGGCCAACAAGATAGCACGCGTTGCATCGGCGATCCTGAGTAAGGGCACGCGCTACAACGCACCTGCTCTCCTGGCAGCCTGATTCCGAGACGTGGAAAAGACGCCCACAGTACGGGCTTGGAAATCGCTTCGCGATTCCACACTTTTCCACCCCTCCGACGACCGAGTTTCCCCCTCAAGTTTGCGAGACAAATCGATGTGTGAGTGTACGGTCTCAACCGGCGTTGCTTAAGCCTGTGTGGGAATGAGAACCCTTTCGGAGTTCGACCCACTTTGTAGACCAGCGACGCGCGGACTCCATTATGGCCAGGAGCGGAAGCTCCACAAACAGGCCGGATACATTTGCGCAGACCCAAAACACTCACCACAGAGATTTAGCTTGCAATCTGACGGCGGACCATACAATTCCCACCGCACGACGACGGCGATCCTCGGGAAAAACCATAACCCACCAACCGCATTGCTTGAGGCACTCACTTGAGCTAAACTCACTACAAATCCGCCGGTAAATACGGCTCAAACCGAACCTCGCAGTGACCCAAAACCCAAAAACTAAGCCAAATGGAAGTTGAGGATTTTCGCTGGCGATGGTTCTCTGGAAGTACGAGGAGACTGGTATGGGCAAGAAGGGTCATAGCGAAGAGGAGATTCTGCGGGTGTTGCGGGAGGCGGAGTCTGGGGACACGGTGGTGGAGATCTGCCGCAAGCATGGGATCAGCCAGCAGACGTTTTACCTTTGGAAGAAGAAGTATGCCGGGCTGGGGCTGAACGAGCTTCGGGAGCTTCGCCAGTTGCGCGAGGAGAACGCCAAGCTGAAGCGTCTGGTGGCGGACCTGAGCCTGGACCGGCATATTCTGCAGGAGATTGTCGCAAAAAAACTGTAAGGCCTCGTGCGCGTCGCGAGCTGGCGGAGTGGGTGCAGCAGGTGCACCGGTTGAGCCAGCGGCGGGTGGCGGGGCTGATTCCGGTCGAGCGGATGACGTTGCGCTATTTGCACCACCGCGATCCGCAGGAGGCCTTGCGTGTGCGTTTGCGAGAGCTGGCGGGCAGCCGGGTGCGCTACGGCTACCGGCGTCTGACGGTGCTGCTCAAGCGCGAGGGCTGGGAGGTGAACGCGAAGCGGATCTACCGGCTTTATCTTGAGGAGGGCTTGGCGGTGCGGACACGGAAACGGAAGGAGCGGGCACAGCGGCAGCGCGTGCCGTTGGGGCAGGCGACGAGGCCGAACCAGAAGTGGAGCATGGATTTCGTCGCGCAGCGGCTGGCCGATGGTCGCTGGATGCGGGTGCTGACGGTGGTCGACCAGTTCACCCGCGAGTGCCTGTGCCTGCATGCGGATGGCACGTTGAGCGGCGAGAAGGCGGCTGTGGCGCTCGATAAGGTCATCGCGTTGCGCGGCGCTCCGCAGTCGATCACGGTGGACAACGGCACGGAGTTTACTTCCAAGGCGCTGGATCTCTGGGCCTACCGGAACGGCGTGCACCTGGACTTCATCCGGCCGGGCAAGCCGGTCGAGAACGGCTATATCGAGAGCTTCAATGGCAAGCTGCGAGACGAATGCCTGAACGTGGAAGTGTTCTTTACCTTTACCGACGCTCGCCGCAAGCTGCATCTCTGGCGGCGCGACTACAACTATCACCGTCCACACTCGGCCCTTGCCGATCGAACGCCGGCCGAGTTTGCAGCCCTGGCAAGCGGAGGAAAAGACGGCGATGAAACCGCCTTGGAAAACGCTTCGCGTTTCCCACTTTCCCTTCGCACGGCGGCTGCTATGCAGGAAAGAAGCGGGATGATCTCCAATCCATTGCTTGAGGTCCTCACTTGAGCTACAGTATGCACAAACCGCCCGTGAATACGGGCCGAACCGAACCACGCAAGCCGAAATCTCCAATCAACTTTGGCTTAGATCTACGGGGCGGGTCAACAAGCCGAAATCTCCAATCAACTTTGGCTTAGATCTACGGGGCGGGTCAATTACGGGAGAACTCCAGATTCAACCGGTTGAGTTTTCCGGGGGAAGGTCAATGGATAATGGCATTGTCGTGGCATTCTTCTATCCGAGGATTGCTGGCCTAGTGAACTATGCCTTTATAGTCGGTGCACTTGCCAGGTGTGTTGTCGCAAAGACCGGCGACCCGCATGTACTCTGCGGTCTGACGCGCGGACCCATGAGCTGTAGCTTCGGTCCGCTGGTCGCCAGGGCGGAACATTCAAAGCTCATCAAACAGGTCAGGATGGTTGCGGATGACCACGTTCGACTGGGCCCCGTTTTCCTCAAGGCAAATCATGCCGGCGCCAATGCTTTATTTAAGTGGTAGGCGATGCGAGACGGGTTCTCGCCCTTGTGTCTTTCCGGTCTGATCATGGCATGTCTACGAACAGGATCGTAACCGTCCGAACCAGTATGATGAGTCGTGCCAACATGCTTCACTTCTCTGAACAAGGGGTGCTCTTGATAGTTTCAGCTCGCGTTTATCTTGTAGTGCAGGCCATGCTGCCGGATGGATCTCACCGATCGGGCGGGCTTGCGCGGCAAGTGCGGCGCTCACCACAGACGCCTGAAGAAACGCACATCCTGTGCTCCGATGCGCCGAAGAGGACACGATGAGCGTCGTTGCTGGTGTCGATTTTGGCACGTTGAGTGTACGCGTGTCATTGTATGACCGTGTGCACGGCCCGGTCGGGAACGCGAGTGCTTCCTACCCGCTGCTGCGGTCCACAAGCGATCCGGACTACGCCGCGCAGCGCCACGAGGACCAGATGGAGGCGTTGGTTGAGGCCATGCGTATGGCACTTGAAGGCGGCGATACGCGTCCCGAAGACGTGAAGGCCCTCGCACTCGACACGACGGGATCGAGCGTAATTCTGGTGGACAGGAACTTGCGGCCGCTTTGCGATTACTACATGTGGTGCGATCACCGAGCTGCGCGCGAGGCAGCGGAGATCACCTTGGCGGCGCAACGTTACGACGATGGGCGCGGCTTCGCCGGACTGGAATGGTGCGGCGGGGCGTACTCGTCAGAGTGGGGCTGGTCCAAGCTGTTGCACTGGCTTCGCCGTCATCCGGAGCAGCGGGATGAGATTGCCACCGCGATTGAAAATTGCGACATGCTGACGGCCATACTGTGCGGGGAAACCAACCTAGATCAGATTTCACGTAGCATCTGCGCTATGGGTCACAAGTGGATGTGGAATCCCCGGTGGGGCGGTTTGCCTCCAGAAGACTTTCTGACAGGGGTGGACCCTCTCCTGGCGGGTATGCGCGCGAAAATCTCTGGACGCTTTCAAACCTCTGCTGAAATTGCGGGCTACCTCGCCGTGCACTGGGCGAGCAAGCTTGGTCTGCCCGCAGGTATCCCCCTCGCCGCCGGAGCCCTGGATGCACATTGGGACGCGGTAGGCTCGAATATCCGTCTGGGTGATGTCGTAAACGTGATTGGCACATCGACTTGCATCATTGCGGTTGCCGAGCGTGAGGAGTTGGTTCCCGGTGTCTGTGGCGTAGTTCCAGGCTCCGTGATCCCGAATCAGGTCGGTGTTGAAGCTGGGCTTTCGGCTGTAGGCGACATCTTTTCCGCCATCGCTCGACGGGCAAATACGGAGGTGAGCCTCCTGGCTGAGGCGGTCAGCGGCTTCCACGCCGGACAGAGCGGTCTGCTGCGAATGACCTGGGATAACGGCGATCGCACGGTACTTGTGAACCCTTTGTTGAGCGGCGTAACCTTTGGGTGGACTCTTACCAATACCGCTGCCGACGAGTTCTTTTCCGCCATGGAAGGAACGGCGATGCATACACGGATCATCCTGGAGCGGATGGAAGATCACGGCACGGAGGTGAATCGCGTTATCAATACAGGCGGTATTTCAAAACGTAACGAAGCGCTCAATCAGATCTATGCAAACGTCCTGAACAAGCCTGTGCTGGTGCCCAAAGGAGACGTGACGAGTTTGGGCTCGGTCATCTTTGCCTTTCTCGCATCTGGTGACTTCGCCAGCGTGGAGGAAGCACAGAACGTCCTTTGCCACGGTTTTACCATGTACCGTCCGAAGCCGGCGGAAGCGGCGCGGTCGGAAAAGCTGTTCCAGATGTTTCGAAAAGTGTACTTCGCGCTGGGGCGAGACGGTGCCTCTGCAATCGAGTTGGGTCATGTGCTGCCGTCTCTGCGGGCGATCCGGCTGGCAGCTCTCCAGGAGGACGTATGTTGAAGGGAATCTCAGCCCTGATCAGCCCAGAACTTCTCAAGACGATGGCCGAGATGGGGCACGGTGACCAACTGGTGCTCAGCGACGCCCACTTTCCGGCTCACTCGTGCGGAAGGCCTGTGATTCGCGCAGACGGGATTCCGATCGCCGCACTGCTGGGCGCGATCTTACCGCTCTTCGAACTGGACAGGCCGGGGCCCTCGCTCATGATGATGAAGCCTGACTCCGCCGACTTGTTGGACCCCCGGGTAGAAGCGGATTACCTGAAAGTGATCCGTCAACATCAGCCAGGCGAAGCCGTCTCCGCACGTCTCGCGCGCTTCGACTTTTACGAGGCTTGCCGAAACTCCTTTGCCATCGTCGTGACGGGGGAACTGCGACCCTACGGTAACGTGATCTTGAACAAGGGCGTCACGCCTGTAAGTTAGTTCACCGACTGTGGCCCGCGAGGCACGCCCGACAAGCAAGCCGGTAAGGTGCCAACGCCCGGAGTCCCCCTGGGTTCCTGAGCATTCCCTCGCAGCTTAGTGAAAGTGCACGATAGCTGCCGACGTATGGGGAACAGACACGACGAACTTACCACTCACAGGCGTAGTGATCTGGGTAGCAATCGGTTCCGATAGAAGCTGCTATGGCTTACTTCCATCCATTTTCGAAAGCAAGCAAAAGGATGGATTGCGAAGGTTACAACTCTAAGGTATTATGGAAACGCTTCCACATCGACCAACGCTGCGGCGATGCAACGGGCCCGGTGATGACAACGTTCTACATGTATCGGTAAAGATGACAGAACAGCCACTCAGTCCGGTGATTTCCGTTGAGCAGATACTTCGTCGACTGTCTGAGGTTGTCGTTACTGTCTTTGGAGATTTCTGCCTGGATGCTTACTGGACCCTCGACGAGGGCTCCGTCGAGCACTCGATCGAAACTGGGCTGCCTTTGCAGCGTGTGCGCGCGCAGCGTTACAGCCTGGGAGGCGCGGGCAACGTGGTCGCGAACCTGGCGGCTATGGGAGTGAAACATGTCCGTGCCGTGGGTGTAGTTGGAGAAGATATGTTTGGCGGCACGCTCGCCAGACTGCTGCGCGATAGCGGTGCCGACACTTCCGCCTTGATCGCATCATCCGGCCTGGACACTACGGTCTACGCGAAGCCTTGTGCCGGACTGCGGGAGGGGCCACGCTTTGACTTTGGAGCTTTCAACGTATACCCGGAGACACTAATTGACGCGGCGCTCGATAAATTGCGCGTTGCCTTGGCGGCGAGCCACGTGGTCATCCTGAATCAGCAGCTTCCCGGCAGCCTTTCGCAGCCGTCGGTCATTGGCCGCATCAACGAGCTGATCAGGGCCCACGAGCGGACGTTTTGTCTTGTCGACGCGCGGCACTTCGCCGATTGCTATTCCGGCGGGATGCTGAAGCTCAATACAGAAGAGGCCGCGCGGCTTCTTGGTGAGCCCACCCCAGGACCAAAGCTTCAAGACAGGGCGACAGAGTTTGCGAAGCGCCTCTATGACCTTTCCGGAAAACCATGTTTTATCACGTGCGGCGAGCACGGCCTGCTGTCAATCGATGAAGGCGGAACGCTGGTCCACGTGCCAGCGGTGCCCATTCTGGGGCCCGTCGACACGGTCGGAGCGGGCGACTCGGTGATTGCGGGACTGGCGGCGGCGCTGGCCTCGGGCAGCAGCGTGCATCACGCGGCGGAGTTCGCCAACCTCATTGCGAGTGTTACGGTGCAGCAGCTGCATTGCACGGGAACGGCAAGCCCGCAGCAGATTCTGGCGGCGGCACAGGCGCTGGAGCGGGACTGGCCAGGAGGCATGGCTCATGACGAACAATTCCGAACCTAAAGTGATCACCCCCAGCGAATTACGTGCGGAGCGCGACCGTCTACTCGCCGCCGGGCAGCAACTAGTTTTTACCAACGGCTGCTTCGATATTCTGCATCGCGGCCATGTCACCTACCTGGCCTATGCGCGGAGCCTTGGAGATGCGCTGGCCGTCGGATTGAATACGGACCGGTCCGTCAAGCGCCTCAAGGGTGATCTTCGCCCGATTCACAACGAGCAGGATCGCGCTTATGTTCTTGGGTCGCTGCGTGCCGTGGACTACGTCGTGCTCTTCGACGAGGACGAGCCAAAAGAATTGCTGGCTGCCGTGCTGCCGCAGGTTTTGGTGAAAGGTGCGGACTGGGCGAGCTACGTCAGCGGTCGGGACATCGTGGAAAGCCATGGCGGCCATGTAGTCTTAGCCGAGATGGTGGCAGACCGTTCGACGACTCGCACGATTGAACGAATCGTTAAGGCCTACGGGCATAACAAATCCGCGATACCGGACAGCTCGGATCCGGTTTCCAGTGAGATGGGCTGAGCTTGATGCGAAAACAGATTGTCATAACCGGGGGTGCGGGATTCATAGGCCGCAATGCCATCAGCGCATTGAATGAGCGCGGCTTCAACGATGTGCTCGTGGTGGACGCCTTGGGCACCGATGACAAGTGGAAGAATCTGCGTGGGCTCGAATTGGAGGAAATAGTCTCACCCGGGCGCTTTCTTCACCTCCTTGAAAGTGATCCACTTCCGGCTGTGGAAGCGATCATTCATCTCGGCGCGTGCTCCGCCACAACGGAGCGCGACGCGAATTTCCTGCTGGAAAACAATTACCACTCCACGCGCACGCTATGCGAGTGGGCATTGCGGCATGATGTCCGCTTCGTTTATGCCTCGTCCGCAGCGACATACGGCGCCGGAGAGCAGGGTTACTCAGACGCCGACGACGTGACGCCGCGTCTGCGCCCGCTCAACATGTATGGCTATTCGAAGCAGCTGTTTGACCTTTGGGCATTGCGACGTGGCTTGTTCGACAGGATCGTTGGATTGAAGTATTTCAACGTCTTTGACCCGTACGAAGATCACAAAGGCGATATGCGCTCGGTCGTTTCGAAGGCCTACGGACAAATCCGCAAGGAAGGTCGAATCTCACCGTTCCGCAGCTACCGGCCAGAGTACAAAGATGGCGGGCAGATGCGTGACTTCGTTTACGTCAAGGATGCCGTGGAGGTCACGCTGTCCTTTTTGAACCATCGCAGCGGCGGTCTGTTCAACTGCGGCACGGGTGTGGCGCGCACCTGGAACGATTTGGCTCACGCCGTCTTTCGCGCGATGGATCTGCCTCCGCAGATCGACATGCCCAGCACACTTCAGGGCAAGTATCAGTACTTCACCAAGGCCGACATGACCAGATTGCGCGCATACTACAAGGCCACGTTTGCTTCAATTGGAAGATTTCGTAAGCGACTATATCCACACATTTACCAGGCTGGGGAGGCAGCATGAAAAGCTCTCTGCAGCTCAATATCGAAGAGGCCACGCGCTTGCTGCCGGGCCTGCTCCCGTTCGCACCCGAGCTTGCCAGGTCTTCGGAAAAGCTTGCCTCCGCCTTGCTGAGTGGAGACAGGCTGTTGGCGTGCGGCAACGGAGGCAGCGCGGCCGAGGCGTCGCATATGACTACTGAATTCGTATGTCGCTTTGATCGTGACCGACGGCCCTTCGCTGCTATCTTGCTGACCGCGAATGGCGGAGACCTTACCGCGATTGGCAACGACTACATCTTCGCTGATTCATTTGCGTGTCAAGTGCAGTGCTCCGGCCGGCCCGGCGATGTGCTTGCCGCGTTTAGCACGAGCGGCGCGAGCGAAAATGTCGTCCGTGCCCTGAGCATGGCGCGTCAGACGAGGGTTTTCTCGATCGCCTTCCTCGGCCGGGGCGGAGGCCGTTGCGCGGGACTGGCGGATGCAGGGTTTACAGTAGCGGGCGAAAAAACAGCGCGAATCCAGGAAGCGCACATGCTGTTGATGCATACGCTATGCGAGATGGTAGAGGAGCGCCTATTCGCAGCCGAAGCCGACAGGCCCGTGCGCGACTCTTCGGCGGCTTGAAGTAGACAGAAGTTGGAGGGGATTGAATGCGCATTGGAATAGACATGGGCGGAACCAAGATCGAAGGCATCGCGCTCGACGAGCACGGCACTGAGCTGAAACGACTGCGTGTACCCACGCCACGGGGCGATTATGACGGCTCGGTGACTACGATTCGGCAAGTCGTGGAAGAGTTGGAAGAGGCTCTCGGCCTGCGAGGCACCGTAGGTGTAGGCATTCCTGGGACCATTGTCGAGTCCACCGGGCTAGTAAAGAATGCGAACTCGACCTGGCTGAATGGCCGCCCCTTTGCTGCTGATCTTGCCTTGAAGCTCGGACGTCCTGTGCGCTGTGCGAACGATGCAAACTGCTTCACGGTCAGCGAGGCTACCGACGGTGCGGCGCGCGACTTTCGCACAGTCTTCGGCGTGATCGCCGGTACAGGGTGTGGCGGAGGGCTGGTCGTTGGTGGCAGCCTGCACCCGGGCAGAAACGGACTTGCCGGTGAGTGGGGTCATACCCCGCTGCCCTGGCTCACTGCCGAGGAATACCCTGGGCCTCCGTGCTACTGCGGCCGTAGAGGCTGTCTGGAGACGTGGATCTCCGGAACAGGACTGAAAACGATTTTTTTGCGGGTCACAGGATTGGCATTGAGCGCGCGCGACGTTGTGAAGCAAGCCGGAGGCGGCGACGAAAAGTCCATGGCCGCACTGGAACGTCTTGCCGGACGCATGGCGCGAGGGCTGGCGGTGATCGTCGACATCGTGGATCCAGACGCGATCCTTCTTGGCCGGGGCCTCTCCCGCATCGACTGGCTCTACAAGCGTTTGTTCGCCGAGGTTCGAGAGCACACCTTTGGCGGGAACACCGACACTCCCATCCTCAAGGCGATGCATGGCGACTCGAGCGGGGTACGCGGGGCGGCGTGGCTATGGCAACCAGAGGACTGGAAGCAAGGTCGAAGTTGAGCAGGCGCGTACAGCGCAGAGGGTGAACGATGTTTACGATCTGGTCATTGAATGGCGCGCGTTTTGCCGGCACCTCCCCTGGTGAGGTGAGCCCGACACTTCGTTGGCTTCAGGGTCTGGCATTGCCGGGTGCGGAGCTGCCGGATGTGTTGTGCCTCCAGGACTTTCGAGCCTCGCTGATCGAGCACCTGAGGCCGCTGCCTTATTTCAGCTACGCGCCCATGACCAATCACATGTACTGGGGCAAGCGAGAAGCGCTTGGGATCTGCATCGCTTCGCGATGGCCGCTGACTCATGTGGATCTTCACCGAACGTGGGGCAGCCCCCTGGTCCGGGACCTGGAGGGCGTGGATGAGCAAAACCGGCGCATCTCTCCCGCCAGCCTTTCGGACGAACTCGTGGCCCAGACTGAGAATCGCGTGGGTCTTGCCTGCACGGTGATCAAGCCGGGTGAAAAAGAACCATTACGCGTCGCCACCCATCATGGCTTCTGGACGCGGGACGGCATCCCCAGCCGAGATCAGTTGGAGAGCGCGGAGTCGATGGCGGATTTCCTAGGAGAGCAGGGTCGCCTGCATGGCGGAATCGTCTACCTGGCCGACTATAACCCCGATAAAGAAGGCCTCGTGCACGAAATCTATCGTAAGAGCGGTGCCCACGACTGCTTGCCGCAGGAGATTCGAACGACGCTGGCACCCAATCACCCCGCCGCCCGATTCAATGTCCGCTCCGACTGCGTGCTGACCTTTCCCGACGCGGCAGGGAACTACCCGTACCGCGTCGAGAATATACAGCTCGACCCCCGGCCAGGCAGCGATCACTACATGCTTCGTTGCACTATTTTGCGAAAGGAATCCGCCCGGAAAGCTTCCCCACTTCTTGCCACACAGGCCAAGCTGCATCGACCGCAAGGACCGCGTGTCGTTCTGCCGTAAGCTCCACACCGACTACCGTCATTCTTCGCACAGGTGCCTATGTCATTAACCAGGTCCGACGCTTCCTACAACCGCCCAGACGAGCCCAACGGCGTATCCCCTCGCCTGCTTCTGCCGGGTGTGTTGCGTCCTTTTGCACTCGTCACTGGGCTCTTCCTGCTCTGGGGCATTCCCAACAGCATGAATGACGTACTGGTGCGGCAATTTATGAAAGCCTTCACCATCAGCCGATTTCAGGCCGGGCTGGTACAGTCTGCGTTCTACCTTGGGTATTTCCTGCTGGCGCTGCCGGCCGGATTGATCATGAGGCGCTTTGGCTACAAATCAGGATTCATTACCGGGCTGCTCCTATTCGCCTTGGGATGCCTGCTGTTTCTCCCAGCCGCCAATTCCGGTCACTACAGCTTCTTCCTCACCGCGCTGTTCATCTTGGCAAGTGGGCTGGCCTTTCTGGAGACCGCCTCCAACCCTTTCGTTGTCCAACTGGGCCCGCCCGCTACGTCAGAGTTCCGGCTCAACCTGGCGCAGGCTTTCAATCCGGTCGGCTGCATCGTCGGCGTCCTCATCGGGACAGTATTCATCTTCTCGGGCGTCGAGTGGACGCCGGCTCAAGTTCACAGCATGCAAGCCGCGGGAACCTACGCGAGTTACTTGCATCGCGAAATACTGCGCGTGGTCACTCCCTATGTGATCATCGGAATCGTAGCGCTCTTTTGGGCTGTCCTTATAGGAACTACCCGCTTTCCTGCTTCTTTACGGCATCGCGAAGCCGAAGCTGAGGCCTCGGGCGATTGGCGTCTTTTGCTACGTCAACCGCATTTTCTGCTAGCGGTCGTTGCGCAGTTCACCTACTGCGGCTCGCAGGTTGGCAGCTGGAGTTACCTGATTCAGTATGCAAAAGACTACGCACTCACGACAGAGAAGTTTGCAGGGGGACTTCTTGCACTCAACATGGTCATCTTCGGCGTGGGCCGATTTGCGTCGGCTGTGCTGATGCGCCGCTTCTCACCGGCCAGCATGATGCGCCTGTATGGGCTGGTCAATGCTTTTCTGTTCCTCATGGCTGTTTTCATTCCGGGTTGGCCTGGTCTGGTTGCGCTACTGACAACAAGTTTCTTTCTTTCCCTGATGTTTCCCACGATCTTTGCACTGGGATTGAAGCGCCTGGGCGCCAACACGAACCTTGCCGGGTCTCTTATCGTCATGGCGATCGTCGGTGGTGCAGTGGTTGCGCCGTTTATGGGTGGTATCGCCGAGTTGCTTCATAGCACCGCGCGGTCCTACCAGGTTCCCCTCTACGGTAGTCTTTTGATCGCGGCTTACGCGCACTACATGATGCGCTACGGGCCGGCGGATTGAGCAAGTTCGCTGGAGAGTGTCCTTAAAAACGCGCAGAACAAGTGCTTCAACAGGAAGTTGAAAGGAAAAGACGCTGCTCAATAGAAAGAGCGCTCTCGCCCGTGGGGTGGAGCGCTCTTTCTACTTGCCATCAGGATGTTAGTTGCAGGGGAATGCGGGGGTGCCGGTCGTGTAAGGGCAAGCACCTATATCGGCTCCAGCTGCTCCTCCATTACGCGCCGGCGAGCTGAACTGCAGGTTGTAAATGTTCGCTGCTGTGCTCACGAAAACGGGATCGGTGCAAACGGAAAAGTTGTCCGGCCAGGCGGGGAGGAATTGTGAACACGTGTAACGCGTCACGCCGACAATCACGAAAGGAGTAGGCCGCGCTCCGTCCGTCCAGATGTTGTACTGGAAGACGCTGCCGGATTGATCATTTTATCTACGTAGAGCAGATTGGACTGGCTTACTCCCGTAGTAGCTGGAATGGGTGCCGAGTTCTGGTCGAAGATGTCGTTGACCACATGCGCTGTAGTGCAACCGGTCTCCAGGTTCAAGCTGTTGGCGTAGGTGTCATAAATGGTGATATTCGTGGTGTAGTCGTCCGGGGCCACGCCATTGCAGTCGATACCGTTGAAGGCTCCTGTGCTGGCAGAAACGGCGACGTGGTAAATCAGGTTGTGGTCGAGTGTTTGAGGGATCCCGGCTGTGGTAGAGGAATTGCCTCCACCTTGTATGCCCTGGCCGTAAGATTGATGGATTTTATTGTGGTCCACCTCTCCTCCGCTTGTAGCGCTGAAGTTGATGTTGCCCTGGTTATTGACGTGCTCATTGCCTGTCACACGACCGCCATTGTTCAGGAACTGCGTATTTTGTGTAGTGGAAAGCGTATCGGTGTTGTAGGCGATGCCGTTGGTATCACCGTGTTGACAAAGTTTCCAGCAATAACATTGAAGTTGCCTGCGCCGCCACCATCGATACCCGACGCAATGATGCCGGAGTTGAATTCAAAGTTCTGAGACCGAAGTAGGTGTCGGAGGTCAGCACGGTGTTTCCCTGGATCAGAATCCCACGCACAAGGTGGGGGTCATAGTTGCCGTTTGTGCGCACCATAATGCCGCCTTGAAGGGGTTGGGCGTGATCCTGCTCGACCGCGCCGTTTGTGACGATGGTGCCGTAGTTCCACACATTGTTGTTCAGGAACTGGTTTTACTCTCCGACAAAGTACGTGCCCTCGTCAGTTGAAAACGGCACGGACGCGATGCCGGACTGCTGCACCCGTTCGACCGTCAGATCTTCCACGGTCACATAGTTCACGCATTCCAGCAGAACACCATAGAGTTGGTTGGCGGCGTTGAACGTATGAGAGTTCGGGTTCGATCCATCGACAAGATGAACGTACACCGTCGTCGCGTTGAAGTAGAAGCTTCCGGAATGGCTTCGACGTTCTGCAAACCCGTGTTCGCGGGAGCAAACTGCTGGGACGTGTTTCCGGCACGTGTGTTTGTGACGTTCACCCACGGATGACTGCTGCACGTAAGGCCGGATGGAGATACTGAACGTCCCTTGTCAACTGCATGGTTCTTCTCCGTAATCGAAGCGGGTGGGGGGGGGGAAGGAGTTCCTATCAGACTTTGTGAACGCGATAGGGAAACGTTTCTATGTTTGGAACGATCACCCTCAGGAATAGTTCCCGGAGGATAGTTTTCGGGACGGAGATGCTTGATGCCGCACTTCGCGCAACATAAAACTCCTCCTCAGGTCTTGCTGTCAAGCCCGAACCCACACCGAGGAAAACCGCAGGCATTCGCTTGTGGCGTTTTCCCCGTCTGCTACTAAATTTTTCCGCACAAAAACACACGAACTCCCATGGCCTGGAACATGGCGGCCTTCAGGTGCAGTGCGGCGTCTGCCGATTGCGAATCTAGGGCGTATGCAATGGAGACATGATTGGCGCGATGACGTGCCATCATTTGATCCCGGCTCACACCGTGGAAGACAGTGTGAACAATAGGCCATTGCTGTGTAGTTTCCTTCCACCTGCGCTGTGTTTCCGCATCGTCGAGCGCGAGCACGGAGCCCCTTCCGAGGTCTACGTGAAGGGCTCCCGATTCGACGAAGACGCGGCTCCAGACGATTTCCCCGGGCTTGCCAATCCCCTTGAGAGACCCCCCGCCGAGGGGGAAATACATGGGGGGCTGGCGCTCGCTCGAGGCACCGCGGTACCCATCGACAAAGTGACTCGCCGGCGCGGCACCCGAGATCTGAAGCGTCCAGACGAAGAGTTCCTTTCCGTCCACAACGAGCGGCGCTCCCCAGCGCAGGTCGTGCAGTGTCGTCGAGGGGTCCAGGTCAAGCTCGCGCCAGCAGCGATTTGTCACAAGGGCGTCCACTGCCGCGCCTTCGTCGACCTCGTTGAAATGCGGGAGAGCCATGCCGGCGTATAGTTCCCTCATCCCGGTCTCATCGAACACGGGGGGGCGATCGGGGTTGTTCAGCAAGCCTTCGGCAAGGTCGGAGGCGGGTACCGAATCTTTGAGTCCCTGCTGATACTGAATGCCGATAGCATCGCAACCAAATTCAGCGGCAATGCGGACCGCCGCCAGGTACATCCGGCATTGCTCCAGGATTTGGCCGTCGGTCAGTTCCGTCGCTTCGTCAAGTCCTGTGTTGAAGCGGACGCCACGATGGTCGAGCCAATCTCTCACGGCCTGGGCGTGCTGGGCTGAAACGGTTTTCATTCTTGCTACCAGGGCGGACTGACTGAGTCGCTCCTTGAAGATCCCCGCTGGATTGATCAATTCGTCATCGAGGATTGCGTTGTACATGCCCATGCAGCCCTCATCGAAAATGCCAAGGATGGCTTTTTCATGAAAAAGAGTGCGAGCCAGGGCCTCCCCCGCGGAGGCAACTGGCAGGGGCAGTTCATCTTTTCCAAGGGGACGCACATGCGACAGATCATGCTGGATGATGCCTGTCGAAAGCCATTGGCTCAGCCCATTGAGGAAGAATGCATCGTCGAACGTCTGGCTCCAAAGGGTCGAAAAGGGGACGCCGGCCTTGACGAGAGATCCATTGAGATTCAGAAGACCGACCAGCCCGGGCCACTGTCCAGACCAATTGGCCACGGTCAGGATCGGCCCGCGATGGGAACGCAAGCCGGGCAAAACGTGGTGCGTGTATTGCCATGCCGCGGTGGCAAAAACGACAGGTGCAGTTTCCGGAAATGTTTTGAAGACCTCCATGCCCATGCGCTGGCTGGAGACAAAACCGTGCCGGGCAACGGGGTCATACGCGTGAGCGCGCACAAGCGTTGCTCCGGCAGCTTCAAACGCCTGGATAAGCTCTCGCTCGAGTACTTCCTGGGCGGGCCAACAGACCTGATTGGCCGCGGGCCGCATATCGCCGCTGGTCACAAGGTAAAACGGGGATTGAAGAGGGATGGGCATATTTCTCCTTTAGCTGATTGGGTTTACTCGACTCCAATGGCGTGTTGCATCTGCTCGAGTGGAACGCGAGCGGTCTCCGGGTAAACGAACAGGACCAGGAAAAAGTCGACGACCATCATGGCGGCGAAAAAGAAGAAGGGCGCCGACCCGGACCGGCTCGCCAGCAGAGGAAATACAAGCGAGATTACGGCGTTGGCAATCCAGTGTGAGGATCCGCCGAGGCTTTGTCCCTTGGCGCGCATTCGGGTGGGAAAAACCTCGCTGATATAAACCCAGACCACAGCGCCGTGCGAGACCGCGAAGCAGGCGATGAACGCCATTAGCAGCCACACCAACAGATCGAGGTGCTGGCGCGTGTAGAAAATGTAGCCGATCGAGGCGAGACACAAGATGAGACCGGCGGTTCCGGTGAGCAGCAACTTCTTTCGGCCAAATCGGTCAATGATCGACATTGCCAGCAACGTCGCGACCAGGTTGGTGGTGCCTACCGCGATTGCCTGCAGGTTGGCAGAGAGCGTTGAGGCACCCGCCAAGCGAAAGATATCGTTCAGGTAATAGAGAACTGCGTTGATGCCGGTGAGCTGCGAGAACATACCAACGGTAACGGCGAGCACAACCGGAAGCCGGTACCTGCGTGCCAGCAAGGAGTCCTCCGGGCCTGTACCTTCTTCGCGGATGGAACGCAGAATGTCGGCACGCTCCTGCTCTGGGTTGCTGACTCCCGTAAGCGTGAGCACCTGAAGAGTTTCCACGTTGCGCCCCTGGGTCAGCAGCCAGCGTGGGCTGCGCGGTATGAAGAACAGGGTGAACAGAAACAGGCAGGCAGGCAAGGCGGATACGCCAAGCTGCCAGCGCCACTCCGCCGAGCCAAGGTGCAGGGTCCCAAGGATCGTATTGGAGATATACGCGGCCAGAATGCCGACCACGATGTTCACCTGGAAGAAGCCGACCAGCCTTCCTCTCCAATTTGCCGGAGCGATTTCTGCAATATACATGGGGCCCAAAACGGAAGAGCCCCCGATGCCGAGGCCGCCGATGAAGCGGAAAGCGACCAGGGACGGAAGGCTCCAGGCAAAGGCACAGCCCAGTGCAGAAACGATGTAGAAAGCGGCCATGACGCGCAGGCTGTCTCGCCGGCCGAAGCGTTGGCCGGGAATGCCTGCGAAGATTGCGCCCAGTACGGTGCCGAACAGGGCGCTCGAAACCGTGAACCCCAGGGCTGAATGGGAGAGATGGAACTGAGTGGTCAACTGCGCGGTGGCGCCGGAGATGACGGCAGTGTCAAAGCCGAACAGCAGCCCACCGAGAGCGGCGACTGCGGTACTCCTGACGACGTGGGGAGAGAGACTCATAGGGCTCCGGGGGGAAACGTATCTTGACGAACAGTTCTCGGCCTTGAAGAGATATTAGCGGAAACGTTTCCATAACGCGCTGCGATTTGCAGGTAAAAGGGAAGCTGCAGGCCACATTTTCGACCCGGCCCCTAGAAAAACCCTTGAGGGATACATCTGTCAAGAGCAGTAAGCGCCTGCCGAGGGTGGAGGAAAGAACCTGCCAGGACCTGATTCCGCTGCTGTTCAGCCTCTTCCATGCGAAAGCGATCGGCTCTCATTCCTGTTATTTTCCACCTGCAGTTGTCAGGAAGGCAAAGACTTAGGTAGGATTCGGCAAGGATAGGGAAACGATTCCATACTGTGGCGTTGAAGGAGTTGCTCGTGATCGGACGCTCATTGCTTTTTTGCCTGTTCCTGAGTCTTCCTCTGACCGCCTGGGGACAATCGGGAGACGTCGACCCCATGCTGGGGATCGACGGGGGCGGCAATACCTTTCCTGGGGCGTCGTTGCCGTTCGGCATGCTGAAGGCAGGGCCCGATATGGGCGACAACACGGGGAATGCAGGCTGGCTGGAAGGCAAGCAAATCAATGGCTTTAGCCAAACGCACGTGAGCGGAACAGGCGGTGGAGCGAAGTATGGCAACATCCTCATCCAACCCATCACCGGCCCGGTACGCTTCAGTGACATCAGCTCGGCCGCGCGAAATGAGGGTGCGGCTCCAGGATACTTCCGTGTCGAGCTGACGACTGCCGGAACGCAGGTTGAGATTGCGGCGGCGCAGCGAGCGGCCCTCTACCGGTTCCACTTTGTCTCCGGCGAGCAGCATAGCGTGATCTTCGATGCAAGTCATCTGCTGAGCTCTTACGCGAATCAAGGGGAGCAGCAGTCCCTGGTGGGCGCAACCGTTCACGTGCTTTCACCGACCGCGGTCGCGGGAAGCTCTACCGTCACCGGAGGATGGAATCTCCAGGCCACTCAGTACCAGGTGTACTTCTACGCTGAAACAGATGTTCCCTCTTTTCAGCAAATTCACTCCAGGCAGCCTGCCGACAAGGTAGAGGCGGCAGCGCTCTCCTTTGCAGCCGGGGTTAGAGCCGTACAGCTACGGGTCGGCATTTCGTTCCTCAGCGAGGAGAAAGCACAAGAGAATGCTCGCACAGAAATTCCCCAGTTCGACTTCGAAGGGCTGCGCCAACGGGGAACCCGAGAGTGGGACAGGGCGTTGAGCAAAGTTTCTCTGGCGGGGGTGACACAGGAGCCGCGCCGGTTATTCTACACCGCGCTCTATCACACCATGTTGATGCCCGTGGACCGGACAGGGGAGAACCCCCTGTGGCAGTCAGACGAGCCGAGCTACGACGACTTCTATACCTTGTGGGATACGTTTCGTACTTCCGGCCCGCTCCTGACCTTATTGGCACCAAAGCGGCAGAGCGACATGTTGCGCGCACTGGTGGATGTCTACCGGCATGAGGGCTGGCTTCCCGATGGCCGCACCGGGGAGGCCAATGGGCGGACACAGGGAGGAAGCAATGCAGACCTGGCGCTCGCTGATGCTTATGTGAAACATCTGGAAGGGCTGGATTGGCCGACGGCTTACGCGGCCATGGTGAAAGACGCGGAAGAGACCCCCGGCGATGGCCGCATGGAAGGACGCAGCGGCGTTCAGGATTGGAAGGCGCTGGGCTTCGTCAGCAGGGCGGCCACAGACCGGCCGGGGTCGAAACAGATGGAGTATGCGGCTGACGACTACGGGGTCGCCGTCGTCGCAGCGGGTCTGGGCCACGCGGACGACGCAGCAAAGTACAGGAGCCGTGCCCGCAACTGGGACAAGCTGTGGGACGAACAAGCAACGGATGGGGGGTTCAGTGGGTTCATTTGGCCGAAGGACCGGGCCGGAATTTGGAAGCAGCCCTTCGACGCCCTCGCCACCGGCACCTGGGGTGGAGACACCTTTTATGAAGGAAATTCATGGACCTATTCGACTTTCGTTCCCCACGATGTTGCCCGGCTGATCACCCTTTCCGGAGGTCCCGCCAAATTTGTGAAGCGGCTCGACGCCTTCTTTTCCGTTGCCGGCCGATACGATGTCGGCAATGAGCCAGGCTTTCTGAGTCCTTACCTTTATCTTTGGGCGGGGCGGCAGGATAGAACGGCAGATCAGCTTCGCACCATCATCGCCGCCAGTTATCATGCGGGCAGAAGCGGATTGCCTGGGAACGACGACTCCGGCGCCATGTCTTCGTGGTTTGCCTTCGGCAAGATGGGCTTCTACCCCAATGCGGGCCAGGATGTGTATCTGATCGGCAGCCCCGCCTACCCGGAGATGACGCTGACGCTGGCTAACGGCAAAACCTTTACGGTGATAGCGCGCAACGTCTCCGAACAGAACCGGTACATCGCCGCGGCCAGTTGGGACGGTAAACCGTGGACGCAATCGTGGTTCCGCCACGCGGACCTGATGCGGGGTGGCCGTCTGGTTTTCACCATGGGCTCGCAGCCGACGCATTGGGAAAGCGAAGTGCTTCCGCCGTCGGATTCGACTACGCCGTAATGCGGGTCACTTACTCGGTTGCGGGCTCATATCGAACGTCAGCGTGCCGCCTGAGGCCACAACAGCGTGCTGGAGGCGGAAGTCCTTCGCGGCCTGGCCATTGATCCGGACTCGGCTTACATAGAAGTTCTGCGCAGAGTTGTCATGGGCCACAATCTGAAATGTTCTTCCGCCCGCAAGATGAAGCACCACCCGGTCGAAAAGTGGAGTGCCTAGTGCATACTCTGGCATGCCAGGGCATACGGGGTAAAAACCCAGGGCTCCGAAGAGATACCACGCGGACATTTGACCGCCATCTTCATTGCCCGGCAATCCACTCGGGCCGGTGCCATAATTTTCCGTCAGCAAAGATCGAACGCGTGCCTGCGTTTTCCAGGCTGCACCCGCGTAGTCGTAGAGATATGCAATCTGGTGACCGGGTTCATTCCCGGGATCATAGCGATGATTTTCAAAGACACCGTCAAGCCGGGTGATGAAGGGGCCCGTCCCGCCACTTGCCTGGATCAGGCCGGGAACGTCCTGGGGCACGTAGAAGGTGTACTGCCACGGAGTGCTTTCCGTAATGTAGCTCTGCGCTGCCGAAGGGTCGAAAGGTTCAATCCACGAGCCATCGGCATGCCGACCTCGAACGAAACCGACTCTCGCATCGAATACATTGCGCCAGTTCTGTGCGCGTTTCTCCATCCGTTCCGCAACGCTCGCGTCTCCCCGCATGCGGGCCAGGCGGCCTAGCGCAAAATCATCGTAGGCATACTCGAGCGTCCGGGAAACCTGCTCGTGATGATGAAAAGCGTCCTGCACCTCATCCTCAAGCGGAATGTATCCAAAGCGTAGGTAAGAGGTTAGGCCGCGACGTCCGAGCCCGTTGCGATAGACGTCCAAAGGCGGGGTGATATCTGCGTTCTTCAACATGAGTCGATAGGCAGCATCGACATCGAAGTCCCGCAGACCCTTGGCGTAGGCGTCTACGACCAGCGAACCGACATGATCGCCGATCATCTCCGTGGTGTAACTGTTCCAGATTGGAAAGATTGGAAGAAATCCGCCTTCTTCTCCTTTGGCGATGAGCGATCGGATCATCGCCTGATCACGCTCTGGGTCGATGATTGTGAGCAATGGATGGAGGGCGCGATAGGTATCCCAGAGCGAATAATCGTCGTATGCATCGCCGTGCGTCACACGGTGCAGCTTTCCTTGCTGCGCAAAGCCGTTATAGCTTCCGTCGACATCACTGACAATTCGTGGGCAAAGCGACGCGTGGTAGAGGGCTGTGTAAAAAGCCACCTGCTGACCGGCGGTGCCTCCCTGGACTTCGATCTTTCCGATCCGCTCCCGCCAGACGTTTTCGGTGGCCACTCTGGTCTCATCGAAAGCCCAGGTTGGAATTTCCGCCTTCAAGTTGTCCTTCGCGCCGCCAGTGCCGGTCATGGAGGAACCCATCTTTACCAATACTTCGCCTGTTGCAGACGGAGTAACTCGCAACAGCACACCGCGCCGCGAGCATGCTTTTCCGGCAGGGAAGGGCGCCGGCGAAAACTCCGCTCCGCACCAGTAGCTGAAGCCCTTGACCCCACCCTGCACCTGGACCAGGAAGTTTCCGCTGAAACCCGCGGGTTGGTGAGCCCCGGCGTAGTTGCGTACGACTGCATTGGAGGCCACGACGGAAGCCCGCTTGCGGTCGACCACGATGGTGCTTCCACCCTCACCCGTGTCGCTGTCCAGCACCAGGTTGGCCTGGTCGCCGGGCGGATAGTGAATGCGTAAAAATCCCGCGCGTGTGGTCCCGGTCATCTCAACCCGCACTCCATAGCGCTTCAACGTGACGGCGTAGTAGGCGGGCTGAGCGATTTCACTTTCATGAGAGAACTTGGAAGAACGGACCTCCGGCATGGCCGATTCAGTGCCTGTCGTGGGCATCAAGGTAAGACCGCCATACTCAAAGCCGCAGCTCCCGCTCATGAAGTGGCTGCCGCGAAAGCCGGTGATCTGGCCATCCGTGTAGTAGTAGGGGGCAATGCACTTGGCTTCCGTGGCCCGGGTTTCGGGCGTCCAGGTTGTCATGGCGAAGGGCATTCCCACGGCAGGCACGGTCTGGCCGTCTCGCGCGGTACCAAGAATGGGATCCACCTTTTCGTATTGAGCCCGGGCGGCGACTGGAACCAGCGACAGTCCCAACAGGGCAACTTGACGGCAACGAGGCAAGAACATGAGCACCTTCAAAATCGTTTCAATCGTTTTGACGAGGGGATGAGCCGCTTGCGGAAGAAGATCCGCTCAGCGCTCCCAAATCTTCGCCATGCTCCCCCGCCTTTACGGCCGGGGACGAAGTCTGCAAATGGAAGTCCCCGTGTTCCGCGTCGACGAATCTGGCATCGTCCGCGCATTGGGAATGGGTGTCCGGGAATGCGGAAAAGAAGGTCTTGCAGGTATAGCGCGCCTTGGTCCCGTGAAAGGGTTCCGGGTTGGTGCCATCCACCCAGAGGTTGTTGGAGAAGTCAGGGTGCTGATCGCCTCCTTTTTCCGAGACGAAATACATCAGGTAGGACTTGTTCAGTGCCGTGCCGCTGGGGAACGGCAAGGCGTTCTGATCGAAGATATTGTCATGCACATGCGATTCCGTACAGCCAAATTCCAGTGTGATGTTGGCCGCATACGTGTTGTAAACCGTATTGTGCAGCCAGTACCCTCCTGGTAAAGCACCGTTGCAATCGAAGCCGTTGAATAGAATCCCACTGGCACTCGCTCCAAGGTCGTGTATAAGGTTGTACGCAAAGACCTGTGGCATTGCCTCCGTGCTGAGCGAGTGGCCGCCAGCCTGGATGCCCTCCCCCCAGCTATGGTGAATATGGTTGTGATCCGCCATTCCACCATCGGTTTGCGAAAAGAACAGATTTCCCTGATTGTCCGTAATCTCATTTCCCGTGACGCGTCCACCCGGGTTATTGGTGGTTTTGCCGGGCGAAAGGGTCATATCGTGCACGGCATAAACGATGCCCGAAGCGTTGTGGGTCGAAACGTAATTGTTGACGATCACTGGCGCGTTGGCCGTCCCACCGCCGTCGATGCCGAGCGCCTTGATCCCCGCCTGATAGTCCTGGCCCCTCAGTCCAAAGTAAGCGTCGGTCGTTCCGATGTGATTCCCGCGGATGAGAATGCCCCGCAAAAAATGCGGATCGGTCTGGCCGCTTGCACGAACGAGCACTCCGGCAACTTCGTGGTTCACATGGTCTTGCATGGGCAGGTCGTCGCTTACGAGGTCGCCGATGTTTGCTATGTCGTTGTTTTCGATCGTGAGGTATTCGCCTGTGAAGTAATGGCCGCGGTCGGACGGGAATGGAATGCTGGCAATGCCTGAGCGCTGCACGCGGCGAATGGCAAGGTCCTTGACCGTCACATAATTCACGCCGGCGAGCAGGACGCCGTAGCGCCGATGCGTTGCGAGCATTTCCTGCTTGTTCGGGTCCGAACCGTCCTGAAGGTGAACATAGATCGTTTTGCCCGTAACATACCAGCTTCCGGGGTGCGAGTTCACGTTTTCAAGGCCGCTGGCCGTCAGAGAAAAGGTCTGCGACGTATTCTCCGGGTTCGTATTGACCACGCACACCCAAACCGACTGTTCGCTGAAACCTCGGCCGCGCACCGCTGCTCCAAAACCATGCACCCACATTCTTCCGTCCGGGCCGGTCGCGGCGTCAAACGGCTGATAGGTCCGCGTGTCGTCATAATTGCCCGTCGCGTTCGGCATGGGCAGCAATTGCCGGTTCTTCCCACTCGCAAGATACAGCTTCCCGGGCAAGATGCCGGGGAGCGTCGCCGACCATGTCTTGTCCGTGACGTGCGTCCACTCAAGCCTTAGCGGGTCAGCCCCGTCGATAACAGGCGCTGCACCCGTACCGTAGGCGCCAAAAGTAAGCCGAGCCGTGGCGGAGCCCGAACAGGCAGGCGGCTTATTTTCAAGCGTTGTCCCTTCGGTGACCGTCACCGGATTGAGGCAGCGGATGTAATCGTCACGGAACACGTCGCCGCGACGGAACAGCACCGCATCGCCCCGAGCGATGTGCGGCAGCTGCTGGTTGACCCGGCCCACGGTACGCCAGGGAGTCGCCACACTGGTGCCGGAGGAGGCGTCATTGCCATTGTTAGCCACATAGAAAGTCGTGGCTGAAGCGCTAAGCCAACCAAGGGTCGAACTCATAAAACAAATGAGACGCAGGGCTTTCATAAAGTCCTTCCCTTGTCAGGGCTTGAGGTTGATTGGTGCGGACAACCGATCGTCCACCGACGATGCGCCGACGGTAATTTCGAAGCGGCCCGCATCCATGCGCCAGGAGCTGCTCGCGGTGTCCCAGTAGGAAAACGCCCTTTTGTCCAGCTGAAAACGCAGATGCTGCTTCGCCCCCGGAGCAAGTGGCACCCGGGCGAACGCCTTGAGTTCCTTGACAGGTCTTGTTTGTGAGGCCGACGGGTCCCCAACGTAGACCTGCACCACTTCTGCGCCTGAAGCTTTGCCCGTGTTCTCAACGTCCAGCTCGACAGTCACCTTCTGACCGGAGTCGGCCGCGGGCATCAGGCGCAGGTTGCTCATGCTGAAGCTGGTGTAGGAAAGCCCGAAGCCGAAGGGGAAAAGCGGCTCGTGCTTCGTGGACGTGTAGTACCGGTAGCCCACGTAGAGCCCTTCAGCGTAAACGATGCGGCGCCCTGGACCCGCTTCCTCGAAATAGTGCGAGTATGTAGGGTTGTCCTCGGCGAGGCGCTCCCAGCTTATCGGCAATTTGCCCGACGGAGAGCTGCCAAACAATACCTTTGCCAGCGCGGCTCCTGCCGATTGGCCGCCGTACCAATCCATTACGATGGCCGGCACTTTGTCGACCCAGCGGTGTGCATCCACCGCTCCGCCAGCCTGAATGCTGACGATGGTACGACGGTTCAGCGCGGCGACCTGCCCGATCAATGCATCCTGTCCCCATGGCAAAGCAAAAGTTCGATCATATCCTTCGCTTTCGTAATCTGCGTTGAACCCTACAGCCACGATTGCGGCATCCGCCGACTGGATCAAAGCACGCTCGGCAGGGGAGAGGAGCGCGTCCGCCGCTCGCAGCCCCAGTCCCAGATGGGGTCTGCTGGCGCGGGTAAACAGGCGCACCTCTACCGAGACCGGCTTGCCCGCTGTCAGCATGAGTGGCACGAACTCAGGTGAGGCCGAGTGGCCCTCCTCGTGAGCGACGTGGGTCAGCACGGGAAGACCGTCGGCACGGAGCACGATACGATCTCCATCGCCAGCGGCGGTGACCAGCAGATATTCTCCTGATGTTTTCGGCTTGACCTCGAGAGTCCAAAGATAGGTATGCCCGGATTCGTTTCTCGCGGGCGGATCGTCCCCGTAATCATTGCCGGCGCGCCAGTGATCGAGTGTAGTAGCGGGCTTGGCTGGGGAAGCTCCAGTCGTCACCTGATCGCCGTCATAGATCTTCAGGCTGCCGGAATCGAACTTCGTCTCGGCAAAAAGTTGTTCCGCGCGAGGAAGGCCGGGGAGGTAGAAGATGCGGTCGCGGCCAGCGCGTAAGTCAGTGATACCCTGCAGGACGGAAGTGGAGAAAAAGGGTTCTACGTGCGAGCTGCCGCCGCCTCCCGTAACGGCGGGGCTGGCGTCGGGCCCCAGGATGACGATCGTAACGCTGCGTGAAGCATCCAGCGGAAGCGCGTGTCCGTCATTCTTCAATAACGTAATGCTCTCCTCTGCTTCCTCCAGGGCAACCGCGTTGCTGGCAGGAGAGAATCTGGGTAGATCGACCTGGGTTTGATCCCGGTCGAGCCACCCGAAGCGCACCGCCGTCCGCAGCAGCCGGCGAACCTTGTCGTCCACAGTCGCCTGGGTAATCAGCCCGGAAGCGATCGCCGGGTTCAGGTTGGCGGCGTTCATATAACGCGGCCCGGGCATCTCCAGATCCAGGCCGGCATTCGCGGCGGCGACTGCGTCGTAAGTCGACTCCCAGTCCGACATCAGCAAACCCTGAAAGCCCCACTGGCCCTTCAGGATTTCCAGATTCAATCGGCGGTTCTGCGTCGCATGCTCCCCGTCGACGAGGTTGTAACTGTTCATCACAGCGCCGACGTGAGCCTCTTTGACGGCAGCCTCGAACGCAGGCAGGTAGAGCTCATGCAGTGCCGCGGCAGAGACGATGGAATTGGAACGGTGACGATCGAACTCGGAGTTGTTTGCCGCGAAATGCTTCACCGTCGCGCTGACGCCACGCGACTGCAATCCGTCGATATAGGCGACCGTCATCCGGCTGGTAAGCCAGGGATCCTCCCCAAAATATTCCATGTTCCGGCCATTCAAAGGAGACCTATAAAGGTTGACGCCAGGCCCAAGCAGGAAGTGAACTCCGCGGGCCCGGGCATCGTCCCCGATGGATTCGCCCACCCGCTCAGCAAGCGCGCTATCCCAGGTTGCAGCAAGCGCGATACCCGCGGAGTAGGCCGTCGATTGCCCCCAGTTGCGCACTCCAAGCGGTCCATCGGCCATGCGAAATCGAGGCAGCCCGATCGAAGGTACGTCGCGGGTGTAGAAATTGTCAACTCCACCCAGCAGGCTGAGCTTCTGGTCCAGGGTCAGCCGGCCGAGAAGACCTTCTACGCGGACTGTTTCGGCCACCGAAGGTTGCGTCTGGGCATTTAGCTCCGGTTCGCAGAACAACAGGACTCCAACCGCCGCCGCAAACAGGCGTTTGACAGTTTTGTTTTTAGAACAACCCTTCAAGAAGCAACCCCTCTGCATCCGTTCCGGTGGACAGGTCTCCCCCCGGAACGGATGCGCTTGGCTAAAAGTTGAACTCAGCACCGAAGCGGATGATTCTCGACTGCACCGCACTGTTGCTTTGTGAAAGCGTGCTGAAGTTGGCCGCATTGGTTGAGTTGACAGAGGGCGCACCGGTCGCGTCCGCCACAACAGCGGAGTAGACCCCCCGGTTGGCGATCCCGTAGTAAACCGGGTGATTGAGAAGGTTGTTGAAGGTGGCGTTCAGGTTGAGAGTGTATTTGTCCTTGATCTTGATTGCTTTCACCACCCGAGCATCGAAGAAGAACTCTCTTGGACTACGAGCGTTGGCCAGAGTCCGGGGAGCGTTGCCGAGCTGTGGATTGCTAGGCGAACCCGGTACGGAGAAAGCTGCCGGGTTCAGGTAAGGGGTGATGCCTCCCGGTGCAAGCGAGTTGAACGGATTCTTGCGCCAGTTCGGGTTGATCAAGGGAACCCCGGGAACGATGTTCGGGCGTAGCGTGTAGCCGGAAGGAAGTGCGTTGCTGGTGCAGACCTTTCCCGCTGCAGCAGCGCAGCCGGAAACACCGGATGGTGTAATCGACGTGAAGTAACCATTGGTACCGAGGGTTACGATGTTCGGAAAACCAGACTGCGAAGTGATGATACCGGATGTAGAAATGCCGCCGATCACGCGATCGATCAAGCCATTTCCAGCACGGAAACGTTGATCGCTTCCGAACGGCAGACCATACGTGTAGCCGACCTTCAAACGGCTGGGCTGGTCGAAGCTGGAAACAGAGTATTCCGACTTTTGATCGAACGGGTTTTGCGGCGCACTCACGCCGGAACCAATTCCGCCACCTCCGTTGTTATCGGGGATGTCGTCCATGCTCTTCTGCCACACATAGGTAGCAAGGAAGCTGAGATTGTTGCCAAATTGTTGATTGGCGGCAAGGTAGAGCGAGTGGTACTGCACTGATCCGCGCCGGGGATAGATTTCATTCAGAGTTTGATTGAAGAAGTTCTGATACGGCTCAAGAGCCTGAAGCCCGTTTTCGGTGAGCACCGCACCATTCTGCGTAACACCATATGGGTTAGGGGTGTTGGCTCCAAGCATGGCATGCGACTGCACAGCTGCCTGAAGCTGTCCAACTTGGGGGATATTGGTAGGCAGAAATGCTCCGACGATGTGAGTTCCACGGGTACCCTGATACCCAGCCTGTAACAGAGTGTTCTTGGCTGCCTGAAATTGTGTTGTCAGCGAGTAGGACTGAATGTAGGGTACCGACGTGGTCTGCTGCACAAAGACCGGGGCCAGACCGGTGGAGGAATAAAATGGACCCCGTTGTCCATTCAGCGCCGTGTACGCGGACACCAGGTTGGGCGTTACAGGGTTGCTGATGTAATCGGTAACATTGACGGGATTTGTACCGCCGGCAGTGAACGAGACGCCGGTAGACGCCGCGTTCAGGTTGGGGTCGGGGAAGTTTTCGTACCCGCTGAGAGGAACGCGAGAGAGCGTGTAGGACGCGCGGACACTGGTCCGCGAGGTGGGTGCGTAGGCGATACCAATGCGTGGTTCCACCCCCTTATAGTTGGTGGGCCAGAGCGTGCTGCCGCGGCCGCATGCGCCTGAAAAACAGAATGCAGTGGAGGTGGCGATACCATTTAGGATTCCCGCAGTGTTGTACACGAAAGCCTGGTTGTTGTTCTTCTCCTGTCTCGGTTGCTCGACTTCATACCGGACGCCCAGGTTGAGGGTCAGGTTCGGAGCGATGCGCCAGTCGTCCTGGAAGTAGGCGGCATCGTAGTGCCAGCGATAGTACGCAGGAACGGGGACGGGCGTGTTGCTGAAGCTGTTGATCTCGCCCAGAATGAAGCTGGCCAGCGCAGAGCCGCCGGTCCCGTTGTTCGTGGTCCCTGCAGAGAAGGCGTACTTGCCGCCGGTCGCGCCGCTCTGGTCATATTGGTTGGATTGAATCCAGCGCAGGTCTACACCGAACTGGAACAGATGCCTGCCACGGGACCACACCACGTCATCGCCGAAGATAAAGTTCTGGTCCACCTGGACGGCCGCATTGCTGATGCCGGCAGGGAGCGTGTAGCTGGTCCCGTTGCTGTTGAAGCTGCCGAGCGAAGGAAAGCCAAAGCCCGTTACAGCAGGCGTCAAGCCGTATTTGGCTGCGAAGTCCGTTGCGAGGCTGGCAGCCGGCGGGGTACGTTCCTGTTTCACCCGAAGAAAGGAGTACCGCAGATCATTTATCAACGAGCCGTTGAATTCGTGAGTGTACCCAAGCGCAAAATCAGTGGAGTAGGCAGCGTCTCCGGGGCTGCCTGAGATAGGGTTGGTTGGGTCCACGGCCAGGAAGCGCACCGCAAGCACCGGGACGGACGTGAAGCGGGCAAAGAACCGATTGCTGTTGTTGATCTGTTGATCAACCCGTATGTTGTAGCGATTGTCGCTGTTCTGGACGCCACGCGTGTAGGTGCCGTTGGTGCCGTCACTGGCATAAGTCGCTTGCGGGTTATCGAAGGTAGCATGCGGACCGGGATTGCTGGCGGTAGGCAGTTGCGAAAAGAAAAACTGCGCAAACGGGTTCTGTGCCAGTTGCGGTCCCACATCGTTAGGGCAAAGCGTAGCGCTGGGATTTGCAGATCGGAACGCCGCGCTGCAATCGCTCAAGGGTCCCGTCACCTGTTTGTACAGTGTGCTGCTGTTGTAGAGAGGCGTATTCGGAAAACCCGCTGCATTTACGCCGGAGTGGTAGTAGATACCGCCGACGCGCGGCGCAGCCAGTGCCGCCGCATAGCCGGAGGCTTTCAGCACTGTCTGGTTCAGCAGGGCCAGCGAATCGTTATACTGACCGTTCAACTCTGCCGGGGTGAGGTAACTGGCGCGGCCGCCTACTGTCGCACGTAGTCTTGCCGGCTCTACTCCCACAAAGAAGAAGGTTCTATTGTGCCCGTCGTAGACATGCGGAATGCGCACGGGACCGCCGAGATAGAAGCCATAAAAATTCTCATGATTGTCTGCGCCGATCGTGCCCCCCAGAGGAAACGCGTTGAAGTAAGGATCGGTGTGCCGCCACGTAACCCCACCATGGTACATGTTCGTACCGGCGCGGCTGGCTTGGACGACAATGCCGGAGCCGGTGCGGCCATACTTCGCGCTCAGGCCGCTAACCACTACGGTTGTTTCCTGCACATCACGCCCGGAAAGGTTGATGCCCGTGCGCGAGAAGCTGCCCTGCACCACATCGGAGCCGTCCACGAGAATGGAAGTTGTGCCTGCGGGGGAGCCGCCCACAGCGAGGCTCGCACCCGGCGACACCGAACCGGTGAAGATGCCTGGATTTTCAGTTGAAACGCCTCCCGGCTGCAGGGAATCTCCCGTAACACCGGGTACGAGGAGAATCGCTCCAAGCGAGGACCGCTCAGGGTAGGGCAGGCTTTCGACCAGGGCGTGGTCAACGGTTGTGGCGACATCCGATGCGTCCTTGGTCACCAGCGCAGAGTCAGCCTCGACGGTCACAATCACATCCGATCCGCCGACCTCCAGCTTGACGTCGACTTCGACTGACTGGGCCGCGCCGACAACGATGTGATCGGTTAGCGATTTCTTGAAGCTTGGCGCGGTGACCTCAACCGTATACGTCCCGGGGTTCAACGCCTGCACAATGTAAACTCCAGCCTTGTTGGTGCTGGCGCTGTTGGAGACTCCGGTCCCGTCGTTGCGGACCACAACGGAGGCACCTCTAACCACGGCGCCGGTATGGTCGGCGACCGAACCGCTGAGGGAACCTTGGGCGGATTGTGCCATGGAGCCCGTAGCCGTGACGCAAAGGATGCCTAGAGCGAACGCCGTGGGGGCACACGCGAGGAGGCTGGCGGGCCGGAAAGAGAGCGGTTTGCGAAAGGAACTATGCGACATCGAGAACACCTCGGTAAGTATGGGAACGTTTCCACTCAACGCCGAGAACTATAACCAAAAGATGGCACGCTTGGCAACAGGAACCTTCAAGTGATTGCGAAAAGCGTCTGCGGACTGCTGTGCCGTTCGATTGATGTAACATTTTGAGCGAGGCCACCAGACCGGAATGCCCGTTCGACGAGTCAACCCGCTTGCCGCTCCCACCCTCATCCACGTCGCGCGCCTGGCGGGGGTCGGCCTGGGGACCGCATCGCGGGCACTAAGTGGACAGGGGTACATCAAGGAAGAGACCGCGGCACGAATTCTGGAAGCTGCCGAGCAGCTTGGCTACCAGAAAAACGAGCTCGCGCGTAGTCTCAAAGTCAAGCGAAGTGGAGCCATCGGGCTGGTTGTTCCGGACATCGGCGGACCTTTCATGGCGGCCTGCGTCCGCACCATTCAGCGCAAGCTGCGGCAGAATGGGTACACCCTCATCATCGCCTTCAGCGACGGCGACGAGGCCGTGGAACAGGAAGAACTGGAGTATCTGGTTCGCTACCAGGTGGACGGTTTGATCGTGATTCCCGCGAAGAGTTCGGCCAGGCATTTCAGCTCTCCACAACTGGCTCGCTTGCCCATCGTTGCGTTCGATCAACCGATCGATGGGGACAACTTCGACGCCGTGCTGGTACGAAACAAGCAGGGCGCCCAGGACGCGGTCGAACACCTGATCGGGCACGGGCACAAGCGGATCGCCTGCCCTGGGCGTGTACCGCCACCTCTATTCCATCGGCAAGCGCATTGAAGGGTACCGCTCCGCCATGCGCCAGGCGGGGTTGCCCACCATGCTGGAGATCGTCGAACCGGGTGAAGACCGCGTTGGTGAGAAGATCGACAGCTGGCTTGCGCTGCCCGATCCGCCCACCGCACTTTTCAGTCTCAACGAACTCACGACGACAGCCACTGTGGAAGCGTTTCTACAGCGAGGGCTAAGGATGCCCGACGATTTTGCCTTCATCGGCTTCGACGACATCGAGTTGGGCCCGTACCTGCAGCCTCCGCTGACGGCCGTCCTGCAACCTGCCAGGGAGATAGGCAAAGGTGCCGCGGAGCGTCTGCTCGAGCGGCTAAAGGGAGCCAGCGTGACAGGCCCCGAGCATGTGATGCTCGCGCCGACCCTGATCATTCGCGGCTCCTGTGGGTGCAATGCGGGTGATGTTCCCGTCACGATCGCCTCGGTCGCGGCAGAGGCTAGGAAGGCCCGTCGCCGTGCGCCAGGGAAACAAGCTCGTGCTGGGAAGGCATAAGCGCGTTACCGCTGCACCGGATGTCCTGGGGATGGCTGCCACTCACCTCCGCCAGCGTAGTGACAGTCGCGGGAAGGCACGTGCCTTGCAAGAAGACCTGGGCGCTGTCCCGCAGGCGCACGAGCGGAGAACCTCCAGCAGGCGCGGATGCTTCAAGGCTCGCGATGGTGAGATCGTTGACGTCCTCGCAAACCACGGCCGGACGAGCATCCGCACGCTCCGCGATCAGCTCCAGATTGCGTAGCCTAATACCATCCGCATGTCGCACATAAAGCCCTGCCGCGGGAAGCCTACCCATCATCCTCGCTTCTGGATAAGCGTCGGCAACCTCCGGCACATGAGGGCGCCCCCACTCGGCCTGGCCGGCTTCCACGCTGCGAAAGCGGCAATCGCTGACCGTAATCCCCTGGGGTCTAAGCTCCGGAACGCCGCTGATTGAGCTGGTAAGAACGACCCCGCTCGCGTCGACACCTTCCCACTCGAACGTCGCGGAGAAAGCTGCCCGGCTTTCGGGTGCGCGTTCCAAGCCGAATGAACAGCGGCGTCCGCACGTTCTGCATGCGAATTCCCGTGACCACCACCCCTTCCACGCTTCCGCCATCGACCATCTCGATGCAGATGCCGCCGATGATGCGCTCGTTTATCTGGCTGGTATCCGGGTTCTGCAGGACCGAGTTGCTGAAGACTATATTTTCGAAGACACCGTGGGTCGCGGTCCCCATCTTGAAACCGTTGCAGGTGGTCGTCAGGACGCAGTTGGTAATCGTCACATTGCGCGTCGGCAGCAGAAGCCCGTAAGGATTCTCACTTTTGAGGCATATGGCGTCATCGCCCGTCGCGATGTTGCAGTTGGAAACCATGACGTTGCTGCAGGCGGTGATGTCGATGCCGTCCGTGTTCGGACCAATCTCAGGGTTCCGGATGGACAGGCCGTCGATGATCACGCCGTCGCACGCGATCGGACGCAGAGTCCAGCCCGCGGCGTTGCGCAGGGTGATGTCTCGTATCCGCAGATTGCGGCATTCGACAAACTCGAGCATCGGCGAAGGTCTCTGGTCGGTGGCGGGTTCGTAGTCGAAGGTAATAACATCCTTCCACTGTTCGTTGGGGGGGGTGGGGGGACGGTTGTTCCTGCGCCAGAACTTTGGTCCCTGCCCGTCGATGACGCCCGTGCCGCAGACAGTCAGTGACTCCGCGCCACGCGCAAAGAGCAGGTGCCGGGCGTTGGCATCGCCATGTTCCGGAGCCCCGATGGGCCCACGGTAGTCGTCGACCGACGGACTTCCGAGCAACACGCTGCCGGCCTCAAGGTAGAGGGTGAGGAAACTCTTCAACTCCAGCGTGCCCGTCAAAAAAGTCCCCGGCGGGACATAAACGCAACCCCCCCCCGCGGCAGCAGCGGCATCGATTGCGGCCTGAATCGCGCGAGTGCACAACGTCTTCGCATCGGGTACGGCACCATAGCGGCGTATGTCGTGGAAGGGCAGGGCAGCGGCATCGAAGGCAACAGGCTCCGTCGCGTGAGCTGCCGCCAGGTGAGCCAAACTGGGGCCAAACGCCATCGAACCCGCAACCAAAAAGTCTCGTCTATGCACACTTTCTCCTTAGAGCCCTACTGAACAGTGATCGTCAATTTGTCCGTGTGTTTATAACGCACCGGGAGACGGAGCAGGACCACGTCCCCGAAGCGGTCCTTCGATATCGTCCATCCCGGCTCGGCGGATGCAGTCCACGCGGGCTCATCACTAAATCGCGTCAGCTTCCCTGACGATATGAAGAGCATGCGAGCGCCCGTATGCAAGCGGATCGTATACGCATTCCAGGTCGGGCTATAAGTGCCTTCCGGGCCGGACATCGCCAGTTGCGTCACGCCTGCCTTCACTTCGGCGCGGAAAACCTGACGGAAGTAAGCGCCCGTTTCGTAATTGAAGGTGTGACCGTCGTCGTCGTAGGCGGTGAACGTACCGGCCCGTGCCAGAGAGGGGAAGACGTCGAGAATTAGAGGTGTCTTGGGAGAGAGATTATTGCTTCCATCGTTTGGTTGCGTTGCCAGAATGGACCCGGAACGCACGTACAGGGGGATATCGGACCAGTTCACCGCGTCGGTTGCGACCTGCATCTCGCGCCCACCCTGGACGGGGTGGCCCGTGCTGTATTCAAACCAGTCGCCGCGTGGCAGGTAGAAGCTGTGGACCCGCTCATCATGTGCGACGATGGGCGAAACGAGCAGTGCGTCGCCAAACATCCAGGCGCGTACGTCATCGCTCACCGCCGAATCATCGGGAAACTCCCACAGCAGAGGCCGAACGATGCCAACGCCGGTCTCGGACGTCTCACGTTCAGCGGAGTACACGTAAGGCAGCAGATCATAGCGCAGGCGGATGGCGTGCGCTGCCGCCGCTGAGGCGATCGGCCCGTAGACCCACGGTTGGCGTTTTTCGTCGTGATCGCCATGGACCCGGAGGATCGGGACAAAGGCACCGAACTGCATCCAGCGCGCATAGTTTTGCGGCGTAGGGTGTCCGGCGAACCCACCGACGTCCATGCTCCAATGCGGTTCGCCCAGGTTCAGCGTGGCGATCATGCGGCGACGCTGCACGGCCATACTTTGAAAGCCCGTCGTAACATCGCCCGACCACTCCGCGTACCCGTACCGCACGGCTCCGAGATAGTAATTGCGATTGATTGACCAGACCCGTTCAGAAGAGTCTGCCCTCTGCCCTTCGTACAACATCCGGCCCATATTCAAGTGTTGGAAGTTGCTGAAGAGGGTGGTGTCGTTGTAGTCCGCCTCGTCATTCCACCAACCGGTCATTCCCGCCTGGAACGCGGGACGGAGGTGTTCCCAGTACCAACTCCGAACAGGTGCCTTGCGAAAATCCAGATTGCCGGCCAGCCGGTGAGTGAAGTAATCATTGGTCCGTTTCTCGTCTGGGTACCAGAAATCATGAGCCGTTGCGTAGGCTGAGGCTTCCGTCGGTTTACCGTCCACACGATTGACCAGAATGCGCGGCTTCAGGATTCCAGCTAGGTGGACCCCGCGCTTCGCCAGGTCTGCGGCGAAGCTGCCGTTGGCTCCGTTGGGAAACTTGTCCGGGAAAACATTTCCGGGCGCAGAGGTGCTGTTCCAGCGCCATTCACCGTAGTGGTCCTCGCCCCAGGCCTTCCAGTCAAAATCCAGAATGTACGCGCTGACAGGAATATGTTCCGTCTCATAGCGAGCCGTGATCGTTCGCAACTCCTCTTCGGTCGCCCCCCACTGCGAGTTCAACAAGCCGAGCGTCCACTTCGGCGGCATGGGCGCACGGCCTGTTAGCCAGGCCAGTGAGCGCATGATGCTAAGCGGCGGACCTGCGATGAGGAAGATTTCCGCATCGTCCCTCGACTCGTGTTTATATCGAAGAATTTCGTCTTTCGCTTCGAAGCTGCCGCCGTCGGAATCGACAAGCACGCCATACCGCGTCGTGAAGAAGAAGGGCCCGCCGGCATCTCCCTGAATGCCCGCCGCTACATCCGCTCCACCCGTCCTGACAAACCCTTCGGCGGAAGGGAATCGGTCGAACCCTCGCATGCCATACAGCACGTCTGACTCGTTGTGAGCGATGGCAACGTTGTGGTGAAGCGCTACCTCGCCCAGCGGATCGACAAGCGTCAGCAGCAGGACACCAGACGCGTCGCGAAGCTCAACAGCGGGCGCTTCACCAGGGACCAGCGTAACGGACATCTCAGGGGAAAGGAGCGAAAGACCGTCGCGGCGAAAGCCGGAGGCAGGCAGGGCCTTCAAAGCTGGGTCGAGTACAAGCGTCCGTTCGCCTGTTTTGCCGGCCGGCTGAATAAACACCCGCACAATTCCAGGTGCCATCGCCTCCACGTCTACAACTCCGGGAACAGTGCCGCCCGGCACCTGCACTTTCTGGCACCATCCGCCGCAGGCCATCAGAACGATCACCGCGGCGCCCCAGTTTAACCGGCGCAACGATTCTGCGAATGCCGTGCGGACTGACATGGAAACCTTTCCACAATGTGCCATCGGAATAATATAGTCGCGCGGCAGCAAACTTGGCAATTCATTGGCTCCGTTCACCTCAGCAGCCCCTCCAGCGCAGGCAGGGTCTAGAATCCCGGAATAGTTCTTTTTCTCATGTCGCCCGTGACCAACTCACCCTCGCCGCATCCGCCCACTTCCACCAGGCTCACGTTCCCGCTCGTTCTGGTTTTGTTTGGTACGTGGGGGTTCTGCAGCGGGCTCAATGAATTGCTGGTCGCGGACCTCCGCGGGCTCTTCAGCCTCTCCTACGGGTCTGCCACCCTGATCCAGAGCGTCTACTTCGGAACCGCATTTCTGTGCGCCTACCCTGCCGGCCGTTTAGTAAGATCACTCGACTACCACAAGGCAATGATTGCAGGTTTGAGCGTGATGGCCTGTGGCAGTCTGTGCTTTCTGCCAGTGACATTTGGAAGCGTCTTTGGCCTGCTTTTGCTTCCGATTGCTGTTCTATCAGCAGGGAGCGCACTGCTGCAGACCGCCGCGGGCCCCTACGTCACTCTGCTGGGTCCGGAATCCGGTGCTGCGAGCCGCTTCAGTCTGGCTCTGGCGTTCAACTCGCTTGGATCGGCAGTTGCGCCGATGGCCGGCGGGCTTCTGCTGCTGGGCCGCACGCACCATTCGCTGCAAGGTCTTCGCCTGCCGTATGCGGTTCTTGCGTCAGGCTTATTCCTGCTTGCTGCGGGCGTATATTGGGTTCGTTTTCCAGAGCCCCCGCAGCGGCAACGCGGGCTCACGGCCAATCCGGCGCCTTTCATCCTCCGCCACCATCGCCGCCTCCTATACGGGGTCGCTGCCATGACCGCGTATGTAGGGGCGGAAGTCGCGATCGGTTCGCTGCTGATCAACTTCCTGCAACTGCCTGGCGTGCTTGCCTACTCGCCGGTCCACGCGGCCACGCTGGCAGCCCTCTACGGCGGGGGGGCCATGCTGGGACGCTTTGCGGGAGCATTCTGGCTGGCAAGGACGCCGCCCCTGCGTCTCCTGGCAGTAGCCGCATCGCTTGCGATGATCTTGGTTACCGTGGCCGCAAAGGTTCCAGGGACGCCGGCAGCGATCGCTCTGATCGCGGTCGGTCTGTGCAACTCCATTATGGTTCCCGTCCTGTTTACCAGTTCTCTGCAGGGCCTGGGGCCGCATACTGATGAGGGGGCCGGCCTGCTGGTGGCCGCGCTGCTGGGGGGTGCGCTGCTGCCCCTGCTGCTGGGCTCACTCGCAGACCGAGTGGGACTGCAGGATAGCTTTTTCCTGCTCGTCCCCTGTTATGCCGTCGTCGCCGCATACTCCTTCTTCGGCACGCCGGCGCCGGGTCCTGCGGGAAGGGAATCGCTTGGCTGAAGCAGCGCGACACGCTCTTCGAAGGGTTCATTCTCCAATCACATCATCTTTTACAGATCGCGATCCATACAGTAGTATGGAAACGATTCCACCAGGGGTTCCTTTCATGCGCGTCTTCCTTTGCCTGCTCGCTCTGCTCTTCACGGCCGCACCCACCCTTCACGCTCAGGCCGGATGGATGCCGGACCTTACCCAGAAGCAGGCGTACGTACTCCACAGGGCGAGCAGCAAACAGGAGACAAACGGCAACGCCGACTCCAAGAGCATCAATCCCGGCGAGACGCGCACTATCTTGGACGCAGACGGCCCGGCCGAGGTCTCGCACCTATGGTGCACCATCAACTCGTCCGAGCCGTACCATCTGAAAAGACTGGTCCTGCGGATGTACTGGGACAACGAGCCCACTCCGAGCGTCGAAGCCCCTATCGGAGACTTTTTCGGACTGGGCACGGGTGAATACGTGAACTGGCAGTCCGAGTTCCTGTCTGTTGGAAGTATTCGCGCGATGAACTCCTTCTTCCCTATGCCGTTCGCCAAGCACGCACGCATTACCGTGACGAATGAAGGGAAGATGGGCGTAGGCGCTTTCTACTACAACATCGAATACAAGGCCTACGGCAAGCCTCTGCCATCCCACACCATGTACTTCCACGCGCAATACCGCCAGGCCACCCCAACGCAAGGATGGACCAATCAGTGGTACGCCAACTCGGATCCACTTGTGATTTTCAAACGTAACGACACCGGTGCGGGGAATTACGTTTTCTTCGAAGCAACGGGTGAAGGGCATTTTGTGGGTGTCACCTTGTCCGTGCTTCAAAATCAGGACGGTTGGTGGGGTGAGGGCAACGATATGTTCTACATCGACGGTGCGCTCGCACCCGCCATCGCCGGCACCGGCGCCGAGGATTATTTTCTGGGCGCATGGGACTTCGGGGGCTCCCCCTTCTCCTATCAACTCTACGGTGCACCCGTGGTAGGCAAAGAACTGGCGGGATCCCGCAACAGCGCCTATCGTTTCCACCTCGATGCCCCCATCCCCTTCCAGAAATCCATGAAGGCGACGATCGAACATGGCCATGCAAACCACCGCTCCGACGACTATTCCTCGGTAGCCTACTGGTATCAGACTGAGCCTCACATGCCCTTTCCACCCCTGCCGCCCGTAGATGACCGCATCCCGACGCTTCATATCGTCGGCGGCCCCGGAAACACGGCCCCCGACGGAAAATCTCCAACCACTACAAACCGTTGACAGCGAGAGAACAGCTCAGTGCCACGTCCACCTAGGCACCACTTCTCTTTGGTGGCTCTCTTAAACGCATTTCTCTAAAGCGTGTTCCTTCGGAGGGCGATCGTGACCGCTAAGGCTGGACGTCGGCAGTTCCTGAAAGATTCAGTCCTGTCTGCTGGCGCCCTGGTCGCTTTTCCGCATGTGACTGGCTGCGAAGAAGGCTATGTAAGTCCAGACACGCTGCCCGAACATGCGCCTTTATCCACTGACCCCATGCAGTATCCCCGCTTCTTCCGGGGAGAAAACGTCTCGCGTATCTCCTTTCCCGTCGGCGGTATCGGCACGGGCGGAATCGAGCTCGGGGGCCGCGGGGACTTCAGCCTGCGTCAGATATCTAACCGGACACAACTCAAGGAGCCTGTTCGTTTCAATTTTCGCCGCTGTGCACGTCAAGGCCGTGGCCGGCCAGGCAGCCTGGACGCGCGTGCTCGAACGTCGCCTCTTTCGCCATTTGACGCGGACGACTACCTTACCGGGACTCGAAATGTTCCAGGCCTGCCTCGCTTCCGCGAAGCGGTTTTCCGAAGCCAGTTTCCCTTCGCCGGCGTTGAGCTCGACGATGCCGACTGCCCGGTCGCCATCACGCTGGAGGCCTTCTTCCCGCTGGATGCTCGGCCGATGGCCCGGAGCAAAGCGAGCCCTGCAGTTCGCCTGGATCAAGGGTGGATGGGACGGGGACCGCGATGGCGTCATGGAAGGCGCTCAGCACAACACATACGATGCACAGTTTCTAGGACCCACCGGCATGATCCAGGGCCTGTATCTGGCAGCGCTCAGGGCATGCGCGGTCATGGCCACAGCGGCAGGCGATCCAGCCTTCTCCCGCGAGTGCGAACGCCTCTTCGCCATGGGCAGCGCATGGACCGACGCGCACCTCTTTCGCGGGGAATTGTACGTCCAGAACATCCGTCCGGTTCCTCCCGGAACCCTGGACCCAAGAACCTTCAGTGAACTCGATCCTGCCATTCCTATGTTTCAGATCGGTGGTGCCTGCCACATCGACCAGCTTCTGGGCCAGTACCTCGCCGACCTTGCCGGTCTTGGCGGCCTCCTCTCGCTCGAGAACCGGCTCGCCGCCCTCCGTTCGATCCTCCGCTACAACCAACGCACCAGCCTCACAGCGGCTCAGAACACGCAGCGCATGTACGCCATCGAAGACGAGTCCGGCCTCAACATCTGCGCCTACAAGTCGACGGCGGACATGCCCGTCAATGCAATATTCTACTGGCGCGAAAACTGGAATGGGCTCGAGCATGCCGTCGCCGCGACCATGATGCAGCACGGCATGGTTGACGAAGGCGTGAAGGTTGTCGAAGACATTCGCAAACGCCACGATGGCAAACGGCGCAACCCGGTCGACGAGATGGAATGGGGCCATCGTTATGCACGGTCCATGTCCAGTTGGGCGCACGTTCCCATCCTGTCCGGGTGGCGCCACGACACCGTTACAAGTGAGCTCTTCCCTCAGCCACGCATCCTGCCGAGAACCGGTTTCCGTTGTCTCTGGACGTCTCACAGCGGCTGGGGTGAGATCGACTTTACCGAGCACGCCCTCCCGTTGCGTGTTTGGGAAGGCTCCTTGCAATGCACCCACCTCACCTTGCCGCCGGTAATCCAGGTGATGGAAGCCCGTGCAAGCGTTACCCGCAGCCCCCTCCGGAGCAAGGCTCTCGTACAGGCCGGCCGTTCTAGCCACGCCAGAAACTCCGTTCCGGCTCGATCTTCGAGCTCACCCCTGAGTGATGGCTTTCTTCGCCCCGAAAGAAGAGTTGGTCAGACCTCAGTGAGCCTCTCCCCATGCCAACGAGCCTCCCGCAGATATCCTGGCGCACTGGCACGCGCTTCGCCAGGTCCTCTCCTCAACTCTCTTTTGCGGCATCCGGCGGCCACAGCCATGCGGCGCCGAGCCGCTGCGCTGGTTGCGGTCCGCGGCTTCGCGACCAGAAGCGCCCCCACTCACCGCAACGCGATGAGTGGGGCGGATTGCGTTGGACATGATCGAAGGCAGCCGACCTCCGTCCTAGTTGGACGGGGGAAGGCACTGGCCCTGTTGCGTGTTCAGAGCGCACGCGCCGATATCCACGCCACCGACTCCCGCGCCGACGGCTGGCGAAGTGGACTGGATGTTGAAGTTGTCCTGTGCCGCATTCACAAACTGCGGTTCGGCGCACTGCGAGTTGCTGTCCGGCCATCCGGTAAAGAACGTCGCGCAGGTGTAGTTGGTTGTCGATCCAGTAAAGGCTCGCGACTTGTTCGATCCTGGCATCCACAGGTTGTTCGAGAAGTCCGCGTTCGGCTGTGACGATGGATTTACCGCATAGAAAACGTCCCCTCCGTTGATAGTGGTGAACTGAGGGAACGCCAGCGCATTCTGGTCGAAGATATTGTTATGCACATGCGGTGTCGTGCACCCACCTTCCACCGTAAAGCTGTTGCCGTACGCGTCGTAGACGGTGTTGTTCAGCCAGTATCCGTTGGTCAGGTTACCGTTGCAGTCGAAGCCGTTGATCCCGACTCCGCTGGCTCCCTTGCTGAGGTGGTACAGGACGTTGTAAGAGAAGGTCTGCGGATTCCCTGTGGTGCTGGTGGAGCCTCCGCCCGACTGGATGCCCTGGCCATAGCTGTCGTGGATCTTGTTGGCGCGGATCTGGCCTCCGTTTGTGCCGCCGAAGAACAGGTTTCCCTGATTGTTCACCAGTTCGTTCGTGTTGATCGCACCGCCATTGTTTAAGATCGGCTGGCCCTGGTTGTAATACAGGTCGATGACGCTGTACACGATGCCCTGCCCGTTGACCGTTGACACATGATTGCGCTTGACAATGACGTCGTTCGAACTTCCGTGTGCATCCACACCGGTCAGGTAAATACCCGCCTGCCGGCCGGATCCACGATTGGCGAAGTAGATGTCCATTGTCCCGATGTTGTTGAAGCCGACCAGCGGGTCGACGATCAGGTGCGGCGCGTAGTCGCCATTCTCCCGGATGAGAACTCCCCCGACCAGGTAATTGAAGTGGCCCTGGAAAGAGTACTTGTCCGTCACCAGATCGGCATAGTTGTAGATGTGACAGTCGAGAACCTTGATGTAATCGCCTGTGAAGTACTCTCCCTGGGAAGCAGGGTAAGGCAGCGAGGCGACGCCGCTCTTCTGAACATGCGCGATATCGATGTTCTGCACAGTGACGTTGTTGACGCCCTGCATGAGTACACCATACTTCCGCTGGGTTCCTTCAAACGTATGGCTGTTCGGATTCGACCCGTCGGCAAGCTGGACATACATCGTGCTGCCTGTGATATACCAACTGCCCGGAATCGCCTCTACATTCTGCAGACCGCTATTGGTCTTCGAGAAGGTTTGCGACGTGTTGCCCGAGTTGCTGTTGTAGACGTCGACCCATACCGTGGTGTCGGTCACTACAGCCCCGGCGGTAGGCGGCAACGCACCACGCACATAGTAATCCGCCCCGCCGGCGGTAGCCGTCACGCCGTCGAACTGGTTGTAGACCGTGCTCGCGTTATAGACTCCCGCGGCATTGGGCACGGGAAGCAGTTGCGGTGCATCGACGGTCGCACTGTCGACATAGAGCTTGCTCGGAGTCGCGCCTGTGAGGGTCGCCTGATAGGTGGTGGTGGACCCCGCGACCAGCGTCCAGGTCAGCAACAGCGGATCCGCGCCGTCCAGCAGAGGGTTCGCACCCGAACCATAGGCGTCAAAGGTGATGCCGCTGCACTTGGGAGGGTTCGTCTGCAGGGTCATCGCCGGGCTGGTGATGTTGATGATGTTTGAACATCGGATATAGTCATCGCGAAACACGTCTCCTCGATTGAGAGACACGGAATCGCCATTCTGCAGGTTCGGCATGATGGCCGAGTTAAAGTGAGCGATAGTCTGGATCGGCGTCGACATGCTCTTGCCGTCATTGGCGTCGCTTCCAGCATTCGCGATGTAGTAGCTGGTCTGAGCCGAAGCGGTTAGCGTTGCGGACACGCACGCGCACGCAGCCAGCGCGGCAAAACGGCTGGGAAAGTAGCAATGGGCGGCGCTCCGAAGGGAACGCATACCAGGGGGGACGAGTTTCGGGAGAAGGGAAGACATGACGACACTCCAGGGAACTGCGGATTGGAACAGCGAGACCTTACCCGGAACGACTGCGGACGCCACTCTGATCCTGTCCGGCGGGCCTGACTAGGGAAACGTTTCCACACACACGATAGGCAGCCTAGGTCCCCCTGTCAAGGCGGCGCACGAAAAAGCTGACAGTCAGCTTACCGGCCAACGCGGATTATCTTCGAAACAGCGCGACTTACATGGACCCACAATACTTACCGAAGCAGTTCTCCTGACTGTTTCCACACCTCGAGGTTCCGACATAAATGTATAAGGAGATTCGACGCAATGACCCGCCCCGTAGATCTAAGCCAAAGTTGATTGGAGATTTCGGCTTGTGACCCGCCCCGTAGATCTAAGCCAAAGTTGATTGGAGATTTCGGCTTGCGTGGTTCGGTTTGACCCGCCCCGTAGATCTAAGCCAAAGTTGATTGGAGATTTCGGCTTGCGTGGTTCGGTTCGGCCCGTATTCACGGGCGGTTTGTGCATACTGTAGCTCAAGTGAGGACCTCAAGCAATGGATTGGAGATCATCCCGCTTCTTTCCTGCATAGCAGCCGCCGTGCGAAGGGAAAGTGGGAAACGCGAAGCGTTTTCCAAGGCGGTTTCATCGCCGTCTTTTCCTCCGCTTGCCAGGGCTGCAAACTCGGCCGGCGTTCGATCGGCAAGGGCCGAGTGTGGACGGTGATAGTTGTAGTCGCGCCGCCAGAGATGCAGCTTGCGGCGAGCGTCGGTAAAGGTAAAGAACACTTCCACGTTCAGGCATTCGTCTCGCAGCTTGCCATTGAAGCTCTCGATATAGCCGTTCTCGACCGGCTTGCCCGGCCGGATGAAGTCCAGGTGCACGCCGTTCCGGTAGGCCCAGAGATCCAGCGCCTTGGAAGTAAACTCCGTGCCGTTGTCCACCGTGATCGACTGCGGAGCGCCGCGCAACGCGATGACCTTATCGAGCGCCACAGCCACCTTCTCGCCGCTCAACGTGCCATCCGCATGCAGGCACAGGCACTCGCGGGTGAACTGGTCAACCACCGTCAGCACCCGCATCCAGCGACCATCGGCCAGCCGCTGCGCGACGAAATCCATGCTCCACTTCTGGTTCGGCCTCGTCGCCTGCCCCAACGGCACGCGCTGCCGCTGTGCCCGCTCCTTCCGTTTCCGTGTCCGCACCGCCAAGCCCTCCTCAAGATAAAGCCGGTAGATCCGCTTCGCGTTCACCTCCCAGCCCTCGCGCTTGAGCAGCACCGTCAGACGCCGGTAGCCGTAGCGCACCCGGCTGCCCGCCAGCTCTCGCAAACGCACACGCAAGGCCTCCTGCGGATCGCGGTGGTGCAGATAGCGCAACGTCATCCGCTCGACCGGAATCAGCCCCGCCACCCGCCGCTGGCTCAACCGGTGCACCTGCTGCACCCACTCCGCCAGCTCGCGACGCGCACGAGGCCTTACAGTTTTTTTGCGACAATCTCCTGCAGAATATGCCGGTCCAGGCTCAGGTCCGCCACCAGACGCTTCAGCTTGGCGTTCTCCTCGCGCAACTGGCGAAGCTCCCGAAGCTCGTTCAGCCCCAGCCCGGCATACTTCTTCTTCCAAAGGTAAAACGTCTGCTGGCTGATCCCATGCTTGCGGCAGATCTCCACCACCGTGTCCCCAGACTCCGCCTCCCGCAACACCCGCAGAATCTCCTCTTCGCTATGACCCTTCTTGCCCATACCAGTCTCCTCGTACTTCCAGAGAACCATCGCCAGCGAAAATCCTCAACTTCCATTTGGCTTAGTTTTTGGGTTTTGGGTCAATAGCGAGCAAGTGGTGAAATCGCTCGGCACTGATTGTTCAGTGATGTGACAAAGCATCCGCGCGTCTCGAAGCAGAGCTATCGTTCGCCGATCACGATAAAATCAGCCCTCGGTTGGTCGAAGAGGTATGCCACAATCCCGTAACCACCTTTTGATAAAGGCGTTATTAGACCTGTGCCGTTCGTCCGTGCCTGTACGTCGTCGTTGCTCAAGAAATCGCGCGGCATGGAATCCCCGGCGTGTTTGGTGCCGACCACGATGAAGCCGTCCGCATTGTTGCCGCCAACGGCGGTGACGAAATATCCCAGGGACGCAAGCGTGGAGGAAGCAGTGACGACCCCGGTAAGCGGACAGGTGATCGAAGCCGTGTCAAACGTCTCTGCAGGGTCCTTAGACCAGGAGTAGGCCAGGTACGAAACCTGTGTCCCAGTAAGTGAAATAACGGTTACGACACGCCCTTCAAGGCCAGCACTGGCCAGCAGCCCAGGAAAGGATTGCAGCGGAACGGTCTGCAACGACCCGGTAAACTGCCCGGCTCCATCCTGGTACCGAACAGCGTACACCCCCTGCGACTGCTGGAGATCCATGGAGGTGATGATCGAGCCTTGCGCAGCAAAACCTGCTAAATCATTCATCAAACTCACGTAGAGGCCGGAAGAGAGTGTGGTGGCGGGGACGCCAGTGCCATTCTACGAACCCGCTGCAAGAATGGCCCAGCCGCAGTCATACATGACGGTTACGACGCAGTTGTATCCCAGCTGCAGGGGTGCGGTGACTGCCTGCGGGAACTGGTAGAACGAAGGCGAACCGTATCCGATAAAAGTCGCCAAGCCGCCGGAGTAGCCGGAAATTGTAGAGGCGTCGTCCACCGCCTGAAAGCGCAGGTCCCCCGCCATGGGAGCCCTAGCCGTCACAGTTAGAATAGCCGCATCGCTGATAACGGCGCCGGTGCTGTTCCGGACCGAGACCGTGTAGCTGGTACCTGACGCGGAGGTGGCAGCAGCTGGTGTTGTATAAGATCGGTCGGTCGCCCCCGTAATTGGGATCCCGTTCTCCAGCCATTGATACGTCAGTTGGCCTCCACTCCCGCCGCTGCTGGCACCCACAAAAAAGGTCCAAGCGAATCCCAACGGCACTCTTGCACTCTGGGGTTGGGATGTAATCGATGGCAGAGGACCGGCCGGAGTTCCTAGCGCGTTAGAAGCTCCTGAACCGCATCCAGCTAATGCGCAGCCCAGAAGACTGCCGAAGGCAATACACAGAAAACGGCGTAGAAACAATGGACGCATGAGCACCTACAGACGTTCGGAACAGAGACGATCTCGTCTTCCTGGTGATAGGATAGTACGCCGCCATCTTACCGGAGACACAAACGCCAGACCAGCATTTTGAACGGCTCTGTTGCAACAATCAGGGGTAGACCCAACATTGCTGTCACCAGGGGCAATCTGTCATCCGGCCATCTGCTCGTAGCCGAGAAGGAGCTGGGCACCGACCGATTGCGGTCCAAATCGCGGCGGATCGAGTGGCAACCGGGTGTTGAGGTCGAGCCGGAAACTCCCGTAGGGATTGACGTGGCCGTGGATCATAGGCGTGATGCCTCGCCGGTCGTCTGTGTTGAGGCGGTCGCTCCAGGCGGGTTCGGCCAGCACCTGCTGGATCATGAGGATGTTGATGTAAATGAGCGAGAGCTGGATCAGATGGAGACAGAGCATCCCGATCTCCTGATCATCGATCCGGTTGGACGCCATCTCGCCGCCCTTGCCGAAGTAGATGAAGTCGTTGACGTTGTTCCAGTTCTCGATGACGTTCAGACCTTCGTGGATCTCCCGGCGCAACTCCAGTGAGTGCAGGTAGCGACAGAGGAAGATGGTCTTGGTCGCCTTTCCCAACTCAGCGAGCGCTCTGTAAACGGGATGCTGCACATTGGAGCGGCGGAAGCGGCGCAGGATGTCTTCGGTGTCGGCGGTGCCCAGTTTCAGCGCAGTCGCATACTTGACCATCTGGTCGTACTGTTGCGCGATCAGATCCCAGTTGATCGTCCGCGACAGGACCGGCGCAAGGCCGGGGTAATCGGTCGAATCGTCCGGTCGGTAGAGCCGTTGCGTTGCGATGGCCTTCAGCCGGGGCAGCAGTTCGAAGCCCAGAAGCCTGCAGAAGGCGAAGGCCACTTCGCTCTGGCCGTGGCTGTCGGTGTATTGTCTTTGGACCTCCATGTCCGTGCAGTGCCGGAGGACGCCTTCGATCATGGACGCTACTTCCGAGGAGGAGCACCGCTTGAGCTGCGAGTAGATACAAGTGGATTTGCGGTCAACGTGCCAATAGATCATGACGCCGCGGCCGCCGTAGCAGGCGTGCCATTCGGTCAGCAGGTTTTGATCCCAGGCCCCGAACCTCTTCGAGTCCGAAGCGCACGCCGTCGTTCCTTCTCCCCATATCTCCGGAGATCGCGCCCGCATGGTGGCATTCACGACCTCTCGGATGGCAGCACGAAGCTGGTCATTATTGATGTAGCGGCGGCGAACGTAGAGCAAGTCCTTATAGTTGGTGCGCTGCTGTCCGGCGCTCATGCGCTTGATGCCAGCATTCGATCCCAGCCCGGAGATGGTAAGCAGAAGGCGCTCCTGAAGCACTTCCCGATCCAGGTTCTCCCACACTGTGGCGCTCCGAAATACGTCGGTGAACCGGACGCGGAGGTCGGTCTCCGTAAAGACATCGAGCAGGCTCGTCATGGGCCACCGCTCGACCATTCTCGCTTTCAGTGCGCCAAGATTGGCAGGCTCGGTCTGAACGGGAAGAGGAGAGAGCCTGACTCGACCACGGTTCTTCTCCTCGATCTTGACGCATTCATTGGTGGCCAAGCCTTCATGGAAGCCCTTAAGCGCCTCGTGCATCTCACGTTTCAGGACTGCGATGAAGTCCTCCGCCGTCGAGGGAAGCTTTAGGGCCGCGTAATTCGTAGACCGCTCCTGGTCGAAGTCGCCGGGAAGATCTTCATCAGGGTTTCGATAGCGGTTTGCTCCTTCGATCCAAATCTCCTTCGAGCGGAGGCGCTCCCGCAGCGCCAGCAGAACGCACACTTCATAGGCGATGCGGTTGACACGCTCTTTGCCCTCCTCATCTTTCTCCACGACGGTTTCGAGCCACGGACCGCGCACGATCCCCTTGATCGGCACCGCCTCACTGAGGGGATAGATAGGCAGCCGGCTACCGGCGAACCGCTTGACGATAGCAAGCGCATCGCGAACCGGACGGTGAATTTCATTGTTGGATCGGAACTCCAGCGTATTGAGAAGCCGAATCAGCATGGCGCGGTAGTGCGATTGATAGGCGCTGCGCATCACGGTGTGGAGCTGTTGCCGATAGGCCGGTCCGGTGGCCTTGAACTCCCGCACCAGGTCCCGCAAAGTGGACTCACTCGCAATGGGATAAACGACCTCTTTGACCGGCTGATCCGGGTGGTCGAGCGAGGCCTCCGCGATTTCAAAGAGCAGACCGTTCTTGCCCGAGACGCGCTTGTAGTCGGCGATCAACTCGCGTTCGACGCGCATCTCCGCCCGGTGAGCGACACGAGCACCATGTCGATGAGAAGATCGCCAAGCGTGTCGATCAGTTCCCCAGTTCTCAGATGGCAGAAGACCGAAAGCAAGGTCATTCTGATCGGCGCCGGATGGCGGCGCAACTCGTGCGCTTCTTCCACCACCACCCTCCGGCGGTACGATATGAGGATGCGAAGCGAGAGACGCCCGAAGAGACCCGTCGGAAGCTCCAGGCTTCGTAAAAGAGCGAGCTTATCCAACTCTTCGTCGAGGGTGCCGATACTCGCAGGTCCCGGGTCGGCACGCAGGTCGTGCAGCGGAACGCTCGTCGACTCAGGCGACGAAAGTTCAAGGAGCCGGTCGAGCGCCGCCGCCGTTGCAGAAGAGAGTTGTTCAGACACTCTTCTGCAGAAGTCATCCTCGAACGCTCGCAGCGTGGAGCGGATCAAGCGATCCAGCCGTTCCACTGTGGGCGGTTCGAGCTTGAGCTCGCGGAACCTTTGCAACGCCGCCTCCGTGGCCCGCTCAGGGTCTCGCTCCTGGGTGAGCACATGGTCGCGCAGCCATGTCATCACAATCTCGGAGTCTTCGCCGTCGCCTCCCGGAAATCGAACAGCGACCGGATTTCGGCACGATGGTATTTGATCGTGCGGCCCTGCCAGTCGTAATCGGCCCACATCGACGGCACAGTCTTCGTCTGTTGAACGAGGTAGCCGACCGCCTGGTCCGGGATCTCGCCTTTATGGAGGGGGAACCGCGCCTCAGCCTGGAAAACTTGAGCATCGCCGCGAAACCCAGACGTCCAGGGCCACTCTTGTTCATCAGCAGCAGGAGTTCATTGGGCGCGAGCGTCCAACCTTCGACCAGTTCCTCTTGTGAAAGCTCTCGCTTCATGGATTAGGTTTATCCGGAACCCGTCGCAAAACTCCTAAGTTTCGCGAGAGCCGCCGGACCCTCTCGAAATGGGCCATTCTCGCGTCGCGTAAGTATCTCGCATAAAGCATTTCGAATGCGATATATTTTGCGAGGGAAGGAAGGCGCCTCAAATGAAGATAGGCTATGCGCGCGTCTCGACCGAAGATCAACGGCTGACTCTTCAACTTGAGGCACTCAAGCAGGCCGGGTGCGGCAAAGTCTTTCGGGAGAAGGTCTCCGGCGCGTATCGCGACCGGCCGGAGCTGAACCGAATGCTTGATCAACTTCGCGATGGAGACGTCGTCACTGTTTGGAAGCTCGACAGGCTGGCCCGTTCCACGCGCAATCTTCTCGAAATTGTCGAGGCGATCAACCAAGCCGGTGCCCGCTTCCAATCCATTTCGGAACCCTGGGCCGACACAACCACCCACGCCGGCAAGATGATCATGACCATCTTCGCCGGCATCGCCGAGTTTGAACGTGACCTCATCCGCGAACGAACTGGTGCCGGTCGTGTAGACGCTCATAAGCGCGGCGTGCGCTTCGGACGCCCAAAAAAGATGAATGAGGACCAAAGAAAACTCGCCCAACGGTTGCTGAAGGAAGGAAAGTCTGTTCGAGAGATTGCTCGCACCTTCGGTGTCCACCCAGCCACCCTCTACCGCATCGTCGCCCCAGCCGATGACGCAGTTCTCTGCGGAGCATGACACGTGTTGGCTTACAAAGGTTGTTACTGAAGGTGATTGTGAAAAGAGGGTTTGTTCGTTTGGTGTTCTACGCCCTGATCGCCATTGCGACCGCTGCACTTCCGTCCTGTTGTTGGGGGCAGGATTTCTCGGCTTCCGCACGGAAGGCCGACTTCAAATCGTTTGTGCAGGACTTTGAAGATTCTTACGCGTACCTCGACAGGCCCGAAAAACCGTGGTTGACGTGGAACTCTCGATACGAAGCTGCAATCAAGCAGGCGCAGACGAAAGAAGCGTTTGATACTGTTCTGGCTTCCGCGCTGAGTGAGCTGCATGATTTCCATGCTGAGGTCAGGTCCAGTGTTCCGAACCGCTGGCTTCCCGTTCCAACCTTTAATGATGTTTGCGCTGAGTTTCAAGGCTCACGTGCTGTCGTAATTGGAGTACGCCAGGGAAGCGATGCTGCTCGCGCCGGTGTGGAAATGGGCGATACCATCAGCGCGGTAGGCTCCGCTCCTTTGGAGCGGGCCATCGCCGACCGACTCACCTCAGCAGTGGATCAAACGAACCCACGGGCTCGGCAATGGGCGCTTTTGTCTGTTCTCACCGGACGTTCTGACGAGGCGAGAACTTTTACTATCGTCCGGCCAAATGGAACAGCTCACACCGTTACGCTACCGGTTGAACGTCGGTTTGATCGTCCTGCAGGTGCCTTGACGGCAACCACCCTCGCCGGGAATATCGGGCTGATCAGGTTTAACAACTCACTTGGAGAACAAAAAACAGTAGCAGCGTTCGACCAAGCCCTCTCTGAACTGCGGGGAACCAAGGGCCTCATCCTCGATCTTCGGGATGTGCCAAGCGGTGGTGAGAGCTCGATAGCGCTCGGCATCATGGGACGCTTTGTGACAAGACTGCTGCCCTACCAGCGGCACAGGATTCCCAACTACGGGCAGGCTGATGTGGAACGGAACTGGATCGAGCTGGTAGCTCCGCGAGGCCCCTTCGCCTACACCGCTCCGGTTGTTGTGCTCGTGAATCATTGGACTGGAAGCATGGGGGAAGGCATGGCGATCGGATTCGACGCCATGCGGAGAGCGCTTGTAGTCGGAACCCCTATGGCACACCTTGCTGGAGCGGTTTCAGATGACAAGTTGCCAAAGACCGGTGTCGACGTGGCGTACGCCACGGAGCAGATCTTCCACGTCGATGGAACGCCTCGGCAGGATTGGGTCCCTCCCGTTCTTGTCACGTTACCCGCGGCCGGGAAGGAAGGCGACCCTCTCCTGACGAGAGGACTGGCCGAACTGTCAGCAAGCAGGCCGCTACAGAATCGCCCTTGGCTGTGGAGTGTTCCACCTCCAAAGAGGTGACACGACCACTCGCTTAGCTAGCAGATTGCCCCTGGTGACAGCAATGTTGGGTCTACCCCTTCCACCTCGTCTTCACCCTGCCGCATGAGCTCTCCGCGCTCGTGCTGCAGAACAAGAAGCTGCTTGACGACCTGCTCTTCCGCGCCAGTGCAGCCACGCTGCTCGAAGTCGCTCGCGACCCGAAGCACCTGGGAGCCGACCTCGGCATGCTGAGCGTGCTCCATACCTGGGGACAGAACCTCCAGCATCATCCGCACGTCCACTGCGTCGTGCCCGGCGGCGGCCTCGCGCTCGACGGCTCCCGATGGGTCGCCACCTCGTCACGCTTCTTGCTCCCCGTCCGGGTTCTCAGCCGGGTCTTCCGCGGCAAGTTTACAGCCGAACTCAAGCAGCTGCTGCTTCAAGGCAAGCTCCAGTTCCACGGCTCGCTCCAGCAACTCGCCGCCCCGGAACGCTTCGGGCGGTTCCTCAGGCAGCTCTTCACCAGGGACTGGGTCGTCTATGCCAAGCCGCCCTTTGGCGGAGCCGAACACGTTCTCCACTACCTTGCCCGCTACACCCACCGCGTCGCCATCTCCAACCATCGCCTCGTCAGCTTCAAGGACGGCAAGGTCTCCTTCCGATGGAAGGATTACGCCCAGGCCAGCAAGCATAAGGTGATGACCGTCTCAGCTGACGAGTTCCTCCGGCGCTTCCTCACTCATATCCTGCCCAAGGGCCTGGTCCGCATCCGTCACTTCGGCCTGTTCAGCAACCGCAAGCGATCCGCTTCGCTGCTGCGTTGCCGCTTGCTGCTCAACGCCGCCGCTTGCTGCTCAACGCCGCCGCTCCACCTCAACAGCCCACACCGACAGCTCAGGTCAAGTGCCCGCTCTGCGCCGAGCCCATGCTGGTCGTCGAACGCTTCACCAGCTTCCAGCTGCTGACTGTGCCGTCGAGCACCGCAGCGACGCTACGCCTTGATAGCTCCTAAGCAAACATGACCGACGCAGCCTTCAACCCGGTCGCCCTAAGCCGTGCTCACACACGCCATGCACCCTCGCGCCCACTCGCACCGAAACAGCCCCAGAATCGCCCTGCTTCAGGTACCGAACAGACCCGGTCTGTCGCCACGACTCAAAATCTCCTGCGTTCGACACCTTGCCGAATTCAAGAAAGACACCGCCGGAGCCGGGATCGCCCATTCAAATCCCATAGCCTCTCACCGCATCCGCCACGCCACCGGCTTCCTTCAAACGACCCTATCAAAACTGCCCCGACAGACCGCCCGCAGCAGGCCCCAGCTTCGTGCACGGGGCAGCCCTGATAGGGTACTAACGTTTCTCAGTACTTACGTGCGAGGCCGGTTCGAACCGAGTTCCCTCAGTGAATCGGCTTGTTGCTTGTTGCTGCTGAACTCGCTTCATTTCGCCGTGCCATCCTGGAAAGAGCCTGCCGCTATTCAGCATCTGGGCTCATGGGTGTGACTTCAACCGAAATTCTGGTATTTTTCCAGAACTCAGGCCAAGGCAGACGAGGGCTTTCGCACACGAATATGTCTGGGTGAAGCTGGCTCTCCTCGTTCTGGATGCCGTAGACATTGCGACTGTGCCCAGCGAGCCGGCACGAGGTGAACGCCCTATCAGCAGCTTCGCGCGAAAAGCCGATCACAATGAGCGTCAAGGGGGGCGACGGAGGATACCCGCGAAGCCACGCCGAATTGGTCAAACTGATCGGCATCGATAGCTGGTAGGCCGGACCCAGAAGCTCGACTGCGCCCTGTTCGCCATAGTTGTTTACCAAGACGCCCACGCTTGCCTGCTGGACGGGAGAGAGCGAATCGCGAATGCCGGCAATGGTCCTTACCAGTTCGTTCCAACCAATCTCCTCGCGCAAAGCATCGTTGTTCTCGAGAGCAAAATGCATCAGTGGACCGCTGGATGATAGCGGCAGGATTCGCGCGGCACTGTAAAGGCCTGTCCCGGCAGTTCCGATAAAAAACACGATGACGACCACCCGCTTCCACAGCCGCGGCAGTCCTAAAGCCCATTGCTCGCCCGCGGTCGAACCCATGGCGATCAGCATTGGATACGCTGGGGCAAGATAGTAGAAAAGCCCTTGAGCGAAGTAGAAGAACGCGAAGGGAACTAGGTACATCCACGCCAACGGGCGGTAACGCCTGCTGCGCAGAAAAAGCCACACCCCGATAATCCAGAGCGGTGTCGCATAGAAGTTTGTGCAGACAAAAAATTGCTTCAGTACAAACCCGTTGGCTCGCCCTAGCCCTATGTCGCGCTGGTGAATGGAATGGAGAAAGTCATACGAAATGAACCCGTGGTTGGCCTGCCACAACAGGTTAGGAAGCCCAATCAGCAGCGCTGTACACAGCGCGCTCAACAGCCACCCGTTCCAGAGAAGGCGACGAGCGGGAGTCGCCAGGAAGCCGCAGACAAGCCCGGCCATCAGAACAGCTATGGTGTATTTAGTCATGAAACCAAGGCCTGCGGTGGCGCCAACAGCCAGCCACCAGCGTGGGTCTTCGGTCTTAAGCAGACGCACTACAAAGTACGCAGCTAACACCCACCACAGGTAATCGAAACTTGTGTATTGGAATTGCGTTCCCTCGAAAAGCGAAATGGGTGACAGCGCGACCGCAAGAGCTGCCGCGACCTGGGCCAGCCGCCCGCCACTCAGTTCACGCGTCATCAGCCCGGTGACCACGATGCAAAGCGACTGCGCGAGGACCGAGGCGAGTCGCAGGCCCGTCATGGAGAGGCCGAAAACCTCCAGACTGACACGCTCCACCAAGGGGGTCAGCGGCGGGTAAGATACAAAGCCCCAGCCCAGATGCCTCGCATCGCTTAAGAACTGGAGCTCATCGCGATGAAAGCCATAGAGATGATTAGTGAACACATGGACCAGCGCCACCGTACCTGCAATCCCGAGAAGTGACAGGGTGTTGTTCCTTGGGTGGAGAATCACTCCTCTGATGCTCTGCCTTGTATTGGCCAATACCATTTACCCTCACAGCTCGCTCTTTCGTCGTTCTCGCCGATCTCTCCTGAAATGAATTTTCGCACGGCACCCCCATGTGAGTACCCCTAAGCATTGAGTCGCCTGGGCTTACGTACACGCCGCATCAATACCGATATTGTATGGTCCGCCGCACGACTGCAAGAGTTAGTTTGGGCGAGAAGACAAGTCTGCGCAAATGTATTCGGCCTTCAGGCGGAGATCGTCTCTCCTGGCCAGGATGAGATGCGCGCGTGTCGGTTCTTATAAGTCGCTCGGTCGTTGAAGACCATTAGCAGGATCAGGCTGCGGACACGCCGTTGTGACTGTTCTTTCGTCCTTGCTGCTCCTACGCAGACCTCGGTGGGGAAACTCTAGCAAATCGTCGTAGGAGTGAGGGAAAGTGGGAACGCGGAGCGTTTCCAAGCCGGAGACGTCTTTTCCTCACTTGCCCAGGCTGGCACGGTTGCCGGCCTGTACTCGTTGCCGCTCGACAGCACCGTCCACGCGATGCGGGCAAGCTTGTTGGCCATGGCGACGACGACGACGTTCTTGTGGGCTCTGGCGTCCAGTCGGTCCAGCCAAGCCCCGATCGACACACCTTCGCGTTTGATCCGCAACACGGCCGCTCGTGCGCCGTGGATCAGGATCTTGCGCAGGTAGCGGTTGCCTCGCTTGCTGATGCCGAACAGCTTCGCTTTGCCGCCGGTCGAGTACTGCCGTGGCACGATGCCCAGCCAGGCGGCGAACTCCCGGCCCTTGCGGAAAGCCGCACCATTGCCGATCGCCGCGACGATGGCCGTCGCAATGACAGGTCCAATGCCTGGGATCTTGCGAATGCGTGTGCAGCCGGCGTCGGCCGCGGAGATCCGTTCCAACTCATCGTTGAGCTGCTCGACCTGCTGCTCGACCGTCTTCCACTCACCCCACAGCGTGTCGATCAGATTGCGCATCAGCGGCGTCAGATCGGCTTCCGCGTTCTCCAGGATATCTGCCATCGCGGCCTTCAGCTTGGCCGGCTTCTTCTCGAACACCATGCCGCGCTCCAGCAGAAAAGCCCCGATCTGGTTGATCACCGACGTACGGCGTGCGACCAGCCTGTCGCGAACCCGGTGGATCGCCTGCAGATCCAGCTGGTCGTCGGTCTTGATCGGAACGAAGCGCATGTTCCTGCGGTCGACAGCCTCGGCAATCGCTTCAGCGTCAACGAAGTCGTTCTTGTTCGACTTCACAAATGGCTTGACGAACTGCGCTGGAATCAGCCGAACGTCATGACCTTGCTGGCGCAGCGCTCTACCGAGGAAGTGAGCTCCCGCGCACGCCTCCAACCCAATCAGAGAAGGCTGCAGGTTGGCCGTGTACGCCAGCAGCTGCTTCTGCGTGAACTTCTTCTTCACCAGCAGCTTGCCGGCTGCTCCGAGTGCCACAAGGTGAAAGGTCGTCTTCCCCAGGTCAATGCCAACGGACTGTATCTGCATAGCGATGATCCTCCTGTAAAAAGCTGCCTCTACGATGCTCCAGGCGAAAAGGAGAATCAAGCGGCGGACCATCTCATTAGTCGCAATAGCGGAAGTTAGCGTCTCAGGCACCACTTCAGGCTGGTCTGTCTTCCTGACGGGCGTGAGCTGCGTTTATCAGGATTTGCGAAAGTAAGCGGCATCGCCGGTTTGTTCAAATGTGATGTCTACGCGCGCGAAACGTAGAATGACCTATGCTCCTGTGGCTTACGCATTCGACCCACATTTCGGTTCGAGACCAGCTGTACGCCAGATATCGCTTGGCATTCTTAGCGGGGAGCTTAGCCCTGGGGAGAAGCTGTCGAGTGTCCGTGAAGTTGCAAGGCGCTTCAACCTTCATAGGAGCACGGTTAGTTCAGCCTATCGGCAATTGGAAGAAGAAAACTGGGTCATGTCTCGCAAGGGAAGCGGTGTCTACGTAAGGCCCGCTGCCAACACGCCCCTCTCTTGCAGCGTGCAGCAGCGGAGGTCTCGAAAACTCGATGGATTGTTCCAGCGTTTGGTGATTCACGCAAAAGAAGCAGGTCTTTCTGAAGCAGATATAGTCTCTCAATTAGAAGCGGCTCTAAGACGAGCAGGCCGAACGGTTCTCGTAGAAGACGATACTGAATGCGTCAACGTGGTGGTGTTCGAAATCGCGAGCGCTGGACGAAGGCCACCTGAGACTTGCTCTTTGCCCGCTGAACTCTTTGCTACTCAACTGGTGGACCACCTCGATGGGCGAGTTCCGATTGTGATGCCGAGCAAAGCTGAGCGAGCGCGGATGGTACTTGGCAAAGACACTCCGCTGATCATCCTGCAGATCAGTCCTATCGCAGGCGCGTTCTCGGCTCACTTGCCTCGTTCCAGAAATTACCTTGTTGCGATAGCGTCTCACTGGCCGCGTTTTTTAAAAACTGCGCGGACGCTCCTTGTCTCGGCAGGCTTTGAGAGCGAGTCATTGCTTGAACGAGATGCACGAGAGGACGGGTGGGATGTTGGCCTCGACCAAGCAGCCAATGTGATCTGTGACAGTCTAACCAGGTCTAAGCTTCCGAAGGCGCAAGGCCGATTGTCTTTCGTTTGCTAAGCGAAGCCGCGCTTGAACAATTCCCTGTCGCTGAATGTGACACTTTCGAAACTGGCACAATGCTGCATCCTGAGATTTAGGATTTGCATAAGCTCGTTCTATGCGTTGGATTCTATTGACGGTTGTCTTGCTTTGCCCTGGGCTTCTCAAGGCCCAAGGTAATGACTGGGCGCGAGCTGAATCGCTGATGCCTGGAACGCGCATCATCATCTCCACTCATCGCCAGATTCCCTGCATCGTGAACGAGGTGTCGGATGAAGGAATCGAGTGTGTCCTACACGATCGCACTCGATGGGTCGACCGAGCTAGGATCGATCAGATTAATCTTTCCGCCACGGGGAAAAGAGTACTTGTTGCGACCGCTGTCGGCGCGGTGACGGGCGGCACGCTCGCAGCGTTCGCAAGTGGAACCGGGGGCGATGAAAAAGGCGTGCGTGTACTGGCGGGCGGAGCCCTTGGGGGGTTGTAGGCTTTCTCGTCGGCCATATTGTGGATCACTCGAAGGGGCAACTTATTTATAGCAAGCCATAGACGGGTCGTTGTCAGGTTCACAGCTTTTGTTGATCGTGACTTGCGGTTCTACGAAATTGCACAGACGGATCCTTTGTTGGCACCCGCAGACGTAGATCTTGAAGTCGCATTATCGCTAGTTGAGGAGAAGACAGAGCCGTGGAAATGCCGGAGTGGTGCAAAGGATGGAAACAATGAAACCGTTTCCCACCCTTGTATCTTCGCTCTTGAAAACACTCACCACAGAGATTTAGCTTGCAATCTGACGGCGGACCATACATAGTCCCACCGCACGACGACGGGTTACTTGAATTAAGGCAAGCAACTCCTTTCGCAAGAACAAAGGAGGTGAAGAGTCCCTTTAAAGTCGTTCCAATGCCCCGCTGCCGTATCCTTCAATGCGTTACCATACGTCCTCGAACCTTGCGAATCGCCACGCCACCCGTCAAACTTATGTCAGCACCCCACGGAGGCTACTTCGGTGACATGGCTCCAGCGAATCACGCGCCCGTTTTTCAAGCTCACCGCGCTCCTCTTCGTCGCTTCTCTCCTCTGTGCTCAAACCCCATCGCTTGCCCCTGATATCAAAGTGGACCTGCGCTCCGCTACCGGCTCCAACCGCTTCCAGCTCGGCGAACTCATCCCTCTCGAGCTCCTCGTCTCCAGCCCCACACCCCACCGGTATCTCGAGCCCTGCAAGCTCTTCTGGGAAGGCTGTTTCGGCTTCCCCCAATGCCGCTTCGAAACCGTTTGGTCCTTCTCCGTCACCCCCGCCACTGGCTGGACTGACATTGGTTTTCACGGCTGCTCCACAATGAGCGGCCCCACAACCGATTCGGCGATTACACCCTTAATCCCACCAGAAAACCGTCCCAGCCAGACTACGTTTACACCCTCGGACAGACCACCTCAGCCGCATGGGATCAAATGGCCCATTTTGTACCGAATCGTTGCCGTACCCCAGATGACAAAACGCTCAGCCGGCTCCGCTCCACATAGTTCTAATCTCTGATCAGGCTTCCTTGAATGGGATGGCAAGGATCTTTCTGACGACGCCGGAAAGACGTTCCATATCCTCACCAAGCTGAGCCCATCGCTGGTCCTTCGTTCCTTCTTATGATGCCTAGGCTAAGGGCTACCCCCGCTTCCTACGATGACACAGCGGTTAGCACTCTCTTGCGGATGGACAGCGTTGTCTGCCCATGAACAAGGGTATGTGGCGACTAAGCACCAATCCAGCAGACTTCCTCAGGAATAGTGCTCTTGGGAGGTTTATCCGTGGCTCAGAAGCTGCATTCTTTTTATGCAACACAGGTTGCGTCAATCAGCTTTTGAATCCTTTGAGATGCGGATGGATTACGGGCTCACTAAGAAGGGTTTACAGAGCCAGAACCACAACATCCTGTCTACGAACACACCAACGGCAACTGGTACACCAAGGCAGATTGGTAGAAGTAGATGTCGGCCAAGATCGTTAGACCGCGGTCACGGCTCCCGCAACTGCGGTTACAGAAATAGTCCGAAGTAGGCTCGCAGCTTCACGTAAATTAGGGAGATGGGAACATTGTTATTCACGATAGTGTGCGTTGTGATGCTTGCCATCCCGTTCAGCACAACAGCTGCATCCGCTCAGAGCTATACGACTCAGCTCCCGGCCGGTATGAAGCAGCAAACCGCGCCCTTCAACGCAGTGCTTGGGCCAAAACCGACACATCGCTTCTGGGCCGCTAAGAACTGGTTTCCAGCCAATCTGACGGCTCAAGGCGACTACACCATGTTTCCTGAGCCGCTCGCCGTCCAGGCTATGCCGAAAGGCCTGTTGGTCGGGTATTCGCCCAACCTCGTGATCCAGTCCACCTACTTCATTCATCCTGTGCAGATGGACTTCATCATTGGGACAGCAGGCTTGAACTCTGAGACGATCCCAGTGAGCAGATACTCGGACTGGACGGTCGATCTGAACTTCGGTTCGATGACGACAACTCTTGGGCGCGGTATGCCATTTGTCTATGTCACAACTAGGGGCAGCAATCCTGTCGTCACCTTTAAGACTCCCTTCAACATCATCCGGAATGCGGGCAATGCTCTTGCTGTATCGTCCGGAGCAAACTCATACGGACTATTCTGTCCCACCGGCGGAACATGGTCACAGTCAGGTCTGACGCTTACCTGTCATCTGCCGCCTGGGAAGCACTATGCCTCGGCGGCACTGCTGCCGGACCTTACAGCCTTTGATCTTTACCGCCGTTTTGCGTTCTCGTTTCCTGTGAACACCACCACCACATGGGCCTATGAACAACAGTCGAGCAAAGTCACAACAACTTTAACGGTAGTCACCAAAGCAATGGAAGGCGACGAGGAGGGTTTCCTTCAGGCTCTGTACCCGCATCAGTATGCGTCGCTTGCTCAGCCATCGTCTCTAAACACGCAGTTTGCGTACACTTCCGCTCGCGGGCCTATGAAGATATTGAATGCGTCAGCATTCACCACAAAAGATACGTACCACGGCATCCTGCCCTTTCTACCCACCACGCAGGACGCGCAGGAGCAACGCACCCTCGCAAAGCTCCTTGTTGATCTGCGAGGTGCACCCACTCTGTTCCCCGCATCGGACACGTATGCGCTTGGCAAGGAGTTAGCAGCCGCAGGGCAGGCTCTTATACTTGCGCAGAGCACAGGAGATGCGCAAACATCCTCTCTCTTGCAAGAGAAGCTCCGCATGCAATTCCAGCGCTGGTTTGCCGGCAGTCCTGTGCCGCCCACCTTCTACTACGATAAGCAGTGGGGCACGCTCATCGGCTATCCCGCATCCTTTGGAAGTGACGTGCAGCTCAATGATCACCATTTTCACTACGGCTATTGGATCGAAGCAGCTTCGTTGCTCGGCCTCGCTGATCCTGCTTGGATGACGTCGAACCGCACGGCCGTGAGTCTGCTTGCACGCGATATAGCGACGCCCGTTCGTGATGATCCCATGTTTCCGTTTTTGCGGCACTTCGATGTATATGCGGGGCATTCGTGGGCGAGCGGCCAGGCACCTTTCGGTGATGGAGAGAATGAAGAGTCTAGCTCCGAAGCAGTGAATGCATGGGCTGCACTCATCCTGTTCGCATCAGAGACAGGAGATACGGCGCTGCGAGATACCGCAATCTGGATGTACACGCTCGAGACCAACGCTGTCTTTGACTACTGGTTCAACGATGGCCCCGTGAGAACCTTTCCAGCCGGATTCCAACGAACCCAGATTGCCAATCTATTCGATGGCAAGGCCGATGCGGCAACATGGTTCGGCAACGATGCTGCCTTCGAACATGGCGTGGAGTATCTGCCTTTCACCGGCGGATCGCTGTATCTGGGGCGTGATAACGTCTACGCACGAAGGAACCTTGCGGAAGTAACAGGACCATCCGGCAAGATAGACCCCGCCCCTGCGCGCTGGCCTGATCTTATGGCGATGTATGAAGCATTCTTTGATCCGCAGCGCTCTCTGACAGACCTAAGGTCCACCACGTTTGTGTTTGACGGCGAGACTCGCGCTCATGAATATGCATGGATGACCTCGTTCAAAGCATTGGGAGAAGTGGATGCATCCATTACCGCGAATACTACCTTTTATGCGGTCTTCCGAAGCCACGATGGCAACCACCACCACATCGCATTTAACCTGGCAAGATCGCCCTTGAAGGTTACCTTCTCCGATGGCGCGACAATCACTGTTGCCCCGCAGAGCTACGCTGTGGATCAGCGGATAATACCGTTGCGTCCGCGCTGACCGGCTCCGGCGTGCCGAGATCAGTGAATATTTTCCACGCAGGGTAGGGAATACCTTCCGCGTTAATCAAGCCCCAGGCACCTTCGAACGAATCCCATTGCTTGGAAGAGTTATTGAAAGCCTCGAAAGCCACTACGGGGATCCGAACGCCACCCATCACCTTCTGGCGTCTTTGAAGTGCCTTCCAGAAGTCGGCTTGCATCTGGCGCGTGAAGGTAAGCTGCACATCCTCTCGCGGTGAATAGCCGCTGCCAGGAAAACCTGCCTCGCGCACAAGCACAACATGGTGCAACGCCTGTTGCAACTCTCGCGAGCGACTCATAGTCCAGTCGGCTGCAAGCGTCGGGTCGCGAATATCTGTGTCCCAGACGACGTGAACGTTTGCAGTTACAAAATCGCCAACGGAGGTAAGTTGTTCCGATACGCCACCCCGATGCAGGTACATCCACCAGGGTTCCGTTGTCGTAACCTCGATCGTTTCGCGCATATGCGTGTTCCGTGTAAGCACGTGCTTGGCATGAAGAAGATCGTCCACAGTGTACCGCTGCTGCATCAATCCCTCGGATCCTATCGAGACTGCAAGCGCTGTGCGGTATTGGAAGCTGTCGATCAGCTCGCTCGCGGTCTGTAACTCTTTGCGCGATCGCGGATCCCACACCGTGAGCAGAACGGCGCGATACCCCATCGCCACGGCGTGCAGTACGATCTGCCTTGACTGCGGACCGCAGCCATACAACACCAGTCCATCGAATTTTGTCCGAAGCATCGCGAGTTGTTGTTCCAAGCGGTCTTCATTCTTGTGGTCGGTCGTGTCAAAGTCCGGCGCATAAACCACCATGCGTGCATCCGGCTGCATCAGATAATTCCGAAACCGTGCAGAGGTAGGCCGTGTTGCCGCACCTGCGTTCGGGCGGTAAAAGATGCTTGCTCCAACCAGCAGGCAAGCGGCTGCAACAAACAGGTGTACGCCATGTATGCCGCGACTATTCCGCGTCGCAACGACCGAATGCATGATCGCTTCACTTTCCGCCAGCCCCATTTGCCCCTGCGTCTTCCAGTCGGACGAGATTGTGTTCGAGCGTCTCATTGAGCACGGCATCCAGGTTAATGGTCGCGCGTGTGTAGGTGTTCAGCGCACTGATCTCTTCCTGGCGGCTGAGTTGAAGTTTGCGCTGGGCATCCATAAGATCGCCAATGCTTGCTGTTCCCAGCTCAAACATCTTCTGCTGCGTGTCGAGAGTATGTTCGCGCAAGCCGCGAAGAGCAACGCGTGCCTTGTATTCACTGCGTGCCTGACGCAATGCAAAGGCACTCTTCAGTGCCTGCAGGCGAATCGCATTCCTAGTCTTCTGCGCATCAATCTCTTGCTGCTGCAGATCAATTCGGTCACGCATCATGTCTGCCCGCGCCGCACGATTGGTAAGTGGCACATTCATCTGAAAGCCAACATTGTAGTCGGGATAGATTCCGCGAAACAGCTGGCTTGTCGCCGTTCCATAGTCGCCAATGAACTGCGCAGGATTAGCGCCACTCGCTGTCACGTACCGATTCAGCCGGCCAGCCAGAGCGTTCGTTTGCAGTTCTACATACACGTTGAACGTTGGCTTTAGCGCCTCGCGGGTGCCAAGCAGGCTTAGCTGTTTATTGTGCAACTCGATGTTAGAGGTCGCCACTTCCGGACGCTGCCGGATGGCCACTTCGGCAATTTCCTGAGGTTGAAGATCCAGATTATCATTCTTGACTTCTGGATCGAAGCGATCTGTCAGAATGACGTGCGCTTTTAGAATTGCAGGACTCTCGAGACCCTTGCGCGTCAGCACACTCTTCAGCGTCAGTTCCTGCTCTTCCACCTGTGTCTGCGAAGTCTGTACTTCCTGTTCATAGGCGGAAACAGACGCTTCCGATTCGTTGACGTCCGCCTGCGAGATGAGACCCATCTCCATGCGCTTCCTGTTCTGGTCGAGCAGGCTGCGACTCCCGTCGAGCGCTTTTTTCGAGAGCTCTAACTGGTCGCGAAAGGTTACGAGGTCATAATATAGAGTCAAAACTTCCGAGATGGTGACCGTTGCCTGCTGAAGAAAAGTAATGTCTGCGACACGGAGGTTGTTCTTCGCAATCAGTATGGCGCGCGAGTTTGCCTTATAGCTCCCCCCTTGTAAGATCGGTTGCTGAATCTTGAGTGCAAGGTCGGCGGTAATGGCCGGATTGATTATGTTATTGGGTGCATTCTGACTCAGACGTAGGCCCGTCATGTTCAGGTCGACAGAAGTTCCGGTGAGGAAGCCCTTCTGCACGCCCGCCTGCCATTGCTGCGTTTGAGAAACCAGCAAGTCGGTGCCCTCAACGATCGTGTTCACTTCCGGACGAATCGTGTGCGAGTACTCTCCGGTTGCATAAAACATTGGATCAAGCTGCGGGATTTGCGAGCCTGCAAGTTGCACGGAAAGTCCGCTCAGTACGCCAGATTGATTCAACCCCTGGAAGCCACTGGGACCTGCTGCTGCGATCGGTCCCTCTGCAGTGGACGGCCCCGAACTAACAAGAGAAGGCACATTGCGCAGCAGCTCGCCGGCAGCGGCACGCATCTGATCGGACTTGGCAATCGGTTTGAGCAGACGCGCGGACGCAATATCGAGATTGTTTTCAATCGTAAGCAGGATTGCGTCCATAAGGGACAAGGTTAGTTCGCCATTCGGCTTCAACAACGTATCGAGCCTTGGGGAATCAGTAGAGGTCTGCTGCGGCAATTCTTTTGAAAAGTAGTGCCTGCCAAATTCGGCGAGATAGCTGCCCAGGTCTTTTTGCTGCGAGCTATTCGGGCCTGGCTTAGCTCCTAGGGGCGCATCTGGAATTGTTGCTTGACCGTGAGCAGATGCACACACACAGGCGAGCGCGAATGTAGCCGCAACTCTTGCCTTGAAACCCGCTGTTATTGAGTGCTTACTGTCTTCTCTCCCTCGCATGCGCTTAGCCCACGGTCCTGCGGATAAGTGCTCCCATGGCAGCAACGAATCTTCCTTCAGTGGCGGCTCGGATAGCGCGGGTATGCGGCCCGCTCGGCCGTTCGATGCAGATGAGGCACGCAAAGAAGATGAGCCAAAAATCAAAGATGGAGAATGCAAGCACTTGCGGCATGTTGGCATCCCAGAGCAGCCAACGGAAACCGTGCGACGTAAGGCTGAGAAGCATGCCAGCGACAGTTACTGCGCCCAAGATGAGGAATCCACGAAGCGCTCCCCACAAAACAGAGTAGGACGACCGAGTCTCGCCTTTCAATGTTACTGCAAATGAATGACCAAAGGGATCAAAGATGCCACGAAGGATTGCGCCGATGTAATAGAAGATCCCGACAATGCGACCTAACTCAGAGACAATAGGAACCACGCGCCGATCAGTAAGCCAATACATGACGATCATGCTAACGAGCATGCGCGGGAAGAGCATGGTGATCAGGTTGCCAACTGCCGCTTCGAACGGAGGAACACCGGTCCACCAATACACTGCCGGTGCAATAAGGATGAGGAACGGCCAGAAGAAGCTGAGGTAAAAGATGATCGGGTCGAGAAAGAAAAGACGATCCAGCAGCGAGAGGCCCCGTGCGCGCAACGGACCGCCACGCAGGTACAAGCACTGCAGGGTGCCAAGCGCCCAACGTGTGCGCTGCTTAATAAAGGATGCGAGGCTCTCGGCGGCTAGTCCTTCACTCAGCGCTTCGTTGAGATAGCGAACGGTGTAGCCCTTGGCGCGCAGCAGATAAGACGAGTACAGATCTTCTGTAATCGATTCTTCTGGGATCCCTCCTATCTCTTCTAACGCACTGCGACGTACCAGAAAGGTTCCACCGTAGCAGAATGCATTGTCCCAAACATCACGCGCTGGCTGCACAATATCCGTGAATACGCGCTGCTCCTCCGGCCATGCGCGCTCACCAAGCAGGTTGTACTGTACCGGATCCGGATTGGTCAGATTACCGGGTGTCTGCAGCAGTGCGATTCTTTCCTGCTGCATCCATGCCACGCTGCGATAAAGGATGTGAGGGTATGCAACGAAGTCAGCATCAATACAAAGAACGAAATCGCCGTTCGTGTTTTCGAGTGTGTTGTTTATGTTGCCGGCTTTGAAGCCCTTGTTATTGGAACGCTTCACATAGTGCGCGCCTACACGCTTACAATATGCCTCGAGCCATGGCCGGCGGCCGTCATCCAGTACCCACACGGTATGATTCGGCCAGTCAATGTCAAGAGCAGCTCTGATCGACGTCTCGAGGATCTCGATGGGCTCATTGACTGTCGGAATGAAGACGTCCACAGGTGGGTACCACTGGTCATTACGAAGTTCCAGCTCAAGATCGTCCGTCTCCGGGCGCCGGTCGGAAAGCCGGATGAAGAGCAGCGTGTGAAGGCTCACCTGCACAATCGCGATCATCTCTGCCGCAAACACAACAGCCGACCAGATGAACTCTGGTGTAAGACCCACCGGGGGGAGCGTTTCAAACGTGCGCCACAACATATACTTGATGTTGAAGAAAATGACTGCGGCCGCCGCAAGCGCGCGAACCATCGGCATCTTCCATGGCAGTAACGGTGCAACCAGCAGCAGCGCTGCAAAAAACAACACAAAGCCTAGGAGCCCTGGAAATAGAGCAAACATTGGGGAGACCTTCCTTGATCAATCTGAATGCAGACTTGGACTAAAGCCGCACTAACCAGCTGTACAGCTTAGACACAAATGCGTCGGGACGCCCTGGAAACAAAACCTTGGCTGCCTGCCCGATATATATCGACTTGCGCTCGGCACTATTGAGCTCGATGGTGACGTGGTATTGATCGGGGTGAACCGGCTGGAGGTCGATCGCATTGACTTCCTCGTCCATGCGTCGCCTGTTCGTTCCCTGGAAAGACACAACGCGTCCTGTCACAGTCTTGCCGAGGCCAGGTAGGTAGATCAAAGCTTGGTCCCCAATGGAAAGCTGTGGACCGTAGCGACGATCAAGCCAGACTTCAACGTGGATCGAGGCAGCATCTGCGATGCGAAAGAGATCGTCTCCTGCACCCACGCTCTGCCCCGGTGCCACGGCGCGAGCCCACACCACGCCACCTACAGGGCTGCTCACGACAGCCGTGCCGGAGAATGCTAGCTCCCCTACCGCGTGCTTCTGCGTCGCCATGCGGATTTGCTCATCGATGGCGGTGAGTTCCTGGCGTAAAAGATCAGCATCCGAGGACGCCTGATCTTGCTTCTCGACGGAGCTTGGCGCCTGCGAGAGCCCACCGAAGTAACCACTCTGCACCTGCAACACCTGTCGCTGCAATTCGGCGGCACGCGCCTGCTCGTCGGTGGCCTTCGTTTGCGCCTTCTCTAGTTCGTCGTTCGCCCGCTGCACCATAAAATGCGGCATCAGGTGATCCTTCTCAGCCTGAAGATAGGCCTTCAGTTCTTTTTCCAGCGGCGTGAGCTTCGCCTTTGATGAATCGACCTCTGTCTCTGTCTGTTGCAGCTTCGCCTTCAAGTCTTCAACCTGATGTTGCGCAAAATTCTGCGTCTCCTGAGACGCACGTGAGAGCCGCTGCGAACTGGCCTTCAGTCGACCGTCCAGTTCAGCACGCTTCTGCTGCATATCGCGTAGCGACCGCTCGTATTCCTGGTTAGTCGCCGACACTGTGGACGGCAATGCCTGGATCTTCACCAGCGGCTGATGCCACTGAACAACATCGCCCGTCTCGAACGCCACGCCCTGTAGATTGCCCTCGAGTGGCGCTTTCACAAGAGTAAGCCGAGCGTTCACAACGGCCTGGCTGCTGACCGGGATCACGGTGTACGGGAAGAGTGCGGCTACTGACGCCAGCGCTAGCGGAATGGCGACCGCGATACGGATCGCTCTCCAACTTGCGCGCTCCTTTGTCTCCACGAAGTCCGGACTGTGAGGACTTGACACTGCAGTGGGGACAAGAGCCGGGCCATCCTCTCGAACTGAAGCTATAGGTTCAGTTAAGGCTAACGACACGTTCACGTACCTCCAAGAAAGGGACTAAGGGAAAGTGGAGAAGGATGCAAGGGGCCACTTCTAATTGGTTTCTATGAGAAGACTGTATCAATGGACTCGCCTCCGGCTTATTTCCGGTAGTAACGTCGCCCATAGAGAACATGAGTCATAAGCTTTCCTACAACCCCAAATTTGGATCGGCGGGATGAAAAGTGCTGAATTAGGTGGGGGTTTTGAGGTCGTTGGTAACAGATAAGCGTCCACGCGTAACCGCACGCCCTTACCAAAGATTTCTCGCCCTGCGATGAAAGGCGTCGCGTTCTGCCAACGGCTCTGTTGCCAAATTCGGGTGTGTCGTGAAAATGAGCTGAACGCGAGCGGAGTTGAACATGTCAGAGTTCAAATGGCGTCACTTTGAAGGTGAGATCATCCTCTGGGCGGTGCGGTGGTATTGCCGCTACGGGATCAGCTATCGCGATCTCGAACAGATGATGGGCGAGCGTGGCGTGCCCGTCGATCACTCCACGATCTACCGTTGGGTTCAGAAGTCGGGCTGCGCGTTTGAGACGATCCCCAACTGCGTGTCCTTGGAACTTAGCTGGCTTGCCGAGGTCAGTTGAGTTATTGTGTCGCCGTAAGCCGTGTGGGTACACATCAGAAGACAAATTGTAAAGAGGCTTGTCGCACTAGTTCTGGCTAAGATCATGGTTGCTCCCCAAGGTTGGTGTAATGCAATCAGCTTATGGAGGGCAGGGCGAGCGGGATAGAGTAGGGGTACACGAAATCGTCATATGCGCGAACAAAAGTTGTAGAACCCGCTACTTCGCCGGCTCCAATAACGTCGCGCGCTCCCTCAGGGCGAACCGCAGAAGCGCGTTCGGCCCAGTGAGGTGGAGCTTGCTGCAGATGCCGGTGCGGTAATTTTCGACGGTACGGCCGCTCAGGTCGAGCGCTGCCGCTATCTCACGGGAGGTCCTGCCCCGGGCGATCTGGCGGACCAGGCGTAACTCCAAAGGACTCAACTGCCGCAACCCCTCGGGCAGGTCCTTGCCCACCCTGGCCGCATCGAGGGCGTCTATTGCCTCCTGGCTGAGATAGCTGCCGCCCCCGGCGACACGCCGAACAGCCTCGACGACCTCGATCACGGCGGAGCTCTTGATGATGTAGCCGCGCACGCCCAGCTCCATGGCCTCGGCGATGAGGTCAGCGCCGGTGTGCAGGGTCAGAATAATGACTCCGGTCGCCATTTCCCGGCGGTTGAGTTCGCGAAGGACCGAAAGACCGTCGCGTCCGGGCATGTCGAGGTCGAGGATGACGATGTCGGGCTTCAGGAAGCCGACGCACTCGAGGACCTCCTCGCCGTTGGCCGCCTCGCCCACCACCGAGACGTGACTCTCGCCGCCAAGCGACAGCCGGATACCCTGCCGCATGAGGGGATGATCGTCGGCGATCAAGACGGTGATTCGAGGCTCTTCCGGTGTGTTCATGGGTGTCATCCTTTCCTGGGGAGCTGTGTGGCTTCTACGGTGACGTTGGTGCCCTGCCCGGGAACCGATTCGATGGAGGCGCGCCCATGCAGGGCCTCTGCCCGTTCGTGGATGCCGACCAGGCCCAGCCCGGACCCCTTGCCCTCTGCTGCGGTAGAGAAACCTTTGCCGTTGTCCTGGAGGGTAAGGCGCAGCGAGGGGCCCGTGCGGGCGACCGTCAAGCTGACGGAGGTGGCTTCGGCGTGGCGAAGAACATTCCCGAGAGCCTCCTGCACGATGCGGTAGAAGTTAATCTCGGTTTCTTTGGGAAAGAAGTCGTCGATATTGTCGACGGAGCACTCGATACGAAGCGTGCTGCTTCTTTCGAAGCTGTGGATCAGGGACAGGACGGCCTTGGTCAGGCCCAGCCGGTCGAGTTGATAGGGGCGCAGATCGTAGGAGATCGTCTCGACCTCCTTGATGGCGACGGCGGCCTGCTCGGCAATGGATGCCAAGTGCCCTCCGGAGGACGATGTCGAAGAGCTGGGCGGCAGCATGGCGAGCGTGCGGATGAGCACGAGATGCTGACCGATGGAGTCGTGCAGCTCATGGGCGATGCGCTTCCGTTCCCCTTCCTGGGTGGTAAGCAGACGGTGTGTAAACAGGCGGCGGTTATGTTGGTCCGTCAGCCGCCTGCGACGCCGCAGATCCACCTCGTACATCAGAAAGGAGCCGACGCTCAGGAGTACCAGCAGCAAAAACCACCACGACCGATAGTAGGGCGTCAGCACCCTGACGGGAGTACTTGCTGTCCCGGCAACCCAGCCCTCACCGTCGTTGTCTGCCGCCTGCACCTGAAACGTGTACCTGCCCGGTGCAAGATGGGAGTAGTAGGCCACGCGACGGGTCCGAGCATAGACCCAGTCGCGATCGTAGTTCTGCAGACGGTATCGAAAGACCAGCTGCTCGGGGTGGTTGGAACCGAGAGCCGTGTAATGAATCTGCAGGTTGGTCTGCCCGGGCCGCAGCTCGATGTCGTCCTGTGGAAGCAGGTCGGACTGATCGATCTCATGCTCCTCGATGACCGGGTGAGTGTCGGGAGATGCAGTCCTGAGGGCGGAAGGGCGGATCACGGCCACACCCTGTTCCGTTCCGAACCATAGATCGCCGTCCGGGCGGCGCAGGACTCCCTGGTCGCCGAGTGGGTCGAAGATCGACGCGGGGAGACCATCCGCGGCGTCGAAGACGGTGACCTGGAGCAGGCTGGCCGCGTCGTGCAGCTTACGCTCGATGCTTTTGCCAAGAATCCTCATCAGGCCAAGATCGCTGCCCATCCAAAGGTCGCCCGCCGCGTCGAACTCCAGACTGTACAGCACATCCGTCGGCAGTCCGTCCGCTGTGCCGAGCGCGTGGAATGCCTTGTCAGCGAACCGCACCAAGCCATGATCCTGTGTGGCCATCCAGACTGCGCCAGAGCTGTCCTGCCTCATCGCGACGACGGATCCGTCGCTCCAGAGCGGAAGCCCATGGTCCTGCTGGCCGTCGCGGAACATAAGCGGTCCACGGTCCGTCCCGGCCAAGAGCACACCAGCCGATGTTTCCAGCAATGATCGGATGGGAAGCGTGGTCACGCGTTCGACGGTCTGCCCCTTTCTGCGGTACAGCCCTGCCGTGGAACCGATCCAGGTCTCAGCCGTTCGCGTCGACAGCATCGCCTGCACCATGCCCGGAACGAGCCTGCTGTGCTCAAAGCCATGCTGGGTGAGCTCTTCTACGCCCTCCACGCCCCGGGAGCCGATGAGCAGATCTCCCCGATCGTCCTCCGCCAGTGCCTTGATCTGTATCCATTGCTCAGGCTGATCGGGTGCCTGAACGGGATCGAAGCCGGCTCTGCTGGAACCAGATGGGCGGCGAAGCACTCTCGTTCCTCCTGCCCACATCTGGCCGTCCCGCTGTTGAAAGAGCACTGAGGCGATCTCAGGTGTTCCAATCATCGGCACAATCCCGAAGCTGCGCCTCCGGAACTGAAAGAGGTCCGTTCCGGCCGTGCCAGCCCATAACGTGCCGTTACGGGTTTCGAGGACCTGCAGCAGAAACGGAGCCTTCAGTTCAGGAAGCGGATAGAGGTGGCCATCTTTCCAAAGCGATGTGTGTGCGTCGTGATCCGTGAGCCAGAGGTATCCGTTCCGATCTTGATACGTCACGAGAGCGTCGGGCGGAAGGCCCTCGTAGCGGCTCAGCTTGCCCTGGGCCACGCAAAAGACCGTTCGTGAATGAGAGAAAAGCGAATACCAAACCCTTTGCGATCGATCTTCGTAGATCTCCCGGACGTCGTCCTCGAACCGCTGCTGTAAAATGGGAATGGGGAAGATGGACCAGTGTCCATCAGCGAAGCGCTCCAATCCATCCCGGTCGTGTCTCCACAAGCCGGCTTTCGCTAAATCCACGGTTCTTTGTCGTGAGAACGGTACTACCGGTCCTGGATGTTCACCTTCTTCGCCCGGGTTCGCCCGTTCCAAACGGCCGTCGGTCCAGCGAGTGACTCCGGCCTCTGTGTAGATCCAAACGGCTCCCTTCTCGTCGCCATCGATGCGCAGCACCTTGCCCCCGGATAGCCCCTGTCTCTCCTGCAGCGTCTGCCAGTGGCCGTGGTCGTTGCGCAGAACTCCCGAGAAATCGGTACCGGCCCAAACCACTCCTTTGGAGTCCTCCCAGAGCGTTCCAAAGCTGATGCGATCGCCTAGCATCCCGGGTGTGTTTTGGGCGGTGAAGCTGGTAAACCCCACCCCGTCGAAACGAAGCAGCCCCTTGCCCGTGCCCAGCCAGAGATACCCTTCCCGGGTCTCCAGCATGGCGAGCACCGAGCGCTGGCGGGCGTCTTGGCTTGGTGTCCAGCTTCGCACCAGCAGATCGCTCGCAAAAGCAGCTCGCAACACTAGGCACAAGATGTACAGCGTAACGATCGCGCGTCTGGTCCGGCTACGAAGCAATGTGGCTCCAATGACGTGTGTCTTCGCGTAAACGGGTTTCTCCTGGAGGAGGGCTGCACCTCAAGGTTACGGAAACCGCGGCCTAGCTGCCAGAGTAGGGCTACACGCATTCGGCGTTGGACGATAATACCTGAGAACAGACAGGTCGATCAGTACCGTCAGTCCTGACAACCCGTCCGCGAGCGGTTCGAAGCAAGGAGGCTTAGGCCTGATCGGCATCGAAGAACGTGCCGAAGCACTCGGAGGCCATGCGGTGATCGAGTCGGAAGAGCAAGGGTCATCGTCACCGTAGCACGAACAGAGTAGCGCCACACTGTGAGGAAGCATGGATGATTTAGCCGCGACACCGATCACCATCCTGGTTGCCGACGACCACCCACTCATGCGCCAAGGCATCCGTATGGCGCTTGCAGCAGAGACCGATATGCATGTCGTCGGAAAAGCTGCAGATGGTGAGGAAGCGTTGCAGTGCATCGCTTCGCGAAACCCTGGTATTTTCATCCTGGATGTCGATATGCCCAAGCGGGACGGGCTATCCGTTGTCCGTGAGTTGAACCGTCTCAACTCACCTGTCGGCGTAATCATCCTCACCCTGCATACCGGAGCGGATCTGCTCTTTGAGGCACTCGAACTCGGCGTGCGTGGGTACATCTTCAAGGGGTCTGCGGCGTCGGACGTGGCGGAAGGAGCGCGCCGTGTAAGCGGCGGTGGCAGCTATTTGAGTGAAGCGGTGCAGCAGGCTCTCGAGAAGGGCAGGGCAGGGAAGGACCTGCCGTCTGATCTGAGACAGCTCACGCCGGTCGAACTCAGACTTGTGCGCAAGATCGCGCAAGGACTCACCTCCCGCGAGATCGCTGCGTCGCTCGATCTGAGCGGACGCACGATAGAAAACTACCGCACTGCCATCTGCACTAAGTTGAACCTTACCGGCCCCAATGCTCTGTTGCGTTACGCGCTCCATCACAGGGGATTGTGGGATAGCCGCAGTCTCGAGATTCGAGGTGCCAAAAGGAACAGCGACGCACCGGTTGTGCGTCGTTGTTGATGACGGCAATTCGTTGGTCCTTTGATAGGTGAAGTTCGCGGACACTTTTGCGCCCGCGTAGAAACCACCCTCTGGCGAACCTATGAGTATTCGCCTTTGTGAATGCGACCGCCAGCTGACAAGTATCTCTTGCAACTAGCCGGGCATGACGCTGAGCCAAACAAGCACTCAAGCTCTGCCTATCCGTTGATAAGTGAATCTTCTCCAACATCAGGAAATGTTCAAAGTAGCGAGATTCGAAATTTCATACTCATGAGGCAATCGAAGCTCTGCTATCGCTGCAAATCCAAGTCGCACACGTCAGTCCCGTTCCTGGTGTGAAGAAGCAGGCTTCATCAGGTCGGAGGAACTCCACCTACCCTCGCGCGCGCTACAAGCCCGGTCACAGCCATAACCCCACACAGCGAGTCCAGCCAGTATTCCGATAGAAAATAGTGCAGCCATCTTGACCTCCTCCACCCGCAAATGTCTCATTGCTGATTGTTCTTTCCTATGCTGGAGCGGACGGCGCGTCGATCAAACGGCGTGGCACTCAGCAGAAGTCGCAATGACAGGACAAAACCGCACTCGCAGGGGCTCCGCAGAAGACAGACTTCAGCGAGGCCTAAGAAAGTGCGGCCTTGTGGAACTCTCCTTCAGTCGCTTCACTGGCAGCTAAAGTTCGCAAGCACGTTTGCGCCTGCGAAAGAGGTAGCAGGTGGCAGGGATACGCGAATTGCCGCCGTAGATCCAGCCGTTATGACAGAAGGGCCCGTGGCGCAACCAACCGGATTCGAGCCTGTGCCAAATTCGCAGCCTGCAATTGCCTGTCCGTTGAGAATCAGTTCTACTTTCGCTTGAGCCACAGAGGACGAAGAAGGGTTGCCGATGATTTGAGCGCTAAAGTTATTTGCGGTACATGACGTTAGTGTTGTGAGTGTCACGCTAGCCGGCACGCTGTTTCCGTTGACAGCGGTGCTCGACCCGAGAACGGGTCCGTAGTAGTAGGGCGCCTGTCCGCCATCAGGTATGAGTATGTTCGAAGCAAACAGGAACGTTGGGGTACCCTGAGATCCCGCATTTCCTTGCGGTCCAACAACTCCTTGGGCTCCCGATCCCCCGATCGGCCCGGTCGGTCCCTGCGGTCCCTGACTCCCTTGTGGTCCCTGCGTGCCGGGCAAACCATTGGTCCCCGGTGTGCCCGCTACGCCCTGCGGACCCATCATTCCTGTTGGCCCCTGTGGCCCCGTCAACCCCGCGATACCGGTCTGTCCCTGCATGCCTTGCGGGCCTGTCGCAGCGGTCGCACCCACCGGGCCGGTCAGACCCTGCGGCCCTGCGGCCCCTGCGGACCAGGCAGACCCTGCGGTCCAGCCAACCCAGTCGCTCCAGCCACTCCTAAAGACGGTCCGATCTCTGCCGGAAATAACCCCGCCAGGTGAGTGGAGCTGTTCTGAACGGAAACGACATACGTGCCTGGTGTCACGCCTGCGGGAATTGTGGCCAGTACCGAAGTGTCGGTAGAGGAGATCACTGTGAGGCTTTGACCAGAGAGCGAGATCTGCGGCCTACCGTAGCCGAAGCCCTGACCGTTGATGGTGATCTGCGTACCCGCAGGATTATCGAGAACATTGGCAATAATCGGGAGGATTGTCTGCTGGCCATGCGCGAAGATCGGCGTCAAGAGCAGGATTGGAAGGGCGAGATGGCGAACCATAAGTTGCTCCTTGAAGATGAGGAAAGCGAGGCGTGCGAAAGGCTGAGGACGGCGCGCGAGAGACGCAGCCCTGTACGCGGGCATAGCGTCTACTGACATGTAAAGCTCACGAGCAGTGTGGATCCAGCGAAGTTACCAACAGGCGCAAAAGAAACAGCGAGTTGTGCGCCGGCGGGGACGGCATGACCACTCGCCTCGGAACAGCCAGTTGAGGCACCGCCGCCGCTTGGAAAACAACTGAGATAGGTATACCCATTTGAATCAGAAATGCTGACGCGATCCTGGCCGGGAAAAACGAGGCCCGTATACCCAACGATCTTAACGTTGAGGTTCGAAGCGGTACAGGCGTTTGGCACCACGGTGAGACTATTTGAACTGAGAGCAGGATACTGAGTAGGGATGAAAGCACTTTGCCCAATCACTGAACCAGAGCCAAATCCACTGGACTGCGCAGCAACGCTGATATTGGCGGAGTACACCTGCGTAGCAATCGAAGGACCGGCAGCACCTCTTGGTCCTGAAGGGCCCTGAGGTCCGGTCGAACCAGTAGGACCGTTGGATCCGCTCGGGCCTGCAAGTCCGACCGCTCCCTGGGCCCTAGGGCTCCGTTGGTTCCATTGGCTCCATTGCTGCCGGCAGGTCCTTGCGGGCCGATTATCCCCGTTGAACCCTGCGGCCCAGTGGCACCCTGCTTGCCGGTTGCGCCTACCGGCCCCTGCGGGCCTGCAGCACCTGCAGGTCGCGTGCGATCTCGAGCAGCGTCGCGGCGCTGGCCCGGAACAGCAGGCTGTAGATCACCTGCTTGTTCTGCAGTGCAAGTGGAGCCAGTTCACGCGGCATCGTGAACACCGCATGGACGTAGCGGGTCGGCAGCAGCTCGCGTTCGCAGATCGTGGTCTCTTCGAGGTCGCGATGCCCGAGCCGGACTTGGTGCGGAGGTCCGCTCCGGCTTCAAGCAGGTGCGTTGCGAAGCACAGCCTCAGCGTATGCGGATGGATGTTCTTGTGCGCAAGGACAGCGCGGACCGAGGCCTGCCGGCAAGCCGTCCACAGCACCTTGGTCGTGACCGGCCGGAGCTATGCCACCGGTTGCCCGGGAACAGCCATGTCGTCGGCTTGTGCCGAAGCCCACGCCAGTATGTGCGCAGCGCTTCGAGCAGGGCCGGACTCAGCATCACGTCGCGGTCCTGCGGCCCTTGCCGCCACGGATATGCACCACCATTCTCTGGCTGTCGATGTCGCTCACCTTCAGCGCCGCAACCTCAGCCCGTCGTGCTCCCGTGGCGTGCAGCGTCATCACCAGGATGCGCTGAAACGGGGTCTCGGTCGCGTCGATCAGGCGCGCAACCTCCGCCTGGGTCAGGATCTCGGGAAGATGCGCACCTTCTTCGGGTACGGTGTCTCGGCCGCGCTCCAGCCGCGCTTGAGCACCTGGATGTAGAGGAACCGCAACGCCGTCAGCCGCTGCGAGACCGTGTTCGGGCCCAGCTTCCAGGTGCGGAACATCGCCGCCTGGTACTCGCGGATATGATCCAGGCCAAGCTGATCGGGAGAACGGTGGAAGTGCCGCGAGTAATGCTCCACCGTGGAGACGTAGTTGCGCATCGTGGACTGGGCGTAGTTGCGACGCACCAGCTCTTCGAGCATGATCTGACGTGGTTGGGTCACAGAGAACCTCCTTCTCTGCGACACACGCTAACTCAACGCCACCAACCTCCGCTCAGCCTCACGCGAAAGCGTCCGCCGCACAGCGGCTTCGTTCATGTCGCACTAGCGGAAGTTAGGGAGGAATCTGAGGAGCGAACGGCATCAGCACGCGCTCCCTCGATTGAGCGTGTAGGACCGAACTTGGATATGTCAGCGTCGTTCTCAAACCGTGTGTGCATGAGCAGGTCGTCGAGGTGTAACTTGCAAATCGCGCACGCGATTCCCGGTAGCGTGCGTACTGCGTTTGCAATGGCCGGAGCGAAGCCACAGGCCAAGGATCTGCAAGTTCTTCGAGGAATTCCTGCCAGTCGTCTAGCACCGCAATTCGCAGGACTCCTTAATGCATCTCATGCCTTGAAGATCCCTAGCGTTTGATCGCCAGACTGGGTTTACACCGTGCTTGAAATCCCCAGGTGCTATATTCCCTCCTCCCAGAATAGTAGACCCGCGCACTCTCCGTCTCCCAAGGGACGCAAACCAATTGTAGTGAGAGCCAGCTTAGTTCGACGACGATGCAAGCGACGTTCCCTGAGATCTGGGACCTTCTGAGACAGGAAACATCACAGACTCTCGCTGACTTTCTGAACTGCATTTCGTAACCAAACGTGGGCAGCATCATTGTTCATTCTTGGGTGCCACCACATGAAGTACGTAAACCTGGTCATCGGTTTTGGCGTTCTCAACATCTTTAGAGCTGTGCTTCTGTTAATCTGAGCGGCGATTCGTTTCGGCACTGTTGCAATGAGGTGTGTTCCGATCACTGCGTGTACGGCTGCCGTAAATTGAGGCACAGTGAAAGCCGTGCGGCGCTTCAACCCGCTTGCAGCGAGTCGTTGATCAGGCAGCGTCTGTATCCCTCCAAAAATTGAGACGGCGACATGCCGGGCACCTAGGTACTCATTCAGAGTGATCTTGCTGCCGTAGGGACCGTTACGGTCGACGACACACACGAATTCTTCTTGCAGGAGAGCTTGCCGCTCATAGTTGGGGGGCACGTGACCATCATCTACATGCAAGAGGAGATCTAACCTCCCGCGGCTCAGGTCATCCACTGTGTTGTCGTTCAAAGCAGAGATGGTGACCGAAAGCTCATCCCCGGCCGCCACGACCAGTTTTGACAAAGGTACTCCGACGATGTGCGAGGCGAAGTCGCTCCCCGCCAAGCGGAAGTGCATCGTTTCCTGAGAGGGAAGGAACTCTCCGCCCGTCAGCAGTCGGTCGATTTTGGGGAGAGTTGTCTCGAGTTCCTGCAGAAGAAGCTGGCCTTTTGGTGTGAGCTCATAGCTTCCGGAGACCCGGACGAGCAAATCGTCCGAGAACATATCGCGCAATCTGTTGAGTGCCCTCGTCGCGGCGGGTTGGCTCAACAGGAGCCTACGAGCGGCCCGTGAGACGTTGCGCTCCTCTTCGAGCACCTTGAAGACAACGAGCAGATTCAGATCGGCTTGGCGAAGTTGGGATATATGCATAACGGGCAACTACAAAATTGAGGACCTCTATCGAGACTTATAAACTGTTCGCGACTTCCTGCACGGTATTGCGTAGCCAGATGTGAGCCACATCGTTGTTCATGCGCTGATGCCACCACATGTGGAAAACGAACTTGCTGAAAGGTTTTGGCGCTTTCACGAATCTTGGCGCCGTGTTTCGCCCTTCCAGAATGGCCATCCGTTTTGGCACGGTAACGATCAGGTTCGTTCCCGCCACAGCTTGCACTGCAACAGAGAAACAGGGCACGCTGAACGCGATCCGCCGTCGTAACCCGGTCTGAGCGGAGCGTCGGTCAGGTAGTGTCTGTATGCCATCGAAGATGCAGATAGCAATATGCCTTGCCTCCAAGCACTCCGTCAGATAGTTTGGCGCCCTAGAGGCCTTTGCGGTCAAAGACGCATACAAATTCATCTTCGAAGAGAGGCTGCCGCTCATACTGCAGCGGAAGTTGTCCGTCGTCTCGACCCAGAAGCATATCCAACCTTCCTCGATCGAGGTCGTGCAGGGTGTTGTCGTGAGGAGGAGAGAGGTCCAAAGAGAGCCCCTCACCCGCAGTTGCGACAAGTTTCGAAAGTGGTATTCCGATGACAAGTGAAGCATAGTCGGTTCCTGCCACTCTGAAGTGCATGGTCTCCTGGGAAGGTACGAAGTCCCCACCCGCGAGCAGTCTATCGATGCGGGGGAGAGCCGCTTCCAGCTCACGCAGGAGCAGCTGACCCTTGGGTGTGAGTTCGTACGTTCCGGAAACCCGGACCAGCAGATCGTCCGAAAACATGTCGCGCAATCTTGCCAAAGCCCGAGTGGTCGCCGGTTGGGTCAGCAGAAGACGACGAGCGGCGCGGGACACGCTGCGCTCCTCGGCCAGCACCTTAAAGACAACGAGAAGGTTCAGGTCGGCCTGACGTAGCTGCGTTGTGTGCATAGCTACTATCAGCACAATGCATGATGTAAAGCAAACGCCCTGGGGTCTAATAGGGACATGAGCCGCACGGAGGTGCTCACATAACCAGGAGGGACGTATGGCAGAAGTAGAACAGAAGATCGCGATCGTGACTGGGGCATCGGGTGGGATTGGCCGGGCCATCGCAACACGATTGGCGCAGGATGGTTTTTCGGTGGTTCTGGGGTATTCAGGATCCGCAGACAAGGCCGAACAGGCTGTGGCTGAGATCAAGTCCGCAGGCGGCCAGGCAATCGCAATGAAAGCCGACCTGAACAACCCTGACGAGGTGGCGAAGCTTTTCGAGAGTAGCCTTTCCAAGCTCGGGCAGATCGATGTCGTGGTACACAGTGCCGGCATCATGCCTCTTTCACCCATTATCAAGAACGATGTGAAGCAGTTCGACGAGGTCATCGCGACCAACCTGCGCGGAACTTTTCTGGTGCTCGCTCAGGCGGCGCAGCACGTTGCGGACGGCGGTCGCATCCTGGCGCTCTCGAGCAGCGTCATCGCGAAATCCACTCCCACGTATGGGGCTTACATTGCCTCCAAAGCCGGGGTAGAAGGCCTGGTGAAGGTGCTCGCGGCCGAGCTTCGCGGACGCAACATCAGCGTCAACGCCATCGCTCCCGGCCCTGTAGCAACTCCGTTGTTCCTGAAGGGTAAGACCGACGAGCAGATTGCTCAACTCAGTAAGATCGCACCCTTCGAGCGCCTTGGTGAGCCTGAGGATATCGCTCGGGTTGTGTCCTTTCTTGCGGGCCGAGATGGTGGTTGGATCAACGCCCAGGTCGTTCGCTCAAACGGTGGCTTCGCCTAGAGCGAATGGGGGTCCTATGAAGGATGTCATTCTGATCACGGGAGCATCGAGCGGTTTCGGGGCTCTTACGGCGCGGGAGCTTGCGGGCGCGGGTCATACGGTCTACGCCAGCATGCTCCAAGTGAGCGGCAAAAATGCGAAGCAGGTCGAGGAACTGAATCAGTTCGCGAAGGAACATTCCGTCGACCTGAAGGCGATCGAACTGGATGTGACTTCGGAGGAGTCTGCGGAAAAAGCAGTCGGGTCTATCTTGGAAAACGAAGGCCGGCTGGATGTCGTTGTGCATAACGCGGGGCACATGGCCTATGGTCCAGCCGAAGCGTTTACTCCGGAGCAGTTTGCCGAACTGTACGACATCAACGTCCTGGGACCGCAGCGAGTCAATCGAGCAGCGTTGCCACATTTGCGGCAACAGGGTTCCGGCTTGCTGGTCTGGGTGGGCAGCACAAGTACACGTGGAGGAACACCGCCTTACCTTGCCCCGTACTTTGCGGCTAAGGCTGGCATGGACTCCCTTGCTGTCAGTTATGCGGGGGAGTTGAACCGCTGGGGTATTGAGACTTGCATTGTCGTCCCCGGTGCCTTTACAAGCGGGACGAACCACTTCGCGAACGCCGGTAAGCCGGAAGATGCCGAACGGCTCGCCGCCTACGAAGCCGGACCATACAAGGGTTTCGGTGAGTCGACATCCAAGGCTCTCTCGGCCACCGTTCCTCCGGACGCGGACGTCGCTGAGGTGGCAAGAGCCATCACCCGCGTGGTCGAGCTGCCTTTTGGAAAACGCCCGTTCCGCGTCTATGTGGACCCTGCGCAGGACGGCGGCGAGGTGGTCGGCGTCGTTGCAGACCGAATCCGCGCAGAGTTTTTACGACGGATTGGGCTTGAAGATCTGCTCACTCCGGTAGCTCATCCACCAGCTTAATAACTTACAACACGCGCTCCATCACGTCTGAGTGCTTACGGCAAGCAGAAGGGATACTTATGCCGGAACCGACAGCCTTACAGTCCTCGATGCTCAGTGAACAAGAGCTTCATTCCATTCAGACTTTTTATCGGGCTTTCACCGACCACAACCCGGATCTTCTCGATCAGGTGTGCGCCCCAAACTGGCAGGATATCCCGCTCGCTCCAGGTCAAGGCTCGGGACCGAACGGTCTGAAAGATCAGATTACGTCCGTCTTTCTCTCAGCATTCCCCGATCTCAAGATCGTCGTTCACGAGATCTTCGGCTCACCCGGCCGTGCCGGCGTCCGTGCGAGCATCACCGGCACGCATCTCGGTGAAGTGATGGGAGTCGCTCCCACGGGCGAGGCCGTCGACATTGCGCTGCACGAATTCCATCACCTCGAAGACGGCAAACTTACCCATACCTGGCACCTTGAAGATTGGTTCGGCCTGTTCAACAGGCTGGGTGTCTGGCATCCGCCAGCTGCGCCTATGCAGTAGTAGCTCCTAATCGGCTAACTGCTGCTTCCACTATTTGAACTGATACCCAGCACCGTTTCAGGAGAATTCACATGCCTTTCGCGAACTACAAATTTCCCCAGGGAACTCTCAACGCCAAGCAGAAAGAAGAGATCATCCACAAGACTACAGACATTTTCGCCGAATACTTTGGCGAAGACGTTCGCCCCTACACGATGGTCTTGGTCGACGAGGTGGTCGACGGTGGCTGGGGTCGCGCCGATGAGACGCTGACTCTCGCAAAGATGCAAGCCAAGAAGTAATCCACTCGCGCGGAGACGCATGACGCACCAAGTCAGCTTGTGGTTCTTCATGCGCACTCCTCAGAAGGAGCAGTATGTACAGCTACCGAGTTACCGTCGAATCGCTTGGAAATCCCGCTCAGCCGACTGCCTTGGAAGTCGGGTCTACAACGTTTCAAGTAGAAAACCACGATGACCTCTTGAAGATTGTGGACTCTGTTCGAGCAAAAGACTTGCTCGACTCGGAGAAATCCGCGGCGCTTGCCATAGGTCTGAAGCTGTTTTCCGAAATCGTTCTCGAGAAGCGTCTCGACCCTCTGTTTGCGCCGTTACTGGATCCTCTCCATGCCTTCATTAAGCGGCTTAAGGCTGTAGAGAATCCCGTTGCGGCCGGACCTGGCAGGGATTCGACTCTGCATGACTGATGTTTGCTGGACTCATCCACGATTGCCAAAAGTAATGCGCGTCCACTACCAACATCGAGGCTACCGTATGGAAAGACTTATCGAATTCTGGCTTATGAGGTTCTTTCCAGCACGCGCCGACATCGGTCTGCTGGTGTTACGGGTATGGATCGGCGCAACGCTGTTCCTGCGGCACGGCTGGGAGAAGCGCCCTGGACAGTGGCAGCATTTCGTCGCCAACTTCCCCGATCCCGTTGGAATTGGACCCTATGCCTCCTTCGTCGTCGCTTTTGCAGGCGACTTCCTGTGCGCCCTGCTGCTGGTTATTGGTTTAGGCACACGCTGGGCCGCCCTGTTTTGTTTCGCAAATATCTTCGTTGCCTGGGCTCTGGTGCATCACTTCAGATTCTTTGGCAAAGACCCCGGAAGCGACCACGGCGAGTTGATCGTTCTTTACCTGGGAGCTCTGCTGACGATCGTCATTGCCGGCGGAGGGCGAGCGGCCATCGATTCATTGATGGTTCGCGGTAGTCACTGAACGTCCAGAACGGCAAACTACACGTCGGACTTGAACTCCTCGGTCTGGACGATGCGAGGCAATATGACAGAAATCGGACCACTTGAACTGTGTGACCTGAGCTTAGAGATTAATGGCAGGGCGTACACCTTGCGTGTGGAGAGCCGTGCGAGTCTCCTCGATACGTTGCGTGAAGATCTCAATCTGACCGGCACAAAGAAGGGCTGCGACCACGGCCAGTGTGGCGCCTGCACTGTTCTGGTGGATGGCGTGCGCATCAACAGTTGCCTCAGCCTCGCTGTACTCCGCGATGGCGCAAAGATCACGACGATTGAAGGCCTGACGCAGAATGGGGAGCTTCATCCGCTGCAGGAAGCTTTCTACGAACACGATGCTTATCAGTGTGGATATTGCACGCCCGGCCAGATTTGCTCCGCTCAGGGCCTTATCAACGAAGGCCACGCGCAGACTCGCGAAGAGGTTCGTGAGCTGATGAGTGGCAATCTATGCCGGTGCGGAGCCTACATGAATATCACTCAGGCCATCCTGGAAGTTCTGCACTCCGGAGGAGCACAATGAGACCCTTCGCGTTTTCCCGCGCGTCAAGTGTTGCGGACGCAGTCGAGCAAGGCTCTGCCGACAGCGTGCGCTTGATCGCGGGCGGTACCAATCTGCTCGACTTGATGAAGTACGACGTCGAGCGGCCCAGGAAGCTGGTCGATATCAATCGCGTTTCTCTTGCCGGCATCCAGGAAAGCGAAGGCGGCGGGCTACGCCTTGGTGCGCTCGTGACCAACGCCCAAACAGCCTATGATCTTCGCGTGCAACAACGGTATCCGGTTCTCTCGAGCGCTATTCTCGCGGGGGCCAGCGCGCAGTTGCGCAACGTGGCGACGAACGGCGGGAACCTGAATCAACGCACGCGCTGCTACTACTTCTACAACAGCATGACAGCCTGTAATAAGCGGGAGCCGGGGGCTGGATGTAGCGCTATCGGTGGTGTGACGAGAGTGCACGCGATACTCGGCGCCAGCGCGGCGTGTATCGCAACTCACCCTTCCGACATGTGTGTCGCGCTGGCAGTCCTCGATGCGACTGTCCAGGTAACAGGAGCAAGCGGACGGCGGACGATTGCGATCGCAGACTATCACCGGTTGCCGGGGGACGAGCCGTGGCTTGACAACACGCTGGAACGCGGGGACCTGGTTACGGCGATCGAGCTGCCTGCGGAAGACTTTTCAGCGAACTATACCTATCTCAAATTGCGCGACAGGCAATCCTATGCCTTCGCCCTTGTTTCCGTAGCCGTCGTGATGCGGTTGGAGCGGGGGCGCATTTCGGAAGCGCGGATTGCTCTGGGTGGCGTGGCACACAAGCCCTGGCGCGTGACCGCTGCGGAGCAGACACTAGTTGGTCGAAGCCCCAGCACGGAAGCTTTCGAGGAAGTAGCGAACAGCCTGATTGCGGGTGCCGTAGGGCAGGGCGGAAACGATTTTAAGATCGAGCTTGCGCGGCGAGCGGTCGTGCGAGCCTGCCATCAAGCCGCGGCCGGCACGCCCCAATCACAAACGAACAAAGACATCGCGTAGGCGAGGAGCAGACCATGCCCGATCAGGCAAGTGGTGTTGTGAGCGAACTAGCCTTCAAGAGCGCTTCGCGGCGTCTTGAAGGACGTGAAAAAGTTCTTGGTCAGTCCAAGTACGTCGGCGATTTCACCAATCTCGATCTCGCATTGGAGCTTGATGTTGCGGTAGCGGTGACGAGCAGTCAGGCCACGGGTTCCGTCCTTTCCATCAGCTCAGAAGAGGCGCTTGCCAGCCCCGGCGCAAAGGTGGTACTGACGCACGAGAACGCTCCTCGACTTCACAAGGTCTTTTCGCCTAATGGAACGGAGATCGGGACGATTCTCCCGTTGCAGGGTACGAAGCTGCACTACGCAGGTGAGTGCGTAGCCGTAGTCATTGCCGATACCCTTGAACACGCAAGGACTGCAGCGCAGCTGGTCAAGGTGACCTACTCCGCGCCGGACTCGACGCAGGCCTTCAACTTGGATCAGGGCGACAACCGTATCGCGGATGCCAAGACTGTAGGGGCGGGGGATAAGGGTCATCAGGAATCGGGCGATCCTGCACACGCTCTCCACCTTGCGACTCATCACGTCGATGTCACCCTCGAAACCTCGCCACACCACCACAATCCGATGGAGCCGGGAGGCATCATCGCGTCCTGGAATGATGACGGCGGAATCACTGTCCACATGCCAAGCCAGTTCTGCTACGCCGATGCCATGATCCTGGGCGAGGCCTTCCAGCTTCCACTCAAAGAACGGCTACCGCGGATTGTGGGTCAAGTGCTAGGTGGGTTTCAGTTCGATAATAGAGTCCGTGCGATCTCACCCCTGACCGGGGGCGCCTTCGGGAGTAAACAGGCCAACGTGCATCTCCTGCTGGCGGCTATGGCCGGCAAGCTTACAGGTCGGCCGGTGAAGCTGATTCTCACCCGCGAGCAGACGTACACCTTAATGCCGTTCCGCGGCGCGAGTCGCCACCGGGTCAGGATGGGCGCGGATGTGAACGGCAAGCTGGAAGCCATCCTGCAGGAGTCCGTGATGGCGCAGGGAGCGGGCGGCTCCTTCATCGAGCCTGCCGGAGAGAACACCACGAAGGTTTACGCTTGTAAAAACATCCTCGTGCATTCCCAGTCTGCACGGCTCGATACGAATGCGCCGGGATGGATGCGTGGGCCCGGCTCCGGATTTGGACAGTTCGCGATAGAGGTCACAATCGACATGCTGGCCGAGAAGGTGGGCCTCGACCCTCTGGAGATGAGGCTCCGGAACTATGCCGAAGTCGATCCCAGCACCGGTCACGAGTGGTCCAGCAAGTCTCTACGGCAATGTTACGAAGTCGGAGCGCAGCGTATCGGCTGGCACGAGCGCGACCCGCAGGTCGGGTCCATGCGCGAGGGGCACGCGCTGGTTGGTTATGGCATGGCGACCAGCATCTATCCGACCCGGCAGATGCCGGCAGTGGCGCGTGTAATCCTGCGACCCGATGGGCATGCGGAAGTACATTCAGCTTTGCATGAAATGGGTCAGGGCGGCATCACGACCATGACACAGGTCGCGGCGGAGCGTCTCGGTTTGCCGCTTGAAAATGTCCATCTAAAGTGGGGCGACACCGTTCTGCCTTATGGATCGATGAATGCCGGATCGATGGGTGCGTTGACCAACGGAGCGGCCATAGCCGAGGCGGCCGATCTGGCGCTCAAAACCCTGTTCAAGACGGTCGTGAAGGACGAGCGTTCTCCGCTTTACAAACAGCACCGCCATGATCTTGAAATCGTGAATGGAACGATCGCCGGCCAGTCTGGCGCCGCAGAGCCGGTAGAAGTTGCGCTCCGACGGCTTGAGGAGCCTATCGACGAGGAAGCTATCACCGGACGAACCATGGGCCATAGCAAGTACGGTCGCGCAGTCTTCGGAGCGCAGTTCGTCAAGGTGAGAGTCGATGTCGATACAAGGCACTTGAAGGTAGAACGTATGGTTGGTGCCTTCGCCGGCGGGAGACCACTGAATCCGTTGCTGGTGCATAGCCAACTTATCGGCAGCATGGTGTGGGGACTCGGCCAGGCGCTTATCGAGGAAAGCATGATGGATCCGCGAACGGGTATTTGGATGAACGACAACCTCGGGGAAGCGCTAGTGCCGGTAAATGCCGATGTTCCCGATATCGAAGCGATCCTGATCGAAGAGGACGACACACGAGGCCATCCTCTGGGCATCAAGGGCATGGGCGAGATCGGCATCATTGGGGTTCCGGCCGCAATCTCGAACGCAATCCATCACGCGACCGGTAAGCGCTTACTTTCGCTTCCGATGAAGATCGAAGACCTGTTCTAAGTCAGTGGAACTGACCGTGAACCATGGTCCGTCTTCGAAATAGGAGGATCTATGAGCACGCCGCGCATCGATGTTCACGCACATTTTCTGCCGGGCTTTTATCGCGAAGCTCTCGTCAAAGCCGGACAAGTTCACCCCGACGGGATGCCGGCGATTCCTGATTGGAGTGAAGAAGCTGCCTTCGAAAGCATGGATAAGCTTGGCGTCGCGACCGCTATGCTATCGATCTCCTCTCCAGGCGTCTACTTTGGCGACGCGCAGGCAGCAAACGAGCTTACCAGGCGCGTGAACGAAGAGGGAGCCCGGTTGCGTGATGCTCATCCGGATCGCTTTGGCTGGTTCGCCAGTACGTCGTTGCCGGATGTAGCCAGCGCTTTGGAGCAGGTCGTATATGCGCTGGACACTCTGTCGGCTGACGGGGTGGTACTCGAAACGAACCATGATGGGCTCTACCTTGGCAATCCGGCCTTAAACCCTGTATACGAGGCGCTCAATGAACGGAAGGCCGTTCTCTTCCTCCATCCAACGTCGCCAAAGTGTGTGGGGTGTGGGTCGCTGACTCTCGGTTATCCCGATCCGTTGATTGAGTTCATGTTCGATACCACTCGCAGCGTCATGCAAATGATCCTGGCGGGCGTGACGGTGCGCTATCCCGATATCAGAATCATCGTTCCGCATGCCGGTGCGGCCCTTCCCGTCCTCGCGAGCAGGATAGATCTCCTGATGCCTTTATTCGAAGCTGACGTCCCTGTTAAGTCTCCGCGGCTGCGGGACGAGATACGCAAGCTCTACTACGATCTGGCTGGCGCACCTCTTCCCGAGCTGCTTCCAGCGTTGCTCTCCATCGCAGACCCTGATCACATTTTGTACGGCAGCGACTGGCCGTTCACAAAATTGCAGTTTTGTTTGCATCTTGCGGCTGAACTGGATGCAAGCTCAGAACTGAGCGAGACCTTTCGCCGAGCGTTTCTGATTGACAACGCTCTGCGCTTATTTCCACGACTCACATACACGGAAAGGACTTCCTGATGACAGGTTCACTGGTAGGTATGATTGAAAGATTATTGGCTGATCCAACCAATCCCGAGCTTGTTAACTCGCTGGTTGCAGCGGATGCCATCTATGTGTCCTTGAACTTCGACAATCCCGAGTTGAAGCGCGTGATGCCATGGGCGGGAACGACCCGGGGTCCACAGGCAGTCGTCGACACTTACACTCGGGTAGGACAGTACTGGAAGAACAAGGGCCTGACGATCTCCGACAGGTTGGAGTCTCAGAGCAGTGCAGCCGTGTTCGGGAGCTTCACGTACGAGTCGAATACGCTCGGAAAGTCAATCACGTCGCCATTCTGCATCTTCATTCGAGTTACGGACGGAAAAATTGTGTACATGCAGTTTATGGAGGATACCTTCGGGACTGCATCGACCTTCCGGGAAGCTGGCTCCTGGCTGTTCCGGAGTGATCCAGCAGGTGCGCCAGTCGAGATCTGATGACGCAGCAGGTCGCTTGGTACAGCTCCGCATGAGAGGAGGTCTTGTGAGCAGTCAAGAATCAGACCGGCTGGAGAAGGTGCAGCGTGCGAACCCTGCTGCATTCTTACTGCAGAAGATGCTTACATCAAGGCGGGGGAGGAGACTTCAGCGACATCGCGGAGACCCTTGATCCTGACTATGTAGGAAGACAACCAACCTCGCTCCCCATGGCGGTAATTTGGGGGATACGCGGGTGTTGAGACCTGGATGCGGAGGTTTGCCCAGCTATGGTCGATGCGGTCTTTAGTTTGATCAACAAGGAGATTTATGACAGTACTCATTTCATATTCCGGCGGTCTTTCCTGTCGCTTCGACCGAATCTATTATCGTGAGCGCCATTTGCCGCTCGTGATGAAGTCCTGGGAGCAGTATGGACTGCTCAGTCTTGCAGCTTTGTATCCGGAAATGAGCGGAGAAGGCATCCTCGCAATCTGCGTGTGTACGTTCCGGGATAACGACGCAGCGAAGACCGCATTTGGTTCGGCTGAAGCTGCTGCAGTTATGGCCGACGTGAAGCACTTCACGGATATCAGCCCCACGCAAAGCAAATCTGTGCCGCTGGGGAAGTTAGAACAGAAGAGGATGCAGTCGTTCTAGTCAATGGCAAAGTGTCCAAAAGCTGGCTACGCACCACAGATCGGGAGGTTCCTTGTGAATGCAGGAGCAGAGGCGGACCTGCTCCCTTTCCGGATCCTGGAACTAAGCGCAACGGACATGGATTGATTTACGAGAAGAATCTGGACGAGACATTGCAGCCGGTCTTGCCCTGGCTGGACGAGCACGCCAACTTGCAAGCAGACCCCGAGGAGGTTCACGCATGAGATTGCAGCCCATTTTGCCCGCAAATTCAACAGCGAACAACGCGAACTCTACGACCGCATTCAGGCCATGACGAGGGGGCCGGATCGGGAGTTCACCATGGCTCGCGAAGACGGCGCGATGCTTGGTCCGTATAACCCGATGCTGCATTTTCCGCAGTTTGGCATGGCAGCTTGGGGTATGAATACCGCGCTTTTGCAGCATACGGTCCTTCCAAAGCCCGTGCATGAGCTGGTGATCTTTGGTGACCGGCGCACGTGTCAGCGCGCGTTACCAGTTGTATGCCCACGAGTTCACAGCAGAAAGGCGGAGCTTTCCCCAGCAAAGATAACGGCCCTTGCTGCCGGTGCTCGTCCGGGCGATCTGACTGCGGACGAGGCAACGGCTTTCGACGTGGCAACGGCTCTCACGAGAGGCGCGCAGCTTCCCGAGTCCACCTATCGGGCAGCCATCAAAGCCTTCGGTCGAAAAGGGCACGGCGAGCTTATATCTCTGATCGGCTTAAGGGGGCTTCTCATGTCTAACTTTGATTTAAGCCGCCGCGAGATTGTTGCCGGACTACTCTCTGTGGGAGGTGCGATGATGATCGATACTTCACCCGCCGTTGCCGAGAACTTGCCTGTAGCAGCGACGGAAATGCCGCACCATCAAGAGGGTTCATCCCCGCCATCTTCTCTCCACACTGCCGACGTCATTCTCGTTGTCAATGGGAACGAGCATACGCTCAACAAGCTGGATGTGAACACGACTCTACTCGATGGTTTACGTGACAATCTTCACCTGACTGGAAGCAAGAAGGGCTGCGGCCTTGGACATTGCGGTGCATGCACGGTTCTCATCGATGGGCGTCGCGTAACGTCCTGCCTCACCCTTGCGGTCATGCAGCAGGGCAAGAGGATCACCACGATTGAAGGATTGGCCCAGGGCGAGAATCTGCATCCGGTGCAGACCGCTTTCATCGAGCACGACGGTTATCAGTGCGGTTACTGCACACCTGGTCAGATCGTGAGTGCTGTGGGCTGCATCGACGAAGGACATACCGGCTCTGACGCCGAGATACGCGAGTGGATGAGCGGAAACATCTGCCGTTGTGGTGCGTACCCAAATATAGTTGCCGCTATTCGGTCCATCGCGCAAAGGAGAGTCTGAGCATGGTTCCGTTCACTTACGTACAGGCGAGCACCAACGCCTTGGCCATCCATAGCCGCGCTCGTCACACTTCGGACGAAGCGAGCCAGCCCGGCACCGACTATTTCGCGGGTGGCACGGACATGATGCAGCTGATGAAGGAGCGCGTTCGCAATCCTGGTCACATCGTCGATATAACCGCTCTGCCGGGTATCGGAGACATCGCCGCAGGGCCGGACGGCGCACGTCTTGGCGCTCTCGTTCGTATGAGTGATGCCGCCGCACATCCGGCCATTCTCAAGGAGTATCCGGTGATCGCAGAAGCTCTCCTTGCGAGCGCGTCGCCACAGGTGCGTAACCTTGCAACGCTTGGCGGCAACCTGCTGCAGCGAACGCGATGCGGATATTTTCGCGACGTGGTCACACCGTGCAACAAACGTCAGCCTGGGTCGGGATGCCCGGCCATCGATGGACAAAACCGCCTGCATGCCGTCCTTGGAACCAGTCAACACTGCATCGCCACCTACGCCGGTGATTTCGCGAACGCGCTGCTGGTGCTCGATGCCACGGTGCGGGTTATCGGGAAGGATGGAGAACGCCAGATTCCTCTACAGGATTTGCATCGACTTCCTGGCGATACCCCGCACCTCGAGACCAACCTGCAACCGGGCGATCTGATCGTCCGGTTAGATGTTCCCGCAAGTGCGGCGGCGCGCCGCTCGCATTACTTGAAGGTCCGAGACCGCGCTTCCTTCGAGTGGGCGCTGGCCTCTGTCGCGGTTGCGTTAGAACTTGATTCCACGCGCCGTGTTCGCGACGTACGTGTCGCAGTCGGGGGCGTGGCCACCAAGCCGTGGCGCCTTACCGAAGTTGAAAAGGCGATGGTCGGAAAGCAGTTTGACCGGGAGCTTTACGAGCATGCAGGCGCTCTCGCCGCGCGCGGAGCTGTAACGCTCGGAATGAACGCGTACAAGGTAATACTTATCGAGCGCACAGTCGCACGCGGTCTGGAAGAGACGGGAGACCTGGCATGAGCACAACCATCGGTTTGCCCCACAGCCGTGTCGAGGGGCCAGCGAAGGTGACTGGTCGCGCCACGTACGCGGCTGAGTTCCATCCGGCCGGGCTGGCGTACGCAGCGATCGTCGAGAGCACCATTTCGGCGGGCCGTATCGTGGCGATGGATATCGCAGCCGCCGAGAAGGCTAAGGGGGTGGTACTGGTGCTCACACATCAGAACGCACCGCATCTTGCCTATGGGCCCTTCAAGCAGCGGCCCGCTGTGGAGCCTGTCTCCGGCGATCAACTCAAAGTGTTGCAGGATGCAGAGATCAGATTTTCCGGTCAACCGATTGGCGTCGTCGTCGCAGGAACGCAGGCACAGGCGGAGTATGCCGTATCACTCGTGCGGGTTACCTATCGCGAGGATCAGGCTCCGCTCACGCAGTTCGATCCGGCCCGCAGCGTTCCCACCTCCGCAGCCGCGGAAAAGCGAGGCCGCGGTCCGGAAACTCACCAAGGCAATGCGGATGATGCGCTTCTTGCAGCTGCGACAAAGGTTGACCAGCAATATTCGCAGCCGCGTGAGCACCATAACGCAATGGAGCCGCATGCCACGGTTGCGGAGTGGGCGGACGGTCGGCTCCATCTCTGGGACAAAACGCAATGGGTAGGAAACGTTCGCGAAGAGATGGCACGCATCTTTGCCATTCACCCGGAGTCGGTGCGCGTCATCAATCCTTTTGTCGGAGGTGCGTTCGGCTCTGCGTTGCGGGCGTGGCCGCATGTCACGCTCGCCGCGATGGCGGCGAAGCAGGCCGGCTGCCCGGTACGCCTCGAACTCACCCGTCGGCAACTGTACACGTCCGTAGGCTTTCGGCCGCACACGCAACAGCGCGTCGCTCTGGGGGCGGACCGTGACGGGCAATTGGCGGCGATCATTCAGGAGGCTGTAGGTCAGACCTCCACCTACGAAGAGTTTGCCGAGGCCACGCTTGATCCAGCAGCCGTGACCTACGCCTCCGGCAACCGGCGCACCAGCTATCGGCTTGTTCCGATGCATACGAATACGCCTTGCCCCATGCGTGGGCCCGGTCACGCGACCGGATTGCTCGCACAGGAAATCGCCATGGACGAGCTTGCAGCAGAGTTGCAGATGGATCCAGTCGAGCTCCGCCTGCGCAACTTCGCTGAGCGCTCGCCTAAAAAGGATCTTCCCTGGTCGAGCAACGGGTTGCGCGAATGCTACAGAACCGGCGCGGAACAGTTCGGCTGGAGCCGTCGCACCGCGGCTCCAGGGTCCATGCGCAATGGCCGCAACCTCGTCGGGTATGGCATGGCAACTGCCATCAACACCGCACCGCGCTATCCGGCCCAGGCATCCGCCGCGCTCCTCGCGGACGGCAGCGTTGTCGTGCGGAGCGCTACCAGCGACATGGGCCCCGGCACCTATACCTGCATGACCCAGATCGCGGCGGACACGCTCGGTCTTCCCGTTCAGCAGATTCATTTCGAGCTTGGCGACAGCGCGCTCCCAAACGCGGAGGAACACGGCGGCTCGACCACAACGGCCAGCATCGGCTCTGCCGTAAAGGCCGCCTGCGAGGCGCTTCGAGAGAAGATCGATCGTCTCGTCCAGGCGCACCCCGCGACCAGTCAAAGCGCCACGAAAAACGCCGGCTTGCTTCAGCGTGCCGGGCTTTCAGAGCTGAGCGCCGAAGCCGACAGCAAGCCGAGTGACGAAAAAGAGAAGTTTGCAATGTACTCTTTCGGCGCTGTATTTGCGGAGGTACATGTCGACCCGGACTTCGGAACTGTCCGGGTACCCCGCATCGTCGGCGCTTACGATGCCGGACGCATCGTCAACCCGACTCTGGCGCGCAGCCAGTGCGTCGGCGGTATGGTCGGCGGCCTTGGCATGGCGCTGCTTGAAGACACCGAATGGGATCCTCGCTTTGGCCGAGTCGCGAATGCCAATCTTGCGGAGTATCTCGTGCCGGTCTGCGCCGACGTTGTGGATCTGAACGTAAATTTTGTTCCGGGCGAAGATACGGTTCTCAGTCCACTAGGCGTCAAGGGACTCGCAGAGCTAGGACTTTGCGGCGTAGCCCCGGCCATTGCGAACGCAGTGTGGCACGCCACGGGAAAGCGCATCCGTGACCTGCCAATCACGCCCGACAAATTACTTATGCACACCTCAAGGAGATGACAATGCTGGAGCAAGATGCGAAGCACGTTCTCGTGCGCTTCTATAAAACTGAAGCAACATACATGAAAACGCAGCCGTCGGAGGGGCCGGCAGATTTCAGCGAAATGCGCAAGACCCTTCTGCCGCTTTACCACCCGGTCCCGGATCAATCAACTCACGCAGGACTTTCCCATGGTGCAGGTTGTGACGGTGAAGGGTGGCGTCATCACGGATTCCGCCCATTCTATTGAATGTGCCGGCCTACTTTGCAGCTGCTCAGGCGGGATCACGGCCGTCTCCTCCCGACACCCGCGGGTAGGCGCTTATAGCTGTTCTCCCAAAGGTGTAGAGGTTAGCTCATGAGTCGCCTGTGAGAATGGCGACGAAGGGCTTGGACAGTACTACGGTCGACTCGGCGTTCGTCATGAGGCGGATATGGGAACTAACCTTCTTGCAGATTTGACTGCTGTGCGTTTGTATCGAACCTGCGGCGATTCTCTGTGAGTGTAGGCAGGTGTGCGACTCCCCACAACCAGATGGGTTGAACATCCTTGATGAGCGTTTTCGCCAGTTCTGTTGCAGCATAGTCGACCCGGATGGGCACCTGCACGACGACGGTTCGTGTAACGAGACCGTCGCGTTCCAATGTTCGCAGAGTGGCCGTCAGCGATTTCTGGCTGACGCCTTCTAATCGTTCCAGCAGGCGGGAGAAGCGAAGCGGCCCATCACTACAAAGGTCTGCCAAGACCCAGAGGCTCCATTTGTCCAGCAGTCGGGCCAGAAGCGCGCGCAACTCATGCTGCTCGCTTGCCGGCATCCTGGCGCAGATGTCGCGGATGTCGGGTCCAGATCCAGCACTTTTTCGCTTTAGCACGTTGTTACCTCAAGGTACCTGATTGCGAAAGGATACAAGAAGCGGGATGATGTTGGAATGAGTCAGCCATGGACCACAAAGCAGATCCCTCCCCAGACCGGCAAGCGCATGATCGTGACCGGGGGAAACAGCGGCATCGGATTTTATGCCGCTCTGGAGCTTGCCAGAGCGGGTGCGGATGTAACGCTTGCCTCGCGCAATCCGCAGAAGCTGAAGGAGGCGGCAAAGCGGATTATGACCGCTGTGCCGAACGCTTCTGTCCGGACCGGGACCATTGACACTTCCGATCCTGAATCTGTTTCGCGGTTCGCTGAAGCCCAACTCGCCGACCCGCGGCCGATCGACACACTGATCAACAATGCAGGGATCATGGCACTCCCGAAGCGGGAGGTCTCCGTAGACGGCCACGAGTTGCAGTTTGCCACGAACGTGCTCGGACCGTTCCGTCTCACTGGAATGTTGCTGCCATTGATTCTGAAAGCCAGAGCGCCTCGGGTGGTGACGGTTTCTTCGTACGCTCATACACGCGGTGGACCGACGCCGATGACGGACCTGGACTCGGAAGAGAGCTATGCGCCAGTGCGTGCCTACTCGAAAACCAAGCTTGAGAACATCCTGTTCACGCGCGAGCTACAGCGCCGTGCCGGAGACCGGCTACTCGCGACATGTTGTCATCCAGGGGCGTCCAGAACCAACCTTGGAAACAATACCGTTTTCGGCATGAAGCTTATTACCTTCTTCATGCAGCCGATCCTGCAAAGTGCCGCGCAAGGAGCCGAACCGACGCTGATGGCGGCAACCTATCCCGAGGCTAAGCCCGGTGCGTACTACGGCCCGGGTGGCCTGTTCAAGCTCCGCGGGCACCCCATTGAGGCAAAAACCACCGACTCGGCAAAGGACATGCCTGCCGCAAAGGCACTTTTCGACAGGCTTGAGGAGATCACAAGGACCAAATATCGTTTCTGAAACACGACCGTCGAATGATTGACAGCAGTTCAGCTGCAGAACCGAACAGCACGCCATCGAAGTAGAGAGTCTGAGTATGCAATCCTCACCAGCACTGGGCGACATGGTTTCCAACTCGGTCTCATTTTCCGCTTTAGCCGCTGAATCATCGGACGGTGTAGCTCCCAGACCTCTCAGCTTCTTCCTTCTTGGAGCCACGGGACGCACTGGCTTACTTTTCTTGTCACAATCGCTCGCGCGTGGTCACTTTGTAACAATCTATGTCCGAAGCGTGTCGAAGCTGTCTGCTGCCGTTGCGTCGCATCCGCACCTGCGCACCTTTACTGGCGCTCTGCATGACGCTGACAAGATCACCTCGGCATTGAGAGAATCTGCTCCAGATGTGGTGTACGTCATGCTCGCATCCGAAAAGGCGCCACATACTGCGGTATCCATGGGCACGCATAATGTGCTGCGGGCGTTGAAGACGTCGAGCGACTTGTCCGCGCTCAGATCAGACGCAATGCCGCTGATAAGTATCGCCGCCTGGGGCCTCGGCCCGACAGCCGCATACGTTACCAGCTTTCCCGCTCGCATGTTCGTCCGTGTGCTCACCATGTTGTTCTGGTCGAAAGCCAGTGCCGACTTCGACAAGCAATTGACAGAGGTAAAGGAAGCGAAAGATGCCGGACTTGTTCAGCCAACCCTGGTCCTGCCGGCGATACTTACCAACGGCAGGAAGCGAAGAGATTACCTATCGGCGGAGGCAAGTCTCATGAAGGACATCATGGGCGTTACCCGATTCGTGAGCCGGGCTTCCCTGGCCGATCTGTGTCTGAAGCTCGGAGAGAAGGCAGCAACGGGTGAGCAGGTATCTGAATGGGTCGGCATCACCAATCCCCAGTAACGAACCAATTATGACGGCGAAGATTGGTCGTGATAACGTATGGTCCGCCGCGCGACTGCAAGGGTTAGTTTGGGCGAGAAGACAAGTCTGCGCAAATGTATTCGGCCTTCAGGTGGAGATCGTCTCTCCTGGCCAGGATGAGATGCGCGCGTGTCGGTCCTTATAAGTCGCACGGTCGTTGAAGACCATTATCGGTATCAGGCTGCGGACACGCCGTTGTGACTGTTCTGTCGTCCTTACTGCTCCTGTGCAGACCTCGGTGGGAAAACTTATCAATTCGTCGTAGGAGTGAGGGAAAGTGGGAACGCGGAGCGTTTCCAAGCCGGAGACGTCTTTTCCTCACTTGCTCAGGCTGGCACGGCTGCTGGCCTGTACTCGTTGCCGCTCGACAGCACCGCCCACGCGATGCGGGCAAGCTTGTTGGCCATGGCGACGACGACCACGTTCTTGTGGGCTCTGGCGTCCAGTCGGTCGAGCCAGGCTCCGATCGATACGCCTTCGCGCTTGATCCGCAGCAAGGCCGCTCGCCCCCATGAAATCAGGATCTTGCGCAGGTAGCGGTTGCCTCGCTTGCTGATGCCGAACAGCTTCGCCTTGCCGCCGGTCGAGTACTGCCGCGGCACGATGCCCAGCCAGGCAGCGAACTCCCGGCCCTTGCGGAAAGCCGCACCGTTGCCGATCGCCGCGACGATGGCGGTCGCAATGACCGGTCCGATGCCTGGGATCTTGCGAATGCGCGTGCAGCCGGCGTCGGCCGCGGAGATCCGCTCCAACTCGTCGTTGAGCTCTTCAACCTGCTGCTCGACGGTCTTCCACTCACCCCACAGCGTGTCGATCAGGTTGCGCATCAGCGGCGTCAGGTCGGCTTCCGCGTTCTCCAGGATATCGGCCATCGCGGCCTTCAGCTTGGCCGGCTTCTTTTCAAACACCATGCCACGCTCCAGCAAAAAGCCCTGATCTGATTGATCACTGACGTACGGCGTGCGACCGGCCTGTCGCGAACCCGGTGGATCGCCTGCAGGTCCAGCTGGTCGTCGGTCTTGATCGGAACGAAGCGCATGTTCCTGCGGTCGACAGCCTCGGCAATCGCCTCAGCGTCAACGAAGTCGTTCTTGTTCGACTTCACAAACGGCTTGACGAACTGCGCTGGAATCAGCCGAACGTCATGACCTTGCTGGCGCAGCGCTCTACCGAGGAAGTGAGCTCCCGCGCACGCCTCCAACCCAATCAGAGAAGGCTGCAGGTTGGCCGTGTACGCCAGCAGCTGCTTCTGCGTGAACTTCTTCTTCACCAGCAGCTTGCCGGCTGCTCCAAGTGCCACAAGGTGAAAGGTCGTCATCCCCAGGTCGATGCCAACGGACTGTATCTGCATAGCGATGATCCTCCTCGTAAAAAGCTGCCTCTACGATCCTCCAGGCGAAAAGGAGAATCAAGCGGCGGACCATCTCATTAGTCGCATTCTCGGAAGTTAGCGTCGAAGGAAAGCCTTGGTCGCCTTCCAGCCCATCGCCGCGGCATGCGCATCGGCTTCCGGGGAGGGGTCGTCGCCCTCCGGCTTGTGGACAGGATTGATGCGACGCGGTTCTGAGCCCGTTCCGCAGATGTAGTGCGAGGCATTGGGAAAGATCAGGCTGTGTATCTTTGCTTGTGAGAGCGTACTGGAAAGTGCCTTTTCGATCTCGTCCGCCATGACCCCGGACGGCCACACAACATCATTGGTGGCCGCAAGCAGCAGAATTTCCGCGCTCGCACGTTCGATCGGTATGCGGGCCGCTGCCTGTTGCTGGGCGGTCGCTTTGGCGAAGCTGCGCTGATGGACGAACGCTGAAGAAAACCTGCGGTCAAGGGCATCCTGGAAGTTATCGTAGGCGATGTAGGGCAGACCTTTGCCATCGATGCTCCAGGACGAGTAGACCTCGCCAGCAGCCGGAGGTCTGCCGAAACCCGACCAGATGACGCTGCTTGGAACGCAGGCCACGACCCGGTCGATCCACGGATATTGGGAGGCTCCGAGGAGTGCGAACTCTGCACCTTTCGAGGCTCCCCACACGGCGAGGTGATTGGCATCGACGTCTGGCTGCTGCATGAGCCAAGCCCTTGCCGTCGCCAGTCCTTCGACAGGAATGTCGACGAACGCGTGCGGCACACCGGTCAGGCCAGCGGCTGGCCAGGCGAAGTAGTTCAGCGCGAATGCCGCGTAGCCAAGGTTGGCAAATCGAATCGCGGTCGCTCGCGCAGACGCCTTGCTGCCACCCTCGCTTCCATGGAGAAGGAGGATCGCGGGCAGCGGCTTCGTGGATCGATTCTTCGGCTGCGCGAATGCTCCATTCAGACCGGGAACGGTGACCTCCTGCACCTCGACCTTGTCGGCGCCATCGGTAAGGTGAAGCCGCGTCTCTGCCCAACGATTGTTGCCGAGAGAAGACGCTTCCACTCGAACCAAAACCTCGCTCGTGCCGTTCAGCTTCAACTCGCGAGTCACCGCCTCCGCAGGGTCACCGTCGAGCGGAAGTCGCGTCCCGGACCAGAACAGACCCAACGGATCGGCCCCGCTGTACGTGCCGCTCAACGGCACCGCGGAATCGATCGTGATTCTGCCGGTGCTGTCCGCAGCGAATGCGACCTCGGCATGCGCAAGCACCGGGATACCGGTATAGCTGCGTGCGGTGTACGCGGTGGTCTGCCGGAACGCATGAACGGTTGCGATTTCACCAGGCCGTAGACCGCTGATCAGCAGGTGTGGTGAGTCGCCGTCAAGCACCGTCGAGCTGACCAGCGGAGCGACCGTGACCTGGGCGTCAGCGCTCCTGTTAAAGGCGAGAAGGGATGAGAGCACCAGAGCACAATGGAGGAATACGGTTTGGAACCTTGTCATGCGTCAACCGTATCTAGACATCCCGGTTTGCTGGTGAGGAACTCGGCCAACGGTGCAGGGAAGTCGGTGAGTGGGTTCCTCTCCCGTTGACCGACACTTATGGCAGGTTCGCCGAACCGTCTGCAAGCGCAATCTATGCTGGATGATGATCGGAAGGAGGGAAGGAATGACACGACGCAGGTTCTGGCTTTTCTACATCGCCGCATGGATTCCCTACACCCTGAGCTATTTCGTGCTGTTTCGTCTCCTGCCCGGTCACCTGGAAGCAGTACGGCAGACCGCGTACAACATACTTCCGGCGGTTGCGCTCGGTGTTCTCATCCTGCCCTGGACCAGGGTTCTTTCCTGGCGCCTCCACGCAAGGTGGTGGTTTTACCCGGCGCAGCTTGGGTCGGCTATTGCGTACTCGCTTTTCTGGTATCTCGGGGTGCTCCTCGCAGGCAGTGCAGGGCAGGCACTGGTTACCCATCGTCTACGTTTCGGGTATTTCAGCTACTACGCGTTGCAATGGCAGTTCTTCAGCGGTCTCATGATCTACGGCAACATTGCCGGCATTTTGTATGTCTCGCAGGTCAATCAGCGGCTACGGCAGGAAGAGCGGCGGCGTGAACTTGCCGAGTCGCTCCGTACAACAGCCGAGCTATCCGCCCTGCGTGCCCAGCTTAATCCGCACTTTCTCTTCAACACCCTCAACTCCATCATGGCGTTGGCCGGTCCGGGCCAGCCGCGCACGATGCAGGCCATCGCACAACTCGCGGCCATGCTGCGCTACACGCTGGGCCAGAACACGGAAGAAGAAGGAGTGAGCCTGAGACAGGAACTGGATTTCACCGAGCAGTACCTTGCCCTGGAAACCCTGCGGTTCGGCAATCGCCTGAAGGTGCGGCGCGACATCGATCCAGCCGCGCTCCTTTGCAGGTTGCCGCCCCTTACTTTGCAGCCACTGGTGGAGAATGCCATCCGTCATGGGCTCGCACCGAGAGCAGCTAGCGGAACCTTGACGCTCCGGGCAACGCTGCTCGGAGGAGTGCTGCATGTCGATATTCAGGATGATGGGCTCGGCAGTGATCCTGAATTGATCGCTAACGCGCAGGGGCTTGGGTTGCGCACAGTAAGACAGCGTTTGGAGCTGTTCAGCCAGGGGTGCGCAGTCTTTCAGGTTCAATCGGCAACAGGCTGTGGATGTACCGTATCGCTCTCCATTCCGCAGGAGTTGCGCGAGTACGAGGTGTCTTTCGAAGCGGAGCAGGGGATGGCACTTCGATGATCCGCACTGTCCTTGTGGAAGACGAGCCTCTTGCGCGTGATCTCCTGCGTTCCTATCTGGCGCTACACAGCGACATAGAGCTCGTCGGCGAAGCCGCTGACGGGCGTAGCGGTCTGGCCCTTGTCCATGAAGCCGCGCCGGACCTTGTACTTCTCGACATTCACCTCCCCGAGGTGTCGGGAGTGGAGCTGGCGAGGCAGATCGACCGTGACGTTTCCATCATCTTCGTCACAGCAAACGACGCGTATGCCATGACCGCGTTCGAGCTGGGCGCGTTCGACTACCTGCTCAAGCCGGTGCTCCCCGAACGCTTCGCCACCGCACTCGGCCGCATCCGCGAACGCAGAGCGACAGGTCTCCTTCCTGAGCTGCTGGGCGATCGCTTGAGCAATATGTTCGAAGGCAGGTATCTCCGGCACTTCTTTGTCCGTCACCTGGGCACACTGCTTCCGGTTCATGTGACCGACATCGTTCGCCTGGAAGCCGATGACGACTACACCGCTGTCTATGCGAAGGGCAAACGACTCATGGTTCACCTGCCCTTACGCGAGATGGCGTCACGACTTGACCCGCTTTCCTTTGTGCGAGTTCATCGGTGCGACATCGTCAATCTGGCGCATGTAAAGCAGGCGAGTCATCATGGCCGGCGCATTCTCCTGCAGATGTCTGATGGGTCCGAGGTTTCCAGTAGTCGCGCAGGACTTCAGGCGCTGCAGGGACTGCAGCTTTAGCCGTTCGCCCCTGCGAATGGCTGGTTTGCCGAAAGGAAGTCGGCTTCGGCCAGTAAGCCTGTAGCGTCGTCACATGCTCGACTTTCTTAAATTCGCAATGTATAGCCGGTCTTTCGCCCTCTTCTCGCTTCTTCTCATCTCTGCGGCCTTTGGCCAATCACCGAGCCGCGATCAACAACGCAATCCGGTACTGGAGCGGGCCGCTGCGGCGAGCCGGCTTAGCCAGACGTTGAGTGGCGACATCCTGCTGACCTGGCGCACTGGAGGTGTAACGCACCAGACGAAGGGCACGGTTCAGCTGGCAAAACCAAACCTGGGACGAATCACTCTTCAAGGCGACTACCCTGAGATCCTGCTCGTCTCAAATGGACGGACAAGGTATCTCGCCTCCAGTGAAGACAAGTTTGAAAAAGCTTCAATGGATAAAGAAGGAGTCGGGCTCGACAGTCCTGGTGGGACTTCCTTTCCGCTTCTTTTTCACCCAGAGCGTTAATCCGTTTGGAGGGACTCCGGACAAAACTGCGACTTATAGTAAGGGGGGTTCGCACCCCGGCGACAGCGCCAGCCCTCTAGGAGCTTGTTGAAAGAAGCTGGGGATTACTGAAGTGGATGGGTTTTACGGTGAAATTGGCAGCGCAGCGGGTTCGTTGCGGCTTTGGTTAGTGGCGGCTCTGTAGGGTTGCCGCGTTGAAGACCTCAACCGGCTTTCAGGCGCACTGCTGCCGGGGGTTTCGCTGGGGCTGGCTTGCGAGAAGCCTTGGCAGGCGCAGCAGGTTGTGGGCGGCGCAGCGGAAGACGAAGACCCAGTCGACCTTGCGCAGTCCGCGCACCTTTACCTGGGGCGAGCTGGCCGGTCTGCTTAAGCCAGCCAAAGGGCTTTCCGACCAGCCAGCGGCGGCTCAGGCTTACCGCATAACCGGGTTGCCGCGTGGTTCTCCCATCCATGTTCGAGCGCCGGCCCTTGTCGTTCTTCCGCACGTGCGGGGTGACATTCAGAGCGCGGGCTCCGGCGATGAAGTTCTTCGCGTCGTAGGCCTTGTCCGCGCCGACCGTAATGCGCGCTGCTCCAACGTCACACAACTGAACCCTCTCATCCTGAACCCGCTCATCACCACGCATACAACAGAGACGAGCCAAACACCGGTTCAGACGAAAGCAGACGCATATCTCAACAAGCTCCCTCCTAAGGCTCAGGCGTTTAGACCGCTGATGAAGAGGCTCCGATGAGTTGCGCGTAGCGAGTTCCGGGTGTGAGTCTTTTTGGGCGAGCGAAGCGATTTTATTTGAGACGGGGGACGCCCTTGCCCCAGGTTTCCGGCGGGGCGAGTTCGCGGCGGAGGGGCGGCTGGGTCATGTCTCGCTCGTTCGAGGTGAAGATGCGGTTGCCCTGGCTGATGAGGTAGTCGGCGGTGCGTGCGGCCAGTGCCTGGATGGTAAGGCCGGGGTTGGCTGAACCCTGCGTGGGAAACAGGCTGCCGTCGCATACGAAGAGGTTGGGAATGTCGTGGGTGCGACCGAACTTGTCGGTCACTGATGTGCGCGGGTCTTCGCGTCGCCGAGCAGGCCCACGTCAACCTGGTGGCGCAGCCCGATGCGGGTAGGGTCGATCTCGATCTGCCCGCATTGGCCTGACCCGGCTTGGGCAGGAAGTCCAGGTATGGATAGCTGGTGCCGATCATGATGAGGGTGTCGCATTCCTGCATGGCGTCCACCGAAGGTGCGGTCCCCAGCAGGCCCAGGCCACTGGTCGTGTAGGGGCTGCGATCCGGCAGGACGGCCTTTCCGAGAAGCGCCTTGACGACGGCGCCGCCGACGGTTTCCGCCAGCTCCACCAGTTCTTCCGAGCAGCCGAGCGCACCGCGGCCCGCGAGGACGACCACCTTGGAGCCCGCGTTGATGACGTCCGCGGCCTGCTGCATCAGCGCGCGGGACGGGATGGCAAGCGAGAAGACCTTGTAGTCGCCGCTGTGATGCTTCACATTGGCGTCGCTGCGGTGGTCGTCCGAGACCTTCCACTCCTGGATGTCCTTGGGGATGCGGATGTGGGAGACACCGCGGCGGCCGTAGGCGGTGCGAACGGCCATATCGACGCAGTTGACGGCATGCGGCGCATTCATGACGCGCTCGTTGAACTCGGCTACGTCCATGTAGAGCTTGTCGAGATCGACGTCCTGCTGATAGTCCATGCCGATCAGGTCGGAGAAGGTGTGACCGGTGATGGCGAGCACGGGCTGCAGGTCGCACTTGGCGTCGTAGGGGCCGTTGAGAAGATGCACGCCGCCCGGTCCGGAGGTGGCACAGCAGACGCCCAGCCGGCCGGTGTATTTGGCGTATCCGCAGGCGGCAAATGCGGCCGCTTCCTCGTGCCGGACCTGGATGAACTTCAGCTTGTCCTTGTGCGTGCGGAGCGACTCGAAGAAGCCGTCGACGCCGTCGCCGGGATAGCCGAAGATGGTGTCGACCCCCCACTCGATCAGACGCTCTACGATAAGATCGGAAACCTGCTTTGCCATTGGGGTAATTCTCCTTGGGGTCGCTCCAGGGTAGGATCGTGCGTTACGTGCGTAGCGCCCTCAGGAGATCAGGTACGGGGCAGCGTCGTCTTCGCGCAGTCGGATGCCCATTCCCGGCCGTTACGAGCACCATGGTGGTGCTGTTCCAGGAGAAGGTCCCGTCCGCTCTGGGAGCGGCGGTCGGAACCGTGTACACCCTGACCGTGGAACCCGTTATTCTGGCCTGCTGCTGCATGATTGCCTGTCCCCGACCTGCAGAACCCTGAAAGAACCTCTGCCCCGTCCTCCGTCACGGCGACCACGTCACAGTGGCGCATGCCACCGTCGCCGTCGAAGTATGCGGCGGGCTCCAGGTTGAAGGTCATGCCGGTCCGGAGAAGATCACCGGACAGTGGATGGATGCGGGGCATCCCGTTGGTGTTGGCGGCCGCAAAGCCGACGCCGTGGCCGGTGGCATACCTGAAGGCCTCGGCGAGACCGTGCTGCTTCATGACGGTGCGTACGGCGTGATCGACGTCGCGTCCCTGGACCCCCGGACGAATGGCGTCGAGGCCAGCCTGCCGGGCCTGCATGATGGCGATCCGCAGGTCCTGCTGCCGCGCGGAGGGTTGGCCCACGGTGAAGGTGCGCGTAAGATCGGTCCAATAGCCGTCGGCGCAGGTGTTGGCGTGCATCATGACGAGGTAGCCCTCCTCGAGCCTGCGGTTGCGCGTGCGGGCAAAGGCGGCGGCGGCCCTGGCCGAGTTTGGGCCGGACATGCAGTACAAGTAGCCGTAACTGCGTTCGAACTGTTGGGCGGCGGGGTTGGTTTCAAAGGCGGACTGCGCGGCGGCGGCGATGTGGGTTTCGCGCAGGCCGGGAGCGAGAACGGCCTCGGCGCGGATAAAGGCGGAGGCGGCGATGGCGCAGGCCTGTTTTATGAGATCGAGCTCGGCGGCGGTCTTGACGGCCTTGAGAGCCTCCAGCAAGGGGTCGCATGCGCGGAACGAGGCACGCGGCAACAGATCGCCCAACAGGGTCTGGAGCGAGGAGCGGAACTGGTAGGAGACCGCGTAGCTGGAGGGCTGCATCCCCTCCTCCATCTGGAGGCCGATCGTTCCTTTCTCGCCGCCAAGCTCTCCGAGCGCCTGCTTCAGAGGTGGGCGAAGCAGATCAAGAGGAGGGTCCAGGAAGTCGAGACCGGCGGGCTGATAGGGAATGAGTGGGGCGATCGTGGTCTTTCGCGCTAGCTCCACCTCGTCTTCGGGAACGATCAGCCGGAGCTCGCCCTTTAACGTATGTACAACGACGCTCGACGCCATGACCGGCCAAAAGCCGGTAAGAAGAAGCACTTCGGTCGAGGAGCTGCAGACCAACGCCCGGAAGCCGGAGCTCGCCATGGCCTCGATAATTGTGGCGCGTCTGTCGGCTCGCTCGAGCATTCCCGAGTCCTCGTGAAGCTACTTCGAGCATCAACGTAGCAGGTCCGGATTCCTCACGCACCAGAGCCGTGCTTCCGGCCCAAACGTGCAGCAGTGGCGTTGAAAGCCCACGGACGTCAGAAGGCGACGAATGGGCACGGACTCCTGGGGGGCGGGATTTTTGCGCTTCGGCGTGGATTTCAGGGCACGGCGCGCGTCTCTAACAGGAGATGAATACTTTTGCCGTCTTTTTGCCGGATTTTTTGTCCTCGCTGGCTTCGAGTCCACGCCACATTCTGCTGTACAGCTTCTTCAAAATCGGCCCGCTACCGGTCACGCCTCTGTTTCTGGGCAAGGTGATGCTGTTTCTGGTGCTGCTGGTCTCGGTTTCGCGGTGGATTCAGAAGCTGGTTTTGAATAGGGTGTTCTCCCATCTGAACATTTCCGATTCGCAGCGGTTTGCGCTGGGCCGGTTTACAACCTATGCGCTGTTTGCCGGCGGGTTGTTTGTGGGCCTGCAGTCGCTTGGGGTCAATCTGAGCTCGCTTCTGGTGTTTGGCGGCGCGGTGGGGGTGGGCGTCGGGCTTGGTCTGCAGAATGTAGTGTCGAACTTTGTGGCGGGGTTGATCCTGCTGATCGAGCAGCCGATCCGGATGGCGGACCGGATCGAGACGGCGGGGACGCTGGGAGATGTGGTCAAGATCGGAGCGCGCTCGACGTGGGTGCGGACCAACGACAATGTGGTCATGATCGTGCCAAACAATACGTTTATCAATAATTCGGTGACGAACTGGACGGCGAACGACCCGAAGGTGCGGGTGCATGTGCCGGTTGGGGTCGGGTACAACTCGGACCCGGAGGCGGTGCGGGAGATGATGCTCGGGGTGGCGGCAGCGCATGCGGATGTGCTCGAAGACCCGAAGCCGGCGGTGTGGTTTTTGGACTACGGGGATAATTCGCTCGATTTCGAGCTGCTGGTTTGGACCCAGACCAAGACGCATGTGCCTGCGCTGCTGAAGTCAGAGCTTTATTTCGCGTTGTTCAAGATGTTCAAAGAGAAGGGAATCGAGCTTCCGTTTCCGCAGCGGGATCTGCATATCCGGTCTTCGGATATCTCGATTCCGTTCACTGCGGCGGTACAGCCAGAAGCCGCAACGGCGGCGGCCGATGCGCAGGTTCAGGCCTTGCCGGAATAACCTCTGTTGAGAGTGGCGGGCGTTGATCGAACTTTGTGTTCGGTAAACGGAGCGGTTCATTGCCATTGGTGATTCGCGGATGTTAGCGTTTTCGTGGGAACTTGTGCCAGGAGACGGGATGCGGAAGAAGGTTACGATCGTAGGGGCGGGCAACGTAGGGGCGACGGCGGCGCATTGGATCGCGGCCAAGGAGCTGGCCGATGTGGTGCTGCTGGACGTGGTGGAAGGGGTGCCGCAGGGTAAGGCGCTGGACCTGCTGGAAGCGATGCCGATCGAGAAGCGGGATGTTTCGATTGTGGGGACGAACGACTACGCGGACACCGGGGGTTCCGACATTGTGGTGATCACGGCGGGCATCGCGCGCAAGCCGGGGATGAGCCGGGACGACCTGCTGAACACGAACTTCAAGATCATGAGCGATGTGGTGGAAAAGGTGGTCGCGGCGTCGCCGGGGACGATCCTGATCATCGTGAGCAACCCGCTGGACGCGATGGCGCAGACGGCGTTCAAGAAGGCCGGGTTGCCGCGGGAACGCGTGATCGGCATGGCCGGAGTGCTCGATTCGGCTCGGTTTCGGACCTTTATTGCCGAGGAACTGAAGGTATCGGTGGAGAATATTACGGCGTTTGTGCTGGGCGGCCACGGCGATACGATGGTTCCATTGAGCCGCTACTCGACGATGGCAGGGATCCCGATTACGGAGCTCATCGCGCCGGACCGACTGAAAGAGCTGGAGACGCGGACGGCGAATGGCGGGGCGGAGATTGTCAAGTATCTCAAGACGGGGTCGGCGTACTATGCTCCGAGCGCGGCGGCCGTGGAGATGGTTGAGGCGATCCTGAAGGATAAGAAGAAGATCCTGCCGTGCGCGGCCTATCTGCAGGGCGAGTATGGGATCTCCGGGTTGTATGTGGGAGTACCGTGCAAGCTGGGTGCCAAGGGGCTGGAGCAGATCATCGAGATCAAGCTTACGGACGAGGAAAAGACGGCACTGGGCAAGAGCGCCGATGCGGTGAAGGAGCTTTGTACGGTGATCGGGGTAGCATAGCTCCATGGCCGTGAGCAGGACAGGATGGAGCCGGGCGGCGGAAGCCTATGCTGCCGGGCTCTTTCTGTTTTACGCGGTGGTGGTCTTTGTGCATGCGGGCTCGCCGAGCCTGACCGACTACGCGAACTGGACCTACCAGGGCGTGCTGCTGCGGGAGCATCTGCTGGGGCACGCCGACGCGGCGCACCGGCTGAAGGCGTACCCGGTACCGAACAGCCTGACTACGGTGGGAATCGGGCTGCTGACGCTGCTGATGCCCTGGCTGCTGGCTTCGAAGGCGTGGCTGGTGGTCCAATTGGGGCTTAGTTTTGTGGCGATGCGTTCTCTGCTGCGGACGGTGACGGCTCCGGCGGTGGCGTGGGTAGTGGTTCCGCAGGCGGTGTTTCTGAACGTGAACTTCTGGTACGGGTTCATGAACTTCGAGCTGGGACTCGCGTGGATGATGGTCTTTGTGGCAATGCTGCTGCGCGGGGCGAGGACCTGGATGCTATCGCTGATGCTTGTGCTCGCCTTTTTCACGCATATGATTCCATTCTGCTTTTGCCTGCTGCTGCTTCTGCTGCACTGTCGGCAAGAGAGGCGCTGGCGGGCGCTTTGGGCGACTGGGCCGGCGCTGGCACTGACGGGATGGTATGTGCTCGGGCGGTTTCTGCTGGCGGGCAACGCCGATGGCCAGGCCGGGATGCAGGAGACGGTGAGGAATTACTCGGCGGCGTTCTGGATATTTAAGCTGAACTCGTATGCGAAGTCATTCGGTTTCGCGAATCCGCTTGGGTTCGACCAGGGAGCGATGGGACGCGCAGGCTTTTATGCGCTGCTGGCCTCGGAGGCTTTGCTGGCCGGGCTGGTCGCGTGGGGCCTGGTGGCTGCGGGGCTGGCGGTGTATCGGCGGGGCGGGCGCGCTCGGTTTGCGTGGGGAGCGTTGCTGGTTGTAATTCCGGTCTTTTTATTTGCTCCGGGAGCGGCTCTGGGGGTCTCGGACCCTGGAGCTCGCGTGCTGCAGACCGGGCTTGCGCTGGGGGTTGCATTTTGCTGGGCAGGGATGCATCCGGCAGGGCGGATTGTGGCAGGTTGCTGTGCGGGATTGCTGGCTGCCGGGGGGCTTGCGATGTTTCTGATGTATGGCGGTACGCTTGGATCGCGGTCGTACGATGTCCCGGGGAACGATGCGGCCGCGGCCCGCTTTGCGCGGGTCCCGAATGTGGATCAAGACTATTTTTATGGGGCGCTGCGGGATGGGCGAATGGATCTGCCGGTGTTTCCTACTGGAATGCTACTGAATCGGAAGTAGGGACCCTCGATAGATCCCCGGGTGATGTGTCGCGCCGATGCTCCAGCGCTCGGGATATTTGTGGCCGGCTACCTGGGCCTTGCGGCCCAGGCTTGTAGCAATCGGCTGCGTCCCTGCGTTGTCGAGCAACTTATGCGATGCGGTCGATGGTTACGGATTCGAGGACGACCGGGGTTTTGGGCTTGTCCTGTGCGGCGGTGGGCACGTGGGAGATCTTTTCGACGATGTCGTAGCCTTCGACGACCTCTCCGAAGATGGTGTGCTTGCCGGTCAGCCAGGAGGTGTCGGTGACGGTGATGAAGAACTGGCTTCCGTTGGTGCCGGGGCCGGAGTTTGCCATCGCGAGCTTGCCGGGCGCCTTGAAGTTATGAGGCGAGCCCTTGGTTTCGTCGGCGAACTTGTAGCCTGGGCCGCCCATGCCGGTGCCTTCGGGGTCTCCGCCCTGGATCATAAAGTTGGGGATGACGCGGTGGAAGATGGTGCCATCGTAGAGCTTGTCGCCTTTTTTGCTGCGGCTGTTCCAGTCTCGCGTGCCTTCAGCGAGATCGATGAAGTTTTTGACCGTAATAGGAGCATCTTGTTCAAAGAGCTCGACGACGATGCTTCCCTGGCTGGTTGTGAAGGTGGCGTAGGTGCCGGGCTTTGTGGGCATGGGTGGATCTCCTTGCGTATTACGGTTAGAGGAAAAGTGCGAGCGAAAACGTCAGTGAGGAGCTGGCATGGTCTGGACGGGGATCGCCGGAGCCGGAGGTGAGGCGGGAGCGGGTTCCGCGGGACGGTAGGGATCGGGTGGAATGCTCTGGCCGTCGCGAACCACGGTGACCTTGTTCAGCTTGACCGGAGTGAGCGGCTTGTCGTGCGAGTCGCGCTCGACGCGTGCGATGGCGGTAGAGACGACAATCGACTGCGAATCGCATTGGCCGAAGATGGTGTAGTTGCCGTTGAGGTCGGGCTCCGGGACCTCGGTGATGAAAAACTGGGTGCCGTTGGTGTCGGGCCCGGCATTGGCCATGGCAAGCCGGCCGGGAACATCGAAGGTGAGGTTTGGCTGGACCTCGTTGGGGAACATGAAGCCGGCGTCACCGGTGCCGTCGCCTACCCTGTCGCCTCCCTGAATCATGAAGTTGGGAATAACCCGGTGGAAGGTGGTGCCATTGTAAAAGGGAACGCCGTGCATGGTCTTCTGCGTGGTGGGGTCGACCCAGTCCTTGGTGCCTTCGGCAAGGCCGGTAAAGTTTGCCGTGGCGACCGGGGCCTGGCGGCTGAACAGCTTGCAGGTCATGCGGCCCATGGAGGTGTCGAATATGACGGTTGGGCCGGTGGGCTGGGGCGGAGGCGCAACGGAGCTGATGGTGCTGGGAGCATCCGGCAGCGCGGGAGGAGGTGTGCCGGTCTGGGCGGAGGCGAGGGTGCAACCGAGAAGCAGAAAAATGGGTGCGGCGGTGAGGCGAACAGTCTTCACCTTTTGAGGCTAACGCATTTACAGGGTCCGGAGCAAAGGGATGCCCGCTTCCGGCATCGTACAAAGTGAGGTGGCACGATGGCGAAGTTTGCGTTGTATGCGGAACTGGCGGCAAAACCGGGCAAGGAAGGGGAGGTTGAATCCTTTCTTAAACAGGGTGCCGAGATGGCGAAGGCGGAAGCAGGCACGGTGAGCTGGTATGCGTTCAAGGAGGATAATGGCAAATTCGGGATCTTCGACACCTTCAACGACGAAGCGGGCCGGGAGGCACATCTGTCGGGCGAGATCGCCAAGGCACTAATGGCGAATGCGGAGACGCTGTTGGCCGAGCCCCCAAAGATTCACAAGATCGCCATCATCGGGGAGAAGTTGTAGACAACTCCAGCGCGGCGGACGTTCTCCTAAATGGAAAGAGGTGTCAGATGAATTTTAACGATGGAACGACCAAGCTGGATCTTGATAAGAGCAAGACGACGGTGGATGCGGCTCATGAGTCCGGTGAGAAGAAGGACATGCCTGAAGGTGCCGAACAGCACCTGGATCACTCGGCAATGAAGAGTGCGGACCGGGCGCAGAACCGGATTCACGCGAATGAGCAGGAGAATCCGGAAGACACGTTGTTTACCAAGTAGCTGCAAGAAGTGAAGCAGAAAAGGAGGTGTCGCCGACCAGCGGCACCTCCTTTCTTTCGCTCCCTTTCCGGTAATTTCGCGGGATAGGTGGTGATGTATCAATGCTCCGGTTGCGGTGGTGTAACGAAAAGCAGTGTCAATGGCGAAGCAAATCGTTTTGGGAATGACACCGAGAGCAAACTAGTTTCTACAGCAAAGCTACTTTGTTTAGCGAATCGCCTTTGCGCCGGCTTCGGCTACAGCCTGGTCCTGCTTGCCGAGCCCACCGGAGACGCCGATTGCTCCGATCACTTTGCCGTTGCGCAGGAGTGGTACGCCGCCGGCGAAGATCATAACCTTGCCGTCGTTGGAGGCATGAATGCCGAAGAACTGGTCGCCAGACTGCGAGAGCGTGCCGAGCTTGCCGGTCTCGATATCGAAGGCGCGCGAGGTCCAGGCCTTTTTCTGCGCGATGTCGACCGAGCCAAGCCAGGCGTTAGGCATGCGCTCAAAGGCGAGCAGGTAGCCGGCCGAGCAGACCACGGCGATGTTCATGGGCTGGCCGATGCTTTCGGCCTGTTTCGTGGCCGCGGCAATAACCTGACGGGCTTCTTCCAAGGTGACACTGGATCCGGTTGCGGGTGCTGTGGTGCTCATAAAGTGGGCTTCTCCTGGACAAAATAGTGTACTGAACAGTGAGATGCGCGTCGGGGATCGGCGATGTGCTTTCTGTTCGAGCCCAACGGACTGTGGAGCGCAGCGACGCATCTGATGGGCTATGGCGGACAAGCGTGACCAGATCAACGCGGGGACGGTGCAGGAGAATATTCGCGCTATCGCCAAGATGCAGCGCGGCCTGGAGCGCAGGCGCGGCGTGGTGGATCGGATCGCCGATGCGATTGGCGGTTTTTCCGGCTCGATGACCTTTGTGCTGCTGCATATGGCGTGGTTTACGGCTTGGTTCGTGATCAATACGGGGGCGATCCCCGGGGTGAAGCGCTTCGACCCTTACCCGTTTATTCTGTTGGCGATGGTTGTGTCGGTTGAAGGCGTGCTGCTGAGCACGTTTGTGCTAATGAAGCAGAATCGTATGCAGAAGAAGACGGATATTCGCGACCACATCACGCTGCAGACTGACCTGCTGAGTGAGAAGGAAGTGACCAAGGCGCTGCAGATGCTGCGTGCGGTCTGCGCAAAGCTGGAGATCCACGACTTCAACGAGGACTGCGACCTGGACGAGATGGCTCGCGTGACCTCGGTGAATATGCTTTCCGATGAGGTGGAGGAGGATCTGGTGGACGAGAGATAGGGCCTGACTTCATGGGTCAGCGTATAAAGAAATCCTTGACTTGCTGGATCACCACGTCCCGCGCAACGTCAGAAATGGCCTCGATCAAAGGGAGCTGCTTGGGGCAGGCTGCCACGCAGTTCTGGGCCATGCCACATTCCTGCACGCCGCCGTCGCCGGCGAGCGCACGGAGACGCTCTTCCTTGAGGACGGCACCGGCGGGGTCCATGTTGAACAGCTTGACCTGCGCGATGGTGGCCGCGCCGACGAAGTTGGTGGAATCGTTGAACTGCGGGCAGACCTCCATGCAGATGGTGCAGGAGATGCAATTGGACAGCGGGTAGCGCTGTTCCTGAATTTGGGGGAACTGACGGGGTGCCGGGCCGAGGTCGTAGGTGCCGTCAATGGGGACCCAGGCTTTGACCGCTTTAAGATTCTGAAAGAGGACGGAACGGTCGACGGCGAGGTCGCGGACGACGGGGAACTTGCTGAGCGGGGCGAGGGTGATGGGCTGCTCGAGCTTGTCGACCAGGGTGGAGCAGGCCATGCGGGCCTTGCCGTTGATGAGCATGGCGCAGGAGCCACAGATTTCTTCGAGACAGTTCGCGTCATACGCAATCGCCGTGGTCTCCTGGCCGGCGGAGGTTACGGGCTCAGCGGCGATCTCGCCCAGCAGCGAGGTGATGTTCATATTGGGGCGGTACGGGATCTCAAACTTTTCCGTACGCGCGGGGGAGTCAGGCGAGGACTGGCGCTTGATTTCGACCTTGATGGTACGAGTGTGAGTGCGCTGGGCGGCGGCGGTCGTTGTGGGCGTCGGCATCGTTGCGGTGGCCATGGCGTTTGCTCCTGTGGGCGCGTGATGCCGCCCGGGTGGTACCCCATGGCCTTTGCCGGCGCGTGAGGCTGTTAGAACTTCTTGCCCTTTTCGGTTGCGATGGCGATGCCCTCTTCCTTGTCAACGGGGGCCCGGCCAAGTGCGTCCTGTGTTGTTCGCTTCATCTTCAAGTTGCGCGAGTAAAGGAAGATGGTGAGCAGCGCGGCGATAAAGACGATCGCTCCACCGATGTAGATTGCCAGCGTGATCTTGGGATCGAGTCCGAGGGAGTTCATCTGTGGTGTGATGATGCTCCCTGGGGTTAGGTAGTCTGGCGGAGAAAAGCAGATCGTCCGCCTTCGGCGAAGGATGCAGACTAGGTGGAGGTGTAGACGCGGGGGCGGGGTTTGATCCAGCTGGTGTCCACGTCCTCAAAGGTGATTTGCGGGGCTCCATCGTGAAAGCAGGCCTTGGTCGTTTTGAGGAACTGCTCGTCGTTGCGGGTGGGGAAGTCCGGCTTGTAGTGGGCTCCGCGGGATTCGTCGCGGGCGGCGGCTCCCCCGACGACTACGCGCGAGAGCTCCAGCATATTTTTGAGCTGGCGGCCGAAGGCGAAGCTGGTGTTGGCCCACTGCGACTTGTCCGACAGGTTGATGTTTTTGTAGCGGGATTGAAGCTCGACGATCTTGGCGTCCGCTTCGGCCAGGCCGGGGTTGTAGCGGACGATGGTGGCGTGCTTGGTCATGGTTTCGCCGAGCTCGCGCCAGAGCTTGAAGGGGTTCTCCTTGCCGGTGGAGGAGAGGAGCTCCTGGTTGAGCTCTTTCTGGCGGGTTAGTTCGGCGGCGTGGCCTCCGTCGCCGGGCTGCGGGGCGAGCGATTTGGCGTAGGCTACGGCGTTCGGGCCGGCGACGAAGCCTCCGTAGATGCAGGAGAGGAGCGAGTTCGCGCCGAGGCGGTTGGCCCCGTGAATGGAGTAGTCGGCCTCGCCTGCGGCGAAGACACCCGGGATGTTGGTCTGCTGTTCGAAGTCGACCCACAGGCCGCCCATGGTGTAGTGCATGCCGGGAAAGATCTTCATGGGCGTGGTGCGTGGGTCGTCGCCGACGAACTTTTCGTAAATTTCGAGGATGCCTTCGAGCTTGTGATGGCGCTCGGGCGGAAGGTGGGTCAGGTCGAGGTAGACCATGGGCTGCCCGTCGATGCCCATATTGTCCTCGTAGACGACCTTGAAGATTTCGCGCGTGGCGATGTCGCGGGGGACGAGGTTGCCGTACTTGGGGTAGCGCTCCTCGAGGAAGTACCAGCGGTCGGCCTCGGGAATGGATTTGGCCTCGCGCTTCTCGCTGCGGTCGCGCGGTACCCAGACGCGTCCGCCTTCGCCGCGGGCGGATTCCGACATGAGCCGAAGCTTGTCCTCGCCGGGAATGGCGGTGGGGTGGACCTGGATGAACTCGCCGTTGGCGTAGAACGCGCCCTGCTGGTAGAGCGCGGCCTGCGCGGAGCCGGTGCAGACGACGGAGTTGGTGGACTTGCCGAAGATGGCTCCGATGCCGCCCGTCGCCATAATAATCGCGTCGGCAGGGAAGGTGCGCATCTCCATGGAGCGAAGGTCCATGGCCGAGATGCCGCGGGCCGCGCCGTTCGCGTCGAGCACGGCGGACATGAACTCCCAGCCCTCGTACTTGGTGACGCGGCCTTCGGACTCGAAGCGGCGGACCTGCTCATCGAGCGCATAGAGCAACTGCTGGCCGGTGGTGGCTCCGGCGAAGGCGGTGCGGTGGTAGAGCGTGCCTCCGAAACGGCGGAAATCGAGCAGGCCTTCCGGGGTGCGGTTGAACGGGACGCCCATGCGGTCGAGCAGGTCGATGATGGCCGGACCCTGCGCGGTCATGTTTTTGACCGGGGTCTGATTGGCGAGGAAGTCGCCTCCATAGATGGTGTCGTCGAAGTGCTTGGAGACGTCGTCGCCTTCGCCTTTGAGGTTCTTGGCGGCGTTGATGCCTCCCTGGGCGCAGACCGAATGCGACCGCTTGACCGGAACGATGGAGAACAGGTCCACCTTGCCGCCGGCTTCGGCGATCTTGATGACGGCGGAAAGGCCGGCCAGGCCTCCTCCTACGACGATGATGCGGGGTGTGGTTGCTGCTGCCATGTTCGTAAACCTCTTGGCCGAATACTCAGACACTTACTAAAGTCTGTCCTTGGTGCGCGATGGAGTAGCACTCATACACTGCGTTCGAACCGTGTATATGGAGGACTACGCCTTGCTCGAAGGTAAAACTAAGCTGATTGTTACTTGTTCTATTTACCGCAGAAACAGCCTGATTGATAAGTGGATAAAGCAAGGTGAGAACCGTCGGCATTGAAACAGGTTCGGCGAAATCTATGGACTTGTCGCTCTCAATCCCAATGAGGTAGTTCTTCGACGAATGTAAGTCGATCTTGTAAGTACCGAATGTGATCGCATCGAGTGAGGTTCCTACGAACCGATTGAGATCGAATTCAGTAGGGAAGTCGTACATCCGAAGCATACCTCAGGGGCTAAAGCCCGTTTCTTAGCGGAGCAGAGTGGCACGGCTAAAGCCGTGCCCTTAACAAAACTCAAGCTACTTGTGGTCAGGTAGAGAGCCTGCAGGGGCGGTTTGAGGCTGCGCGGGTAAGGTGATGCCGGCGGGTTGGGCGGGCATAACATCCTGCGGAGCGTTGGGGTATTTCCAGACTACGGCGTAGATGCTGACCAGACCCATGATGCAGAGCGCGGAGCCGATGGTGGCGCAGACGTAACCCATGCGTTTGCGGGCGCGGTCGCCGGGGGTGATGCCCCATTTGACCGAGAAGAGCCAAATGCCGTAGGCGAAGTGCCAGGTGGTGGCTACCATGGCAATGACGTAGATGGCGAGCATCCAGGGGTTGGCGAGCTCGTGCTGGACCTTGGCGAAGGCGGCTCCGGGATGCTCCGGAAGCTGGACGCCGAGGAAACGCTGGCGGATGACATGCTGGATGATGTACGCGAGCGCGATGATGCCGGTGACACGCTGCATGATATACATCCAGTTCGAGGCCCAGGGATAGACGTTGACGTTGACGCGTCCCCGGAAGCTGATCCAGACGCCGTAGAGCGCGTGAAAGGCGAGCGGGAGAAAGATCAGGCCCCACTCCAGAAAGCGTACGAGCGGCAGGGAGTTGAGCAGCTTCACCTGCTGGGCGTAGGCGAGCGGACCGTTCCAGGTTTCGAAGTTGGAGACGATGTGCTCGACCAGGAACGCGCCGATGGGGATGATGCCCGAGAGCGAATGCAGCCTGCGCCAGAGGAAGGAGTGGCCCTGCCCGGCGCGGAGAGGCTTTACGCCTCTTCCGGTGGCCTTGCCAACATCGGGGGGTGCGAAGGGTGCGGTGGCGGCCATCTCTTGGGGCTCCCTGGGAGTTTTGCGGCGGTCTGGATTGCCCGCGGAAAACAGCGGCATGGTGATTATTCCGCGCGGTTGGAAGGCGGTCAAGGGTCGCGTGCGATTAGCGTTCGGGTTGTGCGATTGTTGGGCTGGGTCATCTCACGGACGCCGATTCTGCGCCATGACGCAATCCGGGATCGGCTGCGCAAGAACGACGGGGGTGTGTGAGCTACGGTAGGGTGTGGAAGAAGGGCTGGCGAAAGAGGTCGCGTAGAGCTCGGCCACGGTGCGAGAACTCCAGGCGTGTTTCCGGGTCGAGTTCGGCCATGGTCTTGCCGAGTTCGAGGATGTCGAAGAGGGGATCGTAGCCGAAGCCCTCGGTCCCGCGCGGCGTGTCGAGAAGCTGGCCTTCGAGCTCGCCCGATGCGGTGGCGAGCAGCTCGCCGTCGCGCATAGCGGCCAAGGCGCAGAAATAGCTGGCGTCGCGATAACGGAGTTGGCGCGTGCGGGCGAGCAGGCATGCGTTATTTCGTTCGTCCTGCGTACCCGGGCCGGGCCAGGCGTGATCGTCGGCATAGCGGGCGGAGCGGACGCCGGGCTCACAGTGGAGCGAGCGGACCATCAGGCCGGAGTCGTCGGCGAGCACGATCAGGCCGTGGGCGAGGGCGGAGTAGGCGCGGGCCTTGATCAGCGCATTGCCGGCGAAGGTGTCCGCGTCCTCGACCGGCTCCGGCATGCCGGCGATGTCGGGGAGCGGCAGGAGGGTGTGTGCGGCGGGGGTGACGTGGGCGAAGTCGCGAAGTTTGCCGGGGTTGGTGGTGGCGACGTAAAGGTGCATGATTCAGGGTAGCTTGTATGGGTCTCTGAGAGGAAGTTGGGGGCAGGATCCACTGATTGAGTCCTAACGGCTTAGGAGTACGATGTCGACGCGACGGTTCTGCGCGCGTCCGGCTTCGGTTCCGTTCTCGGCGATGGGATGAAACTCGGCGTACCCGGCGGCGGCAATCTTCTGCGGGTCGGCACCTTCGATTAGCAGCAGGCGCGTGATGGTGGCGGCGCGCGCCGTGGACAGCTCCCAGTTGGTGGCGAACTGCGCGGTGTGAATGGGTACGGAGTCCGTGTGGCCTTCCACGCGCATGGGTCCGTGGGGAAGTGAAGACGCGACGGCCTCGAGCACGCCGAGTGAATCCGGACGGAGGTCCGCCGAGCCCGAGGCGAAGAAGCCGGCCTCTCGCAGGCTGACGACGAGGCCTTCCCGCGTAGGCCGCACGCTGACGACGCCTTCGCCCAGGTGCTGCTCGGCAACCTGCTTGCGGATGACCTGCTCGATGTGCTGCGCGACCTGCTGCTCGGCTTCAATTGCGGAAGGAAGGGGAAGCGCGAGCGGAGACGCCTGCGCGGCGGTGGGGGCGTCGTTCATGTCGGACATGGGCGGCGTCCTGGAATGTGGATCGAAGATGCCCTGGTGCGTAAAGGCGGTCTGCATGGCTTCGGCCAGCTTGACCTGCTTGCGCTTGTCGGTCTGGCCGGAGGCGAAGAGCACGACAAAGAAGGCGAAGAGCAGCGTGATAAAGTCCGCGTAGGAGACCAGCCAGCGCTCGTGGTTGACGTGTTCGGGATGCTTCTTTCTGCTCATGCCGTGGCCTCCTTCGGCTTGGCGGCACGGCGGTCTTCGGTCGCCGGCTTGGAATCGAAGAGGTAGGTGCGCAGCTTTGTTTCGAGGATGCGCGGGTTCATGCCTTCGAGGATGCTGATCACGCCTTCGAGGATCATCTCCTTCTGCATCACCTCTTCGCGATGGCGGAACTTGAGCTTGCCGGCTGCGGGCAGGCAGATGAGATTTGCGACCGCAACGCCGTAGATGGTGGCGACAAAGGCGGTCGCGATGCCGCGCCCGACCTCGTCGATGTTGTCGAGATTTTTCATGACCTGGATGAGCCCGAGCACGGCGCCGATGATGCCGACCGTGGGCGAGTACCCTCCAGCGGCTTCAAAGACGGCGGGTATTTTCTCCTCGATCTCGGAGCGGTTGTCGAGCTCAAGCTGCATAATTTTGCGGACTTCAGAGGGCTCGGTGCCGTCGACGGCGAGGGTCAGCGCCTGCTTGAGAAAGGGGTCTTCGATGGTGGCGAGATCGGCGTCGAGTGAGACGATGCCGGACTTGCGGGCCTTGTTGGCGAACTCGACCAGCTGCGCCAGCACGGCTTCGCCATCGCCTCCCGTGTGCAGGAATACCTTGACCATCTGCTTGCAGGCGGCGAGAAAGATGGACATGGGAAACTGCAGCATGACCGCGCCAGCCGTGCCTCCGCAGACAATCATGGCGGCGGTGGGCTGGGTGATCTGATCGATCGAGCCGCCTTCGATCATCATTCCGGCAAGGATGCCGATGACGGCGAGCGCGATGCCGGCGATGCTGGCGATGTCCATTGGGAAAGATCTCCTAAAGGTTTAGTAATCAGGAAGGAAGCTGAAGCAGGTCGTGTGCGCGCCTGGCGCTGAGCGCGGCTTCGGCATCCGGCCAGGCACCGCGCAGCAGATTGCCGCGATAGTGCGTGACGCGCGCGATGAGCTCGTCGCAGGATTCCGAGACGAGCAGCTTTTCGCCGGTGACGAGCGTGATGGTCGTATCGGGCTGCGGCTCAGCATACTTGATCAAGTCCGCATTGAGGACAAGTCGATGGCCGTTGAGGCGTGTGAGGTCGATCATGCTTGCCCTATCGGCGAGAACTCCGAAGAACTTAGGTCATGGAGGTGGAAGAGGGAGCCGCGCCAAAGTGCTGGGCTATGCTAAAGTGCTTCGCTGCCGTGCCGATGGAGGGGTTGAACGCGATGCTCTTCCGCATGCTGGCAGCACAACGGCAGCCCGGGGCAGCTGAGGGTCGCGGAACCTTCAACCAACCAGGAACTTCTTAGGAGCGGAACTTATGTCCTTGGGTGTACTCAATAACATCGCAGCGATTTACGCGCAGAACAACCTGAACCAGACGCAGAACAGCCTGCAGAACACGCTGACGCAGCTGTCTTCCGGTTCGCGGATCAACAGTGGCGCCGACGACGCAGCCGGCCTTGCCGTGGCCGACGGATTGCATGCCAACGAAGCGGCTTTGACGCAGTCGTCGCAGAACGCTTCCGATGGAATCGGCCTGCTGCAGACCGCGGACGGTGCGCTTTCGCAGGTGACCAATCTGCTGAACCGCGCGGTTACGCTGGCCACGGAAGCGGCTAACGGAACGCTGAATTCCAACCAGGTGAGCTCGGCGAACCAGGAGTACCAGAACATCCTTTCAGAGATCGGCAATATTGGATCGACAACCAACTTCAACGGCAACGCGGTCTTTTCCAACGTGGCTCGCCAGGTGTTTGTCTCGGATGGAACGTCCGGCGGATCGAACGTGTACAACGACGTCGTCGGCGCGCTGACCTCTGGCAGCATCGGCCAGTCTGTCGGTACCGCCGGCACCGCGGCGACCACGGCTTCGCTGACAGCGCCGACCTCCACGGTCACCTCCAGTGCCACCGTGAAGGCGAGCGCTACGTTCACCTTCGGCGCGGCAACCGATACCGTCTCGGGATCGCTCTCCGTGGCGGCCGGCTCGCTGGGTGCGATCACGACGAACTTCGTCAATGGGGAGTCGCTCTCGCAGGCGGTACAGCAGCTCAACCAGCAGTACACGGCCGCGGGCTCCTCGCTGGTGGCCAGCATCGCCAACTCGGGGACTTCGCTCGTGGTGACGGGCACACTCTCCACGGGAAACGCGTCCACGCTCTCCTTTACGGGCACCTCGCTCACCGATACGACTCCGGCCGTGCAGGGGTCCGCGGGCGTGGGGGCAGACCTGACGGCATCAAACGTTTCGACGCTGTCGGCTTCCACCGCGCAGTCGGTGCTGACGACCGTGACCGCGGCGATCGGTGACGTGGCGTATCAGCGTGGCATTATCGGTGCCAACATCAACGAGCTGTCCGCGGCGTCGAACGTGGCGAGCGCGGAGAGTGAGAACCTGACCGCGGCGGAGTCGTCTATCCGCTCCACCAACTACGGGCAGGCGACGAGCGACCTGGCCAAGTACCAGGTGCTGAGCCAAACGGGCATCAGCGCGCTGGCGCAGGCCAATAGTGTTCAGCAGGAAGTGCTGAAGCTGCTGCAATAGAAGCATGCAGGACCTTGAGAGAGGCGCGAGGCCGCAACCTCGGCAGGCGCCTCTCTCTTTCTTTTCTGTGAAGCTTCTCACGGACGCGTGCGCAATCTGGCCGCGTGCGTGCAGGAGACAGGCTGGGAGGAGACCAGATGGCCACAGTCGGATTGAGCTTCGGGTCGGCGTCGAGCGGTGCCGGCTTCGATGTGTCTTCCACCGTCACGCAGATCCTTGCGCTCGAGTCGGGCATCGAGGCGCCGTGGAAGACGCAGCTGACGAGCCTGCAGGCGCAGGACGCCGCATTCTCCTCGTTGGGCAGCCACCTGGCTTCCCTCTCTACGTCGCTCGGCTCGCTTACCGGCTTCGACGGGCTGTTTGCGTCAAAGGAAGGATCGAGTTCGGACACGTCGGTGCTTACGTTGAGCGCAGCGAGTACCTCCGCGGTGGCGGGAAGCCATACTGTTGCCGTCAGTTCGTTGGCCTCCACCTCTTCCAAGTACTCGGACAGCATCGCCAATGCAGGCGATACGTTGCGCGGAAGCCTCACGGTGCAGATCGGATCGGGTAGCAGCCAGACGATCACGCTGGGCGGCTCCAGCAACACGCTGGCTTCGCTGGCAAGCACGATCAACTCCGGCAACTACGGTGTGACAGCAAGCGTGGTCACCGATACGAATGGCTCGCGGCTCTCGCTGGTGAGCGACAACAGCGGATCAGCCGGCCAGATCAGCTTGAGCTCAAGCCTTTCCGACAGCACCACTGGTACAAGTGTCAGTTTCAGTACCGGGCAGAACGGTGCGGATGCGCAGCTGACCGTCGACGGCCTTGCCACGACGAGCGCCTCGAACACGGTTACCGGCGCGATTCCCGGGGTTACGTTCCAGCTGCTGTCAGCCTCGCCGGGAACGTCGGTGCAGGTGCAGATTACCAACGACAACTCGTCGATCGAGACCGCAGTGCAGGGGCTGGTGACCGCGTACAACGCAGTGGTCGGCACGATCAAGACGCAGGAAGGCAAGGACTCAACCGGCAATGCGGAGCCGTTGTTCGGCGATCCGACGCTTGCGCTGGTGCAGAGCCAGCTGGCGAGCGGGCTGCTTGCCGGAAAGGCAAGCGGGACGATTTCCAATATCGCGCAGCTTGGCCTGAGCGTCAATGAGGATGGGACGCTGGCGCTTGATGTGAGCACGCTGGATTCGACGCTGAACGCACACTTCAACGATGTGGCCGGATATTTCGAAAACAGCGGGAGCTTTGGGCAGACGTTGACGACGACGTTGAACGGGTTGAGTTCGACGGGAACAACTGGCGCGATCTATCTGGCGCTTGCGCAGAACTCGACGACGGAAACCGGGATCAATACAAGTATCTCCAACGAAGATGCGCGGCTGGCGACCGAGAAGACGAACCTGACGACGGAGTTGAACACGGCGAACCAGATTCTGCAGTCGATTCCTTCGCAGTTGAATGAAGTCAACGAAATATACAGTGCGTTGACCGGGTACAACTCGGGCAACAACTAAGAGTTTAGGAGATGGCTATGACGTATGGGCAGCAGGCGCTGGTTGGGGCTACCGGGGTGGAGATGATCGTGGGGCTGTATGACGGGGCGCTGCGATCGCTCTACCGGGCGATCGAATGCGTGCGCGAGGACGATACGATCGGGCGCCGCGTCGCGGTCAAGAAGGTGGTCGACATCCTGATGTACCTGCAGGCTCGTCTGCGTCCGGATGTCGGAGGCAAGAGCGCGGCGACGCTGGCGGACTTTTATGCGGCGATGTTTACGTTGACGCTTGAGGCTTCGCACCTGGCTTCGATCGAAGGCTTCGAAGAGGTGATTGCGTGCGTGCGGAATGTGCGCGATGCGTGGGCCGTGGTGGCTCGGGACCCGGCCGCCGGCAAGGTGCTTCCGCGCGAGCTTCGGACGCGGGAAGAAAAATTCGTTCCGGTTGCGGCCGTGGCGGCACCTGCTCCGGTGTCTGAGAGCCGGTGGTCGGCGTAGCGGCTTATTGGGCTACGGCGAGCTCTTCTTCGAGCTGCTGCTTTTCAAAGAGGCGGGTGTAGTAGCCGTTGCGGGCGAGCAGGGCGTCGTGCGTGCCGAGCTCGGCGATGCGTCCTTCGACAAGCACGGCGATCTGGTCCGCGTTGCGCGCGGTGGAGACGCGGTGAGAGATCAGGATGGTGGTGCGGCCCTGCATGGCGGTGCGGAGCCCGTTAAGGATTTGCTCTTCGGTGTAGGTGTCGACCGAGGCGAGCGCGTCGTCGAGGATGAGGATCCGGGGGTCGCGGATGAGGGCGCGGGCGATGGCGGTGCGCTGCTTTTGGCCTCCGGACAGGGTGACGCCGCGCTCGCCGACCATGGTCTGGAAACCTTTGGGGAACTCGAGAATCTCGGTGCGGATGTGGGCGACGGAGGCGGCGTCTTCGATCTGCTGCTCGGTTGCTTCGGGAGCTCCGAAGCTGACGTTGTGGGCGATGGTGTCGGAGAAAAGGAACGTTTCCTGCGGGACGAATCCGACGGCGGCGCGGACCTGGTCGACGGGCAGCGTGCGCATGGGTTGCGCGTCCAGAAGGACCGTATTTTCGGGCGCGTCGTACAGGCGCGGAATGAGGTTGACGAGGGTCGACTTGCCGGATCCGGTGGGGCCTACGATGGCGAGCGACGAGCCGGCCGGGATGCACAGGTTGATGTCGTGCAGAACGATCGGTCCGGTTGCATACGCGAAGGTCAGGTTGCGGAACTCGATGGCTCCTTCGATGGGTCGCGGATGCGGGGCCAGGAGCGCGGGAACATCGGCGATGGCGGGCTCGTGCTTGAGCAGCTCGTCGATGCGGGTGAGCGAGGCGGTGCCTCGCTGGAAGAGGTTGACGACCCAGCCGATGGCGATCATGGGGAAGGTAAGCTGAACCATGTAGACCATGAACTCGGTGAATTGGCCGACGGTGATGCGGTGCTCGACGACCTCGTGGCCGCCGATGAGGAGCGTGACGACGAGCGAGATGCCGAGAACGAGTTCGAGTGTGGGCCAGAGCATCGCCATGAGGCGGACGAGGTGGAGCGAGCGTCCGATGTATTCCTGGTTGGCGACCTCGAAGGAGGCGACCTCGGCCTCTTCCTGGGCGAAGGCCCGGATGAGGCGTGCTCCGGAGAAGTTCTCCTGGGCCTTGTTGCTGATCTCGGAGAACATGGCCTGAATGCGCTCGAAGCGTTTGTGAATGCGTGCACCGAACTGCTGGACGAAGATGCTGGCGAGTGGAAGAGGCACAAAGGCGAAGAGCGTAAGGCGCGGGCTGATGCGGAGCATGAAGGGCAGCGCCGCGGCGGTAAAAAAAAGTGTGTTGGCCGAGTACATGATAGCCGGGCCGAGAAGCTGGCGGACGGCGGACAGGTCGTTGGTGGTGCGGGCCATGATGTCGCCGGTGCGGTGGGTCTGGTAGAAGCCGGCGGACTGCCGTTCCAGGTTGCGGAAGAGGTCGTTGCGGAGGTCATACTCGATCTCGCGGGATGCTCCGATGATGACCTGGCGGGTGATGTAGAGGAAAATGGCGGAGGCGGCGGCGACGGCGAGCAGAAGCAGCGTGTGGTGGAGGACCTTGCTGGTGGTGACCTCGGTTTTGAGATCGTCGATGGCGTGACCGATGACGATGGGCAGCATGGCCTTGATGGTGTTGTAGAGGACGAGCGCGACCCCACCCCAGGCGAAGTGCTTCCAGTATCGCCGGAGGTAGGGTGCGAGAGGCTTCAGACGGTCAAGCATGATGGTTGGATGTCCTGGCTACGGCTGAGGCTTCGGAGTTGTGGGGTTGGCTGCCTGCGGGGTGGCTGGGTCGGGAGTGGTGGGTTTGGGCTGGGCCGGGGGCGTGGTGATGGGGGTTTTGGCCGGTGGGGGAACGGGCGGTGCGACGGGCTTCGGTGTTGGGTCGTTGTCGGAAACCTTGAGGAGCTCTACATCGAAGATGAGCTCGGCGCGAGGTGGGATCTTGTCGCGTCCCTGGGCTCCGTAGGCGAGCTGAAATGGGATAAAGAGGCGGCGTTTGCCGCCGACGTGCATGCCGGCGAAACCGGTGTCCCAGCCGAGGATGACGCGGTGATCGCCGTAGGGGATGGAGATGGGCTTGCCGCCCACGGAAGAGTCGAACTTGGTGCCGTCGACGAGGTAGCCGGTGTAGTCGATGGTGTACCACTTGTGCGGAGGAGCAAGCTCGCCGGTGCCTACTTTGCTATCGATGTAGGCGAGGGTGAAGGAACTGCCTTCAAGCCCGAGGGTCTCCTGCAGGGCGGAGCCTTCCATGGGAGAGACGTCTTCCAGCTTTGCGGGGGGAACGGTGGAGATCGTGTAGAGGCCCTTGGGACAGGGCGAGCCGGGGGGCAGGGCGGGAATGGCGGAGGACATGGGCGGGAGCGTGATGCAGGTTCCGGCGGCCGTACCGTGGTGGGTTGCGGCGGCGTGGTGGGTTGCGGCGGCTTGGTGGGTTGCGGTCTGGGCGCAAAGTGGGGCCAGTGCGGGAGTGGCGATGAGGCAGAGCGTGAGGGTGCGGGTGAGGTTCATAGTGGCCTTATGGTACAGGATGGGGGTACCCCCCCTGGTGGGATCTTGTCGATATGTTGTCTGGAATGAGCGACATGCGTAAGTGAGGGAGCGCAAAATATTCATTCCATTCAGCTTATCGTAAAATATTCACAATAAAGGACTTAGGACGCTTTGGCTCGTACGGATGGCGAAAGCATGTGTTGAAGCTGTTCAATTTTGAGTTTCGAGTCTGCGCGTCAGATCGGTAGGACCGATCCTGCTTCGGCTGACTTAATTGTATGGGATCGGTACTTTGGAATATGCCAATTCATATCGTTCATTCCAGAAGAGTTGTACGATTTTCCGCTTGACAGGACGGACTGTGGAAATTTTCAGGTCGGAGTTCGGAGAAGGAGGTAGGTGCCGGCAAAGGCGAAGAGGAGGTCTGGGGTCCAGGCGGCCAGGGTGGGGGGTAAGGTGTTGACGTTGCCCATGGCTTCAAAGAAGCTGCTTACACCGAGGTAAAGAACGGCGAGGAGGATTGCGATGGCAAAGCCGGTGACGCTTCCGCGTTTGCCGGTGGAGAGGGCGAAGGGGATGGCGAGGAGAGCCATGACGAGGGTGATGACGGGATAGGCGATCTTTTTGTCGAGCTGGACGGAGAGCTTCTGGGTTTCGAAGCCGGATTGCCTGAGGTCGGCGATATAGGTGGTGAGCTCGCCGTAGCTCATCTCCTGCGAGGGGCGAGCTTCCTTTTTGAAGTAGGCTGGCTGCTCGCGGATCTCGGGGAAGGTGCTGAGAGTGAAGGGCTTGTAGGTGTCGGTGACCTCGCCGGCGAAGGTGCGGGACCAGCCGTTTTCGAAGATCCACTGGTTGACGGCGGGGTCCCAGTGGGCGGAGGAGGCGTAGATGCGGCGGGTGAGGGTGAAGGTGGCGGGATCGAACTCGAAGGCGGTGAGATTGGCGAAGACGTTGTGGTCGGGGTCGAAGAAGCGGTAGAAGAAGATGCGGGTGGGCTGCGGGTCGTGGTGAGGGCCTGGGGTGGAAGCTTCGCCGGAGATCCATTGGCGGTCCGGGCGTAGAAAGGTCTGGGCGGGTTTTCCCTTAATGGTGGAGAGGAGGCCTTCCTGGCGGCGATTGGCGGCGGGGAGGTAGAACTCGTCGAAAGAAAACAGCGCAATAGCGATAAGAGCCGTGAGGACGAGGACGGGGGTGACGACGCGGTAAAGCGATACGCCGGAGGACTTCATGGCGGTGAACTCGGAGGTGCGGGCGAGTGCGCCGAAGGTGACGAGGACGGCGACGAGAACGCAGAGCGGGGTGACGTTATAGAGGATGAAGGGAATGAGATTCAGGAGGTAGTCGCCTACCGTGACGAAGGCGATGCGGTTGCGGATGATGTCGCCGATGAGCTCGAAGAAGGTGAAGACGAGGAAGAGCATGGAGAAGGAGGCCAGGACGAGGGCGAAGGAGGCTCCGAACTCGCGCATGATGTAGTCGTCGAGGATAAGCGGGAAGCGGATGTGGAGCAGCGAGCGGAGACGCTGGGGGAAGGAGTCGAGGAGCTCTGGCTGGCGGATGCGCTTGCCGGGTGTGCCGGAGCGGAAGCGGTCGAGGGTGTTGGAAAGGGCTACGCCCGCGGTGGAGACGAGGGAGAGAGCGATGCCTCCGCGGGAGAGCTGGAAGAGGAGCAGGGCGCCGGCGGCGGCGAAGAGGAAGTTGGCTCCCCAGACGCCGAGCAGCGGGGGAAGTTTGCCCTGGGAGGCGAGGGCGACGCCGACCGATGAAGCGAAGTAGTAGACGAAGACGAGCAGGATGGTGACGACGAAGCCGGTGGATTTGCCTCCACGCTTGGAGGACAGGCCGAGCGGGACGCCGACGAGCATGAGGACGAGGCAGGCGAAGGGATAGGAGAAGCGCTTATTGAACTCGATGCGGTAGGGAAGGCTGGCGCGGGCGCGGCCGAGCGTGGCGACGGCTTTGCGGGGAGGGTTGCGGGCGAAGGCGAGGAGGTCGGGCAGGCGAAGGGCCTTAATGGGGGTGTCTATGCGGGACAGGTGGGCGTCTTCCTGCGCACCGGCCTGCATGGGGATGTCGGTGGTGTGGAAGGTGGAGATGTTGTACTGGCTGGGGTCGGTGGGGGAGAGCTGGTGCTGGGCTCCGTCGTTGAGGTGGAGCTCGAGCGTGCCGGGGCCGGCACCGGCGGTAACAATGGCGGTGTCGGCGGTGGTGATTTTGGGGTCGGCAGGGTCGGTGAGGTCGGCGACGAAGACGTGTTTCCAGAGTGCGGCACCGGAGCCGGGGCGGAGATCCTGGACATAAAGGACGATATTTTTGAAGTCTTCATCGAAGACGCGGGGCTGGACCTCGAAGGAGGCCTGTGAAAACTTAAGGCGGTCTTCGAGCGAGAGGAGGGCAGCGGCGGAGCGAGGGGCGAGCCAGAGGGAGTTGAGGAGGCCGGCGGCGAGGGCGAGGAGTGAGACCAGGGAGACAATCTTGACGAAGTCGAACGCGCCCAACCCGGCGGCGCGCATGGCGGTGATCTCGGAGTCGGCGGCGAGGCGGGAAAGGCCGAGGAGGATGCCGACCAGGACCGCCATGGGGATGGTAACGATGAGGGCTTCGGGAAGCAGGTAGGCGATGAGGTGGGCTACGTCGGCGAGGGTGGCGGAGTTGCGGAGGTAAAGCTCGAGAAGCTTGCCGAGCTTGGAGGAGAGAAGGATGAAGGTGAAGGCGAGGCCGCCGAGAATGGCGTGGGAGAGAACCTCGCGGAGGATGTAGCGGGTGAGGATGCGCATGGGGCAGCTATGGGGATTGTAGCTTGCGCGGCGACGCGAGGGTGGAAAGGGGAAAGCCGAACACAGGATTCTGGATCGCCTAACGATGCTGTGTTTCGGTCAAAAGATACCGGTTCGGCTTGGGGCTTCGAGGTTGTTCAGGGACGTAACGAGTTCCAAATGGATTCGTCCACGGGAATTCCAAGGCGGAGGTTTTCTTCGCGGAGCCGCAGGGTTTCTTCCCCGGGGTAGCGCGGCGGGCGAGTGGGATCGATGGGGGTGGCGGCGTGGAGGTCCGCGATGGCCGAAGAGGCTGTGGCGGCGAGGGCTTCAGGGTCGGTGAGGTGGGTTGGGTCTATGGCGAGGAAGAGCTGGGAAAGACCGGTTTCGAGCTCGGGGGAGCGTCCGATCTGATGAGTCGCTAGCCCACCGGAGAGCATGGCGGCGACAAGGTCGAGGGTGAGGGCGAGGCCGGAGCCCTTCCAAAGACCTATGGGGAGAGCGCGGGCGGTTTGCTCGATGCTGGCGGGATCGGTGGTGAGCAGGCCTCCGGCGTCGAAGCCTCCGGGGAAGGGGAGCTGGGCTCCACGCTTTGCGTAGGCGGCGAGGGTTCCGTAGGAGAACTGGCTCATGGCCATGTCGAGGACGACGTTTTCACCGCGTGGACGCGGGATCGCGAGGACCAGGGGGTTGTTGCCGAGGGTGGGTTCGGTAGAGCCCCAGACCGGGAGATTGGGGAGGGTGTTGGTGAAGCAGAGGGCAAAAAGGCCCTGGTCGGCGGCCTGCCACCCGTAAGTTCCGCCGCGCATCCAATGGTTGGTTTCGGCAAGGGCGACGCAGCCGATGCCGTGCTGGCGGGCGAGCTCGATCGCTCGAAACATGGACGCGTGGGCGTTGAGATTGCCTGGTCCACGATTTCCGTGCCAGCGCTCGATGGCTCCGAAGCTGGCGGTGAGGGTGGGCTCGGCTGCGGGGTCGACGGTGCCGGCGCGGAGCATGGCGAGGAAGCGGGGGAAGCGGTTGAGGCCGTGGGTATAAACGCCGTCGCGTGTGGTTTCGGCGAAAAGGCGGGCGCAGAGAGCTGCGCGGGGTGCAGTAAAACCGAGAGGAAGGAGAGTGCGCTCGAGGGTGGCCTCGAGCGCCTGGTAAGGGATCCGTAACATTATCGGCTTTGCTCTGCCTTGTGGGCGGCGGCGATGGCGGCGGCTTCCTTGCCGTGGTGAAGGCGAAGGTCGGCCTGTTCGCGAGTGTGCTCTTCGGACTGAACGGTTTCCTCGTGCGCGGTTGGGCCGGGCTGCTCGTTTTTGCTGGCGGCTGCGGAGGCCGCGGTATGTTCGGGGTGGTCTTCTACTTCGAGAGTGTGGACGACGCGGCTTTGCATGGTTGTTCTCCTGTCTTTGGTTGGATGCAAGGCTGGGGGATTCAGCAGCGTCGGGGGAAAGGGGCTTTGCATGCCGGGGGCTCAGTGGATTCGAGATGGCCATGCGGGCGTGCCGGTCGGCCCGCGAGTTTTCTCCGCTCGCTTGCCTCCTTCTAGGTCGAGGGTAGGGTAATGAGGGGAGCACGGGACTGCCAGAGGATGGGCTGTCGGATGGGAAAGGTGCGGAGAAGCTCGGGAGTGGTGGGCTGGGTTGGGCGCAGGGCTTGCCAGATGGCGGCATACTCGGGGACGGAGTAGGCGCGGGCGGCGAAGAGCAGGGCCGGGCGGCGGCAGGGGAGCTCGTGGAAATGGGATTCGTCTGCAGGGTAGGGCCAGGTGTTGGGGTGCTCGATGAAGGGCGCGTGGCGAGCGATGGCGGTGCGCATGCCTGGGCCATCCTGCAACTCATGGTTCCAGAGTGAGTCGTAAGGAGTTGAAAGAATAACACATGCTCCGGAAAGAAGATCGAGCGTGAAGAGGGAGTCGCGGAAGGGATTTGGGGTCGTGAGCTCGTGAGCAAAGGCTCCGGCTGCGTTGATCTCGGCGCGGATGGTTTTGGTTTTGAACTGGTGGCGCAGGGTGGCGAGGGCGGGATCATCTGCGAGGAGTCGGGCGTAGCTGGCGGACTGGAGGAGCCAGGAGGCGCCGATGTGGTCGGGGGTGTCGCGGGCGAGGCCGGCGGTCCGGCATTCGAGGAGGTTAGTGAGGGACTCTTGGAACCAGGGCTTGAAGGGGGTGAGATCGTCAGGGGCGAAGAGGAAGGGCAGGCTCAGGGCCAGCTCGGCCAGGGCCGCGGTTTCCGCGACGGCGGCGGGGGTTTTGGGAGAGGTCGGCAGGCGGAACTGGGGGCCGAGAAGCCAGGCGTTCAGGTGAAGGCGGGCGGCGGCGGGGTAGCGGGAGTTGTGGGTGAGAAGGTTGGCGGCTGCGAGGGCGGGGATGTCGAGGGTGAGGTCGAGGAAGGCGTCCGAGGCGGGATCTCCGGAGGGCTGGATGGGACGGGTGAGGGCGGTGGCGGCGGCCGCCAGAATGCGGTCGCGGTCAATTTCGGCCAGGTTCAGGCGGGTTTGGGCGGGGAGGGCTCGGAGGGCGGCTGCGGCGGCTGCGGCGGTAAGGAAGGCTCGGCGGGTGAGCATGGTGGAGGGAGAGTAGCACGGGTGCGGGTGTACTGGCTTGGTTGACGCTTTGGGAGAGAAGGTCTGTTCAGTCTCTGGTCTCGAGTCTTGCGGTCTGGTCACTTAAGGGGGGTGGCTGGTGGGGTGGGGAGGGTGAGGGGCAGGGTGCGGAGAGCGATTTCGGTGTAGTTTCCTGTGCTTTGGAGGACTCGAATGGGCCATTGGTCGTCGAGGGCGGCGGCGGGGCCGAGTTCGTGGGTACGGCCGAGGAGGCGCTGGATGGCGGGGTCTTCGGATTTCAGGGCGGTGGGGAGGTTGGCTTGGGTTACGTCCAGGGATGCGGCGTTGAGCAGGAGCTGCTCGACGGCGAGAACGGTGCGGGCGAGGGTAGGATCGGTGCGGCGGGTGGCGGAGCTGAGGGGGTCGGGCGCGAGGGAGTCGGGGAAGAGCTTGTAGTCGGCTGCGCGGTGGAGAGAGGCACGGATGACGGCGAGGCGGGTGAACGCGCCGGCGATGGCGGGGCAGTTGCCGGAGGTGAGGGCGGCCTGCATTTCGCCTTCTTCGGAGAAGGGGTAGGGGATGAAGTCAAGGTGGCGTAGGCGGAAGGAGGTCCTGAGGGCGGTGGCGGATTCGGTTTCGGCGAAGAAGCAGATTTTGCGGCCGGCGAGGGAGGCGACCGAGGAGGTGGAGGCGGGGACCAGGAGGCCGATGGCGTCGAGGAGGATGGGCGGGGCGACAAAGAGGGTCGGGTCGGTGAGGTGGGTGAGATCGGCTGAGAGGGTGGGGATGAGGTCGGCTCGGCCGGCGCGGAGGGCTTCCACGGCGGAGGCTTCGTCGGGAACCTCGAGCGGGATGACCTGGCGCTTGAGGGCGGCGGCTACGGCGTGGCAAAGCTCGAGGTCGAAGGCGGGCCGGGGGCCGTGGAGGTCGGTAAGGGTGTACTCGAAGGGCTCCTGGATGATGGCGCAGGTGAGGGGCCTGGTTTGGGCTGAGAGGGAAGAGAGAAGGAGAAACGCGGAGAACGCTAAGCAAAGCGCACGCAACTGGCGCAAAGGGAAACGAACTGCGGTCTGGCGAGGGGGCGGCATCAGGGGGTCCAGGTTCCGCTGGCTGGAATGCCCGGGTTGGTTTCGGGGCGGGGGTTGAAGTCGGCGGGAAGGGGGTTCGGGCGACCGCTGTCGGTGGGGCGAATGTGAAGGATCTGGCAGCCGCGATAGTTTTCGTGAGGGAAAGAGGTGACTTCGGCTTGGGGGATTTCGGCGTAGCTGGCGGGGAGAAGCGCCTTCTGGCCGAGCAGGCGGCTGTTGGAAAAGGCGGACAGGAGGTCGCCTACGCCGGGAACCTGATCATCGGCTGGGCCAAGGTCTTTTTCGTGATACTTCGCGAGACCGAGCGCGCGGGCTCGCTGCTCGTCGGGGAGATCGGCGAGGGGGGTGAGGCGAAAGAGATTGTCGACGAACTTGATCACGGAGGAGTGCTCGGCAGGTTCGTGGGAGATGCTGTGGGCTTCGCCGAAGGGACTGAGGACGAGAAAGGGAACGCGTGGGCCCTGGTCGAGAGCGACGCCTTGGGGGTCGTGCGCGCGGATGTGGGGCTGGGCGTGGTCGTAGAGACCGTCGGATTCGTCGTAGACGATGAAGATGGCGGACTCCGGCCAGTAGGGGCTGGCGGCGATGGCGTTGATCTCTTCAGCGAGCAGGGATTCCGAGAGTTGGGAGTCGGAGTAGCCTGGGTGATCGTCGTTGCCGTTGAAGACGGTCGCGAGGCGGGGATTGGGGTCCAGCGGTTGCCAGCCGCGGATGTTGCCGTAGCCTCCGCGGACGTAGAAGACGCCGGATGAGGGGAGGGCGTGGCGGCTGAGGTCGTCGAAGAAGTCGGCAAGGCCGTGAAGCTTGGGCTCAACGGCAGGATTGTTCGCAATATAGCCGAAGTAGGCGGGAGCGTTGTGGTGGGCGACGTAGGTCTTGTGGGAGGCGCGATCGGGCAGGTCGGTGGGCTCGTGGTCGTAGCCCTGCTGGTACCAGCCCCAGTTGACGGCGGGGTTGGGGGTTCCGGCGATCCTGGCGATGTCTTCGTGGATGTCGGCGAGGTCGGCGGCGGGGTCGTTGTCCTTGCTGGTGGTGGAGGCGGCGTCCTGGCCCATAAAGCTCAAGGGGAGGGTGGCAAAGGTGAGATTGGGGGCGTTGGATTTGGTTTTGGGGTCGGTGGATTGCTTGCTGCGGTCGATCTTGTCCTTGCGGGCTCCCCAGAGAGGTTCGGGATCGGCGAGCATGGGCAGGCCGGCGCGGTTCCTGGAGGAGACTTCGGTTTCGGGGTGGAGCAGCCATTGAGTTTCTCCGAGCTGCGCGGAGATCATGGCGATGGCGTTGGGGGTAGAGGGGCCGAGTTCGGTGGCGAAGAAGTGGTCGAAGAGGGTGAAGCGGTCGGCGTAGCGCCAGAGAAAGGGGGCGGTGTCGCAGTCGAGGTGGCCCATGACAAGCTCGCCGTACTGCTTGCGGGCGAGGGTAGGAAAGCGCGAGGGCTTGCCGGCAGGATCGAGGGTGACGCCTTCCTCGGTAAGGGCGAAGCGGTCGTTGCGGGCGAGATTGTCGGGGGCGAGATCAATCTTGGAGACCATGCCGGTGTGGGAATGGTTGACGCTGGCGAGATCGGAGGGATAGAGCGGGACCTGTTTGCCGTTGACGTCGGTGAGATAGGGGGGAATGCGGAAGGGGGTGATGGTGGTGAGGGTGCCGTCGGTGTTTACGAGGGGCTGGATGAAACCGGGAGTCTGGACGGGAAGACGGTTGTAAAGTCCGTCGGCTCCGGGAAAGGAGCCGAAATAAAAGTCGAAGGAGCGGTTTTCCTGGAAGAGGATGAAGACGTAGCGGATTTTCTGGCGGAGCAGGGCGAGCTTCGCGTCGTGCGTAAGGGCGGGCTCGCGGGAAAGGCGGTAGGGCTGGGAAGCGGGGCCGGAGGCAGGTTGGAGCGTGGTCTGCGCGAGGGCGAGCGCTGGCAGGAACAGGGTTGCGGCGGCAAGGGATTTGATCAAAGGTGGTCGCTCTCCGGTTGGGTTGATTGTAAACGGGTCTTGGCGGCGGGCTGGAGAGAGCGCACCGCAACGGGCGTGAAGAAAAGCGCCCCAAGGACGCGGATGGTGGGCGGAATGTTGCGGTCGATCAACAGCGGCATTTGGCTCGCGGTGACTGGCTGGGGTATGGTCTAGCTATGGGGATGAGAGCAATCCTGGCTGGCTGGCTTGCCGTGGTGCTGATCGCGGTGGGGATGGCTGTGCCGGTTTGTGCGGTCCATTGCGGAGCTTCGCCGGGGGCTCGGGCCCTGGTGGAGATGCAGTGCTGCGGGCATCAGGGACAGCCGTCGGTAGCTTTGCGGGGCGTTTGCGTGCAGACGAGCGCATGGACTGCTCCGGCCTCGGCTCGGTTGGATGGCCCGGTTGCTTTCGCAGTGCAGGCGGACGATGTCTGTGCCGATGCTTTGCGCGTTGTTAGGTCAGGTGGGCGTGACGTTGCCGTGGCGGGACCTGTGGGCGGGGCTCGGGCCAGGGCACGATTGCGAGTCTAGACGGCGGCGACGGCTGGCGAATCCTGGACGCTCTCATGCATCGAAGTGGCTGCGATGAACGGAGCACGGTGTGGATTGGCGGGCCGTTCTGCGGGACGTCGATGGATTTTGGCTGGCGTCTGTTGTGGAGCCGGCACGCAAGGCGGGACTAAGCCTTGCTCTACAACGCAAGTAGGTGATCAAAGGTTTCCTGCGCCATTGGGCGAACAGGTTTGGGAGAGATTTCGATGGCGGATCGGCGGATGTTTCTGGGCGGTGCGGCGGCGATGGTGGCCGGGTTGTTTGGCGCGCGGGCGGCTGCGGGGGAGGAGCAGGGCGGACCGGCGGCGAAGAAGCGGGCGCGCTATGCGAACGGCGCGACCGGGACCAAGGGGCAGGCGACCGGGGTTCCGGTGGTGACGACCGATGTGGGGGACCTGCCGTTCAGGATGGTGGACGGAATGAAGGAGTTTCACCTGATCGCGCAGGTGGTGAGGCAGAGGATCTCTCCGGACAAGGAGATCGACGTCTGGGGGTTCAACGGGTCGGCTCCGGGACCGACGATCCAGGTGCAGGAAGGCGACCGGGTGCGGGTGATCTTCGACAACCACCTGCCGGAGCCGAGCTCGATTCACTGGCATGGATTTGAGGACTCGATCCGGAACGACGGGCAGCCGGGAATCAGCCAGGAGGCGGTCAAGCCGGGCGGCCGGTTTGTGTATGAGTTCGAGATTCATCAGGAAGGGACGTACTTTTACCACTCGCACATGGCGATGCAGGAGATGGCGGGGATGCTGGGGGCGTTCATCATGCATCCGCGGGTAGCGTACGAGCCGCATTGCGAAAAGGATTTTGCGATCTGCCTGCAGGAGTATGCGGTGCTGCCGTCGAACACGGTGCCGAACACCATGAACATGGAGTACAACTGGCTGCTGCTGAACGGCAAAGCGGGGCCGGCGACGACGCCGCTGATCGTACGCCGGGGCGACCGGGTGCGGGTACGGTTTATCAACCTGGGAATGGATCATCACCCAATGCATATGCACGGGCATACGTTTTACGTGACCGGTACCGAGGGCGGGCGGATTCCGGAGACGGCCTGGTGGCCGGGCAACACGGTGCTGGTTGGCGTCGCGCAGAGCCGGACGGTGGAGTTCGTGGCGAACAACCCGGGGGACTGGATGCTGCATTGCCACCTGCCACACCACATGATGAACCAGATGTCGTCGAATGTTGGGAAGATGACGCGGCCCGGGAGCGGCATGGCGGCGGGCGTGGATATGAATACGGGAATGGGGATGCTGCAGGGGACTCCGGGTGCTCCGATGGGGGAGGACTACGGGACCAGCCTGGGGCGGGGGATGGGGTTCGGTTCGCAGAACGACATGGAGACGACCAATGGGCCGCTCGGCACGGGCAAGGCGCAGGCGGCTTCAATGGGCGGGATGCAGATGGGCGGGATGAAGATGGGGGCGGCGGCCGGGCAGATGAACGGCGAGGGGCAGATTGCGGCGGATGCGGACCAGGTGCCGAACTTTCCGCAGGATGCATACATGGAGGGCTCGATGATGAATATGGATGGGGCGGTGATGCGTCCGGAAAACTTCGGGCTGCGGCCTGGGTGGAGCCAGTACATGCAGGGAATGATGACATTTGTGCGGGTACTGGAGCCGGCGATGTATGACGAGGTAGTTGGAAAGATGAAGGCGGCGGGGCGGGTGGGTGATCCCTACGGGTCGCTGCTGGGGTAGGAGGAGGTCTCTTCAGATGGAGTTGCGAGTCAACGAGTCTTGAGTGTCTTGGAGGTTGGTGTGAAGGGTTTGATTGTGGTTCTGGGCATGGCGTTGAGTGTGGGTTTGGCGGCGGCGCAGTCCATGCCGGGAATGACGATGCCGACGGCTCCGGTGCAGAAAAAGGCTCCGGCTCAGAAGGCGCCAGTTGCGGAGCCTGTGTTGCCGGAGAAGCCGGAGCCGGCGATGCAAGGCATGCCGGGGATGCACTCGGATGCTCCGGTGGACCGGGCTCCCGGGGCGCAGTCCGTGACGCATGACACGTTTGCGGTCCAGGAGCCGGAGGACCCTTCGCAACACACGGGGCAGAACCTGCCGGCTCCGGAACTATTGAACGCGGTGGCTGCTCGCCGAGCGTTGTCGCTCGAGGAGCTGCTGGGCGAGGCGGAGCGGCTCAATCCGACGCTGGCCGAAGCCGATGCGGCGGCTCGGGGGAGCGATGCGCGGGCCGAAGAGGCGAAGCTCTATCCGAATCCGACTGTGGGGTATGAAGGCGACCAGATTCGGGGAGGCAATTACGGAGGTGGCGAGCAGGGCGGGTTTGTGCAGCAGACGGTGGTGCTGGGCGGCAAGCTTGGGCTTCGGAGCGAGGTGTACCGGGCGCAGGGGCGGGCGGACCGGCTTGGAGTGGCGGAGCAGAGGGTGCGGGTTCGGCATGATGTGACGGAGGCGTTCTATTCGGCGCTGGAAGCCCAGGCGGAGGTGGTCGTTCGGCAGAGGCTGATGAAGGTGGCGGCGGACGCGGTGGAAACCGTGCACCAGCTGGCCAACGTGGGGCAGGCGGATGCTCCGGATATTCTGCAGGCGGAGGTGGAATCGGATCAGGCGAAGATCGATTTTGTGGCGGCGCAGCGGGCTTATCTGCGGGAGTTCGCGGTGCTGGCGGCGATTGTGGGACGGCAGGACCTGGTGGTGAGTCCGCTGGCTGGAACGCTTGAGGCCCCGGCGGAGATGGCCGGGAACATGACGGCTACACCGCAGGAAAGCCCGGAGGTGCAACGGGCGGAGGCAGCGGTGGCGGTGAGTGAGGCGAGAGTAAGAGCGGCCAGGCGGGAGACGGTGCCGGACCTGCAGCTGAAGGCGGGCGAACAGTACAGCTTCGAGCACCTGACCGATGTGCCTGTGCGTCCGGTGGGCCCGCAGAGCTTCGCTTCGGCGGGGGTGGAGGTGCCTTTTTTCAACAGGAACCAGGGGAATGTAAAGGCGGCGGAGGCGGCGCTGGAAGCAGCGAAGCAGGAGGTGGTGCGGCAGAAGCTCGTGTCGCAGAGCCGGCTGGAGCCGATGCGGCAGAGCTATCTGCAGGCAGAGTTTACGGCGGAGCGGTACCGGACCGAGCTGATTCCGAGAGCGCAGCGGGCCTATCAGCTTTACCTGGGCAAGTACCAGGCGATGGAGATGGCGTACCCGCAGGTGCTGGTCTCGCAGAGGACCCTGTTTCAACTGCAGATTGCGTATCTGCGAGCGCTTCGGGAGCAGAGGAGCTATGCCAACGGGCTGGAGAGCTTTGGGCTCTCGGGCGGGCTGGAGCCGCGGGTGAGTGAGAGCGATTCGCGGTAATGTGCGAGGATCGTGAGGCATGGTGAGCACCGCGACAGAGATTGATGCGACGGGGGCGAGCCCTCAGCCGAACGTAAGTCCGGTGGAGCTTTCTCCGCGGCTTTGGGCGGCCGTGCTGGTGACGGGCGTGGTCGCCGGGCTGGTGGGCGGGCTGCTGATGAAGCTTCTGCGGCTGGCGCAGCATGTGAGCTACCAGTACCGGAGCGGAGATTTTCTGAGCGGCGTGCAGCATGTGGCCGGGTCTCGGCGTGTTCTGGTGATGCTGCTGGCGGGGTTACTTTGCGCGATGGTGCTGGTGGCGCTGCGGCACTACAAGCAGGACGGCGGGACCGATCCGGACGAGGCGATCTGGCAGAACGAAGGACGGATGGCGCTGCGGAATACGACCTGGAAGGCGCTGCTTTCGATCGTCGCCGTGGGCATGGGGGTGGCGCTTGGGCGCGAGGGAGCGCTGAAGCAGGCGGGCGCGGTAACCGGAAGCAAGGTGTGCGATGCGTTGGGAATGACTCACGCGCAGAGGCGCCTGCTGGTGGCGTGCGGCGCGGGCGCGGGGATGGCGGCGGCGTACAACGTTCCGTTCGGGGGGTCGCTGTTTGCGGCCGAGGTGCTGCTCGGGTCGATGACGCTTTCGACGCTGTTGCCGGCGTTTGCGGCGTGTTTTACGGGGGTGGCGGTGAGTTGGCTGCTGTTGCCGAACGAGCCGGCATACCGGATTCCGGAGCTGCACGCAAACTACCTGGGGGTGCTTTGGGCGCTGCTGGCCGGGCCGTTGCTTGGGGTGGTGAGCGTGGGGTATGTGCGGGCGGTGGCGTGGGCGGAGATGCACGAAACGGCGGGTTGGCAGGTGTGGGGCTATCCGGTAATGGTGTGCGGGGCGCTTGGGCTGCTGGCGATCCCGTTTCCGGCGCTGCTTGGCAACGGGAAAAATATCGTGCAGATTACCTTTGAGCAGAGCATTCCTTTGGGGCTGCTTTGCTGGCTGATCGTGCTGAGGCCGGTGATGAGCCTGCTTTGCCTGCGCAGCGGGATTCCGGGAGGGCTGTTTACGCCGACGATGACGCTGGGAGCGCTGCTTGGGTATGGGCTGGGCAGGGTATGGTCGCTGACAGGGGCGAGCGGCGAGATGGCCGGATATGCGTTGGTGGGGTCCGGGGCGTTTCTGGCCGCGGCTACGCTGGGACCGCTGTCTTCGGCGGCGTTCCTGCTGGAGCTGACGCGGGGCGCGGACTCGCTGATGGTTCCGCTGCTGGTGGCCATCGTGGGAGCTACGGCTACGGCTCGGCGACTGGATGTCCGGTCGATCTATTCTGCTCGGGTTTAGAGGCAAGCGCACAGCCAGAACGAAGGCCGGGAAGGCGGGATCGAGGAGGATCGAAAAAGGAGCGGCGTGAACGTGGTCTCATATCTTTCATCGTGATCCTGGTTGAGTCCTGGGCGGTGCATTCGAAGTAACTTGATGTGCATCTACTTGACATCGAGATAGTTTCGAGGAGGGTTTATGCAGATTGGGGTTGACAGCTTTGCGGCGCTGGTGCCGGATCCGTTGACGGGTGTGCAACTCTCCGGCGTGGAACGCATGCAGGGGCTGCTCAGGGAGATCGAACTGGCCGACCAGGTGGGACTGGATGTGTTCGGGCTGGGCGAGCATCACCGGGCGGACTTCCTGGATTCGGCTCCGGCGGTGATTCTGGCGGCGGCTGCGGGGGTGACGAAACAGATCCGTCTGACGAGCGCGGTGACGGTGCTGAGCGCGGCGGACCCGGTGCGGGTCTTTCAGCAGTTTGCGACGCTGGATCTGCTGAGCGGCGGACGGGCGGAGATGGTGGTCGGGCGGGGCTCGTTTGTGGAGAGCTTTCCGCTGTTTGGGCTGCGCATGGAGGACTACGATTCGTTATTTGCGGAGAAGCTGGATCTGCTGATGCTGCTGCGGGATGAGGAAAAGGTGACCTGGCACGGAAGGCACAGGGCGGCGCTGAACGGGCAGGGGGTGTATCCGCGGCCGGCGCAGGCGCGGATTCCGATCTGGCTGGGTGTGGGCGGGACGCCGCAGAGCTTTGCGCGGGCCGGAGCGCTCGGATTGCCGTTGATGGTGGCGATCATCGGCGGGGAGCCGCACCGGTTTCGGCCGCTCGTGGATTTGTACCGGGAGGCTGGGAAACGGGCGGGGTTTGCACCCGGGGACCTGAAGGTGGGAGTGCATGCGCTTGGTTATGTCGCGGAGACGGATGAGGCGGCGGCAAACGACTTCTTTCCCGGGTATGCGGCGGAGTTCACCAAGATCGGCAAGGAGCGGGGATGGGGGCCGGTGACGCGGGGGCAGTTCGACGCGGTGCGCGGCAGGACGGGAGCGCTGATTGTAGGTGGGCCGGATACGGTGGTGGAGAAGGTGATGCACTACCACGAGTCGCTGGGTGGGATCAGCCGGATCAGTTTTCAGATGAGTGTGTCGGCATTGCCGCAAGACAAGCTGCTGCGGGCGACGCGGCTGCTGGGCGAGAAGGTGGCTCCGGCGGTGCGGAAGGCGGTGAGGTGAGGACCCATTCATCGCGGTAAGACTGCGATGAATGGGGCACGGAGGGGTGCGGTCCGAACCCAGGTTTCAGAAGCGAGACCTGGGCACCCGCTTCAATGCTTGCAGGGGGTGGGAGCTACGTCGTACTGGGGTTCGCAGATGTTGTCGAGGTAGAGGTCGAACCAGTTGAGGATGTTGCCGAGGCGCTCGACGCGGTGCCAGGGTTCGCCGGAGCGGGAAAGCTCGTGGGATTCGCGGGGAAAGCGGACCATGACGGTGGGAATGTGCTTGTATTTGAGGGCGCGGAAGAACTCTTCGCCTCCGCTGGTGGGCGGGGTACGGTAGTCGGCGTCGCCGAGGATGAACATCATGGGGGTCTTGACGTTGTTGACGAAGGTGAGGGGGGAGTGCGCGCGATAGAGCTCGACGTGGTCGAAGGGGGCTTCGGGCATCCAGTACTGGTGAAACTCGGCGATGTCCGCGGTGTACCACCAGGAGGCCTGGTCGACGATGTCGCGCTGGGCTACGGCGGCTTTGAAGCGGGTGGTCTGGGTGACGGTCCAGTCAGTGAGGAGACCGCCGCCGGATCCTCCGGTGACGCCGAGGCGTGCGGGGTCGGCCCAGCCTTTTTTGACGACGGCGTCGACGGTGTCCATGAGGTCGTGGTAATCGTCGCCGGGGTAGTTGGATTCGATGATGTTGGCGAAAAGCTGGCCGTAGGTGGTGGAGCCGCGTGGGTTGGGGTAGATGGTGATGTAGCCTTTTGCGGCCATCAGGAGCATCTCATGGTCGAAGACCCAGCCATAGGCGGAGTGCGGGCCGCCGTGAATGTTCAGGATCGCGGGATACTTTTTCGATTTGTCGAAGTTGGGCGGGAGCTGGACGAAGGTGTCGATGGAAAGGAACGGGATGTCGTCGGGACGGACTGTGGGAGCGACGTGGAGCTCCTCCGGCAGCTGAAGGTCGAGCTGGGAGAAGAGGGCGTCGTTTGCGTGGGTGAGCTGGGTCTGGTTACCGGCGGTGATGGGCAGGGTGCCGTCGTGCGGGCCGCCGGGGGGCATGCTTGGGTCGACGCGGAAGAGGTCGCCGATGAGGATGGGGTTTGAGATAAGCGCGATGACGGAGCGCTGGTCCGGCGTGGCGGCAAAGGCGAGCGTGGCCTGGAGGCGGGCGGAGAGACGGGTGATTTCGCCCGAGCGTGCGTCGACCGAGAGCAGGACGGCCGAGCCCTGGGAGCCGGCGATGTCGAGCAGGCGGGAGGAGTCGGCGGACCAGCTGATGGCGGTGCGGCCGGCGCCTCGGGGTGCGGTGTTGTCCCCGCCTACGCCGGAGCCGAGCTCGTAACCCTGGTGGGCGGTGAGGTTGTGGGCGGGGACGGGTAGTGACGGGATGGATTTGCGCCAGGCGAGGTCCTGGACCCAGAGATCGGTCTGCTGGTGCGAGACCGGAGGCGCGGGCGGGACGGGAAGGGCCTCCGCATGGAAGGCGAGGTGGTTGGAATCGGGCGAGAGGGCTAGGCCGTGGGCTTCTATGGGTAGCTCGGCGACGAGTTGGGTCGGGGGCGGCGTGGCGGCATGGGGGATGTTGGTGGGGGCCTGGAGGGCGTAGAGGGTGTTGTGCTCGACGGGCTCGTAGTAGGGCTCTTCAGTGTGGCTGGAGGTGAAGAGGATGGAGGTGGAGTCGGCGCGCCAGACGGACTCCTGCACGGCGAAGCGGCCCTGGGTGAGCTGCCAGGGGGCGGGTTGGGTGCCGTCCGGCGCGACGAGCGAAATGAGGTAGAGCTGCGGGACAAGCGAGGGGTCCTGGTAGCCTTCGCCGTTGAAGCGGTAGCCGGCGCGGGTGATGATGCGGACGTCGGAGGCGTGGGCGGCATCTCCGGTGCTGCGGGCTTTCTGGGCGGCTTCGCGTTTGCTTTCGGGCTGGTCCTGCGGGGTGAGGGAGAGGACGGTGAGAGCCTGGCCGTTGGGTGCCCACTGCGGGGTGGATGCTCCCTTGGGGAGGTCGGTGAGGCGGATGGGGTTTGAGTTTGTTAGCGCGGTGAGGTAGAGCTGGGTTTTGCCGTCGGCGGTGCGGAGAAAGGCGAGAGAGCGGCCGTCGGGCGACCAGCGCGGGGTGGTGTCGTGGATGCCGGGGGTGAGGAGGTGCGGGGTGGCCCCGGGGGCGGCGGTGTCGAGGGTGTAGAGGGCGGTCTGATAGCCGTCGTGCGCGGGGGTGACGGAGGCCTCGACAAAGGCTACGGTGTGGCCGTCGGGAGAGAGCTGCGGGTCGGCGAGCCAGTGGAAGTCGAAGAGGTCGGTGGCGGTGATGGGGCGCTTTTGTGCCTGGAGGGAGGCGGCGGTGGCGAACAGGGCGGCGAGCGCGAGCAGGCGTGGGCGCATGGGACCTCGTTGGAAAGAGTATGGGCCAATTCTAGCCGGTTGGCAGCAAGGGGACGCGGATAAGACGGAAGAGGCGCGGATACCGCCGGATCAGATCCGTGGGTGGTGGCGGATCGTATAGAGTCGCGCCTTCAGCGCTTGGGCATCGTTGTCGCGGGTACCTAGGCTGTATCGACGATTCTCACTTTGTCTTGCTTACGGGCACGGCTTTAGCCGTGCCGCTCGAAACGGCTGACCCTGTGCGGCTTAGCCGCTGAGGTACGCTGTCGTTTACGGAGTGGGTGATCCATGCGATGGCGACAGACCTGACCTCAGCGGCTAAAGCCGTGCCCTTAAGCAGAACTCTCCTACGCGGAATATCTCGATACTCCCCAGACCTTCGGCCCAAGCTGAGTATTTGACGGCCTTTGGCCCTGAAGACAGGGCGCGGTAACTTTGCAAATGACGAGTCAGTCGCGGGTGCGTTTTTTTACTTCTACGTTGAGGCGTTTGATCTTCTGGTTCAGGGTGCTGAGGGGGATTTTGAAGAACTCGGAGGCTTCGGTCTGGTTCCAGTGGCAGCGCTCCAGGCGGTCGGCAATGATGCGGCGCTCGATGTCTTCCATGACGTCGAAGAGGCTCGAGTCGGGGCGGGTGTCCATGAGCGATGCGGTATAGGTGTTGCCGGTGAGTTGCTGGGGAAGCAGGTCCGGGGTGATGGTGCGGGTGGTGGCGAGCACGACCGAGCGCTCCATGGCGTTTTCGAGCTCGCGTACGTTGCCGGGCCACTCGTAGTCCATGAGAACGCGGAGTGCTTCCTGCGAGAGGGACGGGGTTGGCGTAGCGTTTTCTTCGGCGTAGATCCTGAGGAAATGATTGGAAAGCAAAGGGATATCGCCTTTGCGCTGGCGGAGCGGGGGAAGCTCAAGGGTGATGACGTTGAGGCGGTAGAAGAGATCTTCGCGGAAGCGTCCGTCCTTGACGGCCTGCTGGAGGTTGACGTTGGTGGCGGCAACGATGCGGACGTCGACCTGGATTTCAGAGGTGCCGCCGACGTGCATGAAGCGGCGGTCCTGCAGGACGCGGAGGATTTTGCTCTGCATGTCCATCGGCATGGTGCCAATTTCGTCGAGGAAAAGGGTGCCTCCGTTGGCGGCTTCAAAGTAGCCTCGCTGCGAGGCGATGGCGGAGGTGAAGGCGCCTTTGACGTGGCCGAAGAGGGTGGATTCGAGCAGCTCGGAGGGGATGGCGCCGGTGTTGACGGGAATGAACGGCTTGTCACGTCGTGGCGAGTGCGAGTGGACGGCCTTGGCGATGAGCTCCTTGCCGGTGCCAGATTCGCCCTGGAGCAGGACGGTGGAGCGGGACGGCGCGACCTGCGCGACGGTGTCGAAGAGGCGCAGCATGGGCTCGGATTTTCCGATGATGTTTTCGAAGTTGTAGCGCTGCTTGAGGGTGCGCTTGAGCTGGATGACCTCGGCTTCGGCGCGGTGGCGGGCGATGGCGGTGCGGATGTCGGCGAGAAGTTTTTCGTTGTCCCAGGGCTTCTGGACAAAGTTTTCGGCGCCGGCGCGGATGGCGTCCACGACGTTGCCGACGGTGCCGAAGGCGGTGATCATGATGACCGGGAGCTGCGGGTAAAGCGAGGTGATGCGGGGGAGTAGATCGATTCCGGACTCGCCGGGCAGGGCGAGATCGAGCAGAAGAAGATCGTATTCGGCGCGGGCAAGGGCGTCCAGGCCGGAATGGCCGTCGACGGTGAGGGTGACGTCGAAGCCTTCCAGCGTGAGCAGGGTGTCGAGCGACTCGCGGATGGAAGGCTCGTCGTCAATGATGAGCAGGCGTGCGGTGCCAAGGGCGGTCTGCGGGAGGTCGAGGGTGGCGGTGCTGGACATGTTGACTAGGGTCCTCGGGGTGGGTTAGCTAGGAGTGCAGAGGCTTTGAACGGTAGCTTTCGAAGTAAGCGCGTGCCGAACGGGCGAACAAACATGCAAGCGTGAGACAGGGAAGAAGGAATGAAAAGACAACTGCCGGGCCTAGACTTCCTTCTCGTATGTAGTCGATCAGCGCCGCTGCAACCGCGAACACGGCAAGCACGTTCCAAAGCATGGCGATCCACCAGCTTAGGTATTTTCTGAAAGCGAGCAAAATCCAGACACCCAGTGTGCACAGGGCAGGCAGCACAATTCGGAGCAACGTGTTGACAAGACGTTCCTTGTGCGTGACCCCACGTTCAGGTCCCCACTTCGAGAGCCAAACCGCGAAGATCGAGAAGAGGAGAAGCAGGATGGCCTGGACGAACTGGCGGAGGGCTGCTCGAACTTCCAAGGCGCGGGCTGTGTGGCGAGGACACCCACGGGGACCTGGGTGGCGGGGATTTCGAGGCGGAAGGTGGCTCCTTGGCCGGGTTCGGATTCGGCGGTGATTTTGCCTCCGTGCTCCTGGAGGATGCCGTAGGAGACGGCGAGGCCGAGGCCAGTGCCTTTGTGTTCGCCGGGCTTGGGGTTGGTCTTGGTGGTGAAGAAGGGATCGAAGATGCGGTGGAGATGTTCGGGGTCGATGCCGGCTCCGGAGTCGCGGATTTCGACGATGGCGTGGCCGTCCTGGTTGCGGGAATGGACCTGGATGGTAGCGCCGGCGGTGCCCTGGAGGGCGTCCTTGGCATTGAGCATGAGATTCAGCAGGACCTGCTGGAGCTTGCCCTGGTTGCCCTGGATGCGGTGGAGCGTGGGGTCGAGGTCTTCAACGATGCGGATCTGCGCGGTTTTGAACTGGTGGTCGAGCAGGATGGCGCAGTCGTGGAGCAGGGCGTTAAGGTCAATGGGGACGAACTCGGTGCCGGAGGTGCGGGAAAAGTTGAGCAGGCCGTTGACGATTTCGGAGGCGCGAAAGGTTTGTTGCGTGATTTTTTCGAGCACCGGGGTCAGTCGGGGTTCGCCACGGAGCTGCTTGGTGAGCATCTGCGTGTAGGAGCTGATGACGGCGAGCGGGGTATTGACCTCATGGGCGACGCCGGCGGCGAGGAGGCCGATGGAGGAGAGCTTTTCCGATTGCGTGAGCTGGGTTTCGAGCTCGATGCGGTCCGTGATGTCGTCGACCAGGATAATGCGGCCGACGACGTCCATGGTACGGGTGAAGAGGGGGGCGATGGCGATGTTGGCGGTGCGGACCTCGCCGGTGGGGAGCGCGAGGCGGAACTTGTAGAGGGTGTGAGTGGAATGCGCGTGGCCGTCTTCCTGACGGCGGACCTCCTCGAAGCGGGTGAGGAAGTCGGCGGGGAGCAGCTCGGCGAGCGGGCGTCGGAGGGCTTCGGCGCGGGGGCGCGCGAAGAGAACCTCCATCTGGGAGTTCCAGGATTCGACGCGGTCGTCGAGGTCGACGGCGAAGATGCCGATGTTAATGGATTCGACGATGTTCTGGTTGAAGTCCTTGAGCCGCTCGAACTCATTGATCTTGAGCTCGAGCGAGCGGTAGAGCTGGGCGTTCTGAATCGCGATACCGATGTAGCCGGCGAGCGATTCAAGCACTTCCACGTCTTCGGACGAGAGGAAGTCGCCTTCGCCGGTACGGCCGAGGCCGATGATGGCGACGGTGCGTGTGCCTCCGCCGGTGCGGGCTGCTACGCGGCAGGGAAGGTAGTAGTTGAGGTCGAGCTGTGCGGCGGTTTCGCGCTGCGCGTCCGGCAGGCGGAGGACCTGGCGGGGGTTTTCCAGGAAGATATGCGAGTTGCTGTTGGGATCGTCGAAGTCGAGAAAGCGGAGGTCGAGAGTGCGGAGATTATCGGCAGTGAGCTCGGTGAGGCCGTGGGAGGCTGCGAGCGAGAAGCGCGGCTCGCGGATGGGACGCGTGTCGGGGTCCTGTTCGGGCGCGAGGAAGACGGCGACCCGGGTGACGAGCAAGGTCTGTGGAAGACGCTCGACGACGGAGTCGACTAGGGCGCGGAGGTCGGTTTGCGAGTTGAGCGAACGTCCGAAGTCGACCAGGGTTTCGCGGTAGTCGACGCGCTTGCGGTCGAAGACGCGGTCGACCCGAGCCTGAATGGTGCGTTTAAGGGGGTCGAAGATGAGACCGGTGGCGACGATGGCGGCGAGCAATCCCCAGATCCGAAGACTGGGGAGGGTACGGTGCACCATGGCCGCGGAGGAAGCGACGATGACGAAGTAAAGTGCTACGAGAGAAGCAGTTGCAAGGGTATAGGTAACGCCCCGCTTGAAGATCAGATCGACATCCATGAGGCGGTAACGAACGATGGCCCAGGAGAAGGTAAGGGGGAGAAAGATGAAAGAGAGGCTGACGATGTTGGAGGAGGCGATGGGGATCGAGTAGTCGAGCAGGAAGGGAATGACGTAGAGAGCGGTGAACGGGACGACCGCGACCAGGGTGCCGCGGGTGAGCCATTTGAGCTGCTGGCGCTCGAGCGGATTTGCGGTGGAGCGGGAACGGAGGAAGAAAAAGCTGGCAGCGGCGGCGTAGTACAGCGCCATGTAGCCGAGGGAGATCTTGTCGAGACGATGCTTGAGCAGCTCGGTGGCGGACCAGCGCACGATGGCGGTGACCTGAAGTGCGATGACGCAGAGGCCGGGCAGGTAGAGGAGCGAGGCGAGCAGGTGACGGCGAAGGCGGTGGCGGCGGTCCGGGGTGGAGTCTGAGAAGGTGACAGCGAAGTGGAGAAAGAGGGCGGGCTGCAGGGCTCCGGCGACGATGTTGGACCAGTAGATGAACTGGTCGAAGGTGTCGAGTTCGCCCGTGAACTTGAATGCATAGAGGACGAAGGAGACCAGGCAGAAGACGTAGAAGTGGGTGGCCTTGGGGGCGGTCCAGCGGCGGAACAGGACGTAGAGGCCGATGCCGAGGTAGACGAGCGCGATGAGGCGAAGGCCGTAGTTGATGGAGCGGTCGGCGGGCTCGAGGATGGTCTGGATGTCGAGACGGGAGGAGGAGCTCTCAAGCCGGCAGTGCTGGGCGGGACGCGCGATGGAGTACGTGGCTTTGCTGTAGATGCCGTCGCGGGTAAGGGTGCGCATGAGCTGGGCGACGGTGCGGGTGGGGTGCTCGTCGACGGCGGTGAGGACGTCGCCGGGGCGGATGCCGTCGCGAAAGCCGGGCGAGGAGGCGGGGACCTGGGTGGCACACAGCCCGGGAAGGCCGGAGGTGGTTTCGACCCAGAAGATGCCGTCAGTGGGCGAGGAGAAGGAGGACTCGTCGGCGAAGTTGACCCCGGCGAGGGCGCAGGCTGCGAGCGTCGCAAAGGCGAGGACGACGGCGAGAATGCGCGTTTGAAAAGCGTTCTTCATCGGGTTACTGCCGCCGGTTTTAGAGCACGTGGCGTGCCAAACCAGGAGAGCGGGGAAGGTACAAGTTTGGTGCAAATTCCAAGCTTGCCTATGAAGAATCATAGACTGCTGTTGGGAATCGAAGGCGCGGGAGGTAAGTGTGTGGAAAAGCAGGCACATGACTCAACGGCGGTACCCGTTGCGGTGGACGGTGCTTGACCTGTTCGGGTGCGTGATATGAACTGGTGGTATGGGACTGGCGATGACAGAGGTGGAAGCCGGGCAGGGCGTGGAAGCGCGGCGGGTTCTTGAGCGTGATGGAGAGTACCTGATTCCCGTGTACGCGCGCTACCCGGTGGTGATGGATCGGGGCGAAGGATGTGTGCTGTTCGATACAGACGGCAACGAGTACCTGGACATGATGGCGGGGCTTGGGGTGAATGCGCTTGGCCATGCGCACCCCAGGATGCTGGCGGCGATGAGCGAGCAGGCGGGACGGATGGTGCATCTATCGCCGCAGTTCAGCAACCCGTACCCGAGCCTGCTGGCGGAGCGGCTTTGCGGGATGGCGGGGATGGCGGGGGCGTTTTTCTCTACCGGCGGAAGCGAGGCCGTAGAGGGTGCGTTGAAGCTGGCGCGGACCCATGGACGGCAGAAAGGCGGGGTGGAAAAGCACGGATTGGTGGCGCTGCGGAAGAGCTACCATGGTCGGACGTTCGGGTCGCTTGCGGTGACGGGGCAGGATAAGTACAGGATGGACTTCGGGCCCTCGCTGCCGGGAGTGCGGTTTGTGGACCGGGACGACCTCGCGGAGTTGCGGGCGGCGGTAAACGAGACGACGTGCGCGATTCTGATCGAGCCGGTGATGGGCGAGGGCGGGGTACTCGCATGTTCGGATGAGTTCTTGCGGGAGGCCCGGCGGCTGGCGGACCTGTGGGGGGCGCTGTTGATCTTCGACGAGATCCAGAGCGGGCTGGGACGGACGGGGGTGTGGTTTGCGTTTGAGCGCACGGGGGTGCGACCGGATGTGCTGATCCTGGGCAAGCCGCTGGGCGGGGGGATCCCGTTGAGCGCGCTGCTGGTGAACGATGACCTGTTCCACTCGTTCGGGCTGGCCAAGCACGGATCGACGCTGGGTGGGAGTCCGCTGGCGTGCCGGCTGGGGCTGGAGTTTCTTTCGGTGATGGAAGACGAGAACGTGCTGGGCAATGTGGAGCGCGTGGGCGCGGTGCTTGGGCGGGGGCTCCGGCGGCTTGCCGGGGAGTTCGAGGACATTCTGGAAGTGCGGGGGGAAGGGCTGATGTGGGGCCTGGAGATGAGCGTGCCGGCGCGGCCGGTGGCGGAAGAAGGGCTGCGGCGCGGGGTGATGTTCAACGTGGTGCAGGGCAATGTGCTGCGGTTTCTGCCTCCGCTGGTGGTCTCGGAGGCGCAGGTAGAGCGGGCGCTGCAGGTGCTGGAAGGGGTGCTGGACGAGGTGGGTACGCGTCGCGCGGGGGTGGAGCAAGAGCGTGTCTCCCGGGTTGCTTGAGGACAGCTCGAAGTCGGTAGTTGTGGTCGACGGGGTGGGGATCGGGTACGTGCGGGCGGGGTTGGGGCCTGCGCTGATTCTGCTGCATGGCTTGATCGGCTCGGCGATGAATTGGGAGCTGAATGTACCGGCGCTGGCCCGGGTGCGGACGGTGTATGCGCTGGATGCGGAAAACATGGGCGAGTCGGACCGGGTGCGCGGGCTGGACTGGGGATTGGCGGCTTCGGCGGACCGGGTGGCTCGTTGTCTGGATGCGCTGGGGATCGGTGTGACGGATGTGGCGGGGACCTCGCATGGCGGAGCGCTGGCGATGTTGCTGGCGGCGCGGCATCCGGAGAGGGTGGGACGGCTGATCCTGCTGGCTCCGGCGAATCCGTTCTGCCGGCGGGGAGCGGGACTGATTCGGTTCTACAACTCCGGGGTGGGCGGATGGCTTGCGCGGCAAGTCCCGCGGATGCCGAGGTGGGTGCATGCGGTAGCGCACCGCCGGGTGTACGGCGATTCCGGGAAGGCGACGGCACGAATGCTGGAAGGGTATACGAACAGCTTGAACGGGCCGGCGATCGAGCAGACGCTGGGGATCGTGCAGGTGTGGTGGCGCGATATGGAGATGCTGCGGGAGTCGCTGCCGGCGGTGGCCAGGCACCGGACGCTGCTGATCTGGGGAGAGCGCGACGGAGTGGTGGGGCTGGAGTCCGGGAGAGAACTGGCCCGGACGCTTGGGGCGGAGCTTCGGGTGCTCGCCGGGGCAGGGCACCTGCCGTATGCGGAGGAGCCGGAGCTTTGCAATCGGGCGATGGTGGAGTGGCTTGTGGGTGAAGGCAAAGCAGAATAGGGCAGGTTCAGGAGTGCGGCTGAAGGTTGAAGGTCTGGTTGAGCCAGTTGTGCAGGACGTCCTGCATGACGTCGAGCTTTGCTTTCGGGCTGGTGGGAACTCCCTGGAAGAAGTGGTCGGCACCGGGGATGATTTTGGTTTGCTGGTTGACGGGGGCCTGCCGGAGGATGTGTTCAAGGATCTCGGGTGGGCAAAACTCGTCGTCGGAGCCGGAGACGAAGAGTTTGGGTGCGGTGCAGGCGGGCAGGAAGTCGTAGCGGTAGTCGCGTCCGGCGGCGCGGACGGGCAGGCCGAGGCCGATGAGTCCGGCGACGCGGGGGTCTCCGCAGCAGGCTCGGAAGCCTACGTTGGAGCCGAAGGAGAAACCGCAGAAGATCACCGGCGTTCCGTGGAGGCGGTGGAGGTAGCTGAGAGCGGACAGGACATCGTCGACTTCGCCTCGGCCTTCGTCGTGGGTTCCTTCGCTAAGGCCGGTTCCGCGGAAGTTGAAGCGCAGGGTTGGGATGGCGAAGCGAGTGAAAGCTTTCATGGCGTGGTAGACGACCTTATTGTGCATTGTGCCGCCGGAGGGTGGGTGCGGATGCGCGAGCAGCGCAGTGTAGGGGCTCTCGGGCGCGCCAGTGTTGAGGATGGCTTCGAGCCGGCCGGCGAGGCCCTGGAGATCGTCAATGGTGCGGACCTGGGAGGGGAATGGCATGTGGGTTAGTTTAGGGCAGAGGTATGCTGTTGGCATGGCTATCGATGCTTTGGAGCTGACGCGGCGGCTGATCGCGATCGATTCGACGACCTACCACGAGGGACCGTGTGGGGAATTCCTGGCGAAGTTTCTGGCGGGCGAAGGATGGACGGTGGAGCGGCAGGCGGTGGAAAAGCCAACGGCAGGAACGCCTGGAGCGGAGGGCGGAGGGGAGCGCTTCAACGTGTATGCGCATGCCGGAGCGAAGCCGGAGGTGGTGCTGTCGACCCACTTCGATACCGTGCCTCCCTATGTTGGGCTGCGGGAGGACGAAGAGTATCTGCATGGGCGCGGTACGTGCGACGCCAAGGGGATCGCAGCAGCGATGATGGCGGCGGCGGAGCGGCTGCGGGCCGACGGGGTGCCGGTGGCGATGCTGTTTGTGGTGGGAGAGGAGCGTGACTCGGCCGGGGCCAAGGTGGCGAACGGGATGGCACCGGGGTCGCGGTTTTTGATCAACGGCGAGCCGACCGGGAACAGGCTGGCGATGGCGACCAAGGGCGCACTGCGAGTGGAGCTGTATGCGACCGGGAAGATGGCGCATTCGGCATATCCGGAGCTGGGGGAGTCGGCGATCGACAAGCTGATGGAGGCGCTGGCGGCGATCAAGGCGCTGCGGCTTCCCGTGGTCGAGGAGATCGGGGACACGACGGTGAATGTGGGGATCATCTCCGGCGGGCGGGCGCCGAACGTGATCGCGGACGCGGCGGAGGCGCATCTGCTGATTCGCCTGGTTGGGCCGGCGGCGAAGGTGAAAGAGGCGGTGGTCGGGGCCGTGGGTGAGCGGGCGCGGGTGGAATTTTCGCTCGAGCTGCCGTATGTGCGGATGCGCCGGGTGGGCCGGCTGCCGACGATGGTAGCGAAGTTCGCTACCGATATTCCGTCGCTGACCAACTGGGGCGAGCCGTTTCTGCTGGGGCCGGGGACGATCCATGTGGCGCATACCCCGGATGAGCGCGTGAGCAAGCGGGAGCTGCTCGAGTGCGTCGATCTCTACGTGGAGCTGGCGAAGGAGCTGGTAGCGGAGCCGCGGGGGTGAGATGGCTCCGGGTCGGGCTGCTGGTTTGCGTGGTGGTGTCGCTGGCTATGCTGGGCACATTTGAAACCGTGCCGAAGGGGACGACCGGAACGACGCGTTTCGATGCGTTGATCGTGCTTGGATGTCCGGCGAACGGGGATGGAAGCCCGTCGCTCGAGGAACGCGAGCGGGTGATGGAGGCGGTGCGGGAGTATCGCGCGGGTCGGGCTTCGCATGTGATCTTCTCGGGTGGTGCGGCGTACAACCGGTTTGTAGAGGCAGATGTGATGGCTCGACTGGCCGCGGCGAACGGGGTACCGGCGGAGGCGATCGAAGAAGACCGTCAGGCCCGGAACACGATCGAGAATATTTTCTATAGCCATGCGGTCATGGAGCGGCATGGATGGAACTCGGCGGAGGTGATCAGTTCGCCGAATCATCTGCCACGTGCTGGGCTGATCCTGGAGCATTGGCGATTTGCCTGGAGGACGGATGCGGCCCGTTGGCCGTCGGAATATTCGGAAGCGGAGATTCTGTCGAGGTACGGGCTCGAGGTAATCAAGACGGCCAGGCTGCGTTGGTTTGGCTTTTATGCTTCTCCGTTTCTGCCGGGATCGTGATGGGCGGTATGTCTGCTGATTTCAGCCGGGCCAGATGGGGATGGAAGAGCCGGGGTTGTCGGTGGCGAGAGTCGCGGCGTGATCCGGGTTGGCGGGGTTATAGCGAACCAGAACTTCGGTGTCTTCGTGCAGAAGCTTGAGAGCTCGGTGAGCTTCTGAGTCGGACATGGGCTGGCCGCGGAGATGGCCTCCGAAGTAGGAGCCGCCGACGGTGAAGAAGTAGGGAGACTCGAGCTGGCGGTCCTGGAAGCTGGTGCCTCCTTCTGCGAGGGGATCGCGCTCGACGACCTTGCCGGCGAGGAGCTTCGCCGTGGCTGTGGGCCAGGTGGCTGCCTGGGCGAGCAGGGCGTCGCGCTTGCGGCGGCGGAGCAGGTTGGGGAGCCAGGTAAGGATGGCGACCATGGAGGTGTGGGAGTGGGGAAGGTAGGCGCGGGGTTGGCTCGGACCCCCTCATCCCGACGAAGCCGGGAGGAAACGGGCCCGCCGCTGGATCCGTTCTGATCCGGTGTTTTTGGGTTGATTCGAGTCGCGTTCTAAATGTGCCCAGGATTTGCACATCGTGCACGGCCTGCGGAGCGGCCTAAACTAGATCTATGGCGGCTGAGTTTACGCATTTACATTTGCACACGGATTACTCGTTGTTGGACGGGGCGTGTGACGTCGACAAGCTGGTGGCGCATGTCGATTCGATCGGGCAGAAGGCCGTGGCGATGACGGACCACGGCAACATCTTCGGGGCGGTGCATTTCTTCGACGCGGCCAAGAAGAAAGGCGTCAAGCCGATCCTGGGGTGTGAGCTGTATATCTGCCAGGCCGAGGATCACCGGGCCAAGGGCGATGGCGACAAATACAACCATCTGCTGGTGCTGGCGGAGAACGAAGCGGGGTACCGGAACCTGGTGCGCTTGACGAGCGAAGCGGCGCTGCACGGGTTCTATCGCAAACCGCGGGTAAGCAAGGCGTTTCTGGCCCGGCACACGGAAGGTTTGATCGGGTTTTCGGGATGCCTGGCGGGAGAGGTTTCGCAGCACCTGATGGCGGGGGATTACGAGCGGGCTTGCGGGACGGCGGGTGCGTACGAGGAGATGTTCGGGCGGGGGAACTTCTTTCTGGAGGTGCAGGATCATGGGCTCGGGCCGGATAAGGCGGTGGTCGAGGCGATGTTCCGGATGGAAAAGGACCTGAACATTCCGCTGATTGCGACCAACGATTCGCACTATATCGCCGACACGGATGCGCGTGCGCACGAGGTGCTGCTGTGCGTGCAGACCGCGGGCAGCATGAACGATCCGAAGCGGTTCAAGTTCGACACGCAGGAGTTCTACATCAAGAGCGCGGACGAGATGGCGCGGATGTTCAAGGACGCGCCGCACGTGTTGAGCGGGACGATGCAATTTCCCGAGCGGTGCAACCTGACGTTGAGCAAGGTGGACAATCCGTTTCCGGAGTTTCCCGTGCCGGAAGGCATGAATCTGGATGGGTATTTCGAGCAGGTTTGCCGGACGGGATTGCAGAAGCGGCTGGCGACCAACGTGACGCATCTGCGCAGCCGCGGCCTGCTGCGAAAGAGTGAAGACGAGTACTACGCGCGGCTGGAACGGGAGATCGAATGCATCAAGAGTATGAAGTTTCCCGGTTACTTCATGATCGTGTGGGACTTTATCCGGTATGCGCGGGAGCAGAATATTCCGGTGGGGCCGGGGCGTGGATCCGCGGCCGGTTCGCTGGTGGCGTACTGCATGGAGATCACGGACGTCGATCCGCTGCAGAACGAACTCCTGTTCGAGCGGTTTCTAAACCCGGAACGGGTGTCGATGCCGGATATCGATATCGACTTCTGCATGAACCGGCGCGGAGAGGTCATCGAATATGTCCGGCAAAAGTACGGCAACGACCAGGTAGCGCAGATCATCACGTTCAATACCATGGCGGCCAAGGCGGCGATCAAGGACGTGGGCCGCGCGCTCGACATGCCGTACGGGGAGGTCGACCGGATCGCGAAGATGATCCAGGGGCGCATCGGGGTGACGATCTCAGAGGTGCTGGCCGACAACGGTCCGCTGACGCATGCGTATGAGAACGAGCCGAAGATCAAGGAACTGGTGGATACGGCGCTGCGGCTGGAAGGGCTGGTGCGGGGCGCAGGCGTGCATGCGGCGGGCGTTGTGATCGCGCCGAGCCCGCTGACGGAGCTGGTTCCGGTGACACGCACCAAGGACGAGGCCATCGTCACAAGCTATGACATGGGCGCGATCGAGAAGATGGGCCTGCTCAAGATGGACTTCCTGGGGCTGACGACGCTGACCGTGATCGACGACGCGCTGAAGCTGATACGGGAGCATCGCAGTGTCGAACTGGATCTGGCGACGGTGGCACTCGACGACGCGGAGACCTATGAAAAGGTGTTCCATCGCGCGCTGACGAGCGGGGTGTTTCAGTTTGAATCGGGCGGGATGCGAGATGTGTTGCGGCGGTACAAGCCGACGAGTGTGGAAGACCTGACGGCGTTGAATGCGCTGTATCGTCCCGGGCCGATCGAAGGCGGCATGATCGACGATTTTATCGAGCGCAAGTGGGGACGGCGAGCGGTGGAGTTCATGTTCCCGGAGCTCGAGGTGATCCTGAAAGAGACGCTTGGGGTCATCGTGTACCAGGAACAGGTGATGCAGATTTCCTCGGCGATTGGAGGCTATAGCCTTGGCGGCGCGGACCTGCTGCGGCGGGCGATGGGCAAGAAAAACCCGGAGGAGATGGCCAAGCAGCGCGAATCGTTCATGGCCGGCGCGGCCGCGGGGAAGTTCAACAAGAATACGGCCGGGCAGCTGTTCGACCTGATGGCGAAGTTTGCCGGGTATGGATTCAACAAGTCGCATTCGGCGGCATATGCGTTGCTGGCGTACCACACGGCGTGGCTAAAGACGCACTATCCGGTGGAGTTCATGGCGGCTCTGCTGACAAGTGAAACGTCGAAGCCGGAGAATGTCGTTAGATACATCTCCGAGTGCAAGGAGATGGGGATCGCGGTGCTTCCGCCGGATGTGCAGATTTCGGCTTCGAGCTTTACGCCGAGCGGGGATGCGATCCGGTTCGGGCTGGCGGCGATCAAAAACGTCGGGCACAACGCGATCGAATCCGTGCTGAACGCGCGGCGGCAGCTCGTGGCCGAAGGGCGGGCGGGGTTTGCCTCGTTGTGGGAGTTCTGCGAACGCGTCGAGCTGCGGTTGATGAATAAGCGAGTGTTGGAATCACTGATCAAGTCGGGCGCACTGGATTCGTTTGGGCCGCGCGCGGCGGTGATGGCCTCGCTCGACACGGCGATGGAGCGTGCGCAGAAGGCGCAGAAGGATAAGGATTCCGGGCAGAGCGGGCTGTTCGGCATCTTTGACGCTGATATTCTGCCGGCCAAAGGCGCGACAAAAGTGGAAGCGCTGCCGAACGCGCCGGAATGGGACGAGCATACGCGGCTGACGCATGAGAAGGAGGTGCTTGGCTTCTTCGTTTCGGGCCATCCGATGGACAAATACCGGGAAAAACTCCGGAACATGAAGGTGGTCGATGCGGCGGCGGCGTGTGAGATGAAGCCTGAGCCGCAGCAGTTTCGGCGAGGCGGCGGGCCGGAGCCGAATGAGATCCAGGTGGCCGGCGTGATTACCGGGCTCAAGGTGGCGAAGTCGAAGCGCTCCGGCGAGTTTTATGCGCAGGCTGTGCTTGAGGACACGACCGGCAAGATCGAGCTGATCTGCTTTCCGCAAAGTTATCCGGCGATGGCGGAAAAGCTGAAGATCGAGGTGCCGGTGGTGGTGCGGGGAGCGCTTCGGGGGGAGGAAGATTCCGCGCCGAAGCTGGCGGTGAGCGGGATCCAGGCGCTCGAGGATGTGAAGATCCGTCTGCCGGAGGCGCTGCGCATCAAGGTGCCGCTGCATTCCCCGGATGCCGCGCTGCTAGAGAAGTTGTTGAGCCTGTTCACCAACTCGCCGGGGAGCGGAAAGCTGCTGCTCGACTTTGAGGAGCCGGGCGAGTTCTGTGCGGTGCTGGAACCGGCTCGGACACTGGTTGCGGCGGATCGGAAGTTTATCGACGATGTGGAAGAGCTCGTGGGACGCGGCGGCGTGCGGGTGATTCAATGAGTGAGAGCCACAAGACGACGGCTTATGCCTTGCTTCGGATTGCATTTGGAGTGAACTTTCTTGGACATGGGCTGTTCCGCATCCTGAGCGGGGTACAGGTGTTTGCGGCGACTACGGCCGAGCATATGACGAAGTCTCCGCTGCCGCACGGGTTTGTGCTGGGGTTCGGCTATGCGATTCCGTTCCTCGAATTGCTGCTTGGGATTGGGTTGGTCGCCGGGCTGCTGACCCGTGCGGCGCTGGTGCTGGGAGCGGCGTTCATGATGGCGCTGACGGTTGGCGTCACCAGTAACCAGCAGTGGGATGTGGCGGGGCAGCAACTGGTCTACAGCCTGATCTTTGCGGTGCTTCTGTTCGGGCTGGAGTGGAATGGCTGGTCGGTGGATGCCTGGCTCGGACGCCGCCGCGCTTCTCCGCTACAATGAAACCGATGGCAGAACAAGAAGCAGGCAAGCTGGCCACGGTTCAGGCTTCCGGGCAGTTGGTTCCCGAGGCCTGGTTGAAAACGGAGCTGGCGCGAGATCCGGCACGGCCTTATCCGATGGACTTCATCGACGCACTGTTCACCGACTTCAGTGAGATTCACGGAGACCGCGCGTTTGGCGATGACCCGGCGATGACGTGCGGCATGGCGCGTTTTCATGGTGAGCCGGTAATGGTCATCGGCAACTTGAAAGGGCGGACACTGAAAGACCGGGTGACGCGCAAGTTCGGCAGCCCGGACCCTGAGGGGTACCGGAAGGCACTGCGCGGGATGAAGCTGGCGGAGAAGTTCGGGCGACCAGTATTTACGTTTCTGGACCTCGCCGGGGCGTTCCCGGGCATTGGCGCAGAGGAACGCGGGCAGGGCGAGGCGATTGCGCGGAACCTGCTGGAGATGAGCCGGCTGCGCGTGCCGACCATCGCGACCATTACGGGCGAAGGTGGAAGCGGCGGGGCGCTGGCGCTGGCGGTGGCTGACCGGGTGCTCATGCTGGAAAATGCGATCTACTCGGTGATCTCGCCGGAAGGCTGTGCGTCAATCATGTGGAAGGACGCAACCAAGAAACAGCAGGCTGCGGCGGCGCTGCGGTATACGGCTCCGGATGTGCTTGCGCTGGGGTGCGTGGACGATGTAGTCGGCGAGCCGGCAGGTGGCACGCAGGCCGATCCGGAGCAGGCCTTTGCTCTGGTGAATGCTAGGCTGGAGCACTACCTTGCGGAGGTTCAGGCGGTCTCGCTGAAGGATCTGCTGGATGCGCGGTATGCGCGGTTTCGGGCCATTGCCCAGTGCTATACGACGGTTTGAGCTCGCCCGGGGTGGAGATGCAGGTGCCGGTAAGAGAGCGGATTCCGCGCGGGTTTGAACTGGCGCTTGCCGGGACGGGCCTGCTGTGGGCCATCGCTGCGTGTGCGATTGCGAACCGGTCCGCGCATGGCCTGGCCGGGCGGCTGCAGCTGCCCGGGGCGGAGGCGCTGCTGGATGCGCTGTTTTGTATCTTCCTGCTGGTGGTTGGGTTTCAGCTGCTGGACTGGATTGCGACGCGGCGCGGAGAGCTGGCCGACGCCCTGCCGCTTCCTCTGCGGGCAGGCTGGGGGCGGGAGTGGAGCGTGGGCGCGGCGATCGGGTGGGGGATTGGCCTGGCTGCCGTGCTTCCGGTGTTGTTGAGCGGCCATCTGCATGGGCATTTGGGATCGGCGGGGCGGCATCCGGTTCAATTTCTGGTCAACGCCGCGGCCCTGCTTGCGTTTACCCTGACGGAGGAGCTGGTCTTTCGAGGGTATCCCTTCGCCCGCCTGGTTACGGCGATCGGTCCATCCTGGGCTGCGGTAGTGAGCTCGCTGGGTTTTGCTGTGGCGCTGGTCTGGACGAACCCGCCGGAGTCCCTGCTCTTGGCACTGCTGGACGGCGCGCTATTCGGTCTGCTGCTGGCCATGAGCTATCTGCGGACGCATGCGCTCTGGATCGGCTGGGGCGTTCACTTTGCCCTTCGCGCGGTGGTGCTGCTCGTGATTGGGCTTCCAGCAGCCGGGCATGGCGGGCTGGTCTCCGTCATGGACAGCTTTGCGACCGGTCCGGCGTGGCTGACGGGGGCGGGCTTTGGACTGGGCGCGGCGCTGCTGACAGGGCCCGTCCTGCTGGGAGCGACGGGCGTGCTGTATCGAACCACGCGGGACTACGCGTGGCGCTACACGTTCAAGCCGATCGTGGGTGCGGGGGATGAGGTGATTGTGCCTCCTCCCAAGGCGCACGTCGAAATGGAACGGCAGGCCGCGCCGGCTCCCCTGGTGCAAATCCTTGCGACCACGTCGAAAAGTCCGACCGCAGCGTCTCACTCTTCTAGCGACAATCCACCAAAGAGCTGACTTTTCCACAAACCAGACAAGCGGAAGCGCTTGCTTTTGGCGAAGAGAAGGCGCAAGCTGTTTTCGTAGCAAGGCACGAAAGTTGCAGCGAAAGGGCTGACATGCGGGCTTGTCTCTCGTTATCGATTGGGTGTTTGGTGCTGGGAGCGGGGCTCGCGGCGCGCGGGCAGGTCTTTACCGTTGGGGAGCATTCTGCCACTGCCGACCTGAAGACCGACTTGACGCCGACCCACGTGGAGCTGCCGGCGACCGGATTGACCGAGCGCGGCAGGCTTGACCTGGTACGCAATCTCGTCGGGGAGCAGGGTTATGCCCACCGTGTGCTGCCACTGGCCGCTTCGCTGACGCTTCAGGCCAACGGCGGCTTGAAGCCCGGGCCGGAAGAATATAAGAAGCTCGTGTATCAAAAAGGAACCGCCGCGTCGATCGGAGATCGCGTGGCAATTACTGCGTTTGCGGTGAAGGGAGATTCACTGGAAATCGACCTGAACGGTGGACCGTATCTGAAACATCGTTTCCTGAGGCATGTCTCGATTATGGGCGGCGAGCCGGCGATGAACGACGGGCAGGTCGCAACGGGAACCCGCATCTTGCTACAGTTTGAAGGAGGAGTTCCCGAGCTTTCGGCGGCAGAGGTAAAGTCTCTGCTGCAGCCTCTGGTTGATTTCGGGGTGAAGTCGGGCGAGGTGGCCTATGCGGATACCCTGCCTGCCCCGGTCAAAGATGCGATCGCCGCCCACGAGGCGAAGGTGGGGATGTCTCACCGAATGGTGCTGGCTGCGCTTGGTGCTCCAGAGAGCAAGGTGAGAGAAGAGGAAAACGGAAAACGGTATGAGGAGTGGATCTACGGGCATGTGCCGCAAACTGTCCAGTTCATTCGCTTTTCCGGCGACCGGGTCAATGAGGTGAAAATCGCCAAGGTGGGCCAGCCTATCCAGGTGTTTACCAAGGAAGAGATGGCGGACTATCTTCCGGGTGGACCGACGGTGCGCGAGATCGGCATGGGAGACACGAAGCCGGCTGAAGGCCAGGCGGTCGTTCCCACGTTGCTGAAACCGGGAGAAGGTGCAAATACCGGGGCAACCCAGGGAAAGGTGATCCTTCCGCCATCGACGGGCCCGGCGCCCGCTCCGGGGTCAGATGGTGGATCGAGATCACCGACATCGAACAGGAACGCGCCTCCACAGTGACGCTGGACGGTGTATTCTTTGAAAAGCGCTCCACCTTGCAGAAACTGCGGTCAAGACCGCAGGGGAGACGTCGCTTTCCACGGCCTCCATACACGCAAGTGAGCCAATCAACAGTATCAGGGAGAGCATCATGTCGAAGATTGCAAAGACCGGCGACCGCAAAAAGGTCATGGACACCAACAGGAGCACGGACTGTCCGAAGTGCTCAAAGCCGACCCGTATCGTGAAACGGGTAAAAGATCGCGAGCGTGGAATCCCGGGCGGGGTGTATATCTCCTGCTCTGCATGTGACTTCTTCGAGAAGCTCTAGGGCGTGTGTGAAGAGAGAGGGACCGCTTTCTTTGCGGCTAAAGCAAGGTTCTCTGCTTCTTTCGGCCCTCTCTTTTTGCGGCGCTCAGAGAAGCTCAGAGAAGCTCTGACTCGGAAGTTACCCGAAGGTTTGCCCCGGTAGAACACGGGTGATCATAACGGCTTGAGGGTGCCTGAGGTCTTTCGGCTCTTTCCGCTCAGGTTCACCCGACAGAACATAGCAGCCCAGTCGTACCTCAGCGGCGAAAGCTGCGTGTACGCAGTGCAGGCCTTTTTACTCCGTTAAGAGAGATACTCTTTAAGCCATGGGTTGTCCGAGTGGACCAACCCGTGTGTGTCCCCGTTGTAAACTACCGAGCCTTCGTTCAGAACCAGGAACCGCGTAGAGTCCTCGATGCCGCCGTTGGGAATCAACTCCATCCGCCCGGCCTCCGCGTTATACCGGTGAGTCGCAAGCATAAAGGCGTCCTGAAGCCGATGGGTGATCAGCAGGGAGGTCGTCTGCGAAACATCGCGCTGTTTTACAACGAGTTCAATGATGGTGGTGGAGGTGATCGGGTCCAGGCCGCCGGTGGGTGAATCGTACAGAATCAGGTCCGGCCCGGAGATGATGGCGCGCGCGATGGAGGCGCGCCGGCGCATACCCCCGGAAAGCTCCGACGGAAACTTGGCCGCAGCGTGGGGCAGCACGACGAAGTTCAGCACTTCATCGACGCGCCGCTTGGCCTCGTCCGGCGCGGTGCCTTCTTCATTTAACCGGTAAGCCACGTTATCGCCGACCGAGAGTGAGTCGAAGAGTGCGGACTCCTGGAAGACCATGCCGATGCGCTCGCGCAGCTTGTACTGGTCGCGTTCGCGCATGGCGGTCAGGTCCTGGCCGAAGATGCAGATTTTGCCCGAATCCGGAGCGATCAGCCCGTTAGCAAGTTTCATCAGCACGGATTTGCCGCAGCCGGCTGGGCCAAGGATGATCAATGTCTCGCCGTGAGTGACCTGGAAGGAGATGTGTTTCAGCACGGGCTTGCCGTCGAAGGTGATGGACACATCGTCAAAGGCGACGACCGGTTGCTGCTGGTCGCGTGCGTCCGGCGTGGAGGTCTGGGCCATGCCTTACCTTCCGAAGAGCCCGATCATGAGCCGGCTGACCAGGAAGTCGATCACGATAATGAAGACGGACGAGTAGACGACGGCCTGCGTGGTGGCGCGTCCGACCCCCTGCGTTCCGCCCTTCGTGTTCATGCCGAAGTAGCATCCCACCGAGGCGATGATAAAGCCGGAAAACAGCGGCTTCGTGAGGCCCTGCACCACGTCGCCGTAGGCCAGCGTCTGGTACGAGGTGTGGATATACGAGCTCAGGTTCAGTCCGAGCAAGGTTACGCTGACCAGCGCGCCGCCGGCCATGCCTACCGCATCCGAGACGATGGTCAAAAAGAAAAGCATAAAAATAGTTGCGATCAGCCGCGGCGTGACCAGCTTGCGGACGGGGTCCGTGCCCAGCGCGCGCATGGCGTCGATCTGCTCGGTGACCTTCATGGAACCGAGCTCGGAAGCCATGCCGGAAGCATTGCGTCCGCTGACCATCAATCCTGTCAGCACCGGGCCAAGCTCCTTTACCATCGACAGCGAGACCAGTGAGCCGGTCAGCGAGACAGAGCCAAACTCCTGCAAGGCGGTGGCCGACTGCAAGGCAAGCACGCATCCGGTAAAGAAGCCCGTCAGCACGACGATGGGCAGCGAGCCGACGCCGATCGAGTCCATCTGGGTCACGATATCGGCCCAGTAGCGAGGGGCGGAGAACAGGTTTGCGAATCCCCGGCCGGCCAGGATTGAATAATCCTGGACCGCGGCGATCTTTCCCTTGGCAAATATGTCCGGCGTGGCAAGAGGCATTCTGGTTAGGCTCACTCTATCAGATGCAGGCAGGAGCCGCCGGGCTCCTCAAATCAAACTGCAGGTCCAGCCGCCGATCGGCCCCGGGAAGGCCGGGTCGGTGAGAAAATAGACCTCAATGCCATTGAAGAACATGACCGCCGCCGTGCTGCACGGCAAGGAAGATCTGCGGATCGAGCGGGTTCCGGTGCCGGTCGCCGGGCCGGGAGAGCTGGTGCTGCAGGTAGGCGCGGCGCTCACCTGCGGGACGGACCTGAAGGTGTATCGCCGGGGATATCATGCCAGGATGGGCACTCCGCCGATGCTCTTCGGCCATGAACTCGCCGGAACCGTGGTCGAGACGGGTGAAGGCGTGACGCGGTTTCGCGTGGGAGACCGTGTGGTGCCGCTGAACTCCGCTCCTTGCGACCGGTGCTATTTCTGCCGGAAGGGGCAGCAGAACCTGTGCGAAGATCTGCTGTTCAACAATGGGGCTTATGCCGAGTACATGAGGATTCCGGCACGAATTGTTGAAATGAATACGCTTGCGCTGCCGGACAGCCTCTCGTTCGAGCATGCCGCGCTTACCGAGCCGCTGGCATGCGTCATGCGGGGGCTTGAGGAAAGCGGGGCGACGGCAGGGGATTCGTTGGTGGTGATCGGTGCGGGACCGATCGGGCTCATGTTCATCGACGCGGCCGGCGCGCTTGAGCTGGATGTCATCGCCGTAGTCAAGCGGGCCGACCAGGTGGCGACCGCGAAGCGCTTCGGCGCGCGGCAGGTGGTCCGGACCGATGAGACCACCGATGTAGTAAAAGCCGTACGCGCACTGACTCCGGCTGGGCGCGGTGCGGATATCGTGATTGAAGCGGTCGCACTGCCGGCGACCTGGGAGTGGGCGGTGGGGATGGTGCGCAAGGGTGGGGTCGTCAACTTTTTTGGAGGACCGCCAAGCGGAACCATGGTCGCCCTGGACACCAACCGGCTGCACTATGGAGACATCACCCTCAAGGCAAGCTTTCACCACACACCGTCCACGGTGCGCGCTGCATTCGACCTGATTGCTTCGCAAAGATTAAAGAGTGAGCTGTATCTTTCTGAAAGGCGACCTCTTGGCGTTTTGGCAGAAGTCTTCGGGGAGATGCTGAACCGGTCCGGAACTCACGCCTCCCGGGCCATCAAAACCGTGGTGCAGCCAGTGAGCGTGATGAGATGATCGGTCCGAACCACGCACTTAAAGGCGCTCCGATGGAGTACGCAATGCCAGCCACTCGGCCCACGCTGGAGCAGTCGCAGCTATGGTGCCGGCAGCTGGTCAGCAGCCATTACGAGAACTTCCACGTCGCGACCTTCTTTTTGCCGCGCCGAATTCGGCCGTACTTCGAAAGCATTTACGCCTTTAGCCGAGTCGCGGACGACCTGGGCGACGAGGTCGCAGACCACGCGACCGCGGTGCGGCTTCTGCACGAGTGGGACGAACTGCTGCGGGAGTGTTACGTCGACCCCGGTGCGTCTCGACATCCGGTATTTGTGGCGCTGCACCAGACCATCGAGCAGACCGGGGCACCGCGGCAGTTGTTCGCGGACTTGATCCAGGCGTTCATCCAAGACCAGACCAAGACGTACTTTGATTCACTTGCCGAGCTCGAAGACTACTCGCGTTTGTCGGCGAACCCTGTCGGGCGACTGGTGCTTTGGGTTTCCGGATACGGCGAGGAGCAGCCTGCCCGTGCGAGTGATAACGTGTGCACTGCGTTGCAGTTAGCGAACTTCTGGCAGGATGTGGTTGAAGATTTGGAACGTGGCCGGCGCTACCTGCCGAAAGATGCGATGGAGCGCTTCGGCGTGTCTGAGGCGATGCTGCGCGAGCGGCCCGCAAGCCCGGAGTTTCGCGCCATGATGGCCTTTCTATGCGGGTACACGGAGACTATGCTGCGGGACGGCGCACGCGTGGCCGCGATGGTCGATCCGGAGCTTGCGGTCACGCTGCGGCTGTTCGTGCGAGGAGGCGAAGCGGCGCTGGCCGGGATCCGCGCCCAGGGGTACGACGTGTTGAGCAGCAGGCCGTCGGTGTCGAAGCTTACCAAGCTGAAGCTGCTGGGCGGCGCGCTTGCCGGCAAGGCGCTCGGCAACCTGCGGCCAGAAGGTGCCGGGCGATGAGGACCACCGCACAGACGGACCCACCCGAGCTCCGGGTCGCGTTCGCGCATTGCCGGGCCATCGCACGGCGGGAGGCGAAAAACTTCTACTACTCCTTTCGCGTGCTGCCGAAACCGAAGCGCGATGCGATGTGCGCGATTTACGCCTTTATGCGTCGCGCAGACGATATTGCGGACGACGAAACGATCTCCATGGCTGAACGCCGCCAGATTATGGCGATCTGGCTGGGCCGCTGGCGCGCCGCGCGGACCGGCTCGGTAGAACGGGACCCAGTCTTCCTAGCCGTCTCAGCAACCCAGCGACGCTTCGCGATTCCGGACGAACTGCTGGAAGACCTGGTGCGCGGCACGACGATGGATCTGGAGCCGGGAGCCCCGGGCGCGGGCGTCGATCTGGGAGATGGGCTCCAGGGATACCGCACCTTTGCCGACCTGTACCGCTACTGCTATCTGGTCGCGAGCGTCGTCGGGCTGGTCTGCATCCGCATCTTCGGCTACACCGACCCACATGCTGAACTGCTGGCGGAGCAGACCGGCGTCGCCTTTCAGCTGACAAATATTTTGCGCGACATTAAAGAGGATGCAGGGCGCGGACGGATTTACCTGCCCCAGGATCTGCTGGCGGAGTTTAAGGTGACCAACGCGGACGTGCTTGCACTCTGCTCCGGCCGGCCCCTGACCCCGAACGAGCGGGCCATGCTGTCCGCGCTCTCGGTGCAGGCCTTGGAGTATTACGGCTCCGGCTGGATGCTGCTGCCGATGGTCGACCGCGACAGCCGTCCGGCACTATGGGTCCTGATCGCCATTTACAACCGCCTGCTGTACCGCATTGAGGCACGCGAGGGCGATGTCTTTCGCCTGCGCGTGAGCGTGCCCACCAGGGAAAAACTACTGGTCCTCGCGCGAGGAACCTTGAAGGTCTTCTGGTGGCGAAAAGGCCGGGCCCAATGATCGGCTCTCCGGATTGTTTGATTGTCGGCGGCGGCCTGGCCGGGCTTTCGGCCGCGATCGCCCTTGCGGAGGACGGGGCGAAGGTGACACTGCTCGAACGGCGGCCGGAGATTGGCGGACGCGCCTACTCGTACCCGCACCCGGCGCTGGGCGAGACGGTCGATTCCCAGCACGTGGCGCTCGGCTGCTGTACCAACCTCGTCGATCTGCTTGCGCAGTCCGGTGCGTCCGAATCGCTACGCTGGTATGATGAGCTCGTCTTTCTGGAGCCGAACGGCAATCGCAGCGCAATGCGCCCGGGATGGCTTCCCGCGCCGGCGCACCAGACCCTGAGCTTTCTGCGCGCACCTATGCTTAGGTTGGTGGACAAAGCCGCGATTGCGCGGGGCCTGGTCGAGTTTCTACGCGGCTATCCGGCCGACGATCTGGAATCGTTCAGTGCATGGCTTGCACGGACCCGCCAGACCGAGCGGGCGATTCGGCACTTCTGGGAGCCAGTGGTGATCGGCGCACTGAACGATTCGTTTGAGCGCTGCTCAACCAGATATGCCGGCAAGGTGTTTCATGAGAGCTTTCTGCGGTCGCCGGGGGGTGGTCGGCTGGGGATTCCGGCCGCGCCGCTGACCGAGTTCTTCGCGCCCGTGGCGGAGCGGGCTCGGAAGCTTGGCGTGCGAATCGAGACCCGGACCGGCGTGGAAGAGATCGAACCGGGGTCGGACGGCGGCTGGCAGGTCCGGACCGGTGAGGTATGGCGGCAGACGCGTAACCTGATCCTGGCCGGGGATTTTCGCCAGACCGCCCGGCTGGCCGGCGCGCATCTTGCCCTCGATGAGCAGGCTTTTACCGTTGCGCCCATTACAACGGTACATCTGTGGTTCGACCGCGACGTCACCGGCATGGACCATGCCGTGCTGCTCGACACGCGCATCCAGTGGATGTTCGCGAAGTCGCGAATTCGCGGCTGGGCGCCGGAGCGCGGAAGCTACCTGGAGCTGACCATCAGCGCGTCCGGGCCGGAGCTGGGAATGAGCCGCGAAGCAATCCTGAGCTCCGCGCTCCGCGAACTCCGGCTGTTTTTTCCGGCCATCGACGGTGCCCAGCTGCTGAAGAGCGGCGTGCTGAAGGAGGCACGGGCGACGTTTTCGGTGCTTCCGGGGCTGGATCGCGCGCGTCCGGCCCAGCAGACCGAACATGCCGGGTTATTGCTGGCCGGCGACTGGACCCGCACGGAGTGGCCCTCGACCATGGAGGGCGCGGTACGCAGCGGACGCCTGGCCGCCGGCGCGCTGCTTGGAGACCCGACCCGTTTTCTCTCGCCGGAGCTCGCTCCGAGCGGATTGATGCGCTGGTTGGCCGCGCGCAAACCGGCCGGGTCGCCCAGACAATAGAGAATGGGACGCTTGCTCCCACGTTCCCAGGAAATGCGTTCCAAGGTGAAACTTTTTCGCGTCCTCGCGCAACAAAGCCCCTTGCCTGCGGTTACAGCCTCAGTGTAGGCTTGCCGAGCCGCGATGCAGGGCGATCCTGATCGGTTGCCAGCGCGAGGCCGATAGAGTGGATGCACCCCGGCGTGAAGCCGGGCCGGAGGCACCGAATGAGTCAGGATCGCACAAGGCAGCTCAAGGGTTTTCGCGCAACCGCGTCCGCGGCGGTTCTGCTCACCCTCGCCGGATGCTCCAGCGGCAGCTCGAAGAGCCCTGCGGCCACGACCGTGCCGGTCCCCGCCGCGCAGGTCACCGTCACTGTCAGCGGAGCCGCCCAGACGCGCACCGGTCTCGCGACCCAGTTCACCGCGGCCGTTACCAACACCAGCAACACCGCCGTCACCTGGCAGGTGAATGGGATCACCGGGGGCTCTGCCTCCACTGGCACCATCTCCGCCGGCGGACTGTACACCGCGCCGGCAACGCTTCCGTCTCCCAACAGTGTCACGATCTCCGCCATCAGCAGCGCATCCAGCTCCGTCAGTGGAAGCCTGACAGAGGCGGTCTGGAACCCGGTACCTGTGCTCGGCTCCGCCGCGGCCACGCAGACCGGCACCTCCACCACCATGCTGGTCGATGTGCTTGGCTCGAGCTTCGTGCAGGGTGCGGCGATCCAGGTCGGCGGCACCTCGGCGATCACGACGTTTGTCTCGTCCACCGAGCTGCAGGCCACCGTTTCCGCACCCATCGCAGGCACCACGGTTTCGGTCGACGTGCTCAACCCGGACCCCGGCTCGATCGCCTCCACGTCGTCCGTGGTTTCGATCGCGATCGTCAAGGTGCCGGTCGCCGCGGCCGCGCGTCTGCTCGACCAGGCCACCTTCGGCCCAACCCTGTCCGACATACAGCACGTGCAGAACGTTGGCCTGGACCCCTGGCTGGCCGAGCAGTTCAACGCCACGCCTACATTGCTTCCCGATCTGCCCAACCCGCTGCCTACCCAGTGCGCGCCTTCAAATCCCAAGCCCTGCGAACAGAGCGAGTGGTGGACGGCCGCGATGACCGGGCCCGACCAGCTTCGGCAGCGCGTCGCCTTTGCCCTTTCGGAGATGTTCGTCGTTTCCACCAACTCCGACAGCCCGTACGCGATCATCCCGTACCAGAACATCCTCACGCAGGATGCCTTCGGCAACTTCAGCACGCTTATGAAAGACGTGACGTTGTCGACCGCAATGGGCGCGTACCTGAATATGCTCAACAGCGCCAAGCCCGCGACAGGCCAGATCGCGAATGAGAATTACTCCCGCGAGCTGATGCAGCTGTTCACCCTGGGGCTGAACCAGCTCAACCAGGACGGCACGCCACAGCTCGACAGCACGGGCAAACTGATTCCCACCTACACCGAATCGCAGGTGGAAGCCTTTGCCCGGGCGTACACCGGCTGGACCTATGCGACCGCGACCGGCGGAACCCCCACGGGTCTGACCGGCACGGCGAATTACGATCATGCAATGGTAGCGGTGGCCGCGCAGCATGACACCACGGCCAAGATCCTGCTGGGCGGCACTACGCTGGCCGCCGGGCAGACCGCCGCCGCGGACCTCGACGGGGCGCTGGCGAACATCTTCGCGCAAAGCAACGTCGCGCCGTTCGTGTGCAGGCAGCTTATCCAGCACCTGGTCGCGAGCAATCCCAGCCCGGCCTATGTCGGCCGCATCTCGGCCGTGTTCAACAACAACGGCAACGGGGTTCGCGGCGATCTGCGCGCGGTGATCCGGGCCATTCTGCTCGACACCGAGGCGCGCGCCGGCGACACCGACCCAACCCAGGATGGAGGGCATCTGCGCGAGCCGATCCTGTACCTGACAGGCGTCCTGCGCGGCCTGGGCTTCAGCAACACGGACTCCACCGGCTACTACGGCACCTTGAGCAACTACTCCGGCAACCTGAGCCAGCAGCCGTACAGCTCGCCCAGCGTCTTCAACTTCTTCCCGCCGGATTATGTCGTTCCGGACTACGGAGTGAACGCACCCGAGTTCGACCTTGAAAACACCGCCAGTGCCATCCTGCGGCTTACGCTGGCCGATAACCTCGTCTACAACCGGATCTCCGGCTTCAACGTCAACCTGTCCGCCACCGGGCCGTACGGTTTGCTGGCCGCGAACCCGGGCAACCTGGTCGACGCGCTGGGAACCACCTTCATGCACGGCCAGATGCCCACCAACATGCGCACCGCCATCGTAAACCACATCTCCACGCTGACGGACATGGGCCAGCGAGCGCGTGTGGCGACGTACCTGGTGATCACCTCGTCGCAGTACAAAATCCTGCATTGAGGAAAGCAGTTGGCCGTTGATCGTTGAGAGCAAACAACGCAATTCTTGGCACGGAGAGCTGTTCAGAATCCGGGCAACTACACACTACCATCTGCTCCTGGAGTCATATCATGGGTACCAATCGTCGGAGCTTCATCAAGTACGCCTCGCTGGCAGCAGCCGGCAACGCAGCCGGTCTCCGGCCCTTTGGTCTGCTGAACTCCATGGCGCAGACCACCACGGACTACAAGGCGCTGGTGTGCATCTTTCTCTATGGCGGCAACGACGCCAACAACATGGTCATCCCGTTCGACACCAAGGGCTACGCGAACTACGCGAGCCTGCGCGGTCCGCTGGCGCTGGCGCAGAACACCCTGCTCCCCCTGACGCCGACACCGGGCTTCGCGCTGAACCCCAACCTGCCGGACGTGCAAACGCTGTTCAACAGCGGAAGCGCCGCTCTGGTAACGAACGTCGGCACCCTGATGCAGCCCACCACGCGCGCGCAGTACCTGGCCGGCTCCACCGTGCCAACTAACCTGTTCAGCCACACCGACCAGCAGCTTGAATGGCAGAACGCCGCGCAATCCGGTGTGACGCCGACGGGCTGGGCGGGTCGGATCTCGGACGTGTTGACAAAGACCGTCAACCCCAACGGCAAGGTGCCCATGATCACCTCGGTCGCGGGCGATACACTCTTTTGCAACGGCTCGACCAGCACGCCGGTCAGCGTGAGTCCGGGCAACCTGGGTGCCGCGCAATGTTCGGAAGGGACGACCGAATGCGCGGCGCAGCAGGCGACCGCGCAGGCGCTGTTGAGCTTTTCCTCCGGCCTGAGCCTGGTGCAGGCTGACAACGCCATCACCTCGAACGCCTACGCGTATGCAAAGACTCTGTCGGACGCGGCCCAGAGCGTAAGCGCGCTCAAGACGGTGTTCCCCGCCAACGGGCTCGGCGCGCAGCTGAAGCAGATCGCGCAGATTATCCAGATTCGCGCCTCGCTCGGCGTGTCGCGTCAGATTTTTTTTGCCGGCATCGGCAACTTCGACACGCACTCGGACCAGATCAACCTGCAGGGAAGCCTGCTGGCCCAGATCGGCCCGGCTATGGCTGCCTTTTATGCCTCCACGCAGGAGCTCGGCGTTGCCGGCAACGTCACCAGCTTCACCATGTCCGACTTCAGCCGAACCTTTCAGCCAAACTCAAACACCGGCTCGGACCACGCGTGGGGCTCGCATCACATTGTGCTGGGCGGCGCGGTCAAAGGCGGCAAGATGTACGGCACCTTCCCGACCCTCGCGCTCGGCGGCCCGGACGACTCCGGCGCGAACGGTCGCTGGGTGCCGTCGACCGCCAGCGTCCAGTACGCGTCCACGCTGGCCCAGTGGTTCGGCGTTTCCGTCGCGCAGCTGCCCGCCATCTTCCCCAATATCGGCGCGTTCACGACAAACAATCTCGGCTTCGTGTAGAAGAGGAGCGCCGCGAAGGAGGTATCCGTACAAGGTGGTAGGATCGGCGCGTTCCTGTGCGTTCCGCCCCCTGAGTCTATTTTGTGATGAGAAAGACGCCGACCGCGATAAACAGAACCGCGAGCCATCGACGACGGTCCACCTTTTCATGCAGAAACAGCTGCGCCGCGGCGGCGTTGCCGACATAGTTGACCGAGGCGATCCCCGGCGCGGCGAGCGACAGGTCCACCTTGGACAAGGTGTACAGCATGGCAAAGAAGTTGAGCGCCATGCAGAACGCCCCGGCCAGAAAAGTCGCGTTCGCCAGCACGGTACGGGTCACGCCGGCCAGGCCCTTGGCCGCGCGCACCTGATCCAGGTCTCCGATCTGCCGCATCGCGCCAGCGATCAGGACCTCGCCCGCGATGGCCAGCACCGCCACAAACGCAATGCAGGACCACGCGACCAGGGCGGAGGTGTGGTGCATCAAATGCCGACTCCCGGGCTGGGAGGAACGATCACGGGTACGGCATCCGCGCACGACTCCCGCGTGGTCCGCGCCGGGCTGTTGGCCACAAAGCCCACCGCGGAGGTCAGCAAAAGGATGCCGAGCCAGCGCGAAAGCGAAAGATGCTCATGCAACATAAACCGCGCGATCAGCGCGATAACCACGTTGCCGAACGCCGTCGCGGGCATTACAAAGGTCAGGTCGGCCCACGAGAGCGCCGTCATATAGGAGCCGAAGAAACCGATCAGCAGCACAATGCCGGCCATGATGTTTGGATTGGCCAGCGCATGCAGCAAAAGCGGCAGATGCTGCAGGTCGACTGCACCCACCTGCCGCATGCCACGCGAGAGCAGCGCATCGCCAAAGGAGGCGGTGAGCACGACAGCGAGCAGCACACTGTACTGCCGGGCGGTGAGCCGGTGCGTCATGGCACCAGCCCTGTATCAAAGAAAAGAGACATCGATGATCCTGCGAACTCCAAGAAAGAGGGCGGAGCGATGTGTGCTCCGCCCATCAGGGAATCGTAGAAGATCGGAGCTAGGCGTTCATGCTGACCGACTCCTGCTGCTTGAGTGCGTTGGCTTCTTTCTTGGCGCGGGCATCCGTCATGCGCTGCTTGCGCAACTTCATGAAGGATTTTGCTTCGACGTACAAACGGGGCACATCGCGGTTCACGATCGCCTTCCAGACTACGCGGAATGCCGCCTTGGGCCGGAAGTAGTATTCGTCGTAAAACTTGTGCACCATCTCCATCACGTATTCGACCGGCAGCCCGGGGTACTCGATGTGGGCCATCTGATGCCCACCGCCGTCTTCCATCGACTCGTTTGTGATATATCCGTTCTTGGCGGCGAAGTCGTAGAACTCCGTACCCGGATAGGCGTGCGCGATCGACACCTGAATGGTTTCGCAGTCCAGGCTCTTGGCGAAGTCGATCGTATTTCGGATCGAGGCCTTGGTCTCACCCGGCAGACCAAGGATGAAGTCTGCGTGGATAATCAGGCCCAGATCATGGCAGTCCTTGACGAAGTCGCGCGCGCGCTCGATGGTCGCACCCTTCTTGATGTTTTTCAGGATCTGCGGGTCGCCGGACTCGAAGCCGACGATCAGCAGCCGGCAACCGGCCTCCTTCATCGCCTTCAGGGTGTCACGGTCGGTGGTCACGCGACTGGTGCAGGACCACGTCAGGCCGAGCGGCTTCAGCTTGCCGCAGAGCTCGATGGTGCGCGCCTTCTGGATGTTGAAGGTATCGTCATCGAAGAAGAACTCCTTGACATGGGGAAACAGCTTCTTCGCATTCGCCATCTCGGCGGCAACGTCGTCGGTAGAGCGCTTGCGCCACGCATGGCCGGACAACGTCTGCGGCCAAAGGCAGAAGGTACATTGAGCCGGGCATCCACGGGTCGAGTAGAGCGAAACATATGGATGCAGCAGAAACGGCACGTTGTACTTGGTCACGTCCATGTCGCGCGCGTAGATCTCGGTCGCCCACGGCATGTCCGGCTTATCCAGCTTTTCCACCTGCGGACGATCGGGGTTGTGCTGGATCACGTCACCTTCGCCGCGATAGCTGATGCCCAGGATCTCGTCAAGCGGTTTGCCGTTCGCAAACTCCACGACGGAAAAATCGAACTCACGCCGGCACACAAAATCGATGGCGGAGCATTCGTTCAGTGCACGGTCCGGGTCTGTGGTCACCGGAGGACCGACAAAGGTGATCTTGATGGACGGATTTGCCTTCTTGATCGCCTGCGCCAGCGCATGGTCGCCGGACCAGCCGACAGTGGAGGTAAACAGGACCAGGAACTCATAGCCCTTCGCGATCTCGATCGTCTCGTCCGCGCTCACGTGGTGAGGCGGCGCGTCCAGCAGGCGCGAGCCCTCCAGCAGACCCGCCGGGTACGCGAGCCAGACCGGGTACCAGTAGGATTCGATCTCACGCACAGCAGGCCAACGGGAGCTTGCGCCGCCGTCGAAGTTTTCAAAGGAGGGCGGGTTCAGGAGCAGGGTCTTCAGCGGCTTGTTCATGATGTTGTGCAATTTTACCATTCGGTCACGGGTTGGGGGTGAGTGCTAAGGTGTAGACGCAACAGCCGGAGCTCCGGTTTGCGGCGTGGAGCGCAGCCATTGTTCCAGGCGGCCACCCTCCCGCAGGAACTGAATCTCGGCCTGCCGGAGTGAAAACGTCGTGTCCAGCACGGTGATGTAGCGGTCGCGCTCGGTCAGCAGGGCGTTCTGCTCGTCTTTTGGGGTCATCGCGGGCCCGCTGCCGGTTGAGGATGCCGCAATCTGCACGCGAACCACCGCCAGCTGCTCCTGCGCCTGCTCCTGCAGCAGCCGTGCCACTTCAGTATCGGCCTCCAGTTCCTCGATGCTGTGATGCAGGCGCGTCTGCCCATCCAGCACTGTCACCTGGGCCGTTTCGGCCTCGTGAAAGGCGTGCGCGGCATCGGCGACCGACTCACGTCCGCGGGCCTGCCGAGCTTTATCGAGCAGCGGCAGCGTGATCTGGACACCGAACGCGCTCTCGTTGGCCCCGATCTTCCCATTCGGATTTAACGCGTTGGCGTTCAGCAGCTCCAGCTGTTTAAAAGAATCGGTGAATGTGGCGTAGCGGTTGTACTGCGCCGCCAGCGAAAGCTGCGGCCGGTAGAGGAAGTGGGTATCGCCGTATGCGGTCTGACGCTTGGCCGCCGCATTGGCGAACGCCGCCGAAACCGCCTGGTTGGCCGGGCCGCCCAGCGCCGCATCCGGCGTGTCCGGCACGGGCTGGGCAGGGAAGCCGCTTTGAATCAGCACGGTCGCGGGAGGCATGCCGAGCAGACGGGCCAGGTGCTCACGATCGTTGGCCGTGTCGTCTTCCGCGTGCAAACGGCGGGATTTGAGCTGCGCGGCGGCCAGCCGGGCATTGACCAGCTCCAGCCGCGTGTCCACGCCCGCCGCGTAGCGTTCCGCGACGATCCTCACGAGCCGGTCGCTGTACTCGGTTTCCTGGGCGAACGCCCGGTCGCGCTGCTGGTCATGGTCAAGCGCGGCGAAGGCCAGCGCGGCGTCTTCGGCGACCGCCTCCGACACGTCGCCAAGCGTAAAGATGGCCGCATCCAGCCCGGACCGGGCCGCCCGGATGTAGTGCGATTGTGAGGCGCTGTAGACCAAAGACTGCGACGTAACGCTGAACAGGGTCGGCGGACTCGGGCTGTAGCCGTACCCTTGTCCGAGCGCCGCGCCCGCGTTGATCGACGGAACATAGGCGTCCTTGGACTCGGACAGGACAGCGCGGGCACGCTGCACATCGGCCTGTGCGGTCTGGACGCGTGGGCTGTTGCGCAGTACAAGATCGACCGTTGATTGCAGGCTGAGCTGCGCCGAGGCGGCCGCGGGCAGAGCAAACAGCGCTAGCACGACGGCTCCACCCGGCGCGAACCGGGCTGGTCCAGAGCGAACCTGTGCACAATGCATCCTGCTCATCGCACCTGCTTCACGGCCATGCCTTCGGTAAGCTCCTGCCCGCCAGCAACCGGTCTCAGGACGATCGACTCTCCGGCTTTCAATCCCGAGACTACCTCGGCGCTGATCAGGTTGACGACGGTTCCTACCGTCACAGGGGTGCGGTTCAAACGGCCATCCACGATCCGGTACACATAGGGATTCTCACCGTCTGGTCCGGAATATAGAGCCGCACGTGGGATACTCAAGACATGGTCCTGCTGTGAGGTCGTCACGGTGGCGAGCACGGTTGTATTCGGCAGCAGATCGCCGTGCGCGTCGTCCACGGTGATCAGGCATTCGCCGACCGTGCGAGTGTTGTACGAGGCAATCTGGGTCGGCGGACGCTCCACGTGCCCATGCCAGACCAGATTCGGCTTGGCATCCCACGTCAGCTTCACGGGCTCGCCCCTGGCCAGCTTGCCCACATCGGGCTCATCGAAGTACGCGCGCACCTGCAGTTTGTTCAGGTCGGCGATGTCCATCAGGTCGTCTTCCGGACGCACGAAGTCGTACTGGTATTTGCTGACGGAATATACCGTTCCCGCGATGGGGGAGTCGACCCTCAACGCGGCCAGGGCGTCCTGCGCGGCCTTCAACCCGGCCTGCGCATTGCTTACCCGGGCCCCTGCGCTGGTTACATCCGCTGAGCCGTACCGGACCGTCGACCGGGCCTGCGCGTTCGCGACGGCGTTGTCGGCCGCCTGCATGCGCTGCCGGGCCACGGCCACCTCGCTGGCGGAGGCCGCGCCCCGGACCTGCAGGCTCAACCTGGTTTGCAGGTCCGCATTGGCATTTCGTTGTTCCAGCCGCGCCGCGGTCAGGTCCTGGCCGAAGTGCTGGCGATCTTCAGTGGTTCCTCCATTGCGAATGTCCTGCTGTGAAAGCAGGGCAGCATCCAGGGTGTCGCGCGCGGCCGCTACCCGGGCGACTGCGTCGCTGGTGTCCATTGCCAGCAGCGGTGTGCCAATACCGACGTGCTGGTTAACATCGACATAGATATGCTTGATGACGCCCGCGGTCGGCGCATGCACCGGAAACTCCATGATCGGCTCTACGTTGCCGTTGGTCGAAACGGTATTGGAAAGATCCTGGTAGGTCGCGGTCGCCACCCTTACTTCCACCGGGTTGCGGGTGAAATGACGGATCAGCAGGACCGCAATGACGATCAGCAGGAGCCCTGCAATCCAGGGGAGATAGGGAACACTTTGGGTGCCGCGCTTTTGCTCGGGATTAGCCATGAAGTAGAAAGCTCAGTATATAAGACGAGTCCCTTCAGGGCCGGGATGGAAAATGTTCACACGGTATCGGGCTCCATGCGCAGATGGATCAGCTCGAGCTCCAGGCCGCCGTACTGCGGATGCCTGTTTTCCCGCAGGTGATACAAGACGTCGATTCTGCTGCCGGGCCGCAGGGTTCCGGCGCGTTCGGCCCAGGCGGTCGCGCCGTGCCGGCTCCAGCCCATGCCGTTCAGTGCGCGTCCGTTCCGCGTCCTGAGGGGAAGGCACAGGTGGCGCTCCTTGATTATCCGGGCCGGTCCCGCGATCTCCAGCCCGGAGGTAAACAGTACCGGCTCTGCGTTCCCCTGGCCGAACGGGGCGCAGCGGCAGAGCCATGCGTGCAGTTCGGGGGTTAGCTCCTCGTGGGCGATTGCGAGGTCGGCACGCAGGGCTGGAAGCAGAAAGTCGTCCGTCAGGTGAAGCTTCGCGTGGCTGCGCAGACGCGTCCGGAGGTGAGGCAGATGCGCGACCGGAAGGGTAAACCCGACCGCGTGCGCGTGGCCGCCGAACCGGGTAAACAGCGCATCGTCCACCGCGTGCGCAGCGGTCAGCGCATCCAGCAGGTGAAAGCCTTCGATGCTGCGTCCGGAGCCGTGAGCGTGCTCGTCCTGCTCCTGCAGGATCAGCGCCGGTCGTCCGGTTCGCTCGACCACCCGGCTGGCCAGGATGCCGAGCACGCCGCGGTGCCATTCCTGATGGCTCAGTACGATGCACTCCGGTGCGTAATCGCCGGCGGGGCTGCGGAGGCTGAGCAGCTGGAGCTCGATGGCGTCGAGTGCGGCGGCCTCGGTGGCCCGGCGGTCGGTGTTCAGGTTGTCCAGCTTGCGGGCGAGCCGTTCGGCTTCGGCCGGGTCGCGCGTCAGGAACAGCTCGACCACGTCGGAAGCAATATCCATGCGGCCGGCGGCGTTGATGCGGGGCGCAAGCCGGAAACCGACCTCGCTGGCGGTGGGGCTGGTGTCGAGCGCGAGCTTCGCCACCTGCATGAGTGCGCGCAGGCCGGGCTGAACCGGGTTCCGCAGCTCGCCTAATCCGAGCATCGCAATCGTCCGGTTTTCGCCGCACAGCGCGACGGAATCAGCGATCGTAGCCAGGGCAACAAGCTTCAGAAAGCTGGGCAACAGGCGTTGTAGCTGCGCGGCGGTGCGCGGCTCGCTGAGAAGAAGCGCGTGGGCGAGCTTGAAGGCCACCCCCGCTCCGCAGAGGTGCTTGTTCGGGTACGGGCAGCCGGGCTGCGCGGGGTTGATGACCGCGAGCGCGTCCGGCAGGCCCGTCTCTCCGTCCGGCAGATGGTGGTCGGTGACGATCAGGTCCAGCCCAAGCGCACGAGCTTCTTCTGCAGCGGCAAAGGCGCGGATGCCGGTGTCGACCGAGATGACCAGCCGGACGCCATCGTCCTTGGCTGCGGCCAGCCGCGTAGTCTGCATGCCGTAGCCTTCGCGGAGTCTGTGCGGCACGTGGTAACTGACCCGAGCCGGACGCTCGGGCGGGGCAAGCCGTTCGAGCGCGGTCTTGAGCAGCACCGTCGCGACGGTTCCGTCGACGTCGTAATCACCGTAGATCAGGATGGACTCGGAGTTCGCGAGCGCCTTTCGGATGCGCCGGACGGCTTCAGACATGCCGAGCAGAAGGTTGGGGTCGTGGAGGTCGTCGAGGGTCGGGGACAGGAACGCGCCTGCCTGTTCGGGCGTGCCGATGCCGCGAGCTTGCAACAGCCGCGCGACCGGCTCGGGGCAGCCGAGCGCACGACGAAGCGGCTCAATTGCTTCGGGGTTGGTTTCGGCGACGATCCAGCGGCGTTCGGCTTCGGGCACGTCTGGGCGCTTACTCGTCGCGGTCGTCGACGACGATGCCGCTGAGCCCGGTTGCGGTTTCCATCAGGTCCTGAAAGCGGTCGTACCAGTCGGTGGAGGTTTCAAACAGGTACATGACGCCTCCGGCGGAAAAGCCGAGCTGCAGGTAGCCGGTCTTGCCGACGTGACGGGTGAGCGACTGCGCATCATCCAGGTCGAACTCGCCCTCTTCCCGGTCGGCTCGCGGCTGTTCACGCAGTTGCGTCCTCAGCTGTTCGACGACCATGGTGACGTCCTCCTGTTCGAGGGAAACTTCGCTCATGGTGAGGAAAACGGCCCCGGCGGCCTTGGCGTGCTCGGCGAAGTCCTTCCATCCGTCGGCGTCCTGCTCCTCGAAGAGGACTGTGGGGACCTCTTCGGTGACGTAGGCGGGCATGCGGCGCAGGCCGAGGCCGGCGATAAAGGCGATCATGTCATCTTTGAGCGAGCTGAGGTTATCCGGTTGCATTGCTTCCGATTGTCTCAGAAACGGTGCCCGGCGGGCGAGTGGAGAAGCGGGACAGAATGGTATATTGACCTGAAGCCCATGATTTTTTCCAAGGATTACGTCGGATACCTGGCTCGGCAGACGGTGAAGCATCTGCAGGCTGAAAAGATGATCAGCACGAGGAACGTCAACGTGGTGAACGAGCGCGTGACGTCCGGCATGATCGACGAGCTGTCGCTTGAGGACCGCATCAACGATGAGGTTCGGGCGATCCTGGAGGCGATTCAGGAGGACATGCGCAAGGGCGGCGTGAGCTACCCGGAGATGTTCAAGAAGATCAAGATCAAGCTGGTGAACCAGTACAAGGCGGTTCTGTGAGAATCACGCGCGACAAGCTGAACAAACTGGCGCACACGGTAGCCGATACGCTGGCCGAGATCGCCGAGGTCGACTTTCTGGAAGACCGGAACACGATCCGGCAGGAGGCTCGGAAAGCACTTGAGAAGCTGCTGACCGAGGAGATGAAGCTCGACGCCGGCGCGCGCCAGAAGATCGCGTCGCAGCGGAAGATCATCGTTGAAGGTTCGCAGGAATGGGACATCCTCTACCGCAAGTACTACAACGACGAGGTCAAGAAGCTGGGGCTGTAGATCCTCCAAGGGGGATGGATCTTAGCCTAATTCACCTTTTTCGCGCGGTTTGCGGCCCGCGATCGAGTTTTATCCGGTACGTCATCACGAACACTGTACGTCGACCCAACCCGCCGCATCCTGTGCGTTGTCCCGTATAGCTCTGTAGGGCGTAGACCTTAAGAGGGCACCCTCGAGCTAGAGACTGCACGTCTGCGAGGAGATCATGGGAAAAGTCGTACTGATTACTGGAGCAAACAAGAGCATCGGGTTCGAGGTTGCTCGGCAGCTAGGGCAGTTGGGCTTCACTTTACTCCTTGGTGCTCGGGACGCATCGCGGGGCGAAGAGGCGGCCGGCAAGCTGCGTGCGGAAGGTGGGGACGTTCGTTACGTTGCCGCTGATCTGAACAACGCCTCGGCGAGCGCAACGGCGCTCGCCAAACAGATTGGCAACGAGTTCGGCCGCCTGGACGTGCTGGTGAATAACGCGGCTATCTTCGATCACGAGGATGCTCACGCAAGCGACGTCAGTATCGATACGCTGAGACGCACCTTTGAAGTCAATTTTTGGGCACGGTTGCGTTCACGCAGCCGCTGCTGCCACTTTTGCGTGAGGCAGAAAAGGCACAGATCATCAATGTCTCCAGCGGGCTTGGTTCCCTCGCTATCAACGGTGACCCCAATACTCCGTACTACCATGCGAAGGCTCTCGCCTACAACGCTTCAAAGGCGGCTCTCAACATGTTCACTGTGGACCTGGCGTACGACCTCCGCGATAGCAAGGTCAGGGTCAACTCCGTGTGCCCTGGTTTCACCGCGACTGATCTGAACAACCACTCCGGTCATCAGACGATTGAGGAAGGGGCGATAGCGATCGTTCGTATGGCGCAAGTGACTGACGAGGGTCCAATGGCAAGCTTCATTCACAAGGATGGGACATATCCCTGGCAACAGGGCGGTGCTGTAACCGGTTGATCCGTTCCATACGCCTTTTCAGGGGGCAAGCTGGGGACCGGGCAGCAGGATCGTTTGCCCCGTGGGCTTGTCTCCGACGACCCGAACCCACCCGAGGCCTTCCCGCGTCCATCCGGTCCGGGAGCCGGTCGCCTGCGGGTCAACCACCTCTAGGCGGACGGCCGTCCACCAGGGGGTGAAGCTGCCCACGCGGCCCCCGACCGTTAGCGTCAAGGCCCCGACCGCATCCACGGCGCAGCTGAAATGCACTCGGGCCGACCTGCCCTGGCGGAAGGCAAAGCTTACACCGTCATCGGCGTAGACGTCGCCGGCGCAGGGCTCACCCGGCTCTGCGGGAAAGACGCGCAGTGTCAGGGGGCCGTCGGGTCTCATGCTGGTTGACTGCACCACGGGTGCCATCGGCAGGATGGTCCCCGCGCGCACGTAGACCGGCAAGACGTCCAGCTTCGGCGTCACCATCATTCGCGGAACCACGACGCCCTGATGACTCTCCGCATCCCTGGCTGCCCCGGCCGGCGCCTGCACATGCCGCTCGCCGCTCCAGTAATCGAACCACGTTCCTGGCGGAAGGTGCACCTCATAGGGCGCAACCTGGTCCGGCGCGGGCGAGTCCGCCACAAGCAGGGATGGCCCGAAGAGGAATTCGCCCGGTGCGTCGAGGTCGAGCGCGTGGCCGTCTGCCGTCGCATGTGGAAACTCGAGAAATAAAGGTCGCACGATCGGAAGGCCCGTCCGCGACATCGTCTCCGCGGTCGTGTACAGGTAGGGCATCAGCCGGTAGCGCTCTTCGATGTAGCGCCTCCGGATCGCCTCCTGTTCGGGCCCGTCCACCCACGGCTCATGCCCGCGCGTGCCCTTGCTCGCGTGGTCGCGGTCGATCGGCTGAAAGGCCGCCAGCATGAGCCAGCGCGTCAGCAACTCCGGGCTCGGTGACCCGGCAAACCCGCCCACATCCGCGCCCGCCATGGCAAACCCGCTCAGCCCAAGGTTTTCCAGCTGTGGCGTCGTCTGTTTCAGGTGCGCCCACGTGGAATCGTTGTCGCCCGTCCAGGTCACCGCATAGCGCTGTCCACCCGCGTAGCTCGCGCGCGTCATCACAAACGGTCGCCGGTCAGGCCGCAGCGCCAGCATGCCTTCCTCGGTCGCGCGGCTGTTCTCCATGCCGTACACGTTGTGGATCTCCGCGTGCGTCGCCGTCCGCGTTGCAAAGCCCGAGCCCTCGATCCGATGCAGTACGTCGAGCGGCATGGTCTTGCCCGGCACGTCGAAGACCGCCGGCTCGTTCATGTCGTTCCAGATTCCCGCGACGCCATCCTTGACGATCAGGTCCTGAAACAGCGTTCCCCACCACACCCGCGTCCGCGCCTGCGTGAAGTCGGGAAACACCGATGGCCCGGGCCAGACGGTCCCCACGTAATCCTTTCCATGCCATTTCACAAAGTGATCGCCCGCCACGCCCGAGTCGTAGGGCGCGTACCCTGCATGCGGCACGTCCGCCACATGCAGATCGGTGATTGCGACCGTCTCGAACCCGTTGCCCGCCAGCCGACGCACCAGCCCAGGAAAATCGGGAAAGGCCACCGGATCGACTGTAAACGGCCGATACTTGTACTGGAAGTCGATATCCAGCCAGATCACGTCCGCTGGAATCCGGTCCGCCCGCAGCCGGTCCGCGATCTCCTGTACCTGCGACTGCGGCGCATAACTCCAGCGAGACTGCTGATACCCCAGCGCCCATAACGGCGGCAGCGGCGTCGGGCCCGTCAGCCACGCGTACGCCTGGACCACGTCTTTCGGCTCCGGCCCGGCCAGTACATAGTAGTCCAGCGGCCCCGCCGGCGCGCTGAAGCTGTACCGGTCCGCGTGCTCGTGGCCGAAGTCGAACCACGTGCGGTACGTGTTGTCGAACAGCACGCCGATCGTGCGGCCCCCACTCATCTCCAGAAAGAACGGGATCGACTTGTAGATCGGATCGGTCGAGTCGGTCCACGCAAAGTGGTCCGTGTTCCACATCACGTAGGATCCGCCTCGCCGGTCCAGCGGTCCCGGCTTATCGCCCAGCCCGAAGAAGTGCGCGTCTTCCGGCAGCGCCTTATTCACCGTAAACCCGTTCGGATTCCACGCGACTGGAGCCTCATCCTGCTGCAACACATGTCCCGCCAGATCGGAAACCGTCAGCCGCAGGTCCGCCTCGACCGTGACCCGCACCGCCGACGTCCGGAACCCATTGCTCTCCGGCGTAACCTTCACTTCCGCCCTGCGAGCTCCCGGCAGCACCGCCCAGGACGCATCCTCCGGCGGCTCTCCCGTCGGGTATACCCGGACCCGCAGCACGTCGTTCCTGAGCGCATCCACCCGCATGGTCAGGGCCGGCTGTCCGTTCGACATCGGGCGTTCCACGCGAACCCCGCTCGCTGTATGCTCGATCGGCCGTGCGTCTGCCTGGCCCCGTGTGGAAGCGAGCCCGAGCCCAAGCACCACGCAGAATCCCAGCACTCCAATTCTCCCGTTCATGTTCGCTCCGTCTTGTGAACGATCTCGCGCTAGCCTGCCGCCCGTGCAGTCAGATGGCGGCCGGTCGATTCTCGCACAATCAACTCAGGCTTTAAGACCAGTGGCTCCGTGCCCCGGCCGCCGCCGTTCCCGATCGCCCGGACGACCTCCTCGGCCGCCAGCAGTCCCATCGCGTGCAGCGGCTGGCGTACCGTGGTCAGCGCCGGGTTCTGAAACGCCGCCGACTGCACATCGTCGAATCCCACCACGCTCACATCCTCCGGCACCCGCAGGCCCGCCTCCCGCAGTGCACGAACCGCGCCGATCGCCGAAACGTCGTTGAACGCCAGCAGCGCCGTGAACTCCGCCCCGCCTTGCAGCAACGTTCGCGTCGCCTGGTAACCCGGCTCGTGCGTGGGCGCATCGCCTTCCAGCGCCACCACCGCCCGTGGGTCGATCCCGAGTCCCGCCTCCCGCGCCGCCGCCTCCATCGCCTTCCACCGCGGCTCCGTATCCGAGCTGAAACGCTGGCCTTTGATTACCGCGATGGCCACATGCCCCAGCCCACGCAGATGCTCGACCGCCAGCTCCGCCCCGCACCGGTGGTCCAGCACGATGTCGGTCGTCCCGGTCGTCCTGGCCGGGCAGCTCACCGTCACCGTCGGCAACAGCCCATGCTGTACCAGTGTCGTATCGATCGCCACGATCCCGTCCACGGCCCGCTCCACCAGCATCGTCTGCGCCCGCTCCACGACGTCCTCATGGTGGTGATGGCTGCATAAAAAGAATGCGTATCCCGCCTGCAGCAGACCCTGTTCCACCCCCGCCAGCACCCCCGTCGCATACCCCTCGGAGATCTCCGGCACCAGCACCCCGATGGTCATCGAGTGCCCTCGCCGCAGCGATCGCGCCAGCACATTCGGCCGGTACTTGAACTCCCGCGCCGCGGCAAAGATGCGGTCCTGCGTCGCCGGCGGGATCGCCTTGGCCGCCGGCACCCGGTTCAGCACGCGCGAGATCGCGGCCTGCGACAGCCCAAGGTGGGCGCTTAGAGTCGCCAGCGAAACCGATCCCCGGTTCCCACGCGCCGCCTCCTCGCCCGCAGGCCGGTCTTCGCTGTCCGTGTGCTTCATAGGTATGAGTGTTGCACAAAATTTTCTTTTCCCACCCTTGACAGTCGTGCGGAGCAAAGAGCATAGTCCTCTTCGGCTCAAACGTTTGCGCAACCGCAACGCCGGAGGAACCTGTTCGCAGGCGTCTTCCGCCCGTTTAGACAATCGTTTGACAGGCTAAGTACGTCGGCCAAAGGAGGCCCCATGCAATCCCTTCGCAACACCCAATCCAAGCGCAGCAGATCCCGCAGACTCGCGCAGCAGGCAGCTCTCATCGCAGGCGCCACCCTTTCGGTCGCGACCGCCCACGCACAGTTCCGCGCCTCCATCCAGGGCGTCGTCACCGACACTACGGGAGCCGTCATCCCGGGGGCCACCATCGCCCTCGCCGATCTCGACACCGGCAAGGTGCTCACCGCCACCTCCAACGGAAGCGGCGTCTACAACTTCGACGCGCTCGCCAACGACCACTACAGCATTACGGCCACCGCAACCGGCTTCAAGCAGCAGGTCGTCCGCAATTACACCCTCAACCCGGACCAGGCCAACGCGGTCAATCTTCACCTTGCAGTCGGTGATGTCGGCACCAGCGTCACCGTCTCCGCCGACGCGGTCGCGTCCATCGACACCGAAACCGCCAACATCTCCGGCAACGTCGACTCCAATGAGATCCAGCACATTGCCTCGGCCGGCCGCGACGTCTTTCAACTCGTGCAGCTTGCCCCCGGTGTCTTCGGCGACGGCTCCCAGTCCACCTCCGGCACCAACAACCTGCCCGGCACCCAGGGCCCCGGCGGCCCAGGCCACTCCACCGGCATCTTTGCCACGGAAAACGGAGTGCAGGATAACGCCAACGGCGGCCAGTACGAGACCAACTCCATCTCCATCGACGGCATCTCCACCGTGTCCGCCGTTTGGGGTGGCACCTCCATCATCACGCCCACCGAGGACTCGGTCGGCAACCTCAAGGTGCTTTCAAACAACTACGACGCGGAAAACGGACGCTTTGCCGGAGCCCAGATCCAGGTCACCTCGAAGACCGGCACCAACCAGTTCCACGGCAGCCTCTTCTTTCGCGCTAACCGCCCGGGCCTCAACGCCTACCAGCGATACAACGGAGCCGGTTCGCTCGCTCCGTTCACTACCACCCCCGGCGAGACTACCTCACAGATCGCCGCCAGCCGCGGCCTGCTCCGCGATACCACCTTCTCCAACCAGTACGGCGGCTCGGTCGGCGGCCCCGTTATCAAGAATCGCCTTTTCGCCTTCTTCGCTTACGAAACCCAGCGAAACACCCAGCAGGCCCAGAGCACCGGATGGTATGAGACCGCCGCGTTCCGCGCCCTGGCGCCGGCCAACAGCATCTCCAGCAAGTTCCTCAATTTTGCTGGCTCCGCCCCCAACGCCATCGGACGTTCGGAGATCTCCTGCGCCAACGCCGGCTTTATCGAGGGCACTAACTGCGCCACCATCGTCGGCCAGGGCCTGAACCTCGGCTCGCCAATCAAAACCGGGCTCGGCACGCAGGATCTCGGCTGGGTCAATTCCTCCAACCCCGGCGTCGGCGGCGGCCTCACCACAACTGCCGATATCGCCAACTACACCCTCAGCAACCCCACAACCTCCGTCGGCTCCCAATACAACGGACGCATGGACGGCGACCTCACCAAGAAGGACCACCTGGCGTTCGCTATCTACTGGGTGCCGCTCTCCATCACCAACTATAACGGCAGCGTCCGCGCTTATAACCTCTATCACCATATTCAGACCAATGACGCGTACTCCATCATCTATAACCACGTCTTCTCGTCGACCTTCTTGAATGAAGCGCGCGCCAACGACGCCGGTTGGCGCTGGAATGAAATCACGACCAACCCGCAGGAGCCTTTCGGCTTGCCTTCGGACACTGTCGATAACATCGGCGGCAATAATATCTCGCTCGGCACCTTTGGCGCGCCTGGGCCATCGAACTTCGATCAGCACACCTATACGTACAAGGATGTTGCGACCAAGATCCAGGGCAACCACGCCATCAAGTTTGGCGGTGAGGTCACCCGGCTTTACTACCTCAACAACCCCACATACTCTGCGCGCCCAGCCTACAACTTTTACAACATCTGGGACTTCCTCAACGACGCCCCGCACGCCGAATCCGGCTCCTTCAACCCCGCCACCGGCACTCCCATTACCAACCGGCAGGACAACCGCGAAGACCTCTACGGTTTCTTCGTGCAGGACGACTGGAAGGCCCGCCCTAACCTAACCCTGAACATGGGTCTCCGCTACAGCTACTTCGGACCCTTCTCGGCCAAGGCCGGCAATCTCGGCGTTGTGCAGCTCGGCTCCGGTTCTGCCGCTTACACCGGCCTCAGCATCCGGGAAGGCGGCAACCTCACGCAGGCGCAAAAAGGCAACTTCGGCCCGGAGTTCGGCTTTGCCTACAGCCCTTCCATGCTCCACGGCAAGTCCGTCGTCCGCGGCGGCTTTGGCCTCAACTTCAACCAGAGCGAGATCGCCATCACCGGCAACGCTGGCGGCAATCCGCCCTATGTGCTGAACGCCAATTACAACAGCGGCAGCCCTTCCGCGATCAATCCCAGCATCGTCTATGCCGTACCGGCAGACACAAGCACACTCTTCGGCTATCCGGCTAACCCGCACGCAATCGGTGGATTCAACTCGGCAAACCTGCCCACCGCGGGCGGTGCCGGCATTACCGCGTACCAGACCAAACAGCCCACCATCTATACCGAGCACTTCTCGCTCGATACGCAGACAGATTTGGGCCATGGCCTCGTGCTTTCGGTCGGCTACCAGGGCGCGCTCACACGGCACCTCATCGTTCAAACTTTCCTCTATGCGCAGACGCTTCCACTTGGCTACGCCTTCAACCCGCTGGTCAACAACATCGACTACTACGGCAACACCGGCCACTCCAACAACAACTCTCTGCTGGCCGGCATCAAGAAAAGCATGTCGCACGGCCTGCTCTTCGACGCCGAGTTTACCTATGCCAAGAGCATGGACACCGGCTCCGGACCCTACTACCTCGATCCATACCCGTTCCGTCCCGATCTTGCCTACGGGCGGTCTGACTTCAACTACGGCAAGGCAGGCAAGATCTACGCTCTGTGGCAGCCGAAGTTCTTCAAAGGCAACAGCTTTCTGGACAAGGTCGCGGACGGCTTCTCCTTTTCCGGGATCTATAACGTCCACTCCGGCTTCCCCTTCACCCCCACCTTCAACACGCCGAGCCTGTACTACGCGAACAGCCCATACAGCAATGTGCGCCCGTCCGCCTACTTCGGCGGAGCCGGCCGCATCCGCTCCAACGATGCCTTCGAACAGGGTAAGCCGAACCTCAACTTTCCATATATCCAGAACCAGACCGGCGGCACCGTCTACGATCCATACTTCACCATCAACAACGTCGGAACCCCGGCCTACCCTGGCGCGGCATACACCACGCCCGGCCTGCCTGGGGTCGCACGCAATTCGTTCGACGGGCCCGGCTACCAGGACCTTGACTTCTCCATCGCCAAAAGCTTCGGATTCCCGAACTTTCGCGTGATCGGCGAAGGCGCAGGACTGGAGATTCGCGCCGACGGCTTCAACGTCTTTAACCTGACCAACCTGAACTCGGCAGCAGTCGTTAATAACATCCAATCGACAAACTTCGGCCAGGCTAGCAGTGGCTTCAACAATCAACAAGCAGCACTCACAGGCCGAACCATCAACCTTCAGGCCCGCTTCTCCTTCTAACCCCCCACCCGCCCCACACTCCACCCATCGCGCATCCGCGGTGGGTGGGGCACTCTCATCCCGCAAGCTGCGGAGGCGGAATATTCCAGTTCCTGGCCCTTGCTGGCCCGGTCGTTCTACGATCAGTGCAGACGATCAAATCCTTGCACTCGATCGTCTGAACCCGGCGATAGCCGATGCACTCAGAAAGGTGCAGCGTCTCCACGGCACATCATCGCGCAAAAAGGCTCAACCCCGTCACTCGACCGCTTCATTGCAACGCACGCTGTTTGCTGCCCAGCTTAGCTCTACAAAAGTCCACACTTTGTCCATTGGACGCCAGAGGCCTGCATGACTCGTTTTCCCATTGCTCTCGCCGCCCTGCTCTGCCTCGTGCCGGCGGCCCACGCCCAGCAGGCCGAGCGCCTTACCATCGACGCCCAGGCGCCCACCACGCCGTTCCCGCACTTCTGGGAGCAGACCTTTGGCTCCGGCCGCGCCATCCTTTCGCTGCGGGAGAGCTATCGCGACGACCTGCGCACCGTCAAGCAGGCCACCGACTTCAAATCCATTCGCTTCCACGGCATTCTGATGGATGAGGTCGGGTTGTATAACCCGGACCGCACGGTGCAGAACCCCGGCCTCGCCGCCGAAGCTGCCCACGACGCCGGCACCTACAACTTCTCCTACATCGATGAGATCTACGACGGCCTGCTGCAGAACGGCGTGAAGCCCTTTGTGGAGCTGAGTTTCATGCCGAAGAAGATGGCCGCCGACCCGAACCTGACGCAAAGCTTCTTCTACCATCCCGTGGTGTCGCCGCCCAAAGACTATAAGCTCTGGGACGACATGATCCGCGCCCTTGCACAGCACCTGATCGCCCGCTACGGCATCGACGAGGTCGCCTCCTGGAAGTTCGAAGTCTGGAACGAACCCAACCTCGACTTCTGGGGCGGCAACCCCAGGCAGGCCACCTACTTCGAGCTGTACGACCATACCGCCCGCGCCCTGAAATCGGCCAACACCCGTGTGCAGGTCGGCGGGCCGTCCACCGCGCAGGCCGCCTGGGTTACTCCTTTCCTGGCCCATACCAAGGCTGAAAAGGTGCCCGTAGACTTCGTTTCAACCCACGTCTACGCCAACGATACCGCCAAGGATGTATTGCAGACCAACGAGGAGATCGCCCGCGACCGCATGGTCTTCCGCGCCGTCGAGAAGGTCCACAAGGAAATTCTCAACTCTCCATACCCGCGCATCCCGCTCATCTTCTCCGAGTACAACGCCAGCTATTCGAATGAACCGAACGTTACCGACTCCACCTACATCGGCCCCTGGCTCGCAAACAATATTCGCCTTTGCGACGGCCTCACCGAGTCCATGGCCTATTGGGATTTTTCCGATGTCTTTGAAGAACAGGGGGTGGTGACGACGCCGTTTTACGGAGGCTTCGGCCTTATCGCCGCGGACGAGATTCCCAAGCCCTCGCTGAACGTCTTTCGTGCGCTCCACAAACTCGGCTCGCGCCGCCTCAAAACCGACTCCGATTCCGCCCTGGCCACGGTCGCGCCCGACGGCTCGGTCGTGCTGGCGCTTTGGGATTACGCGCCTCCTACCGGCACCGGCCCCACCTACACCATGCCACCGGCCGGTCCCGAGCCCACGAGGACCTTCGACATCCACATAGCCCACCTGCCCGCGAACGCCTCCATACAGGTCTTCCGCGTCGACCGTGACCATGGCAACGTGTTGAAGGCGTTCGATGCCATGGGCCGTCCCCCAGGCGATCTCACCCCCGATCAGGTGGCAAAGCTCAAGGCCGCCGGAGCGATGGCACCCGCGGAATCGATGCATCTCCAGAACGGCAACCTGCACCTGACCGTACCGGCCCAGGGCCTTGCGGTCGTGGTTGTTTCAAAGTAGGCCCCGATGATCATGACCCGTCGCCAGTCTCTCGCCGGGCTTGCTGCCTCCGCGGCGAGCCTGAGCGTGCCCGCATTCGCCCGCCCCTCTCACCTTGCTGTGCAAGACGAGGCGTTTCTCGACGATCTGCAGCGTCGCGGCTGCCTCTTCTTCACCGAGCAGGCAGGCCCCGAAACCGGCCAGGTGCTCGACCGGGCCGCGGCCGACAACCCCACCGGCGGACTCGACCCGCGGCCGAACGCAAGCATTGCGGCGACCGGCTTCGGCCTGTCCGCGCTTTGCATCGCTCACCATCGGGGCTATGCTGACCGCGCCGCCTTGCAGGCCCAGGTTCTGCGCACGCTGCGCTTCCATGCCGAAGAGCTTCCCCACGAGCATGGATTCTTCTACCACTTCAATGACGTCCACACCGGCAAGCCCATGAGCTGGAGCGAAGTATCCTCCATCGACACCGCGCTGCTGATCTGCGGAGTCCTGACCGTGCGCGCTTATTTCCGCTCCGACCCGGAGATCGTCCGCTACGCCACCACCATCTATGAGCGCGTGGACTGGCCGTGGATGCTGAGCCGGCAACCCCAGCAGGTGAATCAGTTCGCCATGGGCTGGAAGTCCGCTTCCGGCTTCATTCCCAGCAGCTGGAACCATTACTGCGAGCTGATGATGATTCCCCTGCTGGCGCTCGGCTCGCCCACGCATCCCGTCTCGCCCGAGGTCTGGAGTTCCTGGTCCCGCCCCAGGATCACCTACGATGGCCTCACCTACATCTCCGGCGATGACCCACTGTTTGTCCACCAGTACAGCCATGCGTGGTTCGACTTTCGCCATCGCCGCGACTCGTACGCGAACTACTTCGAGAACTCCGTGACCGCGACCCGCGCGCACAAACGCTTTTGTCTGGCGCTGGGCGAACCGTATTCGGATCGATACTGGGGGATTACGGCGTCCGACTCCGCTACGGGCTACCAGGCCTGGGGTGGCCCGCCTCCAATTGGCCATCTGGACGGCTCGGTCGTACCCTGCGCCGCTGCCGGATCACTTCCGTTTCTACAGGCGGACTGTCTTCAGGTGCTGAAAGCGCTCAGACAGGACTTCGGCGACAAGGCCTTTGGGCGGTATGGCTTTCGCGACGCCTTTCATCCCGCCGCGGAATGGTACGACCCTGACGTGCTGGGCATCGACCTGGGTATCGGCGTCTTGATGGCGGAGAACCTGCGCACCGGCTTTGTCTGGACTACCTTCGCCAGAAATCCCGAGGTGCCAGCTGCGATGAAACGGGCAGGCTTTCGATCAAGCTAATCGCTCGCCGCTTCCCCTGGCCAGGAGAGATCCTGCGCACTCAGGGCCATGGTCGGAAACTGCGGAAGGTGGCTGAATGCCAGCTTCTTCGCTGCCAAGTGAAGAGGTGTTTGTCATGGCTGTTCTCGCCGAAGTTCTTCAGCAGCAGGCGGAGCCGTCGCCGAGTACTGTTCTCTGGTGTTAGTAGTCGTCGGGAGTGAGCTCAAGGCGATAAATCTCCTGGATCGATGTGTCCCTTATCAGAATGGGCGCACCTTCAGGCGACATTCCAAGCCAGGGCTGGTAGAAGCCGCCACGCGGAAAACTCCCGAGGTCGGCCCAGCGCTCGAGCTTGCGAGTGGCAATTGAAATGCGGTAGAGAATGGAGCCGTGAGGATCGTACGTGTCGAAATAGATGTACTGCGAATCCGGGCTCCAGATGACATCGTTGACCCCGCTATGAGCAAGGTTTGACCAGCGCATGGTCTGCATATCGTAGAGCCAGAGGAGCTTGTTGTCTTGACTGACGGTGGAGATATATCGTCCGTCGGGAGACCAGCGCGGCGTCCACATGCCCTTGGAGCCATGCAGCGTTCTGTGAAGATGGCTCTCGACATCGACGATCTCAACCATCATGTCTGGATTGACTTCGTTTCCATAATCCGTGAGCCGACCGAAGACGATCTGCTTAGCGTCCGGCGACCAGCCTGGGACACCCTGACTGCTCGGGTCGTCCAGCAATGGGCTGTACTTTCCGCCACTCGAAGAAATCAGGTAAATGCGCCACGTGGATCCGGGAGAGCTTGCCATGAAGGCAATGGACCGGCCATCGGGGGACCACTGCGGGTACCGGGCCACCATGGGTGTCTGAACGAGCTGGCGCTTTTCGGTGCCGTCCGGCCGGCTTCGCCACAGGTTTCCGCCGGGGTATTCGGTGTAGGCGATCCATTGCCTGTCAGGTGAGAATGTAACTCCTTCGGCGTTGATGCCCCCAAGAAACGGTTTTGGCTGCCGGGATGCCGGGTCGATGACGACGACCTCGCCGCGCCGCTGTAATCCCGCAGCCCACAGGGTGGTCGCATCCTGGTTGAGCAGAGGCGCCTGCCAGAAGTCGACGTGCCCGGATTTGAGCTGGGTCGGCCGGGACAGGTGGAGCAGGGCCAGTGTTTCGCGGGTATCCGTAATCCACAGCGAGTTGGAGACGATGCCCTGAACGATGAACGCGAACTTTCGTCCGTCGCCGGACCATGTGCCGCAGCAGACGCGGTCTGCGTCCGCGGTGCCGGCAAAGAGTTGATGCAGGTTCTCTCCATTCTGCGCGACCTCCCAGAGCTGGTCCTGATTGCCGCCGAGGTTCTGGGAAAAGCGCAGGGAGTGCCCGTCGGGAGACCACTTGGGAAAGTAGATTTCGCCGTTGCCACTCACGATCCGTCGCACGTTGGAGCCGTCCGCATTGGCAAGGTAGAGGAAACGGCCGCGGGCGACGGCAATGCTCTTCGCATCGGGAGACCAGCTTGCGTCATGGCCGGTGAGTTCTCCCACCTGGACGGTCCCCGCGCCGTTGGTGGTCTGCGTCAGAATGGGACGCTCGTCGTTGGCGCGCCAGGTCGCTCCCATCAGGAGGAGGTGATTGACGGTGGAGAAGTCGGCCACGGTGGAATCCCCCATGGGCGCGGAAATCGTGCGTACGGGCCCACCCTCGATCGACACCTCCGCGATCTGGTTCCTGCCATTCTGTGTCTCAGTAAAGATGAGTTGTTTGCCATCAAAGGCGAGGCCACACGAGCCCAGGAACAGCTTCGCCCGGCCGTCGTGGGTAAGGCATACCGCGTTGACCACCTCCGACCGGGACTTCGGTGCGGCAGGGAAGAAAAGCAGGAGGCAGAGCAGGGCAAGCGCTGCCAGGCTCCAGAGCGCCAGGTGACGGCCTCTTCGCCGAGCGGTGGCAGGAGGTGCCTGGGAGGGTAGAAAGCTGGTCGGCTGCAAAGCCTGAGATGCCGGCGGCGGCGGCCTATCCTCCTCCTGCCGTGGTTCGGCCGTCAGACGAGGCTGGAAATACAGGGCAGGATGCTCATCGGACTCGCACGACTCGGACACAACGGTGCAGGTGAACTGGTAGCCTACGCCGGACAACGTTTTGATAAGGTCCACCGGAGCGCTTCCGGACTGGGACAGGACCTTGCGCACCTGGTGGATGGTGTAGGTGAGGTTCGATTCCTCGACGATGGACTGATGCCAGACCGCGTTCAGGAGGTCTTCTTTTGCCAGGGGTTGGCCTGGATGGGTTGCCATATGAAGGAGCAGGTCGAAGGCTTTGCCGGAGAGAGGAAGCACGGTCTCACCTCGGCGAAGCTGCCGCCGTGCGGGGTCGAGCACGAATTCGTCGAAGCGTAACCTGTTCATTTGCTTGGCGAAAGCCGTTCAAAATCATTTCTAAGAACTTTCTCAACATTTCTCAGGACAGCTTCCCAGCCCGCGACGGACCTTATCCATAGCTTGAGAGGCGAACCGAGGGAGTGCCCGAAGTTTACTCCCCTAAGCCCTCAACATAGGAGAACTTTCATGGCCGAAACGAAGGATATCAAGGTAGACATCACCTACAACACACCCCTGACCCCCGAGGAGATCCAGACGATCAGCAAAAAGATCGTGGCGGACCTGGAAGCAAAGAGCAAGATCACGCCCGAGATAAGCGGTGGTTTCAGCAAGTCGGAACATACCAAGGTAGTTGTCGCGAAGTAGGATTCCAATCGAACGACCTGAACCGGCGCGCGGCTGCCGGGCGCGCCGTACCCTTCCAACAAAGCGGTGATGACCATGGAACTGGAATACGCCTCACAGTTCATCCTGAAGCTGACGGACCGTTGCAATATCGCCTGCACCTATTGCTATATGTTCGAGTTCGACAAGCATGCCGGGCCAAGCCATCCGGCCTTTATGAGTGAAGAGCTGTTCGATCTGGTGCTGGCACGCATCGTCGAGCAGGTCCGCTTTACAGGCAATCGCAACGTCTTCCTGGAACTGCACGGAGGCGAGCCGCTGCTTCTGGGCAAAAAGCGCTTCGCACAGTACATGGAGAAGGTGCGCCGCGAACTTGGGGCATTCAATCTTACCGTGGCGATGCAGACCAACGCCCTTCTGCTCGACCGCGAGTGGCTGGACCTTTTGCGTCCAGGTATCGCGTACTGTTCGGCGTAAGCCTGGACGGCCCGCCGCCGGTGCATGACCTCTTCAGGATCACGCGGTCCGGAGCCGGCACGGGCCAGAAGGTGCTGGACGCGATCGGCCTGATCCGTTCGCATGAGGCTGTGGCCCTGTTCCAGGGAGCTCTTTCGGTCATCAACCCCGCCTCGTCCGGAACCGAGCAGTACCGCTTCTTCGCCGATCTGGGGCTGCCGGCCTTCAATTTCCTGCTGCCCGACGGCAACCATGTGGCCAGGCCGTTTCATCTGTCCGCTGCTTCGTCGCGCACCGTCGATCACTTCCTCATCGAGGCCTTCGAGGCGTGGTACGCCGACGACAACCCGGCGATCCACGTGCGACTTTTCAGCTCTCTGATCCTGGAGCTTCTGGGCCAGAAACAATTGCTCGATTACTTCGGCGGCATTCTGGGCGAGATTGCCGTCATCGAAACCAACGGCGACCTGATCCCTCACGACGTACTGCGCATCTGCAACTCAAGCGCGGGGGAGCCACCGGCCAATATCTACCGTGACGAGATCCGGTCTTTACGCGACGAGCGGTTCTTTCCCTGGCTCGAAGCGGCACCGGTCTGTCAGTCGTGCGAGCTGTTTTCCGTCTGCCGCGGAGGGTATGCTCCGCATCGGTTCGATGGCGTTTCGTTCGGGAATCCGGACATCCACTGTGCCGAGTTGAAGAGCTTTATCCACCATGTCGCGCGCCGTGTCCTTGCCGCGATCGGCAGGGAGCGCTGGTCCGAGTATCCGTTGCTGACCGGCATTGCGCTCGGCAAAGAAGTCGCTTGTGTCTAGAAGGATGGGCACAAGCCTCGATGAAATCCAAACTCTGTGACACAAAGGAGCAATATGAGCGTAAAAGCCAGTGAACTTCCCGACCTGATCGCCGCGGCGGTCAGAAAAGCTGTAGACGACAAGTATGTAACCGATGAGAGCCTTGCCGCTCTCGGGTCGACACCCTTCACCCTGGGCATGATTCCGGAGCCGGGCCACGGCGGCGGAGGACATGGCAGACCGGTAGCTGAGAGCGCCTCGGTGATGATACGGAGAGGCATACGAGTGACCAGTCTTGATGGGCTTCGCACGCCCGAAACGATGACGAAACTCGACTGACCCGGGAGGCTCCTATGCTGCATTGCCCAAGCAGCCAGCCGGATATGCCGGAGGCGAAGATCCATGCCGTGCTGGACGCCGCCTCCGGCAGGATGCTGTCGCTGGAGGAGCCGCTGGCTGCCTCACCGGACATCCTTGCCGCGACACTGCCCTTGCTGCCAACGCAGGTCTTGCGGTTTTCTTCGCCGTGCCAGGGTGCGTCCTGCGGACATTTCGCCGAAAGCCGATGCACTCTGATCGATAAGCTGGTGATGATCGTGCCATCAGAAGAACGGCTTCCAGTGTGCGCCATTCGGCGGAACTGTTTATGGTTTCGCCAGCAGGGCGGCCACGCCTGTGTGCGGTGTCACGCAATCGTGACCGACAGCACGACGCGAAGCGAAGAGATGATCAAGGCGGCTACTCCTGTGAGTGCGCGCGCTTAGTAACTACGGCGACGAGCACTAGAGGGCTACCTGGAGATGTTCAAGAACATCAAGGTCCGCAGGAGTGTGACATCCTGTACCGCAAGTACTACGACGATGAAGTCTAGAGCCGGGGCTGTAGATCTTCCCCGGGCGGGGGAGGAGCTCAGCCACAAGTTCTGTCTTCTTGTGCACTTGCAAAAGTCGTTCCAGCTCAAACATTGATTGCCTAACACTTACCGCAAAATGTTGACAATGAGAGAGTTAATCCGCATGCCGGGTAGCTTTTTGGTTTCCTCCGCTTCCAGTATAGGGGTTGGGCTGGTCGAATCTGCCAAGAGAACTGCTTCACTCCAAAGGGGTTCCGCGATGTATGACTTAACAGCTTTCCACCGGCGGGCAGACCGTTGCTGGCGTGAACCGCGTTTCTCAGGACCTATTGAAGAAGCATGCAGGTGAATATTTACCGTAATAGCGGTTTTGAACTTTTGCTTTGAGGGTTGTTAGCAGGAGCACTTAACGCCAAGGTTTCGCCACGTCGCACGTTGAGAAATGGTCCGGTCTCGCCTGAACCCATCGTCACAGAACCGTTTTGCCGGTCCCAAAGGCGAAATAGTGTGCTGCCTTGCGGTTCCGCCAACAACAAGACTGTTTGCTTACCTTGTGCGTCCAGCGTTAATAACGCATTTCCGTCATCCCCGTCGCTTGTGACGTAGCCGCCTCTTTCAGTGCCAGTCGAATCGAAAAGCAAGACGCCAGATACTTCGCCATCTCGTTTTCCAGTCTTACCGAACCGAGTGGGAGGAGGCGCAGGTGCCGCTAGAACTATACGTGTCGCTCCCTTTCCATCCACGATATTGAGACGCTGGAGGGTAAGCTTCTGCGGATGAGCGGCCTTGTAGAGAGCCCGCCAACCCACAGATCCCATCACAATAACGAGAACCGCCATTGCACCAAGCAGCGCTTCAAGTAGACGCTGTTTTCGCAGCAGTTGAGCGACGGTCACAGCCAGTTCTGATTGATCAGGAGAAGCCATTTCTATCTATACGGGCAGACCCAGTGATGGTTCCATAAAGGTCGGTCCCGGTATGTCGCATTATGTTGACGGATGTGGCGTTGCGCGTCGTTGCGGCTTTTTGCCGAGTTCAGGATTTGGATTTTGCTTTGCGGTTATGGGCGATGGCTGCCTGGATGAGTGCCTGGAAGGCTGGTTCGTTCAGGGATTCGCCCTGGTGGAGGTCGATGGCTCGGCGGACGTTTCCATCGAGGCTTGAGTTGAAGAGGTGGGCGGGGTCGGGGAGCGCGGCTCCCTTGCTGAAGGTGAGCTTGACGACCGACTTGTAGGTTTCCCCGGTGCAGAGAATGCCTGCGTGCTCCCAGACGGGCACGCCGCGCCATTTCCAGGTTTCGACGACCTCGGGGTCGGCGGCGTGGATGAGGGCGCGGACGCGGGCGAGGGTTTCGCCGCGCCAGTCCGCGAGCTGGTGGATGCGTTCGTCGATCAGCTGCGAGGCGGGTTGCGCGGAAGTTGCCATGCGGGTTCCTCGTCAACAGTTTCGCTTCGGGCTGGGCGGATTGCAAGAGCTCCCGGGAAGTCCTGTGAAGGTTCGGTGTCAGTTCGGTCTTCTGAGGTCTTGACTTCGAGCGGCTTGGTTGGAGGCTTCTTATCTGCGGGGTTCGCGGTTTGGCGTGCGAGATGCTTCAGCTTCCGGCATGGATAGTGGACTTTATGCGGCGTACACGGGCCTGCTTTCACGGACGCAGGCTCTCGATACGGCTTCAAACAACCTGGCGAACGCTTCGACATCCGGGTTTCGGGCGCAGCGGGACTATTTTCGCGGGGTAATGACGGACCTGGTGGGGTCGGAGTCGCAGGTGGGCGGCGGGGTGAACGGGTTTGGGGTGCTGGGCGGAAGCCTGGCCGACCTTTCGCAGGGGGTGCTGCAGACGACGGGCAATCCGCTGGACCTGGCGCTGAGCGGGGCGGGATTTTTTGCGGTGAAAACAGCCGCCGGTACGCAGTACACGCGGGATGGGGCGTTTGTGCGGGGCACGGATGGAACGCTGCAGACGCTGCGTGGCGAGGCCGTGCTCGATGCGCAGGGGGCCAAGATCGTGGTGCCGAGCGGGACGGTGAGCGTCTCGGACGACGGGACGGTGGCGGTGAACGGGGCGGTGGCCGGGCAGGTGGGGGTGTTCGATTTTGCGAATCCGGCCGGGCTGGTGATGCAGGGGACGAACCGGTTTGCGGCGGGCGGGCAGGTGGCGATTGCCGGAACGGCGACAGTGACGCAGGGAGCGCTCGAGGGAGCCAACCAGGACGCGGTGACGGGGACGATGCAACTTGTGCTGATCCAGCGGCAGGCGGAGATGATGCAGAAGGCGCTTGGGCAGTTCGATACGGGGTTCGACAAGGTGGCTGAGGAACTGGGCCGGGTTTGAAGTCTGGTGGTGAACTCACTCAGTGCGATATCGCCGCAATGAATGGGACACGGGTTTGGTTTCAACTTCAAGGGGGTTGGGAATGATACGGGCACTTTATACGGCTGCGAGCGGGATGTCGGCACAGCAGAAGAATCTGGATACGGTTGCAAACAACCTGGCGAACTCGGCTACGGCGGGGTTCCGGCAGAGGCGGCTGCAGTTTGAGGACATGATCTACCAGAACCTGATTACGCCGGGTTCGCCGGCGACGACGAGCACGGTTTCGGCAGGATTGCAGATCGGGCTGGGGGTGAAGGCGGCTGCGACCGAGGTGATCCAGACGCAGGGAGACTTCAACCAGACGGGCAACCAGCTGGATATCGCGATCCAGGGCGGCGGGTTTTTCCAAGTGCAGCAGCCGGACGGGACGCTGGCGTATACGCGGAACGGAAGCTTTCATATGAACGCGCAGGGGCTGATCGTATCGAGTGAAGGGAACCAGCTGCTGCCGGCGATTACGGTGCCGGCGAATGCGACGAACCTTTCGATGTCGACCTATGGCGTGGTGAGCGCGACGATTCCGGGGCAGACGACGCCGGCACAGCTGGGGACCATTCAGCTGGCGAACTTCGCCAACCCGGGGGGGCTGGATTCGATCGGCGGGAGCCTATTCCGGCAGACGACCTCGAGCGGAAACGCGGTGACGGATACGCCGGGCGGTTCGACCGGGGTGGGAACGCTGGAGCAGGGGTATCTGGAGAACTCGAATGTGGATGTGGTGGCGGAGTTTGTGCAGATGATCCTGGCGCAGAGGGCGTATGAGAGCAATTCCAAGGTGATCAAGACGGCGGACGATATGTACTCGCAGATCAACGGGCTGGTGCGGTGATGCGGATTTGCTGGGTTGGAATGGTGCTGATTGCGGCGTCGGCGTGGGGGTCTGAGCCGGTGCATGCATGCTTTCGGTCGCCGGCCGAGGCTGCGCTGATGGCTGAGACTTCGGGGGCTTCGGCGATGGACCCGCTCATCGCACATTACGCCCTAAACGGGGCACAGGATTCCGGGCAGGGTCTGGGTAGGTTTCGGGTGGAGAGCGTGCGGCGGGATGCGCTGCTTGGACGCAGCTGGGCGGTGGTGCGGAGCTGCGAGCATCCGGAGCGGCCGGCGGTGGTGATGGAGATGCTGCGGCAGGCGGGGGATGAGGCCGCAGCTCGTGGGCGTCTGCGGGCGGGGAATGTGGCGGCGACGGTGCGGACCGAGACCCCGGTGCTGATCGCGGGGGCGACCGTGCAGGTGGTGCGCGTGGAACAGAACGTGCGGTTGGAGATGGCGGCGGTGGCGCAAAGGAGCGCCGGGATGGGGGAGCGGGTGCGTCTGCGGGTGGTGCGCGAGGCGGGGGAAGGCGAAGAGTTTGTGGAGGGCGTCGTGCGCGGGGCGGGGCTGGTGGAGATGGAGAGCGGGCGATGAAGAGCCATGTGGGGCGGTTTGCGGCGATTACGGCGGGAACGCTTCTGCTGTTGCTCGCGGTGACGCTGGAGGCGCAGGTGGCGGTGAGCTCCGGGCCGGTCATGGGCGGGGTCACGACAGCGCAGCTGGGCAACGGACGCGGAACCCCGAAGCCGAACGTCGCCGACAGCAGCCTGAGCGCGTACCTGGTGCGGGTGCATGCGGCAAGCGCGGCCGCGGCGCCGACGATGGGTTCGATCTGGAGCGAGGACGGACGGCTGGCGCGGCTGAGCACGGATGTACGAGCGATGCGTCCGCACGACCTGATCAGCGTGGTGGTGCAGGAGAGCCTGGCGGCCTCGACCGATGGGACGGTGAAGAACTCGCGGGCGTCGAATGCAAGCTCGGCGGTGAGTTCGCTGTTCAGCAAGCTTTCCGCGAGTAACTCGCTGCAAAACCTGGTGAACCAAAATTCCAGCTCGGCGCTGAACGCGCAGGGGCAGAGCCAGACGAACTCCAGCCTGGCGACGGTGCTGGGAGGCCAGGTGATCGAGGTGCTGCCGAACGGGATGCTGGTGATCGAGGCGGCGCGGCAGGTGGAGTTTTCGCAGCAGACGCAGACGATCGTGCTGCGCGGACTGGTGCGGCCGGAAGATATTTCGCAGCAGAACCAGGTGCTTTCGACGGCGATTTCCAGCCTGGAGCTGGAGGTGAAGGGCAAGGGAATTATCAACGACTATACGCATCGGCAGAATCCGCTGGTGCGATGGCTGCAGCAGGTGCTGGTGTTCTAGTTGGTAGTTGGTTGGATTGGGGGAGTTATGGTGGTTGCCTGGGGAAGGAGGATGGGTTGGGGGCTGGTGTTTGCGGCCTGCTGCGGATCCGCGCTGGCAGAGGTTGGCGGCGAGACGCGCAAGGCCCGCGTGAAGGATGTTTCTTCGATCGAGGGGATTCGGGATAACCAGCTGGTGGGGTATGGGCTGGTAGTTGGGTTGCAGGGTACGGGGGACTCGCAGCAGACGACTTTTCCCACGCAGACGCTGGCGGCGATGCTTCTGCGGATGGGCGTGAGCGTGCCGGCCGGGGCGATCCGGGTGCAGAACCTGGCGGCGGTCTTCGTTTCGGCGACGCTACCTCCGTTTGCGCGGCCTGGGACCAAGCTGGATGTGACGGTCTCGAGCGCGGGCGATGCGCGGAGCCTGGAAGGCGGGATCCTGCTCATGATGCCGCTGTATGGGACCGATGGGAAGATCTATGCGCAGGCGCAAGGGCCCCTGGTGCTTGGGGGCTACTCGGTGAATGCGAACGGGAACACCAAGCAGATGAACCATCCGACGACGGGGCGGATTCCGTTTGGCGCGATTACGGAGCGCGGCGTGCCGATGGAGCTTGCCGGACGGGACAGCTTTTCCCTTCTGCTGAACGATGCGGATTTCAAGACGGCCGAAGGGATGGCGGACGCGATCAACACGGTGCTGGGAAGGCCGCTGGCGCATGCGGAAGACAGCCGCCGGGTGGAGCTTCGGCTGACGCAAGGCGAGGATGTGCCGATGCTGCTGGCGCGGGTGGAGCAGGTGGAGGTGTCGCTGTACCCAAAGGCCAAGGTGGTGGTGAACGAGCGAACGGGCACGGTGGTGATCGGCGGGCGCGTGGTGCTGCAGCCGGTGAGCATTCTGCATGGCGGGCTGGCGGTGAACGTGGTGACGGAGTTCGCGGTGTCGCAGCCGGGGTCGTTCAGCGGGGGCTCGACGCAGGTAACGCCAGAGACGCGGGTGGAGGCGCGCGACAAGCCGGTGAGCAGGATCGAGCTGAAGCAGGGTGCGACGGTGGACGACCTGGTGCGGAGCCTGCAGACGACGGGCGCGACGGCACGCGATGTGATCAGCATTCTGCAGGCGATGAAGAGCGCCGGGGCGCTCGAAGCGGAGATTGAGGTGCTATGACGATCGGATCGGTTCCAAGCGGGAGTGTGATGGATGGAGATGCCATCCAGGACAGAAAGCTGGCGGCGGGCGCGCATGAGTTTGAGGCGATGCTGCTGGGCGAGATGCTGAAGCCGCTGAAGTTCGGGGACGAAAGCTCAGAGGAGGAAGGCGACGGCGGTGCGGCCGGAACGATTCGCGGCATGGGCACTGAAGCCATGGCGAAGGCGATCTCCGCCGGAGGCGGACTGGGGATCGCGCGTGAGATTCTTCACCAGGTTCGGGCGGAACGGGACGCGCACTTTGGTACTGAACGTGCTACTAAAGTGTGACTGGTGCGGGCCGATATAGCCTTTAGACGGAGGTTATACGGCAATGACGCATACGAATGGTGTGGGCTCTCTCACAACAGTGGCGGGTTTGGCAACGATTGGTGACAAGCAGGCTTCGGCCGTCGCGCCCAAGCCGGTGGCGACGCCGGTGAAGCTGGATCAGGCGAGTCTTTCGGTGGCGGGCGGGCTGGCCGCGCAGGCCGGGTCCGATGTGCGGCTGGACAAGGTGCAGTCGCTGCAGCAGCTCATTGCGAACGGGACGTATCACGTATCGGCGGCGGATGTGGCGAGCAAGATCGTCGATTCGCTGCTGGAATAAGGGGAAACGCAGATGGGCACGATTGGTTCGCTGTACGATCTTTCCCGCGGAGCACTGCTGGCCGACGAACAGGCACTGGCGGCGACCAGCAACAACGTGGCAAACGCAAATACGGCCGGGTACACGCGGCAGAGCGTGCAGTTCCAGGCCGGCGACACGGTCTCGCTGGGCGGGTCACAGGCGCCCAGGGTTACGGTGAGCTCGGTGCGCGACCGGGTGCTGGAGCAGAGGCTACAGCAGGCTACGCAGGTGCAGAGCTCGTCCGCGGCGCGGAGTGCTGCGCTGACGCAGGTGGAAGAGGTTTTCAGCCTCACGGGCTCGTCGTCTACGGCTGGGTCTACGGCGCTTGGAACGGCGCTCGATGGACTGTTCAGCTCGTTTACTTCGCTTTCCGGGGCGCCGGCGGATGCGGCGATCAGGCAGGCGGTCTTGAGCGCGGCGAACGAGCTCGCGGGTGCGTTCAACGCCGGGGCGAGCCAGTTGGCGGAGGTGGGCAGAAGTGTGAGCGCGGGGCTGGCGAGCTCGGTGGCTTCGGTGAACGGGTTGACGAAATCGCTGGCCGCACTGAACGGGCAGATTGCGGATCTTGCGCCGGATTCGGACGCGGGAGCGCTTGAGGACCAGAGGCAGCAGCTGATCGGGCAGCTTTCTCAGCTGGTTGGATTGGACCAGATCTCGACGGAAAACAACGGGATCGACCTCACGACGGCGTCCGGCGTGACGCTGGTTTCGGGCACGACGGCGGGGCAGCTTTCCGCGGTGTCGACCGGGTCTGCGACGGAGGTACGCGACAGCTCCGGCAAGGATGTAAGCGGGCAGCTGTCGGGCGGGAGCCTGGGAGGACAGCTGCTGGCGCAGAATGTCGACCTGTCGGCGGTGAGCGGGGAACTCGATGCGCTGGCGTACCGGGTGGCCAGCACGGTGAATGCGCAGAATGCAGCCGGAGTTACAGCGAGCGGTGCGGCCGGAGGAGCGATCTTTGCGGGAACGGGCACGGCGACCGGGGCGGCGGCAGCGATTCGTGTGAGCGCAACCTCGGGCGACGTGGTGGCGGCGGCAGCGGTCGGGGAGGGCTCGACCGGAACTACCAATGCGCTGTCGCTGGCGGCGTTGGCGGAGGCAACCGATGGAAGCGGGGAGACGGTAAGCGGGCAGCTTGCTTCGCTGTTGAGCAGGGTCGGGACGCAGTCCGCGGCGGTGAGTGCGGATAGCACGGCGCAGGCCGCGACGGTGACGGCGCTGACGACGGAGCGTGATTCGAACTCCGCGGTTTCGCTCGATGAAGAGGCGGCGAACCTTTCGACTTACCAAAGGAGTTACGACGCGGCGGCCAAGTTGTTTTCGATTGCGGATGCGATTACGACTTCCGCGCTGAACCTTGGGGAGAGTACGGCGGTTTCATAAGAGAAGTTGGTAGTTAGTCCTTGATCGCTGGTGGAGTGTTCTATGCGTGTCGACCCGAATTATCTTTCTAACCTTTCGTCGGCTGTAAGCTCATCGAGCTTGACGGAGCAGCGACTTACTTCGGAGTTATCGAGCGGTCTGCGTGTCGGTCGGCTTTCCGACGATCCGGTAGCGGCTTCGTCGAATGTGCTGCTTTCGAGTTCGATCAGCCGGGCGGATACGTTTGTGCAGACCGCGACGGCGGAGCAGGGCAGGCTGCAGGCCTCCGATTCCACGCTGGGCGAAGTGGTGACGCAGGTGACCAAGGCAATCAGCCTTGCGACCGAGGCCGGGAATGGCACGCTGAACGCGGCCAACCTGGGTGCGGTAGCAAAGCAAATCTCCGAGATTCGGGATGGTGTGGTTGCGCTGGCGAATACGAGTTATGGGGGGACTTACCTCTTTGGCGGAAGTCAGGGGCAGGCTGCTCCATTTTCGCTCGACCAAACTACCGATCCGGCGACCACGACTTACAACGGAGACAACGTTGCGCAGAAGCTGGTTACCTCGGAAGGGCAGACTATTTCTTTCAGTAGTTCCGGGGCTTCTCTCTTTCAGAACGGTGAGGGTGACCTGCTGGGAAGTCTGAACCAATTGGTAAGTGGGCTTAATGCGGGGAACACGAGCGGTATCAGCTCGGCGACGACGGCGCTGAGTGCCGGGCTGGCGCAGGTGTCGAACGGCCGGGCTGCGCTTGATAGTTCGTTGAGCGCGCTGACTTCGGCGAGCGGCTATGCGTCGACGCAGGAATCGCTGTTGAAGGCGCAGCAGAGCAGCCTTTTGAGCGCGGATACGGCAGAGGTGGCGACCGACCTGCAGACGAGTGAGGTGCAGCATCAGGCTTTGCTGAGCGTGGTCGCGGGACTGGGCAAGACGGACCTGTTCGACTACCTGAAGTAGAGCCTAAGCTTTGCGGCCGGCGAGGACTCTATACTGAGGGCGTGCTTCGTGGTGCGTTCAGCTCGGTGCGGTTTGTGTGGACGGCGGTGAAAGGGTCGCGTCTGCGGCCGTGGCGGAGCGAATACGTGCGGTGGCGAGTGGAGACCTATTCGGGCCAGAAAGCCGAGACGGTTGGGCTGTGGGATTGCCTGCAACTGGTGTGGAGGGAGCGGCGGCAGTTTGCGCGGTTTGCCGGCTGGCTGGCTACAATGCGAGTGCTTGCACAGGGGCGGCGGATTGACTGAGCGGATATCGCGGCGGCAGGTGATTGCTGGGCTTGTGGCCGTTTCAGCCAGTGGGTTCCTGGCGGGGTGCGGGCCGCGGCGCAATTTGTTGGGGGCGGCACCGGCGGCACCGGAGATCGGGGTTGAGGGCGAGGGCTCCCTGCGAGTGCATGCTGCGGAGAAGGGATTGCTGTACGGATGCGCGGTGAACGTGCCCGCTTTGCAGGCGGACCTGGGGTATGCGGATCTGGTACGTGCGCAGGCCGGGATTGTGGTGGCGGAAAACTCGATGAAGTGGGCTCCGCTGCGGCCTTCGCGCGGAACGTACAACTTCGCCGAGGCCGACGCGCTGGTGGCGTTTGCCGAGGCGAACCGGATGAAGGTGCGTGGGCATACTCTTTGCTGGCACCGGCAGCTTCCGGCGTGGTTTGCGGGGGAAGCGACTGCGGCCAACGCGCGGGAGTTGTTGGAGGAGCACATCGACCGGGTGGCCGGGCGGTATGCAGGGCGCATTCATAGCTGGGACGTGGTGAACGAGGCGGTGCAGGTGACGGACGGCCGTCCGGATGGGCTGCGAAAATCGCCGTGGCTGGAGCTGATCGGGCCGGATTATCTCGAAGTGGCCTTCCAAAGGGCGCGGGCGGCGGACCCGCAGGCTTTGCTGACCTATAACGACTACGGTATTGAGGCGGAGAATGAGGCGTCGGAGGCGAAGCGGCAGGCGATTCTGCAGCTGTTGCGCCGATTGCGACGCAGAAATGTGCCGCTGGATGCGGTCGGGATTCAGTCGCATGTGAGTGCGGGCGCGGACCACCGGTATGGGCCGGGACTGCTGCGCTTTATGACGGAGGTCCGGGAGCTTGGGCTGGAGATCTTTGTGACGGAGATGGATGTGAACGACCGCGACCTGCCAGCAGATACGGGTATACGCGACCGCGCGGTGGCGGAGCGGTACGGGCAGTACCTGCAAACCGTTCTGGGGCCGGGTTCGGTTTCGGCGGTGCTGACGTGGGGGATTACGGACAGGCGGACGTGGCTAAACGGGGAAGATGCGCGGCGCGATCATCTTCCGGAGCGGTGCCTGCCGTTCAACGCGGAAGGGCAGCCGGTCGAGGCGTTTTTCTCCGTGCGTACGGCGTTCGAAGAGGCTCCCGCCCGGGCGGCAGGTGGCGGGGTATGATGCGTAAGGAAACGGAGGAAACAGATGGGTGAGTGGAAGGAGCTGAAGGCGGCCGACGGGCAGATGCTGAGCGCGTACACGGCGAAGGCCGAGGGCGAGGAAAAGGGCTGCGTGGTCGTGGTGCAGGAAATCTTCGGAGTCAATGAGCATATTCGCAGCATCGTGGACCGTTTTGCCGCGGCGGGTTACGTGGCGGTGGCACCTGCGCTTTTCGACCGGTATGAGCCTGGCGTGAGCCTTACGTATGAAGGCGAGGATCTGCAGAAGGCGTTTGGCCTTTACGGCAAGCTGGATCCGAAGACGGCGCTGCTCGACGTGGCGGCCGGTTTTCAGTCTGTAGCTGGGTCCGGATCGACGGCGGTGGTGGGGTTCTGCTACGGCGGCTTTATGAGTTGGCTTTCGGCTACGCGTGGATCGTCGGTCGGGATGCAGCCTGCTTGCTGCGTTGGGTACTACCCTGGCGGAGTGGGTACGGTGGCGAGCGAGGAGCCGAGCTGCCCGGTGCTTTTGCAGTTTGGTGGTGACGACTCGCATATCGGGGTCGAGCAGATCGACGCAGTGCGGAACGCGCATCCTGAGGTAGAGATTGAGGTGTACCCGGGGGCGCAGCACGGGTTCAACTGCGATATGCGCGGGAGCTATAACCCGGATGCGGCGAAGCAGGCGTGGGCGCGGACGATGGGGTTTCTGGCCGGGCATATGGGATGACCCTCCCGGTGGAAAAGGATGCTATGCTGACAAAGACACTTTTCAGTGGATCGATCGATTTAAGGGAGTAAGCATACGCTGTGTTGGCATCCGTGAAGAAAACAGATTTGATTGAGAGGTTTCGCACCCACGATTCCGATACGGGGAGTCCCGAGGTGCAGATTGCGATCCTGAGTGAGCGGATCACCGAGCTGACCGAGCACTTTAAGACGCACAAGAAGGATCATGGTTCGCGCCGCGGGCTGTTGATGCTGGTGAGCAAGCGCCGCCGCCTGCTGGACTACCTGAAGAAGGTGGACGCGGACCGGTACCGTGAAGTGATCAGCAAGCTGGGCATCCGCAAGTAGATCCGGGAGCGGCTTGTCCCCACCGGGCGAGCCAACAGGAAACGGTTGATGGCACCGAGCACGGCCCGCATCATCGCTGCAGACACGCCCCGGACCCTGACAGGGTTTCGGGGCCGGGGTCCGCGCCGATGAGCGGGTCATTTTGCGCATCGCCGGCTGCTTCTGCCCCGGAAATCAAAACCCTGCGCGATTGTGAGGAAGCTCCGCCGGCCGCAGTGCGCGTTGGGCGCTGCTTGAACAAGATTCTATGGACGAGAAGAAGCACCTGAGAGAAGAGGGCGCACCCTATGAAGCATGAAGTGACTGTAGAGCTTGCCGGCGGCAAGCAGATCAAATTCGAGACCGGACGGATTGCCAAGCAGGCCTCCGGCGCGGCGTTCACGACCAGCGGCGACAATGCGGTACTTTGCACGGCGGTTGCATCGCCAGATCCGAAAGAGGGCATCGACTTTTTTCCGCTTACGGTTGAGTATCGTGAGTTCACGTATGCCGGCGGACGGATTCCGGGCGGGTTTATCAAGCGCGAAGGACGTCCCAGCGAGAAGGAAATTCTGACCAGCCGGCAGATCGACCGACCAATCCGTCCGCTCTTCCCAGAAGCATTTCGGAACGAGACGCAGGTGGTTGCGTTTGTGTATTCGGCGGACAAGGAAAACGATCCGGATGTGCTCGGCATCAACGGCGCGAGCTGCGCGCTGGCGCTTTCGGACATTCCATTTCATGGACCTGTGGGCGCGGTGCGGGTCGGCCTGATAGACGGCGGCATGATTGTGAACCCGATCTACAGCGAGCGGGTGGCGAGCGAGCTGAACATCATGGTTGTCGGCACAGCGGACGGCATTGTGATGGTGGAGTCGGGGTCCAAGGAGACTTCGGAAGAGAATGTCGTGGCGGCGATCGAGTTTGCGCATACGGAAATTAAGAAGATCTGCGCGGCAATCGAAGAGCTGGTGAAGGTTGCGGGCAAGACCAAGCGCGAGGTGAAGCCGGTCGAGGTCGACGAGGCTTACCTGGCAGAGCTGAAGGCCAGGATCGGCGACCGGCTGGTGGATGCACTGGATACGCAAAAGCATCCGAAGTTCGAGAGCTATGCGCTGGTCAAGACGATCAAGGACGAGCTCAAGAAAGACTTGCCAGAGGGCGATCCACATGCCGGCAAGAAGTTGAGCAAATATTATGAGTTGCTGCGGGAAAACATCTTCCGCGACCAGGTGCTGAACGACCGGATTCGCCCGGATCATCGTGCCTTCGACCAGATTCGCCGGGTGACGTGTGAGATCGGCGTGTTGCCGCGAGTGCATGGCTCGGCGCTGTTTACCCGCGGTGAGACCCAGGCTTTGGTTTCGGCTACGCTGGGCACCACCGACGATGCGCAGCGGATGGAGAGCTACGAAGGCGAACAAAAGCGCAAATTCATGATGCACTACAACTTTCCGCCGTTTTCGGTCGGCGAGGTAGGGCGCATGACGGGTGTTGGCCGGCGTGAGATCGGGCATGGCGCGCTGGCGTCGCGGGCGATTGAAGGCGTGCTGCCGGGCGAGGACGAGTCGCCGTATACGCTGCGCGTGGTCTCGGACATTCTGGAGTCGAACGGATCGTCGTCGATGGCATCCGTATGCGGGGCTTCGCTGGCGCTGATGGCGGCGGGTATTCCGCTCAAGGGCGCTGTGGCCGGCGTGGCGATGGGCCTGGTGAAGGAAGGTGAGAAGTACGCTGTTCTGACCGATATCGCGGGTGCGGAAGATCACTACGGAGACATGGACTTCAAGGTGGCCGGCACGCGCAAAGGTATTACTGCGCTGCAGATGGACATCAAGATCATGGGCATCACGGCGCAGATTATGCGCGAGGCGCTTGAGCAGGCCAAGCGCGGGCGCATGCAGCTGCTGGATACGATGGACGAGACGATTGCCGGCGCGAGCCAGGAGAAGTCTGCGTTTGCTCCTCGGATTCACACGATGCAGATTCCGACCGACAAGATCCGCGACCTGATCGGGCCGGGCGGCAAGGTGATTCGCGGGATCATTGATGCGACCGGTGTGAAGATCGATGTTGACGACACGGGCCGGGTCAACGTGGCTTCGAGCGATGCGGACGGGTTGAGCCGGGCGATCCAGATGATTACGGATCTGACCGCCGCTCCCGAAGTCGGCAAGACGTACCTGGGCAAGGTGGTTCGGCTTGCGGAGTTCGGTGCGTTTGTCGAGATTTTTCCGGGAACAGATGGGCTGCTGCATGTGTCGGAGATTGCCGAGCATCGCGTGAAGGAAGTCAAGGACGAGCTTCGTGAGGGCGACATGATCCTGGTGCGGGTGCTGGCGATTGAAGGCAATCGCGTTAAGCTTTCGCGCAAGGCTGTGCTGCGGGAACAGCGTGAAAAGCTTGGGCTGCCCGCGGCTCCCGAGCCTGCGCGTGAAGGCGGACGGGACGGTGGACGGCGCGGGTCTGTAGCTCCCGCAGCTGCGGAGACTTCGGTTCCGGCTATGGCCGCAGCGGAGACGGAGGACGATGACGATGACGATGAGGATCTGGATGACGAGGATGTAGAGGGTGAGGATGAGCCGAACTTCAACCGGGCGGACGACGCGCAGCCTGTTGGCGTGGGGCAGCCCGGGGTTGCGCCGCGGAACAGTGCTCCCCTGGTCGGGGCACGGGGAGATGGACGTGGAGGCGATCGTCGTCCGGGCGGGCGTCGTCGTCGCGGCGGGCGTCGTCCGGGCGCGGGCGGAGGCACTGCCGGGGGGAACTCGGGCGGAGGCTCTGGACGTCCGCAGGCGTAGTTCCTGCTGAGTTGTTTGGATTGGGTCACGCTTTTGCGTGGCCCTTTCCGTTTGCGTTGGCAAGTCTGCTGGCTGGCGATCTCTGTTCACCTGAAGTTCTGAGTCTGCGAGTCTTGCGTTCGGAGGGAGCATGCGGCGTCGGGTCTGGATCGGGTTTGGGGTGCTTTGCCTGCTGGCCGGATCGCGCTGGCTGGTGGAGGCTGCGGCTCCGTCGATGCTGGCGCCGGGGCCTCGGGCGGCGTTGCACGGGTTTCTGCTGGCTGCGGTGCTTGGGGTGACGGTGCTTGTGCGGCAAGGGCACGTTCATCGCATGGTGCGCGAGGAGCGGGGCTTGCGTTTGCCGCGGGTGGCGGGTTTGGGGGCGCTGACGTTTGCGGTTCCGGGCGCGGTAGTGGCCGGGGCTTCCGGGCGCGTGGCGGGGCTCACCGAGGAACTGGTGTTCCTTCTGCTTCCGGTGGCCGTGGTGTTTGTGGCCTCGCAGTCGGCGGGATTTGGGGCGGGCGAGGATACAGGTCGGCTGCTTGGGCCGGCGCTGGCGGGTCTCGCCGGGGCGGCGCTGCTGGTTCCGTTCACGCTGCCGGCCTCGGTTGTGGGGGATTTCTGGCTTGCCGGGCTGGTGCTCGCCGTGGTGCTGGCCGGCTGCGCGGCGGTCCGGCTGCATGCGGAGATTGGCGGAATGGGCGTGCTTCGGGCTTCGGTGGCGATTGCCGCCGCGGGCGCGCTGGTGGCGGCGGCCGGGCGCGGCTGGGGGTCTATGGACGGATTGGGTGCGCGGGACTGGGGACTCGAGGCGGCGAAGGCGCTTCTGCTGGACGGGCCGGTGCTTCTGTCCAGCGTGTGGTGCGTGCGGGAGTTGACGCCGGTGCGGTTTTCCGCGAGGGTGCTGGTGGTGCTGCTCGTGGCGATTGCGGAAAGCTTTGCTGCGGCCCAACCGCGGGGGACGTGGACCATGGCGGCAGGGGCGGCGCTGATGGCGGGCGGGGCGGGGTGGCTGCTGCGGGAAGGCGGGGCGGAGACGGATTGACCAGGCGGATGCGGTGCGTCGAACGAGCTTTGCGCGGAGCGGGGCCGCGGGTATGCTTCTCCGTATGGCTGCTTCGATGTATATCGTGGTCGAAGGCGACGACCCCGGGTTCGACACATTTGTGAACGGCCGGTTGCTGGCCCGGCATGAGGATGCTTTGGAGCGGATGGCAATCTCGCTTGGGGTTCGTCCGCTGATCGACTTCTTTTCCGCAGATGAGAACTCAATGTCGCTTCTGATCGAGGAGGGTGCGGGCAATGCGGAGCTGGTAAAGAAGCTTCCACCGCCGCAGTGGTACTTCGGGACCGAAGGGCTGGATACGATCGATGCGCTGCTGGAGGCGCTCGAGCAGGAACCGCAGAAGCTGGGGAGCGAGGGGCCGCTGGTGCTGGAAGAGCTTCAGGAGTACGCGCGGGTGCTGCGGAAAACGGAGACGCGGGGACTCCGGTGGCACCTGGCGGTGAGCTGGCGGTAGCATCGCTCGTGGGCCCACTCATCGCGATAGTGCTGCGATGAATGGGGCACGGACTTGGTTGGGGCGAATGTGGGTTGGTGGACCCATTCATCGCGATAGGGCTGCGATGAATGGAGCACGGATTTGGGTTGGGGCGGATGTGAGTGCGGGCGGATGTGCAACGCAGATCCTTGCCGGATGACGAACAAACCTGTGCTATTTCGTGTAGTCAGCTGATCTTGAGGGTTCGTTCGAAGAAGCTGTAAGCGAGGGTCAGCAGGTTATGAGCGAGCGCGGGGTCATAGCGTGGGCCTTCGTCGCGGAGAAAGGCGTGGGCTCCGTTGACCTCGTGCCAGTTCAGCGTTGTGTTGAGCTCGTTGAGGCGGGCGAGCAGATGCATGCGGCCTTCGGTGGAGACGTGCGGGTCCTGGCGTCCCCAGGCCATGAAGAGCTCGCCGTGGATGTCGGCGGCGCGAGCGAGGGAGTCGTCGTGCTTGCCGCGGCCGAGCGTACCGGAGTGGATGTCGGTGGCGTAAAAGCAGATGGTGGCGAGGACCTGCGGGTTCATGGCGGCGCGGAAGGCGAGGTGGCCGCCGAGGCAGATACCCATGGCACCCAGCTTTCCGGTGCAGTCCGAGCGCGTGGCGAGGTGGTCTAGGACGGCGCGGGCGTCGTCGTCATAGGTCTGGACGGGCTTGTCGAACTTCAGGAAGTTGCCCCGGTCCGAGCCGGCCTGGTCGTAGGCGAGCACGGTGCCGGCGGGTTCGGATTCGTGGTAAACCTCGGGTACGGCGACGACGTAACCCTGGCCGGCGAGCTGGGCGGCAGTGCGGCGGATAGGGCTGGTGACCTGGAAGATCTCGGAAAAGAAGACGACTCCGGGTAAGCGGCCGGGGGCGACGGGGCGGAGAATGTGCGTGCGCATGGGCCCGGTGGGAGTAGGGAGATCGACGAAATCCTGCTGGATGACCATGGGTTGATGGTAGCAGCGAAAACCAACTAATTCCGCCGCGCAGGGAGCACCAGGAAGGCGCGCAAGGACGCTAAGAGGCGTGGCGCTTTTTGTCTGTCATCTGCGAAGATAGGGGAATGAAGTCGCTTGGGATTTACGTTTCCGTGCCGTTTTGCCGGGCGAAGTGCTCGTTCTGCAACTTTGCTTCCGGGGTCTGGGAGCCGGGGCGGATGCAGGGGTACGTGGACCGGGTGTGCGGGGAAATCGATACGGCGCGGGCGCACGCGGCGAGGCTCGGGGTTGCGGTACCGGGCCGAGTGGACACGGTGTATTTCGGCGGGGGGACGCCATCGCTGCTGCCGGAAGGACTGGTGCGGCAGGTGTTTGGGGCGTTGCGGGCGCAGTTCGAGGTGGATCCCGGGGCGGAAATCACGGTGGAATGTGCGCCGGGGCAGTTCGATCCGGGGGCGCTGGACGCGTGGCTGGGTGAGGGATTGAACCGGGTGAGCCTGGGGGTGCAGAGCTTCGTAGACCGGGAAAGCGCGGCGGTGGGCCGGTTGCATACCGCGGCCGAGTGCCGGGACGAGATCGCACGGCTACAGCGGGCGGGCGTGGAGAGGCTTGGGGTAGACCTGATCTGCGGCTTGCCGTACCAGACGGCCGAGAGCTGGGGGGTATCGGTGACGGAGGCGCTGGCGAGCGGCGTGGAGCATGTGAGTGTGTACATGCTGGAGGTGGATGAAGGGTCGAGGCTGGGGCGGGAGGCGCTGGCCGGGGGCGGGCGCTATGGAGCGGCGGCTTTGCCTCCGGACGATGCGGTCGCGGACTGGTACGGGGCGGCGTGCGGATGGCTGGCGGAGGGGGGGCTGGCGCAGTATGAGATTTCGAATTTCGGGCGGATGTCCCGCCATAATGTGAAGTATTGGGAGCGTGCGCCGTACCTGGGGTTTGGGCTGGATGCGCATTCCATGCTCCGTTGTGGCGCGGGAGGCGTCCGATGGGGCAATGCCGCGGAGATGGACGGGTACCTGGGGGCGGGGATGGGAGCTCGCGGGTGGGTGCGTACGACCGAGCGGATAGAGCGGGAGGCGGGCTGGGAAGAGGCGCTGTTTCTTGGGCTACGCATGAATCGGGGGATTTCACTGCGTGCGCTGCGGGGGGAGTTTGGTGCGCTGGTGGAGACGCTGGAGCTGGGGGAGATGGTGGAAGCGGGGCTGGTTGAGGCGGCGGGGGACCGGATCGCGCTGACCGCCGCAGGGCGTTTGGCGTCGAATGAGGTCTTTGGGCGTCTGCTGGCGGAGACCGCGGCGCTATAATTTCCCTCGTGGTGCCCACCGAACACAGCAGGCTGCTGGCTGCGCTCGCAAGCAACTGGCAGGCCGAGGCCGAAGGCTATGCAACGTACACGGCGCTGGCCCGGGACGAGGCTGACCCGCACCGTCGCAACGTGCTGCGCGGGCTGGCGACGGCGGAAAAGCACCATGCCGATCTTTGGGCGGGGCGCATTGCCGAACTGGGCGGGGAGCCGCCACGGTACACGGGCGACCCGGACGGGCAGGCGGGCTCGTTGAACACCCGTGTTGGCGGCCCGGAGCTTGCGTTGCGCCGGCTGGAGATCGACGAGGCAAGCGATATTGCAAAGTACGGCAGGCAGCTGAAGGCGCTGGGTGACCCGGCAAGCCTTGCCATTCTGGATGAGGTGATCGCGGACGAGCGCGAACACTACTTGACGCTGGGCGGCCTGATCCGCGAGCGTGAACCGATGCCCGCGCTCGCTCCGGAACAGGCGCAGGCGGCGTACGACGACCTGCTTGCCGCACGCACCGGAGGCCGCGCCGCGGGCTGGGTGGGCGATGCGATCTACGGGATTAACGATGGGCTCGGGTCGATCTTCGGGATCGTCTCCGGTGTCTCCGGCGCGACGCTGGGCAACAGTCATTTTGTGCTGATCGCGGGGCTTGCCGGCATGGTCGCGAGCGCGCTATCCATGGGTTCGGGCGCGTACCTTGCGGCGAAGAGCCAGCGCGAGATCTACGAGGCGGAGTACGAACGGGAACGGGAAGCGGTCGAGAGTAATGAGCCCGAGGCCCGGGAGCTGCTGTCGTTGAGCTTCCAGGTGCGCGGGTTGCCGGAGGACGATGCGGTCCGGTTCGTCGACCACCTGGCCCGGGACCGGCAGCAGCTGGTCCGCGCGCTGGCCCGGGAGCGACTGCATACGAGCGAAGAAGGGTTGAGCCGGCCGATGGTCGCCGCCGTATCGGGGGCACTGTCGACCGCGGTGGGTGCGTTGATTCCGGTGATTCCGTTTTTCTTCCTTACAGGGACGCCGGCGGTGATCGTGGCCGCGGTGGTATCGCTGGCGGCGCACTTTGCGGTGGGCGCTGCGAAGTCGCTGGTGACGATCCGTTCGCCATGGGCGAGCGGCTTCGAGATGACCTGGATCGGGGCGCTGGAAGGCGCGGTGACGTACGCGATCGGGCTGGGTCTCGGGAGGCTGGGAGGCGGGTGACTCAGGGCTGCGGGGCCTGCGGGTAGGTGGGCGGATGCGGGGTCAGGTGGCGTAGAACGAACTCCTGGATGACGTTTCCGAGGCCGTCCAGCCCGACCGAGAGCAGGCCCTGCTCAAAGGTAAGGGCCGCGCCGTGCCGGTCCGCGGATGGGTAGTAAGCGTTCGAGATGGCGCCGGAGCCGAGATCGCCCAGGATCCCGGAGTAGCAGGGCTGCCATTTCCCGTTGTCTCCGCGGCAAACGACCGTAGTCGCCAGAGCATAGAGCAGGCGGTGCTTCACGGTTCCGGTTCCTTTGTAGAAATAGCGTGGATCCTGGTGAAAGAGTTCGGGCAGCAACGCGCCGCCGAGGAGAGTTCCGCTTATAACGTCGCCGTAGTTTGCGCCAAAGCGTTTCCCGTAGCCGGCCGCGCCCTGTCCGTAGCCCGGAAAGGTGTTCTGCGCCTGCTCAAAGCCGGCCGAGGCTCCGTTCAATAGAAGCGTAACCGGATCAATGATCGTCTTGAGGGCCAGGTGATATTTCTGGCGAGTGCTGAGGGGTGCGGCCTGCCAGTCATAAACCACGTAGAAATTGGGAATGAACCCCGCGATGCGCTGCGTTTCCTCGGCTTTCAGCTCGGCTTCGGCGAGCTCTTCCCGGCTGGCATAAACCTGGACGTCGGCCTGCGCGCCGGCCGGCTGCAGGGTGATGTCCCCCAGGTCGAGCATCTGTCCCGCCTTAAGGACCAGGTTGCGACTGGCCGGCATCTGGGCATCAGAATCGACGGAAAGCCGGTACAAGCCCGCCGGGAGCGACCGCAGCAGAAATCGTCCGTCGCTTCCGGATACGGTGGTCCTGGCAGTGGGCAGCGAGTCGCCGGAAAGGCTGACCCTGGCCCCGGCGATCAGGGCACCGTCCCGGTCGGTGACGGTGCCGGCAAGGCTGGCGGAGGCGGCGGGGGAGAGCTGAGGGGCTTCGGCCCCGCTCGTACTGGAGGCGTCGGGCAGGTTGACCTGCGACGGCGTGGGCTGCGCGAAAGCCAGCGCCCGGGTGGCCAGAAGCACCGCGATCAGAAGCAAATAGCGTCCGGCGCTCCGCATCCACCCATTCCCGTGTCCTTCCGCAGCACAATCCACGCTCACCTATCCAGCATAGCGCCCGCGAGGCTCCTCTGCGCGCCGGTTGACGACGCGGGCGAGACGCTGACCTTGGATTCGCCGGCGTTGCTGGGCTATGCTCAGGGAGTGGGTGCCTTGTGGGGATCTGAAGTCGAAGAGCAAAGCCCGGCCGAGGGTTCGCCGTGTGCCTCGCTGCCAGAAGTTGCTTCTGCGGCCAGCGGCGATTCACAGCCGGGTGCCGGAGCGCTTCCGTCCCCGGCAGGCAAACTGCGACTGCATCACATCGGCCACGCGGTGCGCGACCTGGCCGCCGCGGCCGAGGGCTACCGGGCGCGCTTCGGGTGTCGCACCCTTTCCCCTCCGATCCACGATCCGCTGCAGACGGCGATCGTGCAGTTCCTGGAGCTTGCGCCAGGCCAGACGATGCTTGAGCTGGTCTCCCCCGACAGCGACGCAAGCAAACTGTCCGGGATGGTGCGACAGGGCGGGGGATTGCACCACCTGTGCTACACGGCGGAGCTGCTCGAGCCGGCTATTGCGGCGCTTTCGGCGACCGGGCTTCGGCTCATCGGCGATCCGAGTCCGGCCTCGGCGTTTGCCGGACGCCGCATTTGCTGGCTGCTGGGGCCTGATCGCAGCCTGATTGAGCTCATCGAACGCCGGGACGACGAGGACAGCTGCCCTCCCGCGGCTGTCGGCGAAGCGGGATAACACTGAGGTAGCACGGGGTAATGGGGCTTGGTGTTACCCGTGAACGGTCTTTTGCACCCAACGGGGGATTTGCCCCGGGGTCGTTACCTCGTATGGTTCTTAGGAGGGCATTGCGGCCGGAAGTCGCGATCGCCCATCTCTCCAGTCCCTCACCGTCTGTTCAGCAGCACCCCTCGAAAGGCCGCATGGATCCTGCTCCAAAGAACTCATCGCCGGCCTCGCCCCTCAGCGCGGGTGTCGCGGAGCGTGTTCTTCTCTGCGTGCAGACGGTGGCCCTTCTGGCCGAAAGCTCCGCGACAACCCGGACTGAGCTGTACGAGGCGGCGCTGGTGCTCAAGAAGTTGAATCAGGACGGCATTGCGGCATTGCTGGCCGATGTAGAACGCCGGCTGGCAGACCCGGCACTTCGCGCCACGGGGGAGGCTGCCGCGTCTGCGCCGCCGGGTGAGCAGGCTAAGACCAGTGCCTCTGCCGAGCCGGTCCCATCATCACTTCCGCAGATCGCGCCGATCGTTGTTCCGTCACCTCCGGCCGATGTGCTGCTGGACCGTGTCGAAAGCACCGTGCCACCATCCCCGGCACCGGTGCAGGTAGCTCCACGCGTTTTTTCCGTGCCGCGAAAACGGGAGGTCCCGGAAGCGCCGACGACCGAACGGCCAAGCTGGATTCACCGTATCTTTGGCTTTCGGGAGGCCGAGACAATCAGCCTGATCCCGAAGGACGACCCACAAAATGATCGGGAGCGCCCTGCGGTCTCGCCGGCTTTGTCAGCCCGCAAGCAAGGTCCCGCCGCCGCCGAGGCCGCTTTTGCGCCAACATCCACGCGACCCGAGGCTCGATCCCCGGCGGAGACGGTCGTGAACCCGCCTGCGGAGGAGGCAGCTGATCTTTGGTCGTGGACGACGCTGCCGACTCAGCATACGGAGCTTTCCTCGGTTCAGATCGACGATGCTTCAGCGAAGCCGTCCACTCCGCCAACCGCGGCTACCGTGCCAAAGGCCGCGCTTCCCGCGCCGGACCGGGTTGAGTCTGCCGTGCCAGCCGTACCGCCGCAAAACGCGCCGTTCTCCGCGGCATCCGCGGGCAGTGCGCCCGTAGTCCCTGCACCGTTCACCACGGGCCGGTGGGACTCAGGCAAACGTGCCCGGCTGGCAGGGCAGTCTAGGATCGACCCCGCCCCACCCACGCCGCGCCCCGGAGGACCGGTTCCGCGCCAGGCAGAGCCTGTGCAGCGTCCCGCCGAGTCACGAATCAACAACGACCGCCGCGGGTCGACCGGCGCTGAGGAGGATCTGGTCCGGCCGATTCCGGCGACGGCCTGGATTCCTCGCAACCCCGAACCGCCGGCCCGCGACATCGGCACGGAAGCGCAGCAGCCCACGCCGCTTACCCGGCGGTGGGAGCTGTTGAGCCGCTTCGACAGCGGTATGAGGCCTGCGGCGGGGCCGCGTCCGGCTCGGCCCGGCCCCGCGAGGAATTCCTGATCTGCATGAAAGGCTTCATCGTCGTGCGGACGCGGGCCACGATTTGCCAATCTTCACCGCCGTAAGCGAAACTAAGTACCTCCGCATTACCGGAAATCCGACTTATTCGAAGGGTCGCACAACAGCATGTCTACCACCGGAGCCGCAGCACAGGATGCGGCCAGCATCAAGCCTCACACAGGAAAACTCGGCGTCATGATCCCCGGCATGGGAGCCGTCGCCACGACGCTGATCGCCGGCGTAGAAGCCATTCGGCAGGGCATGGCAAAGCCGATCGGCTCGCTATCCCAGATGGGCACCATTCGGCTCGGCAAGCGCACGGATAACAATTCGCCGTTGATCCGGGATTTTGCCGGGCTCTGTCCGCTGGAAGACCTCGTCTTCACCGGATGGGATATCTTCGGTGGAAATCTGTACGACGCGGCAAAGACCGCGCAGGTGCTGGATCGCGATACGCTTGAAGCGATTCGGCCGTTTCTGGAGTCGATCGAGCCCATGCCCGCGGTCTTCGACCAGCACTACGTGAAACGGTTGACCGGCCAGAAGATCAAGACCGGCAAGAACAAATGCGATCTAGCCAACCAGATTCGCAATGACATCGCCGAGTTCAAAACGAAAACCGACCGGCAGGTGATGATTTGGTGCGGCTCGACCGAAATCTATCTTGAGCGAACGGCCGTGCACGAGACGCTGGAGGCCTTTGAAAAGGGATTGGTCGACAACGATCCTGCTATCAGCCCATCGATGCTGTACGCCTGGGCCGCGCTGAAGGAAGGGATCCCGTTTGCCAACGGCGCGCCGAACCTGACGGTCGATATTCCGGCCCTGCAGGAGCTTTCGCGCAAGATGAACGCTCCGATCTGCGGCAAGGACTTCAAGACCGGACAGACGTTTATCAAGACGGTGCTGGCACCTGCCTTCAAGACGCGCATGCTGGGCGTTTCCGGGTGGTACTCGACCAATATCCTGGGCAACCGGGATGGCGAGGTGCTGGACGATCCCGAGTCGTTCAAGACCAAGGAAGTCTCGAAGCTTGGCGTGCTCGAACATATCTTTCAGCCGGAACTGCATCCGGAGCTGTACAAGGACCTTTACCACAAAGTGAGGATCAACTATTATCCGCCGCGTGGTGACAACAAGGAGGGCTGGGATAACATCGACATCTTCGGATGGCTTGGCTACCCGATGCAGATCAAGGTGGATTTCCTGTGCCGAGACTCGATCCTGGCCGCTCCGCTTGCGCTCGACCTGGTGCTGTTCATGGATCTGGCTGCGCGTTCGTCGAAGCTCAAGGGAATCGGCATCCAGGAGTGGCTTAGCTTTTACTTCAAGGATCCCGACTCCGCCCCCGGGGTTTACCCGGAGCACGATCTATTTATTCAGTCGATGAAGCTGAAGAACACGCTTCGGCACATTATGGGTCAGGACCTGATTACGCATCTCGGACTGGACTATTACGGGGAGTAGCTGGTTGCAGGCAAGCGGCCCGGCGGTCTTTCTAGACCGCGGGGCGCTCTTGTACATGCTGAGTGGCAGCCATAATACGAGCCCAGAGCTCTTTGGTGCCGGCGTCGGTCTTCGAGGACACGGGCAAGAGATCCTCAATTCCGTGTGCCTTTCGCAGGGCCGCGATCGACTTGCTTAACACGTTGCCGCTGATGCGGTCGACCTTGGTGCCGACTACCAGAAAAGGCCGGCCGGTGCTTTTCAGGTAGTCAATGAGCAGAGTGTCGCTGCTTTGCGGGGGAATGTTGGTGTCGACGAGGCAAACGGCGAGAGCGAGCGTGTGCCGGTCTGCGAGATAGGGCTCGATGAACCTGGGCCACTCAGCGGAGATGGACTTCGAGATCTTCGCATAGCCGTAACCCGGGAGGTCGGCAAAGATCGTCGTCGGTTTTTGCTTGAGCTTGGCGGCCGTTCCTTCGTAGAGCGCGAAGAAGTTGATGGCGCGGGTGCGGCCGGGGGTAGAAGAGGTGTGGGCCTGCTTTGAGCCGAGCAACGCATTGATCAGCGAACTCTTGCCCACGTTGGATCGCCCCAGGAAGGCTACTTCTAGTGCTCCCTTTGTCTTTGCTTCGCCGGGGAAGTGTTCCGGTGAGGTCGCCGAAAGGAGGAAGACTGGTGTCAATCGCATCCCTTCAGTCTAACCGGCACCGGAGCGGTTCAGCGAGTGAGCGAAGAGCGAAGCCGAAAGGTGATCACGGATTCAGAGGGAATGACGACATCCCGCCCTCCCGAGTACGCACCGGCGGCAGTGCCCGCGCCGGCTCCGGCAAGGCCACCGATCAGCGCGCCCTTGCCGCCTCCAGCGATTCCTCCAATGAGGGCACCGAGTCCGCCACCTCCGCCAATAAAGCCGGCGGTTCGCTTGCCGCGGCCTTTTGCGACTTTTTCATATTCGCTGCTTTCAACGTGGTCCCTTCCAATGGCGGTCAACTCGATGCCGAGGTCGCCTGCGCCTTTGAAGCGTCCCTTTCCCTTGGCGGCCACAACTTCGCCGCCCACCTCCGTGCCGGACGCGAATATGGTAGTTCCGTGATAGACGAGCGAACGGTCGAGCACACCGCTCCAGTGATCTCCCACTTCATTTCGGCTTGCCGACAGACCTCCGTTCAGCCGCACCGTCACCGGAGTCCCGACGGGAACGGTCAGCCGCTCCGGGGCAGGAGGTGCATGGACGATGGGAGCGGCAGCCCGCTGTGCCGAAGCTGTGGGCGCAGGCTGCGAGCCATTTGGATTATTTTCCCGGTCCGCGACCTTGCTGCCGGGAGGATACGTGACCGATCCGTCCGGATTTGTGATCGACCCGTCGGGATTGCGTACGGCCAGTTGCTGCGGTGCGTTTTGCCCCTGAACCGGAGCGGACGCGGGCGGCACGGTGACGCTTCCATTGGGATTGCTGACGCTTCCATCCGCGTTCTGCACCGGGGTAGCGGGCGCGGGGGGTGGGGTCTTTTTGCATCCGACGCCGACCAGCGACCCACTCAGCAAGACCAATACAGCAGCTCGTATCCGCAATCCGTTCATGGCGTTCTCCTGATCTCTTTTCAATGTAAGAAGATGTTCCGCTTTTCCTGCCGGTTGTCTCGGGGAGCTACAACGTTTGTGGGGCGGCTAGCGAAAGACGCCCCAGCCCTGCCGGTTGAGGCTCCAGAACAGCAGCCCGAGACAGCCGGCGCTCGCCGCCATCATGGCGATTCCGAGCGCGTTACGGCCGAACAAGAGATTGCCGACGCCGAAGAGCATGAGATAAATTAGCGTGAAGCCGAGCACCCAGTGGATGAGGTTCCAGCGCAGCTCCGGACGGCGGAGCTCTTCGGGTGTGGCGAAGCGTCGCCAGCCGAGCGGAGCGGGACGGACGAGCTGGTAGAAGTGGGTCAGGGTCGCTTCACTTTCCGGGCGAGTCAGCAGTGTGACGCCGAGCCAGATGGCGGTGGTGGCGGCGGTGGTGATCAGCATGAGCCAGGCAAAGGCGTGGGGGTCGTCGGCATTGAGCGGGGCGAGGGCGAGCGCGCGGTCGCTTGCGTGGAGGACGCGGACCAGCGGCATGCCCAGGCTGCTTTCGAGCGAAAGGGAGATGGTGGCGGCCGCGGTCATGGCGGCGATCTCGCTCCACGCATTGATGCGCCACCAATACCAGCGCAGGATAAAGACGAGTCCCGCGCCGGCACCAAGCGCGAGCAGGAACTTCCAGGCCGCGGCGATGGAGGCACCGTGAGTCTGCATGTACCAGGTTGCCCCGGCGCTCAACAGCGCGACGAAGATGGTTGCGATGCGGGAGGCGTTCACGTAGTGGCGTTCGGTGTCATGCTTGACCAGGAAACGCTTGTAGAGATCGTTGATGAGGTAGCTTGCACCAAGGTTCAGGTGGGTGCCGATGGTGGACATGTAGGCCGCGGCGAAGCCGGCCAGCATAAGGCCGCGGAGGCTGGGCGGAAGATAGTGAATCATCACCCAGACGTAGGCGCCTTCATAGCCTCCCTGTGCGGCGGTAGGCGCGGGCAGAAGCACAAGGGCTACGAGGGCGGTCGCGATCCAGGGCCAGGGTCGAAGCGCGTAATGGGCGATGTTGAACCAGAGCGTGGCGCCGACGCCGTTGGCTTCGTCCTTGGCGGAGAAGATGCGCTGGGCGATATAGCCTCCGCCGCCGGGCTCCGCGCCGGGGTACCAGCTGGCCCACCAGTTCAGGCTCAGCAGGACCAGGAAGCTGAGAAAGAATCCGGACGCGAGCGACGGCACAAAGGAGAGGGTGTCGGTGTGGCGCAGGGCGTCGGAGGCGTGGACCTTGGCGGTGAGCCCGCTCATGCCGCCAACGGCGCGGACGGCAAAAACGGCGAGCGCGATGACCATGCTCATTTTAAGTACGAACTGGACCATGTCGGTCCATAACACCGCCCACAGGCCGGAGATGGCGTTGTAAGCGAGCGTGAGGGCGAGGCACACGAAGACCGCTTCGAGCTGGCTCCTGGTGGTAGTGAGGCCGAGCGTGAGGGCGAGGATCTTGCACATGGCCAGGTTGACCCAGCCCATGATGATGGTGTTAACCGGAAGCGCAAGGTAGAGGGCTCGGAAGCCGCGCAGAAAGGTGGCGGGGCGGCCGCTGTAGCGCAGTTCGGCGAACTCCATGTCGGTGAGGACCTTGGCGCGTCGCCAGAGCGGGGCGAAAAAGAAGACGGTGAGCATGCCGCTGAGACAGAAGCTCCACCAGAGCCAGTTGCCGGCGATGCCCTGGTTATAGATGAGGCCGGTGACGACGAGCGGGGTGTCCGCGCCGAAGGTGGTGGCGACCATGGAGGTGCCGGCAAGCCACCAGGGGACGTTGCGTCCGGAAAGGAAGAACTCGCCCACGTTGCCGGACGCGCGTTTCATGTAGAAGAAGCCGATCGCGAGGTTGACCGCGAAATAGAGCGCGATCACCGTCCAGTCCAGGGCTGTCAGCTGCATGCGTTTTCGGTTCCTCCGCGCCGGCTCGTCCGGGGGCTCACCCCATAGTGCCACGGCGGAGCGGCGGTGTGCGAAAGAAAAGCGAAGTGAACCATGGAATTTCCGGGATCCCGGCCCCGGCCGCGGCCGCCGGTCCGTGCTCCACCCTGCGGCGTGATTTCGCTTCAAGCGTGCGAGCCGTGGCGGCTCACAATGAGCGGGCGACGCGGCCGTCCCTGCGCGTTGAAAGGATGCACCTGCCTGGGCGGGTACAAGAAGGGCTGTTCCGTCGCCGATCGCGGCTTATTTGCACATCGATTCGCTGTGTTGGCCCGAAGCCGCATCCGACAGGGAGAAAGGGTCGTTCGCTCCTGAACGACATGGGAAGGTCAATTGATTCAATCTCCGGTAGTCGTTATTACAGGTGCATCGGCTGGTCTGGGCCGGGCAATCGCGCACGGGTACGCCAAGCGTGGGGCACGGATTGGCTTGCTGGCACGCAACCCGGAGGCGCTGAACGCGGCCAAGGAAGAGTGCGAGAAGCTGGGTGGGCACGCCGTCATTCTGCCGTGCGATGTGTCGGATTACGACGCGGTGGACGCGGCCGCGAGCAAGGTGGAGGAGACCTTCGGGCCCATCGATATTTGGATCAACGACGCCATGGTCAGCGTATTTTCTCCGGTTAAGGAGATGGAGGCCTCGGACTACCGTCGCGTGACCGAGGTGCTGTATCTGGGTTTCGTGCACGGCACCATGGCGGCGCTGAAACGGATGCTGACGCGCGACCGCGGAACCATTATCCAGATCGGGTCTGCGCTGTCGTACCGTTCTATTCCGCTGCAGTCCGCTTACTGCGCGTGCAAGCATGCGATCAACGGATTTACCGATTCACTGCGTTGCGAGCTGTCCCATGATCACAGCAACATCAAGATCACGAACATTCAAATGCCCGCGATGAACACGACGCAGTTCGGCTGGGTGAAGAATCGGATGCCGAACTGGACGCAGCCGGTGCCTCCGATCTTTGAGCCGGAGGTGTCCGCGGAGGTCGTGGTGGTTGCGGGCTTTGCAGAGAATCCCCGTCGCGAGTACTGGGTTGGGACGCCGACGGTGGCGGCGATCATCGGGCAGAAATTCATCCCCGGCATCCTGGACTGGTATCTTGGCAAAACGGGTTACAAGGGGCAGCAGATCAAGAACGACCCGCAGGATCCGAACGCGCCGAACAACCTGTATACCTATGTACCAGGCGTGCACAGCGCGCGCGGCAAGTTCGCGAATCGTTCGGCGCGCACCAGCGCGGAGGTCTTTGTGTCGTTGAATCGGGGCAAGTTCGCCCTAGGCACGGCCGCGGTGCTGGCGGTTGTAGGTGGCGTGATCGTCGCAAAAAAGAGGGCATAATGGAACAGTCTGAATCTGGCTTGTCTGGGCTGATCGAGGTCAGCCCAGAGATAAACCCGGTGGTGATCGGTGCATGCTGCGCGGCGCTTGCGACCCTGGTGCCGGTGGCGCTTTACCAGACGGGGGCAATCGGCAGCCTTCCTGATCCGCCTTCGGCGATCTTCGATTCGAAGACGATCACTCTGTCAAAGGCGGCGCACCCATTGGGTATTCCGGATTCACTGCTTGGGCTGGCGAGCTTCGGCGCAACGTTGTGCCTGGCTTTGCTGGCGAAGCGTTCGCCGCTCGCCAAAAAACTCCTTGGGGCCAAACTTGCGGTGGATGTCGCGGCGGCGAGCTTCAACGCCACGCGGCAGGTGGTGAGCTTCGGCAAGCTGTGTTCGTGGTGTACAGGCACGGCCATCTCCGCCGGAGTAATGGGATATGCGGGTCGCGACCTGATTGCCGCAACCTGGTCGGAGGTCGAACCTGCGGCGCAGGCATACGTTACCAAGGCCGCGAGAATCTTGGAGCAACGCGTTGGATAAGGGAATCGAGAGGCACGACATTACGCGGCCGGACAAGGTGCGCAATGCGTCGGGCAAACCGGGCAACAAGCCGCGCTGGTCGTCCGGGGCGAAGACACTGGTGGGCACCGCAGCCTCCGCGCGAAGTCGGCTCTGGTACACCGTCGGCATGGGCACCATCAATGAGCTGTATTTTCCGGATGTCGACCAGGCCAATACGCGATCGGTGCGGTTCCTGGTGTCGGACGGTGAGCGCTTCTTCTCGGACGAAGAACGGGACGCGAATCATACCGTGAGCTGGATTGCGCCCGGAGTTCCCGGTTGCCGGATCGAGTCGCATTGCAAAAGCGGGCGCTACACGATCATTAAGGAGATCATCACCGATCCGGTGCGCGAGACGCTGATCATGCACGTCCGGTTCACCACGCCGAAGGTGGGTACGGCCTTGAAGCTGTACCTGTTCGTCGAACCGCAGGTGGGCGACCAGGGCGCCGAAAACGATGCCTGGGTGGGCCAGTACAAGGGCCTTTCGATGCTTCTGGCGCAGCGTGCGCGATGTGCGCTTGCAGTGGTCTCGAGCCCGCCGATGGTGAAGTCGAGCTGCGGCTACGCCGGCGAATCGGATGCACTGACGAAGCTTGCGCGGTTTACAGAGCTGCCGGATGTGAACACGGCCGAGAAGGGCAATGTGACGCTCGCCGGCGAGATCGACTGGAAGCAGAACGGCGGTGAGTTCCTGGTGTCGATCTCCTGCGGAACCGATCCGGCCGAGGCGGCGCAGCAGGCGCGTGCCGGCATCCTCGAAGAGTTTGCCAAGACCAGGGCGCTGTTTCTGCAGTACTGGAACGAGCAGCAGGCGCAGTACCGCAACGTCGAGGACCTGTCCGGGCAGGCGCTCGATATGTACCGGGTCAGCACGGCGGTGCTGGAGACGCACCAGTCCAAGCGCTTTCCGGGCGCGTTCGTGGCCAGCCTTTCGATGCCCTGGGGCTTCGACCGGTCGGACAAGGATGTGGGCGGCTACCATGTGCTTTGGCCGCGCGATATGTGCGAGACCGCCATGGGCAAGCTGGCCAGCGGAGACGCGCGCTCGGCCCGCTCCACGCTCTTCTACCTGTGCTGCACGCAGGACGCGGACGGCGGATGGAGCCAGAACATGTGGCTCGACGGTACGATGCACTGGGGCGCGATCCAGATGGATGGCATGGCGCTTCCGATTCTGCTGGCCGACAAGGTCAGGCAGGAGAACTCGCTTGACGGCTACGATCCCGCCCCGATGGTTCATCGTGCGACCTGCTTCCTACTCAAACACGGGCCGGTCTCGCAGCAGGGCCGCTGGGAGGCGACCGCGGGCTACTCGGTCTATACCGTCGCGACCGAGATCGCGGCGCTGCTGGCTTCGGCCGACTTTGCCGAAGGAGAAGGGCGCACCGGGCAGGCGGCGTTCCTGCGTGAGACTGCCGATGCCTGGAACGACTCGATCGACGAGTTGCTGTATGCTCGCGGCACGCCCCTTGCGGAGGAGCACGGCATTGACGGCTATTACCTGCGGGTGACGCCTCCGGAAACGATCGAAAGGGAGGAGGTCGGGCACCTGAAGATCATGATGCCGAACCTTCCGTTTGGCCGCAAGCACCAGCGGGCGATCGACATCATCAGCCCGGACGCGCTGGCGCTGGTGCGCTTCGGCCTGCGAGCGGCGGACGATCCACGGATGGTGAACACGGTCAAGCTGCTGGATGCGACGTTGAAGGTCGAGACCGCAACCGGACCGGTCTGGCTGCGGTCCACCATGGATGGGTACGGGGAGCACGCAGACGGCGCTCCGTTCGGTAAGACAGGCATCGGGCGCGGATGGCCACTGCTTGCAGGCGAGCGTGGACACTATGAGATCGCGGCCGGTAATCACAGCTACGCGCTGGAACTGCTGAAGACGATGGCGCGGCAGACCAGCCAGTGCGGCATGATCCCGGAGCAGGTGTGGGATGCGCCGGACATTCCGGACAGGTACCTGTTCAACGGGCATCCCGCGGGCTCCGGCATGCCGCTGGTCTGGGCGCACGGGGAGTACATCAAGCTGCTGCGGTCACTGCACGGCGGGGCGATCTGGGACTTACCGACGCAGACCGTGAAACGTTATATCGTTGGCAAGTCGCCGGCCAGCTTCCAGATCTGGACGAGCACGCAGCGGCGCGGATGGCTCGACCGAGGCAAGGACCTCCGGATCGACCTGGACGCGCCGGCGACGGTGAAATGGACGGTCGGCGATGTGGCGCAGACCTCCTCGACGCGCGACACCGGGATGCAGGTGCACACCGTTACGCTTGCGGTGGGAGATGCCGTGGGCGGCTCCAAGGTTGAAGTGGAGATCACCCCGGAACAGGAGCATGGATCGCTCAAGGCGGGGTCGTATACCGTGCACGTGCGCGAGTAGATTTGATGGGGCAGACCCGGTGCACGGTTTCCGTCCGGCGAAACCGGATCGAACCCCAACGGGTACACGCGTCGGCGCGGGCCGCGTCTTACTTTCTTGGGAGACTTGAATGAATCGTTCCGCTGTTGTGGCACATATTGCATCCCCTTTGCTGGGTTTCAGTACCGGTATGCGCTCGTTTACGCCGCTGGCGGTCGCCGCGTGGTTTGCGCGATCCGGAAGGCTCCCGGTCCGGGGTACATGGGCTGCGTGGCTCGCGCACCCGGCCGCGGTGGGACTGCTGACGGCCGGTGCCTGCGGGGAGTATGTCGGGGACAAGCTGCCCGGGACGCCTGCCCGCACCGCGCCGGTTCCTCTGCTGGGACGAATCGCTTTCGGCGGACTGGTCGGGGCCATCGTGGCTACAGCGTTTCGACGACCGATCGCGGGCGGCATCGCGCTGGGTGCGTTGAGTGCCGCGGCTGGAAGCTTTGGCGGATACTACGCACGGCGCTCCCTGACGCATGGAGCCGGCCTGCCCGATCTTCCCGTGGCGCTTTCTGGCGATCTCGCCTCGATCGCGCTGGCCGCGGGAGCGCTCAGAAGCCTGACCCGATAAAGTGGCTCGTGGCGAACGCCACAAGGTCGAGACTTTACGCGAACCCCGTCATCCAAGGAACATGCCATTGCTCACCAGCCTCGATCCAGCGCCGGATACCGATCAGGATACAGCGCAGTCGTTGCGCTTAGTGTTCCGCAACAGTTACGCGCGGTTGCCGGAACGGTTTTTTGCGCGCGTGGTGCCGGTTCCGGTTTCCGCTCCACGGCTGATCCGGCTCAACGTCCCGCTTGCGGAGGATCTGGGCTTTGATCCAGCGGCGCTGGCCGGCACCGAAGGTGTGCAGGTGCTTGCGGGAAATCGTGTGCCCCGGGGCTCCGAGCCAATGGCGATCGCGTATGCGGGCCACCAGTTCGGACACTTTGTGCCGCAACTGGGAGACGGACGCGCCAACTTGTTGGGTGAGGTGGTTGCCCGTGACGGCAAGGGCTACGACCTGCAACTCAAAGGCTCCGGGCCCACGCCGTTTTCTCGTCGGGGCGACGGACGTGCCGCGCTCGGTCCCGTGTTGCGCGAGTACGTGTTGAGCGAAGCGATGTCGGCGCTTGGCGTGCCGACCACGCGTGCGCTGTCCGCCGTGCTCACCGGCGAAACGGTCCTGCGGGAGAGCCGCCTGCCCGGGGCCGTGCTGTGCCGTGTGGCCGCCAGCCATGTGCGGGTCGGGACGTTTCAGTATTTCGCCGCGCGCGGCGATATCGAGGCGCTCCGGACGTTGGCCCGCTATGTGCTCGAACGGCATTACCCGGAGCTGGCGGGCGATGCGAAACCGTATCGCGCGCTGCTGGAAGCCGTGATCCGGAGGCAGGCACGGCTGATTGCGCGGTGGATGCTGCTTGGCTTCATTCACGGGGTGATGAACACGGACAATATGTCGATCTCCGGCGAGACGATCGATTACGGGCCATGTGCGTTTCTGGAAGCGTATGAGCCGGAGAAGGTATACAGCTCGATCGACATGCAGGGGCGGTATGCCTACAGCAACCAGCCGCATGCAGCGCACTGGAATCTGACGCGGCTGGCGGAGGCGATGCTTCCTTTGCTTCTGGAAGAGGAAGGCGGCGAAGAGGCGGCGGTCGAGTCCGCTCAGGCAGCGCTGCGGCAGTTCGCGCCGGAGTATGACGCGGCCCGGCTGAACGGGTTTCGCCACAAACTTGGGCTCGATACCGCCGAGGCCGGAGACGAGGCGCTGCTTGCGGATCTGCTCACGCGCATGTCCGGCAACGGCGCCGACTTTACCCTGGTCTTTCGTGGACTGGCGGAGGCTGCCGAGGGCGACGACGCGGTGCGCGAGCTTTTCGCCGATCCGGCCGCATTCGATGCCTGGGCGGTGCTGTGGCGCGCGCGGCTCTCCGCGGAGGACGGCTTCGGACGGGCCGGGCGCATGAGGATGGCAAGCCCTGCCTTTATCCCGCGCAGTCACCTGGTGGAAGAAGTAATCCGGGCCGGAACCCAAGGCGACTTCGCGCCGTTTTCCGAGCTTCTGGACGTGGTCACGCGGCCGTACAGCGAGCAGCCCGGCAATGAACGGTTCCGTGCGGCGGCGCATCCGGAGCAGTGCGTGGCACAGACCTTTTGCGGGACGTAGGAAACGACGCATTGCTGAAGCCGCAGAAAGAGCAGGGAGCGGACACCGACAGAGTCTCATCCGCAGATGCGGCTTGAGAGTGCTATCAGGAAAGCAACTGCTCGCGATCTGGCGACCTACCAGGCTCGCGACCAGCGGGGGCCGGCTTTGTCTTCCGGCCGAAGGCGCGCGTCGATGCCGGCCTTGTGCTCGATGAGCCGGCCAAACAGCCAGATGGCGTCAGACAGCCGGTTCAGGTAGGCGACGACCTCCGGTTGCACGACGGCACCCTCTTCGATGAAGCGTACGACGATGCGCTCGGCCCGCCGGCAAACGGTGCGCGCCACCTCGTATGCGGCGGATTCACGATGCGCGCCGGGAAGCGACCAGTCGCTGAGGATACCCGGCATCTCCTCGATCCGATGCACCAGGCCGGTGAGGAAGGCGACATCCTCAGCCGTCATCAGCGGAGGCTCCTTGCGGCTGTCGGATGGCGTCGCCAGCGCGGCGCCAAGCCGGAACAGTGTGCGTTGAATCGTCTCGGTCCAGCCTGCAATCTCCTCGTCCGAGCAGATGCTGCGCGCGAAGCCAAGCACCGTATTCAGCTCATCGACGGTGCCATAGGTTTCGACGCGCAGGTCGGCTTTGGAAACACGGACGCCCCCGGCCAGCCCGGTCTGCCCGCCGTCTCCGCGCTCGGTCGCAATGCTCATGAGGTTCCCTCGTTCCGCCGCCTCTTTACACTTACCAGGCTCAGGCGTCCTCCCATGGTGACATGGAACACCGCTGGCAGGCGAGGGACCGGCGTGCGGGTGTATGCATGCGATGCAAAGCAGCAGCAAGGCCAATGCGTTGACAAGACCGGATCTCTCCCGTAAGTTCGGAGCCCGGAGCCGTACGGAAGCCCGGAGCCGCACGAGCGATGCCCGTCAACCAAAGATCGAGAGCTGCGAAGCAAGTGGACTCCGGACGCAGGTTCAACAACGGCGAAATCCGTGGCTGCCGCGTCTGGCCGTGCGGCGGCTCCGAATCCTTTTCCCAAGTGCTGCATTCCCCGGTGCCGGAGTAAGTTTGATAAACCTGCCGTCGGAAGCACGCGCGCTTTTCCTCGGGACGCTTGGGCGCATCGCGGTACAGCCTGCGACCCGCGCTGCGCTGCAGATCGACGGGTCCACACTGCGGATCGACGGGCGCAGGCTTGAGCTCAAGGGGCTTCGGACTGTGCTGGTGATTGCCATCGGCAAGGCAGCGGTACCCATGTATTGTGGGGTGCGCGACGTTCTGGCCGATGCCGGTCCGCGGCTCGAGTCGATCGTGGTTGCGCCCGCGCCGCCCGCGGATCCTGATCCGTACCTGCGATTCTTTGCCGGGGCGCACCCTGTTCCGGACCGCACCTCCGTCGAGGCCGCACTCTACACGCTGGGTCGCCTGCGACGTGCGGGCCCAGACACGCTGGTGCTCTTCCTCGTCAGCGGCGGAAGCTCGGCGATGCTTGAATCCGCGCTCGACCCCGCCATTTCACTTCGAGATCTGGCCGCGTTCCACCGGGTCCTGGTCGCCTCCGGCCTGCCTATTACGCAAATGAACCTGCTCCGCAAACACATCTCAGCGGTAAAAGCCGGACGGCTCGCCGCAGCCGCTGCCCATGCCGCCGCGCAGTGCACGCTGGTCCTTTCCGATGTTCCCGACGGCGAGCTTGGCATCGTCGGCTCCGGCCCTTCGTTGCCGGACACAGGCTCCGCACGCGCTCGTCAGGAGCTTTACCGGACCTTCCGAAGAAGCTATCGGCTGCCCGACTCGATCGACCGGGCGTTCGAGCAGCCCGGCGGGGAGCTACTCTCCGCCGGCCACCCGGCCTTTGCCCGAAGCTCCTGGAGATCCATCCTGTCCGGAGATAGCCTCGCCCGCAACGCAGCCGCACTCGCGGAGGCCGCAGGCTTCCATGTCACTGTGGACAACACCTGCGACGACTGGCCTGCAGCAGAAGCAGCCGCCTACCTGCTCACGCGCCTTCGCTCCCTGAGGTCGCCGAGCGAATCAACATGCCTTATTTCGGTGGGCGAAGTTGCCGTGGTCCTCGGGCCGGACCCGGGCATCGGCGGACGCAATTTGCACTTTGCCCTGGCATGCGCGTCTCTCCTGCGCGATTGCCCGATGGAGGCCGTCGTACTCAGCGCCGGTACCGACGGAATCGACGGCAACAGCCCGGCTGCCGGCGCGCTCGCTTCGAACAGCACCTGGTCGCGCGCGGTCGCGGCCGGGCTTGATCCGGCCGGACATCTCAGCGGCTTCAACAGCTATCCCCTGTTCCACGCGCTCGGCGATGCGATCGTCACCGGACCTACGGGCAACAATCTTCGCGACCTCCGCATTCTGCTTACCCGCGGATGACTGGTCTGTCCCGAGCGGGTACAATCGAGCCAAGCCGCAGCCAGCGCTGAACAGAGGCTGCCCAGACAAGGGATTCATGGGGAAGCCGAGTTACACCAACCCAGCGTCCTGTCCGCCCAGCCACGCTCTGGTTGCGTTGCTGTGCCTGCTGTTCTGCATGGGTGTCCGAGCACAATCCACCCGCGCCACCGCTGTCCCGCTGCTGCTTCCGGCCGGCCTCGTCTATGATTTCTCCGGGACGCTTTACCTGGCAGAAACCACCGGCCACCAGGTCCTGGCCATCTCATCCGCCGGAACCCTCACTGTCATCGCCGGAACCGGAACCCAGGGATACGCCGGAGATGGCGGACCCGCCGTCGCTGCCCGGCTCGACAGCCCGGCCGCGCTTGCGATTTCGCCTGCCGGCGACCTCTACGTCGCCGATACTCACAACCACGTCATCCGCCGTATCGCCCTCTCCTCCGGCGTGATCGCCACGGTTGCCGGCACCGGCCAGCCCGGCACCTCGCCCGACGGCACTCCCGCTGCCGGCGCCCGGCTCGACCTGCCCGCGGCCCTCGCCTTCGACCCCGCCGGCGACCTCTTCTTCGCCGATGCCCGCACTCACCGGATCCGGCGGATCGACGGCTCCACCGGACTGCTCAGCACGGTCGCCGGAAACGGCGTCCAGGGCTTTTCCGGTGACGGCGGACCTGCCCTCGCCGCCGCGCTCGACACCCCGGCCGGCCTCGCCGTCGACGCCTCCGGCGCAGTGTTTCTTGCCGACTCCCACAACGGCCGCATCCGCCGCGTCGACCCCGTCACTCACCTCATCTCTTCCGTCGCGGGCAGCGGCACACCCGGCTTTTCAGGCGATGGAGCCTCCGCCACCGCCGCCGCCCTTCGCCTGCCACGCGGCGTGGTTCTCGACTCGCAAGGCAATCTCTTCTTCGCCGACGCCGGGAACCAGCGCATCCGGCGCGTCAGCAGCGCCTCCGGAACGATCTCCACTGTGGCTGGCGGCCCCACGCAGCGCTTTGCCGGCGACGGAGCACCCGCCGTCGCCGCCTCACTCGATAGCCCGCGCGCCGTGACCTTTTCCCCCGCCGGTCTGCTCACCTTGTCCGACTCCGGCAACAGCCGCGTCCGCCAGGTGGATGCCTCCGCCGTCATCCACACCCTCGCCGGCCTGGGCGACACCTCCAGCGAAACACTGAACCTGGCCGCACCCTCCACCGTCACCTACGGCACCGGCTCGGTCACGGCCACGCTCGCCAGCAGCGCCGCCACTGGTTCGGTGACGCTGCTCGACACCTCCGGCACCCAGCCCGTCACTTTGGCCTCGACCGCGCTCACCGGCAACACCGCCGTTTTCAGCACTGCCGCGCTGCCCGCCGGAACTCATATCCTGACCGCCACCTATCCCGGCGACGGACTGCACACCGCCGCCAAATCGCAGATGCTGACGCTGGTTGTAGCGCCCGCCGCACTGCTTGCCACGCCGGCGTCCGTCTCCATCCTGTACGGCCAGCCCGTTCCCGCGCTCACCGGCACCCTGGCGGGCCTCCTGCCCGGCGATGTCTCCACCGTCATCCTCGCCCTTGGCTCCGCGGCTACCTCGCAGTCTCCGCCCGCCAGCTATCCCATCACCGGGGCGCTCGGCGGCTCCGCCGCAGGAAACTATCTGCTCACGGTCGCATCGGCAAGCGTCGCCATCGCGCAGGCACCCGTTGCTGTCTCCCTTGCCACGGGCGGGAGCTACACCGCGCACGTCACCAGCACCACCTCGGGCACCCCCACCGGCGCGGTTTCGCTTCTGGACGGCTCTCAGCCCATCGCCTCCTCGCCTCTTGTCGCCGGCTTCGCCACCTTCAGCCCAACCCTGGCCACTGGCTCCCACACGTTGACGGCGGTTTACCCGGGAGACGTCGATTTCCTCTCCGCCACCTCGATCGCCTCGACGGTCACGATCAACCCCGGTCCAACGCCGGACTTCACCCTCGCCGCCGCCGGCCAGACCACCCAGAGCATCCCGGCCGGTACCGCTGCCTCTTTCGCCTTCAATATCACGCCCAGTAACGGAGTTCTCCCCAGTGCCGTGCAGCTTGCCGTGACCGGCCTGCCCGCCGGGGCGACAGCAACCTTCAACCCGGCATACATTCCGCCGGGCGGCACTGTCACCAACACTATCCTGACCGTACAAACCGTTCACGCCGCCATGATCCGGGCGCATCCGTCCCCGCTCGAGCCGCTTCTTGCGCTCACGCTTCCCATCCTGCTGTTCACCCGCAAACGCAGGATCGCGCGAAGCCTTGTGCTGGCCATGCTCGCCGCGGCTCTGCTGCTGAGTACCGTAGCCTGCGGAGACCGCGTCAGCACTGCCGGCCAGGCGACGCCCATCAAACCCTACACCCTGACGGTCACCGGAACCGCAACGAGCGCGTCCGGAGCTATCCTGCAGCACGCCGCCACCGTGACCTTGAATGTCCAGTAGTCCTTGCTTGCCGGTACGGGCCACCCAGGCATTTTGAGGTATGCTTTTCTGCTGTAAGCATCCGATGACGGTGAAGCCGATCGGTACCCGCTAACCCGCCACACTCTCCACCCGCGCATGCTCCCGCGAGAGCAGGAACACCACGCCAAGCCCCATCAGAAGCACCACGGCTTCCACCTGTTCCGATCGCTTGTGCAGCCGGTCGAAGTCCATCCGTGCCGGATCGCTCATCGCAGCGGCGTTCACGTCTCCGCCGGCCCGGACCTGGTCCCGTTCCATTGTCGGAAGCACCTTGCCCTGGAGATACGCCGTCAGCAGGATCATCGCTCCCACCAGCAGAAGCTCCATCTCGTACCGTCCCCGGATCCGCATTGGCGCACGTCGGAACAGCACCGCCGTCACCAGCAGAAACACGCCACCGCACACGATGCCCACGGGATGAAACCGCCGCAGCACTGCTCCCACTACCATTCCGGCCTCGTGTACCGGAAGTACGTGAAACGCGGTGGGTGCCAGCAGGAACGCGAAAAACAGCAGCCCGCCAACCCACATCACAATCGCGAGCAGCTGCAGGAGACGCAGCAGGGAACTCACTCCGGAACCACCTGCAGGGTTTCGCCGGCGACCGCGCGGTCCCCGTTCCGCGCCAGCGCCCGCCGCATCACCACCTCCAGCGCGGTGCGCGCCTCCGCGTACTGCGCCTCGCTCAAACGTCCTTCCAGCCGCTCCGTTTCGACGGCGAACAGCTCATCCTTGAGCACCTGAAGCAATCCGCCGCCGCCGTGCATTCCAACCTCGCCGGCAAAGCTGCCCCCTGCCGGGAACGGCGCCGCCTCCACCGGAGTCGCCGGTTTTCGCAGCATGACACCCGCGCCCGCGGCAAATACCAGCGCCAGCGCCGCGATGATCCACCATTTGTACTTCGACCATGGATCATGGGTGTCCTCGGGATCGACCGGCTCACGGATCCCGATGCCCGGCCGCGTCTCGTTCGCGGCTGTCGTACCGGGTCCGTTGGCAGCCGGATCGCCGGTCGTCGTGGTTCCCGCCGCGGGAGCAGCCGTATCTCGCGGAAGCTGCCCGGTGCCGCTCACCGTAAAGCCCAGTGGCTGGCTCGGCTGCACATCCTGCGCCACATAGGCCTGCGCTGCCTTGCCCACGTCCTCGGTCACAAGCGTGTACGGAGCGCCTCCGGCCGGCTTGAAATCCATGCTCTTGGGGAGCATTACGGCCAGGTTTGCGGCCGGGATGGTCAGCCTGGGCTGAATCAGCAGGCTGTCCTTGTACGGCAGCTTGTACCAGACGTGAAATTCGGTTTCGCCTGGCCGGATCGGAAAAATAATGGTGTAGTGGTTCGGGTCGCCCATGGGCACCAGCGAACTCTGCAGCGGGACCCCGCCCGGCGCCTTGGCCACCGCACCGTCCACCACCGCACCGGCCGGTAGATACAGCTCGAAGGGATGATCACTGAACTGCGTCTTGGCCGGGGACGAGTTGTTCTTCAGCAGAAAGTGCTCCACCACCCGAAGCTGGTTGCCTCCGGGCTCGGTCTGCACCTGCATTACGTCTTCCGACAACACCACCCCATCCACCTGCGGGCTGGCGGAGTATACGTCGATATCGACCGACTGCGTTCCCGGCTGGATGGGCTTGAAATAGTTCGCCTTGTCGTGCGTTACGCGCAGCATGTGCAGCGCGCCGGGTCCATCGCCGGCGGGCACGTCGATCGTGAAGCGGCCCTTGCTGTCGGTCCTGGTCCGGGTCAGTTCCTGCATGCCCTGCGCCAGCTTCAGCAGCACCACGTCGTCGCCCGCTGCCGGCTTGCCCGTGGTCTTGTTGGTTACTACACCGGTCACCGGTTCAGCCCGACTAAAGCCGCTCCACAGAGCAGCCGATAAGAGCAATACCAACAGGGTTCTGAACCATCGCATCCTAAACATTTTCCTAATCCTAACCGATTTGGACCACGCGGCTGCCCGTGCTTGCTGCAGGCCCCGCATAACCAGGCAATGCACCTGCTCCCGGCAAACGCATTGCTTCCACGCAAGAGCCCTGCTCCCAGATCGGAGTGGGCGAAAGGACACCTATGCACCAGCTCATTGTCGCCGCTTCCTTCCTGTTTATGGTGATCCTGCCATGCCTCGTGACCATGTGCCGCGAGGACGCGGAAGAAACTTTTCCACTCTAACCCATCACGGTCCTAACGTTTGTTTCGGTCACGTGGGCCGGTTAAGCTCTTCGCGATTGGTCGGGCCGAACACCGATGGCAAGGATTCAAACGACACCCTGCTCTAACGCGCCCCGCGCACTCCACGCGCTTCGAGCGCCTCCAGCTCCCGCATCACGCTGGCCGCCTCTGCCTCAAGGCCCGCCCGCTGCTCGGCGTAATCCTGCTCCGGGTACTTGCCCGCGAGGTACTCGAAGTTCAGGTCCCGCAGGTTGTCGTAGATCACGTCCTTGCGCTCACGCAGCCCGTCAACCCGCGTCTTGTCGGCCTGGCGGAACGGGTTGCGCTCCGGCCAGAAGATGAAGCCGAAGCACAACAAGGCGAGCGCGATTCCCGCCGCGGCGCCCATCAGTACTCCGTCTCTCGGCGAATCCGGTCCAGAAGCGCACGATCGCCGGAGACCGGCGCCGCCGCCAATACCTCGGCGGGCCGCCGCGCAGCCCATCGCCGAACCACCAGTGCGGTGCCCACGGTCGCCAGCAGAAACAGCGCCACCGGAATCGCCCATGCCACGTTGTCGAAGCCGCCGCGGATGGGCGCAGCCAGCACGGTCGCACCATACTTTGCCACAAACCAGTTCAGAATCAGCGAGTCCGAGCCGCTGCCGTTCGGTCCGTCGACCTGATCCTGCAACTCGCCGATCATGCGCTTGGAATCCGGACAGCCGACGTGGTTGCACTCCAGCAGCACCTGCCCGCAGCCGCATACGCACATCAGGTTGTGACCCACCCGCCCGTACCGCGTTGCCGGGTCAGCGGCCCCCAGCATCAATACCGCCAGCAGGCACACCATCGCCGCCTGCCACCATCGCCGGCTACGCACGAGTCACCTCCGCATCCGCCGGTACCCGGTCCGCGGCCAGCGCCTCCCGCCGGCGTGGGGCTACGCTTGGCACCAGCGCAAAGGCCGTTCCCAGCACCACGATCATCACGCCGATCCAGATCCAGGCGATCAGCGGGTTCAGAAACACCTTCAGGATCGGCCGGTTCGTATCCGGGTTGCGCCCCATGAAGATGACGTACAGGTCGCTCAACGGGGTCGAGTGCAGAGCCACCACGGTCGAAGGCTGCTGGCTTGCCAGATAGAACCGCTTTTCCGGAGCAAGCTGGGTGATCTTCTTGCCTCCGCGATACACGTCCAGCAGCGCGTAATCCGTGTCGTAGTTCGGCGTCGAATCCTGGGTGTAGCTTTGGCACACCAGCCTGTACGGTCCGATCGAAACCGAATCGCCGTAACCCATCTCTGCCTCGTGGCTCTGGTTGAAGGCACCCCCGGCGATCCCAATAAACATCACCACAATACCAAAGTGCACCAGATATCCGCCATAGCGCCGCGTGTTCCGCCGCATCAGGGTGCCGGCCGACAGCAGAAGGTTCTGCCCCGTCTGCACCCGCACCACGTTGGCACCGCGCAGAAACTCCGCCAGGATCGCCGTGACCACGCCGGCACCAAGCGAGTACGCAAGCAGCGAAAAGGTCTGTGCCTGCCAGTCGTCGCCCGCGCTCCACGGATGAATACCGCCCGCCAGCAGTCCCAGAAGGCTCACCCCCACTGCGACACCCGGCAGCACGAAGTTCTTCCGGATCGTCCGCAGCGAGGTCGAACGCCAGGCCAGCAGCGGACCGAGACCCATCAGCAGAAGAAGAAACAGCCCGATCGGGATGTTGACCCGGTTGTAGTACGGCGCGCCCATGGTCGTTTTGGTGCCGTTCACATACTCGCTCAATACTGGAAACAGGGTTCCCACAAGCACCGTGGCGCAGGCCACGAGCAGGATCATGTTGTTGAACAGGAAGCTCGATTCGCGGCTCACCAGCGACTCCAGCCGGTTTTCCGTGCGCAGGTGGTCGCGGTTCTTGAAGTAGGTCACCAGGCAGACCGCCAGCACAAGTACCATGAAGCCGACAAACCAGTCCCCGATGGAGCTCTGGGCAAAAGCGTGCACGCTGGACACCAGGCCGGCGCGGGTCAGGAAGGTTCCCAGCAGCGTCAGCAGAAACGTCGTAAAGATGAGCCACACGTTCCAGCTTTTCATCATGCCACGCTTTTCCTGCATCATCACGCTGTGCAGAAAAGCGGTTCCGGTCAGCCAGGGCATCAGGCTGGCGTTCTCGACCGGGTCCCATCCCCAATAGCCTCCCCAGCCCAGAACGCTATAGGCCCAATGTGCTCCCAGGAAGATGCCGCAGGTCAGAAACATCCACGTCACCATGGTCCAGCGACGCGTGATGTGGATCCATTTTTCGCCCGGATACCGCATCATCAACGCACCCAGCGCGAACGCAAACGGCACCGCGAACCCGACATAGCCCAGGTACAGCATCGGAGGGTGAATCACCATCTCCGGATACTGCAGCAGCGGATTCAGTCCGTTGCCATCGAGCGGCACCGGACCCGGCTCGATCGCAAACGGAGGCGCGGCAAAGTTCAGCAGAAGCAGGAAAAATACCTGAACCCCGGCCAGGATGGTCGAGGCAAAGGCAACCAGGCGCACATCCACCCGATGCCGAACGCGCAGCACGAATCCGTACAGCGCCAGCAGGGAGGTCCAGAGCAGAAGCGAACCTTCCTGCCCGCTCCACAACGCGGAAAACTTGTATGCCCAGAACAGGCTGCGGTTGGTGTGCTTCAGCACATAAGTCACGGAGTAATCGTTGGTATATGCAGCCCACACCAAAGCGAACGCCGCGCCGCCCACGGCGGCCGCCGCTGCAATGCCTGCACGCCTGGCCGTTTCGCCCAACCGTCCATTTCTTGCCAGCTCGGCCTCGGGTCCGCCGGCTACGCGTGTCCGCCAGAGCGCAAGCGCGCCAAAGACGAAGGTATAGCTTGTCAGGATGAGCGCGAGCAAGAGGCAGAAGCTGCCGAACTCGGGCATGGGATGCGAAGCCAAGGCGAAGGTTCCTCGACTTCCATTCTCTCAGGGAAACCGCCTCGCACGCCAGCCGCATCCGTTTAGCGCCCGTCCTCGCTTATCAGCCGGTGAACACTGGCCAGCAGGTGGTCCGGCAAGAGAGGCTTGAGGCGAAACATAACATCGAACCCCGCGTACTGCTCTTCGGCCTCCTCGAGCCCGCTGATGACGAGTACGGGAAGCTTCGGATGGTCGGCGCGCAGCTCGCGCACAAACTCTGCGCCCGTCATGCCCGGCATCAGGTGGTCGGTAATGACCAGCCGGATTTCGGCCGGGAAGTCCTCCGCCCGGAACTGTTCAAGCGCCCGTACCGGGTTCAGCACCGCGATGACGAAGTAGCCGGCCCGCTTGAGGATGGTTTGCCGTGTCGCCGCCTGCACGGCATTGTCGTCGATCAGCAGGATCGCTGCCCCATCCACACTTTGCCCGTTGCGTTCATCCATGCTGTTGGTTCTCCAGCCGGTCACAGGTTGCGCCAGCACTTGATTCCGATCTGTCTTGTCTGTGATGCGCTTTTCTTCCGGGTGGCCGGTGCATTCGCCGCAAATCCGCATCCAGTCGTCGCAATCCTGTGGACCGGAGGCCCGCGAACCGGTAGAGTTTCCCCCTAGGCACCCTCTCCGGCACCCCTCCCGGAACAAAGCCGGCATCTCTGCCCTCAGAAGGATCCCATGAACCTCGAAGCCGCCCACCTGAGCACGATCGACTGGCTGATCATGCTGGTCTACTTCGCCTTTGTCCTAGGCATCGGCTTTGCGCTGAAGCGCTATATGCGCACCTCCAACGACTTCTTTCTCGCTGGCCGCTCCATTCCTGCCTGGGTCTGCGGACTCGCCTTCCTGTCGGCCAACCTCGGTGCGCAGGAGGTCATCGGCATGGGGGCTTCCGGAGCCAAGTACGGCATCATCACCTCGCACTTTTACTGGATCGGCGCGATCCCCGCCATGGTTTTCGTCGGCATTTTCATGATGCCGTTCTACTACGGCTCGAAGGCACGCTCGGTCCCCGAATTCCTGCGGCTGCGCTTCGATGAAAAGACACGCGCCGTCAACGCCTTCACCTTCGCCATCATGACGGTCTTTTCCTCCGGCATCAGCATGTATGCGATGGCTCTGCTTATCCAGACCCTCGGCCTGTTCCACGGCATCATCCCGGACCAGTACATCTTCCATGTCTCGGTCGTGCTCAGCGCGCTGATCGTGCTGGGCTACATCTTCCTCGGCGGGCTGACCAGCGCCATCTATAACGAAGTGCTGCAGTTCTTCCTGATCGTTGCCGGCTTCGCCCCCCTGGTCTGGATCGGGCTGCGCAACCTCGGCGGCGCACAGGGCGTGCAGGGTGCATGGCAGCAAATCAAGACAACCCTGCCCGCAACCATGACCCATTCCTGGCGAGGCATGGCCCACGCGTCCACCAACTCGCTCGGTGTCGAATGGTTTGGCCTCGCCATGGGTCTCGGCTTCGTGCTTTCCTTTGGCTACTGGTGTACGGACTTTCTGGTCATCCAGCGCGCCATGGCCGCCGACTCCGAGGTTTCCGCTCGCCGTGTCCCGCTTATTGCCGCAATCCCGAAGATGTTTTTTCCGTTTCTTGTCATTCTTCCCGGCCTGATCGCGGTCACCGTGACCTCCAACATGGGCGGATCGCATGTCGCGCCGGCGATCCTCAACCAGGGCCAGGCACCTCCGCCCGCCACCTCCTCAGCCTCGCTCGACCGCTCCGGCCGCGAGGTCATCACGGTCGGTCATCTCAGCACGCCCGAGCCGCTCGACCAGGCGCATCCGCATGGCCTGATCCCCGTCAAGGTCGATCCCGTCACCGGCCAGGCCCTGCTCAACGCCGACGGCACCCCGGTCTACAACTACGACCTCGCGATCCCCGTCATGCTGCTGCACTACTTTCCCACCGGAATGCTCGGCCTGGGGCTCACCGCGCTGCTCGCCTCGTTCATGTCCGGCATGGCCGGCAACGTCACCGCCTTCAACACGGTGTGGACCTACGACATCTACCAGGCCTACCTGAACAAGCGCGCCACCGACCAGCACTATCTCTGGATGGGACGCCTGGCTACCGTCGGAGGCATAGTCCTGTCTATCGCAGCCGCCTACACGGTACGTAACTTCAACAACATCATGGATGCACTGCAGCTGATCTTTTCGCTCGTCAACGCTCCGCTGTTCGCCACCTTCCTGCTGGGCATGTTCTGGAAGCGTACTACCGGTGACGGAGCCTTCACCGGCCTGCTCGCCGGCACCGCCGGGGCGCTCGTCCACCATGGCCTGACGCTGCCGGCTGACGCCATTCCCGGCATCCACGGCGGCTGGATCCACGTCGTCCACCTCTACCCCAGCGACATGGCGCAGAACTTCTGGACCGCCATCTTCGCCTTTACCATCAACTTCGTCGTAACCGTTGCCGTCTCGCTCGCCACCACGCCGCAGCCGGAGTCGCAGCTGATCGGCCTGGTTTACTCGCTCACCCCCAGGCCGGTCGAAACCCACCTGAACTGGTATCAGAAACCCAGCACATTAGCTGTTGCGGTGCTGGCCATGCTGGTTATACTCAATCTCATCTTCGCCTGACCATACGCTCGATTCCGCTCTCCGGAGGTCCATCATGTCCGACGCTCCCTCGCCCTATACCCCGCCTCCCCAGACCCCGTACTCCTACCAGCCCGGCTCCGCTGGCGCTCCCGTCTACGCGCAGTCATCGATCGCGGGGCCCCTCAAGGTGATCGCCGTCATTCACTTCGTTCTGGGTGGCCTCGCCCTTATTGGCGCGCTCTTCATGCTGGCCTCCGGCTTCGTCCTTAAGCCCCAGATCGCTGCCTCCGACCCTGCCCACGCGGCCGTCGGCTCCGCGTTTATCTTCCTGCTCGCCGCGCTGGTTCTGCTATTTGCCCTGCTTCATCTTGTCGTCGGCTACGGTCTGCTGCAATTCAAGCCCTGGGGACGCATCCTGGCGATCGTTTTCTCCTGCTTCAATCTGTTCAGCTTTCCTTTCGGCACCGCTCTCGGCGGATTCACTCTCTACTTTCTGCTCAAATCTGGCGCCGCGCAGGAGTATCAGCAGCTTTCCACCCGCACCGTCGGCTACTAGCCTCTGCAAGGAGCGTCCATGGGTCTCGATATTCGCATCCCGCTCGGCCTGATTTTCCTCATTACCGGAGCGCTTCTGGCCGTGTTCGGCCTGTTTACCGGGCACGACCAGGCGCTGTACGCTTCGTCCATGGGCATTAATCTGAACCTCTGGTGGGGATCCGCGATGTTCCTCTTCGGCCTGATCATGTTCCTGGTAGGCCGACGCCAGAAGTGGCAGGACGACCCCGTCACCCCACGCCCGTGGGAGCGCGACGGTAAGCCAAGGCGCAAGCGGTAACTCGATTAGCAATTAATCTGGAAGTCCAGACTAGCGGGCGAGAGCCTGGCGCTTAGGCCGGACTGGCTGCCGCCTTGCCGTCCGGCTCCGGTGCCAGCTCCTCGAGCGTTTTGCCTTTCGTCTCCGGAAGCATCGTCAAGGTCACGACGACCCCAAGCACGCACACCAGCGCAGCCGCGCTTTCCGCCCCAAGCAGCCCCTTCCAGTGCAGCAGGTAGGGGAACAGAAAGACCCCGGCGAACCCTCCCAGCTTGCCCGTCGCCGCCGCGATGCCGTGGCTGGTCGTCCGTACGCTTACCGGGAAGATCTCGCTCGGATAAACAAAGGTCGTGGCATTCGGGCCGAACTCCGTGAAGAAGAACGAGAAGCCATATATCACCAGGAACGGCCACACCAGCTTCTCGATGCCCGGGATGAACGCCAGCAGCGCAAACGCCACGGCCATCATCGCAAACCCCAGCACCTGGATCGTCTTGCGCCCCAGCTTGTCCATGGTCAACGCGGCCACCGCGTAGCCCGGGGCCGCAAACACGGCAAAGATCCCCAGTTGCGTCAACGTCTTCTGCAACAGCGAGTGATTGCCACCGAGCGCCGAAAGTACGAGCGGGCTCGAAACCGTGTTCCCGTAATACGCCGCGTCCATCAGGAACCAGCACGCACTCGCACCGATCAGCCGAACCAGCAGCGTCCGGTCGTTCTTCAGCGTGGCAAACCCGCTGCCGACCGTCCCCTTGGCCTTGGGCGATTCACCGTCCTTGCCTTCTTTTTCGCCGGCCGCCTTCAGGTACCGCGGCGTCTCCTTTAACCCTCGCCGAGCGCCATACACCGCCAGCGCCGGCACTGCACCGAACCCTACCAGGATTCGCCACACGATGTTGTGCGAAAGGTGCGTCGCCAGCAGCGCGGAAGCAAACAGCGGTCCCACGATCAGCCCCGCCGCCTGCATGGCGAACACCAGCGTCACCAGCATGCCGCGGCTCCTTTTGCCCGCGTATTCGCTCATGATGGTCGCGCTCACCGGATAGTCCCCGCCTATGCCGATGCCCAGCACAAACCGCAGCCCGATCAGCCACGCGATGTTCGGTGCAAACGCGCATGCGATCGCCCCGGCAGCAAGAACCAGCACCTCGACCCCGTAGATTCGCTTGCGTCCAAGCATATCCGCGACACGCCCGAACACCAGGGCACCGATCGCCGAAGCCAGCAGCGCGGTCGACTCCACCAGGCTCTCCCCCAGCTTGCCGACATGCCACTGGTCTTTCAGGATCGCCATGACGACGCCGATGATGAACAGGTCGTAAGCGTCGGTAAAGAAGCCCATGCCGGAGATGAACATGATGTTCCAATGCTCGGGCGAGACCTCCGCGTTATCCTGCTCCTGAAAATCCGTAGCCGCCGCATTCGCCACGCCACACCTCGCAGTCTTCTGCCGATAGCTGGAAGGATGCACCCGGCAGGTTACGCCCGGGTAAATTCCCCCATGGCGATCTTGAAACCGGCAGAGATCCGCATTCCCCACAACCGGGCTTGCGATAATGGACCCATGAAGCGTCGCGTCATCGGCCATTATGAGTTCATTCGGCGCATCGGGGCCGGCGGGTCCGGGGTCGTCTTCCTCGCCACCGACACGCTTTTGCAGCGCCCCGTCGTTCTCAAGCTGCTGAAGCGCGGCGCCCTCACCCCCGAGCAGGTCCGTACCACCCAGCTCCGCGAAGCACGCCTCGCCTCCGCCATCGACCACCCCAACGTCTGCGCCATCTATGACGTGGGTGAAATCCCCGACGACTCCGGCTCCGGCGTCGAGGCCTTTATCGTCATGCAGTACATACCCGGCCAGGCGCTCGACAAGATCATCACCTCCGGCCCGGCCAACCTCCAGCTCACCCTGTCGGCTGGCATCCAGATTGCCGACGGACTCGCCGCGGCCCACTCACTCGGCATCTTCCATCGCGATCTGAAGCCCGCCAATGTCATGCTCACCGAAGGCGGCCTGATCAAGATCCTCGATTTCGGGCTCGCCCGTCGCCTCGCGCTCGACGACACCGACTTCGACCCCTCCGGTCACGCCGGCAAGCGCCCCGCCCCGCCCGCCGGAGCCACCTACACCGCGCGCGGAGGAACCATCGCCTACATGGCACCGGAGCAGTTCGTCACAGGTCAAAGCTCCGTCCAGTCCGACCTTTTCGCCCTCGGCCTCATGCTCTACGAACTCTCCACCGGACGCCACCCATTTCACCGGCCAGACGCACCCGAGTTTCAGTCCATCCGCGCCATCCAGTACGCCGACCCCACCCCTCCGCGCCAGGTCAACCCAAGCATTCCGGTCGAGCTCGAATCCGTAATCCTGCGCTGCCTGGAAAAGCAGCCGTCGGCCCGTTTCGCCTCAGCTGCCGACCTCCGCGAAGCACTCAAGACCATCATCATGGCGCTTCAGCTCGATACCGTGGGACCGCCCGGCGACCAGGTCACCCTGCTCCCCTCGCAGCGCCCGCCGGCCGTCGAAACCCCCGAAGAGGAAAAGCGCACCACCGGCATCCTGTCCATGCTTGCCGAGCGTTTCCGAGAGTCCAGCACGCCCGCGCAGAACCGCCAGAACACGATCGTTGTGCTGCCTTTCATCAACTTCGGTTCCAACATCGATACCACGCCTCTTTACGGCTACGCCCTGGCCGACGCGCTCGCCACCCGCCTTGCCCGCATGCCTTCCCTCATCGTGCGCCCGTCCTCTTCGCTCACCACCATTCCGACCCAGCAGCTTGATCCGCTCGCGATTGGCCGCAAGCTCCTGGTTCACTATGTGCTCGCAGGCAACTTCCTGCGCTCCGATAAGGGTTTCGACCTGAACTGGCAATTGCTCGACGTCAACGGCCAGGCCGTCCGCGCCGGCGGAAGCATCAACGTCGCAAGCTTCGATCTCGTCGCCGTCCAGACGGAAATCTGCAATGAAGTCTTCGCCACGCTTCACGGTATCGGCGGCCTCCGGCAGGAAGCGCTCCCCTCGGCCCTCAGCCAGAACCTGTCCGAGACCAACTCGGAAGACTATCTCCAGGCCCGCGCCGTGCTCTCCTCGTTCATGTCCCGCACCGGCAGCCGGGACGACCTCGACCGCGCCCGCGAGCTCTTCGAGTCGGTCACCAAGCAGGACGTCGACTTCGCCCCGGGCTGGTCCGGCCTGGGCATCACGCACCTGCAATACGCCTCCCACGGCCTGGGCGGACAGATGCATGTGCTCGAAGCCCGCCGCGCCTTCGACAGGGCGCTCGCGCTCGACCCCGGCTCTGTCGAGTCGAATCTGTACCGCGTCTACATGCTGCTAAGCCGAGGCGAAAAAGAGTCAGCCCGCCATGGCATCGAAAACCTCCTCCGTTCGGCCCGCAACGATTGGAACGTCCACCTCGTCGCCGGCCAGACCCTCCGCATCGACGGCATGTACGAAGAAGCCATAGAGCAGTTCAACGTCGCCCTGCGCCTGGCTCCCGCGAACGCTGCCCTGATTTACAACAACCGCGCCCGCGTCTACCAGTACCAGAACCAGCTGGAACTGGCCGCCGACGAGCTCGAAAAGGGCCTCACCCTCGAGCCCAAACAGCCTCTGCTCCGCATCTCCCTCGGCTATCAGCAGATGCGCACCGGCGACCTTGCCCGGGCCATCCAGACGCTTGAAGACGTCACCCGCGAAGAGGCCAGCCTGCGCATCGTCTACCCCACCATCGCGCTCTGCTACGTACAGCTCGGCGACCGCGAAAAGGCGGCCACCTTCATCGTCGACGAAACTCTTTCCGCTGCCGAAGCCGATTCGGAGATGGCGTATCGCCTCGCCACTTATTTTGCCCTCGAAGGCGACGAATCGGAAGCCCTCCACTGGCTCCGCCGCGCCATCTACCTCGGCAACGAGAACTATCCCTGGTTCTCCATCAACCCGGCCTGGCGCAAGCTCGCAGGCCACACCGACTTCGAACGCATCCTTGAAGACCTGAAAAAGTCCTGGCGACGCAACCAGAAAAACTGGCGACGCCTCCTTGCCCAGCTCCCCCGCGACTGATTTGAATTCGAAGGTACGCCGAAGGGGAAGCAACGAGCACTTCCAGGCTGTTCGGCGAATGGGTACGGGGGATGGCAGCGGGCTCCCCTGAGCTCGGCAGCCCGACGGCATCGCCGTCCGGCGTACTCCTCAGTCTCTACAAGGTCGACGGCCCTGCCAGGACTGGATGGTCGCCCATGTCGTAGAAACAGAGATTCAGTGGACCTGAGCCCGGTGATCGCAAAGGGATGGAGGCGCGGGTCGGGATCGAACCGACGCATAAAGGTTTTGCAGACCTCTCCCTTACCACTTGGGTACCGCGCCCCGGCTTGTCTGATCGCTTGTGAAGAGGTGTTCTGGAGCGGGAGACCGGGGTCGAACCGGCGACATCTTCCTTGGCAAGGAAGCACTCTACCACTGAGCTACTCCCGCTCTTACCTGTTTGATTCTAGCGGCAAGCCCGGCCGGGGTCAAGGAAGGCGGAGCTCACGCTGGTTCATTCTCTTGGGAACTCAACCGCACGACATCGGCAACCCAGGCTAAAACTCCTCCGGGGTAGAGGTCTGGAAGGCGATGCGCGGGCCGGCGATGGTGTTGGACCGCCGGCGCACCAGGTGAGGGGTGACAATCAGGATCAGGTCGGAGGTATCCCGAATGGCGTCGCGGTCGGCCACCGTGCCCTGGAAGCCGGGCAGGTTACCGAGGCCGGGCACGCCGCTGATCGCCTTGGACTCGGTGCTCGAAAGCTGCGAGAGCAGCATGGCGGGGGTGCCGTCCGGCACGGTGATGCTGGAGGTGAAGACACGGCTGGTCAGGATGGGGATGTTGTTGTTGGTCGCGCCGGTCAGCGCTTCCATCTTCATGTCGATCGCGATCGTGATCATCCCGTCCTTGAGCACGGACGGCGTGGTCTTGAGCGTCAGGCCCAGGTCTTCGTACTGGATCTGCGGAATCGTTGCCGTCGAGGAGTTGCCCAGGTACTGGTTCAGCAGGCTGGACGCGCTGACGCCATTGACGGTGACGCCGGCGAGCGCCGAGGTGGTGGCCGAGCTCAAGCCGCTGGAGTAGGTGGAGGTCGTAATGGGGTACTTGGAGCCGATGCGCAGGACGGACTCCTGCCGGTCGCCCGCTCGGATGGTGATGTCCTCGAGTGCGCGGGCGTCCGACGAGTTCAGCGCCAGGTTCAGGGTCGTGGACGAGCCCAGCGAAATGCCGCCGGTGGTCAGGCCGCCGCCGAACTTGGCGATCAGCCCGGAGGCCAGCGAGTCGGTCGCCAGACCCGCCGCCAGCAGGTAGAGCGCCTCGTTGACGATGTCCGTGGCCGCGTTGCCGGTCGGCGTAAACAGACCCTGCTGAATGGCCGTGTTGATCGTGGACTGGTTGGCGGTGACGATCTTCTGGGCCTCGGACGCGATCGAAAACGCCGAGATCGAGTTCGGCGGCGCAAAGCCCAGGTTGCGCTCGCGCGTCTTGTCGACCGAGATCAGCTTGATGTCGAGCATCACCTGCGCGCCTCCGTCGATCAGGTCGGCCAGGGTGTAGTTCACCGCCAGCAGGGTCGGCTGCGGCGCGCGCAGGATCAGCGCGGAGTTGTTCGCCTGCACGGAGATCTTGGTCACGTCGAAGACATTCTTGACGACGTTCTGGATTTCCGTAAGCTCCTGCGGCGTGCTTCCGGGAACGTAGATCGTCTCCTCCGCCTGGCGCTCGAACTGCACGCGGTTTTCCTGCGTGTCCTTGACGACCAGAAGCGTTTTCGCGTCGACGGCAACGCCGAACAGGTGGTTCATCCGAAGCAGCACGCTCATGGCCTGCTCGTAGGGGGAGCCGTCGAGATCGAAGCGGATCGGGTCGCCGCGACTCACCGAGATGTCCAGCACCACCTTGAGCCCGTAGGCCTGGCCGACCTGTACGACGACCTCGCCCGGAGCTCCGCGCAGGTGGAACTCCCGGGTGCCGGGCTGCGGGGCAAGCTGCACGGGAGCCGCCAGGCGCAGGTTGCGCGACGGGATCTCCTGCAGCCCGTGCGCGGGCTGGTCAGCCGCGGTATGCTGCAGCACGAGTTCGTTGGTTGGGTCGAGCGCGCGGGCTTGGGCCACCAGCGCGTCGGCCTGTGCCGCGTGACCTTCCATACGTGCCTGTGCGGCCTGCCGCAGCAACGCGGAGACCCGGCTGCTTCGCGTCATCTGGAAGGCTTCGGCATACTCCGGCCGCGCCGGGTCAAGCGCCCGGGCTTCGGCGAAGTCCTTCTGGGCCGTGCTGAGATCGCCCAGGTCGACCAGCTTTGCGCCAGCCAGGTAGAGCTTCTCCGCACGCGGCGAGGTCTGCTGGGCCGGCAGTTTCAGCGTGGTCAGAAAGGCTGCGAAGAGAAAGAGGCGGCGCATGCGGGCTGCGTGTTGGACGAACGGGAACGGAATTGGAAACGCGGCGACTGCTCTGGCTACCGCACGCGGGTCAGGTTGCTTGCCGCCGGCGCGGTACGCGGGCGCTCGCTGGCCGGGGGACGGCGCATGCCGCTGCGAATCTCCGCCGTATGCAGGTCGAGTTCGGTCAGGGTGCGGGCCAGCGTGTTGCGATGCATTCCCAGTTCTTCTGCCGCCTTGCACTGGTTGCCCTTGTGCGCGGACAGGATCTCCAGGATGTACCGCCGTTTGAACTGCCGCACGGCCTCCGCATAGGAGACTCCGGCCGAATGCATCTGCGTGATCATGGCATCGAGTTCGCGCTTCACTGACGTCTCCTTGCTGGTGCAAAACTCTATTCGTCTTTCGGCTGCGTAAGCGTGCGAGCCCGCATCAGCTCCGGTGCCTGTTCCAGCAGCCGCCGGCCACCTGCGGCAACCTGCTGCTGAAACGTTTCGGGCACGATGAAGGATACCGCATGCGCCCCGGCAAGGAAATAGGGAGCCAGCTGCGAGGTGCGAATCCACGCCGAATCGGGCAGAAACGCGACCGCGGCCATCATGGCGGCCGAGCCGAGCAGGCATCCTCGGACGAAGCCGAACGCCCCGCCCAGCAGACGGTCGAAAAACCCAAGGCCGATCACCTTGGCGGTGCGCCGCAGCAGGTTCGCAACCACGGTAAACACGATCATGATGCCTACCGCGATCAATAGAAACGCTACTACCTGGGCGACTGCGAACGATGAAATGACGTTGGAAAGCCCGTGCGCCAGCCCCCGGTAGTACCACGCCGCGGCCACGATGCCAAGCACCAGGCCTCCAAGCGAAAGCAGCACTTTGATGATGCCCCGCATAAACGCCAGCAGCGTGGAGACCGCAAGCACCAGCAGCAGGAACCAGTCGAAACCGTTGAACGAACTGGGCGGAGGCGTTGGCATCGGTGGAGCTTACAGGGTAGCGCGGCCGGTGAGCAGATGGAAGGCCTCGAGATATTTTTCTCTCGTCCGGGTGACGACCTTGGACGGAAGCGACGGCGCGGGCGCCTTCTTGTTCCACCCGATCGACTCCAGGTAGTCACGTACAAACTGCTTGTCGAACGACGGAGTCGGACCTCCGGGTGCATACTCCGCTGCCGGCCAGTAGCGCGACGAATCCGGGGTCAGCACCTCGTCTGCCAGGGTGATGGCGCCGTCAATCAGCCCGAACTCGAATTTGGTATCGGCCAGAATAATGCCCTTCGCGGCCGCGTGCTCGCTGGCGGCGAAGTAAATCCGCATGGAAAGATCGCGCAGGATCTCGGCGTGCTCCCGCCCGACCGTCTCGACGGCGGCGGCGAAGGAGATGTTTTCGTCATGGCCGCCGGTGTTGATTTTGGCTGCCGGCGTAAAAATCGGCTCGGGCAGCCGGTCGGACTCGCGCAGTCCGCGAGGAAGCGGAATGCCGCAAACCGAGCCGGTCGCCTGGTAGTCCTTCCAGCCGGAGCCGGAAAGGTAGCCGCGCACCACGCATTCGACTGGAAACATCTTCGCCCGCCGCACAAACATGGTGCGTCCCCGCAGTGGCTCGCGTCCGTCCGCGCCGGAAACATGCGCCTCAATACCCGGAATCGCGTCCACATCGGCGGTGATCAGGTGGTTCGGCACGACCGAAGCGAGAAAGTCGAACCAGAACAGCGAAAGCTGCGTCAGGATGCGGCCCTTGTCCGGAATCCCCGAGCCCAGCACGTGGTCGAAGGCAGAGATGCGGTCGGTCGCAATCAGCAGCAGGGAAGCGTCCGGCTCGCCGGGAGGGAACGGGTACAGGTCGCGCACCTTGCCGGAGATCTTCCCGGGGAGGTCCTTGAGGTCGGTCTGGATCAGGGCGTCGGACATGCTAACGATTTTACTTGGCCGTTCAGGCTGTGGAGCACTTTGCCTCCGGAGCCTGCCGCAGAGACTGGACCATTCCGGGCAACTGCATGTTCCATTGAGTCCAGTCGTGTCCGCCGGGAAGCACCTGAAAGGTGTTGCGGTAATGCTCGACGTGCAGAGTTTCCGTGAACGGACGAATATCTCGCAACAACGGCTCCTGCGCGCCGGCCGATATAAAGAGGAAAGGAGCATGGCCGCAGGGAAGCCGGCGCACCAACGGGACGGGCCGCTCGTTACTGGAGTCCTTAACAGACGGCCCAAAGATGCGCCGCAGCATCAGTGATCGGCTCAGGTGTTTCCAGGTAAACGGAACGGACGCAATATCGACAGGAGGACTCAATGCTCCGGCAAAGGAGTACAAATCCGGATGCCGCAGCGCGAGCACAAGCGCCGCATACCCGCCCATGGAGACGCCGACGAGGATACGCTGCTGAACAGGTGCGGCACCTTCCACTTCCTGACGAAGATCAGTGGTGACGAAGTCTTCATACCGATCGCGCGGGCGCTCCGCTGCATTCAGGAAGTAGGAGTCCTGTCCTTCAGGCATAACCAGTGTGAAGCCAGCCGCGGCCAGTCGCTGCCAGGCAGCATGCTCGGACCACTCACGGTAGCTTCCCCCGTGCCCGTGCAACAGATAGGCCACGCGCATCGGCTCAGGGCCGGAGTTGGTGCGCAGAATGCGGTATGTCACCTTTCTGCCCAGCGCTGGCGAGTAAAAAGAGCGGTCCTGGAACGGAGCAGGCACCGCTCGCTTTACGCATCCACAGAACAACAGCAGGACCGCAAGAAGGAGCAGCCGGTTCGTGCATCGCACCAGCCAGCCATTCATTGCGCTCAGGCCTCCACGCTCTGCACGATGCCTTTGGCGCGGAGGCCGGCTTCGGCTTTTGAGAAATAATCCTCGACGGAGCCCTGCGTCTTGATCCAGTCGATATAGCGGCCGATGCCCTCTTCGAGTGACACCTGCGGCTCGTACCCGATCGTCTGGATGCGGCTGATGTCCGAGATCAACGAGCGGATTTCTCCCGGGCGGAACTCACCGCGCGCGATCGGTGCGAGGTCGACGCCGAGCTTGCCTGCGATGATGCCGGCCAGGTCGCGCACGCTGGTCGCGCGGCCGGAGCCCGCGTTGACCGGCAGGCCGTCGAGCGTGTCGGTGGTGGCCACCAGCAGGTTGGCGCGAGCGATGTCTTCCACAAAGCAGAGATCGCGCGTCTGTCCGCCATCTTCGTACATAATGGGCGCTACGTTGTTCAACAGGCGCGTGCAGAAGATGGCGATGACGCCGGTATAGGGGTTGAACAGCGACTGCCGCGGCCCGTAGGTGCAGGAATAGCGCAGCGCCACGGTCGGGATGCCGGTCTGCTTGCCCCACAGCAGCACCAGCCGCTCCTGATCGACCTTGGTCAGCGCATAGACGGTTTCACCTCCGCCGGGCGTGGCTTCAGGGGTCGGGATCGAGGTCGTCGGCTTGCCACACGCCTTTTCCGAGACCAGGACGGGGCAATGCACGACGAAATCGCCCGCGCGCAGCTGCTCCGCCGGACGCAGCAGGGGAACCACAGGCCCATGCTCCGGGCAGTTCGCCGCGCCTTCCGAATACACCGCCTGCGAGCTCGCTACGACCACCTTCTTCACCGGCAGCTTGTGGTCGCGGATGATCTCAAGCATTTGCGCCGTACCGAAGCTGTTGACGAGCACATACTTCGCCATCTCCGGCATGTAGCCGCCGTAGGCCGCCTCATGGAAGACGACGTCGATGTCTTGGAGCGCCGAGCGCATCGTCTCGTAATCCTGCACGAAACCCTGCCGGAACTCGGCCGCTGGGTTGACCCACTCGGGCTTGCCGAACTTGTGCGTTTGCGGCTCCAGGTTGTCGAGGATGCGCACGGTCCAGCCTTCGCGCAGGAGCAGATCAACGATGTGAGAGCCAATGAGGCCCGCGCCTCCGGTAACCAGGGCGCGCTTTGCGTGGGATTGCATACAGTTAGTCTAGCGCTCCTTTTTGCTATCCGTGGCTATGCGGCGCGGCTGGTGGCCTGCCGGCTGCGATTGGTCTGGCCCAGGTTGACGCTGACGATCTTGCTGACGCCGGGCTCCTGCATAGTCACGCCGTAGATGACGTCGGCCTCGCTCATGGTGCGCTTGTTGTGGGTGATGGCGATGAACTGCGTGGTTGCGCTCATCTCCGCGATCATGCGTGCGAAGCGGCCCACGTTGGTCTCGTCGAGCGGCGCGTCGACCTCGTCCAGAATGCAGAACGGCGCGGGCTGGAACTGAAAGATACCCACCAGCAGCGACAGCGCGGTAAGTGCTTTTTCGCCTCCGCTCAACAACAGGATATTTTGCAGCTTCTTGCCCGGCGGGCTGGCGACGATCTCGATGCCGGACTCCGCCGCATTGGCCTCGTCGGTAAGCCGCATAGAGGCCTGGCCACCGCCAAAGAGCTTGGTAAAAGTGGCGGAGAAGTTTTCATTGATGATCTTGTACGCCTCATCGAACTTGAGCCGGCTGACGTCGTCGATCTCCTTGATCGACTGCTGCGTGTTGCCGATAGCCTCGAGCAGGTCCTTGCGCTGGGTTTCCAAAAACGCATGCCGCCCGCTCGCCTCGGCGAACTCCTCGAGCGCCATCATGTTGACCGGGCCCATGGCTTCGAGCTTCTTCTTAAGCTCACGCGCCTCGGCTTCCAAACGCGTCAACGGCTCGCCGTCCATGCGCGCGATCGTGGCGTCCGCGCGCAACTCTGCGGCCGGCACGGCGAGATCGTTCCCGCACGCCGCTTCCATGTGTTCCAGGTCCGCGCACAGGCGGGCAAGCCGGTTCGCACGCCCGGCACGCTGCTCGCGCAACACCTCCACCTCGGCCCGCAGGGTGCGCAGCTGGGAATCCAGAGCAGCCGTGGCGGTCCGCAGTGCGGCGGCCTCCGCACTCAGCCGTGTTCCCTCGGAAACCGCGTTGGCCCGCCGTTCCGCCAGAACTTCCTGCTGTCCGGCCAGGGTGGCGGACTCCTCCTCGCGCCTCGCCCGCTCCGTGGCAGCCGCGTTCAGCTGTGCATCGAGCTGCGCAATCCTCTGCCCCTGCCCGGCATAGAGACGCGCCGTCTGGTCGAAGTTCGCCTGCGCGTTCCTCCGGCGCTCCTCGAGCCCGGCCAGCGCAGCGCTTGTAGCCGAAGCCGCCTGCTGCAGAGCTTCACGTTTCCCGCGCAAACCCTCCACCTGCGCGGTCAGCTCGGCCAGCGTCGTTTCCAGCCCGGCGCGTTCCGCTTCGAGCCCAGCCGCCGCGGCTTTGCGAGCCTCGATCAGATCCGCCTTGGCGTTGCGCGCGTCGCGATTGCGATCCGTGTGCAGCATCCAGTCCGCCAGGCGACGCTCGATGCGCGCGGTCTCGGACTCCATCTGGCGCAGCGCCGCGCCGGAGTTCGCCGCCTCCTTCTCCGCATCGCGCCGCTCATGGTTCTTGCTCTCGATCTGCCGGTTGTGATCGGCAAGCTCACGCGCCAGCATCGCCGTGCGCGTGTCGGTCGCGGCGAGCTCGTCTTCAAGCACTGCAAGCTTCTCCTTCAGCTCACGCACCTCGCTCTTCAGCGCCAGCGGCCCGCCGGAACTCTGGCGTCCACCGTTGACGGTCAGGTTGCGATACGTTTCACCCGACGGCGCATAAAACCACGCATCCGGATGCTGCAGCGCCAGCGCGCGCGCGGAATCTGCGTCCGCCGTGACATAGCCGTCGCGCAGGCGAGGAAGAAGCACCTCAAGCGAGCGTCCGAATCCATCCAGCACCCGCACGCACTCCCGCAGCGGACGCACGCCGGCACCCATGTCTTCTGCCCGGCCGTGCGCAGGCTCCAGGGCGAAACCCGCCCCGGCGTGTTCCGGCTCGACCAGAAACGTGGCCCGCCCGGCAACGTCGGCATTGAGCAGTTGCACGCCCGCATCGGCACCGGCCCAGCTCTTCACCACGATGTAATTCAGCTCCTCGCGCAGGAAGCCGTCCACCACTTTTTCGTAACCTTTTTCGGCTTCGACGAACTCCGCGAGCACCCCCAGGATCGGGCTTTCCCCACCACTTTTTCGTGCCTTGTTCGCGGTGGCGTCGATGATCTTTTTGACGGTGTCGGTCGAATAAGCATGGTCACGGATCAGCCCTTCCAGCTGGTTCCGCCGACCCTTCAGCCCGGCGATCTCGCCCCGCAGCCCATCGCCTCTGCGCTTGCTTTGCGACTCCTCGGTCCGTCGTGCCTCGATCGCGAGGCGCAACTCCGCAATCTCGATCTCCAGCCGCTTCAGCCGGTCGCTCACCGTCTCGTGCGACAGTCGGAGCTGCCCGCGCTGATGCCCCAGCGCCTCGAGCTCCGTGTGCGCCGTGGCCGATTCCGCCCGCAGACGCTCCGCCTCGCGATCGAGCGCCCCCAGCGCCGCCTCGGCCTGCGCCTGTTCGTTCCGCACCTGCGCGGCACGCTGCATCAGCTGCATGGTCGCCCGCCGATTCGTCTCCGTTGCCTGCTCGGCTGTGCTCACGGCCCGCACGGCCTCGGCCGCTTCGGCCGCATGCCGGGCTGCCTCTGCCCGCGCCTGCCCCGCCGCACTGGTCGCCGACTCCAGAAATGCCCGCAGCTCCGCCTGATCGTTCTCCAGCTGTGCAAGCTGCCCACGCGCGCCGGCGAGCTCCTCCGCCCCACTGCTCAGGCGAACCGACAGCTCCGCCACGCGATCCGCATTCGCCGCCGTCCGTGCGTGAATCCGTTCCAGCTCCACCGCGGACGTGTTCGCCGTCGCATGCACCTCGCGGATCTCCCCTTCAAGCTCATAGCCTCGCCGCATTCCGCCCGCATGCTCCGCGTCCATGCCTTCCACTGAGGTCACCTGCTCGTCCAGCCGCCCGCTCAACCGGTCGATCTCGGCGGTCGCACGCGCCTGCCCCGCATCGAGCTCCCGTAGACGACTCGCCAGCACCACACGCAGACGATCCCGCAGCTCCGCGCGAATCTCCCCGTAGCGCTCGGCTTTGGCCGCCTGCCGCTTCAGCGTGCCCATCTGCTTGGTCACTTCTTCGAAAATGTCGTTGACGCGCGAGAGGTTCTGTCGCGCCGACTCCAGACGAAGCTCCGCCAGTCGCTTTTTTGTCTTGAACCGCGTGATCCCCGCCGCCTCTTCAATAATCGACCGCCGGTCCTGCGGCTTCGAGCTCAACAACTGCCCGATCCGCTCCTGTCCGATGATCGCGTACGATTCGCCGCCGAGCCCGGTGCCCATGAAGATGTCCTGGATGTCCCGCAGCCGGCAGATCTTGCCGTTCAGCAGGTACTCCGAATCGCCTGACCGAAACAGCCTCCGCGTTACCGTCAGCTCACCCGCGCGGATGGGCGTCCGGCCGAACTTGCGCCGGCGAATCTTCAACACCACCTTGTTTCCGGGCGCATCCGCCGCTTGTTCCTGCGCGCCTTCCGCCTCAAAGGTCTGTCCCGGCTGTGCTTCGTGAACCGCCTCTTCGGTCTCCTCCGCGCGCTCGGCCCGCAACGTCTGCTCGTCCCAGTCGGTCACCGAAATCCCGTCAATAACCACGTCCGGCGCCGCGTTCCCATCCGCGTTCCCGTCATAGACCTCCGGGTCGACCAGCGTCAGCGACACCTCCGCCATCCCGGTCGGCTTCCGGTCCCGCGTGCCGGCAAAGATGACGTCCTCCATCTTGATACCGCGCAGGCTCTTGGCCGACTGCTCACCCAGCACCCACGTGATCGCGTCTGAGATATTTGATTTGCCGCATCCGTTCGGCCCCACGATCGCCGCGATGCCGCTGCCCGCCAGCTGCACCTCCGTGCGGTCGCAAAAGGACTTGAACCCGAGGATCTGAACTTTCTTGAGTTTGAGCATGCGCTTTTTCTGGAGACCTCTGGAAAACGTCCTTCCCGGATCGACAATGGGACAGACCGGGTCCGTCCACGAAGCCGCCCCGGGAGTGAGGGGATACTTCCTACTCTATGGAGAGGCGGAGGCGAAATCAACGCGCCCGCCGCAACCCGATGTGGATAAGCCGTCCAGCTTCTCCACCCATTGGGGGTCTCGGCCGCGGCGCGGCTCACCTTTGTGCAGGGATAAAGTCTTACTTCCGCCGCGGCCAACGTACCTTTGCGCCGGGCCGCGCTGGCAGGGGAGCAACACGGCCTTTATAATCGGCATCTGCATGAAAATGCGGGACACCTTGCCATTTTCAGCGCGGAGCCATGCAGCTCGGCTACGCTGCACGCGCGGAACGGTTCGCACGGAAAGCAGTTCATCGGCGGCCAGGACGCAAAAAGGCTGGTAGAAGTAAAGAATCACCATTCAGTTTCTTTCGAGGAGCATTGCATGAAGAAGGTAAGCGTCTCATCTCTCCTGGCGGGTTTGGCTCTGGCGGCGTTTGCGGTGGCTCCCGGTACGGTTTCGCAGGTCGGCACGGGCTGGGCGCAGGATGCGGCCGCCGCCGCCGCGCCGGCAGGTCAGGTCCAGATGGATCCCAAGGAATATGAAGCCTACGAGAACGCGGTTAACAAGCAGACCACGCCGCAGACTCAGGCACCTGCGCTTGAGGCATACCTGACCGCCTACCCGAACTCCGCCGTCAAGGCCGACGTGCTGCAGCGTCTCATGGTCGACTACAGCCAGTTCGACCCTGCAAAGGCCGTGACCGCCGCCGATAACGTGCTCAAGGTAGATCCGAACAATCTCCGCGCCGACCTGATCGAGGTGTATCTGCGCCGCCAGACCGCGGAAGCCATCACCGACCCGACCAAAACCGCCGACCGCCAGGCCGGTCTCGATGCAGCCGCCAGCTACGCCCAGAAAGGCCTGACCGCGACCAAGCCCACCGCCATGTCCGATGCCGACTGGACCACGCTGACCGGCGCGGCGTACCCCACCTTCTACAGTGCCATCGGCACCGCCGCGCTGAGCAAGAAGGACACTGCCGCGGCCATCGACGCCTACAAGAAGGAGCTTGCCGCGGTTCCCGTCGCGCAGACGACCGCCGTCGGCACACCCCTGCAGGACACCTATTACCTGGGCCAGGCTTACTACCAGCAGCCCACCCCGGACTACGTCAACTGCACCTTCTACGCCACGCGCGCTTACAGCTACGCGCCCCCGCAATTCCAGGCTCAGATGCCGCTGGCCGCTTACTGCTATAAGAAGTACCACGGCGGCACCGATGGCTACGACGCGGTGGTTGCGGCGGCCAAGGCCAACCTGAATCCGCCCGACGGCTTCTCCATCGTGCCCGCGCCTACCCCGGCCGACCAGGTTGCCAACCTGATCAAGACCACGCCGGACCTCGCCACGCTTGCGCTCAGTGACAAGGAATATGTGCTGGCCAACGGTAAGCCCGAGGACGCGGACAAGGTCTTCGCCACCATCAAAGGCAAGCAGGTCGGCTTCCCGCAGGTGCTCGTGATCAAGGCGACACCGGACCAGATGCAGGTAGCGGTGACGGACGACGCGGTTAACAGCAAAACGGCGGACTTTACCTTCAACTTTGCCAAGCCGCTGACCAAGGTGCCGGACGTTGGAAGCAAGATCGACATCGCCGGGACCTACAGCTCCTACACGGCGAGCCCCGTGATGATTGTCATGGACAACTCCGAACTGGTTGAAAAGAAGGCTCCGGTCCGGAAGCCGCCCGTTCGCCGGCGGTAAGCTACCGTGCGAGTTCAGGCCGCTCCTTTCCGGGGGCGGCCTTCTCGTTTGCCGCTTGGACCGGTGTAGACTGAGCCCATGAACGTTCGTAAGAGGCTCCGTTCCGCTCTGTTGACCACCGTCTCCCTGGGCTCGGGCCTGCTTGCTTCCGCGCAGGTGCAGCCCACGAAGAGCCCGCTCGAGAGCGCCATGGCCGGCACGCCCGTCACTTTGGCGACCGGGACTGTCAGCGGGCGGGTGCTGCTCGCCGATACCAATGGCCCGGCGCGCTTCAGCAAGGTTTTCCTGAAAGCCGCCAGGCCCGCCGACCCGGGCGATAACCTGTTTTCCGCCCTGGCCGCGGCCGACGACGAAAAGCCGGCAAAGGGCGGGGTCGCCAAACCGAAGCTCTCCGCCGCCGACAAAGCCGAGCAGGACAAGGCCAAAGCCGCCTCTGCCTCACTGTTTTCCGCCATCGCGGACATGATGGTCGCCACCACGGTCGCCGGCGACGGTACCTACTCATTCTCCAACGTCAAGCCCGGAACCTACTACCTGCACGTCCAGGCTCCCGGTTATATCGATCCGCTGTCGCAGTTTTCCGCAGCCGAGCTCAGCAGCGCCGACCCCGCCGTGCGCGCGAAGATCGCCGCCGTCGCAACGGCCGTCACCGTCAACGGCACCGAGCCGGCCCACGCCGATCTCCGCCTGGAGCGCGGAGCCGACATCTCCGGGCGCGTACTCTACGACGACGGCACCCCCGCCGTCGGCTGGACGGTGCGCACCGTCCATAAGCCCGTACCCGGTGCCGACAACGGCTTCGCCATGTTCGGCCTCGACGCCGGCGACCTGGACCTCGCCCATATCTCTGAGGTCAGCACCACCGATGACACCGGTCACTTCCGCGTCTCCGGCCTTCCCACGGGCGACTATGTGCTGCAAGCCAGGCTCACCGCCGGCGCGCCCGGCCGCTCCAGCCTCAACCCGGTCGCCGGCAGCGGACGTCCCGGTGCCGGCATGATGGCCGGCCTGCTTGGCCTCAAGCTCACCGTCTACTCCGGCAACGCGACCCGCCAGGCCGACGCCAAACCCGTCGGCGTACGCGCCGGCGAGGACCGCAGCGGAGCCGACATGACCGTACCGCTGTCCTCCTATCGCATGATCTCCGGAACCGTACTGGCGAAACGCGACGGACACCCGGTCAACGGCGGCTCGATCGAGCTGTCCGGTGTGGACGCGAACGGCAAGGACGACCCGTCGCTGCACTGGGTTACCTCCGTCCGTCCGGACGGCAGTTTCCTCTTCGACTACATCCCCGGCCCCGGCCAGTTCACCCTCAAGGTCACGCACGCGGTGGACGCCACCAGCGGCCCCACCAGGCAGGTCTTCGGCTCCCTCGTTACCGAGCAAAAGACCACCCGCAGCTACGACGCCGCCTCCGAGCCCATCACACTCGCCGACAGCGACCTGTCCAACCTGAAGATCAGCGTTCCCGACGCAGACGCTGCAAAGTAGCCGGGCAAACCGGGCAATCCGTGCCCCCTTCCTCGCAGCCTGTCGCGATGCGCGAGCTGAATGCCTCTACTCCCCCAGGAGAAATCTCCGAATTCCAAACGCCCGCCCCGTGGCTGGATCGCATTCGATCAGGGTCGCCGCGATCTTCGGGTTTCCCTTTGCCGCTTCGAACTTGCCCGGCATCCCGGTCAGAAAGCGCTGCAGCACAAGTTCTGTCTCCACGCCGATCACCGAGTCGTACGGCCCGGACATCCCCACGTCGGTCTGGTACGCCGTCCCGCCAGGAAGCACGCGTTCATCCGCGGTCGGCACATGCGTATGAGTGCCCAGCACCGCGGTCACGCGCCCATCGAGATACCATCCAAGCGCGGCCTTTTCGCTCGAAGCCTCCGCGTGAAAGTCGACGAGGATCACCTTCGCCCCGCTTTGCCGCGCGATCTTCCCAAGCAACTCATCGGCTTTGCGAAACGGGTCGTCGCACGCATTCATGAACACCCGCCCCTGCATGTTGATCACGGCGTACTTCGTCCCATCCGCCAGTGATCCTTCGTACAGTCCGAATCCCGGCGTGCTGGGATTGTAATTGGCCGGCCGCAGGACCCGGCGTCCCCGCTCATGCGAGTCCATCGGCACGGTCATGTACGCGAAGATCTCCTTCTTGTCCCAGATGTGGTTGCCCGTGGTAATCACGTGCGCGCCAAGCTCGAAGATCTCGTCCGCCAGCGAAGGCGTGATGCCGAAGCCGCCTGCGGCGTTTTCGCCGTTGATCACCAGCAGGTCGACTGCATGGGTCTCGAGCAGGTGCGGCAGGTGTTCCCGAACGATATGTCGCCCGGCCGAGCCAAAGATGTCGCCAACGAACAGGATATGCACCAGTGGAAGTGTACATGGCCCGGCGGCCGCGCTGTGCTACAGTTCGCTTGGTATGCCTTCGATGTTTCGCAGCTTCGTCGCCGTGATGCTGGGCTTCATGGCCATCCTGGTGATGCGCGTGCTGGCCAACGCCGTCGCCATTCACCTCTTTGGCCAGTCGCCCACCCTGGCCGGCCGTGTCTTCGCCTTCAACATCGGCAGCATCCTGCTGGCGTCGTTTCTGGGTGGATTGTTCACCGGCTATCTCGCGGGCGAGCGCCGCATCCGCCACGGCTACGTGCTGGCCATCGTGCTGCTGATCCTGAGCGCGCTGGCAGCCGCGCGCAACCCCGTTCTGGGAGCGCCCGTGCAGCAAATCCTGCTGCTTCTAGGCTCGCCCATCCTGGCCGTCTTCGGGGCCTGGACCTCGCAGCAAATGGCGCGCAGCCGACGGTAAAGTCCTCGGCTCCTGTGCTACGTTGCCTGTGTGGCGCAGAGTGGACGCTTCAGTCTCGCGGTACGCATCCTGACGGTCCTGGCCAGCGAGCCGGAGCGCCGGCACACCTCTGCCGAAATCGCCGAAGCGCTCTCGACCAGCCCCGTGATGGTGCGCCGGCTGTTCGGCGCCCTGCATCGCGGGGGGTTCATCGTGCAGCGCAAGGGCCCAAGCGGCGGAGCGAAGCTGAAGCAACCGGCCAAATCCATCGGGCTCGGTGATGTCTTTCTCGCGACCGAGCCGAACTGGCTCACCACCGGCGACCCCACACTCGCCGCCGCCGTCGAGCGCGCACGCAAAGACGCCGTAGCCGCCATGAATGAGACCTCCCTGGCCGGGCTCGTCAAGCGCCTCAAAAAAGCCGAATCCGCCGATCCCCAGAGCGACGGAGCGGTTTGACGGCTCTTGAGAGCCAATTCACCCCTAAGCCGGCTCCTTCCCCGCCGGCCGCATCAGAGGAAACAGGATGACGTCCCGGATCGACCGCGAGCCGGTCAGGATCATGCAGAGCCGGTCGATCCCGATGCCTTCCCCGGCGGTTGGCGGCAGGCCATACCCCAGCGCGCGCACGTAGTCCTCATCCATCTCCATGGCCTCATCGTCGCCCCGCGCCTTTTCCGCCACCTGCGCCTCGAACCGCCTGCGCTGATCGATCGGATCGTTCAGCTCGGAAAACGCGTTGCCCACCTCGAAGCCCCCGAGATAGAACTCGAACCGCTCCACCCAGTCCGGCTCTTCCGGCTTGATCTTCGACAGCGGACTCACCGCGAGAGGGAAGTCGTAGATGATCGTCGGCTGGATCAGGTGCTCTTCGGCAAGCTCTTCAAACAGGTTTGCAACGGTCTTGCCCCACGGCTCGCCTGCCTGCAGGTTGCGCCGCATCGCCTCCACCGTGGCGTGCAGCTCGCGATGCCGCAGACGCCGTTCGATCTCCTGCGGGTCGCGGATGCGCCACGTCGTCAGCGGCGAAATGTCCTCGCTCACCACCGACTCGAACCACGCGAGCAGCGCTTGCTTGCCGGCCAGGTCGTCCTCCGTGGGCCTGGGCCCGGCATCGTCCGGCCAGAACTTCGCGATCGCCTCGCGCATCGACAGCCTGGTCCACTGCGCCAGGTCGATTGTGTGCCCGTTGAACTCGGCCGTGGTACGTCCGTTCACCTCGTTCGCTACAAACGCGATCAGCTCTTCGGTCAGCGTCATCAGGTCGTGGTAGTTCGCATAGGCCTGGTAGAACTCCAGCATGGTGAACTCGGGATTATGCTGCGTGCTCACGCCTTCGTTGCGGAAGTTCCGGTTGATCTCGTACACGCGGTCCAGCCCGCCGACAACCAGGCGCTTCAGGTAAAGCTCCGGCGCAATGCGCAGAAACAGCGGCAGGTCCAGCGCATTGTGGTGTGTCGTAAACGGACGCGCCGTGGCACCGCCGGCCACCGGCTGCATCATCGGCGTCTCCACCTCCAGGTAGCCGCGTCCGTCGAAGAACGTGCGCAGCGCCCGCAGGATCCCGGCCCGCTTCACAAACACCTCCCGCACATTCGGCGGAGCCTCTTCGTGCAGCGGCTGCGAGTCGCCGGACTCATTCAGATCCGGCGCCGGGCCGTGCTCGCTCTGCTTGATCGCATGCCCGGTGTTCATGAACAGGTCCACGTACCGCTGACGATAGCGCAGCTCGACATCCTCCAGGCCGTGGTACTTGTCGGGCAGCGCGTACATCGCCTTCGCCAGAAACCGCAGCTCCTGCACATGGATCGACGTCTCGCCCGTGCGCGTGATGAACAGGTAGCCGCGCACGCCGATGTGATCGCCCAGGTCCAGCAGCTTGTAGATGGCAAACTGCTGCTCGCCTACGTCGTCTTTGCGCACGTAGATCTGGATGCGCCTGCCGCCCTGTTGCAGGTGCGCGAAGCCGGCTTTGCCCTGGCCGCGATGCTGCATCACGCGTCCGGCCACTGAAACCTCGACACGCTCGGCCTCGAGCTGCTCGGCCGTCGCCGGCGTGGCCCCGTCAATGTAGCGCGCGCGCAGCTCCGGGATGGTAGTCGTAGCCGCGTAGCTGTTGGGGTACGCGGGCTGTCCCTGCGCGACGATCTGCTCCAGCTTGGACTGGCGCAGCGCAAACTGATTTGCTTCAAACTCTGACTCGAACACGAGGGAACATCCTTCTGATTGGGCTCTGGAAACAAGGGTAACGTACCAGCTTCGTTTCAAACGCTTCCGGCTCGAAACTCGGAACTGAACAGAGTCCTCTTGTGCACGAGGGCAAACAATCGCGAAACCGAGTCCGATGCGCGATAATGGTGCGGATGCCAAACGAGCGCAAAGGCGGCGGGCTGCAGGACCTGGTCAAGGCAGAGACCATGTTTCAGCTGGCGCTCGCGCTTCCACTCGGCTGCCTGATCGGCTGGTTCCTCGGATCGCTGCTGGACCGTCACTTCCACCAGTCCTGGATGTCGATTACAGGCATCATCCTGGGCGCCGTCGGCGGCTTTCTCCAGATCTTCAACACCGCCGCAAAATACATGAAGCGGGGCGAGTGATGGCGAGCCCGGGCGAACACCTGACCGGCAAGCTCGCCGAGCTGAACGGCTTTTCCGACGACGATGCGCGCCGGACTATCCTGCAGTCCATCCGGCTGCTGATGTATCTCTGCGCCGCCGGCGTAGCGCTGGCGTGGTGGTGCGCGGGATGGCAAAGCGCGGCGCTTCTCGTGGTCGGCGCGGCCATCTCCGGCTCGGGCGTGTGGGAGCTGTACCGCGTCATGACCGCCATGATGGCGCGCATGGACCAGGGTGCGACGCCGCAGCCCATGATGCGCGTAATGGTCGGCTTCTTCCTGCGTCTCGCGCTGAGCGTCGTGGCCCTCTATGTTAGTCTTAGGTATCTGCACGGCTCAGTGTTTGCGCTGGCTGCGGGACTCGCCTTGGGGGTCGTTTCGCTCACGGTGGAGGCTCTCCGGCTTCTGAAAGCGTGGACCGTTTAGCCGCACGGACTCATATTTATGCCGACACAGCTGCTGATTACCCGCTTCTTGAATCTTCATTTTGGTGCGTCCGTGACCCGCCTGCTCGGCGCGATGCACCTGGCCCCGGCCTATCCGCGCGCTCCGATCACCAATGCTTTTTCGATGGAACTGCTGGTGTTCATCGGTCTCCTGCTCTACTTCGTACTGGTGCGGGCCACCCTCAGCGTCGAGCGGCCCGGAGCCGTACAGCATCTGGCCGAGATGACCAACGAGTTCGTCGCCGAACAGAGCGAAGCGATCATCGGACATGGTTACGAGCGCTACATCGGCTACCTGACGGTGCTCGGCCTGTTTATCCTGATCGCCAACCTGATGGGACTGGTTCCGGGGCTAGAGTCTCCCACCGCGAATCCGGTCGTTCCGCTCGGCTTCGCGCTGGTCACCTTCGTGTACTATCACTTCGAAGGCATCCGGGCCAACGGCGGAGCCTACATCAAGCAATTTCTTGGGCCGGTGTGGTGGCTTTCCTGGCTGCTGTTTCCGATCGAGGTCATCTCGCACTGCGCGCGTGTTCTTTCGCTCACCGTGCGTTTATACGCAAACATGTTTGCCGGCGACCTGGTTACGCTCGCCTTCTTTTCCTTGATCCCGATCGGCGTTCCGCTGATCTTCATGTTCCTTCACCTGGGCGTGGCGTTGGTGCAGGCCTATGTCTTCATGGTGCTGGCGACCATCTATTTGTCGCTCGCAGTCTCGCACGACCACTAGACTTCAGATCTTCGGCCCCGGGGTGCCCCCTCTGGGCCGAATGCATCACTCGCCGCTTAGCGTGAGGGTGCCAGTACGGTGAGCATCAACCACCCACTGGCGGCGAACAACCTGACGGGGGCACGGAGCATTTCTGATGGCACGTATCTTGCAGGTATCCAAGTACTTCTTTATGGCGCTGGCGGCGATGTTCATGGCCGTTCCGGCGTTTGCGCAGACGGCGGGCGAAGCGGCTGCGAAGAACCCCTACCAGCCGCTGGCTGCCGGTCTCGGCATGGCGCTTGCCGCCGGGCTCTGCGGCATCGGCCAGGGCCGCGCTACGGCCTCCTCGGCTGAGGCGCTCGCACGCAACCCGGGCGCTCGTCAGGGTATCTTCCTGTTCCTGATCCTCGGCCTCGCATTTATCGAGTCGCTTGCGCTGTTCACCTTCGTCATCATCTTTCTGCGCGCCAGCTAGCTGGTTGTCCGGCAGCAAAAAGCCTCCGCCGTGGCGGAGGCTTTTTGCTGCCCCGAATAGGCGGGTTGGTTGCGGTAGTTTGTTGCGCTAACGTGGGCAGGAAACCGTGACGGTGGCACCGGAAATGGTTCAGCGCCGGTTTTAGCGGTGCTGGCCGGCGACGGGCTCCTTGAGATAGCCTTCGCGCGTCATATGGCAGGGAAGCGCACCAGGTTCGCTGCACTCCGGGTCGGCCGAGGGCGCGACCTCGAGCAGCGAGCGGGAGGCTCTTCCGGTTGCGTGCAGGACCCGACCGGGAAGGATGCCGAGGTACAGGGTCGCGAGCGCGGTGACCGCGACGGCGATGCCGGCGGGAATGGGGAGCCGGGTGTAGACGGCGCGGCGGTTGCCTCCCTCTTCCGGATGACGGGTGTAGAGGGCGGCGAGGAGGCGGAGATAGTAGAAACAGGCCAGGCCGGAGTTCAGAAGGCCGATGACCGCGAGCCAGTTGCGATGCCCGTTCAGCACGGCGGCAAAGACGTAGAACTTGCCGAAGAAGCCGCCGGTAAACGGAATTCCAATCAGAGAGAGCAGGAAAAAGCTGAGAAGAGCACCGAGGACGGGGCGTCGCAACGCTGCTCCGGTGAAATCGGCGATAGAGCGCGTGTGTTCCTCGGGACCGGCAATATCGGCGAGCACAAGGAACGCACCGATGTTCATGGCGGCGTAGGTTGCCGTGTAGAAGCACGCGGCGGAGATGCCATCGGCGGGAAAGGCAGTGAACGCGGCGAGCAGATAACCGGCGTGTGCGATGGAGGAGTAGGCGAGCATGCGCTTCACGTTGGTCTGCATGAGCGCACCGAGGTTGCCGATGGTCATCGAGAGCGCGGCCATAATCCAGAGCATCGCGGCCCAGCGGTGCTCGACCGAGCCGAAGCCGATGAAGGTGATGCGCAGCAGGATGGCAAATGCGGCGGCCTTGGGCGCGGTGGACATCATGCCGACCACAGGCGAGGGCGCACCCTGGTAGACGTCCGGGGTCCAGACGTGAAAAGGGGCGGCGGAGACCTTGAAGCCCAGGCCGATGAGGATCATGCCGAGGGCGAGAAAGGCCAGGTGCGGGGTCGCGGTGGGCGCGGTAGCGGAGTCGCCGAGGGCGTGCGCGATGGCGGCGATAGAGGTGGACCCGGTGGCACCGAAGGCGAGGGCGATGCCGTACAGGAAGAACGCAGTGGAAAAGCTGCCGAGCAGGAAGTATTTAAGCGAGGATTCCGCGCCGGTGGCGACGCCTTTGCGGAAGCCGCACAGGATATAGGTGGAGATGGAGGAGATTTCGAGGCCGACGAAGACGACCAGGAGTTCGGTCGCGGAGGTCATGAGCATCATGCCGACGGTGCCGAAGAGCAGCAGGGCGAAGTACTCGCCGGCGTGGCCTTCGGGGCGGTCAAAGTAGGAAAGCGAGCCGAGCAGGGTAACGAGCAGGATGCCAGCGAGCAGGACGTGGAAGAAGACGGAGAAACTGTCGATCTGGAGAGTATTGGAGAAGGCGTGGATAGGTCCGCGGGCGTTGAAGAAAGTCTGCTGGTAGAGAGCTGCGCCGCCGGCGGCAAGGGCGGCGACGATGCTGAACCAGCCGAGCGGCTTGCGGGAGGAGAAGGGTTTGAGCACGGGCTCGAGCATCATGACGGCGACGCCGGCCACAGTGAGGATGAGTTCAGGAAGCAGGGCCAGGGTGTTGGGGTTCATTAGTAACGAGCTCCCTTGAGTTCCGGGGCGGGCTTCTGGCCCAGCGCCTTTGCGGCAAGTGCGGGGTCGACGAAGACTGGATTTGCGAAGGTCTCGGACTCGACGCGGGTGGGTGGGACCGGGCTGCCGGAGGTTCCCGGGGCACCGGGAGCGACGGCCTGGGGCTGCATGGCCATCTGGGTTGCGTTGGTGTCGAGGGTTTTCATCCAGTAAGCGGAGTTGACGCCCATGGCGACGAAGCAGGCGACCAGCGGCCAAAGGGCGGTGTGCTCGCGGGCGTTGAGGTCCACCGCGGGTTTGGTGGAGGACTTCGTGCCGAGGTGTCCGTAGAAGACGCGCTGGATCATGACGAGCATGTAGCTGGCCGAGAGGATGACGCCGGTGGTGGCGACCGTGGCCCAGAGGACGTGGTGGCGGCTGATGTTTGCGGACATGGTGCCAGACAGGACCAGGAACTCGCCGACAAAGCTGTTGAGGCCGGGGAGGCCGACGAGCGAAAGTGTCGTGAGGACGTAGAGGGTCACCATCCAGGGGAGCTTCTGGGCGAGGCCGCCGAGTTCGCGCATGTCGTAGGTGCCGTAGCGCTCGTACAGGAAGCCGAGGAGAAGAAAGAGCGCCGCGCCCGAGATGCCGTGGTTGAGGATCTGGTAGATGCCTCCGTCCAGGCCGGCGATGGTGAAGGTGAAGATGCCGAGGGTGATAAAGCCGAGGTGCGAGAGGGTGGAAAAGGCGGCGAGGTCTTTGAGGTCGCGGCGGGTGATGGCGATAAGGCCGCCATAGACGATGCCGATGGCCCCGAGCGCAATCATGAGGGGCGCGATGCGATGGCTCTGCTCGGGAAAGATAGCAAAGGAGAAGCGCAGGATGGAGTAGAAGCCGGTCTTGCCGATCAGGACCATGATGGCGGCTGTGGGGGCTTCTGAGACGGCGTCCTTGAGCCAGCCGTGCAGGGGGAAGATGGGGATCTTGACGGCAAAGGCGACCAGAAAAGCGAGCGAGCAGAGCCAGAGGCCAAGCGAGTTGTGCGAGATACGGCCCTGGCTGGCAAGCAGCGCGAGGGTGGGGAGTTGCATCGTGCCGGTGCGGACGTACAGCCAAAGAATGCCGACGAGCAGGATGGCCGAGGGGATGAAAGCGTAGACGAAGTACTTGATGGCGGCGCTGCGGCGCTTGTTGGTGCGTCCGAAGACGGCGATGAGGATGGTCATGGGAACGAGCGAAAGCTCCCAGAAGGCGTAGTAAAGGAAGAGGTCGAGGGCGAGAAAGAGGCCCATCATGGCGACCTGCTGGAGAAGGAACAGGGTGTAGAAGGTCTTGGCGCGGGAGCCGATGGACTCGACCTTCCAGGAGGCGAGGACGCCAAGGGGGGCGAGCAGGCCGGTCAGCACGACGAGCCACATGGAGAGCGCGTCGGCGCCCAGGTGGTAACGGATGGCGGGCGCGGCGATCCAGGGGTTATCGGTGACGAAGCGGAAGGCTCCCGTGGGGATGGCTTGTGCGTAATGGGACGGGAGGTGGAGGGTGAGCGCGAAGGTGAGGAGGGTGACGATGAGGGCGACCCACTGCATGGTTTTACCGCGGTCGGGGAGGAGCGCGCAGAGGATGGCTCCCGCGAGCGGGGTGAGGATAATCGCGGTGAGGATGAAGTGGTCCGGGTTCATGGGATCCTTGGGTGCATGTTTCAGGAGCCAAAAGCTGGAAGCGAAAGCGAGAAGCAGGTCCTCCGCCTTCGGCGAAGGATGACAACGTATTTCTCTTGTTCGTAGTACTGATCCGGTTCTAGTGGACCCATACCCTTCCAAAGATCATGACGGCCATGACGGCGGCGGCCCCGAGGGCGAGCCAACCGGCGTAGGAGCGAAGATTGCCGGACTGGATGCGGCGGGTCGCTTCGCCGAAGTCGATGGCGATCCAGCCGGCGAAGCGGGTGAGCCCGTCTGTGATGAGCTTGTCGAAGCCGCGGAGAACGGTGCGGGTAAAGGCGAGAAGGCCGACGACGAAAACGAAATGGTAAAGCTCATCGACGTAGAATTTGTTGGCGACGAGGGCGTAGACGGGACCGGAGCGGCGGGCGAGTCCGCCGGCGGTTCCGGGCTTGCGGTAGTAGAAGAGCCAGGCTACGGCAAGGCCGAGGAGGGCGGTGAGGACCGAGACCACGGCGAGGATAAGCTCGGTGGAATGGGAGGCCTGGTCGGCATTGAGCGCGGGGCCGGAAAGGGTGGAGGCTGCGAAGACAGGGTCGAGGAAGTGCTCGAAGTGGTTGGAGCCACCGAGCGCGGCGGGGATACCGATCCAGCCGCCGACGAGCGAAAGCAGGGCGAGGACGGCGAGAGGAAGCAGCATTATCCAGGGGGACTCGTGGACGCCGCCATGCTGGGCGATCTGGCCTTCGTCGTGCTGGGGCGCTCCGTGCTGGGCGTCGGCGTGCTGCTCGCCGAGGTGGTTTTCGTCGAAGCCCGGCGCTCCGAAGAACGTCTTGAACCACAGGCGGAACATGTAGAAGGAGGTGATGCCAGCGGTGAGGAGGCCTACGGCCCACACGAGTTTGCCGAGGTGGTTGGGGCTGGTGAAGGCCTGATAGAGGATTTCATCCTTGGAGAAGAAGCCCGCCCAGGGGGGGAGGCCGGCGATGGCGAAGACGCCCATCGTCATGGTCCAGAAGGTGACGGGGATGCGCTTGCGGAGGCCGCCCATGACGCGCATGTCCTGCTCGCCGGAGAGGGAGTGGATGACGGAGCCGGCGGCGAGGAAGAGGAGGGCCTTGAAGAAGGCGTGGGTGACGAGATGGAAGACGGCGGCGGAGTAGGCAGCGACCCCGCAGGCGAGGAACATGTAGCCGAGCTGCGAGATGGTGGAGTAGGCGAGGACGCGCTTGATGTCATGCTGGACGCAGCCGATCAGGGCGGCGAAGAGCGCGGTGGCGGCGCCGATGAGGGCGACGACGGTGAGGGCGAGGGGGGAGCGGTCGAAGAGGGCGTGGCAGCGGGCGACGAGGTACACGCCGGCGGTGACCATGGTTGCGGCGTGGATCAGGGCCGAGACGGGGGTGGGGCCTTCCATTGCGTCCGGGAGCCAGACATAGAGGGGAATCTGGGCGGATTTGCCGACAGCTCCGAGGACGAGGAGGAGGCAGATGGCGGTGATGGGGATCGCCGCGGGTGCGTGGGCTAGCTGGCTGAAGACGCCGGAGAAGCTGAGGGTGTGGAAGTTGGCGATGAGGAGGAACATGGCGAGCAGGAAGCCGAAGTCGCCGACGCGGTTGACGATGAAGGCTTTTTTGCCGGCGTTGCTGGCGGAGTCCTTGGTGAAGTAGAAGCCGATGAGCAGGTAGGAGGCGAGGCCGACGCCTTCCCATCCGATAAAGAGGAGCAGGAAGTTTTCCGCGAGGACAAGCACGGACATGAAGAACATGAAGAGGTTGAGATAGGCGAAAAAGCGCCAGAAGCCTTCTTCATGCGCCATGTAGCCGGCGGAGTAGAGATGAATCAGGAAGCCGACGCCGGTGACGACGGCGAGCATGATCATCGTGAGATGGTCGACGGCGAGGGTGAAATCGACGTGGAAGCCGGTGATAGCAATCCAGGGATGGGCGCCGGTGGTGATGGCGAGCGGGGCGTCCGAGGGGAGCATGAAGGCCCAGAGGCGGGCGACGATGAGGGCGGGGATCGCGGTAAAGAGAAGCGCGATGGAGGTCACGGCGGGGCGGGGCAGGCGGCGGCCCAGGGTTCCGTTGATCAGGAAGCCGATGAGCGGGCAGAGCGGGATGAGCCAGAGCAAAGAGGGATTCATTCGGCCTTAGTTCTTCATGAGGTTGATCTGGTCGACGTTGAGGGTCTGGCGCGTGCGGAAGATGGCGATGATAATAGCGAGGCCAACGGCGGCTTCCGCGGCGGCGACGACCATCACGAAGAAGACGAAAATTTGTCCGGAGACGGCGTGCCAGCGGTGCGCAAAGGCGACAAAGGTCAGGTTGACGGCGTTCAGCATGAGTTCGATGGACATGAAGATGCTGATGACGTTGCGCTTGATCAGAAACGCGGCGATGCCGATGGAGAAGAGGACGGCGGCGAGGATGAGATAGGCCGAGATTGGGACGGCAATGTTCATCGGCTTGCTCCTTTCAGCTTTATGGCGATGCGCCACACGATGAACACCAATCCGAGCGCTTCGCCAGCGGTGCCGAGTACGAACAGGGGGTGACTCATGCGTGGACCTCTTCGCGGGCTTCCTGCTTCTCGGCTGGCTGCGTGATGGGTTCGGCCAGCGGGGGCTCGTCTTTTTTAGCCAACACAACGGCTCCCAGGATGGCGACCAGGATCAGGATGCTGGTGACTTCAAAGGGAAGCAGAAGGCGGGTAAAGAGGACGCGGGAGATCTCGGCAATGTTATTCAGCCCGTTATCGAGCGAGCCGCCTAGGTGGGCGGGGCCGATGATCTTCGACTCGGACAGGAAGGTGTAGCCGAGGAGCGCGAAGACGGCGAGGGCGCCGGGGATGCCGGCCCAATAGGCTGCGCGGCTGCCGGTGGTGCGCTGTTCCTCGCCCGCGTTAAGAAGCATGACAACGAAGACAAACAACACCATGATGGCGCCGGCGTAGACGATGACCTGAGCCGCGGCTAGGAATTCGGCCCCGAGCGACCAGTAGAGCACCGCGAGCGACATCATGACGACGACGAGCGACAGCGCCGAGTTGATGGGGTGCTTCTGTAGCAGGAGATTGAGAGCCCCTGCGATGGCGAGCGCGGCGAAGATGATGAACAGGATCAGTTGCATGGGCTCGGCGGACCCTCCGGAGGCGTGCGTGTGCTTGGGCTTCGTGTCCGATTGTAAAGCACGGGTGCGCGGGGTGGGGAAGTTTGGGTGGATTCGGGTGGTGATGCACGCGGGATGGACCCACGCATCGCGAGGAGGCTGCGATGAATGGGTACCGCTGCGAATGAGACAGAAGGTGTGGCGTCCCCGACGGGATTCGAACCCGTGTTCTCGCCTTGAAAGGGCGGCGTCCTGGGCCTCTGGACGACGGGGACGCTTGGGGTGTGTCGACGGCCCCCACGGCCTACGCACTGCTTCAAGGTACGTGAGAAAAGGAGTGCGTGTCAAAACGCATCTTTGTGCGACGATGCTCATCTAACCGAAAAAAGCAGATTCAGCCGAGAAACCCGTCGCGCGTCTGCGCGGGTCGCTGTTGCGAAAAGGAGTGGTCGACGTGCGAAGCCATGTTGCAGCTTTACGTTGGAGGATGTTGATTCCGGTCGCCTTCACGCTGGGTCTGGCGGGGTGCAAGGAGGCTCCGAAGGCTCCGCCGCCGATGGGCGCGATGCCGGTGCAGGTGGCCCCTGTGACGCTGGCTCCGGTGCCTACGGGCGACACCTATGTATCGACGATCAAGAGCCGGCGGACGGCGAATGTGCAGCCGCAGGTGGACGGAAATTTGACGCGCATCTATGTGACCAGCGGGCAGAAGGTGGCGGCCGGGCAGGTGCTGATGCAGATCGACCCGCTGAAGCAACTCGCCGCGGTGGAGCAGCAGGTGGGCTCGCAGGCGCAGGCCAATGCGACCTACCAGTACAACCGCAGCGATCTGGACCGGCAGAAAAAGCTGTTCGACGCGGGGATTATTTCCCGGCAGGCGTTCGACCAGGCGCAGCAGTCGTTCCAGAACAGCAAAGGCGCATACGATGCGACGGCGGCGGGCACCAATACGCAGCGGCAGGAGCTGGCGTATTACCAGATTCGCGCGCCGTTCGCGGGGGTGGTGGGCGACATTCCGGTGCACCAGGGAGACTATGTTTCGCCCACCACGCTGCTGACGACGGTGGATGAGAACAAGGATCTTGAGGCCTATATCTATATTCCGACCGACCAGGCGGGGCGCGTGCACACCGGGCTTCCGGTGCAGATTCTGGGTACCGATGGGAACGTGCTGGCGCAGACGGCGATCAACTTTGTTTCGCCGCAGGTGGACAACGGGCTGCAGGGCATCCTGGCGAAGGCCCCGGTACCGGCGGGCGACAATCTTCGCAACCAGGAGGTGGTGAACGCGCGGGTGGTTTGGAGCACGGCGCCGAAGTCGACCGTGCCGGTGCTTGCGGTGACGCGCATCGGCGGCCAGGCCTTTGTGTTTGTGGCGACGCCGAAGGGCCAGGGCTATGTGGCGCACGAGGTTCCGGTGACGCTGGGCGAGACGGTCGGCAACAGCTACCCGGTGCTTGCGGGGTTGAGCCCGGGGGATAAGGTGATTGTGTCCGGGCTGCAGTTTCTGGCTGAGGGGGCTCCGGTGAAGCCGCTGGGATGAGCGATGTCCGCGAGAGTTGGTACCTCAGCGGCTGAAGCCGCGACGGGAAGGGATCTGTAACGGCATGGTTCGAGCCGTGCCCTTAAGCAGGACGCATTGTTCGAGGTCTAAGCAAGATGGTTGAGTTTTTTATACGCCGGCCTATTTTCGCGACGGTAACGGCGCTGCTGATTGTGCTGGCCGGGGCGATTTCGATTCCGACGCTGCCGATTTCGCTATACCCGGCGCTTGCTCCTCCGCAGGTGGTCGTGACGACGAACTACATCGGGGCGAACTCTTCGATCGTGGAGTCGGCGGTGACGATTCCGCTGGAGCAGGCGATCAATGGCGTGGAAGGGATGCGGTATATCTCTTCAGTTTCAGCCAACGACGGCACCTCGGCGATTACTGTGACGTTCCGGACCGGGTACGACCTGAATATCGCCGCGGTCGACGTGCAGAATCGGGTGGCTTCGGCGTCCGGCCGGCTTCCGGCGACGGTGAACAATACCGGCATCACGATCACCAAGGCGAACTCGAACTTCGTGCTGGTGGCGGGGTTTATCTCGCCTGATCACACGTTGTCCAACCAGTTCATCTCGAACTACATCGACGTGTACGTGAAGGATGCGGTTAAGCGCGTTCCGGGCGTGGGCGACGCGACGATCTTCGGCGAGCGCAAGTATGCGATGCGCATCTGGCTGGACCCGGCAAAGCTGGCCGCGCGCAACCTGACGGCCACCGATGTGACCAATGCGCTGGCCGAGCAGAACGTGGAGGTGGCGGCCGGGCAACTGGGATCTCCGCCGAACGACGGCAAACAGAGCTACCAGATTGCGGTGCATGTGACCGGCCGTTTGAGCGAGCCAGAACAGTTCGACAACCTGGTGTTGAAGAATGCGACCGGAGGCTCGTCCGGGCTGGTGCTTCTGCGAGATGTGGGCTATGCGCAGCTGGGCGCGGAGAACTATGCGACGAACCTGAAGTTCTTTGCCGGCAACACGGGCGGCGAAGCGATCGGCATGGGCATCCAGCAACTGGCGAACGCAAACGCGCTGGACGTGGCGACTCAGTGCCGGAAGGTGTTGAACGATCTGAAAAAGTCTTTTCCGCCGGGCATGGATTACGTGATCGCGGTGGATACGACGCAGGTGGTTTCGGACTCGATTCACGAGGTGCTGGTGACGCTGATCGAGGCGATCATTATCGTGATTGTCGTGATCTTCCTGTTTCTGCAGGACTGGCGCGCGACGATCATTCCGGCGGTGACGATCCCGGTTTCGCTGATCGGAACGTTCATTTTCATCAAGCTCTTCGGCTTTTCGATCAACTCGCTGACGCTGTTCGGCATCACGCTGGCGACCGGGCTGGTGGTGGACGACGCGATCGTGGTGATCGAAAACGTACAGCGCCACATTTCGGAAGGCATGTCGGACTCGCACGAGGCGACTTCGATTGCGATGAAGGAGGTGACGTCGGCGGTAATTGCGACGTCGCTGGTGCTGATTTCGGTATTCATTCCGGTGAGCTTCTTCCCGGGGACGACGGGCATTCTGTATAAGCAGTTTTCGCTGACGATCGCGTTTTCGATTGCGATCTCGGCGTTCAACGCGCTTACGCTTTCGCCGGCGCTGGCGGCGATCCTGCTGCGTCCGGAACAGCATCATGGCGGGCTGCTGCGGCTGATCGACAACGGGATCAAGCGGCTGGGGAGCTGGTACGCGGCCGCGGTGACGGTGCTGGTGCGACGGCTGAAGACGGTGATGATTGTGCTGTTTGCCGCGGGGCTGGCGGCGACCGCGTACATGTACCAGCATGTGCCGACGGCGTTTGTTCCGGCCGAGGACCAAGGGTATTTTCTGTGCATCGTGCAAACGCCGCCAGGGGCCTCGCTGGCGTATACGACGGACGTGGCGGACCGGGCGGCGGCGCTGATCCGGCAGGACAAGGATGTTCTGGGTACGTTTTCGGTAATGGGGTTTTCGCTGACGGGGGGAAGCAGCTCGAACTCGGGGTTGATCTTCGCTCCGCTGCAGCCGATCGATCAGCGCAAGGGTGTGGGGAACTCGGCCAAGGAGATCGTGGCGCGGATTGCGCCGAAGCTGTTTACGGTGCCGGGCGGCATTGTCGCTGCGTTTGAGCCTCCGGCGATCCAGGGTATTGGCACGGTGGGCGGGTTCCAGTTCGAGCTGCAGGATTCCGGGCGGAATACGTTTGGCGACATCGATCGCGTGGTGCATACGATGATCGGGCAGACGCGTGCGCCGGGTGCGCAGCTGACGGGCTTGTTCTCTCCTTTTACGGCGAACGATCCGCAGCTTTCGGTGACGATCGACCGGGAGAAGGCAAAGGCGATCGGGGTTCCGCTTTCGCAGATTACGGCGACGCTGGGCACGTTCATGGGCTCGACCTATGTGAACGACTTCGACTTCAACAATCGGTCGTACCGTGTCTATATTCAAGCCGATCAGCAGTTCCGGCGCAATTCGCAGGATCTGCAGCAGTACTATGTGCGGTCGGATTCGGGCGGAATGGTTCCTTTGCAGAATCTGCTGATGGTGAGCGAGACGACGGGGCCGCAGGTGATCTATCACTACAACCTGTTCCGCTCGGCTGAGATCGACGGGTCGCCGGTTCCGGGGCTTTCCTCCGGGCAGGGTCTGCAGGCGATGGTGAACCTGTTCGACAAAAACAAGGTGCAGGGGATGACGTATTCCTGGACCGGGCTGGCGCTGGAAGAGGTGGAGTCGGCGGGCAAGGCGATTGTGATCTTTGCGCTTGGCCTGCTGGTGGTTTACCTGACGCTTTCAGCACAGTATGAATCGTTTGCGCTGCCGTTCATTATCCTGCTGGCAGTACCGATGGCGATCCTGGGAGCGCTGTCGCTGATTGCGGCGCGCGGCCTGGTGGACGACGTGTACGTGCAGATCGGGCTGGTGATGCTGATCGGGTTGTCGGCGAAGAACTCGATTCTGATTGTGGAGTTTGCCGAGCAGCTGCTGGGGCAGGGACGAAGCGTGGTGGAGGCGGCGATCGAGGCGGCGGAGCTGCGGTTGCGGCCGATCCTGATGACCAGCGTCGCGTTTATCCTGGGCGTGCTTCCGCTTTACTTTGCCACGGGTGCCGGTGCGCTTGGACGCCACTCGGTCGGTACGGCGGTGGTAGGAGGCATGGTGCTTTCTACCGTGCTGAACCTCTTCTTCATTCCGGTGTTATATGTGCTGCTGAAGACACTGCTTCTGCGGTTTGGCGGGAAGGCGAAGAGTCCGGTTTCGCCGGCTCCGCTTACGGAGAACCCCAATCCGGCGGTGATTCCTTAGCGGTCTGCGGCGGGCCTAAGGATCGGCAGAGATGCCGCGCAAGGCTTACCGCGGAGTGCGCGCAAGGACAACGAGAAGGCTACTTTTTCAAGAGGGGTTCGATGAAGGGAAGAACATTCTGGGCTACGATGCTGTTGCCCTGCGCAGTGGCGTGGGTGCGGTCCTCCTGCATCATTCCGGGGACTCCGTAGACGTTCTGGAGCAGGAAGGGGAGCAGGGGGACGCGGAACTGTTTTGCCAGGGCGGTGTAGTTCGCGGTGAAGCTGTGGATGTAGTCCGGGCCGTAGTCGGGTGGGAGGGTGATGCCGGCGAGCATGACCCTGGTGCCGGAGGATTGCAGGGCCTGGAGGATGGTGGCGAGGTTCTGGCGGGTGGCTTCAACTTTGAGTCCGCGGAGGCCGTCGTTGCCCCCGAACTCGACGACCACGGCGGCGGGGTGGAGGGCGAGGACCTCGGGGAGGCGGTCTACGCCGTCCTTGGTGGTGTCGCCGGAGACGCCTTCGTTGACGACGCGATAGCCGTAACCGGCCTTGTTGAGATCGGCCTGGAGGAAGTCGGGGTAGCTGGCGCCGTCGGGCGCGCCGAAGCCGGCGGTGAGCGAGTCTCCGAAGCAGACGAGCAGGGGGCGTTTGTCGCCGGCAGGTGCTATTGCGACAGGATCGCGAGGGGCTGGTGACACGGCTTGGCTGGGCGCTCGGCTGATGTTGCCTTCGTCCATCTGCGAGCTGGCTCGGGAGCCTGCGTCGGCCTTGCAGCCGGTAAGGGTGAGCGCGGCGGCGAGGGCCAGAACTGGGGGGGCGATGCGCATGGCTCCAAGGGTATCAAATCGAAGCGTTGACCCGATGCTTTGGAACTTGCGGAGGAGTCGGCTCGTATAGGGTAAGGACAGGGGTTAGGGAGACGGATGGCTCAGGCTGAGGGTGGAACCGCGTCGATCGTGGTGCGGGGATTGCGGAAGTCGATCCGAAATGGAGCGCGTACGGTGGAAATCCTGAAGGGGCTCGATTTTGCGGTGCCTCGGGGGGAGTTCCTGGCGATCATGGGGAGTTCGGGCTCGGGCAAGTCGACGCTGCTTGGGCTGCTGGCGGGGCTGGATGCGCCGAGCGCGGGTGAGGTGCTGCTGGAGGGGACAAGCATCAGCTATCTGGCGGAGGACAGGCTGGCGCAGGTGCGCGGACGGACGATCGGGTTTGTGTTCCAGTCGTATCAGCTGATTCCGACGCTGACGGCGCTCGAAAATGTTTTGCTTCCCTTTGAGCTGAACGCGGATGGCAAAGGCGATGGGCTTGCGCGGGCGCGTGGGCTGCTGGAGTCAGTGGGGTTGGGAGCGCGGATGGATCATTACCCGGTGCAGCTTTCGGGCGGCGAGCAGCAGCGAGTGGCGCTGGCGCGGGCGTTTGTACTGCGGCCGCCGATCGTGCTCGCGGATGAGCCGACGGGGAATCTGGACACGGCGAACGGTGCGGCGGTGCTGGAGTTGCTGCTGAACCTGAACCGGCAGGAAGGTACGACGCTGGTGCTGGTGACGCACGACCCGGTGCTGGCGACGTATGCGGACCGGCGGCTGGTGCTGCGGGACGGGGCGATCGTGCAGGATGAGAGGAATGCGGAGCCGGCGGTGTTCGTGCGGGCGGAGGCTTAGTGGCCGGGCTTTCGTACGGGACGGCGGCACGGATTGCGGCGCGGGAGATGCGGTCTTCGCGGGCGAAGTTCTTTTTTGTAATCCTTTCGGTTGCGGTTGGCGTGGCGGCGTTGACCGGGGTGCGCGGGTTCAGCTCGGCGTTTCGGGCGACGCTGCTGACGCGGGCGCGGTCGATCCTGGCGGCGGACCTTTCGGCCAGGACCAACCAGCAGCCCACGCGGAGCGAGGCGGCGGGGTTGCGGGAGATCGAGGCGACGGGCGTGCAGATGACGCCGGTGACCGAGCTGCTAAGCATGGCTTCGAGCGCGAAGACCATGGATCCTCTGCTGATTTCGCTAAAGGCGGTGGACCCGGCGGCGTATCCGTTTTATGGCGATGTGGATCTGGACCCGTCGGCGAAGCTTCCGGCGGTGCTCGATCGCGACTCGGTTGCGGTGGCGGACGATCTGCTGGTGCGGCTGCATATGCAGGTGGGCGACCGGCTGAAGATTGGCGACAAGACGTACCGGATTGCGAGCGTGGTGACCAATGAACCGGACCGGCTTTCCGGCACGTTTGCCGCGGGACCGCGCGTGCTGATGAGCCAGCAGGGGCTGGCGGATTCCGGGTTGATCGCGCCGGGAAGTCATGCCGGGCAGCGATACCTGTTCAAGATGCCTCCGGCTCCGCATGGCGCGCCGGTGAGCGATGCAGCGGTCGGGGAGCTGAAGGCGCGGCTGATCAAGTTGTTGCCGGAGTCGCAGGTGACGGACTATCGCGAAACCAACCCGGCGCTGACGGCGGGGCTGGACCAGGCGACAAGCTTGCTGAGCCTGATGAGCCTGGTTGCGCTGGTGCTGGGCGCGGTGGGCGTGGCGATGGCGATGCGGGCGCATCTGCAACAAAGGCTCGATACGATTGCGATCATGAAGTCGCTGGGCGCGGGTTCCGGGCAGATCATCAAGATCTACCTGATCCAGACACTTCTGCTCGGGCTGGTGGGCGGGCTGATCGGCGTGGTGCTGGGGCTTGGCGTGCAGGTGGCGTTTCCGTACCTGCTGGCGAGCCTGATCAACATCCGGCCGGAGCTGCACCTGGAGTGGCGTGCGATCCTGGCAGGACTGGGCGCGGGGGTGCTGACGACACTTCTGTTTACGCTTCCTCCGCTTCTGGATATCCGGGGGATGCGGCCGATCCTGATCCTGCGGAGATCGGTGGACGAGGCGGAGGAGCCGATCTCGGGCGACCGGATGAAGCGATGGTTCAGCCGAAATGTGGCGCAGCTGTTGGCGTTTGCGGTAATCCTGGCGGGGCTGGCGGCGATTGCATGGTCGGTTTCGGATTCGACGGAGGTGGCGGCTGTGTTTTCAGCCGGACTGATCCTGATCCTGCTGGTGCTTCTGCTGGCGTCGTTTCTGGTGCTGCGGGCCTTGCGCTGGATGCTGACCCGGACGCGGCTGCATCTGCCGAGTGTGCTGCGGCATGGTCTGGCGAATCTATATCGTCCGGGGAACCCGAGCGCCGCGCTGCTGGCTGCGCTGGGGATGGGCGTCATGCAGATCATGACCGTACTGCTGATGCAGCATGCGGTGGTGAACCAGCTGCACCTGACGAGCGCGCCGAACCTACCGAACATTTTTCTGATCGACATTGCGAACAACGAGATTGCGGGGATGCGGACGCTGCTCGAGCATTCCCCGGCGGTGACCGCGCCGCCGGAGCTGCTGCCGGTGGTGGCGTCGCGGATCGTGGCGATCGACGGGGTGCCGGCGGCGGAGATCCAGACGAAGAACTTTCCGCACCACATGCTGCGGTCGATCCAGCTGACCTATGCGGCGACGCCTCCGCCGGGGACCGAGGTGGTGGCAGGGGACTGGTGGGATGCGGGCCAGGCCGCCGCGGCGGGCGCGCACCCGGTGGTGGCGATCGCGGAACAGCAGGCGGGGCGGCTGGGATTAAGAGTTGGGTCGAAGGTGCGGTTTGCCGCGCAGGAGCAGCAGATCGACGCTACGGTGATGGCGCTGACGCGATCGAATGGCCAGCACGCGTTCAGCCGCGCGGAATTTATTCTGCCGGAGCAGAGCCTTCGAGGGCTGCCGGTGATCTGGTACGGCGGGGTGCATGCAGACCCGGCGCGGGTGGGCGAGCTGCAACGGGCGCTGTATGCGGCGTACCCGACCGTCACCGTGATCAACGTGGCGCAGGCGCTTGAGACGATCCGGAACGTGGTGATCCAGATCATCTACGTGGTGCAGTTCCTGGCGGCATTTTCAATCTTTGCCGGCGTGGTGATCCTGGCTTCGGCGATTGCGGGGACGCGGTACCGGCGCATCCGCGAGGTGGTGGTGCTGAAGACGCTAGGGGCTACTCGGGCGCGGATTGCGGGCATTTTCTCGGTTGAGTTTGCCGTGCTTGGGGCGGTGGCGGGGCTGGTGGGGGTTACCTTCGCCGGGCTGGTAGTTCATTTGCTGCTGCGCGCGTTGAAGGTGCCGAACAGCATGCAATGGGGGTTGAGCCTGCTGGGGCTGCTGCTGACGGCGTTGCTGACGGTAGGTACGGGGTGGCTGGCGAGCTTTCGTATCCTGGGGCAGAAGCCGCTGGAGGTGCTGCGGGAGGAGTAGATTGCCTGCTTGCGCTGGCGATGAAAAGGCGAATATACTCGGCGCATGTGGAGCGAGGCGGAGATGCGGGAGATCGAGCCGGAGCCCCGTGCGATGCGGGTGCGGGCGGGGACCTCGGGAGCGTTGCGGCGGGAGCTGGCGCGGTTGAATGGGGAGGCCGGCGCCGGGACAGCTCGGCAGGTGACGCGGGGCGGGGTGACGATTTATCAGCCGGATGGGGCTGGACACGGGAACTTTCTGGAGGCTTCGTACCGGCGCATCTGCGCGCATCCGGCGTGGTTTCGGAGGCTGGGGAAGGCGCATACGAGCAAGCGGCAGGGCAGGGTGCTGGATGCTCGGAGCGACCGGCCGCGCGGGGAGCCGTGGCGGGAGCTGGACAGCGCGAACAGCTCGGATGCGCTGCTGATGAACCTGTTCTGCTACCCGCGGGTGCTGGCGGGAGAGCGGCTGCCGGCGCTGCTTGGGATCGAGCGCGGGCTGGAACCGATGTTTGGGTTCAAGCCCCGGATTGCTCTGATGCGCGGGCTCGTGGATACGACCGAGATCGATATGCGGCTTGGTGGATTGATGGTGGAGGCCAAGCTGACCGAAGCGGTGTTTCCGGCGGCTCCGCTGCGCAAGGTGGAGCGGTATCGCGATTTTAATGAGGTGTTTGAACGTGCTGAACTGTTGAGCAATGGGCAGGTGCGGAGCTACCAGATGGTGCGCGGGGTGCTGGCGGCGTTTGCGCTGGACGGGGCGTTTGCGCTGGTGTGCGACGCGCGGCGGCCGGAGATGCTGGCCGCCTGGGAGCAGGTGGTGCGTGCGGTGAAGTCGCTGGAGCTGCGGGCGCGGTTGCGTGTGGTGACGTGGCAGGAGATTGCCGGGGTGATGCCGGTTTCCGTTCAGGTTCGGCTGGAGCGGAGGTATGGGATTGTCGGTGGGTGATTACGTGGGGACCCACTCATCGCGATGAGGCTGCGATGAATGGGGCGCGGATATCTGTTCAGTTTTGAGTTTTGGGTTCGAGTTGCGGGTCAGGCGATCAGTTCCAGGGTGAGGTGCTTGGTGGCGGGGTCGAGGGAGGTGATGCGGAAGGATCGGACCTGGCCGGGGCTGATCGTCTTGTCGGCTGGGGCGGGTGCGGGTTTGCCTGTAGGTTTCGCGGAAGCGTGACTGGTCTTCCACTTTGCGCCGAGCAGAGAGAGCTGGCTGAGGTCGAGGGGCATGTTGCCGGCGGAGTTGGCGGATTGGGTCTCGACCGGGGTTTCGGAGGGGGGCAGGGTGCTGATGGCGACGATGCCTTCACCGAGCTCGATGCGGGCGGTGTTGGCGATGCGGTCGAGATCGATGATGCGTCCGGTGACCTGGTCGCCGACGGTGTGCTCGGCGAGGAACTCGTCGATTCCGGTGGGGACGAGCTGCTTGATGGAAAGGCGGAGCTGGCGCTTTTCGGGGTCGATCTCGAGGACGAGGGCCTTGACGATTTCGCCGATGCGGAGCATGTCGGAGGGATGATTGAGACGCTTTTCGGAGGTGATTTCGGAGATGTGGACGAGGCCCTCGACGCCTTCGGCGACCGTGACGAAGGCTCCGAATTTGGTGATGGAGGAGACCTTGCCTTCGACCTCGGAGCCCGCGTGAAGGGTGTTCATGGTGTCGGCCCAGGGGTCGCCGAGCGCCTGCTTCAAGCCGAGCGACATGCGTTTGGCGGGGATGTCGATGCCGAGAATGACGACCTCGGCCTGGTCGCCGACTTTAAGGACGTCTGAAGGCTTGTGGACCTTTTTGCCCCAGCTCATCTCCGAGATGTGAATGAGGCCTTCGAGACCGGGTTCGAGCTCGACGAAGGAGCCGAAGTCGGCGTCGCGGGTGACGGTGCCGCGGACCTTGTCGCCGAGGTGAAATCGCTCGGCGACGGTGTCCCATGGATGAGGCTGGAGCTGTTTGAGGCCGACGGCAATCCGGCGCTTCGCGGGGTCGGAGGTATCGATTTTGAGGACCTGGACGTCGACGGCGTCGCCTACGGAGAGGACGTCGGCGGGGTCAGCGATGCGGTGCCAGGCGATGTCGGAGATGTGAAGCAGGGCGTCGGCTCCGTCGAGGTCGACGAAGGCACCGAAGGGGGTGAGCGAGCGGACGGTGCCTCGGACGGTCATGCCTTCGGTGAGTTCGGCGAAGCGGGAGTCGGAGGCGGCGCGTGCTTCTTCTTCGAGCACGGAGCGGCGGTCGACGACGGCGTCGGGCTGCTGGGAGCGCTCGCCTCCTTCAAGGTTGAGCTCGGTGATGCGGACGCGGATCTCCTGGCCGACGAGCGCCTCGAGCTCTGTTTGCTCGCGGGTGCCGGAGCGGGATGAGGGGAGAAAGGCGCGCATGCCGATGTCGACGGTCAGGCCGCCTTTGACGAGGCCGGTCACTGTACCGAGGACGGTGCCCTTGGCCTCAAAGGCCTCCTCGAGCGAGGAGAAATCGCGTGGGGCGGCGGCTCCGCGCTGGCGGGTGAGCTCGTAGTAGCCGTCGAGGTTGCGTCCGCGGACTGTGACGCGGATGCGGTCTCCGGGTTCGACTGATTTGTCGGCTGCGGGGAAGCCGGAGAGGGGGAGGATGCCTTCGGTTTTGTACCCGATGTCGAGATAGACGGTGTCGTCCGAAATAGCTACGACGGTGGCGTCGATCTGCTTGGCGCCTCCGGAGCGGTCGACAGCGGTGGCGCGGGTGCGGTCGTTTTCGCGGAGCAGGGTTGCGAAGTCTTCGGTCTGGTCCGGTTCGGTTTCGGCGGGGGAGAGGAGGGGGATGTCTTGAGTGGCCACGGATTGATTTTATACGCGGCAGCGAGAAGCTGAACCCTCCGCCCTCGGGGGCGGGCGTACAACGGATGCGGTAAGAGGCTCGCGGGCCGCGGCGAGCTCGTACAGCTCGTGGTGTATAGCCCACGCGAAAGCAGAAGCAGATCCCTGAGGAACGATAAGGACGCGCAACGCGGCACCACACGTCTTTAGAAAAAACCCAGGTCTCAGACGCGAAACCTGGGTGCCGGGTTTCTGATGCTTGTGGTGGCGCTACTGCCCGTCGCTCATGACGACGAAGGACCGGCCGCCTACGATGCGTTTCTCGCCTACCGGCGTTACAGCGAAGGGGTCTTCGACGTTTTCGGTGTTCAGGATGTACTTCCAGGGGTTTCCGCTGGGGCTTGCGGGCAGGGTGAACTCCACGCCGTCGTAGTAGGAGTTGATGAGAAACAGGAAGGAGTCGTCGGTGACCTCTTCGCCTTCTTCATCGGTAACATTGAGAGTGTTTCCGTTCAACATGACGGCGATGGAATGGGTCCAGGTGTCGTTCCATTTTTCTTCCGGGAACTCATCGCCGCAGGTGTCGTACCAGGCAATATCGCGCTCGGTGGAACCTTTGACGTTGCGGTCCTGGAAGAATTTGCGGCGACGCAGGTTGGGGTGATCGCGACGCAAGTGGATAAGCTTCGCGGTGAACTCCATGAGGCGCCGGCGCGAGGGGTCGAGGTTCCAGTCGTACCAGGTGAGCTCGTCATCCTGGCAGAAGGCGTTGTTGTTCCCGCGCTGCGAGCGGGCTACCTCGTCTCCGCCGGCGATCATGGGGACGCCCTGCGAGAGCATGAGGGTGGTGAGGAAGTTGCGCATCTGGCGCTCGCGCAGCTCATTGATGGCGTCGTCGTCGGTGGGGCCTTCGACGCCCATGTTCCAGGACTCGTTGTCGTTGGCTCCGTCCTTGTTGTCTTCCTTGTTGGCCTCGTTATGCTTTTCGTTGTAGCTGACGAGGTCACACAAGGTGAAGCCGTCGTGTGCGGTGACGAAGTTGATGGAGGCGTAGGGCTTGCGTCCGTCGTGCTGGTACAGGTCCGAAGAGCCGGTGAGGCGGTAGGCGAAGTCCGACAAGGTGCCTTCGTCGCCTTTCCAGAACCGGCGGACGGTGTCGCGGTATTTGCCATTCCACTCCGCCCAGACCACGGGAAACTGGCCTACCTGGTAGCCGCCTTCGCCGACGTCCCAGGGCTCGGCGATGAGCTTGACTTCGGCGAGAACCGGGTCCTGGTTGATGGTTTCGAAGAAGGCGGAAAGCTTGGAGACGTCGTGGAGTTCGCGTGCGAGGGTGGCGGCAAGATCGAAGCGGAAGCCGTCGACGTGCATCTCCGTGACCCAGTAGCGGAGCGAGTCCATGAGCATCTTGAGGACCTGCGGATGGTGGACATTGAGCGTGTTGCCGGTGCCGGTGTAGTCCATGTAATGGCGGCAATCGCCATCGACCATGCGGTAGTAGGTGGTGTTGTCGATGCCCTTCCAGGAGAGCATGGGGCCGAACTCGTTGCCTTCGCAGGTGTGGTTGTAGACGACGTCGAGAATGACTTCGAGCCCGGCGGCGTGAAGATCCTTGACCATCTGCTTGAATTCGTTGACCTGGCAGCCGTCTTCTCCGCAGGAGCTGTAGGGTGCGTGCGGAGCGAAGTAGCCGAGGGTATTGTATCCCCAGTAGTTGTGCAGGCCCTTGTCCTGAAGAGAGCCGTCGTCGACGAAGTGGTGGACGGGCAGGAGTTCGACTGCGGTGACGCCGAGCATCTTGAGGTAGTTGATGCTGGCCGGGCTGGCGAGGCCGGCGTAGGTGCCGCGAAGCTCCTCGGGCACCATGGGGTTGAGCCTGGAGTAACCCTTGACGTGGACCTCGTAGATGATGGATTCAGGCAGCGAGGTGCCGGGCGTGCAGTCGCCGGTCCAGTCGAAATCGTGGGCGATGACGATGGATTTGGGGATGCCGTCGGCGGAGTCGCGGGTGTCGATCTCGAGATCGTTGCCGGATTCCAGGTTGTAGGGGAAGACGGGCTGTTTCCAGTCCACGGCACCGTCGATGGCCTTGGCGTAGGGGTCGATGAGGAGCTTGGCGGGGTTGAAGCGCTGGCCGTCGGTCGGCTTCCATGCGCCTTCGACGCGGTAGGCGTAGCGCTGGCCAGGCTTGATACCGAGAACCAGGCCGTGCCAGACGAGCGCGGTACGCTCCTTGAGCTCGATGCACTCGGTCTGCTTGCCGGATTGGTCGAAAAGGCAGAGCTGGACGCCGGTGGCGTGCTCGGAGTAGAGGGCGAAGTTGGTGCCCTTGGAAGAGGGCGTGGCACCCAGGGGATAGGGGCGGCCGGGGAGCAGCTTACTTTTCATGCATCTCTCGCTTGCTTGCTGGGAAATGGTGGCGCGGGTAAATCGGAGTCTCTTGCGTAGATGCGGGGAAAGGGTGCGGGGTTTGGGGACCGGCTCGACTTTGTCGCGGGATAAAAATTGGTGGTGGGGTCGACTGATCGCGAGGAAGCTGCGATGAATGGGAAACGGACCTGCCAACGTGCCTACAACTACGGCGTTACTGCTTGAATGAGAACTTTTTGTGCGCAAAGTAGCTGTAGCTGGCGATGACGGCGGAGTTGACGATGCCGGCGAGGCTTTGCGCGTGGTTGTGGGTAAGGGTGAAGCGAAGCAGGACGTGGGTGGCGAGGAAGATGATGACGAGCTCGGCGGGGATGCTGACGCCGTAGACGGCGAAGCAGCGGAGCCATTCCTTGAGGTAGTTGCCGTGGGTGCGGAAGACGAAGTGCTTGTAGCCGAGAAAGGCGACGGTGATGGCGACGGGCTTGGAGGTGATGGCCGCGATGTCGGCTACCAGCGCCTTGCTGTTGGAGGGCAGGAGGTGGTTGAAGGCGTGGACGAGCGCGACGTAGAGGGCGTAGGAGAAGACGGTGTTGAAGCCGCCGACGAGCAGGAAGCGGATGACCTCGCCGGCGGGGAGCTTGCGGCGGAGCGCGGCGAAGGGGCCGTGGGGAGGCGGGGTGGCCGGCGAGGACTCAGGAAGAGTGGTGGTGAGCATGCAGGATTTATTTTACAGGGCGGTTAGTTCGAGGCGGACTCAAGGCAGGGCAGAGGATAGGAGCGGATTCCTGCCAGGTGAGAAACAGGATCTGCGGACGGGTTCTATTGCCTGTGCCAGCGAAGGGTGCGATCGATGGCTTCGTCCAGCGCCACGGTTTGGCGCAGGTTGAGCTCATTGCGGGCGCGTTCGGTGGAGGGGACGTACTGCGCCGGGGGCTGGCCGGGGATGGGGGTCCTGGCGATTTCGATGGGGAGCGCTGGGCGCGCGAGGGCCGAGACGCGTTCGGCGAGCTGGCGGATGCTGATTGCCTGCTCCGCGCCGACATTGAACGGACGCATGGAAGGCGCGGTGAAGAGCATGGTCCAGAGCCAGATGGCGAGGTCCGCCGCGTAAAGGTAGGAGCGCAGCGGGGAGCCGTCGCCGGCGATGCGGACAGGCTGGTTGCTCAGGGCGGCGTGGAGGAAGTTGCCGGCGGCGAAGTGCGTGTCGAGCGGAAGGTGCGGGCCGAGAAAGGCGAAGCAGCGGGCGATTTTGACCTCGAGTCCGGTGCCGGCGGCGAGGGCTCCCATGAGCTCGGCGACGCGTTTGCCTTCGCCGTAGACGCTTGGCGTGGCGGTGGGGTCGGGAGCACCGGAGAAGCTTTCGGGCGTGTGGGTGAGGTCGGCTGGCTGCGGGCCGTAGACGGCTCCGGAACTGGTGAGCAGAAGCTTGCGGGTGCGTGCCTGCGCGGCGAACTGGAAGACGCGAGCGGTGCCGGCGATTTGCGTGGAAAGCATCTCGGCGGGGTCTGAGGCGACGAGCGCGGCGCTGGCCTCAGTGGCGGCGTGGATGGTAAAGGAAAAATCGCCCGGAGGGAAGGGGAAGCTGCGGATGTCGCCTGCGACGAGATGCAGGGAGGGGTCGCGGGCGAGCCAGGGGACGGCGATGCGGAAGGCGTCGGGGTTGCGGGTGAGGACGGTGATGCGGGCGTTGAGGGCGAGCTCGCGATTGGCGTGGAGGAAGGACTCTACGAGCCATTTACCGAAGAAACCAGTGCCTCCGGTCAGAAAGAGGTGCTCGTTGCGGATTTGCTGCCAATGGGGGGCGGTGGCCTGGAGGATCGGTTCGAGATCGGATCGAAAGAGGGGCTTCATGGGCTTGCCAAGTATACGAGGCTTGGGAGTGCAGGGTTAGCGGACCCACTCATCACGATGATGCTGTGATGAATGCGGCACGGGTTGGCTGGGGGGGCGATTGCGGTGATTGCGGCGGACCCACAGATCACGATGAGGCCGTGAGGCATGGGGCACGGGTTCCTGGGGCTGGTGAGATGGAATAGACTGGGCGGCGGATGGATTGCGAGGAGGGTTCGGTATGGGAAGGCGTGGTTGGGTGTTGGTAGCTTTTGGGATCGCGGCGGGACTGGTCGTTGCGGTTTCGGCGGGAGCGCAGGATGTGGCGGCCGGGACGGTGGTTCCGCTGTGGGCAGGACGAGCACCGGGCGCGGTAGGAGACGCGGAGAGCGATACGCCTACGCTGACGGTGTATTTGGCGGCTGCCAATCCGACGCATACCGGTGTGGTGATCGCTCCAGGTGGAGGGTATCAGCACCTTTCCATGCAGAAGGAGGGCGAGGACGTGGCCAGATGGCTGAATGCGCGGGGGGTGGCGGCATTTGTGCTGAAGTACCGGCTGGGGCCGACGTACCACCATCCGGTGGAGCTTGGGGATGCGCGGCGGGCGATGCGGACCGTGCGCGCGCATGCGTCCGCGTACGGGGTGGACGCGGGCAGGGTGGGGATGTGGGGGTTTTCCGCCGGAGGGCATCTGACCGCAACGGCCGGGACGCTGGGAGAGCCGGGCGATGCGAGCTCGGCAGACCCGGTCGAGCGGCAGGGCAGCCGTCCGAGCTTTCTGGTGTTGGCTTACCCGGTGGTTACGCTGGAGGACCCGGTGGCGCATATGGGATCGCGCAAATACCTGCTGGGGGACAACCCGGACCCGGCGCTGGTGGAGCTGCTCTCCGCCGAGAAGCATGTGACGGCCGAGACGCCGCCGACGTTCCTGTTTGCGACGACGGACGACCCGGTGGTTCCGGTGATGAACAGCGTGGAGTTCTACTCGGCGCTGGTGCGGAACAAGGTGCCGGCGGAGATGCATTTGTTCCAGCATGGACCGCACGGGGTTGGGCTGGCACCGGGGTTTGCTGACTTGAAGGTCTGGCCGGATCTGCTGGCGGCGTGGATGCGGGCGCGGGGTTACATGGGGAAGGAATAGATCTCCGGCGGGTGGCGCACAGGTCCTCGATGGGATGAATACAGGGCTAGCGGAGATAGCTGTCGGTGCCTTCGAGCCAGTCCTGGCGGGGTGGGGCGAAGACGTCGAGGTCGACCGTGTCTTCCAGTGCGAAGGCGGAGTGCGGAACGTTGGCCGGAAGGACGATCATGCCGCCGGCGCGGACTACGGTCTTTTCGCCGGCGACGGTGAACTCGAGCGCGCCGGAGAGGATAAAGGCGATCTGCTCGTTGGGGTGGCTGTGCTCGGGCACGGCGCAGCCCTGCTTGAGCACGATGCGGGCGAGCATGCACTGAGTGCCGGAGACGAACTGACGGGTGAGCAGAGGGTTCATGGGTTCGGGGATGATGCTGTCCCAGTGGTGGACGGTGACGCGGCCGGTGGGGGTGGGTGGCATGGGTTCCTCAAGGTGTCTGAATCGGAAAGCGCTTTGCGCCGGGGGCGTGCTTGTGTAGAGTAAGCGAAACGCCATGCAAGTGTACGGCAGTTCGGCCCGCGGGGCTGGAAGGCTGGATCGACCTCCTCGCCGGAAGAAGGATACCCGGGAGGTGGAGGTACTTCTTGCAATCGACGAGATGCTGACGAGATGCTGAGGACCGACAAGTGATGAAGCTGTTGCGGACGATGTTTCTTCGGACGGGGTTGGTGCGTCGCCGGGGCCTGCCGGCGGGAGTGCTGTTGAGCCTGTTGCTGGTCGTCCCCGGAGTGGCGGCGCGGGCGCAGGTGCCGGTGGCGAGTCCGGCTACTCCGGCGGGCGCTTCCGCTCCGACGGGAGATGCTTCGTCCTCGCGGATTGCGGCGCTGGAGAAACAGGTTGCCGACAATACGGCCGCAGCGGCGGCAGCGCAGACGGCGGGCGATAACGGATGGATGCTGGTATCGGCGGCGCTGGTGCTGATGATGAGCATCCCTGGGCTCGCCTTGTTTTATGGCGGACTGGTGCGGAAGAAGAACATCCTGGGCACGATGATGCAGACCTTTGCCATGTGCGTCATCGTCACGATTTTGTGGGCGCTGGTGACGTACTCGCTTGCGTTCGGGCAAGGCAATGCGTTTGTGGGCGGGTTTGGCAATGCGCTTCTGCATGGTGTTGGGTTGAAGCCCGATCCGAATTATGCGGGAACGATTCCGCTGCAGACGTTTATGGTGTACCAGTTGATGTTTGCGATCATTACGCCTGCGCTGATTACGGGTGCGTTTGCCGAGAGGGTGAAGTTTTCGGCGATGCTTCTGTTCATGTCGCTTTGGGCGATCTTTGTATACAGCCCGATGGCGCACATGGTTTGGGGTGTGGGTGGGTTTCTCAACGTCGCCGGCGGGCGTGTGCCTTGCCTGGACTTCGCGGGCGGGACGGTGGTGCATGTGACCTCGGGCGTTTCCGCGCTGGTGACGGCGCTTTACCTGGGCAAGCGGGTGGGCTTTCCGAAGGTGCCGATGCCTCCGCATTCGGTGGTGTTGAGCTTTATCGGCGCGGGTCTGCTTTGGGTCGGCTGGTTCGGATTCAATGCGGGTTCGGCATTGAGCTCGGGCACGCTGGCTACGTCGGCGTTTGTGGCGACGCACTTTGGCGCGGCCGCGGCGGCGTTTGGATGGTCGATGGCCGAGTGGATCCGGAACGGCAAACCCTCGGCGCTGGGGGCGATCTCAGGCGCGGTGGCGGGGCTGGTGGGGATCACGCCCGCGGCGGGGTTTGTGCGTCCTCTCGACGCGTTGTGGATCGGTCTGATCGTGGGAATCTTCTGCTTCTTCATGGTGGTGACGGTGAAGGGGATCTTTGGCTATGACGATTCGCTGGATGCGTTTGGGGTGCACGGCGCGGGTGGAACAATGGGCGCGATCCTGACCGGGCTGTTTGCGCGGTCCGAGATCAACGATGTGTTCAAGGGCAAGCCGACTGGGGCGTTCGAAGGCAACTGGCATCAGGTGCTGAACCAGGCTACGGGCGTGGCGATCGCGTGGGGATTGTCCATTGTGGGTACGCTGGTGATACTTTTCATCGTGGACAAGACGCTGGGCATGCGGGTGAGTGAACAGGACGAGCAGACCGGGCTGGACATTTCGCAGCATGGTGAAGAAGGGTATGACTGGGCGCACTAAGTACATCGCCTGCCGGCAAAAAGACACGAACCAGATCCCTTCGGGATGACAACAAAGGCTTGAACAGGGGATGGAAGGGAAGCGATGCAGAAGATCGAGGCAGTGATTCAGCCGTCGAAGCTGGAGGAAGTGAAGGACGCGCTGATCGCGGTGGGTGTGGAAGGCATGACGGTGCTGGAGGCTCGCGGGCACGGACGGCAGAAAGGGCACACGGAGTTTTACCGTGGGCAGGAGTATGCGGTGGATCTGCTGGCGAAGGTCAAGCTGGAGATGGTGGTGGCCGATGACGTGGTCGATCGCGCGGTGCAGGCGATCCTGAACGCGGCACGCACGGGCAAGATTGGCGATGGAAAGATCTTCATCTCGCGGGTGGATGAGGCGATCCGGATCCGCAACGACGAACGGGGTGAGACGGCGCTGTAAGGGGGCAGGCAGGAGAGGCGGCGCGCGGACGATGGACAGTGGAGGCCAACAAGTCGAGGGGGTCGGCCCGGTTGGTCTGGTCGCCCGTGCGTCGCGGCGGCTTGCGTATGAGCAGGCCCTGGTGGCGATGCGTGCGGCGTTCGTGGGCGGTCTGCGGCAGGAGTCGGCCGGAACGGAGGCGGTGCTTGCCCGGTCGCGTGCGGTGGACGCGCTGGTGGCCGGGCTTTGGATTGATCTGGCCGAGAGCAAGGCGGCCAAGGGTGTGGCGCTGGTGGCGGTGGGCGGGTACGGGCGGCAGGAGCTGTTTCCGTTCTCCGATGTGGACCTTATGTTTCTGCTTGCTCCACGGGCGGACGAGGCTGCCGTGAAGGAGACGATCCGCCGGATGAACCAGCAGATGTGGGATTGCGGGCTGCGGGTCTCTCCCGTAACGCGGACGCTTTCCGAGTGCGAACGGTTTCAGCCGGAAAATGTGGAATTTACGCTTTCGCTGCTGGATGCACGCCTGGTGGCCGGCGACGAGGCGCTGTGCGCGCGTCTGCGGGACCGGAGTCTGCCGAGGGTAATCGACCGGGACCGCAAGCGTATTTTGAGGCGGCTGGCGGAGGTGACGCGTCTCCGCCACGCGAAGTACGGTGACACACTGTTTCACCTGGAGCCGAACATCAAGGATTGCCCGGGCGGGCTTCGGGATGCGCATGTGTTTGGCTGGCTTCGCCGGCTGGCCGAGGCCGAAACGCCGGCACCCGATCCGGATTTTGCCGAGGCGCGGGGGTTCCTTCTGCTGGTGCGGGTATTTCTGCATCTGCGGCATGGGCGCGACAGCAATGTGCTGGACTGGCAAGCGCAGGATGAAGCGGCCGCGGCATCGCTTGGAGTGCGCTCGGAAGACGGACGGGCCCCGGATGCGGGGTACTGGATGCGGCTGTATTTTCGGCATGCGCGCAGTGTGGAGCGGACCGAGGCGCTGCTGGAGGAAGAGGTGGCTCCGCTGCCGGCGCTGCGGCGTGTGCCCCTGCTGCGCAAGCTGGGCGCGGAAAGCGGGATAGGGTACGAGGTGCTGGGGAGCCGGCTGATGTTGAAGCCTGCGGGAGAGGCGGGGCAGGACCCGGCGCACGATCCGGAGGTAATGCTGAACCTGTTCGGCGTGCTGGCGCAAACGGGTGTGAGGCTTTCGGGCGAGAGCGCACGGCGCCTGGAGGACGGGCTTCCGGTGCTGTCGAATCACCTGGAGGACGGGCATGGGTTGTGGCTGCATCTGCGCAGGATTCTGCTGGGGCGGTTTGCCGGGCGGGCGCTGCGAGCGATGCACCAGCTTGGGATCCTGGAGCTTGTGCTTCCGGAGTTCCATGGAATCGATGCGCTGGTGATTCGCGATGCGTACCACCGCTACACGGTGGATGAGCATACGTTTGTGCTGATCGACACGCTGCATGCGCTCGAAGAAGGGGAAGGCGGGCGCGGGAATGGCAAGCAGGTCTCCGGCATGGATGCGCTGCGGGGGCGATTCCGGGCGGTGCTGCGGGACCTGCCGCATCCGGAGCTGCTGTACCTGGCGGCTCTGCTGCACGATACGGGCAAGGGCCGCGCGGGCGGGGAGCATGCGGAGGAGTCCGCGCGCATGGCGGCCCGGGTGTTGGACAGCCTGGAGTTCGATCCGCGCGAGGCCGGACTGGTATTGAGCCTGATCCGCAATCACCTGGAAATGTCGGCCGCGCTGCGGCGGGACGTGTTCGACACTGAAACGGTGCGGGGGTTTGCCGCGCGCGTGCCGACGCCGGAGGCGTTGCGGATGCTGACGCTGTTTACCTATGCGGATATCTCCGCCGTGCATCCGGATGCGCTGACGCCCTGGAAAGCGGAGAACCTGCTGAGCCTGCACAACAACACGGCGCAGTATCTGGACCGGCTGGTGGACGAGCAGAGGCTGGGCGGGCAGGATGCGCCGGGCGAGCGGGAGGACGATCCGGAGATGCAGGCACTTTTGGCGCGGGTCGTGATGCCGATGCCCGGGCGGCGGGCGGAGGTGGACAGCTTTGTGGCCGGGCTGCCGCGCCGATATCTGTTGACGCGCGACCCGGCGCAGGTCCGCGGCGATGTCGACCTGGCGCGGAGACTGGAGAGCGAAGGAGGGGAGACGGCCGAACTGGAGCTTCGCTATGCGCCCGAGGCGAGCGAGTTGACGGTGATCGCGCGGGACCGGCGTCTGCTGTTTGCCGACATCGCGGGGACCCTGGCGGCGTGGGGCATGAATATCGTTACGGCGCATGCGTTTTCAAACGCGCGCCGTCTGGTGGTCGATACTTTTCGATTCACCGATACGTTTCGCACGCTGGAGCTGAACGAGCCGGAGCGGGCACGGTTTCTGGAGAGTGTACGCGGGGTGGTGACCGGGGCTGCCAAGGTGGAGACCCTGCTGGCGGGAAGAAAGCGGCGCGCGCGCGGAGCGATCAAGGTGAAGGTAATGGATCGCGTCGATTTCGATGCGCATGCGTCTTCGCATAGCACGCTGCTGCAGGTGGTGGCGCAGGATACGCCCGGGCTGTTGCACACGGTAGCGAAGACGCTGGCCGGGGAGCGATGCAATATCGAGGTAGCGCTGATCGACACCGAAGGCGACCGGGCGATTGACGTGTTTTACCTGACCCGGGATGATAAGAAGCTGGATGATGCGGCGGAGAGCCAGTTGCGCAAGGCCCTGCTGGAGGCGCTGGAGACGCATGCACGGTAAGGGGCAGTGGGTTGGGTGGCGAGTGGTTGTCTTGCTGGGTGCGGGGTGGCTGGGCACCTCGGTGCCTTGCTGGGCGGCGGATTTGCCGGGGTGCCGGCAGATGGTGCTGGAGGGCGAGGTCGTGGCGGGGCAGGGGTATTTTCAGCCGCTGGGCAACGGGTTGGCGCTTTATCTGCAGCCGATCGCGTCTGGGTGGATCGTCCGCGTAGTGCCGGCGGTTGGACCGCGTGGGGACGTCGATTACGCCGAGCTGGCGACGCCGCCGTATCGTTCGGTGACTCCGCTTTCGATTTCGACGGATTTTGCGTTTCGCGCGCAGGACGCGGTGGGCTGGAATCCGCGGCGGTTTCGGTTTGCGGCGGATCGAGCTTCATTTGATCGGCTGGAGTCGGCGTACCGGCAGCTTCCGCCGGCCGGCAGTGATGTCCCGGCCGCTGCGGCCCGGGTGCTGGCGGCAGAGTCCGTGCGGGGACTTTCGGCGGAGCTGCGCATCCTGGACGCACGTCTGGTTCCCGGCACGGCAAACCAGTGGCAGGGCGCGGCGGCGGTGGCGTCGCACTTTGCATCGACCGCGCATACGCTGGTTCCGGTACCGGATGCGCAGGCGACCGCGCTCGGCTCGCTGCGGTGGATCAGGTTTCGCGTGCGGGTCGATCTTTCGCCGGAGTTCCGTCCCGCCGTGGGGGCGAAGGTCCTCGAGGGCGCATGCATTGTTCGGTAAGAAAGTGCGAATTGCGCGGCGGGAACCAACCTGCGTGAAACAAGCCGCATCCATTCGCATAATCTCCCGACGGTTTGCAAGGGGTGTCTGTTCCGTGCCCGGTACTGCATCCGTTCTATGATGAAGCTATGACAAGCGACGAAACAAGCAGCAACGGGCGACCCACTGCCACACCGCAAGCGAACGACCGATATATTTTCGGTACCCTGGACAGCTTTGGGAAAAATCAGAGCAAGCTGGAAGAGGTGAACTGGGGATACGACCAGCCGGAGGGCATCGTACTGGCATCGCTGGACGCGGCGATCAACTGGGTTCGAAAGAATTCGGTTTGGCCGATGACCTTTGGTCTGGCCTGCTGCGCGATCGAGATGATGTCTATGGGTGGGTCGAGATACGATATCGCACGGTTCGGAGCGGAGGTGTTTCGCCCTTCGCCGCGGCAGAGCGACCTAATGATTATTGCGGGGCGGGTCTCGCAGAAGATGGCTCCGGTGATCCGGCGACTGTACGAACAGATGCCCGAACCGAAGTGGGTAATCTCGATGGGTGCATGCGCGACCTCTGGCGGGGTGTTCAACAACTACGCGCTCCTGCAGGGTGTAAACCAGATTATCCCTGTTGACATTTATGTTCCTGGCTGTCCGCCAAGGCCGGAGCAACTGCTGTATGCGATTACGCTGCTGCAGGAGAAGATTCAGGCCGAACGTGGTACGGTTCGCAAGACCCTGAACCTGAGCTGAAGGGAGAAAGTCTGGATAACTCAGCAGGTTCCCCTTCAGAAAGTCCGGAGATCAAAATCTGGATTTAGTTGGTAAATTGCTCCTACGTGACCAAAGTTTTCATTTTGTTGTAGCGTGCGAGGGCAAACGCGGTAAACTTTGTCAGACTTTGACAGAGCAGAGTACACAGGGCTGAGAGACAAGCTCTAACAATTTTGGTTGATGTTTTATCTAAGCGGAGGAAGTCGAATGGTTTATCGCCCGTTACGCAGTATTGGCCGGCTGGGACTGGCTGCATGTGCAGTCAGCCTTGGAGTCGCGAGCCTGAGTGCACAGACTGCACCCAGCACAACAGCCCCGGTGGGGCAGAACCCGTCGCGTGTCGATATTTTCCTCGGCTACTCGTACTTCGGAGCGCACGGTCAGGTCAAGCCGGCTGGTATCAACTACTCGTCGATCAACGTCGGTGGTATTGCCAGTGGAGCCTACTACTTCAACAAGTATGTGGGAGCTGAAGTTGTTCTGGTAGCGCACCCCGGTTCGGGCGATCCGTCCACCCCGTTTACGAACCTTGGCACAAGCAACAACGACGCACTGTACACCGCGAGCGGCGGTTTGATTGTGCGTGCGCCGATGCAGAATTTCACCTTGTTCGCGCATGCTCTTGCCGGTGCCGCGCGCATCGCCGGCCCGAACAACGATATCCCCAACTCCTTCGAACATGAGCCCTTCCGGACGGGTCCGGCGCTCACCGCGGGCGGCGGCATGGACTACGACCTGCCTTTCTTCAACCACCGCTTTTCCCTTCGGCTTTTCGAGGCTGACTACCGATACGTGCACGCGGACTTCGGTCCTTCGACTACCGTGCCCACCGGTGGCGTGCTGGGCGGACGCGCGAACCTGAGCGCCGTGGACCTGAGCACGGGTATTGTGACGCATTTTGGCCACATTATTCCGCCGCCGCCGATCACCTATTCCTGCGCGGTTTCGCCTTCGTCGGTCTACCCTGGCGACCCGATCACGGTTACCGGCACGGCGATGAATCTGAACCCGAAGAAAACGGCCGTGTACACCTGGAGCGCGACCAATGGTGCCATGGTCTCCGGCAACACCAACGTGGCGACGGTCGATACGAAGTCTCTAACCGCGAATACCTACTCGATCAAGGGCCATGTGTCGGAAGGCAGCAAGCCCGGCCAGATGGCGGACTGCTCGGTTGACTTTGCAGTCAAGGCGTTTGAGCCGCCGACCATCGGCTGTTCGGCGAATCCCTCGACGGTTTCGCCTGGCGATTCGTCTACCATCACCTCGCAGGGTGTGAGCCCGCAGAACCGTCCGCTGACCTACAGCTACTCGGCGACGGCAGGAAACATTAGCGGCAATACCAGCACGGCGACCCTGTCGACCACCGGTGCGGCTCCTGGCGTCATTACGATTACCTGCAACACTGCGGATGATAAGGGCCAGACTGCCACGGCGATGACGACAGTAACTGTAGTCGCACCGACCCAGGCTCCGCCCGCACCGACCACTCAGAGCCTGTGCTCGATCAGCTTCGACCGTGACACCAAGCGTCCGTCGCGTGTCGATAATGAAGGCAAGGCCTGCCTGGACGACCTGGCACTCAACTTGCAGCGCACGACCGATTCGACCCTTGCCCTCTCAGGTAACGCCGCAAGCGCTACCAAGATGCATGACCGGATCGCCGCCGAGCGCGCCGTCAACACCAAGGACTATCTGGTCAAGGAGAAGGGCATTGATGCTTCCCGCATCATGGTCTATACCGGAACGCAGGATGCCAACACTGTGTCCACGACACTGGTGCCGGCTGGTGCAACCCTGCAGAAGGACACCCTGACCCCGGTGGACGAGAGCGCAATCAAGGCGCAGCCCCGTACGGCGCTGCACACCGGTCCGGCTCGTCGTCGCCACCACAAGCACCATCACAAGGCGAGCTAATCGCGCCGATGAAAGAAAGGGCTGGCTGGGCTTCGGCTCAGCCAGCCCTTTTTATGGCAGCAGCCCCCGCGGGATGTTTGCGTCTAAACGACAGTAAGCCTATGAAGAGTGATTCCTTGAAGTACTGGTCCAGGATGTTTTTGTGCGTGTGCGCCCTGCTGATGCTGCTGGCTACCGGGATAGCGAAAGCAACACCGTGGCTTCCATTCGGCCCGGACGGAGGCGATGCACGCCGGTTTGCGGCGGATCCTCGCGATCACGCGCATCTGTATCTGGGAACGGCAAACGGCTGGATCTACGAGTCGCATAACAGCGGCGAAAGCTGGAAGCGGCTTGCGCTACTTGGCAAGCGCGATGACCTGATTCTGAAAAGTATCGTGGTGGACCCCAGCGATTCCAAGCACGTCATCGTAGGCGCTTACGCCGTCGACAGGCCGGATGGCGGGCTCTACATCACCTACGATGGAGGCGTGAGCTGGATCAGCCAGGCCGAGATGCGCGGCCAGTCGATTCGCTCATTAACTGTTGCACCGTCCGACTCGAACATCTGGGTTGCTGGATCGCTGAAGGGCGTATACCGCTCTACCGACGGCGGAAAGCGCTGGAAGCTGATCAGTCCGCCGGATTCTACAGAGATCCACGAAGTGGAGTCGGTTGCCATCGATCCGAAAGATCCCGCGGTCATTTACGTGGGTACGTGGCACCTGCCATGGAAGACGACCGACGCCGGGTTGAACTGGACGAGCATCAAGAATGGGATCATCGACGATTCCGATGTGTTTTCCATCATCGTCGATCCGGCCGAACCCAGGACGGTGTATGCCAGCGCGTGTTCGGGCATTTATAAGAGTATGGATGCCGGAACGATCTTTTCCAAGGTGCAGGGTATCCCGTCCACAGCGCGGCGGACGCGCGTGCTGATGCAGGATCCTTCCCACCCGACGACGGTGTTTGCAGGAACCACGGAAGGATTGTTTCGTTCAGAAGATGCGGGCCGGCTGTGGACGCGAACGACCGGGCCGGACATCATCGTCAACGATGTATATGTTCAGGAGAGCGATCCGCGGCATGTGCTGATCGCCACCGACCGGGGCGGAGTGTTGTCGTCCGAAGATGGTGGGGATAGCTTCCGGTCCTCGAACGCGGGCTTTTCCGCGCGCCAGATCACGAGTCTGCGGCGCGACGCAATGAATCCGGCCACGCTGTTTGTTGGGGTGGTGAACGACAAGGAATGGGGCGGCGTCTTTGAAAGCGGCAACGGCGGAGTGAATTGGATCCAGCGTAGCCAAGGGCTGGGGGGACGGGATGTCTTTTCACTGGGCCAGGCGCCGGACGGAACGATGATCGCAGGAACGGCGCACGGCATTTACCGGTTGAATCTTGCTTCCGAGACTTGGAACCGGGTTGAGGATATGCCGAAGGCGACGCTCAGGGAGCAGGCTGTAGCGGCGACAATTCCGGCCGCCGTGGTGACGCGTCCGCCGGTACCGGTGGAGCGAAACAGATTTGCCAAGGCTGAGGCTCAGCACAGGATCGTACGCAAGCCCGCGCCGAAGCAGCTCAGAGGGGGCTCTCGCGCGGTGATCGCGAGTAGAAGGGCCCCGACGAGTAAAGGCGCTGCGGCGAGGAGGATTACCTCGGCACGGGGCAAGCGTGCTGTTGGCGTGAAGCGAACCTCTGGAACCAAGTCTCCGCCGATATCGGTAAAGCCGTTGCGTGTGGTTCAGAAGCCTGTGGAGGTCGCGCCGGCAACCTCGTTCGACGGAAGTGTCTTCAGCCTGGCGACCTCCGGCGACGTTATGCTGGCGACGACCACTGAAGGGCTGTTGCTGAGTCGCGACAATGGCCTGAGCTGGCAGCCCTCCGGTCCGTCGGGGACGGTGGAGTGGCGCCTGCTGGCGGCGGCCAAAGAGAATGCCGTGGCGGCCTCGCTGTATGCGATGTATCTATCCTCCGATTCCGGCTCAAGCTGGAAACAGGTTCCGCTTCCGGAGGGCTTTACCCGCGTGATGACGCTGGCTGTCGAGCCGGGCGGGAACATCTGGGTGGGTGGCCGAGAGGGCGTGTTTGTTTCGTCTGACGCGGGAGAGACCTGGACGACGCCGAAGAACTTGTATCTCACGTCGGTGAACAGTATTTTCTTCGACGAGGCGACCGATCGCATTCTGGTGACATCCGCCACCAGTGACCTGGTGTTTTCTGTCCAGCTGCCGCAACGGGCGGTAACGTTTACCAACACGGGATGGTCGCTACGGTTTGTGCGTCCGGTGGGCGATCACCTGGTCGCGGTGACGCCGTATGATGGAGTTGTGATCCAGCCAAAGATGGTGGCCGCTCCGATACCTCCGGCCGCAACCGCGCATCGCTGAAATGCAGGAGTCCGGGCGCGCGAGGAATAGAATAGAGCCATGAGCAGCCTGAGCAGTACGCAGAGGCCGAGACACAGCTTTCAAACCGACGACCGCTCTCTTCTGCCGATCGCTGAAAAGGTGACGGCCGGCGAGCGGCTGACGTTCGAGGATGGCGTCCGGTTGTACCGGACCGGCGACATTCTTGCCGTGGGCTGGCTTGCGAACTCCGTTCGGGAAAAGCTGCATGGCGATCTGGCTTATTACAACGTGAACCGGCATATCAACCCGACCAATGTCTGCGTGGCTTCCTGCCGGCTCTGCGCGTTCGGGCGAAAAAAGGGCGATGCCGGTACGTATACGATGGCGCTTGAAGAGGCGTGGGCGACCGCGGCGACGGGCTACACGGATGCGGTAACGGAGTTTCACATCGTTGGCGGCTTGCATCCGGATCTGCCTCTTGAATACTTCATGGACATGGTGCGCGGGCTCAAGGAGCGGTTTCCCAAGGTGCACATCAAGGCGTTCACCATGGTGGAGGTGTCGTTCCTGGCGCGGCGTGCGAAGCTGACGATCCCGGAGGTGCTGGAGCGAATGAGAGAGGCCGGGGTCGACTCGCTTCCGGGTGGAGGGGCGGAGATTTTTGCCGACCGGGTACGGCACATCATCTGCGATCACAAGATTGACGGGGGTGAGTGGCTCGAGACAGCGAAATTGGCGCACCGGGCTGGGTTCCGCTCAAACGCGACCATGTTGTACGGACACGTTGAGAACGACGAGGACCGGGTCGATCACCTGGTGCGTCTGCGCGCGGTCCAGGATGAGACAGGTGGGTTTCAGACATTCATCCCGCTGTCGTTTCACCCGGATCACACAGCGCTGGCGCACATTCCCAAATCTACGGGAATGCTGGATATGCGGCAGATCGCAGTGGGCCGGTTGATGCTGGACAACTTCTCGCATATCAAGAGCTACTGGCAGATGGTGACGCCAAAGATGGCACAAATTTCGCTGCGCTTTGGGGCTGACGATATCGACGGGACTGTTGTTGAAGAGAAAATCTATCACGATGCCGGAGCAACGACACCGCAGGGCATGCGCCGGACGGACCTGATCCGGCTGATCACCGAGGCGGGACGGATCCCCGTGGAGCGGGATACGATGTACCGGGCCGTGACACGGAGTGAAGACACATTTACTGTCGCGGTGTAGCTGCCGTGGATGTGATCGTGCTGCGGCAAGGGAACGGCTCGGAACTGGAAGCGATGTACCAGCTGGACCTGCTCTGCTTTTCGGCTCCGTTCCGATTCAGCCGGGCTGCAATGGCACGGGCGATGCGGGCGACGGGCGCTTCGACAGTGGTGGCGGCGCTGGGAAGCGAGATCGTTGGATTCCTCATCGTTGAGGTAGGCACCTCGACCGAGGGAACAGGTGCGTATCTGGCAACGATCAATGTGCATCCCGGGCTTCGTCGACACGGGCTGGGGCGGCGGTTGATGACTGAGGCAGAGCGGATCGCAGCCGAGCAGGGAGCCGTTGCGCTATGGCTGCATGTCTGGACGAGGAACGAGGCCGCTATTCAGCTGTACGAGCGACTGGGCTATGAGGCACGGGGAACCGCACCTGCTTACTACGGCGCAGGTTTCAATGCACTTGTGTATCGGCGACAGCTTGATCAAGCTCGTTAACGAGTGAGCTTAATCCATCGCACATGCGGTATATAAGGTTTTGCATGCCGCGGTTCAAGTGCGGGTTGGATAATGCTTTGAAGCTGGAGGGCTCCACAGGCTCCCCCTTGCGGAGTCTCTATCCGACTGCTTCAGCGTTTGCCGAAAATATCGCCCATGCGGCGGATCTGAGCTCCGACGCCTCGGAGCTTCTCTTCGATCTTTTCATAGCCGCGGTCCATGTGGTACACGCGGTCCAGGATACTTTCGCCGTCGGCGACCAGCGCAGCCAGCACGAGCGAGGCGGAGGCGCGGAGGTCCGAGCACATGACCGCTGCGGACTGCAGCGGAGTCTTGCCCCGGACGGTTGCGGTGCGTCCCTGCACGGTGATGTTTGCACCCATGCGGTTGAGCTCCTGCACGTGCATGAAGCGATTTTCGAATATATTTTCCGTGACGGTGCTGGTGCCTTCAGCCTGAGTGGCGAGCGCCATGTACTGGGCCTGCATGTCCGTGGGAAATCCGGGGTACTCTTCGGTGGAGATGTCGGCTGCCTTGAGCTGGCCGCCGGAGCGCACGCGGATGCTGTCCTTGCCGACGTCGATGCGGACGCCGCACTGCTCGAGCTTGCTGAGCAGTGAGCCCAGGTGCCTGGGATCGCAGCAGTCTACGTTGAGGTCGCCTCCGGTGATAGCTCCTGCCATGAGGAAGGTTCCTGCTTCGATGCGGTCCGGGTTGATTTTGTGGCGTGCGCCGTGCAGGCGGGAAACGCCCTGGACCTTGATGGTGGAAGTGCCGGCACCTTCGATCTTCGCTCCCATGGCGAGCAGAAGCGTGGCCAGATCAGTCACTTCGGGCTCGCGCGCGCAGTTTTCCAACAGGGTTTCGCCTTCGGCAAGCACCGCGGCCATCAGGATGTCTTCCGTGCCGGTGACGGTGATCTTATCGAAGACGATGTGCGCACCCTTCAGGCGGTCGGTGCGAGCTTCGAGATAGCCGTGGTCCTGCGTGATGGTAGCCCCCATGGCCTGCAGGGCTTTTAGGTGCAGGTCGATGGGGCGTCCGCCGATGGCGCACCCTCCGGGGACGGCGACACGGGCGATGCCGGTGCGGGCGACCAACGGCCCGAGCACGAGCGAACTGGCGCGCATGGTCTTGACGATCTCGTATTTTGCGACCGGGTCAGAGAGCTTTGCGCATCTAATGTGGGTACGGTGTTGGGCGCGTCCGTAGCCGAGCAGGACCTCCGCACCCATGCTGACGAGCAGTTTGCGCTCGGTCTCGATGTCCTGCACCTGCGGGATGTTTTCGAGGATGACCTCTTCTTCGGTCAGGATGGCCGCGGCCATGCAGGGGAGGGCTGAATTTTTCGCCCCGGAGACCTTAATGGTGCCTAGAAGGGGATTGCCCCCGCGCACAACAAACTTGTCCATCAGCCCAGTTTACGAGAGAAGCGGGGTGGCTTGGATAGCGAGGTAGATTCGCCGTGGAAAGCTGGTGCTGTCGCGCTACTTCATAAATTCAGCGGGTGCGCGCTGGCGTAAACCCATTCATCCCAATGGCGTCGTGATGAATGGGGCACGGGCAATGATCGCCCGACGCTAGACCGAGGGTGCCGGCGCTTGCTCCAGTTCGAGGTGCCGGCGGTGTCCATGCATGGCGGCCAGTTGCTGGCGCTGTGGCTCAGTCAGTACGGCGTCGAGCTTCTGGCGGGTGTCTCGGTTGATGGCATGCATTTGCTGGTGCATGGTGGCAGGGTCAGGGGAGGGATTAGCCCGGAGTGCCTGCATCTGGTCTCGCTTCGCGGCAAGAATGGGTTCAACCTGGGAGGCCTGGTCCGGTGTGAGGCCGAGCTTGCGAGTGAGTGCTTTGGTCTCATGCTGCGGGCTGTGCGCATGGTGCGCACGCACGACCGGGGCCGGTGCCTGCTGCGGATCGCTCTGCTGCGCGTGCGCGGAGATCGATCCGGTAAGCGCGAAAGAGACGAGCAGAGAAAGAGATGTACGTGCGATCGTCATGGCGTTGCTCCTGTCCTGCCGGGGGTAACAAGCCCGGCTGTTGTTGAGGTAGACCACAACAGGAGAAGTTTGTTGCGGGCAACTAAAGTTCCAGACGGGAGTCGTCGATGGCGAGGCGGACGTTGCCGTCAGACTTGGCGAGCCGCCGCACGGCTTCCATCTTGTCTACGTTGGCTTTGAGCATGACCATTGCAATCGGGATAGATTTGCCCGCGGACTTAATGGTACGGATGGCGGTCTCACGGTCGATTTGGCAGACGTGCATCAGCACCCGGATGCCGCGCTCGACGAGCTTGGCATTTTTCATGTGCACGTTGACCATCAGGTTGTCGTACACGTAGCCGAGACGGGTCATCGCTCCGGTGGTGATCATGTTGAGGATCATCTTCTGCGCAGTGGAAGCCTTCATGCGAGTTGATCCGGAGATCACCTCAGGGCCTACTTCGGCGACGATGGCGGTGTCGGAGGCGTCGGCGAGCGGGGTTCCCGGGTTGCAGACGACGCAGGCGGTTTTTGCTCCGCGGGCGCGTGCGTATTCGACCGCTCCGACGACGTACGGGGTGCGTCCGCTGGCGGAGACGCCTATTACGATGTCCTTGCGGGTGGGGCGGCGGCGTGCGATGTCGCGCTGGCCGATTTCGGGCGAATCTTCATTGACATCGGAGGCGGAGGCGAGGGCCTTGGGCCCGCCGGCCATGATGTATTGCACAAGCGAGGGCGAGGTGGAAAAGGTGGGCGGGCACTCGCTGGCGTCGAGCGAGGAGATGCGCCCGCTGGATCCGGCTCCGACATAAATGAGGCGTCCGCCGTCTCGCAGCGAGCGGGCAACGGTGTCGATGACGATGGCGATCTCGGGCAGGGACTTTTTGACGGCCGCGGCGATCTTGCTGTCTTCCTGGTTGATGATACGTGCGATCTCGAGCGCGGACTTTACGTCGAGACCCTGGGACAGGGCATTCGGGCTCTCCGTGATCGAGATTTCCTGGCCCAAGGACTTTCCCGGAACCCCAGGCTTGCGCGAGTCCGGTTTCCCTGGTTGTGTCTGCTCCATCATCGTGAGGGTAGCCATGGTCACTTCCTGCTCTTTCATTCTAGCGCTCAGGTTTATGAGATGCTTAAGAAATCGTCTGGGAATCGCCTGGGCACGCGGGATTGGGGCGGACGGCTGCGCCGATCTGTAACCGTGTGGTTCTTTTGCGTCCAGCCCAACGAATGAGTGCCTTCGCGATGATCAAGTCAGACTCGCTCCGAAACCCGCAACACAGCTCGCGCCCGCTGCTTCCGGCATGGCTGCGGGATTTCTTCGTAATTGCTGGTACGCTCTTCGTCATTTTCTACCTATACCAGCCGGTGCGCGTGGAAGGAACCAGCATGAACCCTGGGCTGGAGAACGAAGACCGTTTGTTTATCAGCAAGATGGCAGTCAAGGTCGGCACGATTCACGCAGGCGAGGTGGTGGTGTTTCACTATCCGCGCGACCCTTCGAAGAGCTACATCAAGCGGGTGGTGGGAGTGCCGGGCGATACGGTCCGAATCGACCACGGGCGGCTGTTCGTCAATGGGCGGTTTGTGCCGGAGCCGTATGTACCGGCGCGATTCGAGGACGATCGATCCCAGCCTGAGCTGCTGCTTGGTCCGGATGAATACTTCGTGCTGGGCGATCACCGCAACATCGCGTCGGACAGCCGCGACTTCGGCCCGGTCACACGGTCGCTGATCTACGGCAAGGCTGCTTTTGTTTACTGGCCGGTGGACCAGGCTGGCCCGGTCCACTGAGCCGGCTCTCCACCGGGTAACAACCCACCTCTTCCTGCGTGCATCTGACCGCACATCTTGCTTGAGAAAGATGAGGATCGGATTGATGACTCGCATCGGACGTCTACTTCTGCTGGCGGTTGCGTGTATCACCTTCTTGGCTTCGGTACCGCGACTGGATGCGCAGGTTGTAGTGATTCGGCCTCATCGCCGGTATTACCGGCATCACTACCATCGTCACTATTACCGCCATCATCCCTACCGACGCTACTAGAGCGCTTCCGGGAGAACAAGGTTACGATCCATGAGTCCACGTCTGTAGCGGCGAAGCAGTCTCACTCGCGAACCCTGTTTTTGCGGGCTGGTCTCCAGAATCCAACCGTGGGATGTCTGATTAGATTGTGTAGCGAATGATGCTGGCGAAGGTCTCGGGATCCAGGCTTGCTCCGCCGACAAGCGCTCCGTCGATGTTGGGTTGGGCCATAAGCTTGGCGGTGTTTTCCGGCTTTACGGAGCCGCCGTACAGAATGCGGGTAGCCTCGGCGCGCTCTTCGCCGAGGCGCTCCGCGACGCCCCGGCGGATGATCCGATGGGCCTCTTCGACCTGGGTAGGCGTGGCGGTGGAACCGGTGCCGATGGCCCAGATGGGCTCGTAGGCGATGATCATATTCTCCGAGCCATCGCGTTCCACTCCGTTAAGCGCGCAGGCAATCTGCCAGCGGAGTACGGCTTCGGTCAGGCCGGATTGCCGCTTTTCAAGCGTTTCTCCAACACACACGATGGGTGTCAGCGAATGCGAGATGGCTGCCTTCAGCTTCCAATTGACCATGTCGTCGGTTTCATTGGCATAGATTCGTCGCTCGGAGTGTCCGAGCAGGACGTGCGTACACCTCAGGCTGGCCAGCATGGTGGGCGAGGTCTGGCCGGTGTACGGCCCCTCGTTGAGCCAGTGCATGGTCTGAGCGCCGGCTCGAACGTTGGTGTTCTCGACGGCTTCCAACACGTAGACGAGCGATGACATGGTTGGAAAGAGCACAATCTCGTCGCGTGTGTGGCCATCCATTAGCGGCAGAAAGGCGTCCAGAAACGCCAACGACTCCTTGGGCGTCTTGTACATCTTCCAGTTTCCTGCGATCACGGGTTTGCGCATGGAGGGAGTATCCAATCTGGTTGACGTGAGCGTGGTCAGGAACGCTCGGTCAGGGCTTCGACGCCGGGCAGGGTTTTGCCTTCGAGAAACTCGAGGCTGGCACCGCCTCCGGTGGAGATGTGGGTGATGCGATCGGCAAAACCTGAGCGCTGGATGGCGGAAACCGAGTCGCCTCCACCGACAATGGTGGTTGCGTCGGCGTTGCCGGCCACTGCTTCCGCGATGGCGTTGGTGCCTACGGCGAAGGCTGGAAACTCGAAGACGCCCATGGGTCCGTTCCAGAGGACGGTGCGCGCACCGAGGATGGCTTCAGAGAAAAGCTCGATGGTTGCAGGGCCTATGTCGAGTGCCATGGCGTCGACGGGGAAGTCCGCTGTGCCACTCAAGACGGTAACGCACGCGTCTTCGGCGAAGCGATCGGCAAGGATGTGATCGACGGGAAGCAGGAACCGGACACCTTTGCTCTCGGCTCGTTCCATGGCAGCGCGGGCGATCTCAATCTTGTCTTCTTCGACCAAGGACTTGCCAGTGCCCTGTCCGCGTGCGCGCAGAAAGGTGTAAGCCATGCCGCCGCCAATCAGGATGGTCTGCGCCTTGTCCATCAGGGCTTCGATGACGTCGATCTTGTCCGACACCTTGGCACCGCCGACGATGGCGACGAACGGCTGGTCGGGCATGGTGAGCGCCTTGCCCAGGTGCTCGAGCTCGGACTCCATGAGCAGGCCCGCCGCACACTGCTTGACGCAATGGGTGACGCCTTCGGTCGAGGCGTGGGCGCGATGCGCACTGCCGAAGGCGTCGTTGACGTAGACGTCGCACAGGGAGGCGAGAGCTTTGGCGAAATCAGGGTCGTTGGCCTCTTCTTCCGGGTGAAAGCGCAGGTTTTCAAGCAGCAGGGGCTGGCTCTGCTCGAGCTGGCGCGACATCTCCATGGCGATCTCGCCAACGCAGTCCGGGCAGAAGGCGACGTTTTCCTGCGGGCCCAGGACGTGGTCCAGAAGCTCACGCAGGCGGGCGACCACAGGACGCAGGCTGAGGGTGGCGACCGGCTTGCCTTTCGGCCGGCCCAGGTGTGAGCAGAGGATGACGCGGGCCTTGCGACGCAGAGCGTACTCGATGGTGGGCACGGTTTCGCGGATGCGGGTATCGTCCAGGATCTCGCGCCCGTCTTTCGAGAGCGGTACGTTAAAGTCGACCCGGATCAACACGCGCTTGCCGGCAAGATCGAGGTCGCGGATGGAGAGCTTCGGCATCGGTCAGGCACCTTCCGGAAGCAGCGCGTCGGCTTCGATTTCGACCTTCCACCGCGGGTCCAGCAGGGCGGCGACGACGACCATGGTCGCGGCGGGCTTGATGAACTTGAAGAACTTTCCGTGCACGCGGGCGACCGCCTCCCAATCCTCTGCGGAGGTGAGGTAAATGCGGGTGCGGACGACGTGCTCGAAACTGGTGCCCGCGTCTCTAAGGGCGCCGGCGATGATGGTGAGGCACTGGTCTGCCTGGCCGGCGACATCGGCGTCGTCGCAGCCGACCGGGCCTGTGCCGGAGACCATGACGTGGCGACCGACGCGCACTGCTCGTGAGAAGCCGATCACATCTTCGTATTCGGAGCTGCCGGGAATATTCTGGCGTTCAAGCATGAAACAGAGTTTAGCTGGAAAGCGTCCTCGTGTCAGTCAGCATCGCCGGTGGATGCGATTAAGCTAGCGGCCGGAGGCATTTCAGCCGAACGCAAGATCATCTCTCGACGAAACGCTGAACGAGCCCGGGGTGCGGCCCGTTCTTGCGGTAACGCTACAGCCCCTTCGCGTTGAGAAACAGGATCAGGTCCTTGACGCGGCTGGAGTAACCCCATTCATTGTCATACCAGCTGATGACCTTACCGGTCTGGCCGACGACCTTGGTCAGCTTGGAATCGACGATAGAGGAGCGGGAGTCGCCCTTGAAGTCAGAGGAGACGAGCTCTTCGTCGGTGAAGCCGAGGATGCCTTTCATCGGTCCGTCGGACGCGGCCTTCAGGGCGGCATTGATGCTTTCCACCGAGATCGGCCTGTCGGCGACAAAGGTCAGGTCGACCACCGAGACGTTGGGCGTGGGAACGCGGATCGCGAACCCGTCGAGCTTGCCGGCCATCTCCGGCACGACCAGCTTCAGCGCCTTGGCCGCGCCGGTGGAGCTTGGAATCATGCTGAGCGCGGCGGCGCGGGCGCGACGCAGGTCTTTATGGGGCGTGTCCAGGATGACCTGATCGTTGGTGTAGCTATGGATGGTGGTCATGATGCCGCTCGCGATGCCGAAGGTTTCGTGCAGCACCTTGACCACGGGCGCGAGGCAGTTGGTGGTGCAGCTGGCGTTCGACAGGATGTTGTGCCTGGACGCGTCGTACTTCTCGTCGTTGACGCCGAGCACGACGGTGAGGTCTTCGTTGGTGGCGGGTGCGGAGATGATGACCTTCTTGACGGTTTCACCAAGATGGGCCTTTGCCTTCTCCGCGTCGGTAAAGAAGCCGGTGGATTCGACGACGATCTCTGCACCCACCGAGGCCCAATCCAGTTTTGCCGGATCGCGCTCGGCAAAAACCTTGATCTTCCTGCCGTCGACGGCGAGGAAGTCCGGGCCGTGGGTGATGTCATTTTTCAGGTTGCCGAGAATGGAGTCGTATTTGAGCAGGTGAGCCAGCGTTGCCGGTGTGGTGAGGTCGTTGACGGCGACGAACTCAATCTGGGGGTTGCCGAGCGCGGTGCGGAAGACGTTGCGTCCGATGCGGCCAAAGCCATTGATCCCTACCTTTACCGCCATGTGCTGTTCACTCCCTGTGTGTCCCGTGCGCCGTTTGCCGGCATGAGGGTTTCCTTTCGGAGGCTATCAAAGGTCGGGTCGGCGGGCAAACCTTGGGGGCGGGTGGGCGAGCAAACCCGGAGAGGCCGGGGACTGCTTCGTTTACGCGGCGAGCCGCGTTGTGTTACAAGCGAGTGGAGCGGCGTGTGGCCTGGCGTGCAGCAGAACCCGGCCAAGGACGCCGTCTCCGGCCCCGTCACGAGCTTGCCGTGGACGGCGAGCAAGAAGCATGCGCCCCTGCGCGATTGGATAGCCACCACGATGAGAAGACGTTCCCGCCGCGGGCCGAACGAATCTGAATCAACCGGAAAGAGCGGCCAGGAGCTGCCTTCCGGACAGCTTGCGCCGCTTCGGCCGACCTACCCTGAACCGCTGACCCGGCCCGACGCCGGGGAATCAAGGCCAAGCATCAGCGCGAGCTCGGAGTTTCCGGTGGAGATGGATCCGCTGCCGGATGGGGACGCCGGCGAGCCGCTTGACAGTCCGGATGAGCCGTTCGCGCCTGTTGCCGAGTCCGGCAAGATGGTGGTGGAAACGCAGCCCGACTCGGTCGGCACGCCGCCGGCCGAGCCGGTTGCGGTTTCCCCCAAGAGCCCGCGCGGATATGTGGTGCTGACGATCGGGCTGCCGGGCTCCGGCAAGACGACCTGGTATAAGCGCCGTGGGGTGAGCCCGCTTTCCAGCGAGATGCTGCGGACAATCCTGTTCGACGACATCACCGATCAGCGTTATCAAGGCCTGGTGTTTTCCACCCTGCGCAGCCTGTTGCGCGCACGGCTGATCGCGCGGATGCCCTGGAACTATGTGGACGCAACCAACCTGAGCCCGCACGAGCGCCGCCAGTGGATCAAGATGGCCAAGAGCTTCGGGTACGAGGTTCAGGCGGTGTTTTTCGACGTGCCGCTCGCGGTCTGCATGGAGCGCAACTCCAGGCGCGACCGGCAGGTGACCGACGAGGTGATGCAGAAGATGGCGGAGCGGCTTCGTCCGCCGGCATTCAAGGAAGGGTTCGACAAGATCACGGTGGTGCGGGTGAAGGGCGCGACGCCATCTGCCCCGGTGACGGCGCCGGATGAGCTCGAAGCGAACCTCGAGCCGGCCAGTCCGATGGTGGATCCGGAAGCGGCGGTCGATGGCCCGGACCTGCCGGCAGGTGACTTCGAAGGCGGTTCGGAACAAAGCTGAACGGAGTGGCGAGGTGGGCGTTTGCAGGAGGCCGCGGTTGAGTTTGCCCAGGTGAGCTTAAGGCTGCCGGCCGACGTTTCCGGCGTGGGACGCACGCTGCTGCATCCGCTGGACCTGAAGCTGAAGCCGGGAAGCGTAACCGCGTTACTGGGGCGCAGCGGATCCGGCAAGACGACGCTGCTGCGGATGGTGAACGGACTGGTGACGCCGACCGGGGGTCAGGTGCTGGTCGAAGGCCGGCCGACCTCCGCGTGGAACCTGCTGGCGCTGCGTCGAAGCATTGGTTACGTTATCCAGGAGACCGGGCTGTTTCCCCACATGACGGTGGAGCGCAACGCGGGCATGGCGCTGGAGCTTTTAGGCCGGCCCGAAGCGGAACGCGCCGGCCGCGTTGCGGAGATGCTGCGTCTGGCCGGGCTGGATGATTCCTTTGCCGGACGGTATCCGTGGCAGTTAAGCGGAGGGCAAAGACAGCGTGTGGGGCTGGCGCGCGCGATGGCCGCGGACCCCGGCGTGCTGCTTATGGATGAGCCGTTCGGCGCGCTGGACCCGATTACCCGTGCCGAGATGCAGACCATGCTGCGCGATTTGCTGCGTCGCGTCCGCAAGACCGTGCTTCTGGTAACGCACGACCTGGAGGAGGCCCTCTACCTGGCCGAACGGGTGATCTTCCTCGAGCAGGGAAGGATGGTCGCGGACTTGCCGGCGGCAGAGGTTCCGGGCTCGGGCAATCCGGATGTGAAGGCGTATGTGGCCGCGGTACGCCGGTTAGGAGAGCCGGCATGATCGGGTTTCTGAGACTGCACGGGGCGGAGATCGGGCGGCTTACCTTTGAGCATTTGTGGCTGACGCTGTTTGCCATGGTGATCGCCGTTGCGATCGGTATACCCACGGGCATCCTGCTGACGCGTTTTGAGCGGGCTGCGCGGCCTGTGATCGCGGTAGCCAACGTGATTCAGGTTATTCCCAGCCTGGCGCTGTTCGGTCTGCTGCTTCCGGTGCCATGGCTGGGAGAAAACGCCGCGCGGCTGGCGATCCTGGCGCTTACCGGTTACGCCTTGCTGCCAATCATTCGTAATACCTATGCGGGGATTCACAGCGTTGATCCGGCGCTGGTCGACGTGGCGCGCGCGCTCGGTATGACGGGCATGCAGCGTCTGTTCAAGGTAGAGCTTCCGCTGGGCGCGAGCGTGCTGCTGGCCGGGCTGCGGACCGCGACGGTGACCTGCGTGGGCGTGGCGACAATCGCGGCGGCGATCGGCGCGGGTGGACTCGGTGAGCTGATCTTTCGCGGGGTCGCCAGCGTGGACAACGGGCTGGTGCTGGCGGGGGCTGTGCCGGCGGCGCTGCTTGCGCTTGCGGCCGACGGAGGTCTTGGCTTGCTGGAACGGAAGCTGACCGTGCGGAGGAGCGCATGAAGTTGCTGCGTTTCCTGCCCGCCTGCCTGCTGCTGCTGACCAGCTGTGCGCCGCCGCATTTCGGACGCGTGACGGTGGGAGCTAAGAATTTCACCGAGCAGGTGGTGCTTGGCGAGCTGCTGGCGCAGGAGATTGAAGCCGTGGGCGGCAGGCCGGTGGACCGGCGGTTTTATCTGGCCGGCAGCTATCTTTGCCACCAGGCGCTGATCAGCGGACGGATCGACGCGTATGTCGAGTACACGGGGACGGCGCTGACCGCAATCCTGAAGCAGCCGCTGGACCGCGATGCCGCGCGCGTGGATGCGACGGTGACGCGGCTTTACGACCAGCGGTTTCATGTTCGCGTCGAGCCCGGGCTGGGCTTCGAAGATACATTTGCGATCGTGGTGCGCGGGGCGGACGCGGACCGGAACCACTGGCGAACGATCGCGGATCTGAGGCCGGAAGCTGGGCATCTGAGGCTTGGCGTCGGGTATGAGTTTCAGTCGCGTCCGGATGGGTTGGACGGCCTTGAACGGGCCTACGACCTGCATTTCGACGGGAGGCCGCGGGTGATGGATCTCGGGCTGCTGTACCGTTCGCTTTCGGCTGGGCAGGTGGATGTGGTTGCGGGGAACTCGACCGACGGACCGATCCGGGCGCTTGGCTTTCGCATCCTGGCCGACAACCTGCACTACTTTCCGCCGTACGAGGCTGTGCCGCTGGTGCGCGAGGATACATTGCGCGCGCATCCTGAGGTGCAGGTGGCGGCCGACCGGCTGCGCGGCAGGGTGAGCGCGGACGAGATGCAGCAGATGAACGATGCGGTGGACGGAGAGCACCAGGACGTCGCGCTGGTGGTGCGTGCGTTCCGCCGGGCGAGAGGACTTTAGAGATGGTGGAACCCTGGCTGCGGAACACACATTCGGAACTCGACGCGCTGCGCCGGCAGGTGGTACATGCACTGGAACTGACGGAAGAAGACGTGGAGCACTGGTGCGAGGGGCTGCGGCTCGAGGAGCTCGAGGATTGTCCGTCCGGGCTACCTTCGGTGGGCTTCCAGATGCGGCACATAGCCCGATCGCTCGACCGGCTGCTGACCTATGCGGAAGGGAAGGCGCTTACGGAGGAGCAGCGCAGAGCTTTGCACGGCGAGATCAAGAGCGGTTCACGCGAGGAGCTCTTTGCCGAGTTTGCGCAGGGGATGGCTGATGCAAAGAGGCGTGTGCTGCAGTTCGTGCCGGAGCGTTATGAAGCCACACGGTACGTAGGGACGGAGCGCCTGCCGACCACCGCCGGGGCGTTGCTGATCCACTGTGCGGAGCATACCCAGAGGCACGCCGGACAGATGGTCACGACGGCGAAGGTAGTGCTCGCGACAGGCGGTGAAAACCAGTGCCGGTAGCTGTTGTACTGGTGCGAAAGATGTATATACTGCACCTTCGGTTAAGGAGCACACCCAAGGGCTCAGGCGACGTGGACCACGGGCCGATGCGTTCTGTCCGGAACCGCCTTGCGGAGAACTTCGTGAGTCAGCGGCGCGGTGTCTCCTTCACCAAGGAAGATGAAGCGCAACACGTTGATCGCGGGGGCGACTTCGGTCCAGTGGAAATAGACGTGGGGTATGGTGTGGCGGGTCTGCTCGATGTGGATCAGCAGCCCGGCAATGGAGTTGGCCACGACGACACTGCGCACGGTCAAAATGCGGTGATCCTCGTCGCGGCGTCCGCAAATGCAGAGATTTTCCGTGAAGTCGGAGGAGTCGCCTCGTTCGATCTCGACGAAAAAGAACCTCTCGTTCTGGCTGAGACCGTGCAGCCGACGGACCTCGTCGACCTGTTCGTTGCGGACCTTTTCGCCAACATGCCGGGGGTTCCAGGCGATAAGCCGAATGATCTTGCCGGTGTCTTCGGCCAGCATGGTCTGGGCTTCCTCATCCAACGCAATGCCGCTGATGCGCAACTCGGTGGAGCGCAGGGCTCGCGAGACCAGTGAGGAAAGAATGATCGCCAGGATGAAAAACGTGGCAATCTTCAGGCCCTCGGGACGCTCCTTGATGTTGGCCAGCGTGGTGTAGATGAAGACAATGGAAATGGTCCCCATGAGCGTCTTCTGCAGGGGTCCGCGGGAGGCGAGCGTCACCGCGCAAGACCCTGAGGTCATCAGGACGAGCACGCCAGTGGCGTAGGCACCGCCCTGCGCGTCCACGTTGGCGTGAAACAGAAAGGTGACGCCAAAGGCAATCGCCATGAAGACCAGCACCAAAGGACGCGAGGCGCGGGCCCATTCCGGCGCCATGCCGAACCGCGGCAGGTAGCGCGGGATCAGGTTCAGCAGGCCCGCCATGGCGGAGGCACCGGCAAAGGCAAGGATCAGGATGGTGCTGATGTCGTAGACGGCCCCAAAGCCGTTGCCGAGCATCCTGTGCGCCAGATAGGCCATGGCGCGTCCATTCGCCGGCCCGCCGTCGGCGAAGTCATGGGCCGGGATCAGCAGCGTGGACACGAGGCTGGTGGCGATCAGGAACACGCTCATAATGATCGCCGCCGTTGCCAGCAGGCGGCGCGTATTCTTGATGCGATCTTCCAGGTTCGCCGCCGTGATCAGCGGCATGACGGCTACGCCGGTTTCAAAACCGGAGAGCCCGAGCGCAAGCTGAGGAAAGAGGAGGATCGCGACGCCGATCATGCGCGGGATGCTCGAATGCGCCTGGAACAAGGCATGTTTCCATTCCGGCAGGAGTTCTGGACGGTGTAGCACCTCCTTGATGGCCACCGCGGTAACGACGCCGTTGAGCACCAGGTAAGCGCCCACCAGCACTATGGCGATGTTGATGGCCTCCTTGAATCCTTTTAGAAAAATGGCCGACAGGATGACCAGAAGCACCAGCGTCACGGGCATCTGCGAGCGCATCCAGTGCGGAGTGAATGGGTTGTGGATGAAGTGTGCCGCCGCGTCGGCCGCGGAGAGCGTCATGGTGATGATGAAGTCGGTGGTGGCAAAGCCGAGAAGCACCAGAACGAAGAGTTTGCCTGACCAGCCGGGAAACAGGTTCTGCAGCATGGCGATGGAGCCCTGGCCATTGGGGCTTGCGGCCGCCACCCGGTTGTACACGGGAAGTGCGGCGAACAGGGTTACCAGCACGAGCACAAGCGTCGCGATCGGCGACAGAACGCCGGCGGCGAGGAAGGCGATTCCCGGCTGATAGCCGAGGGTAGAAAAATAGTCCACGCCGGTGAGGCACATGACGCGCCACCATGCATGGTTGCCGTCGTGCTCCGCGTCTTCCTGCGCCTTGTTCTTGGGCACCTCGAGGTCGGCGAGGAGCCACTGCTCTAACTTCGATTCAACCATAGGAATACCAGCTAGGATGCAAACCGATCCTACCCGGCAGCGCTACCCGACCAGATGGCCCATCTTTTCGCGTTTCGTCTGGAGGTAAAACGCGCTCGCCGGTTCCGCTGCCACGGTGGCGGAGACGCGCTCGACCACGCGCACACCGGCGGCTTCGAGCGCCTGCACCTTTTCCGGGTTGTTGGTCATCAGGCGGACGGCTGCGACGCCCAGCAGCTTGAGCATTTCGGCCGGAAGCTCGAAATGGCGGCAGTCCGCGTGGTAGCCCAGCTCAAGGTTGGCCTCGATGGTGTCGCGTCCCTGGTCCTGCAGCGCATAGGCTTGCAACTTGGCCATCAGGCCGATGCCGCGGCCTTCCTGGTTTTCGTACAGCAGGATGCCGCGGCCTTCGGAGGCGATGGCTCCCAGTGCGAGATGCAGCTGGTCATGGCAGTCGCAGCGCAACGAATGAAAGACATCGCCGGTCAGGCACTGCGAGTGCACGCGTACCAGCGGCACGCCGTCGTGGATGTCGCCCATGACCAGTGCGACGCCGGTTTCGACGCGCGTCTTGGGCGCGGGCAAGGCGGGGTTACACGGCTCAGGGTCGGTCACCAGTCCTTCAAACCCATGGATACGGAATTGCCCCCAGCGCGTGGGAAGGTCTGCTTCGGCCACCTGCACAACGGAAAGAAACGACATCTTTCGATTATACGAGCGAGCCCGGCATGAGAACGGGGCGGTAGAGTAGAGAGCGTGAAGCAGGTTCCGTCCACAGGTCTTATCTGGATTACGCTTCTGGTGGAGCTTGGTGTCGCCGCCGCGGTGTCGAGCTCGCTGGCGCGTTCTCGGACCTTCCGCGACCTGCTTCTGCTGACCAACCGGACCGCGCGCCAGACCGCCGGGCTGGTGACGATGATTTGCGGGCCGCTGTTTCTGGGTGTATTTGTCCGAATGCGCGTGCACGACTTCCTGGCTGCCGATCTTTCGTTCGAAACCGTGATCCTGGTGGGCCTGATCTGTGGACCGTTTGCCGCGATGGCCGGCGGTGCCGCGCTCGCCGTGCCTGCGCTGCTGCAGGGCGAGTACCTGGCGCTGCCGGTGAACCTGCTAGTAGGCCTGATCGCCGGGACCTTCTCGCGCATCGCCGCGCAGGAGGATGTGTGGAGCTTTTCACCGCTGATCGATCTGAGTATTTATCGCTGGGTGACGCGCAATCTGAAGCGTCCGCACCTGGACCGGCAGATCTTGCTGCTCGTGCTGATCACGGCGATGCAGTTAGGGACAAGCCAGCTTGCGCGCTACTATCCGCGATATCTCTTTCGAGCTCCACTCCGACTCCTGGCCGGTGGAGCTGGCGATCTGCCTGTGCGCTCCGGTGGTGGTCGGGATACCGCTCAAGATCTGGAACCAGATTCGCACTGAACGCAAGCTGGAAGAGCAGTCGAGGCTCCTGCTGGAGGCCCGGCTGGACGCGCTTCAACGGCAGATCAACCCGCACTTTCTATTCAATACGCTGAACTCGATCACGTCTCTGGTGCGCTCGCGGCCGGAGCTTGCGCGGGAGATGATCGTCAAGCTCGCGAACATCCTGCGCATCCTGCTCAAGGAGCGGGATGCCTTTGTCCCGTTCTCCGAAGAGCTTGCCTTCACAGACGATTACCTCGATATCGAGGTAGTCCGGTTCGGCGACAAGCTGCGCGTGGTGAAGGAGATCGCGCCTGAGACGCTTGGGGTGGTCGTGCCCAGCATGCTGCTGCAGCCGCTGCTTGAAAACTCGATCAAGCATGGGCTCGAGCCGCGCATCCACGGCGGCACCGTGACGCTGCGGAGCCGGTTGACCGATGACGGACGCATGCTGGTGGAGGTGGAAGACGACGGGGTGGGCATGGCTCCGGATCGCAGGATTGCGGGCGACATGCAGCGTCCGGGCACGGGCATTGGCATGCGCAACGTGCGCGAGCGCATGGAGGTGCTGTACGGGCAGGGCGCGGAGGTGCAGATGGAAAGCCGTCCGGGGCGAGGCACCAAAGTTTCGCTTCTGATGCCGGTGCTGGACGGAAGCGTGGAAGGCTGGGCGCAGATGCGGGAAGCACTGGAAAACGCGCTGAAAGGGCTTCGGCGGTAAGAAGAGCAAACGACGCAACTAGGACCCAAGTGGAGAAGAGCGGGATCGACGTGGATAAGGGCTCCACATCCGGAGTCTGGCCTTTTCGGGTCCGATCCTAAGTGCGTTCTTCTCCGGCCACGGCGGATTCGGTTCCGGACAGAACCCTGCGGTAGTAGCTCTCGTAGTGGCCGATGATGGTCTGGGCGCAGAAGTGGTCCTGCGCGGTTTGCCGGGCGGCGGCGCGCATCGCTTCCAGCCGAGAGTCGTCTGCGAGCAGCCCGATGGCTGCCTCCGCCATGGCGTCGACCGCGCCCACGGGGAACAGAAGGCCGTTGACGCCGGAGTCGATGAGCTCCGGCACGCCGCCGACCTCGGTGGCGATGGCGGGCACGCGGCAGGCCATGCTTTCCAGCGCCGCCAGCCCGAAGGACTCCATCTCCGACGGCATGATCATCAGGTCCGCCAGCGGAAGAAGCTCGTTGACGTTGTCCTGCTTGCCCAGGAAGTGGATTCGGTCGGAGACGCCGAGCTTGCGCGCCAGGTACTCGGCGGTGGAGCGGTCGGGCCCGTCGCCGATCAGCATTAGCGTCGCCGGCATGGCACGCGCCACGCGCGCAAAGACCTCGATGACATCCCCGACCCGCTTGACCGGACGAAAGTTCGACAGGTGCACGAGCAGCTTTTCACCGGAAGCCGCGTATAACGGACGCAGCGCCGCGATCTTTTCCGGATCGGCCACGTAGACGTCACAGTTGACGAAGTTGCGCACGACCTCGATGGGCCGCTTTACCTTGAACTTGCGCTGTGTCTGCTCGCGCAAATAGCTGGAGATGCTGGTGACGCCGTCGGACTCCTCGATGCCGAAGCGCGTGATCGGCAGATAGGAGCGATCGAGACCGACAAGGGTAATGTCGGTGCCGTGCAGCGTGGTGATGAATGGCAGGCGAACGCCGCGCGCGGCGAGCATCTGCTTGGCCAGATACGCGCTGACCGAGTGCGGAATCGCGTAGTGCACATGCAGCAGGTCGAGCGAGTAGAACTCCGCCACCTCCGCCATGCGGGTTGCCAGCGCCAGGTCGTATGGAGGATGCTCGAAGAGTGGATAGTGGAAGACCTCCACTTGATGGAAATGGATATTGCGCTCGCGGCCGGTAAGCCGGAAGGGAGGGGAGGAGGTGATAAAGTGCACCTGGTGACCGCGCGCAGCGAGCTCAATGCCGAGCTCGGTGGCAACCACGCCGGAGCCGCCGTAGGTGGGGTAGCACGTAATACCGATCTTCAGCCGTGTTGCTTCTGCGTCGCTCATAACACCTTCTCGAAACCCGTGTACGGCTGAAACTGCCCGGAGGCCCGCTGCAGCCCGGCTACACCAAGCTCTCCGTAATGGATGAGCGCCGGGCCGTCCGCGCTGCGAACTATGTCGGGCACCACGGCGAGCAGGGCCTTGTATTCGACCTCACGCGTGGCGCGCAGGCGGGTTGCGGTGCGTTCGAGCGCGTAGTCGACGTGGCCTGGATGGGTGCAGAGCTCCCACATGTGCTCTCCGCCCCGGTTCAGAGCGGCTTCGATCATGGCGCGCAGCCGTGCCGCATCGAGCGTGCCGGTCGCGGCAATGCCGAGGGTGCCATCGGTGGACATTATCTGGCCAGACCGAATGGCGGCGAGCCCGGCAAAGCGCGGCTCGAAACGTTCCACCCAGCGCATCGGCAGCCGGCGGGTCCATGACGCGCCGGCCAGTGCGGAGCACCATCGCGGCTCAAACGGACGGCGCACGGCAAAGATGCCGCAGCGCTCCGCAATGTACAGCACGGTACGCGCGACTTCCGGAAATGCATGCGCGTGCTTATGCGTATCGATGTGCGTGACGTCAACGCCCATGCGCTGGAGCCTCTGGATTTGCGCCTGGGTTTCCCGTGCGAGATCACCGGCCCGCACCGTGCCGCGAAGCACGGCCTGCGTAAAATCTAGCATGGAAGGACGGAAGGTCTTTCCATCTGCGCCGAGCAGCGTGGGAATCGACTCCGGATGCGCGGCGGGGATGCCGTCCACGAAGGTGAGGTGGCAGCCCACGCCCAGCCGCGGGTGCTGCCGCATCAATTCGACTGCTTCCTCGGTGAACGAAGCAGTCGCTATGAGGCTCGTGGAACGCAGCGCACCTGCCTGGAACAGCTCTATGATGGCTCGATTGATGCCCGGCGTCAGTCCGAAATCGTCGGCGTTGATGATCAGGCGAACCGGCATGGAGGAGGGACGCGGTACCGGCATGAGAAAGTGGTGGGCAGTGAGGGACTCGAACCCCCGACATCCTGCTTGTAAGGCAGGCGCTCTAACCGACTGAGCTAACCGCCCTCCGATGGAAAAAAGCGTGACCTCTCATCCATAAAGTGCTTGCCCAGTGTAGGTGAGCAAGAGCCCGGACGCAACCGTAAAACGCCAACTCTTGACCCAAAGTAGAAGGCCCGGTATTATCAGTAAGTTGCCTGTTGAGCACCATGGACCAGGCAAACACCAGGTGGTCCTGCCTAAGGACGCGCTCCTGGGGACGTAGCTCAGTTGGTTAGAGCGCTGCCCTGTCACGGCAGAGGTCGCGGGTTCGAGCCCCGTCGTCCCCGCCATAGAATCTAGGAACTTAGAAGCTATGGCGACCTACAGTGACAAGCAATCTCGGTCCTCTACAGGTCCATTAAGCTCAATGCGAGTCTTACGTGGGTCCTGTCAACCAGATTATGACCCACGCCTGAGATCAGCATGTTTACCGCCTTGCCATGTGCGGCTATTTTTGCAACTCAGTGCCTGCACATAGTCTGCGAGTTTCGAGAACATCAGGCATGCGTTCCCGCCTCGCGCTCTGACGAAATGAGCTTGGTCGGGTTCTACCCGTCCACTCGTAGCGCATCGCGTGATGGTAAAGAGCACTTATCAGATTCCGAATCTTGAGTTCGCCCTAACGAGGGAGCATCCAGTTGTCCAGATAACTTCGATAGCAGCTCGTGTAGGAAATGACTTTGGACTGTGGCTGATCTCTTCAACTCCTTGCCGATAGTGAGTCATCAGTTCAGCGATTGTTTCCGGCCCGCTCTCTGCCTGCCGAGTCTGTGCGGTACGTCGATGCGCAACGCGCGAGCTGCTGCGAGGGCGATTGCTTCGGTCGGCAACGCGAGAACATTCCCTCCGCTTGCTTTCACCATCAAAGCAGGCTCTCACCAACGAAAACCCGCTATCTCCGCCCTTCGAGTTGCTGCGTCGTTCCATGTCCCACATGCCGAGTATCTACGGGAGATTGGGTGCGTACAGGATGGCTCCACAGCGAACGGCAAGAGGATTCTCATCCATGCGGCTCGTACCGCCGCAGCAGGGAAGTTCGCCGGAATCGGTTGGCACACATTCCGCCACACGTACTGTTCGTGGCTGGACGAAACCGGAGCACCGATGAAGGTCCAGCAGGAACTCATGCGTCACGCCTTCATCCAGACGACGATGAATATCTACGGACAGGCGATGCCGTCGCGATGGTGCTCGAGCCCTTGCGGGCGAGCGCCTGAACTGCCGATTTTCTTATTGGGAGTAAATGGGAGTGAATCAATTTTCTGATTTTCTCTAAAGCATCGGTTTGGTTGGTTGCGGGGGTAGGATTTGAACCTACGACTTTTGGGTTATAAGTGAAGTTCAACATGCGTAAGTTATTCACTCTACGGCTCTATTGGCGACGCATCGGGAGTCAAAAGTACGCATCGGACAGGCCATCGGAAGCGAATCGGAAGTGAGTTTTTGGTGACATTCTGCCCAAGGGTCGGAGGATTTCAACGCGATTCGTCGGGAGTGAGTGGGAGTGAGTTTGAGGTTTGCGCCAGATGTCGCTATCATAAGCGACAGAATGGTCAATGAGCTCAGTGCCGTGGTCAGTGAATTGGGTGGGCATCTCGCCATCGGACGAGATGTGCATTCCGATGAGGATATGAGCGCGGCGATTCGTGAAGGCTTCCCGCACTCCGCCGTTGAGGGACTGTTAAAGTCCTCCGGCTTCTCCCTCCAGGAGATCGCGTCGACGCTCGATCTTTCCCTGCGAAGCCTGCAACGCCGTAAAAGCCAGGGACGACTGGCGCGCTACGAGTCAGATCGACTCTACCGGCTCGCACGTCTCGTCTCGCTTGCGGGTTATTTCCTCGGCGATCACCAGCTTGCCCTGGATTGGCTCAAGCGGCCGAACCTCGTGCTGGGTGGGGTGGCACCCTTGAGCATCATCGACACCGAACTGGGTGCGCGCCAGGTCGAAAACGTATTGGGTAGGATCGGGTACGGCGGGGTGAGTTGAAGACCGTTTATCGGCTGCTGCGCAAGCCATTTTTTGCAACTCCGTTTGACGGTGAGGGCAGCTTCCGCTTCGGTGGACGTTGGTCGCGACCGGGAACACGCGTGGTCTATACCGCCGAACATCTCTCGCTGGCGATGATCGAGTATCTGGCTCACCTTGATGCCGATCGGCCACCCACGGACCTGATGCTAGCTACGGCCGACATCCCCGACGACGTATCGATCTTGCGGCTTACACCATCTGACTTGCCGCCGACTTGGCGCAGGTATCCTGCCCCAGATGCACTACAGGTAATCGGGGATCGCTTTGCCCAAGAGCTGCAGGCTTGTGTTCTGGTTGTGCCTTCGGTACTCGCTGTCACGGACAATAACTGGATTCTCAATCCAGCCCACCCTGACTTCGGCAAGATCACTCTAAAACCCGCAAAAACCTTCGACTACGATCCGCGCCTCGTAAAGTTGACTTCTAGCCGATTGGTGGTCGGTCGCTTAGATCCCAAGTAATCATTGCGCCGTGAAGCAGTTTTGTCGCTGTCTCTTGGGCAATCTGCTTTGCTTTTTCCACGTTGGGCCAGACGCCAACTCCAGTCAAATTGTGGCTACCGTCCCCGCTATAGCGAATGCTTAGCAGGAATCCACCTGACACGAACGGTTCGATCGAGAATTCGAACAGCTCGATTGAGTCGTTTGCTGTGCCCTTCATCCCGAGATGCTCTCAGACTTCCAAGGAAGACCGCAAGGACGACCGTCAGCTTGACAGTCACGGGTTAGTTCGACCGCTTGGAGTGCCCCGCGGCCCTTCAGCAGCGCGCCCCAAGGAGCAGATCTAAACTCGCCCAATACGGCCGCGACTAAGAAGAATGAGCTGTGATGCTGCCTCATTCTTGTCCATTCCATGCAATAGGGACGAACGGATACGGGGGCACCGGTTGCCCGGGAACAGCGATGTCGTCGGCTTGTGCCGAAGCCCACGCCAGTATGTGCGCAGCGCTTCGAGCAGGGCCGGACTCAGCATCACGTCGCGGTCCTTGCGGCCCTTGCCGCCACGGATATGCACCACCATTCTCTGGCTGTCGATGTCGCTCACCTTCAGCGCCGCAACCTCAGCCCGTCGTGCTCCCGTGGCGTGCAGCGTCATCACCAGGATGCGCTGAAACGGGGTCTCGGTCGCGTCGATCAGGCGCGCAACCTCCGCCTGGGTCAGGATCTCGGGAAGATGCGCACCTTCTTCGGGTACGGTGTCTCGGCCGCGCTCCAGCCGCGCTTGAGCACCTGGATGTAGAGGAACCGCAACGCCGTCAGCCGCTGCGAGACCGTGTTCGGGCCCAGCTTCCAGGTGCGGAACATCGCCGCCTGGTACTCGCGGATATGCTCCAGGCCAAGCTGATCGGGAGAACGGTGGAAGTGCCGCGAGTAATGCTCCACCGTGGAGACGTAGTTGCGCATCGTGGACTGGGCGTAGTTGCGACGCACCAGCTCTTCGAGCATGATCTGACGTGGTTGGGTCACAGAGAACCTCCTTCTCTGCGACACACGCTAACTCAACGCCACAAACCTCCGCTCAGCCACACGCGAAAGCGTCCGCCGCGCAGCGGCTTCGTTCAAGTCGCAATAGCGGAAGTAAGGCAGCTGCTTCTCAACCCAGACACTGAAGCCGACCCTTGCGGGTCGGCTTCGCTTCCTGCCCACCAAGGAGCGGGGGAGTCTCTTCTACGATTGTACAGACCGAGGAAACCGGCTTCTGACGTGACTTTCGCGGCCCACCTCCTGCGCGACGCTTAGACCGGGAAGTTCGAAGTTGCGGTGCTCATAACGAACGGTTCTGATTTGGCTGAGCCGGTGCGAATCGTTGCTCAAGACTTGAATCTTCCAGTCGGCATCCTCAACCCCCACCAGTTCCATAGCAGGGAACTAAGACAGTACGCCACCTTCTTGAAGCGTATTCGGCAAGGCGACTTGGCCGCGAGTCAATTCCCGCGAACAGTGACAGACCGCAAAGGGACATTCGCGAAGCCGACCGGATGGTGATCCGTTCTCTTAATATGGGGCCAGACCGTCGCCTCTCTTGACGCTGCAATCACGTACGAAGGGTGCTGAACTACGACGAAATCCGGATTCGAACCCACTAATCAAGCATCCGTAATAGGGTACACTTCGGGGTACATCTTATGGAAAACTCGCATAAGTATTTTATTATCAATATCAGTTGATCCCTGGGGGGCACCGCCGAAACCGCTCGTTGGCCCTGCCGAAAACGAAAGCTGGCTACAACCACTAGAGTGACGAAAAAGAAGGCCAGCCGTTTAGGTGGCCTTCTATTAGGTGCTTAATTCTCAGGATTGGTGCGGAGGAGGGGGTTGAGCCCCTATGCCTTTCGTCGCTAGGACCTTAAGCTAGGCGTCTGGCATTTCGACACTTCCACTGTGGAAACCAGTTCATCCGTCATGACGCGGATTGAGCCGGGAATCAGACGGTCGACGCTATGCAGATTATGCTATTCTCCTCGCCAATCTGAATCTGCGCGAAAGTGCTCGCCTTTAATCGATCATGACGGAGGATGAGGAAAACCCACGAACGGTTCGCCTACTTATCGGTCAGAGAAACATGCAGGAATGCTTTGCGGCTAGCAGGACATCTGGGGCGTCCTCCTTGCAGTAACGTGCGTCGACCACCTGTTTTACGCCTATCGCGATAGAAAGCTGCGTCTCATCTGTAAAGCGCAGCAGCACTTCGCGTCCGAACTCGATATCTTCCGGGACCGAGAGTTCCGCTACCGTCTTTCCCGTGACCTCCGGGAAATCCATTCTCGTTCGTCCATGCACACCTCCGTGCCTTTTATGGTGTCCCTTATTAGGGGATTAGGTCAATCGCTACCCACACTTCTGAAGTGGCGGGTAAAGCAAAACCGGAGGCACGGAAGTCTCGGAAGGGTCGCAGCCCCGCGATGAGAGCTTACTACGAAGGGGTCCTGTCGCGGATAAGCTCTGCGAGGCAGGCGCTCGGCTTGACCCAGCGCGAGGTGTCTCTCAGCCTCGGCATGTCGCATTCCTACTTGAATAAATGCAAGTCCGGAGACCGCGCAAATTGACGTTGCGGAGCTTTGGGCGATCTGCCAGCACTACGGCATTGCGCTGAGCGACGTTGCACCAGATAAGCCGGCCTGAAATTATTTGGCCGCACAGCTGCTGAGGGATCGCCCCCGTCGATGTCCAGGTCCGTCTGCAGGGGCTGCAAGACAGTCTTCTCTTTTACGTTGTAAGCACGATTAAACCCACTCAGGAGCTTCGAGTCGTTGTCTGCGCGAGCCGCAATGTGCTCGTCGAGGCATAGGTCGTCCTCTCGCAATGGCTTCAGAACATAGCGTTCGTTAGCTAGCCGCCGAGCCTGCGCTTTGGGTGGTATTGCGACACCCCCACCGGCTTCAATAAGAGTCAGAGCTTCATCCGGGTAAGAGATGTGGTCCACCCCACTTGGAATGCGGCCCTCCTCGCGCATGTGTTCCACAATCCTGGAATAGAGTAGCGGATGCGCTCTCCGATCTATGAGAATGACACGCTCACCGTTCAGATCGTAGAGATTTAAAGAGTTTAGCTTGGCGGCCGGATGATCGTGACGGAGAAGGACCAACAGCGGAGTCTCCAACAGCTTAACCATGGTGAGCTTTGCATTCTTCTCAGGTCGCGTGATGAGCGCCAGGTCCAGTTGACTGCTGACGAGATCGTGGGCGAGTTGCGCGGAGGAGCCGCTGTCAAGCGTGATCTGGAGAGCAGGGTATAGCGGCAACCGTACCGCGTAAAGAATCTCAATCAGAATCGGGTCGGTGTCAGGAGAATTACCGACACGCAAGACCGACTGTGCTGCGACGGTTTGATTTCGAGCGAGCTGTAAAGCACGCTCGCCATATGCGAGCGCAAGCCGCCCTTGTTCACGTAGGCCCGGCCGGCATTCCCCAACGCACCAGTACTCCTGGATTTCATCAACAGCGGCTAAGTCGTCTCCGTTCGTGACTCAGTTATGCGTTCCACTCATAAGGGGTTCCGCGAAAGTCATTGGACTTCACCGCGAAGAAGATTCACCTTCAAAGCACGTATTTGGAGGCCCGCATGTTTGACCAGAAAAAGCCACCCGCTTCCGAACGCCTGTCACCCGTTATGGGTCGTGCCGGCGTCGAGGCCCTGCTCGATAGTCACGCCGCCGCAGCTCTGCTCGGCGTTCATCCCCGCACCCTGCAGCGCATGGTTCTCCGAGGGCAGATTGCAGGTGTCCAGGTCGGCAAGCTGTGGCGCTTTCGCGCTTCAGCGATCGATCAATGGATCGACCAGAAACAGACTAGCTGAGCATCTGTCCCGAACGGCCGAAAGCCCATATTTACTGGCGATTGACGATCTAATCGACTAAACTTGACATACGCCATTAGTGCCGTGAGTCAAGGAGGAAAACCTTGAAGTCGCGAGCATATTACCAATTCGGAAGCTTAACCCTCAAGAAGCGGGCGAAGAGCGCAGACGTATGGGAGTTTCGGTACTACGAGGACGCGGCAGGGGGAGGGAGAGCACGCAAGGCTCTCTTCATCGGCACGACCGACACGTACAAAACCGAAGCCCAGGCCCGAAGAGCCGTCGAAGCGATTCTTCTAAACCTCAACGCTGAAAAGCCCATTCACCACCTTGGAACCGTGACGTTCGGTGATCTCTGTGACAGCTACATCGCGGAAGTTGCCGGAACGCTACTCCACGCGGAAGTCCTACCTGTCCAACATCAACCCGCACATCAAGCCTCGCTGGGGCGACTACCTCATCGGGCAAGTCAGACCGATGGCAGTCGAAGGATGGCGTTTGTTGAACAGCTCCCAACGGGCGGCACACTCGAAGATGACGTGCATCACGCCTCGAATATTCGACTGGTGGTCGAGCCCTCGCGGGCCACTGCCTGAACTGCTGATCTTCTTATTGGGGGTAAATGGAGTGAGTCGGCTTTCTGATTCTCTCTACCATTCATTTGATTGGTTGCGGGGGTAGGATTTGAACCTACGACCTTTGGGTTATGAGCCCAACGAGCTACCGGGCTGCTCCACCCCGCACTTCCAATATAGCGCGGCACCCCGGGTAGGGTCAACCGTAACCCAGTTTGCCTTCTCGTGCGTTCGCGGCGAGCAGCGAACAACTTTTCCGCAGCAATCGCGTCTGCTGTAGAGAGTCGGTTTTCAGCTTCGGGTTCGAACGTATTAGCGGGATGAGGTCAACATGCAAAATGAAATGAAGGTCAGGCTGGATGTGGGGAACGCCGCACGGGTAGTGCTGGTATGTGCCGGGGTCATGGCTGCTACAGCAGCGGCCGGTGGCCAGGCCATCACCTCGGACGCACAGGTTGAGTCCAACGTACTGCGTGCTCTTGCTGGTGCCCCGGAGCTGGCGAGCCAAGCCATTACTACCAAGACGGTCTATGGAACGGTGACACTGAGCGGTTCAGTGACCTCAGAGCCTCTGCGTCTCAAGGCTGAGACCCTCGCCTCGACCTCTCCCGGTGTGAAGAAGGTTGTCGATGAACTGGTTCTCGGCGATGGTTCTTCGCAGGCGGGCCCAGTTAACTCCGCTGCCGATCCGCACGCCGGAATGGTTCTCCAGTCAGATGGTACTTACGCCGCCGCCCCTGCTGAGGGGACAGCCGTGGCCCATCCTGCGGGTACTGCGCCAGGCTACCAGCGCAACAATCCCGATGACGACCAGGCGCTCGATGCTCAGGCTGAGCATTCGCAGTCAACAAATGCGGGCGTTTATTCGCAGCCGGACAATGCTCCACCGAATCGCCGCCCCCTTGACACGCAATCCGGACAGTACGGCTACCCGCCGGGTAACTACCCTCAGGGAAACTATCCCCAGCAGACTTACCCTCAGGGAAACTACCCGCAGCAGGGATACCCCCCAGTGAACAATTCCCAAGGCACCTATTCGCAGGAGGGCGACTATGCGCGCTCCTCCGCTCCGAGCTATGCTGCGCCGATGGATGGCGGCCAGGTCGCCGGGGAAAGTGTCACGATTCCTGCAGGTACTCTGATCCGTGTTCGGGTCGACCAGCCGCTCAGCAGCACGCGGTCGCAGCCGGGTGACGTGTTCCAGGGGGTCATCATGCACGACATCGTCGCCGGCAATGCCATCGCGATTCCACGTGGCGCCTCGGTGCAGGGAAGGATTGTGGATTCGAGGTCTTCGGGCGTGCTGAAAGGACGGGGTGAACTCTCGCTCCAGCTGACTCAGGTGACGCTTGCCGGCCATAATTATCCCGTGTTTTCCGATCAGTGGGCCCACAACGGCGGAGACAAGACAATTCAGACCGTTAACCGGACCGCCGGACTCGGTGCGTTTGGAGCGATCGTGGGCGCGGTAGCCGGCGGCGGAGAAGGCGCGGCTATTGGTGCCGGGGTTGGCGCAGCCGCCGGTCTTGGCTCGTCAGCTGCTTCCGGACGTGGCCAGGTGTTCATCCCTGCCGAAGCGGTGGTCACTTTTCACCTTGCGCAGCCGGCCAACGTCAGAACCGTGTCCGAGCAAGAAATGCAGCGGCTTGCATACGGGGTTCCCGCAGGTCAGCGAGCTCCACGTCCCCGGGCCTACCAAACCCCATATGGTGCGCCTCCGTATGGCTATGGGTACCCCTACTAATTCTCCTCCCAGCATGAAGGATGCGGCACCGGATGAGCTCGATCGCGGTGCCGTGGCCTTTTGTGGGCTGCCCTTGCTTTTGCTCCCCGACAGCTGCTCGCGGCTGATTTATACTTGAGCTTGCTCGAGGTACGGATCGCTTCAACATGGCCCGCATCTTTCCGGCTCACGGCAGCGACCGGACGATTTCGCACAAAGCAAGGTCACTTAGCTCAGCATGATTCGCATTCTCCAGCAGGACAACAAGTACGTTAAGGCACTCTTCGCCGTCATCATCGGCGGTGCTCTGGTCGCCATGGTCATTACGCTGGTTCCGGGCATCTTTGACAATGTTGGCGCAAGCGGCGATCCGAATGTGTACGCGACGGTGCACAATCCAGGTTTCTTCGGACGTTTCGACGATGGTGTCAAGGTGTCGCAGTTCGCCATCGACCGCGAAGCGCAGCAGCAGCTCGCCCGTTCCGGCTACCCTGCGTCTCCGATGATCCTGCAATATCTCGAAGGACGCATTGCCCCGCAATACATCCAGCGCGCCATCCTAAAGCTCGAAGCCGACAGGATGGGCCTGCAGGTAACTGATGACGATCTGCGCAAGCAGCTCCAAACCGGAGAAATCGGTCAGATTCTGTACCCAAATGGGCAGTTCATCGGCGAGGACAAATACATCGATTTTGTGTCGCAGAACGTCGGCGGAAGCGTCGCCGATTTCGAGAAAGACTTTAAGGATCGCATGGAGATCAGCCGGCTTTATGCCCTGGTCACCAGCGGCATCTCCGTCTCGGATAATGCGGTGCGCGAGAGCTATCTCCAGACCGCCACCAAGATCAAGTTCGACTATGCGGTCATCTCCTCGGCAAATCTCAACCAGACGATCAACCCGAGCGACGCCGAACTGCAGAACTTCTTCAAGCAGAACCTGGCCCGCTACGCCACCGCTGTGCCGGAAACACGCAAGCTGAATTACTTCAACTTCGGCGTCGACCAGCTTCCCGGAGGCGTTCCGCAGGTCTCCGACGCCGATCTGCAGGCGTACTACAATAGCCATCTGGCAAGTTATCAGGTCAAGGACCAGGCCAAGGTCCGTCATATTCTCATTGCGGTGCCGGCCGGAGCGGATGCAAAAACGGACGCAGCCGCAAAGGCGAAGGCCGAAGACATCCTGAAGCAGATCAAAGCCGGCGGTAACTTTGCGGAGCTCGCGGCAAAGAATTCAGAGGATCCCGGGAGCAAAGGATCGGGCGGCGAACTCGGCTTCCTCAGCCCCGGACAGACCGTGCCGGAGTTCGACAGGGCAGCCTTCTCGCTCAAGCCCGGCGAAACCAGCGACCTGATCCACACCAAGTTCGGCTACCATATTTTGCAGGTGGAAGAGCGCCAGACCGCACATACCAAGCCGCTCGCCGAGGTCAAGGCGGATATCCTTCCGATTGTGCAGCAGCAAAAGGTGGGCGCGGCCGAACAAAACTACGCCAAGACCCTGGCCGACGAAAGCAGGAAGAACGGGATCGATAAGACCGCGGCCGCGCATGGCCTGCAGGCGACCACTACCGACTACGTCGCAAAGGATGGCGTGGTCCCGGGTGTGTCCGACAGCACATCGCTGCTCACCGACGCCTTTTCTGCCAGTAAAGGCGGTGCTCCGGCCAGCGTTTCCACCGGCGATGGCTATGCCGTGTACCAGGTGGTCGACATCAAGGCCCCGCACGCACCCACCTTCGACGCTTACAAGTCGCATATCCTGGACGACTACCGTGCCGAGCAGGTTCCGCTTCTGCTGAATGCGCAGCTCAGTCAATTGGGCAAGCGCGCCAAAGAACTAGGCAGCCTGAGCAAGGCGGCCGCCGAGCTCAACATACCCATGAAGACAAGCGATCTGGTGGGCAAGGATGGCCAGGTGCCAGACATCGGTGCGATGACTGGACCTGCTTCCACGGCTTTCTCGCTCAACCAGGGGAGCATCTCCGGACCCATCAACGTGGGCACCAGCGGCGTCGTCCTGCAGGTTATCGATAAACAGCAGCCTGGCCCGGAGGAGCTTGCAAAGAACTTTGCCGCGACCCGGGACACGATGGCGACCTCGGAGAAGGATGAGTTCTTTCAGCTCTACCTCGGCACGCTGACGCAGAAATACCAAAAGGCGAATGCCATCCGGATCTCGCGTAGTGCATCATCCGCACCGCCTCTCGGCAGCTAACACAGGCAGACTTGCACCACGGGGAGACCGAATGTTAGGGGAACGCGTTTCAGGCATTTTGCTGCACGTTACATCGTTGCCATCTTACGGTGGCGTGGGCGACTTCGGTCCGGAGGCTTACGGCTTTGTGGATTTTCTCGCGGCCTCCGCCCAGCGAGTCTGGCAGGTGCTTCCGCTCTCCCCCACCGGCTACGGCAGCTCGCCTTATTCCGCGCTCTCCGCCTTCGCCGGTAATCCCTTACTGATCAGCCTTGAGCTGCTCGTCGAAGCCGGATGGATCGGCTCGGAACGGATCGCCGGCCTGGCCGGGCATGAAGGACCGGTGGATTTCGAGCGTGCCTACGCGGAAAAGCTTCCGCTCGTCGAAGAAGCCGCCGCCTGTTTCCTAGAGCGCGCCGGCGAAGGCGATCGCCTTCGTTTCCAGAAGTTCTGCAACGACAACTCGGCTTGGCTGGCCGACTACGCGCTCTACACCGTCCTGCGCCGCCGCTTCAGCTATGCCAGCTGGCATCAGTGGCCGCGGGAATACGCCCGCCGCGAAAGCGAAGCCATGAGCCGCGTACTGACGGAAAGCGCGCACGAACTTGCCGTCGAACAGGCTGTCCAGTTCCTGTTCAGCGAGCAGTGGGCAGCACTCCGGGCCTACGGGCACACCCACAAGGTCCAGATCATGGGTGACGTGGCCATCTTCGTTAATTACGACTCCGCCGACGTCTGGACCAATCCGGACCTGTTCGAGCTCGACGACGAACTGCTTCCCATCCGCGTTTCCGGCGTACCTCCGGATTACTTTTCCGCCACCGGCCAGCGCTGGGGAAACCCGCTGTACCGCTGGTCGACGCTAAAACAGCGAGGGTTCGACTGGTGGATCGCCCGCATCCGCCGCGCGCTCAACCTGTACGATTCCATTCGACTGGACCACTTTCGCGGCTTTGAAGCCTTTTGGTCTATTGCCGCCGACGAGGAAACGGCGGTTAATGGCGTTTGGGTCAAGGCTCCGGGAAGCGACCTCTTTCACCGACTCCGTGAAGTTTTCGGTGACCTCCCGTTCATTGCGGAAGACCTCGGTGTCATTACCCGCGAGGTCGACGAACTGCGCGAGCGCTACGGGATGCCCGGCATGCGCATCCTGCAGTTCGGCTTTGTCGATCGCGGCTCGCATATTTACCTCCCTCATCGGTGCGTCCCCAATACTGTCATCTACACCGGCACCCACGACAACAACACTACCCTCGGTTGGTGGCTCGACGATGCGCAGCCCATCGAACGCACCAACGCGCAGATCTACCTGGGCCACATTGATCATCCCGGGGAGATCGTCTGGGCCATGATGCGCACCGCCGCCCGTTCCGTGGCCGACATTTGTATTTTCCCCTTGCAGGACGTGCTGCACCTCGGCAGCGAGGCCCGCATGAACGTGCCCGCGGCCGGCCAGGGAAACTGGACGTGGCGCTTCCGTCCCGGGTCTCTCCATCCGCACCTCGCCGAGCAGCTCACCTCGCTCATGGCGATGACCGACCGCGATGGCTACGAACTCGCCATCGAGGGAATTGACGCCGGCAAGCCCACGGATAACGCATCCGTCCGGGCAGACCTGGGCGCAAGCGTTTAGACTGAGATGAGCGCCTCGTCCGCGGCACTATCGCCGGGGCAGCGCAGGGTTCCATTACGAACTGGAGTTTCAATGCCACTGTCCGGCGAAGCAATCCGCATGATGAACTACGTTGACGATATTGCAGTCACCCTCCGCCGCATCCAGGCCGTGCTGCCGTCCCTTACGGAAGAAGAGCGCAACCGTGTGGCCGAATACATCCGCGCCTCCGAGCCCAATTACGAAACGGTGCTACACTCCATTGCCGAGAAGAACTAGTTTTATGCATATCGGGGTGATCGGCGCGGGAACAGCAGGTCGTCAGTTCGCAGCCGACTGCGCCGTAGCCGGACTTTCGGTCACGCTTGAGGACGTCATGCCGTCGCGTCTACGCAGCGCTCAAGCCGTATTCACCTCGCTCGGCCGACACGTCCGTCTCGTCACAACGGTCGAAGATGCCGTGGCAGAAGCGGACATCGCCATCGACTTCGTTCCTGACGAGCTTGAGTCAAAGCTCGAAATATTTAGCCTGCTCGATCGCATGGCCCCACCCCGAACTATCCTCTGCACGCCGAGCCAGCTGCTCAGCATCACGGACCTGGCTTCCTGCACCTACCGCCCGGACCGCTGTGTGATGATCCGTAATCTCATCCAAGGAATCCAACCATTACAACTGCTCAAAGGTCGCCAGACCTCGGGCAGTACCGGCCGCGCCAGCCTTGCACTTTTCCAGGCGCTGCAGCGGCCCTGCACCATACTCGACGATCCCGACCTGCCTCAACTCATGAAGAACATGGGAGACGCTGCTCTCGCGGCATCTCTACCCGCAACGAGTTTTCGCATCCAATGAACTTGTTTGCATGATTCATGCCCCGGAGACGTGAACGGTTATGACGGAACCTCGCCCCAGTGAAGACCTGACCCTAAAGACGATCAACGATGTTACAGCCCTGGTGACTGGGCGAGGCGACCACCAGGCGATGCTTTGGCAGACCGCGGCGGGCGAATGGCAGCCCATTACGTCGGACGAGGTGTACGGCCGCATCCGGGCGCTGGCGGATGTCTTTCGAGGGTGGGGCGTGGGCAAGGGCGACCGCGTTATTCTCCTGAGTGAAAACCGGTGGGAGTGGGCCGTTACGGATTTTGCCGTGCTGGCGCTTGGGGCGGTGGATGTACCGTTGTACGCCACTGACACAGCGGAGCAGATCGGCTACATGATCAAGGATGCCGGGGCAAAGGTGTTGGTACTATCCAGCAAGGATCAGTACGAAAAGCTGACCAAGGCCGGAGACCTGCCAAGCCTTGAACATGTGGTGGTGATGGACGAAGGCGAGTTCGGAATTGCGGACAGCTTCTCCAAGCTGATGGAGGATGCCAAAGGCAAGCAGGCCCGGGATGCGGAATTCGATGAGCAGGTGGCCAGTGTGACCCCGGACGACCTGGCGACGATTATTTACACCTCCGGCACGACGGGCACCCCGAAAGGCGTTCGGCTGACGCACGGGAACCTGGCGAGCAATGTCTGCGTCTCCACCACGCCATATGGTTTTACCAATAGGGATAGTTCGATCTCCTTTCTTCCGCTTTCGCATGCAACGGCGCGTCACGCGGATTATTCGCTGCTGGCACGGGGAGCGCGGATCGCGTATTGCCCGAAGTTCAACGACGTCACCAAGGCTCTGAAGGCTGTGAAGCCGACGATCTTTGTGGGCGTGCCACGGGTATATGAGAAGATTCGTCAGGCTGTAGAGGGCAAGAGCGTCGAGTCGCCCATCAAGGCGAAACTTTTTGCCTGGGCGGTGGAGCAGGGCAAAAAGCAGGCACCGGCGGTGCTCGAAGGCAAGAAACCGGCCGGGCTGATGTATGCGGTCGCCGATAAGCTGGTTTTTTCGAAGATCAGGGAGGCGTTTGGCGGATGCGTGCGAACGTTTATTTCGGGCGGGGCTCCGCTGGGGAGCGAGACGGGAAATTGGTTTGCCGGAGCGGGCATTCGCATCTTTGAAGGGTACGGGCTGACGGAAACTTCACCGGTGATCGCGTCCAATCATTCCAACGCGATGAAGATGGGAAGCGTGGGTAAGCTATTGAAGAATCTGGAGGTGCGGTTCGCTCCGGACGGCGAACTGGAGGTGAAAGGGCCCTCGGTCTTTCATGGTTATTGGAATCGCGACAAGGAGACGAAGGAGTCGTTGACCGAGGATGGCTGGTTCAAGACCGGCGATATTGCCAATCTGGATGAAAACGGATTTCTGACCATCACCGATCGCAAGAAGGAGCTTCTGAAAACCAGCGGAGGCAAGTTGATTGCGCCGCAGCCGATCGAAGGCAAGCTCAAGGCCAATACGATGATCGGGCAGGCGGCGATGGTTGGAGATAAGCACAAGTTCGCCAGCGTGCTAATTTCGCCTAACTTCGAGGCACTGGAGGGCTGGGCAAAAGGCCAGGGAGTCAAGACCTCAGATCATGCGGAGCTGGTAAAGAACGACAAGGTCAAGGCGGAGTATCAGCGTATCGTCGACGAGGTGAACAAGTCGCTCGCGCCCTTCGAGACTATGAAGCGGTCCGTGCCTGTGCCGGATGAGTGGAGCGTGGAAGGTGGGGAGATGACGCCGAGCATGAAGCTCAAGCGCAGGGTGATCGAGGAGAAGTACAAGGCGCAGATCGACGAATTTTATAGAGATGAGGCGAGTTCCAAAGCTTAGTGTGTCCGCTGTCGCGAGGGAGCAAGCAGCTCCTGAAGAAAAGATTCTCTTTGGAACCGAAGAAGAGAAACAAAGGTATTATGTGAACGATGGGTACAGTTCGAGTTGCCGGATGGATCGTAGCGGGCACGATGCTCGTCGCCGGGATGACAGGTTCGGCGCAGACCAACACGTCACACGCCGAGCCGGCGCAGCTTTCTCCGGCGACCGAGCCGAATGCGAATCCGGCGATCTGGAAGGTGCAGGGTCCGCACGAGACGGTATACCTGTTTGGCACCGTGCACATTATGAAGCCGGATGTGAGTTGGCAGACGAAGAAGTTTACGGACGCCTTCGGCAAAAGCGATTCGTTGTTCCTGGAAATAGCGAAGCTGGACGATATGGCTGCGATTCAGCCGTTCGTGATGCAGCTCGGAATGGACCAGGAGCATCCGCTTTCGACCAAGATCTCCGCCGCAGATAAGGCCGAGCTGGACAAGGCTGTCAAGGCGCTTGGTATGCCGGGCGAGGAGATGATGGAGCCGATGCAGCCGTGGATGGCGTACATGACGCTGTCCGTGCTGCCGATGATCAAGGCCGGCTACAGCCCAACGACGGGTGTGGACGTGACGATAGCGCAAATGGCGAAGGACGGGAACAAGCCGGTGCTCGGCTTTGAGACGATGGAGCAGCAATTGCATTACCTGGCGGACTTTCCGCAGGCCCAGCAGGTGACTCTGCTGCACGATGAACTGGCCGAGCTTCCCGACAGTACCAGGCAGATGAATGAGGTAGTCGCGGCGTGGGAAAAGGGCGACGTCGAGACGATCGCGCGGTTGGAGAACGAAGGTATCGCCAAGAGCCCGGAACTATACAAGAAGCTCGTCGTCGACCGGAATGCGCGGTTTGCCGAACAGATCGGCAAGCTGCTGGCGGGCGATAAGCCTGGTACCGTGTTCGTCGCGGTGGGTGCCGCGCATCTGGCGGGGCCGGACAGTGTGCAGAAGGATCTCGAAGCGAAAGGCTTCAAAGTGACGCGGGAGTAAGGGCCCACGCATCCAAGCTCCCATGGCTTGGTTGCAGCGCGTGAAGAAGGATGGCAAGAAGTATCTAAACCCAGTTCCGACGTCGGTGGGCGGTTGGCGAATGATTGCCAAGGTCATCCCGATGCAGCTGCAGAACAAGTCGGAGACGGTTCCGAAGATTCCCCCCGGTCCGTTTCGGACCGATGCCGCAGCCTATGGGGTCTTGCCGGAGTCTGGGCTTCGGGTGACTTGGTTTGGGCACTCGTCTACGCTGGTTGAAATCGACGGCTTCCGGCTGCTGATCGATCCGGTCTGGGATCAACGCGCTGCGCCGGTACAGTGGGCCGGGCCGAAGCGCTTCTTCGCGCCAACGCTTTCGCTCCATGAGCTCCCCCGGCTCGATGCGGTGCTGATCTCGCACGACCACTATGATCACCTCGGCGCGGGAACGGTCCGGGAGCTTGCGCGGCTCAGGCCCCAGCTGCGCTGGGTGACTTCGCTGCAGGTAGGGCTGGAGCTACAGTCATTCGGGGTAGCACCGGAGCGGATTACTGAACTGGACTGGACGGAAACGGCCCGCCTGGATGGTGCCGAGGGGGCCTGGCTCAAGATACATTCTCTGCCGGCTCGACATTTTTCCGGACGCTCCGCGTTCAACCGGTTCGAGACCTTGTGGGCCTCGTTTGTGCTGCAGGGCTCGAGCCATCGAGTGTACTTTGGGGCGGATTCCGGGCTTTGGGATGGCTTCGCGGAGATTGGCCGGCAGTATGGGCCGTTCGACCTGACCATGCTTGAGATCGGTGCGTTCAACGAGCTTTGGGCGGCGATCCACCTAGGTCCGGACGGGGCGGCGGAGGCGTTCGCCCGGATGGGTGCCGGCGGGCTGCTGATGCCGATTCACTGGGGCTTGTTCAACCTGGCGCTGCACGGCTGGCGCGAGCCGATTACGCGGATGACGGAGCTGGCGGGTGCGCGGGGGTTCCGGTTGTTTTCCCCGGAGCCCGGGCGACCTGAAGAGGTACGGGAGCTGCGGTCTGAGTGGTGGCTCGAAAGGTAACAAATAGCAGAAGCCTGATTTGGGGATTGCGCAGGCTGCCGAAAGTGGGTACAAGGGGAGAGCGATCCGGAAACGTACAGTAGCGGATGACTCGAGGAGGAACTCCCATGGCAGGTGCGGTACAGGCGATGCTGCGTGAGGTGATGGATATTCGCCAGGCGGCGGAGTACCTGGGGATCAGCAGCGATTCGCTCTACCGATACGCGAGCGAAGGGACGGTGCCCGCGTTTCGCCTAGGCAATCGCTGGCGGTTCAAGCGAAGTCTGCTGGATTCGTGGATGGTGGAGCAGAGCGGGGCACAGCCGTCCGGGCCGGTGGCGGTTTCGGCCAGGGACAAGAAGCCGATGGAGCGGGTTCGGTAGAATAACGCCATGAGCTTAGCGGGACGGAAGCGCCGGATCGGCTTGGCGGCAGGTAAGGCCGGGGTGGGGGCGCTGCTGGTGAGCTCGGCGCCGGATGTACGGTACCTGACCGGATTTACGGGATCGAATGCGGCGGTGTGCGTGGTCGGTCGGCGCATGTCGTTGTTCACCGATGGCAGATATACGCAGCAGGCTGCCGAGGAGGTCGATGGGGCCAAGGTCCACGTTGTGTCGGACAAGCCGGTGGGCGTGGCTGCATGCGAGTGGGCGGCGGCTCTGGGAGCGGCAAGCTGTGGGTACGATTCGACCCAGACGACGGTGGCCGGGCTCAGTGCGCTCCGTAAGGCGATCAAGCAGGCGAGAAGCTGGCTGCAGCCCGTGGGAGCGCTGGTTGCGGAGTTGCGCGAGCGCAAGGATGCGGTGGAGATCGAGCTGATGCGCGAGGCCGCAGCGCTGGGCGTGCGGTTATTCGAGGAGTCGCTGGAGTTTGTGGTGCCGGGCGCGACCGAGAACGAGGTCGCCATGGCGATTGAATACCAGGCCCGCATGGCCGGAGCGGAGCGGATGAGCTTCGAAACTATCGTTGCCAGCGGCGAGCGGAGTGCGCTTCCGCATGGGCGCGCGACCAACGCGAAGCTTCCCCGGCGTGGGTTTGTGACGCTGGACTTTGGCGTGGTCTTGGACGGCTACTGCAGCGATATGACCCGAACCGTGCACATGGGCAAGGCGCGGGCTGGGGAACGCGAGGCCTATGACGCCGTGCTGGAGGCGCAGGAGACCGGAGTCGCGGCTGTGCGGGCCGGGGTAACGGGTGCGGAGGTGGATGCCGCCGCGCGCGGATCGCTCGAGCGTGCCGGATTGGCAGAGTGGTTTACCCATTCCACCGGGCACGGCGTGGGAATGGAGATCCATGAGGCTCCGCGGCTGGGAAAGATGAGTGGAGATACGCTGCGGACAGGAATGGTAATTACAATTGAACCCGGTGTGTATCTGCCGACGCGATTTGGTGTGCGAATTGAAGACACGGTCGTGGTGACCCGGGCCGGAGCTGAAAACCTGACGCCGGCAACCAAGAGCTGGATTGAACTTTAATAACAGGCGCTGAAGCTTGGAGCGCGGGAAGCGATGGGCATGGAAGGCAACGAGTTGCGGGATTTCCTGAAAGAACTGGTCGAGTTCCTGAAGGAGCAGGAAGTGGCGGAGTTCGACCTGGAGCAATCAGACCTGAAGGTGCGGTTGAATTTTGTCAGCAAAACACCGGCGGCGGTGCCTTCCGCGGGTCTGGAGTTGGGGCAACTGCAGCGCCTGCTCGCCTCGGCTCCACTGGCTCCAGCCGGCGCGGCCAATACTCTGGTGGCGCCCGTCGCAGCTCCCATTGTGGCGGAACCGGTGGCGAGCGAGCCGGCGACCCAGATGGTGAAGTCGCCTCTGGTAGGCACGTTTTACGAGGCATCCTCCCCGGGCGCGGCTCCGTTTGTGAGGGTGGGCGATCAGGTCGAGGTGGGACAGGTGCTTTGCATCGTGGAAGCCATGAAGCTGATGAACGAGGTGGAGTGCGATGTGGCGGGCGAGGTGGTCGAACGGATCGCCAAAACCGGTCAGCCAGTTGAGTATGGACAGCCGCTGTTTGCGGTGAAACCTCGGTAACTGACGCGGGCGCGGCCCAGCTGAACGGAAGGTTGAAGCATGTTTCGTAAGGTGTTGATCGCAAACCGTGGAGAAATCGCGCTACGAGTCATCTCCGCGTGCAAGGAGCTGGGCGTCCGCACAGTTGCGGTGTACTCCGAGGCGGACCGGAACTCGCTGCATGTGCGGTTTGCCGATGAGGCGATTTGCATCGGCCCCGCGCGGTCAGCAGAGAGCTACCTGAACGTGCCGGCGGTGATTTCGGCTGCTGAAATCGCGGACGTGGATGCGATTCACCCGGGATATGGCTTATTAAGCGAGAATGCCAACTTCGCCGAGGTGTGCCGGGCGTCGAATATCAAGTTCATTGGGCCGCCGCCGGAGGTGACGCGGATGATGGGCGAAAAATCGACCGCGCGCCAGACTATGAAGAAGGCGAAGGTGCCGATCCTGCCTGGGTCCGATGGCGTCATTGCCGATGAGAGTGAGGCGCTGGAGTGGGCAAAGTCGGTCGGCTACCCGGTGATTCTGAAGGCGGTGGCCGGCGGCGGCGGACGTGGCATGCGGATTGTGCGCTCGGCAGCGGAGCTCCCGGCGATGTTCAACCAGGCCTCCACGGAAGCGGCGAACGCCTTTGGCAACGGCGATATGTACATGGAGAAGTTTATCGAGCGGCCGCGCCACATCGAGTTCCAGGTGCTGGCCGATGAGCACGGCAGCGTGATGAGCCTGGGCGAACGCGAGTGCTCCATCCAGCGGCGGCACCAGAAGCTGATCGAAGAGGCACCGAGCCTGATGGTCACACCCAAGCTGCGGGAAAAGCTGGGCAAGGTGATCGAGAAATCCCTAAAGGACATCGGCTACTGGAACGCGGGTACGATCGAGTTCCTGATGGATGAGGATGGCGAGATCTATTTTATCGAGATGAACACGCGAGTGCAGGTGGAGCACTGCGTGACCGAGATGGTGACCGGGGTCGACATCGTCAAGGCGCAGTTGCGGATCGCTTCGGGTGAGAAGCTGCATGATATTTTGCCCAAGGTGCCGGAGATTCGCGGGCATGCGATCGAGTGCCGTATCAATGCCGAGCACCCTGAGAAATTTACACCTTCCGCCGGCCGGATTACGGCGTGGAATGTGCCCGGCGGCAACGGTGTGCGGGTGGACACGGCACAGTACGCCGAAGGCGTGGTGCCTCCATATTATGACTCGCTGATCGCGAAGCTGATCTGCCATGGGGCCGACCGTGAAGAGGCCATGAACAAGATGCAGCGTGCGTTAAGCCAATTTGTTGTGGAGGGGATTCACACGACGATTCCGCTGCACCAGAAGATCTTCGCCGATGCGGAGTTCCGGTCCGGGCAGTTCGATACCAAGTTCATGGAACGGTTTTTCGAGCGGCAGGGCCGGGACAGCTAGGGAACTGTTCCATCGCCGACGATCGTGGAGTGGACGTGCGTGAGCTCAAAGCTGCGGTTTTCCGCGTCCAGAGTGATCTCCCGACTCAGGAAGAAAAGAACGTGAACTCTAAATTCCGTTCCGAAGGTAGAAGGAAACCAGACATCGCCGTGCGGGGCATAGGTGACCGTGAATCCGAGACCTGGGACGTTGGTGCCGAGCAGCGTGCGCACTGCGAGCGGCAGTTTGCGGGACAAGGATGTATGGATGACGACGGGCTGGTAGGCGACAGTGTCGATATAGGCGTCGCCTTTCCAGGCAAGCTCGTTGCGGTCTCTGGGCGTGAACCCGATGTGCCATGTGTCGTGGCCGTTGATTGATTCGCGGCCGAGCAGCTTGAACGTGTACTCGGCCTGGGCTTTTGAGGTGAGCGGAAAGAGGCCCGAGCCGATACCGTCCCGGGTGTTGGAATCGGTGAGATGGTGCCGCATATTCTCGACCAAGTCACGGTCCATGGGATCGTGGTCGTCCAGGTTGAAGGTGGTTGTCTCTTCGCCGGCTTTGTGGTCGGCCGGCAGGGAGGTGTAGGTGAGGTACTTGCCTTTGACAAGAAGACGCCCGGTGAGCGTAAGAATCTGCTGCTGCGAACCGGACTGTGCCGGGGTTACGCGGGAGTCGGTCACCTCCTCGCAGTGGAGGGTCTTGCCTTTGCGAGAAGCTACGCGCGCATGCTGAACGTACACGAAATGGGCACGTTCGGCCTCCGAGCGATCCTGGTTTTCCGCCACGCGGCTCATGATTGAGAGAGCGTCCGGAGGCGCGACGGTGGGCTGCTGAGCGGCGGCGGAGGGCAGGACCAGGGCGAGCGAAAGCAGAAGGCGCATGGCGGCATGTACGTTGATGTAAGGCGGAGAGTTCCGTACTTTCGGCGTTTGGGGAGAGTTTGCGATGCGATTGAACGGGCTGTACGCGATAGCCGATGCGGGGGTGCTGGCGGCATGCGGCGTAGGGCTGCGGGCGTTTGCGGATGAGCTTCGCGCGGCGGGTGTGCAGACAGTTCAGTGGCGATGCAAGGATGGTTCGCCACGGATGGTGCTGGACGGAGCAGCAGTCCTGCGGGAGGTGTTTGCCGGATCAGGGTGCCGGCTGATCCTGAATGATCGCGTAGACCTGGCGCTGCTGGCGGGATTTGGCGGGGTGCATGTGGGACAGGGAGATTTCTCTCCAGACGATGCGCGGAGGGTAGTGGGGGCTTACGCGAAATCTCACTCACCACAGGGGCGGGATGGATGGGGCACGCTCCCAGCGGGAATGAAATTTATGATCGGGGTTTCGACTCACACAGAGGAGGAAGCTCGGGCGGCTGAGGCGGGGGCTGCCGATTATGTGGCGGTCGGGCCGGTGTTTCGGACGGGCAGCAAGGCAAATGCGGCTGCCGTGGTGGGTGTAGAAGGAGTGCGACGTGCGCGGGCGCTGACGGCGAAACCGCTGGTGGCGATTGGGGGAATCACACGGGAGAATGCGGCGGAGGTGCGAGCCGCCGGGGCCGATACCGTGGCCGTGATCTCCGGTCTGCTGCTGCCGGGCGAGACGGTTGATAAGGTTGCGCGGGACTTTCTAGCGATTTTCCGGTAAGTTGAACGGAACGTGAATACTTCTGACGGACAGAGCCCGGCCGTGGATGCACCGCACTTTGTGCAGGGCATGGGTCTGTTTTCGGCTACCGCGATTGTGATGGGTTCCATGATCGGGTCGGGTATCTTCATTGTTTCGGCCGATATGAGCCGCGTGCTCGGGTCGCCCGCGCTGTTGATCGGAGCATGGCTGCTGACGGCGGCAATGACGATCATCGGCGCGTTGAGCTATGGCGAGCTGGCCGCGATGATGCCGAAGGCGGGCGGTCAATATGTTTATCTGCGGGAAGCACTGGGGCCGATCTGGGGATTTCTTTATGGGTGGACGCTGTTTCTGGTCATCCAGACGGGAACGATTGCCGCAGTTGGCGTTGCGTTCGGGAAGTTTCTTGGCGTGTTTTTTCCGGCGGTAAGCGCGCAGAGGTGGATCCTTCACGCGGGCTCCGGCAATATTGGGCTGAACACGGCGAATCTGGTGGCAATCGCTGTCATCACGCTGTTGACGGTGCTGAACACCTTTGGAGTCAAGCTGGGGTCGGCGGTGCAGAACGTGTTTACGTCGGCGAAGGTGCTTGCGCTGCTGGGGGTAGTGGCGGTTGGGCTGGTGGCAAAGAGTGCTGCGGCTGTTGCGGCGAACTTCGGTGCGGGCTGGACACGGTTCTGGGCCGGAACGCATGGGTTACATGGGATCACGGTGGGTTCTTTTTGGCCGTGGCAGCACGATTCCACTGCACTGGTCGGTGCGCTTACGGCGGTGGCGGTCGTGCAGGTTGGGTCGCTATTCTCGTCCGACGCGTGGAACAATGTCACGTTTACGGCGGGCGAGATTCGCCGCCCATCGCGGAACCTGCCGTTAAGCCTGGCCCTGGGTACAGGTGTAGTGCTTCTGCTGTACATCGCGTGTAACTTCGTCTATCTCAGCGTGCTTCCGCTGCCGGCGATCCAGAATGCGGCGCAGGACCGGGTGGCGACGGCTGTGATGGAGCAGGCGTTTGGCGGCATGGGCGCGAAGCTGATGGCGGGAGCGATCCTGATTTCCACCTTTGGCTGCGTGAACGGGATGCTGCTGGCCGGCGCGCGGGTTTACTACGCGATGAGCCGGGACGGGCTGTTTTTTGCCGGGGTGGGCCGGCTGAGCCCGAAGACGGGGGTTCCGGTCAACTCGCTTTGGGTGCAGTGGGCGTGGACCTGCCTGCTCTGCCTGAGCGGAAGCTACGGACAGCTGCTGGACTACGTGATTTTCGCGGTGCTGATCTTCTACATCCTGACCATCGTAGGGTTGTTTGTGCTTCGCCGGACGCGTCCGGAAGCGGTGCGTCCGTACCGTGCCTTTGGATATCCGGTGCTGCCCGCGCTTTATATCGTGATGGCCGCGTGGATTTCTGTTGTACTCTTGCGTTACAAACCGCAATATACATGGCCGGGGCTGATCCTGGTCGTTCTTGGAATGCCGGTGTACCTGCTGTGGAAACGGCAGGGCGCAACGTCTGTTTGATCGACTGTAGCTCAAGCGAAGTTCAGGAGAACGTAAGGCTGATGCTGAATCTACTCAAGACGAAGTCGCTCCGGACCATCATGGGCGAGGCCAACGAGACGGGCGAGCACACGCTGCAGCGTTCCCTGGGTGCCGGCAGCCTTATTGCATTGGGAATCGGCGCGATCATTGGCACCGGCATTTTTGTGCTGACCGGTCCCGCGGCGGCACACTACTCGGGGCCGGGCGTGGTCTACTCGTTCATCCTGGCGGCCATCGGCTGTGTGTTTGCCGGACTGTGTTACGCGGAATTTGCGGCGATGATCCCGGTTGCCGGTTCAGCCTATACCTATGGCTACGCCACCTTGGGAGAGATCTTTGCCTGGATCATCGGCTGGGACCTTGTGCTGGAGTACGCGTTCGGAGCGGCGACCGTATGTTCCGGATGGAGCGGCTACGTTTTGAGCCTGGGGCAGGATTTCGGCCTGCGCCTGCCGCCGGAACTGGCCGGCACGCCGGGTTCGACCTTCGTGCTCTACAACGGTCATTGGGAGTTTCTGGGCCGGGTCAGCGCAAAGCTCGCACAGCTTCATATCGATCCGGCGACGCTTCCGCAGCGTCACGGGTACTTCAACTTGATTGCATTTCTCGGCATCCTCATGGTGACGATCATCCTTGTAGTTGGAGTCAAGGAGTCGGCGAATTTCAACAGCTTCATCGTGGCGGTGAAGCTGGTCGTGCTGGTGATCTTCCTCGGGCTGGGTGGGTATACGCTGCTGCACCACCCCGAGCTTCCGGCTGTGAACTGGCATCCGTTTCTTCCTCCCAACACCGGCAAATTCGGCGAGTTTGGCTGGAGCGGCGTGCTGCGCGGTGCCGGCGTCATCTTCTTTGCGTATATCGGCTTTGACGCCGTCTCCACCGCAGCACAGGAGGCGAAGAACCCGAAGCGGGATATGCCGATCGGTATTCTTGGATCGCTGGTGGTCTGCACCATACTTTACATTCTGGTGGCACTGGTCCTGACCGGACTGGTGAATTACAAGTTTCTGGCAGTACCGGATTCGCTAGCCGTCGGGATAGAGGCCACGGGAGTCAAGTGGGGTAGCCTGCTGGTCAAGATCGGTGCGCTGGGTGGACTGACGAGTACGATGATCGTCATGCTGCTGGGCCAGAGCCGAGTCTTCTTTTCCATGTCGAAGGACGGGCTGCTGCCGAAGTTCTTCTCCAACATCCATCCCAAATTCCGTACACCGTGGATCTCGTCCATTACGGTGGGATTGGTGGTCGCGGTGTTTGCCTCGACCATTCCTCTGGATAGGCTCGGCGAGATGACCAGTATTGGAACATTGTTGGCATTTATCATCGTGTGCGCAGGTGTGATGGTGCTCCGCCGTCGCAGCCCGGAGCTGCCGCGGCCCTTCCGCGCTCCATTCATGCCGTTGACGGCTGTTCTCGGCATTCTGATTTCTCTGGCGATGATGCTCGGCTTGCCCTGGGAAACGTGGGTACGGCTGGTGCTTTGGCTGGCAGTCGGGCTGGTCATCTACTTCACCTATGGACGTTTTCACAGCCGGGTGCAGAAGGGGCTTGGCCCATTTGAATCCGATTAGCGAAGACGGTGTGAACCAGACAGCACGCCGGGGGCCGAGGTTGCGGCGGCCATTGCTTTTGCTTTCGGAGCTACCGGTTCGGGGGTGATGGGCAGCGTCGCCTGAACCGTGTCGGTTGGGTTGTCGCGCAGGCGAAGGTAGAAGCTTGGACCTGTCGGGTGCGGGACGGCGAGACTGGTCTCGACGAAGCCTTCCGGGACTGCCGTGGACGAGGCGAAGTCGGGTGTGGCGCTGACCGAGTCGATCAGGTATAGCGACTGGCCGGCAAGATGGCAGGGCTGGGTGGCGTCGGACGGGCAGGTGAGGCTTGACAGCGTGGGCAGGCGAACCACCGTCGCGAGCGGAAGCCAATCACCGATCGCTCCGTCGGGTTTGGGCTCGGGCAGCACCGCGCGGATCCGAAAAAGCCCGAACGTGGAGGGACCAAAGAACTTGAGCGGATCGATCGTGGCGAGCAGGGTATGGGCATCCTGGAGGACCAGGCCGTCTTTGAGGGTGAGGGTCTTGCGCAGCGCCTCATCCGGGCCGGCGAGCTCGATCGAGCCATTCCGGGAGAAGGGCGCGGCCGATTTGAGGAAGAAGATCAGCTGCGCGCCCAGGGGAAGCTCGATCGGCTTGCCGGGCGCAGACGGCAGTGCGAAAGGCGAAGCGGCGGGATCCAGCACGCGGCGGGAAAGGATCGAGATCTGCGGGCGGGCGGACAGGGTGGTACCGCTTACGGAGAGAATCCGTCCGTCGCGCAGCTCGACCTTTGCGCCGAAGTGCTCTCCGGCCTTCAGCGGCGCGTCCTTTGGGGCGTCAAGCTCTAGCGTGTCGGGTTCGGCGTCCTTGCTTTTGATCGGGACAAAGCTGACCTGGTCGATGGTAAGTTGTTTCACCTGCTCGAGCCCCTTGCCGAGCAGCTGGACAGACAGGTCACCAGCATGGAGGCGCAACCCGCTGAGCACGGCCGGTTCGGCAAAGGTGCGGGTTTCGAGATGGTCTGCCTTGGGCTGGCTGAACTGCTGGATGGAAAGTTGAACAGTCCCGGGGGTCGCATCTTCTTGCAAATCCAGGGTCAGGTCGACCGGACGAAAATGTGCAGGTTCAGCCCGGCTTGGCATGGCACCCGCGTCCTTCGCCTCCGGTGCGGCAGCCTCCGGGCTGGCCGAGTGGGGGAGCGACTGCAGCTTCCAGGTTAGCTCCTGGCTGAATCCGTTTGCTGCCTCCAACTCGATGTGCTGAATGCAGGCGGTTCCGCTGGAATCAATGACGAGGCTGTTGGGCGCTCCGGCAATGAGGTGCTCCGCGCTGCCGGACGGGACGATATGCCATCCAGTGCCGGGGGTGCCCTGCAGCGTCAAGGTGGGGCCGGTAAAGTGATCGAATCCCCACATTCCTTCGAGCGTTCCAGTCAGCGGTTCGGGTGGTGCGGGGAGGCTGGCAGATAGCGTCGATGGGGCAGTCTTGGGTGTTGCAGACTGCGCCTCTGGGAGGGTGGGCATTTCGGGTACGGCAGGGTCGGGCATCAACTCGTGCCGCGGAGACGGGTTCTTCTGGACCGTGAGCCCGCCCTGGAAGGCATCCGGGATAAGCGGGAGATCGCCGGCCGGGACTCCGGGAAGGGCTGTGCCGGCGGGGAGGTTGAGATGCAGTGTGAGTCCATGCGCAAAGCCTGAGGTAAACACCAGGGGCGCGCCTTCAACCGGCAAAACCAGCTTCGGGTTGAGCAGGCACGAGATGTGCGCGGGGTCCGGCGGCCTGAGCGGCGGAGGCACAGCCTTCTGGATCGAAGGAAGCCCGATGACGATGACGGACTTCGGATTATGAAATGAGGGAGCCATGTTCAGGCTCAGGTTGAGCGAAGGGCCGTCTGGCGTGGAAAGGCCCGGGATGTACTGGTACTGCGCGGTATGTAGGCCGCTGGTCAGCCGGACGAGATCAACCAGCGCGCCCACGTAGGCTGAATAGTTGCCTCCGGCAGCCAGGCGCGTGGTGGAAGCGGCGTTGATGAAATCCGAGCCGGAGCCAGTAGACAATGCGTTCACGATCGATTGTCCGTGGCCGTCGTCGAGCAGGGTCTGCGAGCCGGTCTGGGTAAGGCAGTTGTACTGCTGGTCCACCGGCCGCTTGAAGCAGTCGGCGTTCGGCTTGAGGGTGAGCGTGCGCGCAAGCAGATTCGAGTGCTCGAGCAGAGCCGCAGGGTCGGATGGCGGAACGAGCTTGATAGAGGCCAGGTAGGTGTTGATGCGGGCCTGCTCGAAGCCGGCCTCGGTCAGGTCCTGCGACGCCCGAACGAAAACACCGGGGCGACCTTTGACGGCGGAGCGAAGGGTCGAAAAGTCGCCTCCAGTCTCCGGTGCAAGGAAAAGCACGGCCTGCTGCGCTTCGTTCGGTACGGTGATGCTGACGCCCTCTTCGCGCACCTTGCGGTTCCAGGTTTCGATGCGAGTAAACCATTCGTCCGGCGGGGGATTGGTGGTGCCGCGCAGAAACGTCGCGATCAGCAGATAGTGCACCGATTGCGTGGCTGGCAGGTCCGGATGGAGCCAGATGCGATCACCCGGTTGCAGGTTCGGCACGGCGGCGATGGGAAGTTCGACGCCCGCGCGCGTCACGCGGACGTCGATTTTCGGGCCCGCCAGGTCGAAACGAGCCTGCGCCTGCACCGCAACGGCAAACAGAAGCAGCGGAGCGAGCAGCGCTGATCGCAAAATAGCCATACTTCCAGTTTAGACGGGCGAGATGACCGGAGCGATGCGCGAAGAGATACGCTCCGTCCTGACCAGCCAGGAGAGTAAAATTCCCGGAAGCAGGGTTGGTTTTCTAAGCACGGGTTTTGCACGAATGGAGAGATCATGAAGCCTGCGGGTCGGGAATGCGCATTCTGGATGGCGGGTCTGGCAGTTGGAGCTCAGTTCCTTTTCGGCTCTTCAGCTGTCCGGGCTCAGCAGCCGCCGGCTCCGCTGCCAACCTTGCAGGCGAACGCGCGCGCCGTGCTGATCGACGTGGTGGTCACCGACGCGCACGGTCACGCCATTCACGGGCTTACCCGGCAGGATTTTCAGGTGATCGAAGATGGTGCGGAGCAACGCGTTTCAAGTTTGGAGGAAACTCACCCTCCGGCAGCCCCAAATGCGCTTGTGCCCGTAAAGCCGTTGCCCGTGAACACCTTCACAAACGCGCGTAAATCGCTGGCGACCGCAGCCTCTACTGTGATTCTCCTGGATGCGCTGGACACGCCGTTGTCGGCCCAGAGCTACTCCCGTGACCAGCTGCTCAAGTTTGTAAACACTATGCAGCCTTCCGGGCCCGTGGCGATCTTTCAGCTCGACACGCAACTGCACATGATCCAGGGGTTCACCAGCGACCCGGAGGAGTTGCGAAGGGCCGTGAAAGAACGCGCGAAAATATTGGAAACCGTGATTCCACGCACGCCGGGGTACGTGTCGACGCAGTTCCGCTACGACGACCTGACCCGCGCATTTAGCAATCTGGGCACCTACCTGGCGCAGTTTCCGGGGCGAAAGAACCTGATCTGGTTCACCGGATCCGTGCCGGTCTACGCCTATGACGACGGCGCCGGCCTGGGCGGCGCGCTGCGCGACCCGGAAAGCTTCAGCTTCGACTACACGCAGTCCACCGCACTGCTGACGCTCGGGCGGGTGTCGATCTATCCAATCGACGCGGAAGGCCTGCGCACCGATCCGTCCTTCAGCGCGGAACGTGGCGGACGCGCGCCCAGCATCGGGGAGTTGAGTAACTTCAGCCTGAACGAGGGAATAAAGCACCAGGACCTGATGGATGTCGCGGCGGCTACGGGGGGACGGGCTTTTGTGAATACGAACGGGATCCGTCAGGCGATCGGCGAGGTCATCGAGATCGGCGCGAACTACTACACCTTGAGCTACACGCCTACCAACACGGCGTGGAATGGCGAATATCGCCGGGTTAAGGTGTCGCTGGACCGCCCGGACCTGCGTCTGGAGTATCGGGAAGGGTACTACGCGCGGCGTGAGACGGGGCTGGCAAACGCGAAGGCGTCGCGGCGGCAGATCACGAATCACGCGACGGTTGCCGCCCGACGAGCAGCGTTTCCGCAGGCCCTGCAATTGGGCGCGGTAGACCCGGGCGGGGTAGTTTTTGAGGCCAGGATAACGGCACCGCAGAGCACGCTGGACGGTTCAACCGTTCCGGTGGGGCAGCAGGAGCTCGAAGCGAAGTTCCAGCACAAGCCCGTGCGCGAGTTCACTGTCGCTTACACGCTGGACGGCACGCAGTTGAGGCTGACCGCGGCTCCTGACGGGCGACATACGGGCGCGGTGGAGTTCGCGGTGCTGGTTCTAGACGACCAAGGCCGCATGGTGAACTCCGCCTTGGCAACGGTGCAGATGAATGTGCCTGCCGCAACGTATCAGAGGATGTTGGAGACAGGCGTACAGATGCCGATCCAAGTAGCGGTTCCGGCAAAAGGGAATTACTTTCTGCGGGCCGGTGTGCACGACCTGACAAGTGATCTCTCGGGTGTGGTTGAGGTGCCCATCGGCGAAGTAAAGCTTGGCCCAGTGCCTTAGTAGTTGGCCAGCGGTGGCGCGTTCCGTAGGCGTTCCTCAATAGCGGCGCGGTCGCGCGTGGACTGGCGGTCGCTGGCTACGACGCCATCACGGATGGTGACCACGCGGTGGGCGTACTCAGCAATATCGGGCTCGTGCGTGACCAACACGATGGTGTTCCCCTGGGCGTGCAGATCGTCGAACAGTGCCATGATCTCGTCGCCGGTGCGCGAATCCAGGTTGCCGGTAGGCTCGTCGGCCAGGATGATGGAGGGCCGGTTCACCAGCGCTCGGGCAATGGCGACGCGCTGTCGCTGTCCACCGGAAAGTTCGTTAGGCTTGTGCATCATGCGCGTGCCCAGGTTGACCGATTCCAGCACAGCCTTGGCGCGCGCGGTTCTCTCGGCCGCCGGGGTGCCGTTATAGATCAGCGGAAGCTCCACGTTGTGCAGGGAGGTAGCACGAGCCAGCAGGTTGAAGGTCTGAAAAACGAAGCCGATCTCCTTGTTTCGGATGCGCGCGAGCTCGTCGTCGTTGAGCTCGGAAACGTCGTGCCCGTTCAGCCAGTACTTCCCTTCGGATGGCGAATCCAGGCAGCCGATCAGGTTCATCAGGGTCGACTTGCCGGAGCCGGACGGACCCATGATCGCCACGTATTCATTGTGCCGGATACGCAGGTTCACCCCGCGCAGGGCGTGCACCTTCTGGTCGCCCATCTCGTAGGTCTTCCACAGATTGCTGGTGACGATGACGTCGCCCGCGGCCGGACCCGCAGCCTCCGTTACTGGAAGATCGAATATGTCCTGAGGTGCGGATTGAGCGTTGGGCAAGGAAAACTCCGGTGTCTGACGTTTGAACGAATCCTAACTCTTGGATGTGTCGGCCGTAGTATCGGTGCTGTTGTCGACCTTGATCAGCTGCCCGCTCTTAACATCGCGCAGCACGCGGTATCGCCCAGTGACGATGGTCTGGCCTGGCTGCAATCCGCCGGTAACCTCCATGTCCGTCGCGCCTGTGATGCCCGTCGTGACCGGCAAAAACGCGACGCGCTCCCGGCGCCCTTCCTGATGGACGACATAGACACCCTGCACGTTCTTTGCGCGGGTAGTCGGGGCGGGCGCACTCTGCGTAGAACCGCGCTTTTTGCCCGCCGCATCGGCCAGTTGCTTTTCGAGCACAGGATCGCGCTGCACCAGCGCCTGAATCGGCACGATGATGGCGTCGGGACGGCTGGCCGTGGTAATCTTCGCCGTGGTCGATAGGCCGGGACGCAGATCGTCGTTATTCTGGCCGGACACGTTGTCCAGCGTTACCACTACCTTGAAATCTTTGGCCTCTTCCGTGCCGGTCGTGGACGTGCTGGTCGCCTGTCCGGTCGTACGCAGCAGCGCCTGGTCGCCGACCTCGGTCACGTGGCCCTTGAAGATACGGCCCGGCAGCGCATCGACGGTTACGTCCGCAGACTGTCCAAGCTTGACGTTCACGATGTCGGTCTCGTCTACCTTCACCTCGGCCGTGATCACCGACATATCGGCCAGTGTCATCAGAGTTGAGCCTTCGGCGTTCTGAATACCCAGCACGACGGTCTCGCCCTCGCGTACCGGCACGTTCGTGACAAGCCCGTCAAATGGCGCGCGGGAGACGGTCTTGTCGAGCGCATCGTAATTGGAGCGCTGGCTGGCGACGGCCTGGGCCACCTTCGCACGCTGCGAGGAGGTTTGCGCCTGGGCCTGTGCGGCCGCGGCCTGACGCTCCGCCAACGTGGCGACCGCGGAATCATAGGTCGCCTTCTTGGAGTCGAAATCCTGCTTCGCGATCAGCTTGTCGTTGTACAGGGCCTGTGCGCGCGTGTAGTCCAGTCGACGCTGCTCAAGGTCGGCCTGTGCCGCGGCGATGTTGGCCTGCGCGGTCTGCTCGGCGGCCGCAAAGCTGGACACGTCGGTCCGGGTGCTGGCGATGGTAGCCTGCTGCGCAGCGACGGTGGCCGAGGGCTGCACGTTTTCCACAGTCGCCAGGACGGTGCCGGCTTTAACCTTGTCGCCTTCCTTAACAAAGAGATGGGTGATGCGGCCGAAGGCGGTTGCTCCGACGTTGACGTAGGTCTTGGGCTTGATCTGCCCGGTTCCGCTCACGATGGAGGTCAGGTCGCCGCGCGCGACTACGGCCGTGGTGACGGAAATGACGCCGGCCTGACTACGTACAACGGAAAAGAGGACGATTGCCCCGAGAACCAGGACGGCGAAGCCAACAAGCAGGATTTTCTTCACGTTCATTGTGCGATGCGTTCCTCGGCTGAGCAGCCGCGCCAAGCAGCGGCTTTAGCATTTTGTCCCGCCGCCTGATACGTATGCCAGGGCGCGCCGGTTCCACTTCTTTTATACTCCCCGCGCGGTAACGTACCCCTTGGCTGCGCGTCCAACTCTCACGCAGATCCTGGTGGTTCCTCGAAGTGTTCATCATGATCAGTCGGTCATGCGGCTCGGGTCTTTGTCTGTTATTCGCTTTGCAGCTACAATTCGAGCAGCAAGAGGAATTAGGTTGCCCATGCAGAAGATATTTCATCCCTCCGGTCTCGTATTTGGTGCGTGTGCGCTTGTGCTTTCCCTGGTCTGCGGTGGGTCACTCTATGCCCAGGGCTCAACGACGCCCGATGGCGTCACCCGGGTGCCTGTGGACAAAGATCATCCTGACCCGACCGAACGTCCACGGACGGACGCGGAGAAGATCAGGGTAAATAAAGAGGCACGGCAGGAGTTGAAGGGGTCGTACAAGACCTGGATCGACCAGGATGTCCGGTGGATTATCTCAGACGAAGAGCTGACCGCGTTCAAGCACCTGTCGAACGACGAGGAGCGCGACCAGTTCATCGAGAACTTCTGGCTGCGCCGCAATCCGACGCCGGATTCGCCGGAAAACGAGTACCGCGAAGAGCACTACGCTCGAATCGCCTATGCCAACGAGCACTTTGCGGCGGGTAAAGCCGGCTGGCGCACCGACCGCGGCCACATCTACATCGCCTTTGGCAAGCCGGACTCGATTGATTCGCACCCAAGCGGCGGAAACTACGAGCGCCCGATCGATGAGGGCGGCGGCAGCACCTCCACCTTTCCCTTTGAGGTCTGGCACTACCGCTACCTCGAAGGAATTGGCGACAACATCGACGTGGAATTTGTCGATACCTGCATGTGTGGCGACTACCATATGACGCTTGACCGATCCGAGAAGGACGCGCTCAAGCACGTTCCCGGCGCTGGCCAGACACTGTACGAGTCCATGGGCAAGGCAACTCAGGCGGATCGTCTGTCGGGAGGAGGCCTCGAGCAACTTGGTCCTGGGCCGGGCTCCGCGTCGAACCAATCCAAGCAGTTCGATCGCCTGGACCGCTTCGCCAAGCTTCAGGCACCACCTGTGATCAAGTTCAAAGACCTCGAATCGTACATGGTCACCTCGAAGATCCTCACGGGGCCGCCGTTCCTGTTCGACGTGCGTACGGACTATGTCAAGGTGACCAACGACACCGTGATCGTACCGTTGACGCTGCAGATTCACAACAAGGACATTACCTATACCACGAAGGACGGGGTCTCGATGGGGACTGTGAACATCCTCGGCAGGGTATCGGACCTGAACCATCGCGCGATTCAGACCTTTGAGAACACCGTCTCGGTGCAGCAGCCGAGCGAGTTACTGGCACAGACTATGACCCAGAACTCGGTGTACTGGAAGGCGCTGCCCTTGCGGCCCGGTCTTTACAAGATTGATATCGTGATCAAGGATGTCAACAACCCGGATCACGTTGGTACCTGGAGGCGCAGCGTTAACGTGCCGAAATATGACGACGACCAGCTATCGCACTCGTCGCTGATCCTGGCCGACCAGATGTATCGCGTACCGTCCAAGGAAGTTGGTGCCGGAGACTTTGTGATCGGCAACACGCATGTACGTCCTCGGGTGCCGAGCGGGGTTGCCGTTCCCATCAACTTCAGCCGGAAGCAGAGTCTGAATTTCTGGATGCAGGTCTATAATCTCGGAATCGGGTCCAACCAGCAGAATGACGCAACTATCGAGTACCAGATACGCGACCTGAACACGAATCAGGCCGTGCTCAATACCTCTGAGCTGACCAACAAGTTGAGCCCGAACTCGGACCAGGTAACGCTGGAAAAAAGTCTTCCACTGGCCAGTTTGCAGCCCGGTAAGTACGAGGTCAGCATTAAGGTCAATGATCCGGTGCGGAAGCAGCAATTCGCTGAAAGCGCACCGTTCAACGTGAACTAGGGTTGCGTCAGCAGTAACGTAAGCCGGTACGGCACGCGGACCGTTTGGCGATGTCCTGACCGAATCCGACCTTCAGATTGGGATTGTCCCGGATCTTTGTGGACAGCGGATCTTCTTGGAGCCGAGGCCATCGACGCTCAGGGGATAGATTTGCAAAGAGCGCGCTGCAAGACAGGCTATGGCCCCCATGTCAGCACACTGGTGCTGGCAGCGTTCCTGCTGATGGCTCGCGGTAGTTGCCGGGCCGGCGGCGGGGATGACGGCTCCGTGTTGACGGGCGTTGTTCGCGATGCGCATGGCGTTGTGCAGATGGGCGTGCTGGTGCAGGTGCTTGCGCCCGGACTGGGAGCGGTGGGCTCCGCATTCACCGATCAATATGGTCGCTATACAATTGCGCATCTGGCTGCGGGGCGTTACCGGGTGCGCGCCACCGCGTCGCTATTCGCGCCCGCGACGCGACCCATTGTGGAGGCCGGAAGTGGTGCACGTACGATCGTCAATCTCACGATGGCTGCGCTGTTCGACACCGCGAGCTGGTTACCCGCTGAGCGCCGTCACCCGGATGAGCCGGAAGATGACTGGAAGTGGACGCTGCGGTCTCCGGCAGATCGTCCCATTCTGCGCCTTGCAGGCGATCAGCCCGGCTCGGGGAAGCCTATGCCCCCGGCCGCCGAGCAGTCGGCGCGAAGGCCGCTGCACGGAGCGGTCACGCTGATCTCTGCCAAGGGTGGTCTGGGCGAGGACGAGTTCCAGGACTCGCTGCTTCTGGAACAGCAACTCCTGAACGGCACGGTTGCCACTGTTCACTTAGTGGGAAGCCAACCTACGGGTGCAGCCGATGCGAGCTTCGCACTAGAGCGCAAAGGTGCGTACGGGGGTGGAATCAGGACCAGGGCGCGCTTTGTTTCCGCGCCGGCGCTGCGTCCTGGATCGGGTGAGCAGGGCATCGAAGCGTTCAGCCTTGCGAGCGCGCAACAAGCCGCGTTGGGCGAATGGATTGTCATGGAAGCCGGCGGTGAGGTGGAAGCGATTCATTCCGGCTCGGAGACACTGCTCGCCGCTCATCCTTTTCTCCGGCTGACCGCCAAACCGGGCGGGAACTGGGAGATTCAGTACCGTCTGGCGACTGAGCGCGGGATGCAGCAGTACGCCGATAGCCGTGCCGACCAGGACGGGATCGCTACCTCCTCGCCGGGCGCGCAGGCCTGGGTCAGCCATGATGCCGGGCAGGCGATCCGCAGGGAGACCGGCCAGCACCAGGAGCTTTCCGTAGCACACGATCTCCCGGCCGGCCGGGTTGAGGTGGGATACTACCGGGATCAGTTGCACAACGTCATGCTCTCGGGTGTTCGTTCCGGAGGCTCTTCCGCCATTCCCGGTCTGCTTACGGAAGGCGGTGTCAACGGTTTTGCGGTTCTGGCTGACGGGTATAGCACGAACGGTGCGCGGGTCTCCTACACGGCGCCGTTACCGGAGGGAGTTTGGATCGTTGCCGAATATGCGGTGGGCGATGCGTTGAGCAGCCCGGGGGCCGCCGCTCGGACGGCCGCTGACGGCTTGCACGCGGTGCGATCCAGGCCTTCGCAGGCCGCGCTGATCTGCCTTCACGGGCGACTGCACGAGGCGGGCACTCAGGTGCGAGCCTCATATCGCTGGCAACCGGAAGGTGATGTTTCGGCAGTGGACCCGTATGCTGCCATGAGCGAGCAGGCATTTCTGAGCATTCTTGCCCGACAGCCGCTGCGTTTCGGCTCCTGGGTTCCGGCGGGGCTCGAGGCCACCATCACGGTTTCCAACCTGCTCGCTCAGGGATACCGGCCGTTCCTTTCAGCAGACGGGCAGACGCTGTACCTGGCGCAGACTCCTCGGTCGGTTCAGGTGGGCCTTGCTTTCAACTTCTAGCCCAGGGTCCTGAGCAGCGTCTCGCGTTCAGAGGCGAGCACCGTTCGGGCCGGTCCCTGGCTGACGATCTCCCCTTCCCGAAGCCGGATGGTTTCGGCCTCCAGGAGAAGCGCCTCGGGCACGTCGTGCGTGACGCTCAGTACGGGTATCCGACGCTCCAGCAGCCATGCTCTTAGCTCCAGCGCCAGCCGGTTGCGTAGCTCGAGATCGAAGCCGGTGAAGGGCTCGTCGAGCAAAACCAGCGCAACCGGTTCCCGAGCATAGAGCGCGGCACCGATGGTGCGGGCCAGTGAAACGCGCTGTTGCTGCCCGCCACTGAGTGTGCGGACATGGGCCGAGGCGAGTGCACCTAGCTCGAACCGGTGCAGGAGTTCATCTTCGGCCTGCGGATTCGCAGACCGGAGGGCAAAGCCAAGATTGCTGCGCACCGAGCCGGGAAAAAGCCACGGTTGCTGAAGAGCGATGCGAATTGGCCGGCGATGCGCCGGAACGAAGAAGCGGCGTGCGCTGTCGAAAAGTACGCGTCCATCGCCGAGTTGCAGGATACCGGAACGCGGCTGAAGGAAGCCGGCGAGCGCTCGCAGGAGAGTCGTCTTGCCCGAGCCCGATGGACCGAACAGGCAGGTCCAGGGTGCGGCCAGATCGAAGCGGGTTCGCACCTGGAGCGCCCCGGCGTGGGCTTCAAGTCGGCAGCTCAGATAGGGCAAAGCCTTCTGAGGCTCAGACATGCGCGCGCGTTCGCCGGTCGCGGAAGGGCCATAGGTACAGCAGTAACAGCGTAGCGAGAGAGAAGCCGGTCAGAAGCAGGGCGATCCGGCCAGCCATCTCATACTGTCCGTTTTCTACGAGGTCGTACAACGCGATCGAAAGCGTCTGGGTAGCTCCGGGTATATTCCCTCCTAGCATCAGCACCACGCCGAACTCGCCGACAGTGTGGGTGAAGGACAGAACCACGGCGGCCAGCACCGAGCCCCGCGCAAGTGGAAGCCCGATAAGCAGAAAGGTCGAGAGCGGGTCGCGTCCCAACCCGGCCGAGGCCTCCAGGTAACCGCCGTTGATCGCGCGAAAACCCGCAACCAAAGGCTGCACGGCGAAGGGAAGCGAGTACACCAGCGAGCCGACGAGCAGCCCGGAAAACGAAAATGCAAGCGGATGTCCCGTAAGCCTGATCCAGGCATTCCCGGCCGCCGTCAGTGGACTCAAGCCGACCAGCAGGTAGTAGCCGAGCACGGTAGGCGGAAGCATGAGCGGCAGGGCGACCAGCGCCTGCACGAGAGCTCGCAGCGTACCGGTTCCCGTTCCGATCCACCAGGCAAGCGGAAGAGCCGCCACCAGCAGGATCACGGTCGTCGCACCCGCAAGGCGGAGTGTCAGCAAGAGGGGTTCTGAACCCATGGGTCAAGTGTAACGGGTCGGCATAGTTTCCGGCCCGCAGGCGTAACGAGTCAGCGGACAGGTTCGAGCCCGAACTCGTGCAGATGCTCCTGCACCTCCGGGCCTCGCATCCACTCAAGCAGATTTTGCGCAGCTGCTGCATGGGGCGAGTTCTTCATGGTGACGGCAGTCTGGATCAAGGGCGGATAGACCTCCGGGACTCGGACAAACTGCCCGTCGTTGCGAAACCTTTCCGAGCTTGCCAAGGTAAGAGAAATCATGCCAACCTGCGCGTTGCCGGATTGCACAAACTGGGCGGTCTGCCCGATGTTCTCGCCGATAACTAGCTTCGGCTTGACCTGATCCAATATCTTAAGTGAGCGCAGCGTCTCGTAGGCTGCCCGTCCGTAGGGTGCCTTGAATTGATCGGCGATCGCGATGTGTGTTACACGGGAGTCGGTGAGCAGCTCCATCCGCAGCGGTCCGGAGAAGTCCTTACGGGCCCACAGCACCAGGGTTCCCCGGGCATAAGGGACGGGCAGCTTTTCGCTGGCCAGGTTGGCGGCGATCACACGCTCGGGAAAGGTGAAGTCTGCCCCGAGGAAGATGTCGAACGGCGCGCCATGGAGAATCTGTTCGGCCAGCACACTGGAGCTTGCAAACGATACGACCAGTTTGACTCCGGTCTTCTTTTCATACGCGAAGGCGAGCGCCGGCATAACGGGCTGGAGGTCGGCGGCAGCCGCCACATGCAGCTCATTCTGGCTCTGGGCGCGGGGACGGCTCGGAGAGAGCAGCAGGAGCAGGCCGGCCAGGCAGATCGAGATGCACTTGCGGTAACCTGAGAGGAATGGAGTCTGCACACAAACTTCGATGCATTGGTTGTGGGTCCGAGATTTCCGGTGCTCAAATGCAGAGCGACTTTCGCTGCAGTACCTGCGGAAATCTCTTTGAGGTGGTCTACCCTTGGAGCGAAGCCGAGCACGCCGGGGCTCGCGTGGGCCCGGCGCAGACGCTGCCGAACCCGCAGGCGCTGCGCTGGCTCTGGCAGGAACGCCGCACTTCGACCCTGGGCATCGATCAATCGGGCGTCTGGCGGTTTCGCGATCTGCTGCCGATCCTGGACAATCTAAATCACGTAACTACACTGCGGGAAGGCAACACGCCGCTCTATGAACTGCCCCGCGCGGCCAGGTCGCTTGGGCTGCACTGGATACTCGCCAAACATCAGGGAATGAACCCGACCGGCTCGTTCAAGGACACCGGCATGACGGCGGCGCTTTCGGTCGCCGTCGAGCGGGGCTTCCGAACGGTCGCCTGCGCCTCCACCGGCAACACCTCAGCCGCTATGGCCGCGTACGCCGCCCGCGCGGGGTTGCAATCGATCGTCTTTATTCCCGAAGGCAAGATCGCCTGGGGCAAGCTTTCGCAGTCCATGGATTACGGCGCCATTACGGTTCAGCTTCGCACCGACTTCGACGGATGCGTGCAGCTGGTCAACGAATTGGTCCGGACCCATCCGATCTACCTGTTGAACTCGGTCAATCCGTACCGCCTGGAGGGGCAGAAGACGCCCGCCTTCGAGCTGCTGGAGCAGATGGACTGGCAGGCACCGGAGCATCTGATCTGCCCGGGAGGCAACCTGGCAAATGCCTCCGCGCTGGCGAAGGGCTTCGCGGAGGCCAGGCAGCTTGGCCTGATTGCGCGTCTCCCGCGCATCTCCGTCATCCAGGCTGAAGGTGCGAATCCGCTGGTGATCTCCATGCGCGAGCACGGCGGGCAGGAGCTGGTTCCGGTCGCTGCGGAAACCCGCGCGTCCGCAATCCGGATCGGCAACCCGGCTTCCTGGCAGAAGGCGGTACGCGCCGTTCTTTCCACCGGCGGCTGGGTGGAGCAGGTCTCCGAGGCGGAGATCGCCTTGGCAAAGGCCGAGATCGGCGCGGAAGGAATCGGATGCGAGCCGGCCAGCGCGGTCACCCTTGCCGGCCTGAAGAAGCTGGTCGCCGCGGGCAAGATCGGGCAGGAAGAACGTGTCGTGCTTCTATTGACCGGGCATACGCTCAAGGATTCCGATTACACGATCCACTTCCACCAGGGCGAGTTGCTCGATCGTGCCGAGCTGGCCGGGCTCAACGGGAACGAACGCAGCGAGGCCGAAGAGCTGCGCCGGCCGCCTGTCGTGCTCGATGCTCGTCGCGACACGGTGTTGCGGGCCATCGACGAGGTCCTGGCGGGGGGCGCTGTTTGACGCCGCCGCGGCTTTCGCTCCAGCTGCCAGCAACCTCGGCCAATCTCGGACCCGGGTTCGACTCGGCCGGCCTGGCGATGAATCTGCACTTGAAGCTGGACGCCGAGCCCGCCGACGAATGGACGCTCGAAGCCTCCGGGCGCGATGCCGCACTTGCCGGATCGCTTAGAAGCAACCTCATCGTCGAAACCTATCGTGCGCTTGCGCCGCGCGGCCCGGCTCTGCGGCTTTGGGTGCGGAACCAGATTCCGCTCGGGATGGGGTGCGGTTCTTCGGCCGCGGCGCTGCTGGCCGGCGTCGCGCTCGCCAACCGATTCGGAGAGCTCGGCTGGCGACCCGGCCAGGTGCTCGAGGAGGCCTGCCGTCGCGAAGGACATCCGGACAACGTCGCCGCGTGCTTTCATGGCGGATTTACCGTATCTTCGATTGAGCCGGACGGCTCGGTCCGCACGGCGAGTTTTGCCGCCATCCCGGCTTGGCGTCTGCTGCTTTGCCTGCCGCCCGCGTCGCTCAGTACCGCGGTCGCTCGGGCCATGCTTCCGGCCACCTGTTCCCGTGGGGATGCGGTCGCGAACATACAAAGCACGGCCATGCTGGTGGCCGCCTTTGCCCAGCGCCGGGCAGACCTCCTGCTGACCGGGACGCGGGATCGCCTGCATCAGCCCTATCGTGCCCAGCTCTGTCCCTTGCTGGGCAGGCTGCTTCCGCTCACCGGAACCGAAGGTATCTTCTCGGTGACTCTGAGCGGCGCGGGGCCCGCGGTCTTGCTGGTGACCGATGCGAGCGCGGGGATCGAGCCGCTCCGGGAGCGAATCGCCCAAGCGGCGGGAGACCTCGATCCGGAGGTGGTGGAAACGCGCATGTCAATGGGTGTGCAGATCGATGGAGTTCCAATTTCGGGAACTTGAGTGCCGTCAGGTTACCGAAGATAGCTACAGGTAAGTCTTTACAGCGCAATCAGTTCCCGGTACCTTGCGGTAGTGTGCAGTTCTGGGGAGGGCTGCTACACGTTCCCGGAGACTTCGTCGGCAAGGCCGGCGAGGTCCCGGTTTCACCGGCCGGCAGATGCTCCGGTCCACGCTCACTTTCCACAACTCAGCATCTATCTCACAAGCTACGCATCTATTAGTAAAGAGCCGATAAGTTTGAGCGGCGGAAGGATGGATCCAATGGCAGGACAGTTTGTCAGCGAAGTGAATGATGCGAGTTTCGAGCAGGACGTATTGAAGTCTTCAACGCCGGTTCTCGTGGATTTCTGGGCGGCTTGGTGCGGCCCTTGCCGAGCGATTGCGCCGGTGGTCGACGAGCTCGCAACACAGTTCAACGGTCAGCTGAAGGTGATGAAGATGGACGTGGACAAAAACAGCGCCACACCGTCGCGTTACGGGATTCGTGGCATTCCGGCGCTGCTGATCTTCAAGGACGGTAAGGTGGCTGAACAGATTGTCGGGGTACACCCGAAAGCGAGTATCGAGCAGTCCATCAACAAGGTTGTGGGAAGCACGGTCGTAACCGCCTAGGAAGGCAGTAATAAGAAGAATGGGCGGCCACCGGGTGTGGGCCGCCCATTCTTCCTCCTAAATGTTGCTGCTAGCATGGTCTGATGCTGGAGTGGACCCTGATCCGGGGAATCGTGGTGGCCTTCCTTATCCTGGCCAACAGCTTTTTCGTCGCGGCAGAGTTTGCGATGGTCAGCGTCCGCGAAACGCGCATAGAGCAACTGATCGCGCTGGGTAGACCAGGGGCCAGCACCGTCCTTCAGCTGAAGCGCTCTATCAACGATTTTCTGCCAGCTGTTCAGTTTGGCGTGACCCTGGCCAGCCTGGCGCTTGGCTGGATCGGCGAGCCGGCCGTCGCAACCATGCTGGAGTACGGCTTCGCCCGCTTTCCCGCCGGCATCCATGCCTTTGCCGTCAGCTACAGGACGCCTCTGGCCATCGCCATCGCCTTCGCCTCCATCACGTATTTTGAGGTGCTCCTGGGTGAGCTGGTTCCCAAGGCCTTGGCGCTCCAGCGGGCCGAGCGGATTGCGCTTGCGGTCGCCGGGCCTATGGATGTCTTTATCCGGATCACCCGACCGGCCGTGCGGCTGATGAACGGCTCCGCCACGCTCGTGCTCAAGCTGTTCGGCGCGCCGCTCTCGGGTGAAACCTCGGTGCATTCACCGGAGGAGCTGAAGCTGATCGCCAGCGCCAGCCGTCGCATGGGCCTGTTGCCCGCCTTCCAGGAGGAGATCATTCGTCGTGCCATCGAGTTGGGCCAGGTGGTGGTGCGAGAGGTGATGACCCCGCGCGGCAAGATCTTTTCGCTGCCGGCGGATATGACGCTCGAAGCGGCCAGTGCGCGCATCGTGGAGGAGCAGCACTCGCGCGTGCCGGTGTACGACCCGGAGCGCGGGCCGGAACACATCGTAGGCATGGTCTTGTCCAAGGATGTCTCCCGACTGATGCATTTTCGCTCCACCGCGCTCAGCCTGGGCGCGCGCGGAGGCACCGGCATCACGCTGCAGGGCCTTCTGCGCGATGTACTGTTCGTGCCGGAGACGAAGCTGGCTGCGGATCTGCTCCAGGAGTTCCAGGAGCAGCGCCGGCAGATCGCCATCGTGGTCGACGAGTTCGGAACGACCGTTGGACTGGTTACCGCCGAGGATGCGCTCGAGCAGATTGTAGGGGAGCTCGAAGATGAGTTCGACCTGCGCACCGGGCAATCCGTCTTGAACGCTACCGGCGTGCTGATGCTGGACGGAAGCACGACCCTGCGCGACCTGACCACGCGGCTCGGATGGATTTTCCCGCGAGAGGCCGGTGTGGAAACGCTGGCGGGCTTTCTGCTCAGCGAGCTCGGGCACATTCCACAGGTAGGCGAGCACGTTGAGCACGACGGGCGCGAGTTCCGCGTCGACGAGATGGCCGGCCACCGCATCAGCCGCGTCCGCGCCGTGCAGTCCGCCGGCTCCTCTAACGAAAAAGACGGGCTGGATGTGTCTGCATGAGCAGTGCAATACGGCATGCCGCGCGACGCGTCCTGGTGACGCTGCCGGTGCTCTGGCTGGTGCTCACGGTCGTCTTCCTGCTCATCCATCTCGTGCCCGGCGACCCTATCGTTCAGATGTTGGGCGAAGGGGCCAGCTCCGCCGACGTAGCCGCGATGCGGCACAGCTACGGGCTGGACGCGCCGCTGCTCACCCAGTATGGTCGATACCTCACCGGGGTAGCCCACGCCGACTTCGGCCAGTCACTCCGTCTGCGCGATTCGGTCCTGCACCTGGTCGCCACGCGTTACCCGTACACGATGGCGCTGGCGCTTTGCTCGCTTCTGCTTGGGCTTTCGGTCGCGGTGCCGGCGGGCATCTGGTCGGCGGTGCATCGCGGCCGCTGGCAGGACCGCACCGCCGGCGTGGTTTCGCTCGCCGGGCTTTCGTTTCCGAACTTTGCCCTGGGACCTATCCTGATTCTGGTGTTTTCGATTAGTCTTGGCTGGCTTCCGGTCTCGGGTGCCGGCTCCGGATGGGGCGTTGTGTCGCACATGGTGCTTCCAGCCGTGACGCTAGGCAGCGGGCTGGCCGCGATTCTCACCCGCATGGTACGGACCGCGATGCTGGAGGAACTCGGCCAGGACTACATCCGTACCGCACGCGCAAAGGGATTGACGGAGCGGCAGGTGGTCTACCGTCATGCGCTGCGCAATGCGCTTTTGCCCGTGCTGACCGTGGTCGGTCTGCAGTTCGGGAGCCTGCTCGCCGGTGCCCTTGTGACCGAGACGATTTTTAGCCTGCCCGGCATCGGGCGCCTGACGCTGTCGGCCATCTCCAACCGCGACTACGCGTTGGTTCAGGGATGCATTCTCAGCATCGGGCTCACTTACGTGGCGGTCAATCTCGCCACCGACGTGTTGTACACCGTGGTCAATCCGCGGCTTCGTGTGCGTGCCTAGAGGAAGGCTTTAGGATGGACGGTATGACGATGCTGCGTTGGTCTCTGATGGCTGTTTTGCTGGGCATTTTCATAACGGCACCGGCGCAGACCGGCCCTTTGCGCGCCAGGCCGGTCCCCATGCCGAAGCCCGCCCAGGCCGTGCCCGACCCTGCCACGCCGCCTGCACAGACGGTCGAGGACGAGCGGACTCATCTACACTTTCGCCTTCCCGCTGGCTGGAACCTGACGCGCGTCGATCGCGAGCGCAGCACCTTTCACCTGGACGCCCGGACCGCGCTGCCTCGGACCGAGATGCGCGCGGTTGCGGACCTAGACTTCAATCCGTACCCCCGGTCCACCTTCAGCGGAGCGCTGTTCTACCTGAGCGTCACCCCGCACAGCACGGCGGTGGCGTGCGCGGCTCAGGCTTCCGCGCGTCCGGCGCATGCACAGGGAACCGCGACCGTCGGCGACGTCCTCTTCAACCGCGGTCACGACGAGCATGGCAAAATCTGCACCGAGGCACGCGACGAGATCTATACCGCCCTGCGGGTCGGCAGCTGCATCCGCTTCGATCTGGCGATGAACAGCTTCTGCGGAGGCGAGGTTAGCGGTGCGCAGGATCTGACCCAGGCCCAGATCGACGCAATCGAGGCCCGCATGCAATCCATTCTGTCGACCGTCCAGTTCACTTCCCGGAAGTGAGCTTCAGCTCGACGATGCGTGCCGCAATCCCGTCCTGAGTGAGGTCGGCCAGCGCCAGCGAGACCGACAACCGGAACCGTCGCGGCCCACAGCTTCCGGGGTTCAGGAACAGCACTGAGCCTCGCTCGCTGATCGACGACTGATGCGAGTGACCAGAGACGACCATGCTGATGCCAGCCGCAACCGGATCCAGATCGAGGTCGTGCACGGAGTGGACCAGGTAAATCAGCCGCCCGGCAAGCTCGACGGCTTCGGTCGCGGGCAGCACCGCACAGGGTCCGTCACTGTCGACATTGCCGCGAATGGCAGTGACGGGAGCAATCTGCCTCAGCGCATCCAGGATCTCCGGCTTACCCACGTCGCCCGCGTGGAGGATGTGTTCCGGCCTAAAGCTGTTCAGTGTGGCCAGCACCTTCGGCCGCAGCAGCCCGTGAGTATCGGACAGGATCGCGACCCGCATCGTCAAAGTCCCTGCGTCAGCCGCGTGCGCGGGTCCAGGTGATCCCTTAGCGCATCGCCGAGGAAGTTGAACGATAAGACTGCGAGCATGACGGCGGCGGCAGGGAAGAATACCATGTGCGGCGAGTCGAACAGATGCGAGCGCGCATCGTTCAGCATCGATCCCCAGCTGGGCGCGGGTGCCGGAATGCCGAGCCCGAGGAATGAAAGCGTCGCTTCCGCCAGCACCGCGCCCGCCATGCCGACCGCCGCCTGCACGATCACGGGCTGGAGAATGTTCGGCAGAATGTGCCGCAGCAGCAGGCGAGTGTCGGAGGCACCGAGCGCCCGTGCGGCTTCCACATACTCCCGCTCGCGCACAGCCATGACCTGCGCCCGTACCAGCCGCGCATAGCCCACCCAGCTCGAGATCGAAAGTGCCAGGATCAGGTTGAGCAGGCCCGGCCCCAGAAAGGCCACGAAGGCGATCGCAAGCAAAATGCCCGGCAGTGCCAGGAAGGCGTTGGTCAGGTAAACGTTCAGCAGCATATCGAGCACGCCGCCGTAAAACCCGGCGATGGCACCCGCAACCAGTCCCAGTGCGAGCGAAAGACCGACCACGGTGACGGCGACAATAAGTGAAATCCGTGCGCCAAACAGAACACGCGAAAGGATATCCCGGCCGAGTTCGTCGGTCCCAAACAGGTGATGCGCCCCCGGAGAAAGCATGCGGCGAGTAAGGTCGAGCGCGTCGGGATCCTGCGGAGCCAGCAGGGGTGCGAACAGAGCGGAGGTCACAAACAGCGTCAGCAGCATAACGCCGGCGGCCGCCAGCGGCTGGGCCCGCAGATGTGCCAGGAACGCAAAACCCGGATGACGACGACCGCCATCTGCCGGCGGCGCAGACCGGTTTGCCGGATTCGCTGGTCGAAACGCGGACTGCACAGCCGTTCGAATCTCCTACGGAAGCTTTTCCGCTGAATGTGCCGGAAGCTGGACCGCCTCGAACCATAGTAACGGACCGTCGCGCGGTAGCGACCGCCGAATCTTGACACAAGGGGCTGGCCCGAAAGAGACTGGAGGAACCGGCCATCAGGGTAAACGAAGAAAACAGGCCGTCGTAGCGGCTCGGCATCGGGCAAGGTTGCCATCGTCTTAGGAGAGTCCATGGATTTGAGAGGTCAGAAAGCGGTCGTCTGTGGCGCGGGCGGTTTCATCGGTGGACACCTGGTCAAGGACCTCCTTGCCAACGGTGTGGACGTGGTGCGCGCGGTGGACATCAAGCCTTTGGACGAGTGGTACCAGACCACTCCGGAGATAGAGAACCTGTCGCTCGACCTGAAGGATTTCGGCAATTGCCAGCGCTCCGCCATCGGCGTGGACCTGGTCTACCAGCTGGCCGCGGACATGGGCGGCATGGGTTTCATCGAAAATAACAAGGCCCTGTGTATGCTGTCGGTGCTGACCAACACGCATATGCTGATGGCCGCCCGCGACAAGGGCGTGGAACGCTTCTTCTTCTCATCCTCTGCCTGTGTCTACAACGGAGACAAGCAGACCAATCCTAACGTGGTGGCGCTTAAGGAAGAAGACGCTTACCCCGCGATGCCGGAAGACGGATACGGATGGGAAAAGCTCTTTTCCGAGCGCATGTGCCGCCACTTCCGCGAAGATTACGGTCTGGATACCCGCATCGCCCGCTACCACAACGTATACGGACCGGAAGGTACATGGACCGGAGGACGTGAAAAGGCACCGGCTGCTATCTGTCGGAAGGTGCTAGAGGCCAAGATCAATGGCATCCATGAAATCGAAATCTGGGGTGACGGCAAGCAGACACGTTCCTTTATGTACGTGGACGACTGCACGGAAGGCACGCGCAAGATCCTCGAGAGCGACATCCTGGAGCCCATCAATCTAGGCTCGAACGAGCTCGTAACCATCAATCGACTTGTCGATCTGGTCGAAGAGATCGCCGGCGTCACGCTCGAGCGGAAGTACAACCTCGGCGCGCCCAAGGGAGTGAACGGACGTAACAGCGACAACACGATGATTCTCGACGAACTCGGCTGGGAGCCCTCCATCCGGCTTAGGGAGGGTCTCGCCAGGACCTACGCCTGGATTGAAGAGCAGATGCTGGTGGGTGCCCGTAAGTAAGCATGCCCTCCTCCGCCGGCGAACACCTTCCGGGCGATCCACTCTTCCGGTGCATCCTCGGGATTGACTTCTTCGACGGCTCCCCCATGCAAGCGATCGAACGCATGCGCCTCGGCGGCCTGCTGGTCGTGCCCGCGGCTCCCGCGCTCAAGGATCTCAGCACCAATGCCGGCTACCGGGAGTCGCTGCTCAACGCCGATCTCACCATCACGGATTCAGCCTTCATGGTTCTGCTTTGGAACCTAATTGAGCGGGATCACGTGCGGCGGCTCTCCGGGCTCGAATATCTGCGCGACCTTTTGCGGGAGTCCGACGTCCAGGACGCCGGCAATACGCTCTGGATCATGGCCAGCCGATCGAGCGCGGAGCACAACCTGCAATGGCTCGCGGATCAGGGAACAGCCGTATCGGCCGAAGCGATCTACCTGGCTCCCATTTACGGACGGGAGATTGCTGACCCCGACCTGCTGGAGCGCATCGAGCGTCTCCGGCCCAAGCACATCATCGTCACCGTGGGCGGAGGTACACAGGAACGTCTGGGACTGTACCTCAAGCGTCACTTGAGCTATCTTCCTGCAATTCATTGCATCGGAGCTGCCATTGCCTTTCTCTCTGGTGACCAGGTTCGCATTCCTGTCTGGGCGGATAAGTTCTATCTGGGGTGGTTTTACCGGTGCATCTCAGAGCCCAGGCGTTATATCCCACGCTACTGGGGTGCCCGCAAACTCTTCAGCCTCATCCTCCGGTATCGCAGCCAGTTGCCTCCACTCATCGATCGACGTCTGCGTTAACTGCTTCGCAACGTTGAGCCTTGAGAAGGGTCTACTCTGTAGGGGCGAGCTTATGCGTTTCTTTCCGGTACTGCTGTGGATCGCGCTGCTTCCGCACGTTACAGCCCGAGCACAAAACGTTTCCGAGCAATACCTGCTTGCCGCGGCGAATCACGACCGTGAAGCCGCCGGCCTCCGCCCGGTCAAAATCGACCTCCTGCTCGGGGAAGCGGCGGAACGGCACGCTGAAGCGATGGCCGCGCACGGAGGGATCTCCCACCAGTTCAACGGCGAGCCGGACCTGGCCTCACGGGCAGGTGCCGCCGGCGTCCGCTTCAGCCTGATCACAGAAAATGTCGCCCAAGCCCCGACCTCGGTCATCATCCACGATCTGTGGATGCGGTCCGCTGGGCATCGCGCAAATCTGCTCGATCCCGCAGTCGACTCGATTGGCATCGCCGTCGTTCTGCAGAACGGCCAGTTGTACGCGGTAGAAGACTTCGCCCGCTCCATTCAGCACCTAAGCGATAGAGAGCAGGAGGCTGCGGTCGCTTCGCTGCTAGCCCGCTCCGGGCTCATCATTCTCCCCGAATCCGCTGATGCCCGCCAGACCTGCACAATGCAGACCGGCTATGTGGGCTCCCGGCAGCCCTGGTTTGTTATGCGCTACACAGCGTCCTCGCTGGATCGGATACCGGACCAACTCACCGAACGCCTGAGCACAGGCAAGTACCACGAAGCGGCCGTGGGCGCATGCATCAAAGCCGGAAGTGGGCCGTTCACCAGCTACAACATCGCCGTGCTCCTGTACCCATAAATGCGTTTACCGGCTTTGACCCCGGAGCCCGCTTTTGCTATAAAGGGACAGGCGCTGGTGGAAACAAGCGTCAACACGCATTCCTGAGTAGCTCAATGGCAGAGCATTCGGCTGTTAACCGAAGGGTTGTAGGTTCGAGTCCTACCTCAGGAGCCACATCTTAGGGTTTCGCTACACCCTCCAAAATAGCCAATCTCACAAAGCCCTACACAAGCGCAAAGCTCCGATCGACGACGCATTGCATTCCAATGCAGATTTTTCCAAGTGCACAGCATGCATCACCCGTCGCGATCCGTGTATTCGCGCTTGATGGTTTTGTCAATCGCAGTGATTACGCATGATATCGGAGACCAAGGAAACTGAGTTAGGATCGTTTGCTGCCACACAAGAGGATGGACTTCACGAAGCTTTGCGACTAGATTTGCTGAGATATGGCCATCGGGAAAAGTCAGGCACCTACGCTACTCGACGTCGCTCGTCTGGCCGACGTGTCTTTGAAGACAGCGTCTCGTGTTCTGAACAACGAACGGGTGAGCGAAGACAAGGTACTAAGGGTCCGAGTCGCAATGGAAGGTCTGGGGTATCGGCCGAATGAGTTGGCTCGGGGACTCAAAGCGCAAAGGTCCGCGGCAATCGGAATGATCGTACCAAACTTGTCGGATCCGTTTATCGCCAACGCTGTTCATGCCGTTCAAGAAGTGGCGCGGGCAAACGGTTACGTGGTCATTCTTGCCAGTTCAGGCGGGGACGTCGAGGTGGAACGCTCTGAGATCGTGAGCTTGGTAGGTAGACAAATCGACGGATTGATCGTCGCGCCGGCTGACAGTCGAACAGATTCTTTCACCGACGTGATACCCAACGGTGTTCATGCTGTGACCTTCGACCAGCGACTCCGGAATGCGGAACTTGATTCGGTAACCGTGACCAATCGTCGCAGTGCGCGGGATGCTACTGCACACTTGATTGGTCATGGGTTGCGCAGAATTGTAGCGATCGGCGCCAGGCCTCACCTGTATACGTGCAGGGAACGAGTGGCCGGTTACCGGGTCGGAATGAAGGCCGCTTTTCTTGAATCCAGAGTATGTCTGGTGGAGCACGAAAGTATGCTCACAGCTGCGTGGCTTGAGGACCAGGTATTTGGTCTCCAGAAGGCCGACGCGATCTTTACGCTGAACTGGGTTTGTACAATCCTCAGCCTGCGCGGTTTACGTGAACTGGGCAAAACAGCAGGGCGCGACATTCCAATGCTGTCCTTCGACGATTTCGATCTGGCCGATATGCTGACCCCAAGTCTGTCTGTGGTTCAGCAACCTTCGGAGATGCTGGGTCGAGAAGCCGCCTCATTGCTCTTTGAGCGCCTCAAAGGCGGATCGGGAGAAGCCCGTGCGGTGGTCTTGCCGACAACCTTGCTACTCCGTGAGTCGTGCGGATGCAACGCGCGGCGGTAGCGCAACCTTCCTGTTGGCCTTATCCCGCAATTCTATCCAATATGCCCGCTGAGGGGATATCGAAACCCGTTTCAAATTCCCGTCTGACCTGCTCCAAAAGCTCGAGCAGTTGTACTGTTGTTGTCGGTAAGCTAACGAGGGAGCTGTCAGTAATGAAGAATCGATTCATTGAAAGGTAACTGATGGGCATGTTGAAGCAGCACAATGGCGGATGAATGTTGCGAGCGTGGAATCAGCGAGACGACATTCTGCTGGCGGAAGCGGAAATATAGCGGCATGGATGTAAACGATGCGCAGGGGCTGAAGCAGATGAAGACGAGAACCTCCCTCTCAAGCTGCTGATTTTGAGAAAGCCGAAGCGGATTAGCTCGGCTGAACGCATGCCCTGTCAGGCCGGGCCGAAGGTGCGGGTCAATCGCGAAGCAATCCGGCGTGCCTCGGAAACCAAGCCCAGCCTGTATCTGCGCGAACTGCAGGCGGAACTAAGGCTAAGACCGGCATCCAGGTGAGCACGCCGCATCTGTGGAAGCATTGCTACAAGTCGAGCCATCCTTCAATCTTCAGCTGAACCACAACCCTGCAAAAATCTCGAGCTATATACCTTCAGCTAACCAGCTCTAAGGAGTGGCGGTCACCCATTGCCACCTTTGAGGGTCAGCGCCAACCGACTCTTCGTACAGAGAGAGGCACTTCGGCGTTCGCCCGGTCGCCATCTCAATAAGAAAGGTCACCGAGATTATGTCGGTTGACAATCACCTCGCAAACGGCGTATATCTTTTCAGCGACCACCCATGACAGCGTTGTCGCTCATGCCAAACAGCATCTGCGAGGCCTCGCTGTTCACGAGGCTCAATGTACGTTCTGGCTCTTAAGTAATCGTCAGGTGCAAGTATCCGTACCAGAAGTCAGGCAACAACAAGGATGGAGAGAGAAGCCATGCGAATGGAGTCCGTCGCCTTTTCAAGGGAAACCAACCGTCTGCTGATGCGTGATCTTTTGCGGTATGCATTCTACCTGTTGCTGTTTTGCTCTGTCCTCGTGGACCGACCGGCTCGGGCGCAGACCATTCAGCAGTTCGTGGGAAACGTAACGGACTCCTCGCACGCCGTTATTACCGGAGCGGTCGTAACGGTGCACAACGAAGGTACTGGAGAGGATTTGATCGCTAAGACCACCAAGGCCGGCGACTATACCGTTCCCTATTTGAAGACGGGCTTGTATACAGTAACAGCCGATAAGCCTGGCTTCAAAACCTTGAGCTTTACACATATCCAACTGGACACGGATAAAACGGCGAAAATTGATTTTGTCCTCACCGTAGGTAGCGTGAATGAGACCGTCACGGTTTCGGATTCCGGTGCGCAGATTGAACTTTCCAAAGCTGACCGCGGGGAAATCATCGACGCGGAACGTGTGCAGGAGTTACCCACCGACGGACGCAACATTCTTGAATTGTTTCAGTTAAGTCCTGGCACCCTGAATAATCACAGTCCATCGAGTACTCGGCCCGAAGACAATGTAGCGGGTGATCTCTATGCTAACGGCGGAGCTGTAAATAGCGCGCCTGTACAGGAGAATCTCGACGGTGCCACCAACGACAACTCGAATGGGTATCTCGGCTATCCTCCTCCCCCGGACGCAGTCGCTGAGTTCAAAGTGGTTCTCAACCCCTACGACGCTTCGTACGGTCGCGCGGGAGGTGCAGCAATCGATATTTCGTTGAAGTCGGGGACTAACAGCCTTCACGGCGACATCTACGACTACATTCGGCGCCCGTTCATGGATGCCCAAAGCTATCAGTACGATTACAACGTAAGTCATGGGATCGCGGGACAAATTCCTTCCCGACATAAGCGTGACCAGTTCGGGTTGGAAGCTGATGGCCCGCTGTACATACCACATCTTTACAACGGGAAAAATAAAACCTTCTTCCTGATTCAATGGGAGCAGGCATACGAGACGCTGCCTGGTACCGGTGCCAGCATCAGCTCAATTCCCAATCCGGCGTGGCTCACTGGTGACTTCAGCACCGCGCAGTTCTTATACACGGTTCCCAGCAACGCTAAGGTTAACCTTTGCGGAGCCGGAGTCACTCAGTGTCTTCAGCCATTGGTCATCTACGACCCTCAATCACCCGTAACCTCGGTCGTTGATCCGCTCGATGGACAAACGAAATTGGCCCACAAAGCGTTCCCGGGCAACATCATCCCCCAGAGTCGGATCGACCCAACGGGTGCGGCAATGGCGCAGCTCTATAGTCAGATCAAGCCAAACTACAACCCGGGGCCGGGATACTCTCCGTATCAAAATAACTTCTACTTTTTACCGGTCGAGTACGACATCACCCGTAATGGGTTGGTTAAGATCGACCATAACTTCGGACCGAGGGATCGAGGCACGATTCGCTGGGAGTATTTTGAGCGTTTCAGTAACAACCTGAATACTGGCGTTCCGGCCAGCGATCCGGCGAATAGCCAGCTATTTACGATTCAGCCCAAAGATAACAACTTTGCGCTCGACGAAATTCACACTTTCTCCCCCAGTCTAATTCTGGACAACAAAGTAATAGTGTTGAGCGAGTTGCAAGGCACTCACTACGGAAGCCTGACCCCAGACGTTCTGTCGACATTAAATCTTTCTCAGCACTACACTCAGAATGCGTTCTACACCAACTTGTTTCCGAATATATCGGTCAACAACCCATTTGGTCTGATCGGTCTCGGCGGCACGCCAAAGAATTACAACATTTCGCATAACCTTGCGTATCAGCCCAGCGTTACCTTAGTTCGCGGTCGGCATACCCTCCGTGCAGGATATGATATGCGGCTGTTGCAGTACGCAAACCCCGGCAACGGCTCCAGCAATAATTCCTTTTCATTCACCAACATGTTCACGCAGCATTACGCTTCCATCGGAGATGCCCAAAATTTCACCTCCGGAAGCGGAGTCGCGGCTCTGCTGCTCGGTGATCCTAATGGAGCCGGTATCAAGTACTCTATTGACCCCCTCTACTCACAGCATTACTTCGCATTCTGGGCCCAGGACGACTGGAAGCTTACGCCCAAGCTCACGCTGAATTTCGGTGTTCGCTACGACATTCTCCAAGCGCGCACGGAGCGTCACAACAAGCTCAACTATGCATTCGATCTAACCGACCCCAGTCCCATCCAGGTTCCTGCGCTTGCGGCGCTCGGGGTGGCACCGCTGACGGGGGGCATTCAATTCGCCGGCGTGAACGGAGCGCCTAGAGGTTCCTACGCGACCAATTTGCTGAATATTCAACCACGCTTCGGAGCTGCCTATGCTTTCAGCAACAGAACGTCCCTGCGTGCCGGCTTCGGAGAGATGTTCATTAACAATGAAGGGAACGACTCAAGTAACGGCTTTAGCTCTTCGGCGACAGGCTACACAAGTACGGTGTCGGACGCGCAGTCGGGAGTTTTCACAAACAACACCTATCCCTACGGTCACCTTAGCGATCCTTTCCCGGCCTATGTGAAGCCGACGGGCGCTAGCCTCGGACTCGCCACAACTCCGGGCAGCACAGTAAACTTTGAGAACCCGCACTATCAGATTCCTTCTATTTGGGAATACAGTGTCTCGCTCCAGCAGCTGCTCACCAAGCGTGACGTGCTTGACATCAGCTACTCTGGAACCAAGGGCTATAACTTGGTTGACAGCCTCGATATGAACCATGTCGCCTCGTCGTGGAATGCGCGATGCGACATCGAACGCGTGCCCTACCCGAATGTACGGCAGAATTGTGATTCCTCAAGTACCGCACCCTGCCCAGTCGCGCAAGCCGCTGGGTATGGGCCTCCCCCTTGCAGTCCCTCCCAAGTCGTCAACCCGTTCCAAGGCGTCCCCGCCTTTGCAGGGTCCGGTTACTTCACCAGCGGAACGCTTTCTACAGGAGCACTAACGCGGCCTCATCCGCAATTCACCAGCGTCACCCAGGATTACTCGAACATCGTCCATACCTGGTATAACTCGTTACAAGTCGTCGCGTCGCACACAGCATCCAAGAACCTTATTGTCCATGCCGCCTACACATGGTCCAAGACTCTAAAAGCGGGGTCGGTCGTCGACATCGTCAATGGTGTCTTCGGACGAAATCTATCGGCCAATGACACCCCTAACGTGGTGACCTTCTCGGCGGTCTACTATGTCCCGGTGGGACGCGGTAAAGCGCTACTGGGGAATACTAATCGTCTAGTAGACGCAGTTCTCGGCGGCTGGGAGATCAGTCCGCTATACGTCTACACCTCCGGGAAGCCCTGGAGCCTTGGTACAAACTGGGAAGGGCCGAACGGCCCTGGGAGCCCGATCGACACTGCCGCTCTGGTAGTCCACGCACATGATCTTCCTGCGGACGGGCAACACTCTTATAAGCGCCTGCGTGGAGTGACTCCCTGTGTTGCTTATAAGGATACCAATCTCGGAACCCTTGTCTATGGTCCCGCGTATGCGGCAGCTGGTTGCACCAGCCCTGTAGCGGTGCGAACACCGAACGGCTACGCAGTCGCACACAACTTTGAGTTCACGGGAGTTCGCGTGGCCGCTTATCACGACTTTGACGCAAGCCTTTCCAAGAGGTTCGCGTGGAACGAGAAGCTGACCTTGCAGACACGTCTGGATGCGTTCAACCTACTCAATCATCCCAACTGGAACAATAGCTTTAGTAATGATCCGACCAGCATCGACTTCGGCACCTTCGGCAAGGGCCCTAACGGCCCGGGCGGTCCGCCGCGAGACTTGCAGATCTCCGGCAAGCTCATTTGGTAACGACAGGCGACACCCAGAGATGAAGCCAGCCGGCCATACCTTCGCACTAAGTCTGGGCCGGCTGGCCTTATAACGTCCAATGACGTTCCGTTCAATACTTGTAATGTCGTTTCAACTTATGGAGGAACTGATGCGGTTGTTCGCTCGCTATGTTGCATTGTTGATCATGGTTCTCGCTTCGGTGGCAAAAGCTGCGGAAACTGAAACCCAATATCTTTCCGGCTTGGGCAAGGACGATCCGATCCAATGGCAAATCATGTGCGATAACGGCCAGAACGCCAGTAAATGGGCAAAGATCGGTGTTCCGTCCAATTGGGAACTGCAGGGTTTTGGCATATATACCTATGGCCGACTCACTCCCGCGGGCGGCTGGCCTCGCGTCCACTGTACCTACAAGCGAGCCTTCACGACACCTGCGAACTGGCGCGAGAAGGCCGTCTTCGTCAAATTCGAGGGCGTTATGACCGACACCCGGGTGACCATCAACGGGCAATCGGCTGGACCTATACATCAAGGCGGCTACTACGCGTTCAAATACGACATCACAACTTTACTGAAGCCAGCCGGTCAGGAGAATGAAATCCAGGTGGATGTCGACGATGAATCTGCCAATCAGTCCGTCAACCACGCAGAAAGGAGAGGGGATTTCTGGAACTACGGCGGAATCTTCAGGCCTGTTTATCTGGAAGCCGTGCCCAAAACGTTTGTTGATCACCTCGCCATCAATGCAACCGCCAAGGGTTCGCTCGATGTGGACGTTACGCTTGCGGACCTGCGCAAAGCAGCGTCGACGGACCACTCTGCAACCCTTCACATGCGGGTACTCGACTTGAACGGTAAATCAGTGGGCGACCCACTTACCGTGCAGAAAGTTTCGCTCGACGTGGCGCATATGGCCGGTAAGATCGTGAACCCGCGACTCTGGACCGCCGAAACGCCGAATCTATACCTGCTGGAAGTGCGCCTCAACATAGGCAATGTGGCCGTTCATACAGTCCGTCAGAGATTTGGATTTCGTACCATTGAGGTTCGGCCGGGACAAGGCATGTTTGTGAACGGTCATCGCGTCTTCCTCAAGGGCTTCGCTCGCCACTCGTTCTGGCCGGATTCCGGCCGCACATTGTCGACACAACTTTCGAGAGATGACGTCAATTTGATGAAGGAGATGAATGCCAACGCGGTACGTTCCAGCCATTATCCTCCGGATCGTCATTTCCTCGATGCCTGTGACGAACTAGGTCTTTACGTATTAGATGAACTTACCGGCTGGCAGGCCAAATACGACACCGATATCGGTAAGAAGCTGGTCAGGGAGATGGTGGAGCACGATGTGAATCATCCGTCAATCCTGTTCTGGGATAACGGCAACGAAGGTGGATTTAACCTCTCCCTTGATGGCGAATATGCCAAGTACGATCCGCAAAAGCGTACGGTACTGCACCCGTGGGCAGCCTATCCCGCAGGGATCGCAGACACCAATCATTACCCCACCTATGATACTTTGCGGAAGAAGCTAGCAGATGATCCTGTGCTCATGCCGACCGAGATGCTGCATGGCCTCTACGATGGCGGGGTGGGAGCTGGATTGCAAGACTACTGGGACGCAATTCTGAAGAGCAAGGCCGGAGGGGGCGGCTTCATTTGGGCGTTTCTGGACGAGGATGTGAAGCGCACTGACAAGGGTGGCATTCTCGATTCTCAGGGCAACTTCGCCCCGGATGGGGTCGTGGGCCCATACCGCGAACGGGAAGCAAGCTTTTACACCGTCAGACGGCTTTGGTCGCCGATCGTTGTGACGCCGCCTGATGGCGGCTCACATTCCTACACTGTATCCAATCGGTACGGTTTTCTTGACGCGAATCAATGCACCTACGAATGGCAGATGATCGCTTTTGGCAAGCCCGGCGAGGCGGAGCTCGGTTCTACGGTGTTGACGTCGCGTACCGACCACGGACGCTCACTGATGCCTAGACTGACGGCAAGTTGGGAGGGTTGGGGACCTCCTGCTGCTGACTCTGTGCGCAGCGGCAAGCTGACAGCCGACGCTACTCGACTGATCATCAAGGACCCAACGGGGCGTGTTATTCAGACCTATACGTGGCCTATCGGCGACCTGCAGAGTCGGTTGGATCAGGTCAGTCAGTCTGGGACCGGCGCGAACCCAATTGCCTCTGAATCGGGCGACACGATCACCGCAACGGCGGGCGATCTGTCGCTTCAGATCAGCAAGATCAGCGGCCTGCTCGTCTCTGCCTCGCGGCAGGGCAGATCTTTTTCAATGGCGAATGGACCTCGCGTCGTGGCTATGGAGCCGCGGCTTGCTCCTCCAGGGAGGCAAACACCACAGCCTCCTGCGCCTTCCCCGCCTGCCATGGCTCCAGCATCGCATCTGACATCGATCGCTCACCGGAGCGAAGGTGACGATCTCGTCATTTCCGCAGTCTTTGACGGTCCGATGAAGACGCTCACCTACCGCGTGAAGCCTAACGGCTGGGTCATAATTGATTATAAGTACGACATGAGCGGAGCGAAGGAATATTTCGGCGTCGGATTCGACTATCCCGAAGTTAACGTCAAAGGCATGCGATTCCTCGGTGATGGTCCGGCACCGGTCTACAAAGACCGCCTCGCTGGCGGCACTCTCGATATATGGAGCAGCCGCTACAACGACACTATGGTCGGAGATCCTGACGACCTCAAGCCGGGGGAGCACTTTGACTACCCCATCTTCAAAGGGTTTTACTCAGGAGTCCGCTGGCTGCAACTGAACACGTCGGAAGGACCAATTACCGCGATGTTGCGTCAAGATCCTGACGATCCGATCTACGTACAGGTGTTCACTCCTAAGACTCCGCCTCCAAATCTCTTGGGACGAGTCGCCGTGCCGTTCCCCGCCGCTGGAATTTCCTTCCTCAACGCCATCCCAGCTATAGGCAACAAGTTCGGCGGACCGCAATCTATGGGTCCCATGGGACAGGAGGCGATAGCCAAGGGGGAGTATACGGGCCACATCAGCTTATACTTTGGAAACTTACCGGCACGATAGCTGCCGCGTTGAGAATAGTGACAAGCATGCCGTGCACCCCTGAACTTGAGTTCCATGGGAGACGTAACTCGATGAGAAAGATTTCCGCTACTTTGTTCCTTGTCCTGACCTGCAGTGCCCTGCGTTCGCAGGCGCAAAAGCGGCCCGTGGATTACGTCAACCCCTTTCTAGGGACCGCTCCGTTGACCAATACGGCGGACATCGGATTCAAGCCGCCCTGGCGGGTATGGGCCGGCCTGGTCTTTCCGGGTGCCTCTGTGCCGAACGCCATGGTGCAACTGAGCCCCATTACGAAGTTCGGCAGTGGTGCAGGGTACGAGTACGAAAATCCGCAAATCTACGCATTCGCGCATACCAACAAAGGCCATTGGAATCTTTGCAACATCCCCATACTCCCGGTCAGCGGTGATGTAAACCCTGCCGATTTTGGCTCGAAGTTTAATCATAGAAACGAGTCTGCCCATCCTGGCTACTATCAGGTGTATCTGGAGCGGTATGGCATCAACGCCGAGCTGACTGCAACCTTGAGGGCTGCATACCACCGTTATACCTACAAGGACAGTGGCCAGCCCAAGAAGCTGATCGTGAACCTCGCCGTTTCAAACGAGCGAATCAAGGATTGGAAGTTTGAGCAGGATGGGGATAATTCCTTCAAGGGTTTCCAAGTGGCCAGCGAGAAGGTTTTTTTCTACGCGGTTTCCAGCTACAAAATCAAGCGCATCGAAATGCTGAAGGGGGACAAGGCCGACCTGCCGGTGGTAGATTTTGTCGATGGCAGCAAGCCCGTGGAAATCAAGCTCGGACTTTCCTTCGTCAGTACGGAAAACGCCAAAGAGAATCTTGAGAAGGAAATCGGGAATAGGAGCTTTGAAACGGTGAAGGCAAACGCCTCCGCAACTTGGGAAAACTTGCTCTCCAAAATTCAAGTTTCAGGAGGAACGGAGCGGCAAAAAGAACTCTTTTACTCCTGCTTTTACCGTTCTTTTCTATGGCCGGCTCTGAGAAGTGACGTCAACGGCGAGTACCCGGATGTAAAGGGAGCGATCGTCAGGGCTGATTACGAGTATTACACCTTGCCCTCTCTCTGGGACGATTACCGGAACAAGTTGGTCCTGCTGGGAATGATTTCACCGGAAGTGACCGTCGACGTAATCCGATCGCTGATCGACCGCGGCGAGAAGACCGGCTTCATTCCGACGTTCTTTCACGGAGATCATGCCTCGGCATTTATCGCAGGTTCGTATCTGCGTGGATTGAAAGGCTTTGACGTGAAGAGTGCTTACAACTTGCTATTGCGTAATGCCACGATAGAAGGAGGGACGCGCCCCTTCATTCGTGAGTATATGGACAAGGGATTCATCTCCGATCCGGATGTTGCGCATCCTGTGGTGGAGACGAAGGGCAAGGCCGGCGTCACCAAGACTCTGGAATATTCCTACGACGATTATTCCGTTGCGTTGCTGGCAAAGGAGTTGGGAGACCAGCCCAACTATGAGATGTTGACCAAACGCTCGCGAAACTACAAGAATATGTTCGACCCGTCGACCGAGTTGATGCGTGGACGCCTGGATAATGGAGACTGGGTGAAGACTTTTAATCCGCAGTATCCCTATTACGAGTATATGTACCGTGAAGCGAACGCGTGGCAATCGTCGTTCTTCGCGCCGCACGACACCGATGGCCTGATCGGGCTCTACAAGAGCAAGGCGGATTTTGAACAACATCTCGATTCTCTCTTTACGATCCCCTGGAACCCCGACTACATCGCTGAAAATATCAACTCCTTTATCGGCCAATATTGCCAGGGGAACCAACCAGATCATGGCTTCGCTTATCTCTACTACTTTGTCGGCAGACAGGAGAAGTCTCAAGCCATCCTGAACACGATCATGAGTAGGTTTTACGGTATGGGGCAGGACGGCCTGGCGCTATCGGGAATGGACGATGCCGGAGAGATGTCTTCATGGTACGTGTTCAACGCGATCGGTCTTTACCCCTATTCGCCCGCTGACCCAAGATACATCGTCTCGGTCCCGCTCTTTCAGAAAACCCTGTTCAAGTTGAATCAAGGCAGGACGATGACTATCCTTAAGAAGAATTCGGGCGAACACATAACCAGCATCACCTATGGCGGTCGAACGATAAACGGCTACTTTGTCAACCACAGCGATCTGGAGGCCGGTATGGACTTGGTGATCACTACTCGGTAGCTACTCGAATGAATTGAGCGGAAATTACGGATCGGCATTCAACCGCACTGAGCAAGTTGGGGACTTTTGCGGCGATCACAAGTTAATCCAAAACGACTATACAAAATCCGAAGGGCATATTCGATCAAGCCTTGTTACGATGCCTAAGTTCAAAGAGGGAAACGCGGTGAGAGGATAGCCGGCATGAGAGTGGTTATGACGGATCTCCCATGTGTTGCTCGAAGCAATCGGATGAAGAGCAGCCCTCGGAACCGCTGGACAGGTGTTTGAGTGTTTTGCCCAGTGTTCACACTCAAGGGCTTTTCGGAGCGAAAGTGAAAAGGTGCTGCGCCAGGTCGGAAAGCTGGTGTTGCAGGCGGCCAGTGCTATCGAAGAGACATCCGACAAGCTAGGGCAAGGCCGCTGCTCGACAGCATGCGTCTCTGGCTCGAAGCCACGCTCGCGAGTGACCCATTGACTGACCCAAAACCCAAAAACTAAGCCAAATGGAAGTTGAGGATTTTCGCTGGCGATGGTTCTCTGGAAGTACGAGGAGACTGGTATGGGCAAGAAGGGTCATAGCGAAGAGGAGATTCTGCGGGTGTTGCGGGAGGCGGAGTCTGGGGACACGGTGGTGGAGATCTGCCGCAAGCATGGGATCAGCCAGCAGACGTTTTACCTTTGGAAGAAGAAGTATGCCGGGCTGGGGCTGAACGAGCTTCGGGAGCTTCGCCAGTTGCGCGAGGAGAACGCCAAGCTGAAGCGTCTGGTGGCGGACCTGAGCCTGGACCGGCATATTCTGCAGGAGATTGTCGCAAAAAAACTGTAAGGCCTCGTGCGCGTCGCGAGCTGGCGGAGTGGGTGCAGCAGGTGCACCGGTTGAGCCAGCGGCGGGTGGCGGGGCTGATTCCGGTCGAGCGGATGACGTTGCGCTATCTGCACCACCGCGATCCGCAGGAGGCCTTGCGTGTGCGTTTGCGAGAGCTGGCGGGCAGCCGGGTGCGCTACGGCTACCGGCGTCTGACGGTGCTGCTCAAGCGCGAGGGCTGGGAGGTGAACGCGAAGCGGATCTACCGGCTTTATCTTGAGGAGGGCTTGGCGGTGCGGACACGGAAACGGAAGGAGCGGGCACAGCGGCAGCGCGTGCCGTTGGGGCAGGCGACGAGGCCGAACCAGAAGTGGAGCATGGATTTCGTCGCGCAGCGGCTGGCCGATGGTCGCTGGATGCGGGTGCTGACGGTGGTTGACCAGTTCACCCGCGAGTGCCTGTGCCTGCATGCGGATGGCACGTTGAGCGGCGAGAAGGTGGCTGTGGCGCTCGATAAGGTCATCGCGTTGCGCGGCGCTCCGCAGTCGATCACGGTGGACAACGGCACGGAGTTTACTTCCAAGGCGCTGGATCTCTGGGCCTACCGGAACGGCGTGCACCTGGACTTCATCCGGCCGGGCAAGCCGGTCGAGAACGGCTATATCGAGAGCTTCAATGGCAAGCTGCGAGACGAATGCCTGAACGTGGAAGTGTTCTTTACCTTTACCGACGCTCGCCGCAAGCTGCATCTCTGGCGGCGCGACTACAACTATCACCGTCCACACTCGGCCCTTGCCGATCGAACGCCGGCCGAGTTTGCAGCCCTGGCAAGCGGAGGAAAAGACGGCGATGAAACCGCCTTGGAAAACGCTTCGCGTTTCCCACTTTCCCTTCGCACGGCGGCTGCTATGCAGGAAAGAAGCGGGATGATCTCCAATCCATTGCTTGAGGTCCTCACTTGAGCTACAGTATGCACAAACCGCCCGTGAATACGGGCCGAACCGAACCACGCAAGCCGAAATCTCCAATCAACTTTGGCTTAGATCTACGGGGCGGGTCACCTGTGCCTGCATGCGGATGGCACGTTGAGCGGCGAGAAGGTGGCTGTGGCGCTCGATAAGGTCATCGCGTTGCGCGGCGCTCCGCAGTCGATCACGGTGGACAACGGCACGGAGTTTACTTCCAAGGCGCTGGATCTCTGGGCCTACCGGAACGGCGTGCACCTGGACTTCATCCGGCCGGGCAAGCCGGTCGAGAACGGCTATATCGAGAGCTTCAATGGCAAGCTGCGAGACGAATGCCTGAACGTGGAAGTGTTCTTTACCTTTACCGACGCTCGCCGCAAGCTGCATCTCTGGCGGCGCGACTACAACTATCACCGTCCACACTCGGCCCTTGCCGATCGAACGCCGGCCGAGTTTGCAGCCCTGGCAAGCGGAGGAAAAGACGGCGATGAAACCGCCTTGGAAAACGCTTCGCGTTTCCCACTTTCCCTTCGCACGGCGGCTGCTATGCAGGAAAGAAGCGGGATGATCTCCAATCCATTGCTTGAGGTCCTCACTTGAGCTACAGTATGCACAAACCGCCCGTGAATACGGGCCGAACCGAACCACGCAAGCCGAAATCTCCAATCAACTTTGGCTTAGATCTACGGGGCGGGTCAACGCGATGGGTGTATACGCCGAGATAGCGGAGCGCGTGCTCGGGTCCGCCGAAAGGACGCTTGGAGTAGACGACCCAGTCGTGACGGAATAGCGTTCTGAGCCACGCGGCGAAGCGGCGTGGCTCAGAGAGCGATGCGAGGTGGCCGTGGAACTCCAGCTTGCCTTCGCGGAACGCAGCCTTTAGGCCGGCGATGAACTTGCCGCGGAAAGACACGTCCGAGCACCTTCACCGGCAGGAAGAAGCTACGGCGCGAGCTGATCCAGCTGGCGTGATCCGGTGCGAGGTCGCCAGCCGCGATGACGCAGTGAACATGAGGATGGTGCTGCAGGCGCTGGTTCCAGGTATGGAGCACGCTGAAGAAGCCGGTTGTGCGTATTGGCTTCTAGCGCCTGGGCGCGCGTCGAGTTCCCCGGCACGTAGAAGTCGCAGCGCTAGCAGGCCATACGATGCTGACACTGAGCCCAGTAGGATTGGCACAGTAGCCATGTCCAAGGTGGACGAACTCATACGCTTCACCTCTTCCAGCTGCTCCGCTTTCGATCGCCGCCCGGTCGAGCAACACTTGGGCAACCGCGACGTTACGCTCGAAGTAGCGCGCATCAACGTAAGCCTGTGTGAGTTTCTCGGGCGAGACCGTGGCATATCACTGCGTCGAGACGAGGCAGCGGTGCCAAGCCATTCTTTCAGAGCCAGCAGCGACATAGGTTCTTCTGCGTTGTACAACTGCGTCGCGATGGTCGACCGAGCGCGGTGACTGGTGATCGGACCACGAACGTCAGCGTCCGGCACACCTGCCTTCCGGCACAACATCGGGACGACGGAGTGATTCAGGATGCAACTTCCCATGGATCGTCCACGATAGCCGAAGAGGACCTGGAAGACCTCTCCCGTCTTTCATCGGTGATTGCTTGCATCGCAGGACGGAGTTCCTGCCAAGCTTCGATCGCCTCGGGTACCGAACCATGAACCGGTTTTGTCTAGCTGCCGCTGGTCTTGTTTGCCGGGACATCCAGCAGACAGACGGCGGCACCCTCCCTTGCGAGCTTTTCATTTCGCGATGTTTGCCGGCGAACGCACCCGAGACGCAGGCGGCCGATCTAATCCTTTCTCAAGCCGGCGAACAGCCACACAAGGGCCAGAGCACGCATCATGGCCACGGGATAACGCGGAACCGCTGCCTGGCCGAGGGCGTTCTTACTGAGCGGCAGATCGGATGTCTCCAGATTCAACCCAGCCCATAGCAGCTTTGCCCAGACATCCTCGGCGATGATGCGCGGGTTGGGAGAACGAAGAAGCGCGAGAGATCGTGGGTAGCGGAAGGTCTGCTTGGGATCAAAGCGGTAAGGGACAAGCTCCCAGAGCAATAGATCGGTAAAGAAGCAACGCAGGGCGCTGATATGCCCAAGCCGGAAGCGACGCTCAGTAGCTGATCCGGGTAGCTTGTCCGCTTGTCGTCGACGAGCTGCCCGACTCGGAACTGTCCTGAGGCGGCCACGTGTTCCGCAGCAAGCTGGCGCGTCCACTGGTCGGGCCGGGACACCTCGGGATGCACGATCTTCAACCAGCGACCCACCACCAGCAGCCTCGACCTGGTGCTTTGTCTTGTGCTTGGCCGCAGTGTTGAGGTTCATACAAGCGATTGCACCACGACAGCCATTCCGGGCTGATCCCGCAATGTTCCACTTGCCGGTTTACACCTTGCGGCGCGGCATACGGACGCAATGAAGATTGCATGATTCCCAGAGCGACGAACGCATGAGACAGCATGAAAGTGGCTTGATTCAGACTGTAAGCGCATTCCTGGCATCGCAGCCCTTGAAGCGACTGAGCCGTAAGTGTCGCAACGTCAGCAGTTCCATGAACCAGAACAGCTCGCACAGAGCATTGCGGACTTCCAGGTGGAAGTATCCGGTATAGCCCAAACGCTTCAACTCGGTCTCAACCTTTCCGATCGACTGGTCCACCTCCTCGCGCCCGAAGACCTTAATCGCCGGAGAACGGCGACGAAGGATGCGCCGCTCCTGATTGCGCAGCTTAGGCAGATCGACACCACATAGCAGAGCCGCCATGGCGAGAACATGCTGTAACGTGTTGGCTGCGGTGCGAGCCTCTTTGCAGCGATGGTAAACACTCGTCCATGCCTCCTCACGCCAGGCCCAGAACACGGTTTGGCTCGCGTGCGTCTCCGTTAGAAGATGACGCAGGAGAGAGTGCTGGAACGGTTGCGCTTCCGTAGGACGGAGGCAGGCCTTGAGCGGATCAAGAAGACGAGCAAGCCGGTCGTCAAGACGAAGATGGAGCGATTCTCCTTCGGCTACAGCTGCGATCCGCAGCTGCTCTCTTTCAGTAAACCCAGGGGTTCTGTCATAACGGCTGAAATCCAACCGCCTGGAAGGCAACGTATTCATGGCAAGCTCAGGCATTACTCCTCCGGTCCAAGGGATGGATAACGAGGCGCATTCAGGTTGCCCATGGTTCTGGTGAGAGCCTCAGTAAGATCGCGCGCGCTCAGGTGGATGTAGATCAGCGTGGACTGCAGCACACGATGACCGGCGAGCGTCGCGATATGGTGCATATCGAGGCCCGCGCGGGCCAGATCCGTCAGGCGCAGGTGTCGCATCGTGTGCGTCGTCAGACGCGGGATTTCACTGCGCAGGGCCATGCGCTCGACCACCTTGATCCAGGTATAGGAGGTGATCGGCATCATGCGGTTTCTTGGCGACTCCGAGAGGAATAGGGCGTCGGGCTCGCACCGCATGGTCCGACGCCGATTGAGGTATCGGCCCAGCAGGGCCGAAGTAGCAAGCGAATAGGGCACGGCTTTGCCACAGCGATTCTTCGTTGTCTCCGCCCGAATCATCAGCAGCCTCCGCGCAAAAACGAAGTCACTGACCACGATCGAACACAGTTCCTCACGGCGGAGGGCGCCGTCGTAAGCAAGAGCCAGCATGGCGCGATCCTGGATGGAGTCCTTCGCAGTAGCCCGAAGAAGCCGTTCCCACTCTTCGTCGCTTGGAATCCATGGCAGCTTGTGCATCCGTCTGATAGGACCGGCCGTGCGAAAGACGGCAGTCCCACAACAGCGGAACGCGCCTCCACGAGAAACCGGATTCCCTGGTCGGAGGCCCTCCTCCACCAAATACTCGAAGAACAACCGCAGGGCGGTGACTCTCTGGATCAGGGTGGAATTGGCCAGCCCTCTTGCACGCGATTCGTTGATCCAGCCGGCAACATCAGACTGCGTGCTTGCTTCAGTCGTTGTTCCGGGGTTCGACAAACGCAAGGTACGAATCGATGGCACGAGCGTATGCGTCGAGCGTGTTCGGAGCCAAGCCAAACTGCTCTCGCATGGTCAGCCAAGCACGGGCATGAATGGCTCCGGCAAGGTGATCGTGACGATCAAGATCGAATCGAAGCGCCATGACACCTGTGTTTGCGCATTCCAAATCGCGCTCGCGCGATTGGGAATGCGCAGCCTTTTTACACCATGACGGAGCTTATCGGCGCAGCATCATGCAGCTAAGCTCAATTCCACCTAACTATTGCTTAGAGCTGATTAGCTATCACTGTAGGGGGTGCAGTGGAAGTCTGAACCATTCGGTTGCGTCCTGTGGCCGTATGTTGGGCAGGAGTTCGGCTGTGGCTTGATTGAGGGCTGTGGCTGTTCTTGCTTGCGGCGCGCAGTTGTTGTTTGAGCCTGCTCCATGCTTTTTCGATAGGATTGAGGTCAGGCGAGTAGGGCGGCAGGTAGAGCACGGATGCCCCGCAAGCCTTGATCGCTCGCGGACGCCGGTGACCTGGTGCGCGCTGAGGTTGTCCATGATGACGACCTGGCCCGGCTCGAGCTGCGGGCAGAGCACGTGGTCGAGGTACGCGAGGAGGATTTCGGCGTCGGTAGCGGCCTCGACGGTCATGGTGGCGATCGTGCCGCGCGCGCTCATGGTGCCGAGGATGGTGAGGATCTTCCACTTGCTTTCGGGCGTGGCTTCCGGAACGCGCCGACCTCTTAACGCACGGGCGTAGCGCTTGTCATTTGGGTCGAAACGCCGCTTTCATCAAGGTACACCAGCCGTTCCGGAGCGATCCGGCGCAGCTGTTCTAAGAAGATCCGACGGCGCTCGCGGTTGGCTTCGGTGTCGCGCTCGGCGGCGTAGAGCGACTTCTTTTTTTCTTAAAGCCAAGCTCACCGACGATCTTCCACAGATGCGGCGTCCTCACCTGATTGCCGGTGGTGACCTTCAACCCCGCCTGCAGCTCTCGGAGGTACAGATCGGGCCTGGCTTCCAGCAGACGCCGAACCGCCTCGAAATCAACCCGCACCTTAAGCCCGGCCTGGTACGGCTTGCGCTCGGCCAAACCGGTCCGCTTGCGAGCACTGGCAATCTTCCACGCCCACGCCAGGTTTACACCGAACTGATCCGCCAGTCCCGCCAGCGTGCCCTTGCCAAGATCGTGAGCCTCGAGCAGCTTCCGACGAAGATCGTCGCTAGAAGGTCGAGCCATCCCTCAAGACTCAGCTAAGATCACGGCCCTGGAAAGAATCAAGCCATATACCATAACCTAATCCGCTCTAGTAGACACTTAGCTTCGACACATGCTCCTCGAAACGGCGCACATCATACGCAACCACGAAGGGAACAGAGACCAAGCTTGAAAAAGATCAGGACATGAGAACTGGTAATTGACGGCAAGTCGCATCTTGGCTTCGACACGTTGTTCGGAACGACTTACAGCCGTCCGTAGGCTTCGCAGTGTCAAAGCCTGAAGCCGTCTTAAGGTTGGAAAGTCTCTCGACTTGTACGACCTTTCCTGAGGATCGGGACTGGGAAGTAGATTGGCGAGGAGCAGGCTCGGAAAAAATGTGATCGTGATTCGTGGTCTGCCAAGCTCGACGGATGTTGGGGTGGAGCAGGGAACTGTTGCCGAAGAAAGTTTCGCGACTCGTGAACCTCAACGCATGCAATGCTCATAGCGTTTGATCTGTGGCTGTAGCAATCGTCGTGTCCTTCGCAGCGCGTGACCAGAAAATGCGCAGGTCGGTAATCTGATGAAGCGCGAAGTTCGGCTGTGACGGAGCCGTAACAGCGAAGAAATCTGTGCGCTGAGTATCCTCAAGCCAGAAAGCCGGGCGAGGATCGGCATTAACAGGTGCAATCTCAACGTGCGACATTTCGAGATTCTTCAGATGACGGATGAAAAAGCCATGGCAGGGCGTCGGGCCAAAGCTTCCCAGCTCCGGATAACCTTGTTCCTGCTCCGGTACCTTAATCGTGCGCCAGTCCGGCATGGGTTTCTGGTGAGAATCAACAACAGTGGGTAGACCGCGATGGCCAAAGAAACAGTTGGCCAGTTTGACGTCTTCGATCAGATTGCCAGGTACCCCAGAGAAAATGGAAGAGGTTACGGAATTGGAGTTGTGGCTGACGATATCGGAAATCAGGACTCGTCGTAAGGTTCCGGTCCGCATCGTGTCGCTCGGACCACGGTTGCGCCGATTCAGACGTAGAAACAATGGTGCATCAAAAATATCGCGCATCGTGTTTCCAGTAATAGCGACATCTTCGAGGAATGCCCCGTCGGAAGTCTCAAGGGCGATGCCCTTCGATCCTTCTATGACGTTACCGGTGATAGCGATGTTTCGAAAGCCGCCGTTCGACTCTGTTCCACACTTGATGCGCCCCTGTCGAGGGTGCCACTCATCCGTAAATTTCTTCCAGGTGCCATCAATTACCGTCCCGAGTTCATAGGTGCCGGTGACGTAGTTGTTGGCGATGGTGACGTTGTCGGTGGAGCGAACGTACCCCAGCGCGTAGCTCGACTTGGGGCATATCCCATCGTCCCATGGCGAGTTCACTGTGCAGCTGGAGACGCGTACGTTACGGCAGCAATCAATGTCGATGCCATCGCGGTCAGTGTCGATGACCAGGTTGTCGATTGTGAAATTGTCAACGCCGGTGGCGAGAATGGCGAAGTGGCCCCCCTTCAGAATGGAGAAGTCACGCAGCAGCACATTACGGCAGTTCTTAAGGGCTATCGCCTTGTTGCCGACGCCTGCCTGTTCGGCAGTAAAGTTCGTGTAATTGCCACGATGCCCACCTTGCCCAAAGGAGAGGCCTTTGCCGTGGATCAGTCCGGGCCCGAAGATCGAGAAGTCGTTGATGCCGTCACCTACGAACAGCGAGTTGTTCCAATGATTATGGCCGTAATCCTGATAGCTTTCCCACGGTTGGGCCGGCCCGGCAGGGTCGTATACGCCGCCGTTGTAGCCGGTTGCTTCGCCGGGTCTCGGCGAGTCGGCAGCGAGAATTGTGCAGCCCTGCGACAGCAGGAGGGCAACTTTAGAGCGTAGGCGGATGGTGAAGCAGACATAGGTTCCCGCCGGAAAGACCAACGTCCCGCCCCCGGCGGAAGCCACGGCTTCTATGGCCCGGTTAATGGCGGGTGTGTCCACCGTCTTTCCGTCGCCGACAGCGCCATAACGCCGAACGTTGTAGAGGCTTTCAGTCGATGAGGAACTCGGCGACTGAGCGAACGCAATTTGACCCGATGCAGCAGATGCAAGGGCGAGAGGCGAGAGTTTAAGGAGATCGCGGCGAATCATTCAAGGTACCTCATAGATCTGTTTGAACCAGCTGGCAGGTTCTGCCTGGCCGGATTCTACATGGGTGAAGGCAAGAAAAAGCTCAACCATCTTGGATTTGAGACAACGCTGTCAAAGGTTGACCCAAGCACTCTACAGTGACGTAATAGGCAGAGTCAATTTGAACGAAGAATTCGGGTCTATTGTCTCTGCCGTGCGACGATGCAGCGAGCCACACTCTTGAATACGCGATTGTAAAAAGAAAGAGAATCCTCTTCGGATAAGGAGTACTTACTCGCAACATCGTGACCTGCTCTCCGAAAGTAAAAAATCGAGTCTGGAGTTCTCTCTCATAACCAAAGAGGGAGTGGATGGATGAGAAGAGTCGATTCAATGAAGAGCAGATCATCGGCGTGTTGAAGCAGCATGAGGCCGGGAGTGAGACGGCGAATGTGCTCCGGCAGCATGTCCTGAGCGTGCGTCCGGCCCGCAAGCTGCTGGACCTGAAATGTGGAAGCTGCCGCTATGAGCCCAGGCCGGATCGGAACGCGGCACTGCGCTCTGAGTTGCTGGTGCTGGCGCGGCAGAGCCTCGGTATGGCATCGGCGACCCTATGCGCTGCTGGCGCAAGGACCAGGAGGACGCTGAACGACGCCGGAGTTCGTCACGGCGCATGCTGGGCTGCGTCTGGAAGCTCGGACTGTCCAATTCGGCCGGGGGCCGTCCCAACCGTTAGGAAAGGGCAGGTCATTACAGCGCTGGTTAGACGCTCTAATGATCGGTGAAACCGAAGTCTACCGTGAGGTGGTCGCCGGAAGGAAGCGGGCCGAAGGTGTCGATGCGCTGGATGGCGCGCAGGGCGCTGCGGTCGAGAGCGAGCGAGCCAGAGCGCGTCTCCACTTCGGCTTCGATAGGGGTCCCATCGCGGTCGATGGTGAAGCGGATGACGGTGCGCTTTCCGCGGGCGTCGGGCGGGTCTGCGTCTTCGGAGGCTCGCGACTGGTTGACCTTTTGGCTGATGAGGCGGATGTAGTAGGCGTAGCGCTCGCCGAAGGCGCGTTCTTCGACCGTGATGGTGGCGGTTCCGTTGCGGAGCTCGGTGGTAGATTGCGGAAGCTGGAGACCTGGCGTTTCGCCGGTGGTCGCCTTGGGGGTTGGGGGCGCTGGCTGCGGACGGGGGGGCGCGGGGCGATCGGGCTGCAGCATCGGCTTTTCGGGCACCGGTTTGCTGGCTGGCCGCAGTTCGGCTTTGGGGGTTGGTTTTCCGGATTTTGAGGCTGCTGGCTTATTGAGGGGAATGTCGTCCTTGCGAGGGGTTGGCTCGGATTTTGGCTTAGATTCGGCCTTCGGCTGGGGGGTCGGGGGTTTTAGTTCGGGTGGAGGCGGCGGAGCAATGTTGGGCTTCTCCGAAGCAAGTACGGCCTTATCGATCACGGGCTGCCGCGGCGGCAACGGCAGGGAGTGGATCATGCTGGCCTGGATCGAGCCGGCGAGGGGATTCGCGGAGCCGAACTTGCGGGACGTTTTGAGGTGGATCAAGGACCAGGCGAGAAGGCCTCCGAAGACCAGAACGTGCAGGCCGAGTGCCACCCAGAAGCTCGGTGTGAGGGACTCGCGGGTGAGGCTGGTGCGAGCTTTGACTCGGGTTGGGAGGAGCTCGGTTGGCATCGGTTACCGGAACAGGGGTGGGATTTTGCTTGCGGGTTGGGGCATGGGCACTGTGGGAGAACGGATCCTTTTGGCGGAAATTCACCTACTGGGTACGTCCGAGACGCCCATCGACAGCGCCGTGGTCGCTGTTTCAGATGCGGAGGGAGTGTGCTGCCTTCCTGAGCATCGAAATCGCTGCCGAAAGCTGAATCCGGTCAGGTTTGCAGTGTCCAATGGCGGCCTATTTTTCGTACGGCTGGGTGACGATGGAGATATTGTTGATGCCAGAGGACTTTACCGACTCCATGACGCTGGCGAAGGCTCCGAAGGGGACGCGTTCGTCGGCGCGGACGTAAATGGTTTTGCCGGTGGGATCGCCGGTTTTCAGCAGCGCGGCGAGGTCGGCGATGTTTATCTGCTTGTCGGCTCCGGTGGTTTGGAGATAGACGTTCTGGTCCTTGTCGATGGTGACGACGGTGCGCTGTTCCGTGAGTGTCGACGTGGAGTGCGTATGGGGAATGGAAACTTCGACTCCGGATTGGAGCACCGGTGCGGTAAGCATGAAGATAAGCAGAAGGACGAGGACAACGTCGACCAGCGGGGTGATGTTGATGTCGGCAAGCGCGGTCTGGGTGTGGCGTCGTCCGCCGGCGGCTGAGGTGGAGAAGGCCATGGCTAGAAGGTCCTCCGGCGATCCTGACTTTCCGCTGCCGGCGCGGCGGTCTGCTGGGGCGCTGGCTGGTAGGCCGCCGCGTTTTCAATTGCGTTGAGCAGCTCGCGGCCGAAGTCGTCCATGCGGGCTGCGAAGTCGCGAAGCTGGGCGGTGAGCTGGTTGTAGCCGACGACGGCGGGTATGGCGACAAGGATTCCGGCGGCGGTGGTAATGAGCGCCTCCGAGATGCCCGGAGCGACGGCGCGCAGGGTGGCGGCGCCAGCTGCGCCGAGTCCGTGAAAGGCATCGATGATGCCCCAGACCGTGCCGAAGAGGCCGATGAATGGGCTGATGTTAGCGATGGTGGCCAGCCAAGTGATGCGCTGCTCCATCAAAGTGAGAGCTTCGCTGGAGGCGGTGGCAGCGGCGCGTTCAAGCCCGGCGGGGTTGCGTGGCTGGCCCCTGCCTTGGTTCTGGCGACCGTATTCGTCGGTGATCTCAGAAAAGACGGCAACCAGCGGAGAGGGCTTGAACTGCTCGGCCACGGCGGCGACCTCGGAGAGTCGGCCGGATTTGCGGAAGGCGCGCAGAAAGCGGGCAGACTGGGTGCGCGCGGAGGCAAAGGCGCGGAACTTGGCCACCATGATCGTCCAGGAGAAGACGCTGAGTGCAGCGAGCAGAAGCAGGACCGCGATAGCGACGGGACCGGAGTTGTGCAGGATCTCGCCGAGCGGGGAAGACTGGGCGGCGGCGGGTGCCGGGCCAAGCGGGGCGGCGGCATCGGTCTGAAGCAGGGCGAAGGTGTGGAAAATCGTCATAGGCGCTTATTCAGGATAAGTGTAGCGGGTGCGGGCCCGAAGGATTCATGGACATCGTAAGGGTCACGAAGTACTAAACGGTCAGCGTGGAGAACGTCGGAGGCTCTCGGCGTGAACGGCTTCGATGGATTGCGACCGGTCGGGTGATACGGCATGATTTTGCGTCAGAATGGAGGCGATCTGGTCGTGAATGGCGGAAGTGGGATTGAGGTACCAGCATTCGCGGTCGCCTTCGCCAGGTTGCCAGTGGTGCCGCTCACGGGCGTAGGCGGAGCCATAGGGAAGAAGCCAGAGCTCGTATCCGTCGGCGTTGGCTCCGGCGATCAGGTTGCGGGTCATGTGGGGCCAGGATCGAGTTGTGAATGGGGCAGGTGGGCAGGGTCGGGCAGGCAGGAGTCGGCCAGGTCGGGGTGGAGGACAATCAGGTCGGGCCGGAGACGGGCGATATCGCCGGGCTGGATGAACTGGTGGGCAAACGTGGAGGTATTGAGGCCCCAGGCGTTGATCGCCTGCCACCCTGAATCGTAAGGGAGGAAACCGGCTTCGGTGACGAGCATGGTGGCGGGTTGGGGGATGGCGGCGAGTTGCTTGCCAATCTGGTGGATTTGGGTGAACTGGAGGTCGCGTGTGGTGCGAAGCTCGCGCACGAGCGGAGGGAGAAAGCAGATCAGCCAAGCGACTGTGGCGACGACGACCAGGCGAGCCTTCGGCGCGGCATTGTAGCGCGAGGAGGATGGCGGCGGTGAGGGGGAGATAAAAGAAGAAGCGGCCAGCAACATTCTGATCCAGCCGCATGCTGCTGTAAAACAGCGTGGGGACGACAACAAGGCAGACGAGCAGAGGAAGGGTCGGGCGGGCGATTGCGGCGGGTTTGCTCCAGAACAGCGCTGTGAGGATCGCTAGCAGGAAGAGCACAGGCAGCAGGGCTCCGTGAAAAGAGCCTGAAAAACGAGCGAGCACGCTCCGTAGGCAGCCAGAATGTACTGCACCGGCGAAGACGATTCCGTCCGGGCGGAACAGACAGAGCAGCAGGCTGAGGAGGCTTGCGGCCCAGGAGCGCCGACGCAGGGCGGCGAAGGTGAGGGCGGCGAGCAGAACAGCATCGGGAAGAATCGCGAAACCGCTGGTGGCAGCAAGAATCTGGGGGACGAGCGCGCCGCCTCCTGCAGGCGAGCAACCGAATCGGCGTGATTTGGAGCTGTGCCATGCGGAGGAGGATGGCTCCCAGGCCGAGGAGTGAGAGCACGTTGATGACGGAGGTAAACACGAACGGAGGGATGCCGAGCCGCATCGCGGATGCGACCAGCACCATCCAGAGAAAGTCGGTCGCGCCTTCAACATGGGGGCCGGGTACGTTGAACGTAATCCCTCCGTGCAGGGCGAGATTGCGACTGTAGTGAAAGAGGATGACGGCATCCTCAGCCGGGAGCCAGATGCGTGGAATGGTGGCCAGAAAAACGAGCGAGCACGCTCGCACAAGTCTAACGGGTGTACGGACGGAATCGACGAAGAGGCGTGCTACGCTAGCGCTCAGGCGAAGGTGGAGCGAAGCGCGATGCTGCTGGAGTTGCGGGCGGAGAACTATGCGGTGATCGACAAGGCCTCGGCGCGGTTTGGGCTGGGGCTGAACCTGATGACGGGCGAGACGGGCGCAGGCAAGTCGATCCTGGTGGATGCGCTGGCGTTGCTGCTGGGGGGCAAGGCTTCGGCGGACTTTATACGGCATGGGGCGGAGAAAGCGGTGGTGAGCTGTATCTTCGAGGCGACTCCGGGGGCGGCGGCGGTGCTCGAAGCGAATGGGATCGACGCCGACGGGGAGAGTGAAGGCGTGCTGCTTCGGCGGGAGATCGCGGCGGGAGGCAAGGGGCGGGTCTTCGTAAACAATCAGCCGGCGACCGTGGGGGTACTGCGTCAGCTTGCTCCGGAGCTTGCCCTGGTGCATACGCAGGGCGAGACCATGGGGGCGTTCGACCAAGCGCAGCAGAGGGGGCTGCTGGACCGGTTCGGCGGGGTTTCGACCGAGGTGGTGGGGGCGGCCTATCGGGCTTGGCGGGGTACCGTTTCACGGCTCGAGCAGATGCAGACCGAGGAGAGCGACCGGCTGCGGATGGCGGATCTTTGGCGGTTTCAGGCATCCGAGATCGCCGATGCGGGGATCGCGGGCGAGGATGAGGATGCGGTGCTTGACGCGGAAAAGCGGGTCTTGAGCAATGCGGAACGGCTGTATGGCGCGGCCATGGGAGCCCAGGCGCTGTTATATGAAGATGAGGGTTCGGCAAGCACGGCGCTGGGCAAGGCACTGAAGCTTGTGGAGGAGCTGGCGCGGTTCGACGAGAAGTTCGCCAGAGCGGCGGAGGAACTGCTCACGGCGAAAGCTACGGTGGACGATCTGGCATCGACATGCCTGGAGTATGCCGACCATGTGCAAGCGGGGCCGGAGCGGTTGGCCGAGATCGAAGACCGGCTGGCGGAGCTCGACCGACTGAAGCGGAAGTATGGCAAGACGCTGGTTGAGGTGATGGCCTTCGGGGAGGAAAGTGCTCGGCAGCTGGCGGAGGTTGAGAATCGTGATGCGGTGCTGCTGGAACTGCGCGCGGCCGAGGCGATGGAAGCCGGGGCGTATGAGGCGGCGGCCCAGGCGGTGAGCGAGGCTCGGGTCACTGCGGCGAGGATGTTGGCGGGACAGGCGGAGCGACAGATTAATGAGCTGGCCATGCGGGTGCGCTTTGAAATCTCAGTCGTTCCGGGGAAGGATCGTGGGCATTGGACGCTGCATGGATGGGACGAGGTGGAGTACCGAATCGCGACAAACGCGGGTGAGCCGATGAAGCCGTTGGACGAGATTGCTTCAGGCGGGGAGATGAGCCGCGTGATGCTGGCGCTCAAGGTAGCCGTCGAGGAGTCAGTGAGCCGGCGAGGCGGAAAGGGCAAAGGTGCGCTTCCGCGGACGCTGGTCTTTGACGAGATAGATATCGGAATCGGCGGGAGAGCGGCGGAGGCGGTCGGACAGAAGCTGAAAACGCTTGCCCGGACTCAGCAGGTGCTGTGCATAACGCATCTTCCGCAGATCGCGGCGTTTGGGGACCAGCATTTCGTGATTGAGAAGCGCGAGGTGCGGGGGCGGACGCAGACTGAAATCCGACAGATGGATGAGGGTGAGCGCGTGCGGGAGGTGGCGCGCATGTTGAGCGGAGCCAAGTTGACCGAGACAAGCCTGCAGCACGCTCAGAGTTTGATTGCGGAAAGCCGATAATGAGTGCCTATTGCGACTATGATCTCAAAATGCTTTCTTTTCAATCACTTACATCCTTTCTCCGGACATCGTGCTCCTAAGGGATAGATGGTATTTAGATGGAGTGAGGAGATTAGCAATGGCAGATTCGAATAAATGTAAACACCCAATGTGCAGCTGTATGGCGAAGGAAGGATCGAGTTTCTGCTCGGAGTCGTGCGCGGATTCCAAGGACTTCACGACCTTGGCATGCGATTGCCCTCACCCGGCTTGCGCAGGGCACACGGTTTAGCGGAAAGGTGAATGCAAAGCCGGCACCTCAGGGTGTCGGCTTTGTCGCTTCCATAGGTTCGTTTGCACGGTTCCGCATTTAGTTCAGGCTTTGCCCTTTCCCGAAAGCGTTATACTAGGAAATGTGAGCGCCTCCACTTTCGACCCCCTTGTCGTTGCCTCGTCATCTCGTTCCCCGTACGATCATCCGTCCGAGAGCGTGGACGGAGTATCCGGGGGCAATCTGGCCATGAAGCGCGTACTGCTGCTAAAGCCACGCGGCTTCTGCGCGGGCGTGGTCCGGGCGATCGACATCGTTCAAATTGCGCTCGACACCTTCGGTGCGCCGATCTATGTACGCAAGGAGATCGTTCACAATAGCTATGTCGTAAATGACTTGGCGAAGAAAGGTGCGATCTTTGTCAACGAGCTCGACGAGGTTCCAGCCGGGGCGCGCGTGATCTATTCCGCGCATGGGGTTTCGCCGGCCGTGCGGCAGGGTGCAAAGGAACGCGGGCTGAAGGTGGTGGATGCGACCTGTCCTCTGGTGACCAAGGTGCATGTGGAGGCGATCAAGTTTGCCAAGCAGGGCTATTCGCTGGTGCTGGTGGGGCATCGGGACCACGAGGAAGTGGAAGGTACGCAGGGCGAGGCACCGGATGTGACGCAGGTGGTCTCGACCGTGGAAGAGGTCGCGGCGCTGGTGGTTCCGGACCCGAACAAGGTGGCGTACCTGACGCAAACGACCCTGTCGCTCGATGAGGCGCGGTATATGATCGAGGCGTTAAAGCAGAAGTTTCCGAACATCGTCGGCCCGCATGCGCAGGATATCTGCTACGCGACTGAAAATCGCCAAACGGCGGTAAAGAACGTGGCGCACGGCGCTGACCTGGTGCTGGTCGTCGGGTCTGCGAACAGCTCGAACTCGAACCGGCTGGTGGAAGTCTCAAAAAACCTGCATACGAATAGTTACCTGATCGACCGCGCTGACGCGATCCAGGCGGAGTGGCTGGATGGAGTGAACACGGTTGCAGTGACGGCAGGGGCTTCGGCACCGGAGGTGCTCGTAAAAGACGTCGTCGAGTACTTGCAGGCGCAAGGATTCGGCAGTGTGGATGAGGTTGAAGTCATGCCGGAGAACGTTCGGTTCGGGCTTCCGCCGGAGATTGTTCAGGCGATTCAGTCGGCTCCGAAGCGGTAGGCCAGCCTTTAGCGAACGGAGAATAAGGCTCGCCAGGGCGGGCCGGAGAGCAACGCGGGAACGATGAGTGTAGTGTCCGGGCAACAATTCGGAGCGGAAAAAGCTCTGTCCACGCCGCGCTTTGGGCGGATGGACCTGGGGCTTGACGCGGTGCGCGACGGAATCGCGCGCTCGGTGGATTGGCTATTAAGCCTGCAGGATGAGGACGGCTACTGGTGCGGCGAACTCGAGGCGGACTCGATGCTCGAGAGCGACTACATCTTCATGCACACGCTGTTGGGCACAGGCGATCGGGGCAAGATGGAGCGCGCGGCGAACGAGATCCTGCGGCACCAGAATGCCGACGGCGGATGGAGCCTGTATCCGGGCGGGCCGTCAAACGTGAGCTACGGCGTAAAGGCGTATCTCGCGCTGAAATTGATGGGCTATACCGCGGACCATGAAGCCCTGGCCCGTGCGCGAGCCTGCGTGCTTGGCCTCGGCGGCGTGGTGGAATGTAATACCTTTACCAAGATCTATCTATGCGCGCTGGGCCAATACGACTATGATGCGGTACCAGCGGTTCCGCCCGAGATTGTGCTGTTCCCGAACTGGTTCTACTTCAATATTTATGAGATCAGCTCGTGGTCGCGCGGCATTCTGGTTCCGCTCTCGATCATCTATGCCAAGAAGCCGTTCAAGAAGATTTCGGCCGAACAGGGGATCGACGAGTTATTTGTGGGCGGACGCGAGCGCGCCGACCTGCGGTTGAAGTGGGATCGGAAGCACCCGGTGAGCTGGCGGAATTTCTTTCTCTTTACCGACCGCCTGGCACACTGGGCCGAGCGCGTGCACATCCGTCCGCTACGCAAGCGTGCGATTAAGAAAGCTGAAGCGTGGATGGTGGCCCGTTTTGAAAAAACGGATGGTTTGGGCGCGATCTATCCGGCGATGTTGAATGCGATCGTGGCACTGCGCTGCCTGGGCTATTCGGCCGATGACCCGCAGGTGATCCGGGCCATGGACGAGTTCGAAAAGCTTGGGATTGACTGCCCGGATGGACAGCCGGATTACCCTATCCCGACGTTTCGGATGGTGCCGTGCTTTTCGCCTGTCTGGGACACGGCGCAGGTAGTGTCCACCCTCGGCGCAGCCGGTCTTTCCAGGACGGATCCGCGGATGGTCAAGGCCGCAGAGTGGCTGCTGAAGAAAGAAGTAAGGCACAAAGGCGACTGGTCAGAAAAAGTTAAGGGAATTGAGCCCGGAGGATGGTATTTCGAGTTCAACAATGAGTTTTACCCGGATGTCGATGACACGGGTGAAGTTCTGCTTGCGCTCAAGGCCGTCGACACGCCTGGCGAGCGATATCAGCATGAGGTTGAGCAGAGGGCGATTGCGTGGGTCTTTGCCATGCAGTGCAGGAATGGCGGGTGGGCGGCGTTCGACAAGGACAATACCAAGACGATCTTCCAGTATGTCCCGTTTGCCGACCACAATGCGATGCTGGACCCGCCGACGGTGGACATTACCGGGCGAATTCTGGAGATGCTGGCGAGCTATGGGTACACCCGGCGAGACGCCCGGGTGGAAGCGGCCATCTCGTTTATTTTGAAGGAGCAGGAGCCGGATGGTTCATGGTTTGGACGATGGGGCGTGAACTACCTGTACGGTACCTTTCTGGTCCTGCGCGGGCTGCAGGCGATGGAGTACTGGGACCATGAACCGGCGGTGCAGAATGCTGCAGAGTGGATCCGCATGGTGCAGAATGGCGACGGCGGCTGGGGCGAGACCTGCGGAAGCTATGACGATCCGGCGACGCGGGGGATCGGGCCGAGCACGCCGTCGCAGACTGCATGGGCTGTGCTTGGACTGCTGGCGGCCGGAGATACGCGTTCCGATTCGGTCGCAAAGGGGGTTCGGTGGCTGGTAGAGCGGCAGACCGCGGAGGGTACCTGGGAGGAGTCGGCCGAGGGACGCAATGGCGAGTCGATTTACACTGGAACAGGATTCCCGCGGGTGTTCTACCTGGCCTATCACCTGTATCGGGATTACTTTCCGCTGCTTGCGCTGACGACGTACAAGGACGCGATGGAGCGGGAAGCAAAGGCGGCATAACGGCGGGATGTTGCAGAAGTGAAGAATTCTGGAGGAGATAAGCATGGCGGTTCCGGTATCACAGGCCTGGACGGTGGCGACATATGTGCTGGGTCAAAAGCTGAAAGGACGCAACCGGTATCCCCTGGTGCTGATGCTGGAGCCTCTGTTCCGTTGCAACCTGGCATGCGCAGGGTGCGGCAAAATCCAGTACCCGGCGCATATTCTGAAGTCGGAGCTGAGTCCGGAGGACTGCTTTAGGGCGGTGGAGGAGTGCGGAACGCCCATGGTGGCGATCCCGGGCGGCGAACCGTTGCTGCATCCGAAGATGCCGGAGATCGTGGCCGGACTGGTGGCGCGGAAAAAGTATGTGTACATGTGTACGAACGCGCTTCTGCTCAAGGAGAAATTGCACCTGTTCAATCCATCCAAATACCTGTCGTTCTCGGTGCATGTGGATGGGCAGCGGGAGCATCATGACTTTTCGGTGTGCCGCGAGGGCGGATACGACATCGCGATGGCCGGGGTAAAGGCGGCGGTCGAGGCCGGGTTTCGCGTGACGACGAATACGACTCTCTTCGACGGGGCGGACCCAAACAGTGTGCGGGCGCATTTTGACGAGCTGATGACGGCGGGCGTGGAATCAATGATGGTTTCGCCGGGGTACACGTACGACAAGGCGCCGGACCAGAACCATTTTCTGGGTCGTGCGAAGTCGAAGAAAATGTTTCGGGCAATTCTTGCAAACCGGAAAAAGAGCTGGCGGTTCAATGCTTCGCCCATGTTCATGGAGTTCCTGATGGGCAAAAAGGACCTTTCCTGCACACCGTGGGGGATGCCGACGTTCTCGATCTTTGGCTGGCAAAAGCCTTGCTACCTGCTGCAGGATGGCTATGCGGACAGCTTTAAGGAGCTGATGGAAACCGTGGAGTGGGGCAACTACGGGACTGAAAGCGGCAATCCGCGGTGCGCCAACTGCATGGTGCACTCGGGATACGAGGCGAGCGGAGTGAACTATACGTTCGGCTCGGTCAAAGGACTTCTGCAGACGGCGAAGGCAATGTTCTCAAGCTATGACGATGAGGGCGCGTCGCGAATCTTGAACGATTGGAAGCCCGCCGACCATACGCCGCTGGTGCAGATCTCTCCTGGCGGTTCCGCTCGCGAGGTGGAGGTGCATGTGGAGGCTCGGTCGTTGTCTCCGGAGAAAATTGCGCGGATGGAAGTTTCGGGAGATTAAGCATTATGGCAACAGACCAGCAAGAAGCGGCAAAGATCGAGCAATTGGCGCATGTGTCTCCAGATGAAATGGAGCATGCGGCGGGACGGGAGCGGGAGCAGCTGGAGGGTTGGATTCCTGAGCTGGCCAGCGAAGCCGAGGTACGGGAGGCGCTCGAAAAGGCGTTCGATTACCGGGGTGATGTCACGATTACGCGCAAGAATGGGACCACCGTCGAGGGATACCTGTTCGACCGGCGCACTGGTACCACGCTTGCGGATTCCGTTGTGCGAATCATGTTGACGATGGGCAATACCAAGATGTCGCTTCCATACGGCGACGTGGCGCGGCTGGTCTTTTCCGGGCGTGATACGGCAGCGGGCAAGACTTTTGAGGCCTGGGTGAAGAAGTATTGGGAGAAGAAGGCGGCCGGGGAGAAGAACATCCAGATCGCTCCGGAGGCGCTGGAGTAGAGGGCGATGGCAAGTCAAGCGATCAAGCAGCCTGAGCCTGTGCTGGACATCATTCCGGAGCCGCGATGAAGGTATTTCTAACCGGGGCGACGGGTTTTGTGGGGTCGCATGTGGCTCGTGTCTATGCGGAGGCCGGGGCGGAACTGCGGCTGTTGACGCGGGCTACGAGCAATCGGGCGAAGCTTGAGGAGTTCCGCGCGGAGGTGGTGGTAGGGGACTTGCGCGCGCCGGAAGCATTGCGGACGGCAGTACGCGGATGCGATGTCGTGGTGCATGTGGCGGCGGACTACAGGCTTTGGGTGACGGACCCTGAAGAGATGATGGCGGCCAACGTGGGCGGCACGAGGGAGCTGCTGCGGTTGGCACGGGAGGAGGGCGTCGCGCGCGTGGTGTATACGTCATCGGTGGCGACGATGGGCTTTAAGACGGATGGGACAATTGTGGATGAAGATTCGCCGGTTTCGCTGGAAGAGATGATCGGGCATTACAAGCGGTCGAAATACTTGGCGGAGCAGGAGGCGATTGCAGCGGCGCGGGCAGGGCAGAGGGTCATGATTCTGAATCCCACGACGCCGATCGGCGCGGGCGATGGAAAGCCGACACCGACGGGGCGGATCGTGGTGGACTTTCTAAACCGGAAGTTTCCTGCTTATGTTGAGACGGGGCTGAACTTGGTGGACGTGCGCGAGGTGGCGCGGATGCACGTGATAGCGCTCGAGCGAGGACAGCCGGGCGAACGATACATCCTTGGGGGTGAAAACCTGACCCTCAAGCAGATTCTGGATCGGCTTTCCGCAATGACGGGGTTGCCTTCGCCGACGATGAAAGTCCCGCATGCGGTGGCGATGGCGTTCGCATTCCTTGACGAAACCTGGACGGGCAAGCTGCGAGGGCGCGAGCCGCGGGCTACGGTGGAGGCCGTGCGCATGGGACGCAAGATGATGTTCGCCAGTTCGGCCCGGGCGGAAAGGGAGCTTGGCTTTCAGGTGCTGCCGGTATATGGCGCGCTGCGGGCGGCGGTCGCGTGGTTTGTCGCAAATGGGTATGCGCCGGCGTTTCCGAAAGAGCCGGGTCGTTGATGGTTGGCATCGTTGCGGCTTTGCCCAGAGAGGTGGCGGGGCTGGTGGGCCGGGGCGGGGCCGAGCCTGAGGGCAGGCAGATCGGGGTACATGTCTTTCGGCTGCCAGGGGCGGTGGTCGTCGCGGCGGGAATGGGCTCGATCCGAGTGACGCTGGCGGTGGAATCCGCACTTCAGGCGGGAGCCCGGGATCTGGTAAGCGTCGGACTGGCAGGGGGGTGTGCTCCGGGGGTTGGCGTGGGCGAGGTGGTCCGGGCTGGAACCGTGGTGGATGCGCTCTCGGGGGAACGCTTCGACACACTCGAGGCGGGCGGAGCGGTGCTGGTAACCACGCACACGATCGCAAGTGTGCGGGAAAAGGCCCGGCTGTATGCTTCCTATGGCGCGGCCTTGGTCGACATGGAGGCGGCGACGGTTGGCCGGCTGGCGCGGGCGCACGGGGTAGGCTTTCGGGCAATCAAGGCGATTTCGGACGCGCACGACTTTGAGTTGAGCTCGCTGGCGCGATTTTCCACGGCACACGGACACTTCCGGACAGGAGCATTCGCTCTGCATACGGCGCTGCGTCCGCACCGCTGGCGGGATACGATGCGTTTGGGCGCGGGGAGTCAGCGTGCTTTGCGGGCCTTAACGGTGCAGCTGGAAGGGTTGATTGGATTCTGATTCTATCCAATTTAGAGTTTCAAGTCTTTGGTTTGGAGTTCGGCGATGGCAATGATGCGGGCGGCGGTGTATCGGGGGATCGATGAAGTGGTTTGTGAGAACATTCCGGTGCCGAAGATCGGTGCGGGTGAGGTTCTGGTGCGGATTGATACGTGCGGGGTTTGCGGGACGGACCTGAAGAAGATTCATACGGGTTCGCATGCGGCGCCGCGGGTGTTTGGGCACGAGATGGCGGGCACGGTGGCGGAGGTCGGGAAGGGAGTCGCGGGGTTCGGAGTGGGCGACCGGGTGATGGCATTTCATCACATTCCGTGCGGGAAGTGCTTCTACTGCCGTAAGGGGACGTTTGCGCAATGCGAAGTTTACAAGGAGGTGGGGACGACGGCGGGGTTCGCGGCGGCGGGCGGAGGATTTGCCGAGTACATACGGGTGATGGACTGGATCGTACAGTCAGGCGGGCTGGTCAAGTTGCCGGACGACATCCCGTTTGAGCAGGCGGCGTTCATCGAACCGGTTAATACCTGTTTCAAGGCGGTGAAGCTGCTTGGGCTGGAGCCGGACGATACGGTGCTGGTGATCGGGCAGGGATCGATCGGGGTGATCCTTGCGGCGCTCGCCCGGCGCACCGGGGCTACGGTGTTGACGAGCGATCTTTATCCGGAGCGGCATGCCGTTGCGGCGCAGTTCGGGCTGGACCGGCCGCTCGATGCGCGAGGCGACGTGGTGAAGGCTTGCAAAGAGGCCACTGGGGGGCGTGGGGCGGATGTGGCTCTGGTGGCCGTCGGGGCGGATGCGCTGATCGCGCAGGCGATGGCGGCGGTGCGTCCGGGCGGGCGGGTAATGCTGTTTGCCAGTACGCAGCATGGGACCGCGGCCTTCGACCCGGCGGCGGTCTGCATGGACGAGAAGACGCTGATGGGATCGTATTCGGCCAGCGTCGCGATCCAGCAGGAAGGAGTGGACCTGGTGATCTCAGGCTATCGGGACGGGTCACTGGATCTGACAAGGCTGATTTCGCATCGGTTTGGCTTGGATGAGTGTGGGGAGGCAATCCGGCTGGCGTCCAACCCGGAGCCGGGCTCGATGAAAATCGTGATGAAACCTTAAGTCACCTGTTTTGAAGCGATTAGCTTGAGTCAATCCAGCTTCGCTTCACCTTCTGAAACTTCAGGAGCTAGGCCCATGGATTCCATCTGGTTCAATGTGAAGAGTAGACGGCGGGCATTTCGCCCTCCAGTAGCGCGCTGGTTTCCGCGCAGCAGTTCCTGGAACTCGAGGGTCGAAACGCCGATGCCGACGAAGGCGGATTCCAGCTCGCGTTCAGTCCAGGCGGGGGATAGGTAACGGGCCGCTTCGCGATCGTTCCGCGAAGCGGAGACTTGGAAGAGCGGGACTCCGGGACCGTTGGGTGAGGTAATCGGGAGGATGACCGCGTTATACAGGTGGCTGAACGGGGTGTACATGCGGTAGTGGACGCGTTATGTGAGGACCGGGTTGGACCGTTCGTGCTGGTTGAAAGAGGATTGGGACCTCAGACCGAAGTCGCAGGCAGAGTTTCGGGATACCATGTTGCGATCTCCGGTGTGCTGTTTCAGAAGAGGCTGCCTGACACGAACTCCTGATTTGAGGCAGCGCCAAAGGCGATTCGACGATGCTGAACGCGTTGCGGAGGCTGGGCAGGTAAGGATTGCTCCGGGCGATATACTTGTTGGGTGAGCAAGAGTTTTTATATCGAGACGTTTGGCTGCCAGATGAATGCGCATGACTCGGAAAAGGTCGTGGGCACGCTGGAGCAGCAGGGCTACGTGCAGACGCAGACGGAGGACGAGGCCGGTCTGATCCTGTACAACACCTGCTCGATCCGGGACAAGGCGGAGCAGAAGGTCTTTCACCGGCTGAACGAGTACAAGCGTCTGCAGGGCGAAGGCAAGCGCTTCGCGGTGATCGGCTGCGTGGCACAGCAGGAAGGCGAGCGCATCTTCGAGAAGGCGCCATATGTTTCGATCGTGGCGGGTTCTGCCAGTTACCGGAACCTGCCGCAGATGCTCGAACGGCTGGAGCGCGGCGAGTCGCGGATAACGGGGCTCGACGACAAAAGGACGACCGAGACGTTTGAGACTCCGTTTGTGGCGCGAACCAACGAGCATCGCGGGTATATCACGATTATTGAAGGATGCGACAAGTTCTGCGCGTACTGCGTGGTACCGTACACGCGCGGCAATGAGCGGAGCCGGACCTCGGCAGGGGTGCTCGAAGAGGCGCGGCGGATGGCGGACTCGGGGTACACGGAGATCCAGTTTCTGGGCCAGAACGTGAACAGCTACCGAGACCCGATGGGACGGATGAGCTTTGCGGAGCTTCTGGTGGCGGTGGGCGAGCTGCGCGGGATTCGACGGGTTCGATTCACGACGAGCCATCCGCGGGATTTCACAAAGGATATAGTCGAAGCGATCGACGCGACGCCGACGCTCTGCGACCATGTTCATCTGCCGGTTCAATCGGGTTCGACGCGGGTGCTGGGCGCGATGGCACGGGAGTACACACGGGACTGGTATCTGGAACGGATTGCCTGGATCAAGGCGGCAAAACGGGATATCTCGATGACGTCGGACATTATTGTCGGGTTCCCGGGCGAGACGGATGCCGACCTGGAAGACACGGCGACGCTTCTGGACATGGTCGGCTATGACGCGATCTTTGCCTTCAAGTACTCGCCGCGTCCAAATACCCCGGCGGTTTCGATGGCGGACTCCATTTCGGAAGAGGTGAAGGCGGACCGGTTGAAGATTTTGCTGGATCGCCAGCGGGAAATTCAGCGGGTCAATTACGGGCGGCACCTGGGTCAGGTGATGGACGTGATGATTGAAGGGCACAACAGGCAGCGTGGCCAGATCGTGGGCAGGAGCTCGCAGAACAAAACGGTGAATTTCTCGACCGATGCCTTGATCTGGCCGGCTCTGGGGAGCTATCAGACGGTCGAGATCACGCAGACGTTCCCGAACAGTCTGGTAGGTAGGGCGGTGGCGTGATGGAAGATTTAGTCGAGGTACAGATTCGCGGGCTGATGCTGGACCCGGTGACGAATATGCCGATCGTGGTTCTAAAAGAGCTGGAATCGGAGATGGTGCTCCCGATCTGGGTGGGGGTGTTTGAGGCGAACGCAATTGCGCTGGAGCTCGAAAAAACGTCGACACCGCGGCCCATGACGCACGATCTATTGCGTAATCTCGCCCGCGGGCTCGGCGCAGAGGTGACACGGGTGGTGGTGTCGGATCTGCGCGAAGACACGTTTTACGCGGTCATCTATATGCAGCAGGGTGGGGAGGACGTTGCGATGGACGCACGGCCGAGTGATGCGATCGCGCTGGCATTGCGCTGGGACTGCCCGATCTTTGTCAATCGCGGGGTGCTCGGGCGGACCCGGCAGGCCGAAGGTGCCGTGAGCGGCGGCGGCAAGGACGCGGACGACCTGAAGGCGTGGCTGGAAAACCTGGGCGAAGAGGATACGGGCGGATACAAGATGTAGGCCCGCAGACTACGTCGGACAAAGGCTGCGCAGGTGGGTATAGAACTCCGGGAAGGAGATGCGAGCGGCTTCTGCCCCTTCGATTTCAACTGGGCCCGTGGCGCGGAGAGCGGCCACTGAGAAGGCCATGGCGATGCGGTGATCGTCGCCGGAGTGGATGGTAGCGGCATGCAGGGTCTGGCCGCCAGCAATGTCCATGCCGTCTTCGTACTCGGTGACCTCCGCTCCCATTGCGCGGAGTCCGCGTACGACGAGGGCGATGCGGTCTGACTCCTTGACGCGGAGCTCGCGGGCGTCGCGGATCGAAAGGCCGTCCCGGGTGTAGGGCGCGATGGCGGCGAGGACAGGAATCTCGTCAATAAGCTGGGCGGTGAGCGCGCCTGAGATGGGGAGGGCTTGGCGGCGTCCGGGTGGCGGGCCGGTTTGGACCTGAATTGTGCCGACGAGCTCGCCATGGTGCTCTTCGACGTTGAGCACGCGAATTTTCGCGCCGAGGGCGGTGCACACGTCGAGCAGGGCCGAGCGTGTGGGGTTCATGCCGAGCGAGTCCAGAATCAGGTTCGCGTCTGGAAAGAGAAGGGCGGCACAAAGAAAAAAAGCGGCGGACGAAAGATCGCCGGGAACAGTGGCCTCGATGCTGTGGAGTGGCTGTCCGCCCGCGATGGAGAGGGTTTCGCGCGTCCGGGTGAGCGTAGCGCCAAAGGCTCGAAGGGCGTGCTCGGAGTGGTCGCGGGTACGGATCGCCTCCGACAGAGAGGTGGTTCCGGCGGCCTGGAGGCCGGCGAAGAGCACCGCCGTTTTCACCTGGGCGGAGGGAATGGGTGTTGTGAAATCGATGCTATGTAGAGGTGCGCCGTGGATGATGATGGGGCCGTGGCCGTCCGAGAGCAGCACGTTTGCACCCATTTCATTCAGCGGTTTGCGGATGCGCTCCATGGGCCGGGCAGTAAGGGAGACGTCGCCGATTAGCGTGAACGTGCCAGGATGCGGAGCAACTAGACCAGTGAGCATGCGCATGGTCGAGCCGGAGTTTCCGCAATCGAGCGGCACCGCGGGCGGAGTAAGGCGTCCGGCGGTTCCGACGATTTCCAGGTGGGTGCCCTTGTCTTCAACGCTAGCGCCCAGCGCCGCCATGCATGCGAGCGAGCTGTGCGGGTCCGCTCCGGTAGAGAAGTTTGAAAGGCGCGTAGTGCCTTCGGCCAGGCCGGCGAGCAGAGCGTACCGGTGTGAAATGCTCTTGTCGCCGGGCAGAACGAGCGAGCCCTGGCAGGTGCGGGCGGGGTGAATGACTTCGGTGGACATCATCTTCTATCTTATGCGAGCCGGGCCGACGGGATTTGTACGACTTTTGCCGTGGATTCGCGTCCAAGTAACGGAAGGGCTTGCGTCACCGGGCGGTTTAGGAAAAGATAGAGTGGTTTGGCCGTGCTGCCAGCTCACGAAAGTTTTTGGGAGTTTATCCAGTGAAGATCATGAATCGTATGCTTGCCCTTGCAGCAGTCGCTCTTTCCGGTACGTTCGCGCACGCGGCGCAGCTCTCCAATGACGCGCGAGCCGCGGTGCCGAAGGATGTGCAGCAGATCATCGTGGTGGACTATCGCGCGATGCAGAACTCGCCGGCGGCGATGAATCTGAAGGATCGCGTGCTTCCTCCGGAGCTGAAGCGGCTCGAGACAGCCTTGAAGAACTCCGGCCTGAAGGTGGATCAGGACGCCGATACGCTGGCGTTTGCGGCATTCCGGTCGGGTGATGGGACGCGCATCGTCGGCATCGCGCAGGGACAGTTCCACACGGGTACCATCATGGCGAACTTCGTCAAGAACAAGATTAAGCCGGTGATGATGCGCTCGAACGCGGTGTATCCGCTGGGCTCGGGCGGAATGGTAGTGTGCTTTCTGAACCAGACGACGATGGTGTTCGGCGACCGCGACGCGGTAAAGGCGTCGCTCGACGCGCGCGATGGCGTGACACGCAACCTGCTGGACAATTCGGATATGGTCAACGAGATGCAGGCGGTGGACTCGAAGGCGGTGTGGAGTCTGCTCGACCAGAAGGGAACGCAGACGATGATGAAGAGCGTGCTCGGCGAAGCCGCCCAACTGACCGACTATGACACCGTCCGGAACCGGATGAAGAGCTCGCGGTACACGATGGATTTCGCCAACGGCGTGAAGTTCGATATGGCTGTGGTGATGAGCGATACACTAACGGCGGCGACTGCGGCAACGCTGATGAAGGGCGTCGCGATTATGAAAAAGAACGGTGGAACCCCGATGGAGCGGACCGCGCTTGACTCGACCACGATCGATTCGAATTCCGGAACACTGACGGTAGATTATTCCTCGTCGGACAGCCAGTTTTCGAGCCTCCTGAATTCGGCCTTGTTTCAGCAGGTCGTGAAATAGACGCTTCGAACAGGTCGGCGGGTGGTCTCCTGGTACCGCCCTCACAGCGTCGTCGCTCACGAACAAGCTCGGGCTGGATGACAGCGAGGTATCATCTTTGACGGTGAGCATACTTCAGTCGGCAATATTTTGCTTAGTCACGCCGAGAGACGCGTCCACTAGGAGAGCTCAAGTCCGGCTGCTGGTGACGATACCAACCGCGCTGCTGACGGAAGAAAGAACGTTCCAGCAGCGTGGCCCGATCGGTCGACCTCTCGATGAGCCCCACTGCTCCGGAAATAGCTTACAGTCTTCCAAGCGGCAGGTTCCGCTAGGAATGATTCGGCTAAAAGGCGGATTCAGGAACGGGAACAGGTTCTTAAGGTGCCGCTGACCGAAATCTTATGGACCGTCGAGCCGGTGTCCTTCGGTAAGTGTGTCGAGGCCGGCCTCAGGTGCAAGTCGAAACGAAGACGACTACTTACCCGTGATTATGAGCGGCTGGAGATGCGATCCGTACCTGCTTAACAAGCTGCGGGGAACACGCGTGGAACCTCCATCTACGAAGTATCCCGGAACATTCTGCATATCAAGAGCTGGTCGAGGAACGCTGGAAGGACCAGGTTCGGCTCCTCAGGATCGCTCCTGTCAGCCCTTGAAGGCGAGCGCAAGGGCCGTTGCGAGGATATTGAGCATGGCAATCGGCAGCAGGAACTTCCAGCCGAAGCCCATGAGCTGGTCATAGCGGAAGCGCGGAAGCGTTGCGCGGACCCAAATGTAGAGCGTAATAAAAGCGATTATTTTCAGCACGAACCACCCGATGCTCACAAGGCCCGCGAGCCAGGGGTTAACGATAGCGGGAAGCAGATGCCCGAGCGGGCTGGATGCGCCGCCGAAGAAGAGCAGCGTGGCCACGCAGGCTACGGTGATCATGTTGGCATACTCGGCCATGAAGAACATGGCGAACTTCATGGACGAATATTCCGTGTGATACCCGCCGGTGAGCTCGGATTCGGCCTCGGGCAGGTCGAAGGGACTGCGATTGGTTTCGGCGTAGGCGCTCATCAGGTAGATGAAGAAGGCAACAATCTGGAACCCGCCCACAATGTTCCAAGAGAGCGCGCCATGGCGGGATTGGGAGTCGACGATGGTGCGAAGGTTCAGGCTGCCTGCGCGGAGGACAACGCCGACCAGGCTCAGGCCGAGCGCGAGCTCATACGAGATGACCTGCGAGGTGGCGCGCAGGGACCCGAAAAGCGAATACTTGTTGTTCGAGCTCCAGCCGGAAAGCGCAATGCCATAGACGCCGATACTCGTAATACCAAGGATGACAAGCAGGCCGATGTTGATGTTGGCAATCTCAAACATGTCCACGCCGCGGATAAAGGTCGGCCGGCCGAAGGGCACGACGGAAATGCTCATCAGCGCGCAGCCAAGGGCGATGACCGGTGCGGCGAGGAAGAGGGGCTTTTCAACCAGGATGGGGGTCAGGTCTTCCTTGAGGAAGAGCTTGATGCCGTCAGCGAGCGGCTGCAAGAGGCCGAAGGGGCCGACGCGCGAGGGACCCCACCGATTCTGCATGCGGCCGAGCAGTTTGCGCTCGAGCAGCACCGTGTACGCGACCGCGGTGAGCGTGATGACGAGAACCACCGCGATCTTGAGGACCGAAAGAAGGAAGAAGATCTGGAAGTCGGTGAGGTGGGTCATGGGCTCGTCGGGCTCTTTCTACAGGTGTTTGATCTAGTCTAATGGAGACGTGCTTGCGTCGCCGGTTTCTTTGTGTGTAAGCAGAGTCTGTTACCTTGCCTGCGGTAGTCAGCGGGAGCGAAGATTAGATCATGCGAATCAAAGGAAAGCGGTTCTGGCTCGTGAGCATCATGCTGTTTGCGAGTGTATTTATTTTCATTGCAGGAAGTCGCGTGCTTCGCGCAAATGGACGAGAACGAGACGCGAGAAAACTTCTCCAAATCCTAGCAAACGAGGAGATTGGAAAAAGCACGTTAGAGAGCTTCGATCAGACGACAGAGCCGTTTCAGCATTATCGAGTCCAAGATTACGTCGGAAATGATGATCCATTAACCAGACGTTTTCTCATACGAGGTGTGCATGACGACAGTGTGATCGCAGTTTCGGCTCACTTTCAAAACGGCAAGCTAAGTGGGAGGGGAGCGGGTATAGCCGTGGATGGCTGCACTCTGGGGGTTGATCAGAATCCCTTGAAAGAAGCACTCTCCCCGCTTGGGAATCAAAATTATGTGATTCAAGAGCACGTTGCAATGTACAGCATACTGATCAATGTGTCCTCTCATGACAAGAGTCTCAGCGACAGCCTGATCCTAGGCTTCAATGCAAAGTGTCTTTCAAATGCCACTTCTTGCAAAGAAGCCGAAAGCCTGAATACTAAGTACGGTGAACTGGTTAGCAAACAGGTGGGTACGGCTTGCGCTACCCCGTGAGCGGTGCCGCCGTCGAATTAGGCAACCTATGTGTCGCGCCTTCAGCGCTCGGGACTTCATTCCGTCGCTAACCTAGGCCTTGCGGCCTAGGCTAGTATGTGTCGGGCCTTTGGCCCTCTGTCTTGGAAGGTTAGATGTCATGTCGCTGGCTTGTCTCTAAAAAAGTAGGTGCCCATGCCAAGTACGATCAAGGAAAGGCCAAAGCGCCAGCCCCATCGAAAGGTGGGAGCTCAAAAAGCACGATATACCAGCAGAGGACGACCGCGTAACGAAGCGCCTGCCTTCTGTCGTCCCACGTAGATCTCCAAAGACGCCTGCGAAGAGACCACACTTTGTGCTTCTGGGAATCGGCGATCATGAGGTTCCTAGTCGGCGGCAATCTGCTGTTCCAACTGCTTGCGCGCTTCATTCTCCTGGAGGTCGAGGAGCATGGGGCTGTAGTGGCCCAGGGTTCCAGAGGTGAAGAGGGTGTCGCCGCTGGGGAGGACGAGATCTCGGCGCTGCGTATCGATGTTGACCAGGGTGGCGGCTGGGGCGATGTTCTGGTCATTGCCGCTGAGGAGCTGGAGGCGCAGGAGCTTGTCGTAGCCGGCGACGAGGCGCTGGATTTCGTCGAGCATGGCGTTTGGGTCGAAGGGGCTGAGGCGCGGCTCCATGTTGTTAGCGGTGAGCCAGATGGCGTGGCGGTCGGCTTCGCCGGACTGTGCGCCCCGGGTCTGGCCCATGTCGGCGCGGAGGCCTTTGCCGAACGGGATGAGCGACGGAATGTGCGCGCCCATGCGGTCGGCGATGCGGACGATCATCTCGAAGTCGGGACGGGCGCCGGCGCGGTCGGCGGCTTTTTTGACCTGCTGGAGGTCGCCATAGTGGTTGGTCACGGAGCCGGCCTTCTCGTAAAGGTTGGCCGCGGGCAGGACGACGTCGGCGAGCACGGCGGTTTCAGTGAGGAACATGTCCTGGACGACGACAAAGGTGTTCTTGAGTGAGGCCGCATCGACGCCGTAGCGCAGGACGGGGTTGGCTCCGACGACGTAGAGGGCCGAGAGCTGGCCGGCTGCGGCAGCGTCGAAGATTTCGAGCATGTCCTTGCCGGGAGTCCTGGGCGCATCCTTATACTCGCCTAACTGCTCGGAACCGATAAGGGTGTAGCCGGGGAGCATGTCGGGAAGCAGACCCATGTCGGCTGCGCCGCGGCTGTTGACATAGTCGGAGAGCAGGGCAAACTTTGCGCCGGGAAGGGTAAGGCCGAACTCGATCAGGCGTTTGAGGTCCTGTCCGCGCAGCTCGGAGCCGATGAGGATCAGCAGGTTTTCTGTCCCGCGGAGGGTGTCGCGGAAGGTGTGCAGGGCTTCGGTATTCTGGACGGCGGAGGCTGCGGATGCGTCGTCGCCGGCAAGGAAGGCGGCGATGGCGCCATAAGAGAACGGGTTCAGCCGGACGAACGCGCGGGCCTGGCGGCGGAGCTTAATCTCTTCGTGGTTGATGACGTAGAGCTTTGCACCGTTGGTGCGGACGTTTGAACGCAGGTTCCAGGCTGTCGCCGGGGACTGGTTGGACGGGTCGCCTCCGATGAGCAGCACGGCCGGGGCGGTGAGGGTGTCGCGCAGGCTGGCGGTGCGGCCCTCGGCCTTGCCGGCGAGCGCCTGCGCAAAGGCGACGTGATCGGCGGTGCGGTGGTGGTCGATCGAGTTGGTGCGGAGCACTGTGCGGGCAAACTTCTGCAGGAGGTAGGACTCCTCGTTCGTCAGGCGGTTGGAGCCGACGACCCCGATGCTCTCACCGCCACGACTGTCGCGCAGTTCGCGCAGCTTCTTGCCGACGGTCTCAAAGGCGGATTCCCAGGAGACCGGCTCGAGCTTGCCGGTGGAGGCATTGCGGACGAGCGGCTTGGTCAGGCGGTCATCGTTGTTGGCAAAGTCGAAGGCATAGCGTCCCTTGTTGCAGAGGAAGTCACCGTTCATGCCGGACTTGTCGCGATTGTCGCCGCGAAGGATCTCGGTGCCGTCGGTAGTGGCGCGGACGCCGAGCGTGGTCTTGCATCCGTCGCCGCAGTGCGTGCAGACGGTAGCGACGTGGTTCATCTCCCACGGCCGCGCCTTGTACCGATAGGTGCCGGAGGTGAGCGCGCCGACCGGGCAGGCATCGATGCACATGCCGCACTGTTCGCAGTCAACGTGAGCGAGATGATCGGGATTCTCAGCCGCCGGCGAGTTCGGCGCGATAATCGAGGACGAGCCGCGGTTCTGGATGCCGAGCGCAAAGACGTCCATGCCCTCTCCGCACATGCGGATGCAACGGTAGCAAAGGATACAGCGCGGGCGGTCGAAGTAGACGACGGGAGACCACTTCTGCTCTTCGCGGTGGTTTTTGGGCTCGGCGTAGAAGCTGTCCGCGGCTCCGTACTTGAAGGTCATGTCCTGCAGTTCGCATTGCCCGCCGGCGTCGCAGACCGGGCAGTCGAGCGGGTGATTGCCGAGCAGAAGCTGCAGCGTTGCCTTGCGGGCCTGCGCAATCTCCGGCGTTTCCGTCGCGACGATCATGCCTTCCGCGACCGGGGTGGTGCAGGCGGTCTGCAGCTTGGGCATCTTCTCAATACGCACCACGCACATGCGGCAGGCGGCCTGAAGCGACAGGCCGGGGTAGTAGCAGAACGCCGGGATGTCGATGCCGGCGGACTTGCAGGCCTCAATCAGCAGGGTGCCGGCAGGTGCGGTCAGGGTCTTGCCGTCTACGGTAAACGTTACGTCTGGCATTCACGAGTTCCTCTAGTGCGATTTCGATCTTTCGATGAGGATCTTCTGATCGTTGCTGCGGGGGTTGAGATGGGTCAGCTTCCAGACGCCGACTACCAGCACGACCGCGACGAAGATCCAGAGGACGACTGGCGACAGGGGACCACCGGTTCCGCCACTGGCCGGACTCAATGGGCGGCTCCGACCAGTTCCTGTTCGGTCATGACCGGGGTTCCGGCGCGATTGCCGGCGATATAGTCCTCGAACTCCTGGCGGAATTTCTTCACGAAGGCGAGCGTGGGCATTGCGGCGGCGTCGCCGAGCGGGCAGAAAGTGCGGCCCATCATGTTTTCGGCCAGGTATTGCACGTTGTCGACGTCCTTCTTATTGCCTCCGCCGGCGTAGACCCGAGCCAGCGTCTTCTTGATCCAGTCCGTGCCTTCACGGCAGGGGATGCACCATCCGCAGGACTCATGTTGGTAAAAGGAGATAACGCGCAGGGCAAACTCGACGATGGAAACGGTCTCATCGAGAACGACAATGCCTCCCGAGCCGAGCATGGTGCCGGCCTTGCCCATCTGATCGAAGTCGAGGCCGACGTTGAGTTCGTCCGCGGTGAGGACCGGGCAGGAGGAGCCTCCGGGGACGACGGCTTTCAGCTTTTTGCCGCCCTTGACGCCGCCCGCTACCTTATAGATGGCGTCGTGGAGGCCGTACCCCATAGGGAGTTCATAGACGCCGGGGCGCTCGACATGGCCGGAGATGCCGAACAGGCGCGTGCCTCCGTTGCGTTCGGAGCCGAGCTTCGCGTAGGCCTCCCCGCCCATGAGCAGGATGTGGGGGGCGCTGGCGATCGTTTCGGCGTTGTTGATGACCGTGGGGCCGCCGTACAGGCCGACGACGGCGGGGAAGGGAGGCTTGATGCGGGGAACGCCGCGCTTGCCTTCGAGCGATTCCATCAGGGCTGACTCTTCGCCGACCTCGTAAGCCCCCGCGCCGGTCTGCGTGATAATGTCGAAATCCACGCCTGTGCCGAAGATGTTCTTACCCAGGAAGCCTTTGGCGTAGGCGTCGGCTACGGCTTTCTCGACAATCTTGAGCAGATAGCGATACTCGCCGCGAAGATAGATGAACCCGAGCTTCGAGCCGATGGCCAGGCCGGCGATCATCGTGCCTTCAATTACCGCGTGAGGATCGTTCAGGAAGATGACGTGGTCCTTGCAGGTGCCAGGCTCGGACTCGTCTCCGTTGACCAGCACGTACTTCGGCTTTTCGCTCTGCTTGGGCACGAACGACCATTTGAGCCCGGTCGGGAAGCCGGCTCCGCCGCGTCCGCGTAATCCGGAGGCTTTCATAGTATTGATGATCCACTCGGGACCTTCGGCAATCGCCTTCTGGACAGCCTTGTAGCCGTCCAACTCGAGGTACTTGTCGATATTGGCTGCGCCCTGGCCGAAGCGGCGCTTGAGGACAATGGCTTCGTCGGGATGGGAGACGTCGAATGGCATAGTGTTTCGCCTCGTGTTAGTGCGGGTGAGACCTACTTGACGTCGGGACCGCGGCCTTCCGCGTAGTCCTGGAGGATGGCATCGACCTTGATGGGCGTCAGGTCGTCGTGGAAGTCGTAGTTGACCTGCATGGCCGGTGCCCAGCAGCAAGCCCCAATGCATTCAACCTCTTCAAGCGAAAACAGGCCATCGGGCGTAACCTGCTTGTGACCGATCCCCAGCGTCTTCTTGCAGTGATCGAGCACCTCATACCCGCCGCGCAGCATGCAGGAGATGTTGGTGCACACCTGCACGTTGTATTTTCCGGCAGGTTTGGTCCGCAGCATGGAGTAGTAGCTCAGTACGTTACGCACGTCCAGATCGAACAGGTCCAGCCGATGCGCGATCTCGTGGATGGCCGCCTCGGTCACATAACCGAGCTCGTCCTGCGCATACAGCAGCATGGGCACCAGCGCCGAGCGCTTAAGCGGGTAAATGGTGGCCAGGTGGTCGAAACGGGAGGCGGTATCGGGAGTAAAGATAGACTGGGCGATCGCGGCCATATGTATAAGGTATCGCACTCGGGGGCGGGTGAGGAGAGGGTGTTTGGTAGGGTCGAGCGGAAAGACTTCGCGTGTTGGTCAGTTCCGCCCTTCAACCCTGGCCATGCGCTCGTGGAGCGGGATCATGTGCCCCATGAGCCATGTTGCCGATGCTGAGGTATAGCGGCCTGTTCTTCGTCATCAGCTCCGCAAGGTCTCGTCAGGAAGAAACAAGCTGCGCGTCAGGCGCTCGGCAGCAAAATCCATCTCGTCCCGCTCGGGGCCGAGGGTGACGGAGCCATCCTCGTTCAGCGCGAAGGAGCTGCCGAGGCCGTCCGAGGATTGCATGACGGTGTCGGTGAATTGTAGCCAGCGCGTATCCACGCGGAGCAGGATCGACTTGGCGGAGATCTCAACCACGGCGTGGTGGGTAGAGTTCATGCCGTGCATCGCCGCGTAGGACCGCAGGACGGAGGCCCAGGAGGTCCAGAGTTCGGTCCTGAGCCTTGGATCCACCTAACGGTCGATTTCGCCGAGCACGATGTCGATGCTCCCAATCACGGCGACCACATCGGCCAGCAGCCGGCCTTTGCACATCGTCTCGAGCGCCTGTAGCGTCGCAAACGAAGGATTGCGCATGTGCACGCGGTACGGCTTGGCGGTGCCGTCGGAAACGACGTAGTACCCCATTTCTCCGCGCGGACTTTCCACCGCCTGGAACACCTCGCCGGCCGGCACGCCGAAGCCCTCGGTAACGATCTTGAAGTGGTGGATGAGCGATTCCATCTCCGTCTTCATCTTTTCGCGTTCCGGCAGGATGATCTTCGGGGCGTCGGCGACGGTCGGGCTTCCGTGCGGCAGTGCCTTCACCTTGGCCAGAGCCTGCGTCACGATCTTGAGCGACTCGCGCATCTCCAGCATGCGCACCTGGTACCGAGCCCACACATCGCATCCGTCCGAAACCGGAACGGCGAACTCAAACTCCTCATACCCGGAGTAGGGCATATCGCGGCGCAGGTCCCAGTCCACGCCCGAAGCGCGCAGCGGCGGTCCGGTCACGCCGAGCGCAATCGCGTCCTCGGGCGAAAGATGTCCGACACCCTTCAACCGGCCCATCCAGATGGGATTGCCGGTCAGCATATTCTCGTACTGGTCGATGCGCCCGGGCATCAGGTCGAGAAAGCTCTGCACCTGCGCGTAAAAGTCGAGCGGAGGCTCCAGACTAAGTCCGCCAATGCGGAAGTAGCTGGTCATCATTCGCTGGCCGGAGACGTTTTCGAAGATGCGCATCAGGTCTTCACGCTCGCGCCAGCAATACAGAAACATGGTCAGCGCGCCGACGTCGAGCGCATGTGTGCCCAGCCAGACCAGGTGCGACTGGATGCGGGTGAGTTCATTCAGCAGCACGCGGAGGTACTTGGCACGCGGCGGGATTTCGAGCCCGAGCAATTTCTCCACCGCCAGGCAGTAACACAGGTTGTTTGTCATCGGCGACAGGTAATCGATGCGATCGGTCAGCGGAACCACCTGCTGGTAGAACTTCGCCTCGCAGGTCTTCTCGATGCCGGTGTGCAGGTAGCCGATATCGGGCGCGCAGGAGACGACCGATTCGCCATCGACCTCCAGCACCAGACGCAGAACGCCATGGGTGGACGGGTGCTGCGGCCCCATGTTGAGCACCATGGTGTGGTCGCGGGAATCATCTCCGTTCGCGTGAGCTTTGGCGTCGCCCAGCACCTCGTCGATGGACGGGTTGATCAGGTCTTCGGGCTTGATGGGAGGCATTGCGGTAGCCATGTGGGGAACTCCTGAGCGGCGGAAACAACAGCAATACGACGATTCTGCAGGTGCCAGAATCACGACAGAGTAGCGCTATCGGTAGCCTTCCACCGGGTAGTCCTTGCGTAGAGGATGTCCCTGCCAGTCTTCCGGCATCATGATGCGCTTCAGGTTGGTGTGACCGGCGAAGTGAACTCCGAAGAGGTCGAAAATCTCGCGTTCGTAGAAGTTGGCGGAAGGCCAGATCGGAACGATCGAATCCACCGAAGGAGAATCGCCGTTGAGCAGAACTTTCAAGCGCACACGGGCCTTCAGCCTGTGCGAAAGGATGTGATAAGTCACCTGAAAGCGAGGCTCGGAAGGGTACCAATCCACACAGGTTACGTCTTCCAGGAAGTTGTAGCCGGCAGCCTTCGCAGCCTCTGTGGCTGCGCGGATGTTCGCAGCGGCGACCGAAATAGTTAGCTCGTCGCGGTCGAACTTGGCGTCGGTAGCGAGCAGGCGCAAACCCGCTACAGCGGGGATGTCAGGATGTGCGGCAAATACGGCTTCAGTGCCGTAGAGGGCAGAGGCAGGTTCGTACATCACAGGTCCCCCTTGTCATTCGCCCAGTTCAGGATGCCCTTTTTCCAGACATAAAACAGGCCCACGGCGACGAAACCGATGTACACCAGCATCTCCCAGAAGCCGAAGAAATGAGATCCGGTGATGGCCGGAAGCTGGCGATAGATCACCGCCCACGGAAGCATGAAGACGGCTTCCACGTCGAACAGAATAAACAGCATGGCGACCATATAGAAACGCACGGAGAAGCGTCCGCGGGCATCGCCGACCGGGTCCATGCCGCACTCGTACGTGCCTCCCTTGGTGCGGGAGTTCTTGTGCTTGCCGATGAACCGCGAGCCCGTAACCATGCCGATCGCCAGGCCAAGCGCGACCACGATCTGCAGGACGAGAGGAACATATTGCCAAAGATAATGTATCTGCATGCGCATCTTTGAGGTTAGGAGCGCGCCGGGCGGGTGTCAAGGCTTGCTTTCACTGGGTGAACGCTAGCGGAACAGGCTCGTATACCACTCAATCACCGGCGTGCCGAACAACGCGACGGCAAGCCCGGCGACGCCCATGAACGACCCGAACGGAAGCCGCGTCAGCGCGTTCGCCCGCCGTGCCACCACCAGCGGAAGCGCATAGCAGGTGGCCAGAAACGTCGCTAGAAAGAGGCACAGCATCGCCGGCCAGAAGCCCAGAAACGCCGCGATCATCGCCAGCATCTTCACATCGCCCAGTCCGAGTCCTTCCCGGTTGCGCGCCATCCGGTACACTGCCCGGATCCCAAGCAGAAGCAGCGCGATCCCTGCCGCCGCCAGCAGCCGGCCGAAGATGAGGTGCTCGGGCCCGGTCAGAAAGACGTTGCCCTGCTCGGCCATCGAGCCCGGGCTGGACATGCGAAGCTTGTGCGTGGTCGAAAGCGTCACGTCGGCCTCGTCCGGGCCCAGAAAGATCGCCTGCGAGCAGATAAGAAAGCCCGCGATCGCCAGCCCGGAGAGCGTAAACGCATCCGGCAGCCGATGCGTCTGCCAATCCATCACGGTCAGCCCGATCAGCAGAAACCCCAGCACCAGTACACCGAAGAGCGTGATGTAGCCGTTGACCAATTGGCTGGCGGTAAATTGGGACCCGCGGGCAAACACAAATGCATGCAGCGCAACCGTGCGAAGGGCAACCGCCAGAAACAACACCCCGGTGAACAGCTCAACCACCGGGTATCGCCAGGAGATCGCATATCCGCAGTCCCGGCAGCGCCCCCGCAGCAGCAGCCAGCTCAACAGGGGAACATTGTCGTACGGTCGAACCCGGTGCCCGCACTCCGGGCAGTGCGAAGCTGGCTTCATGATGGATCGATGCTGCGGCAGCCGGGAGATACATACATTCAGAAACGAGCCGAACAGCAGCCCAAGCAGAAAGGCGGCGAGCTCGAAGAAGAGGCGGGGATGCATGGATTCAGTATAAGTGGCTGCTTCAGCTCAAGTCCGGCTATATGCCCAGCCACTTGCATGCCGCCCACAGCCGCCGCTTCAGAACTCCACGTGCATCCGCACCGACTCCACCAGTACCGGTCCGCGCTCGGAGTTGTAGCCGGGATGCCGGATGTATTGCGCGTCGAACGCGTAGTAAAGCCCGCGGCCAACCGAGTAGTTGTAGTAAGCCTCCACAATGTCCTCCCGCGCATACCGCAGGGCACCGTCGCCCAGCAGAAAGCCCTGTCCGCCCAGCGCCAGGTACGCCTGGTGGTCGCGTTTGATCGCGTTCGACACCACCGCCAGCCCAAGCTTGTCATCCCTGCGATGCGAATAGGCCTTTGCGGCCAGGTCGAACCCGCCGGAAAAGGTCTGGTCGACCTCCGTGTAGGCGAAGCTTTCATGCTGGCCTTCGTTCCACCCGAAGCGTCCATACAGCCGCAGGTTTTCGGTTAGCTCCTGCTCCATGTTCAGCGTGACCCCGTACTTCACGGTGCGCCCCGGCGTATGCGCGGTAATTACCGGCACCACGCCGGCGGCTACCGCGGCCTGGTTCTGCTGGCGATACACCCCCATGTTCGCCTGGTTCACAAACGCCAGCAGCCGGATCGCTCCCTTGCGGTCGTTCAACACGCCGGCCGGCCCCATCAGGCTTGCCAGCCCGCGGTTCAGGTTGAATTCAAAGTTCTCCGCGCTCGCCTTGCTGAGGCTCCCCTGCAGGTCGATTCCATTGGCCACGGTCGGCATCTTCGCCAGCGCATACCGCAGCGTAATCTTGTGCGGGTCGTCTGCGTACAACGCCACCAACGCGTCAGTATATCCGCGGGTGTCGGCCGCGTAGTCCCATGCGCCATTGTTGTCCACCGTCCAGTTCATAAACTGCAGATGCGAATCCGATCCCACCACATTCAGATCCAGCAGGTCCGGCAGGCTCATCTTTCCCACCCAGAACTCGAACCGCTGCGCCGGAAGCCTCGTCGCGAGCGAAAACTGCGTGCGCTCGCGATCCACCAGTCGGTCCGTCAGCCCGACAACCTGGTGTACCTCCGCCCGCGCCGTATAGGGAACCGACCCCAGCGAAGGGTTCCGGACCACGTCCAGGTTCGTGAACCCGGCGAGCCCAAGCGCTTCCGACAGCCCGCGTCCGCCCGACGACTCCTCGTCATAGATCAGGTCGGTCGCGTACCGTGGATGTGCGTTGACCTGATAGCCCAGGAACAGGGTTCCCAGAAGTGAGGTCTTGTACTCCCCCCGCGACAAAAAGCTGTTGGTGCTCTCATACGGAGAGTGGAACGGCCCATGTGCCTGAAAAATGATGTTGGCCTGGCCGGAGACCAGGTAGCGCGCGGAGTCCGGATGGCGAAAGACGGTCGGCAGGGCAGCATCTTGCCCGGGCTGGACGCCGGGGTCTGACGTCCGTTGCGCCTGCAGTGTGCAGAAAGAGCCGGTCACCGAAAAGCAGACTACCGCCAGGGCTGTTTTGCGAAAACGCATCTCCTCCAGTCTCGCAGCAATGAGGCGTTTTGATCGGGCAAAAACATTCGGATCTCCAGGGCTATTGCTCCCGTTGACACGGTCTCCGGACTGGAGTTATCGTTTTCTTACACGGGAAAGGAGGATGATCCAGCCTATGAAAACTGAACCAAGTTGTTGTATCAACAATGCACGTGAGGTGACTGAGGCTTAGAGCGTCCCGCTCTAGTCCTGGCGTTGTTCCACAGCAGTTTCACGCCGAGGCCCACTCATGAGTGTGGACGCCTCAGGTCAATCTCAACAGCTCACCGCATACCGCCCGCCGACCCCTCCGGTCAGCGGGCGGTTGTGTTTTCGTCGGAGTAAACTGGCACCATGGATTCTCTGGTCATCGCCGGACGCACGTTTACGTCGCGGCTCATCGTTGGTACCGGCAAGTACAAGGACGGCCCGCAAACCAAAGCCGCCATCGAGGCCTCCGGCGCGGAGATGGTCACGGTCGCCGTCCGGCGGGTCAACCTCGACCGCACCTCGGAATCGCTGCTCGACTTCATCGATCCGAAACGCTACTTCCTGCTCCCCAACACGGCCGGCTGCTACACGGCCGACGAAGCCATCCGCGCCGCGCGCCTGGGCCGTGAGGTCGGCCTCTCCGACTGGGTCAAGATCGAGGTGATCGGCGACCAGCCCACGCTCTATCCGGACATCCAGGCCACCGTAGATGCCACCCGCGTTCTCGTCAGGGAAGGCTTTACGGTTCTGCCGTATACCTCTGAAGACATTGTATTTGCCAAACGACTCATCGACGCGGGAGCAGCCGCCGTCATGCCTCTGGGAGCTCCCATCGGAACCGGCGTCGGCCTGGCGAACGCGCACGGCCTTCGCATGCTCCGCGAGCTCGTCACCGAGGTTCCTCTGGTCGTCGACGCAGGCCTGGGCACTGCGTCGGATGCCGCGCTCGCCATGGAAATGGGCTTCGATGCCGTGCTGCTGAACACCGCCATCGCCGGAGCCAAAGACCCGGTCCTGATGGGTTCGGCCATGGGCAAAGCCGTCCAGGCCGGACGCGAAGCCTTCCTCGCCGGACGCATGCCGCGCCGTCTGTACGCCAGCGCAAGCTCGCCGATGGAGGGTATTTCCCGGTGAGCTACCCCCGGATACGATAGACTTCGCCCATGCGCGCCTTTGGCATCGATTGCGGAACCGAGTTCACCGGCTATGGCGTGGTGGAGCAGGACCCGCACGCCCGCACCGCGAAGCTGGTCCACTGTGCCGCAGGAACCATCCGCCTGCCCAAAAAAGATGCAACTCCCCTGCGTCTCGCGCGCATTTACGCCGAGCTTTGCGCCCAGATCACCCTGCACGCACCCGACGTCGTCGCCATCGAGGAGGTCTTCTTCTCCGCCAACGCAAAGTCCGCCCTCAAACTGGGCCAGGTCCGCGGAGTGGCCATGCTCGCCGCCGCCACCTGTGGCAAGCCGGTCGCCGAATACGCTCCGCTTTCGATCAAGAAGGCCGTCGTCGGCTACGGGCTCGCACAGAAACTACAGGTCCAGTTCATGGTCATGCGGCTTCTCGATCTACAGACGGCGCCGGACACAGCCGACGCGGCCGACGCCCTGGCCGTCGCGATCTGTCACCTGCACACCGCGACGGGGGTAGCCCGTTGAAGCGTTGGGCCGTCCTGTTCGCGCTGCTTCTCATCCGGACCCTCCACGCGCAAACCGACTACTCGACCTATCACTTCCATTTCGAGCGCGCAGGCCTGCCTGTGCCGTCCTATGACTTTCTGATCGACGAGCCAGCGCAGCAATACACTACCCGTGGCGCAGCACCGGGTGGCCCGGACGGCGTCACCGTGCAGAACCTTCACCTCAGCGCCGCTACCCGCAGGCGCATCGTTCAGCTCTTCGAGCAGACTCATGGGCTGTCGAACTGTGCGTCCAGGGCGAAGGGAATCGCCAAAACCGGAATCAAGACGCTGTCCTATCATCTCGCCTACAAGGCAGACACCTTCAGCTGCACCTATGACTATTCCGAGTCGAAACCCGTTCAGGAGCTGACCGCCCTCTTTCAGAGCATGGCCTTCACGCTCGATGAGGGTCGCAAGCTCAGGCAGCTCCATCAATATGACAGGCTGGGGCTGGATGCGGAGATGAAGATCCTTGTTAACGCGGTCAAAAGCGGGCAAGCGCTTGAAATGGGCAACATTGCAGACGAGCTGAAGTCGTTGGCCGATGACACAGAAGTACTCGAGCGCGTACGATCCTCTGCAGCCACGCTGCTCAACTCCGCGGCATCCGACGGCGCACCGAAACAAAGCTGACGGAGGCAAAGGAAGCCGCATGCGAAGCCTCAGAATCAGTCTGTGCTGCAACGTCGCCCGTCTTCGTTATGCACTCCCGTGTGTCTGGCTTCTTCTCTGCTCCACTTACGCCCCGGGTCAGGTTCCGGTTCCGGCTCCGGCCCAGGAGGCCACGGCGTCCGTTGCAGCCGAGCAGCAGCCCTCTCCACGCGTTGCCCGCCTTTCCTTTCTCGCCGGCGAACTCAAGGTGCAGCGCGCCGACAACACCGGCGAAGACAGCGCCGTGCCCAACATGACTCTCCGCGAAGGAACGCGCATCCTGGCGGGCGAAGACGGACGCGCCGAGATCGAGTTCGAAGACGGAAGCCTCGTTCGCCTGACGCCTGGCAGCAGCCTGTCGCTCGATTCGCTTGCGGTCACCGGCGACGCAGCTCGCACGCATATCACCCTGCTCGGCGGACTCGCCTACTTCGAGCTCCGCGCCGCGAAAGAGTTCAGCTTCCTGGTCGAGGCCAACTCGCTCGAACTCTCACCCGTCGAAAACACCAGCGTTCGCGTCCATCTCTCCGGAGACGCCCCGCCGGCCGTCGCCGTCTTCAGCGGAACCGCACGCGTGGACTCACCCGGGCGCTTTCATGTCGACCTGCGCGACGGCGAAAGCCTGCGGATCGATGGCTCCGACCCCGCCCGCTACTTTCTCGACCAGACCTATCCTCAGGAGTCCTGGGACTGGTGGAACGAAGAGCGCGACCAGGCTGCGTCCGACCAAGCCGCACACACAACCGAAGCGCGCGACAGCTACGCCGCCCAGCAAGGCTATGGATGGGCCGACATGGACGCAAACGGCACCTGGTACGACGTGCCCGGGCTCGGACTCGTCTGGCAGCCCTACGCGGCCGACGAGTCCTTCGACCCCTACGGGTTCGGCGACTGGGTCTTCGACTCGGGCGGCTACACCTTCGTCTCCGGCTACTCCTGGGGTTGGACCCCGTTCCGCTGCGGCCGCTGGTCCTACACCACGGGCTTCGGCTGGGGCTGGTCCGGCGGCGCGGAGTGCGGACGCTGGGGCTTCGGAGGACCGCACAGATTCATTCTGGGCACGGTGCCCGCCCACTACACCCGGCCGGAGCCTCCTCCGCTCGGCGGCCACGTCCACCGTGTCGTAGCAGTGCGCGGACCCGATGGCGCGCGTCCGCCCGTGCTGATCGGACGCGGTCCGGCTGTCTTCCACGGCCATCCCCTGCAGCCGCTGCCCACAGCCGGCTCCCACTACACGCCGCAGGGAGGAAGCGCCGCCGGCCGTGCGCTGCTCCGGGATTATCCCCTGAACCGCGAGCGAAAGCCGATCCTGGGCCTTGAGCCCGGCACCCTCCGCGTCAGTAATCCTGCCCCGGGATGGCATGAAGAAATCCATCCCGCACCCGGCACCGACCTTCCGGCAACGCGCACGGGAAGGGAGTCCATGACGGCGCAGCGCCCGGACGGCTCGGGGGAGACCGTGCGCCAACGGCAGCCAGGAGCCGCCAGTCCCGTCGTCCCGGTGCCCGTACAGGGTCCCGCGACGCATGGGCGTCCGCAGCCGTCGAGCGAAGGCGGCTCGAGTGCCGCGCACAGCGAGCCAGTTCACGCCCCGGCGGCCAGTCATCCCGTGCAGCAGCATCGCGTCGAAGCACCCGCCGCCCCGATCCGCAGCGCGCCCGCTCCTCCCCCGCCGGCCAGGGTCGCCCCGTCGCCTACCCCCGCAGCCACTCAGCCGGTCAAACCGAAATAGCGGTCGATCAGACCGTGTGGTTGTCCCCCACAAGGGATCTGAAATTGTCCCGGAACTACCTTTACGGCTTTTCCCCCTAGAAGCTCCCGGAGCCTCCCGCCGGGCTGACATGTCCGTCGAAGGTGTTACAGCTGGCAACGGTCCCGCCGGCCAGGCCCTGGTTGAACCAGTGTTCGCGCTGAGCGCTGGAGCCGTGGGTGAAATTTTCCGGGCTGACGGCACGTCCGCTCATCTGCTGCAGGTGGTCGTCGCCGACCGCGGCCGCGGCTTTGAGGGCGTCGGCTACGTCGTCCGGGTGCACGATTCCGCGCTGCTCGGTGGAATGTCCCCAGACGCCGGAAAAGCAGTCAGCTTGTAGCTCGAGATCGACTGACAACGGGTTCTGCTCGCCGGCGTCCTGCTGTGCGAGCCGGGTCTCCGCGCCCATGATACCGAGCAGCTTCTGCACGTGGTGGCCCAGTTCGTGCGTGATGACATAGGCCTGCGCAAAGTCGGCCGTGTCGCCTCCGAACCTCTTCAGCTCGTCCCAGAAGCTCAGGTCGATGTAGATTTTCTCATCCTGCGGACAGTAGAACGGGCCGGTCTGCGCCTGGGCATTGCCGCATCCGGAGTAGGTTGCCCCGCGGTAGAGCACAAGCTTGGCGTGGCGGTAGGGCTTGCCCATGGTTTGAAAGATCTGCGTCCACGTGCGCTGCGCGTCGTCGAGCACGAAGCTGATGAGCTGGACGTCGCGATCCTCGCCGGCGGGATGTGCCTGCGGGGTGCTGGTGCTGCCCGCGACGGCCGGGCCGTATTGCGCGGATTGCCCCCGCTGATCGGGAACACCCTGCGATCCGCCGCCCAGCATGCCGCCCAGAAAGTTCCGCCCGGTGACCAGGCTGATAACGAGTAGGATGACGAAGCCAACGATGCCCAGGCCCCCCCCGCCGCCGCCGCCGAAGCCGAACCCGCCGCCCCCTCCGGATGAGTCCCGCCGATCTTCAATGTCGCTGCTTACTCCGCCAGGCGTCCAGTCCACGCAAATGCCTCCATCGTCCCTTTCCATTATGGACGCAGAGCGAAGCCGCGCACGGCGGAAAGTGTATCGAACAAATCGTGGCCGGGAGCCGTATGCTCTCGTATATGTCGACAACGATCGTGCGTCCGGCCGACCCGGAGCGGGCCTCCGCAATTCGTCTGGGGCTGCTGTTCGCCGCGGCGCTTTTTCTATTTCACCTGCTGGCGAACCTGTGGGAGGCGCACCTGGGCTGGGGGTACTTTCGCGACGAGTTCTATTACATCGTCTGCGGCCGCCGGCTGGCGTGGGGCTACGTGGATCACGGGCCGCTGGTTGCGGTGCAGGCGCGCCTGTCGGAGATGCTGTTTGGCCGCTCGCCGGCTGGGCTCAGGCTGCTTTCCGGGCTGGCCGGGGCTGCGCGCGTGCTGTTGACCGGCATGCTGGCGTGGGCGCTCGGAGGACGCCGGCCGGCACAGGCGCTCGCCATGCTGGGAGTCGCGACAACGCCGCAATACCTGGGCACCGACGGCTATCTCTCCATGAACTCATTCGAAAGCCTGTTCTGGATGGGTGCGCTGCTGGTCCTGTTGCGGATGGAACGAAGCGGCAGTCCGCGGAGATGGCTCTGGTTCGGAGCCATCAGCGGGCTTGGGTTGTTAAACAAGCCGTCCATGACGTTCTTTCTGCTGGCGACGCTGGGTGCGCTTCTGCTCACGCCGCAGCGGAAACTGCTGCGTACACCGTGGCTGCTCGCCGCGCTCGCGCTGATGCTGGCCATCGTTGCTCCATACTTCCTGTGGCAGATCCACCACCAGTTCGCAACGTGGCAGTTTCTGCGCAATGGCCAGATCGAAGGCAAGACGATCGTGCTTTCGCCACCGCGCTTTGTGCTTGCCCAGCTTCTGCAGATGGGTCCGCAAAACCTCCTGCTGTGGGGCGTGGGTCTCGTCTACCTGCTGCGGCGAGCGGCGACCCGTTGGCTTGGGGTCATGTTTCTGCTCTTCTTCTTCGGCATGATGCTGATGCATGCAAAGGACTACTACGTGGCCCCGGTGTACCCGGTTCTGTATGCCGGCGGCGGCCTGGCGTGGGCGTACCTTTTTCGCAACAGCCCACGGGTGCGAGAGGACCGGACATGGGCGTTTCCGGTGCTCGAGACCGTGTTTGTGCTGGTGAGCGTCGCTCTGCTGCCCATGTCGACGCCCCTGCTGACCCCGGGCGGATGGGTCCGGTACGCGACCGCGCTGCACCTGATTGAGCTCAAGGGAGGCAATGAACGCGGCAATACGGCCGTGCTCCCGCAGTTCTTTGCGGACCGGTTCGGCTGGCAAGAGGAGGTGGACGCGGTGACGCGGGTGTTCCGTTCGCTTTCTCCGGAAGACCAGAAGCGAACGGTCATCCTGGCGACGAACTACGGCGAAGCGGGGGCCTTGGACTTTCTGGGTCGCGGCCTTCCGCCGGCTCGCTCCGGACATAACAACTACTGGTTGTGGGGTCCGGGCGAACGCCCGGGCGAGGTCGTGATTCTGATCGAGGACACTACCGCCGAGCACCTGCAACAATACTTCGACAGCGTCCAGGAGGTCGGGACGATGGACAACAGCGAATGGGAGATGCCGTGGGAAAAAGACGCGAGCATCTGGCTGCTCCGTGGGCCACACCAAAGCCTGCAGCAGCTCTGGCCGGAAAAGAAGAACTATCTGTGACCGGCTATGCTGGTGGCATGTCGCAGAAACGCAAGCCGAAGCTTGGCCAGAACTTCCTTGTCGACGACCAGGCGCGGCACCGGATCGCCGATGCGCTGGGCGATGTGTCCGCGCGAACGGTGGTCGAGATCGGTCCGGGACACGGAGCGATCACGGAAATTCTGGCCGGGCGCTGCCGCCGGCTCATTGCGGTGGAGCTTGACCGGGCGCTTTCCGCAGAGCTCAGGTTTCGCTTCAGAGATCAACCGCAAGTAATTGTAAGAGAAGGGGATGTTCTAGGGACTGACCTGGCTGCGCTCGCCGAGAACGGGGAAACGATCGATGTCATCGGTAACCTTCCGTACTACATCACGTCGGACATCCTGCTGCATCTGTTTCGTGCCGCGCCGGTGCTCCACCGGGCCGTGCTGATGATGCAGCGGGAGGTCGCGGACCGGGTCGCCGCAGCACCCGGCGTAAGGGACTACGGGCTGCTTTCCGCGACGACGCAGATGTATGCGGAGGTACAGAACCTGTTTACTCTGGCCCCGTCCGCGTTCAGCCCGCCGCCTGAGGTCTCTTCGACCGTCGTGCGCCTGCACTTTGCACTTCGCTTTGCCGAGCTTGGTGTTGATCCGGGGGGGTTCGACCGCTTTCTGCGGCAGGTGTTCGCGCAGAAGCGCAAGACGCTTGCGAACAACCTGCGCAACGCGGGCTTCACCCCGGAACAACTTGCCGCGCAATGGCCGGAGACGATTCCATCGCAGGTGCGTGCGGAAGAAATGTCGCTCGAGCAGATGGCTACCTTGTACAGGGCCATGCGCACCGAGGCTTGCTAAGAAACGATTGCTCTTCCGTCCAAGGAGAGACCGCCAATGCCGGTCGCGATAAGAGCGAAAACGCAGCTGTTCAGGTAAGGGTGACCAGCGCGGGCTCGCCGGCTGCAAAATGAGCCTTGATCCGCTCCGCCGTCTTCTCATTTACCACCGCCAGCAGGGCATCCGGGCTCGCCTGTTTCAGCGCCCGCACGCTGCCGAAGTGCTCGATCAGCCTTTGCCGCGTCCGCGGACCGACGCCGGCAATCTCGTCCAGCTCAGACATACGATCCCGAATCTGCCTGCGTTTCCGGTGATATGTCACCGCGAAGCGGTGCGACTCATCCCGGATCTTCTGTACCAGATGCAGCACGGGAGATCGCCTGTCCAGCACCACCGGATCCATCTCCTGCCCATGCACGTAAATGATCTCTTCTTTCTTGGCGATCGAAGCCAGCGGCTGCAGCATGACACCGATCTCCTCCAGCGCCGCCGCCGCCGCGTGCAGTTGCCCCAGCCCGCCGTCGATCAGCACCAGCGAAGGAAACTCCTTTTTCTCCTCCAGCAGCCGCTTGTACCGCCGCTGAATCACCTCGCGCATGCTGGCGAAGTCATCGTTGCCCGTTACGGTCTTGATCTGGAACTTGCGGTAGTCGGCCTTTTTCATCTCTCCGTGCTCCCAGACCACCATGCTCGCCACCGTCTCCGCGCCTTGGATGTGAGAAATGTCGAAGCACTCGATGCGCTTCGGCAGTTCGGCCAGCATCAACGCATCTTGCAGCGCCTGCGCGATCGCCTTGCCGTTCGGCTGCAGCACGCGAAACCGCTGATCATATGATTGCTTCGCGTTTTGGCATACCAGGTCCACCAGCGAGCGCTTCTCGCCTCGCTGCGGAGCCGCCAGTTCCACTTTGTGCCTCGTCTTCTCGCTTAACGCCTCCGCCAGCAGCGCACGATCCGGAAAATCGACCGGCACATAAATCGACCGCGGGATGTAACTCTGGTCCAGGTAAAGCTGCTTCAGCAGCGCGGAAAAGAAATTCGCCGGGCTGAACGCATCGCCCATCTCTGAAAGCGCCGTCTGCTGCACCGGACTTGGCTGCCCACGCCCTGCCGTCTCGGCCAGCTCTCCCACCTCCGGCGCCGGCAGGTTGCTGTTCGGCTCCAGCCCGGGCTGCGACTCCACATCGCACGCCTCCGCGGCCGGCTCCGTCTCGCCAAAGTCGTTCAGCGTATTGTCGAGGAACTCCGGCAGGTCTTCCCAGAAAAAGTCCCGCCGGTCCACGATCTTGCCCTCTCGCATGTGGAACAGGTTCACGGCCAGCATCTCGTTCTCATAGTGGAACCCGAAGACATCCGCATCCTCATTCTCCGCCGTGGCGATCCTCTGCTTGTCCTGCATCTGGCTCACCGTCACCAGTTGGTCCCGCAGCCGTGCCGCCGCCTCGAACTGCATCTCCTCCGCGGCCTGCGCCATACGCGCGGTCAGCCGCGTCTCCAGCTCCGTCGTCCGTCCGTCCAGAAACATCTGCACATCGCGAATAGCCTCGCGGTACGCTTCCTGCGAGATATTGCCCTCCACGCATGGTCCCAGGCAGCGCTTGATATAAAACTGCAGGCACGCCCGCGGATGATACCGGTTCAGGTCCACCTTGCAACTCGGAATCAGAAACGACCGATGGATCAGGTCCACCAGCCGGTGCGCCAGGTTTCCGGGAAAAAACGGCCCGAAGTATGCTCCGCCATCCTTGCGCAGGCGCCGCGTGACGAAGACCTTGGGATGCCGCTCGTTCATCGTCAGCTTGATGTATGGATAGGTCTTGTCGTCCCGCAGCAGGATGTTGAACCGTGGCTTCCTCTGCTTGATCAGGTTGTTCTCAAGCGCCAGCGCCTCGCGTTCATTCGCGACGGTAATGTACTCGATATCCACAGCCTCCCGCATCAGCGAGCCGGTCTTGTGATTGTTCCGCTGGTTCGCTTCCAGGAAGTACGAACGCACCCGCGCCCGCAGGTTCTTCGCCTTGCCGACGTAGATCACCACGCCCTCAGCGTTCTTGTACAGGTAACAGCCCGGCTGGGTGGGGATCGTGCGGATTTTCTCGTGCAGGTCCATGGTGTCCAGACACCAGTTTAGATGGCCGCGCGCCGGAAACGTCTCAGCAAGCCCACTTCACCTTCACGCCTTTGCCTTGAAGTACACCAAGGCCATCAACGCCGCCGTAATCAGCACCCACGCAAGCTGGTACCAGTAAAAGAAAGGCATCCCGAACAGAGCCGGCGTCGCCCGTGCATACACGGCAGGGAAGCAGAGCCCAAGAAACGGAAGCACCAGCAGCCCATACCACCCTCGTCCACGCGTCGGCTGCTCCGTCTCCATGCGCTCCAGCATACCGCAACCGTGATCTGCATATGAAAAGCTGACACACGGATGGGCACGGATCGAACGTACGGCTAATGAACACTCGGACTTTGGCTTCTTCTCCCGTTGTCATTCCCGAAGGGAATCTGCGTCCGCCTTCCTCTCGCCTCCCTCCCCACCTATCCATGTTGCATCCTTATTAGGGCATCCCCCAAAGCGCCACCGGATAAAGTAAAGGCATGGACCAGCAAACGGACCTCTCCGCCCTTCGCGAATCGATCGACCTGATGGCCCGCCTGCGCGCTCCGGACGGATGTCCCTGGGACCGCGAGCAGACCTTCGACTCCATCAAGCGCCACACGCTCGAGGAAACCTACGAGGTCTTCGATGCCATCGACCGCCGCAACTGGCCCGATCTGAAAGACGAGCTGGGCGACCTTCTCCTTCAGGTCCTGTTCTACGCCCAGATGGCCTCCGAAGCCGGCTACTTCACCCTCCACGACGTAGCCGAGAACCTGAATCGCAAACTGATCCGCCGTCACCCGCACCTCTTCGCGGACGCGCAGGCCAGCACCGCCGCCGACGTCAAAGAGACCTGGGAAGCCGTCAAGCGCGAAGAGCGCCGAAGCAGGGAAGGCGACCAACCCCTGGCCCAAAGCCTGATGGCACGCGTCCCACAGCATCTGCCCGCGCTGCTCGAAGCCGAAAAGCTCGGCACCGCCGCCGCCAAGGCCCGCTTCGACTGGCCCGAGGTCTCCGGCGTCTTCGACAAGCTCGCCGAAGAGTCCGCCGAGCTCCAGGCAGAAGTCGCCGCCGGCCCCAGCCCTGCCGTCACCGATGAACTCGGCGACCTCCTCTTCACCGCCGTCCACCTCGCCCGCCACCTTCACATCGAACCCGAGTTCGCCCTGCGCGGAGCGAACCGCAAGTTCCGCCGTCGCTTCGAAGCCATGGAGCAGACCGCCGGAGGCCCGGAAGCCCTCGCCCACATGACACCGGAAGCCCAGAACGAAGCCTGGGCCGCCGCCAAGCTCTCCACTGAAGGCCATCAAACCTGAGTTCGTGCCCCATTCATCGCAGTCTCATCGCGATAAGTGGGTCTGCCTCGAACCCTTCGTCCGCTCCACCGCAACCTCCGGAAACGCCCCCGGCTCCAGCGCTGGAGCAGCCTTGCCCCGCAGCGCCTGGTCGAAAAACTCCAGCACCGCGGCCCGTACGATTGCATCTACCCGCCTCGGCGCGATCGGCCCGGTAAACTGCCCTCGGTGCAGTGGGGGAAGCAGCGGCTGATCGGAGAAATCCATGTGCTGCGTCCCCCGCACATACAGCCGCAACCCGCCGTATCGACCCAGATTCACATCGACCGAAGCATTGTCTGCCCGGTCCAACTCATCGTCCACGCTGCCCGGCGGCCTTTCCCGCAGCAACTCCCGTTTCCGGTCCGCCGTCACCTGCTCATAGACGATCATCACCGGCTCGGCCCCGGTCCGGTTCGCAAGCGCGCCAAAGGTATACCCATCCAGGTTCACCGCCGCCTTGATCCGCGGATCGCGTCCACATAGCCGCAGCGCCGCGGCCCCGCCAAATGAGTGCCCAAAGGCCCCCGCACGCTCCGTATCCAGCCGCCCATGCATCCGGTCCGCGCCATCCGCATTCCGAGCCGCCAGCATGTTCAGCACGAACTCGTCATCCGCCGCCCAAATCTCGAGCCGCCGGTTCCACCACGCAATCCGCGCCGTGGCCGACTCAGGCTCGGGCCCGTCCAGGTCTTCGCGTCCGCGCACCACCTCGCCATCCCGCTGCAGCACACGTGAGCTGTTTCCCGGACGATCCAACGCGGCCACCACATACCCATGGCTCGCCAGTTCCTCGGCCAGCGCCGTGTTCTGCGTCCGCTCGCCTCCCCATCGAGGCCCGAATACCAGCACAGGAAACGCCGCACCGCCCTGCGCGACCGGCGCATCGACCCACGCATCCGTCCGGATCAGGCTCAGATACCGAGTAGCCAGGCTCGTCTCCGCCGCTCTCCGGTACCGTGCCCGCTCGCCACCCGGGGCCGCTGCCGGGTACCAAAGCTGCACCACCAGCATCCTAGGCCGTCCGTCGATCACCCGGCTCCCATCGGCCATATCCAGAATGCTCGTCCCCACCGCATACGGCCCTGTCGGTGCCGGCAGCCGATACCGCACGATCCAAAGCGCCAGGCCTCCGACCGCGACGGCCGCCAATGCGAGCACCCCCGGTACCCACCAAACCAGCGGCCTCATCCGCCCGCCCCGAACCGGTACATCCACCTCGGCGTACACCCCAGCCGCGACCAGCCCGCCTCCGCAACCTGCTCTGCGCTCGCCATCCCAACACTCTAAGCGCCTCGCCCGGCCCGGTCGCTAACACTTTCGTGCCCTGCAGGATTCCCGTGGTCTTGCGTCCGCGAGCAGTCTACCTGCACCGGCCCTGACCTTACTTCAGTCTGGAGCCCAGAGGAAGCGTATCCGAATCGGCAAAGGTAGCCAGCGCCGGCTTACCGCCGTCCGCGCTCGCCGCCAGCAGCATCCCGTGCGAAAGGAACCCACGCATCTTGCGAGGAGCCAGGTTCGTGATTACCACGATGCGCCGCCCGATCAGCTCCTCCGGCGTATACCACTCGGCAATGCCGGAAAGAATCTGCCTCTGCTCATACCCCAGGTCAACCTCCAGCCGAAGCAGCTTGTCGGCCTTGGGAATCCGCTCACACACAATCACCTTCGCGACCCGCAACTCAACCTTGGCAAAGTCGTCGATCGTGATCTCGGGCGATTGATCCGCGGGACCGTCAGACGCAGGCTGCGCGGCGAAAATCCCCGAAGCCGCCTCTGTATGAGAAGGCGTTCCGGTCCGCTCGGTCGTCGAGGCGTTCGATCCCGCCACCTGCGCCCCGGGATTCAACTCCGGCATAGCCGAGGTCCTGGGCCCCGCCGCCGGGTCGAATCCTTCAACCGGCGCGGGCGCGGCAAACGTCTCATCCACAAGTTTCGAACGCACTGGGCTGCCCGCCTCCGAGCTCACCGGCGTCTCCACAAACTCCGTGTTCCTGCTGGTCGAGCCGTCGTTCTGCTCGATCACCTGCGGCGTGTACTTCGATGAATCAGCCTTCTGCTCTTCCATGTCACTCATCATCTGCACCAGTCCTTTGTCGGCTCTCGGAAAAACAGGCGAAAGCAAGCCAAGCTTCGTACCCGGCTTGAGTCCTCCCCATTGCAGGTTGTTCAACTCGCCATGTGAAGCCGCCTCGTGAATATCACCCAGCCCAAGCTGCCGCCACACGTTGGCTGTAGCGAACGGCATAATGGGATAGAGCAGGGCAGTGATTATGCGGATCGATTCGGCCGCCGTGTAGAGCACTTCGACCAGCTTATCGCGATCGGCTGGCACATCCGACTTTGCCAGCTTCCAGGGCTTATGGAATGAAATATAACCGTCCGCAAAGGTTACTCTCTGCATTACTTCAGCCAGCAGAAGCCGGAACTTCATATCCGGCCAGCAGTTCTCATTGGCGAAGCGAGCGAGATCCAGAATGTCAGACTTGATGAAATGCGTTCCGCTCCAGACCTCAGCTCCGACCGGCTGACCTTCGTTCTCGCGGAAAACGTTCCGATCGCAACACAGCCAAGGCAATTTCGGCTCTTTAAGGCCATGCTCAAAGTTCTGTGCAATCAGTCCAAGCGTGCGGCTAACAAGATTTCCGTAACCGTTCGCTAGGTCGGCGTTGTAGCGAGTTACAAATGCATCGAAGGTGAAGCTTCCATCCTGTCCGAATGGAATCTCGCGCAGCAGAAAATAACGAAGCACATCGCTTGCGAACAGATCCCGGTCATGCGCAGAGGGAGCCTTGCTTAACGGCACGGCTTCAGCCGTGCCATCTCCAGCAAAGGAGTGAGCGGCTTCAGTCACTGAGGTACTTTCGGCTGCAGAAGCCTGAGGTGGACATAACTGCCCGAACGCTTCCAAAATCGTCTCCGTCCGAACGATATTGCCTTTCGACTTCGACATCTTGGAATCGTCGAACAGAAGCCACCCGTGGGCCGTAACCGCCTTGGGCAAAGGCAAACCCGCGGCCATCAGGAATGCCGGCCAGTACACACAGTGAAACCGAATAATCTCTTTACCGACCAAATGCACATTCGCGGGCCAGAACTCTCTGAACCTGGAATCGTCTTCCGATCCATAGCCGAGCGCAGTAATGTAGTTTGCTAATGCGTCCAGCCACACATAAATCACATGCGGCTTTGTAACTCGTTCCCTGAGTTGTATCTCCTCCGGCACAGGGATGCCCCAGGTGAAACTGGAACGGGAGATACTTAGATCCTTCAAGGCACCAGGCTGATACGGCTTTCCTGCCGCGCTTTTGGAAGCGTCCGACTCAGGCGTACCACGCAGAAAGCTTAACACCTCGTTCTTCCGGGCCTCGGGCGTGATGCTCAACTCGCCCGATTCAATGAGATCGAGTAGCGGAAGCTGGTATTCACTGAGACGGAAAAAGAAGTTTTCCTCGGTCACCGTTTCTGTTGGCTTACCATCCGGTCCTATAGTTCCTGGAGGACCTTCGACAAACATCTCATCCGACACGCAGTATTGCCCGGTGTAACTGCTCAGATAAATCTTGCCGTTGCGATAGAGGTCGGTGAACAGCTTCCGCACGCCCCGCTTGTGGGCCTCGTCGGTGGTACGAATGAAGTAGTCGTTGGTGATGCCCATGCGTTTCCACAGCGTTGAAAACGAGGCGGAAACCTCGTCGGCAAACTGCTGCGGCGCGATGCCGGCCGCAGTGGCCGAGCGTTCGATCTTCTGCCCGTGCTCATCGGTGCCGGTCAGAAACCAGGTAGGATCCGCAAGCAGGCGGTGGCGGCGCGCGAGCACGTCCGCAACGATGGTCGTGTAGGCGTGGCCGATATGCGGACGCGCGTTGACATAGTAGATAGGCGTCGTGACGTAGAACGGATGGGCCATGGGTCTCAGACACCAGTTTACCAGCCCGCCCGGCAGCAGGAGGGCTTCAGGCCTCCCTGCATGTGCACGCACGCGGTTTGTTGCCCACGTTTGCGCGACAAGATACCGTCACGAAGCATGCTGTTGCTTACGCAAAACAAGCTTCGGATGAGCGCGGGCAAAACGACGGCACGGCCTGCTCGGATTAGCTGGCGATGGCCGCCTGCCTTGCGGAGCCGAGGCGAGGTACCAGCAGCTGAAAGAGAAGCAGGGCAAACAGGTAAGCGCCGGCGGCCAGCGAGAAGATGAGCAGCGGATGCAGCGACAGGTTGTGCTTGACCAGCCAGGTGAACAGGGCCCCGCCGATCGCTCCAGCGGCGCCGCCAATGCCGACCACCGTGGAAACGGCGGTGGAGGGAAACATATCAGCCGGCGTGGAAAAGATGTTGGCCGACCAGCCCTGGTGCGCAGCGGCTGCCAGCGCGATGAGAAGTGTAGCTGGCCAGGCGTTTGCCGGAAACAGGTGGCCCATTTCAGGGACCAGCACGACGGGCAGAACGGCGAGCGCCATGATCAGCATGGCGAGTTTCCGCCCGGCGTTGACTGAGTAGCCTCGGCTCATGAGCCATCCGGAGAGCGTGCCCCCCAGGATGGAGCCGACCGACGAGATCATGTAGACGGCGACGATATACCAGTAGGCATCGCGCAGGCTCAGGCCGTAGTTGCGATTGAGAAACTGGGGCAAATAGAAGAGATAAAACCACCAGACGCCGTCGGTCAGACCTTTGCCCAGCGCGAAGGCGTACAGGCCGCGGCTGCTGAAGATGGCCTTGTAGCGCGATCCGTCATGATGGGCTTCGGCATTGAGCAGTTGCGCGTCCAGATTGACCTGGGTCTGGGTTGCGCCTCGGCGCAGCCGGTTGTAGGGAAATAGAAGCCAAAGCACGAGCCAAAGAAGGCCGAAGGAGCCGGTGGTGAGAAAGGCGGCGCGCCATCCGAACCGTATGGTGACGATGGGGATCAGCCACGGTGCGATCAATGCGGAGGCGTTCGAGCCGGAGTTGAAGATACCGACGGCCTTGGCGCGTTCATTGGACGGGAACCACTCGCTGACGGCCTTGATGGCGGCGGGAAAATTTCCCGATTCGCCAAGCCCGAGAAAGACGCGGGCAACGCAGAATCCGGCGACCGAGGTGACCAGCGAATGTGACATCGAGGACAGCGCCCAGATGGCAATGGCGAGCGCATAGCCTACTTTGGTGCCGAGCCGGTCGATCATGCGGCCGGCGAACAGGAAGCCGAGCCCGTAGGCGATCTGAAACCAGATGACGACATTGCCGAAGTTGTTGTCGAAGACGGGCTGGTGGAACTTGTCGGCGGCCTGGTTCCACCCCATAAAGGGCACGTTGTGCAGCAGAGGCTCCACCAGGCCGAAGACGTTGCGGTCCATGTAGTTGATGGTGGTGGCAAGGAAGAGCAGCCCGCACACGACCCAGCGAACATTGGCGGAGGTTACATTGGAGGCGAGAGAGGCGTCAGCCGGGATGCGGGAGGTGGAGGTCGACATTGTGAGGTGGCTCCCGCGGCCGGAGTGCCAGGTCGCGAACGGGCTGGGCGCCCGGGTTCAGGTGGTGTGGCGTAAGGTACTGGTGCAGAGCATAGATGGGTGGGGGATAGGGCTGTCAAGCGTGGAGTGCGATTTGCCGGGGGGCGTGCGGGATTTCACCTAAGGATTGTCCTCCGGGGACGGATGGTGGGACGCGGCGAAGGTGCGGCAACGGGAGAGGTTCGATAGACCCACTCATCGCACAGTACTCGATGGATGGGGCACGGGTTCTGGCTTCCGAGAGGCAAGCACCGGCAAGCAGCCGGTCCCTCCGCCCGCGGCGAAGGGGTGACAGCAATGGGTGGGTTTCGGATTAGAAGCGGGCGATGAGCCACAGGCCCGCGACCATGAGGATGCATCCGCCAATGCGGGCGGGGCTGGCGGTGTGCTGCTTGAAGCCGAGCAGGCCGAAGTTGTCCAGCAGGAGCGAGGTGACCAGGGCCGCGGTGACGCTTGCCCCCGTGAAGACGCCGGAGCCGAGTTTCTGCGCGAGGGTGAGGCCGGCGACGGTGGAGATGACGCTGATGAGGCCTCCGAGCCAGGCCCACCAGGAGACTCCGGCGAGACGGGCTGAGTCCGGGAAGGCCTGGCGGGCAAAGAGTTGGGCAAGCAGCAGCCCGAGCAGTCCGGACGCGTAAACGAAGACCGTGGCCCACAATGGGTTGCCGAGCTGCTTGTTGAGCTGGGCGTTGGTTCCGGATTGAAAAGGGTTGCTGATTCCGGAGGCTACAGCGGCGAGGAAGAGGAGCCAGGGCATGGTTGGCCTTTGGGGTTCGTTGCGGTTCGAGTAGTCTGTTCCGTTTCGAGTTGCGGGTTTTGAGTTGTGCGTGAGGGCTAGAGGTGGCCGGCGAGAAAGGTGGCGACGGCAGTCAGGAGACGGGGCTGGGCTGCGACGGAGAACCAGTGGCCTTCCCCGGGAAGGAGTTCGAGGCGGTGGGGAACATGGAGGCGGGTGAGCAGGGCGTCGAGCGCGGTGGCGTGGGTGGCGGGGACGACCGTATCGGCCGCGCCGTGGAGGATAAGGGTGGGCGGGAAGGTGGAGGTGGCCTGCGCGGCGAAGGGCTCGATCAGGCCCCCGGAGATGTCGACCAGGCAGCGGGGCATGGGGCTGGGGCGCTTTGTGGCCAAGGCGAGCGAGAGGAAGGCGCCGAGCGAGATGCCGACCAGGGCGATGCGTTGCGGGTTGACGGCGGGGCGGGAGGCGATATGGTGAAGGGCGTCGGTGAGGGTTTCGAGCCAGAGCCGGGAGTTGGCGGGGTCGGCGAGGGTGGAGGCGTCGGCGCGTGTTGTTCCGGTGCGGTCGAAGTAGTGGACGGCGAACAGGGCGATGCCGAGACGGGTGACGGCGGGGGCGATGCGGTCGAGCCAGAAGCCGGTGTTGCCTCCGGCGCCGTGGAGGAGCAGGATGGCCGGGGCCGAGGAGGCGGAGGCGGGTTCGGCGACGGTGAGGCGGATGGGGCGGCCTCCGCTGAGGAAGGTTTCGGTCCGGGATTGCATGGGCATGAGATGCGAGGTTGGGTTTGACGGATAATGAGTTCGATGGACCTACTGCTCGCAGGAGCGCGATGGATCGGGCTGGGAACGTGGACTTGGAGATGAGGTTCGGTGTGGTGACGGTGGATCATGTGGGGATCGCGGTGAGAAGCCTGGAGCAGGCGCGTGGGTTCTACGAGGGTCTGGGGATGGTGCTTGGTGAGCCGGAAACGGTGGCTGCGGAGCAGGTGCGGCTATTGATGGTGCCGATGGAGCGCGGGAGGGTGGAGCTGCTGGAGGCGATGGCGGAGGACTCGGTGATTGGGAGGTTTGTGGCTCGGCGGGGCGAGGGCATGCACCACCTGGCGCTGCGGGTGGAGAACGTGGACGCGGAGTTTCTGCGGATGCAGGCCGCGGGGGTTCGGCTGGCGAGCGGGGCGGTGGGGGTGGGGGCTGGGGGACACAGGTATTTCTTTGTGCATCCGGAGAGTACGGGCGGAGTGCTGGTGGAGATTGTGGGCGCATGAGCTGGCTGCTGATCAATACGTGCGGGGACGAGGCGGTGGTGGCGCTGGCGAGGGAGGCCGGGGTAGTCGCCGAGGAGCGCATGGCGGGCAGGACGGCTTCGGAAAGGTTGCTGGCGGCGGTGCGTCGGGTGATGGATGCGGCGGGCGCACTGGCGGGGGTTGGGGTGGTGGTGGGACCGGGGTCGTTTACCGGGGTCAGGGTTGGATTGAGCGCGGCGAAGGGGATCTGCGAGGGCCGTGGCGTTGGGATCGTGGGGATTTCAAGGCTGGCGCTGCTGCGGCGTGAGGGGCCTTCGGCTGTGCTCGACGCGGGCAGAGGCGAGTACTTCTGCCTGGGTACGGGCAAGGAGCAACTTGTGCCCGGGGAGAATCTGCCGGCAGGTGCGCTGGTGACGTGCGAGGCCCGGGTGCGGGAGAAGCTGGGAGAGCGAGTGCGGCTGGTAGCGGAGCCCGGTGGAGAGCAGATCGTGCGGGAGGTACTGGCGCGGGTGGCGGCGGGCGGCTGGAGCGATGTGGAAACGCTCGATGCGAGCTACCTGCGGCGGACGGATGCGGAGATCGCAGTTGAGCGGAGATGAAGATCCGGGCGGCGATTGCGGCGGATGTCGCCGAGGTGGTGGCGCTGGAGCGCGGTGCGGACCGGGCACCGCATTGGCCGGAAACGGCGTATGCACACGCGGTGACTGAGGCGGACCGGTGCCTGCTGGTCGCCGAAGAAGATGGGGTGCTGGTCGGGTTCGCCGTGGGTTCGGTGGCCGGGGATGAGGGCGAGGTCGAGAGTGTGGCAGTACGGCTGGGAGCTCGGGGAAGGGGAACGGGGCGGGCGCTGGTGGAGGCGGCGGTCGCGTGGGCTCGGGAGGCCGGCGCGCGGGCGGTGATGCTGGAGGTGCGGGCGAGCAGCGCCGGGGCGACCAGGGTCTATGCGCGGGCGGGGTTTAGGCAGGTGGGGATTCGGCCGGGATATTACGCGGGCCCGGAAGAGGACGCGTTGGTGATGCGATGGGAGACGGCGGAATCAGCCGTTCGGGCACCTGCGAACGGTTTGGAGGGAGAAGGCGAGGCGTAGAGCGGGCGAAGTATAATTGCTCACACTATGGTGCGAGATGGTTGGCTTTACGGCGTTGGGCTGCTGCTGGTGGCGGCGGTAGTTTTTCTGGTCACGAAGATGTGGTTTCTTGCACTTCCGGCGGTGCTGCTGGCGCTGTTCTTTCTCTGGTTTTTCCGCGATCCGAACCGGGCCATTCCCTCTGGGGCGGGGCTGATCGTGTCGCCTGCCGATGGCGTGGTGACCGAGGCGGAATGGGTGGAGACGACCCTGGGTGGACGTCTGCGGGTCAGCATCTTTCTGAATGTGTTTGACGTGCATGTGAACCGGATGCCAATCGCCGGACGGGTAAGCGTGGTGGAGCATCGCGAAGGGGGATTCATGAACGCGATGACTCCGGAAAGCGCGTTGACGAACGAACAGACCATGATCACGGTGCGGGATGAGCACTGCGAGGTCTCGTTCAAGCAGATCGCGGGCTTGCTGGCGCGCCGCATTGTTTGCAACGTGAAGGTGGGTGACACGGTCCAGCGCGGACAGCGTATGGGACTGATCAAATTCGGCTCGCGATGCGATGTGCTGATGCCGGCCGAGGCACACCTGAAGGTGAAGGTAGGGACGCGCGTGCTGGGCGGCAGCAGCGTCCTGGCGGCGCTCGATCCAGGAACGGTGAGCACCGATCCCGGGATGGTCTCTTCCTGATGGCGGAGGAGACCAGAAATCTGGCCGATGGTGCGAGTAGACGTCCGAACCGCGGAATGTATGTATTGCCGTCGGCGTTTACAGCAGGCAACATTGCCGCGGGGTTCTATGCGATGACCCAAAGCGTGCATGGTGCGATGACGCCGCTGGCGCACTATGCGGACGGTACCGGAAATCCGTTCTTTGATCGTGCGGCGCTGGCGATCGGCTTTGCCGTGCTCTTTGACGGGGTCGACGGCCGTGTGGCGCGCATGACGAGGACGACGAGCGACTTTGGAAAGGAACTGGACTCGCTGGCGGACGTGGTGACCTTTGGCGTGGCTCCCGCGCTGCTGGCCTATATCTGGGGATTCCGACTGCTGCCCGTTGCATCTTGGCCGAAGCTGCAGCACGGTGTGATTCCGCTAGGGCTGGTGGTGTGTTTTCTGTTTCTGATCTGCGGTGCATGCCGATTGGCGCGGTTTAACATCAGCATCAATCCGCAACCCAAAAACCCGGGACGTCCGGGACGAAAGTACTTTGTGGGCATGCCGATACCGGCGGGGGCGGGGGTGATCGCCGCGGTGGTCCATGGATTTGACGGCAGTACGATCGACGATCCTCGCATTGCAGTGGTCTGGCTGCTGTTGATCGCTGGAACTGGTTTCCTGATGGTCAGCAACTGGCGTTTCTGGAGCGGCAAAGAGATCGACGGAAGCGGGCGGCATCCATTCCAACTGGTGGTGGTGCTGGCCTTTGTAATCGCGGTGGTGGTGATGTTTTCTCAGATCAGTCTGATGGTGATCGCGCTCGGGTACCTGGTCTCCGGCGTGGTGGCACGGCTGGCGTACGGCTGGGGAAGGCGCAGGCGAATGGGAGCAGAGCATGGCTGAGGGACTGTATCGGATCGGGATTGTCGGGGCTTCGTCGATGAACGGACGGGAGCTGGCGGATGAGATCGGCGAATCACTGCTGGCGGCAAGCACGGTGGTCTTGCTGGACAGCGAGGACGCCGGCGGGCAGGTAGCGGCGGTAGGCGATGAGGCTGCCGTCGTCCAGACGCTCGACGCGGATTCGTTCGCGAGGATGGACTTCGTTTTTTTCGCGGGCGAGGCGCAGACGGTAGAGGAGCATTGGGAGGCGGCACGGACGGCCGGTGCGGGGATCGTCGACCTGACCTATGCGCTCGAAGAACAACGGGGCGTGCCGGTGCGTGCACCGATGATCTTTGAAGCGCTTGGCAAACGGGCGGAAGGGCAACCAGGGCTGGAAACGCATGCCGTGGTCTCCGCGCACCCGGCCGCGGTGATGCTCGGGCTGGTCGTTGCACGGCTGCAGGCGAGCGTGGCGGTAAGCCACGTGGCGGCAACCGTGATGGAACCGGCGAGCGAACATGGGCGTGCGGCAATGGATGAGCTTCATGCGCAGACGGTAAATCTATTGGGCTTCAAGGACCTGCCTAAAGAGCAGTACGATGCGCAGGCCGCCTTCAACATGCTGCCTGTGCTTGGGGAATCGGCGAAGGTGGCTCTGGACGAGACGCAGGCGCGGATTCGGCGGCATTATGGTCTGGTAGGAGGAGGGCTTGCCCCGCTGGACCTGCAACTGGTGCAGGCGCCCGTATTTCATGGATACGTGGCATCGGTGCTGGTGGAATTGGGAGAACAGGCGACCGAGGCACAGGTCGAGCGGGCCCTGAGCGGAGAAGGGATCGACGTGGTAAGCGAAGATTCCGACCCGCCGAGCAACCTGAGTGCGGCTGGACAGGAGGATGTGATGGTGCGTGTGCGGTCCGCGGCGGGTGCGGGCGCGGCCGGGAAACGCTTCTGGCTGTGGCTCGGGGCGGACAACTTGAAGCTGGCGGCACGCAACGCGATCAGCTGCGCGAACGAACTGCGGCGGGTTCGGCCCACGGGCAAGGTGCAGTAGATTTGATAGTATGAAGAAGCGCCGGGATGGCGGAACTGGCAGACGCAGCGGACTCAAAATCCGCCGAGGGCAACCTCGTGGGGGTTCGACCCCCCCTCCCGGCACCAGAAGATAAGTTATTCAATCAAGGCGGTTTAGCGAGTGTATTCTCCTCGCCAAACCGTCTAGTTCCCGCCCCTCGCCAACTGTACCTGACGCCGTTCGGTACAGTTTCTGTACAGGCGTTGTACTGGAGAGCGATGGCTACCCTTGTAAAAACCGACTCAGGCACATGGAAAGCGGTCATTCGGAAGGTGGCATGGCCGACAACCGCCAAGACGTTCCGGACGAAGCGAGACGCCGAAGACTGGTCCCGCCGCACTGAAGACGAGATGGTGCGCGGTGCCTGCATTCAGCGTGCGATGGCGGACCGCATGACCGTCGAGGTAGCTCTGAAGCGATACCTCGCAGAAGTCGTACCGACGAAGCGAGCAAGGTCTCAGCTTGCCGATGTGAAGCGGTCGCGAATCCTCATCAAGCACCTCAGCAAGTACTCTCTAGCGGCACTAAACCAAGGACTCATTGCCAAGATCAGAGACATGCGGGTGGCCGGCGAAGATCGTCTCAGTGCAGCGGGCAAGCCTCCAATCAAGGGCGAACAGCACAGTACGTCTTGACTTGGCACTCCTTGGGCCCCTTTACACGGTCGCAATTAAGAGTGGGTTTTGAACTGCCCTCGAATCCCATAACGAACATTCGTCGGCCAGCACCGGGGCCGGGTCGGAACCGCCGAATGACCTCTGCCGATGAGGCGAGCTTGCTAGAGGCAAGTTGATGCTCATTCAAATTCGCCCATCAGACACTGATCTGATCTTTTTTGGGGAACCTGGCAGACAGGGGTAACAAGCCCCGTATGCCTTCGATCGAGTTTGGCAGGAGATCAAGAAGAAGCAGGGGCTAACATATTTTCATTTTCATGATCTTCGTCACGAGGCCGTGAGCCGTTTCGTCGAGGCCGATCTATCGGATCAGGAAGTTTCGGCTCTCAGTGTGGCCACAGATCCATGCAGATGCTGAAGCGATATACGCACCTGAGAGCTGAATACTTAGTATCAAAACTCGACACTATGCCGCACAGAGCTGAACAAAATCAGTCACCTAGAAGGCGCGCTATTGGGTACCGCAGAGCCACAGACAAGCTGCCGATCTCCGAGCCATGTACCGCACCGCGTTGAACACAGCTCGAAGATCATGCTCGCGCTACCCGGCATCCTCACGGCACAGCAACAGATACGGCAGCACAAACCACCACTCCTCATCCGTCACATCGGACGGATACCGCACACGAACCTTCGCCATCACTCCATGCTGAAGCGAAAACAAGCAGCAGCAAAAACTCTAAGCAGGTGCAAAGTTTATAACACCCTCTAGGAACCGGTGCCGCTGAAGACGACCGAGATGGTGCGGGCCAGGATCCTCAGGTCCAGCCAGAAGCTCCAGTTTTCGACGTACGCCGTATCGAGCGAGATGTAACTGTCGAAAGATGGGTCCTGCCGAGCCTCCACCTGCCAGAGCCCGGTGATGCCGGGAAGGACGTCGAGCCGGCGAAGATGCGACAGGTCGTACTGTTCGACCTCGCTGGCGATAGGTGGGCGCGGGCCGACCAGGCTCATGTCCCCGCGCAGGACGTTGTAGAACTGCGGAATCTCATCGAGCGAGTATTTGCGCAGTACGCGTCCTACCCTGGTTATTCGGGGGTCGTCGACGATCTTGAACAGGATGCCCTTGCGTTCATTCTTGTGCTCCAGTTGCGCTTTCAGGTGGTCGGCGTTGGGCACCATGGTGCGGAACTTGTAGCAGTTGAAGGTGCGGCCCTTGCGTCCGATACGCGCGGCCTTGTAGAAGACGGGGCCTTTGGAGCCGAAGCGCACCGCGGCCGAGATGACCAGGATTAGCGGTGAGGCGGCCAGCAGGGCGAGCGAAGCCAGCGTGATATCCAGCGTGCGCTTCATGATGATGGCACCGATGGCAAAGTCGCGCCGGTGCAGCGGGATAGTAGGAAACTGGCCGATAAACTCGACCGGCGCGTTCCACGCCAGGCCATCGTACAGGTCTGGCACCACGCGGACATCGATGCCGAGCGCACGCGCCTCTTCGACCAGGCTGATGACAATCTGTTTGTCCGCCGGGGTGGAGAAGAAGATCTCGTCGACGAAGAGGGCGCGGGCAAGCTGCAGGATGTTGCGCATGTCGCCCACAATGTCGGCATCGCCGGAGTCGGTCTCGCGTTCGGTCAGTGCGATGAAGCCCTTGAATCGGAAGCCGAGATGCCGCAGGCTTTCCAGGTGATTGCGCAGTGCGTGCGCGACCCGGCCGGCACCGACGATGAGTACGTTGCGGGTCTCCAGTCCCTCGCGAAAGCGGTTGTACTCCATCCGTCGCCAGCAAAACCGTCGCAACGAGAGAATGACGGCAGTGATGACGATCAGCAGCAGAACCACCAGGCGCGAAACGTCCAGGCCGTGGGCCGGGGAAAGATAAAGGGAGCCGCAAAGCAGCAGGCCGGCGGTAAAGACCGCCTGCAGGCTCATGCGCTGTTCATGCAGGCCGCTGCGGTTCTGGATAGGGCCATAAAGGCCGTAGGAGCGGGTGAAAAAGACGAGGACGAGGCCGAACCAGGCCAGATACACCAGCGCGATCTTGGGCGTCTGGGTGATGATGTTAGGCAGCATGGAGCCCGCGCTGTGCCCGGGAATGGACGTGATGCGCAGACGCACCGCGATGACGGCGGCGACCGCGACGGTCAGCAGGTCCAGCGTGGCCCAGACGAGGCTTGTGACGGAGGGTCTGCGGAAGGCGCGACTTGCCGCTGCACTTCCGCGGACGCCGGTGTTTCTCCGTCCGGAGACGATGACCTGCTGAAGGTAATCCGGCGTCGCCATGCGTGCGCTTACTCCCTCTTGTCCGCGGAGCCGGTGTTCAGGAGGCCGCTTGCGACAGTCTTGCGGGACGAGCCCCTCGGGGTCAGTCTGGTTTGGCAGCGGAACGATCGTTCCCTGAAGCGCCTTGGGGAGGTCGAATCGCTGCCAGACTTAACGGTGCCAGAACCCTCCGGCCGCTGGCTACTCCACAAAGGTGTAGTAGGGGCGAAGAAAAGGTTCTGAGCGGCTTGGCTAGTCAGGATATTACCGTCATTCAGGGCCGTGGGCAAGATACGGCAATGGTACCAACCCCTGCGATCCACGCTTAAAGCGCGTTTCGATATCGCCCGCGCTATGTAGGAAGCACCAGCGCGTCCAGATCAAGAAATTCCTTCAGGATTGGGTCGTCGCTCTGCTCCATCTCCGCCATGGTGCCGAAGAAGCGTGCCTCGCCTTCGTGCAGAAAGACGACCCGGTCGGCAAGCTTCTTGGCGAACTGCATGTCATGGGTAACCACGATGGAAGTGAGGTGCAGCTGGTGCTTGAGCCGCTCGATCAGGTTGCCGAGCAGATGGGCCATCAGCGGGTCGACCATGGTGGTGGGCTCGTCATACAGCACCGCCTCCGGCTGGGCAGCCAGCGCGCGGGCGATAGCGACCGAACGCTTCATCCCGGTGGACAGGTCCGAGGGCAGGAGGTTGTCCATGCCGGCGACGCCGACCATCTCCAGCAGCCCCTTGACGATCTGGTACATCTGATCTTCTTCCATGTCGCCGCGTTCGCGCAGGGGAAAGGCGACATTCTCGCCGACCGTGATGGAGTCGAACAGGGCACCGTTCTGGAAGACCATAGAGACCTTGCGGCGAATGTCCTGTAATTGACGCTCCTTGAAGCCGGTGATGTCCTCGCCGGCGACCATGATCTGGCCGGAGTCGGGCTTGAGGAAGCCGAGCAGCATCTGCAGGGAGACGGATTTGCCGACGCCGGACCGGCCCAGGATGCATAGGGTTTCGCCGGGGTTGACGCAGAAGTTGACCGACTTGAGAACGTGGAAGTCGCCGAAGGATTTGGAGACGTCCTTGAAAGAGATAAAAGCCCCATGGTGATGGTCCCGGGTCTCCGGGATTGCGTCGGCGGCGGCCTCGTTCTGGGCCGCGGCCTGCTCCATGAAGTCGCCCACCGCTCCGGCCACATCGGCCGAGACCTCGGAGGTGAGCGAGGCTTCGGGGGCTGGGGAGTGCGCGGGCGGCTGGTGCTCGGCCACCGAATCGGGCCGCTTCTGCTCGGCCGTCTGGTCGTAGTTGATAGGCTGGTCGGGCTGTTCGGGGGTGGGCATGGCTGTGTTTGTATTATCGCCTTTCGCGCCCGTCCGGTGCAGAGGCGTCCAGGAGGTCGGCTGGGGTGTTCAGATTGCGAAACCAGGCCTGCTGGAAGGCGTGGGGAAACTGCGCAAACGCGACCGGACCGGCGGACTCGATGGCGGATCGCACGCGCAGGCGGCCTGCGGCGAGTTCCGCTCCGAGGGTGGGCAGGGCGCGGCGATGATAAAGCGCGACCAGCGGGTTGATATGGTCGGCAGGTTGAGCGAGGATGGCTACGGTTTCGGCGGAACAGCGGGTCGTCAGGAGCCGGCGCAGAGCTTCGGCCGGGAGAAATGGGGTGTCGACGGGGAGGAACAGGTTCCAGTCACGCGTGGTGTGGCGCAGCGCCGCGACGATGCCTCCGAGCGGACCCTGGTAGGGAGTGTCGTCTTGAACGAGCGGAGCGTAGGCGGCGAGCGCCGGGGCTCCGCCGGCGATGGCCACCTCCGCGCAGACCTGCCGCAGGGTTCGCAGAGCGTGGGCGATGAGTGGCTCGCCGCAAAACGGGACCAGCGCCTTATCGGTGCCCATGCGGGCGCTTTGGCCGCCGGCGAGGATGAAGCCGGCGGCGTGGAGTCCGGCTTCAGCCACCCAGCTTACCCATGAAGTGGATCAGGCTTTCAATGCCGCGGTGGAAATTGGGCAGGTGGAACTTCTCGTTGGGGGCGTGGAGGTTGTCATCCGGCAGGCCGAAGCCCATGACCAGGGTGGGGATACCGAGGATGCGGATGAAATCGCCGATGATGGGAATAGAGCCGCCGCCGCGGACAAAGACGGTGGGCTTGCCGAAAACCTCGCCGAGCGCCTCGGTGGCGATGCCGATGTAGGGGTTGTCAGTGGAAACGACGAAAGGGTCGCCGGCGTGGATCAGGCGTAGCTCGGCGGTGCAGCCTTTGGGGACAATGGACATGATGTAAGCTTCGAGCTTCGCGAAGGTATCGTCGGGGGTCATGTCCGGCACCAGGCGCATGCTGAGTTTGGCCATGGCCTTGGCCGGAATGACTGTTTTTGCGCCTGCCCCAATGAAGCCTCCGGGCATCCCATGGATTTCAAGGGTGGGACGCGACCACAGGCGTTCCAGCACCGAATAGCCGGATTCGCCGATGAGCGCAGGCGAGCCGACCTGCGCCTCCCGGTAGGCCTCCTCGTCGAACGGAAGCGAGCGCCAGGCTGCGAGCTCGGCTTCGGTGGGTTGTTCGACGTGGTCGAAGACGCCCGGAACCAGGATGTTCCCGTCTTCATCCTTAAGCTTGGCGATGATCTGCGCGAGAGCGACGAAGGGGTTGGGTGCGGCGCCGCCGAACTGGCCGGAGTGCAGATCGATCCTGGCCCCGCGCACTTCGAGCTCGGTGTAGATCATGCCGCGCATGCCGACGCACAAGGTAGGAAGCCCGGGCGCGAACATGTCCGTGTCGGAGACGATGGCGACGTCGGCCTGGAGCCGGTCGCCGTGAGCACGGACAAATTGATTGACGCCTTCGCCGCCGACCTCTTCCTCGCCTTCGATGAGGATGCGCACGTTGACGGGAAGCTTGCCGCCGCCGGCAACCATAAGCGATTCGAGAGCCTTGAGGTGGATCCAGAACTGGCCCTTGTCGTCGACCGCTCCGCGCGCGTAGATATTGTCGTTGTGGATCACGGGCTCGAAGGGCGGCGAACGCCATTCGTCGAGCGGATCGGGGGGCTGGACGTCGTAGTGTCCGTACATCAGCACGGTTGGTTTCCCGGGTGCCTTCAGCCATTCGGCGTAGACCAGCGGATGGCCGGTGCGGGTGGAGGTCGAGGTTTCGATGAGCTCGACGTGTTCAAGGCCGATGCGGCGCAGGTCGGAGGCGACGAACTCGGCCGCGCGGCGTACGTCGGCGGCGTGCGCCGGGTCGGTGGAGATCGACGGGATGCGGAGAAGCGCGGTCAGTTCTTCGACAAAGCGGCCGGCGTGGTCGCGGGCAAAGGCAATCGGGGCGGTCTCGGTGCTCATGGGGCTATGGTACCGTTGCGGGGCAAGGCCTGGCTAGAATGACCAGAGAACGGAACGAAGACATGCGATACCCTGACTAGATTGCCCTGATCTGAAAGCTTCTTTCCTGGTCATCCTAGCCATGCTTTTCCGGTTCGCGTACCATAGAGCCTGGAGTTTCGTCCAACCGCCATGCGCATGCGTTCCTGCCAGCTCGTGTACCTGCTTCTGCTGCTGTGCTCGGTGCAGGGTCTGGATGCCCGCGCGGTCGGAATGCTCGGTGCGGGCAGCATCGGCGCAGTGGCGTCCTCGCGCGACCTGGCGCAGGCCGAAGGCCGTACTGGCCAGGCCCGGGCGCAGGTGCAGGATGCGGAACAGGCTGCGGAGCCGGCGATGTGGGATGCGATGTGCACGCCCCTCGACCGGCGCGGGCCCGCGGCGCATGCGGCTGCGACCGCAATGCACACCAGCTTTTCGCGCGGTTAATCCACGTGCTCCGCTCGCCTGCGATCCGATCGCGGCGAGGCGTCGGGCGGCGTGCTGCTGCGCTCGCTGACCCAGGTTTCAGGCCGCCGGACCTCTTTTCCGCGCCCTCTGCTTAACTAAGGACGAGTTTTCGTGATCAATACAGTGATTTCCAAGGTGTTTGGGACGGCAAACGAACGCGCCGTCAAAAAGCTGCTTCCGCTGGTCAACCAGGTCAATGCGCTTGAGGAATCGGTCAAGGCGTTGAGCGATGAAGAGCTGCAGGCCAGGACGGTCGAGTTCCGCAAGCGCATCGCCGAGGCGGTAGACGGCATCGACCCGAAGAAGGACCCGGAAGTATATGCCGCGGCGGAAAAGAGTGCGCTCGACGCGCTTCTGCCGGAGGCGTTTGCCGTGGTACGCGAGGCTGGCTGGCGCGTGGTCGGCATGCGTCACTTCGACGTACAGCTGATCGGCGGAGCGATTCTGCACCAGGGCAAGATTGCCGAGATGAAGACCGGCGAAGGCAAGACGCTGGTCGCCACGCTGGCCGCATATCTGAACGCGCTTGCCGGGCACGGCGTGCACGTGGTGACGGTGAACGACTATCTTGCCAAGCGCGACGCGGAGTGGATGGGCAAGATCTACGGGTTTCTCGGCCTGGCCGTCGGCGTCATCGTGCACGACCTGTCCGACGGTCAACGGCGCGAGGCCTACGCGGCTGACATCACGTACGGCACCAACAACGAGTTCGGCTTCGACTACCTGCGCGACAACATGAAGTTTGAGCTTTCAGACATGGTGCAGCGCGGCCAGTACTTCTGCATCGTCGACGAGGTGGATTCGATCCTGATCGATGAAGCGCGCACGCCGCTCATCATCTCCGGCCCGACCGACCAGACCACCGACAAGTATGCGCGCGTGAACCTGATCATTCCCAGGCTGGAGCTTGGCGAGTTTACCGAGACCGTGGACACCAAGACCTATACCGGCGACTACACGATCGACGAAAAGGCGCGGGCGGTGACGGTTACCGACGAGGGCTGGGAGAAGATCGAAGGACTGCTCGGCATCGGCAATATCGCGGACCCGGAAAACTGGGACCTGAAGCACCACGTCGAGGTCGCGATCAAGGCGCATGCGCTGTACAAGCGCGACGTGGAGTACGTGGTGAAGGACGGCGAGGTCATCATCGTCGATGAGTTTACGGGCCGCCTGATGCCGGGCCGGCGCTGGTCCGACGGACTGCACCAGGCGGTCGAGGCCAAGGAAGGCGTCAACATCCGCAAGGAAGACCAGACGCTGGCGACCATTACGTTCCAGAACTACTTCCGGCTCTACAAGAAGCTTTCCGGCATGACCGGAACCGCGGAAACCGAGGCCGCGGAGTTCGACAAGATCTACAAGCTCGACATCGTGGTAACGCCGACCAACCGCAGGATGCAGCGGATCGAAAACGGCGACATGGTCTATCGCACCTCGAAGGAGAAGTACTTTGCGGTGGCCGATGAGATCGCGCGTCTGCACGAGGGCAAGCAGCCGGTGCTGGTGGGGACGACATCGATCGAGAAGTCCGAGCTGCTGAGCGAAATTCTGAAGCGCAAGGGTGTGCGGCACGTCGTGCTGAACGCGAAATTCCATGAGAAGGAGGCCGAGATCGTCGCGCAGGCCGGGCGTCTGGGCATGGTCACGATCGCGACCAACATGGCCGGCCGCGGCACGGACATCCTGTTGGGCGGCAACTCCGATTTTATGGCGCGGCAGGATCTTGTGCGCAAGCAGCAGGCGCGTGCGGTATCGGCGGCAGAGGGCGCGATTCAGCCAGTGGCCGGCCCGGGCATGGTGCGGTTTCTGTACTCCGGGCAGGAGTTTGAGACGACCCAGGCACAATGGGACGCCGCGGTCGCCTCGCATGAGGCCGCGGCAAAGGACGAGCACGACAAGGTCATCGAGTCGGGCGGTCTGCACATTCTGGGCACCGAGCGGCATGAGAGCCGGCGGGTCGACAACCAGCTGCGCGGACGTGCCGGCCGGCAGGGCGACCCGGGGGCTTCGCGCTTTTATCTTTCGCTCGAAGACGACCTGATGCGCATCTTCGCGGGCGAGCGGATGAAAAGCCTGCTGCTGACGCTGGGCATGGAAGAAGGCGTGCCGATCGAAGGCAAGATGATCTCGAACCGGATTGAAGCCGCGCAAAAAGCGGTGGAGACGCAGAACTTCGAAAGTCGCAAGCACGTGCTCGAATACGACGACGTGATGAACAAGCAGCGCGAGGCGGTGTACGGTCTGCGCAAGCAGCTGATGGAAGGAGTCGACCAGAAGCAGCTTGTGACCGAGGACTACGCTTCGACGATCCTCTCGAATATCCTGGACGAGAACGCGCCGGAAAAGGCGCATCCGGATGAGTGGAAGATCGAGTCGATGCTGGAAGGGATCCATGACGTCTTCGGCGTAAAGTTCGTCGACGGCACCGAGGGTCCGAACGCACTCGACTTCAAAAGCCTGAACCGGCACGACCTGGCGAAACCATCTTCAACAAGCTGCAGGAGCGCTACAACGTCAAAGAGCAGATCCTCAGCGCCGACCAGATGCGCTACCACGAGCGCATCGTGATGTTGAGCGTACTGGACGGCCTGTGGAAAGACCATCTGCTTGCGATGGACCACCTGAAGGAGGGAATCGGGCTGCGCGGATACGCCCAGCAGGATCCCCTGGTCGCGTACAAAAAGGAGTCCTTCGACATGTTCGAGGCGATGATGCTGCGCTTCCAGGAGGACACAGCGCGTCATCTGTTCCGCATGCAGATCATCGGCCCCGACGGACAGCCCATCGAAACTCCGGAGCAACTCGCCGCCGCGCAATCGGCTCCGCCGAAGCAGGTCGAGGCCGCGCAGCCAGCGGAGCTTCCAGCATCGGTTCGTCCCGCGGTGCCGGTGCGGCAACCCACCACGACGATCGATGCGCTGGAACGTGAGTTCCAGAAGCGCAAGGAGCGTGAGCTGGCGATGTCGCGCGCGGCAGGCGCAGCGAACGAGGCCGATGCCGCCGGGTCGCCGCATGTGGCCGGGCAGAAGGTTGGCCGGAACGAGCGTTGCCCGTGCGGCTCCGGCAAGAAGTTCAAGAACTGCCACGGCCAGGAGGCGGCATAGATGCTCGATCCGGAGATTACGGTGGATGACTACAGGAAGCTGCAGGGAAGCGACGGTGCGCCGATGCTTCTGGATGTGCGGGAGTCGTGGGAGATCGCGACGGCCTCGCTTCCAGGTTCGCGCAACATTCCCATGGGTGAGATCCCGTCGCGTGCCCATGCGGAGCTCGACCCGGACGCTCCGATCGTGGTGATGTGCCACCACGGGGCGCGTTCGTTGAGTGTAGCGATGTGGCTGCGCAACCAGGGCTTTGAGCAGGCGCAGTCGCTTGCCGGCGGCATCGACCAGTGGTCGCGGACGATCGATCCGGCGGTTCCGCGGTACTAGCGATGGCGGCTGGACCAGGTACGGGATGGAACCGCACGGCACGCCACGCGTTGGAACAGTCCGCGCCTCGTGAGACTATGCTGAAGCGGCTGCGTGTGGTTCTGCAGAGAGTGCGATACCTTGCCCGCCGGACCGCATCGCCGGGCGGCTCGAGAGCCTGTCGAATGCAGTGCTCTGACGCCTTTAGCTGCACAGGAAGCAGAGCCCGCCTGAGGGCAAGCAGTTGCCGGGTACTACGGAATCGACTGGTCCACGGCGTCATCCAGGTCAGGTTGGCTGGCCATCATGCGACCGGCGACCTGATCCTTTAGGCTCTCAAGAGCCTGCTTGGGATACAACGACCCAGCGCGAACGACAGCATGGATCCGATGCAGGTTCTGGCTGCTTTCCACGGGGTTGCCGTCCAGAAGCACCAGGTTCGCCTCCTTGCCTTGTTCCACGGAACCCATGGTCGATTCGCGCTTGAGGAACTTCGCCCCGTTGAGCGTTGTCATCTGCAGGATTCTGAGCGGCGTCAGGCCAGCCTGTTCGAGAAGATCGAACTCCTGGTGCAGTGAAATCCCGGGAATCACCCAACCACCGCCAAAATCGCTTCCTGTCATCATCTTGACGCCACATTCATCGTAGGTCCTGGTCAGCTTCAGTTCCATCTCACCCAACCGCCTGAGAGTCTCGCGTCCCTCTGCCTGAACCTTCTGCGAGAACATGCTGGCGACACTGTCCCAGAACGCGCGCGTAGTCGGGTCCACATATCTAAGATACGGACTCGCCTTATAGACAGGATCATCCCCAAGCCGCATCGTCGCATCCCTGATCAGCGTTGGACACTGCCAGGTATTGTGTTGAACAAAGATGGCGCTCAACTTACGCGCCTTCTGATCGCTGTAAGAGTCGATCAGGCGCCTGGTTTTCGTCAGTGCATCCGGATCCTGGTTCAGACGGCCAAGAACCGGATTAGCGATCATAATCTTCCCAGCCTTCTTCATGGCCTCCGGCGAGAGATCGGGCGGCTTCGGTGGCTTGAGTTTCAGCAGGAGATTGATCAGCCACCCTCTTGTAGAGGTCGCGATCAGCGTAAGCTCCGTCGGTCCCAGATGCTCGATCGCTGCCATGCCGCGCTTTGAAGCCTCGGCAAGACTCACCCCTGGAGACATATGCCCGTCATAGGGCAGGCCTTGCCGCTTTGCCTCTTCCAGAGTCGCGAAGAAGGTCCGGGGAGAAACGAAGATCGTCTTGATAAAATCCGCGCCCTCCGCCTTTTGCCGCTTTACCTCGGCGACGCCTGCCTCCGGCGTACCGGCGTTCAACGGCGTCAGGATCTCACCGCAGAGCGCCAGCAGTTCAGGTGCATGTTCCCCGAGACTGAGGGTTCCGGCGCTCCGCTTTCGCAGCATCTCGGTCGAGCCTGCCATCTGGCGAATCCCGGTGATGCCGTGCGCGATCATAAGCGCGCTGCTTGCCTCAATGGCGTGTTCCTGTTGCAGGACGTGCGTGTGCATGTCCAGGAAGCCGGGGACCAGAAACCTTCCTTGAGCCTCAACGGTTTCGCCGCCTCGCACCGTTCCGGCAGGAACGATCTGCGCAATCTTGCCACGCAGCACGTGTACGGCCATGTTCGGCGTCAGCTCACCCGTGCGTGTGTCGACCACTGTGACGCCGTTCAAGGTAAGACCCTTCTCCGATACGCTGCCCGCTGCGTCAATGCCAGCTACCGTGAATTTCATTGCTGAACCTCCTGGAGCTGCCCATAAAGGCAATGGTGCACATCCACAAACAGCGTAGGGTCCGGGTCGTGCACGTTTTGCAGCACCTGCCCGCTGATCAACCGCACCTCGGTCCTCGGGTCGCAGCTGACCACCCAGCTTCCCGCCGCCGGTTTCGCGGGCATCGTCGTATCCACCTCCACTGGCATTCCCCGCCGCGTGTATTCCTTGGCAAAGTACTCTGCGATCGGGTCGTAATGCGAAAACATCGCATTCGTCTCGAAGCCGGGGTCCAGCAGGATCACGGGCTTGCCCGTAGCGCGCACATCCGGCTGCATCGCCCCCAGCAGCTCGCCGTACTGTGCCTGCGGATCGCCCGTCACCTCACGCCCATCTCGCAGCCCAAGCCCGGTCATCGCCGCCAGCAGGAGCGCCAGCAGTGCAAACACCGCCGTCTGCGTACGCGGCAGGCTCCACGCACGGCGCGCCGTCAGCACCAGGAGCGCATCCGCCAGCGCAAGCGCCGCAAACAAACTCAGCAGCGGAATAGCCGGAGCGCAGTAGTAGAAAATCTTCGTCTTCGCCACCTGCAGCACCAGCAGAAAGATCCAGGCCACCAGCCCGGTAAACATCGCCGCCCGCCGCGAAAGTTCCCCATAGTGCCGGCTGTGCGGACGATCCACATCCGGACGCAGAGCAAACCATCCCAGCAGCAGAAGCGGCATTCCCGGCTCGAAGTGATGCACCAGATAGTTGGCGTAAAACAGCATCCGCGCCTGATGCCCCTCGTTCGCCTTGTTGAACCGACCCCCTAGCTCGTTCGCCCACACATCGTGCAGATACCCCGGGTCGAAATGGTTGCGGCCCAGATAATAGAGCGCCGCCACCGCGATCGTGCCGCCGAACGAAGCCCAGAACCTCCAGTCCTTCACAATCCGCGGCAGATGCCACCGCAGCAGCACATACAACAGAAGCCCCGGAAGCGGAAGCACCCCGGCGATGCCCTTAGTCATGATCGCGCCCAGCAGCGCCACGCCCGCCACCGCGATCGCCCCCGTCGCATACGGCTGCAAATCCTCCGCATACACGAAAAAGCCAAGTGTATACACCGTCGTAAACAGACAAAGCAGCGCATCGTAGTCGCCACTCATGCTCACATGCAGCCCAAAGTAAAGCGTCGAGCTCATCATCAGCAGAGCCGCCGCTATCGCCGCGAACGGACGCAAAAGCACACGCCGTGCAAACCAGTACACCACCATCACCGAGCCAAGCGAGGCCACCGCGGAAGGAAGCCGAAGCGCCGCCAGCGGAGCAACCCGCATCCGCTCCAGCAGCGCAACGATCCAGATCAGCAGCGGAGGCTTGGTGTTCCAGTGGTCGGTCACAAACCCATAGGTCGGCACCAGCCAGTGCCCGCGCATCGCCATCTCCACCGCGTTGTTGGCATTGCGCGACTCATCCCAGAGCTCCATCGTATGCCGCAGCGGAAGCATGATCATCGCAATCGCAAACATCGCAAAAAAGAACAGAAACAGCGGATGAATCGCGGCAGGAGCACGCTCCGGGTCGCGATCCGGTCCATCTGCATGCTCTTCGGCCAGCTCGGGCGTGTCAAACTCTTCAGTACTCATCGCTTCCTTCAGTCTAGCCGAAGCTGAAAACCTCAACGTGGACCGCTACAATCGACTTATGCCCGAAACCGCCAAAGGCCCCGACATGCGCGTCACCGTCTGCGGCGTCGAACTGGCCTCCCCGGTCATCGCCGCCTCCGGAACCTTCGGCTACGGCACCGAATTTGAAGAACTCGTCCGCTTCGACCGCATCGGCGCCTTCGTGACCAAGGGCCTTTCCCGCGAGCCCATGGCCGGCAACCCCGCGCCCCGCGTCGTCGAATCCACATCCGGCATGATCAACGCCATCGGCCTCCAAAACATGGGCGTACGCGCCTTTGTCGACCAGCGCATGCCCCGCCTTCGCCAGATCGCCGGATGCCGCGTCATCGCCAACATCTTTGGCTTCACGGTAGAAGATTGCCTCGCCGTCATCGAAGTCCTCAACGACTGCCCGGGCATCGACCTATACGAGCTCAATGCCTCCTGCCCCAACACCGCGCACGGCGGCATGGTCTTCGGCACGGATGCGAAACTCCTTGGCGACCTGGTCAAGCGCTGCGAGCGCATCAGCTCCCGTCCACTCCTCGTCAAGCTCAGCCCCAACGTCACCAGCATCGCGGAGATGGCACGCTGCGCCGCCTCCTCAGGTGCCCAGGGTCTGTCGCTCGTCAACACCTTCCTGTCCCTGAGCATCGACCCCGAAACCCGACGCCCGCGCCTGCGCAATCTCACCGGCGGCCTGTCCGGACCGGCCATCAAGCCCATTGCCGTACGCATGGTTTACGAGGCCGCCCAAGTCGTTCAAATCCCCATCCTCGGCATGGGAGGCATCCTCACCGCAGCCGACGCCGTCGAGTTCCTGCTCGCCGGAGCCACCGCGGTCCAGGTAGGCACCGCCAGCTACGCAGACCCGCGCGCGGTAGAAAACATCAGCACCGCCCTCCGCAAATGGTGCACCGCCCACAAGGTCGACAAGGTGTCCAGCCTTACCCGAGGCCTGATCCTTTGACCCTTGCCCTTCCCAAAGGAAAGATGCGTTTTCCTTTGCCGTTACTCCTTTTCTCAAGCATCAGGCTACCTACCTAGATGCGTCTCATCCGTGGCGCATCCGCCTGATCCGCGTTAATGCCTCGCCACCCGCAACTCCCGATCCAGATGCATGCGTTCCCGCTGTTCCTGCTGCTCCATGTTCGCCCGGATAACCCCGTAGCACTCACACGTATTCCGCTCAAGCGCCGCCCGGTCCACTACTTCGATCATCCCCCGGGTATTCACAATCGCGCCTGCCCTCTCCAACTCGCCCAGGATCCCCGTCAGCACCGGCCGGTTGCATCCCAGCAGAGACGCCAGAAACTCCTGCGTGATCGAAAAGCGCACCTCCTGCGTCCGGTCCAGCGTCATCAGCATCCACCGCGAGCAGCGCGCGATCAACGGATGCAGCGCATTGCACGCACCCGTCCGCAGGCTGCTGATCAAAAGGGAATGCGAATATTCGCTCAGCAGGGTGTGAAACGCGCCGTTGTGCCGGATCTCCTGTTCCACAAGCTCAGCCCGTATCTTGTGCGCCGTGCCTCCGACAGCCACCATCGTCTGGCACGGCATCGTCGGAGACCCCAGGCTGGCGGAAACCCAGCTCGCCCCCTCACGCCCCACGATGGCACTCTCGATCGTGTGCCCGTCCTTCATTAACGTCAACATGCAGAGCACGGCGGTATCGGGAAAGTAGATATCGGAGATCCTGTCGCCGGGACGATAAAGGATCTCCTGCGAATGCAGCTTTACCGGAATCAGGAACTGCTCGATCCGGGCCATGCCCGCAAGTGAAAGATATTTCAGCAGAACGTTCGGGTGAGAAACTCTGAGTCTCGGATCGTGCATGTTTCCGGCCCGCTTTCTTGTTGATCGGAGTATAGCTCTTCTGGGTTATTTTTTTATTTAGGCAACACGCCGGCCATCCTTATGTGTGATAGCGAACATAGGCAGCCGTCTCGCTATCCGGGTAAACTGTTGTCGTGACCATCGAGTGCATCACCGACCGAGCCGAAGACGGCCCCGATACGCAGCCCGGCCTCAAGCCCATCCGCCGCGCCCTTCTGTCCGTCACCGACAAGACCGGTCTCGTCCCCTTCGCCCACGCCCTTGCCGCTCATGGCGTAGAGCTCGTCTCCACGGGAGGCACCGCACGCACTCTCCGCGAGGCCGGCCTCACAGTCCGTGACATCAGCGATCTCACCGGCTTCCCGGAGATGCTCGACGGACGCGTCAAGACCCTGCATCCCCGCGTCCACGGCGGCCTTCTTCACATCCGAGCCAACCCCGCGCACCAGGCATCCATCGCCGCGCATGCCATCGAGCCCATCGATCTCGTCGTCGTCAATCTCTACGCCTTTGCCGCCACCGCCGCCAGACCCGACGTCACCCCCGCCGAGCTGATCGAAAACATCGACATCGGCGGCCCCTCGATGCTTCGCTCCGGGGCCAAGAACTTCGAAGACGTGGCCGTCGTCACCCTGCCCGCCGACTACCCAGCCCTCACCGCCGAGCTCGAAGCCAACGCCGGCCAACTCACCCGCGCCACCCGTTTCCGTCTCGCCCGCGCCGCCTTCGCCTCCACCGCCGCTTACGACTCCAGCATCGCCAACGTTCTCGACACCCTCGTGGACGATCCCGCACCCGAAGCCCCGGCCGTCTTCGACCGCGAAGCCCTCCCCTCCACCCTCCGCCTCGTCGAGCGTCAGTCCTCCATCCTCCGCTATGGCGAAAACCCCCACCAGCAGGCCGCGCTCTACACCGACGGCTCGGGCCAGGGAATCGCCGGCGCGACACAGCTCAACGGCAAGGAGCTCTCCTACAACAACCTCGTCGACCTTGACGCCTGCTGGGAGCTCGTCTCGGAGTTCGGCCTCGGCGACCAGGGAGAACCCGCCGTCGTTATCATCAAGCACACCAATCCCTGCGGAGCCTCCACCGGAGCGACCGTCGTCGAGGCATACACCCGCGCCCTCGCCGCCGACCCCATCTCGGCTTTCGGAGGAGTGCTCGGCATCAACCGCGAGGTCGACGCCCCCGCCGCCGAAGAGATCGGCAAGCTCTTCGTCGAAGCCATCGTAGCTCCTTCCTTCTCGCCTGAAGCCCTCACCCGTCTCCGCGCCAAGAAGAACCTCCGGCTGATCCAGATCACCCCCGCTCCAACCTCCCGCGTGCTCAAGCAGATCTCCGGCGGTATGCTCGTCCAGACCGCCGACGCCCGCCACATCACCGCCGCCGACCTGACCGTCGCCACCAGACGCCAGCCCACGCCAGAAGAGCTCCGCGCTCTCCTCTTCGCCTGGACCATCTCAAAGCACGTCAAATCCAACGCCATCGTTTACGCCCGTTTCTTTGAAGGCCACGGTCAAACCGTCGGCATCGGTGCCGGGCAGATGTCCCGCGTGGACGCGGCCCGCTTCGGCGCCATGAAGGCGGTCCTTCCGCTCGACGGCTCGGTCGTCGCCTCAGACGCGTTTTTTCCTTTCCCGGACGGCCTCGAAGTCGTCGCCGAAGCCGGAGCCACCGCCGTCATCCAGCCCGGAGGCTCCATGCGCGACAACGAAGTGATCGCCGCCGCCGACCGCCTCGATCTCGCCATGGTCTTTACCGGCGTTCGCCACTTCCGCCACGGCTAACCACCTTCCATCCTTCTCCCGCAATCCCGTGCCCCATTCATCGCAGCCGTATCGCGACGAGTGGGTTCCACCCCGACCACCCCGACCACCCCGACGTCTCCGAAACCTCCTAAACCACCCCCTCAGAGGCGCATCCAAAACCTCTAGCCTCTCGTCTAATCCTTTGACTATGAAGAAGTTCACTCGCGGCCCACGCCAAAGGAACCCCGAAGCCATGAACCAGCGTCCTCCCGCGAACCGTATTCTCCCCGCCGCCGCCCTTTTCCTCGTCGCCTCAGTCGCGCTTGCCCAGAAGCCCGCGGCCACCCCGCCGCCTCAGACCCCCGCCGCAACCCCCGACCGCTCCAACGCCTATTATCACGATTCGCTCGCGCACCTTTACGAAGAGATGGCGGTCAACCAGGGGCGCCCCGACTACGCAACCCAGGCGGTCGAAGAATACAAGCTCGCCCTCAACGCCGACCCTACCTCGAAATATCTGCAGGACGGCCTCGCCGAGCTGTACCTGAAAATCGGACGCATCCGCGAAGCCGTCACAAGCGCCCAGGCCCAGATCAAGCTCCACCCCGACGACCTCAAGGCTCACATACTCCTCGGCAAGGTATACCTCCGCTCGCTCAACGACATGCAGGGCCCGCAGGCAAATGAGATGCTGCAGCTCTCCATTGCCGAATACGAAACCATCGCCCGGCTTCAGCCCGCCGACCTCGAGACTCACCTCATTCTCGGCCAGCTCTACGGACTCAACCACAACTCCACCAAGGCCGAAGCCGAGTTCAAGCTCGCCCGCAGCATCGACTCCAACTCCGAGGAAGCGGTCCTCTCCATAGCCCGCCTCTATGCCGACCAGGGCGAGCCCCAGCGGGCTGTCGACCTGATCGACTCCGTCCCGGCGGAGGACCGTTCCTCACGCCTCGACCTCGCACTCGGCGCGGCCTACGACCAGTTGCACAAGCCGCACGAAGCCGCCGCCGCCTACCGCAGCGCCCTCGAAGACGAAGGCGACAACATCGAAGCCGAACGCGCCCTCGCCGCCGCCCTCATGGCCGACGACCAGCTCGAGCCCGCCGCCGATGTGCTCAGGCAGATCATCGCCGCCGACCCCTCCGACGTCGCCAGCCAGGTCCATCTGTCCGAGGTCCAGCGCCGTGAAGGTCACTATGCCGAAGCCCTCGCGACACTCGAAAAGGCCAAATCCGCAGGCGTTTCCGGAGATTCCCTGGAAATTCTCTTCAACGAAGCCCTCCTTTATGACACCCTGGGAAAATACGATCAGGCCGAAGCCACTCTCAACCAGGCCCTCAGTTCCACCGCGAAGCCCAGCGGCCAGTATTCCGATCCTGAAAAAAGCAACCGCGCCCTCTTTCTCGAGCGCCTCGGCATCGCGTTTCGCGCACAAGGTAAATACCCCGAAGCTATCGCCGCCTACAAGCAGTTGATCCCGTTTGGAGGCGACTACATCACCCGCGGCTATTCGGACGAAATCGACACCTTCCGCGAAGCCCACATGTGGAAGGAAGCCGTCGCCGCCGCGCAGGCCGCCGCGCAGGCCCAGCCCGACGACCGCAACCTCCAGCTCAACTACGGCTTCCAACTCGCCGATACCGGCCAGGCGGAAAAAGGACTCGCCGTCGAACGGGCCCAGCTCAAGGGAGATCCCAGCGCGCACAACAATCGGGATGTCCACCTGTATCTTTCCAACACCTACCAGCGCCTCAACCGTTCCCCCGAAGCGCTCGCCGAGCTCGACAAGGCCGAGGCCTCCAGTTCCACCCCTGACGAAAAAGCCTACATCGCTTTGCTTCGAGCACGTGTCTACGATCACGACAAGCACTACGACCAGGCCGCTGGCGAGTACAAGAAAGTTCTCGCCATCGACCCCAACAACGCTACCGTCCTCAACGACTACGGCTACATGCTCGCAGACCGCAACATCCAGCTACCGGAAGCCCTCGCCATGATCCAGAAGGCGGTTAAGATCGAGCCACAGGAAGGCGCTTTTCTCGACTCGCTCGGCTGGGTGCAGTTCCGCCTCGGCCAGTACGGCCCCGCCGAAGAAAACCTTAAAAAAGCCATCGACCGTAGCACAACAGACCCAGGTATTCACGACCACCTCGCCGACCTTTATGAAAAGACCGGACGCCTCAAGCTCGCGGTCGAACAATGGGAGCGCAGCATGACCGAGTACGCCCACTCGCTGCCCGCCGACGCCGACCCCGCTGACGTAACCAAGGTTCGCCACAAACTCGACGAAGCCCGCACCAGGCTCGCCCGGGTGTCCACGGTCGGCAACAAAAAATCCTGATCCCACCACTCAGGAACCTCCTTGCTCCAGTCGTCGCAGCTTCATCGCAAGAAATGGGTTCACCCGAGCCGACGGGGGGCCCATCCCACTCGATCGCCGAAGCGGTCCGCATCACCTGTGGAAATCCTGTCAAGCGAGAAATCGTGGAACTGCCCTTTCTGGAGCAACATAGCTCTGGCAGATTCACCCATCTCAATCCCGTAAAATAGAAACAGCACACAAACCGTGCCGCGGAGCCGCTCCCGCTCACCATCTCGCGGGGATTCCGTCCGCTCCCGCCGTTGCTCCTTCTGTCGTCTTCGCGGCGGGGTCCGCTTCTACCTTTGCGGTGCCGTTGCCCTTACCCATTGCTAACCTCAATAGATTGAATATTTTGCAGTAACCCCTTCAGGGAGAATATTTTACATGAACCCGTCCACGCAAGTGGAACAAACAAAAGAATTTACCCTGGAGATCCCCCCGGGGGGAGGGGGGATCTCCCCATGTGCCGTCGCCGGCACGGAGCACGGCGACCCGATGCTCGAACGAGTCTTCACCGCCCCGGCGCACCCCTACCGGACAGCCTTCCAGCGAGACCGCGAACGCATCGTCCAGGCACGTGCCTTCCGACGCCTCGCCGGCAAGACCCAGGTCTTCACCTCGCGAGCCTCCGACCACTTCCGCTCGCGCCTCACCCACACCATTGAGGTCGCGCAGATCGCACGCACGGTGGCCTCTGCGCTCGAGCTCAACGAGGACCTCGCCGAAGCCCTCGCACTCGTTCACGACATCGGCCATCCTCCCTTCGGTCATGCCGGCGAGCGCGCCCTCGACCGCTGTCTTCAGCAGCACGGCCTTCGCTTCGACCATAATCTCCACGCGCTGCGCATCACCGAGCACTTCGAGCAGCGCTACGCCGCGCACCGCGGCCTCAATCTCACCCTCGCCGTCCGCGAAGGCATCGTCAAGCACTCCCGCGACTACTCCGCCGTGCAGTATCCGGAGCTCGCACCGTACTTTCTCGACCAGCGTCCTCCGCTCGAAGCCCAGCTCATCGATCTCGCCGACGAGATCGCCTACCTCACCGCGGACCTCGACGACGGTGTCGAGTCCGGGCTGCTCGACATCCAGCATGTTCGGACGCACGTCGACGCGCTCGCCCGCGCCTACCTTCAGGTGGAGTCCGAGCACCCCGGCGTTGAAGAGCGAGTTCTCTTCAACGAAGCACTGCAATGGATGCAGAACATTCTCACCGATGACCTTATCGCCAACACCCGCCGCAACCTGCGGCAACACGGGCTCGACACCCTGCAGCGGGTCCGCACCTTTCCGGAACGCGTCGCCACCTTCTCGCCCAAGGTAGAAGCCGAACGCCTGCAGGAGAAGCGCTACCTGTATGAAACGCTCTACACCTGCCCGGCGCTTACGCTCGAGCACGACAAGGCCGAAGAAGTCGTCACCTTCCTGTTCGGCTTCTGGATGCGCTATCCGGAGGAGCTGCCGGAGGGCTACCTCGAGGACGTACCTGCAGAAGGGCTGCCACGCGTCGTCGCCGACTACATCGCCGGCATGACCGATGCGTACATCCTGCAGCAGTACGCCGGTGCCAAGCGCAGCCAGCGCCTGGTCCGCCGATGAAGAGAATCGATCAGACGCGTGCGTGGTCCGGACGCCAGGTGACGATGCTCTGCTTGATCGCCTTACCGTCGAGACCTTCCGCAATGGCTCGCCGTGCCAGCGCCGCTGCTTCGGAGTCGGACGCGAATCGCAGCGCAATCAACTGCTTCGGCGTTATCGCGGCCAACTCGCCGGGAGGGAGCATCGCGCCCAGCCGGAAACGCTCTTCCAGCCGAATCACGCGGTCCTGCACCTTCAGCGCGTAGCTGCGGACGGTTCCGCCAAGCAGCAGAAGAGCCAGGCTGACAAAGGTCCACCAGACGTTATACCGCCAGTGCTCGCGGGTATCGTGCGTATTCAGATAGCACGCGAACAGGAAGTTGAGCAGGAACACCGGCATTACGAAGAAGTGAAAGACCGGGTCCCAGCGAGCGTGGTTTTGAGCAGACTGCGTTTCGGCCATGCCGCGATCATACACCGGTGCCGATGCGCTAGCCTTGAACGATGGCAGTCGGAACAAGGCGAATCGGCGTGCACCTCGGAACCGCAGGCGGCACATGGAGAGCAGTCGAACGTGCCGTCGAAGCGGGCGCAAATACCTTCCAGATCTTCTCCTCGAGCCCACGCACCTGGCGCGTTTCGCCGGTTAAACCGGAGGATGCCGAGCGAATGCGCGCTTTGCGGGCCGAGCACGACATTGGCCCCATCGCCATCCACGCAAGTTACCTGATCAACCTGTGCAGCCAGACCGAGACGGTCCGGGTGAACTCGACTGCGGCCTTTCGCGGCGAGGTCGAACGCGCACTTGCACTCGGCGCGGAGAACCTGGTGCTGCACCCGGGAAGCTGGAAGGGACTCACCCGGGAGGAGGGTCTGCGGCTCGCGGCGGAATCGATCGTTCGCGCGGTTGACGGAATCGATTTCAGCGCCGCGCCGGAGTTTCGCATTCTGATCGAAAACACCGCCGGCGCGGAGTTTTCCCTCGGCGGCAAGCTTGAACAGGTCGCGGAACTGATAGAAACACTGCATCCGTGCGCGCCGATGGCCGTCTGCCTGGACACCTGTCACGTGCACGTCGCCGGATACGACCTCGTCTCCGAAGCGGGCTACGCGGAGACGATGCAAACGGTGCGGGAGACGGTCGGCTTCGAGGCCGTGCGCGTATGGCATTGCAACGACGCCAAGGCCGCGATGGGTTCGAAGCTGGACCGCCACCAGCACATCGGCGAAGGCACCATCGGCGCCGCGGCGTTTCGTCGCCTGCTGCGCGATTCACGCTTCGCGCATGCTGTGTTTATCGCGGAAACGCCGGTTGACGCTCCGGGCGACGAGGCGCGCAACGTCGCTCTGCTGCGCACGCTGTCGGCAAGGTGAGAGATCAACTCATCGCCGGCTCGGATGCGACGGCAGCGCGGATGCGAGGCGCGGTAAGCCGCTTGCCGAATGCGATGAACGGCCGCTCGAAGTAGAACGTGGATAGATGCGCCATCAGGACGCTCAACACGATCGCCAGCGGACGTTTCGCATACTTGACGAGCCTCGAGCCTGCGTCGAACCAGCCGTGCGTCGTCAGCGGATGCCAGATGTAGAGCGCGTACGAGATGGTCGCAAGATACGCGAGCGTCCGGCTTTCGAGTGCACGGTTCCAACGCGTTGCCGCGTGGAACAGCGTCGTTCCCACAAGCGCCGCTGCGCAGTAGGGACGGAGGTATTCCATCCACGGCAGCGCTGGATGGCTCGCCAGCGCAAGCAGCAATAGTGGCAGCCATGGCGAGATGCGGCCGAGCGCTGTCTTGAGCTGGTCGGAATGCGGACCGTGAAACAGCCATGCGAGCGAAGCGCCGGAGAGGATTTCATCGACGCGGTACGTAGTCACGATCGACACCGGCGTGTGCGTGCCGATGCGCAGCGCCGTAACTGCAAGGCAGACGAGCGGAAGCAACGCCAGCCCGCGCCGGCGCAGCAGCAGAAAGAGCACGCCAACGCCGAGGTAGAACTGGATCTCGACGCAAAGGCTCCATAGATGACCCGTGAGATTGAGCAGATGGAACGGGGGGAGGTTGGTGTAGAACAGTAGATCGGCTCGCCACATGGCGGGCGGCGCGTGCAGGAACGGAAGCACAAGGACCATGAACAGCCATGCGGCCGGCACGATGCGGCAGAGCCTCCGGATGGTGAAGGTGCGGACGCTTGGGTGGAAGTAGAGCGTGCTGGTGATGAGGAAACCGGAGAGCGTAAAGAAGATGGCCATGCCGAAGACCCCGGCGGTCTCGTTGAGCGCGAACCGCTTTGGCCCGAGCGGAAGCATGTGCGCGGCCAGCACGGCGAGGATGCTGATGCCTCGCCATCCATCCAGCACCGGCAGCCGCGGCATCCTGGCACGGCCGGCGGCGGGCAGCGGGGAGGTGAGGGCTTCGCTCTGCGCGGTCGCGTTCACTGGTCCAGTTTAGGGCAGCTCGAACCGCGCGGCTCTGCCACTTTGGGAGCACCCCGCCATGCCCCGCGCGGCCGCTTTACAATTGAAATGTGAGCGAACCGATTCAGACCGACGCGCAGCCTCAGCGATACAATCCCGCCGAGCTCGAACCCAGGTGGCAGAGCCGCTGGGACGCCGACCCAACGCTGTACGCGGCCGAAGACCACGCTGCGGGCAAGCCCAAGTTCTACTGCCTGGAGATGCTGCCCTATCCGAGCGGTCAGTTGCACGTGGGCCATGTTCGCAACTACGCCGTGGGCGACGTACTGGCGCGTTTCATGTGGATGCGCGGATACAACGTGCTGCACCCGATGGGGTGGGATGCGTTCGGGTTGCCGGCAGAGAACGCCGCGTTGAAGAACAACGTGCCTCCGCGTGAATGGACACTGCGCAACATCGCTGCAATGCGCAAGCAGATGCAGCGGCTTGGCCTGAGTTACGACTGGGCGAATGAGGTCACCACCTGTCTTCCGGATTATTACCGGTGGAATCAGTGGTTCTTCCTGAAGATGTTCGAGCGCGGGCTGGCATACCGGAAGAAGAGTAAGGTGAACTGGTGCCCGGTATGCGCGACCGTGCTCGCCAACGAACAGGTGGTACAGGGGCGTTGCTGGCGGCATGAAGACACGCCGGTGGAGCAGCGTGACCTGACGCAGTGGTTCTTCCGCATTACGCAGTATGCGGACGAACTGCTCGATGGACTCAACGAGCTGCAAGGCTGGCCGGAGAAGGTGCGCACAATGCAGCGCAACTGGATCGGTCGAAGCGAAGGCACGCATGTGGAGTTCGCGGTCGCCGGTGCGGAGGAGAAGATCAAGGTATTCACCACGCGGGTGGACACCATCTTTGGCGCGACCAGCATCCAGCTTGCCCCGGAGCATCCGGTAGCAAGGCAGTTCGCGGCCGCAGATGCCAGGCTCGCGGGCGAGATCGAGGCGCTTCTGCTGGAGCAGCAGAAGGCGCGCGAGACCGATGAGCTGGGCGCAATCGAGAAGCACGGCGTCAACACGGGCCGGTTCGCGGTGAACCCGTTCAATGGCGAACGGATCGCGATCTGGGTGGCGAACTACATCCTCGCCGACTACGGTACAGGCGCGATCATGAGCGTGCCGGCGCACGACGAGCGCGACTTTGAGTTTGCGGCCAAGTATGGGTTGCCGATCCGTCGCGTCGTGGCGGCGAACCTCGACGGCGAAGGGCTCGAGCTGCCGTATCTGGCCGAGGAGGAAGGCGTACTGATCGACTCCGGCGAGTGGACCGGGCAGCCGTGCCTGCAGGCACAGGACTCTATGGCGTCCTTTTCCAAGCGCGGAGGCTTTGGCGAGAAGACGGTGACCTATCGGCTGAAGGACTGGGGCGTGAGCCGGCAGCGGTATTGGGGCACGCCGATCCCGATGGTCTACTGCGAGCAGTGCGGCAACGGCGAGCCGATTCCGGTGCCGGAGTCGACGCTGCCGATTGTGCTTCCGGAGCAGGTGCACATTACGCAGGAGGGCGGGTCCCCGCTGGGGCGCGTGCCGGAGTTTGTGAACACGACATGCCCACGATGCGGTGGGCCTGCGCGGCGCGAGACCGACACGATGGACACGTTTGTTGATTCGTCGTGGTACTTCTACCGGTACACCGACGCGCGGAATGCAGAGGCGCCGTTCGATTGGGCGAAGGCGAACTACTGGTTTCCGATTGACCAGTATATCGGCGGCGTGGAGCATGCGATTCTGCACCTGATCTATTCGCGATTCTGGACGCGGGTGATGCGCGATCTCGGGCTGATCGCGAACTCGGAGCCGGCCGAGCGGCTGTTTACGCAGGGCATGGTGATCAAGGACGGGGCGAAGATGTCGAAGTCCAAGGGCAATGTGGTGAGCCCGGACGATATGATTTCGCGGTACGGTGCGGATGCCACACGCATGTATGCGTTGTTCGCGGCGCCGCCGGACCGGGATCTTGACTGGCAGGAAGAAGGCGTCGCGGGGATCAGCCGGTTCCTGGCGCGGGTATTTCGACTGGTCAACAAGTTTGCTTCCTACAGAGAAAGCACAGCGGGCCCGGCGGATGCGACTCTTCTTCGCAGGCTGCACCAGACGATTGAGAAAGTGACGCAGGACTTCAGCGGACGCTGGCATTTCAACACGTCGATCTCGTCGATCATGATCCTGGTCAACGAGATGACCGCGTCCGAGTCGGCGATCGACGCGGGGCAGGTGAGCGCGGCGACGGTGGATGCCGTTTTGCGGAACCTGGTGCTGATGCTTGCGCCATTTGCGCCATTTTTAGCGGCCGAGCTTTGGGAGCAGATCGGCGGGCAGGGAATCGTCTTTCGGACGGCCTGGCCGGTGGCCGATCCGGGACTCGCGCAGGAAGACGAGATGCAGATTCCGGTGCAGGTTAACGGTAAGCTGGTGACGGTAGTTAAGCTTGCGGCGGGTAGCGCGGACGATGACGTGAAGGCTGCCGCGCAGGCCGATGCAAAGGTTGCCGGGCGCGTAGTGGGTAAGACGGTGCTCAAAGTGGTGTATGTCAAGGACAAGCTTGTGAACCTTGTGGTGAAGTAGCGTGGCAGTTCCGGTTCATGTTGCGGCGGCGGCTCCGGTACTGGGGACACAGTCGTTTGTGCGGACGTTGAGCGAGTGCTGGAAGCGGCCGTCGCTGACCGGGCTGGAGGTGCTTTGGCGCTGGGTGTACGGTATTCCTGCGCTTTGGGTGCTGCTAGGGCAGGGGAGGACTGTGATCGGCGCGGCGACCGACGGCAGTTTCGACCCTGCGCGGCTTGGACTGGACAAGGCGCTGCTGAACGATCCGGTGGGCGCGCTGACGGCGGACCCGCTGGGAGTTGTCGGTAGATTTGGAGGCGCGGTGTCCGCGGTCGCACCCGGGGTAGGGCACGTGGCCGTGTGGCTGGCTCCGGTACTTCTGGTGTTGTGGGTGCTGGTTTCTAGCCTGGGCCGGACGGCGGTGCTGCGGCGTGCGGACCGGACGCTGCATGCGCGGGTGCTGACCGTAATGGCGCTGCAGACGATCCGGATGGCGGCGCTGGCGTGCGGATTTCTGCTTTGGTTTCGTCTGCTGATCTGGAGCGCGCGGGTCGCAGTGGAGCGGCCGATTCAGAATGGTGCGGAGCCGAACCTGGTGCTGTACTGCGCGCTGGTGATCGTGCTGACGCTTGTGCTGTTTGTGCTTTGGTCGGTGGTGAGCTGGTACTTCTCGATTGCGCCGCTGCTGGCGATGCGCGAAGATTTGGGTGTGCTGGCGAGCCTGGGGGCTTCCGGGCGGATCGGCTCGCTGAAGGGCAAGCTGGTCGAGGTGAACCTGGTGATGGGGATCGTGAAGATCGCGCTCTTGGTGCTGGCAATGGTGTTTTCTGCGACGCCGCTTCCGTTTGAGAGTGTAACGACGCCGGAGTTCCTGGCGTGGTGGTGGGCGGGCGTAACGCTCGTGTATCTGCTTGGCTCGGACTTCTTCCACGTGGCCCGTCTAGTGGCGTATCTACGACTTTGGCGGCAGACCGCGGTGCCGAATTAGTTCGGCCGAGGATGGAGGGCTGCACCTCTCGGTGTATCGTTATGGAGGATTCCGGGAGGCAGTTCCATGTCATTTGCTCTGTACGGTTTGGGCTACTTGATTGTGATCGAGGAGTGATCTATCTCGCTCACCTGATGCATGTTCCGCAGACTTGGATCATCGGCATTGCGGTCGTGCTGCTTGGCATCGGCATTGTGACGGGCGTGCAGAATACGCGGGGCAAGGACCCGAATTAGACTAGAAGTCGTGGATACTTTCTCGACTTCGACCATACTGATTCTTGATTTCGGCTCTCAATATACGCAGCTGATTGCGCGGCGCATTCGCGAGTTCAACGTGTTCTCCGTTGTGCTTCCGTGCACGGCGTCGCTGGAGCGGATTCGCGCGGTGGGTGCGCAGGGTATCGTCCTTTCGGGTGGCCCCTGCTCGGTATATGACGCGGATGCGCCGGCGACGGACCCCGGCGTGCTTCGGCTTGGGGTGCCGATTCTGGGGATTTGCTACGGGCTGCAGTTTATGACGCACCACCTGGGCGGACACGTGGCCAGCGCGGCGCAGCGGGAGTACGGCCACGCCCAGGTGCGTGTGGTGAGGCAAACGGCGCTGTTCAGCGGCTTGCCGGCGACGCTCGATGTGTGGATGTCGCATGGCGACCATGCGGTGGAGCTGGCACCGGGCTTTGAGCTGGTGGCCGAGACCGACCATGCGGTAGCGGGGATTGCCAGCGAAGAACGGCGGATGTGGGCGGTTCAGTTTCATCCGGAGGTTGCACATACTCGACTCGGCATTGAGCTGCTGAAAAACTTTGTCGTCGGCATCTGCGGATGCAGGCAGGACTGGACGCCGGAACATTTCATCGGGACCACCGTGGAGCGGGTTCGGGCGCAGGTCGGCGAAGGGCATGCGATCTGCGGGTTGAGCGGAGGAGTGGACTCTTCGGTGGCGGCGGTGCTGGTGGCGCGTGCCATTGGGGAGCGCCTGACGTGCATTTTTGTTGACAATGGTGTGCTGCGCAAGGATGAGTTCGCCAAGGTGCAGCAGACAATGCGTGAGCAGCTTGGGCTGAATGTCGTGGCGGTCGATGCCTCGGCGCGATTTTTTGCCAAGCTGGCCGGGGTGACCGACCCGGAGCAAAAGCGGAAGGCGATCGGCGGCGAGTTCATCGCGGTATTCGACGATGAAGCGAAGCGCATCTTCGAGGCGGAATTATCGCTCGGCGAGGAAGTCGCGTGGCTGGTGCAGGGGACACTCTATCCCGACGTAATTGAGAGCTCGAGCGTGCATGGGCCGAGCCATACGATCAAGAGTCACCATAACGTGGGCGGCCTGCCGGAGAATATGAAGCTGAAGCTGATCGAGCCGCTGCGCGATCTGTTCAAGGATGAGGTGCGGCGGATCGGCCGGGACCTGGAAATGCCAGAGGAAATCATCGAGCGGCAGCCGTTTCCCGGGCCGGGGCTGGCGGTGCGGATTCTTGGTGAAGTCACGGCGGAGCGCGTGGCAATGCTACAAGAGGCGGACGCAATTGTAGTCGAGGAGATCAAGGCCGCTGGCCTGTATCGCAAGGTCTGGCAGAGCTTCGCGGTGCTTCTGCCGGTGAAGTCGGTCGGCGTGATGGGCGACCAGCGGACCTATGCGCATGCATGCGCGATCCGCGCGGTGGACAGCGAGGACGGCATGACGGCGGATTGGGCGGCGCTTCCGTTTGAGGTGCTGCGAAAGATTTCAAGCCGGATCGTGAGTGAGGTTCGGGGAATCAACCGGGTGGTTTACGACATTACATCGAAGCCGCCGGGGACGATCGAGTGGGAGTGAAGTCCGAGTGACCTGTTTGGTCCGAGAGTTCAAGTAGGGACGTTCTACCAGACGGCAACGCCGTTCAAGGAGGCGAACGGCGTTTCTGTTCAGTTGACTTCCCGAAGGTTCGGTTCAGGAGAGCTCTTCCATGCTGTTGGCTCCAAATTTGAGGTACCAGGGACTAGCCGTGCGCAGAGCTTCGTTGACGTTCTTGATGTTTTCAACGCCCTGGGTTTCGAGCCACTGCTTGAAGGCGTCAGCTCCGTCCTTGGCGTAGACGGGGATGCCGTCCTTCCAGGTGGCACGGCCGCAGAGGACTCCGTTGAACTTGGTTCCGGATTCGGCGGCGAGTTCAAGAGTTTCGATAAAAACCGGATTGGAGACGCCGGCGGAGAGGTAAATAAAAGGCTTGTCGGTCTTGGCTTCGCAGTCGCGGAAGTGCTGGAGGGCTTCGGCGCGGGTGTAGGCCTTCTCGCCTTTGTAGGCATGGGTGCCTTCGACGAAGCTCATCTCGATGGGAACTTCGACCTTAAGGACGTCTATGCAGTACTGGGACTTGGAGAACTCGGCCATGGAGCCGGCGACGATGGAGGGCTTCTTTTGAGCATACGCAAGCGACTTTTCGTCACCGCCGTCGGCATCGTAGCCGACGAACTCGAGGAAAAAGGGAATGTCGTAGGCCTCGCATTCTGCACCGATGCGTTCAATCCAGGCATGCTTCAGGTCGTTAATGGAATCCTTTTCGAACGGCGTGTAGTAGAGCAGGATTTTGACGCAGTCGGCCCCGGCTTCCTTGAGCCGGCGAACGCTCCACAGGTCAAGCAGGTCTGGGAGGCGTCCTTCCGTGGCTGCGTCGTATCCGGTTTTCTCATAGGCGAGTAGAAGGCCGGCGGCGTGGCGATGTTTTGCGGCGTCCAAGCCGTACTCCGGGTCGAGCAGGATGGCGGAGGCGTAGCGGGTAAGGACTTCGGTGACGAGGGTCTTGAACTCGCCGAGGTGCTCGGAGTTGATAACGCCTCCGCGGAGGCTGGCCAGAGATTTCTGCAATGAGCCTCGCTGGTCCATGGCGGCAGCTGCAATGACACCGCGAGCGTCCGAAACGGCTTTGAGGCCGGCGAGTTTTCCGGGAGTGGGTCTGGTGAGCATGACGGCAGGTTCTCCTAACGGCAGTGTGGCGCGGAAAGCGCTTCCGAGGCTCCATTTTACATAGTGTTGTAGATGACGGGCGCGGGGGCGGGCGAATATCGGGCTATGCGGTATGCGATTGTCTCGCTGGACCCAATCATTGTGATGCAGCGCGATGACTGGATACGGCGCGATGGGCCTCAGGCGTATCTGCGGAGCATGCCCAGAACCTTGCCCTGGATGCTGACGTTGGCGGCGGGTGCGTAGATCGGGGCCATCTCGGCATTGGACGGCTGCAGGCGGATCATGGTGCCTTCGCGGTAAAAACGTTTCAGAGTGGCATCGGCTCCGTCGACGAGGGCGACGACGATTTCGCCTTCGCGTGCGGTGCGGGTGCGCTCGACCAGGACGTAGTCGCCGGAGACGATATGCTCGTCGCGCATGCTGTCTCCGCGCACCTCAAGCGCAAAGACCTCGCGGTTGCCGATGATGTCTCCGAGTGAGATGGATTCGGCGGTTTCGATGGCTTCCACCGGCTTACCGGCGGCGATGCGGCCGAGCAGCGGAAGGCGCTCAAAGCCCTTCCGCGAGGTGCGGGCGGGCAGTACGTCGATGGAGCGACTGCGGTTATGCGCGCGCTGAAGCAGGCCTTTGTTCTGCAGGTTGGTGATGTGTTTGTGCACGGTCGCCAGTGAGTTGAGACCGAGTCCGGTGGCTATTTCCTCGTAGGAAGGCGAGTAGCCGTTTTTGGTGGTAAAGCCGGAAAGGAAGTCGATTACCTCTTTTTGCCGCCGTGTGATCGCCATGGGGATCATTCTAGCGAATAAAAAGCGAAGTGCAAGTACTATTTTGGTTCCACAGCCGGAAGCTGGGGTACTTCGGGTGGCAAGCTGCCTTGGGTGGGCACTGTTGGGGGTTGCGCATCCTGCCTTTCACGTGGCGGCGCTTCCATAACGGGCCGCCGCCGCCAGAGCGAATCGGCGCGCGGCGGGAGGACGAGCCCGAGCAGCGGGTAGAGCCAGAAAAGGGAATCGGGCAGGTCAAATCGTTTCCAGACTCGCGGGCGCCAAAGGAATCGGCGGAAGTTCTCCAACAGGGAAAGCGGGCCTGGAACGAGGGACCGTTCCAAGGCTACCCAAGCGGCCGGAGTGCGGTCATCGCGCGTGGGGAGATAGCCGCAGGTTCGCAGCAGGTCGGAGACGCCGGTATGCAGATGGATCGCGAGCGGGTCGGTGATGGGCAGCAGAAGGGCGCTGGTAACGCTACTGCCCATCCAGCTGTTGCTGAGGTGAATGGCGGCGCTCACCTGGGAGAGCAGGCCGAACTCGCGGGCGCGGGTAAGCGCGGCATCGAGCTCGGCAGGGGAGAGCAGGGCGAGGAAGCCGGCGACGTCGGCGAGGCTCTTGAGGTAAATCCATGCGTCCGACACTCCGTGGGCGGCGACGTGCAGGAACTGATCCGGCAGGGAGAGTACGCGGACGGTACAGCCCAGGGCGGTCAGTGAGGTGTAACGCGCGCCGGGAAGGAGACGATTTGCCGGATGCATGCGGTGGTTGAACAGGCGCCAGTGGAGATCGACGTCGAAGCCTTCGGCTGCATGCTGAAAGGTGAGGTCCTTCCAGAAACGGCTGTAGGAGCGGATGCGCCGCGGGGTGAGCTCGACTGGTGGATTGATGCGGGTATAGCCGAGCGATTCTAAGAGCTGAGTGATGACGGGAATGTTGCTGCCGAGCGACCGCGGGGTCAGCAGGAGGTCAATGTCGCCGACATGGCGGGCGTGCGGTGAGCCGTAAAGCTGCTCCGAGAGCGGGACGCCTTTGAGGACGGCGACGGAAAGGCCGGCTTCGGAAAGGACACCCGAGAGCCGGGAAGCCTCGCGCATCCAGCGGAAGGCGCGAAGCGCGTTTGCCATGGAAGAGCGCTGCAGGAGTGCACGCACCTCCGGGGGGACCGCGCTGGGACAGCATCGTCCGAGGCCGACATGGACCAGGGACGTGAGAGAGTGATGAAGGGAGAGCTGGATGAGGCCGGCCCATTGGAAGCCGGGGCCGCAGAGCCGCTCCAACTCCTCAACCTCGGCGGACGTCTGGCGGGCACGGGCCGCGAGAAGCATAACCTGCATAGTCGCCGGGAGATCACGAAATGGAAGGATGACGGCAGGCACGGGGTACAGTGGACGCAATGACAAGAACGAAGTTGCTGGCGGTGATGGATGCTAAGACGGGCAGGACGATGTGGCCGCGTGAAGCTGTCAGTATACCCGGACAATCCAGGCGAGGAGGGCTGAAGGCGTGATGCGACGGCAACGGCTGGCCGGGGAGGCGCTGGGATGGCTGATAGTGGCCCGGCTGCTGTTGCGCTGGCTGCCGGTCAAGAACATCCTTGCGTATGTAGCGCGAACTCCTCGGCAGGCGAGACCGGAGGAGGCGCGAGCACGGGCGACGTTGAAGGAGGTCCGGTGGGCGGTGCTTTCGGCATCACGCCATGCCCCTGTCGAAATGGTTTGTTTTCCGCAGTGCCTGGCGGCCCTGACGATGCTGCGCCGGCGCGGAATCGCCAGCCGGCTGCACTATGGCGTGGCGCGGCTGGAAGGTCGTCTGGAAACCCATACATGGCTGGAGGTGGACGGCGTGATCCTGATCGGCGGAGAGGTTGCGGGAGATTTCTCCCGGATGGCTACGTACTAGGGCGTGTCTACATATAGCTTTAGGTGTAGCCATGCGCAGGCGAGTGCGGTGCATGAGCGGAAAGCCTGGATGGTTTTGCAGTATCGTGTGGCGAACCGGCGGAAGTGTTGGTTGAAGCAGCGCTCGATGCAGTTGCGCTGTTTGTAAAGTTCCCGGTCGTAGGGTCGCTGCAGCTTGCGATTGCGTTTGGGCGGGAGGACGGCTTTGGCTCCGAGCCGTTCGGACTGCTGCACCAGGCTGTCGGCGTCGTAGCCGCGGTCGGCAAGTACGGCCTCGGCTCGCTTGCCGTCGAGCAGTTCGGCCGCCGGTGCATATTCGCCGGCCTGCCCGGGAGTGATGCGGAACTCCAGCGGCAGGCCCTGTTCATCGGCCAACAGGTGGATCTTGGTGCTCAGACCTCCTCGGGAACGCCCCAGAGCCGGGTCTTCGGAGCCCCCTTTTTGCGGCCCGTGGCCGCCTGCTGGTGGGCTCGCACGATGGTGGATCAAGCAATCAGGTACTGGTTCCTTTTGTCGCGCGCCAGGTCTTCGAACAGGCGCTCCCAAACGCCCGACCGAGCCCAGCGCATAAAGCGCATGTGCACGCTCTTGTACTTGCCGTAACGCTCCGGCAGATCACTCCACCGGGCACCGGAGCGCAAGACCCACAACACCCCGTCGACGAACTGGCGGTTGTCCGCCGCCGTTCGCCCAACATGCTCCACCCGGCCAGGAAGCGTGTTCCTGATCCGCTCCCACTGCGCCTCGCTCAACTCATAACGACTCGGTGCCATACAACAAGTCCAACAAACATCAGCACAGCCGTATCTACTATATGTAGATACGCCCTAGGGGAGTCGCCGTTGATGCAGATCAGGAACAGGCAATCGAAGAGCAACTACCGAGGTTCTGGCCTGGGCAGAATGATGATTGCCATTTTGACTGGAAGTCGCAGACAGGTTTAGCTGGGCCGCTTCAAAGCAGGGTCGTGCGTGCGGAGGAAGTAGCCGAGCGTAATGCCGCGCAGGAGCGCAAAGTGGTAAGGGTTGAAGACACGGGCGCGCTCAAAGTCCTGCGTGGGAAAAGTCTCTACGAGGTACTTCAGGCGTGGCAGGTCGAGATAGCGACTGGCGGCCGGGGAACGTTCCTGCTCTTCGAGCTCGGCGCGCAGCTCGGGCAGCGATGCACGCATGTTGAAGTACCAGTCCGCTCCCTGGTGGCCTCGGGCGTAGCGCAGCAGGGTGTTTAGGGGCAAACGTCCCTTCATGGCACGGCGAATGAGCGAACGGGAATGGCCGTCGGCTACGAACTGCTCGGGGGGGATGGCGTAGGTGTAGTCCCACACACGCTTGTCATAGGTGGGATCGCGCGGGTCGACGTGGTGCAGCGAGCGGCAGGCGGCGTTGAACGAACCCATGTCGAATCGCTCGAACATGATGCAGCGTTCGACCTGGATATCCGCCTCCTGAGCGATAAGGCGCTGGGCGGTCTGCTCGTAAAGAGAGAACTGCTGGATCGTGTCCTCGTTGAGAGGGCAAAACTCGAGCGAGAAGGCTTCGCGCCGCTCGCGGAGATCGCGGCTGAAGCGTGCGGGGTAGAGATCCTGGAAGGTGGCGCGGGCCGCCTGGCGAAGCGACATGAAGCCGCTGGACCGATGCCGGTAGACGACCTCGGCGAGCTTGAGCCAGCGGCCCTTTTTTAGCAGCACGGACATCAGGCGAAGGCTTTCGTAGCTGATGTTGCCGTTGCCCATCGAGCCCTGGAACATGATGTCGGACCCGTTTGCGCGCGCCAGCCTCAGGATCGTGTCGATCCAGACGGTGTTGGTCGCGTTCAACACGGGCTCATCCATGGCGTCGACCCAGCGCTTGACGATGGTGAGCAGAGGCAGCCCAGCCGAGGAGACACGGACGTGCCGCATGTTCGGGTACATGGCGGCAATCTGTGCGGCGAAGGGACCTTCGTCGTAATAGATATTGGTGTTGGGGTGCGTTCCAGAAAAGCCTTGCTGCGGGACCGAGGTGTAGGCGGTGAGCTCGCGGCCGAGTGGGGCGAGCTGCAGGGCGGCGGAGCTGGCGACCGAAGAGCTGTCGAGGCCGGAGCTCAACTGCGCGCTGGCCTGCCCGCGACTGCGCAGCCGGACTCCGGTCGCCTCGTCCAGAATTTCGCGCATGCGTTCGGCGTATTGCTGGTCTGTGCCAAAGCGTACCGGGCGGACATCGCTAGGATGCCAGTATGGGTGGATCTCGGTTTTGTCCGGGGTCAGGCGGACCGACGAGCCGGGAGGAATCCGCGTAATATCGGCAAAGAACGAGGCCTCGCGTGGCGATGGATTAAGGGCGGCCCAGGAGGCGAGGTGCGACTCATTGAACCGCAGGGGCACATCCAGCGCCAGAATGGCTTTCGGCAGGGAAGCGAGCGCGGTGAGCGCAGGGGAGCGGAACAGATACAGCGGCACCTCTCCGACGGGATCACGCGCAGCAAACAGAGTACGAGTGGACGGCATCCAGACGGCAAAGGCAAACGCGCCAACGAGGTGATCGACGCAACGTTCTCCCCAACGCCGCCAGGCCTCGATCAGGATTTCCGTATCGGAAAGAATCTCGGGGGCAGGGATGCCCAGGGTGCGGGTAAGCTCGTAACGATTGTCGAGTCGGCAGTCCGCCACGAGGGCGAAGGGCGGGTAGTCGTGGCGACCCGGACTCCGCAGCGTCTGAACGTCGCCCACTCCTCGCTCACCCAGGTGCCTATCCTGAGGAAGGTAGCTTTGCAGTATGGAGCCGAGAGCACAGTCTTCGACCGAGCAGACCGTGGGCTCATCGCATCCGAAAGTGTGAAGCGACTTGAGCGATCGACGCAGTCCAGGGAGTGCATCGAGTTTCTGCTGCGGGGTCCATACAGCAACGATTCCTGGCATAGTGCGCTTGGTAGCACCCAGAGTATAGAGATCAGCAGCGCAGAGGCCAAATGAGGCCAAACCAGCGACAAGGCTGGATGTTTCGTCGGAAGCCTTTTCCGAAACGCTATAAGCCCTAACGCGAAGGAGACGTGCTCCGTGCAGTCTACGATTGTCCGTCTTGCGCTGTTATATAGGGCGCTGTCAGGCACAAACGCCCTGCGTTCAACCGTTCTTCAACCCTGGAATCCTGCGCCCAAATGGCTACCAAACGCGTCACTCGATAATCATGCTATCGGGAGAAGCGCAAAGTACCGCACACAATTATGAAGGTTGGTTGTTCTTGGAGAGCAGGGCATTGTTGGCGTCCGGGTTGGCGTACATACGAAAACGTGCAAGGCGAATCTCAGTGATTTCGACGGCCGGCTTGGTCCAGATCTTCATGATGTTTTTCTCCTGCCAAGTAAGATATACCGATCGCTCGTTTGTCGTCAATCGCCTGAGATGGAGATTTGCAGAGCAGGCGGGGAACGGAGGAACTCGTTCACGTCGAGCCCGGTATACTGCTGACGATGCCCATGAATCGAGCACAAGAAACAGAAGGGTACAAGCTCGGTCCATTTCGGCTGGAATCCGACCTGGACCTGCCCGAGCTTCGCAGGATTAGGCAAGCGTATGGACGTGCCGTAACTGTTCGGCTTGGCGGGGTACCAGAACGGATCGATGCGGCCGTGACGCTGGACGATGGGTCATGCTCCTTTTCTGCCTCGGAGTGGCGACTCGATGTGCCCGGGGTGGCGCGGTACTTCGTGGCAAACGGGTGCGAGGTGCGGGTGAGCCCCGAGCCGGGCGCTTCTCCGGAAGATGTGCGCATTTACCTGCTGGGATCGTGTTTCGGCGTGCTTTGTTACCAGAACGGGCTCGTTCCTCTGCATGCAAGCGCGGTGGAGCACGACGGAAAGGTAACCGCTTTCCTGGCAGATTCGGGCGTGGGCAAGTCTACGCTGGTCGCGAGCCTGGCTCGGCGCGGCTATCCAGTGGTGTCGGACGACATCTGCCTGCTGGAACGGGTCGCGGGCGGAGGGTGGCGGGTTCATCCGGTCGCGGGCTGGCTGAAGCTCTGGAGGGTCAGCCTGGAACAGCTGGGGGAACAGCCGCGGGAAGAAGACCGGGTCTTCAGCACCCAGGAGAAATACCGGATTTACCTCGGCAAGGAGCCCGGCAGGGAACTTGCGTTGAACCGTCTGGTTTTTCCCGAGCGACCTGCGAGTCCCGAATGTGGGCCGGCGCTGGAACCGATAGGAAATGCGGAGGCGCTGGGTCGCCTGATGGGGCTGGTGTACCTGCCCTACTACCTGGAAAAGCTGGAAGGAGTGGCCGCGCTGTTTCGCCTTGGGGCCGAGGTGCTGGCCGCGGTCCCGGCGTACCGGCTCAGTGCGCCTTTGGGCTGGGAATGGATGGAAGGCGTGCTGGATCTGCTGGAAGATCGATTGCATCGAGAAGATGTGACCGCAGATATGGGTGCGGCCATGGCGCGGAGATAAGCTCAAACAATTGTCAGCAAAGCTGGATGAGCTTTTCCTCAAGCATCTGATCGAGCATCTCCAGCACGTCCTGCTCGATAACGGAAACGGGTGCGTCGTACTCGCGGCTGAGGCTGCTGACGGCTTCGGCGGGCGTTGTGGGCGAGGCGATCAGCCGCCAAATCTCCGAGCCGGTCTCGCCGAGGCCGAAGCATTTGCCGGAGTCAACGTCCATGAGCACAATCTCAGAGCCCACGGTGGTCTCTACGGGGCCTGGGCTGCGGACGATTCTCGTGGAACGCTCAATCTTCATCGGGACTCCAGCCTAGCAAAGGATTGGTGCACAGACGGTCTTAACGGCCAGTACGATGTCTCGGGAACAGTAGCGGGGATGCGGAGCAATCGTCAAGCGTTCGCGCGGTGCCGGCCAAGTGAGTCAAAGCGCGAATGGCTTTCCAGAAAATGCTTCAGCGTAAGCGATAGGTAACGCCGGTGCTTGCGCCTAGGTTGCGGAGGCGCCCAAAGGTGAAGTGATGCCAGTCCTGATACTCGATATCGAGTATGCGCAGGCTCCAGCGCGACTCACCCAGCCGGTAGTCAAGTCCGGCACCGGGAGCGAGTACGAGATAGGATCCCTGGGCGTAGTCGTAGGGAAAGCGGAACAGGCCGCGTCCTGCCAGGAGCTTGACGAAGGGGCGGATGCGGTGCGGCAAAATAGTGAGCTTGGGGCCGATCAGGTAGGTTTGCTGCCGGACCCCCTCGTCGGTGTGCAGGGTGAGGTCGCGGGCTTCGGCTTCCAAGCCGAGTCGACGGTACAGGTGGGCGTCCAGAAACGCGGACGGCCCGGCAATGAGTCGGTCGCCGTACTGGGAGTGAAAGCCGGCAAAGGTGACGCCGAGCTGGAGGTAGCTTCCGGGGCCGGTGGCGGTGTATTTCGCCTGTGCCAGGCATGCGCAGGCGGTGAGCAGGAGGACAATGGCTGCGGCGAGCTGTTTCAGAATGCGCTTCATGGGGTCACCGTGAGCTGGACCGTGGTGGTCCCGGTTACTCCGGTCTGTTTGCCGGAGGCGACGATCTGGAACGAGTAGCTGCCGGGTGGGGTGGCCTGCTGGACAAAGCTGGTGCCGCATCCGGTCAGGGCGACCAGCGTGCCCAGCACCAGCAGGGTGCAGAAAGGGCCGAGCTGCCGGCGGAAGCGCTTGCGGAGAAGCAGAAGCGTAAGGAGTGCGCCGGCGGGCAGGCCGCAAAGCATCGTACCGGTGGAGGCGGTGCGCGTGCTGGCGGTGGCTCCGGAGCCGAGCGGCGCGCCGGTGTCGAACGTGACAGTCAGTGTCTTTGGCAGGCCGCCGGCGAGCTTGATCTGGTTGTCTGAGAAGGTGCAGGTGCTCATGGAAGGAAGTCCCGCGCAGCCGAGCGCCAGGGTGTCGGCATAGGTGGGGGCGGAGGTGAGGGTGAGCTGCATGGTACCGTGGTCGCCGGATTTCAGGGTCATGTTGGTCGGATCGGTGGTCAGGAGGAACTCGCGCGTCGGCCCGACCACGACTGAAAGCGCAGGAGAGGAGGATGGGGCGAACAGCGAGTCGCCGGAGTAGGTGGCGACGACATTAAAGCTGCCCTGAGGAGGCGTGAGCGTGAGGGTGACGACGCCGGTTGAACCGATGGTTCCGGTCCCCAGGACCGTCGAGCCGGAGTTGAAGGTCACGGTGCCGGTGGGCGCGCGCGTGCCGCTGCCCTGCACGACTCCGACGAAGACGACGGTCTGGCCGGCGGAAAGCGATCCGGCGGAAGAGGTAAAGGTGGTCGAGGTGGGGCGAAGGTCGACCTCCTCGGTCAACACCTGGGAGGTGCCGGCGAGGTTTTGCGGGTCGCCGGAGTAGCTGGCCACGTAGGCGTGCCTGCCCAGGGTTGGCGCTGTTACTGGAAAGACGGCGGTGCCAGTGGGGTCGAGCGTCGCGGTAGCGATGGAGACTCCGCCGTCGGTGAGGGTGACGGTACCGCCGGGCGCGCTGGAGGTGCCGTTGCCGGCGTGCGCGGTCAGGGTGATCGGATCCGAGAGCAGCGACGGGTTGGCGCTGGAGGTAAGGGTGACGGCGATGCGCTGAGCGATGCGCTGGCTCAGGATCGGTGAGGTGCTTCCGGAGGTGTTGGTGTCGCCTGCAAAGACTGCGGTGAGAGCGTGAATGCCGGGGGTGAGGGTGGAGGTCTGGAAGTTTGCGATGCCGTTCGAGGGTAGCGCGAGAGTGGTGAGGACGTTGGTGCCGTCGAGTAAGATGAGCTTGCCCATGGGAGGACCGCCGTTTGAGACTACCGTGGCCGTGAGCAGGAGGAGATCGCCGGAGCTGCCTGGGTTGGCGCTTGAGGACAGGGAAGTGGTGGAGGTCGCCTGGTCAATCACATTGATCAGCACAGCGGAGGTGCTGCTGGCGTCGTTTGCGTCGCCCGGGTAGGTGGCAATCAGGGTGTGTTGGCCAGGAGACAGGGCGGAGGTCGCGTATATGGCTTTGCCGGTGCTGTCGAGTGGCATGGTGGTCAGGGCGACGGCGTTATCGGTGATGGAAACAGAGCCGGTGGGAGTCTGCGCCGTTCTGCCGGTGACGGTAACGGTCCACTGGATGGAGTTTCCGGCGATCGAACGAAGCGTGCTGGCGGTGAAGCCGGTGGTCGTCGGCTGCACCAGATGCTCGTTGAGCGGGGCGGAGATAACGGCGGAATGGTTCTTGTCGCCGGAGTAGCTGGCCACCAGCGTGTGGTTGCCAAGGGTCAGGGTTGAGACGGCTAGGGACGCGCTGCCGTTCGGATTGACTTTGGCCGAGCCGACCGAGGTGGAGCCGTCGAGGAACTGCACGGAGCCGGTGGGCTGCGAGCCGGTACCGCTGACGGTGGCGGAAAGCGTAAGCGGGTCGCCGAGCAGGGCGGGGTTGCTGCTGGTGGTGAGCGTGACAGAGACCGTGGCAGCCTGGATCTGCTCGGTCAGCGGGCTGGAGTTGCTCGCCGCGTCGTAGGCATCGCCTCCATATTGTGCGGTGAGAATTTGGGTGCCGAGCGGAAGCGCGGAGGAGGTGAGCGTGGCCGCGCCGTACTGGTTCAGGGTTGCCGTGCCCAGCAGCGAGGAGCCATCGAGGAACTGGACCGAGCCGCCGGGAGTGCCGCCCGAGCCTGTGACGGTGGCGGTGAAGGTAACCGCTCCGCCGAGACCGACGGGATTCGCCGACGAGCCGAGGACCGTGGCGGTCTGGGCCAGGTTGACGACCTCGGGATAGCTCGTGGAGGTGCTGGGCTGGTCGTTCGTGTCGCCGGCGTAGGCCGCGGTGAGCTGGTGGGTGCCCACGGGCCAGGTGCTCCCGGGAACAGACAGCGTGGCCGTGCCGGCGGCGTTCAGGACCGCGAAGCCAAGGTTGATTGAGCCGTCGGCAAAGGTGACCGAACCGCCGGGAATGCCGCCTGTGCCGGACACAGTGGCGCTGAGGGTCAGCAGTGAGCCGGCGGCCGCCGGGTTCGCGGAGGTGAGCAGGACGGTTTTGCTGGAGGCGATGGACACGGTCTCCGACAGCGCGGGCGAGGTGCTGGCGTTGTAAGCGCCGGAGCCCGCGTAGCTTGCAGAGATGCTGTGCTGGCCAGTGGAAAGCGTCGTGTTGAAGACGGCGGAGCCCGCGGTAACAGTGCCGGTGCCCAGCACGGCGGAGCCGTCCTTGAAGGTCATGGTCCCGCCAATATCGCCGTTGCCCGCGCCGTTGACCTGGGTGGTGACCTGAGCGGTTAGGCGCAGGCTCGCCCCGGCAGTGACCGGGTTGGCGGAGGCCGAAAGCGAGGTGGCTGTGTCAGCCACGGGATCCTTGACGATCTGGATCACTACGGGCGAGGTCGCCGCAGTGTTGCTGGAGTCGCCCGCGTAGGAGGCCGTGATGGGGTGCTGGCCGCCCTTAAGCCCAGGGATGGAAAAAAAAGCGTACCCGTTCTTGTCCAGCGTCACGGTAGCCAGGACGGTGCTTCCGTCCAGCAGCGTTACGGGACCGGTGGGGGTCAGGCCCGCGCTGGTCGCGCCCACGTTGAAGGTGGCCACGGAGCCGGTCTGGATTGGGTTGGTAACCGAGACGAGCGTCACTGTGGAGGGGTCGACCGAAAGCACCTGGCCGGTCAGGTTCAGGGTGCCGGGGCTGTTTGAGGCGTCCGACTGGACCAGCGCTGTGCCGACCACGAGCGTGCCGGTCGAGGTGGGCGCGAAGGAGACGCTGACCGTGCATTGATCGAGCGGCAGAAGCGGTGTTGAGAAGCAGGTGGTGCCCGCCGGATCGAGCGCACTGCTGCTTCTGGGGTTAACGGCGGAGATCGTCATGGAGGCGTTGCCGTCGTTTTCCACCAGCTGTTGCTCCGGCGGGGAGGTGCGGCCAACCCGCATGGGCGGGTATTGCAGGGTTGCGGAGTTGGCCGCGATTCGCCGGATCCGGTTGTGGAAGACATCCGCGATCAGCAGGTTGCCGGAACCGTCGAGCGCAAGGGTATAGGGGCCGTACAGGCCGGCCGCATTGGCGGGTCCGCCGTCACCTGAAAAGGCCTGGCCGATGTTTCCGGCAATGGAGGAGATGACGCCAGTGGTGTGATTGATCTTGCGCACGCGGTTGTTGCCGGAGTCCGCGATGTAGACATTCCCCGCGGCATCGACCGCGACGCCACCGGGTGCGTTGAGCATCGCGGTCGTAGCGGAGATGCCGTCGTTGTTGTATCCGGCGACGCCGGTGCCGGCGACGGTGGACATCACGCCCGCTGTGTCGATGCGGCGGACGCGCTGGTTGTTCTGGTCCGCGATGTAGATCTCGCCGCTGGATGCGACGGTGAGGCCCCACGGACCGTTAAGATAAGCTGCGGTGGCCGGGCCGCCGTCTCCGGTCATTCCGGCCACGCCGGGAACGCCGGCGACCGTGGAGATCAGGCCAGTGACGGCGTCCACGCGGCGTATGGCGTGATTGCCGGTATCGGCCAGATAAAGATTGCCGGCCGCATCGAACGCGATACCGTTGGGCGCGTTGAGCGTGGCGCCGATGGCGGGTGCGCCGTCGCCCGAAAAGCCGTGGCGGCCGGGAGTTCCGGCGAAGGTGGTCAGGATGCCGGTAAAGGCGTCGATACGGCGAACGATGTTGTTACCGGAGTCGGTGAAGAAGATGTTGCCGGCGGGGTCGACGGCGACCGCAGTGGGCGAGGAAAGGGACGCATTTGTTGCCGGGCCACCATCGCCACTGGAGCCGATCAGTCCGTTGCCGGCGACGGTGGACATCAAGGTGGTGACGGGGTCGACGCGGCGGATGCGGTTGTTGCTGGAATCCGCGATAAAGATGGCTCCGGAAGCGTCGACCGCAACGCCGAACGGCAGAAAGATGGCTTCGGAGGTGGCGGGCGCGCCGTCTCCTCCATATAGCCAGACGCTTTCTCCGGCGACCGTCTCGATCGTGCCGGGAACGAAGACATGCAGCCCGCCGGTGGCGCTGGCAGAGAGAAAAGTGGTACCCAGGGGAGCGCCGGAACGATCCAGGAGAACGACTGCGCCGGAGCGCTGGCCGGGCGTGGTAGGGATGAAGCTGATCGCGGCAAGGCACTGCTGGCCGACGGCGTAGGTGATGCCGGGCAGGCAGGTGCCTCCGCTTGCCAGGGCGAAGTCGAAGCCGTCCGAGCCCTCGGTCCGCACGCGCAGGCTGTCCAGGGTGCCGCCGCGCAGGACGGTCACAGAGACGGTCTGGGTTGGACCGGCAAAGCCGACTGACGTGCTGCCGGCAAAGCGCACCGACGGCTGGGCCAGCAGGCCCGGGAGAGCGAAGAGCAGGGAGGGCAGGATCGCTAGAAGGAGCAGGATGCGCTGAACGGGAAAGACACGGTGCCGGGCCATGGCCCCTTTATCGGCGGCGTGCAGCGTTGCTATAGTGCGGCGACTGACGGAGAGGTGACGCCAGGAATATGCGAGTGGCTTTGGTGCGTGAGTTCAGCCGTGCGTGCGCGGTCATGGCGATCGACGCAGGACAGCAGGCACAAGCAGATTCTTCTCCCGGGCTGCGGCAGCAAAGCTATCGGGCGAAGACCTGGCCCATGTCGGCGAAGGCTTTGAACTCGAGCGCGTTGCCGGCTGGGTCGTAGAAGAACATGGTCGCCTGTTCGCCAACCTGGCCCTGGAAGCGGATGTAAGGTTCGATTTCGAACTTGATCCCGTGCTGGCGGAGACGCTCGGCGAACGCCTCCCAGCGCGGCATGGTGAGGACCACGCCGAAATGCGGCACGGGTACGACGTGGCCGTCGACGGCATTGTGATGAATGCCTTCAGCCGCGGCGGCGCGAGGCTTGAGATGCGCCACGATCTGGTGCCCGAACAGGTTGTAGTCGATCCACTCGTCCGAGGAGCGGCCTTCCGGGCAGCCAAGCACGCCGCCGTAGAACGCGCGGGCGGCCTCGAGATCATCAACGGGGAAGGCGATATGAAACGGGGTGATGGGTTCGGTCGCGTGGACGTCGGCGGCGGCGGCGTGGGGCTCGGTCAAGGTCTGCACTTTGGATCCCTCTGCCATTATCGTAAAGCAGAGTCACTTTGCCTGGAGAGCGAATACGCACTCGTCACGAGAGTGCCGCAGGAGACGAAGCTCAACTCGTAGAGGAAGGAGCATTCGGCAGGCGCACAACGAACTCGGTCATATCGGGCTCGGAGGAGAACCAGATCGATCCACCGAACTGTTCCACAATGCGGCCGACGATTCCAAGGCCCAGGCCGGTGCCGACCCCGGCCGGCTTCGTGGTGTAGAAGGCGTCGAAGACATGGGGCTGCGACTCGAGCGGAATGCCGGAGCCGTGGTCGACGATCTCGATACAAAGGTCGGTGTGGGCGAAGTCGCCGTGACTAGGCTCGGCCCAGGTGCGGATGGAGATAAGGCCGCCCTGCCGGCTGGCGTCAATCGCATTGTCGAGCAGGTTGGTCCAGATCTGGTTCACACCCTGGCATCTGGTTTCAAGCAGCGGAAGCTCGGTGCCAAAGCTCTTTTTCAGCACGATCTCTTTTTCGCGAAGCTTGTGCCCGAGGATGACGAGTGTGGCGTGAATGCTTTTGTTGATGTCGATCGCCTGCTTCTGCCCGCGGCCTTCATAGGCATAGGCCTTGACAGCCATAACCAGGTCTGAGACGCGTCCGATGCTTTCCTCGATGGTGGAGACGAGCTGTTGGCTCGAGACCATGGCGTCCAGCCAGTTGAGCGAGTCACCGAACAGCTCCGGTGTAAACGAGGAGCGCGCACAGGCAAGGTCGCCGGCGCTGAAGCCCATGCTGACCAACCCGGGGGCAAGCTTCCATGCATCCCCAATTTCGGCCGACTCCATCCATTCCGCAAGCGCCTCCTCACGATCGCTCTGTTCCAGCGTGCTCAGGGGGGCCTGCTCGGGCTGGCGCAGAACGTACTCCTGCAGGTCAAGCATGCAATTCTTCTGTTCACGGGTCAGATCGAGCCGAGTGAACTTTTCGCCCAGTTGATGCAGACGCACCAGGTTTTCCCGAAGCTGCGAGGAAGCGCGCCGCGCCGCAGCCCCTGGGTTGTTCAACTCGTGCATCAGGCCCGCCGCCATGGTCCCCAGAGTAGCCATCTTTTCCTGCTGAAAGGCCGTGCGCTGCATCTTCTCCAGTCGTTTGGCCATGTTGCCCAGGATGGCGCGCCGCACGTCCGGGCAGCTCATCATCAACTGCCAGAACTGCTCCTCATCAAGTTCCAGCAGATGCGATTCGGCCGACGCGGTCACCTCGATGGCCGACGGAATGTTGGCCAGCAGAGGCACCTCACCGAACGAGCTTCCATCCGTCATGGTGTAGCTTTGCAGCGGCGGCCGCTCGCCGTTCGGCATCTCCGATTCCAGACGGCCGGTAAGCACGATCCAGAATCGGCGAACGATCTCACCTTCGCGGATCAGCACGTCTCCAGGCGACAGGGTCAGCTGCGCGGCTCCGTCCAGGCAGTGCAGCCGTTCGTCGTCGAGCGAGGCCAGGATCGGCACGCGGCGAAGCCTGTCCAGAAGCTCCGGGCCCAGGGCATCGATGGTGGATGGATGTGCGACGTCGATCATTGGTTCCTCTTAGAGTCCTGCCAGGTACTGGTGCACAAACTGGATTGCGATCGAGCCTTCACCAACCGCCGAGGCGCAGCGTTTCACCGAGCCGAAACGCACATCGCCTGCGACAAAGATGCCCGGCACGCTGGTCTCCAGCAAGTAGGGCTCGCGGTCGAGCCTCCAGCCGGACCTGCCGGAGCTCTTCAGGTCCGGCCCGGCAAGGACGAATCCCTTGCTGTCGCGCACTATGTTCTCTGGTAGCCAATCGGTGCGCGGCTCCGCACCGATGAAGATGAACAGCGAGCCGCACGCGCGACTGACGTGCCCATCCGGGGTGCGCAGTTCCAGGCACTCCAGGTGGTCGCAATCGCTCTTCAGGCCGACGACCTCGGTTCCGGATTCGACGACGATGTTGGGCGTGGCCTCGATCTGATCAATCAGGTACTTGGACATACTTCGGGTCAGGCCGTCGCCGCGCACCAGCATGCGCACTTTGGCTGCGTGGCGGGAAAAGTGCATCGCCGCCTGGCCGGCAGAGTTCGCGCCGCCCACGATGTAGATCTCCTCGTTCGCGCAGGTGTTCGACTCCGTCAATGCCGCGCCGTAAAATACCCCTTTACCGCGCAGGCGCTCTTCTCCGGGTACGTCCAGCCAGCGCCAGTCGACGCCGGTGGCGAGCAGGCAGACCCGGCAGCTGACCTCACGTCCGTCGGTCAACTGTACGATGTGGTATCCGTTTTCGGACCGGATAGCGGTCACGCCCTGTGTCAGGAACTCCGCGCCAAGCCGCTGCGCCTGGATATAAGCGCGCTTGGCCAGTTCTTCGCCGGAAAGCCCTTCCGGAAAGCCCAGGTAGTTTTCAATCTTGGACGACGAGCCGGCCTGCCCGCCGGGCGCGAGCGGCTCGACCAGCAGTGTCTTTAATCCCTCGCTGGCACCGTATACGCCGGCCGCCAGACCCGCGGGCCCCGCACCCACCACTACCACATCGTAGTATTCCTGCCTCGCTTCCGTGCGCAGGCCAACCTTGCCGGCGAGCTCGGTTGTGGTCGGCTGCACCAGGGAGGAGCCGTCTGGAAACAGCACGACCGGCAGCTTTCCCTCGTCCAGGCCCTTGCTTCGAAGCAGCTCCAGGCCTTCCGGGCTCAGATCCGGATTGAGCCACTTGAAGTCGATCCGGTTACGCGAAAGAAAGTTGCGGACCTCGTGATCGCCCGCTCCCCAGCGTGCGCTTACCAGTTGCAGCCCGTCGTAAGGAGGCTTGTAGCCCTGGTTCCAGCTCTGTAGCAGATCGTCCAGCACTGGGTACAACTTCTCCTCGGGAGGATCCCACGGCTTATTCAGATAGTAGTGAATCCGCGCGGAGTTGATGGCGCGGATTGCGGCTTCAGTATCGGCATATGCAGTCAGCAGCACCCGTCTCGCATCCGGGTAGAGCGGCATCACACGCTCCAGCAGCTCGACCCCGGTCATGCCGGGCATACGCTGGTCGGATAGGAAGAGCGCGATCGTGTCGCCGCGCTCCTTGAGCTGGGTCGTGATGTCGAATGCGGCTTGGCCGCTGGCCGCGCGGAGGACGCGGTAGCGCTGTCCGTAGCGCCGGCGCAGGTCCTGCACCACGGCCTCCAGCACGCTGACGTCGTCGTCGATCGCAAGTAGAATCGGTTTTGCCATAGCTCGTTCAGTCTAAGCCTGTCCAGCTGCGCAGACGCTCTTTGGATGAGGCGGAACTGCCCTCCGCTTCATCAAATTGCAAGGGCAGGGCACGCTCTTACCAGCATCGCCGGCCGCCCACCCCGGCCCCCTGTCTGAAATGCAGACACAGCGGTTGTTCCCGCGTGCCTCGCCGATGAGGCATTTGGGAACGCACCCATCTGCAAAGAATCAGACATACGAGCCCCAGGAGGCCAGCTGAACCATGAACCGACTTATTCTTGCCGATGACCAGATCATCTTTCGGGCTGGAGCCGCCCGCGCCCTTGCGTTGGAGGACGACATGCGCATCGTCGCGCAGTGCGAGGACGCGGGCCGCCTGCGCGCCACACTGCCCAATTTCCGGTCCTCCGTCGTGGTGCTGGCGTCGAGCCTTGCGTCCGACCTGCCCACCTTGCTGCGGGTCATCGCGGACTCCGGCAGCCGGGTCGTGCTGATACTCGAGAAAGACGCCGAACTGGCAGGGGACGTGGCGGCGGAAGCCGGCGGCATCGTGCCGCGTTCGGTTACGGCGGCGGAGCTGATCGACTGCGTGCGACGCGTGGGCCGCGGGCAAAAGGTCGAGCGCGCCTCAGTTGCCACCATGCCCGCGCAAGACGCGGTGGGTGCCCGGGTGCGCGACCGGCTGACGCCCAAGGAGATGCAGATCGTCGCGCTCATCGTCCAGGGATGCAAGAACAAGGACATCGCCGCGCAGCTTGGAACCAAGGAGCAGGTTATCAAGAACTACCTGCGCAGTATCTATGATAAAACCGGCGTCAGCGACAGGCTGGAGCTGGCCTTGTTCACCCTGCATCATCGCATGCTGAAGGAAGCCGCCACCCGCGCGGGCAAGCTGCTGCAGATGAAGTCGGCGTAGCCAGAAGACCTCAGAAGGATCGATCACGGATGGGAGGAATACCGGGCTGGTATCCCTTCCATCCGTGGTCGATCCGCTCTTATCTGTGCTGGGATTGGGCATCAGATGCCTGGACCGGACTCCTGGCGCTCCGCTTGCGTGCTCACGACACCTACTTTTTCCGCGATGCTCTTGGCCTGCGTGAACAGCAGCAGATACTCCGGGCCGCCGGCCTTCGAGTCCGTTCCGCTCATGTTAAACCCGCCAAACGGATGCGCGCCGACCATGGCACCCGTGCATTTGCGGTTCAGGTACAGGTTGCCGACCGCGAACTCGTGGGCCGCACGATCCAGTTTCTCCTGCGACGAGGAATAGATGGCCCCCGTCAGCCCGTATTCGGTCGAGTTGGCGATGGCGAGCGAGTCGGCCAGGCCGGTCGACTTGAGAATCGCCAGCACGGGCCCGAAGATTTCTTCCTGCGCGATGCGTGCGTCTGGCGCGACGTCGGCAAAGACGGTGGGCTTGATATAAAAGCCTTGGCTGTCGGTCTCGAGCGGCTCGCCTCCGGTCAGCAGGCGGCCTTCCTGCTTGCCGATGTCGATGTACGAGAGCACCCGCTGGTACGCGACCGGGTTGATGACCGGGCCGCCGTAGAAGTTCTCCGCCGGGTCGCCCTGCCGGATCTTTTCCACGCGCTCCACGACGCGGTCGCAGAACACGTCGTAGATCTCCTGGTCGACGATGGCGCGGGAGCAGGCCGAACATTTCTGGCCAGAGAAACCGAACGCGCTCGCGACCACGCCTTCGACCGCAGCATCCATGTCGCAGTCGCCATCGACAATGATGGCGTCCTTGCCCCCGAGCTCCAAGATGGTGCGCTTGATGAAGCGCTGGCCAGGCCGCGTCCTGGCGGCGGACTCATGAATCTCGAGCCCGACCTTTTTCGAGCCGGTAAATGCGACAAAGCGCGTCTGCGGATGCGCAACGATGGCCGAGCCGAACCCCGGCCCGGCGCCGGGGCAGAAGTTCACGACTCCATCCGGCATGCCGGCCTCTTCCAGCAGTCCGAAGAAGACGGCGGCGATCGTCGGCGCGTCCGGCGAAGGCTTCAGCACGACCGTGTTGCCGCAGACGATCGCCGCCGCCGTCATGCCAGCCATGATGGCGAAGGGGAAGTTCCAAGGCGGAATCACCGCGCCGGCGCCGATGGGCACGTATCGCAGCGTGTTATGCTCGCCGGGAAACTGGATGGGCGTCGTGGCCGCATCGAGCTTCAAGGCCTCGCGCGCGTAAAATTCCATAAAGTCGATACACTCTGCCACGTCCGCGTCGGCCTCGGCCCAGTTCTTGCCGACCTCGTACGTGAGCCATGCGCACAGTGCGTACTTCCGTTTCTGGATCAATTTCGACACGCGAAGCAGCAGCCCGACACGTTCGGCGATCGAGGAGCGGCTCCAGGTCGCAAAGGCGCGCAATGCAGCGGCCATGGCCGGTTCGGCATGCTCGGCTTCCGCCATGGAATGCACGCCGATGACCTGCGCGGGCCGGGCCGGGTTGGTGCTTGTGATCTTGTCGGCCGTCCTGACGCGGCGGCCCCCGATCACCAGGTCATACTCCCGCCCGAGTTCGCCCAAGACGTGCTGCAATGCGGCCTGCATTTGATGCTTCACGCCGGAGTCGGCGAAGTCGAGAAACGGCTCGTTGCGAAACTGCGGCAGGGAAGAGAGCGAAAGCGCTTCGGCGGAGGTCATGACTCTATCTTAGCCGAGCGTTCCGCCGGCTTCAGGAGGTGATCTTGTCGGTCGCCTCCGACATTGTTGCGGTGCGTTCGAGCTTGTCCCAGGAGAAGCTCTTGCCGTCGATCGCGCGCTTGACCGTCTTGAATAGGACCACCGAGAATACCTGGCGGTAGGTGAACCGCTGGATCCAGATATGGAACAGGAGCCATGCATCTCCCCGGCTGGCCGGGTGTTTGCGTTCCAGCATAAACGCGAGCGCAGAGGCCGAGAAATCGATAAGCAGGAACGCCAGGAAGAAAGTCAGCAGCTTGTACAGGCTGTCCGGCGAGGTGGTCTCCGGATGAAAGTATTTGTCGATGAAGTAATGAATGACGCCGAAGACAAACATCAGGTCGATCAGCGGCGACACCAGAGGTAACAGGATTTGGAAGATCAGGATGTTTGGCAGCGCAAAAAGGCCCATGGCCCGATGCTTGCTGATCGCTCCCTTGTGTTTGAAGATAGCCTGCAGAATGCCAAACGACCAGCGGAATCGCTGCCGCATCAGGCCATTCGCGTTGACCGGCGCTTCGGTGAACGCGAGGCATCGGTCCTCGTAGATCACCGAGTAGCCCTGCTCCAGCAGGTTCATTGTTAGATCGGCATCTTCGGCGACCGTGTTCGAGTGGTATCCCCCGCCGGCTTTGACCGCAGCCGTGCGCCATCCGCCAATGGCCCCGGGGACGACCATGACGACATCAAAAAGGTCCAGCGCGCGCCGCTCGAAGTTCTGGCTGGTGATGTATTCAAGCGCCTGCCAGCGCGTCCACAGGTTTACGCGATTGCCCACCTTGGCATTACCGGCCACGGCACCGATCTTGGGATTGGCAAAGTGCGGAACCAGGTTGCTGATCGCGTCATGAGCGATCACGCCGTCCGCGTCGATGCCGACGTATATCTCCTCCTCGATGTGTTCGAGCGCGAAGTTGAGTGCGTCGGCCTTGCCTCCGTTCGGCTTGGTGATCACGGTCAGGCGACCGGATTCGATCTCCGCCGGATACGCGGTGCTCGCGGTCTTGTAGGTCGAGTCGGACGAGCCGTCGTCGATCACCACGATCCGCAGGTTCTTGTAATTCGACATCATCACCGAACGGATCGTCCGCGCGATCACCTTTTCCTCGTTGTATGCGGGAATCAGCACCGCAACCTTCGGTCCGTACTCCGGCCCGGCATAGTTCTTGCGGCGGCGGAAGCGGTCGATAGTTGCGAAAATCCCAATGATAATCAGTCGTGCGCTCATCAGGAAGTCGCCCAGGTAGAACACGTAAATGACGAGGTGATTGAAGAACGCGAAGAAGAAAAAAGTGATCGAGTCCGAGCGCGCCTGCCAGCGTTGTTCCCGCGTCAGCGCAGGCATTACCTGGTCGCGTGTTCGGCCAAGCAACTCCGACACCGGCACGATCTGGTACCCACGCGCACGCAGCGCCTCGATCATCACGGGAAGCGCAGCCACTGTAGCCGAGCGATCGCCGCCGCCGTCGTGCATCAGGATGATAGAGCCGCGGCGGTCCGGGTGCATTTCCATGTCGCTGAGCTGCTGAAAGACCGAATCGGTAATCTCCTGCGGGCTCTTGCGCGGATGTTCATCCCAGTCGTTGGTGTCGATCTTGTCGCCGATGATCACATAGCCAAGGCCCTGGATGCGGTCCACCGGCGCAGCCTGGTCGTTGGTATCGGGCTCCTGGTCGATCGAGTACGGAGGCCGGAAATATACCGGCGAAACCCCAAGCTTGGAGCGGAACAGCGACTCCGTCAGGTTGAGCTGCAGGTCAACCGAGGCAGGCGAGATTTCACTGATATCCGGATGTGTGAACGTGTGATTGCCAATCTCGTGCCCTTCCCGATACACCCTCTCCATGATCCCGACGTTGTCCTGCGCAACCTCGCCGATCATGAAGAACGTGCCTTTGACGCCGTATTTCTTCAGCACGTCCAGTACCTTCGGGGTCCACTCGGGGTCCGGTCCATCATCGAACGAGATGGCGACCTTTTTCGGCTGATAGCCGTACAGTTCCACCGTGTACGGCAGCGGAAAAGACAGCATCTTCTCCTGCGTGATTGACTTGTAATCGACCGGCACCTGGTCGTCGTCATCAAGCACGATGGAGCGCGAGCCGGTCTGCGGCCTGCGCGTCACGTGCAGGATGTCGCCCTCTCCCTCCGGGTCCACATCGTATCCGGGGTCCATGGTTGCCAGCAGCTTGGCCGGGTCCACGTGGGTCGGATTGTCCCAGATCTTCCACAGCGAATCGTCCTCGGACCCCAGGCGCCAAAGCGAAAACGTCTGCAGCCCAAGCGCGCGGGCGGCCCGCATCTGGTTCAGCACGGTGACCGCGTCCAGGTACCAGACCTGGTGCTGCTGGTGCGCATCCTCGTCGTTATAGACGAAGTGCGCGTTCAGGCTGTCGGGGTCCAGTTGCACCTCGGCGCCGGCATCGGATGCAGCCTGCCAGGCCTCCTGTGTGGAAAGCGAAATGGAGCTTAGGATTTTCGGCGGGACCACGGGCGCGGGCTTCTGGCCTTTACGAACGGGAGCCGACAGCGCGGGCTCTGCCGTCGTCCAGTCGTAGCCATAGCTGCCGATCGAGCAGATAATCTTCTCCTTGGGCACCACCTTCAGCACGGCTTTCAGGTTGTCGGTGAACCAGTCCTGGCTGGCTATCGGGCCGGGTTCGCCCGCAGACTGGTGCTCATCGTAGTTGGCCAGCACCAGACCGTCAGAATGCGCGGCCATGAACGCGAGATCGTACTCTTCATCGTCGACCGGCGTATTGATGTAGAGCTTCAGCCCCCGGCCGTGCAGGTCCGCGTACAGCGCGGTCAGTAGCGCCTGGTAGTCGGACTGTGAATCCGGCGGAACTTCCTCAAAATCGAGCAGCAGCCCGTGGTACTGCGGGAATGCTTTGAAAAAAACGTCCATCTGCTGCACGAAATGCGCGCGAGCGGTGTCATCGCCAAGGAAATCCTTGATGCCGGGAAAAAATGCCTGCTTCACCGGGTCGTAGTTGTCGACCTCCGGAAACACCTCGGTGTCGGCATGGTTAAGCGCGAGCGCACGTTCCACCTTGCGCTCCTGGTCTACCGCATGCGCCCCGCCCCGATCCACCACGTTGTAGGGCGAGTTGTCGTCCGGGGTCAGCGCCGTCACGGTGCCGTCCTGCGTCAATACGTGCAGCCATCCGGGGAACAGGAGGTCGATCTGCTTGATATGCTCCTTGAGCGAGGAGTAGCTGGCCGGGTCCCAATCCACGTAATACGCCGCGCGCAGGCCTTCCCCTGTATTCAGCACAATGTCGGACGGCTTCAGCGAGGTCTTGCGATGCGCCTTCTGGGCGGCCTGAGCGGCCTTGCCGATCGGCTTGGGAACGGCCGGGATGTTCAGCCCGCGCAGGTTGCGCGTCTGCCCGGTCAGCCCAAGGGTCGGCAACGGCTTCATCTTCCAAAGCCCCACCACAAATACCACGCCCAGTACGAGTCCAAAGGCCGCAAGTGCATCGAAGACGCGACGAAGCCGCTTCCAGCGTTTGCGTTGAGGATCGTAGAAGACCGGTTTAGGCGTGGGCGGCAAGCGGCGGGTTCGTGCTCCTGTCAGCATCGTATGCAGCCCTCCGTTCCGCGTCAACGGAAAGTCGGTCGTCCATGCGGCAATCTCAGAGGCGATAGGATGAAAGGACGATGACTTCAAGGCGCGACGCCCGGACGGGGATGCTCGAGCCACGGCGGCGTGGGGTCTTGCTGGCCGGAACCTCCGCGCTGCTGGCCGGCCTCTTGCTGCGCGGCTTCTTCATCCTGCGCTTCCCCCGCACTGCGGGCGATCCCATGATTTACATGGACTTCGCCCGCACGCTGCTGGAGCAGCACGTTTACGGCTATACATGGGTGGTTCGCGGCGTCCCCGTGCCGCATCCGTCGCTCATCCGCCTGCCGGGATACCCCTTATTCTTGGCCGCCTGCTTCGCCATCTTCGGCCACGGCAGCGTGCGCGCTGTGCTTTGGGTCCAGGGCTTGGTCGACCTCGCAACCTGCGCACTGGCAGCACTCACCGCCGCCCGGCTGTTCGGCTCGCGGGCCGGATGGTTTGCCCTCTGGCTGTCAGTGCTGTGTCCGTTTACCGCCACGTATGTGGCCGCTCCGCTCACGGAAACTGCGGTGCTGTTCACCATCGCGCTCGCCTTTTATGCTCTGGTCCGCTGGCAAGAGACCCTCGCCAGCCAAGCCCGCCGATGGCTTCTGGTGCTCGCGTCCGCCCTGGCCTACTCCATCTTGCTCCGTCCGGACCAGGGCCTGCTCGCCATAGCCGTGGTCTCCGCCGTCCTTTGGTTCAGCCCGGGCCACGGGATCGCGCGGTTCAGGCCGGGGCTTTTTCTCTCGGCGCTCACGCTGCTTCCTCTGGTGCCCTGGACCGTTCGCAACGAGCGCACAATGCACGTCTTCCAGCCGCTCGCGCCGCGCGGCGCATCGGATCCCGGCGAGCTCATCTCTGTCGGGTTCAACCGCTGGTACCGCACCTGGGGCATCGACTTCGCAACCAACGAAACCGTCTACTGGAGCTACAACTCGGACCCCATCCTGCCCGACGATCTGCCCTCGCGCGCCTTTGACAGCGAAGCCCAGAAGCAGGAAACCGCCGCGCTGCTGGAAGAATACAACCAGACCACCACCGAAACACCTGTCTTTGACGCACGCTTCGAGGCGCTTGCCCGAGAGCGCATCCACGGCCATCTGTTCCGCTATTATTTCTGGCTGCCGGCGATGCGCGTAGCCGACATGCTGCTTCGCCCCCGCACCGAGATGATCCCGGTGCACGACGACTGGTGGAAGCCGCATAAACATGGAGAGCTTCCGACCCTGATTGCAGCCGGGGTCTACTTCGCGCTCAACCTCGTCTACTTCGCCCTTGGTTTGACAGGATTTCTAAGCAGAAGGAAGTTGGCCTCGGACCCGCGCGTGGCGCTCCCGATCCTCTGGGCGATGGCCGCGAGCATCGGGCTGCGGATACTGCTTCTGCTTACGCTCGACAACGCGGAGCCGCGTTATACTCTCGAATTCTTTCCGATTCTTTTCGTGCTCGGCGGCGCGTGGCTGGGCCGTGCTACTTCGCGCCGGCCTTTTTCCCGCCGGCCGAGCAGGGCTTTCCGCCAATAGCGTACCTGGCCGTATCTACCGGCTGGTTCAGCCGAATGTTTGAATAGACCGCGGTCTGCTTGTCATCGGTCGGAGAGATCAGCACCTGCTTCAACGCGATGTCGCGCTCCAGGTCGAGCCACAACGTGACGCTCTTGACCAGATCCTTTACGCTCTGTTCTTTCGGATTCAACAGCAGCTTCTCCACCTTCGCGGGGTGCCCATCGCTCTGCAGCGTCTCTTCGCCCTGATCCTGAATGTTCCAGCTTGCTTCCAGGTCGCGTCCGCTGCCGCCGAAGCCCAGCGTCAGGAACGATTCGATCTTCGCCTGGTTACCCTTGCCGGAATAGTCGTTGTAGCAGTTCAGCCCCGGCTTAAGAATCCGTACCGTACCGTTGTCGTACGCGATCGTCTGCGCTTCGCCGCCCTCAAACCGCGCGCCCATGCGAGTATGGCCGCCTTCCCGCGTCACAAATGTGCTTCCGTTGGTAATGTCCGGATCCGGGATCGGCGAAGTGTATTGCTCCTTGTGGAAGGTCGCCGAAGCCGACTTGAACCGGGCGCTGGACACGTCCAGCTTATGCAGCGTCTCCGGCAGATTTCCCTTTGCCTCCGCCTGCGGAGCCGGGGTGCCCACGAGCTTCTTCGCCGGCGTACCCTGCGCGTGTGCGCCCATCGTGGACAGCGCTACCAATGTCACTCCCAAGCGTTTGCTCATACCTCTCCAGACTCGATTTCCCAACGGATGTTTCCATCGCTACTTCAAAATCCATGCTTGATACGCGACCACGCGTCCACTGCTGTCCTTGATCGCCTCATAGTGGTCCAGCGTCACCTCGTCTGAAATTGGTTCCACCACCCGCAGGATCGCCGCGCGGATCTCCGGGTCCGTCCGAGCTGATCCGATGTCGTCCGCGCGCACCTCATAAATGAATCTGGCCCGCTCGCCGGAGGCGCCATCCTCCCGCACCAGCACTTCGCTCGCATGTAGCGCGACCGTTTCCACCGGCTTGTCCTTGAAGTTGATCAGCCGCGGCGCGCCAAACATGAACACCAGGATCGCCGTCACCATCACGTCGTAGTGCAGGCTGCCGCGCTCGTAGGTCCAGAAGACATAACTCTTTGCCAGCTTGCCGAGGCTCATGCGGGCTTCCCCTTCATCCAGGCGCCCTGCTGCCGGCCGATCACGGTTTCGCCATCCATATAGGGCACCAGAACGTCCGGTACCTTTATAGTCCCATCCGGCTGTTGATAGTTCTCGAGCAACGCCACGTACGTCCGTCCCACCGCCAGCCCGGAACCATTGATCGTGTGTACGAACTCGCCCTTCTTTGCTCCCGCCGGCTTGTACTTGATGTTTGCCCGCCGGGCCTGGAACGCCTGAAAGTTCGAGCACGACGAAATCTCCCGGTACAGACTCTGCCCGGGAAGCCACACCTCCAGATCGTAGGTCTTTGCCGAAGCGAACCCCATGTCGCCGGTGCAGAGCAGCATCCTGCGATACGGCAAACCAAGCGCTTCCAGTACCTCTTCCGCGTCGCGCGTCAGCCGTTCATGCTCGGCTTCGGACTCTTCCGGCCGCACAAACTTCACCAGCTCCACCTTCTGAAACTGGTGCTGCCGAATCATTCCACGCGTGTCCTTGCCATGCGATCCGGCCTCGGACCGGAAGCACGAGGTGTACGCGCAAAAGCTCACGTTCATTTGTGCGTCGTCCAAGGTTTCATCGCGAAAGATATTGGTGACCGGCACCTCGGCGGTAGGAATCAGCCAATGGTCCGATTCGCTCAGCTCACCCGGCACATACGCACCCTTGTCGTCGCAATGAAACAGGTCTTCGGCGAACTTGGGCAGCTGCCCGGTGCCGAACAGCGAGCGCGAGTTGACCATCGTCGGCGGAAGCACCTCGGTATATCCATGCCGCTTCGTGTGCAGGTCGAGCATGAAGTTCGCCAGCGCACGTTCCAGCCTTGCCCCCTGCCCGAACTGCACCACGAACCGCGCACCTGAAATCTTCGCCGCCCGCTCGAAGTCCAGCATCCCAAGCCGCTCCCCAAGTTCCCAGTGAGGCAGCGCGGGAAAGTCGAAGTGCGCCGGCTCTCCCCAGTTCTTTTCGCGGACATTGCCATGCTCATCCGCGCCCACCGGCACCGAATCCATCGGCACATTCGGCAAGCTGCTCATCATCGCGTCAAGCCGGGCATCGGCCACGGCCGCACGCGCCTCCAGGCCTTCACCCTCCGCCTTCAACGCGCGCACCTGCTCCGTCAGCCCGGTCGCGTCACTTCCATTTCTGCGGGTCGCCTGGATCTCCACAGTCAGCCGATTTCGCTCCGCCTTGGCACTCTCCGCGGCGACGATTGCCGCACGCCGGACCGCATCCATCTCAGCAAAACCTGCCAGTCCCTCCGCCGCACCGGTCCCACGCGCACGCAGCCGCTCCGTGACTGCCTTCAGATTCGCCCGTACCCATCCAAGTTCCAGCATCCACACTATTCTAGCAACCCGCGCCGAGCTCAGTACGCGCTGGACTCGGTAAGCTTCTGAAGTACCTCCGCGTCCAGCCTCAACTCCGCCGCGGCAGTCAGGTCGGCAAGCTGTTCCACGCTGGTGGCGCTCGCAATTGGTGCGAGCACGGTAGGCTGCGCGATCAGCCAGGCCAGTGCGATCGATGCCTGCTTCGCCCGGTCTCCCGCTCGGCCTCGGCCAATGCCGCCAGAATCCGCATGCCTCGCTGATCGAAGTATTTCTCCACCCGCGACCCGCGATTTTTACCCTCGGCATCGGCCCTGGTCTTGTACTTGCCCGTAAGGAATCCGCTGGCCAGCGAGAAGTACGTAATCACGTCGACTCCGAACTCCCGGCACACAGGCTGCTCATCCGTCTCAAACTTCTTCCGTTCGTACAGGTTGTACTCCGGCTGCAGCGTCTGGTACATCGGTAAACCTTCCCGCTTCGCCAACTCCAGCGCCTCCCGCAGCCGCGCGCCGCTGTAGTTCGAAGCCCCGATCGCCCGTACCTTGCCCGCCTCGATCAACTCCGCATACGCGCCAAGCGTCTCCTCGAGCGGCGTTGATCCATCGTCCTTATGCGACTGATACAGATCGATGTAGTCCGTTTGGAGCCGCTTCAGCGAAGCCTCCGCCTCTCGCAGGATGTACGCGCCACGCAGCCCTTCGCCGCCATCGCCCATCTTCATCCCGACCTTGGTCGCCAGCACCACGTCCTTGCGCTTGCCCGACCGTGCAAACCATTGCCCAAGGATCGTCTCGCTTTCGCCTCCGTGATTGCCGGGCTTCCACGCCGAATATACGTCCGCCGTATCGATAAACCCGAAACCCTGACCGGCAAAGGCATCCAGCACCGCAAAGCTCTTGTCCTGGTCGATCGTCCATCCAAAGACGTTGCCGCCCAACATCAGCGGAGCGACCTCCATGCCGGTCTGTCCCAACGCGCGCTTCTGCATGCCTCGCACCTCGCAGCCGTTGGATGCAGCTAGCGCGTGGTAAGGTCCTCGCGCAGCGCATCCATCTCATCCCGCGCATGCTGGTTGCCCGTGCGGATCGCCGCCTGGATCCCATGGTGCAGCCGCGCGATCGCCAGCTCCGTTTGCCCATTGGCCGCCAGGGTCTGCGCCGACATCTGGTACGCCGGCACGTAATCTGAATTTGTCGCGATACACTGGTCGAACTCATGCAGCGCCTCCGGCACACGCTTTTGGCTCACCAATTCCATGGCCAGCCCATAGCGGGCGAAGGTATCGTGCGGGTTGTGCTTCAGTATCTCCAGCAGCATCGGAAGCTTGTCCATCTCTCTATGGTAGCCGGTCCGGCAGTGGCATAGACTGGATACCATGAACGAAGTGCCCAACCGATCCGTGCGCGAGTCCCAGTCCGAACGCAGCGAGATCATCTTTCCCGGCGACACCAATCCTATCGGTGGCCTGTTCGGCGGCCGCCTGATGCAGTTCATCGATCTCACCGGGGCAATGGCCGCCAGCCGCCACGCCCGCGCTGTCGTAGTCACGGCCAGCATGGATCACCTTGATTTCGTAGCCCCCGTCCGCATGGGTGATCTGCTGATTCTCAAGGCGAGCGTCAACCGCGCCTTCCGCACCAGCATGGAGGTGGGCGTCAAGGCGATGGTCGAAGACGTCCGCAAAGGTCATCTGCGCCACGTCAGCTCGGCTTACATCACCTTTGTCGCGGTCGACATGCAGGGAGCCCCGGTCGAGGTGCCGCAGCTCGCGCTCGAAACCGACAACGAGCGCCGCCGTTTCGAAGACGCCGGACGCCGACGCGAAATGCGCGCCCCCGAGCAGCTGCGCCGCAAGCAGATCCGCGAAAGCATGGGCGCAAGCTGGAACCTGTAAGAGGGAAGGAACTAAATGGCAACTCAAGGAGCAGTACCGCAGGCCCCCATGCCCTTGCCCGGCGTATCGCACGTAGTCGCGGTCGGTTCGGGCAAGGGCGGCGTCGGCAAGACCACCGTAGCGGTGAACCTTTCCATTGCCCTCGGCAAGTTGGGCTACCGCGTCGGCCTGATTGACGCCGACATTTATGGACCCAACGTTCCCACCATGCTCGGCGTCTCGCGACAGCCCAACATCGTCGGCGAAAACCGCATCGAGCCCGTCCTGTCACATGGCGTCCGCTTCATCTCAGTGGGGCTTATCTCGCCCGGTGACAAGCCCTTGATGATGCGCGGGCCCATGCTCCACCAGATCATCCGCCAGTTCCTTCAGCAGGTGGAATGGGGCGACCTCGACTTCCTTCTGATCGACCTTCCGCCCGGCACCGGAGACGTCGTGATCTCGCTTGTGCAAAGCGTCGCCCTTACCGGTGCGCTCGTCGTCTCCACCGGCTCCAGCGTCGCGCTCGAAGACGCCCGAAAGGCTCTTGAAATGTTCCATCAGGTCAAGGTCGAGGTGCTCGGTATGGTCGAAAATATGAGCCAGATGCGCATGCCCGACGGCTCCATGCTCGACGTCTTCGGAGCCGGCGGCACCGAGCGGACCGCGCGCCAGTACGGCCTTCCGTTTCTCGGTTCGGTTGACCTGGACCCCGCTGTCCGCAAAGGAGGCGATACCGGCATCCCCGTCTCGCTCGCCGGAGCCGACAGCTCGCTCGGAGCAGCCTTCTACGCGATCGCTCGCCGGGTCGTCACAGAAGCCGAACGTGTCGCCGACGAAGAATCCGACGTGCTCGAAATCAGCTAGGCGCTATCCTCTTAGCCGGAGTCCGAAAGCCGAGAACCTCCACCCGCCTTGCTCCAGGCCGGCGCCCACGGCCTTCACTCCTCTTCGGAAAGGCTGCTGTTCGGCACAAATACAAGCTGGCAGGTCTCGCCGGAATGGCAACTCAGCACGATCCGCCGCAGCAGGTGCACCTGCGAGCCGGCCGGGATCAGCTCCGGAAACCGCATCGTGCAAATCGCCGGCTCTTCCGTCTTCACCGCTGCATCGCCGGACACCTGCTGGAGCCCGACCACTCCGGTGGAGGCCAGCAGAAGTCGATACGTTCCTGTTCCGGTAACATTGCCGGACCGCTTCACCCTAAATATCCGCTCATTCTGCAGCTCTTCCCGATCCTTCGCGTCGCTTGCGGAGCCGTGCAACCGCGCAATCCCCGCCTGCAGCTGCGCGATCACATCGTAGGCCCTCGCGCCTTCATGCGATGCCAGCGCAAGCTGATACATGACCAGCGCCTCCTTCGTCCTGCCCTGCTTTTCATACACCTGCCCCAGGTGCAAACCCACCTCAGCATGCTGGCAATCGAGCCACGCCGGCCCAAACCAGTTAAGCGCCTGGTCCAACTTCTGTTCCTGCATCAGGATGTACCCGAGGGTATCCCACGAGGCGACCAACAGGTTCGCATCCGCGTAGCTGCGGCTGTTCACCTCCTCCGGGCTCAACGTCAGGCTTTTCGTTTCCAGCAGCAACACCGCCTTGCGCGACGAGCTTTCTGCCAGCGGAAGGTCCGTGCCGGCCTCGGCAAGTGCATACCCGGCATCATTCAGGATGCCGGAGTCGTCCGGTTCCGCGCCTTCGAGCGCCGCCTTGGCCACTTTGCCGGCCTCGGCCTTGTTCCCGGTCAGCAAAAGCGTATTGGCCAACTGCACTTTAAGTTGTTCATCCTTGGGCAGCGCCAGGCTTGCCTGCTGCAGTGTCTCCGCCGCTTCCGTGTAGTGGTGCCCGGCCGTCTGCACGGAGGCGAGCATCAGCGCCACCATACGGTCGTCGGTGTGGTCGCGGAAGTACTCCAACAGAACCGTCTCCGCGGCCGCGTCCTGATGGTCTCCCTTCATCGCCGCACTCAACTGCACCACCACCCGCCCCTCATCCGGATGCCGCGCCAGCTCGCGGCGATACAGCGGAATCGACGCCGCATAGTTCCGTTGTGCGGCCTGCACCACCGCGTAGCCGGCCCAAAGATACGGGGTCGAATCCGAAATGGATTTTGCCTGGTCCAGCAGCGCCGTTACCCCGGTCCAGTTCATCGTCGGCACAAGCTGCATGGCCTGCTGGACCAGCACCTCAGGGTCTTTGGAACTTGAAGCAGCGGCCGCCGGCGGAGTGATCGGAGCGATGCTCGCGGACGGCTTGCCTTTGCCTCCGGGGCTCGACGGAACCACGATCATCCTGTGCGAAGCCGTCAGCTGGATGTAAAACTCCTGGCCGTTCGAGATCTTCTTCAGGAACGCCGAGTAGGCCCCGAGATCGGCCTTGGGCACCCTGGTCGACAGGATGTCCACCTTGCGGTCGAACACAAGTACGCCGTCGGCGACCCGGTAAGTCTTATCGAAGGTCGCCCATGGACTGGTGGCGTGCACGCCGTCCGGCAGGTCGGCGCGATACCCCGGCGGCAGCGTAAGTTTGAAGCTGGCCACCTGCGAGCCCTTCGCTCCCAGGTTCACGTCCGCCGGAGCGGGGTCGTCGCTGTCCGGCTCGGGCAGGGCCACGCCCGGAGCCATCGGCAGGATACGCAGTTCGCTCCAGTCCGAATATTTCTCGCGCGTGTAGTCGTAGCTCAGGTGCAGAGGCTCGTCCGGACCCTTCTGCCTCAGGTCCGCATTCGTTGTCTTGCCACTGAATCCCATGCTGGAGGAAAGATATTGCACTCCCGCATCCCACTGCGCCGGTGCAAGCTGCTGCAGGCCCTGCCGCAGCGGAGCTTCATCGTCGGAATGAAACACCAGGTCCACGTGCGCCTTCAACAATCCATCCGGTGTCAAGGTCCCGGTGGCGTCGAACCGGTTATAGAAAGGATAGGGCGCATCGGAGGGAGTCTTCACCAGCTCGGCCGGCCCGGCCACCGGCACCACCAGCGCCTCCTCGTCTCGAATGACCGGGTTCAGCAGCCGGAACGGAGCCGTCTCTGCAGTCGAATCCATCCACACCCGCCCCGTCCCAGGCAGGTCGACCGTCGTAATCACGTGGTTGAATACCGCCGGCGTCGGAACATCCGGAAGCGGCGTGATTCCCGCGCCGATCAGCGCCGGTGCCGTGTGCAGACCCTTGGCCCGCATTAGAGCTTCCAGCAGCGTGTCCTTGTCTTTGCAGTCGCCGTACTGGTCTGCCAGCACTTCCGCGGCCGGATGCGGCTGAAATCGCCCCACCCCCAGGTCGATCCCAACGTACCGAATCCCCGACACAAACCGGTACAGCGCCCGTGCCTGCTCTTCCTGCGTCTTTGCCCCCGCCGTCAGCGCGTCGGCCTTGGCCCGCAGCGCATCGTTCGGCTCAGCACGGGTGGCGGCCAGCCCGCGATACCAGTCGCCTACCTCCTGCCAGCTGTGAAATGTCGTGTACGCCAGCGAAGGGATCAATCGTCCTTCCGCATCCTGATCCGGGTCCTTCGCGGGCCTCGTTTTTGCGTCGTTCTGCTGTGCGGGCGTCGGCGTCGGCAGTAGCTGCGAAACCGTCCAGGTATAAGTCACCAGACCGTCGTGCTCGGTCCGGACGGGCTTATGATTCGGGCTCCACACTTGCACGTACTTGCCCTTGGGGACTTCGAGGATGTACACCTCGGCCAGCGTCACCAGCGTTCCCGGAGCGGTAAAGTGGTCCGCTCCCCAGAACTGCCCCGGTGCCTCCGGCTTGTCGACCGTCGTATGCACCTCGTACTCCAGCGTGTCGCCCACCCCGAGCTGCCGCACCGGCACCTGTTTCTCCTTCAGGTCGCTGTAGAGCGGAGCCTCCCGCGTTACCGGCGCAGGCATCTCGATCGCATCCGCCACCGGCGTATCCACCGTGCTCCCGTCCGGCTTGTGCACCCGTACCATCGTGATATGCGGAGTTTCACTCGCGGCGGCATAGGAAAACGAAAGCACGCTGAACTGCCGCACCGCTCCCTCCGACTGCACCCGCACCCGCATGTGCTGCGTCCGTTCGCCGGTCCCGTCCGCGTGCATGCGGTAGGCGGTCTCATTGCGCTCCACGACAACCGCCTCCGTCGCATACTGGTCCGGCACGGTGAATCTGGGCTGCGCGCCGCCCCGTCCTGCGCTCTGGCCAGGAAGCTGGTTGGTCATCTGTCCCGGAAGCTGCGCGCGGCACCGGGATTCTCCGGCGAGCCAGCCGGCAGTGAGCAGCAGAGGAAGCAACGAAGCAGCGGAGGGCCGAACCGGAAAGGAAACCATGGGTGCGTCCGGTATATCAGAAGTCAGGCCGCAGTGGAATACACGATTTGTCGACCGCCTTCTTCATGCTCGAACTTTGCGCGTTCCGCACCTGCCCGCCAATCGTTCCGACCGCCACTTGACGACCGGCGTAAACTAATCCCATGGCGTTCGCAATGACGGAAGAGCGGGTCACGGCAAGGCAGCGGGCAATCCTGATGCTCATTGTCGAGCGCTACATCGCGTCCGGAGAGCCGGTCGGCTCCGGCACCGTGTCAGCCGCCATCGGCACCGGAACCACCAGCCCCGCCACGGTCCGCAATGAGATGATGGCTCTCTCTCTCGCCGGTCTGCTCGAGCAGCCGCACACCTCCGCCGGCCGCATTCCCACCCCGCAGGCCTTCCGCCTGTACGTGGAAAACCTTGGTCCCGGCGCGGGTCTCCGTCGTCTGGCCGAAATCTCGCATCCTGAGATCGACGCCCGTTTTGCCGACGTCGCCGGAACTGACGCCGTGCTCGAACGTACCAGCCATGTCCTCGCCACGCTGTCCAGCGGTGTCGGCGTCGCCATGGCCGCGCTTCCGGACGGCCTCGAACTCGAGCACGTCCACTTTTCCCGGCTCGCCCCCGGCCGCGTCCTCGCCGTCGTCGTTACCCGCGGGGGCACCGTGCGCGACCGCGTGCTCTCCGCTTCCCAAGATCTCACCTCGCTCGAACTCGAAACCGCCGGACGCTTCCTGAACGAGAACTTTCGCGGCTGGGAGATGGTCCGCGTCCGCGCCGAACTCGCTCTTCGCGTCGAACGCGAACGTACCGAGTACCAGCGCGTCCTCGCCGCCGCCGAGCAGCTCTGGACCATGGCCGTGCCATCCGCAAGCGTGCGCACCGTTTACGTCGAAGGCGTCGCCAACCTGGTCGGCTCGCAGCCCATGGGCGGGGCCGACGACCGTGAACGTCTGCGTGAAATGCTCGCTGCGCTTGAAGCCAAGCAGCGCCTCGTCGAGCTCCTCAACGCCTACATCGACGCTCGGCAGGAAAGCGTCCGGGTCGTCTTCGGGCTGGAGCAGCAGGCGCCCGAAATGGCCGGCCTTGTCCTGATCGCCGCGCCCGCCATGCAGAACGGTGAGCCCGTCGGCATGGTCGGCGTCATCGGCCCCACGCGCATGCAGTACGAACGCACCATGCACGCGGTCGGCTACATCGCGCAGGTACTCGAACGGCAGGGCACCGGCGGAGGAACAGGATTCAGAGGCTGACAGGATCTCGAGGCGGACAGATTTTTGAGGCGAAAATGGCGAGCAGTTGGGACAAGGTGACGCGGTGGGCAGGAATCGGCAACAATATAGACAGTCCAACCGATCAGGAAAAACAGACGCAAGGGGATCAACACATGCAGGACGGAATCAAGGATGAGGGTCTGACACCAAACGAGGCAAGCGGGCCGGTGATGGTCGCCGACGAGCAGGAACAGGAACACTCAGCGCTGGTTCAGCTGAAAGGGGAGCGCGACGTCCTGCAGGACCGCCTCGCACGTCTGCAGGCCGAATTCGACAACGCCCGCAAGCGCGAGGAGAAATCGCGTATGGACATCCGCGCGAACGCTCTAGGCGACGCGGTCGAGCCGTTTCTCGGCGTCATGGACAACTTCGGCCTCGCGCTTCGGGCTCAGGGCTCGGCCGACCAGCTCCGCGGCGGCGTCGAGCTCATCGTGAAGCAGATGGCTGACGCACTCAAGAGCCTCGGCGTCACCCCGGTCGAAACCGTCGGCACGCAGTTCGACCCCCGCATCCACGAGGCGCTCGGGAGCATCGAAACCGCGGAGTTTCCCGATCACCAGGTGCTCGAGGAGATCCGACCCGGATATCGTATCCGGGAAAAGCTGTTGCGCCCGGCCATGGTCAAGATCGCCTCAAACCCCGCGCAGCACAACGACTAGCTCCACTTCTGCCGTTGTTCCTGCCCCGAACTGGGGAGCCGCAGCGGGCGTTTTGTAGTCATTCCCGCAGTGAATCTGCTTCTGTACTCGCTTGCACGAAGGGTCGGGGTCCTGATCCCGGACCTCGCTTCTAAACAGGTTGGAGAGTGATGGCTACGGCTACGAAAATCGATTACTACGAGCTCCTGACGGTTCAACGCGACGCCAGCGACGCGGAGATCAAGACCGCCTACCGCAAGCTCGCCATGCAGTACCACCCGGACCGCAATCCCAATAATCCCGCGGCCGAAGCCAAGTTCAAGGAATGCTCGGAGGCCTACTCGGTCCTGAGCGACCCGGAAAAGCGCGCGGCCTACGATCGTTATGGGCACGCCGCCTTCTCGGGCGGTGCCGGTGGCGGAGGAAATCCCTTTGCCGGCGGAGGCTTCGGCGGGCAGGGCTTCGGCGGGCAGGACATGGGGGACATCTTCGGCGACATCTTCGGCGAAATGTTCAACACCGGCGGACGCGGCAAAGGCTCACGCGTCCAGCGAGGACGCGACCTTCGTTACGACATGAGTCTCGAGTTCGAAGAAGCCGTCTTTGGCGTCGAAAAGGAGATTACCGTCAAGCGCAGCGAGGTCTGCGACGAATGTCACGGCTCGGGCGAAGCCCGCGGCAAGCAGCCGCAGACCTGCCCCCAATGCAAGGGCGCCGGCCAGGTACGCTTCCAACAGGGTTTCTTTTCGGTCGCCAAGACCTGCGGAAGCTGCGGAGGCACGGGCACCGTCATTACCGATCCATGCAAGACCTGCGGCGGACGAACTACGGTAGAGAAGGAACACACCCTCAATGTCAAGGTTCCCGGAGGAGTGGAAGAAGGCACGCGCATTCGCTACCAGAGCGAAGGCGAGGCCGGCAGGTTCGGCGGCCCCGCGGGCGACCTCTACGTCCTGCTCTCGGTGAAAAGGCATAAGTTCTTCGAGCGCGATGGCGACGATCTGCACTGCGTCATGCCCATCTCGTTTCCCCAGGCCGCGCTCGGCACCGAGCTCGAAATAGACACGCTCGAAGGCAAGGAGACCATCAAAATCGTCGAAGGCACACAAAGCGGCAAGGAGTTCCGCCTGCGCGGCAAGGGCGTTCCACACCTGAATGAGCGTGGAAAAGGCGATCTCATTGTGGAAATCCGGGTCGCGACGCCCCAGAAGCTCACCCGCCAGCAGCGCGAACTGATCAAACAGCTTAGCGAAACTATGACCGTCGAAAATCAGCAGCACTCCCGCGGCCTGATCGACAAGATGAAAGAGATGTTCAGCTAAAGCTGCTTGCTCACGACGACCTCGGGTGGAGCCGTCCTCCTTCCGAGGTCAAAACCTCTGTACCGTTTCTTGTGGTCGCCGATCCCCGGGATACAGCAGGACGATCTGGCGGAGGCTATGGTCAAAACCTCTGTACCGTTTCTTGTGGTCGCCGATCCGCACTTTCCCCTTGATGAGGCCGGCTCCCAAGCACGCTGCCGGCAATCGCCATGGAGGCAATCGCAGCCGTCTCCGCACGAAGGATACGCGGCCCCAGGGTGACCTGGGCCCATGATTTCTCCGCAAAGAGCGCCATCTCCTCGGCAGTCCATCCGCCCTCCGGACCGATTGCCAGCGCGACCTCCTCTGCACCGGCGAGCGCACCGTTCAGCGGCCGGTTCTGCTCGGTCTCACTCAGCAGGATGCGCGTAGCGGCAAGCTCGGCGGCAAGAGCAAGCCTTAACGGAGCAGGATCCGCAACCTCCGGAACGATGGTACGCCGGCTCTGCTGGCTCGCCTCATGCGCGATCCGCCGCCAGCGCTCCACCCGCTTGGCCGACGCCTGCGCCAGATGTTTCTCGGTGCGGCGCGCGAGCACGGGCGTAATCCGCGCGACGCCGAGTTCAGTTGCCTTTTCCACCGCCCATTCAAATCGATCAAACTTAAACACGGCCAGGTAAAGATGAACTGCCAGCGCCGAGTCTGATTCAAGCTCTTCATGCAACGTGAAGTCGACGCGTTCCGGGCTGACCCGCGTCACCTCCGCGCGATGCAGAAAGCCCGCCGCCACCACGTCGAAAACCTGGCCGGCTTCGGCGCGCAGCACGCGGGCGAGGTGCGCGGCCTGGTCGCCGGTGAGGGCAGCCGTGGTGGGGTGCCCCGATTCCGGGGCGTAGGTGTCGGCGATCCAGCGGCGGCGTGTCATGCGTTCGGGATCGTCACGTACACCGGATGCTGGTGGTAAACGTTCATCTCGACCACGGCGGACTTTCGCGCCTTCCACTGCGCCTCAGTGAACGGGAGGCTCAACAGGACGGTCCCCTCGGCGCTCTTGCCGGGGTCGATCGTGGTGTCTCGGTAAAGCGGCTGCTGCATGAGGGGCGCGAGCTTTGGGAAGCTGGTCTCGATATTGGGGAGCTCGGACCGCTCCACTGCATTGACGTTCAGGATTGCGCCGGCCTGATCGGTAAAGGTACAGGTTGCTCCATCCAGAAAGATGGGGACCTGCATGCCGTTGCGAACTCGAACGGTGGTCGCGACGAACAGGACGTCCTGCGCCTGCGAGGCGACGACCACTTTGGTGTCGTTGGCGAAGACGGTGTGGGTCGGCAGCAGGTCCGTGTGCAGGTGGTCGATGTCGATCGAGGTTGCCGGAAAGAAGTGGCGTGCGACCATAACCGCGAGTGCAATGAAAACCAAGGCGTAAACAGCCGGAAGCAGCAGGGAACGGCGCTCGCTTTGGTGGAACTGTGGATTCGACACTCCCTAAGCATAGCGCAGGACCGGGACCGATCATGGTTCGGCAAGGGACGGCGGGTCGCTGGCCGAGGTGATGCTTCCCTGGCGCACTGCATATTCGTCCAGCAGCACCGAGATCAGCGCGGCCGTCGGCACCGCGACGAGCGCGCCGACGATGCCGGCGAGCGCGGTGCCGAGCAGAAGTGCGATCAGCACGGTAAGGCCCATCAGGTCGACCGAGGAGCGCATGATGCGCGGCGTCAGATACGCGTTCTCGACGTTGATGTAGACCGTGTAAAAGATAAACACGCCGGCCATTTTGGTCCAGGAGTCGAAAGCGGCCACCGTGCCCACGAGGGCGATGGTCACCAGCCCACCGGCGATGGGGATGATGTTGAGCAAACCCATTAGCACGCCGAGCAGGAAGAAGTAGCGAACGTGCAGGAATCCGAAGGCGATGGTTGAGGAGACGCCAAGCGTCAACATCAGCAGACCCTGACCGAAAAGCCATTTGCTCATCTTGCTTTCGGCTTTTTGCAGCGTGCTGTCCAGCCGGTCGCGATTGGAGGACGCGATCAGCGACAGGAAGAATGCGTATGCTTCATCCCCTTCGAGCATGAAATAAATGCACAGGAAGATCGTCGTCAGGATATCGAAGATGTGGGACAGGTACGTAGGCAATGCGTTGAAAAGATAAGCTCCAATGGCCGCGGCGAAGTTCTCCGCGCGCGCGGCCAAGGTGGCCAGGTTCATCTTGTTGATGAGGGGAAGCTTCTGCAGATGCGCAAACATGAGCGGAATGCGTTTGGGCAGGTCGCCGAGAAAGTTGCGCGCGTCGCCAACTACCGGCGGCACCGCAAAGGAAAGAAAGGTTCCCAGAACGAGCAGCGTGCTGGAGAGCAGGATCAGGATCGCGACGATGCGACTTGGATGGTAGCCGCGGATGCTCTTGCTTTGCAGCCAGCGGACCGACGGGATCAGGACCACGCCGAAAAGCGCCGCGACATAGATAATCTCCAGCTCTTTCAGCAGCTTGTAAGCGAGCGTGAGCAGAAGCAGCACGCCGAAGAAGAAGAGGATGTTTCCGTGCGCGAACGCCTTGCGTGTGACCGTGGCTACGGGAACGGGTTTCGCCGTCTCCGGAGCGCTCTGGCTTGCGATGGGGGCAGTGCTGGCCATGGACGACTCCGTTCCCGTGAGTTGCGTTGCCTGGTTCACGGTTGGATGCGCGGTGGCAGCGAGGTGTGCGGATAATCTGCTCGGCGCGCTAGCAGATCTGTCAGTGTCGAGGCGACTTGAGCCGGAGAAAGCGTGGAGGTTTCAAGCGTCAGGGCAGCAAGACGCCGGTAGAGCGGCTCGCGGGCGCGGAAGCGCTGTTCGGCTTCGGCAGGGCTGCCGAGGACAGGGCGGATGTGTTCGGGCGACGCAAACGACTGAAGCATGCAGCGATCGAACAAGATCTCGAACGGGGCCTGGAGTAAGACGGTCATGGTTCCAGGAGTCTGTTCGAGGAGCAGACGGTTGGTCAGCAGCTCCGGGGTACCCCCGCCGAGGGCAAGGACTGTGCGGGTGCGGATAAGGGCGTTGGCCAGCGCGGAGGATTCCAGCCGGCGGAAGCGGGGCTCGCCGTGAAGGGTGAAGAGTTCCGAGATGGAGGTGCCGGTGCGGGCTTCAAGGTGGTCATCGAGGTCCAGAAACTGCCAGCCGAGCGCAGAGGCAAGCAGCCGGCCGACGGAGGTTTTGCCGGATCCCATGAAGCCGGTGAGGACAATGCGCTGGAGCGTCGCGGGGAACGCGGGCTGGCTGGTCTCGGCTGGGATAAGAGCTTCGGCGGTCATGGCGGTCTCCGGTTCTGGTCGGTGCAAACGAAAGCCGCGACCTGTGGGGGTCGCGGCTGGGTGGATTGGGTGAATGCTCTTGAGCTAAGAGGTCACTGTCTCCAACAGGCCGCACGGGGCCACCAATAGCCGAAGCAGCTAAAGGAAGGCGCGGCCGGGTTGGAAAAGCGCTTCATTCTGACAACATGAGCTTACTCCGGGGTTGTATGGATGTGCAAGCGGGTGTTTGCGGACCCGCCCCCCCCCCCGGGGGGGATCTGCCTGGTAAGTTGCCTGGAATGAGAGTGTTGTCCAGGGCGATCCACGCAAAATATTCATTCGAGTAGGGTTGCGCCAAAATATTCAAAACAGAGGACTTACACGAGACCCCGAAGCACGCCGATCCTGCGGCCGCTCTATATACAAGTATAGTTGGTTGACTGTAGTGGATATGCCAGATGGAAGTTGTTGCATCAACGGCACTTATGCGATGCGGGGACTTGACAGATTTCCACAGAGCCGTTCCCGCAAGCAGGATATCTGATCCTGGAAGGGGTTGGTGCGGCAGCAGACAGGGTGCCTGGATTGCCGGTAAACAGACGTTCCCTTATGCCGATATGGAGGCTGGGGGAGACGGATGTCACAGACCTGCAATGCTTGCAAAGAGGGAATACGGCAGCCGATGCCGTTCAGCATGGCTTTTCAGCCGATCGTGGACGTCGAGTCCGGGCGGGTGTATGCGTATGAGGCACTGGTGCGCGGGCCGCGGGGCGAGTCGGCATACAGCGTCTTGTCGCAGGTGACGGAGGAGACGCGATACAGCTTCGACCAGAGCTGCCGAGTGGCGGCGATCCAGCTGGCGAGCCGGCTTGGCCTGCCGGAGACGGGGGCGATGCTTTCGATCAACTTCATGCCCGGCGCGGTGTACAGCCCGGCGGCGTGCATCCAGGTGACGCTTCGGACGGCGCGGGAGCTGCGGTTCCCGATGGATCGGCTGATCTTCGAGATTACCGAGGGCGAACAGGTCCGAGACCCGGCTCATCTGCGGAATATTGCCACGGAGTACCGGAGGCACGGCTTTCAGGTGGCCCTGGACGACTTCGGCGCGGGTTACAGCAATCTGAATCTACTGGGAGAGCTTCCAGTAGATGTGCTGAAGCTGGATATGGGGTTGATCCGTGGGATCGACGGCCGCGTGGATGCCCGGCGGATCGTGTGCTCGATGGTGGGGCTTTGCCGGGAGTTGGGGACGCGGGTCATCGCTGAAGGGGTGGAGACGATGGAGGAGTACCGGACGCTGCGGGCATGCGGGATCTCGCTGGTGCAGGGGTATTTCCTGGCGAAGCCCGGGTTTGAGGCGCTGCCGCCATTTCTGGTGCCGGGGCCGGAGGCGATGCCGGTGTGGAGCCGAATGGCCGGACTGCCTGCCTTCTCGCTGCTCGCGAGCTGAGAAGGGAAGTTGCCTGCGACGGCAGTGCTTGCCGGGGTGCACGCCGCGGGTGGGGACGCAAAGTCGTCTATGATGGCGTTTTGCGGGCGGTGAGGGTACCGAGCGTCCGCCGGCGGGGAGGCGGCGTCTGAGCAGAAACGACGGAAAGGAGGGCCGGGGTGTGCTGTCCGGGGTGCAGGCATTGCGTGGGATCGCGGCATTGGCGGTGCTGGGCACGCATCTGGGCGGGCTTTGGGCGGAGCAATACGGCCGGGGCGCACCTCGATTGCTGGACAACGGCGCGGCAGGGGTGGACCTTTTCTTTGTCATCAGCGGGCTGGTGATGGCGCTATCGTCCGCGGGTCCGCGAGCGGTGGGCGGCGGTACGTTTCTGCGGCGGCGTGTGTTGCGGATCGCGCCGATGTACTGGCTGCTGACGCTGGTGGCGGTATCGAAGATTTGGACAGTGGCGCGGATGCCGGGGCTTGGCAGCCGGGCGGATCATCTGCCGGTTTCCGTGGTGGACCTGCTCCGTTCCTTGTGTTTTGTTCCGTATCGCAACTCGGCCGGTGCGCTGGACCCGGTGCTGCAGGTGGGCTGGACGCTGAATTTTGAGATGTTCTTCTACCTGCTTTTTGCGCTGGCGCTGTTTGCGCGGGTGAGGCCAATCTGGATGCTGACGCCGCTGCTGGCGGGGCTGGCGCTTTTGGGTTTGCTGGCTCGACCTGGGTGGCCGGCGGTTGCGGTGCTGATGAATCCGCTGCTGCTGGAGTTTCTGGCGGGGATGTACCTGGGGCGGGCGGTGCAGCGGAAAACCGCTCTCGGGCCGCTTTGGCTGTGGGCGTCGCTGGGAGTGCTGGGTGCGGCAGGACTGGTGCTGATCCCGATGGGGAATGTGCCGTTTTCGCGGGTGCTTGGCTGGGGTGTGCCGGCCGTGCTGGTGGTGGAGGCGGCGGTGCGTCTGGATGGCGTGCTGCGGGGGAGGATTCCGCGTGGACTGCTTCGGGTGGGAGATGCGTCGTACTCGCTTTACCTTTCGCATGTGCTGGTGTGCATTGCGGTGTTTCGGGCGGAGCGTGTGGTGCTGCCGGCCGCGACGATCGAGCGGCTTGGCTTCTGGCCGACGTCCGTGGCGACGGCGGCGGTCGCGGTGGGAGTGGGGCTGTTGCTGTACCGGAGGGTGGAGAAGCCGATGACCGGGGCGTTGGCGCGTTGGACGGGATGGAACCGGGGGCAGGCTCCGCTGCCGGTGAGCGAGGCGACGGGGTAGAGGTCAGGGCTTGCCGGCGAGGAAGGTGGCGATGTGCTGGTTGAGGAAGAGCTTGTCGGCGGGGCTGGCTCCGGCTCCGGCTGGGTGCCCCCATAGACTGGGAATGGGGACGAGCTGGACTCCGGGGATGTACCTGCTTTCGTACTGCGCGTCTTCGAGAGGGAAGTAGAGGTCGGTGGCGGACGGCATGTAGAGGATGGGGACCTTGATGCTGGCGAGAGCCTTCTGCACGTCGCCTCCGAAGTCGCGGCCGGGGGTGGCTCCTACGTCATTCGATTGCCAGGTGCGGCACTGAAGGATGAGGTCGTTGGCGTCGGCTCCGGGGATGAAATGGCGGAAGTGGTCGACGAACTGCGGAAAGGTGGTTCCGGGTTTGGAAACGGTGCGCCAGAGCTCCAGGCGCCACCACTCCTGGGAGTAAAGCCAGCCGGCCCAGACCATCCCGAAGGCTTCGAGTCCTTTTTGCGGTGGGGCGGTGTAGTCGCCATGGTTGAAGGTTTCGTCGGCCTCGATGGCGGCGATCTGGCCTTCGAGCCGGACGATACCGTGGCCGTAGGTCTTGGCAGTGCCGCTGGTGGCGACGACGCGATCCATGAAGGTGGGATAGCTGACGGCCCATTGGAAGGCCTGCTGGGCACCCATGGAAAAGCCGATGACGGCCTGGAGGTGCGTGATGCCGAGTGAGAGAAGCAGGGCGTGGACGGCTTCGACGTTGTCGCGGATGGTCATGCGCGGAAAGCGTGGGCCGTGGAAGGGCTCCGGGGTGTTGGACGGGGAGGAGGAGTGACCGTTGCCGAAGAGCTCGGAGGTGATGAGGAAGGATTTGGCGGGGTCGAGGGCGTTGCCCGGGCCCATAAGCCACTCGTAGCCGCGGTCGCCGGCCATGTAGTGGCTGGGAAGGAGAACGACGTTGGAGTGTGCGGCGTTCAGGGTGCCGTACGTGCCGTAGTGAACCGTGGCCTCGGGGAGGACGGTGCCGGATTCGGTGTGGAAGTTCTTGAGGGTAAAGGTGTGCTCAGTGGGCTTGGCGAGCTGGGCATGTGCGGCGGCGGGCAGGAGCAGGGCCAGGAGAAGGAGGAGGCGGGGCATGGTGCATTGTTGCATGGAAGGTCCACTGGACCCACTCATCACGGTGGGGCTGTGATGAATGGACACGGCGGTAGTTGTGACGTTATTTGCGGTAGAGGGCTAGATTGAGCAGGAGCTCGGTGACCCGGTCGTAGTCGTGGCGGAGGAGGTCGCCTTCGTGGACGAACTGGCCGGTGATGGGCTCGACGCCGAGGGCTCGGATACGGTCGAGGTCGGGTTCGATGGGCTGCTGCCCTTCGCTGGCGTACTTGGCCTGGAGCTCCGGGCTGATGGTTTCGGTGTTGATCAGGGCGTAGTCAAAGATCTTCTTGCCTCCGGCATGCTGGAGGATCTTTTCGATGTGCTGGGAGGCGGTGAGCTCGAGCGACTCATTGGCCTGGGTCATGAGGTTGCAGACGTAGACGCGGGTGGCGCGGGAGTTGGCGAGCGCTTCCGGGATGCCCTGGACGAGGAGATTGGTGATGAGCGAGGTGTAAAGCGAGCCGGGGCCGAGGGTGATTAGGTCGGCGTTGGCGATGGCTTCGAGGGTTTCAGGGAGCGGAGCGGCGTTGGCCGGGCGAAGGCAGAGCTCGACGATGCGGCGGGAACTGGCGGTGATGTTGGTTTCGCCGTCGACGACCGAGCCGTCGTCCATGCGGGCGGACAGGGTGACGTCGATGTTGGTGGCGGGAAAGATGCGTCCTCGAGTGGCGAGGATCTGGGACGACATCTGGACGGCCTGGGCGAAGTCTCCGGTGATGTGGGAAAGGGCGGCGACGAAGAGATTGCCGAAGGAATGGCCGCCGAGCTCGCCGGATTCGAAGCGGAACTGGAAGAGCCTGGACAGAAGATGCTCATCTTCCGACAGGGCGACCATGCAGTTGCGGACGTCGCCGGGGGGAAGCATCTTGAAGTCTTCGCGAAGCCTGCCGGAGGAGCCTCCGTCGTCTGTGACGGTAACGACGGCGGCGAGCTCACGGATGACACATGGAGTGAGGCGAGGGTCCTTGCAGTGGGAGTCGGAAAGGGGCTGCGAGCCCGCGGGTGTCGCAACGAATCGCTTGAGGCCGCGGAGCAGGGTGGAAAGGCCGGTTCCTCCGCCGATGGCAACGACGCGGAGGGTGCGGTCTGGGTCGGGTGAGGTCATCGGGGGTGGGTACGGCGTGGCAAGGTGGGGCGATGAGAGCTGGTTGAAGGCTCGTTCGGAGAATCGTGACGGAGCGATTCTGTTGTGAGTCGACCAGTCTTGCGTCTGATCTGGTCAGGCTTCGGGGTAGAGGAGTTCAGTGAAGCGAGGGTCGTCGGCCATGTCCTGGAAGTCGGAGTCTGCGCGGGCCTGGATGCGGTTCTTCGGGTTTTCCGCGATGGCGCGGGCGAGGTGCTGCAGGCAGGAGTCGGAGTCGCCGGTCATGCTCGCAAGCACGGCAAGACCGTAAAAAGCGTAGTCGGTTTCGGGGTGGCGGCTGATGTCTTCGAAGTGCTCTCGTGCATCTTCGTAGTGGCCGTTGTTCAGCAGGGAGATGGCGTAGTCGAAGCGCTCTTCGTGCGAGGAGAAGGTGGTTTTACCCTTGGAGATCTGTCCCAGGCAGGTGCTGATGTACATGCGAATACGGTCGCGGAGCTCCGGCGGGGCATTGTGCAGCATGAGGTTGAAGGCGGAATGAGCTTTTTCATACTTGCCGGCGTGCAAGAGTTGCAGGGCGGATTCATAGGTTGCGAGCGCCTGGATGCGGGCGGCATCGGCGGGAGGGACGACGTGGCCGGCGAGGGTGCGGGAACGTTTCGCGGCAGGGGCAACGGTTTGAGCAGTCGGAGCGGTTTTTGCTTGCGCCATGGGAATCGATCCTGAACTTTCTTGAGCTTCGAACTTTTGCAACCAGGGCCCATTCAGGCTGGTGTTGAGAGACACGTGCATGTGGGACTCATCCGGTTTTATACGCAGAAGCTGGCGGCTGGTCAATCCCCCTTCCGGGGCAGGAACTGATGCCGGGTGATTCCGGCGAGCGCCGGTTCGGGCTCCGGCGCTCCGGGAGCGCATGGCGAATTACGATAGAGGACCGGGTTGAGCTCGGGGTCGTTGTACATTTTGAGCTGCCGGTAGAGGCTGAATCGGCGGGAGCCGGCGAGAATTTCAGCCCATAGGCAGTCCAGGCAATCGGCCAGGTCGGCGCGCTGGTGCTCAAGCAGGGCGAGGCGCTCCTGGTTGCGGTTGTGATGGGCGTCCGAGGCCGAGGGGCGCTCGACCTCTTCGCGGGTGTGGTAGATCTTGAGCTCCAGGATGGAGAGCCGGTCGACGATGAGGCCCGGGGTTTCGGAATGCAGTGGCGCTGTGGAGTTCTGCGAGCCAGCGGCTTCGAGCAGGGCGGAGTCGATCTGCTCGACGAGATCGTTGCGGCGCTGGTTGATGCGGTCAATGGCGTGCTTGACCTCGGCGATGACGGCGTCAGAGACGAGCGGACTGCGTGCCTCGTCTTCCTGGTGCCACAAATCGTAGTTGGCGCGGTGCTGGGCGAGAATGAGCTCACCGAGGACGTCGAGCGGAGCGGCGTAGGCACTGCAGGTATGCCAGTGCCGGGTGGAGGCGTCGTGGAGCGCGAGGATGAGCTGTGCGCGAAGCATCGTTCAACTATTAATCTAACAAACATCGTCCGGCGCGGGCGCGGCGGATGCCGTTAGAGTAGAGCTATGGGGAAGCCGGTGAGGCGGGTGCTGGTGTACAGGCTGGGCAGCATGGGAGACACGATCGTATCGCTGCCGGCGCTGCACCTGATCGAACGGACGTTTCCCGGAGCGGAACGCCGCCTGCTGACAAATCTACCGGTCAATGAAAAGGCTGCGGCTGCGGCTGCGATCCTGGCGCATAGTGGGCTGGTCGAAGGGTACTTTCATTACCCGGTGGCGACGCGCAGCCCGTGGGTGCTGCTTGTGCTGTGGTGGCAGCTGGTGCGCTGGCGACCGGAGGTGCTGGTGTACCTGGGATCTGCGCGGGGGATCGAGTCGGCTCGGCGGGATGCAAAATTTTTCCGGATGTGCGGGATCCGCCGACAGGTCGGCGTGCCGTTGCGCGAAGAGATGCAGCGCAATCTTTGGCGGCCCGACCCGGGATGCGAGGAGTTCGAGTGCGAACGGCTGGTACGGAACCTCGGTGAGCTGGGAAGGATCGATGTGTTCGCGCAGGGCTCGTGGGACATGCGGTTCAGCGAGGCGGAGTGTGCGAAGGCGGAGCAGGTGCTGCGGCCGGCGGTGGGACGGACCGTGATCGCAGTGAGTCTGGGGACCAAGGTGGTGCAGAACAACTGGGGCGCGGAGAAGTGGCGTGAGCTGCTGCGGCGGATGGGCTCGCGGTTTCCGGAGTTCGCTTTGGTGTTGACGGGAGTGCGAAATGAGCGCGAGGCTTCGGAGTTTGCGGCGGATGGATGGCGCGAGGGCGCGGGCGATCGGGCGATGGTGATCAACCTGTGCGCGCAGCTAACGCCTCGGGAAAGTGCGGCGGTGTTTGCGCGGGCGCGGCTGTTTATCGGGCACGACTCCGGGCCGATGCACCTGGCGGACGCGGCGGGGACGCAGCTGGTGGCGATCTTCAGCGCGCGGCAGGCGCCTCGACGTTGGTTTCCGCACGGGCGCGAGCACCATGTGGTGTATCACAAGGTGAATTGCCACGGATGCGGCATGAGGGAGTGTACGGTGGAAGAGATGAAATGTGTGCGGAGTGTCTCTGTCGATGAGGTGTTCGCGGAGGTTTGCGCGGCACTGGAGAACCGGTGGAACTATGAGCGGGCGCCATGGCTTTCGGCCTACGATGTGCGTTCGAGCGGCGTGCTGAAGGTGTTGCAGGAGGTGGAACGTGCTTCCTGACCTGCATGCGGTGCTGGATCTCCTGGAACGCGGGTTTGGGCAGATCCGGGTGCTGGTGGTGGGCGACCTGATGCTGGACCGGTATGTGATCGGCGAGGTGGAACGTATATCGCCGGAGGCCCCGGTGCCGGTGCTGCGGCATGCGCAACGGTATGAGCGTCCTGGGGGCGCGGCGAACGTGGCGATGAACCTGGCGGGGCTGGGATGCAAGGCGATCCTGTGCGGGTTCTGGGGCTCGGATGGTGAGCAGGCGGAGCTGGCCCGGCTGCTGGAAGGTGCGCGGGTAGATACGGTGGGAGTGGTGTCGAGCTCGCTGCCGACGATCTCGAAGACGCGGATCGTGGCGCGAACGCAGCAGGTGCTGCGCCTGGATATCGAAAGCCGGGAGGCGTATCCGCCGGAGGAGATGGACAGGCTGAAGCAGCGGGCGACCGAGCTTGTGAGCAAGGTGCATGCCGTGGTGCTGAGCGATTATGCCAAAGGGGTGCTGTCCCGGGAGGTGTGCGAGGCGGTCATTCGCGCGGCGCGGGCGACCAGTGTGCCGGTGCTGGTGGACCCGAAGACGAGGGACCTGAGCAAGTACTCCGGGGCGACGACGGTATGTCCGAACCTGGCCGAGTTGAGCCTGGCCACGGGGGTACCGGCGAGGGAAACCGCCGAGCTGCTGAAGGCGGCGCGGCTGCAGATGCTGGAGCACGAGTTTGCGTTCATGACCGTGACCATGAGCGAGCGAGGCATCACGATTTTGAAGCCGGAAGGGGAGTACCACTCGCCGGCACGGGCGCGGGAGGTGTTCGACGTTTCCGGCGCGGGCGATACAGTGATCGCGACGCTGGCTGCGTGCATGGCGGGCAGGCTGCGGGTGGAGTCGGCGGTGGAGCTGGCAAACCTGGCGGCGGGAATCGTGGTAGGCAAGGTGGGGACGGTACCGATCGCGCAGCATGAGCTGATTGCCGCATTGACGCCGAGCGCGGGAATTACGAGCGGCGAAAAGATCCTTGACTTCGAGCGGGTGGCGCGGCGGGTGGCGGAGTGGCGTGCCGGCGGCGAGACCGTGGTGTTTACCAATGGGTGCTTCGACCTGCTGCACGTGGGACATATCACGCTGCTGGAGGATTGCCGGCGGTTCGGGTCGAAGCTTGTGCTTGGGTTGAACTCGGATGCGAGTGTAGGACGGCTGAAGGGGCCTACGCGGCCGATCGTCGGCGAACGTGAACGGGCCAGGGTAATGGCGGCGCTGGCGAGCGTGGATGCGGTGGTGCTGTTCGGGGAAGATACGCCGCTGGAGCTGATCCGCGCGCTGAAGCCGGATGTGCTGGTCAAGGGCGGCGATTATTCGGTGGGGACGGTGGTCGGACATGAGGAGGTGATCGCGGCCGGCGGACGGGTGGAGATTGTGCCGACCGTAGAGGGCTTTTCAACGACCAACATTGTAAAAAAGCTGACCGGGACCGAGCGGCATGCGTAAGACCTCGATCCTGTGCATCAGTACGTATGAAAAGGGTCAACGCTTTCTGCGGGAGTGTGCGGCGCTGGGATGCGAGGTGCGGCTGTTGACGGTGGAGAAGCTGCGGGAGGGAGACTGGCCCAAGGAGATCCTGACGGAGTTTCTGACGATGCCGGAGGACCTGCTTCCCGGGCATGTGTTGAACACGATCTGCTTTCTGCTGCGGACACGGCACGTGGACCGAATCGTGCCACTCGATGAATTCGATCTGGAGGTCGCGGCAATGACGCGGGAGCATCTGCGGATGAGCGGGCTGGGCGAATCGGCGACGCGACTGTTTCGCGACAAGCTGGCGATGCGCACGGCTGCCGCGGCTGCCGGGGTGCGGGTTCCGGCGTTCGTTCGGGTGGTCAACGACGAGGAGTTGCGCGGATTTTTGGAGCGGGTGCCAGGGCCGTGGATGTTGAAGCCGCGGTGGAACGCGTCGGCCGTCGGAATCTGCAAAATCGCGGAAGCGGCGGAGCTTTGGCCCGTGCTCGAAGAGCTCGGCGACCTGCGAACGAACTATGTGCTGGAACAGTTTGTCGCGGGCGAAGTCTTCCATGTGGAAGGCGTGAGCGCTGGCAGGGAGATCCTGTTTGCGCAACCGTTCCAGTATGGGCGTCCTCCATTTCAGACGATGCACCAGGGAGGGATCTTTACGACGCGCATGCTGCCCGGAGACCACCCGGATGTGGCGAGATTGTTAGAAATTCATGCGGACGTTCTGCGAGCGCTCGGGATGGAGGCCGGGGTGACGCACAGTGAGTTTATCCGGTCCGCGCAGGAAGGCGAATTTTACTTTTTAGAGACGGCGGCGCGGGTGGGCGGCGCGTATATCGCCGAGACGGTGGAGTTTGCCACGGGTCTGAATCCCTGGGTGGAGTGGGCCCGGCTGGAAGTGTCGGCGGCGCGAGGCGAGCAGTACAGGCTGCCCACGCTGCACGGGGGATACGCGGGCAGCGTGATCAGCCTGGCTCGGCAGGAAGAACCAGATTTGAGCGGGTACACCGATCCGGAAATCGCGATGCGTTTGGACAGGGCGCACCATGCGGGATTGATCGTGAAGACGGACTCCGAGCCGCGTCTACGGGCACTGCTGGAGGAGTACACCGGCCGTTTCGCGGTGGACTTTTACGCGTCCATGCCTGCACCGTCGAAGCCGACCGCGTAAGAGAGGAATGGTGAGCCCGCTGGGGCTCGAACCCAGGACCAACGCCTTAAAAGGGCGATGCTCTACCGACTGAGCTACAGGCTCAAACCACCATTTGAAGATAGCATGGGCGGCTGTGCGCGGGGAAGCGTCCGGTTCAGGCCGGGGAATGAAATTCCTTGTAATTCACAGCAGGTGGGCGGCGCCGCGCACGGTATAACAGCGAGATACGACATTGACTTAGAGGTTACCTGCGCACGAAAGCTGTTTTGGTTTCGGTTTCCTGCCGCTAAAGTGGGACGAAAGCGTCATTGACTGGACAACCGGGCCCACGTAGCCTCAGGACTGCATGAAAAAGTGTGCACTCGAAATGGTGCGCGAACGCAGGAATCCGCCAGTGCGGGTGGAACGAACAGGTTCAGGCAAGGCAGGAAGGCACAGATGGACTCGCAGCCGGAAAACATCTTTGAAGAGCCTTTGAGCACGGAAACGCCGGAAGACGTGGCGGTTCTTTATTCCTGGGCGAACCTGCACGGGGCGAAGTATCGGGATTTCTCGGCTTCGCGCCGGGAATATCGTGCTCAGGTGCGGCATCGTGCCGCGGAGGACCTGCGACAGGCCGAGCTGAAGGCGCAGGTGGAGGCCGAGCAGGCTGCGGCCGAGGCTGAACGCGCTGCTCGCGAAGCGGAACGGGTAGCGCGCACCGCGGACGGGCACAGCGGCGATTCCACGCGGGAGCAGGCGTTGCGCGCGGCTGACGGGGCTGCCCGCCTTGCTGCAGCCGAGCGTGTGGAAGCGGCAAGGCGCGCGGAAGCGGCGGCGATGGCCGAGATGGCGGCGCGTCGGGAAGAACGCGAAATAGCCGAGGCGCATGCGAGCGCACAGCGACAGGCGGCGCGGTGGGCGGATTCCGAGGTGCGTCGTCGATCGCTTGCGGGGCCGCAGCCTGCGCCGGCGTTGATTCCCGGGCTGGCGAGCGATCCGTATGTGACCGCGCAGGGATCCGGTCCGGAGGTCGACCTGTACTCGCCCAATACCCAGCTGGAGACGGTACAGCCGGGACGCTATCGAGGCGACGACACGGGCGGTGCGGGGCTGGGTTCGGCCGAGCGCCGTGCGTATCGCGCGGGCATGGCGGATGCAGAGGCACGGCGACGGCCTCAGGGATATCGTCCGGATGAGGTGTCCGGCGTACGTTCGGCCTATCGCGCGGAAGAACCCGCGCCGGTTCGCAGCCGGATCAACAGCACGCCGGACCTGCCGCGTGCGGTTCCCGCGCCGGCACCCCGCGGTGAGAGTATCGCCGCCGCACCCGCGTATGCGGAGCCGCGCAGGACGTCAAGTGAGTCGAGCAGCTCGCCCGAGTCTCCCGCGTGGCTGTTTGCCAGCCAGGGCGCACGACCGGTTGCGCCGGAGCCGGCGCTGCAAAGCAGCGAGGATACGCTGCAGCACTCGCGTGAGCGGGTTGCGTCTCGCTGGTATGCGTTGAAGGGAGCGTTTGAGCCGGGGCAGGAAAGCGAGCCGCCGGCACGGCTTCCGGAGGCGCAGACCCCTGTGCTGGCCGTGTTTTCTCTCGCCGGTGGCGTGGGCAAGACAAGCCTTGTGGCAACGCTGGGGCGGGCTTTCTCTTCCATGGGCGAGAAGGTGTTGCTGGCCGATACGACTTCGCATGGGCTCTTGCCGTTCTACTTCGGTGCCAGCGAACTGCGTCCTGGCGTGGTGCGGACGTTTTCGCCTCCCAGCGGAAGCACGGACGCAGCCATTCACCTGGTGAGCTATGACGTGGACGCGGTGCCGGCCGAACGCAAGGCGCACGATGCGCTGGCCAATGAGCTGCTGCGTGTCGGTTCCGGCTCGCGGCGCGCGCTGCTGGACCTGAACGGAGCTTCGTCGTGGCTGATCCGGACGCTGGCGCAGAGCGGCCTTTCCGTGCTTGTGCCGGTGGCTCCGGATATGAACTCGGTTATCAGCCTGCAGGCGGTGGAACGGTTTTTCGAAGGGCTGGCGGATGCCGACGGTCGTCCGATTCTGCCGTACTATGTGCTCAACCAGTTCGATGGGTCGCTTCCGCTGCATCTGGATGTGCGCGAGGTGCTGCGGCGGCAGCTGGGCGAGCGGCTGATTGCGTACACGATTCGGCGCGCCCCCGCGGTAAGCGAAGCGCTGGCCGAAGGAATGACTGTTGTGGACTACGCGCCGGGCTCACCGGTAGCGGAGGACTACATGAACGTAGCCAACTGGGCCAAGACGGTTTCGTCGCCCGCAACCCAGGGTTCCCGCAACAACCGATGGAGTGAACGATGACAAGGTCTCCGCTTTGGAGAGAGTTTGAGTCGGGAGACAGCTTCCCGCTAATTGCCCTGCGCTGGATGATCATGGGCGGCGGCATCCTTCTGCTTCTGTTCACGGGAGCGCTGGACCTGACGTGGCCGCAGCAGGCTCTGTTCGGCTTGCTGATGGTGTTCCTGGCGATCTGGATGGATCGCAGCTCAAGCTCTTACCTGGTGACGCTCACGCTGATGTTGTTGTCGATGTATTCGACTTTTCGGTATGGGTACTGGCGTATTTCGTATGTGATCAAGTTCTTTCTGGATCCGGGCACCAGTTGGACGTACCTTGATATGTTCTTCATCCTGCTGCTCGTACTGGCGGAGACGTACGCCTTCATCATCCTCTTTCTGGGCTTCCTCCAAACGCTTTGGCCGCTGCGCCGCACACCGGTTCCTCTTCCGGAGGACCCGGAATCGTGGCCCGCGATCGACCTGCTGATCCCGACGTATAACGAGCCGCTTTCGGTGGTTCGGTTTACGGCGCTGGCGGCGATGAACATCGACTGGCCGGCCGACAAGTTGAACGTGTACATCCTGGACGACGGCAAGCGGGAAGAGTTCCGCAAGTTCGCCGAGGATGCGGGCATCGGGTACATGACGCGGGACGACAACAAGCATGCCAAGGCGGGCAACATCAATCGCGCGCTGGAGCGTCTGGATGCCCCGTTTGTGGCGATCTTCGACTCCGACCACGTGCCTACGCGCTCGTTCCTGCAGGTGACGCTGGGATGGTTTCTGCGCGACCGTAAGCTGGGAATGTTGCAGACGCCTCACCACTTTTACTCGCCCGATCCATTTGAGCGGAATCTGGACCAGTTCCGCGTAATCCCGAATGAAGGCGAGTTGTTCTACGGCATTGTGCAGGACGGCAACGACTTCTGGAACGCGACGTTTTTCTGCGGCTCCTGCGCCGTGCTGCGGCGGACTGCGCTCGACGAGATTGGCGGCATCGCGGTTGAAACGGTAACCGAGGACGCGCACACCTCGCTGCGCATGCAGATGAACGGATGGAACACGGCGTATATCAACATCCCACAGGCGGCGGGCCTGGCGACCGAACGGTTGAGTGGCCACGTTAAGCAGCGGATTCGCTGGGCTCGCGGCATGATCCAGATCCTGCGGGTGGATAACCCGCTCTTCGCGACCGGGCTGAAGGCCGCGCAGAGACTTTGCTACTTCAATGCGATGACGCATTTTCTATACGCATTGCCTCGTCTGATTTTCCTAACGGCTCCCTTGATCTATCTCATCTTCGGCCACACCAACGTGCCGGGGTACTGGGCGGCGATCCTGGCGTATGCCTTTCCTCACCTTGTGCTGAGTTCGCTGACGAACTCGCGGATTCAGGGACAGCATCGGCACTCGTTCTGGAACGAGATCTATGAGACGGTACTGGCTCCGTATATTTTTCTCCCGACGATGCTTGCGCTGGTGAACCCGAAGCTGGGCAGCTTTAACGTGACGGCCAAGGGCGGCGTGGTCAATCGCAGCTTCTTCGATACCCGCATCGCGCAGCCGTTCCTGGTGCTTCTGGTGCTGAACTTCCTTGGCGTGCTGGCGGCGATTCCACGCTACATCCATGTTCCATTTCTGAACTTCATGTGGGACGGCACGCATCCCGGAACGATCGTAATGAACCTGATCTGGACGGTGTTCAACATCATCATCCTGGGCGTGGCGACGGCGGTTGCATGGGAAAGCCAGCAACGCCGCCAGACCGTGCGGGTGTCGATGAGCGTGCCGGCCGACGTGGTGCTGGTGGACGGAACGGTGGCGCAGGGCATGACGGCGGACCTTTCAAGCGGCGGTGTCCGCCTGCAGATCGACCGCAGCTTCACCGCGCTGCCGGGCGATGCGGTCAAGCTTGTCTTTCCGGTGTTGGACGGCGATGCGACACTTCCGGCGACGGTGATCAGCGCCGATGGACGGAGCCTGCGCGCGCAGTTCGATCCGCTAACGCTGCAGGAAGAAGAAGCGCTGACCATGATCCTTTATTCGCGTGCGGATACCTGGCTGGGCTGGGGAGAGGCGCGCGAGGCGGACCGTCCACTGGTCAGCCTGGGCCGCATTCTGCAGCTTTCAATGCGCGGTCTGGGCCAGACGGCTCGAGGAATTCTCAAGACCAGAAAGAAAACGCAGGCGAAGGGCCGGCTTGCCGCCACGGTCGCGCCGTTGCTGCTGCTTGCGATGCTGCTGCTGAGCGGGATGAGCCGTGCGCAGGTGTTGACGCTTCCGGCCGCGGACCGCGGAAGCAGCGCGCAGTTGGGCGCGGTCGCTCCGGGAGCGGTCGACGTTGCCTCGACCGCCAGACAGGTGGCACCAGGGAACTTCGACAACACGTTCACGCTCGCGGACATCAATTATCCGGATACGATTGTGCTGCGCGGGGTCGACGCATACCACTCGATCTTCTTTTCCGTTCCGCAGACGCAAGTGGTCAAAACCGCCACCATGCGTCTGCGCTTTCACTTTTCACCCGGGCTGATTCCTGAGTTGAGCCACCTGAAGGTGAGCCTGAACGGATCTTTGTTTGCGACGATTCCGGTGACGCAGCCTGCCACCTTTTCCGGCACCTCCTCGGACCTGACGCCGGACCAGAAGGTGGCTGCCGAACAGGCGCAGAACGTGACGCGCAATGAAAACAGCGCGATGCTGGAGGCCACGCTGACGATGCCGGCCGAGATGCTGGTGCACTCGAACGAGCTGACGTTTGAGTTCATCGGGCACTACACGCTGCAATGCGAGGACCCTTCGAACTCGACGCTTTGGGCACACGTGGATGCGTCCTCGACCATCGAGCTTGCGGGTTCGCTGCTTCCTCTGCAGAATGATCTTAAGCTGCTTCCACTGCCGTTCTATGACGCAGCCGTGAACCTGCATCCGGTGGTACCGATCGTGTTTTTGAGCCAGCCTTCGCCAAGGGCGCTTAAGGCAGCGGGCATCGTTTCGTCTTACTTCGGATACCTTCCGGATGACTTTCGCGCGGTGCACTTTCCAGTGTCGATTGGGACGATTCCGGCAGGCAACGTGATCGTGCTGGGAGAAAGCGCGGCCGAGCTGCCCGCATCGTTGAACGTGACATCGAGCTCCGGGCCGACGATTGCGATGCGTACCAACCCGGTGGATCCGTACTCCAAGGTTCTTGTGCTGACGGGCGACAATCCCGACGACCTGGTGGAGGCGGCCAAGGCGCTGGTGCTGCAGCAGAGCATGCTGGCCGGCCCGGATTCATCCGCGCGTGTGACCAGGCAGCCGGCCGAGCGCAGGCCAGACGACGCGCCGCGCTGGATGAGCACCGACAATAGGACGACCATCGGCGACATGAGCAACACCGGGGATCTGCAAGGCGACGGTTCGGGACCGGTTGCGGTATACATGCGTGTGCCGCCGGACCTGGACATCAAGGACCTGGACCACGACCTAGCTTTCCACATGCACTACCGCTATAACGGCATTCCGCTCGCCAATGAAAGTACGCTGCAGGTGTACATGAACTCAGCCTATGTGAGTTCGACGCCGATGCCGCACACCGAGACCGCTTCGGCCGACCTGAAGACAGTGGTGCCGATTCCGCGGGTGGACATGCGTCCGTTCTCAAACTCGCTGATGATGCGGTTTGTGTTCCAGATCGCGAAGAAAGGCAAGTGCCAGGACACGGCTCCGCTGAACCTGAACGGTGTGGTCGTCAAGGATTCGTATCTTGACATCAGCGATATTCCGCACCTGGCGATCCTGCCGGATCTTGAGCTGTTCTCGAACGCGGGTTATCCGTTTACCCGGCGCGCAGACCTGTCGGACACGGTCGTCGTGCTGCCGGATGTGCCTTCGGCGGACGAAATAGAGATGTACCTGACGATGATGGGCCACTTCGGAGCGCAGACCGGCTACCCGGTGCTGAACGTGACGGTGACCAACAACGACGGGATCAAGAAAGGCGCGGGCAAGGACTACCTGATCATGGGCACGGTGGAGGACCAACCGGCGCTTGCCCGCCTCAACCCTGAGCTTCCGGTAAAGGTGGATGGCGGCGGGTTGCACATCCAGGACACGCAGGGGTTCTTTGCTCCGCTGCAGCATGCATGGTGGAAGGTGCGGAGCTCGGACCACGTGGAGACCGGCCAATTGGAGACCGCAGGCGGACTGCCGGATGCGCTGATCGAAGGCATCGAGTGGCCGAGCGGGTCCAATCGTTCCGTGGTGCTGATTGCGCTCAAGGATAAGACCGTCATCCCTAACTTCCTGAATGTCTTCCTGAAGAACTCGCAGAATTCGGACATTCAACAATCGGTGAGCGTGCTGCAGGGAACTCGGTTCGTCTCATACCGGATCGGGGACAACGTTTACAAGGTGGGTTCGCTGTCGTGGTTTTTTCAGGCGCATCTTTTCTTCTCGCAATATCCGGCGATCGTGGTGATTGTGCTGATCGTGTTCTGCATTCTGATGGCGGCATTGATTCGCGCGCTGCTGCGGCGCCGTGCCCGTGCCCGCCTGCAGGGCAACGACTGAGGAACGTGCCTGCACTGACCCAGGTAAGAAAGGACAGGGAGTCGAAGCTGCGAACGATGTGGTCTCAATCAAGGGAAAAAAGCGTTACCGGCCGGCTGCGGAGCTGGGCGGCGAGTGCACTTCTGGTCTGCGCCGGCTCGCTTGCCCTGTTCGGGTTGCAGGCGTGCCATGCGCAGCAGCCCTGGCCACTTTGGGAGGCGTATACGCAGCACTTTCTTGACGAGCAGGGGCGGATCATCGACCGCTCGGCCGGGGACCGGACAACCAGCGAAGGGCAGGCATATGCGCTTTTTTTTTCGTTGGTCGACAACGACCGGGCCCGCTTCGACCGGGTGCTGAACTGGACCGAAGTGAACCTGGCTGAAGGCGACCTGACGCTACACCTGCCTGCTTGGGACTGGGGTAAGGCGCAGAGCGGCGAGTGGAAGATTTTGGATGCGCATTCGGCCTCGGATGCGGACCTCTGGATGGCGTACACGCTGCTCGAGGCTGGACGCCTGTGGAAGGAGCCTCGCTTCGACACGCTGGGACGCACCATGGCGCGCGAGATTGCACGCGCGGAGGTGGTGCTGGTCTCAGGCGTGGGCACCGTCCTGGCGCCCGGGCCTTCGGGCTTCCATGTGGAGAACCATGCGTCTGAAGCGGCCGCCGCGGAATCAGAAGACCGCTGGATTCTGAATCCGAGTTACAGTCCTCCGCCGCTGCTTGCGCGTCTGGCCCATGCACTGCCGGAGGGGCCATGGGCCAGCATGGGGGAGTCGCTGCCGGCGCTGGTGGGTGGGGAAGCGAGCCATGGGTTTGCGATGGACTGGGTGTCGGCCGGGCAGGGTGGCGTGCGTCCGAGCGTGGCCCCGCGGGAGTCGACCTCGGGCGAACGGGAACCGCAGCCGGCGGGTAGCTATGACGCCGTTCGAGTGTATTTGTGGGTAGGGATGAGCGACCCGGGCGCGGACGGGATCGCTCAGCTCGAAGCGCAGCTGAACGGGATGACCGCTTACCTGCGTATCACACCCGGGCCGCCGCTTGAGATCGACCCCGCGGGCGCGGTGGTCCACGCGGATGCGCCTCCCGGGTTTGCCGCTGCGGTGATTCCGTACCTGAACCGTGTAGGCTTGAAGCAGCAGGCGCGTGTGCAGGCGGATCGCCTGGCGGGCACGCGCGATCCGGCGATCGGCCTATACGGGCATGGTTTGGGCTACTACGACCAGAATCTTGCCCTCTTTTCCACCGGTTTCAGCGAAGGGCGCTTCCGCTTCGAACGTGATGGAAAGCTCCAGGTTAAGTGGAAATAACGCCGTGTTTACTGCGTTTTCTACCACTCCGGCAAGGCTTCGCGGAAGGTGCAGAAAAAGCTCGGCAAGCTGGCGGAAAGACGGTACTCTCTTGAGGAGAGCTGGAGTATCCACTTAGATACGAGCTAGGGGCCTCAAAGCGCATTGAAGAAGATGAAGAGTTCGAAGCCATTTCGATATCTGTTCCCCGTTCTGCTAGCGGGTGCACCCTTGTTTTCCGCTGCCTCAGGGCAGGCATCGCAGCCTGCGACGCAGCCTCTGCTGGAAGCAGCGCACGCTCTTGAAGTGCGCGGCAGGATGGACATGGCGTCGCAGAAGTGGCAGCAGGTTTTACTGGTCGACTCAAAGAATACGGAGGCGCTGGCCGGGCTGGCGCGTGCGAGCAAGCTGCGCGGCGACGCACCTCACACCCAGCAATACCTGGATCGCCTGCGGGCCATCAACCCAAACGACCCTGCCATTGCGCGGGTGGAAGGGATGGGCTCACAGCAGGACCATAACTCGCAGCTGCAGCAGGCGGGCAAGCTGGCGCAGCAGGGACAATACGCGCAGTCGATGAATATCTATCGGCAGGTGTATGGAAGTACGCCTCCCCCGGGAGACGCGGCGCTCGCGTACTACGAGACTGAATCGGCGACCGAAGAAGGGCGTCCGCACGCGATCGAAGGGCTTCATGCGCTTGCGGAAAAGTATCCCAGCGACAGCCGCTACCAGGTCGCGCTGGGGCGTTTGCTGACCTATAACCCGAAGACCCGTTTGGAAGGCCGTCGCCTGCTGACGGCGCATCCGAACGATCCGGAGGCCGTCCAGGCGTATGGTCAGGCACTTCTGTTCGACGTGCGGAATCCGGGGGTTGCGGCGGAAATCCGGGCATTTCTGGCCAGGCACAACGACCCGCAGCTGGCCAATGCATTCCGCGCGCAGCCTCGCTCTGTGACGATGGCGACGGATGGAGGAGGAGGGCGTCCGGCTGTCACATTGACGCCGGAACAGCGTTCCGCCGCCGCGGCCCGGAGCGCGCGCACCGCGGACGATCAGGCGGCGTACCATGCGCTGAATGCGCATCGTCTGGACGATGCGGAGGCACGCTTCAAGCTGATCCTAAGCAGGACTCCGGAGGACCCGGATGCGCTGGCCGGAATGGGCTATATCCGGATGCAGCAGGCCAACTTTGGCGGGGCGTTGAGCTTTTTGTCGCAGGCCAAGCAAGACGGCTCGACCGATCGCGGACTGGAGCCGGCGATTGCGACCTCGCGGTTCTGGAACACGATGGGAGAAGGCGCGATTGCGTTGAATGAGAATAATCTGCCCGGGGCTGAAAAGAACTATCGCGCCGCCCTGGGCATGCGGCCGGCCAGCCCCGAGGCGCTTGAAGCCCTGGGCGGCACACTGCTGAAAAATGGCCAGCCCGCAGCCGCGGTTCCGTATTTTGCGGAGTTCGTGAAGGTGCAGCCGAACGCTCCACATGCCTGGCGTGGACTGCTTCTGGCCGAGTATGGCGCGGGCAACTCGCCACAGGCGCTTGCGGTGGAACACCAGATGCCCGGCGGCGTCAAGGGGCAGTTGGCGCGGGACCCGCTGTATCTGCGTGGGCTGGCTTCCGCGTACTCTTCGGTTGGGCGCGACACGGATGCGCAACGTGTGCTGAAAGGCGCGCTGGACCTTCCGTTCCCGGCCGACGGCAAGGGCCTGGAAGCCGATACGCAGCTGCAGTATGCAGGATTACTGCAGACGGCAAACCGCCTGGACCAGGCAGCGGGGCTATATCGCCAGGTGCTGGCGCACGACCCGAACAACACCTCCGCGTGGGAAGCACTGGTGCGGGTTGAGCACCAGATGGATCAGGATCCGCAGGCTGTGCAGACGCTTGAAAGCATGCCTCCGGCCAGCTATGCGCAGGCCATGCGCGACACCGGCTTCGAGCAGACGGTAGCCTCGATCTACCAAAGCCAGCGGCGGTATGACGTGGCGGGCGACCTCCTAGAGAAGGCGCTGGCGCAGGAGACCACGGCCGGTCAGAAGCCTTCCCCTCCGGCGCAGATTCAGCTGGCCGGAATTTACCTGCAGCGTAACAGTCCACAGCAGGCGTATCCGTTGTACGCGCAGGTCCTTTCTGCCAATCCGGGCAGCACGGACGCGTGGAAGGGGCTGCTGTCCGCCCTGCACGAGACCGGCCGCGACCAGGAAGCGCTGGCGCAGGTGCGGCAGATTCCGCCGGCGACTCGGGCGCAGTTGGAAAACGACCCGGACTACCTGCAGACGGTGGGCTCGGTGTACAACGCGCTTGGCCAGCCGCGGGAGGCGGAGCTGATTCTGCGTCGCGTGCAGCAGCATTACGCGGCCCAGAATGCGGTTCCGCCGGCCGATATCGACATCCAGAACGCGTGGCTCTTATACAACGCGGGCAGTGAGCAGGGGCTGTACCGGCAGCTAATGGTGCTCGGGGATCGCGACGACCTGTCGGCTCCGCAGAGGCGTACGGTGCAGACGATCTGGAGCAACCTGGCGGTTCGCCGGGCAAACCAGGCGGCAGATCGTGGAGACAATCGCAGAGCGATCGAGATCCTGAACGCGGATGCGCAGGCGTTTCCGGATAATCCAGCCGTGCCGAAGCTGCTGGCAGCCGGCTATGCGCGCGCGGGTGCAGCCAAGCAGGCGGTGGCCATCTGGAAGGCGCAGGATCTTTCGTCCGCCTCGGCTGCGGATTACAAGGCGGCCGTGGGTGCGGCGCTGGCTGCGGGGGACAGCAAAGATGCCGAGACCTGGCTGCGGTTCGGGCTGGAGCAGTATCCGAAAGACAGCCAGATGCTGACACTGGCGGCAAAGTTCGAGCAGGCTCGCGGAGACAATGGCCGGGCTGTGGAGTATTACGATGCGGCGCTCGATTCCATGCCGAAGCCGGATCCCGGCGCGGAGCTGGCGACCGAGCTGAGCCATCCCGGGCCGATAAGCCCGCAACCCCGGCCGAGTCGTCCCGCGCAGGACCTTTCCACCCTGCTGCAGCCGGGCGTGAACGACGTGACTCCGGGCGCGCCACCGGTGCCGCCGGTTCGACCTCCGCTCTATCTGCCCAGCTATAGCAATGGTGCGGGCAGCGCGCCGCTCCTGATGAACGGACGCGGGACCGAGGGATATGGTCCTGTGCCGATGCCGGCAACCGGCATGCCCTCACCCGGCGCTCCGATGCAGCCCGCCAACAGCCCTCCACAAGGCACGCGGTCCACGCTGCGCGACTATGTTCCCCAGGCCTCGGCCCAAAAGCCGGCCGGCGGTACCGGATCGTCCGACCGTGCGGTCCAATACGCCTCCCAGGCAGAAGGAAGTGTGCCCGCCTTGATCGCTGCGGTCTATCAGCATGCTCAGCACCTCTCCGCGCGGACGACGGGAGGGCCCGCGGACGACGAGTTCGCCTCAACTCCGTTTGCATTGTCATCGGTAACTTCGTGGCAGATTGTCGCGCAGCAGTCCGGTCCGGCGCAGAGTGGTCAGCAGCGGTCTGGCTCGCAGCAGTCTGGCTCGCAACAGGCAGGGCCGGAGCAGAAGGTCCAGCCTAAAGGCAGCAAGTCTGCTCCGGCCGCCGCCGGGGCACCCGGGCCAACCGGTGAGACTTACGGTCCGTATGTGCCCTATGTTCCTCCGGCCGCGACCTCAGTGCGCCTGGGAGCGCAGCCCGTCGCCAGCCCGACCCAGCGGCCTGAAGTGACCGATGTATTGCCTCGGGCGAAATATGTGCCAAATGCGCATTCGGACGGCATCACCGGGAGCGCGCATCCTGATGTGGAGGCGGCCGATGCCGCAGCCGTGCGCCGGCAGCAGACCCGCGTCGCAGGGCGCAGCGGGCGAAGCAATCCTCCGGCGGACACGATCACGACCACGCCGACCGAACCGGTGCAGTACCTGCCTTACAACCCCAGTCTGCCGCCCCAGACATCGCAGAACGGGCAGGTGCAGACTTCGCAGCCTTCCGGAAGCTCGAGGTCTCTGCCCGCGGCCCAGGGGACCGGCGTTGTTCCCCAGGGTGGCATGGGCGACAGCAACGGCCAGCAGTACCCGCAGCCGAATACGCGGTACACGGGTTCGCAGCCGTCTTCCGCCCCGTCCACGCGTGGACGTGCCCGCTCGATGGCTCGGCGCTCGGGAGCCTCGGTGCCGTCGAGAGCGGCGGCGGAGAACGCTGTCCCGGCTTCGCAGCCGGGCTACCAGGGGATGAGCTACCCAGGGATTCAGCAGCCGCTGACCTACCAGCCGTATCCGTCGATCGGCCCGGCGTATCCGCTGGGAACGCCTCCGTCCGACTACGACCTCATGCAGCAGAGGCTTCCTCCGCTGCGTGGCCGGTACTACACGGGAAACCTCCCGGCGGCCCAGGTTCCATTGACCGAACGGCAGCAGACCGAGCGGGACCTGGAAACATTGGAGGCGTCCTACAGCGGATGGCTGGGGGGCACGGGATCGGCGCGATACCGAAGCGGCACCCCGGGTGTGGACCGATTGACCGATCTCGAAACGACGGTCGAGGCTTCGGCGACGGTTGGTAACAATGTCCGGTTTAGCGTTGTCCCCAGGGCTGTGTTTCTCAACTCGGGCGTGCTGGATACGGTGGACTCCACCAACACCAACCCGGTGCTGGGAACGCTGCCAGGCAATGCGGCCAACGCTCCGCAGCAGCAGTTTGCCAGCGGTGTGGGCGGGGAATTCCAGGTCGCGACCAAGAACTTCGCCGGCGCAGTCGGATACACGCCTTATGAGTTCCTGGTCCGCAACGTGACAGGACGGCTGCTGTTCCGGGCTGGTTCGCACTTCACCGTCTTTGGCGATCGTTCGCCGGTGGTGGAAACGCAGCTTTCTTACGCGGGCCTGCGGGATCCCGGCTCCGTTACACCCGTATTCGCGGGAAATATATGGGGTGGCGTGATCTCGACCGGAGGCGGCATCCGGTACGAAATGGGCAACGAGCGCGCGGGCTTCTACATCAGCGCCGACGGTGCCGACCTGTCTGGATATCATGTGCTGGAAAACAACAAGTTCGAAGGATCGATGGGCGCTTATTTCCTGGCGCATACCTTTCCAGGGTACGGCCGGTTGAATGTGGGTGCATCGTTGTTCGGGATGCATTACGCACACAATGAGCGGCCGCTGACGTATGGGCTGGGCGGCTATTTCAGCCCGGGGGCGTACTTCCTGGCCTCAGTACCAGTATCGTTCACCGGGCGGTATCGTGAGAACTTCCACTACGCGATTCAGGGGAGCGTCGGGGTGCAGACCTTCCAGGAAGACAGCCAGACCTATTATCCGCTCGATCCCGGCCTGCAGAATGGTATCGTGTGTACGAACCTGCAGTTGATCGCCGGCACATGCGGGAGGACGCCAGTGAACAGCAACACGGGCGGCAACTACTCGGTCAACTCGGAGGGAGCCTACCGAATTGCGGATCACTGGTACGCGGGCGGCTTCCTTTCGGCGAATAACACGAACAACTACAACACGGTGACGGGCGGCTTCTTCGTACGGTATCTTTTCCGTCCGCAATTTGGGACCGAGGATTACCCAACCGGCCTGTTTCCGGTCGAGGGCTTCCGTCCTCTGCGGGTTCCGTAAGCGTTGGATGGGCTTCCGCCGGATTGAGGGTCTCCTCCGGGGGAGGGTAACTGCTTGTTTCTCGATTCCCATTTCGGTCATGGAGGTCGGGCAACGTTTCCACCTGGAGGACGATTCTTGTTGCAATCGTCTTTTCCTCCTCGTATAAGGTAACCAATCCCGTGTTTGCCAGTTTCTGCTTCGCTTAATCCGTCACGGGCAAGGACCACTGATGCGTTTGTCTCGCCTTCTGTGCGGCCCGTGTTTCTTTGCCGTTTTGATCTTTGCTTTGTCTTTCCCGGCATTTGCCGCGAAAGACAGTGTTCCCGACTGGGTGAGGTCCGCGGCTGCGCAGACGCCCGCTCCCCACGCGGCGGACGCGGACGCGATGGTATTGCTGGACGAGACCACGTTGAGTGTAGCTCCCGACGGCAAGGCGGTGGAGCATCGACGCCGGGTGATCCGGATCCTGCGGCCGGGCGGACGCGATCGCGGTATGGTGTACGTGCCGTTCGACAAAGACACCAAGATTCTTTCGATGCATGTATGGAGCGTCGGCCCAGATGGACATGAGTATGCCGTCAAGGACTCGGATCTGGGGGAGTTCGGGATGCCGGGCGACGGGATGCTGTACGAGGATGTTCGGTTTCGCTCCGCGCGTCCCCCCGGGCGCGATCCCGGCGGCGTGGTCGCATATGAGTATGAGCAGCGCCGGGAACCGTACCTGCACGAAGAGACGTGGAGCTTTCAGGACGACCTTCCGCGCATGCACCAGAGCTTTACGCTCGAGCTTCCTCCGGGGTTTGTCTACCAGGCAGTCTGGGCGCATCATGTCGAATCGAAGGCCATCGACCTGGAGCACGGGCGCTTTCGCTGGGACATGCCGGAGGTTGCGGCAATCGACCTGGATCGCGTGCCGATGCGCCCGGCGCTGGATGCCCTGGCCGGCCGGATGACGGTGCACTACGCTGGTCCCGGCCAGGCCGCGGACACAGTGGCAAGCTGGGCCGCGCTGGGTACGTGGTATGACGGCCTGACGCGCGATCGTCTCGTCGCAACGCCCGAGCTGACGAGCAGTGCGGCCGCACTGACGGCGGGCAAAACCGATTTCTACGATAAGACCGAAGCGGTGGCAGAGTTCGTTCAGACTCATATCCGCTACTTCGTTATCGAGATGGGGATCGGCGGGTATCAGCCGCATCCTGCAGGAGACATCTTTAGGAATGGCTACGGCGATTGTAAGGATAAAGCGACAGTGCTTTCAGCCATGTTGTCCACGGTCGGGGTCCACTCGGCGTTGATGATTGTAGACACTTCGCGCGGTGTCGTCGACCCGGCGTCGCCGTCCATGACGGGCAACCATATGGTCGCGGCGATCGAGATCCCTGCCGGCTACAGCTCCCCGCGCCTGCGCAGCGTGGTGACGACGCGGAACGGACGACGTTACCTGGTCTTCGATCCTACCTGGGACCGCACGCCGTTCGGCCAGCTGGAATCGAACCTGCAGGGGAGCTATGGGGTACTGCTGGAGGGCGCGCAGACCGAGGCGGTGTTGCTGCCGGTGCTGAGTCCGGAGTTGAACAGGCTACGACGCACGGCGATCATGGCGCTGAACCCGGATGGGACATTGACCGGGCAGGTGGTCGAAAAACGTTTCGGCGACGCCGCCGAATTCGAGCGCAGCCTATTGACAGCGGGCGATGCCAAGGACCAGAGCACCTATCGCGAACGCCGGCTGAGCGGTGATTTCACCTCGTTCAGCCTGAAGGATATCAGGGTGGAAAATGTAAGCGTGCTGAACAAGGATTTGACGACGACTTATTCGCTCAGCGCGGACCGGTACGGGCGGACGATGGGTCCGCTGCTGATGGTACGCCCACGCGTACTGGGCACGGAAGGCTTTGCGCTGGACCGCAAAGCCCGGACCGTGCCGGTTAACCTAGGGCAGACGAGCCTGGTCCAGGATGATTTTTCGATTACACTGCCGGAGGGGTACGCCGTCGACGACTTGCCGGAGCCCATCAAGCTCGACATCGGGTTTGCGTCCTACGAGAGCGCCACGGAGCTGGTCGGCAACCAGTTGCACTACACGCGCACGTGTACGGTGCGGGCGGTAACCGTCCCCGCGGACCGGTACGGCGACCTGCAGAAGCTGGCCCTGGCGATCGAGGCCGATGAACAGAATCGCGCCGTGCTTAAGAAAAAGTAGTGCTGCTGATCCTGATGTCTGGCTTCCTGAAAAGTTGAGAGAAGGTATCCATGTTTTTGCAAACTGATCGTTTCCGAGTTTTAGTGGCAGGGTTTCTGCTGTCTGCATGCGGAGCTTCCGCAGCGGCGGCTCAGCAATGGCAGACTCCCACCACGGAAGAGCTCGCCATGACCTCCCAGCCGGAGGCTCCGGGCGCTTCCGCCGTGTATTTCTACCGCGAACAGACCACTGACGACCATCTGCGGATGTTCAGCTTTTACGTTCGATTGAAGGTGCTGACCGATGGCGGCAAGGACCAGGCCAACGTGGAGCTTCCGTTCTTTGCCGGTCGCGAAGGGGTCAAGATCGACTCGATTAGCGGACGTACCATTCACCCGGATGGAACGGTGATTGCGTTTACCGGAAAACCCTATGAGAAGCTGAACGCCAAGGTGGAAGGATATCAATATAAAAGCAAGATCTTCACGCTGCCCGCAGTAGAGGTGGGCAGCATCCTGGAGTACCGCTACAAGATTCATTACGACGATGCATTTTTCCAATCACCAGACTGGTTTGTGCAGTCGGACCTTTATATGCGGCGGGCGCACTATGCCTGGAGACCCACGACCGAAACGGTTGCGAGCAGCCAGGGCGATGTGCTGGACCAGATTGCTTACACGCAAATCCTGCCCGAGGGTTCAAAGGTGGTGACCAAGGGGCTGAACACGGGCGGCCGTGAGATCTCGCTCGACGTCAGCAACGTGGCACCGCTGCCGCACGAAGAATTTATGCCTCCGGCCGCGAGCTCCAGCTATCGAGTGCTGTTTTACTATACACAGTACAAGAGTACTGAAGAGTTCTGGCAAAAGAGCGGCAAGGAGTGGTCCCGCTCGCGCGACAAGTTCATTGGGCCGGGCTCCGGGGTGAAGACATTTGTCGCGCAGATCATTTCACCGGCGGACTCTGAGGCAACAAAAGCCAAGAAACTGTACGACGCGGTGATGACGTTTGAAAACACCGATTTTACCCGGGAACATTCTGCCGCGGAGGATAAGTCGCAGGGGCTAAAACAGATCAACAGCACCGACGACGTGCTGGCACGCAAGCGGGGAAACGACGACCAGCTGGCGGACCTGCTGGTAGCGATGGCGCGGGCTGCCGGGATGAAGGCTTATGTGCTGGGCGTCGCGGATCGCAGCCGCCGAACATTCATCCCGGCCTATCTGAGCCTTTCGCAGCTGGACGACGACCTTGCGATCGTAGCAATCGACGGCAAGGAGCAGGTGCTCGATCCCGGTCAGCGCTATTGCCGATTCGGGCAGCTCGCGTGGCAACACACCTACACCGCGGGCCTGCGCCAGAACGAGAACGGGGTGGCGCTGGTCTCGATTCCCGCCGGTTCCGCGACGAAAGAGCATACCAGCCGCGTAGCGGATCTGAAGCTCGATGAGCATGGCGAGGCGACCGGTACGGTGACCCTGACGTACGAAGGAAACGCGGCGCTGCACTGGCGTCAGCAGGCGCTCCGCGGAGATGATACGAGCCTGAATACTGATTTGAAAAGCGATCTCGAAAACCACGTGCCTGGCGGAATGGAGGTGCGGGTGACCAACGTGAGGAATCTCTCCGACCCGGACAAGGCGCTGGTGGTGTCGTACGAGGTGAAGGGCGCGATCGGCTCGCCTACAGGCAAGCGGCTGCTGATTGCCGGACAGCTGTTCCAGTCCAAGAACAAACCTACCTTTATCGCCGCGAAACGCGAGCAGCCGGTGAGCATGCATTACCCCAGCTACGTTCAGGATGCAGTGCGTATCACTTACCCGGCTTCGCTCACGATCGAGTCTGCGCCAGCGCCCGAAAGCTCGAAGCTTGCTAACTCCGCTGCCTATTCGACCACGAATAAGCAGGGCCGGGGCAGTGTAACACTATACCGCGACGTGGAGATCGCGAAAGCAATGTATCTGCCTGCAGACTACCCGGACCTGCGCGGATTTTATAACAAGCTGGAGAATAAGGACCAGGAGCCCGTGGTGCTGATCCGTGCGACCGGAACCACGTCCGCGGCTCCGGTCGCATCCGCTCCACCGGCAAACTGACAGGGCATGCAATCAGCTTCGCGGCCAGTTTGCGGGATTGCGAGGCAAACTGACCGCTCCAAGCCGGTCTTCCTCAAACCCGAGAGTTGGAGAATATTCGCGGGAATTCCGGTCGAGTCTCATTACAGTCGCTCATGCGTGACTAGTGTCTGATAATGAAGATTATGTATCGCGGCACTGTAGCGCCCAAGTAGAAATGTCACTCCTCTGCGAAGTTGAAATGTCTGAGAGGCATGGGCTTGGTGACGATGAGTGCTCGGGAGTTGCAGAGGATTGAAGTGTTGACCGAGGTTGTGGCTGGTCGGCGGGATGTGGTGTCGGGGGCGGCGGTGCTTGCGGTCAGTGTTCGCCAGATGCACCGGTTGCTGGTGCGGTACCGTGAGGGTGGCGGCGGCGCGCTGATCCATCAGGCACGCGGGCGAAGTTCCAACAACCAGCTGAGCGCCGGTGTCCGGGACTATGCGCTGGAGTTGGTCAGGCAGAGCTATCGTGACTTCGGTCCGACGCTTGCGACCGAAGCGTTGTTCGAGCGGCACGGGATCCGGGTGGGCCGGGAGACGGTGCGCAAGTGGATGGTGGCCGATGGGCTGTGGCTGTCACGCAGGCAGCGACGAACATTCCATCAGCCGAGACTCCGGCGCGAGTGCGTCGGCGAGCTGGTGCAGATCGACGGGTCTGAACATCGCTGGTTCGAGCAGCGCGGCGAGCCCTGCACGTTGCTGGTCTTCATCGATGACGCTACCAGCCGGCTGATGCAGCTGCGCTTCGTGCCCAGCGAAAGCACCGACAGCTACTTCAAGGCGCTTGAAGGGTATCTCGAGGCCTACGGTTGCCCGGTCGCGTTTTACTCTGACAAGCACTCGGTGTTCCGGGTTAACAAGCCAGATGCGAAGGGTGGCTCCGGTATGACGCAGTTCGGCCGAGCCCTCGCAGAACTGAACATCGAGATCTGTGCGCGAACTCCAGCCAGGCCAAGGGTCGCGTGGAACGAGCGAACCGTACACTGCAGGACCGGCTTGTGAAGGAGCTACGCCTCGCCGACATCAGCACGATCGAAGCCGGCAACGTTTTCCTGCCAGGATTCCTCGCGAGCCAGAAAGATCAGCGGGTAAGTCACACGGCGATCGTCGAGAACAAGAGGCTCGGCCATGTGCTTCGCACCATAAAGGCGCAGCAGAATACCCACCGCGCGCCCACCGTTGAGACCAACAGCGAGAAGCTTGGTTACAAGAAGCGCCCACGCAAACTCTACGGACCCGACTATGTTGAGGCGAGCGCGCCGCCGGCAGAAGCGGTGGAAATGACGGCCTGATGGAAAGCCTGGAACAATGAAGCCGTTCCACCCTTCCCACAGTCCTTGGCAATCGTCAGAATCGACGATTTCACACATTCCCACCGCACGACGACGACGCGCTCCGTATACTGACGTTTCTATCCGGCGCGCGTTAGGACATTCCTATCGGGCGCCAACACGCCATATTAGCGCCGGATAGAAATGTCCTACGTTCGCCCGATAGAAGTGTCCGATTGCCCTCCTAAGGTAATGACCTTGGAGGCGGATGTCTATGGGTTGGGTGCTGATGAGCGAACGGGATGTACAGCGTATTGAGGTTCTGACGGAAGTTCTGGCTGTAAGCGCACGGTAGCCTCTGCGGCGATCGTGCTGGCGGTGAGCGCGAGGCAGGTTGGCCGGCTGCTGATCCGGTTTCGTGAGGACGGCGGCGGTGGTCTACTCCACAAGGGCCGAGGCCAGCCTTCGAACCACAGGCTCAGCGCCGGTGTTCGACACCCCGGCGTTCAGCCATCGCCGCATCTGCTGATAGACAGCCCACCACGGGCCGTACTCGTGCGGAAGGTAGCGCCACTGCCCCCGGTGCGTGCCGCGTACCATACCCCGTTGAACACCCGGCGCAAATCATGCTTGCGCTGCGGACTGTCCTCGCGGCACAGCAGAAGATACGGCAACACAAACTCCCACTCCTCGTACGTCACATCCGACGAATACCCCGTAACAACAGACCTGGACATACTTCTATGCTCGGCAAAGAAACACCTAAGCAAAGAACCTAAACAGGTACAAAGTCCCTAACAGGCTCTAAGCGTATTGCAATTACAACTCCGACGCTTAGTGCACCTAGTGTCATGGGAGTGGGCAGTTTCCGTAAAACGTCAAGTCTAGCCATAGCCTTTAATCGTCATGCATATCTAATACGCGTAATCATGAGGCGCACCAGATTGCTATTAAGGCCGCTAGCACGGCGTAGTTTGAGCCGCCAAAAAGCATTGAGGAGTGGTCCGCAGAGAACTAAAGTAGGACTACAAATTAAACGGTCAGCTCAGTCACGCTGAGTGGACTACTGGTCATCAGCGCTCGCATCACAGGGTTGTACCGGGTCGATAGCTCAGGTCCTGCCACCTTTACTCTTCGGCAACCGCCCTGTCCAAGAGTTCGATGATATGCCGAAGTTGCGCACCCAACTGGGCAACATAGACGCGACGCTATCATTTTGAGAAGTGTTTATGCAACAGGATGCATTCGCTTCGTGGCTCAACGCGTCAAGCTTAACCAATAAACGCCGTTTTCTTCGTTCCGAAATAGGTCGATCACCACTTGCCTGCATCAAAATATGTAAACCGGTCGGGGAGAGTGGATGAAAAATGTTCCGCGATGCATAGCGATTTTGGTTGCGTGCCTACTCTGTGGCTCTACAACACGCCTTTACGGCCAAGAGACCAGCAAAGCAGCATGGTTGTTCGCCGGCTTCAAGGGAAACGGCGAAGATGGCGTTTACTTTGCAACATCGCTCGATGGATACCACTGGACGCTCGTGAACGACGATAAACCCGTAGTTAAGCAATCCGAAACCGGCGAGTTAATGCGTGATCCATTCATACAGCGTGCTCCCGACGGTTCGATCGTGATGGTTTGGACCTGGGGCTGGCACGGACGAACGATCGGATATTCGACTTCGAGTGATCTTCTACATTGGGCGCCGCACCGGCAGCTGCCCGTAATGGCCGATGAGCCGAGCGCATTGAACACATGGGCTCCGGCCATCTACTACGAGCCCAGCAAGAAACGATGGCTTATCTTCTGGTCCTCCACGATTCCCGGACGGTTTGCGGGAGACGATTCAGGAGATGGCGGTCTGAACCACCGTATCTGGTCGACCACCACGCCCGATTTTACAAAGTTCACTCGAGCAAAGGTTTTCTTTGATCCGGGATACAGCGTCATCGACGCAACACTGATTGCTACGCCCGAAAATACCGGCGCGCCTTACCATCTCATCTTCAAGGATGAACGCAAGACGCCGCTTGAAAAACATCTCATGACTGCGGAAGGTACAACGATGGAAGGCCCCTGGCGAAACATAAGCGCTCCTTTTTCGGAAACATGGTCTGAAGGCGCATCCATCACTCCGGTTGCAGGAGGTTATCTGGCGTACTATGACCATTACGTCAACCCGCAACACTACGGAGCATATTTCACCGCAGATATGGATCATTGGATCGATGCGAGTGCAAGGATTGAATTTCCACCCAAAATGCGGCATGGGTCTTTACTACGGATATCCATGGCGGAGTATAAACGCCTATGCGCGCTCCGTTAGTACAGCGCACCTGTTCCAGGGTCTGCGTCGTTCTGCCGGATGAAAAGAAGGATTCAACGCAATGGGTCGAAGCGCGACCGAAAGCCGATAGGAGGCAAAACGCATGAGAAGGAGAGGCGTTTACGCAAGCGGCATCCTTGTCTAAGTAATTCATCCTCCATCGCAATGTAGGAGAGCGCTAACGCATTCCTGACGAGTCTAGGTCGCTCTTACTGACTTCCGCCTCCCACAAAATGTACGATCTCCAGTCGGTCCCCATGCTCAACCATCACCTCGCGCCACCCGGCCCGCGGAGCGATCGCTCCGTTCCGCTCCACTGCCACCCGGTCCCCGATTAGGCCCAGCGCGGCAATGACCGAGCCCAGTCCCACCGGAGCGTCGAGTCCGGGCAGACTGCGCGACTCCCCATTGACCACAATCAGCAACGCCATCCCAGCAGCATATCAGTGCCTGCCCGGCTTTGCGCCGCTCGCCTCGCCGCTGCAGCGGCCCTGCCAGCTTCCTGCAATCCAGCGGCCAAGCCGGTGCCGCAACGGAAGCAGCTCTGGGCATTCGGAAAAGACTGCCCGGCTCATGCGCATGAGCAGCTGGATCGCCTCCTGGTCGCTCTGCGCATCGGCGTCGTTCTGAGCAAACAAACGCGAGTCCACCAGGTATTCCACGGCATGGCCCAGCGTTTCCAGCGCAAATCCCTGCTGCAGCGACCCTCGCCGCCGAACGCATCCATTGCTTGATCGGGGCGCGGATTCCACTTCCGCCTCCTCGCGCGTGCCCGTTTCCGCTGCATGGTAGCTTCCCGGCAATGCTGCTGTTGGCATGAACATCTCCTCAGCCCTGGTATCGGCGGGCACCTGGCCGGCTTAAGCCTGTCGCAATCCCGGACAGCCGGCGACCTTTAGTCCGCCGGCGTCCGCCACCTCCAGAACAGCTCCATTGGACCTCGTCCTCCGCCCCGCGGCTCGGCCTGCAGGAGCGCCTGCCGCACATACTGCTTCGCTTGGCTCACGGCCTCCACCTCGGGCAGGCTATGAACCAGACCGCACAGCAGTGCGGTCGAGAACGCACATCCCGTCCCGTGGGTCGACCGCGTGTCGACCCGCTCCCCGGCCAGCCAGACCGGAGTGGCCGTTGGATCGACCAGCAGGTCATCCGGTCGACCTAGATGCCCGCCGGTCGCGACCACCGAAAGCCCGGGGTAGCGCCTTACCAGCGCAAGCGCACCGGCCTGCATCTCCGCGGGGGTCTCGACCGGCATCCCGCTCAACAGCGCCAGTTCCGCCATGTTGGGCGTCACCCATGCCACGCGCGGAAGCAGCAAAGCCCGAATGGCGTTCAGCGCTGCCGGCTCCAGCAGATCCGTTCCCGAGCTGGAGCGCAGGACGGGATCGAGCACCACCGTGACAGATGCCGGCAAGCCTTGCAGGAAGTCCGCCACGGCTAGGACGGTGCTTTCGTCGGCCAGCATGCCCACTTTGACGCCCGCCGGGGGGAGATCGGCAGTTAGACAGGCAAGCGTTTCGCTCACCCACGCAGCACCGATTGCCCGCCAGGAGTTTACGCCGCGCGTCGATTGCACGGTCAACGCAGTGATGCAGGAGGTCCCGAACAGGTCGTGGGCGGCCATTACAGCAAGGTCGGCGGTCACGCCTGCTCCGGATGAGGGATCGAATCCGGCAATGGTCAGAACGGTTTTCATGGCTTTCGGAACGGTATTCGAAATAAATCTCCGCTGCAAAAGAGTGACACAAACGGAAGAAAAGGGTGGCCGCGACTCTGGTGACCAGCCAACTTCGGCGTAGATCGCCCTCCTTCTCCCCTCGATGCCAGTGCGCGAAGCATTCTCTCATTACCACAGCCAAGCTGTTCGCGCAACTTGAGAGTTGCTTCTAAGTACTGTGGAATGTTTGACTTAGTGAGCGTTATCCACGGACAATGAAAGCATGTTTGAGATCAGTATCGACCCGGCCTCACCGGCCCGCGTGTGGACTCATGCTTCAGCGTCCTCGGCATGCCGTCCGTATCACGGCTCTGCTGGCCGCCCTTGCCTGTACCGCATCTGCCGGTGCTCGACCTCCCCAGGCCCGGATTGCCGAGGCGGCTACAAAGGTACGGCACTGGCTGCAGGTCGGAGAGGCCTCCTGGTACGGACGTGCCGTCCAGGGACATAAGACCGCCTCTGGCGAACGGTTCGACATGAACGCCATGACCTGCGCGCACCGCACGCTGCCGCTGGGAAGCTGGCTACGCGTCACCAACCTGGTCAATCGGCGTTCGGTGCTGGTTCGGGTGACCGATCGCGGCCCCATGTCCCCCACCCGCGTCGTCGATCTCTCCTACGCAGCCGCGCATGCGGTCGGCATCGGCGGCGTGGGCCAGGTCCAGCTCGAAGCGCTGAATCCCAGCGACCCGCTGATCGCCGCGACCATTGCCGCCCGAATAGCGGAGAAGATGACCAGTCGCACCCCTTTTTCCGATCTTCAGTAAGTCTCCGGAGGAGTCTATGAAGGCTGCCGATCGGCTGATCGTTGCCCTAGATTTTCCCTCTGCCGATTTCGCGCTTCCGCTGGTCGAGCGTTTAGAGGGCCAATGCCGCTGGTTCAAGGTCGGCCTGGCCCTTTTTCTCGCGGAGGGTCCTTCCATTGTGCGCACCTTACGCGACCGCGGCTTCGACGTCTTTCTCGACCTCAAGCTGCATGACATTCCCAACACCGTCGCCGAGGCAGTCCGCTCGGTCGCGGGCCTGGGGGCTTCCCTGCTTACCGTACACGCCGCCGGCGGACCGGCCATGCTGCTGGCCGCGCAAAAGGCCGCCGCCCTTACTCCCAGCATGCGCCTTTTAGCCGTCACCGTACTCACCAGCCTGGACGATCAGCAACTCCACGCCACCGGTGTAACGGGCGATGCAGCCGGGCAGGTCCGGCGTCTTGCCTTGGTAGCCGGCAACTGTGGAATCGACGGCCTGGTCTGCTCCGCCGCGGAGACCGCGATGCTTCGTAGCGAGCTCGGCGATGAAGCTCTTCTGGTCGTGCCCGGGATTCGCCCAACTCAGTCTCCTGTGTATGACCAGCGACGCATTGCCACCCCAGCCCAGGCCCTCGCATCCGGAGCGTCCATGCTGGTAGTAGGCCGGCCCGTGACCCAATCTCCCGATCCAGCGGCAGCAACGTCCGCCATCCTTGCGGAGATGGACGGCTAAGCTGTCGGTTCAGGCGGAAGCCGAAGAAATCGTCACAGCTGAAACCGCTTCGGCTGCGTGGGGATAACCTCAGCACCGTGCTCCCGGCTACAGCAGCATGCGCTCGATTGCCGCCTGCACCTGCGGCCACGCGTTGCTCTGCGGGTCGACGATGTCGAAGTGATCCGCCCCCGGGATTATTTCGACTGCGACATGCTCGCCCATGCGCCGTCCCCGCTCGGCCCAGCGCTGCGGCAATTGCAGCGGAATCTGGTCGTCGTCGGTGCCTTGGATCAATATCTGCGGCACGTTCAGCGGAAGCAGTTCCCCGGGATTTCCTGCCCGGTAGCGATCCGGAACCTCCGCCGGCGAGCCGCCCAGGAAGGCGATCACTTCATCCCTGTCATGCGCAAAGGTGAACCAGCCGGCCAGTTCGATGGTCAGCCGCAGGTCCACCGCCCCGGCCAGCCCGATGAGGCCATGCATCGCGAGTGCCGGCGCCGGCTTCGCGATCGGACTCGCGGGCGGTATATGCGGGCGTCCGGCCAACCAGAACGCCAGCTGTCCGCCGGCCGAATGCCCAAGCAGCACCAGCCGTCCCAGGTTCAGCGGATATTGCCTTGCCAGGGCAGTAAGGTGGTCATACCCCGCGGCCACATCCTGAAACGTCCCGGGGAAGCCTCCGCCGTCATCGCCCACGCGCCGGTATTCAATCGACCATGAAGCGATGCCGCGACTCTTCAGCGCCGCGCAAAGGTGTCCTCCGTACTCCAGCCCATAGAGCGACTTCCACCAGCCACCGTGGAGGAACATCACGGTCGGCGCACGTTTACCCGGCGCAAGCACAGGCAGGCGCAGGTCACCGAACTGCAGCGGCCCCGGACCGTAGTGAATCCGGTGGTCTGCCGGTGGCGGCGTTCGGTCCAGCAGGTCGATGGGCACCGACGGCTCCTCAGCTTCCTCTGCACTGCATGGCTGCAGGGCGGACTGCCCCTGCTTAGTGACCTTCCGCGCCAACCCTGTTGGGCCGGTCCGGTGGCAGCGTCACGATCACCTCGCCCGGCCGCGTGTAATGCAGCTCTTCGCGGGCCTGGTGCTCGATCGCATCCGGATCGCTCTGCAGCCGTTCCACATGCCCGGCCAGCGCGTCGTTCTCTTTTACCAGGCTTTTCAGCTCGCGGTCGAGCTCTCGCGTTTCCGTCCGTTTCTTGCCATAGACCGTCAACCCGTTGTGGCCGAACACAACCCCATACGCCAGGCCCACCACCACCACGGCCGCGGCGACCGTCGCAACGCGTCGGCGCTGGCCGTACACGTTCGCTTTCCAGACCCTGAGCCGCGATACGCGAAGACGCCCGTGAGACGGGCCGGAGATCCTGGTGGAAGACATGGCTTTAGTACACCGGCAAACCCGGACGGTCGTCAAGCCTAAATCGCTTTGAGCAGCCCGCGCAGAACCAACTTGGGAACGGTCGTTTCTCGCACGAACAGGAAGTTGCCCAACCGGAACTCCCTTTGCTCGCCGTTTGCTATTCTTGGGTCAGGCGATACGAGCTCGGGGTGGCCGGATTGCCGGCCGGTAAACCCGCCCGGCAGCTCCGCCGAAAGGATTCTATGCAAGCCAGCCAAAGTCATCTCGGTACGCTCCACCTCTTTACCGGGCTGGAGGATACTTTTGCCGGCAAGACCGTACTCGCCGTTTCGGCTTCGCTGTTCGTGGCGCTGTGCGCGCACGTTTCTCTTCCCCTCCTGTTTACCCCGGTTCCGCTGACGCTGGGCAACTTCGCGGTGGTTCTGGTGGGCCTTGTGCTTGGTCCGCGGCTTGGATTGGTCTCGCTGGTCCTCTATCTTGCCGAAGGGGCAAGTGGCCTGCCGGTCTTCAACCCGGGCCCTCTCAGCGGATTGGCCCAGTTGTTCGGGCCCACCGCGGGATACCTGTTCGCCTATCCCCTCGCGGCCGCGCTCGCCGGCGGCCTCGCCCAGCGGCTCCGTTCCGTCCGCAGCCGCTTCACCGCAGGACTCATCGCGAGCACGGTGGCCACGGCGCTGGTTCTGCTTGCGGGCATCCTCTGGCTCGCGCACTTCGCGCACCTTTCTTCCCACACCGCCCTGCTTATGGGCCTCTTCCCGTTTCTTCCCGGCGAGTGCCTCAAGGTTGTCTTCGCAGCCGGCATCTTTTCCACCCTGACCCGCAAGCCAGCTGCCCAGGAGTAACTCTCCGATCGAGCCGCATCAGAAGCATGCAGAAGGAAGCCGTTTCATCCATGTCCTCTTCATCCCAGGTCACCGAAATTCTCCCGCCGGCCCCATCCTCCGTACGCGAAATTCAGGTCGCTCACAGCCCGGACTCCGACGACGCCTTTATGTTCTACGGCCTCGCCACCGGAAAAATCCGCATGCCCGGCCTGCGCTTTACTCACACCCTCAAGGACATCGAAGGCCTGAACCATCTCGCCATCGCGTCCGCCCCTTATGACGTCACCGCCGTCAGCTTCCATGCCTACGCCTACATGCAGCAAGGCTACGCGCTGATGAACACCGGCTCGTCCTTTGGCGAAGGCTACGGCCCTATGCTGGTGGCGACCCGCAAGTTCTCGACCGCCGAGATTCCTAGGCTGCGCGTCGCAATTCCCGGCACCCTGACCACCGCCTTTCTGACATTGAAGCTCTACTGCCCGGAGATTGAAACCGTGGTCTGCGACTTCGAACGCATTATCCCGGCGGTCGTTGCGGGCGAGTTTGACGCCGGTCTTCTGATCCACGAAGGCCAACTCACCTACGCGCAGGACGGGCTGGTCAAGCTGCTCGACCTGGGACAATGGTGGCGCGCCGAAACCGGGCTTCCCCTTCCGCTCGGCGGCAACGCCATACGCCGCGCGCTCGGCCCGGAACTTCTGCCCCGTGTCGCTGAAGCTGTCCGCGGCTCCATCCAGCATGGCCTTGAACATCGAGAAGAAGCCCTCAGCTACGCCATGCAGTTTGCCCGCGACCTCGACCCCACGCTCGCCGGCCGCTACGTCGGCATGTACGTCAACGATCGCACCCTTGATATGGGCGACGACGGCCGTGAAGCCGTGCGCCGCATCCTCGCCTTGGGCTTCGAGCGCGGCATCATCCCGATCGAAGCCAAGGTCGATTTCGTCTAACCGGCCTGGCTCCCCGGCATATTTATGGTAAGATCAGCTTGTGTCGTGGAGAGCAGAACCCGTTGCTACGCAGCGCGCGTCGCCTCCAAGACCTGGCTGTTCTCTTCTACGGTACACCCGGACGCGTAGCTCAATTGGCAGAGCATTCGACTCTTAATCGACTGGTTGAAGGTTCGATTCCTTCCGCGTCCACCACTCTTCTCCACCCTTGCCTGCCAAACGATGTTGGTGCCCGAGGGGGGACTTGAACCCCCATTCCCTAAAGGGCGACGGATTTTAAGTCCGCTGTGTCTGCCGATTTCACCACTCGGGCGCTCCTATGCATTCTAGCCTCAGTGCCCACCGTACAGGGCTCGGTACAGCTCGCGATTTCGCAGAATTGCCTGCACGTATTCGCGCGTCTCGGAGTACGGGATCGACTCGACGAACTCCGGCAGGTCCTGGTAGTCGCCCGAGCCCAGCCATTGCCGGATCGGCACATCGCCCGCGTTGTAGGCAGCCAGCGCGTATTCCGGCTGGCCACCGAACCGGTCGAGCACACCTTTCAGGTTTCGCGTGCCGAGCGCCAGGTTGATCGACGGATTCAACAATTCGGAGGTCTCGAAGCCCTTTATCCCTTCCTTGCGCGCGTTCTCCTTGCCGACCGAAGCAAGCAGTTGCATGAGCCCATAGGCGTGCGCCGGGCTTACGGCACCCGCGTTGAACTCCGATTCCTGCCGGATCAACGATGCGACCAGGTAAGGGTCGAGCCCGTTGCGCTGCGAATCCGTGACCAGGTCGTTCCAGTACGGCTGGGGGAACATCAGCCTCCAGTAGTCTCCGGGGATGTCCTGGATGGGCAGCGCGAAAAACGAGATTCCCGATCGCTTGATGGCCTGCAGCGCTCGCGTCGTCTCGCCGAAGGAGGAGTAGATCTCCGCCTGCGCCAGTGCTCCCCACTGCGCAGAACCGGGGCTGGCCTGGATCTCCGGGCCGATATACTCGTTGAGCGCCGCGTTGGCCAGCAGCTTGGCCTTGATAAAGTGCGGATCGTTCTCCGGCACGGCCGCGGCCAGATTCGGCACGGCCGGCTTGCGAGCGGACGCGAGCGTGGCAGAGGGCGCGGCTTCCGGTTGATGGCCGAGCACGGCAAGTCGCTGCCGGGCCAGGATTCCGTAGTAGAAGTTCGGGTAATCCGCGGAGAGTGTCCGGTAGTAGTTGGCCGCCTGCGCGAAGTCGCGTGCATGCTCTTCGTAAATCCGTCCCCGCCAGTAAAGTGCGCTTGGCGCCTCGATGCCGGCACCGTAGCGGACCACCTGCTCATCCATCAGGCGCGCCGCCTCGTCGTATTTGCGCAGGCGGTAGTTCATCCATGCGGCACGCCAGTGCGCGGAAGGCGCATAGATGCTGGTCGGAAAATGCTGCACCAGAAGGTTGTAGTGGTAGATCGCCTGCGGCGCGTCATGGGTCAGCAGGTACATGTTACCGCCGGAGTAAAGCGCCTCCTCGGTCCAGCGGCTCTGCGGAAAACGGGCCACCATGTCATTGATCACTGCGTCATGGCCTGCCCGGTCCTTCTCGTTTCGTGAAATCTCCGCGTACAGGTATTGCTTCAGCGCAGCGGTGTCGTCGGTCGTCGCGGGGAGCTTGTCCACATCGTGCCGGCTCAGGTGCTTCAGCTTCAGCTGGCACACAGCAGAGTAGATCTCGAGCGCATCCCGGTCCTCCTGGCTCAGGCTCGCGTCGTTGCGGACAGCTTCGTATTCGTTGTAAGCCTCGCTGTAGCGCTTGGCATTGAATAACTGGTCCGCGTGTACCTTGCGCTCGGCCGCGGTGGGGGCCTGCCCCATGGACGCCAACTGCGCGCGAGCCTGTACCGCCTCCGGGCTCAACGGTGCCGTGGTAAAGATCGCCTTATCGAGCGTAGCTGCCCGGCCGGAATCGCCCGCGGCCTGGTATGCCTTGGCCAGGGCGAGCTTGACGGAGACTCGGTCTCCGTCTGATGTGCCCGCGATCGGTTCCAGTGTTTGCACCGCAGCGCGCGAGTCACCCAACTGTACATAGGCGCCGGCCAAGAGCACCGGAGCGCTGACCGCAAAGATGCTTCCCGGGTGGCGGTCGCTGAAATGATCCAGCAAAGCGAGCGCATCCGGCCCGCGGTTGCTCTGCAACAACGCTTGTGCGCCCAGGTAGTCGGCGTAATCGGCCAGCGGGTCGGCCGGGTCCGCCGCTCCGCGATACGCGGCCGCCGCCTCCGGGTACCGGTGGTCAAGCGAATAGGCATGCCCAAGCGCCAAAGAAGCCGCGTACGCGCCGGCACCCGGGTGGCCGGACGCATACGCTTCTACCCCGGCGTAGCTGGCCGCCGACCGCGTCGAAGCAAGCTGCTGGGCCATGGGACGAAGCTGCGCGGATGCGATAAATGCGCTGTTCAGGTGCGCCGTCTGCGCAGCCGCGGCGATGCTTTTTTCGGTTTCGGCCTTTCCGGCATGCGCCGGAGTTCCTTGCGCCCTGGCCGCAGCCTTTGCTCTAACCGGCCTGGCAGCCTTGCCGCGAGCCGGAGCCGCATGCACCTTCACCGGCTTGACCGGGTGATGCGTCGTCGCGGCAAACGCCGGCATCACGCCCAGCGGGGCCGCACACATCAGGCTCACGCACCCGGTCCGAATGAGACGTTCGATCATGGAAGCTTCCGTCTTCATCTTTGTTCACTTTAGCGCCTGCGGACCGCACAGGAACGCGAAACATTCGCTCGCGTCCCGGCAGGGAACCTAAACAGGCACGCTCCTGCATCCTGCCGCAATGGATGGACTCCAGCGGCCGGCAAAAGACACGGACGGTGCATTCACGCCGTCAAATTCTCAGGACGCCGAGACACCCTGAGCCTTCACGCGCCGGCGCGCATCCAATCTGTCAGATGGAGCCGCTACCAATTCCCGCAGAAGCACATTTGCCGTACCCTGTAGCTATGGCAGGGACTGAAAACGCAGTTGAGCAGCCACCCGTGGAGATTCACCCAGACGTCGCTCTGGTCGAGCGCGCTCGCGAAGGAGATACCGCCGCCTTCGACAAACTCGTGCGCCAGTATGAGCGCCAGATCTTCCGGGTCGCACAGCACATCACCCAAAACCGTGAAGATGCCGAGGACATCACGCAGGACGTCTTCTTCAAGGCATATCAGAAGCTGAATCAGTTCCAGGGAAATAGCAAGTTCTCCACCTGGCTGGTGCGCATTGCGGTCAACGAAAGCCTGATGCGTCTGCGTAAGCGCAAGACCTCGAAGACTGTCTCCATGGATGAGGACGTCCACACCGAGGAGGGTTCAATCCCCCGCGACTTCGCCGAATGGCGCCCGAACCCCGAGCAACTCTACGGACAGGGCGAACTGTCGCAGATCCTGCGTAAGACAATCCAAGGCCTGCCTCCCGGCTTCCGCACCGTATTTACCCTGCGCGACGTGGAAAACCTATCTACCGAGGAGACCGCCGAAGCACTTGGACTGAGCGTGCCCGCAGTCAAATCCCGCCTGCTGCGCGCACGTCTGCAGCTTCGCGAGCGGCTCAGCCGCTACTTCAAGCAGGGCGCAGCGCCCTCGGCTTACCTAGCTTCCAGTAAAGAGCACGAGGGCCAGCCAGCATGACCTGCACCGATTTCCTCGCCAAACTAACCGACTACTTCGACGGACGCGTCAAGCCCGAACTCTTGCTCGAAGTGCAGCATCACATTGCGGTCTGCCGTCACTGCGAGGTCGTCCTGGACTCCACCACGAAGACCATCAATATTTATCGTGACCACGAAATCTACGACTTTCCCGTGGAGCACCAAGATCGCCTGCACGCCGCCATCATGGCGAAATGCGTGTACGTGAAGGAGTAGCTTGGAAGCCTCCAGACCGCGTCCCCATTCATTGAAGCCATCAAACGCGACAAGGGGCTTGCGGACAGGATCCGCGCCCAGGATGCACGTTGTAGTGTGAGACCACTTGTCTACTCGCTTCGTCGATGCTTGCGTTGTCCTCTAAGGAACGGCCGTTCCTCCCGGTGTTGAATGCGCACGTGCCTCAACCAGCAGAGGCTGCTTGGGGTCGCCGTCTTTCCACAACATCAGGAAGCGCCGGTATGCCTCCGCGCTGTTGCCCAGGTCGCCCGTATCGGCGAAGGCCCGCGCCACCCCGATCTCCGCCACCGGGTATGCATCAGTTCCGGTCACGAACGCCGTTCCCCGATGTGAGAGCACCGTCTGAAAGTCCACAATGCCGATCTGAAGCTGCTCGAGCGCCAAATGCGCGCGTCCACGCAACAGCGGCGTCAGCGAGATCAGGTCAAACTGCCGGATCGCCTGCAAGAATCCCAGCGCCGACGCCGGGTCGTTGCCCGCAAGCGCAACCGCAGCGCGCAGGTCGGCCTGCAGGTAATCGTTCCAAGCCGTGCTTTGCGGAAACTGCGTCGCGATGGTCGTCATCGTCTGGTTAGCCTCCCGGGCCTGTCCGCACAGCGCGCTCGCCATGCCCGTGTTGAACAGGGCCGTCAATCCGCGAGGCTCTGCATCCGCCTCATGCAGCAACAACAGCGCGTTGGTGCAATCGCCGATCAGCGCGTGGTCCAACGCCCCCTGCGCAAGCAGAAACGACGATTCGGACCGGAGCCCAGTGGTCACCCGGGCAGTCGCCGCGTTCGCTCGCCAAAGCGCAAGCCCATTCTCCAGCTTTCCAGCGTTGTCCAGATAAAGCCCGTAGCTCCAGTCGGAGTGGATGCCCGGCTTCGCCGATCCATCCTGACCCGCCAGATCGTCCCGCCCCTGCAGATATGCACCGATCAGGCTTCCGCGCACCCGTGCCAGCCCCAGCCGTTCCACCTGCTCTTCCATCTTTAGCGCCGCTTCGTCGCGGTCCAGCCCAATCAGCGCGGCCTCGGCCTGCAGGTATCCTTCCAGCTGAAATGCGTCCTCCGCATAGGATTGCTGTGCGGCCTGCAGCGCCTCCGGCAGGTGTCCCTGCAGCCGAAGCACAAGGGCCAGATCTGCCAGCGCCAATGAGTCGTGCGGGAACCCGGCCAGCAGCCGCCGGATAATCGAGGTGGCGCGGTTTAGGTCTCCGCTCGCGTTCACCTCATACTCGTACTGCGCAAGTCCCTTCACTCGGTCGCTCGCGCCATCCGAGCCCGCCAGCGCAAGCCGCGCAGAATCCGCCGCGGCCACCTCCGCATGCAGCTTGCGATACAGCGTCACCAGCCGAAGCTGCGTCTGCGGACAATGCGGGTCGAGCTCGGCCGATTCCTGAAACGAGTGAAGCGCCTCCTCTGTGCGCCCGGTCGCCTGCTCCTCGATACCCTGCGCCAGAATGCGCAACGCTTCCAGGTTGCCGGTCGCCTCGTGTGTCAGCGGGATATGCGTTTCGTTGATCGACTCCGCTCGCTCCCCAACGCTTGCGCGGATGCCGTCCGACAGCCGGTCAATGGCCCCGGGCAGCTCCTGCAAGCTCGCCGCATGCTCTTCCACGCTCGCCAGCACCTCCTCGCTGGACGCGCTGCGCAGGTCCACATGCAGGGTGTACGGCGGCGTCGCACCCTGCACGGACCCGCTCAGGTATGCCTGGGCATTCATCCGCCTGGCCGCGGCCAGCGCCTTGCGCGTTTCAGAAAGCTCCCCCGGGCCGCCGCCCGCAAGCCGCAGCGCGGTAAAGTAGGCGTCAGGGGTCGCAAGCTTCAGTCGGGGGGATTGCGCGAGGTCGATCTCCAGCGCTTCCGCCACACTGCCGTCCAGCGACTTGTTCCCCGTCCGGTTCTCCACCGTGGTTATCACCACCAGGTCGGAGGCCGCCAGCGGGGACGCCGTCCCGCGTCGCACCAGCATATAGACCAGCAGAAGTACCATCACTACCAGCGCCACCAGCCCCCAGAGCAGCAAAGGATGCCGCCGTAACCTGGCCTCCGCAGGCCTTCCCGCGCCCTCTCCGTCGGCCTCGGCAGCTCCGGCCCGGTTCGCTTCGGCAGCCGGTGTCGTGGGAACTGCCCGGCCGGCCGCTGGAGGATCCAGCAGGACCGGCAAAACCGCGCCCGCGGCCTCGGTTGCCGTCTGCACGGAGCTTCTGCCGGAGGCAGCCGAGACCGGCTTCAACGGCTCAACCTTGACCGCCACCCCTTGCCCCGCGGCACCTCCCCTACTTCCGTACGGGATGAATTGCCGGCTCTGTTCGTCGTCGATCGCCGGCTCCCCCGCGCGCAACTCGGCGTGCTCCACTGGCTGCGGCATGCGTCCGGAAGATGCTTGTGGAGTGACCAGCACACCGTTTGCCAGCCCGCTTTCATCTCGAGGAAGACGCGCCACCGGACGCAAGACCTGCGCCTGCTCGGAGGCCGTTCTGGGCACCGCAGGCATCGACGTCATGCCCATTCCGCTCCCCGCGGGCTCCATTTGCGAGTCCGAGCCGGAACGTCTTCGCGAGCTTCTCCGCTCTCGCGCCACCGGGTCCGGAGCACGTACCAGCGGCACTGTCGCCACCGCCTTACGCAACCACCCGCCCGCCTTCGGCTCGGACAGCTTTGCCAGCGCCTCATCCAGCTCGTTCGCCGTCTGGTACCGGGCCGAGCGCTCCTTCGCCAGCAATTTGGAGATGATGCGTTCCAGCTCTCGGGGAACCGCGTCGTTCCAGTCGCGCACCGGCTCCGGCGCCTGGTTCAGCAGCTTCACGAACACGAGCGCGCTGGTCGCCCCCGGAAACGGCACCTGCCGTGTCGCCATCTCGTACAGCACCACGCCCAGTGAGAATAGGTCCGACCGCGAATCCAGCACCTCGCCCCGCGCTTGCTCGGGAGACATATACGCCAGTGTCCCCACGGTCGCGCCTACCGTCGTTATGTCAGTGGAGCGTCCGCGATGCCCATGCGTGCCCGGCTCCACCTTGGCCAGCCCAAAATCCAGTACTTTGCTCTGCGTCTTGCCGTTCGCCTTACCGACCAGGAAGATGTTCGCAGGCTTGATGTCCCGGTGTATGATTCCCTTGGCATGCGCGGCCGACAGCGCCTCGGCGACCTCGCGCGCCACGCAGATGAGTTCCTCCGGCTGAATTGTGCTGCGCTGAATACGGTCCTTCAGGGTCTCGCCTTCCAGCAGCTCCATGACCAGGTACGGGTCGCCGTCCTGCTCGCCGATGTCGAAGACCGTGCAGATATTTGGATGGTTCAGCGCCGAAGCCGCCCGCGCCTCCCGCAGGAACCGTTCGCGCATGCCCGGCATCGAGTATTCATTGTGCAACAGCTTGACGGCGACTTCGCGATGCAGACGCGCGTCCCACGCCCGGAAAACGTGGCCCATGCCGCCGCCCCCCAGCTTCGCCTGAATCTCGTATGGCCCGAACCTACGGCCGGTCTCCGGAGTCATGCTCCCGCTCGCTTCCTGTGGTGCCCGTCCGCTCGTACTTGCCGAGGTAGAATGTCGCTCCTAAACACCTTACTGCATGTCGGCGATCGGCGTCAGACGAATTTGCCGCGGATTTTGACAGGCGAGCAGTCCCACACGAAACGAAACGGGAGTACGAAGACATGGACGGAATACCCGCCAGCATCTCAGGCACAAACCTCCTTAGTCTTCCAGTTGTAGTTCAGGCTGACTCAGACGTTCATAGCCCAGCGTCGTTCGGCCCGTTTACTCGGGCTCGCCCCGCAGAGCGAAGTGCGCAGCGACCTGGATAGACTCGCACGCCATCGGGCGATGAAGCGATGTGCCGATACAAGCGGCGGTATAGTTCGTGTGCCAGCGCCTGCTTCGCTTGGTCACCCAGCAGGTCGGAACGGCCAAGCGACCCTAAGAAGGGACTCTCCACCAAAGAGCGCGCGTGGCTTCGGCCGTCTCTTGTCTTATCGAAAGACAAAAGCTCAGGCGCTCGGGATTATGACCCGGTACGAGAGGATCACTAGAACGAGGTCAGGCCTCGGAACTGAAATTGCTCGATCTTCATCGTTTTGCCTGTCCTCGCTTTCCCGCCACTTCTTCGAACTCGCGGCGGCTCTTCTTGGCTTCGCTGTTGCACACCAGTGCGCCTAGCTTGAAGACCATCGGGTCACTAATGGCATAAAAATGGACGTGCCTTCCCGCCTTCGGCCGATCAGTCCAGCATCGGAAAGTATCTGCAGATGTTTGGAAATTTTGGGCTGGTTCCCATCGAGCGCCGCAACCAGCTCGCCGACCGATTTCTCGCCTGCCTCGAGCTCCTGCAGGATGCGCAGGCGGGACGGCTCTCCCAGCGTTCGGAACCGCCGCGCCACCAGGTCGAGCATCTTCTCAGTCATCGCCTGTGTTGCCATGACTTGAATCTATCACTATCGAGGCATACAGTTGGTGAGCAGGATGGAGGTACACATGGAAGCTCGCTTGATCGACGTTCGGGAATACCCTGAGTTTGCCGGGGGGCATATCGAGGGTTCGGAACTCGTTCCGCTTGGAACGCTGGACAAGGCCAGTGAAAGCTGGGATCGTTCCGCGCCGCTGGTCCTCATCTGCCGCAGTGGACGTCGTGCGGAAGATGCGCGGCAGAGCTTGGCTCGCAAGGATTTTACTTCGCTCAAGGTTCTCGACGGTGGAGTGCAGGCGTGGGCCAACGGCGCCAAGCCGCTCACCGTTGCCGCGAGCAAGCCCTGGTCCATGGAGCGCCAGGTGCGTGTCACGGCGGGTGCTCTGGTGGTGACGTTCTGCGGGCTTGGCCTGCTTACATCGAGGAAGTTCTTCCTTGGCGCGGGTCTGGTCGGTGCGGGCCTCGTGTATGCGGGGGTAAGCGATACCTGCATGATGGCCTCCCTGCTTGGCCGCATGCCGTGGAACGATCCGGAGAAGGCGAGCGCATGACTCCGCTCGCCATCGGCGGTGGTCTGCTTCTGGGAGTGGTTATAGGCATTGTCTCCGGCTTGATCGGGATTGGGGGAGGGGCGTTTCTGATTCCCGCCCTGATCTTCTTTTACGGCATGTCCCAGAAGACCGCACAGGGTACGTCCGTCGCGACGCTGCTACTGCCCATCGGCATCTTCGCGTTCTGGACCTACCTCAAAGCCGGGCACGTGGATCTAAAGCTCGCGTTGTTCATCGCAGTCGGCTTCGCTGTCGGAGGGTGGTTCGGTGGTCTCTGGGCACAGCACTTGTCCGACGGGGTGCTGCGCAAAGGCTTCGCCGTCCTGCTGGTCGCCCTGGCGATCAAGTTAGCCGTTGGACGTTGATGCAGTGAGAGCGTTTGTGGAGAGTCAGCCATGGGCCACGCGGTCATTGCAGCTTTTGCGAGATCAAGCAAAGTCTTCCGACCAGCCCCGTCCCTTGCCAAGGTCGACATGCCTTGAATCACGGCCATTGTCAGGGACGCGAGAGCTTGCGGGTTTCCCGTCCTGGGCAATCGTCCTTCCCGCACGTCTCGCTCTGCCCTCTTTTGCAGCGCCTTCCGGTTCGCCTCACGGACCTTCTTGAGAGCGACTCGCACCCGCTGCGAATGACTTGACCCGCTGGACGCGGCGCTTGCCACCAGACACCCACTGGGGGCGTCCTTCTGGGTGAACCATCGCGCCGATGCTTCAAGGAGATGCTGCGCGGCCTGCCGGGCCGAAGGGGCGTCCGCAATCAGCTCGGGAGTACTCTTCGGGCCTGCATCGGCGTACTTCTCCAGACACTCCAGAAAGAGAGATTCCTTATCTCCGAAAGCGGCGTATAGGCTTGGGGCCGTGATGCCCATGGCATGGATGAGGTCCGCGACGCTTGTCGTCTCGTAACCCGTCCGCCAGAATTGCAGAGTCGCAGCATGCAGCGCCTTTTCACGATCAAACGAAAGTGGTCGCCCAAGACGCTTTGCTGCAGGCCGAGAGGACATTTTCATAAGAATCATTATGAATCTCTTGACCGCAGGGTGCAACCCGCTCATACTTTCTGTAGCAGTCATTATGAAAAGGAGATGCGAATGAATCTTCAGCTGGATGGGAAGCGTGCTCTGGTTACCGGAAGCACAAGCGGCATTGGCGAACAGATCGCAAAGACGCTCGCCGCAGAGGGTGTCCAGGTTGTGGTTCACGGCAGGCGGAAGACCGAGGCAGACCGGGTCGTGCAGGAGATTACAACGGCAGGCGGAAAAGCCGTGGTGGCGACCGGCGATCTTGGAAGCGATGAGGAGACGGCCGAGGTTGTGAAGAACACTTTCTCTGCCTTCGGCGGTATCGATATTCTTGTCAACAATGCAGGAGCTTTTCCCATGAAGCCATGGCTACTCTCGACGGCGGCTGAGTGGCTCGATCTGTATAACGCAAATGTAGCTTCCGTCGTACGGCTGGTCACCCAGCTTGTTCCACCCATGGTGGAACGGAAGTGGGGCCGGGTAGTTATGCTCGGCAGTTTCCTTGGTCCGATGCCGGGTCCGCCTGTTGCAAACTACGGCACAACCAAGGCCGCCAATATCGCACAGGCCGTTTCCTTGGCGAAGGAGCTCGGCGGAACGGGAGTGACCGCTAATACGGTCAGCCCAGGTCCAATCCGAACACCAGGCATGGAGGCTGGAGCCCGGGAAATGATGAACTCACAGGGGCAGGATTACGACTTTGAAACGTTTGAGCGGTTCTATGTACAGCAGACCCGGCTGCCCGTGGGAAGAATCGGGTCCCCGCTGGATATCGCGAACATGGTGGCTTATCTGTCAAGCCCTCTTGCAGACTTCATCACCGGTGCCAACTTACGCGTTGATGGTGGCATAATGCCGACCACCAACTGAGGTGAAGGGGGCTGTCGCGAGTGACTGCCCCCTTCGCCAGCGCCGTAACCCGGCAAACGCTGCCTTGAAGAGGTGAGGTGCCAAACTAAGCTATCCATGCATGAAGATGTCACCGATGCCCTACAGTTTCGTTACTGAGCCGCGAGGCTGGTCTCGTTCGACCGGGACGGGAACGATTGTGCAGTGGAGACGGCTCAGTGGCGATCCGTCCCGCTGCACACCTACGATCAACCTGGCTGTGTCAAAGGTTATGCGACAGCAGCACCCCTTATTACCTGCTGGTCCTGTCTTTGCAGGAGAGTGTGAGATGGAGAGCTTCTGCGGTGGAATCCGGAAGCACGCGACCTGCGCGAACAACGGCGTCGGTACGCTAGTGAACCCGGAGAACAATCCACCTGCGGGGAGATCTGCGCCAACGATTCTGTAGTGTCCCCGTGATCTCTGCGATACTCGCAATCCCTTGAGCGTCGGTGAAGTTCGCTCCATCGAGCTGCAAGCCGAGCTCTTGCTCCTCCGCTGACGAGCAACGATGCGTGTATTCTCATGAGAATCCCTCGTTCATGGAGCCATCAATTGAGCCAAGCACAAATGAAAGTACCCGCTCTTTTTCTTGCCACAGCGTGGATGCTCTGTTGCAGTGCCGTCAACGCACAGACTCCGACGGCAAGGGGCGAGATTTTATGGGATACCTATGGCGTGCCGCATATTTATGCCAAGACAGAGGCGGGGGTCTTTCGAGGTTTTGGTTACGCTCAGGCTCAGAGCCACGGTAATCTTCTCCTCCACCTGTATGGGGAGTCCCGCGGGCGGGCGGCCGAGTACTGGGGTGCCGAATTCCTTCCCTCCGATAAATGGGTCGTGACGAACAGCGTATATGAACGTGGAGCCGAGTGGTACAAGGCGCAAACACCCGCGTTTCGCCAAGATATGGATGCGTTCGCGGCGGGCATCAACGAGTATGCCGCAAAGCATCCGGAAGCCATCGATCCGGCGATGAAGGTTGTGTTGCCGATTACAGGCGTAGACGTGATTGCGCATGCGGAACGGCTTACCAACTACAGCTACGTTGCATCGCAGGCCCGGGTCACCGGCGCAGGTGGCATATCGGGTGGCTCCAATGCCTGGGCGATCGCACCCTCGAAGTCAGCGAGTGGGCACACGCTGCTGCTCGCCAACCCACACCTGCCATGGGCCCCGAGTTCGCTTACGTACTACGAGGCACAACTGGAAGGGCCCGACATCCACATGTACGGAGCAACGCAGGTCGGGCTGCCTGTGCTTCGCTTCTGTTTCAACGACAATCTCGGTTTCACAAATACCGTCAACCAGGTGATTGGCGAGACCTCTTACAAGTTGACGCTTGCGAAAGGCGGGTATGTCTACGATGGCAAATTGCTCCCTTTCAAGACCGAGCAACGCACGCTGCACGTCAAGGGCGCCCCGGATGAGACTGTCACGATCCGGACGACCATCCAGGGTCCCGTGTTCGTCAAGCCGAACGGCGAAACGATCGCGCTCAAAGTGGCAGGGCTCGACCGTGCGGGAATGCTGCAGGAATACTGGGACATGGGCAAGGCTCATAATTTCAATGAATTCCAAAGCGCACTGAAGCGGGTTCAGGTACCGACCTTCAACATCATCTATGGCGATCGAGCAGGCCACATCCTCTACATCTACAACGGGATGGTGCCGGAGCACGCGAGCGGCGACTTCAACTTCTGGCGTGGCGAGGTTCCGGGCGACAACTCCAACTATGCCTGGTCGAAGATTCACCCCTACGAAGATCTTCCGAAGGTGATCGATCCGTCGGCCGGGTTTGTGCAAAATACAAACGATCCACCGTGGATTGCCAGTGGGCCCGCGACGCTTGATCCGAAGTCGTTTCCGCCCTACATGGCTCCGCTAACGGGGGTTACGATGCGGTCTGAGCAGTCGGTCGACTTTCTGACCAGCAAGCCGAAGCTGACCTATGACGATTTCGTCACGTTGAAGTACAGCAATCGCTCCTTGCTCGCCGACCGCATTCTGCCTGACCTGCTTTCCGCTGCTGCGAGCAGCCAGGACGGGAATGTGCAGGATGCCGTCGTCGTCTTGAAGGCCTGGGATCATGTCTTTAATCCGGAAAGCAAGGGCGCACTGTTGTTCGAGATGTGGTGTACGAAGTTTATGGGCGCCAACTTCATGAGCGAAGCCAACTTCGCCCGGCCGTTCACGCTCGCGGACCCGCTGAACACGCCGGCGGGCCTGAAGGATCCGTCCGCCGCGGTGACCATGCTGGCGGCGGCCGCGGTCGATACCAGAAAGATGTTCGGCTCGCTGGAGCGTCCGTATGGTGACGTTACCAAGTTCCGTGCAGGCGACGTCAGCGTGCCGGCGGGAAGCGGATCGGGCAGCATCGGCATCTTCCCTTCCATGGTCTTCGGCAAGTTCGGCAAGGATGGGACGCGCGATGCGGTCAGCGGCGAGACATGGATTTCCATGGTGGAGTTCACTACGCCGCTCAAAGCTGAAGGCCTGATGGCTTATGGCAACTCAACCCAGCCGGGCACGAAGCATCGCTCGGACCAGGTCGCTCTCCTGGGAGAACGCAAGCTGCGGACCTTCTGGATGACACGACCGGTCATTGAGCAGCATCTGGAAGAGAAAACGACGTACTGATGCACGCCGCAATCGCGCAACTCGGCTCGATCCTGTTCGACACGCCCGCGACGATGCGGCGAGTCGAACAGGTTTGCCGAGAGGCACATGCAGCAGGGGCAGAGTTGCTGGTATTGCCCGAGGCGCTGATCGGCGGCTATCCGAAGGGTATGGACTTCGGCGCTGTGGTTGGGAGCCGCAGTAGTGCCGGGCGCGACCTGTTTCTGCGATATTTCCGTTCGGCGATCGAGGTGCCCGGGCCGGAAACGGAACAGCTCTGCCGGTGGGCCACTGAGTTGGATCTGCACATTGTCGTGGGGGTGGTTGAACGTGGTGGGGCCACACTGTACTGTACCGGCCTGCTCGTCAGCCCGGCCGGTGGCGTGGTGTTGCGTCACCGCAAGCTGATGCCGACGGGAAGTGAGCGGCTCCTCTGGGGACAGGGAGACGGCTCGACGATGCAAGTGGCCGAAACCCGCCTGGGACGGGTCGGCATTGCCATCTGCTGGGAAAATTACATGCCGCTCTACCGGCAGCACCTCTATGACCAACACGTGCAATTGTGGTGCGCTCCCACGGTGGATAGCCGAGAGATGTGGCAGACCAGCATGCGTCATATCGCTTACGAGGGCCGCTGTTTCGTGCTGAGCGCCTGCCAGCACCTGACACAGGAAGACTGGCCAGAGGACCTGCGCAATGTGGGCGGCCTGATCGTCGGCAGCAGCCTCGCTGCCGCACCGGACGGAGCTTTGCTTGCGGGACCGCTGGTCGGGGCAGGGATGCTGAACGTACAACTCGATCTGGACGAGATTGCGCGGGGCAAGTTCGATCTCGACGTAGCGGGCCATTACGCCCGGCCTGATATCTTCCGTCTGTCCACGATGGGTCTGAGGTAAATCGCATCCCGCGATCTCTTCTGTGTCTATAATGTGAACACGCCCAAAGTTGTCTTGCTAATTTCTCGTACCCAAGGGCCGTGTCGATCTCCTCAGAGCTTGTGCAGAGAGCATAGCCGTTTACACCAACCACGCAGTCGATGGTGTTTCAGGAGAATCTAGTGAAAGCAAGAGTTGCTCTCGTCTTCGGTCTGGGCCTCGCCGCAAGTCTGCCTGCGTTTGCAGCCACCGATCCCCTGGACGGCAAATGGAAGATCAACGACAGCAAATCGAGCTGGAGTGACGGCAAGTTTCCGCCGAACATGAGTCTCAGCATCGATGTGACGATCGAGGGAAACGTGATCAAGTACCATTCCCTGAACGACACGCAAAAGGATAAGCCAGGCATGGTGGCGAACTTCGAGGCACCGATGGACGGTAAACCGCATCCTTTCAATGAGAGTGCCCGGTTCAACCAGGTGCAGGTGCGTCGAACCGGCCCGGGGCAGCTTGAAATACTGGAAATGAAAGACGGCGACGTGATCGTTGGGGCCTGGTGGTGGGTCTCAGCCGATGGCAAGCAACTGATTCGACGGGGTATTGGCAAGGATGCTGCCGGTCACTCGAAAGAATACGAAGAGTATTTCGACAAGCAATAGCCGGGTAGAAATCCGGGTTCTCAGGGTGCTCTGCGCGCTCAAGCCCAGCTATTTCTCAAAGTAAGTACCGCTCTACAAGACGCTCACAGCGTGTACCACGATCACCAGGAGACTCATCATGCCCCAGCTTCGCCGCTCACTTTCTGTTCGTTCGCTTGCGCTGGCTGCGACGATGAGCCTTGCCGGCCTTTCTGCGCATGCTCAGGGCTCGCCCGCCTCCATCTCGGGAACAATCGCGCTGCCTACAGGCGAGGTCATCCCCAACGCCACGATCGTTGTGACCGATGTTGCCAAGGGCATCCAGTACACCGCCACTTCGAGTTCTTCCGGCAGCTACGCGCTGCCCGTGCTCCCGGTGGGTGATTATCGCATGCTGGTAACCGCACCCGGATATAAGAGCGCGGCACGTACCGGGCTGACGCTCGTGATCGACCAGCACCTTGATCTGAACTTCGCACTGACCGCAGGTGAAGTGAGTGAAATGGTGACCGTTTCCGCCGGTGCGCCGCAGCTCGATACCGAGACCCACTCCAACGGAACCGTCATCGACAGCCAGAAAATCGAGCAGCTTCCGTTGAACAGCCGAACCTTCTACTCGCTTGCGTTGTTGGTTCCTGGAGTCATGCCACCGGCCAGCAATTCGTCGCTGGGTTACCGCGGCGGCTTCAACGTGGCAGGAGCGCCGGAAAGCGCGAATGACTTCATTCTGGACGGGTTCGACAACAACAATGAGCAGGTAAACATACCGGGGTACCGGCCGTCCGTGGATGCGATCGAAGAGTTCAAGGTGCTTACCGGGCTCTACAGCGCCGAGTTTGGCCGGGATGCCGGCGGTCAGGTGCTCGTCACTGGCAAGTCGGGCTCCAACGCCTTTCACGGGCTGGCCTATGAATATCTTCGCAATCAGCTCTTCGATGCCAAGAACTACACGATCCAGCCGGGCTACAAGCCAAGCTTCAAACGCAACCAGTTTGGCGGTACCTTTGGCGGCCCTATCATTCACGATCGCACCTTCTTTTTCTTCAACTATGAAGGATTGCGCCTGCACCAGCAGTTGTCTGTCCTTTCCAGCGTGCCCACGGCGGCAATGCTGGGAGGCGATTTTTCGGCGCTCCTTGCCGGCACCACCAAGGTGCAGTTGAAAAATCCGTTCACCGGTGCCGCGATTGCGAACAACCGGATTAATTCCCTCGCACAGTTCACGACTCCCGCCGCCGTAATCGGTCAGGCACTGGCTTCGTACTATCCGGCTCCCACCAACACGAGCGTTGGCAGCAACAATGCCCCGTCGAACAATTACAACTTCAATGCGCTGCGGACGGAATTGTCGAACCAGTATGGCCTGCGGATCGATCACACGCTAAGCAAGAAAGACTCCCTTTACGCCGAATACAACTATTTCGATGATCCCAGCTTCGAGCCTTATAACTCCCTGTGCGGTCCGCGTACGATACCGGGTTTCGGATGCTATTCGGGTGTCGGCTATCAGCTTGGCGGTATTTCAGAAACGCACATCTTCTCTCCAAACGTGGTCAACAGTCTCCGTGCTGGCTATACGCGCTATCGTCAAGACCGCCAACAGCAAGATGCCAACATCAACTTCATTGGGCAATATGGCATTCCGAACGTCTTCCTCGGCGATACCCCCGGCAATCTGGGTTTGCCGCAGACTGCGATCAGCGGTTACGCCACGCTCGGTGGTCCGAGCAATAACCCACAGGACTTTATCAACAACGAAATGCAGGGCGTCGACCAACTGATCTGGACGCAGCATCACCACACGCTGAAGTTCGGCGCGGACATCCGGCGCAATCAGCAGAACGATTTGTCCGTGCTTACTGGCCGCGGGGCCTTCACGTTTACCGCCAGCGCGAGTGCTCCCACGACCGGTTATGCGCTTGCCGATCTCCTGCTAGGCTTACCGACGACGAGCTCCAACAACCCTTATGCCCCCAAGATTTACGTGCGAACGACCGCGTTCGACGGGTACGTACAGGATGATTGGAAGGCGACTCCCACTCTGACCGTCAACATGGGCCTGCGCTGGGAGCTGAATACTCCCTTCACCGCCTTGCACGATCAGCAATCGACGTTTATCCCAGCCGGCAGCGGATCCGTTGTGCGTGCGGGGCTCGGGGGTGTAGGTGACAACCTGATCCAGTACGACTACACGAAATTCGAGCCTCGTGTCGGATTCTCTTATGCAGCCGGATCGAAAACGGTTCTTCGCGGCGGTTACGGCCTCTACTCGAGCGCACCGGCTTCCTTCAGCGGCATCGGCAATCTGTTCTACAACGCGCCCATGCGCAATCCGCAGACCTTCAACAACAGCGTAGCCAGCGGTGTCTGCACATCGGTAACAACGCCGTGCACAGCCGCGTTCCAGCTCAACAATCCTTTTCCGACCAATCTTACGAGTTCGAGCGCACCCTACGGCATTGACTACCATTTCCTGAACCCGTATATACAGCAGTTCGGCGTCGGCATTCAGCGCCAGCTCACGGCAAACACGCTGCTCGATGTCAGCTACTTTGGCTCCAAAGGCACGCATCTCCCCAACCAGATCAACATCAACGAGGCCACCCCCAATGCCAGCACCAGCACAGCACTTGCCAATGCACGGCGGCCTTATCCAAACTTCGCGAACATTCTTTGGTACCAGAGTGTAGGCGCTTCCAATTTCAACTCCCTGCTCGCCAAGCTGGACAAGCGCCTCTCGCACGGACTGAACCTGTTGATCTCTTATAGCTACGCGCATTCGCTCGATAACACTCCGGGCTTTAACAGCTCGAACGCGTCGAACGCTCAACCTCAAAACTCCTCGGATCTCTCGAGCGAATACGGCAGCTCTGACTTTGACATCCGCAATCGCCTTACCGTGTCGAGCGTCTACGAGTTGCCGTTCGGCAGAGGACGATCCTATCTCGACCATGGCATCGGCGCGGCGTTGGCGGGCGGCTGGCAGCTCTCCGGTATCTACAGCCAGAATAGTGCCCGCCCCTTCACGGTCTACTTCAGCTCCAATGTTTCAAACACGCTCAACGTGCATGATCGACCGAATGTAATCGGCGATGTTAACGCCGGCCCGCATACGGCGACAGCCTGGTTCAATGCAGCCGCCTTCACGACCGCGGCACAGACGACCGGCACCTTTGGTAATGAACGTCGCAATGCCGTAAAGGGGCCTCGCAGCTTCGATCTCGACTCTACGTTGTCGCGTAACTTTACCTTGCCAGAGCGGCTCAATCTGCAGTTCCGCGCCGAGTTCTTCAATATCCTCAATCATCCCAACTTTGATTTACCCAACGCCACCATTGGAGGAACTGGCTACAACACAATCAGCACCGTGGCGGACCCACGACAGCTTCAACTCGCCCTTCGTCTCAATTTCTAACGGGATCGCCGCGCACCTGCAGGCGTGCAATCTTTGCAGGCTTGAGGATCATTTTGCGCAGGTGCAGTATTCATCTTCGATGATGGACAGATTGATCAGAAACCGCATTCGAGAAGAGCCCTTGAGAATCGCGAACTCCAGCAGTTCCCTTCTCTTTCAACTCCACACTCCGGAGTTCTCGCCAACGTTTCGTATCTGAGAGCTCCGGTGCTCGAGAGACTTTCAGCGGAAGAACCTGGTCGGTGCGCAGACCTTTTGCGCCGATCTGCGTCCGACCCGATCAAGTCACCACTCGTCGACGACTCGGGACAGCTTAGTTTGCGTTCTGCCCCGTGAACATGGTGTTTCCATTGGCGGTGTGATCGAGGGCCTTCTCCGCACCGGCGAACGCCGCAGCGAGAGTCTCCGGCCGGGAATAGTCGGCCTGTCGCACCTGCACGCCCTTTTGCGCGAGCGCCTGAGCTTTCTTGGGGTCACGCACCAGAGCGACGATCTGCGCCGCGGGTACCTTCTCCAACAATTGTTCGACAACAAGCCTTCCTAGCTGTCCCGTTGCTTCTGTTATGACGATCATGTCCGTACTCCTGACTGAGATATTCTCAACGAGTTTGAGCATAGCGCACAAGCTTACTAAAGGTAAGTACGTACACTCGTGCACGCTGCTTCCATGAGCCATGAAGCACGCGGTACTCGCCAGACAAAACGCGAATCACGAGCCGATCTGTATGCCGCGGATTGCCCCTCGCGTGGCCTTCTCGACCATATCGCAACCCGCTGGAGCTTCTTAATCCTGGTCATGCTTCTTGGGAAAACCCATCGCCTCAGCGAGCTAGCGCGACGGATCGGCGGGGTCAGTGAACGCATGCTCGCGCACTCACTTCATGCACTGGAGGCCGATGGCTTTGTTTTGCGGGTGGTGTACCCTACCAAGCCGCCAAAGGTGGAATACAGCCTGACACCGCTCGGCTGCGAACTCGCCGTTCATGTTCAGGCACTCACCCAGTGGGTGGAGGAGAATGTCTCACGTGTGCTTGAGCACCGCGCAGGAGACCGGCATAGTAACGGAAACCCCACACGCGCATAACGTTGTTGACGTTTGGCTCCGTGGCCGCGCAACCCGCGCTTGTTTGTCTCGTACACCAGGAGCCGGATGCCGGACTCCAGACACAGGTCCCGAACTTCTTTGAATGCGATTTTTGCTCCGGCGTACTACAACTTCTACTTCGCTTAATCCACTAACAATCGGTATCGAGACAGCTTGATCAAACGAGGCCTTGCGAGCGGTGCACCATCATAGCCAGAACTAGGCTCCATAGATGCTTCCTCGGCCGCTGTCTCTGCAGGCCGGTGACAGCGGGACGAGCGTTCGATCGCACTCGCCTCCAGCTAACGAAACCTCCATACAAGTGCTCAACTAGCCCTTACACTTGCGGAAGTCAGCACCGTTCCCGATCAGTGCAACAATGGCGGTCGTCATGACGGGCCCGATGCCTGGACCTTCCGAATGCGCGTGCAGCCGCGTCGGCCGAGGAGATCCGCTCCAGTACGTCGTTGAACTGCTCGCCCTGTCACACGCAAGCGGCGGACAATCTCATGAGTCGCATTCCCGCCAGTAACTGGAGTTGTGGCGCCGCTTCGCGAACACAGCACTCCGGAGGTTCCTGGCTCCTCGCGTCTCACGTCCGCGTCGTAAAGTTCAGGCTGTAGTGTAGGAGTGGCACTCGCTCATAAATTCGGACGTTCACCGCGTGAAGTACCAGGAGTCACTTTGATTCAACATCTGAAAAACGGCCTTGCAGGGAGGAATCTCCACCGCACACCCCTTGGTCAAACTCTTCTCATCGACGCAGACGATACGCTCTGGGAAAACAACCTATACTTCGAGCAGGCCATCGCTGGCTACATCTCCTTCCTCGACCAACGCACCCACTCCCCCGCCGAGGTCCGCGAGCACCTCAACCTCACCGAGCGAGAGACCATTGCCGCCAACGGCTACGGCCTCAAGAGCTTCCGCGCCTCGCTCACCCGCTGCCTCGAAGACCTGCTCCTCACCTCCGCCACGCCCCAGCAACACGAAAGCATCGCCGGCTTCGTCGACCACATCGGCAACCACCCCATTGAGCTTCTCCGCGACGTCGCCGAAACCCTGGGCACCCTCGCCAGCCGGCATCGCGTGATCCTTGTCACCAAGGGAGACCCCGTTGAGCAGCTCGCAAAACTCGCATCCTCGGGCCTTGCTCCCCACTTCGCCGCCACCGAGGTCCTGGCCGAAAAGCACGAATCCGCCTATCGCGACGTTATCGAACGCCACTCCCTCGACCCCGGGCAAACCTGGATGATTGGCAACAGCCCGAAATCCGACATCAACCCAGCGCTCCTTGCCGGCCTCAACGCCGTGCTGATCCCGCACGAACACACCTGGATTCTCGAGCACGAACCCGTAGCCTCCGCCCCGTCCGGCCGAACACTGCTCCAGCTTTCCACCTTCGCCGTGCTGGCGACCTACTTCTAGCCGCATCCGATGCTATACTCAGCTTCGTGGTGTTCCGCAGGCCCGCAAGGGCAGGCCGCCCGGATTCCAAAGCCTCCAGGCTGCCGAGTTCGAGGTATATGCGGAGGTGGCGAAATTGGCAGACGCACTACCTTGAGGTGGTAGCGCCCGCAAGGGCATAGGGGTTCAAGTCCCCTCCTCCGCACCAGAGAAACAGAAAAGGTTCAGCGCCGGCAGCGGCCTGAACCTTTTTAGTTTGTTTCCGAAAGCGAAGGACCTCCCGCACCGGCACACTGTCCCTGCTTCACCCGCACGCAGTACAGAGCCCAAACAGAAAGAACTCATGCCCGGTCACCTGGAACCCTCGCGGCAGGTTCTGCTGGTATTGCACGGTGCACCCCGGCATTTCAAATACCTTGCCGCAGTCGGTACACCGGAAATGGTGGTGATGTTCCTTGCCCGCGACCTCGTATCGCGGCGTCTCGCCCGGAACTGTAATCGGCGTCAGCCAATGCTCCTCGACAAGGCTTCCGATGTTTCGGTAGACGGTCGCAATGCTGATCCCCGCGACGGATTCCTTGGCGTACTGCAGGATCTCTTCCGGCGAAAGCGGCCTGTCGGCATTGATAAACGCGGACCGGATCGCATCCTTCTGTCTGGTCTTGCGTGCCCGAACGATCAACGCTTCATTCCTCCCTTGCCCGGCAGGACCGCCTGGCGCGGTCTGTCAACCTGTGGCGCAGACTTCGATTGTATATGGCCCATCCTCCCCGAGCGGCAACCTGGTTGACGACCCCGCTCGAGAGCACCGTTCCAGCAAACCCGGCCAGCCCGGACCTCGTTTTTCCGTTGCGGTCCCGAAGACATCTGCTGGAACGTAATACGGCTGGAATGCTACACTTGGAAGTCATATTAGCGGTCGGCACCAGCCCAAAGGTAAGCGTATCCAACAATGAACTTCTTTATCGGTCTTCTGGTTGTGCTCCACGTTGTCGTAAGCCTGTTCCTCATCGGCGTCGTGCTTCTGCAGACCGGCAAGTCGGCCGACCTTGCCGGAGCCTTCGGCGGAAGCGGCTCACAGACTGCCTTTGGCCCGCGCGGTGCGGCCAACGTGCTCACCCGGCTCACCACCGGGGCCGCGGTGCTCTTTATGATCTTCTCCTTCACCTTGACGATCCTGTTCACCCGCGCCTCCACCGGAACTCATTCCGTACTGTCCGGCTCCAGCCACAGCGCCCCGGCAAACCCGAAGAAGTAGCCGTTGATCTACGAGGTTTTCCCCGTCGGCAGGCTGCAATGCAACTGCTCAATTTTGGGCGACGAAAGTTCACGGGAATGCATCGTGGTCGATCCCGGGGCGGAGGTCGCGCGCATCCTGGTCGCCGTGGCGCGTCACCAGCTTACCGTGAAGCAGATCGTCGTCACCCACGCTCACATCGATCATATCGCCGGAGCCCTGCAGCTTAGGCAACTCACCGGGGCTCCCATCGTTTACAACCAGTACGATCTTCCGCTGGTCGCCATCATGGACGAGCAGGCGGGCTGGCTTGATACCGAGACCCCCGAGGTCCCCCCGCCCGACATCGACGCAGCCGACGGCGCTACCGTCTCGATCGAAGGCCTCGCCGCCTCCCTGATCCACACCCCCGGCCACACCCCCGGAAGCGTCTGCCTCTACTTTCCCGGGCAGCGTCTTCTGCTCGCGGGCGACACCCTCTTCGCCGGCTCGATAGGCCGCACCGATCTCCCCGGCGGCGACGAGCGCCGACTCCTTCACTCCATCCAGACCAAGCTCATGGCGCTGCCCGACGAAACGGTCGTAATCCCCGGCCACGGCGAACCAACCACCATCGGCCGCGAGCGCCAAACCAACCCCTTTCTCTAATCGAGATTGCCGCCCAACCGCTGCCGGGTTCCATCCGTTTAGGTTGTTTTCCCGCAGTTATCTTCATCTGCTCTTGCAATACCTGTCTTCGGCAAGCTCTCCGTTCCTGTTCACTGTGGCCCTGTCGTGATGAACAGGTCCAGCGGCAACCCGGCCTCCTCACGATCCCGCCAAGCCTGCATCCTCCCTACAGCCCCCACACAAACGGCCAGATCGACGATCAAACTCACCACGATCCACCCCCGCCCAGCCATCCCATAAAATTCCCCGGCATGCACGACCACTCCGAGGTCCCGCACCAGCGTCTCCGGCTGCGCATCCAGCCACCCCGGCAACCGCAGCACGGCGCTCCAGCCCGCCTCCACCGGCAGCGGCTCGAACCCGGCGTTCCGCCAGACCTGCAGGTTCTCCCGAACTCGGGCCCGAATCTGCCTTGCAACTCGCTCCCGGCCGACGAGCCATGCCGGGAGCGCAAGCTGCGCCGGAGCGTTCATCGAAAGAAACGTATCCGCTACTATCTCCAATCGTCTTAGCGCCTCGGTCCGCGCCGCCTCCGGTCCCAATACCGCCAGCCATCCTGCTTTCATCTGCGGCAGCGCCGCGATCTTGCTCAAACCGCTCACCACAAATGTAAGCGCTCCATGCTCGCCTACGGCAAAGCTTTCTGACCGCGCCTCCAATGGGTAGTCCAGAAACACCTCATCCACCACCAGCGCCAGCCCATGCCGGACACAAAGCTCCTCCAGTCGCCGCCGTTCATTCCCACGGGTGAAGTGTCCTGTTGGATTATTGGGATGCACCAGAAGCACAGCCCGTGTCCGCAGCCCGATCCTTCGCTCGAGCTCCGCGAAATCGATCCACCAGCCGAAGTCGTAAAACAGAGGATACGGCTGCAGCCGCACATCATCGAGCGTCGCCAAAAAATCAAATAACGGATAGCTCGGCTGCGCTACCAGTACCTCATCGCCGGCATTGCACAGCACTCGAAACAGAAAGCTGTATCCCTCGCTCGTGCTGGTCGTCAGCACCACATGCTCGGGCGCGACCTCCGCCCCATGCTCCCGGTAGTACCCTGCCACCGCCTCCCGCGCAGACGCGATTCCCCGTGGGTCCGGATCGTAAACCAAAGCCGACGGATCCGCGAGCGGGCCCAGCACAGCCTCCGCGTCGTACACAAACCCGCACCGCGTAGGGTTCGACAACGTTAGATCCAGCAGCTCCACGTTTGCCGCCCGAGCCTGCCGCACCGCCTCGGCCAGCGCGCTCTCCCCCGTATCCCAGCCCGTCCGCGCGGAAAATTGCACATCCTTCATTCCTCCATCGTAAGGCTTTCCCTAAAATGGGTGCAGCAACCCATGGAGGATCATGCAAGCGGACATCCAGGCAGTTCTGTTCGACTACGGTCTCGTTCTCACCGGCCCACCGCTCCCCGCGGCCTGGTTTGGCATGCAGCAGGTCCTCAACTCTCCCGAGCCCGCCTTCGCCTCAGCCTATTGGCAGCATCGCCTCGAATACGACCGAGGCACTCTCACCGGCGAAAGCTACTGGCGTGCAGTTGCCGCCGAACTCGGCCGCGAGCTGACCCCCGCACAGGTTGAAGAACTCATCGGCCTCGACACCCGCCTCTGGACCCAGCTCAACCAGCCCATGGTCGACTGGGCCCTGCGTCTTCGCGCCGCCGGCACCCCAACCGGCATCCTTTCCAACCTCGGCGACTCCATGATGCACGGCGTGCTGCGCGAATTGCCCTGGATGCAGGGCTTCACCCAGCTCACCTTCTCCCACGCCCTTAAGCTCGTAAAACCCGACCGCGCCATCTATCTCCTCGCAGCCGCCGGCCTCGCCGTCCCGCCCGCCACCATTCTCTTCATAGACGACCGCCAAGAAAACATCCAGGGTGCCCACGCAGCGGGTCTGCAGGCCATCCAGTACACAGACCACGCCAGCTTCCTGCAAGAACTGAACGAACGCGGTCTAAACCTCCTTTGGCGGGAAGGCCGCCCCTGATCTCCACAACCAAGCTCCAAGTAACAGTATCGCTTCCGGATCCGGCGCGATAAACTGCCCCTACGTTTCCCTTTCAAGACACTAACCCCGCAGAGCACGCGGCCGACATGGATAGTGAGGACAGGCTGCAACCTGAGCATCGCCGCAGCCACAGGACCCATGATGACGACACGTTTGCTTCGCGCGCTCCTGCCCCTCTGCTTCTTCGCGGTTCTGCTCCCCCGCGTCCACGGCCAGACCTCTGTCAACGGCACCCAGCAGCTCGCCTTTGCCAGACTCCGCAGCGCAGGCATGCAGGGCCAGATCAACGGTGTCGCCACCGACGCCACCGGCAACGTTTACCTTCTGCTGGACCAGAAGGATGGCGTCCGCCTTCTCAAGACAGACAACACCGCTTCCACCATCCTGGCCCAGGCGCAGCTCGGCGCCGTCGGCGACATCGGCCTGGCTCTCGCCGTCAACTCCGCCGGAAACGTCTTCATCACGGGCACCACCACCTCTTCGACACTCACCGGAACCTCCGGCGCGGCCATCCCGCAGCGCACCGATACCTCCACCAACTCCTTTGTCGCCGGCCTGGACTCCTCGCTGAACCTCCGCTTCGTCACCTTCACCGGAGGCAGCCGCATCGCCGCATCCGCCCTCGCCGTCACAAATGATTCGGTCTTCGTCACCGGCCTCCTTTACGGCACCAACCTCCCCGTCACCTCCAACGGCATCCTCCAGGCCGCTGCCTCCGGAAGCTCCGGAAACGGCTTCGTCGAGCGCTTCTCCGCGGACGGCACCGCGCTCGTCTACGCCACTTACCTTACCGGGGCCTCCGGCGACACCTCCCCCACCGCCATCGCGGCCGACCCTACCGACGCCGCCTACATCGCCGGCTCGACTACCGCCTCCGGCTACCCCACTGTCGCCGCGCTCGTCCCCGCCATCCTGTCCAACCCCTCCGGCTTTTTGACCAAACTCACGCCCGCCGGCGACGGCATCACCTTTTCCACCTTTATTCCCGGCGCAGGCATCACGTCGCTCGCACTCGACACCAACGGCACCACCCTGCTCGCCTCCGGGACCGTCGCCCAGGGCCAGTTCCCCGTCGACACCGTCGCCTCTCCACTCCTGTCGATCGCCACCCAGGTCCTGCTCAAGCTCCCCCTGGACGGAAGCTCCGTCCAAAGCTCGATCGCGCTCGCCCCCGGCACGCAGTCGCACGTCGCGTCCACCAGCCGCTCGGTCGCCTGGGTCGACGGCCTCCTGACCCTTCCGCTGCTCCCGGGCACCCCCCTCGCCGGGCTGGGCACCGGGTTTGCCCTCCGCATCCCTTCCTCGAACAGCATCGACCAGAGCGTCCGCCTGGGTGGCCTGCCCGACGCGAACCCCTCCTTCGCCAGCCTCCCCACCCGCATCACCTCGGTCGCCATCGACCCCACTGGCGCGCCCTTCTTCGCCGGAGCCGTGCTTCCCACCGCCTCCAGCAGCCTGCTCAGCACTGAAACCTACGAACTCCCCCTCACCTCCGCCACCTCCGCCCTGCCTTCCAGCCTGCGCACCACCGAGCAGACTGCCAGCACCTGCACCGGGAGCCTTTGCGCCGGCTCGGCCGCCTACCTGACCAGGATCAACCCCGCCGGCAGCTCCGCCGCGCTCGCCGTTTCGGTCGACGACGCCCCATTCGTCACCCTCCGCAACCTCAGCTCCACGCCCGCCATGAGCCTCACTCTCACCAGCAGCGCCGGCCAGCCGCTCACCACCTGCACCCAGATCCTCGCCGCCGGAGCCGACTGCGAAGCCATCCTCCCCGGCACCGCGGCCAGCACCTTTACCCTCTCGGCTGGCAACGCCGCAACCCAGCAGTTCACCGTTCCCGCCTCCGCCGCCCAAAGCAGCACCCTCGTCTTCTCCCCCCGCGAGCTCGACTTCGGCATCGTCCCCGCCGGCACCCCCGCCACCCGCACCATCACCGTCACCAACCTCGGCTCCGTCGCCCAGACCTTTGCCTCCACGCTCGACAGCGCCGGCACCTCCCCCTACTCCGAGTCCTCCTCCGACTGCACCAGCTCCGGAGCCGTCACCCGCAAGACGCTCCCCGCCGGAGCCACCTGCCACGTCGTCCTCGCGCTCACCGCCTCCACCTCCTTCACCGACCTCCAATCCGGCTCCTGGCTCATCGGCACCCGCGACATAGCCCTCACCGGCTACACCCAGCTCGCCGCCCTCACGCTTTCCGCCTCCGAGCTCGACTTCGGCACTCAGTTCGCCAACGGCCTTCGTCTCCCGCGTTTCCTGTATCTCTACAACAGCACCTCCGCCGCCTTCGCCCACACCATCGCCACCCTACCCTCCGGCTCCCCCTTCACCGTCTCCGACACGTGCCCAACGAGCATCGCCTCCGCCCAGATCTGCCGCATCCGCGTCGACTATCTTTCCTCCACGGTCCCCTCCAACGACACTGCCATCCTCAACCTCGACGCCGGCGCTTCCGTCCTGCTCACCGGCAAAACCCTGGCCGCGCGCACCATCACCGGCACCACCGTCAACCCCAACCTCGGCGTCACCCCCACCTCCATCACCTTCGCGAACGCCGTCGTCGTCACTGGCGTTTCCCCGACAACGCAGAACGTCAGCATCACCAACACCGGCGCCTCCCCCTTCGCCCTCACGCTCGCCCTTTCCGGCGACTTCACCGACGTCACCAGCTGCGGAGCCACCCTGGCCGGCGGACAAACCTGCGCCGTCGCCCTCACCTTCGCGCCCTCGGAGCCCGGCACCCGCACCGGCGTCCTTGCCGTCACCGCCGGAGCCGGCACCAGCCCTGCCTACGTCACGCTCACCGGCACCGGAACCGCCATTCTTCCCGCCAACGACGGCACCCTAAGTTTCGGCGGCGTCCCCGTGTCGCAGCCCCGCGTGCAGTTTTACAAGGTCGCCCAGCCCTTTACCTCGCTTGCCGCCGTCACCTCCGGCCCGTACACCGTCGCGCTGGTGGAAGACATCGGCTACGGCTACGGCCACCCCTCGGCCGCCAGCTACTCCGCCGCGACCAAGGGCACCTGCTCCAACTGCTTCCTCGCCATCCAGTTCCTGCCCACCGCCGCCGGCCCTCAGCCCGGAACCCTCACCCTCAGTTCCGCCGCCGGGGGATCGCCCTACACCCTCACCCTCACCGGCCTGGGCCTCCCCACCACCGGCCTCCTTATCAACCCGCTCGCGCAGGACTTTGGCACCGTCCCCGTCAACAGCCAAAGCGGGGCCAATCTCTTCACCGTCACCAATCTCACCGCTGCCGGCATCGCCGTCACCCTTACCGTACCGGCCACCACCGGCGACTTCACCCCTTCCACCAACGCCACCGGCGGCCAGACCTGCACCGGAACCCTCGCCTACACCGCCTCCTGCTTGGTTGCCGTCCAATTCACTCCCACCGCCACCGGCGCGCGCACCGGCACTCTGGCCGTCGGCAGCACCGGAGGCAACGCAACCGCCACCCTCACCGGTTTCAGCTCCGCCGACCCCGGCATCTCCATCCGACCCCTTGCTCTGACCTTCTCCGACGTTCCCGGCCCCACCGAAATCCGCCAGACCGTCACCCTCACCAACACCGGAACCTCCAACCTCCAGGTCCTCACCCCGACTATCGGCACCTCCCTCCTTCGCCGCATCCTCCACCTGCGCCTCGCTCGCCCCCCGCCGCCTCCTGCACCGTCGCCGTCACCTACACCGCCGGCACAGCCAACCTGACCGACACGCTCACCATCCCCGTCATCAGCCAGCTCAGCAATGGCAACGCCCAGCTCACCAGCTACAGTGTCGCCCTCACCGGTGCCTACACCTCCACCGGTGCCGGCCTCCAGGTCGTCCCCGGCCAGGTCGCCTTCGGACCCTCTCCCACTGGGATCCTCGGCTCTTCGCGCCAGTTCCTCATCAATAATCTCACCGCCAAAACCCTTGCCGTCTCTCTCACCATCCCGCGTAACTTCATCTCCATGGGCACCGCCTGCAACACCCTTGCGTCCAACGCAAGCTGCACGGTCGAGCTCCGATTCGCCCCCCTCACCGCAAGCGACATCACCGGAACCATCTTCGTCCAGGCCGTTCCCTCCGACGGAACCGCGACCCTCACCGGCATCGGCTACCTGTCCGCTTACGGCATGGGCCAGGGCACCCTCACCATCGCGGGTAGCCAGTCCGGCAACCTGCTCAACTTCGGCCAGGTCCAGTCCGGCCAGGCCCTTGGCAAGATCCTGACCCTCACCAACGCGAACCCCGCCGGCTCCGCTCCCATCACGGTCCGCCGTGTCACCAGCGCGCCTCCCTTCCTCTCCACCACCACCTGCGGTTCCCCCCTTGCCGTCGGCCAAAGCTGCACCGTGACCGTGCATTACGCTCCTTCAAACCAGGTCTCCATCGGCACTCCTTCCCCTACCAGCACCACCGACACCGGCCTGCTCACCCTCGAATCAGACGCCGGATCCAGCCCCGACCTCATTAATCTTGCCGGCAACGGAGGTCCAGTCGCGGTCTCCTCCCCTACCAACACCACCCCCATCGCCACCTTCACGCTTTCCCAATCCTCGCTCACCTTTCCCACGGTTGCCGTCGGCAACTCCACACCGGCCCAAACAGTCATTCTGAACAACACCGGAAACAGCACCCTGCACCTCGTCGCCGCCATCACCACGCCGGATTACACCGCCACCTCCACCTGTGCCACCGTCCTTCCCGGCACAACCTGCACCTTCTCGGTCGCAAGCACCCCGCAAAACGCCGGAACCCACCTCAGCGCACTTGAAGCCGCCACCGACTCCACCTCCGCGCTCGAATTCATCACGCTGGTGAGCTCCTCGACTCCCTCCACCCTCACCATCGCTCCCATCTCGCTTGCCTTCGGCTCCGTGCAGGTCGGCTCCCCTTCAACCCTCCCGGTCCAGGTCACCAACGCCGGCACCGCACCGGTAATCTTTGCCGGCATCTCCACCACCGGCGACTATGCCCCCACCGGCACCTGCCCGGCGCCCGGTGCGACCCTTGCCGCCGGCGCTTCCTGCGCCATCCTGGTCACTTTCACCCCCAACGCAACGGGCACGCGCTCCGGTGTCCTGTCCATCGCAACCTCCGCCTCTACCCTTCCCCTCACCGTGGCCCTCGGCGGAACCGGCATCGAGTCCCAGCTCCTCATCAGTCCCGCCTCGCTCAACTTCGGCTCCATCGCCCTCGGTGCTTCCGCCAACCTCGCCCTGATCCTCACCAACTCCGGCACCGCCCCCGTAAGCAGCCTTGGCCTCATCTCGACCGGCGATTTTGCCGTAACGATCCCCTGTTCCTCGACCATCCTCGCCGCCGGCGCCTCCTGCACCGCGCAGGTTACCTTCACTCCCACGGCCGCCGGCACGCGCAACGGAACCCTCACCGTGGTCAGCTCGGACAAATCCTCCCCCGCCACGGTGCAGCTCACCGGCACCGGAGTGCAGTCGGGGTCCATCACCCTTTCCGTCAACGGCACCTCTTCCGCCACAGCGATCGTCCGCACCGGGTCCCCCGCCAGCTTCACCCTCGCCGTCACGCCGCTCGGAGGCTTCACCGGCAACGTAGCCCTCACCTGCGCCCCTGTCATCGCAGGCCTGTACATTACCTGCTCCCTCCAGCCCTCTACCGTTGCCCTCGCCGGCTCAACCGTGACCGCGACCGCCACCCTCAACACCATCAGCAGCGCCGAGCTCCGAGAATCTCTCGCTCCCGGCCGTCACCCCTTCAATCCAGTCTGGTGCGTCCTGGTGCCGCTCGCCTTCCTCAGCCGCTTGCGCCGGCTCAAGCTCCCGCGCTCGTTCCATGCGCTCGGCCCCCTCGCCGCGCTCTGGATGTTCGTCCTCCTGTCCGGCTGCGGAAGCAACGGAAGTGGCACGAATTCCAACATTCACTTTGCCCCGACCGGGACCTACCAGTACCAGGTCACCGCCTCCTCCACCACCGGGGTCGTGATAGCGCAGACCGTCACCCTCAACCTCACCGTCCAGTAGCGCGCACAGGTACCTGCTCCACGATCTCGATCCCGAACCCCTGCAGCGCCGGCACGTGCGTCGGACGGTTCGTCAGCAGCCGAATTCTCCGGATTCCCAGATCCGACAGGATCTGTCCTCCAAGGCCTACCTGCCGCAGCGTCCGGTTCAATCCATCCTCCCGCGCCCGGCCTTCCCGCTGCACCAGCACCCGGTGCGGTTCCACTGTTCGGTCGATCCCGAATCCCCTCGTCCCGTTGTGCAGGTACACCAGAGCCCCCCGGCCGGCTTCGGCAATCATCCGGAGCGATCCGTCCAGCACCCCACGGTCCTCCGACACCATCCCAAACACATCCTCCGCCAGCGAGTGAGTATGCACCCGCACAGGCACCACGCCCTCCGCACTTACGTCCCCCAGCACCAGCGCGACATGCGACTCCGCCCCGTCGATCTCATTCTCATACGCGATCATCCGGAACGTGCCATGCGCGGTCGGCAGCAAACCTTCCGCTACCCGCCGGATGTACCGTTCATGCTGCAGCCGGTACCGGATCAGCTCCGCCACCGTCAGCATCAGCATTTCGTGCTCGGCACAGAACGCGACCAGATCCCCCACCCGCGCCATCGTCCCATCCTCGTTCATGATCTCGCAGATCACCCCGGATTCGTTCAATCCGGCCATCCGCGCCAGGTCTACCGAGGCTTCCGTCTGCCCCGCCCGCACCAACACCCCGCCTTTGCGCGCGCGCAGCGGAAACACATGCCCGGGTCTTGCAAGGTCAAACGCGGTCGAACCCGGATCAATGGCCACCCGGATCGTCTGCGCCCGGTCCGCCGCCGAGATCCCCGTCGTCACTCCCTCCCGAGCCTCGATCGATTCCGTAAAGGCCGTGCCGAACCGCGACGTGTTGTCCGTCGTCATCGGCCCCAGCCGCAACAGGTCCGCGCGCTCTTCGGTCAGGGTGAGGCAGATCAGCCCACGGCCGAACCGCGCCATGAAGTTGATCGCCTCCGGAGTCACAAACCCGGCCGCCAGCGTCAGGTCACCTTCGTTCTCACGGTCCTCGTCGTCGACCACCACCACCATGCGACCGGCCCGAATCTCCGCCAGCGCCTGTTCCACCGTGGCAAACACCGGCTTCATCTCGGCCATACCCATCTCCCAACCATATCCCAGACACGCCAACGCCGCCCGGCATGCGAGCGGCGTCAATCGATCAGGCAATTGGTTTCATTCTGGCGAGGCCATTATCTCCAGATTTGACCTCAGCCGTTACCGTGTCAGCGGTTATAGTGTCGACTCGATCTCAAATCCCCAGGCCTCCAGCAGAGTCTCCGGGATGTACTTCGAGTTCTTGTTCCGCCGAGCCCATTCCCGCAAACGGGTAGACCGAATGTACTGGTCCGGCGTCAGCTTGTATTCCTTCACCACCTGCTCAAACGAGGTGATGGTCGGGACCACCGGGCCGATCGGCTCCGGTTTCCCCCAGTTCGGATTGCCACGACGTTTTGCCATATTTACGCTTCGTCCCTCACAGAGCCTGTGCTATCACGCGCAGCCGCGGTATGCGGCGCAACACGCTATCTTACAACGGTTTGGCTCTCCCATTCAAGCGTTTAGCGTCGGGTCGCCTCCGTGTAGAACCGCTCCATATCCGCCTTCATCTGCTTGAGTGCTTCCACGTTCAGATACACCATGTGCCCCGCCGGATAGTAACCGAACTCCACGTTGGAGGCGATCGAAGGGGGAAGCAGCATATGGTGGAGGTCGAACTCCGTGATAAAAAATGGAGTCGCCAGGTCGAAATACCCGTTTGCGGAAAACACCCGAAGCTTCGGGTTCTTGCGCATCGCGTCCGAAAGGTCGATCGCCACATCCGGAGCGGTCTGCTCTCCGCGTCCATACCCACCGCCGCCCGCCGGACGGTGCTTGAAGTCCCATGCCTGGTTGATGCCGGGACCTGAAAGATAGTAGGCCTCCGAGCTCATGTACTTCAACTCGCGCTGGAGATAGTCGTGAAACGCCCCCACATACACGCCGCTGATGCCCGTATCGGAAGGATCGAACCCAGCATTCTCCCCCGCGGCATCCACGTCGTAGCCCTCGAACCGCGCATCGTACCGGCCGAGGATTTCATCGTCCCCGCGCAGCAACTCCTTGCGAAAGCGCGTCGGCGCAATCCGCAGCCTGGAATCCTTGACATACTGCACGCTCAACCCGGTGAACCCGGCCACCTTCTGCGCCATCGCCTCGAACTCCGCAGGCGGCAGACGGTCTCCTTGCTCGAGCGCCTCCGCGTATGGACCCCGCGCAAACCGCCGCGCCTGCTCCACCCAGTCCGGCAGCGACCCCGAACGCTTCACCTTGTTATGTTGCCAGGCGATGGCGGCGTAGGAAGGAAAGTACCCCACCGCCTCGATGTCATATCCCGGAGCCCGCACGCCATAGTTCAAAATCGACGAGAGCAGAGTGACCCCGTTGAACTCGATCCCGTCGCCCTGCAGCGCATCCACCAGACCGGCCGAACGCGTCGTCCCATAGCTTTCGCCAAACAGGAACTTCGGTGAATTCCACCTCTGGTTCAGCGTAATGTACCGCACGATAAACTTCTCAAAGGCATGGATGTCTTCGTCCGTCCCGGCAAAGTCCTTCGCGGTCCCCTTGCCCACGGCCCGCGAAAACCCGCACAGCGGCGCGTCGATAAACACAAGGTCCGAACGGTCCAGCAGGCTGTACTGGTTGGGTACCATCTCGAATGGAGCTGGCCCCGTCGCCTCCGGACTCTGCGTGACCACGCGCACCGGCCCAAACGAGCCCATGTGCAGCCAGATCGTCGCCGCCCCCGGGCCGCCGTTGTAAAAGAACGTCACCGGACGCGTCTTCGAGTCCACCCCGTCTTCGGTATATGCGACATAGAAGAGGCTTCCGTTCGCCTTATCCTTTTCGTCGCGAATCAGCAGGTTGCCCGCTGTCGCCGTGTAGTGCACCGTTCGCGACCCCGACCAGTCGTGCTTGGTCACCGAACTCGTCTCCGGAGGAATCGGAATGCTCGGCTCCTCCGGCGCGCCGGCAGCCTCACCCTGCGATCCACGGCGCGTCGTGGGATTCTGCGCCAGCGCGCCGCCAAACATCAAGACCATCAGACATCCAGCAACAGAACGAAAAGCAGAACGCATCGGCAAAGGTCTCCAGACTCCGGGCAGGTGCTGCCGGTGGCGAGAAATGAAAAGACAGTGAATACCACAATAGTATCGCGAAATCCCGAAGAGAATGGCCCAACACGCGGGGCATCTTTTTTCGCCGGCTTTTCGTCTACTTGCTAGTCTGCGGCAGCATATCCACCCTTCAACTGAGGTCTATTCCCTATGAGTTCCTCCCTTTGCACCGAGCCCGAACTGGACGACTCCAGCAGTGAGCCGCACGAGCAGGCGCCGTTTGTCACCCGCCGGACCTTTGTCAAGGCCGCCGGAGTCCTCTCCGCCGTGACCGCCACCGGCCTGCCTTCGGTCGCGCTCGCCGAAGCCCCCAGTATCCCGAAGCCGTCCATTGTCTCGCTCAACCTGTCCATCAATGGCGCAATGCACACAGTCTCGGTCGACACCCGCACCAGCCTGCTTGACACCCTGCGCGAGTACCTTGACCTGACCGGAAGCAAGAAGGGATGCGATCACGGCCAATGCGGAGCCTGCACCGTGCTGCTCGACGGACGTCGCGTCAACTCCTGCCTCACCCTTGCCGTTGCTGCGGAAGGTGCCAGGATCACCACCATCGAGGGTCTTGCCACCGGCGATCAACTGCACCCCGTCCAGGAATCCTTTATGGAGCACGACGGATATCAATGCGGCTACTGCACCCCCGGTCAGATCTGCTCTGCCGTTGCCGCACTCGACGAAGCCAAGCGTGGGGAGCTTTCCGTCGTCAGCTATCGCAGCGGCAAGCTCAACCAGCCCGCACTTTCCGACGACGAAATCCGCGAGCGCATGAGCGGCAATCTCTGCCGCTGCGGGGCGTACCCCAACATCGTCGCTGCCGTCCGCGCCGTTGCCCGCCAGCAGGGCACCGCCTCCACAGGAGCCTCAGCATGAACCCCTTCAACTACGAACGCGTCACCGCTCCCGACCAGGCCATTCACGCGGGTTCCGCCCACGGGGCTAAGTATCTCGGTGGAGGCACAAACCTTGTCGACCTGATGAAGTACGGTGTCGAGCACCCCACAACGCTGGTTGACATCAACCACCTGCAACTCGCCGAGGTGACCCCCACGTCGTCCGGCGGCGTGATGATCGGCGCACTGGTGCGCAACAGCGACCTCGCCAATAACGCAATCATCCGAGCCCAATATCCGCTGCTGTCGGAAACCCTGCTAAGCGGAGCCTCCTCCCAACTGCGCAACATGGCCACGACCGGGGGCAACCTGCTCCAGCGCACGCGCTGCTATTACTTCATGGACATCGGCTTTCCCGCCTGCAACAAGCGAAATCCGGGCAGCGGATGCGCCGCCATCAAGGGCTACAACCGCATTCACGCCATTCTCGGGACGAGCCCGGAGTGCATCGCCACCAACCCCTCGGACATGAACGTCGCCATGGCCGCGCTCGACGCCACCATCCACATGCAGGGCCCCAAAGGCAGGCGTTCTCTGCCCGTGGAGCAGTTCTATCGCCTTCCCGGCAATACGCCGCAGATAGAAACCAACCTCCATCCCGACGAACTCATCGTCGGTGTGGAACTGCCCCCGGCGCGCTTCAGCAAGAACTACACCTATCTCAAGGTCCGTGACCGCCAAAGCTACGCCTTTGCCCTGGTCTCAATTGCCGTAGGCCTGGAGATGGACGGCGGCACCATCAAGTCGGCGGGGCTTGCGCTCGGCGGAGTCGCCCACAAGCCCTGGCGCTCGATCCCGGCCGAAAAAGCTCTGACCGGAGCCACGCCGGGTCCTGAGACCTTCAAACTTGCAGCCGATCTTGCCCTGACCGGCGCGAAGGGCTATGAGCATAATGCCTTCAAGATCGAACTCGCCCGGCAGAACATTGTCCGTGCCCTCACCATCGCGTCCCAGGGAGTACCGGCATGACCTCAGAATTTCTCCTCACAGAAGCGCTTTTTCAGCAGAAAGGTGCCTCGCTCCAAGAGCCCCACACCCTGGACCCCAAACAACTTGACGTCCGCTACACCGCCCGCGCCAAGGTCACCGGCAAGGCAAAGTTTGCCGCTGAATTCAGCGTTCCCGGCCAGAAAATGTCCTATGGCTACATCGCCTGCAGCACCATTCCGGCCGGCAAGATCGTCTCGCTCGATCGCACCGCGGCCGAGCAGGCCCCCGGCGTGCTCGCGGTGCTCACGTACCAAAACGCCCCCCGCACCCCCGCGCCGAACCCCAAGCCACCCACCAAGCGCCACGTTACGCTCCTGCAGGACCCCGGTGTGGACTACAGCGGACAGCCGATCGCCTACATCGTCGCCGAAACTCTCGACCAGGCAAAATATGCCGCAACCCTGCTCGTGCCCCGCTACCAGACTACTCCCGCCCTCCTTCGCTTCAAAGATCGTCTCGATCAGGCGCGTCCTCCCAAGCAGGGCGGACGCGAGCCCGCCGAGGTTCGCCGCGGCGACCTGCAGGCGGCCCTCGCCAAATCCCCCAGCAAGGTCGATGTCGTTTACACGACCCCCATCCAGCATGCCAATCCCATGGAGCCGCACGCCACCGTAGCCTGGTGGGAGGGCGAAAAAGTCAATGTCTACGATGCCACCCAGGCCGTCTACAATGGCAAAACGTCGCTCGCCCGCACCCTTGGCATCCCCGCCGACAACGTCCGGGTTCAGTGCCCGTACACCGGCGGAGGCTTCGGCTCCAAGGGATCCCAGTGGTCGCACGTAGCGCTCACCGCGATGGCCGCCAGGGTCGTCAAGCGTCCGGTCAAATGCGCCATCGAGCGCGAGCAGATGTTCGGCAACGTGGGCGCGCGCCCGGAGACCGTCCAGCATCTGCAGATCGGTGCCACGTCGGACGGAAAGATGACCGGCCTCCGTCATGACGTCATCCTCCACACCTCCCTGATGGAAGATTTCCTCGAGCCTTCCGCATACCAGAGCCGCTACATGTATTCCACCGAGGCTAACTGGACCAACCACCAGTTGGTGGATATGAATCTCGGAGTAGCTACCTTCCATCGCGCCCCGGGCGAAGCCAGCGGAACCGTTGGCCTGGAGTGCGCCGTCGACGAACTCGCCCACGCCCTCAACATGGATCCGCTCCAGCTCCGCCTAAACAGCTACGCGGAAAACGATCAGAGCCAAAATAAGCCCTGGAGTTCCAAGCACCTCCGCGAAGCCTACCAGCAGGCCGCCGATCGTTTTGGCTGGTCCAACCGTCCCCAGCAGCCTGGCTCGCGGCGCGAAGGCAACCTTCAGATCGGTTACGGCATGGCCACAGCCATCTACGGAGCCAATCGTTCCGCTTCGCAGGCCGCCGTGCGCGTTCTGCCCAGCGGACGCGCCATCGTGGGAGCTGCCACCCAGGACCTCGGCACCGGCACCTACACCATCATGGCGCAGACCGCCGCCGACGGCCTGGGCCTCGATCCAACGCAGGTTGAGGTCATTCTTGGCGACTCCACTCTGCCCAAATCCGTCGTCTCAGGAGGATCCCAGACCGCGGCCTCCCTTTGCCCTGCCATCACCGACGCCTGCGGCCAGGCCAAAGTCAAGCTTCTCCAGATGGCCTCCGACGACCCCTCCTCTCCGCTATACGGCCAACCCACCGAGAAGCTGCAACTCGGCGGCGGACGGATCTTCGTCCAGGCCGCGCCCGGCACCGGCGAGACCATTGCCGCGCTGCTCACCCGTAACGGAGGCAAACCCATCGATGCCAACGGCTCCGCCGAACCGACCGAGGACAGCAAATCCTTCGCCCTCCAAAGCTGGGGTGCCGTCTTCGCCGAAGTGGCCGTGGACGTCGACACCCACATGCCGCAGGTTCGCCGTATCGTTGCCACCTACGATATCGGGAAGCTGATGAACAATAAAACCGGCATCAATCAGCTCCAGGGCGGCATCGTCTGGGGTGTCTCCATGGCGCTCGAAGAAGACACCCACCTCGACGAAACATACGGACGATTCGTCAATCGCAACCTGGCTGAATACCACGTGCCCGTCAACGCCGACATCGGCGTTCTCGACGTCACCGTGCTCAACATCCCCGACACGACGTTCAGCCCGCTTGGGGCTCGCGGCATCGGTGAAATCGGCATTACCGGAGCCGCAGCCGCCGTAGGCAATGCCATCTTCAACGCCACCGGCAAGCGCGTCCGCAACTTCCCCATCACGCCGGACAAGCTGATGGCGTAGCCCATAGAGAAGCCGTTGGACCCATTCATCGCAGCCCCCCTCGCGATGAATGGGTCCAAGAGGTCTGCCTCCGTCGGACAAAGCGAAAATCATGCGAAGATAAGAAGGCATGCAGCTCGACCAGCTTCTTCACCGGACCTTCGGTTTTTCTGCCTTCCGGGCCAACCAGGAGGCGGTCTGCCGCGCTGCAACCGACGGGCGCGACGTTCTTCTCGTTATGCCCACCGGGGCCGGCAAAAGCCTCTGCTACCAGCTTCCCGCCATCGCCCGCGGAGGCACTGCTCTTGTCGTCAGCCCGCTCATCGCACTCATGGATGATCAGGCTACCAAGCTTACCGCCGCCGGCCTCCGCGTCGCCCGCATCCATTCCGGCCTGAGCCGGGACGACTCGCGCCAGGCATGCCGCGACTACCTCGATGGCAAGCTGCAGTTTCTGTTCATCGCACCCGAGCGCATGCGCGTCCCCGGCTTCCCGGAGATGCTCGCCCGCCGCAAGCCCGCTCTCATCGCCATCGACGAAGCTCATTGCATCTCCGCCTGGGGCCACGATTTCCGCCCCGACTACCGCCTCCTTGGCGACTACCTCCCTGCTCTCCGGCCAGCCCCTATCGTCGCCCTTACCGCGACCGCCACGCCCGCCGTCCAGGCCGACATCGTCAAGCAACTCCGTCTCGACCAGCCCGCCCTCTTTATCCACGGCTTTCGCCGGGACAATCTCCACATCGAGGTCGTCGAACTCTCCAAGCCACGCCGCCCCGAGTTCATCGCCGACTTTCTTGCCCAGCCGGAACGGCGCCCCGCCATCGTCTATGCACCATCGCGAAAGATCGCTGAAGAACTCGCAGCCCAGCTCGGACGCCGTTTCCCCGCCTCCGCCTACCACGCCGGCCTCGAGCCCGGGGTGCGCGAACGCGTCCAGCGCCATTTCCTCACCGGCAAACTGGATGTAGTTGTCGCCACCATCGCCTTCGGCATGGGCATCGATAAGGCGGATGTCCGCACTGTCATGCACGCCGCGTTGCCCGCCTCGGTCGAAGCCTATTACCAGGAGATCGGGCGCGCCGGGCGCGACGGTCTCCCCTCCCGCACGGTCCTTCTCCACAGCTTCGCCGACCGCAAGATGCACGACTTCTTTCTCGACCGCGATTACCCCCCGGTCACCGATCTGCAGCGCACCGCCGCCGCCCTCACCGAAGACTTCCAGATGCCGGACCTGCTCGCTCAGCGACTTAAAATGAGCCGCGATATTCTCGAGCGCTCCATAGAAAAACTCAGCGGCCAGGGAGCCGTCCAGACCGACATGGCCGGCAACGTCCGGCGCACTCCCAACAGCACCGCTACCGCCGCCTGGCAATCCGGATATGCCCAGCAGATCGCATTCCGCCGCTCCCAGATCGACCGCATGCAGGAGTTCGCCGAAACCCAGCAATGCCGCATGACCGCGCTCATCCGCCACTTCGGCGACACCGCCGACGGCATCCGGCCCTGTGGCCGCTGCGACTTCTGCGACCCTAGCACGACCCAGGCTCACAGCTTCTCCGAGCCCTCCGCCGCGGAAGACCGCCACCTTCGTGCCATTCTTCGCACGCTCGACGGTTCCGCCCCCCGGGCCACTGGACGCCTCTTCACCGATCTCGCCCTCGGCCCTGACCGCAAGACCTTCGACGCCCTGCTCGACGGACTCGCCCGCGCCGGCCTGCTCGCCATGACACAGGAGACCTTCACCAACCCTGAAGGCAAGGTAATTCCCTACAGGAAGGTCTCCCTTACCTATGATGGCCAGACCCTCGCCCCCGGAGCCCCTCTCAACGTCGTCCTTGCCGGCTCCACGGAATCAGCGGTCTACGCAGTGAGGGCCCGCAAGGGTAAAGGAAGTCGCGACCGCGGGACCGCACAAAAGAGCTCAACCACTCTCGGGAGTACAGAGGGTAAGCGCGAAGACAGAAAGCGGCGCGAACAGCAACGCACCGAAATCGCCGCCAGTCTTACGCCGGACCAGAAAGATCTTGCCACCCGCCTCAAGGCATGGCGACTCGCCGAAGCCTCTATCAACGGACGGCCCGCGTTCTGGGTTCTTTCCGATGCAGTGCTCTACAACGTCGTGCTCGCCCGCCCCGCCACCCTGAGTCAGCTACAAGCCGTCGAGGGCATCGGAAAGGGCAAGGTAGAAACGTATGGCGCGGCCGTTTGCGCCCTCTGCCGTGCCGAATCGAGCCCCGAAACAGCATCCATGGCGCCTTCCAATTCGGTCTTCTCCGCTGACCTTTCCAAATCGGCTCCGGCGTCTACCACGCAAACTGAAAAGCGCCCGGTAGCTGCCTCCAGAGCCGGAACCTCGTTCACGAAAGTTTCGCGCCCTGACCCCGTAAGCTCACCCGATCGCACGTCACCTCCCTCTCCCGAGTCCTTTACCGCCGACCAGCAGGCGCTCGAGCTCCGCCTCCGCGACTGGCGCAAGTCCGAATCCGAACGGCTCGGTCTCCCCCAGTTTTTTATTCTTGGCACCACCGCCCTGCGCTCCATCGTCCTTCTACGCCCGAGCACCCTGTCCCACTTGGCCTCCATCCCTGGCCTCGGCCCAGACAAGCTCGACCGCTTCGGAACTTCCATCCTGCAACTCTGCCAGCCCTGACTTCTCCACATGAAACGGAATCTCAAGACTGGACAGACACGCGGTTTCGGTCGCGCCAACGATTATCCTGAGAATCATGATCTCCGCACGATCCACTCTGACCCAAACTATCGACGAGCTCGAAAACCACTGCTTCGGCTGCGGAACCGATAACCCGCGGGGTCTACATCTCGCCTTCACCCTCGTCCTGTCCCCCGATGGCACCCCCACCGCCACCACCACCTTCCAGCTCACCCGTGCCTACCAGGGAGCGCCCGGCTTTATTCACGGAGGCATCATCGCCACCCTCATGGATGAGGTCATGAGCAAGCTCAATCGTCCCCTCGGCGCGCTTGCCATGACCCGCCACATGGAACTCGACTATCTCCGCCCCGCTCCCCTCAACCAAACCCTCACCTTGACGGGCTCCCACACTCGTCGAGAAGGCCGCAAGCTCTTCCACGCCGCCCAGCTCCTAGACACCCATGGCACGCTCCTCGCCCGAGCCACCGGCCTCTTCATCGCCGTAGACCCCACCAACTTGGCGAACCCGCAGGTGTAATCAACGGTCCTTCACGCGTGAAGGACCGATGTCGCTCGTAGCTTGCGGCACTTGCTTCCGCTAGCACTGATGTATTCTGGCGAACTCGCGTCGAGGATATCACCGCGAGCCGCACCACAGCTCGCTGAGGACAAGGTCAACACAGAAGTAAATACGTCCTTCAATGCATTCGAGCCAGCCCGGGGCCTCGCCAACAATACCCCAAATCACAACTGAGAAAACTCCAGTGATGAAGGTCAAGAGTAAGGGGGCAGCAAAAATATTGTAGTGCCGGGAGGGGGGTCGAACCCCCACGAGGTTGCCTTCGGCGGATTTTAAATTCTCGCGGAACGCAGGAAACTTCCTGGAGAGCAATAACGACGCTGATGGACGCCGGCTTCGTTAGATAGCTGGTCAGGATCGCACCTTGTGACCAGCGACCATCCACTTTGCAGGTTCATACACCCCTTATTTGAAAAGGTAGCAGGCCTTCCCGATCCCGACGTCCGGGTCGCCGAACACGCCGTTGCCGCACTGCACGCCTCCCGTGTAGACCCCGGTCTTGAAGCTGCTGCCCGCTCCATATACCACGATCGAGGACCCGCTGAAGCTGCACACGCCTCCTTCGGTCGCGCACGGCGTCAGCGGACGCTGGTAGCAGCTTTTCAGCACGCCCGGAAGCGGGTCCCCAAAAAAGCTGTTGGAGCATTGCACTCCATTTGTCGCGAACCTGTACTGGAAGCTCAGCCCGGCCGGGGTTCCGCCGCCAAAGGCCACCGCGCTCACGCCCGTAAAGCCGCAGTAGCCATTTTCCACGGGGCACGGGAGATAGCCCGTCACGGGAACCGTTGAGGTCTGCGTCTGGGCACCGGTAAAACCCATGCCGGAGGCGACGAGGAACAAAGCTGCAAGAACGAATCGCATGGGGAACTCTCTACGGTCTTACTGGATTTGCCCTTAGAGGAACACGCGTCGGAGCCCATTCCCATCCCGCCAATGTGTTACGGCGAAGAACGAAAGCGCTATGGCCTCTGCTCACAAGGTTTTTGGCTGGCGGACGGCGATTCTCCGGTAGACTCTGAGTCGTCTCAGGGAGGAATCCGACATGAAGCCAGTCATCCCGCTCCTGCTTGTCACCGCGGCAGCCTCAGCGCAGACGCAGACGCTTACCCGGCCGGCCCCAACCGGCACCGTAATCGGCCACGTCCTCTGCGCCGACACCCAGCGTCCCGCGCGGCTCGCCCAGGTCAAGCTCGTCCGCGTCCCTTCCCCCACCGACGAAGCCCCCGGCAAGTACTCCATGGCCCGCGATTCCGCCCCGTCCGGCGACCCCGTCGAAACCTCGCTCGACGGCTCTTACACCCTCGGCAACGTCAAGCCCGGCCAGTATTACGTCGTCGTCGACAAGGAAGGCTACCTCATCCCGCTGGCCCAGTTCTCCGCCAAAGAGCTTTCCGCCACCGACGATCCCACCCGCGCCCGCATCGCCGCCTCGGTCCACACAATCACCGTCGCCGCCGACCAGTCCACCCGCGAAGACGTCACGCTCCAGCGCGGAGCCTCCATCGCCGGCACCGTCCACTATGACGACGGCTCCCCCGCCAGCGGCATCGGCATCTCGCTTCTGGTCCGCGGCCCCGAAGGCAAGTGGGTCGACGCCGAACTAAGCCGCTACCGCTCCGGCTTCTTCTTTGACCACACCGACGACGACGGCAACTACCGCATCTCCGGGCTGCCCGCCGGCGAATACGCCACACAGGCCAATCTCGCCGTCAGCGACCAGACCACCCAGACCGGCCCCATGCCCAACAACCCTTCCAGCACCATAGAAATCCGGTACAGCATCACCCGCTTTTCGCTCCCCCTCTACTCCGGCGACGTTTTCCGCAAGCCCCAGGCGGTCCCCTACACCCTGGGCACCGCCGAGGTCCGCACCGGCTCCGACCTCACCTTTCCCCTCGCCAAACTCCACAAGGTCACCGGCCAGGTCGTCACAAAATCCGGCCACACTGTCAACGCCGGCAACGTCGACCTGCTCTACGCCGACGACAGATCCAGGATGACCGAAGCCAGCATCCAGTTCGACGACCAGCTCTTTCACCTCGACTTCATCCCCGAAGGCGAATTCCTCCTCGAAGTCAAGGACCCGAAGGATGTCCGCAAGGTCGAGGTGGAAAACGCCCCCGGCTACACCCCCGCACCCACGAAGAAACCAAGACCGTCATCGCCTACGGCAACGCCGAGCAAGCCCTCACGGTCAAGGGCGACGTTTCAGACATCCTCATCACCGTACCGCCGGCCAAGCCCGCTGCCAAGTAAAGTCCTGACTCGAAGCTCATGACTCGAAACTGAACAGGTCATCCGCCTATCCAGAAACCCAAGGAGCCAACCAAGTACACTCAATCCAGCATGCGTCGAAATCTCCTTTCCCTGGTCCTTCTCTTCCCCGTCACGCTGATCGCCCAGGGCACAAAGCTCTGGACCACCGAACGCTTCGACGAGGTCGAACGAGGCACGACAGAAGGCGTATCCGTCCGCGGCAACGGGCAGATCGAATCCGGCCCGGCTCTCAAGCTCCTGGCTGAAACCGGCACACCCTACCTCTGGGCCATTGCACAGCGCCCCGACGGCTCGGTCTGCGCCGCCACCGGAGGCTCCTCCGCTGGCTCGGCCGCGATCCTATGCACTTCGCCCGCGGGCAAGCTCAGCAAGCTCTGGTCCGGCAAGGAACTCGCCGTGCAGGCCCTCCGCGCCACCCCCGACGGAGCCCTACTCGCCGCCACCGCTCCTGACGGCAAGCTGTACCGCGTCGCCCCGGACGGCACCGCCCGTGTCCTGCTGGACCCCACCACCACGCCCGAAAAACCCCGTTACCTCTGGGACGTCCTCCCCCTCGGCGATTCGATTTACCTCGCAGCCGGAGCCCCCGCCGTCCTCTACCGCATCCGCCCCGGTGCTCCGCCGGAAAACGTTCTCAGCACCGCCGACCAGCACGTCCGGACTCTTGCCGCCGCGCCCGACGGCACGCTCTGGGCCGGAACCGACGGAGCTGGCGTCATTTATCATCTCGACCCCCGCAACCCCGCCGCCAAAGCCTACGCCGCCTACGCCGCTCCCCGCCGCGAAATCACCTCGCTCGTCGTCGCGCCGGACGGAACCGTCTACGCCGCCGGCGTCGGCACCCGTGGACCCTCCCCACTGCCTCCGCTTCCGGTTACCGGGGCCCTCGGTGTCTCGCTTACCATTCTCACCCCCGGCTCGGCCAGCGCCGTCTCCACCAACACGCTGCTCCCGGAAGGCTCGGAGATCTACCGTATCGCTCCCGACGGCCTGGCTTCCCGCCTCGTCACCCTCCGCGACGACGTCGTCTATGCGCTCGCCCTGCGTGAGGGAGCCCTCCTGGCCGCCACCGGAAATCACGGCCGCCTCTTCCGCATCGACCTCACCGGGGCAATCCCGGGTGACGGACTTCTCACCGATCTCGCCCACGTGGAAGCCGGAGCTGCCACCGCCCTCACCTCCGCCGGCGACTCCGTACTCATCGCCACCAGCAACGGAGGCAAGCTTTTCCGCCTCCTTCCCGGAACCGCCCCCACCTCCACCTACACCAGCGAGGTCTTCGACGCCAAAGCCTTCTCCCAATGGGGCCGCGTGGAAATCACACCCGGCTCCCACGGCTTCAATCTCGAGATCCGCACCGGAAACGTACCCAGCCCCCTGCACGGCTGGTCGGACTGGAAGCCCATCGATTTCACTCAGCCGCCCGGCCTGCAGCCCGGCCGTTACGCCCAGTGGCGAGCCATCCTTCACACCGGCGCAGCCCTCGACGGTGTAGCCCTGAACTATCTGCCTCGGAACCAGGCTCCCACCGTCGACGCGGTCTATGTCCAATCTGGAGCCCGCGTTCTCAGCACGCCGTCCCAGCCCAGCACCACCGTCCAGGTCCAGTTCCCGCCCGCGACTCCTTCCACCCCCAACGATTCTCTCGCCTCCCCCCTGACCGCCCAGCGCGACCGCACCGCCATCACCGCGCGCTGGTCCGCCCATGACGAAAACAACGACCCACTCCTCTTTACCGTCTTTTTCCGCGGCCTCGGTGAATCCACCTGGCGCCTTCTGAAGGACAACGTCACGGAACGTTTCCTCTCCTTCGACTCCACCCTGCTGACCGACGGCCTCTACCAGCTCCGCGTCACCGCCTCCGACAGCCCGGACCACATCGACGCCGACACCCTCACCGCAGAAGCCATCTCCGAGCCCTTCCTGGTCGACACCACCCCGCCCGTCCCGGGCCCCCTGACCGCCACGCTCGCCGGCCCGGCCGTCCACGTCACCTTTGAAGCGCATGATGCCCTTTCCCCCATCGCCCACGCCGAATACTCGCTCGACGCCGGCGACTGGCAGTACCTCGAACCCGTCGGCCGCATCTCCGACTCGAAGACCGAGCGTTACGATTTCACCATCCCCCTGTCTCCCGCGCAGCTCAACCAGCCCGAACACATCCTCGCCGTTCGCGTCTACGACCGGGCCGAAAACAGCTCCGGAGCCAAAGCCGTCGTTTCGTCCCCCCGCGTGGGCAAACCAGGGCAAACCGGGCGATGAGGTTTGAGCTCTTCCTCGCCGTTCGCTACCTCCGCGCGCGCCGCCGTCAGGCGGTTATCGGGCTGGTCACCGGCATCTCGGTCGCGGGCGTAGCGGCCGGGGTCGCCTCGCTCATCATCGCGCTCGCCATCACCAACGGCATGCGCCGCGACCTCCAGTCCCGCCTTCTCGGCTCCACCGCGCACGTTGAGCTCATGCGCATCGCCGGCGACGGCATCCGCGACTGGCGTCCGCTGCTCACCCATCTCGCCGCCCTGCCGCACGTCACGGCCGCGGCCCCCAGCCTGTACGAGCAGGCCCTGATCAGCCGCGGCGCACGCTCCGGCGGCGTACTTCTGAAGGGCATCCTGCCAGTCGACGAGCGCCGCGTCTCAGACCTCCTCGCCAACGTGCAAACCGGTTCAGCCGAGCCCCTGAACCCCGAGCCCGCCACATCCGGGCCGGCCACCCCACCTATCGTCATCGGCCGCGACCTTGCCCAAACGCTCGGCGCGCAGATCGGCGACTCGGTCCTGGTCACCAGTCCCCAAGGCGACCTCACCCCGCTCGGCCTCGTCCCCAAATACCAGCGCTTCACTCTCACCGGCATCTTCGCTTCCGGCTTCTACCAGTACGACTCCACCTACGCCCTGATCCGTCTAGCCGACGCCCAGCGCCTCTTCTCCGAGCCCGACCTTATCTCAGTCCTCTCCTTCAAGGTCGACGACCTCTACCGGGCCGCGCCCATCGGCCGGGAGATCGAGAAGGCCGCCGGCCCCGGCTTCCAGACCACCGACTGGATGGAGCAGAATCGCGAGCTCTTCCGCGCTCTCCGGCTCGAGCAGATCGTCACCTTTATCGTTCTCGCGCTGATCGTCTGCGTCGCCGCGCTCAACATCCTCATCGCCCTTACCATGCTGGTCATGGAAAAGACACGCGACATCGCCGTCATGATGAGCTTCGGCGTCACTGCCGCGCAGATACGCCGCCTCTTTCTCTTCCAGGGCATGCTGATCTCCCTTGTTGGTACCGTCATCGGCCTGGTCTCAGGGTATGCGGTAAGCTGGGCCGGAGCCCATTACCGTTTCATTCAGCTCGACGCGGCCGTCTACTCCCTCGACCACCTTCCCTTTGCTCCCCGCGCCGTGGACGCGCTGCTGGTCACCGCGGTCTCCCTCGGCGTCAGCGCCCTCGCTACACTGTACCCATCTACATCGGCAGCAAGGATACTTCCCGCAGAGGCCCTTCGGTATGAATAAGCTGCTCAGCCTGTTGTTGTTCACGCTCCTGGTTGCTCCGGCATCGCACGCCCAGGGACCGAACGAGGGCTACATCTTCGAATCCGATGCAGGGCACGGTTCTGCTCCATGTGGACGTGGACAGCACCGGCAAGGTGACGCACGTGGATGTCGTGGGCGGTCCGGAGATGTTGCGCTCCGCAGCGCTGCAGGCCGCCAACCAATACACCTACAGCCCGTTCCTCGACGCGGGCATCGTACACCCGGCACGCCTGGTGGTTTCGGTACCCTTCTCGCTCGGCATCCCCGACAGTACGTACAAGAGCGACCAGGAGATCGCGCGCGCGTATTTCCCGAAGTCTGACCTGTGCCGTGCCGCCATCGCCGGCCAGCACTGGCCTGAAGCTCTAACCCAGTGCAAGGATCTGGCTGAAATCGCGGAGCGCTTTCCCGATCCAAAGAGCCGCGCCAACGAGATTCGCGGAGCCTACCAGGACTATGGAACGGCCCTGTTCGACGCCGGTGACCCCCAGTCAGCGCTGATTCCTCTGCACAAGGCGCTCGCCGTCGCGCAAACCTCGCTCACAGAGAGCGACGCGGAGTACGCCAGCGTCTTCTTCTCGCAGGCGCTCGCCGAACATGCCCTGAAGCAATACGACCTGGCCGAGAAAGACTACACCACAGCCCAGGACTCCTATCGGAATGCGATCGTCTCGCTTCCCGAAATGACGAAGCAGTACAGCTATTCTCTTTCTCGAGCACTTGCCTTCCATGCGGTCCTGGAGAGCCAGACCGATCACCCGGAGGAAATGAAAAAGCTCGCGACCGAAGCTCTTGAACTCAATCCCAAAGCCTTCCAGGGCATCGCCGAAGACCCGAAGTAATGCAGCGCCACGAGTGTGGCACGTCGGTAAGCACTTGTGTGCTCGGAGCCGACCTGAGCAGTAGGTCCTATCGGAAGTTGGTGATAAGTTCAATGGAGGAGTGAGCCGATGGGAACGATCGATGAGACCCGTAAGCTGCTACAGGATTTCCTGGCGCCGGAGCTAAGAGCCATCACGGCGAAGCTCGACTCGATCGACAAGCGCCTCGATGGGGCAGACAAGCGGTTCGAGCGTCTGGAGCTGCAGATAGACCACCGCTTTATCGATCTGGAGCGACGCATCGACCAGAAGGCGCAGGATGCTGAGAAACGCGCGGATGATCGCTATCAGGGCTTGCAAATGTCATTTGCAAGCCTGACCAATTACAACGAGCTCCGCGAACGCATGGCAAACCTCGAACGGGAAACCGTGCGGCGCAGGGAGCTGGAGCTGGAAAAGCAAACATCGCATCAGTAGTGACATGACCCAGCGCCTGAAATATACCGAGCTCGCCCCCCAAGGCATCGCCGCCCTGCGCGCCCTCGAGCATTACTGCAACGCCGAAACTCTGCTCGACCCCGTCCTGCTCGAACTCGTGCGCCTGCGCGCCTCCCATCTCAACGGATGCGAGTACTGCATCGGCATGCACACCCACGAGCTCGCGAAGCACAATGAAACCCCTGACCGCATTGCGCGAACCGCAAACCCGGAAGGCTTCGACGGCTACACCCTCCGCGAGCACGCCGCCCTGCGCTGGACCGAAGCCGTCACCAGCATCCAGCAAAGCCATGCCTCCGATGCCAGCTACGCCGCAGCCCGCGAGCACTTCAACGACCGCGACCTGGTCAACCTCACTCTTGCCATCGCCAGCATCAACAGCTGGAACCGCATGGCGATCGCCTTTCGCGCCGAGCACACCCCCAAACTCCAGCCCGAACCCACCCACGACTCCCCCGGCAGGGAGGCGGCCGAAAGCGCCGGAGCCAACCAGCAATCCAAGGTCGCCCCCGAGCCCCAGCAGGCCCAGCACTCCGCGGTAGGCGACGACGGCGGCAAGGTCGCGGTCGACCAATGACCCAATGACCCCGCTCCTCCGTGCTGAAGCCCTCGGCAAAACCTTCGCTCCTACTTCCAGCCGACCCGCTCCGGTCGAGCTATTCCGCGACCTGAACCTCACCGTCGAACCCGGCGAAATGGTCGCCATCGTGGGCGAATCCGGAGCCGGCAAGAGCTCTCTCCTGCACATGCTCGCCGCACTCGACCGGCCCACGGCCGGCGAGGTCTGGTTCGGTGCCGAACGTGTCACCGGGCTATCCCCTACCGCCGCCGCCCGCTTCCGAAACCGCGAAATCGGCTACGTCTGGCAGTTTCACTATCTCCTGCCGGAGTTCACCGCGCTTGAAAATGTGGCCATGCCTCTGCTCGCCCGCGGCGAACCCCGTAGATCTGCTCTCGCCCAGGCCCTTCACTGGCTCGAGCAAACCGGCCTCGCCGACCGCGCCGGCCATCGTTCCGGCGAGTTGTCCGGCGGCGAGCAGCAGCGCGTCTCGCTCGCCCGCGCCCTCGTCACGCAACCAAAGCTCCTGCTCGCCGACGAGCCCACCGGCGACCTCGACGAGCGCACCGCGGAGGTCATCTTCTCGCTCATCCGCTCACTCCAGCAGCTCCACGGCCTTGCCGGCGTGCTGGTCACCCATCATCTCGGCTTCGCACAGCGCTGCGATCGCCTGCTGCGGCTACGTGCCGGTGCCCTCGCCGCCCTTTGACCCCGCGCAAACATCCGGCCGGCCCCTTTGCACCGTCTTTTACACACAGGACGTCTAATCCTCAAGCCTGTTAGTGTAGGCATATCTTTCGCCGGGGTTTCGCGTGCATGGGGCTCGCGAATACACTGGAGATGCGGCACCGGTTTCAGAGGGGGAGCATGTTCGAACGCTATACGGAAAAGGCGCGGCGCGTTATCTTCTTTGCGCGTTATGAAGCCAGTCAGTTCGGGTCGCCTTACATCGAGACCGAGCACCTTCTGCTCGGGCTGCTGCGGGAGGATAAAGCGCTCACCAATCGCTTTCTGCGCTCGCACGCCTCGGTGGAGTCCATCCGCAAGCAGATTGAAGGACACACCACAATTCGCGAAAAGGTCTCCACCTCGGTGGACCTGCCGCTGTCGAACGAATGCAAGCGGGTACTCGCCTACGCGGCCGAAGAGGCCGAACGGCTGTCGCACAAGCACATCGGTACCGAGCATTTACTTCTAGGACTGCTGCGCGAGGAAAAATGCTTTGCCGCGGAGATCCTGCAGGAGCGCGGCCTGCGGCTGCCGGCCATCCGCGAGGAGCTCCAGCGCACCACGCAGGAAAAGCCTGCGCAGCAGCAAAAGCAGGGTGCCCGGCAGGAGCAGTCCATGCTCGCCGAGTTTTCCCGCGACCTCACCCAGGCCGCCATGGATCAGCAGCTTGATCCGCTCGTCGGACGCGACACCGAGGTCGATCGCGTCATTCAGATTCTCTGCCGCCGCACGAAAAACAATCCGGTCCTGATTGGCGAACCAGGCGTAGGCAAGACCGCTATCGTCGAAGGCCTGGCCCAGAAGATCTCGGATGGTGAAGTCCCCAGCTTTCTCGCCGACAAACGCGTCCTCGCCCTTGACCTGTCGCTCATTGTAGCCGGCACGAAGTATCGCGGCCAGTTCGAAGAGCGCCTCAAGACCATCATGAAAGAGTTGATGGAGAACCAGAACTCCATCGTCTTCATCGACGAGCTCCACACCCTGGTCGGCGCCGGCTCGGCCGAAGGCTCGCTGGACGCCGCCAACATTCTCAAGCCCGCGCTGTCCCGCGGCGAAATCCAGTGCATCGGCGCCACCACCCCGGCCGAATACCGTAAGTCCATCGAAAAAGACCGCTCCCTCGAGCGCCGGTTCCAGGCCGTCAAGGTGCCGCCGCCCAACGAGGAAGACGCCGTCAAAATCATCATGGGTATCAAGGAAAAGTACGAAAAGTTCCACGCCGTCTCCTACACCGACGACGCCATCAACTTCTCCGTCTCGCACTCTTCTCGCTACATCCCGGATCGCTTCCTGCCCGACAAGGCCATCGACCTTATCGACGAGGCCGGAGCCCGCGTCAAGCTGCGCCAGACCTCGCTTCCCGAAGAACTCACAGAGGTGCAGAAGCGCATCAAGTTCATCGTGCACCGCATGGAAAACGCCATCGCCAACCACGAGTTCGAAAAGGCGCGCTTCTACTCGGACGAGGAGCGTAAGGAGCGGGAGAACCTGCGCGCCTTGCGCGACAAGTACCACCTTGATGATTCCTCCTCCGGAATCGTCACCCGCGAGGACATCGAAGACGTCGTCAGCCGCTGGACCGGCGTTCCCATGACCTCGCTCAAGGAAGGCGAGACCGAACGCCTCCTGCGGGTCGAGGAAGAGCTGCACAAGCGCGTTATCTCGCAGGAAAAGGCGATCTCCGCCCTTGCCCGCGCGATCCGCCGCTCACGAGCCGGCCTCAAAAATCCCGCGCGTCCCATCGGTTCCTTCCTGTTCCTTGGACCCACCGGCGTCGGCAAAACCGAGATGGCCCGCACCCTGGCGCAGTTCCTCTTCGGTTCGGAGAAAGCGCTCATCCGCTTTGACATGTCGGAGTTCATGGAAAAGCATTCCGTCTCCAAGCTCATCGGCTCGCCCCCGGGTTACGTTGGCTACGAGGAAGGCGGACAGCTCACCGAACGCGTCAAGCGCAATCCGTACTCGGTCGTGCTGCTCGACGAAATCGAAAAAGCGCACCCGGACGTTTACAACCTGCTGCTTCAGGTCTTTGAAGATGGCCAACTCACCGACGGCCTCGGCAACACGGTCGACTTCAAGAACACGATCCTGGTCATGACGTCGAACATCGGCGCCCGTCACCTGCAAAAGCAGCAGGGTCTGGGCTTTCAGGCTTCGGACGAAAATCTCGTGCTTGACAAGATGGAAGAGCTCGTTCGCGGAGAGGTTAAAAAGACCTTCTCACCGGAGTTCCTCAACCGCCTCGACGAGATCATCATCTTCACCTCGCTGCTCGAATCGGACCTCATGCAGATTCTCGAGCTTCTGGTCCAGCAACTCAACGTCAACCTCGTCCACAAGGCCATCACCATCTCGGTCAACGATGAAGCCAAGCGCTACATCCTGCAGAAGACCGTCGCCGACCGAACCTATGGAGCACGTCCTTTGCGTCGCGCGCTGCAGCGTTTTGTCGAGGACCCCTTGTCGGAAGCGCTTATCGCCGGAGGAATTAAGGAGCGTCCCGCGTTTCTTGAGGTCTACCTGGAAAACAACCAGCTCTTTTATCGTCCCATCCTCGCCGACACCGAAGACAAGGCCGCCGGTCTCGCCCTCACCACGGTGTAGCTAAACTCCGTGCCAAAGCAAAGCGGAGCCTTCTCAGGCTCCGCTTCCGTTTTTCGGTGCATTTCGGTCGTCCGAAGCTCAAACCAGCTTCTGGGCGGAATCGATGGTCTGAGAAACGAAGTCCCCGGCCTGGTCGAGCGCATCGCCAACCGACCCTTTGGCCTTGCTGACCAGGTCTTCAGCCTGCTCGGCCAGCTTGGCCGCCTGTTCCTTCAAATACGCTGCCGTATCTTCCAGGTAATCGCCCGCATCGTCCGCACCACGCTTGATCTTTTTCCGCGTCGAGGCCCCGCTTTGAGGAGCATAGAGCAGCGCCACGGACGCTCCCAGGGTCATTCCAACGCCAAACGCGAAATACACGTATTTCATGTTCATAAAAGGCTCCTCAAGTACGTAATGGCCGCACACGCCCGCACTTCGGCTCCGTCGACGGTCCTGTGGGCTATGATTCCCTTCGCCCGGCTTTGGTTGGACTCCCTCGCTTCCACATGGATGACCTCTGGCCAGGAGGTTCAGCTTGCCCCCGTCGTCATGTGCACCAGATTCTGCCACCATTCCGTCCCGCTGTGGTGCACTCCCCCGAGCAGGCGTCGCTGCACTTCGTCGGGAACGCTCCTATCCATGGAAGTTGATAGATTCGAGACCGAGATACTGGGCGGACTGGCCGAGTTGTTCTTCGATGCGGAGCAGCTGGTTGTACTTGGCGATTCGGTCAGTGCGGCTGGCGGAACCGGTCTTGATCTGGCCGGCCCCGGTGCCTACCGCAAGATCGGCGATAAAGGTGTCTTCCGTTTCCCCGGAGCGATGCGAGATGATGGACGTATATCCGAAGCGACGACCGAGCTCGACCGCTTCGAGGGTTTCAGAGATGGTACCGATCTGGTTGACCTTGATCAGGATCGAGTTGCCGACCTTCTGCTCGATTCCCTGCCGCAGACGCTCGGTGTTGGTGACGAACAGGTCGTCGCCGACGAGCTGAATGCGGTCGCCGATCTGCTCGGTGAGGTATTTCCAGCCATCCCAATCGTTTTCAGCCAGGCCGTCCTCAATGGAGACGATGGGATACTGGTTGGCCCAGTTGATCCAGTAGTCGGCCATCTGGTGTGAATCAAGTTCGCTCTTGTCGGACTTTTTGAAGACGTATTTTTTCGTCTCGGCGTTGTAGAACTCGCTGCTTGCTGGATCGAGCGCAAGGGCAATATCTACGCCGGGCTTGAAGCCGAGTTTTTCGATTGCCTCAAGGATAAGCTCGACGGCTTCGGCGTTGGATTTCAGGCTGGGCGCAAAGCCTCCCTCGTCGCCGACCGAGGTGGAGTAGCCCTTTTTCTTGAGGACGGCTTTGAGGGTGTGAAAGACTTCTACTCCCTGGCGAAGTCCGTCCGAAAAGGTTTCGGCACCGACCGGCATGATCATGAACTCCTGGAAGTCCACGTTCGAGTCCGCGTGCGAGCCTCCGTTGAGGATGTTCATCATCGGCGTAGGGAGCAGGCTGGCGTTGACGCCGCCGAGGTAGCGGAAGAGCGGGATGCCGAGCGCGTTGGCCGAGGCGCGGGCGGCGGCCATGGAGACGGCGAGGATCGCGTTGGCCCCGAGGCGCGACTTGTTGTCTGTTCCGTCGATGCCGATCATGGTGGCGTCGAGCAGGCGCTGGTTGGTAGCGTCGAGGCCGGCGAGCTCCGGGGCGAGGATGGACTCGATGTTGTCGACCGCGGACAGGACGCCTTTGCCGAGGTAATGGTCCTGGTCACCGTCACGGAGCTCGACGGCTTCATGTTCGCCGGTTGATGCTCCCGAGGGCACGGCCGCGCGACCCATGGCACCGCCCGAGAGCAGGACGTCGGCTTCGACGGTCGGGTTTCCACGGGAGTCGAGGATTTCGCGGGCGGAGATGGAGACGATGTCGGTCTGGGGAGTCATGGCTTGCTTTCCTTTGGGTGCGGATGAGGTAGCGATGCGATGGCTCAGGCGCTGGTTCAACGCGGGCCGGCGATCGACGGAGATGGGTGTGGATCCGGGGTGAGCGGTGGCGATGGTTTCGACGAGCTCTGGGACTGGATTGGAACGACCGGACGGAGGCACAGGCCGATTCTACCAAGGGCGCGTCAACATGCGGGTGCGATCGGGCGAGAATCACCGGATTGCGCGCAGGGTGTTGGCGCTCGGGGTTCCGCGCAGAGGATTTGTGTGGCTCGCGGCAACCGTGCGCTCTAGGCTCTGGGGTACAGGCCAAGGCAGACGCGGGGTGTATCGCGGGCCGGCCGGGAGATCATGATAATGCGGAAGCTGAATGTGGCGGCAGTGGCGGTTCTGGCGGCGGGCTTGGGCACGGCGGCGTGGGGGCAGGCCCGCCCGAATAGATACACGGGCGTAAGCCATCCGGAACAGGTGCCGGTCACGACGAGCCCGGAAGGGATTGCGCAGCCGATTGTGTATGAAGGCGCGCCGGCGGTGCAGGAGACGGCCCCGGTGACCAGGCCGGTAGTCCTGGTGCCGGAAACGGCGGCGCTGAAGCCGCGCGCGGCAGCGCCGGCGGCTCCGGCCCGGTATGAGGAGGCGGCGCTGGCCCGGCCTGTCGCGCGCAGGCCGGATGCGGAGGAGCGCGACGATGCGGCGGCAGCGCGGTCCGAGAACATGAATCGCGGCTTCCTGACGACGTCATCGGCGGGTACGCACGGCGAACCGGAAGATCAGATCGTGACGCGGGTCGCCGGGCCGAGCAATCAGCTTCCCATGGGAACGCTTCTGAAGGTTCGTCTGCGGGAACAGCTTTCGACGGGAAGGACGCGGGCTGGGCAGGAGTTCAAGGCGGAGCTGGCCTATCCGGTGCTGCGCGACGGACGCGTGCTTCTGCCCGCGGGCTCGATGGTTAGCGGGCAGGTGGCGGACGTTCAGGGAGGCAAGCGGATTCACGGGCCAGCCTCGATTACCCTTCGGCCAACGGCAGTGACGCTTCCGGACGGGACGCGGTACGGGATTCACGCGCGGCTGATCGACTCCGAGCTGTACCGGTCGACGCGGGTCGACGAGGAAGGCTCGCTCATCCAGAAGGACCATGCGGCGAAGACGGTGGCGGTCATCGGGCTGACCACCGGTGCGAGCGCGGCGGCGGGGGCGGTCTTCGGCGGATGGCCCGGCGCGGTAATCGGCGCAGGCGTGGGCGCGGGGATCGGAACTGTGATGTGGCTGAAGAAGGATCGGCAGACGGAGATGCCGGTGAATACCAGGATGGTGTTCAGCCTGAATCAGCCGCTGGTCATTGGGGCGGAGTAAGAGCAGTTGTCGAGCAGAGACTCTCGAACGCCGGCGTAGAGTCCTGCGTCGGTTCGAGACGGTTCGGGATCGCGTGGGCCCGACACCTGATTTTTGTGAGGATTGGCGCCGAGGCAGGCCACGTCGCTGACACCTGAAAATCCACGCTGTACAGGCCTCCCGGATCCGTGGAGGTGCATCGTAAGCCCATGTTCGACCATGCCCGCTCACTTTTCAGGAGGCACGAGATCGATGGCAATTTTAGGACCTACCAGAAATCACGAAGAAATCCGGCGCTGGGCAGAAGCAAATCGCTTTTGCCCAGCGGAGCGTCTCCCCGCGCGCGTGGACGGTGAGCCAGCTGAGTTGACGCTTGCGTCGGCAACCCAACTGAAGACGCATCAGGAAAGGCGGTCCATCTCGTGGGAAGACTTCTTCTGCAGGTTCGACCTGCACGGCCTGGCCTTCGTCTACGATGACGATTCCACCGGCTATAACGAGATTCTGCAGGTCGAACAACAATCGCCTTACCGGCATCCGGAGCATAAACCCAGGTCGATCGAGAACTGACCTGGGTCAATGTGTCACGCGACCAGCTTTTGCGCGTTCCTGAGCAGGGCAACCTGGTCTGCCTGTGGTCCCTTGTCTCCCTGAATCACATCGAAGCTCACGGGATCACCCTCCTTCAGCGTCTTGTATCCGTCCAGCTGAATGGAGCTGTAGTGAACAAACACATCAGCGCCGCCGTCCCGACCAAGAAATCCGTACCCTTTTGCATTGTTGAACCACTTCACGGTTCCCTCATACTGTGCCATACCGTCCTCTTTCTCAACAGGGTTATGCGACGTGTGAGTGAATAACGCCCGGTGAACGAACGAGCGTCGCTACTGTATTTAGAAGTTTTGTCGGCCCTTCTATCGTGTCGAGCAGTGGGCTCGACATTCCTGAATGACAACCGGTCTGTCCCGCGATCAAGACCAGGGTTCGCGCCCGTGGCCAGCGCGCATTGGCAAGCGCGATAGCCCGTCCGCACTGTTCCATGGACAGGGAATGGCACAGGATCATTAGATCGATTCCATCGGACGGTGTCGCTTCAGTGATGTCCGAAAGTTTCGCGATCGTCCAGACACGGTGTCCTGCTCGTTCCAGAATCCAGCGACGGGTCTCCAGAAGTTGAGGATCGCGACCGTATATGAGGATTGAGGATTGCAATGCCATGTTCTTTCAACTCGATTGGGGATTGACAAACTTCAATACCTAAAGTACCCCTCGCCCGGTTACCGGTCTGTCCTTTGCGAAACAGTCCTATGTCGCATGCCGGACGGAGGTCTGCGGCGGAAGGGAGTAGCTTCAGTTCACCGGCGAGAAAATTCCGGTTCTAATCAGAGACGTGACTGCCCGGCATCCCGCTGGGCTCCTTTGCGAACTGAAGCGAAGGAGTTTCATGCCGGTACATCCATCCAATCTCTTCCTCAATGCGCTTTCTGAAAAGAGCAGGGATTTGCTTCTCAGTCAGTGTGTCGAAATCGACCTCCCTGTCAAGAAGTCCCTGTACGAAGCGGAGAACCGCCCACGGTATGCCTACTTCATCACGTCGGGCATCGCCTCCGTCGTAGCCACAATGGAGGACGGAGGTACCGCCGAGGTTGGTCTGATCGGGCGTGAGGGCGTCGTCGGCAGCTTCCACCTGCTGGGACCTGCGAAGGTTTCGACCGACAGCTTCATTCAACTGGAAGCAACGGCGTTCCGGATGCCGTTCACCGAACTGGCGCAAGCCTTCCGCAGCAACGAGGAGATCAGAGACCGCATGCTGGAATTCGTGCAGCAGCAGGCGATCAGCTTGAGTCAACTCGCCGGCTGCAACAAGCTCCACGAGAACGAGGAACGGCTTGCAAGGTGGTTGCTGATGGCACAGGACCGAACACAATCGGATGTGTTGGACTTCACTCAGGAGTCCCTCGGCATGATGCTGGGGGCGCGGCGGACCACGGTCACCGTCATCGCGGGGGTCTTGCAGCGGAGCGGGCTCATCGAGTACCAGAGGGGAAGAGTCAAAATTCTCGATCGTGAAAACCTTGAAGCTGCGGCGTGTGACTGCTACCAGATTATGAAAGAACTCTACACAAGCCTCTATAGCAAGGCACTTCCAGGATTGCTTACTGACGTGGAAAGTGTGAGACCGATACGAATGACTACCGGATCGGGCTCCTAGCGGCTGACAAACAGCGCAACAGACTCAGCCTTGCTGCCGAGTCTCCGCCAGGAATGGAAGAAACACGCTGAATACCGTTCCGTGCCTCTCAGTTCCATGACGGCTGCGAACTCGTAACACTCCCCGGTGTCTTTCGACGATTTCGAGGCTGACCCAAAGTCCCAGGCCGGTTCCGCCAAGCCCCTTGGTGGTAAAGAACGCCTCGAACATTCGTTTCATGACTGCGGGTTCGATTCCGGGACCAGTATCGGCGACCGTCAACCGCAGACCTCTCTCACCCGTCTTCCAGTTCTTCGCGGGCGCGCTGCGAAGAATCAAACGGCCTCCCGCCACGTTCATCGCGTCCACCGCGTTGCCGATCAGATTTCCCAGCACCTGTCGGATCTCGCCATCGAAGCAGGTGATCGGGATAGTGGACATCTTGCTGTGATCGACTGTGACATTCGAATTGACGATCCGTCCCTGGTAGATCGACAGGACGCTTCCGAAAAGATCATCCGCTGTGACCTCCCGCGGACTGGTGGATTGCTTATAGAACCGCAGAGTCTGATTGCTGATTGCGGAAACTCGCTTCAGTTCACGCTCCGCGACAACGAGATACTTTTGCATCTCGGCGATGTCCACGGAACTCCGGGCCAGGTAGAGCAGATTCGTTACCGATTCGAGCGGGTTGTTGATCTCGTGAGCGATGGAAGCTGCCAACCGGCCAACGGCGGCTAGTTTGTCGCTTCGGATGAGAGCGGCCTCTGCTCGCTTTTGCTGAGTAATCTCAAGAGATGCCGCGCTAATCGCCTTTACTTCGCCCTCTGCGCCATGGACCGGGTAGTAGTTCACGGTCCAATAACGGTGTTCACCCGGGTCGGTCGCAAGCTCGCCTTCCAGCAGCTGATTTCGAACCGGATCGCCAGCCGCGACCTTCTCGAAAAGTTCGTGAAGTCCGGGTATCGGCGCTGAATCCGTGACACGGGTTCCCAGGATGTTTTCAACCGGCAAACCTATAATCTGCGCCTGACGAGCATTCATCCGCAGGTAGCGAAACTCCTGCGGGTCGAAAAGGGCAAGGCCGATCGGAGCGCTGTCATACACCGCCTCCAACTCCAGCCGTTGGCGTTCGCTTTCAAAGTGCATCCGTCTGAACTCTTCTTCATCTCGCTTCTGTTGCGTGATGTCCCGAAAGGAGACGATAATGCCGTCCTTGGCAGGACGCGACTCAACTCTGAGCCAGAGATTCAGCGGGTCCGGGTAAAACGCTTCGAACTCCGTGGCCTCGTGCTCGAACATCGTCTTACCGTAGTTTTCCTGGTAGGGCGAGCCCTCATACACGGCGTCAGGAAAGCTCTCCCAGATGACCGTTCCCAGGATCTTTCCACTGGGCAACAATATCTCCTCAGCCTTTCGATTGATGAAGGTAAAGCGCCAGTCCCGGCTGAGGGAAAATACCGCGTCCGTAGTTACATCGAAGACCTGCTGCAGGCGCTCGGCCAGCGCATCCCGTTCACGATTCGCAATGACGACGGCCGTAACATCATGACAAATAATCAGAATGCCATCGATGGTTCCCGTCGAATCGACGATCGGGCTGCAGCTATACGTCCAGTAAACATCCTGAAGTCTATCCTGGCGCAAAACGGGAACAAGAACGTCTTCCTGAAAGACTGTCTCCCCACGCTCAAGGACAGCTTTGAATTGCGGCCCAAGAATGTGCCACGCCTCCGACCAACATTCCGGAGCAGATTGGCCGAGTGCACCTGGATGCTTTTCAGCCATCAGAGGCATGTAGGCGTCATTATAAAGCTGGATCATCTCCGCGCCCCAAAAGATCACCGTGGGGAATCGACTCAACAGCATCATGTTGACTGCAGTCAGAAGAACCTCGGACCAACTCTCCAGCGGGCCCAGTGTGGTCGCGTCCCAATCGTAGTCACGGGTGAGATTCGCCATCTCGCCGTCGCTCACCACACGTGGTGTAGAGGCGCTCAGTCCGTTCGCCAGCCTTGGTTGAACTCGTGACAGAGGATGCCTCGCTCGCTCCGACGAGATGCCGCGAGATCTGAAGGCGTACACAGGCCCAGGCGTTTGTTCTCTGTCAGAACTCTCCAAATCATAGACTAAGCAGGCGAACTCCGGATTTCATCCGCGTGTACATTGTGCAGCGACGAAAGCCTCGCACGCACACGCAACGTCTAACCCGCCGCAGCAAGCAAGACATTGCTGTTGTCGCGCTCGAACGTTAGCGGCACGGGTAAGTTCAACTTTTCGGAGGAGTCGAGACTGCCACTGACAGGTGAACAGGAGTGTGAACGTTTGGAGCTCCTGGTGGCCCGGGCAGGAGTCCAACCTGCGACCTTCGCGTTAGGAGTGCGCTGCTCTATGCAACTGAGCTACCGGGCCACTGTTCACAGTCTAACCCACCCCCGGTGCTAAACTTGACTCAAGATTATGCCCGCCATCCACCGCAGAAACGCTGTCCCCGTCAACATCGGAGGAGTCCTTATGGGCTCCGGTTCGCCCGTCGTCGTGCAGTCCATGACCAACACCGACACCGCCGACGTCGAGTCCACCGTGCAGCAGATTGCCGCGCTCGCCCGTGCCGGCTCCGAGCTCGTCCGCATTACGGTCAACAACGACGCCGCGGCGGCGGCCGTGCCTGCCATCGTGGCCGGCATCCGCAGCAAAGGCTGGAACACCCCGCTGATCGGCGATTTTCATTACAACGGCCACCTGCTATTGCGCAAATATCCCGAATGCGCCCGCGCCCTTGGCAAGTACCGCATCAACCCCGGCAACGTCTCCATCGGCCGCAAGGACGACGACAACTTCCGCACCATGGTCGAGGTCGCCGTCGAGTTCCAGAAGCCCGTTCGCATCGGCGTCAACTGGGGCTCGCTCGACCAGGCTCTGCTCACCCGCATGATGGATGAAAACTCCCGCTCCAGCAGGCCGCTCGACGCACGCGACGTCATGATGGAAGCAATGGTCGTCTCCGCACTCGACAACGCCGCCGCCGCGGAGCGCTACGGTCTCCGCCGCGACCAGATCGTTCTTTCCGCCAAAGTCTCCGGCGTCCGCGACCTCGTCGACGTCTACACCGAACTTGCCAGCCGATGCGACTACGCCCTTCATCTCGGCCTCACCGAAGCCGGCATGGGCATGAAAGGGATCGTCGCCTCCACCGCCGGCCTCAGTCCCCTGCTGCTCGCCGGCATCGGCGACACCATCCGCGTCTCGCTCACCCCCACCCCGGGCGGCGACCGCTCCGAAGAGGTTCGCTGCGGCCAGCAGATCCTGCAATCCCTCGGCATCCGCTCCTTTATGCCGCAGGTCACCAGCTGCCCAGGCTGCGGGCGCACCACCTCCACCTACTTCCAGGAGCTCGCCGAGCGCATCCAGAGCTATCTCGTCGAGTCCATGCCCGAGTGGAAGAGGCTTTACCCTGGCGTCGAAGAGCTCAAGCTCGCCGTCATGGGCTGCATCGTCAACGGCCCGGGCGAGTCCAAGCACGCCAACATCGGTATCTCGCTGCCCGGCACCTTTGAAGAGCCCAAGGCCCCCGTCTACGTCGACGGCAAGCTCATGGTCACGCTCAAAGGCGACAGCATCGTCGAGGAGTTCCAGGTCATCCTCGACCAGTACGTCCAGCGCCGTTACGGCCAGGGAGGCAACGGCTCCGGACTTCACACCTTGCCGGTCGGCGGACCAGAAACCCCAAACACCGTCCACGCCGACGAAGGTGCCGACACCTCGCCGCTCCTCGTCCCCATGGATCCTCCCCACTTCACCGTCCTTCCCTGACCACGCTTTCCCTCTCCCATTCATCGAGTTCTGTGCGATGAATGGATGTCCCAAACGCAGGGCCCGGACATGCCTACCTCTTCCCTCCAAACACCCTCGGCAGCGGAGCCGCATTCTCCCGCAGCTCCCGCAGCGAATAAAACGTCCCCCGCCACTGCACTCCACCCTGCCGAAGCGTAGTCGCCATCGACTTCAACATGGCATAGGCAAACGCCACCGCCGCAAACGGGGTTAGTAGTGCATTCCACGTCCGCAAGCCCGAATGCCTCTCGAGCAGCCGGTAAAGTCCCGCGATCGCCGCCAGGGTCACCAGCCCGGGCACCAGCGTCGGCCACCAGAAGAGCCCTACAAACGGAAGTACCCCCACAAGTACAAGCCATCCACAGGCCGCGAGCAGAAGCGACGTGTGAAACCGGAAAGCCGAAAACATGTTTTTCGTCATCACGTTCACGATGCCCACCGCGCCCGCCGCCCAGTGCAGGCTCACCAGCCCCCGGCCGAACGCCGCCCGCGACCGCATCCCCGCCAGTTTCATCCTCCGCGCCAGCCCCACATCCTCGACAATCTCCATTCGCAACGCCGCGAATCCCCCCACCCGCTCGTACGCCGCACGCCGCACCAGGTTGAATGCTCCCACCCCGATCGCATCCCGCGCCTCCGGATCGGGAAGCTTCCAGAGCCGCACCGCCCACATCCCCAGCAGTTGAAAGAACCCAAGCAGCGCAGCCTCATCCCACCGGTGGATCACGGTCGTCGGAAGCAGCACAAAATGATCCGCCCGCTCCCGCACGACACAGCACATTGCCCGCCGCAGCGCGTCCGGCTTGAACTGTACATCCGCATCGGTGAACAGCAGAAACTCCGCGTTCGATGCCGCCGCAGCCAGTGCCATCGCATGCGTCTTGCCCAGCCATCCGGGGGGAAGATTTTCAATGTCCAGCACCGTCAGCCGGCCAGGCGAATCCGCCTGAACCTGGCGCATCAAGAGTCCCGTTTCATCGGTCGAACGGTCATTCACCGCCACGACCTGAAGCTTCGGGTAATCCTGCGCCATCAGCGCTCGCAGCGAGCGCTCAATATCCGCGGCCTCATTCTTCGCCGGGACAATCACCGCCAGGCTCGGCAGCCCGGACGGCAGGCTGTCGAACTCCGCACCGAGCAGGTCATCCACTCCGCGCAACCCGCGCCGGACCGTGACGAGCTTATAAAGCCAAGCGCCCGCCACCAGCCACCCGGCTGCCTCTACCCAACGCACTCCAACCATCCCTCCAGCTTCTCATCCGCCCGGCTAAGCCGCGGCCTCATCTTTCAGCGGAGGAGCGTAGTGGGAGCCCAGGAAGAAAATTCCAGCCGCTACCACCAGCGTGATCAAAGTAGCGCCAAGCCCAAGTGACAGGTTCGTCCGGTCGCTGATCGCCCCGATGATCAGCGGCGAAGGCGCATCCCCCAGCGCATGGATCAGAAACAGTTGTCCCGCAAGCGCGGTGGCCCGCACCGCCGGCGAAACCGCATTCACCGTAGCCGCGTTCACCGGCCCGGAGCCCAGAAAAATCAGAAAGACCGCCATCGCCAGCGACGGAAGCGTTAGCGCCTTGGTATGAAAGAGTTGCGGCCCGAAAAAGCACACCAGCGCCGGAGGCAGCGCCAGAATCGCTCCCCATGCCGGAACCAGATACAGCGCCGCCGCATTCGTCTTCGACCACCTCTGCGCCAGCGTTCCACCAGCAATGGTCCCCAGCAGCCCCGCCGCCACCGTAATCGCCCCCATGATGAACCCCGCTGATTCCGCCGTGCGCCCGTCCACGCGCTGCAGAAACGAAGGCATCCACCACGAAATCCCGCCCAGGGTAAACGTCACCGCCGCATACCCGCCGATCGAGCACAGATAAGCCGGGTTCTTCAAGAGCGAAAACACCGTTCCCTTGTCGACCTTCGCCTTCTCTTCCTGGCTCCCGCCACGCTCCGGCTCTTTCATCAAAAACAGGATCAGCAGCGCGATCGCAATGCCCGGCACGGCCGAGACCGTAAAGCTCATACGCCAGCCATAGTGCTGCCCCACATATCCGCCGGTCAGATACCCCAGCGCGGCTCCCACCGGCACGGCCACGTTGAAAATCGTCAGAACCCGGTTCCGCTGGCTTTCGGGGTAGAAGTCCGCCAGCAGCGCCGGCGCAAAGATTCCAAATGACGCCTCGCCGATTCCCAACGCCGCGTGCCGTATGTTCAGCGAGTCGTACGAGTGCACAAACGCCGTGAACAGGTTGATCCCCGACCAGAACAGCGCCGCAACCACGATCATCGGCTTGCGCGGAAAGTGATCGCCCAGCCAGCCCGTAAACGGCGCGGCAAGCATGTATGCCAGGATGAACCAAAACGTCAACGACCCGATCTGCGCATCCGAAACATGGAACTCCGACTTCACCTGCTCCTGCACACCCGGCAGGATGTAGCGGTCGATGTAGTTGACGAAGTTCAGCGCCGTGAGCAACACCAGCGCCACGGTCGCCCCGGCTACAGGGGAATTTTGGTCTTTAGGACGGGACGCGGTACCGGACTCGGATGCCATGGCCAGAGCATACCAGCCCCGCTTGAACTACGGACAGCCGTGCGGACTACTTCGTCTCCGGCCTTGGATACCGGGCCGTGACCGTGGTAGAAATGCCCCCGCGCGGCCGAAAATCTCCCTTGACCTCCGCCCACACCGGGTCCGTCGCCTTCACCACGTCGTTCAGCACCTGGTTGACGATGTTTTCCTGAAAAATTCCCAGGTTTCGATAGTGAAACAGGTATTCCTTATAACTCTTCAACTCCAGGCATTGCTCGCGCGGCTGGTAACGCAGAATCAGCACGCCAAAGTCCGGCAGTCCCGTCTTCGGGCAGATGCTCGTAAACTCCGGGTCGTCGATCAGGATCTCGTATCCCTGAAACTGGTTCGCCCAGGTGTCGATAGAGGGGAATTCATGATCCAGGCCGCTCGCGGCGTGGTCGTCGGTATATCCGGTATCTTGTGTGCGCATAACAGTTCCCTTACGGCAGGCTGGGCAGATGAAACACCACGCCCACGCCCACGGATTTCAATGGGTAAGTCCCCGACGCCGGACCGGCCCCGGTAAGTCCTCCATAACCGATCTCCACCGCTCGCAAGTCCAGCAGCGAAGACAGGCGCACATCCAGGCCGGCGAAAATATGGTATTCAAACCCGTTGTACAGCGTCGGGCCGTACAGGCCATAGTCGCTTCGGCCAAGGCCCGCGGAAAATTGCACATAGGGCTTCAGCGGCTCGATTGGTGTCCGAAACGAACCTCGCACCCCGCCAAGGACAGAGTTGATGCGTGCTCCAGCACCATCCGAGTTCGCCTGCGCCCCTCGCCTGGTTGTGACGATACTGCCCCGAACATCCGCACCCAGCAACACGGGACCGATCTTGCGGAAATCATAATAAATTCCGCCCGTCCCGCCGATCGGATTGGTCGGGATCAGCGGGCCATACGTCGCCGAGGAGGACGAAGGCTGCGAAAGTCGTTCCGCATTGAAAGTCCCATAAATCCCAAGCTGGGCCACGGCAGGGGTTGCGGCAAGAAACGAGCAGGCGTACAAAGCAAACGATAAGCGCATGATGTGATTGGACTAGTCTACCGCGAAAAGGACCGCAAGGTCTTCATGCCCGAAGCACGAAAACCCGGCGGTTTCCCGCCGGAGCCCTCGCATACTGCAACTCCTAGTTGCGCCGCCCCAGCGTCGGCCGGTCATCTCCCGTCGAAGTCGTCCCTGGCTGGTTCGGATCGTTGTTGCTTCCCCCCGCGCGCCGCAGCGTAGGCTTGTTGCCGCCGTTCTTGTCGTTGATCTTGCGCTTGTTCTCTAGTCGCGCCAGCCGAGCCTTGACGTCGTCGAACTCCGAGGTCGTCACAATGTACTCCGGCTTCGGAGGCAGAATCGTCGCAATCTCTTCTTCCGAAGCAGCAATCCGGTCCGGAGTCTGCGGATGGTCCGCGAACGCCTTCGCCAGCGTGCCCGGCTTGTGCTTTTCCAGCGCATCCAGCTTTTCGAACAGCGTGATAAAGCTCTGCGGATCGTACCCGGCTTTGTACATATATTGCACGCCGAGGTAGTCCGCCTCCGCCTCATCCATGCGCGAAAACTTGAGAAACGTCAGCGGAATCGCAAGCTGGGAGGCCTCATAAATCCCGTACCCTGTATACGTTCCCTGGGTCATGATGATCAGCGGAATGGACCCGATCTGCGCGTAATTCAGCTTGGTCTGCTGTCTCGCCGCGTGATGCGCGATCACGTGCGAAATCTCGTGCGCCATCACGCCCGCAAGCTCCGCCTCCTCGTCGCACGCCATGATCAACCCGGAGTTGACATAGAAGAAACCGCCCGGCAGCGCGAACGCATTCACCTCGTCGGAATCGATCACCTTGATCGTAAACGGCACCCGCGCATCCGAATTCTTCACCAGGTTCTGCCCGATCCGGTTCACATACTCCACAATGACCGGGTCTGTAACCAGGTGCGAGCTCTTCTCCACCTCGACCGAGTACTGCTTGCCTACCCCGATCTCCCAGTTGGTCGAATACCAGTTACCCAGCCCGCGCCCGCCGATATTGCGCGTTCCAATCGCATTTACGTCGGACTCGCTTCCCTTTTTGATGTGCGGATCGAGATCCTCGCCCACCGCCGGCAGCGTGTCCGTCTCGGTAGACGCCTTCTTGGCCGCCTTCTTTTCCTGGTTCGCCGTGGTCGAAGGCGGAGTCGGCAGCGGGGAAGGATCCCCCGTCGGGTTCGACGTGGGCGTCGGATTCTGAATTGGCACGTTCCCCGGCAGCGGAGGTCCGCCCGGAGTCACCTGCGCAGGCAGAAGGGCGGGAACTGAAAGAAGGGTGGCGGCAAGGCCGAGCCGGCTCAAACGACGCATGGGGAACTCCTGTGAGGACCGAGCGGAGCGGCACCGGCATGCGGGCACAACTCCACGTGTACTTATAAGACGCGGTTTCCACCTAAAAGTAGCACGGCCACGCACCTTGCCCTCCAGCATACCGCAGCCTCGTCACCAGGTGTTATAGCTCGTCCCTTCGGTGGAGACCTCCTGCGCACCGGAATGAACGTTATCGATCCCGCTTTGCGTCTCATCCACCGTCGTCAGATTGCTTCCCTGGTCAAATGTCCACGTATCGGTCCGCTGCGTCATCGGGTCCTTCGGCATCGCCTTCAAATACCCGGAAGTCACCAGGTCGTCGCCCGTCTGCGGAGCCTTCTGCTTGTCATACGTGTAGGAATCGATCGCGCTCCGCATCGTCTGCAGATCTTCCCGCAGCACCGCCTCCTTCGCATGGCGCACGTTCTGCACAAAGGACGGAATCGCAATCGCCGCCAGGATCCCGATGATGCTCATCACGATCATCAGCTCCAGCAACGTAAACCCACGTTCGTTCTTTCCGCTCTTCATCGTCCGCCTACCCTTCTACCACGTGGAATACTTAGTACCGTCCAGCGCCGTGCCCGTGCTCTTGCTGTGCACATCGAACACATTGTCCCCACTCCCCGAACCGCCCGCGTCCCCGCCGCCATCCGCATCGGGCGGGTCGTCCTGGATCGAGCTCGTCGCCCAATCCGTATTCCCCGTCATCGGGTCCACCGGGATTGACCGCAAAAACCGAACCTTCTTCGTCGAAACATCCACCCCATCCACCAGCGTCTGCAGGTCCGGAGGATAGCCGCCCGCATCCGCCTTGGTCTGGAACGCATTCTTGTCTGCCGCATCCTTGTAGTGGTCGATCGCGTCCCGTATCTCCCAAAGCTCACGCCGCAGCACACGCTCCTTGTTCCGCTTGATCTGGATCGTCGCCATCGGCACCGCCGCCATCGCCAGCACGCCGATGATCGCGATCACGATGATCAGCTCCACCAGCGTGACGCCGCCCTCCCCGGATTGTGCGCGCCTCACCATGTGTTGTACTTTGTCCCGTCCAGCCCCGTGCCCGTGCTCTTGCTGTGCACATCGAAGACGTTTTCCCCGCCGCTTCCCCCCACAATATCGTCCGGCTCGTCCTGCATGGACCGCAGCGCCCAGTCCGCCTGCCCCGTCATCGGGTCCACCGGGACACTCCTTAAAAACTGCACCTTGTGCGTGCTCTGCGTGCCCTTCACATCCACGCCATCCACCAGCGTCTGCAGGTCCGGAGGATAGTTGTACGAATCCGCCTTGGTCTCGATGCCCCCGTAATCGGCCGCATGCTTGTACGCATCCAGTGCCGCCCGCATCGTCAGCAGGTCGTTCCGCAGCTCATGCTCTTTCACCCGCTTCACCTGGTACCGTGCCACCGGCACCGCCGCTGTCGCCAGCAGGCTCAGGATCGCGATCACGATGATCAGCTCCACCAAGGTAAGCCCCGACTCCGGACGCTCCGCTTCAAGCATTGCCCGAAGTGGAAACGTCCGAAGCCGGCCTGGCCCGTTCATTTCACGTGCACCGTCGCCTGGTTTCCGGTCGCGGGCAGCGCCACCAGCGCGCTGTTCTTTGCGCCCACCCGCACCAGCGTGATGTTCGAATCGCCCGGCCCGATCGCCTTGAACGTCAGCGTCGCCACCGTGCCCTGCCCGTTGATCCCCCCGGCCTGCGGAGGCCGCGAGGTCGAAATCGTCACCAGCCCGTTGCCTTCGTCGCGATGCACGATCGTCGCCATTTTGCCGTCGCGCGAAAGGAAGTCCCCCGCGTCCACGTTCACCAGCTGCAGCACCTTCGGATCGTACTGCACCTGCATCGGCACCGCGTAAATGTCGGTCCCGTTGCTCAGCATCACCGCGGACTGGAACGTACTGCCCACCGCCTGGTTGGCCACGCCCGGGGTCACCGAAAAGCTGATCGGTGCCGTCGTCCCGAAGCTCGCCGGCAGCGGTTGCGCTCCCGGAGCATCCATCGCTCCAACCGGCTGCCGCGGAGCCTGTGCCTGTTCATGCATCTCGCTGATCGCCGCCGAAGCCGCATTTGCTGCCGTCGTCCGCGCGCCCGGAAGCGACGGATGCGCCGGCGTCGGATCGATGATCTGCTCGGTCCGCTTGATCGCCTCAGGCGAATCGTCACGCCGCAGCTCCACCGATTGCATCGTTCCCGTATCGATAATTTCCGTATTCAGCTTGGAAAGCACGGACTCCCGCACGATATGTGGAATCAGCAGAAACACCAGCTCATCCTGCTGCACCTCGCGGTTCTGCGTTGAGAAGAAAAACTTGAAAAACGGAAGCTCCCCAAGCCCCGGCGTCCCGCTTACTCCGCGGTTGTCCTGCTTGGTGATAATGCCGGCCAGGATCGAAGGCTCGCCTTCCTGCAACTGGATCACCTGCTCCAGCACACGCTGCGAGATGATCGGCTCCGTCACATTCGAGATCGTCACCGACCCGTTCTGCTGCAGCACCTCCACCTTCATCTTCAGGGAAATCTCGCGGTCGTAGTGCACTGTCGGCGTAATGTCGATGTTGACGCCGATGTCCAGGTAGGAAAACTGTGTCTGCACGCCAATGTTCGCCACACCCGTCGAGACCCCGGCGTTGTAGCTTCCTGTCGCCACCGGGATGCGCGATCCGATCTTCAGCGTGGCCCGCTGTCCGTCGGTCGCACGAATCCGCGGGTTCTGCAGCACGCGCGTATCGGAGTCCGTCAGCAGCGCATTCAGCGTCCCGCCCGTAATCGAAACCGCAAAGTTGGTCGCGTTGATATTCGTCAGGTTGTTCAAGGTCAGGTTCGAGGTCGTCGGCGTCGTTCCAGTCGTCGGAGTCGTCCCGTTCGCGGTGGTCGTCGAAGTATTCGCATTCGACAACTGTGGTGTCAGCCCTACCGACTGCGGAAGCGTAATCCCCAGGTTCCGCACCTTGTCGCGGTTCACCTCGAGCACGGCCACATCCACCACCACCTCCGGCCGCGCACGGTCGAAGTCGTTGATCAGCTTCTGCGCCAGCAGAAGTTCGTCCGTCGTGCCCCGCATCACGATCGCGTTCTGACTCGTCACCAGGTAGAGCTTGACCGACGGATCCAGCAGAAGACGCAGCCCGGTCAGGATCTCGTTTGCATCGTTCGGCTGCGCCGTGTTTGAAAGGTAAAACGTCTGCACCCCAAGCTCATCCAGGTCCGAGCGCTTGGAGCGCGAGTTGGTCGCAACAAAAATCGTATTCGACGTCACCGGCTTGTAAAATGTCCCGGAAATCGTTCCCAGAAGGCGCAGTGCGTCCGACAGTGACACCCTGGTCACGTCCAGGGGAACCCGCTTCGACACGTAGTCCGGATCGAACAAAACGTTCAGGCCCGCCGACTTGCCAATTGCCTGGTAGATGTTCTTGACATCCTCGACCGCATGGTACGTCACCAGGTCGTCGGAGATCGGTTTCAACACCACCGGCCCGGCAATCGTGCGGAGATCCTTCGTCACCGACGCCTGCTGGCTTATCTGCTGCTCGGCCGCCGCCGCTGCCTGCCCCGTCGGCTGTGGCACCGGCTGCTCGGCCTGCGTGATCATGATCTCCTGCCGTGCCGTCTGGTTGCCCGGGTCGATCTCCGCCGCGCGCAAAAACTTCAGCAGCGCGCCGGAGTAGTCCCCGTTCTGCCGCAGCGCCCTCCCCTGCTCGATATTCTGCACCCCGGCCTGGAACCGCATGCGCTCCAGCCGTTCCTTGTACCGGAGATCTTTCGGGTTCTTCAGGTTGGCCTGCCGATACGCCTCGTACGCCGCGTCGTAGCGTTCGTGCAGCTCCGCATCCGCACCCCGCGCGGCCCATGTCCGGGCAGACTGCGCGTGAGCCGAGCCGACGCCGGCAAGCATCATAAACAGCACGCACGCAACCGCCGCGCGGACGTTGGGAAAAGGTTGTGTGTGGCTGGTACGAAGGATCGGAGCGGATGGGTACCCACGGCTCATGCTGGATCGATTCTCTTTCTCTGCACGCTGGGGTTTCTTGCCGGAACGGCAGCCGAAACCTCGCTGAGGGCCGTCGAGGTCTCCGGCTGTTTCGGGGCGCACGGGAGCTTCCGACTCCGTGGAGTATATCATTGCGGTCACGTTCGGCCTCTGTAAGCGTAGCGCAGCTCCGGTCTCCGGGCACTCAACGATGCCTCGCGTCCTGAACTGATTCTGGTACGGTTCTGCAGCGTTCGAGCATCGAATCGAGAAGTCGAATCCGCTTCCCTGTCTGCCGGCCATTGCGTCCGCCGACTGGGGTTTAGACGCACGCTCCCGCGCAGGGTGAGTCCGTCACCCGCATGTAAAATAAGGGATCAGCATGACTCGCTCCATGTCCATCACGACTTCCGCTCACCAGCCAAAGCCGGCGGTGCAGGAGAAGGATCGCGATCCCGTCGCTTCCGGCAAACGCGACGCCGCTTTCAATCGCTCCGCCAGCTTCAACTACTTTCTGACCGACAAGTACGAGGCCGGTGTAGCCCTGCGCGGAACCGAGGTCAAATCCATCCGCGAAGGCAAAGCCAACCTCAAGGATGCCTACGGCCTGCTCAAGGACGGCGAGCTCTTTCTCCTCAACGCCCACATCGGCCCGTTCAGCCACGGCAACAGCATGAACCACGAAGCGCTCCGCACCCGCAAGCTCCTGCTGCACCGGCAGGAGATCAGCCGGCTCGAAGCCTCCACCCGCGGCAAAGGTTTCACCCTCATCCCTGTCCGCCTATACTTCCGCAACGGACGCGTCAAGTGCGAGCTCGCCCTGGCAAAAGGCAAGCAGGAATACGACAAGCGCGCCACGGAACGCAAACGCGAAGCCGATAAGGAAGCCAAGGCCGCCGTAGCCAGAAGCCAGCGCCGCTAGAAAAATGGCGGGTGATGCACGGGGTGCCTGGTTGGTGGTTTTACGCCCGAATGGCATCCGCATTGCAGACTCGCACTTGTAGATAAATCCAGTCAACATGCTCAAAACACGAGGTTTTCCGCGTGTTCATCCCTGTCCACAGCTAAATCTCGATTGCACAAAAACATACGTTTTGGCATGTGCGTATCGCTCTCCCCATTAGAATAGAACCAGGGAAAGCTGACTGCGCCGTACTTATCCGGAGCTAAGTATCTTGCTTTCGATAGTTGGGCGCAACCACCTCTAGAAAGAAGACTCTACGCGATGCACGTTTCGCAAAGTGAACGAGAGCAGCGACTTACCCCGGAGAACCAAGTCAGGGGGGAGGGGTCGTCCATGCCCTTCGGTGCCGAGGTGCAACCCGGCGGTGTCCGCTTCAACGTCTACGCGCCCGCGCTCGACCGCATCACGCTGAAGCTGATCGGTTCGTCTCCGCTCGAGTTGCGGAAAGGCGACGACGGCTGGCACAGCCTGACTACCGCCGAGGCGAGCGCCGGAAGCCGATATCGCTTCGCGCTTCCCGATGGGTCCGAGGTCCCCGATCCGGCTTCGCGCTTCCAGCCCGAAGACTGCGAAGGCCCAAGCGAGGTGATCGATCCCGCAGCCTACAGATGGAGGGACACGGAATGGAAAGGCCGGCCGTGGAACGAGGCGGTCCTATACGAGCTGCACCTAGGCACCTTTACCGAGCCGGGCACCCTGCACGCCGCCACCGAGCGCATGGATCATCTCGCCGGGCTCGGCATCACGGCGATCGAACTGATGTGCCTTGGCGACTTTCCCGGGCTGTTCAACTGGGGATACGACGGCGTGCTCCTCTACGCGCCGGATTCCAGCTACGGCCGGCCGGAGGACCTGAAGGCCTTTGTGGACGCGGCCCACGCGCGCGGCATCATGGTCATCCTGGACGTGGTCTATAACCACTTCGGACCGGAAGGCAACACGCTGCTGAGAACGATGCCACAGCTCTTCAGCCCGGACCACTGCAATGCCTGGGGGCAGGCGCTGAACTTCGACGCGGACGGATCGCATCCGGTGCGCGAATACATCATTGAAAACGCGCTCTACTGGGTGCGCGAGTTCCATATGGATGGCCTTCGGCTAGACGCCGCGCATGCGTTGGTCGATACCTCCAAGTACCACATCCTGGATGAAATGGCCGACCGAGTCCGCGCCGCCAACCCCGAACGCGAGCTGCATCTGATCATGGAAACCGAGTACCTTTCCACGGCGCGCCTGGCACGCACGCCGGAAGGGAAAGCGCGACGTTACACCGCGCAGTGGAACCATGACATGAGTCATCTGCTGGGCGCGTCCATGGGAGCCGACTGCAACCCGAACGACGAAGGTGCCGGCGAAACGCGGCGGCTTGGCATCGCGCTGGCCGAAGGCTACGTCATCGCTGCCGAGGAGAAGGGCGAAGACACCGATCCGTGCCACATTCCGCCGATCGCCTTTACCGCCGCCATGCAGAACCACGACCTGATCGGCAACCGCATCAAGGGGGAGCGGGTGTATGCGATCGCCTCGCCGGAAGGCGTGCGTGCCGCCTCCGCGCTGCATCTTCTGATCCCGCAGATCCCCATGATCTTTATGGGCGATGAGTGGGCCGCCACCTCGCCCTTTCCATACTTCTGCGATTTTCACGGCGAGCTTGCCGAGGCAGTCCGCAAAGGACGCTGCGAAAGCCTGAAGGAGATGCATCACGCCTCCGACGAGGAGCTGCGCGACGCTCCCGATCCGCAGTCGCCGGACACCTTCCACTCCGCGCGCCTGCACTGGGACGAGCTCGAGCGGGAGCCGCACGCAACCCACTTGAGCCGGTATCGCAAGCTGCTTTCCCTTCGCCAGCGGGAGATCGTACCGCTGCTGTCCGCGCTCGACCACACCTGCGGATCCTTCCAAAGAATCGGCCCCGGCGCGCTGGTCCTAACGTGGACCTTCCCCGATGCGCTGCTGACGCTGCATGCCAATATGTGCGGCGAGCAGGCCGGAGGATTTCCGTTCGCGCCCGGCCGCGAGCTTTGGATGGAAGGCTGGTTCAACGAGCGCGGCGAGCTTGGGCCGTGGTCGGTGCGTTGGACACTTGAAACGGGTCAGTAGCTCCGGACCCACTCGACGATTGATCGTACGGCGATGCCGGTGGGGCCTTTGGGAAGCCATGGCTTCGCCTCTTCGTTCCAGGCACAGCCTGCGATGTCGAGGTGAATCCACGGCGTTTCACCAGCGAACTCCTTCAGAAACATTGCGGCGGTAACGGCTCCGCCAGCTCGTCCGCCGGAGTTGACGATGTCTGCAATCTGGCTCTTGATGGCGTCGCGATAGTCGTCCGAGCAGGGGAGCCGCCAGAAGTGCTCGCCGGTCTTCCGCACGCCAGTCATAAACTGCTGCCAGGTCTCTTCATCGTTCGAAAACAGGCCGACGTTCAGGTAGCCAAGTGCAACGACGCATGCCCCGGTCAGCGTGGCCGCGTCGATCAGATGCGTGCAGCCGAGCGTCTTCGCGTAATGCAGGCCGTCGGCGAGCACAAGCCTTCCTTCGGCATCGGTGTTGATAATCTCGATGGCCTTTCCGCTCATCGCGCGAACGACGTCACCCGGCTTGAAGGCTTTGCCGTCAGGCATATTTTCTGCCGAGCAGACGACGGCCACGACCTTGATCTTCGGCTTGAGCTCCGCGATGGCGTGCATGGCTCCGATCATGGCGGCCGACCCGGCCATGTCGTACTTCATCTTCTCCATGTTTTCCGCGGGTTTGATAGAAATTCCGCCGGTGTCGAAGGTAATGCCTTTGCCGACGAGGCCGAGCACGGGGGAGCTTTCTGCCGGCTCGGCTTCCGGTGTATAGGTCATGACGATGAGCGCCGGCGGCTCGGCGGAGCCCTGTGCGACGGCGAGAAAGGCTCCCATGCCGAGCTCGGTCAGCTTTTCGGTGGAGAAGACTTCGCAGCGGAGGCCTTTACCGTCGCACATGGCTTTGGCGCGCGCGCCGAGCTCGGTGGGCGTGAGGACGTTGCCCGGCTCGTTCACCAGGCTGCGCGCAAAGTTTTGCGCCTGGGCCAGGACGAGTCCTTCGCGGAAGCCCAACTCCATTTCGGTGCGGGCGCGGGGTTCGTCTTCGCGGGAGAGCAGGGTGAGCTGGTGGATGGAAAGATCCTTGCGGTCGCTGCGATAGGTGTCCCAGTCGGGTTCGGCGAGCTCGGCACCTTCGATAAGGGCGCGGGCCATGAGATCGCAGGGAAGCTCGTCGAGGTGTTCGTCGGAGAGGGCGTGGTCTTCCGGAAAGGCGATGGCGATCTCGCGTATGCCGCGCGGCTTGCAGAATCGGATGGCGGCTCCGGCACCCTTGCGAACCTCCTCGATCGAAAGTTTCTTGGCTTTGCCGAGCCCGAGGATAAGGAGACGCTCAGCGGCGAGGCCATCCGGGGCGTGCAGCAGAAGCGATTCGCCGAGCCCGGCCTTGAACTCGCCCGCGGCGAGGAAATGCTGGGCCGCTGAGGTGACCGCGTCCGAGGTGGTGAGCAGAACGGGCATGGATTCGGCCGACGGGCCAATGGCGAGGTCGACCGCGAAAACGGTCAGCAGAGGAGTTTTGAGGCTGGCTTCATCGCTGAAAAGAAGCTTGCTGGTCATGTCCCTATCGTAACCCGAGAAGGTGGCGGTGACGGCTGAGCACGACGGGCGCAAGAGCCCGGCTTCCGGCATGCCTCGAGGCGGTTAGCGACCGGCTTTCCTCTTTCAAGGTGAGACGAACTTTATTGCGAAATCCTGCTGCGGTCGCTGAGGTGCTCGAGGCGGTGCTTATTAGCGAGAAAGGTAGAGGCAAGGCCGGTCCATCCGGTCTGGTGACTGGCTCCCAGGCCACGTCCGGTATCGCCGCAGAAGTATTCGCTGAAAAGAACCAGCGAGCACCAGTCCGGGTCGTGCTCATAGCGCGGGTTGTCTCCGTGGCTTGGCCTCCGTCCGTTCGCATCCGGCAGGAAAAGCGACGACAGCCGCGTGGCGAGCTCTTCGGCGACCTTGAGCAGGTTAACGCGGTTCCCGCTGCCGGACGGGCATTCCACCTTGAGCTCGTCGCCGTAAACGGCGTGGTAGCGCTCGAGCGCGTTGACCAACAGCGCATTGACCGGGAACCAGACAGGTCCGCGCCAGTTGCTGTTTCCGCCAAAGAGGCCGGAGTTGCTTTCGCCCGGAAGATACTGCACCGACATGGTTTTTCCTCCCAGGTCGATAGAAAACGGTTCTTCGGCATGAATACGCGACAGCGCGCGAAGTCCATAGGGCGACAGGAACTCGGTCTCGCGCAGCACCCGGCTCAGGATGCGCTCGAGCCGATCACGGGGCACCAGCGCGATAAACTCCGAGCCCGCCATTTCAGGGTCGTGAGTTGCCGCTTTGGGCACATACTGGCGGAGGTCCGGCCGCGAGCGCAGAAACCAGTCCATACGCTTGCGGAACTCCGGCATTCGATCAATTTCGGACTTGCGCAGGAACGCGATCGAGTAGAGCGGAATAATCCCAACGACGGAGTGAATCTTGAGCACCTTTGTCGGTTCTCCCGGCTTGGTCAGTTGGTCGAAGTAGAAGCCTTCGTCCTCGTCCCACAGGCCGGAGCCGCCGTCGTGATTCATGGCGTCGATGATGGAGGTGTAGTGCTCAAAAAACTTGCCGGCGATATCCTCGTACACCGGCAGGGTCTGCGCAAGCTCGATCGCAATGGTCAGCATGGCGGCACAGAACAGTCCCATCCACGCGGTGCCGTCGGCCTGGTTCAGGGTGACGCCCTCCGGCAGCTTCATCGAGCGATCGAAGATGCCGATATTGTCCAGGCCCAGGAAGCCTCCGCCGAAGAGGTTCCGGCCGGATTCGTCGTTGCGGTTCACCCACCAGGTAAAGTTCATCAGAAGCTTCTGAAAGCAGCGTTCCAGAAACGCCGTGTCCTTCTTGCCGCCGTTCAGCCGCCCGTCGATGTCGTAGACGTGGACGACGGCCCAGGCGTGCACGGGCGGATTGACGGCAGAAAAGTCGGATTCGAAAGCGGGCATCTGGCCGTTGGGGTGCAAATACCACTCACGCAACAAAATGAGCAGCTGGGTCTTGGCGTAGTTCGGGTCGATCTGCGCCATCGGGACCATGTGGAAGGCGGTGTCCCACGCGGCAAACCAGGGGTATTCCCATTTGTCCGGCACCGAAAGGATGTCGCGGCAGAACAGGTGCCTCCAGTGCGAATACATTTCAGCCTTGCGTCCGGGCGGTGGAGGCGGCTGTGCCGGGTCGCCTGCAAGCCAGCGCTCGCCGACGAAGTAATAAAACTGCTTGGTCCAAAGCAGGCCCGCGTAGCTTTGGCGGGAGACCGCGCGTTCGGCTTCGCAGAGCTCGGCGGGGATGCGGTCTGCGTAAAAAGCGTCGGCTTCCCGGATACGTTCGGCAAAAACCTGGTCGAAGCGGTCAGGCGCGAGTGGCTCCGGTTCGGCCTCATCTTCACGCACCAGCCGCAGACACAGCGTGCGCGATGCGCCGGGCTGGAGGTGCAGGCGATACAGCAGCGCAGACTTGGTGCCCTTGCGCTCGGGGTTGACGGCACCTTGCTCGCCCTGGACGAGGTAACGATCGAAGGCGTCCTTTGTGAAGCCGTCTCGATGCGGTGCCGTGGGGTCCAGGCGGGCGAAATTGGTGTCGTTTTCGGTAAACAGCAGCTCGTCCGGGCCGTCGGTGATTGAGTAAAAGCGGAAGCGTCCCAGGGTCCTGTGGTCGGCCACGACGGTCTCCCGATCGTGTTCGCTTACCTGCATGGACGGCCTGGTCTCTTCGCCGGGCTCAAGGTTCCGCCAGGACCAGTTGTTGCGCAAGGTCAGCGTCGGCAAAAGGCACAGATCGGCGGCGTCCGGACCGCGGTTAGAGGCAGTGATGCGAATCAGGATATCTTCGACGGCATGTTTCGCGTACTCCACCTGCACGTCGAAGTAGCGGTTTTCATCGAAGATGCCAGTATCGAGCAGCTCGTATTCCGGATCGTTGCGGGTGCGGGCGGCGTTGGTCTTCAGCAGGTCTTCGTAGGGAAATGCGCGCTGCGGATACTTGTACAAAGCCTTCGCATAGCTGGCCGTGGGCGTGGCGTCCAGGTAATAGTAAAGCTCCTTGCAGTCTTCGCCGTGGTTGCCTTCCGGGTTGGTCAGGCCGAAAAGCCGCTCCTTTAGAATGGGGTCCGCGCCGTTCCACAGCGAGGTGGAAAAGCACAGGCGGCACTCGCGGTCGGTGTAGCCGAGCAGCCCGTCCTCGCCCCAGCGATAGGTGCGGTAGCGGGCCATGTCGTGGGTAAAGGCGGTCCACGGGTTGCCGTCGGGCGAGTAGTCCTCGCGCACGGTACCCCATTGCCGTTCCGACAGATAGGTTCCCCAGCGCTGCCAGTTCTGCTGGCGATCGGCGGCCTGGTCCAGGCGCTTGCCTTCTTCGGTCTTTGCCACGGATCCGGTTTCTCCCGGCGCAAACGGCGCACAGTTCATTCTGCTACAGATGCGGTCGGGGTGCGTGCGTTGCAGCAACAGGAAGCGCGCCGTGCGTGGATTCTCGTGGAAGCACAGCCTCGAAGAGAGGGCGCGGACGGCATGTTGACCGCAGTGCCAACCCCTGTTGCCGAAGCTATAACATACATCCCCGCGGATGCGCGACCCATCACAACGCAGTGAGGCAACCTCTCCATGGCGCGTCCCTATTGGTCCGGACAGATCACGATTTCGCTGGTGTCGTTCGGCGTAAAGCTGTTTGTGGCGACCGAAGCGAAGAACGAAATTCACTTCCATCAGATCTCGCGCAAGACAGGCGAGCGAGTGAAATACCAGAAGGTAACAGCGTCTGCGGCAGAGGCGCAGGAGGCCGCGCGGGAAGCTGCGCCGGCTCCCGTCGCGGCGATGTCGCTGAAGGAGAAGATGCGGGCGTCGATCGATGACGACGAGGCTCCAGCTCCGGAACCCGTGCCTGCGGCGCCGATAGTTGAAAAAGACGAGATCGTCAAAGGCTACGAGTACCAGAAAGGCCAGTACGTCACCATCGAGCCGGCAGAGTTGGCTAATCTGCGCGTTCCTTCCAAGCACGCTATGGAGATTATCCAGTTCGTTTCGGAGTCGGAAATAGATCCCGAGTATTACGAAAAACCCTACTTCGTGGTGCCGGAGAACGACTCGCAGGCACAGGCGTTTGCGGTCGTGCGGCAGGCGTTGAAAGACACCAAAAAGGTCGCGTTGAGCAAGATCGCTTTCGCCGGACGTGAGCATGTTGTCGCCATTACGCCCACGCAGGATGACTCGCTGGGCGGCATGATGGCATACACAATGCGCTATTCCCAGGAGCTGCGCGACCCGAAGGAGTACTTCCGCGACATCAAAAAACCGGAGATCGACGACGATTCGCTTGGGCTTGCCAAGGAGCTGATCAAGCGCAAGTCCGCGCCGTACGATCCCGCGAAGTTCGTTGATGGCTACGAGGTCGCGGTCAAGGAGTTGGTGCAGGCCAAGATCGAGCACGCGCCGATCCCGCAGGATGAGGCTCCGGCACCGAAGCGAAACAACGTCGTCAGCCTGATGGATGCGCTGCGCAAATCCATCGCCGATCCCAAACCGGAAGACGAAGAGGAGCAGGCGGAAGGGGAGGAGGCCGCGCCGGCCCGGAAGAAGCCCGCAACGAGAGCCGATGACGGCGGCAAGGGCATCTCGCTGGTAAAGCCGGTAAAGACCGCGAAGAGCGGCGCGAAAGCCACGGGCAAACCGGCGAAGTCGGCCAAGCGCAAGACCGCGTAATGGCGACCGCAGCGAAGAAAAAGGCTGCTCCGCCAAAGAGAGCGGGAAAGAAGGCTGTAGAGCCTTTCACTCCGGATGCTGCTTCTTCCAGCGCCGACGCCGTTGATGAGCAACTGGCGCGCTATCGCTCCATGCGCGACTTCAACGTGACCGCCGAGCCAAGCGGGAAGGCCAACGATCCGCGCCCGTCCCTGCTTCCCTTCTGCATCCAGAAGCATGCGGCCTCGCATCTCCACTATGACTTTCGGCTTGGTTGGAACGGCGTGCTGAAGTCCTGGGCCTCCGCGAAAGGACCGAGCTACGTGGTCGGCGACCGGCACCTGGCCGTGCAGGTGGAGGACCACCCCATCGAGTACGGCGGGTTTGAAGGCATCATTCCCAAAGGCCAGTACGGCGGAGGCACCGTGATGCTCTGGGACCAGGGCACCTGGGAACCGCAGCCCGGGCACACCGACGTCGACGCCGGGCTGCGCGACGGGAGCCTGAAGTTCATCCTGCACGGCACCAAGATGCATGGAAAATGGGCGCTGATCCGCATGGGAGGAAAGGCCGCGCGCGAAGCCAAGCCGAACTGGCTGCTGATCAAGGAGCACGACGACTTCGAGCGCACGGCCGCAGAACCTTCCGTGACCGAGGCCGAAAACAAAAGCGTCATCACCGGCCGCACCATGGAGCAGATCGCGGCGAGCGAAGATCACGTCTGGAATTCGAAGGAGACGGCGAAGGGCAATGCGTGGATCAGGCAGGAGCCGAAATCCGCGCCCACGCCCGCTGCTCTGCCCGGGCTTGAAGAGCTTCCGAAGGAGCACCAGCCCTCCTTTCTAAAGCCACAGCTTGCGCAGGAAACCGAGGCTCCGCCTGAAGGCAGCGGATGGCTGCACGAGCTCAAGCTCGACGGCTACCGCATGCAGGCCCGCAAGGACGGGGCAAAGGTGCAGATGCTCACACGCAGCGGGCTCGACTGGACGGAACGGGTTCGCTCTGTCGCGGTCGAGGTCGCCCGGCTTCCGGTCGAAAACATCACGCTTGACGGCGAGGTGGTGGTTGTCGCGGCCGATGGAACCACCAACTTCGCGGACCTGCAGGCCTCGTTTCAGGAGGGCGCGCGCAACCCGCTCACCTACTTCTGCTTCGACCTGCTGCACCTGGCCGGCCGCAACCCGCGAGGGCTTTCTCTACTGGAACGCAAGAAGCTGCTCGCGCAGGCGATCCAGACTGCCGAACCCACGCTGCTGCAGCTGAGTGAACACCTGGAGACCGACGGGCTCGCGATGTTCCACAAGGCATGCGAGCTGCACGCGGAAGGCATCGTCAGCAAGAAACGCGATGCACCGTACCGCGAAGGACGCTCCGCCGACTGGGTCAAGTCGAAGTGCCTGCATGAGCAGGAGTTCGTGGTCGCGGGGTACACGCTGCCATCGAATGGCGGCCCCGGAGTGGGTGCCTTGCTGCTCGGCTACTACGACGATGCCGGAAAACTGATCTACGCCGGCCGCACCGGCACCGGATTCACGCACAAGTTCAGCGCGGAACTGCGCCGGCGGCTCCAGCCGATGGAGACCGCCAAAACCGCCCTTGCGCGAGCCTCCGCCGAAGCGAAACGCGGCGCGATCTGGGTGCGTCCGGAGCTGGTGGCGCAGGTACGTTTCGCCACCTGGACCGCGGACGACCAGCTTCGGCAGGCTGCATTTCTCGGCTTGCGCGAGGATAAGCCGGCCACTGAAGTCCGGCGTGAAGCCGCCGATGCCGCGCCCAGGCCCAAGCAGAACGCAGGGAAGGCGCTGCCGGGCAAAGCTCCCGCGAAACACGTGCCGATCAAGCTGCTACCCGCGGGTCCGCTCGAGAAGGCTCCGGTCCGCCTGACGCATCCGGACAAGGTGCTCGACCACGAAACCGCGCTGACCAAGCAGCAGTTGGCAGACTTTTACTGGGCGGTTGCCGAGCGCATGCTGCCCCATATTGCGAATCGCCCGCTCTCGCTGGTGCGCTGCCCGGACGGCTCGGAGAGGCCGTGCTTCTACCAGAAGCACGTCAACAACATGCTTCCCAAATCGGTGAACACGGTGATGGTCGCCGACAAGAAGACCGGCACGCCAGAACCCTACATTACCCTGAACACGCGCGACGCGCTGGCCGGGCTGGCGCAGATGGGCGTGCTCGAGATTCACCCATGGGGGTCAACCAACGAGGATCTCGAACGTCCAAACCAGCTCACCATCGATCTCGACCCGGACGAGAGCCTGCCGTGGGAGACCCTGACCGGCGCGGCGCTCGATGTGCGCGGGCAGCTCAAGCAGCTTGGGCTGGAGTCCTGGGTCAAAACCACCGGCGGCAAGGGTCTGCACGTGGTCATTCCGATCGAGCCGCGGCTGGCGTGGCCGGAGATCAAGCAGTGGTGTCACGGCTTTGTCGACCGCATGGCCCGCAGCAATCCGAAGCTGTACCTGACCGTGATGACCAAGGCCGCGCGCACCGGCCGAATCTACCTCGACTATCTGCGCAACGAGCGCGGCGCGACCGCGGTGGCCCCGTATTCGCCACGCGCGCGCAAGGGTATGGGCGTGGCGGTGCCCCTGCTTTGGACGGAGCTCACAGCACCGGAGCGGCCAAACTTCCGCGCGGCCAATTTCTCAGAATGGGGCGGGCGGCTCAAGAAGGATGTCTGGGCCGGCCTGCTCGAGTGCCGGCAGCGCCTGCCGTAGTGCGAATGGGCGATACTGTATCCGTGGATGCTCCCAACACTCTTACCCTCGCCATCACCGGAGCGAGCGGCTCGTTGTTCGCCGCGGAAGCGCTGCGCCTGCTCGCCGCCGATCCCCGCGTTCGGCACGTCGATCTCGTCGTCTCGGACTCGGCCCTGCGCGTGCTGGCCGAAGAGCTTTCGCTCGCCGGCCGTAATCAGTTGGTCGAACGTCTCCTCGGCGCCTCCAGCCCCAAGGTCCAGATGCATCCTGACGCCGACATCGGCGCCTCGATTGCCTCTGGCTCCTACCCGTCGGACGCGATGCTTGTGCTTCCCTGCTCGATGGGCACGCTGGCCGGCATCGCGCACGGGCTGGCCTCCTCACTGGTGCAGCGCGCCGCGGACGTGACGCTGAAGGAGCGCCGTCCGCTTGTGCTCTGCATCCGCGAAACGCCATTCAACCTGATCCACCTGCGCAACATGACGGCCGCGGCTGAAGCCGGCGCGACCCTCTTCCCGGTGATGCCGGCGCTCTACAACCATCCGCAGACCACGCAGCAGATGTGCCATCAGTTCGTCTGCCGCGTGCTTGCCCACTTGCGCCTTCCGCAGCCCGGAGCCTACCAGTGGAAAGGCGAGCCGGCCCCGGACAAAGCCTAGCGCGGGCTCTCACCGGCGACTTCACGCTCGATCCCATGCCATGTCGGATCGGCCGTGAGAAACTCCAACGTGCCTTTGCGCACCGGCCGCATACACTCCGCCGGGGCCAGGTGTCCGCAGCCATCGACCACCAGCAGGCTGGACCCGGGTATGCCCGCATGCAGCTCTTCGCCGACACTGAGCGGAATCAGCCGATCTTCCTTGCCCCAAACGATCAGCACCGGCTCCCGAATCCCGGCCAGCTTGAAGTCGAGCAGATCCTTGCCCGACTCCATCGATCGGATGCTCCGAGACACGACCCATTGGTCCCGCTGCAGCTTGCGCACCGCACCGCGTGCCACGAAGTCCGGCAGATTTCTCGGATGCGGACTCAGCATCGCGCTCAGCCGCATCACGCCCGCCGGGTCGCGCGGAGCGAAGTCGGCCGCGGTGAAGGTCGGCGGAAAATATACCCCGGCCGAGTCATACACCACCACACGCCGCACCCGAGCCGGCTGGTCGAGCGCAAGCTTCAGCGCCACCCATCCGCCCATCGACCAGCCTCCCAGATCCGCCCGCGCAACGCCGACCTGGTCCATGAACCCGGTCACCGCGCGCTCCTGCTCGGCAATGGAATACGAGATGTTCGGCTTGCTCGACCGTCCGTACCCCAGCAGGTCCGGCGCATAGACGTGAAAGCCGGCCGTGGCCAGCCCCGGGATCAATCCCGCCCAATCCTCGCCACGGCTTTCGAGCCCGTGGATCAGAAGAAGCGCAGGGCCTGTCCGTGGACCGGCCTCGAAGTAGTGGATCCGGTTGCCGTCCACCGTCGCATATGCACTCTGCACACCCTGCTGCCGCAGATGCAGGCGAATCATCTGGTCGGTGACCCACAGAGGATGGAGAAAGAACACCAGACCGACTGCAGCCGCAATCAGCAGCAGCACCGCAAGCAGCCCGAGAAACTTCTTCACGCGCCCATCCTTATCGCAGTTGCAGCGGCTTGCCGTATTCCTCGCCGAAAACGGTGTGCTTCAGCTCGAACCGGCCGCCGTTGAACTTGTCCGCGCCGCGCAGATGCCCCACGCACAGCATCGCCACGGCGAAGTAGCTGATTGGCAGCCGCAGCGCCTCGTGCACGCGATCCTGCTCGAAGCCTTCCATCGGAGCCGTATCGTAGCCCAGCACCTCCGCCATCAGCATCATGTGCGTGTAGGCCAGCATCACCTGCTTGCACAGCCACACGCGCATCTGCTCCGGAGAGAAACTCTGCAGGTACCCCGGAACGGAGCTGCGAGCCTGCGCCGCATAACTTTCCGGCATGCCGCCCGCCCGCCCAAGCTCCAGCATCTGGTCCAGGTCCTTGCGCCATCCGTCCGTGTCTCCGCAGGCCACGATCACACACGACGCCTCTTCCACCTTGCCCTGGTTGTAGCTTGCCGCGCGCAGCCTGCGTTTGCCTTCGGGCGACTGCACCACCACAAACCGCCACGGCTGCATGTTGTATCCGCTCGGCGCTGCAAGACCGGCTTCCAGGATCTGCCGCAGATCCTCCTCCGGCATTGCGCTGCCGTCAAATGATGGAGTCGACCGCCGCCCCTGAATCGCCTGACTCAAACTCTTCATCGACTTTGGCATCGGCCTCTTTTCTCTACCGCGATCATATGGCCTCCCACTTTCTGCGCCCGATCTCCAGAACCGCCCCGTGCCGCTTCAATGAATTTCCGCCATGGACTGCTCGGTTGCATACGCGTTCTGCCCGGGAACCTCGGACAGCACCACCACTCCGTGAAAGTTTTCCCGCAGGTCCGGATGCGCGTTCACCAGCGCCGCCGCCGCGTCCACGTTGCGCTTGCGCGCCGAAGCCGCATCGCCCAGCGCGTCCACCTTCAGGTGCGCCGCGATGTCCGGCCTTCCGTTCCCCAGCGAGTCATCCACCCCAAGCTGCGTGAACCGGAACTCCTGCCCGTCCGATGACTTCACCACCAGCGGAGCCTTGTCGCCGATGCCCTTGGCCGGCGGCGGCGTCGCCTCTGTCAGCTCCGTACCCAGCTTGTCCAGATGCGTGCTTCCGACAAAGCCGGCCGGCTGCAGAAGCGACTCCGCCTCCTGGTAGTAGAGCCACCCGGCCCAAAGATGCTTGTCCGCGATCAAGCCCCGAGCCGTCGTCCAGTACCACACGCCGTCGTGCCCACCCGCGGTAGTCGCCTTCGGATACAGCCCCGCCAGCAGCCATTTGCCCGCCGCATCCTGCCGCAGGAGCATGCTGACCTGCCATGGGTCAGTCGATCCGTTGCCCGCGAAGCGAACCATCGCAAACCCGTACTTGCCCGGCGGCAGTTGAGGAATTGCAAAGCTAACACTCTGCGCCGACCGGTTCAGCGTGCAGTCGAACTGCGCATCCGCAGGAGCGGCTTCGGAGGAAGCGTCGAGCAGATAAAGCTGGTCCATCTCCACGTCGAGCGCCTTGCCGGTCAGGTGAGGTGCCGTCGCGCCCATCACCCCGGCCACGCCGGAAAATTCCTTCGCCAGCTCCGCGTCGGTCACCGCCTTTACCGCTGCCTGATCGTCCTTCTGCAGCCCCGCTGCCACCGTCCGAGCGGCCCCCGCGAGCGCCCCACGATCCGCCGGATTCATCGCAGACTGCGTCGTACACGTCTGCGCCCCTGCCATCGCCGTCCAGCCCAGCAGCAGCCCCCAAGCCAATCCACGCATACACACACCCCCGCACGCCCCAGTCTAAGGCACCCGCGCAAGCAGTGTACAGCGCCGGGCAGGCACCCTTCCCGGAACCTTCCCGTCTATCAACAAGCCGGCTGCGGTAGTATCAACGAAAGAAGCGACATGGCCCACCCCACCACAATCCGCCAAGGCCACAAGAATTCGAAACTTCAAGCACTTCTCGATTCGAACCGGAACAGAACCCTGCTTGTCGCCGCCGCCATCCTCTTCCTGCCCAGGGCCCAGGCCCAGACCAGCCTGCCCGCCGCCCAGCCCACGCAGGTCGCCCCCCAGCTCTCCCAGCCCGCGGCAAAACCCAACCCTCATCATCTGCAGGTCCTGTACAGCGCCGGCGTGTTGACCGTCCACGCAGAAAATTCCTCGCTCAACGGAATTCTGCGCGAGGTCTCCCGCATGACCGGAATGAGTGTCACCGGCGGCGTGCAGGATGAACGCGTCTACGGCAACTACGGCCCGGCCGACACCGGCACGGTGCTCGAAACGCTTCTGGCCGGCACCGGCTCCAACATGCTGCTCGAAGAGTCCACCGCCGATCGCCCCCTGACACTTGTGCTGACCCCTCGCCAGGGAGGCCCCACACCGCCCAGCCCCGCCAGCTATACGCAGGAGCCAGGCGACGACCGCGACCAGGCCGATCTGCCTCCGCAGCAGACCCGCCCCGGGGGATCACCCACCGTCATCTCCCCCCAGAACGGCCTACCTGTCGCCCTTCCCCTAAACGGGCAGCCCGCCGCGGCCACCACCACGCCGCCCGCCGCAGCCACTACCACCAACCAGCAGTCTCCCAATGGCGTAAAAACGCCCCAGCAGATCTTCGATCAGCTGATGAAGCTCAAGCAGCAGCAAACCGCCACCCCCGCCCCTCAGTAACCTGCGCCCGCAGCACACACTGGGCAAAACCTTTCTCTGTACTGGGGCGGGTTTTTCCTCATGCAATGTCATTCAAGAAAGGCCTCGGCTTATCTCCTCTCGAAGTTCAGCCTCAGGAACCGCGCCCTAGAAGACCTGAAAATTTACTGATATGGTCAACTCCACCCGGACCGGCTGCCCATTCCGCATAGCCGGCTTGAACCGGTAGCCTTTCACCGCCTCAACCGCCTTTTCGTCCAGCCCGTACCCGATCCCACGGACGACTCTTACATCCTCCGGCAGGCCACTCTCGTTTACAACCAGACGCACCATTACGTTCCCATTGACCTTTCTGCGCCTGGCCTCTTCAGAAAACTCCGGAGACGCCATTTTCACGACCACTGGCGCAGCGACGTCGCCGCCCACACGGACCGTCCCGGGCGCGGGCAGTTCCGGAGCCGGTATATCCTTCACCGTGAAGCCGGGCGGAATCTGAAACAACGCAGGGTCGGGCTCCGCCGGGTTGAAGCTGACCGCCTCAGCCGTCGTCGTACCCTGCTCATTGCGCACCACCATTTGCATCGGCATGCGGTAGTGGGTAGACCGCCACAACTCCCGATCCTGCGTAAACATGGAGCCATCGGCCCGGGTGGAGGTCGTCACGGTCCTCTCTCCCCAGGTTTCCAGACCGGCGATCTCGCGCGTCCCCAGCAGCGTTTGGCCGGCCGCCACGTTGGCCGGAGCGCGCGAGCTCGCCACCGCTACGTCGATTGCAAGCGCCCGGCCCACGCGCATCGGCTGCACCTCGGCGGTCCTGGCCTCCAGGTCGAGGTCGATCTGCCTGCCCGAAACCACGTCGTAGATCGTAGCCTTGCGGACCGGCGGCACGTCCGGAAAAACGGGCGAGTCATATCGCTGCCGGCCGGCGGAGTCCCGCGCAATGCGCTGCGTATGCATCGTCCCCTGCCCCGCGCCCGTGCGCTCGAAGCCGGTCTGCACCGTCATCGTAAACGGCGCACCTTCTACCGGATAGAGTGCTGGCGGAAGCAACACGCGCTGGCTCCAGCCAGCCGCGCAGCACAGCAGCAGCCCGAGCAGCCAGTACCGTCGCACGCTTTTCATACCGTCAGCATCCAGGCTTGCACTTTGCAGAGTGAGTATGGCGGACAGAGAGGGATTCGAACCCCCGGTACCCGCAAAGGTACGTCTGATTTCGAGTCAGGTGCATTAAACCGGGCTCTGCCATCTGTCCGCGCACCTCGATTTTACCCACACCCCACGCCCGCCGCAAGCCTCCCGTCCTCATTGCTGGCAGCGATCTTCGGGTCCGCCCTCGAAGTCCCGAAACTGAACAGCTCAACCAGCGGCCCCCTCCTCGCATCCTCCCCGCGACCAGTTCGGTCTCGACGCAAAGGCTTTTCGTCAGAAAAGAGTTCACATCCCGGGAACAATTCTGCCTTCGATCCGGTCTAACCGAAAAGCACTCCCTGCCCTGGAGCCCCCATGCGCCGTCCGCACCTCGCCGCCCTTCCGCTGCTCACCCTTGCCCTCCACGCCCAGGCTCCCCGCCGCCCGAAACCCACTCCCGCCGCCCCGAACGGCCTCCCCGTCACCCGAGTAGCCCTGTACAAAAACGGCGTCGGCTTCTTTGAGCACTCCGGCCGCGTACTCGGCAACCAGGCCGTCACCATCGACTTCACCACTGCCCAGCTCAACGACGTCCTGCAAACCCTCACCGCCGTCGATCTTGGCGGCGGACGCATCGCCGGAGCCGACTACAACTCCACCACGCCGCTCGATCAGCAGCTCAAATCGCTTCCGCTCGCGCTCGGCCAGTACCCTTCGGACGCAGATTTCTTCAACAGCATCCGCGGCGCACGCGTGGAGGTCCACGGGCCCGGACTCAACCTGGCCGGACGCCTCCTCTCCATCGATCTCCGTACCGGAACCCCCGGCAAGGACGGCCAGCCCGCGCCGCAGCGCCGCTTCCTCACCGTCGTCTCCGACTCCGGCGACGTACGCACCTTCGAGCTCACCTCCGTCGTCTCGGTCCGCCTCTTCGACCCCGCGCTCCACACCGACGTCACCCGCTACCTCGAACTGCTCGCCGGCAACCGCAACCAGGGCCTCCGCCACCTCACCCTCCAGGACAACGGCACCGGCGCCCGCGACCTCCGTGTCTCCTATCTCTCCGAAGTTCCGGTCTGGAAGTCCACCTATCGCATCCTCTTTACCGATTCCAAAGCCGCCAGCCAGACCGCCACCCTGCAGGGCTGGTCCGTCGTCGACAACACTACCGGCTCGGACTGGATCGACGTGCACTTGAGCCTCATCGCCGGCGCGCCGCAATCCTTCATCCAGCCCCTGAGCACCCCGTATTACACCCGCCGGCCAGAGATCGCGCTGCCCGCCGAAGCCCAGCTCACCCCCCAGACCCACGACTCCGGCGATGCTCCCGACGCTGGCACCGGGCTGCGCGGCTCCGTCTTCGACCAGACCGGGGCCGTCATCCCGAACGCGCAGATCACCGCCACCAACTCCAGCACCGGCGCAAGCCAATCCACCACCTCCGCCCAGGACGGCACCTACACGCTATCGCTCTCGGACGCCGGCCAGTACCGGGTCACCGTCAGCGCACCCGGCTTCAGCACCCTCAACCAGCAGACCAGCGTCCGCGAAGACCAGACCACGCTCTTTACCGCCCGGCTCAACGTCGGCACAGCCAGCGAATCGGTCCAAGTCACCGCCAGCGCTGCTGCACCGATGCTGCTCGAGCAGCAGTCCATTGCACTCCTGGGAGCCAGGCGTGAGCTCAAGGGTAAAACTTTTATCGGCGACGCCAATGATGCATTAGGCGGTGTCGCCGCCGCCCCACCCCCAGCCCCCTACGAGCAGCTCGCCAACCAGTCCTTTCAGTCCCAATCCACCACCTCCGCGTTCGACGACTACTTCGAATACGCCCTCACCGACCCCATCACGATCCGCAAAAACGAGTCCGCCCTGGTCCCCACGGTCCAGACCAAGCTCCCCATCGAGCGTGTCACCCTGTGGAGCCCACGCGAGCCCGTGGCGCTGCGCGCCCTCTGGCTCACCAACTCCTCCACCCTCACGCTTGACCGCGGCTCCTTCTCCGTCGTCGACTCCGGCAACTTCGCCGGCGAAGGCCTGCTTGACCCCATCCACCCCAACGAGCGGCGTCTCGTCTCCTACGCCGCCGACCAGGCCGTCCGTGTCACCGTATCCAACAACAGCTTCGAATCCCACGTCACGCACCTGAAAATCAGCAAAGGCGTCCTGACCGAAACCTCCGCCGAAACGTCGAAGCAGACCTACGACGTCCGCAACGCCGCGCCCGAGCCGCGTACCGTCATCGTCGAGCACCCCATCCGCCCCGGCTACACGCTCGACGCGACCCCGAAACCCGACGAGGTCACCCCCACACTCGACCGCTTCCGCGTCGTCGCCGCACCTGGCACTACCGAGCACCTTACCGTCAGCGAGCGCCATACCAACTACCAGTACATTCGCCTCGTCGATCGCACCGAAGACCAGTTGATTCTTCTCCTCCGCAACGCTAAAGCCACCCCCGACGTGCTCGCGCAGCTCCAGCCCGTCTTCGATGCCCATCACAAAGTGCAGGCCCTCGACGCGGAGATCGCCGCCCGCAACAACGAGATCAGCACCATCGCCAACGACCAGAACCGCATCCGCCAGAACCTGCAGGCGCTGAAAGGCACCCCGGAGGAAAAGGCCCTCGCCACCCGCTACACCGGCGAACTCAACTCCCAGGAAGACCGTCTCGGCACCCTCCGCAAGGAGATCGCCGATCTGCAAGCCCAGCAAAACGCCGCCAACCAGGACTTCCAGGCAAAACTCGAAGCCGTCAACCTCGACGAAACGCTTTAGTGTCGCCGAACTCCGTCTCGAAACTCTGTACCTGATTCATCGCGCACCTGCGATGAATCAGGTACACCTCACTGCGCCCCAGCCGCCGCCGTCCCGCCTACCCGCGGGAAGTACCCATCCCGCGTCCGAACCTGCAGCCGTCCCATCCCCTTCACCTTGGCCTCCACATGCACCCGCCGGTAGCCGCCCTTGCTCGGCGGATTCGTGGACCGATAGGCGATCGTGTATTGCGTCCGGATGTCCTGCGCCACCTCCGCCGCAATCGCGTCCACCTCTTTCAGCGACTTCGGAAAGTACGCCGCGCCGCCCGTCTGCTGACTCAGACTTTCCAGCACCTGCCGCGCATGCCTGGCCTCGCGCCGGTCCGTATCCTCCCCGAACAGGAGTCCGATGGAATAGATTACCGGCCCGTCCAGATCCTGGATGCGCCGGATCGTCTGCTCCAGCGTGGCACTTGACGCGTTGTCCTCGCCGTCGGTGATGATGATCAGCACCTGCTTCGGGTTATGCGCATTCTTGGTCAGGTAGTCGGCGCTCGCCACCAGCGCATCATACGCCGCGGTCCCGCCCTGGCTCTTGATGTATCCGAGCCCCTGCTGCAGCTTCGGCAGGCTCGACGTAAAGTCCTGGTCGATAAACGCCTCGGTCGAGAAGTCCACCAGGAACTCCTCATCATTCGGATTTGACAGCTTCACCAGGTCCAGCGAGGCCTTGTCCACTGATTGCCGCTTGTCGTACATGCTCCCCGAACTGTCGATCAGCAGCCCGATCGACACTGGCAGGTCCTCATGCCGAAAGCCGTCGATCACCTGCGGCACCCCATCCTCGTAGACGTGAAACGCATCCTGCCCAAGTGTCTGGATCGTCTGTCCGCCACCGTCGATCACCGACGCATTCAGCACCACCTCGTACGCATCCTGCTTCAGCGTATAGCGTCCATTCGCGCCGCGTGCCAGCGCATTCGTCTCCGCCTGCGCGCTCGCCGCGGCCGCCGGAGACCCTACCGCCGGGTCCGGATCGGGCGAACTCGCGGGATCGCGATCCGGCAATCCCTGCCCCGGCGCAACCTGCGCCCAGGCCGCGCCTGACAATCCCATCGCCAGAACTGAAAGCAAAACCTTACTGCGAAGCAGCATAATACCCCTGACGATAGTGCACGGTCATCGAAGGAAGCCCCGGAGGAGGCACCAGCCGTACCTTCAATTTACGCCAGTTCCCGTCTTTCTTCACCTCGCTCGGCCTATACCCCACCACGTACTGGTTGCGCAACTCGGCCGAAATCCGCGTTGCGATGTCGCCCATATCCGCCGCGTCCGACACCGCAAACATCCGTCCACCCGTCAGCTCCGCAATATCCTTCAGCAAACCCGGCCCGTTACGTTCCTCGTCTGTCGGCGCATACGTGTCATAAATCCCGACCGCATAAATCTGTAGATCGCTTTCCTTGATTACCCGCCGCAGTTCGCCTTCCGTATACCGGCTCCGGTTGTCTCCTCCGTCGCTTACGATCAGAAGCGCCTTCCGGTCGTACTTGGCGTCCTTCAGCTTGTTTACGCCAAGATACACCGCGTCGATCAGCGCCGTCCGATTTTCCGGCTTCAGCATGACCATTCGCGCTTCCACATCTTCCACATCCGAGGTGTAGTCCACAATCACCGCCGGCTTGTCGTTGAACCCGATCACAAAAAACTCGTCCGCAGGGTTCGAGGTACGCAGAAACTCGCTCAACGCCTTGCGCGCCCGCAGGAATTTACTCTGCATGCTTCCACTCAGGTCGAAGATGATCCCAATCGTCACCGGCGCGTCCTCGGTCGAAAAGCTCTTGATCACCTGCCCCTGGTTGTTGTCGAACACCTCAAAGTTCTGCCGCTCGAGCCCGGTCACCAGCCGGTTACCCTGGTCGGTGGTCACCGTCATCGGAACCAGCACCAGGTCCGCTTCCAGTCTCAGACGCGTACCCTGTATCGGCTTGTCCAGCGTGGATGTCGCCGGCTCCGGCGCCTTGGGCGCATTCAGCTTCGGCGCGGGCGTCACTACCTGCCCCAGGGGATTCTCCTGCCCCCGCGCAACCCCCGCCGCCGCAAGCATCCACACCACCAGCACCACCGCCCACAAGCTCCGACCGGTTTCCTTCATAATAGGCCCTGCACCTTTTACTTCCCAGCTATGCCCGCAGATTACACCCACAACGCGATTCGTTCCAGCGCTTGCGTGACCGAGTCCTTTACCGCACCAAATCTCCCGTCCCCCAGGCACCGCCTTTCATCCCTGAGAGGCAGGCTTTGACTCCGGCCACGAGACGGGCCTCCACCCCAGCCACCCGCACGTTCCAGATCCTCACCTGCGCCGCCGCCGGCATGTGTTTCCTGCTCGCCCTGCTTCCCTCCGCCGGCCACGACCAGCTCTGGCTTCTGCTCGTCGCCGCCCGCACCGGCCCACATCTCGATCCGTACCTGCACTTCTTCGAGGCCAATCCGCCGCTTCCCGCGTGGCTTTCCTCACTCGTCCTCGCCTCCGCGAACCTCCTTCACCTTCCCGCACCGGTCGCGCTCAAATCCGCCGTTCTCCTGCTCGCCGCATCCGTCTTCCTCACCAGTCGTGCACTCCTCCGTCGAGCCCTTCCCACTCTCACCTCCGCCAATCTCTGGTTTCTCGCCTTCACCTTTGTCCTCACCTTCGGCGCCCTGCCCGCGCGCGACTTCGCCCAACGCGATCACGTCCTGGTGCTCCTGGTTCTTCCCTACCTCCTCGTCGCCGCGCTTGCCGCCCCAGCGCTCGCCCTGCGCATCCCCGTAACTCTCCTGGCAGCGCTCGGCCTGGCGCTTAAACCCCACCAAATGCTCATCGCCGTAGCCGTCGAAACCACCCTGCTGCTGTCTCGCCGTCGTCCCCGCCTCCTCGAGCCCGCACTGTTCCTTCTCGCCGCCGCCGCCTACTTCGCCGCCATCCGCCTCGTCACCCCCGAGTTCCTGACGCAAGTCCTTCCCGTCCTGCGCGACACCTATTGGGCCAACGGCGCGCTCACCTTTCCCCAGCTCCTCGGCGAATCCATCCAGCTGCACCTCCTCGCCGCCACCACCTTCTCGCTTTACTTTGTGACCCCCGACAAACCCCGCCTCCTCACCATCCTCCTCGCCGCCGCCTCCGCCTCCACCCTCGCCTTTTACCTCCAGGACACCGGATGGTACTACCACCAGCTCCCCGCCCTCACCCTCTTCTCCTTCGCCCTCGCGCTTCTCCTCATCCAGCGCATCCATCTCCGCGCCCCACGCTGGCTCCCCGCCGCCGCCGCCATCATCACCGTCTTCACCCTCGCCCTCACCTCCCACTTTATGGACTTCCACGCGAACCCGCTCCGTCCCCGCCCCCGCAACCCGATCCTCGCCTTCGCGGAGCTTGACCAGCCCCAGCCCACCCCGGACCCCGCCTTCTTCGCCCATCTCCCTCCCGGCGCGCCCGTCCTTACCCTAACCCCCACCGTCGACGACGCCATCATGCCCGTCATCCTGTACCGCCTCACCCTCGCCCAGCGATACCCCCAGTTCTGGATGCTTCCCGCCCTGCTCCGCAACCAACTCGGCGACGTCCCGGCCAAACACCGCCTCACTTCCACCCGCCTCGCCGCGCTCACTCACCTCCAGCAGCAGTTCCTGCTTGAAGATCTCCAGCGCTGGCACCCCGCCCTGATCCTGGTCGAACGCTGCCAGGACCCCCGGGTCGACTGCCAGGCCATCGCTCCCCGCCACCCCGACCTGCTTGCCTTCTTTCTCGCCGACCCCGCCTTCCGCGAAGCCTTCACCCACTATCACCTCACCGACTCCCATGGGCCCTACGACGCCTACACCCCCAACTGACACTCCGTACTCATTCATCGCAGTGTCAACGCGATGCGCGGGTCTCAGTCAGCCACCTCGCACTCCCGGTACACTGAACTGACAGGAGCCCCATCCACCTCATGGCCCGCATCTTTCCTTTCCGCGCTCTCCGTTACGACACCCAGAAGGTCAGCATGGAAGACGTCGTCACCCAGCCCTACGACAAGATCACCCCAGCCATGCAGCAGGCGTACTACGGCAGGTCGAAATACAACCTGATCCGCGTCATCCTCGGCAGAAAAGAACCCGGAGATACCGACGCATTCACGCCTCTTCCCGCAGGCGAAGCCCCGCACAATGTCTACACCCGCGCCGCCGAGTCGCTCACCAGCTGGCGAAAAAAGTCCATCCTCCGCGAAGAGCCCGAGCCCGCCCTCTACGGCTACTCCCAGACCTACCAGGTGCCAGGAACCGAAACCACGCAAACCCGCCGAGGCTTCATCGCCCTCGGCCAGCTCTACGACTACGCCGACCACATCGTCTATCGCCACGAACAAACCTTCCCCAAGCACAAGTCGGACCGCCTCGCCCTCTTCAAAGCCACCCGCACCTATTGCGAGCAAATTTACATGCTCTATTCCGACCCCGCTTTCACCGCGGAAGAGTTGATCTTCGGCAACAGCTCAGGCGAGCCGGCCAAACCCGCTGACCTCGAAATCATCGACGAATACGGAGTCGTCCACCGCGTCTGGAAGCTCGCGGACCCGCACCTTATCAATCTCATCGTCACCAGCATGTCCGACAAAAAGCTCATCATCGCCGACGGCCACCATCGCTATGAAACCTCCGTCACCTATATGCACGAGCGCGCCGCACAGTTGGCCTCCAGCAAAGCGGACGCACCCGCCTCGACGTTCCCCCCTGACGACGAAGACGAGTCCCCCAGCAATCGCGCAGACGAACCTCACTCGCTGCTGCCCAAGCCAGCCTTCCCCGAAGCCGCCATGATGATGACCTTCGTCAATATGGAAGCCCCCGGCATTACCATCCTGCCTACCCATCGCGTCCTGTTCAACCTGCCCGAAACCTTCTCCGTCCCCGCGTTTCTCCAGGCCGCCGAACCCTTCTTCAACATCTCCCCGCAACCCACAGCCGACCCGGCGCTCCTCGGCGAAACGGAAGCCGTAGCCTTCCTCGCCGCCACCCGCGAAGGCACCTTTCTCCTTCGCGCGAAGCCCGAAGCGATCCACGCCCGGCTGCACGAACTCCACCCCGAAATCACGCCGCGCCAGCTCGGGCTCGACGTTGTTCAGCTTCACCGCCTCGTCCTGGAAGACCTCCTCCACCTCACCCACGAATCCATCGCGAACGTCGAAAATATCCGCTATCTCCGCTCGGCCGTTGAAGCCGTCCAGCAGGTTCAGTCCGGCGAAGCCGACATAGCCTTCCTCATCAAACCCGTAACCCTCACCCAACTCCGCGACATCAGCTTGTCCGGAGACGTCATGCCCCAGAAATCGACCGACTTTTACCCCAAACTTCTCTCCGGTCTCGCCATGTACGCCCTCGACTAGCCACCCCTGAAGCCGTGCTGCCGCGCCCCCATTCGTCGCAGTCCCCATCGCGTTGACTGGCTCCACCTCCCATCCCTTCTACCTCCCTGCCCGGGTTCCAGCTCGATCACCCACTTTGCTGCGCCCTTCCGCCACCCGCTCCGCTACAATCGCAGAGCACGCCCAACCCTTGACCGTCCGCACGCCAATTCGCGCCTTGCTTCTATTCGCCCTCGCAGCGACCGCCGCCCGGGCGCAGACCTCCGACCCCGCCGTTGCCCCGACCGTCGCCGCTAGGCCACACCGCCACATGCCCAGGGCCGCCACGCCAACCGGCCCCAATCTCAACCTCATCCTGCTCGATCCCGCCCACGGTGGTCAGGATTCCGGTGCTCACCTCGGCCCCAACCTCTTCGAAAAAGATGTCGACCTCGCCTTCGCCCAGCGCCTCCGCACCGTACTCGCCGCCCGCGGCTTCACCGTCGAGCTAACCCGCGAAGCCGACCCCGCCCCGCAGTCACCAACGCCCAATCCCGACTCGACCCAGACCTCTACGCCCATAGCGCCTGCACCGCAGCTCACCCCGGACGCACGCGCCGAGCTGTCGAACCGCCTCCACCCGCTGGCCTGCCTGCTGCTCCACAGCACCGAAGCCGGCCGGGGCGTCCATCTCTACACCTCCGCGCTCGCCCCCGTCAGCACTCCCTTCGGCTCGGCCGAGCTCCCACCTGACCAGCGGCCCATCCAGCTCTGGGACATCGCCCAGGCCACTTTTCTGCCCTCCTCCCAGCGACTCGCCGCCGCCCTGTCCCAGTCCATCCGCAATCTCGGTGTTCCCCTCATCGCCGGTGCAGCGTCCGTCTCACCCATCGATTCCATGAGCTGCGCCGCCGTCCTGGTCGAGCTCGCCCCGGCACAGCCAAACGGCGGATCGATGACCCAGCCCAGCGACGCCGGCTACCAGTCCCGCCTTGCCAACTCCATCCTGGACGCTCTTCTGCTCTTCCGCTCACAGGTCGCCGCCGCTCAGCCTGCCCCCGCCGCACCCGAGCCCGCCGCGCAGCCTGTCGCCAAACCAAAGCCGAGACCCAAACCGAAGCCGGCTCCGGAACCCACACCCGACCCCAACGGAGCCGCCCAGTGATCCCCCGCTATCAGCGCCTCCTTTATTGGATCCTCGTCGCCGGCATCCTGCTCATGGCGCTTGTCATCCTGCGCGGATGCGTCCGTGACCATCAGCGCGTCGTCGACCAGCGCGATCTCAGCCCCATCCCCGCTCCCGTAGAAACCTCCGAAGAAAACGTCACCGTCGCCAACGCCAACGACGCCGACGGTTCGGTCAACCTTGACCAGGCCAGCCTGTCGCTTCCGCAGGATCCCTCCACCCGCGCCACCGTGCTGGTCAACCACGTCCTCGCCGCCGCCGCCCTGCCCGGCTCCCAGCACCCCGTTCCCCCCGGCCCCGCCGTCCTCGACACCTTCTTCCTCGCCCTTCCCCTCCAGTCGCCCACCCCGGGCAACGGCTTCGGACTTACATCCTCCGACCTTCCCCAGGCCGAGCGCAACGCCCACCTCGGCGACACCCGTTCCCCTTACGGCAACGACTACATCTCCGGGTCCACCCTCGCCGTGGTCAATCTAAGTAAGTCCTTCGCCGACGGGCACCCCTCCGGAATCGAAACCGAAGACCTTACTCTCCGCTCCATCCTGGCCACCCTCCACGCGAACTTTCCCCAGGTCGAAGCCGTTCGCTTCCTGGTCGACGGGCAAACCCGCGAAACCCTCGCCGGCCACGCCGTGCTTGACCGCACCTACCCCATCGGCAACCCCGCCCAGTCCGTCCATCCCCTCGCCGCCAACGGCACCCGCGAATAATGTCCGAAGAACGTAAGCCACCCATCCTCGGCGTCTTCGACTCCGGCTTCGGCGGGCTCACCGTCCTGCGCGCCCTGCTTCCCCTCTTCCCCGGCTCCCGTTTCCTCTACCTGGGTGACACCGCACGTCTTCCTTACGGAGCCAAGTCCCGCGAAACCATCACCCGCTACGCCCTTTCAAGTGCCGCATTCCTCCTCGCTCAGGGCATCGACCTCCTCGTGATAGCCTGCAACACCGCCTCGGCGCTCGCACTCGAAGAGCTCCAGCGGGCCCTGCCCATTCCCGTCATCGGCGTCATCGCCCCCGGCACGCAAGCCGCCCTGCAAGCCGCCGGCCCGGGTCCCCTCTTTCTCGATTCTGAGCGACGGGCGGAATCGCCTCAGCACTCCCCCGAGATCCTGGTTCTCGCTACCGCCGCCACCGTCCAGTCCCACAGCTACGCCCAATCCTGCGCCGCGCGCGGCCTCGTCGCCCACGAAAAAGCCTGCCCCCTGCTCGTACCCCTGGTCGAAGAAGGCTGGATCGACCATCCCGTCACCCGCCAGGTTCTGCGCATCTATCTCGAGGAGGCCCTCGCCGAAGCCCCCCACGCCCACACGCTGCTGCTCGGATGCACTCACTACCCGCTGCTTGAAAACCTCATTGCCGAAACACTCCTCCACCTCCACCACCCCATGCACATCGTCGACTCCGCCGCCGCCACCGCAGCCGCGGCAGCCGCATCCATCCCCCATCCAGCCCACGGCCCAAGCCCCACCTGCACCTTCTACGCGACAGACTCCATCGAAAAGTTCCGCCGCCTGGGATCCCACTTTCTCGGCCAGCCCCTGCCGGAAGTGAACCTGCTGGACCTGGGCGGCTAGCATCCGAGTCCAACTACCATGCCCTACTTACTCAAATCCGAACCCGGCAAGTATTCCTTCCAGGACCTTCAGCGCGAAGGCGAAACCGTCTGGGACGGTATCAGCAATAACCAGGCGCTCATGTATCTCCGCGAAATGAAAAAGGGCGAAAAGCTCGTCATCTATCACTCGAATGAAGGCAAGGTCGCGGTAGGTACCGCAAAGGTAGTCTCGGTCGACGCCGCCGACCCCAAAAACCCACAGGTCCGCATAGCCGCAGGCAAGCTCCTCAAAGTCGAGAAGACCCTCGCCGAAATCCGCCAGGCCCCGGTCTTCCACGATTCCATCCTCTTCCGCCAGTTCCGCCTCTCCGTGGTCCCTCTCACCCCCGAGCAGTACGATTGGCTCACAGCCTGAATCCGTTTTCAGCGCAGCTCCGCACTGATCCGTATCAAGCCTCTGCCCCAAGGAGCAATCCATTGATCGATCTAAAAGGAAAGACCGCCGTAGTCTTCGGCCTCGCCAACAAGCGCTCGATCGCCTGGGCCATCGCTCAGAAGCTCGCCGAAGCCGGAGCCACCCTCGCCATCTGCTACCAGTCCGAACGCCTCGCCAAGGAAGCCGAAGCCCTTGCCGCGGAGCTTCCCAACGGGGCCCGCACCTTTCAGTGCGACGTAGCCTCCGACGCCGAAATCGATGCCGTCTTCACCCATCTCAAAGACGCCTTCACCACCCTCGACATCCTGGTCCACTCCATCGGCTTCGCCCCCAACATCAAAAACACCGTCCTGAACACCCGGCGAGAAGACTTCCGCATCGCCTACGACATCTCCGTCTACTCCCTCATCGCCCTGTCCCGGGCCGCCGCGCCCCTTATGACCGACGGTGGAGCCATTCTCACCCTCACCTACTACGGCGCGGATAAGGTCTTCCCCAACTACAACAACATGGGCCCCGCCAAGGCTGCGCTCGAATCCACCGTACGCTACCTTGCCGCCGACCTCGGCCCGCAGCGCATCCGCGTCAACGCCATCTCGGCCGGACCGATCAAGACTCTCGCCGCCCGCGGCATCGGTGACTTCTCCACCATCCTCAACAAGGTCGAAGAGCGAGCCCCGCTCCAGCGCAACGTCGACGCCCTCGAAGTCGGCTCGGCGGCCCTGTTCCTCTGCTCTCCGCTCAGCAGCGGCATCACCGGAGAGGTCACCTTCGTCGATTGCGGCTACAACGTCACCGGCCTCTAACTCAAGGCGCCTTCAACCTCCAAATCTCGAAAAGGAACAATCACACAATCCTTCCCGGAGCCAATCATGAACCTCGCCACCCTGCTCCTCCCCGAACTGCAAGCCGAGCTCGACCGCACCCGCCGCCATCTCCTCAACATCCCGGACGGCCACCTCGACTTCAAATCCGCCCCGAAATCCATGCCTCTGCTCCGCCTCGCCGGCCATACCGCCGAGTTCGCCGGCATCCTAGCCAACGTCCTCACCCTGCCCGAGATCGATATGCAGACCCCGGCCGACCCGCGCAAGATCCTCCGCATGGAGACCCGCGACAAGCTCCTGGCCGAATACGACCCGCTCGCCGCCTCTGCCCTCGCCGCCATGGAAGGCCAGACCGACGATTCCCTTCTCGCGCCCTTTCGCCTGCTCCGCAAAGGCGAGCCCGTCCTGGCAGGCACGCACTATTTCATGTACCGCATGATGCTCGACCATATGATCCACCACCGCGCCCAGCTCGGCGTCTACCTCCGCCTGCTCGACGCACCGGTTCCCTCTACCTACGGTCCCTCGGCCGACCAGCCCGCCTGATCCCGCCAACTCCATGCCCATTCATCGCAGCCCCATCGCGATGAGTGCGCCCGCTATCTCTCCCGAACCACCACTCCCGCCTTCATCACAAACCGGACCCGTGTCACAGCAGAGATGTCCTTGACCGGGTCCCCATCCACCGCGATCACATCCGCCCAGCTCCCCGCCTTCAACTCCCCGATCTTTCCTTCCCACCCAAGCAGCTTCGCCCCGTTCAGCAGGTCCGCCCGTAGCACCTCCACCGCCGGCATCCCGTACTGCACCATCAGCTCCAGCTCGCGAGCCTGCGTGCCATGCGGAAACGGCCCCACATCGCTGCCCACCGCGAACGGCACGCCCGCCGCCATTTGCACGCGAAACTGCTCGGCATGGAACGCAAGCTCCGCCTTCTGCCGGGCCGCACCTGCCGGCGACGCGGCATGCTCCGCAAAGTACTCCGCAATCGCAAACGTAGGCACCGCCGGAATCCCCCTTAGCTTCATCATCGCCATCGTCCGCGCGCTCAGGTTGTACGCATGGTCCACCGACGCCACGCCCGCCTCCACCGCGAACCCCGTTCCCGGCTCACCTGTTGCATGCACCGCCACTCCGTGTCCCGGCCCGAGCCCAAGCCGGTTCGCCTCTGCCACCGCCGCTGCCAACTCCGCCTCCGTATATTGGTACGGCGTCGTAAACACCCCATCCGCAAACCTGTCCCGCCCGGTCTCATACATCTTGGTAAAATCCGCACCCTCCTTGCGCTGCTCCCGCATCACGCGAATTACATCCTCCGTCGTATCCGCCCGGTCCGCGTTCGACAGCAGGTGCTCGGCCGGGTTGTAGTTTGAGGTATCCTCATGCCCGCCGTTGATATCGATCGCATTGCAGCTCATCCGCATCCGCGGCCCCGGGATCAGCCCGGAATCGATCGCTCGCCGCACCGCCACATCCGCGCATCCGGCGCCTTCGGTCCCCATGTCGCGCTCCGCCGTAAAGCCGGCCATCAGGTCATGCTTCGCCGCATCCGCCGCGGTCAGCACCCGCGCCGCGACCGGCTCCTCCACCGTCTGCAAATCCTCCGCCCCCGGATGTAGAAACAAATGCACGTGCGCGTCGATCATCCCCGGCATCAACGTCACATCACCGAGCTCCATCACCCGCGTCCCCGGAGCATTGGTCGGTAAAAACACTCCGCCGACACTCACGATCCGGTCGCCCTCCACCATCACCAGTCCCGGCGAAACCACCACGCCCGCCCGCACATCCAGCATCCTCGCCGCACGCAGCACCGTCACCTGCGCCGCCCCGCAGCAGCACACCCCCGACAATCCAATCCCAATCAGAAACTTCTTCATCGTGAAAGCAGCATACAACCAACTCAACCCCACGAGGCCCAGCAACCACCGCCCGACTACCAACTACCCGGCCTTCTCCGAAAGCTCCGCCCAACGCGCATACAGCGCATCCGCCTCCTCCTGCGCGTTGCCCATCTCTTCCAGCGCCGCCGTCAGTTTATCCGCGTCGGTAGCAACCCCCGGGTCGTCCAGCAGGTCCCGCACCTTATTCAGCCGCTCCTCCGCCGCGTCCACCCTTGCTTCGATCCCCGCAAACTCCCGAGCTTCCAGGTAGCTCAGCTTTTTCTTCCCGGCACCCGCGCCCGCAGCAGCCGGAGCCGAAGCCCCGGGCTGATCCCTGCTCCCCGTTCCCTCTTCCCTGCTCTTCCACTCTTCCCATTGCGAATAGTCCCCAAAACGCCCCGCTCCGCCGCGTCCATCCAGCCCAAGCACCACCGTCGAAACCCGGTCGAGCATAAAGCGGTCATGCGTCACCAGCACCAGCGCCCCCGTGTATTCCAGCAGACTTTCCTCCAGGATCTCCAGCGTCTGGATATCCAGATCGTTTGTCGGCTCGTCCAGCAGCAGCAGATCCGCCGGCTCCAGCATCAGCTTGGCGATCAGCACCCGCGCGCGTTCTCCTCCGCTCAATCGCTCCACCGGCTGGTTCAGCTGCTCGCTGGTAAACAGGAACTTCGCCGCATAGCTCGCCACGTGCACCACCCGCCCCTGGTAGTTCACCGAATCAGAATCCGGAGCGAGCGCCCGCCGCAGCGTCACCTTTTCATCCAGCTCGCGTGTCTGCGAAAAGTACACGGTCCGCAAAAAGCTCGCCCGCTTGATCTCCCCCGCCGTCGGTTCCAGCTCCCCGGTCAGCAGGCGCAGCAGTGTCGTCTTGCCGGACCCGTTCGGACCCACGAGCCCCACCCGCATCCCGTTCGTCACCAGGAAGTTCAGGTCCGTCACGATCTGCTTTTCCCCCAGCCGGCAATCCACATGTTCGAACTCCACCAGCCTCTTCGTCTGCCGGTCGGTCGCCTCGAACTCGATCCCCGCCGTCGATGTCTGAACCCGCTGATTCACCTCCCGCAACTGCCCAATCAGGTCGTTCGCCGAATCGATCCGCGCCTTCGATTTCGTCGTCCTCGCCTTGGGCCCGCGCCGCAGCCATTCCGTCTCGATCTTGACCCGGTTTTTCAGCGCATCCTGCAGCTTGCTCTGCGCCTCCAGGTACTGCTCCTTGCCCTCCAGGAACTTCGTATACGTCCCCTTCACCCGCAGCAGCCCATCCGCATACACCCGGTTCAGCTCCACGATCTCGGTCGCCACATTCTCCAGAAAATACCGGTCATGGCTCACCATCACACACGCGAACGGAGCCATCTTCAACGTCTCCTCCAGCCACTCGATCCCGCCGAGGTCCAGGTGGTTGGTTGGCTCGTCGAGCAGAAGCACATCCGGCCCGCTCACCATCGCCTCCGCGATCGCCAGCCGCTTCCTCCATCCGCCGCTCAGCTTGGCCGCCTCTGCTTTGTCGTCCGGAAACCCCGTCCGCCCTACCGTCTCGCGCAAACGTCCCTCATGCTCGGCCTCGGCAACACCCCCGGCAACCAGCGCACGCTCCAGCACGTCCCGCACCGTCAACCCGTCGGTGAACGTCGATTCCTGCCGGACATATCCGACCCGCGCCCGTTTTCTCCGCGACACCTCACCTGTATCGGAATCCTCATCCCCGGCCAGAACCTTCAGCAGCGTCGACTTGCCCGCGCCGTTCGGCCCGATCAACCCAATCCGATCCCCATCCGACACAGGAAACGCAATCTCTTCAAACAGCGGCACAGCCCCAAAGCGCTTCGACACACCCTGGGCATTCAAAATAGGAGGCATCTCACCATCCTACCAAGCCCGCGCAGAGCAGAGACAAACATACAACTCACTCCGCCACCCGAGCACTCCATCTACTTGCCTGCACAGGAGATACCATGACCCGCATTACCCTCGCCGCCCTTTCCCTCACCGCCGCCCTCGGCCTCGCCGCCATCGCTCCCGCCTATGCCGATACCGCCAAGCAGGACAAAGAGTTCATCGTCGACTCCGGCCGCGGCTCACTGGCCGAAATTGAAATGGCCAAGCTCGCCCTGAAAAACTCCACCAACTCCGACGTCCGCGCCTTTGCCACCAGGATGGTTCACGACCACGAAATGCTCATCAGCAGCATGAAGCCATTTGCCCAGAAAATGGGAGTCCCGCCCCCTGCCACGCTCGAACGCAGCGAAAAGGACGAGTACGACCGCCTCGCCGGCAAAAAGGGCGAGTCCTTCGACAAGGACTATATCGCCACCATGGTTGACGACCACCACAAAGACTTCGCAGAATTCACCAAGGAATACGACTCCACCGACAACCAGGCTCTGAAAGCTACTGTCGGCAAAGGCCTCGAAGTCATCAAGCACCACGCCGAGATGATCGACGGGATCGCCCACAAGTACAATATGCCCGCGCCCAACACCCCATAGACCCCATAGCCCCCCCTCTCCCAGGACCAGGCGAGCCATCCAGGCTCGCCTTTTTCTTGCGCCCTGCAAGACCGCACGACGGTTTCCCGGGCGCGTAACGCAGTTCCCCCCACAAGAGCGATCCTGCGCGACAGCAAATGAGACCTCCTTTCTTCAAGGAGCCAGCCTATGAGTGCAACATCTTGGCGCGCACGTGCACCTGATGGCCGCCGGCAACACAGGGTCACCCACACGGGTGCCCTTTTCCACATACATCGTCGTAAGCCGACTTTCTCAAGCTTTTCAAGCTGTATACTCGTCGCCAGAACGTCCGCCCACTCCTGTACGAACTCATCCCAGCCAGCCCCCAGGGGCAAACAGAACGGTACGGCCCGGCGCGCTTCAACGCGGCCGTAGAGGATCCCTCCCCATGCCCCTGTCTCAGGCACGCTTCGTTCTTGCCCTCTCCGCCTCACTGCTTCCCCTTCAGGCCCATGCCGTCGAACAGCTCATCCCCGCCGGCTCCGTCATTCAGTGCACCGTTGCTGAACCCAAAATCTCGTCGAAGACGCAAAATGTCGGCGACCCCGTCCTGTGCCAGGTCTCCCACGTCGAGCTCTACGGCCGCTCCGTCTTTCCCTACGGAAGCTATCTCGAAGGCCACTTCGAGGCCTACCAGGATCCCGGACACTTCGTCGGCAAAGGCTGGATGGAGCTCAAGTTCGACCGCCTCATCGTCGGCAACGACACCATCGTTCCCATCTCCGCACGCGTCGTCTCCACCCCCAAATACCCCGTTGACAAGGACGGTCGCATCCACGGCACCGGACATCCCGTCCGCGACGCCGTCGAGTGGGCTATTCCCGTGCTTTGGCCCATTGACCTGATCAATTTGCCTCGCCGAGGTCCACGTCCCGTCCTGAAAGCTGAAACGCGCCTCACCCTCAAGTTGCTCGACGATCTCGGCATCCCCAGCCCGGATGAGGTCGCCCAATCACAGCCCGCGCTCGTCTCCCGCAACCAGATTGCCGCGCCCATCGTCCAGAATTACCCACAGCAGCCTCCGCCGCAGCAGGCTTACCAGCAACCGGCGTACCCGCAGCAGATGTATGCCCCACAGCAGCCCAGCTATCCACCTTCCCAGACGATCATCTACCAGTACGCCGCCCCGCAGCAGCCGGCGCCCGTCATCATCCAGATGCAGGCACCCATGCCACCGCCGGTCACCTACGTGTATCCACCCAGGCCGCGCTACTACCCGGGCCCTTACGGCTACTACCGCCCATACTAACCGGAGTCGAAAGCCATCCATCCACTGATCGCAGCTCCATCGTGATAAGTGGATGGATGGTCGTCGGCAAAGCGCATTGAAATCGGCAAAGCTAATCCAGATCAAAGTCCCGCAGCGGCCTCTCCGTCAGCGGGCTCTCCTTCGCCTTCTTCACCGCTTCGGCAAACTTCTTCGCCAGCACATCGTCCTTGTTCTTTTGCGCCTCCACGCTCTGCGCAAAAATCGAATCCCGACGCTCGTCGGCCGCCTTCAACGCTCGCGCCGCATCCCCGAAATCCTCGAACGTCTTCTTCCGCGGAGCCGCCGTATGCGCAATCACCGCACGCGTCACCGGATCGACCTTAATCATCCCGCCACACTCAGGACACATCACCTCAAACGCCTCATCCCGCAATCCCATAGCCCGTTCCCTCCAAACCATTCTAAAGAAATCAAATGAGCACCTGAGCCGCGTGCTTCGCGTCTCCTCGCGGCTTTTCGGCGGTTCTTTTGAGAACCCTGCGCACTTCTCCTGAAGTTTCCTACGCAACGCTCTCTTCAGGCTCTCCCCGGCTTCAACGTTCCAGCTTGCGGAAGAGCCGCAAAAACCGGGAGACAGATCGAAGTACCTAAACCATCACGCCGATCGTCACCAAAGGTCCGGGCGTCTCTTCCACCGTCCGTTTCAACTGCCCGCACGCCGCGTAAATATCCGCTCCCCGGGGCCGCCGTATATACGTCTGCACCCCCGCCGCGATCAGCCGCTTCTGAAACATCGCCACCCGCTCCGGAGGAGGCGCGGTAAACGGCATATTCGGCCCCGCATTCCACACAATCAGGTTCACTTTCGCCTGCATCCCCCGCAACAGCGCGACCACCTCCTCGGCATGTTCCGGCCAGTCGTTCACCCCGCCCAGCAGTACATACTCAAACGTCACCCACTCCCGCGGCCTCAGCGGGATCGCCCTGAGCGCTTCCAGCAGCGCACCGATCCCCCACTTCCGCGTAATCGGCATCACCTCCGCGCGCACGCCGTCATTGGACGCATTCAAACTCAACGCCAGGTTCGGCCGCACCGGCTCCCGTCCAAAGCGCTCGATCCCCGGCAGAATCCCCGAAGTCGAAACCGTCATCCGCGACTCCGGGATCTTCATCTGCTCGCGCAGGATCCGAAACGCCGCAAAGAAGTTGTCATAGTTCAGAAACGGCTCGCCCATCCCCATAAACACCAGGTTGATCCGGTCCGGCTGCCCATGCCCTTTCATGCTTCCCACATGCACCTCGTGCCGCGAAAGCACCGCCGCCACCTGCCCTGCGATCTCCCCCGCCGTCAGGTTCCGCCGAATCCCCAGCTTCGCCGTCAGGCAGAACTGGCAGTTCACCGCGCAGCCCACCTGGCTGGAAACGCAGATCGTCGCCCTTTGGTATCTATCCTCTTCCTGCACGGCGGCTGGATCAGCGCCGGCGGTCTGAATCGACGCCCGGCATCCAGACCGTCTCCACCGTCTCGCCGTCGGCCAATTCCACCAGGTAGCGCTCGGTGCCGTCAACCGATCTGGCCGTCTGCCGCAGAACCGGCAGTCCTACCGTCCAGCCCGCCGCCGCAATTCGCAACCGCAGCTCCGCCGGAAGCGTCGTCATCTCCTCCAGCGTCTCCACCCTTTGGCCATAAAGTGCCTGCGCCACCTGCGCGGCCCGGTACGGCTTTTCCCCAAACCCCGCCAGAACCTCCCGAAGCTCGGCCACGGCAAGCCCAAACAAAGCCCGCTCGGATTTTCGCTGATCGTCCACTCTCCAAGTTTACGCCTTCGTTCCCTGCAGATGGCACACCTGGCGTACGTCTCCTGGCACGCGCTGATCAGGACGCACGGCCATCTCTCCTGCGCACGGCTTATTGGTAACGTAGCTCTGCTGCTAAGAGGCACGGCTATGTCTCCTACGCACGGCCCTGTTAGTAGAGGCACAGCTATGTCATCCAGGCGTGAGTCTTGCTAAGGGCACGGCTTCAGCCGTGCTGCCAACTGCCCAGCACGGACCGCGGCTTGAGCCGCCGAGGGACGCCTCCAGTACACTGGACCAAGATATCCCCTGTGGAAACCTGTCAAGTCGAAAACCTTACAACCCACTCATAACAATCCACTTACCCTTGGCATATTCCTTCGCGCAAATCTGTATGCTTGATACAGAGCAGAACGGCTCACCCCGGCATAGAACCTCGCCAACTAAGCCGTTTAGAATGAATATTTTGGCGTAAGGCCCCTGGAATGAATATTTTAGCTTGTCCGGTAAACGTATCTCGCTGTAAACAAACCTCTTAGCAGCACGATCTACCCCCGGGGGAGGGGGTCCCCCGACGACGCACAGGAACCCAGGAGAAGCATGGCCGCAACCGCATTTCCCACGCTCGAGCAGACCACCGCACCGCAGCACCCCGAACGCAACCTCCGCCGCACCGTGCTGCCCAACGGCTTGCTCGTCCTCACCGAATCCATGCCGCACATGCGCTCGGTCAGCATCGGAACCTGGGTCCGTCAGGGCTCACGCGACGAAATCGCCAGCGAAAACGGCCTCAGCCACTTCGTCGAGCACATGGTCTTCAAGGGCACCACCAGCCGCTCGGCCCAGCAGATCGCCCGCGAGGTCGACTCCATCGGAGGCAATCTCGACGCTTTCACCTCCAAAGAGTCCGTAGGCTTCACCATCAAGGTCCTGGACGAAAACGTAGCCCCCGCGCTCGACGTCCTCTCCGACCTCGTCCTGCACCCGCAGTTCTCCCCCGAGGACCTGGCCCGCGAACAGTCCGTCATCCTTGAGGAGATCAAGATGGATGAGGATTCGCCCGACTCGGTCGTGCACGAAACCTGGCTGCAGAACTTCTGGCCGCGCCATCCACTCGGACGCCCCATCCTCGGCACCGCCGCCACCGTCTCCTCCTTCAACCAACGCATCGTCTTCGACCACCACACACGGCATTTCAGCCCCGCCAACCTCGTTGTCTCGGCCGCCGGCCACCTGGACCACGACCAGATGGTCGCCCGCATCGAGCGGCAGTTCGGCACCCTTGCCGCCGGTTCGGAGGACGCCACCTCCCCCGAACCCCCGCCGGTCCCGAAGCCGCACATCACGCTGAAAAAGAAGAAATCGCTCGAGCAGGTCCAGCTTTGCCTCGGCATGCCCGCGCTGCCCACCGCCAGCCCGGACCGTTTTGGCCTGTACCTGCTCAACACCATTCTCGGCGGCGGCATGAGCTCGCGGCTCTTTCAGTCCATCCGCGAGGACGCCGGCCTGGCCTACTCCATCTTTTCCGAGCTCAGTCCCTTCCGCGACTGCGGAACGCTCGCCATCTACGCCGGCGTCTCGGCGGAAAAGGCCGCCGAAGCGTTGCGGCTTACCCTCGCCGAGTTCACCCGTCTCAAGAACGAACCGGTTCCGGAACCCGAGCTCAAACGGGCCCGGGACCAGATGAAGTCCAACATCGTCCTTGGCATGGAGTCCTCCGGTGCCCGCATGTCCAATCTGGCTCGGCAGCAGATGAACTTCGGCCGCTTTGTTCCGATCGACGAGATCGTCCGCGAGAGCGATCGCGTCACCTCCGCCGATCTCCAGCGGCTCGCCCGGCAACTCTTCGTCCCGGATGCGCTCGCCCTCACCCTGCTCGGCAACCTTGGTGAGATAAAGTTCAGCCGAGACGATCTGGCATGCTGATACAGTTTTGCTTGGGAAGCGACAACAGACACGCGCAACGAGGATACGAGATGAACCCGAACCGGAAGCTTCCGACGCCACACAGCAACGAAGAAGGTTTCACCCTGATCGAGCTGCTGATCGTGATGAGTGTCATCCTCATCCTGATGACGCTCGCGCTGCCACAGTACGCCAAGATTCACAAATCCGCCGACGAAACCTCTGCGCTCAGCTCCATCAAGGCCATCTCGCAAGGTCAGAAGCAGTACTCTTCGGCGTATCCGGCAAATGGATATTCCTGCGCGCTCGCCCAGCTTGGCGGCGCACCTGGAACCCCGCCATCCGCTCAGGCCGCGCAGGTCATTCCCGCGGATCTCGCCGGCGGTTCCAAGTCAGGCTACCTGTTCAACATCACCAACTGCACCAAGGTGACCGTCAACAACCAGGACCAGTTCACCGGCTACGAGATCACCGCCGTACCCTCCTCGGTCGGTCATACTGGCGACCGCGGCTACTGCATGGATGAGAACGACGTGATCAAGTTCGACCCCGCTGGCGGAACCAATTGCACGCAGAACCAGTAAAGCAGCACAGACAACAAGCTTCGTACCCCGTTCATCCCCCTGTCGGCGGTGAATGGGTCGAGGCGATCCTCTCCAAATCCAGCTTCGTTTCTGTCGCGTCGGGTCTGCTGTTGTGCCCAGTCCTGTTCGCCATGGGCACGAAGCTCGGGGCGCAGCAACCGCTTCCGCAGCAGTCCGCCGACGCCCTGCTGAAGCGCGTCGACGACCACTACAACCACCTGGCGAGTATGCGCACGCGTTACACCGAGCGCTACACCGGGATGGGCATGACCCACACCGAAACCGGAACGCTCGAGCTCAAGAAGCCCGGACGCATGCGCTGGCAGTACGACCAGCCCGCCGGCAAGCTGTTCCTGTTCGACGGCAAATTCGCCTGGTTTTACACTCCCGGCGACCCGCAAGCCCAGCGCATCCCGGCCCGGCAGATGGATGACCTGCGCACGCCACTGCGGTTCCTGCTCGGCCACACCCAGCTGGCTAAGGAGTTGGAGCGCATCACGGTGACGCTCGACGGCTCCCTGCTCCGCATCACTGGCACGCCAAAAGGCACCCAGCGCATCCGGCAGATCGTGCTGGAGGTAACACCGACCGGCGAGATCGCCGGCATGTCGGTCACTCAACCGGACGGAGCCGAGACCAGCTTCCAGTTCACCGGAACGGAAGAGAATGTCGCCACGAAGGACAGCGATTTCCGCTTCCTGGTTCCGGCGGGGGTGACCGTCATCGATGCGGCACCCCCGCTGTAACTACATGGTCACGTGGCCGGTTTCGCCGACCTCGACCTTGCCTCCGGTCACCGCAGCGGCCAGGTACTTGACGCCAACAATGATCTTGCTCGAAGAAGCCTCCCAATACTGCGCCTCGGACACCGTCACCTTCAGCACGGCAATCGTGGGATCGTCCTCACCGCCGGGAAACCAGGCCTTGAACATTGGGTTCCAGAGCTCCTTAATCTTGCCCTTGTCCTGGCTGACCTCACACTTGCCCTTTGCGGTCACGTAGTTCGAGTTCGAGGTGTCGGCATACATCAGCCCAATGTGGCTGTCGTGCTCCAACTCCTTCACCTTGCCGGATTCGTGCCGGGTGAGGAACCAAACGGTGCCGTCGAACGGAGCCTTCTGGGTCGCCATAGGACGGCTGTCGAACGATCCGTCGCTTGCGGCGGTGGTCATCATGCAGATATGCGTGTCCTTGATCAGCTCGGCGATTTTCTCGACGCCTTCCTGTCCGGACAGGTCTTTCACTGCGCTCATGCGTGTTCTCCTCTTCCCCCTTTGGATGCAGGAGTGTGCTCACGCGTAGAATCGGAGAAGATGATCGCATCCGTAACGACGACAGTGACAACCGCAGATCTCGAAGCTTCGATCGCACAGCTCAACCCGGCCGTTGCGGTCTTCGACTGCGACGGCACGCTCTGGTCCGGTGACGCCGGCTCCGCGTTCATGCGCTGGAGCATGGAAATCGGGTTGCTGAACCAGGACGCAACCGACTGGCTGAACGAGCGTTACAAAGGCTATCGCCGCGGCGAGGTGACTGAGTTGCAGATCTGCGGTGAAATGGTGCAGGTGTACCGCGGACTGCGGGAAAACGACCTGCGCGCCGCGGCTGCGGAGTTCTTTGCGGAACACGTTGAGCCGAACATCTTTCCCGAGCTCAAGCGCGTTGTGAACAGCCTGCAAGGCAGTGGCGCGGAGATCTGGGCGGTGAGCTCGACCTGCGACTGGGTGATCGAGGAGGGAGTTCGCCGCTTCGGCATCCCGCCCGCCCGTGTTCTCGCCGCATGCGTGGAAATCGACGACGGGGTTGTCACGGACCGGCTGCGTGACGTGCCGACCGACGCGGGGAAGGTGGCTTCGCTGGCACGCACGGGCGTCCACCGGCCGGATGCAGTCTTTGGCAACTCCGTGCACGACGCGGCGATGCTTGCGATCGCCCGCCGGGCTTACCCGGTCAATCCGACTCCGGCGCTGGTGGACCGCAGCACGGCGGAGGGCTGGCCGATTTACTGGCCGGCCTCTGTGCGTCCGACGCAACCGTGAGCCAAGTCCATTCGAAGCTGGATCGCGTCTAAGAAGTAATGGGCAGGTAGCGGGAAGCAAATGAAAGAGCCGATACGCAAACTCGGAAGTTCGATGGATTCGGCGGTTGCACGTCCGACGCGTCTCGTGGTGGCGGCGTTGATCCTGCGTGCGGCGGAGGCGACCGAAGTGCTGATCTGCCAGCGGAAGCCGGACCAGCCGATGAGCCTCAAGTGGGAGTTTCCCGGAGGCAAGATCGAGGACGGCGAGACCAGCGAACAGGCTCTGGCGCGCGAACTGAACGAGGAACTCGGTATTGACGCCAAGATCGGGCGGCGGATCGCGCGGGTGAAACACAAGTATCGGAATGGTGGGATGATCGACCTGCAGTTCTTTATGGTGCAGGAGTTCAAGGGAGAGCTGGAAAACCGCATCTTCAACGACATGCGGTGGTCCACGCTGGACAGGCTTCCAAGTTACGACTTCCTGACGGCAGACCTGGACTTGATCCGGGACCTTTCCGAAGGCCGGCTTCAGCTGCAGCCCTAAAGACAGATCAGAAAGAAAGCGACAAAGAAGACCTCGCAAGAGGCGTGAAACCCGGGCGAATTTCTTGGGTTTTCTCCGTGTCCGTCCCATCCTGCTCTTCACTTCAACTGCCGCGAATGGTTTGCCAGACCATGACCGTCGACAGGACGATGACGATGATGGCGGTCGACCAGCCGATGATGTTGAGCCAGAGTGAGTTGATGTACTTGCCCATCAGGTCATGCTTGTTGATGAGCCGCAGCATAAAGATGAGCACCACCGGCAGAAGCACGCCGTTGAGTACCTGCGAGAGAATCGCGACCTGCACCATGGGGAAGTTGGGGATGAGGACCACGGCGGCACCGAGCGCGATCAGCAGGGTGTAGAACCAGTAAAAAAACGGAGCTTCCTTGAAGCTTTTATCCAGTCCGGATTCAAAGCCCATGCCTTCACAAACCGTGTACGCGGTGGACAACGGAAGGATGGATGCAGCGAACAGCGATGCGTTGAAGAGGCCGGCGGCGAAGAGCAGAAAGGCGTACTGACCGGCGAGCGGCTTCATAGCCTGCGCGGCGATCGAGGCGTCCGAGATGTTGCGTATGCCGTGGACGTACAGCGTGGCCGCGCAGGCGACCACAATGAACCAGGCGACGACGTCTGTGAAGATGGAACCAACGATGACGTCCAGGCGCGAGGCCTTGTACTGCTTGACGGTGACACCTTTTTCCACGATGGAGGACTGGAGATAGAACTGCATCCAGGGCGTGATGGTGGTGCCGATGACAGCGACCGTCATGTAGACGTAAGGTCTATCCGACCACACGGAACGGGGTGGAAGCTTCACGGTTTCCACCAGAGCCTGGTGCCAGTTTGGCTGGCTGAGCACACCGGCGACGATGTAGGCGATGTAGAACAGGCTTGCGACGAGGAAGACTTTTTCGACCTTCTTGTAGTCGCCTTTGACGATCAGCGCCCAAACCAGAAAGGCGCAGATGGGCACCGTGATGTACTTGGACCAGCCGAAGAGGCTGAGGCTGCCGGCAATCCCGGAAAATTCCGTGATGACGTTGGTGAAATTGACAACAACCAGAAGGATCAGCACGACGAAGGTCATGCGCAATCCAAACTCCTCGCGGATGAGATCCGACAGGCCTTTGCCCGTGACCGCTCCCATGCGCGCGCACATCTCCTGCACGACGATGAGCGCGATCGTGATGGGGATCATCGTCCAGAGCAGTGTGTACCCGTACGCCGCACCGGCCTGGGAATAGGTGTAAATCCCGCCGGCGTCGTTGTCGACGTTGGCGGTGATGAAGCCGGGGCCGAGCACGGCGAGAAACAGGAAGATGCGAACGCGCCAGCTCTTGAACGCGGCACCCAGTCCCCTGCTTTCGTTTGGCTTCAACTCGGTCATGCGGGCAGCCTCAGGGACTCGACGCGGTCGAGCACGAGCTTCATTTGCGCGTCGTTGGAATAGCCGGAACGTTGTGCGCGGAGAAGGCCGGCTGCGGCGATGCGGGTGCGCGCGGCCTCGTCGGGAAGGTACTGTCGGATCTTCGCAATGAGCTCCTCCGTGGTCGAAAAGAAGACGGCTTCCTCGTCCTCGATGAATCGTTCGAGGTGCCCGGGGGAGCGCTCGGCGAGCAGAAAGCCTCCACAGCCGGCGATCTCGAAGCTCTTGTGGGTGTACTCGTCCTGGTTGGATTTTGTCAGAAAGCTGAGGTTGACCTTGGAGTGCCAGACCCCTTCGCGGTACGCCTCTTCGTAGAGCTCGGCGCTCCCGTAGATGAAGGCGAAACCGTGGGGCGTGAGCGCGCGCTGCCATTGGCGTGTGTTGCCGGAGATGACGACCGGAAGGCCTGCCGCGGCGACCTGCTCCAGCACCTGCGCGCGGTCGTCATAGGGAGTGCCGATGAAGGAGACCTCGCGGGTGCGCCGGTCGTCGGTGACGGGTAGGGGCGAAGGGAAATGGATGCTGGGCTCGTAGGCGGTCTGGATCTTGATGACGTCTTTTGCGCCGCGCTGGAGGTACTGCGGGAGGTTGACCGAGCGCTGCGTGACGTGAAGATCGTAGAGCGGGATGTTGCGATGGTAAAGACGCCAGCCGGGATCCTTGCGGGGACCGAAGGCGTTGTCGATCATGTACGAGACGCAGGTGACGCCGGTCGCGTGCAGGTGGCGCAGGGTTGCGGGCTGGATCGACAGGCCCTTGTCGGCCCAGAAGACGTCCGGCTTCTCGCGTACGGCGGCGGCGAGGAGATCGCGGTTCAGGCGATCGACCTGCGGGCCGGCCTGCAGGCGGAACTCGATCTTCTTGAGCAAAGCATTTCTCGAGGTATAGTCGTCGGTTTCAAGGGGGATGACGGTGTGGCCCAGCCGCTCCAGCGCGCGCACGCGGAACGATGATGAAGTGCCGAAGCCAAGGTTGCCCGCGTAAAGAATCTTCATGTGCGGGCCTGCCTGGGCAGAGTGATCTGGGGCCGGCGCGTCATCTGGTTCGAAGCCATCCGATCACGTGCTCGGCGCGGATGACGCCGGCGAGACGGCCTTCTTCGTCGAGGACGGGAAGACTGCGAAGGTTGTACTTGTCGAAGAGTTCGGCGACCTTGCGGGCGTTCGCGTCGAGCGCACAGCTGACGACATGCTCGACGCTTCGGCTGCGGAGCAGGTTGTCGGTCGCGGGCGCGAGCAGGCGGGCCAGGGGAACCTGCCCGGTGAGCTGCTCGGCGGCGTCCAGCAGAAATATTTCAGTGAAGCTTTCGATGTCGCCTTCGTAGCCGGCGAGTGCGTTCGCGGCGTCCGAGGTGGAGCTCGCTTCGGGCAGGGCGATGTACTCTGTGGTCATCAGGCCGGCGGCGGAGTCGGCGTCGTATTCGAGCAACTCTTCGACATCCTGGCGCTCGCGCTCGCCCATCTCTTCCAGGATGGCGTCGGAACGTTCTTCTGAAAGTTCGGAAAGGAGGTCGGCGGCGGCACCGGGGTCCATCTCCTCGATGATGCCGGCGACGCGTTCGGAGTCGAGATCCTCGATGAGGTTCTTCTGCGTCTTGAGCTCCACCTCTTCGAGAGCTTCGGCGGCGACCTGCTGATCGAGCGAGGAGAACAGGGCCTGACGCTCGGCCGGAGCGAGTTCCTCGAGAATGTCGGCGAGATCCGAGGGATGCATACGGGCTAGGCGATCCTGCTCGATCTTGAGACGGACGCGGCGGGCGGGATCGCGGTCAATGAGGTCCACGAACTCCCACGGAATCACGCTTGGGCGCAGGCGGCAGCTGAGGCTGTTGACCTGAGCCTGCGGGAGGCCCTTAAGCAGGCGGCGCAGGGCTCCGCGCAGGCCGACTTCGACCTCCGCGATGCGGAGAGATAGCGTGCCGGCGGTTTCTTCCCAGATGAGGTCGACGTCGTTGACGCGGACGACCTTGTGGCCGTGCACGTCGATAATCTGCTGGTCGAGCAGGTCGCGTTCGAGCAGAAGGAGGTCGTCGCCGGCGGGCATGGGCTGCAGCTCTTCGGGGTCGTCGAGAGTGAGCGTGCCGGTGCTGCTAAAACGCAGGGCACCGGTACGGATGAGCGAGAGCGGCGCGCGACGGCTGGAGCCGGAGGGACGGACGGCGAGCGCCTGGACGCAGCAGGAATCGACGAGCGGGGTGACGGCAAACTCGCGGATGCTACCCAGGGTGAGACCGCCGGAGTCGAAGACCGGCACGCCCATCAGGGCGGAGACGCTGGTGCGGGTTTGCGCTTTGCCAGTCATTTCAGGATGGGAGTTCCCTTTCGCATCGTACCGCACGAAGCGGGGGAGAAGCGCATGGAAACTCCACCGGAACCATGCCTGACAGGCGTGGGCGACGATTGGGGCACGAAGTCGTTACGCGGCGAATGAGCCCACTCATCGCGATACCACTGCAATGAATGGGCACGGTACCTGGGGCTAGCTGCCGAAGTTGACCTTGGGGGCTACCGAATTGTTAGGGTCGCCTTTGAAGTACTCGTCGCGATAATGGTACTTGGTGAAGCCGGACCAGAAGCTTTGCGGGAACTGCTGCACGTAGACGTTGTAGTCGCGCAGGGTGCGGTCGTAGCGCATGCGGGCCACGCTGATGCGGTTTTCGGTGCCGGCGAGCTCATCGGTGAGATGGGTGAACTGCTCGCTGCTCTTCAGGTTGGGATAGGCCTCCTGCAGGCGAAGCAGCGGGCTGAGCGCAACGTCGAGGCGCTGGTTGGCCTGGATCTGGCCGGCGCGATTGCCGGATTCCGCCGCGACAACGCCGGCGCGCGCATTGGCGATGTTGGTGAGCACGGTGGACTCTTCCTTGACGTAACCCTGCACGGTGGCGACCAGGTTGGGGATGAGGTCGAGCCGGCGCTGCTGCTCGATGTTGACCTGCGCATAGGCGTTATCGATGTCTTCGTTCTTGCTGACCAGCGTATTTTTGGTGTTGATAAAGCTGCCCGCGCCGAAGATGAGCACAAGCACAATCACGCCAAGAATCCCAAGGCCAACCCACAAACCCTTCATAAGTGCTTCTCCTCCGCCGAACGTGTCGGCTCTAAGGGTACCATTGCCCGGGGTGCGGGATCAGAAGTCGCGGGAAGCGCCTCCGCCTCCGGATTCACCTCCACTGGAGCCGCCGAACCCTCCTCCTCCGCCGTCGTCATCGCGTCCTCCGCCGCCGAAGCCTCCGCCGCCTCCTCCGCTTCCCATGAGGCTGAAGAGGATGGCGAAGAGCATGCCTCCGTTGCCGGTGAAGATCATGAGCAGGATAAAGGCAAGGACGATGCCGCCGAGGACCATGCCGCCAAGGCCAAGGCGCTGTGGGCTGGAGGTTTGCTGGACCGGTACGCGGTGATACTGGTGGACGACAGGCGTGAGCGTGACGTGGGAGTCGGCGGCGATCACCTGCGCGACGTCGTCGAGGCCGGTTTCCGCGGCCTGGTCGAAGTTGTGGGCGCGTGCGAAAGGAAGCGCCTGGTCGAGGATGCCGCCGACCTTTGCGTCATTGAGAATGCCTTCGAGGCCGTAGCCGACCTCGATCCGCAGGTGGCCGGGACTGACGACAATGACGTAGATCGCGCTGCGGTCCGACCCCTTTTTGCCAAGCTTCCACTTCTCCTCAAGCGCTGTGGTGAACTCCTCGACCGACTGATTGTCGTCGAGTTGCTTGATCGTGACCACCGCGACATCGGCGTTGGCGAGCGAGTGGAGCTGCCGGCACTCGTCTTCCATGGTCTGCACGGCACCTGGGCTCAGCACGCTGGCGAAGTCGTTGACGTACCGCGTGGGCATGGGCAGATCGGCGACGCGTTCGGCCAGAAGAGAAGCCGGCAGCGCCGCCGATGCGAGCAGAAGAAGAAGCAGGAGCCCGCGCTGGAACAATGACTTCATGGGGTCCAGTTTACGCCCTGCAACGGTTGCGGGCGTCGTTGATGGTGGCGTGCCGGTACCTGTACGTGGACGCGCGCGGTATGCTAACCGGGTATACCTTATGCCCGGAGACCATGTACCCGCAATGACGAAACCTGCATCCGCACCTGCTCTTGCCCCTGTTGCCCGACGTGATCCGCAGAGCACCGCACTGCACGGACAGACCCTTCACGACGACTATGGATGGATGCGCGAGAAGAGCTCGCCCGAGGTCATCGAATACCTGGAGGCGGAGAACCGCTGGACCGAAGCCGAGATGGCGTCGACCACGGAGCTGCAGGCGAAGCTATACGCGGAGATGTTGAGCCACATCAAGGAGACGGATGAATCCGTGCCTGCTCCGGAGGGCGAGTGGCTTTACTGGACGCGTACGGTGGAGGGCATGCAGTATCCAATCCATTGCCGGCGGCGGCGGGAGCAGGGCGCGCCCGACGAGGTGCTGCTGGATGTGAATGTGCTGGCCGAAGATCAGGCGTACATGGCCGTGGGGACCATGAGCGTGAGCCCGGATGCGCGGCTGCTGGCGTACTCGACCGACAACACGGGATTCCGGCAGTACACGCTGCATGTGCGGGATTTGCTGACGGGCAAGGACCTGCCGGATACCGCCGAGCGTGTGGGGTCCGTAGCCTGGGCGGCGGATTCCGCAACGCTGTTCTACACCACGGAGGACGAGCAGACCAAGCGGCATAACCTGCTGTTTCGGCACGTGGTGGGTGACTCTGGCGACGACCCGGTGGTGTTCGAGGAGGCTGACGAGCGCTTCAACCTGGGGGTGGGACGCACGCGCGACCGTGCGCTGGTGCTGGTGGAATCGGGAAGCCATACGACGAGCGAGTACCGGTACCTGCGGGCGGAGGAGCCGACGGGGGAGCTGCGGCTGATTGCGCCGCGAAAAGACGACCAGGAGTACTATCCGGACCACCGCGATGGAGTGCTGTGGATTCGCACCAACGATCGCAGCCGGGAGTTTCGGCTGGTCGCCGCGCCATTAGGTGCGCCGGGACGCGAAGGCTGGACGGAGGTCTATGCGGGCTCGGTGCCGCTGGAGGACTTCGATCTTTTCCAGGACTTCTGCGTTCTGACGGAACGGCGGGACGGACTGCCGGTGATGACGGTGTATGGGTTGGGAGACGGGGCGACGCTTACGGGGCCGCGTGAGATTGCGTTTCCCGAGCCGACGTATACCGCCGGAGCGCAGAGCAATCGCGAGTTTACAACCGGCGTGTTCCGCTACGCATATACGTCGCTGGTAAGCCCCGCTTCGGTGTTCGAGTTCGACACGGCTACCGGTAAACCGAGCCTGCTTCGGCAGCAGGAGGTGCCGGGTGAATTCAACTCCGCGCTGTATGGCTCCGAACGGATGTGGGCGACGGCGGAGGACGGGGTGCGGGTGCCGGTGTCGCTGGTCTATCGGCGCGACCGCTTCATGCGGGACGGAACAAATCCGCTGTATGTGTATGGGTATGGGTCGTACGGGTATGCGCTTCCGGTGGGCTTCAGTCCCACGCGATTGAGCCTGCTGGATCGCGGGATGGTGCTTGCGTATGCGCACATCCGCGGGGGCGGCGACCTGGGCGATGCGTGGCATGACGCGGGCAAGATGATGGTGAAACGGAACACGTTCTCAGACTTCGTCCGCGTAGTGGAGCACCTGGTTGAGGCGAAGTATGGCGATGCGGCGCGGGTGGCGATCGAAGGCGGAAGCGCGGGCGGTCTGCTGATGGGCGCGGTGGTGAACCTGCGGCCGGATCTGTTTCGCGCGGTGCTTTCGCATGTGCCGTTCGTAGACGTGATGAATACGATGCTGGACGCTTCCCTGCCGCTGACGGTGGCCGAATACGAGGAGTGGGGAAACCCGAATGAGGCCGAGGCGTTCAGGTATATGAAGAGCTATTCTCCATACGACAACCTGCGCGAGGGTGCGTACCCGGCGATGCTGGTGAAGACGAGCCTCAACGATTCGCAGGTGATGTATTGGGAGCCCGCAAAATATGTGGCGAAGCTGCGCACGCTGAAGCGGAATGATGCCGCACTGCTGCTGTACATCAACATGGACGCCGGGCATGGAGGCGCGAGTGGACGGTACGACTACCTGAAGGAGATCGCGTTCGACTATGCGTTTTTGCTGCGGGAGCTTGGCGTGGGCGGAGCTAAACCTTGACCGCGTCGGACTCGCCGGGCGCGAGGAAGATGTTTTCCTCGATGCCGTGCTGGCGGGTGTAGAGGTCGTGATAGCGGCCTTCGAGCGCGTAGAGCGAGCCGTGGGTGCCGCGCTCGACGATGTTGCCTCCCTCGATCACGAGGATTTCGTCGGCGCGCCGGATGGTGGACAACCGGTGGGCGATGACGAAGGTCGTGCGGCCCTGCATGAGGTGATTGAGGCCTTCCTGGATCATGGCTTCGGATTCGGAATCGAGCGAGCTGGTGGCCTCATCGAGGATGAGGATGCGGGGGTCGGCCAGGATGGCGCGTGCGATGGAGATGCGCTGGCGCTGGCCTCCGGACAGTTTGACGCCGCGCTCGCCGACGACGGTATCGTAGCCTTCGGGGAAGCGCTCGGCGAACTCGTCCACTCGGGCAACGCGGCAGGCATGCATAATGCGCTCCTCGCTCGCCTCCGGGCGGGAGAAGGCGACATTTTCGCGGACGGTTCCATCGAACAGGAAGGTCTCCTGCAGGACGACGCCAAGCTGCGCGCGGTAGCTGGCGAGCTTGACCTTGCTGAGATCTTTTCCATCGACCAGCACGCGTCCGGCGGAGGCGCTGTGGAAGGCGCAGATAAGCGAGATGATGGTGGATTTGCCGGAGCCGCTGGAGCCGACGAGCGCGGTTACGGTCCCGGGTCTTGCCTCGAAGCTGATGCCGTGCAGGACGGGCTTGCCAGGCACGTATTCGAACTGGACGCGGTCGAAGCTGACCTCCCCGTGCAGGGTGGGCAGCGTGATCGTGCGCTCCGGCGCGCTGTCTTCGGCTTCCACGCCGAGCACCTCGTTGGTTCGGTCCAGGCCGGCGAGCGCTTCGGTCAGCTGCGTGCCGATCGAAACCAGCCCCGCGACCGGCGCGATCATGAACACGAGCAGGGCGATGTAGGAGACATACTGCCCGGTGGTGAGCTTGTGCGCATGTACCTGGTGGGCTCCCAGGAACATGATCAACGCGGAGACCACGCCGAGCACGGTGGTGGAGGCGAGCGACATGAGCGACTGCGCGGTGATGGAGGAAAGCACGTTGTTGAGCAGGCGGAGGACACCATCAGCAAAGACGCGGGCCTCGTTGTCCTCCGCGTTGTAGCCCTTCACGACGCGCACGCCGCCGAGCGATTCGGTCAGCCGGCCCTGCACTTCGGAGTTGATCTTCGAGCGCTCGCGGAAGATGGGGCGGATGACCTTGAGCGCGCGTTGCAGCACAAACGCGAAGACGGCGACGATGGCGAAGGTAAGCAGCGTCATCGAGACCGAGACCGAGATGAGATAGAAGAAGACAAAGATGGCGGTCAGGAAGCCGCCGATGAAGTCGACCACGCCGGTGCCGATGAGGTTGCGGACGCCTTCGACGTCGGACATGATCCGGGCGACCAGCGTGCCGGTACGGTTCTCATCGAAGTAAGCGACGGGGAGCCGGCCGACATGTGCCTGGACCTTCATGCGGAGGTCGGAGATGAGCTTCTGGCCGGATTTTGAAAGCAGTTGGGTGAGCGCATAGCTGGTGATGCCCTGCAGCAGCGTGGCGGCCACCACGGCGGCGATGATCTTCGGCAGAAGCGACATGTTCCCGTTGTGCATGACGCCGTCGATCAGGTATCGCGACGAGATGGGAAGCACCAGGCCGGCGACCCGGTTGACGATCATGAGAAGGAAGGAGAAGGCGAGCACGCCGCGGCGCGGGCGCATAAGCTCGAGCACCTGGGGCCAGACCTTGCTGAATTTGGGCTTGGGCCGCTTATGGCTCAGGTCGTCGGATTTGGCGCGCGCTCCACCGCGCACGGCGCGCTCACCGGCGGGCATGCCTGTGCTGAAGCCCTGGCTCATGCGAGCCATCGCGTGCCCTTCCGGTCGGGGGCGTTCCTCATCCAGCGAGTACCCGGGCGCGGCGGTTCTCAATGAAGTTGCGCACGCAAAAGGCTACAAAAAGCAGGCAGACCAGGCAGGTGGCACCCTTTTCAACGACGGCGACCGGGTGTGGGTAGTCAGTTCCGTGGGCGAGCTTGAAGGTGCCGATAGCGCCCGGAATGGTGCCGAGGAACCCAATCAGTCCGACGGTGACGGCAATGTGCATCCACAACGCACGCTTCTTGAGGTCCTCGGTATTGGCGACGGCTCCGCAGATCCCCAGGATGAGCCCGATCAGCGCCGGAATCAGCGCGGTGGGGTGTTCGCTGCCAGTCTTCGCAAAGCCCGCGACGCCGACGGCGATGAGCACAACTCCCACGGCAATGGTGATTTTCGGCATGGCGAAACCCTCTTCCCAAGTCTGCGTATCAGATAAGAATACGCGAACTCGGGCTAATTCGCAGCGGAGGTCTCGACCTGACGGACGAGGTCCGCCGGTTGCCATGTATTGGTGGGGTACCAGGCGAGCACTTTGCCATCGGGTCCGATCAGGACGGTGGACAGCGAATGGGTCAGTGTGGATGGGTCGGTGCCGGTGACGCCAACGTCAAAGAACTGTTCCATTTTCGGCAACTCGGCGACGGCGGGGGCGGCGAAGCTCCAGTGGCGGAAGTCCTCTTCGGTGAATCGTCCGGTGTGGGCTCCGCCGTAGCTGCGCAGGACCGACGGCGTGTCGTAGGTGGGATCGAAGCTGACGCTGAGCAGATGGGTACGGCGATAGACGGCGGGGTCGGAGGCCAGTGCTTTGTCGATCTCGGCGAAGTTGTTGCTCATGCGCGGGCAGAAATCGGCTACGGGGCAGCGGGTGTAGATGAACGTGAGTAGAAGCACCTTGCCGCGGAACTGCGCAAGGTGGATAGTCTTGCCGCTCTGGTCGAGCAGCTTGAAGTCGGGCACGGCATCGCCGGGGGCTGGAACATGGTACTGGACGGGCGGCAGGGTGTCCGGACGGGCCTGGCCGACGACGACGAGATGGTCCAACCGGGGCTCGTCCGTGCCGTGTACGACGAGGCGTGCGGTGATCTGGTCGCCGGGATGCATCTCGCTCATTTCAGAAACATTGGCCAGCTTATACGGCATCGTCATCGCGTCCATGTAGCCGGGAATGGCACCATGGGCGAGCGTCAGTTCTCCGTGAGCGGGATCAGTCGTGACGATGCGGCCTCGGAGTTTGTAGAACCTCTCCTGCGACGATGCGCTTTGCAGGGAAGCGGACCCGCGGCAGCCGGCGATCACGAAAGCAATCGCCAGGGCGCAGAAAAAGAGAAGATGCAAGCGGCGTGGATGGATCGAAGAACTCACCTCTCCATCATAAAGGTGGAGGATAATGTGGGGATGTGGGATGAACGAAACGCCGGGTCCGAGCCGCGGACCTCTCCGGGCCTGATGTACTTCGCTTCCGCCCTGAACGGGGTCGCGACGCTTCTGCTGGGCCCGATTCTTCCTTTGCTTGCCCGACGTTGGGGACTCGACGACGCGCATCTGGGATACCTGCCAATGGCGCAGTTCTGCGGGGCGTTTCTGGGAGGCGTCAGTACGACCGGGCGTCTGCGGACGGGAGTGCTGCTTGGGCTGTTCCTGGGGGGCGCGGGCCTGGCGCTGTTTGCCGTCGCGCCCGGGCTGCTCGTTGCATGCGCGGCGCTTGTAGTAGTGGGCTTTGGCGTGGGCCGGTGCATCACGACGCTGAACCTGCTGGCTGGACGCGCGGCACCCGGGCACCGCACGCTGGCGCTTTCCAGGCTGAACCTGTTCTGGAGCCTGGGCGCTCTGCTGTCTCCCCTGCTGGCCGGCTGGCTAACCCCGCATGTACGGCTGCCTGTGCTGATCGCATCTCTGGCGGCGTTGTTTTTGATGGCAGGGCTGCTCTACCTGCGCCAGCCGCGGAGCTCGTTCGGAGATGCCGCGGTCGGGCTGGACGCGGATGTGGCGGTCGCTCCGCTGCCGGGCCGGACGCTGGGCCTGTTTACCGCCCAGCTGTTTGTGTATGGGGGCCTGGAAACCTGCCTCGCGGTCTGGCTGACGACCTTTGCCCTGCGCTACGGAGGTGATTCCATCTCGTTGAGCGAATATACGACGGTGCTTTTGCTGGGCGGGCTTACCGCCGGACGTGCGCTTGCACCTCCGCTGCTGCGCCTGCTCAACGACGCGCAGCTGCAGCGGGGCGGACTGGTGTGCTCCGCAGCGGCGACCGCAGGGCTCCTCTTTGCGCATGGCACAGTAGCGATCGCGGTGCTTGCGGTAGTGCTTGGGCTGGTGCTTTCGCCAGTGTTTCCGTCCACGTTTGCGCGGCTGATGGTGTTTGCGCCACCAGCGCGTTCGGCCGGGCTGATCCTGGCGGCATCCGGGCTGGGGGCGGCGGCGTTTCCGTGGATCATGGGCCAGCTTTCCACGCACGAAGGAGGCCTGCAGCCGGCGCTTGCAGTGCCCATCGCCGCGGCGCTGCTGATGCTTGTGCTGACCGTGATACCGGCCGGCCGGGCCGGTGCTCGGGTGGAGGGCTGACCGCATGGCGCGAGACGTTTTGCCGGCAGCGGTGCAGCACGCGTTGACGCGGGGTGCGGACGTGCTGCTTGCCAGCGGGCGGGCGGCGCATGCCCTGCGCGCAGCGTGCGACGACCCGGAAGCGGGGATCCATGCGCTGGACGAGTGGCTGCGGCAGCTTTGGACGAAGATGACGGTCTCCGGCCAGGTGAGTCGAATGCTGCTGAACCGCGCGCAGGAGCTGGTGCTTTGGCGGCAGGCGGTCGGGGAGGATGCGGAGGTGTCGGCGCTGCGTTCGGTGGACTCGCTGGCGGAGCTGGCCGTGTCTGCCTACCGCACCCTGCTGCTGTACGAAGGCCGCGCGGAGCTGGCGGAGCATGCACAGACCACCGACAGCCGTGCCTTTCTGCGCTGGACCGAAGCGTTCGAGCAGAGGTTGCGACGGCAGGGTGCGTGTACCGCGGCACAGCTTCCCGGGCTGATGGCCGGTCCGCTCGGATGCGGTGAGCTGCCGGTGGGCGATGCGGGCCTGCTTCTTGTAGATTTCGACACCTTGCCCCCGGCGTGGTCGAACCTGTTCGATCAGCTGAAGCGTGCCGGCTTCCCAATTCATGCGCTCCAAACGGCGAATCCCGATCCGGAGCCCCTCCTGTTTGCCGCCGAGGACACGGCCGGCGAGTACGAAGAGGCGGCGCGGTGGCTGCGGGCTCGGCTGGATCGCGATCCGCAGGCACGGCTGGCGCTGTTGATGACGAACCAGGAGGAAGCGCGGCCGGCCCTCGAGCGTGTGTTATGCCGTGTGCTTACGCCGGAGCAGGCCGGGCTGGGCGTGGGCCGGCGTCCGTGGGAGTTTTCGCTGGGAAGCCCTCTGGCCGAAACCTCCGAGGTGACTGCTGCGTTTGGGCTGCTTCGGCTGGCCGGTTCTCCACAAGGCGTTTCCGACGTGGGGGGTCTGCTGCTTTCGCCTTCGTTCGGCGCGGCGGGCCCGCTCGCGGAAGCATTTGCCGTGGCCGAGTTCGAGGCGCAGGAGGTGCGCAGAGCACGCAGGCTAAGGCCGCAGGTATCGCTGGAGGCGCTTCTGCGGATGGCGTCCCGATCTCTTTTCGCGGCACGGATGCCCGGGCTGGTCGGGCGTCTGCAGGCGATGGCCGAGGCGGCCGTGGCGGCGAACCTGCGCACCCCCGCGGCACGGCAAACGCATGCTCGCTGGGCGGACGCCTTCCGCGCGCTGCTGTCGGCGGCCGGATGGACCGGGACCGGCGGAAGAAGCAGCCGCTCGTTCCAGGTGCATGCGCGTTGGGAGAGTGCGCTCGACGAGCTATCCACGCTGGACTTCGACGGAAGCCGGCCGACTGCGGCGGAGGCCTTGACCGCATTGACGGAGATTGCGCACGGCACGGTGTTTGCGCCGGAATCACAGGACGCCCCGGTGCAGGTAGTGGGTCCACTCGAGCCTGGAGGCGTGCCGTTCGACGGCATGTGGGTGCTGGGCGCGGGCGACCTTTCCTGGCCAACGGCGCCCGCGCCGAATCCTCTGCTGCCTCGTGCTCTGCTCCGGCTGCTGGGCGTTCCGGGAGCTTCCCCGGCGGACGACCATGAACGGGCGCAAACGCTGGTGCGACGGATCGCGGGGTCCGCGGGCGAGTGCGTGGTGAGCTTTGCAAGGCTTGCCGACCGGGAGCATCAGCGTCCGTCTCCGGTGCTGGCGGGGATGAGGATGACGGAGTGGACGGGTGCTCCCGCGCCCGAGCCGGAGCCTCCGCTGGCGATGAGCGAAGTTCCCGATCTCGCTTCGCGGGTCGCGTTGCCGGACGAGGTGATTCGCGGCGGCGCGGCCATCCTCGAGCAGCAGGCCGCCTGCGCGTTTCGTGCGTTTGCGCAGTACCGGCTGGGCTCGACCGAGCTCGCGCGACAGGCGGACGGGTTCGACCAAGGGGAGCGCGGCAGTCTGGTGCACGCGGCCATGCAGTTCTTCTGGGAAGGGCTGGCGGACCAGCGCGAGCTGAAGCAGCTCTCGCTGGAGGAGCGGGAAGAGTTTCTGAACGAATGCATCGAGCGTGCCCTGGAAGCGACGATGCGGGCAGCTGAATCCCCGTGGGATCGGGCCTACCTTCATACGCAGCATGTGCGCCTGGGCAACCTGTTGCATCCCTGGATCGAGGCGGAGTTGCAGCGTCCTCCATTCGCGGTGCGGGTCAGCGAGAAGACGCTCGAGGATGCACGCCTGGGTCCGCTGCGGATGAAGCTGAGGGTGGATCGGATCGACGAGACGGAGGCGGGCGAGCTGATTCTGGACTACAAGACCGGCAATGCGGAGCCGGGGGAGTGGCTTTCCGAACGTCCGGACAAGCCGCAGCTTCCCTTGTACGCGGTGCTTGCGAGCGAGCCTGTTGCCGGGGTGGCATTCGCCTTGCTGCGGCCCGGGAAAGGGCTTGCGCTGCGGGGCTTTGCGGACTCCGGCGAGCTGTTCGGCGGCAAGCCGGCCCGGATGGATGAGGAGACCTTTGCCGGGCAGCTCACCCGCTGGAAAGAGGTGCTGACCGCGCTTGCGCAGGAGTTCCACGACGGCCACGCGGAGGTGAGGCCAAAGGACTTCCCCAAGACCTGCCGTTACTGCGCGCATCGCATCCTGTGCCGGGTGGACGCCGCCCTGCTGGGAGACGACGCCGGCGAGGACGAGGAACCGGGCAAGGAGCAGGTACATGGCTGATGTGCTTGTGTTTCCCGGGCGGGCGCAGACGGCTCTGCCGGGGGCTCCGGCCGATGCGTCCGCACGGCGCGAGGCGCTAGATCCTCGGCGTTCGTTCCTGGTGGAAGCGCCGGCCGGCTCCGGCAAGACGGCGCTGCTGATCCAGCGTTTTCTGACCTTGCTGGCGCAGCCCGAGGTCGCCTACCCGGATGAGGTGCTGGCCATCACCTTTACGCGCGACAGCACGGCAGAGCTTCGCGAGCGCGTGCTGCGGCAGCTGCGTCTGGCGGCGGAAGGCAAAGAGCCGGCCGACGCCTTCGAAGCACTCGCCCGGCCGCTGGCGCAGGAGGTGCTTCGTCGGGACCGCGAGCTGGGCTGGCAGCTTCTGGACTATCCCCGGCGACTCAGGATCCAAACGATCGACGGGGTGTGCGCGGAGATCGCGCGATCGTTGCCGGTGCTGTCGGGCGCGGGCGCGAGCCTTGCCCCGGCGGAGGAGCCGAGGCCGCTGTACGGGGAAGCGGCGCATCGCACGCTGATGCTGCTCGGCGGCCCGGATGAGCGACTGTCTTGCGCGCTTGAAACGATTCTGCTGCACCGCGACGCAGACCTCGCGGAAACCGAATCACTGATCGCGAACATGCTTGCAATGCGCGAGCAATGGGCGGAGCTGATGCCGGCGAACCCGGCCGGGCTGACCGACGAGGCGCTCGACCGAGAGGTGCTTCCACGTTTCCAGAAGGCACTGGACCAGGCAATCTGCCGGGGTTTGACGCAGCTGTCGCGCGCGTTGCCTCAGGCGATGCTGGAGGAGCTCTGCAGGCTGGCCGCGGAGATGGCGCATCTGGACGGATACAACGGAAACCCTTCACCGCTCGCGGTCTGCGCGAACCGGTACGAAACGCCCGGAGAACGGAGCGAGCACCTGGAGCACTGGCGCGCGCTGATCCATCTGCTTCTGGTGGGCGATGGCAATTTTCGCAAGGCGCGTGGCATCAATGTCAAGACAGTTGGCTTCATGCTGGGTTCACGTGAACGCGAGCAACTGGCGGAACTGATCGACCAGGTGCGTTCGAACGATGCGGTGCGCGAGGCACTGCTGGCGGTTCGAGCACTTCCGCCAGCGGTGTACCCGGTCGAGCAATGGACGATCAGCAAGGCCCTGTTCCGCGTGCTGAACCGCTCGCTTGCGGAGTTGCAGGTGGTGTTCGCCGAGACCGGCAGCTGCGACTTCACCGAGTTGAGCCTGCTGGCGCGAACCGCGCTCGCGAAGGACCACGCCGGCGAGGACCTGGCGCTGGCGACCGGGGCAAAGCTAAAGCATCTGCTGGTAGATGAAATGCAGGACACCTCGACCGGGCAGTACGAGCTGATCCAGCTGCTGACGCGAAACTGGGACGGCGGCTCGCAGACGGTCTTCCTCGTGGGCGACCCGAAGCAATCGATCTACCTCTTTCGCGAGGCGCGGGTGGAGCGGTTTATCCAGACCATGCAGCACAAAAAGCTCGGCGACGTACCGTTGACCGTGCTGCACCTGACCGCGAACTTTCGCTCGCAGGCGGGGTTGATTGACGCGTTCAACGAGGATTTTTTGCTGGTCTTTCCCGAGACGCGAGATGGTGCGCAGCCGGCGCGGGTGAGCTATCTGGCGGCCAGCGCCACGCGTCCGAGGACACTGCCCGAGGCTCGCCACTGGCATGCGACGCTGGTGGGGGACACGGCGGATCGCGCGGGAGAGACAAAGCGCCACGCCGCGGAGATGCGCCGGCTGATCGAAAGCTGGCGCGCGCGGCCGCTGCCGCCGGGCCGGACGACGCCATGGCGGATCGCTGTGCTGGTTCGCGGCCGGGCGCACCTCGTTCCGGTAGTGGCGGCGCTGCGCGAGGGTTCGCAGCCGATTCCCTACCGCGCGGTCAAAATCGAACCGCTGGGAGAGCGGCAGGAGATCCTGGATCTGCTTGCGCTGACCCGCGCGCTGCTGCATCCCGCGGACCGCACGGCCTGGCTCGCACTGCTGCGTTCGCCCCTGTGCGGGCTTTCGCTCGACGCGCTGCACCGAGTAAGTGGCGCGGACGACCGCACGCTGCGCGGCACCACCCTGCTTGAGCTTGCCGGCACGCAGGCCACGGTGCTGGACGGCGAGGACCGGGCCATGCTGGAGCGCTTTCGCTCCGTAATGACTGCTGCGCTTGGCCTGCGCGGAACGATGCGTCTGTCCGAATGGGTCCATCGCACGTGGATCAGCTTCGGGGCCGAACGTACCGCGACGCCGGAAGAGGGGGCCAACGTGCTGCGGTTTCTGGAGCTTCTGGATGACTTGGGTGCGTCCACGCCGGAGGCCGACGACCGCCTGGACCTCGCGCTGCTAACAGCACGGCTGGAGAAGTTGTACGCAGCTCCGTCCAACGCGCCGGACGCGGTAGAGCTGATGACGATTCACAACAGCAAGGGGCTGGAGTGGGACCTGGTGCTGGTCCCGTCGCTCGAACGCAGGGCCGGTGCCGACAGGGCGCGGCTGCTGTCCTGGCTGGAGCTTGACGGCGGAGACGAGGAGGACGACGGAGCCGCACATGGGCTGCTCGCGCCCATCCAGGCCCGTGGTGAGGATGCCGCGGCGCTCAACCGATGGATGCACTCCATCCAGGGCGCACGCGAGGCGGCCGAGGTAAGCCGGCTGTTTTACGTGGCGTGCACCCGGGCCCGGGAAGAGCTGCATCTGTTCAGCGCCACGACGCTCGCATTGAGCGGTGAACCCTCCGCGCCGGCCGGAACCCTGCTGCGCGCGGCGTTGCCAGCTGCGGCACCATACTTCCGGACTGTGGATGCGGGCGACGAACAGACGGGAGCGCTGCTCGTGTTCCCAGCGGCTGTCCCCGGCAGCCCACCGCAGGCCGGGGTGCTGGACCGGCTTGCGGCTTCAGCTCCCATTCCACTGCTTCGCCGCATTCCAGCCGAGGCTGCACCTGCCCTGCGGGTCGAGCCCGCCACCGTCGTCAGCGCTCCGTTTGTGCGTCCGCCGGGAAGTTACAGCGCCCGCGCCTTTGGCAACACCGTGCATGCGTTCCTGGAGCAGCTGACGCATGAGATCGAAGCGGGAGCCGAGCCGGCCGGGCTCGCCGCCGCACTGCGTGAGCGCACTTCCCGCGTGGTGGCGGTGCTGCGCGCCGCGGGGCTTGCCATGCCGGAGTGCGAACAGCTCTGCGGCCGCGTGCTGCAGGCGCTTCACACGACCCTCACCGACCCGGTGGGCCAGTGGATCGTGTCTCCACATGCACGCGCCGAGACGGAGCGCAGCCTGCATGCGGCTGGCATTACCCTTCGCCCGGATCGCACCTTCCTGGCCGGTGCGACGCCACTTTCTGCCGGAAGCAGCCATCTTTGGGTCATCGACTACAAGACCGCGACACCCGGTGGACGCGACGAAGCGCACTTCCTGGAGCAGGAGCGCGAAAAGTATGCGCCTCAGATGCATACCTACGCGGCCGCATTGGCGGGCTCTCGGCCGGTCTGCGCAGCACTGTACTACCCGGCGATTCCGGCCTTTCTAGTTGTGCAATGAGCGCTAAACCAGGGCGCTGTTGTGTCGAACATCGGCGCCGCGCACCCAGAAGATCACGTCTTCCGCGATGTTGGTGGCGTGGTCGCCCACGCGTTCGAGATTGCGCGCGATAATGAGCGCATTCAGGGCCTGCGGAGTCAGTTCCGGGGTCTGCTTAATCAGCGAGCTGAGCGAATAAAACGCGGAGTCGTTCATCTCGTCCACCTGATCGTCCATCTTTAGCACGGAGACGGCCATCTCGGCGTCGGCTTCGATGAAAGCCTCGAGCGCCTTTTGCACCATGGCGCTGGAAAGCGAGGCGAGTCGTGGGATGTCGACCGGCAGGTCGATGTTGGCGAAGGCACCCATTTCTTTGACACGTACCGCGATGTTGACGGCCTGGTCGCCAACGCGCTCCAGGTCCGCGTTGATGCGGATGACGCTGAGGATGAAGCGGAGGTCGATGGCCATGGGCTGCTCCATGGCGAGCAGGTCGAGCGCCATCTGGTCGATCTCGCGCTCTAACCGATTGATGGCCGGTTCGCCGCGAAAGACCTGTTCGCAGATGGCGAGGTCCCGCGTGCGATAAGCTTCGATCGAGCGCTGAATAGCCTGTTCGGCGAGGCCGGCCATGACAAGCAGGCGCTCCTTGAGATCATCGAGATTCTGCTGGAACTTGATGCGCATCAGCCAAACCTCCCCGTAATGTAGTCTTCGGTGCGCTTGTCGCTGGGGTTGGTGAAAATCTTGTGGGTGGAGTCGAATTCAACCATTTTGCCGTTGAGGAAAAAGCCGGTGTTTTCCGCCACACGAGCTGCCTGCTGCATGTTATGCGTGACGATGACGATGGTGTACTGGCTCTTGAGCTGGAAGATCAGGTCTTCAATCTTGGACGTGGAAACAGGATCGAGTGCGCTGGCCGGCTCGTCCATCAGCAGGACCTCCGGGTCCACGGCGAGCGCGCGGGCGATGCACATGCGCTGCTGCTGTCCGCCGGAGAGACTGGCTCCGGACTTCTTTTTGAGGTCGTCCTTGACCTCGTCCCACAGGGCGGACTGGCGCAGCGAACGCTCGACGGTTTCATCGAGCACCTTGCGGTTTCGGAATCCGTTCAGCTTCAGGCCACTGGCGACGTTGTCGTAGATCGACATGGTAGGAAACGGATTGGGACGCTGGAAGACCATGCCGACACGGCGCCGGATCTCGACCGGCGAGGCATCCTTGTAAACGTCGATGTCCCCCATCTTGACCATGCCCGTGGCGCGTGCGATCGGGTTGGTCTCATGCATGCGGTTCAGGCAGCGGACAAAGGTCGATTTGCCGCATCCGGACGGGCCGATCAGCGCTGTCGCATGGTTGGCCGGGATATGCAGGTTGATGTCCTGCAGGGTATGGGTCTGGCCGTACCACGCGTTCAGATTTTCTACCTGGATTCCTACACCCACTTAGCTTCCGCCTTTCAGAGCGCCACGGTTGGCAAAGACGCGGACCAGGGTCACCGAGACCATGATCATGACGATGAGTACAAGCGCACCGGCCCAGGCGAGACGATGCCACTCGTCATAGGGGCTGATGGCATAAACATAAATCTGCAAAGGCAGCGCACCGATGGGCTCGTTCAGGCTGGTGGACCAGAACTGGTTGCCGAAGGCGGTGAACAGCAGTGGAGCGGTTTCGCCGGCGACGCGCGCGAAGGCGAGCATGCAGCCGGTGATGATGCCCGGGCTTGCGGTCCGCAAGGCGACCGAAAGCGTGGTGCGCCAGCGCGGCACACCCAGGCCGAGCGCAGCCTCCCGCACGGAATGCGGCACGGTGGCAAGCATCTCTTCGGTGGTACGGGTAATGGTGGGCACCATCATAATTGCGAGTGCAACGCCTCCGGCAAAGGCGGAAAAATGCTTCTGTTCCACAACAATGAGCGAGTAAACCGCCATGCCCATCACGATGGACGGCACGCCGTTAAGTACGTCGGCGGTGAAGCGCACCGCGTTGGCAAGCCAGCCGCCCCGGCCGAACTCCGCCAGGTAAACTCCAGCCGCGATGCCAACCGGGATTCCGAGCAGGCTGGCGAGAAAGAGAATAATACCGGAGCCGACGATGGAGTTTGCCATCCCTCCGCCGGCTTCGCCCACCGGTGCCGGGATCCTTGTGAAAAAGGCCAGGTTGAGGGAGCTCGCACCCTTGTAAACCAGGTAGGCGAGAATGGCGAAAAGCGGCGCGATGACCAGCACCGTGGCCAGCACCGCGAGCCCGGTGACGAGCCCATTCATGGCGTTCCGGCGCGTATTGTTCATGCGGACACGCCGATCGGTCAGGTTCATGGGCGGTCGTGGGGCCGGGCCGTTGTGCGGCAGCGAAGTGGCTTGGGTCGCCATGTCAGGCCACCCTTCCCGGTGCGCCGCGTGTCACCGCCCACACCAGCAGACGGGCCGCGGCGTTGACGACGATGGTGACGAGAAAAAGTGCCAGGCCGATCTCGATCAGTGCGCTCAGGTAGAGGTCCCCGGTTGCCTCGGAGAACTCGTTGGCGATGACGCTGGCCAGCGTATATCCCGGCGCGAACAGGCTTTTCGAGATGTCGGGATGATTGCCGATCACCATGGTGACGGCCATTGTTTCACCAAGTGCCCGGCCAAGCCCGAGAATCACCGCGCCCACGATGCCGATGCGTGCATTGCGCAGCACGCCGGTGCGGATCATCTCCCAGCGGGTCGCGCCAAGCGCCAGCATGGCTTCTCTCTGGTGATTGGGCACGCTGAGCATGATGTCGCGCGTGAGCGAGGAGATGATGGGAAGCACCATGATGGCGAGGATGATGCCTGCGGTAAGCAGGCCGACGCCGAAGTTCGGGCCGCCGAACAGGCCTGTCCAGCCAAGCGTCTTAACCAGAAACGGCCCCAGGATGGTACGCATGATGGGAACCAGCACAAACACCGCCCAGAGCCCGTACACGACGCTTGGGATGGCTGCGAGCAGCTCGGTAAGGAAGCTGATGGGGCTGCGCAGCGCCTTGGGGCAAAGCTCCGTGAGGAAAACGGCGACCCCGAGAGCCAGGGGAACCGCCATCAGCAGCGCCAGAAAGGAAGTGGCGAGGGTGCCGAAGATGAACGGCAGTGCGCCAAAGGTGCCGTTGACGGGGTCCCATTCCGAGCTCGAGAAGAACTTCAGGCCGAACGCGGCCAGACTCAACTTCGAACGGGCCACCAGGATTGTCGCAATAAAGATGACAATCGCAAAGATGCTGCACGCGCAGAGCAGCATGATGGCGGAGAAGGTCTGGTCGGCCAGCTTGCCGCTTCCGCGTGCACGCAGAAAACTGCGGATAGGGGAGGGCTGATCGTCCCCTGGTCCCGTGGCGGCGGCCGGTTCGGCAGCCTGCACGAAGTTGGTGACCGCGGGAGCGAGCAGTACGGGCGTTTCGGTTTTGGCGGGGTTATCGGCTGTCATGCAGTTGGTCGACTTCCTTTGCGCGTTTACTGCGGCTGGTGCGAGTGCACCCCGCGGCGGAGACGCTTCCGCGGCGGGGCACACTCAGAGTACTGCACTTGCTTTACTTCACCGTCGCAATCGTGCCATGCAGGCGATCCTGCACTGCTTTGGGCAGCGGCGCGTAGGTCATGGACGCCGCCTCGGACTCGCCGTTCTCCAGCATCCACTCCAGGAATCCCTGCAGCGCCTTTCCCTTGGCCGGGTCCTTGCTCTGCACCGGAATGAGCAGCCAGGTGAAGGAGGAGATCGGGTACGAATCGGCACCCGGGGCGTTGGTGATCGACACGCGGTAGTCGGCCGGAATCGTCTTTGCGTCCGCGGCCGCAGCAGCCGTCACGCTTTCGGTCGAACCCTTGACGAAGCGGCCGGAGGCGTTGCGCACCAGGCCGAACTGCATCTTGTTCTGCACCGCGTAGACAAGCTCCACATAGCCGAACGAGTAAGGAAGCTGCCGCACCATGCCGGCGACCCCTTCACTTCCCTTCTGGCCCGTGCCCACCGGCCACTTGATTGCCGCCGCACGGCCGACCTTCTGCTCCCATTCCGGGCTGATCTTGCTGAGCCAGTCGGTGAAGATGAACGTCGTACCCGAGCCTTCCGAGCGGTAGACCGGCAGAATCGTTTGATCCGGCAGATTGATGCCGGGGTTCTCGTGCGCGATATACGGGTCGTTCCACTTGGTGATCTTGCCCAGGTAAATACCGGCAATGGCGTCCTGCGAGAACTTGATCTCCTGGTTGACGCCCGGCAGGTTGTAAACCGGTACCACCGCGCCCAGCACCGTGGGAATGGCCATCACCTTCACCTTGCTGTCGGAGATCTGCTGCGGCGTCATGATCGCGTCGGAGGCGCCGAAGTCGACCGTGCCTTCCGAGACCTGCTTGATGCCGGCACCCGAGCCGAGCGACTGGTAGTTGATCTTTACATCAGGGTGCAGGCGGCTGTACTCGGTGAACCACCGCTGGTAAATCGGGTTGGGAAAGGTCGCGCCCGCGCCGGTGATGTTCTGCGCATAGGCGGTCACAGTGCCGACTGAAAGCAATACTGCCATTGCAACTGCTTTGACGTTCAAGCGAGTCTCCTCGTGCTGCTATCTGATTGTCTGTCTTGGTCCGAGTGTCGGCGGGTTCCGTTACGGGAAGGTTACAAAGCGGTGAAAAGCGCGACAAAGGAGGGAGCTCCAGGTCCCTTTCGTTTACTCGATGGGACTGCGTGGAAGCGTGAAACGAAAGCTGCTTCCGGCCCCCAGGGTGCTTTCCGCGCGGAGAGTGCCGCCCTGCGACTGCACCATGTGCCGCACGATGGACAGCCCCAGGCCGGTTCCGCCGGACTCCCGCGAGCGCGCCTTGTCGACGCGGTAGAAGCGTTCGAAAATCCGGCCGAGGTGCTCACTGGCGATGCCCGGGCCGCGGTCATGAACGGAAAACTCCACGCCGGCAAACGGCTCGGACACCTCGCGCGCGCTGACCGTGACCTGCGCGGGGTTGCCGTTGCGCCCGTACTTGACGGCATTTTCGATCAGATTTCCGAGCACCTGCAGCACGGCGTCCGGGTCCGCGAGCACCTCGGCCGAGGTCGTTTCACCCAGGCTCAGTGTCGCGCCGCTTTCTCGCAGCAGCCCCCGCACGGCACGGACGGCGTCCTCGATGATCTGGTCCGAGCGGACCGGCTCCGGATGCAGGTCGAGCGTGGAAGCCTCGACCCGCGCCATCACCAGGAGGTCCTCCGTCAGCCGCGTCATGCGCGCGGCGTTTTTCAGGATCGTCTCCAGGAACTCCCTCCCCTGAACGCTGATGCCCCGTTCATGGTCCAGCAGCGTTTCCACGTAGCCGGAGATCGAGGTGAGCGGCGTACGCAGCTCGTGGCTGACGTTGGCGACGAAATCCCGCTGCGTGCGCTCGACTTCCTCTACGCGGGTGACATCCTGCAGCACCGCGACTGCCCCGCCGGTGGGCGTGGGCGAGGCGTTGACCGAGAAGATCCTGCCGGGTACCAGCGTGGTCGAACGCCGGTCGGTGACCATGCCCTGCGCCAACGCGACGCGCACGCAATCCAGCACCTCGGGGTCGCGGATGGTCTGCACCAGCGCGTGACCGACCCGCACGCCGCCCACGCCGGAGCGTGGAAGCAGAAGCTGCATGCGCTCGTTGGTCCACTGAATGCGTCCGGCGGAGTCCACGGCGACGACCGCGTCCTGCATGGAATCGAGCAGCGCTTCCAGCTCCCGCCGGCTGTCCCCGGCTGCGGCCAGCTGCGCCTGCAGGGAAGCGGCCGCGTGCTCGATGACGCCGATTGCACCGTCGAAATCGCTGAGCGTGGGGGGACGTGCTCCGCCGTCGACCAGCGGAAGGACCTCAACCATCTCAGACAGTTTGGCGAGCTCACGTCGGAGACGCAGCCGAAGCAGCAGCGCGAACACGAGGGACAACCCTACCCCTGCAACCCAGCTCCAGGCCGCGCTCCGGGTGAGCCTGACCGTCATCTGCATCGCTGCGACCACGGTCAGCAGAAGCCCGAGCGCAAGCCAGACGAACCCGCCTTTGCGCCTGCCGGCTTCGGCCGTCATGGACTTTTCCTCATGGGGTCAGGCCTGCGCGGGCTGCGCTTTGGGAATCTCAAAGCGGTACCCCGCCCCGCGCATGGTCTTCAGGTAGCGAGGCGTTTCCGCATCCTCCTCGATCTTTTCGCGAATGCGCCGCACGTACACATCGACACTGCGCGGCGTCACGAAACGGGCGTCTCCCCATACCGCGTCCAGCAGGTGATCCCGGCTGAAGACGCGCCCGGGATGACGTGCCAGGTAGTCCAGCAGGCGGAACTCGGTGGCGGTCGTGGTGACCAGCTCGCCCTTAACCCGAAGCTGCATGGCGCTTCCATCGATCTCGATATTTTCGAATTTGACGATGTTGGCGACCGCCGGACGCTCGAACCGGCGCAGCACGGCCTTGACGCGGGCCACCAGTTCACGCGTGGCGAACGGCTTGGTGATGTAATCGTCCGCGCCGAGTTCCAGGCCGTGAACGCGGTCGTTCTCTCCCGCGCGTGCGGTCAGAAAGATGATCGGCACCATGCTCAATTTCACATTGGCGCGCAGCCGCCGGCACAGGTCGAGTCCGTCGCCTCCGGGCACCATGATGTCGAGCAGAAACAGCGCGGGCGGCTGCCGTTCCGCGTCCGCCACCAGGCCGGGGATGGCCGCGTAGGGTTTCACCGCAAAGCCAGAGCTTTCCAGCTGGTACTGCACCAGCCGCGAAATATCGGCGTCATCTTCGAGCACTATGATCGTCTGCGTCATACCAAACCAGCTTAGTGCAAGGAGAAGCGTCGGTTTGCGAACAGACGATGAATCGTCCTGCCGCGGGCCGGACCTCGCGGAGGTTTATGCTGGACGCATGGAGCCTGTTCCAAATCCCGCCGCGGGTCCGTTGGTGCTCTGCGTCGACGACGAGACTGTAGGGCTGCGCGTGCGCAAAATCCTTCTGGAACGGGCCGGATACCGCGTATTAACCGCGCTCGACGGCGCTTCGGGGCTTGAGTTGTTCGCAGGCAATCCGGTGGCCGCGGTCGTGCTGGACTATTCCATGCCCGGCATGAGCGGAGGCGAAGTGGCCGAGCGCATGCATGCGATCAAGCCGGAAACGCCGATCCTGATGCTTTCCGCCTACACCAGCCTGCCGCCCGAGGTCGCGCCCCACGTGGCGCTGGCCATGACCAAGGGCGAAGGCGCGCCGGTGCTCCTGGAACGGCTCAACAGCCTCCTGCACCCCAAGTTTTCGTAGGACGAGCCCTTTCTCAGGTGGCAACCTCGATGCAGAAGATCAGTCCCGTCATCAATGCACGCTTTGACCGACGGCTTCGCCAGCTTTTCCTGGTGCCTTTGCTGCTTGTGCTCCTGGGCGCTGTGGCGCTTTTCTGGCAGATCCATAACGCGAACCGTACCGTGGACCGGATGCAGAGCTCCGAGCTGGGCGTCGCGCGCGCCGCAATAACCGAGCGGCTTATCGTCGATGAAGAGACCGGTCTGCGAGGGTACCAGACCACCGCCGATCCTGTGTTTCTGGCTCCCTTCTACGATGCGGAGCGGCAGATCGATGCGTCGGTCGCGCAGCTGCGCGTCTCGGTTGGCCAGGATGCGGCCGGAGTGGCGCTGCTGGACCAGGTCGCCTCCACACATGAAACATGGGAGCAGGGCTTTGCCGTCCCGCTGATCGCCACAATCCAGGCCGGAGGAAAGACCAATGACCCGGAGCTCAACCTGCAAGGCAAATTCCAGACGGACAAAATGCGCGGGCTGCTGGCGAGCCTAACGCGGCGCAGCGAACAACAACGTGCCGCCGACGTCGATCGCTGGCATGCGCAGGTGCGCCGCACGACGGTCGCGCTGCTGCTGCTCGCGGTGGTGATCGGTGTCGGCATCGGGGCATACAGTGCGTCGCTGGTGCAGCGAATCTCGTCGGCATTTCGCCACTCCAGCCGGGTGCTGGAGCAGCGCGCCGAGGAGGCGTTCCGCTCGGAACAGCGCCTGCGCATCACGCTCGCTTCGATCGGCGAAGCGGTGATCACCTGCGATCCTGCGGGATGCGTGCAGACCATGAACGAGGCGGCGGCGCGGCTGTGCGGGATGGCGCGGGAAGCAGCCGTCGGCCGGCCGCTGGACGAAATTGCCCAGATCGTCGTTTCCGGCTCGCGGCAGCCCTGGCCAGACCCTTTCACCGGAGAGCCCGCGCGCTTTGGCGGAGCAGACCTTACCCTCATTCGGCATGATGGGTCCGAGGTCCTGGTCGATCGGTCCGGCACCGCCCTGCGAGACCAGGAAGACACCATCACGGGCTTCGTGCTGGTCTTTCGCGATGTGACGCTTGCCCGGAAGTCGCAGGACGCGCTGCTCGCGAACGAAAAGCTCGCAGTGGCGGGACGGCTCGCCGCGACGATCGCGCACGAAATTCATAACCCGCTGGACGCCATCTCGAACCTGCTGTTCCTCATGGACGGAGTGTCGTCGCCGGAGGAGAGCGCGCAGTTTCTGGAGCTTGCGCGTGGCGAAATTGCGCGCGTCACGCAAATCTCGAGGGCCATGCTTTCGCTTCACCGCGAGTCCTCCGCGCCGGTGGCGGTTGACCTGAAGCCGATGCTGGAGTCCGTACTGCTTCTGCTGGACCGGCGCTTTACCGACCTCGGGGTGACCGTGACGCCGGATCTTCCGGAGAATATGGTGATCCAGGGCTTTCCCGCCGAGCTTCGCCAGGTCTTTACCAACCTGCTGATCAACGCTGCGGAGGCCAGCACGCGTGGGTCGGAGGTGCAACTGGCGCTGGAAGTTGAGCCGGCCTATACCCGCGCGGACGACCAGCGGGTGCAGCCCGGTGTCTGCGTCGTCGTCGATGACTGTGGGCCAGGGATCCCGGAGACAACCCTGGGCAAGTTGTTCGAGCCGTTTGTGACCACCAAGGGGGAAAGCGGGACAGGTCTCGGACTATGGATCAGCAAGGGAATCGTGACCAAGCATGGAGGTGAAATCGTGCTGGAAAGCAGCACGGCCGAACAGGATCACGGGACCACCGTCGTCGTATTCCTGCCCCTGGGAGCTCCGCCGGAGCCTGAGCCGCTTCCGGGTTAAACCGCGACGAGGGTGCGGGCCTCGAGTGCACGGAGCGCTGCTTCGCCGGCCTGGACGCACTCCGCGCGGGTCACGTCACGGTGAGTCACGAACCGAACCGCGCCAGGACCGATGGCGCTTGCCGCGACTCCGTATCCCCTCATGGACGCCACGAGATCCGGCGCGTCGGCGGCCTGGAAGATGACGATATTGGTCTGAACCGATCCGAGGTCGATCGTGACTCCCGGAGCGCCCGCGACGGCCTCTGCCAGCAACCGTGCGTTGCTGTGATCCTCCGCGAGCCTAGCCGGTCCCTGCTCGAGCGCGAACAGCCCCGCCGCCGCGAGCACACCCGCCTGTCGCATGCCGCCACCGAGCGCCTTGCGATGCGCCCGCGCTTCGGCGATGGCCGCTTTTGAGCCCACGAGCATGGAGCCGACCGGAGCGCCCAGGCCCTTGGACAGGCAGAACATAACCGTATCGAAGCCGGAGGTCAGCTCGGCGACCGAAACTCCGAGCGCCTCGGCGGCGTTGAAGACGCGAGCTCCGTCCAGATGCACCGGAAGTCCTGCCGCGCGGGCTCCAGCCCAGATTTCGCGCAGAACCGGAAGCGGAGTCACCGTGCCGCCGGCCATATTATGCGAGTTTTCCAGGCAGATCAGGCCAGTCTGCGCGCGGTAGTAGATGTCCGGCGCGATGGCAGCCTGAAGCAGGTCCCACCGCAGAATACCGCGCTCGCCGGCGACGGTGCGGGCCTGGCAACCGGAAAACGCGGCCATCATCGCCATCTCCCAGTCAAGCACGTGGGAGCGGGCCTCACACAGCACCTCCTGTCCATGTTTCGTGTGCATTCGGACGGCAATCTGGTTTCCCATGGTCCCGGTCGGCACGAAGATTGCTGCTTCGCGTGCGAAGACCTCCGCCGCGCGCGCTTCAAGACGGTTCACCGTGGGGTCTTCGCCGTAAACATCGTCGCCCACTTCGGCTTCGGCCATGGCGCGACGCATCTCGGGTGTCGGCCGGGTGACGGTATCGCTGCGTAAATCGATCATCTCTTGTTTATATCCTTGCGGGCTCAGGCTTGCACGCCGGCGGGAGACACCGCGGATGTAGTCAACAGGGCGGCCTCCGGTGGAGGAAGATAGTCGACCAGCGGGTAGCCGGCGTCACGCCAGCCCTCGAATCCGCCCAGAAGCGGGCGAACCCGGTTAATTCCTAGCGCGTGCAGCTGCAGAGCGACCTTGCCGCTGGTCTCCTCGGAAGGGCAGGTGCAGTAGAGGATCACGTCGCGGTCTCGCGGGATCGCCGCCTGGTGCGCGGTGAGCTCGGAAGGACTGACCCGCAGCGCGCCCGGGAGCACCCGCGGATCGGGCAGATAATCCAGCGGATGCCGCAGGTCGACGATGAACGGGGCGATGTTGTTCTGGCGCTTTGCCGTTTCCATCATGTCCAGCAGTTCGGCCGGTTCCAGCCGCATCTCGCGCACATTGAGCAGAAAACGTCTCTGCTTCCATACCCTCCAGAACATAAGGCTAAGCACCATCAGGATAAAGATGACGACGGCAAAATGACCGAGCATGGAAAAGAACCGCTCGCTCCGTTTCGCCACATCACCGAAGAAACGGCCGGCCAGCAGGTATGCCGTCGCCCAGATGAGGGAGCCGGCAAGATCATAGGCGAGAAAACGAGGGTACGGCATGCCCGTCTGGCCCGCAATGGGCGCGGCAACGGTCGACAGCCCGGGAATGAATTTGGCAAACAGCAGCGTCTGCGCACCGCGACGGTGAAAGTAGCCTTCGGTCTTGGACACGCAGGTATTGGCCTCGAACGACAGGCGGCACAGCAGCTTGAGCACCGCATTTCCATAGCGGCGCCCCATGGCGTACCAGGTCGAGTCCGCCAGGATGCACGCCGCCAGCACGGCAAGCAGCGCCATGGGACCGTTAACGCGGTGCGTTGCGGTCAGGGTGCCGGCCGTCAGCAGCACGGGGATCGACGGAATTGGGAAACCGAGCTGCTCGACCAGTACCCACACGAATAGAATCGCGTAAGCGTAGTGCACGAAAAAGGCGAGAGCGATCGGCATAGTCATCATGGTAGATGACCCGGTAGCCCGCGTAGTTCCAACAAAGTGAAAGGCCTAGCCGAAGCCAGGCCCTTTCAGGTGTGTGAATGGTCAGTTCTGCTCCGGCAGACCCGCCTCGCAGTTGCCCGTATCCTTGTAGTCGCCCGTTCCCTTCACCGAAACATCCGGCGTGACCGAGAAACCCGCGCGCAGGGCATGGTCCTGATTTTCCTTCTGCAGATTGGTAAAGTCGATCCGGACCGGGATCCGCTGGACGACCTTGACGTAGTTGCCCGTAGCATTTTCCGGCGGGAACAGGCTCAACATCGATCCCGTCGCGCCCCCGATCTGCGTTATCTTGCCCGAGAACTTGCGTCCACCCAGCGCGTCGACGTGCATGTCGACCTCCTGGCAGCGATGCATGCCCTTGAGCTGCGTTTCCTTGAAGTTCGCCGTGACCCAAAGCCCGGTAACCGGAACGATCGTCAGCAGATCCTGCCCGGCCGAAAGGTTTCCACCTACTTCTACGTTCTTCTTGCTCACGATGCCATCCGACGGCGCGACCACGCGCGTGTAACTGAGATTCAGTTTGGCCTGATCGACGCGGGCCTGGGCACTTTTTATGTCGGCCAGCGCCGCAGCCGCGCGGGCCTGCTGTACCTTCACCTGCTCGGGACCGTTCTTGGCCGCTTCGGCAGCCTGTGCCTTGGCCTGGTCGGCACGCTGCTGCGCGGCGGTGATCGCTTGCTGCTGGGCGGCGAGCTGCTTTCTTGCCCCCTGCACCTCGGCGTTGGCAGCGCGGGCCTGGGCGACCGCCGCGTCGAACTGCTGGCGGCTGATCACGTCTTTTTCCACCAGCGGAGTGTAGCGCTCCACATCCTTATCGGCCTTGATGGCGTTGGCGGCTGCCTCCTCGATCCGTGCTTCAGCCGCGGCGGCCTGGCTTTGCGCCTGCGACACGGAGCTCTGCGAAGAACGCACATCGGAGCCTGCATTCGTCAGGGTTGTCCGCGTGCTGGTGGAGGTGATCGGCACGTTTACCGTTGCCTGCGTGTAGGAAGCCTGTGCATTGGCAAGCTGCGCCTCCGCCTGCTCAAGCGCGACCTGCTGGTCCTTGGGATCGATTTCGACCAGCAACTGACCCCGCTTGACCTCCTGGTTCTCCTGCACATACACGTTGGCAACCTGGCCGGCGATCTTGGACGAGATCTGGTAAATGTTTCCATCCACCTGCGCGTCGTCGGTATCCTCGGTGAAGGTGGACCGCCAATACCAGATCAGCGCTCCGCAGATCAGCAGAAGCACCACCAGCCCGATCAGCACCGTGCGTCCCGTTTTCTTTGCCGGCGATTCATCCGGAGCGCTGGCTTTGCTCGGCGCGCCTCCCTGGACGGAAGCGTTTTGCGTTGCCGCGCCGGAGTTGCCCGCATTGCCGGCCGCTGCCGGAGGCTGCGGGGAGCTGTTGGACTGCGCGGTTCCGGCGTCTGCGGTGCCTGGGTCCTGCGTGTTTTGCTGCGTCTGATCGGGCACGTTTACTTGCCTCCAAGATAGTCTTTGTAGTTGGTCTGGGCTACGCCCAGGGCGCGGGCAAGCGTAAGCTTCGCCACGTTATGCTGGTAAAGCGCGCTGATGTACTGATCGTTGGCCTGCTCGAACTGCGTCTGCGCCTGCGAAACCGGCAGGTTGTCGCTGACGCCGGCGTGAAAACGCTGCTGCGCCTCCGACAGCGCCTCGGAAGCAAGCGAAACGTTGGACTGCGTCGCCTGCACCAGCTTCGCGGCGGACTGAATGTCCAGGATCGCGTCGCGGATGTCCGCGTTGACCTGCTGGGCGGCATCCGAAAGCCGCGCCTTGGATGAGGCCAGCGCGGACTCCGCCGTGATGCGCTCTCCGCGTGTGCGGGCAAGTTGAAGAATCGGCGCGGTCACCTGGCCGGTGGCGGTGAAGGTGCCGTGAGAATGCCCGGGCGTGGTGCCCAGATCGCCAAAGTCACCGGAGACGCTGGCGACCGGATACTGGTCGGCAATCGCGGCTTTGCGCGCGGCCTCCGACGCACGGACCTGTTCCTCATCCGCCGCGAGATCCTTCCGGGTCTTCAGCGCCTGGGCAAATGCCGCGTCCGGGTCCAGGTTGTCGAGCGGCTTGAAGGGAGCCGTATCCGTCAGGGCGAACGGCTGGGCCAGCGGCAGGCCGATGACCCGCGCCAGCGACAGCTTGTCCTTGCTCAGCTGGTTGGTGGAGGAGATCAGCGTCTGCTGCTCGTTCTGGTAATCCACCTGCGCCCGCAGTACGTCCAGCCGGGGAGACACGCCGGCGTCGTGCGACGCGGCGGCCTGATCGAAACTGAGCTTCGAGGTCTTCAACTCCGCGTTGACGGCATCAATTCGCGCCTGGTCCGCCACGCAGACCAGGTACGCGTTGCCGACAGTAAGCACCACCAGGTCGCGTGCGTCCTCCGCCGAAAGCTTGGCTGCCTGAAAGCTGTGCTTCGATCCGATATAACTTTGCAGGGCGGAAACATTGACCAGGGACTGCGTCAGGTATGTGCGGAAGTCCACGACCTGGAAAGGCCCGATAATGGGGTTGATGCCGGGAAACTTGAGTCCAAAGGCGGCCAGGTTGACCTGTTCGACCGAGATGCTGGCCGACCCGGTGATGGTGGGCAAAAGCTGCTGCAGCAACTCCAGCCGCTGACCGTTGGCCGACTGCACCGCCGACGATTGCAGGATGACGCCGAGGTTGTTACGTAGACCGCGCTGAATCGCATCATCAAGCGAGAGCGGAAGGGTGATGCCGGTGCTTCGTCCTTCCGGAACGGAACGGTTGAAGGTATCTCGGGTAATCATCGTGCCGTTATTGCCGGAGGCGTTGTAAAGCTCGGTCTGCCCGGCACTGACCGCGCTTGGGTCGCTTCCGCTTGACGCCCCGCCGCTTGTGTTGGTCGAGGCACCGTTCTGCCGGGCTGCACCGGAGGATTGGGCTGAAGCCCGCCCCGCACCGGCCAGCAGGACGCCGAGCAACGCAGCCCCGGCCAGCCGACGCCGAGCCCTCTTGCCTGATTTCGTCATAACTGGAATGGTAACTGGTCCTGGTGGCTGGAAGCCAAACTATCCGGTGATTAGTGGATGCGCGAGGTGCGGGAAGTGTGCAGAAATTTCTAGGCTCGTCCCCAACGATTGTCGGGCGGAGAGGTACACTGCGGAGAATGCCGGTCCGGCAGGGAGGATCTATGCAGGAAATCGGCGTTGGCATCCTGGGCTTTGGTCTGGGCACAAAGGTCTTTCACGCACCGTTTGTCCGTGCCGTCCCCGGACTGCAGCTTCGGTCCATCGTGCAGCGCACGGGAGACTCCGCCGCAAAGGCGTATCCGGAGGCCGAGATTCTGCGCTCGGCCGACGAGCTGTTTGCTCGCCCGGAGATCGACCTCGTCGTGGTTTCCACGCCAAACGAGACGCACTTCCAGCTTGCCCGTCAGGCGCTCGAGGCGGGCAAGCACGTAGTCATCGACAAGCCATTCACCTCCTCGAGCGCGGAAGCGCGGGAGTTGATCGAGGTCGCGCAGGAGATGGGCCTGGTGCTCGCACCGTTTCACAATCGCCGCTGGGATGGAGACTTCCTGACCGTCCGCAAGCTTCTTGCCGAACAAAGACTTGGCCGCGTCGTCACCATCGAATCGCATTTCGACCGATTTCGTCCGCTGCAGCGGCCCCGGACATGGAAAGAGTCTGGCAACCCCGCCAATGGCCTGCTGATGGACCTCGGGCCGCATCTGCTCGATCAGGCCGTTGCGCTGTTCGGCCTGCCAAGCACCATCACCGCCAGCGTACGCACCGACCGCGACCACACTGAAATCGAGGACGCTTTCGACATCGCGCTCGGCTACAAGGACATGCTGTACCTTTGCCGGGCCAGCATGCTGGCGGCGGATGCTTCTCCCCGGTTCCTGGTACACGGAACGCTGGGCAGCTTCAAAAAGTTCGGCCTGGACCCGCAGGAGCCGACTCTGCTGGCCGGCGCCTCCGTGCCGCCGCTGGGTGATCCGACCCCGTGGCTTGAGGAGGACTACTCCGCCTGGGGCACCCTGACCGCATCTCCGGATCCGCTCGAGCCCGCCGAGCTCACCCGTACCGTGATCCAGACCGAGCGCGGCGACTACCGCCCCTTCTACGTCTCGGTCCGCGATGCGATCAACGGCACGGCCGAGCTGGCGATCTCCGCCGAGACCGGCTTCGAGATTGTCCGCCTCCTGGAGCTTGCGCGACTGAGTTCCGAGCAGGGCCGAACGCAGGACGTGTAGCCGCCCGTCGCGCACCCGTTTACATTAACAGCATGTCAACTGGTTCACCCGATTCATCCGGCACCCGGTCGAGCGCCGCCCTGCCCCTCGGCTTCCAATGGGGTGCCGCCAGGGCCGGCATCAAAGCCAGCGGCAACCTCGACCTGGCGCTTGCGCGTGCTCCCTTAGGGGCGAGCGCTGCGGCCATGTTTACGCGCAACCAGGTCGTCGCCGCGCCCTTGACAGTCGGGCAGAGGCATCTGCTGGCAACCGGCGGACGCGTCTCCGCCGTGCTGGTCAACGCAGGAAACGCCAACTGCGCGACCGGGGAGCCGGGCGTTCGCGCCTGCGTGGAAACCTGCAAGGCCGCGGCGGAAACGCTCGGATGCATCTTTGACGAGGTCTTCCCTTCTTCGACAGGCATTATCGGCGTGCCTCTGCCCGCGGCAAGGCTGATCGCCGCGCTTCCGGAGGCACGGGCCGCGCTGGGCTCGACCGCGGAGCACGCCGAGTTGTTTGCCCAGGCCATCATGACCACCGATACCCGGCGCAAGGTCGCTCGCGCCACGGTCGACGTGGACGGCCGGCAGGTGCGCCTGTTCGGTGTGGCCAAAGGTGCCGGCATGATCGCGCCGCAGCTGGGTGCGCCGCCCCATGCCACCATGCTGGTCTACCTGTTTACCGATCTCCAGGCCGACGCCGCCGATCTCGAGCGTCTCCTCGCACCCGCCGTCGAACGCAGCTTCAACTCCATCTCGATCGACGGCGACACCTCAACCAACGACACCGTGCTTCTGCTCGCGAGCGGGGCCAGCGGCGTACGGCTCGGTGCGCCCAGGGCGGAGATCGCTCGCAGCGCCCCGGAACCGGACCGCGTCGGGATCGCATTCAGTAATGCGTTGACGCTGGTCTGCGGATCGCTCGCTCACCAGATCGTCGATGACGGCGAAGGCGTCGGCCACGTCGTGACGCTGCAGATCAACGGTGCCGAAACCGAAGACGATGCTCGCCAGGTCGCACGCGCCATCGCGGGCTCGGCTCTATGCAAGACCGCCTGGTCCTCGGCTGACCCCAACTGGGGACGAATCCTGTGCGCGGCCGGCTACTCCGGGGTAGCCTTCGACCCGGCAAAGGTTTCGATCCGCATCGGCGACCAGGCCGTCTTTGAGGCCGGCGTTCGCTCCGCGTTGTTCAACAAGCAAGCTGCCCACCAGGCAATGCTGGCCCGCGAATACACCATCGCGCTCGATCTCGGGGAAGGCGACGCAAGCACAACTTTTACCACCTGCGACCTGACGGAAGAATACGTACGCATCAACGCCGACTACAGCACCTGAGCCCTGCCGCTTCCTCCGAGAGCTCTAACGCCTGCGGTCAAAACGGCCAAACGCTTCCGCAGGATCGAGCGCGATCTTCGTTCCGGCCGCTTCCAGCAGGCCGCCGGTGCATTCCTGCGCACGCTCTACATCCTAAATCCAGACCGTGCGCGTCTCGGGATCGAAGATCCAGACATCCGGCACGCCCATCGCATGGAAATCCTGGGCCCGCGTCAGCAGGCGCTGGAGCCGATTCTCCGGTGAAACCACCTCGACGCACAACATCGGTGGAGTCCTTACGATCTGCTCCACAGGCCCCCGCGCATTCACCACGCAGACGTCCGGCATCCGGAACCGCCGCGGCGCTACCTGACCCCTACCTGCGGCACAGCTTCGATGACCCAGTCCGCCTCGTGTGCGCTGAACAAACTAGGCAGAATTCCTTGCAGCCGTGCATGGTCCCACTCTCCTGAATTCCGCTCCTCATGGAGGCCTTCCACATAATCGGCGTCCGGCTGAAACGGAGTCCGCAGATACTCCTTCCACGCTCATCGACAGCACGTTGGAAACGGTCGCGATGCGACATCTCCTCCCCACAGTATGCACCAGCCCGCTTCAGGTCTATTCCCTCAGCGGCAGGCGTGACGTTTACCCGGCCGTGGGATTATCTTAGAGCGACAGCCTGTATACGCCCGGGGATTGGGCACGGGCCGAAGAATTGACGGACAGGTGCGCGATGAACAGTGTTTTGGAAGTTCCCGGAACCGCGGCAGGCCAGGCAGGATCCAGCAAAGGAAACGATGCCCGGCACGATTTTTCCGCCGAGATGCGCGAGTGGATCGAGGCCTTCGACCAGATCGTCGCCTCCGATCCCGCGCAGGGCACCGAGGTGCTCGAAGCGTTGCGGCATCATGCGCTCGAAGCCGGCGTGCCTGTACCCTCCGCCGTCACTACGCCTTACTGCAACACCATACGCAAGGAAGACGAGGTCCCCTACCCCGGCGACCGCAATCTCGAACGCCGCGTCGAAGCCCTGATCCGCTGGAACGCCATGGCCATGGTGCATGGGCAGAATAAGAAGGTACCCGGCATCGGCGGCCACATCTCCACGTACTCCTCGCTCGCGACGCTGCTTGAAGTCGGCTTCAACCACTTCTTCCATGGTCACTACGGCGATCAGCCCGGTGACTTCATCTACTTCCAGGGTCACGCCTCGCCCGGGGTCTACGCCCGTGCGTTTCTTGAAGGCCGCTTCGATGAGGCCCGCCTCGGCCACTTCCGCCAGGAGCTCCACGGCGCGCCTGGCCTGTCCAGTTACCCGCACCCATGGCTGATGCCGGACTTCTGGAACTTCCCCACCGTCTCGATGGGCATCGGCCCGCTCAACGCTATCTACCAGGCGCGCTTTATGCGCTACCTTGAAAACCGTGCGCTGATCGAGAAGACCGACCGCAAGGTCTGGGCCTTTGTCGGCGACGGCGAAACCGACGAGGTCGATACGCTGGGTGCCATCTCGCTTGGCGCGCGCGAAAAGCTCGACAACCTGATCTTCGTCGTCAACTGCAATCTCCAACGCCTGGACGGCCCGGTGCGTGGCAACAAGCGCATCATCGACGAGCTCGAAGGCGTCTTCCGCGGAGCCGGATGGAACGTCATCAAGGTCATCTGGGGCTCGGACTGGGACGAACTCTTCGCCCGCGACCTCCCCGTCAACGGCGGGTCCGGCCTGCTGCTGCAGCGCATGGAAGAGTGCGTCGACGGCGACTTCCAAACCTTCAAGGCCAAAGACGGCGCCTACCTGCGCAAGGAGTTCTTCGGCAAATATCCTGCGCTCCTTGCCCTCGTCGCGGACTACACCGACGAGCAGCTTGGCCTGCTGCACCGCGGCGGCCACGATCCGCTCAAGGTCTACAACGCCTACAAGCAGGCACTTGAGCACAAGGGCGGACCCACCGTCATCCTCGCCAAGACCGTCAAGGGCTACGGCCTCGGCTCGGCGCAGGCACGCAACGCCACGCACTCTGAAAAGAAGCTGGCCGATGACGCTCTCGCCGCCTTCGTCAAGCGCTTCGACATCCCCGTTCCCGAGGATGCCGCACGCGACGGCAAGTTATACCGTCCCGCGCCGGACGCGCCCGAGCTCCAATACATGCAGGCGCGCCGCCAGGAGCTCGGCGGCTATCTCCCCGTGCGTGAGGTTCCCTCGCTCGCCGAGCAGGCCCCCGACTTCAAAGCGCCCCCGCTGGAGTTTTTCAAGGAGTGGCTGGCCGGCTCCGGCGGACGCGCCGTGTCGTCCACCATGGGCTTCGTATCGATTCTGCGTGCGCTTCTGAAAGACAAGACCATCGGCCGCTGGGTCGTCCCCATCGTGCCCGATGAAGGCCGTACCTTCGGTCTCGAATCCGTGATCAAGCAGGTCGGCATCTACGCGCCCGAAGGCCAGAAATACATTCCGCACGACGCCGACATGCTGTTGAGCTACCGCGAAAACCGCGATGGCCAGATTCTCGAAGAAGGCATCACCGAGGCCGGCTCGATGGCCTCCTTCACCGCCGCCGGCACCGCCTACTCCAACTACGGCGTGCCCTCGATCCCCTTTTATATGTACTACTCCATGTTCGGCTTTCAGCGCATCGGCGACATGGTCTGGGCCTTCGCCGACTCGCGCGGCAAGGGCTTCCTGATGGGCGGCACCGCCGGACGCACCACCATGCTCGGCGAAGGCCTGCAGCACCAGGACGGTCACTCCCTCGTCCTCGCCAGCACCGTGCCCACCTGCCGCACCTACGACCCCGCCTTTGTCTATGAGCTTGCGGTCATCCTGCAGGACGGCATCCGGCGCATGTATGAAGGCATGGAAGACGCCTTCTACTACGTCACCATGTACAACGAGGACTATCCGATGCCGGCGATGCCCGACGGCTGCGCGGAAGGAATCGTCAAGGGCCTCTACAGGTTCAACTCCGCCGCCGAAGCAAGTAGCGTTCAGCTCTTCGGCTCCGGCCCTATCCTCAACGAGGTCCTCCGCGCCCAGATCATCCTGGCCGAGCAGTTCAAGATCCACGCCGACGCGTGGAGCGTCACCAGCTACGTCGAAGTCCGCCGCGAAGCTCTCGCCACGGAGCGCTGGAACCGCCTGCATCCCGCCGAGCCCATCCGCAAGTCCTACCTCGAGACCCTCCTCGAAGGCACCGCCGGCCCGGTCGTCGCCGCCTCCGACTACATGAAGTCCATCCCGGACGGTCTGGCGCCGTGGCTCGGTGGACGCCTGGTCACGCTTGGCACGGACGGCTTCGGACGGTCCGACGACCGCGCCCACCTGCGCCGGCACTTCGAAGTCTCGGCTGAAGCCATCGTTGCCGCGACGCTCTCCCGCCTCGCCCGCGACGGCAGCTTCCCTGCCGAAGATGCGCAAAAAGCGATCGGCGCTCTGGGCCTCGACCCCGACAGCAAAGACCCGGCGCGCGCCTGACGAATGGCCAAGAGTTATGAAAATCCGCTGCTGCCCCACAGCCGCATCCGCGAGCTCTTCCGCGCGATGATCGAGGCTGAAGCTCTTCCGTCTCCTTCAGCCGACAGCAGCTGCGCCATCGCGCTCACCATCGGCCTGCGAGACCTCGACACCTCGAACATCTGTGCGCCGGACCTCTCCCTGCACCCTCCGCTGGGCCTCGCGCTCGGCCTTACCATGCGCCGGGTCCAGCGCGGCACGGTGCCGGACGGGCTGCAGTCGCAGCTCAACGGCGATCCCCTCGAGCAACTCTACTTCGCGCTCGGCACCGCCGTCAGATCCGCGTCCGCTACCGTCATTCTGCTTGCCGGAAACTCCCTGGCGTCACGCCAATGGCAACGGTTCTTGCAGGACGCGGCGCATCTGAACGCCCCGGTGGTCGTTGCCGCGCTGCCCAGTGCCGTCCCCGGCGTGGCTGCGCTGGCCACCCGGTGCGGCGTTCCCGGCATCCCGGTCGACGCCGCCGACCCGATCGCGCTGTATCGGGTCGTCGGGGAATCCATCGGACGAGCCTGTGCAGGCGGCGGACCGGCGCTGATCGAAACACTCCGCCTGACCCCTTCCGCCGACGCGCGCGCTCTGCTGCGCCGTCAGATGATCGCACGTGGAGCCGCCTCCGAACGGTGGGCCAGCAACCGTGAACAACGCGCCCACGCTGGAACGGGCTGGGCAGCGGAACAGGTACACTAGATCGAAGCAGAACAAAAAAGATGTCAGGGGTTGCTGTGCGACTAGGATCGGTTGGTCTCTTTTTGGCTGCGTCCGGCAGGTGGAAGCGGTCCGCCGCGATGATCGGCATCACGAGCGTGTGGGCGGCGGCGGCAATGGCCCAGGGCACCACGCCCGCACCGTCGGTTCCCGCCCCCTCCGGTACTCCTGCGCAGATTCCCGCCGAACCGCCGTACGGCAACCAGCGGACGCCAGCAGCAGCTGCACCGGCGGCCACGCCCGCTCCCCAGCCGGCGGTTCTGCCCGCCCAGCCGAACCCTCCCAACGCCCCGTACGCCGCGGTCAACGGGTATGCGCAGCAGCCTTATATCCCGTACGGCGTGCCGGATGAGGACAAAATCCATCGCTCCTTCGGTTCCAGCTACATTCCCATGGATAGCTGGATCTACCCCGCCATCTCCCGGCTCTACTCGCTCGGTTACGCCGACACGCAATTCAGCAGCATGCGTCCCTGGACTCGCCAGAGCGTCACCCACATCCTGGACGAAACCGAAGACGACATCCGCAACGGCGACTCTGAAGAAGCGCAGCAGATCCTGCTTGCCGTTCGCCGCCAACTCGACGACGAAGTGCCCCCCACCAACAACGGCGACCGGGGTACCGTCTACGGAACCGAAACCGTCTACGACCGCGCCATGGGCATCACCGGCACCCCGCTCCGCGACAGCTACCACCTGGGCCAGACGATCATCAACGACTATGGCCGGCCCTATCAGAACGGATTCAATAACCTGCTCGGCTTTTCCTCGCTCGCCGAGCATGGACGCTTCTCTTTCTATGTTCGCGGCGAATACCAGCACGCACCATCCGCGCCGGGCTATTCCCAGGCTCTCGCGACATCGCTTTCGCTGACCGACTCCATCTTTTACACCGGATACAACAGCAACCAGAGCACCATTCCCGCCGGCCCTATCCCGTCCGCCAATCCGTTCCGCCTGCAGGAGGCCTCGCTGTCCTTCTACGTGGCCGGGCACGAGATCACCGGAGGCAAAACAGATTCGTGGCTGGGCCCGGCGCAGGGCGGCTCACTCGCCTGGTCCAATAACGCCGAGGACATCTACTCGTTTCGCATCAACCGCGTCGAACCGTTGCACATTCCCTACCTGTCCGCCCTGCTCGGCCCGGTGCGGTATGACTTCTACTACGGCAGCCTCAAGGGCCATACCGACCCGAACCACCCCTACGTCCACGCGGAAAGCTTCGCCTTCAAGCCCACCACGAACTTCGAGTTCTCCTTTGAGAGAACCGTCATCTTCGGCGGAGCCGGACATGAGCCCGTGACGATCCACACCTTTCTGCGGAGCTTTTTTTCCGTCAGTGATACTACCTTTGCCGAAAAGAACTCCGCTCAGGACCCCGGTGCGCGCTTCAGTGCCTTCACCGCCAACTACCGGCTCCCATTGGTCCGGAAGTACGCCACCTTCTACGTCGATTCGTTCTCGCATGACGACGTGAGCCCCATCAGCGCACCGCGCCGCGCCGCCATCCGCACCGGGCTCTATCTTTCGCAGATTCCAGGCATGCGCAAGCTCGACCTCAGGGCCGAAGGCGCCTTCACCGACCCGCGGGTGTCCCGCACGATGCGTGGAGCTTTCATCTACGACGAAGGCATCCAGCTTCAGGGATACACCAACAAGGGATTCATCTTCGGCGACTGGATTGGCCGCGAAGCCAAGGGCGGCCAGGCCTGGATCACCTACCATCTCTCAGGCAATGAATCGGTCCAGCTTGCCTACCTGAATAAGAAGAACGACAAGGATTTCCCCGGCGTCTTCACGAACATCAATTTCGCTTCCGGCGAAAACGGGACGACCCAGAATCAGTTCAAGGCGGAGGTCGTAAAGCGGTTCGATCACAACAATATCGAACTCGACGCCTGGTTCCAATTTGAACGTTGGAACGCCCCTATTTATAAGGCCGGCACCCAGAACGACTCGGTCACGGCCGTCAAGGTCACCTTCTATCCAGGCCTGAAGCGCGTCGGTGCAAATTAGCAGATCCGGATGGCGTTGAAGCCCCGTCCCTTTCCTGCTCTGGCCTACTTCGCCACGGCTGCTTCGTCGTCGACACACTGTTGAAAGTAGCTCAAGGACCGTTCGAGTCCCTCGCGCAACGCTATCTTGGGCGTCCAGCCCAGGATCGCTTGTGCTTTGGAGATATCCGGACGGCGACGCATCGGATCGTCCTGCGGAAGCGGCTTGAAGACCAGTTCGGACCTCGACCCGGTCAGCTTCAGCACCTTCTGCGCGCACTCCAGAATCGTCCACTCGGTCGGGTTGCCGATGTTCACCGGCGTCGACTCGGCCGAGCGCGAAAGCAGCACAATGCCGGCAATCAGGTCCGACACGTAGCAGAAGGAGCGCGTCTGTAAGCCATCGCCATAGATGGTCAGCGGATTGCCCCGCAGCGCCTGTGTCATCAGGTTCGAGATCACGCGTCCATCGTTGGCCTGCAGCCTCGGCCCATAGGTATTGAAGATTCGGACCAGATGCGTATTGACGCCGTAGTAGCGCTTGTACGCGGTTACCGCAGCCTCGGAAAAGCGCTTGGCCTCGTCGTATACCGAACGCGGGCCCACGGGATTTACGTTGCCCCAGTACGATTCCACCTGCGGATGCACAGTTGGGTCGCCATAACACTCCGACGTGGATGCATGAAGGTATCCCGCGCCATACTTGCGCGCCACATCGAGCGTGTGGATCGTGCCCGCGGACCCGACCAGGAGCGTCTCGACGCCCAGCCGATCGTAGTCCACCGGGCTTGCGGGAGAGGCGAAGTTAAAGACGTAGTCCACCCGGCCGGCGTCGAACGGCAAGGAAATATCCTGCTCGATCAGCTCAAACCGCGGCTCACCTTTCAGGTGGGCAACGTTGGCCAGGTTGCCCGTACACAGGTTGTCCACGCCTACCACGGCATGGCCCTCCGCCAGCAGCGCATCTGTCAAGTGCGATCCCAGAAAGCCCGCCGCGCCCGTCACCAGAATTCTTGAAGTCATTCCTTGTATCCCTTTCGCTCTACTTGGCCGCGGCCAGTTCCCGCACCGGGATGGTCGCCGGCCGGCCTACGCTCATGTAAGTAAACCCGTGCTGCTGCATCACCTGAGGATCGTATAGATTGCGTCCGTCGACCACGATCGGATAGCGCAGCGTCTGGTTCAGGCGATCCAGGTCGAGCGTTGCAAACTCCTGCCAGTCCGTCAGGATCAGCAGCGCGTCCGCATCCGCCGCTGCGTCGTAGGCCGAGACAGCATAGCGCAGCGCCGGTCCCGCGGGCATTACCTCTTCGGTCCGCTTCATGGCCGCCGGGTCGTACGCCGCAATCGAGCATCCCTCGCCCAGCAGCAGGCGAATCATGTCGATCGCCGGCGACTCGCGGATGTCGTCCGTTTCGCCCTTGAACGCGAGCCCAAGCACCGCGAGCTTCTTGCCCCGCAGCGTCCACAGCGCCGCCCGCACCTTGGCCAGAAAGCGCTTTTTCTGCGTCTGGTTGATCTTTTCCACTTCCATCAGCAGGTTGAAGTCGATCCCCATCTGCTCGGCGACCGATCGGAACGCCGCCACATCCTTGGGAAAGCACGACCCGCCATACCCGATGCCCGGCCGCAGAAATCGTCCGCCAATGCGGCGGTCCAGCCCCATGCCGCGCGCCACCTGCTCCACGTTGGCGTCAGTCGCCTCGCACAGGTTCGAGACGGCATTGATAAAGGAAATCTTCATCGCCAGAAACGCATTCGAAGCATGCTTGATGATCTCCGCCGACTTGGTCGAGGTGTTCAGCAGTGGCGGAGGCGCATCTTCCGAGCACACGCCCTGGATCTTGTCCGGGCTCCGGTAATAGCTTCCGTTGGTCAGCGGAGCGTAGATCTCCGCCAGCACCGCGGCCGCGCGCGGCGTATCCGACCCTACCACGATGCGGTCCGGATGCAGGAAGTCCGAAACCGCCGAGCCTTCGCGCAGGAACTCCGGGTTCGAGACCACGTCGAACAGCTCTCGCGCTACCCCGTTCCGCTCCATGGTCCGCCGGATCCATTCGTTGGTGTACACCGGCACGGTGGATTTTTCCACAATCACCTTGTAGCTCGTGATCGAGCGCGCGATCTCACACGCGACCGCCTCCACATAGGACAGGTCCGCGTCGCCGGTCTCGGACTGCGGCGTGCCTACCGCGATAAAGATCGCCTGGCATTCGCGCGTGGCCTCCGCCAGATCCGTCATAAAGCGCACCCGCGTGTTGCGGTACCGGTTCAGCAGTTCCGGCAGGTGATCCTCATGAATCAGCGTGTCTCCACCCTGCAGCGCCGCAACCTTGCGCTCATCGTTATCGACGCAGATGACCGGGTGACCCATCTCCGCAAAGCACACCGCGGCCACCAGGCCGACGTATCCGGAACCTACTACGGCAATTTGCAAGTCTTGACTCATCATGGGGTATGCAGCGGACTGCCTTTCCTTGGCGCAAGGGCCAAACGTGTCGAACAGAGGAGGCCGATACCATCGAGTCTATCGTATGTTCCTTTCGGTGGTCTCGCGTGGCCGTAAACCTGGCGCTTCCGGATGCATTTTTCTATACGGAAGCTTCGTGTCCTTCTACGATGGAGTTCGATGGAAACTCCGCTGAAGCACCTTCTGCTCGTCTCCACGGAGGAGCTCTTCAACATCAAGGCGTGGAGCGGCATCCCCTACTCCCTCCGTTCCGCGCTGGAGCGGCAGGTGGACCGGGTGACCAGCTTTCAGCCTCCGCGTCCCCGTCGCACGCCGCTCGCCTCCGCCCTGCGACTGTTCTTCGGTGCCGGACGCTTCCCGCTCTGGATCTCGCGACCCACCCTGCGCGCGAATGCACGGGCGGTGCAGGCGGAGATCGACCGCGTTCGCCCGGATGCGGTCCTTGCCATTTCGAGCCAGTGCATCGTCGAGCTCAAGCATCCCGGAGTCCCGGTCTTCCTCTTCTCCGACGCTCCGTACCAGGCGTTTATGGAAGCCTATGCGCGTTGGGAAAAGGCCCCCGAGTCGCTTCCTCGCTTCGCCCGGCAGGAAGCGGCTGCCGGCCGGCGCATCGACGGCCTCTGTTTTGGCTCTGCCTGGGCCTGCGACGAGGCAGCCCGGCTCTATGGGCTATCGGAGGCCGGCCGCGACAAGCTGCATGTCTCCCCGCTGGGAGCAAACTGGATTCCAACTCAGTCCAGGGATGAGATCTTCAGCCGCCTTCAGGCCAGAACGTCTGCCCCGCAGACCATGGAGATCGAGTTTCTGTTTGTCGGCCGCGACTGGGAGCGCAAAGGCGGTCCGCTCGCGGTCGAGGTCATCGCCGGCCTACGGCAACGCGGAGTTCCCGCCCGACTGCACGTAGTCGGCTGCCGGCCGGATCTCGGCGGCAACCCCCACGCAACGGTGCATGGGCCTCTTTACCAGACCGACCCGGCCGAAAGCGCGCAACTCGCCGAGCTTTTTCTGCGCTCGCACTTTCTCCTGGTTCCCACGCTTGCCGAATGCTTCGGCATCGTCTTTGCCGAAGCCCAGGCCTTCGCGCTTCCACCCGTCTCCCGGGCGGTCCACGCACTGCCCTCCATCGTAGAGGACGATGTCACCGGGCTCCTGTTTCCGCCGGACGCAGGAGCCGGACCCTACATCGACCGGCTGGCCGAACTTCTTGGCGAGCCGGAACGCTATCGCGCCATGGCAACCGCGGCCCGGCTGCGATTTGAGCAGATGCTGACCTGGGACCAGACCGCCCGGCGAATCGCGTCTGCGATCGGCGACACGCTGGGTTAACACAGGTAACGAGCCAGAACTTCCTTGCATCCAAGGCGAGCTTCCCCATCGCGCCTCCCTCGGGTAAACTAGCAGAACATGAGTTCGGACAATCCAACCCCCACTCCAGGTCCTGCTGCCTTTCAGGGCAACAGTGCCGGCAACGCCGCGACGCAGTCGGATACAACCCTTTCCGATGCTTTCTTGACAATTAAGAAGCGGCGCATCCTCATCGTCTTGTTGACCCTGCTGGGCATCCTGTACGGCATCTACAAGGCGTTGACGCAGATCAAGGTTTATGAAGCGTCGGGACGAATCGAGGTCAGGGCCGGCTCCTCGAACGAATTCAAAGTACAGGCCTCCTATGGAGGCGATGACGATCCGCAGCGCAAGATGCAGACCGAAATCGCCATCCTGACCAGTGAAACTCTGCTTTACAACGTTGCCCGCGAGATGAATCTCGCCAACAGCCCGGAGTTCCTGAACGCCCGCGGTCCCTTGCCGCACCGAAACCTCGACGACCTCGCCGTGCGCGATTCCATCGTCGGGGCTCTCGCGAGCGGGCTCAAAGTGACGCAGGTCGCCAAGACCGACATCATCCGAATCTCGTACACCAGTCGCAATCCCAAGCTGTCGGCCGACATCGTCAACCACGTTATTTCGGCCTATATCGAACGCAGCTTCGAGACCCGCTTCGCCTCGACGCAAAAGGTCTCCACCTGGCTGTCCGGCCAGTTGGGTGACCTCAAGCACGAGGTCGAAGAGTCGCAGAACAAGATGCTCGACCTGGAGCGCAAGCTGGGAACCCTCGGCTTCGATTCCACCCACAGTGAGATCTCCGGCTCGCTCGACGACCTGTCCAAGGCCCTCAGCACCGCCAAGCTTGCCCGCATTGTCGCCGAATCCCGCTACCGCCTGCTCTCGACCATGGACCCCAATGCGATGGAGGGATCGATCGATCTCGCCAACGCCGGTGCCGCACCGCTCGAAGCATTGCGCGGAGAGCTTGCCACGGCCAGGGCGGCGCTGGCCCGGCTCAACGTCAACGAACTCGCACGCAACCCGGAGTACATCACCGCCAAGGTGCAGGTGGATGAACTGCAGCGCCAGGTGGATGCAGAACAGAACCGGCTGCTGACCCAGGCGAAAGAGAACTACATCATCGCCAAGAACAACGAGGACCAGACCGACGCCGCGCTCGAGGCCCAGAAGCAGCAAGCCTACAAGCTCGGCGATGACATGGTGCAATACAAGCTGCAGGTCGGCGAATATGAATCCAACCGCACCCTGTATGCAGGCCTGCTGCAGAAACTGCGGACCGCCGGCATCGAAGCCGGGCTGGAGTCGCTTGAGATCGATATCGTCGATTCTGCCCTGCCTCCGCTGTATCCCCTGGTCACCTCCCGCGGCACGCTGTTGATGACCTACGGCGCGCTCGGCCTGTTGCTGGGCATCCTGCTCGCATTCCTGCTGGAAAGCCTCGACACCGGCCTGCGCAGCGTGGCGGAGATTGAAAACCTGACCGAACTGCCGTCGCTTGCCATCATCCCGCGTGCCAAAAAGGCAAGCCCGGACCGGCTTGCCGCCATGACCACGGTGGAGCGCAACGTTAACGTGCTGACCCAGCCGAAGTCGCAGTTCACGGAGGCGTTCCGTTCGCTCCGCACGGCCTTGATGCTGTCCACCGTCGGCCAGGAGCCTAAATTCATCCTGTTCACCAGCGCCACGCCGTCGGAAGGCAAGACAACCGCTACCGGCAACCTGGCCGTCATCCTGGCACAGCGCGGAACCCGCACCCTGCTGATCGACGGCGACCTGCGCCGCCCCAACGTCCACCATCGTTTCGGGGTCAACGGCAAACTGGGCCTCAGCACCATCCTGAGCGGGCAGAGCACCCTGGCCGAATCGGTCCAGAGCGTCGCGGAGGTCCCCGGCCTCGACATCCTGTCCAGCGGTCCGGTGCCTCCGTTCCCGACAGAAATGCTCGCCTCCGCGGCCATGGCGCAGCTTCTGCGTGAGGCCGGCGAAATCTACACGCACGTTGTGATCGATTCCCCACCCATCCTGTCGGTCACCGATGGCGTCATCCTGTCGCGCATGGTCGATGTCGTCGTGCTGGTCGTCCGGCATGGCAAATCCAGCAAGCACGTGGTACGCCGCGCCCGTGACCTGCTCGTTCGCTCCGGAGCTCCGCTGGGAGGCATTGTGCTCAACGCCGTCGACCTCAACTCACCGGAGTATTACGGGTACTACGGCTACTCCGGCTACTCCTACACCAGCCTGGACACAGGAGCCTGGGACGCGAAGCCCGAGGCGCAGCCCAACTCAGAAGCCGAAGCAGGCAAGAGGAAGTCAGACCGATGAGAGCACGCAAGCCGTTGTCTTCCCGTCAGCTCGTCCGCAAGCTGGTTCCTCTTTGCCTCGCCGCGCTGCTCGCACCCGCCGTCATGCTCGCGCAGTTCAGCGGACCCGCTGTAGGACTCACGCCACAGCCTCTCAGCACTGACCCGACTGTGATTAGCCCGGAGATCCAGGACGTGCACATCGGCCCCGGCGATCTGATCACCGTCAAGCTGTTTGGCGTGGCGGACTACACCCCCGTCTCCCGCGTCAGCGTGGACGGGTCCATCCAGCTTCCGTTGATTGGCCTCGTCCGCGTCGCCGGCCTGAGCGTGGAACAGGCGGAGAACCGGATCGCGGAGCGCCTGATCGCCGACCAGATGTATCGCGACCCGCAGGTCATCGTTCAGGTCACCGAGCCCGCCAGCCAGTTCGCCACCGTCACCGGGGACATGCACGCCATAGTCCCTCTCGTCGGAACGCGGCGCCTCCTTGACGTTCTTGCCCAGGCCGGTCCGCTGCCCATCACCGCCAGCCACGTCCTCACCATCCTGCGCCCCGGGTTGCCCAAGCCGGTCATCGTCGATCTCGGCACGGACCCCGCGCTCAGCGCGGCTGCCAACATCCAGATCCTTCCGCGGGACACCATCATCGTCTCCCGGGTCGGCGTCGTGTACGTCCTCGGCGCGTTTGCCAGGCAGGGTGCCATTCCGCTGGACCAGAACTCCCCCTTGACGCTGATGCAGGTAACCGCCCTCAGCGGAGGCGAAGGCTTCGAAGGCAAGTTCAACGATCTGCGCATCATCCGCACCGAGGGAACGCAACGCAAGGTCGTCACGACCAACATCAAGCGGGTCATTCAAGGCAAGGATCCGGACCCCGTTCTCCAGGCCAACGATATTGTTTTCCTGCCCACCGATCCCATCAAGGCCGCCCTCAAGTCCGGTGGAATCCAAACTGTCCTCAGCGTCGCTTCCATTCTGCTGATCGCCACCCAGAGTCGATGACCTTGCCGCCGGAGCCTCCGGCGGTCCGGGTCGCCTACCTGGTCAGCCATCCCATCCAATACCAGGCGCCGTTGCTCCGTCGCATCGCATCCGAGCCCGGGATCGATCTCACCGTCTTCTTCGGCTCGGACTTCTCCATAAGGGGGTACCGCGATGAAGGCTTCGGCATCGACGTGAAATGGGATGTCCCCCTGCTCGAAGGCTACCGGCACGATTTCCTGCCCACGCTGCGCGACAACGGAACCGAAGGCGTCTTTTCGCCCATCAGCCATGGCATCGCCAGCCGCCTGGCCGGCGGAGCGAACGGTCGGCCCTTTGACGTTCTGTGGATCCACGGGTACAGCACCGCCAACCAGATGCAGGGGATCCTGGCGGCTCGTGCGCTCGGCGTTCCGGTCCTGATCCGCTCGGACTCTTCCCTGATTGATCGTCCGCGTTCCGCCTTCAAGCTCGCCGCGAAGCGCCTCTTCTTTCGAGCCCTGAGCGGCCTGATCGACGGCGTCCTCGTCAGCGGAACGCTCAACCGGGACTACTGGCGGCATTACCTGGGCCCGGATTTCCCTCTGTTTCTGCTCCCCTACGCGGTCGACAACGCCTGGTTCCAACAGCAATCCCGAGACGCCGCAAGCCGTCGCGCCGAACTGCAGGAGGAACTCCATCTTGAGCCAGGCCGTCCCGTCATCCTGTTCGCCAGCAAGATGCAGACCCGCAAGCACGGCAACGACCTGATCGAGGCGTACGCACAGCTGTGCTCCGGACTTTCCATTCAGCCCAACCTGCTCTTCGTCGGCGATGGCGAAGAGCGCCCCGCTCTCGAGCAGCAGGCCTCCGCTACCGGCCTGGACGGCATCCGCTTTTGCGGCTTTCGCAACCAGTCCGAGCTCCCACGCTTCTTCGACCTTTGCACCGTCTTCGTCCTGCCCGCGCGTCATGAGCCCTGGGGGCTTATTGTCAATGAGGTCATGAACGCCGGCCGGCCAGTCATCGTCACCGACGAGGTCGGCTGCCATCCTGACCTCATCACGCAGGGCGTCGAAGGCTTCGTTTACCCCGCACGCGACATCTCCGCGCTAACCTCCGCCCTGCGTGCCGTGTTGAGCACGCCTGGAACGGCAGCCCGCATGGGAGCCGCCGCTCTCGCGCGCATCAACCGATGGAGCTTTGACCAGGACATCGAGGGACTCAAGACCGCGCTCGCCCACGTCACCGGCCGGCTCCACGCGTCCCCGGCGGAACCGGAGAATTGTCGAGCATGAACCGATTTCGCCTGCTCCACATCGTCAACAGCATGGATCCTGCTGCCGGCGGCCCCACCGAGTGCATTCGCGTCATGCTGACCTCCGCAACCGACATCTGCGACGGCGAGGTCGTCTCGCTCGACCCGCCGGACGCACCTTTTCTCAGCACCTTCCCGTTCCCGGTTCACGCCCTGGGCGGAGCCGGCCGGCCGCTCGGATTCAATCCCGCACTGGTTCGCTGGCTCATCGCGAACCGCGACCGCTTCGACGGCTTCGTCGTCAACGGCCTCTGGCGGTACATCGGCTTTGCCACCCGTCGCGCGCTGCGCGGCCGCAAGCCGTATTTCGTCTTTACACACGGCATGCTCGACCCCTACTTCAAGCACGCCTTTCCTCTCAAGCACCTTAAGAAATGGCCCTACTGGCTGCTTTCGGAGTACCGCGTGCTGCGTGACGCCGACCGCGTCCTGTTCACGACCGCGGAAGAAGAGCGCCTCGCCGCCCAAAGCTTTTCGCTGCACCGCTGGCACCCGGCCGTGGTCCCATTCGGCGCCAGCCCGCCGCCCGAGGACGAATCGACCCTGCGCGCTGCCTTCACCTCCGCGCACCCGCACCTTGCGGAGAAGCGCTTTCTCCTGTTTCTGGGCCGCATCCACCAGAAAAAAGGCTGCGATTTACTTCTCCACAGCTTCATCCGCCAAGCCGGTGCCGACTGCGGACTGCACCTTGTCATGGCCGGCCCCGACCAGCAGAGCTGGCAATCCACCTTACAGGCGGAGGTCGTCGCCGCCGGCCTGACCCATCGCGTCCACTGGCCCGGCATGCTGCACGGCGAGGTCAAATGGGGCGCCTTCTACGCCTCCGAGGCCTTCATCCTCCCCTCGCACCAGGAAAATTTTGGCATCGCCGTAGCGGAAGCGCTCAGCTGCGGACGCGCCGTGCTCCTCTCCGACAAGGTCAACATCGCCCCCGAGCTCGCCGAACAAGGCTGCGGCCTGGTCGCAACCGATACCGAGCTAGGCACTGACTCGCTCCTCACCCGCTGGATCGCGCTCTCGCCGGAGTGCAGGCGCACCATGGAGCAGAACGCGCTCCGCTCCTTCCAGAGCCGCTACGATCTTCGCCAGACGACCCCGGCCATCATCGAGCTCTTTCGAGGCCTGACCCAGTCACCCCCCGGATCGGCCTTCCAGCGCCGCCAGAATCTTTATAGTTAGAATCGCAACAAAGGCTCCTCCAGAGCCGAACCAGAGCGCCCATGTCCAGACAGGTCTTCTACAACGCCGCAGAAGCGATCTCGCCTGAGACCGCGGCCGACCCCTACCAGCGGCCCGCCTTTTCCCTCCGCAATCGCCTTCACCGCCTGGCCTGGAACCTGTGCTGGCTGTTGCTCTACCGCACCTCACCCCGTCCCTTCCACTCCTGGCGCGCGATGCTGCTCCGCCTCTTCGGTGCCACCATGGGTCCTAACTGCCACTTTTATCCCGCGTCCAAGGTCCATTCCCCATGGAATCTCCACTGCGCGGACAGCGTCGCCGCCGGTGATGGAGTGGAAATCTACAATCCGGCCCCCATGCACATCGGCTCGCACGCCATCCTGTCGCAGGGCGCATATCTCTGTGGGGCCACCCACGACATCGACGATCCCGGATTCCCTCTGCTCACCTATGAAATGCGCGTCGGTGCCTACGCCTGGATCTGCGCCCGCGCCTCGGTCGGTCCTGGCGTCAACATCGCCGAAGGTGCCGTGCTCGGTCTTGCCTCGGTCGCCACGCGCGACCTGGAACCCTGGACGGTCTACGCCGGGGCCCCAGCCGTGCGCATCAAGAGCCGAAAGCAGCCCTCCGCTTCATCCAGGCAGCCCTGAATCGGCCAGAATCATGAGGTTCAAGCGGAGCCACTTGCAATCGTTCGCTCCGCCCGACATCCGCCGTTCTCCGTGTTGTGGTCTAGCTCTGCCGCCGAAGCTTGGCCAGCAGGTCGGTCGGATGCACAGGCTTGGCCAGAATCTCGAACTCATGGCCTTGGGTGCGGGCTTTCTCCAGCAGGTCGGCCGTGGCCGCCTGTCCGGAAAACAACAGGATCTTGCAGTTCGGCCGCTTGGCCCGCGTCGCGATTGCGGCTTCAATGCCGGTCATCCCGGTCATAATCACGTCGGAGATCAGCATATCCGGGAGAAAGGTGTCCAGAGCTTCGATGGCCTTTTCGCCGCTGTACACCGCGCGCGCTTCAAAGCCGGCCTGGTTCAAAATAATCGCGAGCGTATTGGCGATGACCTGCTCGTCGTCGGCAACGAGAACCCGCGGTTTCGATCCGGTTGCTGCTTGTGTTTCAGACATTCGTTGATCCCCAGGGCAATAAAGTCAAAGCTAGTGTAAATGCTTCGGGCGACGACGTCGCCCCGCTAACCGTTATACCAGCAACCAGATGTGACGCTGCGCAGAGTTGCCACCTCATAGTTCCATGTCAGACCGCAATACATCGGCACTTCTAAGCCCGCCTGCGCCGCCACAATGCAAACACCACCGCCAGCAGCGGAGGCGCAATCAGCACGCCCCACGGCGGAATCAGGATAGCAAGCACGATTGGACCAAGCAGACTCGCCCACCACGGCACAAACGTGTTCCGATGCAGCAGGTATGGCTGGATCACCAGCCCCTCCAGCACCGCGATCACCGCATACAGTCCAAGCACCATCGCCACGTGAAACAGCGCGTCGTCCCCGCCTGCAGCCGCGGCTGCAATCGCCGGTCCGGCCACGGCCAGCATCCCGCCGATCCCCGGTACAAACTGGAACACCGCACCCAGCAGCGCCCACAACGGAGCCCAGGGCGTATGCAATAATTCCAGGCCAACCAGCCAAAGCACGCCGACGATCAGCGCGTCCAGCGTCGCCGCCCGCCACCAGCCCACGATCGCCCCACCCACGGTTCGCAGCGGAGACTCCCGCCTGCCCAGTTCCCTCATCTCCGGTCAGATGCACACCGCAAGGTAAACTGAAGCTATGCGATTCGGCGTCCTGCTCTTTCCCGGCTCCAACTGCGATCACGACACATACCACGTCGTCACCTCCGTCCTGGGCGCCGACGCCCGCATGCTCTGGCACGAATCGACCGACCTCGAAGGATGCGACGCCATCCTCGTTCCCGGGGGCTTCGCCTATGGTGATTACCTCCGCACCGGGGCTATTGCCTCCTTCGCGCCCATCATGGAACCGGTCCGCCGCTTCGCCGCTTCGGGAGGCCTCGTCCTCGGCATCTGCAACGGCTTCCAGATCCTTTGCGAGGCCGGACTCCTGCCCGGCGCACTCATGCGCAACTCGCACCAGCGCTACCTGTGCAAGCAGCTGAACCTCCGCTGCGAAACCAGCGACTCCCCCTTCACCCACACCTTCCGTACCGGCGAAATTGTTCGCATGCCCGTCGGCCACATGGAAGGCAACTACTTCTGCGACCCCCAAACACTCGCCGAGCTCAACCGCGACCAGCGCGTGGCCTTTCGTTACGCCAACGCGGAAGGCTCCACCGACGCCCGGTGGAATGCGAACGGATCGCTCGAGAACATCGCCGGCATCCTGAGCTCCGGACGCAATATCCTCGGCATGATGCCTCATCCCGACCGCTCTTCAGAGTCGCTTCTGGGCTCTTCCGACGGCCTCAACATCTTTCGGTCCATGGCAGAGTCCCTCGCCGGCCAAACAGCCTAGGATGCGACGCCCTCCACTCGGAACGGAACCGGATCCGTCTTTCGCCGCAACAGCACCGCGAGCCAACCGCCAGCCCCGTCCTGCACTCTGACTACTATGGTCGACATCCATCACCACCTGCTCTGGGGCACCGACGACGGAGCCAAGGACTTCGAAACCTCCGTCGCCATGGCGAAGACCTCCGCAGCCGATGGCGTCACGGAAATCGTCTGCACACCACACGCAAACGGGCATTACACCTTTGACCCAATTGCGAACGCGGAGCGGGCTGCCAGGCTGCAGGCCCGCCTCGACGCAGACGGGGTCAGGCTGCGGATCGGCCTCGGCTGCGACTTTCATCTCTCGTACGACAACATCGTCGAAGCCAAACAGAACCCGCAGAAGTTTTCCATCAACGGCCTCGGCTACCTGATGGTGGAGATTCCCGACTACGGCGTTCCCCCCGGCCTGAACGAGACATTTTACGAGCTGCAGCTCGCCGGCCTCATCCCCGTCCTGACCCATCCGGAGCGAAATCCCACCCTGGTCGCGGACCCTGGCCGGCTCGCCGAATGGATGCGCGGAGGCGTGCTCGTGCAGGTCACCGGTGACTCCGTAACCGGCAAAATGGGCAAGACCGCCGAGAAGATGGCGCACCAGCTCCTCAGCAAGCGCTGGGTCCATTTCCTCGCCACCGACGCCCACGGCGTAGATCGCCGCCCGCCCCGCCTCAGCGAAGCACGCGACCTCGTCGCCCGCAAATACGGACGCGAGTATGCCGAAAGCCTGGTCGAAACCAACCCCCGGGCCGCCTTCACGGGAAAGCCCTTTGCCCCCCTCGCCGAACCGCTCGAACTCTACGAAGACGACACCCGGCAAAGCTGGTTTCAGCGGCTCGTAAGTTGGGGAAACAGCAAATAAGAGAGCTCAAATTGTCTTCGCCCGGTTCGAGCACGATCCGGCGACTCCTACGACGAATCGCTCCATAGCAGGTGCCTGCACTTCCCAGACCTCCGCAACCTGCCTTTCGCCGTATCCAAATCCTCCAGGAACGCAGCCCTTCTACCCGGCCAAACTGCTATCCTTATTTAGTGGGCAGCCGTGCGCATCGCACAGCGCAACGCCGGGAGAACACGCAAATGTCCGATCCAACATCAGCCTCCGCTGAAACCCGTTCCCAAGGCCTTCGCCTCAAGATCGGCCTGGCCGAAATGCTCAAGGGTGGCGTCATCATGGACGTCATGGACGTCGAGCAGGCCGTCATCGCCGAAGCCGCCGGAGCCGTCGCCGTCATGGCGCTCGAGCGCGTGCCCGCCATGATCCGCGCCGAAGGCGGGGTCGCCCGCATGTCGCACCCCGGCATGATCCGCGCCATCCAGGCCGCCGTTTCCATCCCCGTCATGGCCAAGGTACGGATCGGCCATTTCGTCGAAGCCCAGATTCTCGAGCAGCTCGCGGTCGACTTCATCGACGAATCCGAGGTCCTCACCCCGGCCGACGAGCTTCACCATATCGACAAGCACGCGTTCAAGACCCCCTTCGTCTGCGGAGCCAAGGACCTCGGCGAAGCCCTCCGCCGCATCGCTGAAGGAGCCGCCATGATCCGGACCAAGGGCGAACCCGGCACCGGAGATGTCATCCACGCAGTCAAGCACATGCGCCAGATCGTCAGCGAAATGCGCGCCCTCACCGTGCTCGACGAGCAGGAGCTCTACGCCGCAGCCAAAAATCTCCGCGCTCCCTTCGAGCTCGTCCAGATGGTCGCTAAAACGGGCCAGCTTCCCGTCCCCAACTTCTCCGCCGGCGGCATCGCCACCCCCGCCGACGCTGCCCTCATGATGCAGCTCGGAGCCCAAACCGTTTTCGTCGGCTCCGGCATCTTCATGAAAGAAGGCAACATCCGCCTTGAAGTCGCCGTAATCGACGGCAAGCCGCTCAACCCCGCCGAGCGCGCCGAGGCAGAATCCCGCGCCCGCGCCATCGTCCGCGCCGCCACCCACTTCGACAACCCCGCTATCCTCGCCGAGGCCTCCAACGACTGCATGGGAGCCATGAAAGGTCTCGCCGTCGGCAACATCGCCACAGAAGACATGATGCAGCATCGCGGCTGGTAACCCATGGCCGTCCCCAGCGAAGTCCGCCGCGTTCAGGCCGCCATCAGCAACCGCAACGGCAAGGAAATGGAGTGGAGCCTCTGGTACGCACGCATGCGGCAGTCCATCCCGTCAGCCCGCCCACCCGATGTGAAGTACTGGGGAGCCGTCGAAGCCGAGCTCCTCGCCATCCTCAACCCGCCACCCGCCCCAACCTACCCCACCCGAAAGAAACACCCGGACCGGGGCCTCAGTTTCGGCGGCCCGCCATCTGAAACCCAACCCGCTTCCAATGAGTAGCCACGAACATAGTTATCCTTCGCTCCATACGGAGGGTCTTTCTCTTTCATTGTCCTTGCCTGTTCCTTGCTGCAAACCACAGCAGCACGGTCTGTCGCCCAAGGCTGAGAACCTGGTTAGAATCCAGCCGCACAGCGCGGTCCAGCTTTGTTGAGGATCCGGCTTCAGCCGTGCAAAAGCCGATAGCAACGGAGCTTCAGCCCCTGAGTTCAGCATCCCCGAACGCCGTCACCTTCAACAAACTTGCCTATGCTCACCTCTCTCACCATCGGCGTACTCGCTCTCCAGGGAGCCTACCAGGCCCACGCAGACGTCCTCCGCAACCTCGGTGCCACCGCCATCTTTATTCGTCAGCCTGCCCAGCTCGACGCCATCGACGCCCTCATCGTTCCCGGTGGCGAGTCGACCACCTTCCTCCGCCACCTCGAGCGCGACGGCTTCCTCGAAGCCCTGGATGTCTTCGTCCACACCAGACCCACCTTTGGCACATGCGCCGGAGCCATCCTGCTCGCCACCTCTGTCACCAACCCCGTGCAGCCCTCGCTCGCCGCCATGGACATCGACGTAGAACGCAATGCCTACGGACGCCAGCTCGACTCCACCGTCCTTAACGCCGAAACCTCCCTGCCCGGAGGACCGCTCGAAATGGTGTTCATCCGCGCTCCGCGCATCGCGCGTACCGGCCCCGCCGTCGAAGTCCTCGCCACCCGCGACGGCGACCCGGTCCTGGTCCGGCAGGGCAGCCTCCTCGCCGCCACCTTTCACCCCGAGCTCGCCTCCGACCTCCGCGTTCACCAGCTCTTTCTCGGCATCGTCCGCGCCCACCAACTCCCCTCCTCCGAGTCGAACGCAGCATGAAGCTCCTGCTGATCCTCGTCCTCCTTCCCGTAGCAGCGGCCGCGGCGCAGACCCCCGCCCGCTCCTCCTATGCCCAGAGTTGGGACGAGCTCCTGCACCGCGCCGCCGATAATCACGCCCCCGCGCCCGAAGAGATCGCCGCCGCCGGCTCCCCCGCCACGCAACCCGATGCCAAAGCCGTCGCCGAAGCCCTTCCCTCCATTCGCAAGGCTCTGCTGTACGCCGATCCCACGATTCGCGCCTACGCCCTTACCGCCCTGAACGGCCTCGAAATCCCGTCACCCGCCCCGGAAACATCCGCCAAACCTGCAGCCACAGCACCCGAAGTCGCCGCTGCCTCCGCCCCGCCCAAACCCGATCCCGCGCCCACTGGACCCGGTACCTACAGCTCCGAGGTCCGCAAAGCTCTCAGCCCCGCCATCCCCGACATCGCCAACAATCTTACCGACGATCTCGCCACCAACCGTATCCTCGCCGCGGCCGACCTGGCCGGCTTCGCGCCCGACCCGCCCCCCTCCATCTTCCCCCCGCTGCTCTCTTACCTTAAGCGCGACGACGGCATAGGCCCCACCGGCGCGGCCGTCGTCGACGATCTCCTGCAGTTCAGCCCCATCGCACCCGCCACCGCCTCCGCCCTGGTCAGCTATCTTCGCCGCTCGGACCAGACCGCCGACTCCCGCTCATCCCTGATCGACTCCGTAGCCGGCCATGCCAACCAGAGCCAGCAGGTCGACAAAGCCCTCCTCGCCTACCTCAATACCGACGACCCTTCCGTCCGGGCCCGCCTCATCCTCTCGCTCCCCCAGCTCGACCTCGCCCCCGAGGTCTTCGCCGACACCCGTTCACAGATCTCCGTCCTCGCCACCGACAACCAGGAAAACCTTCAGGTCGTCAACGCCGCCAAGGCCGTCGCCACCTGCTGGACCGGCACCCGCATGCCCTCCGGCTGCCCGGTCTACTAAGTGCTCGCTCTCGGCACACTCCCGCTCTGGCTGGCCCCCGCCAACGCCTCCGCCCACGGCGACCTCCTCGACCAGCATCTCGCCTTCAATCTCTGGATCGCCCTCGCCCTCCTCGCACTTCTCCACGTCCTTCTCTTCACCGGCCTGCTGCTTCGCCGCCAACGGGAAACCCGCAATACCCGCCTGGTCGAAACCCTCCCCATCGCCGCGCTCGCCCTCCTCTTCGCCTTCCTCACCCTCCGCGCCGAGCGTCTCTGGGCCGCATCCCGCTACATCGGTCCCTCCCCCTCCGCGCTCCAGGTCGAAGTCACCGGCATGCAGTTCGCCTGGTACTTCCGCTATCCAGGCCCCGACTACGCCTTCGGGCGCAACGCCCCGCAGTTCATCGATCCTGCCGCTGGAAATCCTGTAGGGATCGACCCCGCCGATCCCCGAGGCCAGGACGATTTCGTCTCCTCCGAACTGGTCCTTCCCGCCGGACGCGAAGCCGACCTCCACCTCCGCGCGCAGGACGTCATCCACGGCTTTGCGATTCCCGCCATGCGCCTCAAGCAGAACGCCGTTCCCGGCGAAATCATCCACCTCCACTTCACTCCACAAACTCCCGGCACCTACGCAATCCTCTGCACACAGCTCTGCGGCCTCGGCCACTATCGCATGAACGCATCCCTCCGCGTCCTTCCTCCCGACCAGTTCCGCGCCTGGCTCGCCGCAAAATCGCAGGCCACTCCATGATCGCCACGTCCCAGACCGTCCGTCTCTGGCGAACCCGCATCCTCTCCACCGACCACCGCACCCTTGGTCTCGGCTATCTCGCCCTCTCACTCCTGGCGGTCGCCATCGGCACCGTCCTGTCCCTTCTCATGCGCATCCACCTCGTCTGGCCCGACCGCACGCTCCCCCTCTTCGGCCCCATCAAGCCCGAGGACTACCTCGCCCTGGTCACCATCCACGGCACCCTGATGCTCTTCTTTGTCCTCACCCTGGCTCCCCAGTCCGGCTTCGGCAATCTCATCCTGCCCGAGCAGATCGGCGCAAAGTCGATGGCCTTCCCCATCCTCAACGCCGCCGGCTTCTGGATCACCGCCCTGGCCCTGCTGACCCTGCTCTCCTCCACCTTCGTCCAGGGAGGAGCCGCCATCTCCGGCTGGACCGCCTACCCACCCCTCTCCGCCATCGCCGCAGCCGGTCCCGGCCAGGGTCTCGGCATGGATCTCTGGCTTCTTTCCATCGGTCTCTTCGCCCTCGGCTCCATCGCTTTTTCCGTCAATCTCCTTACCACTGTCGTCACCCGCCGCTGCCCCGGCATGCTCTGGAGCCGGCTTCCTCTCACCGTCTGGGCCTGGTTCACCGCCGCCATCCTTTCCGTCATCGCCTTCTCCGTTCTCCTCGCCGCCCTGGGTCTCCTTTTCCTCGACCGCCACGCCGCCACCAGCTTCTACATCCCCCTTGGCGACCTCACCAACGGCACCCTCCACACCGCCGGCAACGGCTCCCCGCTCCTTTGGCTCCATCTGTTCTGGTTCTTCGGACATCCCGAGGTCTACATCGCCATCCTCCCCGGCATGGGACTCACCTCCATGCTGCTCGCCAACTTCAGCCGTCGCCGTGTCTTCGGCTACCGCATGATGATCGCGACCACGCTCCTCATCGGGGGTCTCGGCATCCTCGTCTGGGGACACCACATGTTTGTCGCCGGCCTAAACCCCTTCGCCGGCACTGCCTTTTCCATCTCCACCATGGCCATCGCCCTGCCCTCCGCGGCCAAGGTCCTCTCCTGGCTGGCGACCACCTGGCGAGCCCGTCCCGTCTACCGCACCCCCATGCTCTGGGCGCTCGGCTTCGTCTCCCTCTTCGTCGCCGGCGGCCTCACCGGCCCCATCCTCGCCCAGCCCATTCTCGACCAATACCTCCACAACACCTATTTCGTCGTTGCCCACTTTCACCTCATCATGGCGATGTCCGGCATCTTCGGTCTCTACGCCGCCACCACCTACTGGTTTCCGCAGATCACCTCCGCCCTTGGAGGCCCGCCGCGCCTGCTCAACGAAGCCCTTGGCCGCTGGCACTTCTGGCTTACCCTTGTCCTCGCCTACGCCACCTTCCTCCCCATGCACATCGCCGGCATGCTGGGCGGCCCGCGGCATTACGCCCAGCTCACCGGCCTGGGAGCTGCTCCCGCCGCCCTGCTCGCCCACACCATCCCCTGGCAGCGTCACATCACCTACGCCGCCATCGCGCTCGCCTCGGCACAGCTCCTCTTCCTCATCAATCTCGCCCTGAGCCTTCGCCGCGGTACCCTCGCCGGACCCAACCCATGGCAGGCAACTACCCTGGAATGGGCTCCCATCCCCGCACCCGGTCAAAAAATTGCAGCCTTCCGTGCGCCCTGCGACTACCCCGCCCACCTGCCCGAAGGCACCTTCCTTTCCCAATGGGACGCCAGCGAAAATCCGGAGTAAGCTGTACACAGGCAATCGCCCGCCCATCCGAACAGAGGAGTTCCCATGCCAGCCATCCTTAGCCCCAACGAGACGGATCGCAAGCGGCGCGACCTCGACGAAGGCGACCACGGCGGAGGCCGGCGACCCCCCACCGACAAGCGCACCGGCGGTGGAGGCGACCCCGACAACTGGAATGAGCGCCGCCGCGGCAGCCGAAACCCCCGCGAGCGCCTGGACCGCTATCGCCTTGGGCTTTTCTTCGCCCTCACCGCCGTCTTCATGTTCTTTGTCGCGATCGTCAGCGTCTTTTTCGTCTCGCAGGGCTCTTCTCATTTCGACGCCAGCGCACGCTACATTAACGACTGGCTCCCGGTCGAAATCCCACCCATCCTCTGGCTCAACACCGCCGTGCTGCTACTTAGCTCCCTCACGGTCGAAATTGCCCGACGCCACATGTTCCGCGAGGTCCACGTCATGGATGAGTGGCTCGGGTTCGGCAAACCCACCAGCCGCCGAGCGATGCCCTGGCTGATCGCCACCCTTGTTCTCGGCGTGGTCTTCCTCGCCGGCCAGTTCGTCGCCTGGGATCAGCTCGTCGCCCAGCATGTCACCTACGCCTCCGGCCAAGCTTCGAAATCTTTCTATCTCATGACCGGCGTTCACGCCCTGCACCTCTTCCTCGGAGTCGCCGCCCTCGTCGCGGCCCTGCTCGGCCTCAAGCTCTCCCGCGCGGTCGAAACCCGCCAGATTTTAGTCGATTGCGCCGCCTGGTACTGGCATTCCATGGGCCTGCTCTGGCTCGGCCTTTTTCTCCTGCTCGCATATTGCCAGGGCTCCGCATCCTGATCCGCATCGCCCTGTTCGCCTTGCTCCTGTTCGGCACCGCCCAGGCCGGAGCTCAGGGCTGCAGCCAGTGCCAGCAAGCCGTGGGGCAGACCCCAGTCCGCACCCAGGCCGCCTATCGCAAAGCCATCCTCGTCATGGTAGTAGCCGCAGGATCTGTCTTCACCGCAGCCCTTTTCATCACCCGTCGCTTCCGCTAAAGCCGTTAGTGACACGCGGCCATCCTGCGCCAAGGGCACAGAATTCGTTCAAGCTATTGCCTGTTCAGGCGGCGCCGCAAGGGATCTCGCCTACGACTTTCCCGGCAGGCCTCCAGCCCGCCCCGCCTTCAACGCGCCCATATACCATGCAAACTCCGCAAAGAAGGCTCCACTCATTTCCGCCAGCTGCTGCGTCAGCGCCACACCCTCTTCGCTCAACGCATTCCCCGCCGCCGGCACAGGCATTAGCGTAGGAATCGACCCCATCCCCACCTCCGCCAGGAACGACCGCAGCTGAATCGCCGCCCGAACGCCGCCAAAGGGCGTCTTCGAGTAGCAAACGATCGCCGAAGGCCGATAATAGTACTCTTCCAGGAAATAGTCGATCAGATTGATTAAACCCGGCGGAGCGCAGTGGTTATATTCCGCGCTCACGATCGCAAACCCATCCACCCGCGCATACAGCTCCGCAAGCGGCTTTAGCTTGCCGAACAGTGCCTTTTCCGACCCGTCCGGATCGTCTTTGATCTCCTTCCACATATGGTTCAGCATGGGCAGGTCCAGCTCAGCCGCGTCCACCAGCACGGCCTCATGGCCTCGCCGGGTCAGTTCTGCCATCACCCACTTTGCCACCCGCGCACCCAGCCGATCCGTTCGCACCGATCCCTGCAACACCGCAACCACCATCTCCGCCACTCCTTCTACTGCATGATCATCACTTCAGTCGACTTGATCACCGCCGTCACCGCGTCGCCCACCTTCAGCCCCATCTCCTCAACGCTTTGCCTCGTGATCACGCTTTCAATCAGGCTACTTCCCACCCGTACTGTCACCTTTGCGGTAATCGTCCCCAGCGCGATCTCCTCCACCGTACCTGCAAGCTGGTTCCGTGCCGAAATCCTCTTTTCCATCGTTTCCTCTTTCGAGCTACCTGCGCTTTCCGCCCTTGGCGGCACCCTTCTTTATATCTGGACCAGACCCAACAGAATCCGGACGAGCCGCACCTCCAGCCGCCGTGATCGAAGCAGCGATCCCTTTCCCCGTACTCCCGGCAATCGCCTCCTTTGCGTTTGTCTTGGGCTCAACCGCCTTCTTGGCCCCCATCTTTTTCGCAGAGGTCTTGACCGTAGTGCGAAGTTCACCGGACGGAGTCCCGATCGTCTTTACCGCTCCTTTTGCGGGAACCTGCGGCGAACCTTTGCTGTTGCCCGGTATGGCCTTCGAGACAATTTTGACCGGAGCAGTTGCCTTCGCGCCCACCTTTGCCCTCGTCGTCTCAGTCGTCCTGCCTTTCGCTGCCACGGGAGCAACCACCTTCTTTGCGGGAGCCCTGGCCGCCGTTTTAGCCGCGTCCGCCACCTTTCGGCTTTTGTCCCCACCATCCGCTGCCTTGGCGCCAGCCGCAGGCGCCGGTGCCGCGTCGAAGGCAACTTGTTTCGCCCCCCGTCGTGTCTCCACCACCGGAGCGGCCGCTTCAGCAGGTACCTCCATCGTCGTCGCCGCGCGGGTCCGCGTTACCTGTTGCACCACCGGCTCGGCAACCTGTTCAACCTCCGCCTCGTCCTCCCCCGCATGTTCATCAGCGGCCTCCGAGGCAGACTCCTCCTCGTCCTCCTCTGATCCCTCATCGTCTTCCGGCTCGTCCAGGCGTCCCGCGCGATCCTCCTCTCGAGAATTCGTCGGAACCTCCGCCATCTCGTCCTCGGCTTCAGCAAAAAGCTCCTCCGCCTTGCCCTTCTTTCCCCGCCCTCGGGCCGGCTTGGCATCCTTCTTTGCCGCTCGCGCACGCCGCAGGCTAACCGGCGGAGGAGGGGCCGGCGGAGAAAATGGCTCCAGAAACGCCTTCATCTCCTCCGGCGTGCCCAGCCTGCCGTCCATCAGCTCGAAAAACAGCGACTCCACCAACTCGTCATAGCCGTCGAGCCCCGGCACGATCCGCATCTCCTGCATCAGCCCGTAGGGAATCTTCTGCCGGGCCTGCGGCCATTCGGTCGAAAATAGCTTGAACTTGGCCTGAACCACCGGGCTCCGGCTGGAAAACACCGTCTCAAGCACCGCCTCGGGCTTTGCGGCAAAGATCAGCTTCCACGCACCCGAGGCGCTCACCGCCGCTTTCCCCGTCAACTGCGCCGTAAACTCCTTGGTCTCCCCCTCCAGCGCGTCGATCTCCCGCACAAATCCCGGCCGCGGAAAGCTCGCCTTCAGCGTCCCAAGTTCTTTGGCAGACATCTTCGCCGTCAAGAGCGGAAAGTTCGCCGCCCCGCCATCGGTCGCGATGCCCTGCAACTGCAGCATCATCTGCGCTTCCCGCAGCCTGTCCAGGTCGCCCGCATTGATCCTCACCGTGGTCCAGTACGGAGCCAGGTGCTTCATCCACCCTTCTGACTCCAGGCGCTTCAGCACACGCAGCGGATCCTCTTCGTGTACCACCTCTTCCAGCTCATAGCCACGCTGGAATTCGCTCAAGGCAGACACGTATCCTTCCTCCTGCGCCGTCTCGTACCGTCCCTGGGTTTTATCCTCCAGCGTCCACCCCAGCCGCGCCATCAGCCGGGTCGCCCGGATCATCCGCACAGGCTCCTCGATAAAACCGTAGTTGCTCACCAGCCGAAGCTGCCGGTTCTCGATATCCGCGACTCCGTTCAGCGGATCGATCAGCAGCCCGTACGAGCCCTCATTCAGCGAGAGCGCCATCGCATTGGCGGTGAAGTCGCGCCGCCGCAGGTCTTCCCCCAGCGGAGCCGGCGCAAAAACCGGTTTGCCTGGCTTCGGCCACGTCGCGCTTAACGTGCTGCCCAGCTCCGCCCGCACCCCGCCCGGCATGCGTATATACAGACTTTGCAACGAGGGCTGTTCGCCGGTAATCTCCGCGCCCGCCTCTTCCAGCTCCCGGCGCATCCCAAGTGCATTTCCCTGCACCACAAAGTCCAGGTCCCGCACCGGTGACCCGCTCGTCAGGTCCCGCACCGCGCCGCCCACCAGGAACAGCGTCAGGCCTTTTCCCGTCGCCAGCGCCCGCAGCAACGTGATCGACGCGCGCTGCGCCGCTGATAAACGATGTTCCAGCAGGTAGATATAGTCGGCCATACCGCTGCTCACACTCCACGGTCCGGGTTTCTGGTTGACTCTAACCTACTCAGAATCAATCACTTGCTTAGCCCAGCCAACCCGGCGCAAAACCCAAATGTAACACACGGCCCACCCTGTGACTATGGAAAATTGAAGATTTCTTCGCGGCTCCTTCACCGCGCCGTGCGACAATAGCCAAACCATTCACCATGCCCTCCCGCTCGGAGGTTGTAGCCAAAACCTCGACCGCCAGGTCGTTCCCGGGTATCTGCGGGTCCATGATCTCTGGTTAAGCAGCCGTTCTGAACCGCGCCGCTCCGCTACAATCGCCCCTATGACACTGCTCGAGCTCGCCCAAACCCTGGGCGCCTCTCTCCAAGGCTCCTCCGGCAACGAGACCATCACCGGAATCGCCGGCATCGAGCGCGCCGCCCCTGGCCAGGTCACCTTCATCGCCAACAAACGCTACACCCCACACGCTCGTACCACTCGCGCCTCCGCTATCCTCGTTGAACCCAGCTTCCCCGAAACCGCCATCCCCACCCTCCGCATTCAAAATCCTTACCTCGCCTTCGCCCGCGCGATCGAGCTTTTCTACCAACCGCCACCCCAGCCGTCCGGCATCCATTCCACGGCCGTCATCCACCCCACAGCCCGCATCGGAGCCCGCCCAAGCATCGGCCCGTACGTCGTGATCGGTGAAAATGTCACGATCGGAGACAACGCAACGTTACACCCACACGTTGTGATCTACCCCCAAGTGACAGCAGGAAAAGAACTTACGGTACATTCTCACGCGGTCATCCGAGAGCATTGTCGCCTCGGCGACAGAGTGACCCTGCAAAATGGAGCCGTGATCGGGGCGGACGGCTTCGGCTTTGCACCAACCCACTCCCCGGACGTCCCGGCCTGGCACAAGATCCCGCAATCCGGCCCCGCCATCCTGGAGGACGACGTCGAAGTCCAGGCAAACTCCTGCATCGACAGGGCTTCCATCGGTGAAACCCGCATCGGCCGCGGAGCCAAAATCGACAACCTCGTCCAGGTCGGGCATGGCTCAACCGTTGGCCCGGACACCCTGCTGTGCGCCCAGGTCGGCCTCGCCGGATCCACCGTCATCGGACGCGCCGTCACCCTCGCCGGCCAGGTCGGTGTCGCCGGCCACTGCACCGTAGGCGACGGAGCCATCGCAACCGCGCAGTCCGGCATTCCCAACGATGTTGCCCCCGGCAGGATCGTCAGCGGCTACCCCGCGGTTGACAACCGCCAGTGGCTCCGCTCCGTGGCCCTCTTCAACCGTCTCCCGGAGCTTCTCGCAAAACTTCGCCGCAATGCATAACCCTGTATCCTTAGGACCATGCGCCGTACCCCCGCCTTGGTCCTGACCGCCTCGCTGCTTTTCACCGGCTGCCACTCCGCCTACGTCAGCTCCAGCATTCGAAACGAAACCTCGGCCCCCATCACCCTGGTCGAACTCGATTACCCAAGCGCCTCCTTCGGCACACAGACCCTCGCTCCCGGCCAGGACTTCAAGTATCGCTTTAAGATCCTCGGCTCCGGAGACCTCAAGCTCCTCTGGACAGACAGTCACAACCACGAACAGCACGCAAACGGGCCCAGCCTCCACGAAGGCATGGAAGGGTCGCTCACCGTAGTCGTCATGCCTTCCGGCGTCCGCTGGACCCCCTCCCTCTCTGCTAAATAACTTCCCTTTGTTGTCATCCCGAAGCGATCTTCATTTGTTCTTGCTTCCATCACACTCCCTGCCTGCGCCATACCTAACCCTGCGCTAAACTCGACTCCAGTGCTTCCCGGAGTATTCATCACGTTTGAAGGCCCGGACGGCTCCGGCAAGACCACGCAGCTCCATCTCCTTGCCAAAACCCTCACCGCCCGCGGCTACAACGTCGTCACCCTCCGCCAGCCCGGCGGCACCGCCCTCGGCGACCGTATCCGAGCCATTCTGCTCGACAGTCGCTCCGAGGCCACCCTCGGCTCCATTGCTCCCCACGCCGAGCTCGCCCTTATGTTCGCCGACCGCGCCCAGTCCATCGCCGAGGTGATTCTTCCCGCCCTCGCCTCCGGTGCCATCGTCCTCTGCGATCGCTACACCGACTCCTCCGAGGCCTACCAGGGCGCAGGACGCCAGCTCGGGTCCGCCACCGTCCTCGCCGTTCACCAGGCCGTCTGCGCCAATCTCCAGCCCGACCTGACCATCCTTCTTCTCCCCCCGCTCGCCGCCTCCCTCACCCGCGCCCGCGCTCGCAACACCGAGCACGTCCGCGAGCACGGAACCGACGAAAACCGCTTTGAGCGCGAAGACGACAGCTTCTACGCACGCATCCATGCAGCCTATGAAGTAATTGCCGCCCGCGAACCCACTCGCGTCCACCCTTTCCGCGATCAGCTCCCCATCCCCGAACTTGCCAACCAGATCCTCGCCCACGTCGAGCCCTGCCTGAGTGCAGTCGAGCCGAAAGCCTGACCCATGCCCCCCATCCGCGGCGCAAAATCCGAGCACTGGCACATGCCTCCCGGCCTCAAGGGAGGCCTGCTCCTCAACGCGCACAAGCCATGGGTCAAGCTCGGCAGCCCCATCCTCCTCTTCGAGCACCTCCACAAAACCTACGGCAACATCGCCCACTATCAGTTCCTCGGAACCCCCATCATCTTCGTCAACACCCCCGAATACATCAAGGAAATCCTCGTCACCCAGGGCTCAGCCTTCGTCAAGGAGCGCACCGTCAAGCGGATGAAAATCCTCCTCGGCGAAGGCCTCATCACCTCCGAGGAACCCTTCCACCTCCGCCAGCGACGCATCGCCGCCCCCGCCTTCCATCGCCAGCGCATCGCCGCCTATGCGACTGAAATCGTCCAGTCCGCATGCATCGCCCGCGACCGCATCACCCCCGGCGAGTCCTTCGACATCGCGGCAGCCTCCATGGCGCTCTCGCTCGAAATCGTAGCCCGCACCCTCTTCGACACCGAGGTCGACGACGACATCCGCCGCATCAACGACGAGGTCAACACCATCATGGACCTCTACAACTTCATCGTCGCCTTCCCCCGCATCGAGAGCTTCCTGCACCTTCCCATCCCGGGCATCACGAAGTTCCGCCGCGCCAAGCGCAGCCTCGACCAGGTCATCGACCGCATCATCGCCGAGCATCGCCGCGGCATCGATCTCGCCGAGCGCGAAGGCCGCGAATCCGACCGCGGCGACCTCCTCTCCATGCTCCTCACCAGCCGCGACGAGCTTCTCGACCACGACGGCAAACCCACCGGCGAGTTCGTCCGCATGACCGACGCCCAGGTCCGCGACGAGGTCCTCACCATCTTCCTCGCCGGCTACGAGACCGTCGCCAACGGCCTCACCTGGACCTGGTATCTCCTCTCGCAGAACCCCGAAGCCGAAGCCCGCCTGCACGAGGAACTCGACGGCGTCCTCGGCACCGGCAGTTCCGCGCGCCTCCCCACCCTGGCCGACTATCCCGCCCTCCGCTACACCGAGCAGGTCTTCGCCGAATCCATGCGCCTCTTCCCCCCCGCCTGGGCCATGGGCCGCATGTCCACCCGCCCCGTCACCCTCGGCCCCTACCGCATCCCGCCCGGAGCCCACTTCTTCTTCTCGCAGTACATGATGAGCCGCACGGAAGAGTACTTCCCGGACCCACTCCGCTTCGACCCCGACCGCTTCACCCCGGAACGCAAAGCCGCCCGCGATAAGTACACCTACTTCCCTTTCGGCGGAGGCTCCCGCCAGTGCATTGGCGAAGCCTTCGCCTGGATGGAAGGTGTCTTTTCCATCGCAACCCTGGCCCAGCGCTTCCGTTTCTGCTATGCCGACGCCAACCCGCCCATCCCCCAGGCCAAAATTACCCTCCGCCCCACCGGCCCGCTTCACATGCGGGCCGAACGCCGCGAGCGCCAGACCTGAATCCTTCAATTCAGGGGCACTGAGCAAGGTCTCTTCGCAAGCGTCGCGTTCCGCTCTTTCCTGTCTTGCCACCCGCCCGCATCGAAAAGCATCCAATCGGGAAGACTGGAGTGAACCACATGAAGTTGCATCCCTACCTTCTCACCGCGGCCCTCCTGGCCGCCACCTCCCTCGCATCGGCCCAGACTCAGCAGAACACGCAGCAAACCCAACCGGCCCAGCAGACCCAGCAAACGCAAAAGGGCCGCGGCAAGAGCACCGTCGGCGAGTACGGAAGCGGAGCAGGCGACGCCGGCAAGGGCGCCGCCAAAGGAGCAGGCACCGCTGCGGCCGGAGTAGGCAAAGGTGCCGGTAATGTAGTCACCCTGCACCCCATTAAGGGAGCCACAGCCATCGGCAAGGGAGGCGTCAAAGGCGGAGCCGACGTAGGCAAGGGAGCCGCCAAGGGCACCGGTAAAGTCGTCAAAGGAACCGGCAAGATCCTGACTCATCCCTTCTAATCAAAGTCACTATAACGAAGAAAGAACGCAAAAGGCCGCGATGGAAAATCTTCGGACAGGTGCGCAGTCTCGTCCTTTGCGGCTCTAGGTTCTCTTCTGCTTTAAGCACCCTCCTGGCGCCTTTTGCGCTAAGTTCATCGCGTGTTCTCCCCGCTCGCCCGGCCCATCGATTCTGCCGAGTCCACCTGTGGAAAACTGTCAAGCACGAAAGTCCATAACTTCAACATTGCATTGCACTTCCGCTTGGCACATTCCCGTACCCTCGAAGCCTATAATTGGAATCAGGGAAGAAAGCAGTCCGTCGATCTAATTTAGCCGTAATCTCCGGAGCGGTCTTCGCCATGACCTGTTCCTGCTCAGATCGGCAACGTGCCCGCAAGTCCTTTTCTGTCAATATTTTGCCGTAAGCTTTGTCGAATCAATATTTTGCCGGATCCACATTTTGTATATGCTTCATTCTAAATAAGTTACTAACGAGATCCACCCCGGGGGGGGGGGCGACGATGCTCGACACCGCTACCCTCCACGACCTGGCCGTAGCTCTCCGGCAGGAGATCTTCACCACCCCGCTCGAGGCCCTCGGAACCTTCTTCGGCATCGCCAACATCGTCCTGCTGGTACGCCGCAGCATCTGGAACTATCCCGCAGGGATCGTGTCGGTAACGCTGCTCGCTTACGTTTTCTTTCACACGCAACTCTTCTCCGACACCCTGCTGCAACTCTTCTTTATCGTCGTCCAGGTCATCGGCTGGGCCGCCTGGCTGCGCCACCGCGAGCCGGACGGAGAGGTCATCGTGGCCCGCTCTACCCCGCGAGATCTTCTCCTCGCCCTCGCGGCGACCGCCACCGGAGCCATCCTGCTCGGTCTCGTCATGCGGCGCTACGCCCACGCAGCCTTTCCATTCTCGGACGCGGCCGTAGCCTCCGCGAGCGTCGTCGCTCAACTCCTGCTCACCTGGCGCCGGGTCGAAAACTGGATCTGGTGGATCGGAGCCAACGTCATCTCCATCATCGTTTACAACCTGAAAGGATTGCACATTCTGGCGGCGCTCTACCTCTTCTATCTCGTCATGTCCTCGCTCGGCTTCCGCGCCTGGAGCCGGCAACTCCGGAGCCAGACCGTATGATGGAAGCCGCACACATGCTCTTGCCCGCCACCTTCCACGAGTTCCTCGGCAACACCCCCGCGGTCGAGTCCCTGCGCGTGGCCATCGCCGCCGGCCGGTTCCCGAACTCGCTCATCCTCGCCGGCCCGCAGGGTGCCGGCAAGTACACCCTCGCGCTTATGCTTTCGATGGCAATCGAGTGCGAGCGCCAGCCGCGCGAGCTCTGGTCCGGCACCGCCGACCGTCCGGGACAGTCGCTCGCCTCCTTCTGCGGAGTCTGTTCGAACTGCACCCGGATTGCATCCGCCGCGGACCTCCAGCCGCTGGTGGAAGCCGCAGTGGCCTCCCGCGAGGACCTTCGCGAGACCGACAAGAAGGAGACCCGCGTTCTTATCCAGCAGCACCCGGACGTCCTTATCATCCCACCCGATCCGCCGCAGCTGCTCATCAAGCTCGGCCAGGTCCGCACCGCAATTCAGCGGGCGCAGTATCTACCGTCCGAAGCTCCGCGCAAGATCTTCCTTTTCACCGCCGCGAGCTTCATGAAGGAGGCGGCCAACTCCCTCCTCAAGCTGCTCGAAGAGCCACCCAGCTATGCGCACCTGATCCTGTGCGCAGAAAACCCCGGCGAGCTTCTGCCGACGATCCGCTCCCGCTGTGCCACGGTCCGGCTCGGTGCGCTTCCGGTCGAAGAACTCGAGATGCTCCTCAGCGACCGCCGTCCGGACTGGTCCCCGAAACACCGCGCCCTGATCGCCCGACTGGCTCAGGGTGCTGCCGGACGCGCCCTGGGCTTCGACCTCGAGCAATACACCGCCGCCCGCGCCGATGCGTTGCTGCTCCTGCGCTCGGCCACAGCCGACCCCGACCACACCGTGCTTTTTAAGATGACGGAAACCTACCGCGCCGGAGCCGAAGGTCAGCTGAAAACCTCCTCGCTCCTACGCACGCTCGGCTTGCTGCTCGAAGATCTGCTTCTGCTCCAGTCCGGAAATCCCGAGCTGCTGCGCAACGTCGATCTGCGCGCCGAGCTCGACAGGATCTCCTCCTGCATCTCCTTCACCTGGCTGGAAAACGCCAGTCGCGGCCTGGATCAGGTCAACTCCGGTATGCGCCGCAATCTGCTCCGCAATCTCTCGCTCGACAGCTTCGCCGAATCGCTGGCCGACCATTCCTGACGCGAAAACTTGTCGACTTGGAAACCCAGAACTGACCCGATAACTACAAGCCAGAGATGTTTAGCGCACCCGAGCCGCCTTGCCGAGCCGGTCCCGCAGTGCCTCGCCGAGCCCGTCCATCTCCGGAACCGGACAGACGATCACCGCAACTCCAGCATCGTCCAGGGCTCGCAGGCCGGCGAACACGCGACGCGCCAGTACCTGCGCATCTCTCCAGGGACCCCAGCGAAACACCTCCTCGGCCACGCCGCGATCCCATCCGTCCGGCAGCATCACACCGACCCTTCCGGCGCTCACCGCCTCATCCACAACCGCAACCAGACTCGACTCCAGCGGAGTTCGGCGCCTCGACAGCGCTGCCGAGCCGAAGCCCACCAACTCAAGCCGGGCTCGCGGAGCGTAGTGCCGCATCCCGACGCCCGGAGAGGGAAGGCTTTCCGGAGCGCCGGAATGCTCCGCATCCCTCCAAAGCACCGGATCGTAGGAATTCAAGTCCACGCCGCCGGCGCGGTACACCATGATCGCACCGTCATCGGCCGCGTGAGCCACGGTCGACTCCACCCCAACCTCCGCCGGTCCGCCGTCGAGCACCGCGTCAATCCGTCCGTCCAGGTCGTCGAGCACATGCTGCGCGGTGGTTGGGCTGGTGTGGCCGAACCGGTTCGCACTCGGCGCGGCAAGCGGAACCCCGGCCAGCTGAATTATCCTCCGAGCCACCGGGTGCGCCGGGACGCGAACCCCAACCAGCGATCGGCCAGCCGTGACGGCATCCGGAACCGCCGCCGCGCGCGGAAGCAGAAGCGTCAGCGGTCCTGGCCAGAACCGTTCCGCCAGCTCCCGCGAGCGACCCGCAAGCAGAGCAACGCGCCGCACGGCTTTGATCGACTCCACATGAACGATCAAAGGATCCCACGCCGGCCGGTCTTTGGCGGCAAAGATGTCCGCCACCGACTCAGCCGACAACGCATTGGCTCCGAGTCCGTAGACGGTTTCCGTCGGAAACGCGACCAGCCCGCCACCGCGCAGGATCTCCGCGGCACGCGCCACGTCCTCCGATCGATCCGCCCTCAGCCGCTCCGTCTTCATCGCTCTATCATAGTTGCGCACCGGTAATCCTCAGGAGGCGGCCGGTGCGAACCCGTATACTGCAACCCATGCAGAACGCCGAGATCGAGCTCAAGTTCCCCGTCCGCAATCTCCCCGCGCTTCTCCGATCGCTCGACGTCGCGGGATTCCTCCTCGACACGCCGCGCACTTTTGAGCGAAACACGCTGTACGATACGCCGGCGCGCGATCTCAGGAGCTCCGGCCAGTTGCTCCGCGTGCGTCACTACGGTCCGCTCGCGACGGTGACCCACAAGCGCCATCCTGACCAGGAGGACACGCACTCCCCATATAAGGTCCGGATCGAAACCGAGTCGGCCGTGGCCGACGGGCCGGCGCTGGCCGAGATCTTCATCCGTATTGGCTACGGACCTGTTTTTCACTACGAGAAATTTCGGACCGAATATTCCCACCCGGACGAGCCCGGGGCGCATCTCGTCGTCGACGAGACGCCGATCGGCACCTACGTCGAGCTCGAAGGCCCGACGCGCTGGATCGACCGGACCCTGCGCGAACTGGGCGTGAGTCCTGGGGACTGCATCACGGAAAGCTACGGAAAGTTGTTTCTGGCCTGGAAAGAGCAAACCCGAAGCCCGGCGGACAACCTGACCTTCAGGGAGGTTGAGGGCAGGGAGTTCGAGGTTCAGGGTATGGAAAGCCGTCAGCTAGAAAGTCATGAGGCTGAGCTCCCGGTGCCTCGCTGAAGCTTGCCTGAACGGTTCCCCTCAAGTCGCCTCTGGATCCCGCCGATAAGTGGAACGGAAGCTCGCGAGGCGGAATACGATGGCCGTGGAAATGAAACTGGAAACCAAGCTGGGCCTGTTTACCTGGGGTCTGCTGCTTTCATTGGTCGCCTGCGCGATCGCGGTACACATCCGGATCCAGAGCACCAACACCCTGTCCAAGGCGCTCATTGTCAACCGCATTCCGCTTATGCTGGACATCCACGAAGTGCGCCGTTCGTCTACTGAAGGGGTCCAATCTGTCGCGCGCAACGTACTGTTCCTCGGAGGCCGCGCAACCATCCAGTTCCGCACGGAGCAGCAAAAGCACATGAGCGACGCCGTCGCGCTGCTGGACCGTGCCGAGGCCGAGAATCCGTCACGCTCTGTCCAGCAGCAGGAAGAACTTCAGAAGTTGCGCGGGCTTCTGCTTAAGCTCGACGCCCTGGAGTTGCAGGCGCTTTCCCTGAGCGGGTCGCCACGCGCGGAGGACCGCCTGCAGGCGCGTGTGGTGCTGGACCGCGACATCTCGCAGGACGAGCTCACGCTTGCCCACCTGAGCCAGACTATTGTCGACACCCAACGGAAAGAGGCCGAGGGGGAAGGTGCGATCATCGAGGCGAACAACCGTCACACGCTGTATGGAATCTGGATCGGGTTCGCCCTGTCTGTGGTTGTGATCACGTTCATGTCGCTTCTGCTCGCGCGCTATCTTAAGCGATCGATCGGGCAGATCGTCGAACGCGCCAACTGCATTGCAGCCGGCGACCTGACCGGCAAACCTCTTGCCCTGGCCAGCCGCGACCAGATCGCACTGCTGGCGGAGGCGACCAACCGGATGCAGCACTCGCTGGCAGGCTTGATCGGCACCGTGGCCGACACGGTCGGATCCTTGAGCGGTTCCGCCGTCTCGATGCAGACCGCGTCCGACGGTATGCACCGCCGCATGGACCAGCAGAGCCAGCAAACCCAGCAGGCCGCGACGGCACTGCAGGAGATGTCGGCGTCGATCGCCGAGGTGAGCCGCCACACCCAGTCCGCGGCGGAGACCGCACGGGCCGCCGCACAGACGGCACGGGACGGCGGCACGATCGTGAAGACGATGCTGCGCTCCATGCAGGAGATTGCCGATGCCGTCTCCGAAACCGGCGCGACTGTCAGTCTGCTCGGGGAAGATTCGCGCCGTGTCTCGCAGATCGTCACCGTGATCGACGACATCGCTCGGAAGACGAACCTGCTGGCGCTGAACGCCGCGATCGAGGCCGCGCGCGCCGGTGAACAGGGACGGGGCTTCGCGGTGGTCGCCGGGGAGGTTCGGCGCCTGGCGGAATCGACAAGCCGGGCCAACGGCGAGATCGGCGTAATGGTCGCCGAAATCCAGGAGCGTACGCGCACCGCGATCGCCAGCATGGGAACCGGCACGGCCGTGGCGCAGCAGGGCGTGGTTACCACCAACCAGGCGGGCGAGGCGCTCGAACGCATTATCGGCATGGCGGAGCGGGTGGACCGGATGATCGCGCAGATTGCGATTGCCGCCTCGCAGCAGGCGGTTGCGGCCGACCAGTCGAGCGCCTCGCTGGATTCGATCTATTCGCTTTCGAACGACAATCTCAAGGAGATGGCGACCACGGCGACCAGTATCGAATGCCTGCGCGCTACCGCGGAAACGCTGGAAGCGCAGATTGATCGCTTCGACGTCGGGCATGCGCGGGTTGCGGAACCGGTGCGCCGGGGACCGCAGCCGGTCCTGCGGCCGAACCACGGCGCGCTGGTTCAGATTGCGTGACACGCCGCCGGCACGGATGCAAAGCAAGGCCCGGGTCTCGATCGAGTCCCGGGCCTGGCCTACCTTAATTGGCTGAAGCTTAGAAGATCTGAAAGTTGACGTCGATCTGCAACTCGACCGTGACCGGGCGACCGTTTTCCATGGCCGGCTTGAACTTGTAGCGCTTTACGGCCTCGACCGCCTTTTCGTCCAGGCCCATACCGATGCCGCGAACCACGTGTACATGCTGCGGACGTCCCTGCTCATCGACCTGGAGATAGACCAGCACGTTGCCGGCGACCTTGGCCTTGCGCGCTTCTTCCGAGAACTCCGGCTCCGGCTGATACAGCACGACGGGCGCACTGACTCCGCCGCCGATCCGCCGGACGCCTCCGCCGGTGTTTCCACCCGAACCTGCGCCGAGGCCTGCGCCGTTGCCGGAACCTAGCCCTGTGCCTTTGCCGTTGCCCATGCTCAGGCCGACCAGCGGGGAGTTCGGCATGCCGATCTGCGGCACGTTGCTTTTGGCCATCTTCAGGTCGGTTTGCACGTCAACCGTAACCGGAACATTGATTTTGGGCTGCTCGAGGGGAGGCGCCTTGGGCGGATTGAGCTGGGTAGGCGCGAACTTGGGCGGGTTGCCCTTCGTAACCGGCGTCGGACCCTTCTGCCCGCCGCCGCCGCCCATGGTGATCGCCTTGGGCGGCGCCTTCGGCGGAGGCGGAGGAGGCTCGAGCAGTGTGATGTTTTCAACCGGCTTCGGCGGAGAAATCAATCCGACCTTGCGCGCGACCAGGAAAAAGATCAGCGCGATGACGAGAACGTGCAGGATAATCGCGATCGCCGTCGATTTCGGGTCGCGTTTCACGTTCATCCGGCCCAGCGAGCCAAAAACCGGCTGCTCATCCGACGGATCGGCATGCATCTGCAGCACAGGAGGCACGTAGGGAGCGGCCGTGGTGTGGACCTTTACGTCTCCGTAGCTCGAGATGCCAAGCCCCTCGGTCTCATGGCTGCTGGTTTCGCGCTCTGGCGGCATCTGCATCGTTTCAGGCATAAGTCCTGTTCACCCCTTCACCCGGCGACCCGGGTGAGCTGTGCCGACACGGAAGGCCGGCTGTGAGTACCACCTTATGTTAACGCGAACCCGTATTCAAAGGATTGGACGCGCAGAGGGCCCCGGAGGTCTCATGCTGTTTGCGATTCCCTTCCGCTTCGCTCCATCGAGGCGCCCGGCTACAATAGAACTTTCGCGGGATTGAGGTGCGCTGGCTTTTCCGCACGCCTTTCTTCCGCGACACAGCAAGGAGCACGATGCCGGACGCAGCACAGCCGAAAAGCCTTAAGGACACACTGAACCTGCCAAAAACCGCCTTCCCGATGAAGGCGAACCTGCCGCAGAATGAGCCCGCACGCCTAGCCGCGTGGCAGCAGGCCGGGCTTTATGGACAGATCCGCGCCGCGCGCGCCGGCTCGCCGAAGTACATCCTGCACGATGGGCCTCCGTACGCCAACGGAGCCATTCACCTGGGCCATGCGCTGAACAAGTGCATCAAGGATTTCGTCGTCAAGACCAAGACCATGGCCGGGTTTGACGCGCCGTACGTTCCGGGTTGGGACTGCCACGGGCTGCCGATCGAAATCAAGGTGGACGAGCAGCTGGGCCGCAAGAAGCTCGAAATGCCCGCGACCAGCGTGCGCCGCGCCTGCCGCGAGTACGCCCAGAAGTACGTCGACCTGCAGAGGCAGCAGTTTCAGCGCATCGGCGTCTTTGGCGAGTGGGACGACCCCTACCTGACCATGTCGTACCCGTATGAGGCGGCAATCCTCGAAACTTTTTACGGCTTTTATGAGCAGGGCTTCGTGTACAAGGGCCTCAAGCCGGTCTTCTGGTGCATCCACGACCAGACCGCACTGGCCGAGGCCGAGGTTGAGTACGAACAGCACACGTCACCGTCGGTCTATGTCCGCTACAAGCTGACCAGCGATCCCGCGCTGATCCATCCCGCGCTGGCCGGGCGGAATGTTTACACGATCATCTGGACGACGACCCCGTGGACGCTGCCCGCGAGCCAGGCGGTCGCCTTCAACCCCGAACTGGAGTACGTGGCGCTCGACACGGATGGCACGGTTTACCTGGTCGCGGGTGTCCTGCGCGCGGCCGTGGAGCAGGCCTGCGGACTTACGCCCACACCCGAGCCGCTTGCCCGCTTCAACGGCGTTCGGCTTGAGGGCACGACCTTTGCGCATCCATTCTTCGACCGCACGATCCTCGGCGTCACCGCGGACTACGTTACCGCCGACCAGGGCACGGGCGCGGTCCACACCGCGCCTGCTCATGGGGTGGACGACTTCTACACAGGCAAGCGGTATGGGCTGCCGGAGATCCAGTACGTCGACAACGCCGGCCGTCAGCGAAACCTGCCCCTATCTTCGGATGGTCAACCCGAACCGTTTGAGAACCTCACTGTCTTCCAGTCGAATGCGCCGATCACCGAGCTGCTGCGCGCGCGCGGAGCCCTGCTGGCGGCGAAGCACTTCGAGCACTCCTACCCGCACTGCTGGCGATGCCACAACCCGGTCATCGTCCGCGCCACCGAGCAGTGGTTCATCTCGATGGAGACCTCGATGCCGGCGCCCGCGAGCGAGGCCGCCCTGGCCGCGGAGATCCTGGACGTGGAAGCAGCGGAGGCCGCGGACCTGCCGCTTGCCGACTCCGAGCGGCCCCGTACCGACCCCGTTCCGCACGACCGCGCTGCGACCGCCAACAACGCCGACGCGCCCCTGACCCTGAACGCAAACGCTCCCACCGACCATACCTCCACCCTGCGACAGCGTGCGCTTGAAGAGATCAAGCGGGTGCAATGGGACCCGGGCTGGGGCGAGGAGCGCATCTCCAATATGATCGCGACCCGGCCGGACTGGTGCATCTCGCGCCAGCGCATCTGGGGCGTGCCCATCGCGGTGTTTCTGTGTGAACGGTGCGGCTCGGCCCTGAACGAGCTCGCCGTGAACGCATCCGTTATCGAGCTGTTCCGCCGGGAGTCGGCCGATGCCTGGTACACCCGGACCGCGGCGCAAATGCTCCCTTCCGGCACCACGTGCGGCTCCTGCGGCAACGCGGATCCCGCCGAGTTCCGCAAAGAGATGGACATTCTCGACGTATGGTTCGAGTCGGGCTCGTCCTGGCACGCCGTGCTCGACGCGCGTCCCGAACTCCGTTTTCCAGCCGATCTCTACATGGAGGGTGGCGATCAGCATCGCGGCTGGTTCCATTCCTCGCTCCTCACCTCGGTCGCGCTCCGCGGCGTCGCTCCCTACCGCAACGTTGCCACCCATGGCTGGACGCTTGACGAGGACGGGCGCGCGTTTTCCAAGTCGCTCGGCAATGGCGTCGACCCGGTCGATGTCGCCAAGCGGCTGGGAGCCGAGATCATCCGGCTCTGGGTCGCTTCGGTCGACTTTCGCGAGGATGTCGCTGCCAGCGAGAACCTGATGGCACGGGTCGGCGACAACTACCGCAAGCTCCGCAACACGCTGCGCTTTCTGCTCGGCAACCTCCACGACTTCACGCCGGCGACCGACGCCGTCCCCTTCGCGGAGATGGAGCCGCTTGACCAGTACATCCTGACCCGCACTGCCCAATTGGACGCGAAGCTCCGCAAGAGCTTTGACGACTTTGAGTTCCATCGTGCCTACCAGGCTTTGAACGAGTTCGTAAACACCGATCTTTCAGCAGTTTACCTGGATGTCCTCAAGGATCGCCTGTACACCTTCGCACCGAAGGCAAGGGCCAGGCGGTCTGGCCAGACGGCGCTCTGGCGCATCGCGGAGACTCTGACGCGCCTGACCGCGCCCATCTTGTCCTTTACCGCGGACGAGGTATGGGAACAGCTTCCGCCCGTCATAGGCCGTGAGTCCAGCGTTCATCTGGCCCTGTTTCCGGACATGGCGGACATCGTTCCGGGTAACAAGCGTTTGATCGAACTCGACTGGGGCGCGCTGCTGGGAGTACGCGCGGAGGTGCTGGCCGAGCTTGAGGTGCTTCGCGCAGCGAAGGTGATCGGAAAGTCACTTGAGGCGCATGTGCGGATTACCTGCCAGCCTGACTTTATCCTGCACCTGTACAAGGCTGCCCTGCCGGAGTTGTTCAACGTCTCTACCGTCGAACTGGTGGACGGAGCCGTCTTTGCAATCCAGGCCACACGCTCGCCTGCGCCCAAATGCGAGCGCTGCTGGCGCTACGTGCCCGAGGTCGGTGCCGACCCCGACTATCCCACGGTATGCCTGCGCTGCGCCGAAGCTCTGCACGCGCTCGACTTTGCTCCGTATGCTGCAGTCGCGGAGGTGGCCGAGTGACGAACCGCTCCCGTGACGCACGTTTGATGCTGCTGCTGATCTCCGCGCTGGTGATCGTGCTCGACCGCTTATCCAAAGATTGGATCGTCGCGCACCTGCTCTCCGGCCATACGATCCCGGTGATCCCGAACGTCTTTCGCCTGTCGCATGTGCTTAATACGGGTGCGGCGTTTTCGCTGTTTGCCGAATCGCTCTCGCCGGCTGCGGTGCGCAACAGCCTGATCGCGTTCTCCTGCATCGCCGTTGTCGTGGTCTTCGGCATGATCTGGCGCGTCGGCCATCCGCTTTCGAGCACCGGGGTCGCCCTGGCGCTGATCCTGGGCGGCGCGCTGGGAAACCTGTATGACCGCATAAAGTATTCCTACGTGATCGACTTCCTGGAGGTTCGGATCTACCACTATCATTGGCCGGACTTCAACGTTGCGGACTCGGCTATTGTGATCGGTGCCTGCCTGCTTCTGCTGGAGATCTTCCGCAACCAGCCGGAGGAAGCCGGATAACCCTGCATGTATCGCCTGCCGCGCTCCCCCGATACAATGGAGTGTGGACACTTTAGAAGCACCGCACGAAGCCGTCGCGCCTCCGGCACCGGACGCAAACCACCAGATCACTATCCGCGGCGCACGCACCCATAACCTTAAGGGCATCGATGTTGACATCCCGCATAACGCGCTGACGGTGGTGTCGGGCGTGTCGGGTTCGGGCAAGAGTTCGCTTGCGTTCGATACAGTCTATGCAGAAGGCCAGCGACGCTATGTCGAGTCGCTTTCGGCGTATGCGCGGCAGTTCCTCGAACGGATCGAGAAGCCGGACGTCGACCACATGGACGGGCTCGCGCCGGCCATCGCGATCAAGCAGAAGAACCAGACGCGGAATCCGCGTTCGACCGTCGCCACGGCAACCGAAATTTACGACTACCTCCGGCTGCTGTACGCTCGCTGCGGCACCGTGACCTGCCTGCACTGCGGCGGCGTGGTGCAGCGAGATACGGTCGACGAGATTGTAAACGCGCTGTTTGCGATGCCGGAAGGAACGCGCACGCTGGCGCTTTTTCCCATCGAACGCGCAGAGGTCCGGCTGGAGCCGCTGCAAGGCGCAAGCACCGACCAGCCCGCCGCGCCGCCGAAGCCGAAGCCGGCAAAGAAGTCCGCGAAAAAGGCCGCAAAGGCCTCTGCGCCGGACCCAACCCTGGTCCTGACCGACCCGCTGCGCGAGCGTCTGCTGGAGCTTCGCCGGCGAGGGTATAACCGGCTTTTTCAGAACGGCAACACGGTCGAGTTTTCCACGCCCGAGTCGCTTCTGGAGCTCGATTTTCGCGAGCCGATTTTTGTGCTCATCGACCGCCTGGCGCTTTCACCCGACATCCGCTCGCGCCTGGTCGATGCCATCGAGACCGGCTTCCGCGAGTCCGGTGAAATCCGCTTTCACACTGTTCCGCGCGACAGTTCCCCGGCGCAGATGCTCCGGTACTCCTCCGCCTTTGAGTGCACCACCTGCCATCGGGCTTACCGCGAGCCCGAGCCTCGGCTGTTTTCCTTCAACAATCCGTTCGGTGCCTGCCCGCGCTGCCAGGGCTTCGGCAACACGATCGACTTCGATCCGAACCTGATTATCCCGGACCGGTCGAAGACGCTCGCCGGCGACGCCATCGCGCCATGGGCCAGCGGCAAATACCGCCCGCACCATGGCGAGATGATGCGCGCCGCCCGCACCGCCGGCATCCCGGCCAACGTGCCCTGGTACGACCTGACCGAGACGCAGCAGCACTTTATCGAGGACGGCGGCCCGGGCTTTTCCGGCATTCGCGGCTTCTTCCGCGAGCTCGATACCAAGAAGTACAAACTGCACGTCCGCGTTTTTCTGTCCAAGTTTCGTGGCTACGCACTTTGCCCGGATTGCCGCGGAACCCGCCTCCGCGCCGAGGCCCGGGCGGTCCTGCTCCAGGGTAAGCATATTGCCGAAGTTTCCGCCCTGACCATCACCTCCGCCACGCAGTTCTTCGATTCGCTCAGCCTGAGCCCGGCGCAGATGGAGATCGCCGGCAAGGTGCTCGAAGAGGTGCGGCAGCGTACGCAATTTCTTGAGCAGGTCGGACTCGATTACCTGACGCTCGACCGGCTCTCCTCCACGCTGTCCGGCGGCGAGTCGCAGCGCATCCAGCTGGCTACCTCGCTCGGCTCCCGGCTGGTGGGCGCGCTGTATGTGCTCGATGAGCCCTCAATTGGCCTGCATACCCGCGACACGGCCCGTCTGATCCACATCATGGAAGAGCTGCGCAACCTGGGCAACACGATCCTGGTCGTTGAGCACGATCCAGATGTGATCCGCGCGGCCGACTACCTGCTTGACCTGGGCCCAGGAGCCGGCGAACTGGGAGGCCATCTGCTCGCCGCCGGAACCGTCTCGGAGGTGATGGCAAATCCGGCCTCCATTACCGGACGGTACCTTTCCGGACGCGCAACGATCCCGGTGCCCAAGGTCCGACGTGAACCCGGACGCGAGCGCCTGAAGCTCACCGGCGCACGCATCCACAACCTGCGCGGGGTCGACTTTGAGATTCCGCTCGGGCTGCTCTGCTGCGTCACGGGCGTGTCCGGCTCGGGCAAATCGACCATCGTCCACCAGGTGCTGTACCGGGCGCTTCAGCAGGCGCTTGGGGAGGCCGGATCGTCCGAATCCGCCGGGCTGTATCGTTCGCTTTCCGGCGCGCAATACCTCAATGAGGTCGTGCTGGTGGACCAGTCGCCGATCGGACGCACGCCTCGCTCTAACCCCGTGACCTATATCAAGGCGTTTGACGACGTTCGGGCGCTGTTTGCCTCGCAGCCGGACGCAAAGCGCAAGAACCTGAGCGCGGGCTCATTTTCCTTCAACGTACCCGGCGGACGATGCGACACCTGCGAAGGAGACGGCACCGTAACGGTCGAGATGCAGTTCCTCGCCGATATCGAGCTGCCCTGCGAGGAGTGCAACGGAACCCGCTATAAAGCGTCCATTCTGGAGGTGAAATACAAGGGCAAGAGTATCTACGACGTGCTGAACATGACCGTGAGGGAGGCGCTCGTCTACTTCGCCGGCCACCCCAGGATCGTCGACAAGCTGTTTGTGCTCGACGAAGTAGGCCTAGGCTATGTACGTCTCGGCCAGTCCGCGACCACGCTTTCCGGCGGCGAAGCGCAACGCGTCAAGCTTGCCAGCCACCTGGCTACCGCACGTTCCATCACCAATCGGGCCACCGGCAACGATACCGCCAGCAAGGCCCGCAGCCGCACGCTCTACATCCTCGACGAGCCCACCACCGGGCTGCACTTCGATGATGTCGCGAAGCTGCTCGCGGCTTTCCGCAAGCTGATCGAAGGAGGAGGCTCACTTCTGGTCATCGAGCACAATCTGGACGTGATCAAGAGTGCGGACTGGGTCGTCGACATGGGTCCGGAGGGCGGCTCGGGCGGAGGACAGCTGGTCGCCGAGGGCACCCCGGAGGAGATCGCCGCCAACCCCGCAAGCCACACCGGACAGTGGCTTGCGCCGGTGTTGGAACGCGCATGAACCGGACTTCTACTCCGAGCCAGATGCACCCAGACGCCTGGCATCCTTCGCCGCAGGGCGGAGGATCCGCTGTTGCATTTTCGCTCCGGCACATTCTCGCGCTGTGGACGTTGTTGCTGCTGGCCCCCATGCTGCGTGCGCAAGACTTCGACACGACAACCCACACCGCGGCCAATCCGCAGACGGCGCAGTGCACCGCGGCCAACGCGGCGATGGACGCGCACGACTACCCTAAGGCCGTTGCGCTGCTCACCCCGCTGGCCGCCGAAAACCCTAAAGACGCCCATCTGCTCTACGATCTGGGCGCGGCCGAAGATGCACTCGACCAGACCGCGGGCGCCGAAACGAGCTATCGCAACGCCAAGGCGGATGATCCTGCTTTCTTCGAACCGCGCCTGGCGCTTGCGCTTTTGCTGGCCCGCAACGGGCACCTGCCGGAGTCGCGCGAGGAGCTCGCCGCCGCCCTGACCCTGCCCGAAGCCGGAACCGACCCCGCTCTGCGCGCCCGGGCGTATCGCACGCTGGCCCGCATTGACCAGAAAGACCGGCCTGCGGACGCGCGCGACGAGCTGCTCGCCGCCCTGAAGCTTTCTCCCGAAACTCCGGACGATACTCTGCTTGCCGCGGAGTTGGCCGCCTCCGCCGGGAACGGAGCTCCCGCAGCCGAAGCAGCCTACCGCCGATTGCTGAGCGCGCATCCCAACGACCCGCAGAGCACCGCAGCGCTCGCTCACCTGCTGATCGCGCAAAAGCGCCCGGCCGAGGCCGAGCCTTTGCTTCGCTCCGCCCTGGCCGTGAACCCCAGCGATCCGGCGCTGGGCGTGCAGCTTGCGAGTCTACTTATCGCGCAGGATAAACCAGCCGACGCCCTGCCCGTCGTGGCGCCTTTGCATGCCGCGCATCCGGACGACCTGGACATCACGCGTCTTTTCGCGGACCTGAACGCGGCGACCGGGAATTACGGAGCCGCCGAGCAGTCTTACGCCGGGCTGTCCGCAAAAGCTCCGCAGGACAGCACGCTGCTGCTCGACCGAGCCGACGCCTTGATTCATCTGAAGCGCTATACCGACGCCCAGACACTGCTGACCCGGGTGCTCGCGCAGCCGGCCGGCCTGGCGAAAGATTCGCTCGGCCAGGCTGCCGGTGCGCTGGCCTTTGCGGCGTCTGAAAACAACGATCCCGCGGCCTCCTTGCAAGCGCTCGCGGTGCGTGCTACAGTCTTGCCACCAACGCCTTCCACGCTTTTCCTGGCGGCGATCGCTCAGGACAAGCTCCACCACACCCGGCAAGCCCAGCAGGCGTACAAAGAGTTTCTCGCCGCAGCAAACGGAAGCCTTCCCGACCAGGAGTTCGAAGCGCGTCATCGCCTGGTCGACCTGGAACACACGAAGTAAGTTCACAGCCAGCAGTGTCCCCACAGGGGTGAACCCATGCGTATCCTAGTCCTCGCCTCCGTTGTCTTCCTATCCTTCACCGCGTCGGCCCGCGCCTCCTCTCCGGAGCTTGTGCCGGACGCCGCTACCCTGGTTCAGCTTGAGCAGAAAGCCGCGGGGGCCGATCAGCGCGAACGCTCCTTCCTGTACGCGGAGCTCGCGCATCTCTACACCGAGCTCGCCGGGCAGCAGATCGCCGCCGGCGACCTGGATCACGGGAACCTTGCCTTGCAGCACGTGCAGCACTACGCGGACCTGATCCATGCCGACCTGAGCCGAGACTCGAAGCGGCTTAAGAATTCCGAAATGCTGATGCACGAGACGACCCACAAGCTGGGCGAACTGGCCCACTCCGTCTCCGCCGAGGATAAGGCCGCGGTGCAGGCGACTTTGAAGCAGGTCAACAAGGTTAACGAGGAGATCCTCGCCCAAGTCTTCGCGCACTAGCACCGGCTATGAAGCGGCTTCCCGCACTGTTCGCGCTGTTGCTGCTCGCTTCGGCGACTCTCGCCCAGGAGCGTGTACCGGCCCTGACGAACGCCGAGATCGAGAAGCTCCGTGAAGCCGCTCCCCTTTACCCCGAGCGCGTGCAGCTCTTCGCCGACTTCCTCGATGAGCGCGCCCGGGGTATCGAAACCCTCACCACAGGACGCCGCCACGCCGGCCGCGAGCTCGACATTCACGACCGCATGGAGCAGTTCACCTCGATCGCCGATGATCTCGAAGACAATCTCGACGACTACGGAAGCCGCCACCGAGACGTTCGCAAGGTGCTTCCCAAGCTGCTCGCCGCCACCGACCGATGGCAGACCGAGTTGAAAACTCCTGCGGACAACGAGGCGTACAACGTCGTGCGGAAGCTCGCCCTGCAGGCCGTCACGGACCTGCACGAGGATGTCGCAAAGCTGATTGACGACCAGAAGTCCTGGTTCCTGGCGCATCCGCCCGACAAGCCCAGGCCCGCCGGCGGCTACGGACGCGACTAGCCGCATCCGGCTGGTACCTTTTTTTCCGCAGCGTCCCGCGTTAGGCTGAAAAGGCCGTGTCCGCCGCCCTCATTCCCATCTTCGAGCAGGAATATCGCGAACTGAGGCCGCGCGCGCCCATGCCCGGCTTCGACGTGCGCTTTCGCCGCTTCACCTCGCTCAACACCACCATTCGCCTGCGCGAAGGCGTCCTGCACGTCCGTCTGTCTGATCTGCTCGAGCCCTCGCCCGAACCCATTCACCGCGCCATTGCGCACATTCTGCTGGCCAAGCTCTACCGTAAAGCCATTCTGCCCACCCATGCCGATCGCTATCGCCGGTACGTTTCCTCGGAGCCGGTAGCCCATCAGGCCGAGCGCATCCGAAATATGCGTGGACGAAAGCGGATCTCCACCCCGGTCGGAGCACGGTACGACCTCCACGAGGTCTTCGAAACGCTCAATCTGCGCTTTTTCCACGGCCTGCTCGGACGGCCCACGCTCACCTGGTCCGCCCACGCCGCACGCCGCATGCTGGGCCACTACGACGCTGCGCACAATACCATCGTGGTCAGCCGCGTCTTCGACCGGCCCGACACGCCGCGCTGCGCCATTGAATACCTGCTCTACCACGAGATGCTGCACCTGAAGCATCCCGTCCGCGTCAAAGCCGGCCGACGCTGCATTCACTCCCGTGAGTTTCAGGCCGAGGAGCAGCTTTTCCCTCAGCTGACCGAAGCCAAAGCCTACCTTAAGCTCTTGTAGCAAGACGACGGGGACGCGGACAAGAAGAAGCAGATACGGAAAGAAACAGTAGAGGTCGACGACGTCTGTCGTACTCGGCAGCTTGCTGATTCGATCGGGCCTGTCTCGTGCCTTTTCCGTTCTTTCCGCGTCCCGCTCAGGCCGGTTCCCGAACGGATTCCTCCTGCGTCAACGGCACGACTGGCCCGCCGACCGGCCGGTTGCGCCAGACCATCACCATCACCACGGCCCCGGCAAAGATGCTTCCCAGTGCGGCCACCTGCGCGTTACTGAAATGGTCGCCGAAGTAGAGTTTTGGATTCACTCGCCAGAACTCCACAAGGAACCGCGCCAGCCCGGTCAACACCAGGTACACTCCCGTGAGCCATCCTAGCGGACGCGCCCGTGCCCCGAGCCGCCAGATCGCATACGCAATCAGCAGCGCCGCCGCAAGCTCCCACAGCGGCGTGGGCAGCACCTTCGCGTTCAGGTTTCCGTGCAGCGGCTCCAGATCGAGCGCATTCGGTGCCAGGTGTACGCCCCATGCGGAGGTCGTTACTCGCCCATAGTCGCCATCCCCGCTGGTCAGGCAGCCAATGCGCCCTACTCCGTAGCCGACCGGTGTCGCCGCCGCGGCCAGATCAAGCATCCGCGCCGCCGCACGCCATCCGCGCATTCCGTTTGGCCTGACCAGCACGCCCTGCCACATCAGCGTGGCGATACCGGCCACCAGCCCGCCAAACCACGCGATGCCGGTGCGCATGAACTCGAAAAAGCCCATCAGCACCTCACCCGGGTGCGTCCAACCCGGCGCAAAGATGCGGTGCATCTCCTGCATCAGCAGCACCGGGTCCTGCAGTTCATGCCAGGTCTTCGCGCCCAGCACACCGATCACGGTCACCAGCGCGACGATCGTCAAGGCATCCGCGTTGCGAACCCCGGCGCGCACAAACGACAGGTGCAGCACATACCCCGCGCACACCGCGGCCAGCCAAAGAAAGAGCCCAAAGGTGCCCAGGTTGAAACTGCCGATATGGATATACGGGTACATACGCCTCGCGTCGGCCGCGGCTCAAGCGCGCCTCTCGGCAGTATATCGTCCCGCGTCCGGGCAAACCATGCGGCCCCCTTTTCCGCAGCCCTGGATGCGATACCCTGATGCGTATGTCGAAGCAAGCCGCCGCGCCCGTCTTCCCGCCCGCCTCGTCCATGGACGTGCTGTATAGCCGTGAGCAAATAGGCGCGCGCGTCGCTGAAATCGGCGCACAAATCTCCGCCGACTACGCCGGTCAGTCCATCGTGCTGATCGGCGTACTCAAGGGCGCTGCCATTTTCCTTGCCGACCTCGCCCGCGCCATCACGGTAGATAACACCTTCGACTTCGTCGCCGTAAGCTCTTACGGCCGCGCGCGCGTTTCGTCCGGCGCGGTAAAGCTCATCAAGGACATCGACAACCCCATCGAAGGCAAGCACGTCATCCTGGTCGAAGACATCCTGGACACCGGCCTGACCCTCAGCTATCTACGCGGCCTGATGCTCCAGCACAAGCCCGCCTCGCTCAAAATTGCGACGTGTCTCGACAAGACCGAACGCCGCCTGGTGCCGATCGAAGCCGACTATACTGCCTTCAAGATTCCCGACCGCTTCGTGATCGGCTATGGCATGGACTACGCCGAGGTGTACAGAAACCTAGCCGACATCCGGCTGTTCCCGGAAGACGCCGTCAGCTAAGGAAAAAGGCCGGCACCGGAGCGCCGACCTTCCCGAAGCTAGGATTGTTCTATTTGAACGAGGCAGTCAAAGCAGAAGCAGCAAAAATCTCCGCATCTTTCGCTTTGTCGACGTATCCGCCCATACCGAAGAACTCATGAGTTGTTCCTGAATACAACTTGTAGTTAACCTGGACGCTGGACTGCTGCAATTTGAGCGCGTAAGCCTGCCCGTCGCTCTGCAGAGGATCGAACTGAGCGGCAATGATGGTCGTTGGCGGCAGTCTGTGCAGGTCCGCGTTGATCGGGAGCGCGTCCGGATTCGTGTCATCCGCACTAATCGGTAGATACAGCTTCAGGTCGTTTGCCAATCCAGCCGTGTTCAAGGGGAGCGCGGAGTCAGTGTAGAGCAGATCCGAGGGCTGGCTCAGGTTGGCACTCACGACCGGGTAAACCAGGACTTCCGCTGTCGGGTTCTGCAGGCCCTGATTGCGCGCGGCAATTGCAACTTCCGCGGCAAGATTTCCCCCGGCGCTTTCCCCGATGACCGCAACCTTGCCGGAAATTCCGTTGTACTGAGCGATGTTGTTCAGCACCCATTGGTAGGACGCAATCGCGTCACGACGGGCGGCGGGAAATGGAGCTTCCGGCGCTTTCCGGTACTCGACCGAAACTACGATCGTGTTGGCATAATCGCACAATGCGCGTGGGCTTGCGTCATACGTATCGATGGTCGCCACCACGAACCCGCCGCCATGGAAATAGAGGGTCACGGGAAAAGGACCTGCACCTGCCGGAGTGTAGATCCGTATCGGAATCTGGTTCCCATCCGGCCCGGGAATGGTCACGCCATCGGTGACTTTGCCGACCGGCATAGGCGCTTCCGCGGTTCCGACGCCGCGCTCCAGAAGCTTGGCAGCGTCCTCAGCGGCAAACTGCTGCCGTGCGTCCTGCGGAGTCAGGTCAATGGCGGGCGTACCCTTAATGGCGTCATACAGCAAAACGACCTCGGCCATTTTTGGCGCAAGCTGGGCAATGATCTGAGGCGTCGTGGGGGGCCTGGTGGATGCAGTCTGCGCAAACAGGGCGGGGCTGATCAGGAGCGCGGACGCGGCGATATATTTGCAGGTTTTGTGCAGTAACTGTGGCATGACGAAAGTCCTTGTAAGAGTCGCCAGGTAGTCTCTTACAGGCGCGGGCAGTTTGATGCGCACTGTCTCTGGCAGGTTTCGACATGCAAACGCATCTGGGCAGCAAGAGGTCTTGCATCCGCCGTGCCGATCGTCAGATATGTTCAGCGGATTGAAATCCAGTGACGGCTTTGATCTGATTCGCCGGTTGTTCGCTAAACTTGTTCTTGCATCGAAAACGACAGGAGAGGAATGAACGTTCAGCAAAAACTCGAGATTCTCGCCGACGCGGCGAAATACGATGCGTCCTGCGCCTCGTCCGGCGCAAAGCGCGGAGGCAACGGCGAGGGCATCGGGCACTCGGACGGGATGGGGATCTGCCATTCCTATACCCCGGACGGGCGATGCGTTTCCCTGCTCAAGATTCTGCTGACGAACGTCTGCACCTACGATTGCGTTTTCTGCGTCAACCGTGTCTCGTCCGACATTCGCCGGGCGCGGTTTACGCCGGAAGAGGTCGTCAATCTGACGATCGACTTCTACAAGCGCAACTACATCGAAGGCCTGTTCCTTTCCTCCGGCATTATCCAGTCGCCCGATTACACCATGGAGCAGCTCATCTCGGTCGCGCGGCAGCTACGCGAGGTACACCGTTTCGGCGGCTACATTCATCTCAAGGCGATCCCCGGGGCCTCGCAGCTGTTGATCGATCAGGCCGGCCTGCTCGCCGATCGGCTTTCGGCCAACATCGAGCTGCCCACGCAAGCCGATCTCGTGCAGCTTGCGCCGGAAAAGAAATCCGCCGTCATCGAGTCCACCATGCAGGGCATCGCCACGCGCAAGGACGAGGCGGACGAAGACCGTAGACGCTCGTCGCTGGCCCCGAAGTTCGCCGCCGCCGGGCAATCGACCCAGATGGTGGTCGGCGCGACCCTGGCCAACGACCGCCAAATCCTGTCCACCGCCACTCACCTGTACGGGCAGTACAAGCTGCGCCGCATCTATTACACGGGTTTCTCCCCTTACCCTGAAGCCGATGCGCGCCTTCCGCTCCAGGCCGCGCCGATGATGCGTGAACATCGGCTGTACCAGTCCGACTGGCTGATGCGCTTCTACGGCTTCCAGGCCGAAGAGCTTACCTCGGACGCGAACCCGACGCTTTCGCTTACCGAAGACCCGAAGGCCGCCTGGGCCCGCACGCATCCGGAATATTTTCCCGTGGACGTCAACGCTGCTCCGCGCGAATCGCTGCTGCGCGTTCCCGGAATCGGCTACCGCAATGTCGAGCGCATTCTGAACATCCGCAAATACCACGCGCTTCTGGTGGAGGATCTCCGCAAGCTGAACGTGCGGCTCAAGCAGGCACTTCCCTACCTGGTCGCGGTCGACCACCTGCCCACGCCTCCGGCTCCGGAAACCGAGCCAGCAGCGACGCAGATGGACCTGTTCGCGCCACTGAGTGCGCTCACTGGAAGCGTCTAGCTCAACGCACCTTGAGCGCGACAATGGTTTCGTCGTCGAAGTGCTCGGTACCGGCCTGGTGCGTGCGCACGGCTTCCACAACCGCGTTCACCGCGTCCTGCGCACTTTCGGTCGCGGTTGGATGATGCTGCAGCAGCGTGCACAGCCGGTCGTTTCCGAACTGTTCGCCATGCGCATTGCTTGCGTCCACAATACCGTCCGAAAAGAACAGGACCAGGTCTCCTGCGTCGAGCTGCAGCACGGTCTCGTCATAGTTCGCCACCGGAAACAGGCCCAGCGGAAACCCTTCGAGCGGCAAAGTCCGGACCTCGAGACCGCTGGTCATGGTCGGCCGCCGGCGCACCAGCAGAGGCTGCACGGACCCGGCGTTGCTCAGCCGCAGCGTTCGTGTGCGGTCGTTCCACAGCGCGGCCAGCATCGTCACGTACTGGTTTGCCAGGCGACGCTCCTGCAACTGCGTGTTGAGCACGTGCAGCAGATGTGCCGGCGGCAAACGCCTTCCGCCCAGCGACCGCAGCACGCCCGAGACCAGCGCGGAGTACAAGGCCGCGGGAGCAGCCTTGCCCGACACGTCGCCGAGCGCGATCAGGATCCGGCTGGAGGTCAACTGGGGCGAGACCTCATCCGGATCTTCGAGGTCCGGATTCGGCGGCGGACCATAGTCCAGAAAGTCGTAGATGTCTCCACCGATGGAGCGGGCGGCGGCAAAGCTGGTGGCCAGTTCCGCGTTGCCGAGACGCGGCGGCGCGGAAGGCATTAACCGTAGCTGCACCTCGCGCGCCATGTCGAGATCGCGCTCCAGACGCTGCTCTTCCTCATGGATTCGCTGGTACAGCCGAGCGTTGACGATGGAGATGGCAACCTGCGAGCTCAATGTCGTCAGCGTGCGCTGATGCTCTTCGGTGTAGTAGTTGAGCCGCGTGTGTTCCAGGTCGATCACCCCGATGACGCGTCCCTTGTAGATCAGCGGCACGCTTAACTCGGAGCGCGTTTCCGGGTTCTCGGTGATGTATCGCTGGTCGCGGCGCACGTCCGGAGCGAGGATCGGCGTGCGTTCCCTGGCGGCGGAGCCGATGATTCCCTGCCCGAGCTCGACGCTGCCCTCGCGCAGGATGCGTTCGCCGTAGCGCGTGCTGAACCGGTGTTCCAGGCGTTCGGTCTGCTCGTTCCACAGAAGAATGGTGAACATCTGGAAATCGATCACGCGCTTCAGCAGCGTGCCGATCCGCTCCAGCAGGTCGTCCGGATCGAGGATCGAGGTGATCTCACGCGAGATCTCCTGCAGCACGGTCAGCGTCTGCGCCTGGCGGCTGACGCGTGTGTAGAGCCTTGCGTTCTCGATCGCGGTGGCAACGCGCGAGGCGGTCAGTTCCAGCAGCCCCTGGTGATCCGGGGTGAAGAAGGCGGGTGCCTCCGATTGCAGATCCAGTACGCCGATGCACTTGTTTTTGATGATCAGCGGCACGGCGAGCTCGGACCGCACGCTCGGGTTGGCATTGATGTAGTTCTCGATCGCCAAGACGTCCGGCACCAGGATTGACCGGCGCTCCATCGCGGCCTGCCCGGCGATTCCCCTGCCGAGCTTGATGCGCAGCCGCTCGATCTCCGCCGAGTGCCCGGTCTGGAACCGCATGTAGAGCTCCTGCGTGCGGTCGTTGATGAGCAGGATGGCAAAGATACGATAATCAATAACGGCGCGCACCAGGTCTGCAACGCGATGCAGCAGCGTGTTCAGTTCAAGCGTCGTGTTGAGGGCGTCGGCGAGACGGTGCAGAAAGCCGATCTGCAGCGGCTCCAGCCGAATGTTTGGCTCGGCCGCATGCTCGTGAAAGAGCACGCGCGGCTTGTCCGCAGGGCGGTAATCGCCTTCGAGGGAGCCGGATTTCTTCATTTCCGCCATGCGACATCCTAACCGGACGCGCGCCGGGGTCAGTAGCCGTTGGATGCAGCCGGAGCGACCGCGTGGCCGGCGAGCTCGCCAAGAATCCGCACGCTGGCCGAAGCGCCGATCCGGTTTGCACCGGCCTTCAACATTGTCACCGTGTCTGCCAGCGAGCGAATGCCGCCGGATGCCTTGACGCCGGCGCGCGTACCGGAGGCCGAGCGCATCAGGATGATGTCATCCGCCGTGGCTCCACCGGTGGAAAATCCGGTGGAGGTCTTGAGGAAGTCGGCTCCGGCCGCGAGCGCAAGTTCACAGGCGCGGAGCTTTTCCTCGCGGGTGAGCAGACAGGTTTCGAGGATCACCTTGACGATGGCACCACCGTCATGCGCGATCTCGACCACACCGCGAATGTCCTCCCGGACTGCCTCGAAGTCCTCACGTGTACCGGATTTGAGCAGCCCGACGTTGAGCACCATGTCCACGTCATGCGCCCCGTGCTTGAGCACCCGCACGGCTTCATCGCGCTTGGAGCCCGAAAGCGTGGCTCCCAGGGGAAAGCCGATAACCACGCCGACCGGGACGCCGGTGCCGGCGAGCGCTTCCGCCGCGGTGGCGACCCAGGTTGGATTAACCATGGCACACGCGAAGCGGTGCTCGGCGGCTTCGGCGCAGATTTGCAGCACCTGGGCACGGGTGCTGTCGGGCTTGAGCAGCGTATGATCCAGCACTGCGGCCAGTGTCGTGGGACTGGAAAGCGTGTGGGCTGTAAAGGCTTGTGCGTCGTAGACTTCGGTAGCCATCATCACCCCGATCATACCAATCGTGTGACGTCTTGCGCTGAGTGCATGGCCCTTGCAACAGTGTCTCAGGATGTGGCGGTCTGCCAGGCAAGCGCCAGGTCGTCGGTAAGGAAGCGTCTGAGCTGGGCCCCGCTTTGCTCGTCGCGCGCGCGAAGCAGGGCGCTGGGGTGGACGGTTGCGAGCACGCGCTCCGCAAACGGAGTGGAAAGGATTTTGCCGTGGTCGCGCATGAGCGCAAAGGTTCCGCCGAGAAGGGACTTCGAGGCCGAAGCGCCCAGACAGAGGATTACCCTCGGCTTGACGGTTTCGATCTCTGACAGCAACCAGGGGCGGCAGGCCATGATCTCACTCATGCGCGGGTTCTGGTGCAGGCGCAGCTTGCCGCGCTGGACAAACTTGAAGTGCTTGACGGCGTTGGTGACGTAGAGAGCCTCGCGGGGAATACGCAACTCCTCGAGGAGCCTGTCGAGCATGGCTCCGGCGGGTCCGATGAAGGGAACGCCGCGCCGGTCTTCCTGGTCTCCGGGTTGCTCGCCGACAAGCATGAGCGGGGCGGTGGCGAGGCCGCGGCCGGGGACGACCTGGGTGGCGTGGCAGTAAAGTTCGCATCCCTGGCAGCCGGGCAGCGCGGCATTCAGGGAGGCGAGCGAGTGGTCAGCCGGAACAAAGGGCTGGGCAGTAGGCTGGGACAGCTGTTTCTGGACCATGGTTTGGACTCGGGATCTCGATTGCGTGATAAGTGTCGGCAGCACAGCCACTTCCGGCAAGTTCTTCCAGTACCGAACGGGCATTTCCGAACGCATGGTTGAAGGGTTCAGTCGTGCGGGATTGAAGATGGAGGAGTAGTAAGAGCGCCAAAGCGACTCGAGCTCGTCTTCGGGCGGAGCGGATTCACGCGGCAGCCCCGGACCGAAGGTAAGGCGCTTGGCGATGGGATCCCAGGAGACGCTCGCGTCCGGCGTCAGAATGGTCCAGCGCATGATGGAGAAGCGCTCGGCAAAGAACGGCGCGGCGAGCGCAAGGATGCGGTGGTCGGGTTGATACCAGGCGATGAAGTGTTCGCAATCGGCGTCCGGGGTAGGTTCCGCCGGAGGACAGGATTCTAGTTCGGACTTGACGGGGCCGAAGGGAGTGGGAGTTTCGAGCACAAGATGGTGGGCGTGGGGGTCGGTGGCGATGGGGATCGGCTCGTCGAGGACCGTGGGGCGCGCCGCAGGATCGTTGGGCTCAAGAATCTTACGGAAGCGGACGAAGGCGTGCATCTTGTGCAGGTCGCGGCGAACCTGGGCCTCCAGCCGGATCAGGTGGGCGACGTCGTCGTCGGTCTCTACCTGGAGCAGGTCTCGGTTGTCTTGCAGACGGTACAGGATGCGGTAGAGCAGGTTCCAGCGGTTTGGGTCGCGATGGACCGCGGCGAGCCTCGCCTGGTCGAGAAAGGCTCGCGGAATGGTGGGTCTGAGCGAGGGTGTTCCGGTGGGAGCGTCTTCCGCAGCAAGGGCGAGCGAAAGCGGCGTGGGCACGGAGCCATCCTGAAGGTCGAGCTCGGCGGGAAGATAGCCGGCGATCAGGGCTTCGCGCGCGGCGTGGCGCCAGGAATCGAAATCAGGTTCCACGAGGACGGTCTTCATCTTGCAAATGGGATGCAGGTTACGGAGGCCCGCGGGAGAGCCCGAGGACGGAAAAGACGGAGGTTTCGGCGGATCAAACTGGCGGATCGGGCTTTCCGGCCGTTCTCTGGGGAAACATCAAAGAAAAGCCTGGCTCCTATCTGAATGCGGCTGAAATCCTGGAGGCGCGTATGCCGATTTGGTAGCACCCATCCACTCCCCGTACCCATCCCATTACCCCCTTCGACCCCTCCCAACCGTCTACCATGGAGGAGTGATGTCCTCGATGCTGCCCCACATCCGCCGCCTTTTGCTTTTCTGCCTGTTCCTGGTCCCGCTGCTGGCCCATGCCCAGCAGGGCGAGCCCGACGTTACCCTTAATATGACCTCGCAGGTAGGCACTCGCACCCGCATAGCCGTCGCGGATTTTAAGCCCGGCACCCCGTCGCCCGCCACCGAGCCGCTCCGCCGCACCTTCAATACCGTCCTCGCCGCCGATCTCAGCAATTCCGGCATCTTCGACATCGTCTCGAGATCCATGGCCCCGCGCGCCACCCCCGGAGCCCCTGGCGAAATCAATCTCGCCCAATGGTCCGCCGCACCCTCCTCCGCCGCGTTCGTCGCCTTCGGAGCTCTGGGCGTCACGGGCAACCGCCTCGCCGTCAACGGCTTCCTGTTCGACACCAACAACCCCCAGTTCCCCCAGGTCCTCGCCAAGCAGTACGGCGAAGATGCCTCCGAGCAGTCCGCCCGCGAGATCGCCCATCGCTTCGCTGACGAAATCATTCTGCGCCTTGGAGGAGGCCTCAACGGCATCGCCGAAACCAAGATCTTCTATACCAGGACCGGAGGAGGCGGTAAGGAAATCTGGCAAATGGACTACGACGGAGCCAACCAGCATCCCGTTACCCACCTCGGTCTCATCGCACTTTCCCCCCGCGTCTCGCCCGACAACACCCGTCTCGCCTTTTCCACCCTCGGCCGCGACGGCAACCAGATCAAGATGTACTCCCTCCTGCTCGGCCGCCTGATTTCCTTCTCCCCCAGCCCCGGAACCAACATCAGCCCGGCCTGGTCGCCCGACGGCAAGCAGCTCGCCTTTTCCTCCTCCCGCTCCGGAGACCCCGAAATCTACATCTCCGACAGCGCCGGGACCCTTGCCCGCCGCCTCACCCAATTCCGCGGACCAGACGTCAGCCCCACCTTCAACCCGCGCACCGGAGCCCAGATTGCCTGGATCAGCGGACGCACTGGTCTCCCCCAGCTCTACATCATGGATACCGACGGCTCAGCCGTCACACGCCTTACCGACTCCGGTTATGTCTCCGCCCCCTCCTGGAGCCCCAATGGGCAGTTCATCGCCTTCGGGTGGAACCGCAAATACGGTCCCGGTGCCCCCGGCGGCCAGGACATTTACGTCATGGAGATCGCCTCCAAGCGCTGGATCCAGCTCACCCATGACATCGGCCCGTGCGACTTCCCCTCCTGGTCCCCCGACGGACGCCACCTCGTCTTCGCCAACTCCCCCTCCGGGCGCGACTCTTCCACCCGCATCATGACTATGCTGGTCGACGGAACCGAGCGCCGCGCTCTGACCGAAGCCGGCACTAACATGCCAAACTGGAGCTGGAAGTAGCGCCACACAACCGAAACTCAACCCGCAACACGAAGCTGAAAAGGTCATCAGGAAGCGATCACAGCCGGTGGCGCATCCCAGAACTGCCACAACCGCCTATTCGTACCATACTGGTGTAAGACCTCAATGCGCAGGAGCCCAAAGCATGATTCCCCAGCACGCCCAGACCTCTCACCCGCCGGCACGCACGGCCCTTGCGCTACTCACCCTGTCGCTTACCCTTGCCGCCGGATGTCACAAAAAATCCAGCGGCATCGACCCTGCTTCACTCGGCCCCACGAATACCGCCGACGCGACCGCGACCGCACCCGCACCAACCGCCTCCTTCGCCGCCGATCCCCTCGCCATCGACATCGGCCAGTCCGTTACGCTTAATTGGCGCACCACCAACGCCTCGACTGTCACCATCGACGGCATTGGCCAGGTTAATGCCAACGGCACTCAGACCGTCTCCCCCTCCAACTCCACCAACTTCCATCTCACCGCCAAAGGCGATGGAGGCACTACCGAGGCCAACGTCCGTGTCACCGTCCGCTTTCCCACCGTGCCCACCGGCGGAACCACGACCGGCCTCGGTGCCGGGAACGGCCAGGACTCCGCCGGCATGCCCTCCGACGCCGAGTTCCACGCCGCCGTCCAGGACGCCTTCTTCGACTACGACTCCTTCGATCTCCGCCCAGACGCCCAGACCGCCGTCGCCTCCGCCGCCGCTTACCTCGTGCAGCATCCCAACCTCCGCATCCTGATCGGCGGATACTGCGACGAACGCGGATCCGCCGAATACAATCTCGCGCTCGGCGAAAACCGCGCCAATGCCGCCCGCACCGCACTTGTCCAAGCCGGAGTCGCCGGACCCCGCATCCGCGTCGTCTCCTACGGCAAGGAAAAGCAGTTCTGCACCGAAGCCACCGAATCCTGCTGGCAGGAAAACCGCCGGGCCCAATTTACCATCGACCGGTAATTCTGGGCTCTCGATACCACCCGGTACCCCATTCATCGCGAGCCCGCGATGAGTGGGGTTTTTGGACTCAGAGACTGCTTCAGACTTTCCTAAAAGCGAGCCCGCCCATGCAAACGATCCGCCGCCGCCTCACCGCCGCCCTTCTTCTCGTTGCTCTTCTCGCCCCAGCCACGCCCGCCTTTGCCGTAAACAAGGACATGGTCCAGCTCCAGACCCAGGTCCAGCAGCTTCTCGACGCCGTCGCCCGGCTCCAACAGTCCAACGACGAGCGCATGGGCGTCCTGAAGGACCTCGTCCAGCAGTCCGCTGACTCTGTCAATCGCATGTCCGTCACCGTCGACACCCTGCAAAAGCAGGTAGCCGCCCAGCAGGTCGCCACCGGGCAGAAGGTCGACGGCGTCTCCGGCCAGGTCCAGGCCCTTAACGACTCGCTTGACGAGATCCGCGCCCGCATGGCGCGCCTGGAAAAAGCCCTGAACGACGTCCAGGGCAACCAGCAATCCATCGCCGCCTCAATCCAGAACCTTCCCCAGTCCAGCAGCCAGCCCGGCAGCCAGGCCACGGCCACCACCGGTGGCCAAAGCTCCGGCCAGACCCTGCCCGCCGCCCCCATCCAATCGAGCCTTCCCCCCAGCGTTCCCACCCGCACCGCCTCGAGCACCATCCCGCCGGCCCTGCCTACTCGCACCCCGGCCACTCTCCGGCCGGCGGCCAACACCGCCCCACCCGTCCTTGACCTCTACAAGGCAGCCTACTCGGACTATATGGCCGCCAAGTACCCCATCGCCTCCTCCGAGTTCGGCGACGTCATCAAAAGCTACCCCGAGGACAATCTCGCCGGCAACGCTTTCTACTACCTGGGTGAGATCGACTATCGCGCGGGGAAGTACGCCGCCGCCGCCAAAAGCTACGACAAGGTCCTCGAAGACTTCCCCGACAACAACAAAGTCCCCGCCGCCCACCTCCACAAAGGCCAGGCCCTGATCGAAAACAAGCAGACCGAAGCCGGCATCCGCGAACTCCGCGCCCTGATTCAGCGTTTCCCCTCCAGCCCCGAAGCTACCCAGGCCCGCAGCAAGCTGAATGGCATGGGAATTCCAATCAAACCCCGCTCGTGAGCGCCTTGGTGGGCCTCTCTTTGCCCCACGTTGGAGCCGGTAGCTCACAATGTGGAAGGTGGGGTTGTGTCCTCGAAGCAAGAGGATACATTGATCCGGACTTGCCTATCGGCCAGACCGCTCTGCCGACCGGCAGAGGATACTACATGGGAAGCGCTCTGCCGACTGGCGTACGCTTCTGAGACCCTATCGCGGGGTCACGCGGGGGTGCAAGAGAAAACGGCCGGCGAACGTAGGCGAGCACCAATTAGCTATCTCGCAGATTCTTTCCGCTTGCGCTCGCTTATCTGTGTCTGCTTACCATAGACGTACACGCCGACGAGGGAGGCTAGCGCTATAAAGAACGCAGAGAACCCCTCGACGCTTTTCCCTTCATGTGCTTTGGAGTGGACCCGCTGCTAAGTCCTTCAGAGTGGTAGCGTTACCGGGGCTCGAACCCGGACTCTTCGCCTTGAGAGGGCGATATTTAGATGTTTAGAAGCAGGGCGCCTTGCACAGCTTTGCAAGTAAAACCACTAATTCTATTGGCTGAACTGCGTTTCTTCGCACGGTGCACCTGTATGCTACCCCGTGCAGTTAACGGTACAGAAGTATCCCCACAGTATCCCCCGGCTGTTACACTGGATTCGGAGGAGATGGGTATGGCGAGGCCGTTGAAGAAGATTCAGGGACTCTATGAAAAGATTCCGGGGAGTGGTATTTGGTACATCCGGTATCGGATCAAGGGCCGGTTGGTGCGAAAGATGATTGGACCACGCGACGCCGCAATTGCGGCTTTGGATAAAGTCACCACGATTCGGACTAGCGGATTAGGGGTCTTGGGCACTTCAGCAAAGGCAGTGACCCTCACCCACGCCGAGCAGGCCACAGCAGAAATTGGCAAGATCACTGTAGGCGAAATCTGCGATCACTACCTTGCTCACATCTTGAACCCGCATAATACGGAACGCCCGCGAGATCTAATCAACCCTCCTCAACGAATCAGGGCGATACGAGCGCAATTTGGAGAACGAGCGGCCGAGGCACTGATCGGCAGTCAGATACGCGCTTGGCTCACGACAGTGTCGACGAACGCCTCAACTCGGAATCGCTACAAGTCGACCTTCTCCTCGATTTACCGACTCGCAAAGGAGGAGGGAAAGGTAGGCATCAACCCCGTGCGTGACACTCCGCAGTTTGCAGTACTCCTGTCAGACCCAGTCTGGCTTAAGCCCCAGGATGAGGTGAAACTCAGAGCGGTTCTCTCTTCATGGGTGGAGGACTGCCCGGATCACCATGTCCTTACAAAACTGTATTTACGTTGCCATGAACATGAGCTGACTATCGCCCTTGGTACGGGTATGCGAAAAGGCAACCAGTATGCATTACGGTGGGAAGATGTTGACTTCGATCGTCGTGTCATATTCCTTCCGAAGACGAAGAATGGTCGCTCTCATACTGTGCCGATGATCGACGACGTATATGCAACACTGAAAAGCATGCTTTCCATCCAAGACGAGATCGCGCGTTTCCAACAGTTGAGCAAGCGGCGCGAAAGCTCCACATCGGTCAGGATGGTAGCGTCCGGTCGTGTCTTCAACACGACTGAGAATCGCGAGTGGTGGGCGAAAGCAATCAAGGAAGCTGGTTTGAAGGTCAGGTGGCACGATCTCAGGCATACTTTCGCTTCCCGGATGGTCGGTGCTGGAGTTCCTCTGAAGACCGTACAAGATGCCTGCGGGCACCAGTCAGTGCAGACTACGAACCGCTATGCTCACTTGGATCAAGCACACTTGCATGCAGCCATGTCTGTCCTCAACCGAGGCGCGGCGGCAATCTGAGCGGCCCGGACCTCCCCGAACGTCGCTCTCCGACTGACTTTACAATAACCTGACTAGCTTAAGACACCATGCACGCGCGCATGATTACTCAGGACGACGAGCTGTTTCTGCTTGTCGAATACAAGAGGCTGACACGTGCGCTCCGAAAGCTGAAGCTCAACCCACGGAACTGACATTCGTTATTACCAAGGTCTCCTCTGCCCTCATAAATCATTTTCATGCTTGGGCAAGGTACCGGGGGAGCAACAAGGTTGCTATAGACACGAAGAATCTCGCGTCAGTTTTCGAACCGATTGCTCCCCGAATTGCTACTTGAATGAAGCTATCCCGCTGCCATCCCGAACGCGGATTTATGACGCAAAGCACTTCACTTCTGGTTATGACAAATGGTCGCTGCAAAAGAGCTTGGTCAGCGATTGTGACTCGCTGTACGTGACGCGCGCAGCCCTTCACACGTGTATGAAATTAGCGACAAAACAAAAAGTGCCGCAGCGAGCAAGAGTGCGTGTGCGGCCAGAAGGTCAATAACGCGATCAACACCCAAATGGAGATTGAAAGTGCGTTCAATCACCCATCCAGATGCTGCTAGACTCGCCAGGATGCCGCCGCTTCTCCGAAAGGTTGGGTAGAGTCGGGTCGTGCTGAGAAGCATCAACGAAGGCATCACCATTAGGATGATGAGCAGCTGCATGGCCTCGATGCCGAGGTTGAAGCTGACGATGCTGAAGGCAAGCTCCCGTCCTCTCAGGCCAAGCTCCGCAAGTGTGGTTGCGAAGGCTAGGCCGTGAACGAAACCGAAGCAGCCGGCGACTATTCCCTCGCGGCCGGGAAACAAGGGGCGAATCGCGTGCGCCGCGGAAACGAGAATCGACACTGCGATCAGGGTTTCAATTGGTTTCGAGGAAACGTGTACGACTCCAGTAGAGGCGAGAGCCAATGTGATGGAATGACCGATGGTGAATGCGGTAACTACCCTCAGTATCTGAGTGACCCCATGCTTTACACCGGCAAATCCGCCCCAGCGGCGGTCGCGCACCAGCAACGGCGCAGGTAATAGCAATGCCAGCAGGAAGAGGATGTGATCCGTGCCTTCAGCGATGTGACGCGTCCCAAGATGGAAGATCGTCAGGAAGCCTTTCCACCAGCTCGCCTGTGCCCGGGTGACCATCAGGCGCCGATCAATGCCGTTCAGAATGCCAAGCAGGTTCGGATCGTTCGCGAAGGTGCTGGTGTTCCAGTCCGATCGAACGGAGACGAGCACCGCATGCGACGGCAGTGTGTCGGTAATGACGTCGTCCTCAAGCGTGAACGCCTGGAGGTCTGCTGGATCAACTGGCCCCAGATCGAAGTCGACGATGATAAAGGGTGCTCCGTCCACGACGGACATTCTTGCCGGATGAACTAGCGTGGCGGGAATTGGCTTCCCCAATCGATTCGTGGCATGGAAGCGTGCAGCGATATAAGCGTCCAGTTCGGAGCACACACGGGCAAGATTTCCGTCGTCAAGCGAATGCCCGAATACAGTTTCCAGTCGGGATCGGGGCAGCTGCAGTTCCGCTTCAACGTGGGAGGAGTGGATGTCAAGAAGGATGGCGGACTGGTAGCTGGTGTGAGCATGGGCTACGCGCACGGAGCCTAATAGCAGACACAACCAACACAAAACTCTAGCGACGCATGGCCAGAAGCTTCTCATCGCTTGCTTCGATCAACATCTTGAGTGAGCTTCGTATAGCGAATCATCCCGAGCAGGACGGGGTCGTCGGCTGGAATTGGATGTTGCTTGTCGCTGCGTATGGAGATCAGAACGACGTGGGTCACAATCTCATGAGCGATCACATCGTAATTGAGCGTGAAATGGTCGACACTTTCACCTCTCGACGGAGTCAGCATAAGGTGAACGACCAGGTAAGGTGCCTTCTCCACCGTCTGAATGGATTGATCCAGGAACTTTACCTCGAAGGGTCGTCCGTCGAGCGAAACTGGATGAACGTGTTCCAGCACATAAGAGCGAAGCTGATCGCGTTCCGCAGGAAAGTGCTCCGCGTCCACCGTCTGTTTGAACGAAATGGAGAGACGATCCACGGGAAGCTGCAGTTCAGCGCCGACGCGATTGCCGTCGAAATCCAAAAGCACTGCCGTCTGATACATGGCGTGGGCCGAGACCGAATCTATGCTTGAGGCCGTCACAAAGGTCAGGGCCGTCATTCCAATTGCGAATGTTTGTAAGAATTTCATTCTGTTCCCTGTGGTCGGTTGAAGTTGTAGCGCAGAGAGAGCGTTGCATATGAGGATGCGGGAACGCCGACCCGCTGCTCGGTTGCAGGCGTGTTCGGGTCAAGCGCAAGGGTTTCGAGAGTCTGGCCGGAGAAGCCCTGCACGCATTGGCCATCGATACTTGCGTACCAAATCCCATCTTTGAAGCTCCTGCTCAGTTCCATGCGCACTTCGCGCAGTGCGCTTCCCGTGAAGCCGTCGCCAAGGGGTTTGGCTTTGACGTACTCGAACTCCGTTTTCGTCGCGAGCCCCAGCGGTAGGCGATTCGTGCCCACAACGGCATCGATAATCATGCGGGGGGCTTCGGGTAAGGGAGTGCCGTCACTGAGGTCGCGTGCATTCGCCTCGGACCAGGAGACCTGCCAGAAGCGGCGGGCTGTTCGCTGGTTTACTTGCAGGGTGAGAAAACGATTGAGCGCAGGGCCTACATCTTCTTGCAAACCAGTGTCCGGATCGATTTTGGCGAACTCAGCAGACGTACGGACCTGTCCCAGCACGAGGCGTGCCTGTATTGTGCCGACTGCCTTGGCTGCAACTGCCTGATATTCCCGCGCAGAGGCGATCAGCGAGCCACGTCCGCCGCCACTGCCGATGCGCGGGTCGTTGGCGTGAAAGGCTTTTGCGAAGCTCAGCCCCAACTGCGGGAGCGCTCCGCCTTCAAGAGACCCTACGGTGATGTTGATCTTGGGGCTGGTGAAGCCTGGGCAGGCGGTGAAGCTGTTGGCAGCCTGCAACCGGTCTGCGCTTTCGAAACAGAGCCGGTCGTATCGGGCGCCTGCATATAAGTGAACCTCGGGGAGCAGCTTGCCGGTTACCGCGGCAAACGGTGAGGCGTTGTAGATCGTCAGGTCATTGCTGCTGACGAGGCTGAACTGCTGTGTGCTCTCGTCCAGATGCTCAAGATTCAACCCGCGAGGCGCTTCACGTTTTGCTTCGATCCCCGCGAGCACCGTCCAGTGCCGGGAGAGCACGCGCGAAAAGTTGGAAGATCCTCCGACTATGGTGCGAAATTCTGATTGTTGAATCAGCCCGTCACCGAAGTTGGAGCGGAGTTTGAGGCTGTACGTGCGGAAGAAGAGTCCTGAAGTAAGCGTAGAAGCACCGGTCGGCTGCCACCGATCAACGAGCGCTGCCACAGTAGTATGCGTGAGGTCTGACTGGCGGCTGTCGATCGTCTCGCCGGATACCGGATAACTCAACGGAATGAGTCCAGGGATGCGTGAGAAACCATAATAGGCCGCGCCAAACAAGCTGAACTGATGTTTGCCGGCCGACCATCCGTGCAGCACGTTGATTTTGTATTGTTCCCGCTCTTCTGGACGCGCCAGCCATCCGTTACCGAGCAGCCCTTCGGCTGCAAGCCAGGTCGACTTGCCAAGGTTGAGGTTCCCACCGAAGCTGACGTCCTTGCCAGTAGTCGAGGTTTGGAAAGAAGTTGTTACGTCGGATCGCAAATCGTACGCGACCGCGAGGTTGACAGCATGGTCTCCATAGCGGACGTTGAATGCTCCGCCATCGACGAGTACGCCGCCGACAATACTGGACACCAAGAAATTAGGGTCGGCGTAGCCGTTTCCGTGTGCGTTTGCGGTTAGATTGTTCGGAAGAAGAAACGAGCCGATACTGACGTACTGGCCGATAGGTTCCCCGTGATCCCCAGCGACCCCAGGGGCAAAGTACTGAGGTGCCTTGATGCCCCCGGAAGCAGTTTCTGCAGGAAAGCCGGGGACAGAAACCGGAACACCTGGACGTCCTGGATTCGCGTCGAGCAGGTCGTCATGGGAATAACCCTGTGTTGCGGGATCCGGCGAAAAGGCCTCATCCTTTGCCGTGACGGTGATCCTGCCATCGTTGCGAAGTTGAATGTTCAGTTCTCGCTCGGAACGGATGTCGAGACTCAGGCTGAAATCAATGACAGCACTTGCTATGGATCGCACCTCAATGATGTCAAGCCCGACTGGAACGATAAAACTGTAGCGTCCCTGAGCATCGGTGGTAGCGCTTCGGCTGCCTACACTGACAGTTGCGTCCGCGCTTGGCTGATGGTCGCTATATTCCACGCGCCCAGAGAGCAGGACAGAACGCAACGGTTGCTGAGCCGCAACGGAAGTCGAACATAGCAGCGCCGCTGAAGTGAGAATCCGCATCCCCTGCAGGGAGGAGATGCGGACCATTGAAGCCCGGGGTTTAGAAGTCGCCGCCATAATCCGCCGTCTTATCGCGCCACAGCGAATGGTAATGAACCGCCGAGAAGACGATGCCATTCTGGACCACGAACTCGACCCAGACTCGAGGTCCATCCACACGGATATAGTCGCCCTGTGTAGCGAATGCCCCCGTACCTGAATATCCGACGTAGGTGCTGGCCAAGGCGGTATCACTCTCGTAGAGAGACAACAGGCTTGAGGCAACGGTGCTGTTTTGGTCATTTACCCAAGCCTCGATAAAAGTCTTAACCAGGGCTTGCTGTGCGGTGCTGAGTGAAGAGTAGAGGACGCCGCGTCCGGTCGTAGGATAGGCGGCCGGGAAGTTCGTGTCATACCCGGTGCTGCCGGAGACACCGTGCACTACGTCGTCGAAAGTACCGGACAAATGCGCCGAGCTATTGCTCGTGAGCGTCTGACCCAGAGCATATGCTGCAGCGCGTTGCTTCTCCAGAGGAGCGTACGTCACACCGCCGCTGGTGAAGTTCGTCGGTTCGACACCGATGAAGTAAGGCGTGCTACTCACGTAATTTCCGTTATACGTGTTGTTCAGGGCGAAGTGATGACCGGCTACCTGCAATTGCCACGCCGAGGTAGTCGAAGGCGATCCGAGGAACGCAATGTAATAGCGTCCGGCTCCATAGTTGATCGTACCACCGCCGCCTGCAGCAAGATAGTCGTCGGCTACGCGCAGATTGCTGAATCGAGTGTAGCCATCCGAGGACATTGCGGCCTGAATAAGCGCGAGTGCAACTGTGGATTGTGCCGTCGTAAGCGCGATAAAGCCGACACCGTTGCGCGGATAAGCGCTGGTCGGGAGATTCGACCAGATTTCAGCATTCTTCACAGTGTAGGAGTAGAGCGTTGCGGTTTGTTGAGCAGTAGTCAGAGTTGCGTAGTAGGCGTTTGCGAGGCACACGATGAGTGGGGTGCCCGTATAGCTGGAGCAACTGGAGCTGGTGCTGCTTGAAGCGACGACGATGGTGACAGAACTCGATGTGCTCGAACTGTACGTCGAGCTTCCTGCGTATGTGGCTGTTACGGCGTGGGTTCCGACCGTTAGCGTTGATGTGCTCAGAGCGGCGCTCCCGCTGCTGAGGGTGACTGCACCGAGAGAAGTGGTCCCATCGTAAAACGTGACCGAGCCAGTTGCGGCAGTGGGCGAAACGCTGGCCGTGAGCGTGATGGACGTCCTGTACGTTGGCGCGGTCGAAGAGGTCGCCAGGGTAGTGGTCGTTGCGGTAGTCGTTGCCGTGGAGATGGTGACCGTCACCGCAGAAGATGTACTGGTGGTATAGGAGGAGCTGCCGCCGTACACAGCCGTGATGCTGTGGGTGCCCACGGCCAAGGAAGTGGTCGCGATGCTCGCGGTGCCGGACGAGAGAGTGCCTGTGCCCAGAGAGGCGGTTCCGTCATAGAAGGTGATTGTTCCGGTCGCCCCGCTTGGGGAAACCGTGGCTGTAAGCGTAATCGAGGTTCCCGAAGCTGCCGATGTTGCCGATGGCGTGAGGGTGGTCGTTGTTGCACCGCTCGTACTGACGGTGGTAGCTGTGCCGCCACCGCCGCAGCCTTGTAGGACGGGAAAAGCTAGGGAAAGCATCGAAAGCACGAGCAGCCTGGCAAAAAAGCGGTTTGCATTGCGGAGAGTGTTCTTCATTCAAGCCCTTGGGTATTTGGATTCGTGAATATGGTCATCGGTTACGACGCGGCTTGTACATCCATAGGTTACAAATCCCAAAAAGTTCAGTCGAACTATTGCCGTTCACGGCAGGAACTTTCCCCGCAGGAGCCCTAGAGGAAGCGGATTGCCCTGCTGCAAATGCGAATGAACCGGGCGGATCGCTTCGAAGACTTCCCTCTCAGAATGTGCTCTTGCGTCCTGAGTTGGACCCGCTCCGTCGGGAGTGGCGGAACTGCAATTCCATTGGTGCTCCTCTTCCCTGCACCCCTGATGATGTTGGTCACGACTTTGATAAGCGATTCCCGACTGGGTCCAGGGCCTGGGGCGACTGAAACCAGCGATAGCTTAAGCGATGAGGCGCGAACGCATCAACTATCGTCTATGAGAGTTCAGGCCCATTGTCGACCATCCATGACAAGGCCTCTGGATTCGTTGTAGTGGCCGCGTTACCTTATACCAAGGTGCATGCGCTGTGACCGTTCATGCAGTTTAGGTTTCCCCTCCTATAGGGAGCATTCAAGGAGTAGTGATGAGGAAATTCTTGAGTCGGATTGTTCGCGTTCTCGCCGTCATGTTGGCAGTTTCGCCCATCGCGTTACCGGTGTTTGCGCAAAGCAGGACGGTGGAGATTGTCACTCAGGCGAATCGGTTTCTGGCTAGCCTGAGCCCGGACCAACGCAAGCAAGTGCTGTATGCGTATAACGATGCAACCCAGAGGGCGCGTTGGTCGAATTTTCCGACCGGACACGTTTCGCGTGGCGGGATCAGCCTGAAGCAGATGACTCCCGCTCAACAGGCCGCGGCTTTCGATTTACTGAAAGTAGTTCTCAGCCCGATGGGAGTCGAGAAGGTGAATCAGATCCGGATGGCTGACGACGATTTCAAGGTCAATGGCTCTCAAAAGGGACCTCACGGACCTCCGGGCGGGAACGGAGGTCCGCCAAGCGGCGCTCAGAACCATCCTCCGGGACCGCCCCCGGGAGCCAGTGGTGGCCGCCAGGGTTTCGATCCGGACACGATGTTTGGGAGAAACCTCTATTTCATTTCGTTCCTCGGCACTCCCTCCAACACCGCCCCGTGGATGCTTCAGTTTGGCGGTCATCATCTGGCGCTGAACATCACCATCGCGGGAGATAAAGGCGTGATGACGCCGAGCCTTACCGGAGCGCAACCTGCCAGCTTCCAGCTGAACGGCAAAACAATCCGCCCGGTCGGAAGGGAGAGTGATAAGGGGTTGGCCTTACTGCAGTCCTTGGACGAAAACCAGCGTAAGCAGGCCATCCTGAACTACCGTGTTCCCGACCTTGTGCTTGGCCCAGGGCAGGATGGCAAGCGCATCGCGCCCGAGGGCATGAAGGTCTCTGCCATGAACGAGAAACAGAAGGCGATGCTATTAGACCTGATGTCAGAGTGGGTCGGCATCATGAATGACAGTGCAGCGTCCGTGCGGATGGCACAACTGAAAACCGAACTGAATGAGACGTGGTTTGCATGGAGCGGGCCAACTGACTTCAAGGCAGGCAGCAACATCAGTGCGTACTACCGCATTCAAGGGCCTCACCTCGTCATCGAGTACGCTCCGCAAAGTGATGAGCCGACCAATCACGTACACACCATCTATCGCGATCCCACCAATGACTACGGAGAGGCGATCGCGCGCCCATGAAGAGAACTCGGATTGCTGCACTCCTCTTGCTGCTTCTTATGATGGGAAGGAGCGCCTTCGCACATCGCATCGACGAGTACCTGCAGGCGACCTTGTTCTCACTGGAGCCGGATCAAGTGCGCGGATCGATGCGTCTTGTTCCCGGCGTGCTCGTAGCTCCAACAGTCATCGCGGGTATCGACTCGAACGGCGACGGTGTTCTCTCCGCAGCTGAGGAGCAGGCCTATGCCCAGCGTGTGGTTGCAGATCTTACTATCAGCCTGGATGGCCGAAGCGTGGTTCCCAAGGTGCTTTCCTACACATTCCCCAGCCCCGCCGACATGCGCGAGGGCTTGGGAGAGATCCACATCGAGTATGCGATTGCACTTCCGCCCAGTAGCTCGGCCAGCGCTCTTCAGGTGACGAACCATCACCTGAGCCGCACATCGGTTTACTTGATGAATGCGACAGTTCCAAATGATGGAAGATTCCGCATTCTGGCGCAGAAGCGTAACGAACAGCAATCGAGCTATGAACTCGATTTTCAACAGGCAGTCGTCACGGTTCCAGGCTCGCACTCGCGAGTTGCCGGATTTGAAACGTGGTTCTCGGGTGTGCAGTTTTCCCCTCTTTTCCATCTAGGCATGCGTCACATCGCAGAAGGAACAGATCACCTACTGTTTCTTTTGACCTTGTTATTGCCGGCGCCGCTGGTGCTCTCCTCCAAGCGCTGGGGCGGCCCCGCTGGGGTACGTGAGAGCCTACGCCAGATTCTGTACATTGTGACCGCGTTCACCATTGGCCACTCCATCACCCTGACTCTCGCGGCGCTTGGCATGGTGCACGTGCCGAGCCGTCCCGTTGAAGTTCTGGTTGCAGTCTCGATTTTCGTTTCGGCGCTCCATGCTCTCAGGCCAATCGTCCCAGGTCGAGAAGCCTACATTGCAGTATTCTTTGGCCTCGTTCATGGACTGGCGTTCGCTGCGACTCTGGACAGGTTGGCCCTGGGCCGATGGGACCGAGTCGCAGGCATACTCGCCTTTAACGTTGGGATTGAAACCATGCAGCTCCTCGTGGTCGCTGCCATTCTTCCATCGCTGATCCTGCTTAGCAGAACTGCGGCCTACCCGATAGTTCGCATCGGTGGCGCACTGTTCGCGGCCGCCGCATCAATGGCCTGGACACTTCAACGAGCCTTTGGAATCGAGCTCCCTGTAGACAGAGTCGTGGATGGGCTTGCACATCATGCGGTGTGGATCGCGATCATGTTATTCCTGGCAAGCCTTATCTCGAAGCTCGTCCTGACCAGAAGAACAGGTCCAGATGTAGAACCCGGGAGCATTTCAACAACCACTGCCCTGAGAGGGGTGTGAAGGAGCCAACCATGAATGGAGTACACATGCAGCTCAAATTACCTCGATTGCTTCGTCGCATGTCATACGCAGTTATTTGTCTGTCGTGCACGGTATTCGCGGCGGCGCAAAGGCAGGGCGGACCGCAGCGCCCCGTATTGCAGGCGCTCGATACGGATCACGATGGCAAGCTTTCCGCAGCCGAGATCAAGGCTGCACCGCAAACCCTTCTGGTTCTGGACCGGAACGGTGACGGGCAACTGACACCGGATGAACTCGAAGCGCGACCAGACAATGCTGGTGCAAGCGCTGAGGAGTTGGTCAAACAACTGATGGCTTTCGATCGCAACGGCGATGGCGTGCTGACCCCGGAGGAACTGCCAGAGCGCATGCAAAACCTGTTTCAAAGGGCTGACATCAACCATGATGGCAAGCTGACGCCAGAAGAGATTCGCGCCCTTGCTTCTCGGCAGTCGATGCCTGCTGGCCCTTCTTCTCAGGGCAACGACAGAAACATGCGAGCCGATCCGATCCTGAACGCGCTCGATACGAACCATGACGGGGTGATCTCGACCGCTGAGATCGCTGCAGCCGATAAGAGCCTGCTCGCACTCGACCTCAACCACGACGGCGAGATCAGCGCCGATGAAATGCGGGTGCGTCCTCCATCTCCACAGCAGCAGGTTGAACATGTGCTGGGCGAGTTCGACACGAACAAGGATGGAAGGCTTAGTAAGGCTGAAGCCCCGGACAGGCTTCAACAACAGTTCGAATCCATCGACACAAACCACGATGGGTTTCTGGATAAACAAGAGTTGCTTGTCTATTTCAATGTCGCGGGTACCGGCAGGCAGCGCGATAGTGAGCACCATGATGGAGGGCCGACAGATTCAGGTTCGCCGAAACAGGAGAAGCAATAATGAACAACAAACATTGGAAGGCTTTCGGCTTCGCCGCGACGACAGTTCCGCTTGCTATTGCAGCGGTACATCCACACACGTTGTTGGCCTCCTCTCAACATGCCGAGGAGACATCAGGCAGCTGGACGTTTCATCATGAGCATGTATTGGGCACATCTCTCGAAGTGAGAGTGCGTGCACGATCGTTCCTCGATGCCCAGCGCGCAGAACGAGCTGCACTGACCGAGATAGACCGGCAAGACCACATTCTCAGCGCCTGGCGAAAGGACAGTGAGTTTAGCCATTGGGCTTCCACCCGCTTCGAGCCCGTACACGTCTCGCCAGAACTTTTCGAAGTGCTTGCGGGCTTCGATCACTGGCGCGAGCACACTGGCGGGGCGCTGGACGCCTCTGTGGAAGCTGCGATTCGTCTGTGGCGGCAGGCTTCCGCCGAAGGGCGTCGACCGACTGATGCGGAGATCGCACAGACCGTGGAATCGATGAAGCAGCCACATTGGCAGCTTGATACGGCACACAGCACAGCCACTCGCCTGACCGATGTGCCTTTGGTGCTGGCGTCATTCGCGAAGAGTTACGTAAGCTCGCACGCTGCTGATGCTGCAATGCGGGCTGGTGCTACTGGCGTCATGCTGAACCTGGGCGGAGACGTTGTTGCGCGGGGGGCATTGCAGCAAGTGGTGGATATCGCCGATCCACGCGCAGCTGCCGAAAACGATTCGCCAATGGAACGCATCGCTGTGCAGGACAAGGCTGTCGCAACGAGCGGCTCTTATCGTCGTGGGATTGAGCTTGCGCGCTCTGTATCGCTCACAGCTCCCGCGCTATCCCATATCATCGACCCTCGCACTGCAAAGCCCACGGGGCATATCTTATCCTCGACTGTGATTGCTCCTGATGCTGAAACTGCCGGTGCATTGGCGACCGCTTTCTCTGTGCTCAGTCCAGGGGAGAGCGAGCATATTGCCGAAAGCACACCGGGCGTCGACTATCTGCTCATCACTGCCAATGGAGAGAGGATCGCGAGCCCCGGCTGGGATGCATACGAGGTCTCTCCGCAGCGCCCGGCACTGTACCGTCCAGCCGCTTTCGTTCCGCAGCATTCAACTGCCGCCGGGGACTGGAATCCAGCGTTCGAGCTGACCGTAGGACTCGAACTGCCGCGCATCGAGGATGCGCGGTATCGCCGGCCTTACGTTGCCGTTTGGATTGAGGATGCCGACCACTTCCCGGTTCGCACGCTCGCCTTGTGGACTGAGAAGCCGCGCTGGCTACCGGAGCTGAAGCAGTGGTACCACGACGACCAGATTCGGAACTTGAGCGAAGGGACTGATATCTCACGTACGGTCTCCTCGGCGACCAGGCCGCCAGGACACTACGTATTGAAGTGGGACGGCAAGGACAACCAAGGGAAACCCGTCAAAGCAGGAAAATACACCGTGGTCGTCGAAGGTTCACGCGAGCACGGCGGTTACCAGGTAGAACGGCATGAACTGAACTTCGACGCGCAAGCTCAGAAGGCGACATTGCAGCCTGGGGCGGAACTGGGGACGGTCACACTTGACTACGGCAAACGATAAGCCGAGGAAGCTGCGGCGCGTCGTTGCCGTAACTTCGCGGTGGCTTCACATCTACCTGAGCATGGCCAGCTTCACCGTGGTGCTGTTCTTTGCAGCTACGGGCTTGACGCTGAATCATCCGGACTGGTTTGCGAGCAACCAAAGGACGACCACAAGACACGGTGTTCTGGACCATAAACTGCTGAGAAATGGCAGTTCGGATAGAGCCGACAAGCTGGCGATTGTGGAGAGCCTTCGCAGCCAGGAGCACGTTCACGGGTCTGTCAGTGACTTCCGAGTAGACGACGCTCAGATCTCCGTCTCGTTTCGGGCAGCGGGCTATACGGCTGACAGCTTCATCGATCGCGATACTGGCAAGTACGACCTTACAGAAGTCCAGAACGGCTTCGTCGCGGTGATGAATGATCTCCACAAGGGACGCGACACCGGCAAAGCATGGAGTGCGGTCATTGACCTTTCTGCAGTACTCCTGATTCTGGTTTCGCTGACCGGACTTGTGTTGATCTGGTTTGTGTACAACCGGCGTTCGTCTGGTTTGCTGTTGGCTGCTCTCGTGACAGCTATTTTCATAGCACTGTGGCGGTACGCGATCACATGAGCGCTTATTCCGGCCGGTTCCAGATCAAAGACGACGCGTGAAAAAGTCCGCGTGGCCGCGATGCGCGACTCTCGTTCACCTTCCAACAACAATTTCCGCCGTGTGTCGTACATGGAGAGAAGTGACCGCATTCACCGAGCCGGTGGCGTCATTGCGGCCTCTGTCGATGCGCAAAGCCTACAACGACGCAGCCAAAGTGCTGTGTGCGATGTGCCCTCAGACTGGCACGATCGGAAGCGAACCGGGGCTCTGGCGGCTCGATTGTCCACTCTATCCAGCAGACTTAGTGACCAACGTCCAGCGATCAATTGCGGCCAGAGGGACTAGCCGCACGAAGGTTGCTGTGAGACGAGACAGGGTGGCGATTCGGGTTGGGATTGCGCTTGCACCACCAGTTTGGTTCGTGTGCCCTTCTGCAATGGCTTGGCGAATTCGCCCTGCGTGCGAATGCGACGACATTGCAATAGAAAGTCTGGTGGCAGTCGTTTAAGAAGTTAGCACCCCCCAGGGATCAACGGTTATTGATAACAAGAGAGTTCTGCCGTTTTAACACAGGGTGTACCCCGAAAATCTACCCCGTTTACGGAATGCCTAAATGCGGGTTCGAATCCCCGACTTCGTCGCAGTTCGAAGTACCCTTCACGTGATTGCGGTGTCGAGAGAGGCGACGGGCTGGTGACGATTCAAGCGGATGTAGGACCGATTCCACGCAGCCGAGCTTGAGCTGTGAGTTCCCCCCATTACTTGGGGCGGTGAAGGGTCATCAAGCTTTCTGAAAGCGTTCCAGGCGGCTTATTTTAGATCGAGTGAGTAGATGTTCCCAGTAAAAGTTCGTGCGCGAACCAGCGGAAGATTGTCCTGAGTCAAGCCGCCGAAAACATAATCCACGGCATCGCTGGCAGGAGCATCCGCAAGGCGGACAATCTCCTGTACCCGCCCGTCCGGAATGCTGATGCGATCGATTGGCTGACCCCGGTCAAGCGAAGCGTGAAGGTACAACGCGTGACTATCCGATGCCCAGACAGGATCTGCACCCGAAGGCACCTGCAGCGTCGTCCAGGAGCGGGTGGCAACGGTGAAAAGCCGCACGCTTCGCTGGTCGAGCGACAGCGCCGCGATGTACTTCCCATCGGGCGACCAGCGAGGACTAAAAAGATTCTCCGAATCCGGCACCGGCTGCGTTTGATTGGATCGCAGATCCAGGATCGAGAGCGTGCGTGCGTCACTCTCCTTCCCCATGAGGTCGTTGACCCGGCCGAAAACCAGCTGCTGCCCGTCCGGCGACCAGGATGGATCCGCGGCGTTACGCGGCTCGGTCAATAACGGGCGCAGGCCGGTGCCGTTGGCGGACACGAGGAATAATTTCCAGGCGGTACCCGGCTCACGCGCCATCAGCGCGAGCCGGGAACCATCGGGGGACCAATGCGCAAGAAAGACATCGAAGGAGTCGGGTGTCAGTTGCAGTTGTTCGGTACCGTCCGCGCGCGCGCGCCAAAGCTGGCCGGCGTTGTTTGTCCACGCGACCCAGCGCCCGTCGCGGCTGTAGTCGACGCGAATGGCAGAGCTGAGAAAGCTGCGCTCCGGCACCATGCCGATACCGGGCGCGTACCGTTGCAGCTCCGAACGGCTGTCCAGCCCCAGAAAGTAGATAAGGGATCCGTTCCGGGCAGCTACCGGAGCCTCGAACTGGAGCGGTCCATCGGTAAGCCGCTCCGGGCTCCCGGTGCGCTCGCCGGAGAGCCTCCACAAATCTATGCTTCGGCCGTGCGACGCCTGGAAGATATAGGAGGAGCCGTCCGCGGTCCACACCCCGCAGCATTCGGAGGGAGGTTCGGTAAAGCCGGGCAGCAGAGGCATCGGCTTCCGGTCCGATGAGGAAAGCTGCCACAGCGACATGGTATGCGCGACCGGATCGATGATGGTAAAGCGGAGCAGGTGTCCGCCGGGCTCCCAGCGCAACCAGAACGCGCGCCCAGGGAGCGAAGCATAAACCTTTGGGTTGCTGCCGACCGCCTCGGTCAGCAGCAGGTCGGTGCCGCTCGCGTACAGGATATGTTCGCCATCGGGCATCCACGTCGCATCATGTGCCAGCACGCTACCCACCCGCTGGGCCGACCCGCCGATCGTCGGCACGATCCAAAGCGGCTGCTCGGATTCTGGCGAGAGGTGCTCGCGCAGCAATAGCCGCGAGCCATCGGGCGAGATGTTGGCGAGCGCCGGACTGGTGACCTCGGGCGGCATCGTCAGGTTGGTCACCATGCCCCCCGTGAGCGTGACCGATGCCAGCGCGGCGTGACCGTTTTCGATGACGGGCGCAAACAAGTGGACACCATCGCTGGCACTTTCTGCGAGCGATTCCATATCGGTGATGCTGGGGGCGAAACGCCCGTTCTGCGTGACCTTCACCATGTGGGGAGGATGGGTGGCCGTACGCGAACGGCCGGCGAAGTACACGGCGAGGAGCACCAGGAGGGCAAGCGCGCCCCATCCAGTCCATGGCCGCAGCTTGCCCGCCGGACGCGAAGCGACGATCACAGCCGGTGCGACTGCCTGCAGCTTCGCCGGTTCGTCTCCTATCTCCGGACCGACTGGCCGAGGAAGCACCGGCTGGGCTCGTTGCGGGATGTTCGGCTCCGGGACGACGCCCACGGGCGCGATGAAGCGGTAGCCGCGCCGCGCCAGCGTTTCCACAAAGCGCGGGTTGTCCGCCGAATCTCCGAGCGCCTCTCGTATTTTATTGATAGCAATGCCGAGCGAGTGGTCGAAGTCGACGGTCGTGTCCTTCCCCCACAGTCTCAGTTGCAATTCTTCGCGCGCGATCACCTGTCCGGGCCGCTCGAGCAGCACCGTCAGCAGCTTGAAGGGCTGGCTCTGCAATTTAACCAGGTACCCCGCTTTCCAAAGCTGGCCGGCCGCAAGGTCAGCTTCGAAAAGCCCGAACGTGATACGCGAGTTGGCCGAAACAGGCACCCGCAAAGCATACTCCTCTTGGGACTTTGCCTCAAATGCAGTTCGGCCAAGTAGAAGAATTGCGGTAAACACAACATTCCACAGCACTTGATTGTTGATGTAATTTAGGCGGCGATTTTATCGAGAATAGGTTGCGTATACCTGCGCACTTCGAGGACTGTGATTGTCGCTGCTCGGCAGCCCGATCCTTTGCTGTATGGCATCGGGAGCACAGGGCACTTCGGAGACCACCATGCAGAGACGTGACCGTATCAGCGTATTTCTTTCGAGGGCGGCCCTCGCCGCCTGCGTCATCGCAGCGCCGGCCGCACTGCACGCACAGTCCGATACGGCACGCGTAGCGGGAACCGTGCAGGACACCACGGGCGCCGCAATCCCGGGTGCGACGGTAACAGTGACCAACACCAGCACCAATGCGACCGTCACGCTGACCTCCGACTCTGGCGGCGCTTTTACCGCGAACGCGCTTCCGATCGGTCCTTACAAGGCGTCGGTCGCCTTCGCCGGCTTTGCCAGCCAGACTCAAATGTTCACTCTTTCGGTATCTCAGGTGCAGGCTTTGGCCTTCAGTCTGGCGCCGGGCGCGGAAAGTACAACAATCGAGGTGACCAGCGCGGCCCCCTTGGTAGACGCGGACACATCCTCCATCGGCGAAACGATCGAGGGCCGGCAGGTGACGGAATTGCCGCTGAATGGCCGCAACTTCACCGGCCTGGCGCTGCTCACACCTGGTGTCACTCGCGGCAACTACGGCAATTCGGCTTCCGGCGTCAATGGTGACGCGGAAACTTTCCGCAACAGCTCTTCCGGCGGCGGTTCGTTGTCGACCAACGGCCTGCGTCCTCAAGCCAACAACTTCATCCTGGACGGAATCGATAACAACGAGTCGCTCGTCAACACGCTCGAATTCTTCACCAACCTGGACGGCACTCAGGAGTTCCGCGTCAACACCTCCACCGCACCCGCCGAGTTCGGCCGCGCCGGCGGCTCGGTGGTCCAGAACACGATCAAGTCGGGCACCAACGAGATTCACGGGTCGGCATTCGAGTTTGCCCGCTCCTCCTTGTTCGACGCGAGCCCCAACTACCGCTTTCAGGGTGCCAGCGTCGCACCTGTCCTGCCGTTCAAGCGCAACACCTTCGGCGCCTCGCTCGGCGTACCAATCATCAAGGACAAGCTTTTCCTCTTCGGCGACTACCAGGGCGTGCGGGAAAACACGCCGCTCAATCCTGAAATCATCAATGTTCCGACCGCGCTCGAACGCACCGGCAACTTTTCCGAGCTGATCGGCCAGGGCACCACCGCGTTGCCCAGCCTGGGAATCACCGGCTGCCCGTCCTTTACGCTAAACAGCGGCCGCGTGGTCACCACCACGCAGCAGCTGAACTATGGGACGGGAACGACGCTGCTGGCCGATAGCGGCGCCATTTTCGACCCCACCACGTGCCACCAGTTCGCCGGCAACATCATCACCGCTGCCAAAGCGAACCCGGCGGGTCTCAGGTATCTCCAGGCCTACGACCTGCCCAACATCGCCGGAACCAACAACGGGACGCTCAACAATTTCCGCGCCCAACGGGTCGACATTCGCCACTTCAACACCTTCGATGCGCGCCTGGACTACTCTGCGACCGCCATGGATCGCGCCTTTGCCCGCTTCACCTACGACAACTCCGACTTCAACCGCACCTCACGCCTCACCAACCTGCCCGCCGGCTTTGCCTCCGGCGAAAACCTGGTGCATGGCCGCGGCTATGCCCTCGGCGAGACCCACATCTTCACCTCCAACCTCATTAACGAGTTCCGCGCCGGCTACAACCGCTACACCTTCACCAACGACCCCGTCTTTTCCGGCGCGCCCATCTCGGCCAACCTCGGCATCGTCAACGCCAATCGCACCGCCAATCTCGGTGGCGGCGCTCTCATCGGCGGCAACTCCAACCTCGAATACACCGGCGACTACGGCCGCTACGCCGTGCCGGAAAACACCTATGAGCTGAACGACGCGACTTCCTACAACCGCGGTCATCACATCTTCAAGTTCGGCGGCAGCGCCATCCGCCGTGACGTGGCTTTCTTCCGCCCCATTTCCGGAAAGGGGTACTTCAACTTCGGCAACGCCGACTTCACCGGGTACACTCCAGCGGAGGTCCTGGCAGGCTTCTCCGACAACTACTCGATCGGTTCGCAGACCGGCTTCTTCGGCACCCGCAACTTCGAGTACGGCATCTTCGCGCAGGACGACTGGAAGATCTCCAAAAAGCTGACTCTCAATCTCGGGATCCGTTACGACATCCTCACCTACCCCACCGAGGAGCACGACCGCGAAGCCGCGCTCGACCCCGTCTCCGGTTACATCGACCTTGCCAACCAGAACGGCTTCTCCCGCTCCATCATCAAAAACAACTTCAACAACTATGCCCCGCGCTTTGGCTTTGCCTACGATGCCTTCGGCACGGGACGCACCGTGCTGCGCGGCGGCTACGGCATCTTCTACTTCCAGGACCGCGGCGGCATCGATAACCAGCTTGGACAACAGGTGCCGTACGGCGGCTCGGTCAGCTACACGGCCAGTGCCGGCTATCGCATCGCCTTCACCGGCCAGTCGCCGCTCAACAACAACGCCAACACGGCCGGTGGTACGCCCGTCGCAACCGCCGCGCTGCCTCTGCCCGGCTTTCCCAATTTCAACCGCCAGGCGCCGCCCCCGGGATCAAACGTCTTTTCTGTCAACACCACGGAGAAAACCGCCAACGTCCAGCAGTACAGCCTGCAGCTGCAGCAGCAGATGGGCAATCGCACGGTGGCTACCATCGGCTACGTCGGCAATAAAGCGACGCACCTTGCCACCGGATATAACTTCAACTTCCTTCCTGGCATCGCTGGCCGCAGCCAGCCACGCTTCCCGGAACTCACCAGTTCCAGCCAGGTCGTCTACAACGCCAACGATGGCGTCTCTCACTACAACTCGCTCCAGGCGCAGCTCAACTACCGTGCCGCCAAGGGTCTCACCCTCACTACCTCTTACACCTGGGCGCATGACATCGATAACACCGACGGCTACCTCGGGTTCTACGCCGTCTCGCAGCTCGACGTCTACAACCACGCCATCAACAAGGGGAACTCCGGCTTGGACCAGAAGAACGTCTTCGTCGGCAGTTTCCTCTATGACCTTCCCTTCGGCCACGGCCAGTTCTTCGCCTCGCACGTCAACCACGCGGTGGACACCGTCATCGGCGGCTTCCAGATCAACGCGGTCGTCCAGGCGGAAGGCGGCAGCCCGTTCTCGCTGTATAACCCCTCCTACGGCGGCCTCTTTACCCAGCGGCTCGATTCCACCGGAATCACCCGTATCACCCATGCCGTTGCCGGGGCCAGCAATGCGCAGTACATCACCGGCACCTTCTCCGTGCCCACCGCGACAGAGCTCCAGGGCAACACCGGCCGCAACGCGTTCTTCGGACCCGGCCTTGCTGAAGGCGATGTCTCCCTCTTCAAGAACGTTTCGCTCACCGAGCGCATCAAGATGGAACTTCGCGCCGAGGTCTTCAACGTCACCAACACCCCGCAGTTCACCAACCCGGATGGCAACATCCAGGATGGTAACTTCGGCCGCGTCACCGCAACCCGCCAGGCCTCCGAGCGGCAGATGCAGATGGCGGTCCGCTTCACCTTCTAACCATCCAGGGAGCAGTCGTCAACACGACTGCTCCCGATGCTCAAAGCTGGAACGGATCAGAGCTGCCTTTTCCAACCAGCCACCAGGAACGAATCACCGACAACCAGACAAGAACCGCCCTCCCAACGACCAAGGCCCAAAGGATCAGCCCCCATGCCCCGCCTCGCCGCGAGCCTCTTCCTCCTCACCTCGATGCTCACGCCGGGCCTCCACGCTCAATCCCCTGTCATCACCAAAATTGACCCGCCCAACTGGTTCGCCGCCCTTCCCAAACCCATGCTCCTCGTCCGGGGCGAGCACCTCACCAACGCCACCTTCACCCTCTCCGACCCCGCCCTCACCCTCGACCACACCAGCGTCTCCGCGAACGGGCACTGGGCACAACTCTGGCTCGCCGCCTCGCCGGCCATCCCGGAAACCATCCGCGTCCGCGCTACCAGCGGCAACGCCCACGCCGAAGCTCCCTACACCTTCGCCGCCCGCTCCGCCTCCCCCTCCGGTTTCTCCTCAGCCGACGTCCTCTATCTCATTCTGCCGGACCGCTTCGCCGACGGCGACCCCGCCAACGATCGTCCCGCCGGCTCTCCCGCGCCCGACCGCCACGACCCCCACGCCTACCATGGCGGCGACCTCCAGGGCGTCATCGATCACCTCGACTACCTCCAGCAGCTCGGCGTCACGGCCATCTGGCTTACGCCCATCCTCCAGAACGATCCAAAGACCCGCGACTACCACGGCTACGGCGCCACCGATATGTACGCCGTGGAGCCCCGCCTGGGCACCCTCGCCACCTACCGCCATCTCGCCGACGAGCTGCACCGCCGCGGCATGAAGCTCGTCTTCGACGACGTCCCCAACCACGTCGGCCAGGCAAACCCCTGGGTCACCGACCCGCCCATGCCGGACTGGTTCCACGGCACCGCCGCTCACCACGCCGACAACAAGTACGCCTTCGGCCCGATCACCGACCCGCACGCCGCGCCCGCAGCCTCGCTCGACGCGCTCGACGGCTGGTTCGTCAACATCCTCCCGGACATGAACCAGCAGAACCCCGCGGTCGCGCAGTATCTGACCCAGAACATGATCTGGTGGATCGAACAAGCCGGCATCGACGGTCTCCGCATCGACACCTTCCCCTACGTCCAGCGCGACTTCTGGCAGCAATACCTTTCCCAGCTCACCGCCCTCTATCCCCGGCTCACCTCCATCGCCGAAGTCACCACCGGCGACCCCTCGGTCAACGCCTTCTTCGCCGGCGGACGCACCCTCGACGGCGTCGACACCCACGTCTCCACGCCCTTCGACTATCCCCTCTACTACACCCTCCTCGACGTGCTCGTGAAGGCAAGGCCCATGTCGCAGCTCGAGGAAACCCTGCGCAAGGACTGGCTTTACCCGCACCCGGAAGCGCTCGTACCCTTCCTCTCCAACCACGACCAGGTTCGCTTCCTCTCGCAACCGGGCGCCACCCCCGCGCTGCTCCGGATCGGCTTCGGCCTCCTCTTGACCCTCCGCGGCATGCCCGAGCTCTACGCCGGCGACGAAGTCCTGATGCAGGGCGGCGAAGACCCCGACAACCGCCACGACTTCCCCGGCGGCTTCTCCAACGACCCCGCCAACGCCTTCACTGCCGCCGGTCGCACTTCCGCCCAAGCTACCATGCACGACTGGCTCGCCGCGCTAGGCACCCTCCGCGCCGCTTCGCCCGCCCTCCAGACCGGACGCATGCAGACCGTCTTTTCTTCGGACACCGCCTTTGCCTACCTCCGCACCGTTTCGGCCAGCGCGGAGGCCTGCCAGGCCCCCGGCGCGAAACTCATCGTCCTCAACCGCAGCCCGTCCCCCCAGACCCTCAAGCTCCCTACCCTCGAAACCGCCCTTAGGGGCTGCCTGAAAGCCACCCTCCGCCTCGGTGACGGCACGCCCGTCACCCTGCAGCCCTCCGTAGATTCCTTATCGATTCCCGTCCCGGCCAACGGCTTCGCCATCTACGATCTCGAGTAGAACCAGTGACAGGACCGAAACCTGAAGTCCAGCGAAGGACCTACCCATGAAATCCTGCCTCAAGTACCTCTTCACTCTCCTGCTCTTCGCCTCCTCCGTCGCCTCCGCGCAGGACTCCCCCTGGTGGAAACACGCCGTCTTCTACGAGATCTACCCGCGCTCCTACCAAGACTCGAACGGCGACGGCATCGGCGACCTCAACGGCATCGCCTCCCGCCTCGACTACCTCCAGCACCTTGGCGTGGACGCCATCTGGATCGCGCCCATGTACCCCTCGCCGCAGGTAGACTTCGGCTACGACATCTCCAATTACACCGCCGTCGACCCCCAGTACGGCACCCTTGCCGACATGGACCGCCTGATCGCCCAGGCGAAGCAGCACCGCATCCGCGTCGTGCTCGATATGGTGCTCAACCACACCTCGGACAAGCACCAGTGGTTCCTTGAATCAGCCTCCTCCCGCACCAATCCCAGGCAGGACTGGTACGTCTGGAACGACGGCCTTGCCGCCGATGCACCGGGCGTCACCGCGTATCAGAAGCGCTTCGAACACGAAGGACGCGTTCCGCCCAACAACTGGGAATCGTACTTCGGCGGCTCGGCCTGGGAGTGGAACCCTGTGCGCAAACAGTTCTACTACCACAAGTTTTACAAGCAGCAGCCGGACCTGAACTGGCGCAATCCCGCAGTCGAAACAGCATGCTTCAATGCCATGCGCTTCTGGCTTGACCGCGGCATCGCCGGCTTCCGCCTCGACGCCATACCCAACCTGTTTGAAGACCCCGAGCTCCACGACGACCCTGAAACCGGCGGCCTGAACGCACAAGGCGATCCCAACCTCCACGACATCCACACCAACAATCTGCCGGAAGTGCACGACGTCATCCGCCGCATGCGCGCCATGGTCGCGAGCTACCCCGGCGGCCGCGTGCTGATCGGCGAAACCTACCTGCCCAACACGGCGGAGCTCGACAAATGGTACGGCGGCGCTCGCCATGACGAGCTGCAACTGCCCATGGACATGTTGCTCGGCTTTTCGAACAAGCTCGACGCCGCGGCCTTCCGCAAGTACATCACGGAGGCCGAGACGCAACTCCACGGCTCGCAGCCGCTGTTCGTCTTCGACAACCACGACAACATCCGGTCGGTTGACCGTTACGCCCCGCCAAACGCCACCGCGCAGGATCGTGACCGCATCGGCAAACTGCTCGCCACGGTGCTGCTGACAACGCCCGCCACGGCGCTGATGTACGAGGGCGAAGAGCTCGGCATGGACACCGCCACGCCAACGCGACGCGAGGACGTGAAGGATCCCATTGGCATCACCGGCTGGCCGAAGGAAAAGGGCCGCGACGGCGAGCGCACTCCCATGCAGTGGACCGCGGGCGCGCAGGCCGGCTTCAGCACCGACCCGCAGACGTGGCTGCCGATTCCAGCCGACTTCAAGACGATCAACGTCGCCACTGAATCCAAAGACGCGCAATCGCAGCTCACCTGGTACGAGCGCCTGATCGCCCTGCGCCGTGCCACGCCGGCGCTGCATGACGGTTCCATCACGATGCTGGATACGGCGAACTCCGATGTGCTCTGCTACCTGCGCGGCGACGCAAAGCCGGTCGTCGTGGCGATTAACTTTACGTCGCAGCCGAAGACGATCACGCTGAACCTGCCCGGCAAGCAGCTCAAGCCGCTGCTGACCGACGCGGACGTGACCGCCGCGACGACCCTCACCTTACCGCCTTACGCCAGCTACGTCGCGGCCGTGCAATAGGAAATATATGCGAAAGCCCAGGAAGTCTTTCCCGCAAATCTGGAACATGAACTTTGGCTTCCTGGGCATTCAGTTCGGGTGGGCGCTGCAGCTCGCCAACATGAGCGCCATCTACGAATATCTGGGCGCGTCGCCGGACCAGATCCCCATCCTGTGGCTCGCTGCCCCGCTCACCGGCTTGCTCATCCAGCCGCTCATCGGCGAAGCCAGCGATCGCACCTGGACACGCCTCGGCCGGCGCCGGCCCTACTTTCTCGCCGGAGCGATCGTCTCCTCGCTGATGCTGCTGCTGATGCCGAACGCGCCGTCCATCTGGGCGGCGGCAGCCTTCCTCTGGCTTCTCGACGCTTCCAACAACGTGTCCATGGAACCGTTTCGCGCCTTTGTCACCGACGTTCTGCCAGAGGGCCAGCGCACCACTGGCTTCGCGATGCAAAGCATCTTCATCGGCCTCGGCTCTGTGATCGCCTCGCTGATGCCACTCATTCTCACACATCTGCTGCATCCCGCCAGCACCCTGGACACGCACGCCATTCCCATCACGGTCCGCTACTCGTTCTACCTCGGTGCGTTCGCCTTCCTGGCGGCGGTCCTGTGGACCGTCTTCACTACGCCGGAGTACCCGCCGGAAGACCTCGCTGCCTTCAACGCCGAAAAAGCCGCTCATCCAGGTCTCATGGGCTCGCTCGCCGACATCACCGACGCCGTGCGCAAGATGCCGCTCGCGATGCGCCGCCTTGCGCCCGTCCAGCTCTTCACCTGGCTCGGCCTGTTCTGCATGTGGCTCTTCCTGTCGATTGCGATCGCCCACAACGTCTTCGGCGCGGACAAACCGAATACGCCGCTCTACAACGAAGCCATCGTCTGGGCCGGCATCTGCTCCGCGATGTACAACGGCGTCTGCTTCGTCTTTTCTTTTGCACTTCCGTGGCTTGCGAAGACGATCGGACGCACCCACACCCACTCCGCGTGCCTCGTCTGCGGAGCGCTCGGCCTCATCTCCGTTCCGCTCATCCACGCCAGGTGGTACCTCCTGCTCAGCATGGTGGGGGTCGGCATCGCGTGGGCCTCTACCCTCTCGATGCCATACGCCGTACTTGCCTCATCCCTGCCGCCCAACCGTACAGGTGTCTACATGGGCATCTTCAATTTTTTCATAGTCATTCCGGAGATCTTGATGGCGCTCTTCGGCGGCCCCGTCGTCACGCATCTGTTCCACAACAATCGCGTGCTGCCGGTCGTGGCCGGCGGCTTGTCCATGATCGTCGCGGCCGCGCTGATGCAGCGCGTCGAGGACCCGCAAACGCTCACTCTGCAGGACTGGTAGGTGCCCATGACGCGCATGTTCGTGCGATCGCTCCTCTTGCTCGCCGTCTCTGCATCGGCGCAGCAGCCGGTGCCGATCCTGGACTACATCCACAACGGCTAGGACACGCTCACCCGTTCCATGCTGTAGTGCGAATCGCTGCACGACTCCAAGATCCTAAGCCGGCCTGTCCTCTATCTTCCAGCCGAGCTTCCCACTCCGCCACAGATCGCGGCACTCCAGCAGCGCTGCGGCATCCAGATTACTCACCTTCCTCGTCCCGTTCGGCACGTGGCCGATGTCCTGCCCGCCGAGATTCCTACCCCCGGCCTGCTGTATCTGCCAAACTCATACGTCGTTCGATACGACCCTCCGCTTCGGTCCCTTCTCCGGCAGCACGGAGAACTTCGCTCCCGTCTGCCTCAACCCGCTGCTCTTCAAATACGAGCAGGACATGGCCCACTTTGCAACGCTTCTTCACCACCCTGCCGAAGCCCGCCAGTGGTCCCAGCGTGCCGCGCGCCGTCACGCTGCAACCGACCAGTAACTTTGGGATCTGGACCAAAGCATGTACTTCGACTATGACTTCAATGCAGGCCGACGCTCGACTTACAAGTACCTCACGACCGTCTACCCGCTCCGGGCCGGTTTAGCTTCCGCCCCGCAGTCGGCTGCGGTCCGGCGGTGCCTGCCCGACTTTGAACAACCCGGCGGCCTCGCCACCTCGACGACTGTCTCCGGCACGCAGTGGGATGCGCCCTACGGCCGGGCGCCGCTCCAATGGTTCACGATCGCCGGGCTTCAGCGCGGCGGCTTTACGAGCGACGCGAAGCAGCTGGCACGAGCGTTCACCCAAACGGCCGAGCAGAACTACCAGGTCGATGGCACAATCCGTGGAAAGTATGACGTCGTTTCAGGCTCCAGCAACATCGTGGTCGCTGCCGGTTACAGAGCCAACGTCATCGGCTTTGGCTGGACAAACGGCGTCTATCTTCGCCTGCTTCAACAACTCAACCGCCAGGCTGGCCACCAGGGTGAATGAACCGTTACCTGATCAAAGCCGAAGACCGTCACCCCCAAGGTGAACGGCGTCAGGTGGAAAGATGGCGTTCAACTGGTCGAGCGGGCCGGCCATGACGACCGTATCGAAACCGAAAATTGCCCCCAGGGATCAACGGCGACTGATAATAAAAGACTTCTGTGAGTTTCCCACAAGATGTACCCCGAAGTGTACCCCTATTTACGGAATGCTTGAATGGTGGGTTCGAATCCCGGACTTCGTCGTAGTTCAGCACCCTTCGTACGTGATTGTGGTGTCGAGAGAGGCGACGGTCTGGCGCCATATTACGAGGACGGATCACCATCCGGTCGGCTTCGCGAATGTCCCTTTGCGGTCTGTCACTGTTCGCGGGAATTGACTCGCGGCCAAGTCGCCTTGTCGAATACGCTTCAAGAAGGTGGCGTACTGTCTTAGTTCCCTGCTATGGAACTGGTGGGGGTTGAGAATGCCCACTGGAAGATTCAACTCCTGAGCAACGATACGCACCGGCTCAGCCAAATCAGAATCGTTCGTTATGAGCACCGCAACTTCGAACTTCCCGGTGTAAGCGTCGCGTAGGAGGTGGGACGCGAGATTCACGTCAGAACCCTTCTCCTCGGTTTTATCCACCCAAACCTTCTGAGCGGGGTCCACGTTCGTGAGGTACATCGGAACCGAATGCGTCAGGAAATGTCCGTACTTGATCTGGAGATTCGGAATCGTCTTGAGTGCTCTTATGTACAGCCCCTGGTCGTGAGCCGAGGTCGGATTGTACGGACGGGAGCTCACGCGGGCCGTAAAGTAGTGGATCTCCTGAACGGTGTCAGTTGGCAACAGAGTTCGTGTCAGCAAACCAAGGTCAAGCCATTTGTACGGAGTGCGCTTCAGAGCGCCGTAGTACAGGTTGAAGCCATCGATATAGACGTTGACGTTCGCCATGCGACACCTCAATTCTTCGTTGACACTCTGCCGTGTCCCTGTAGAATTGTAAAAGAAACTCCCCCTGCTCCTTGGTGGGCAGGAAGCGAAGCCGACCCGCAAGGGTCGGCTTCAGTGTTTGGGTCGACAAGCAACTGTCGCTACTTTAGACAATGCGACTCATCGTGACCCATCGCACTCATCGACCGTTGGGCAACAGCGGTCCTTGCAATCCATAACCAACTGGAACATCTTAGGAGCACTAAGAGTGGGCGTAATGGTTAATATGTGCGATGAGCCTGACACACGGTCGCCAAGGTTTGGGTGTCTTGTCCTAAACCGTTCCCGCTACTCAGATTTTGAGCCGAGAACACGCACCACATTTTGTTGAGATCTCCTGAGCCATCCTCGATACCATGAAGTCATGAGCAGTTCCGCCTCAATTCTGACGAAACCGGGACAACTACGGGAGGGGTTCCACTACCAAGACCTGTACGGGATACACATGGCTCTTGCTTGGCTGGAGCAACCGACCAATGTCTTGTGGATACGTCTAGAAGCGGATGATTTTGGCTCGCTGGACGATGTTGCCGTTCTGAAGTCCGATGGAACCCTCTCCTTGAACCAGATCAAGCATGTCACCGAGCGACCTGAGAGGCCGGGGCTTTGCCTTGACGACCTCTTGGAGAAGAAAGGCGAGCGGAGTCGTTCGCTTTTCCAGAAGTGGTTCCAATCTTGGCTCTCAGTCGAAGCCGACCCGGCCTACGGAAGAGTAGAAGTGATCGTCCACGCAAATAGGCCTCCGGCGGACGATCTGGCCACCGTTTTCTGTAAAGAGGTACCGCTGAAGATCGACCCTGCGCTGCTTCGTTCAGCGAGTCCCACCAACTTCGCCAGCTTCGTCGAACAAGCCGGTAACGACGCGAACAGGCTTGATCAATTTTTTAACACTGTCGTGTTTCGTCTTAACAGTCCGGACATCGAGCCGACAGAACAGGCGCTGAGGGATCGAGCAAAATTCCTCAACATTGCTGACGAGGGATTTACGGCGTTGTTAGATCAGATCTACACTTGGTCCACACGCAAAGGGACCGATCGAAAGACCGTCCGTATCACCTTAGACGCCATCAAGCGAGCGTGCGGCTGGCACAAGGCCGAGCAACTCAGTGAAGAGTTCCCAATTGCGCAAGACTATGTCCCGCTGGGCGGCGATACGGTACAGGCCTTCACAAACAAAGTTCTGTCTCACGACACCGCCGGGTTCCTTCTTTCCGATGTTCCTGGAGCCGGAAAGAGTACATTTCTCGCGAAGGTCTATTCGCATTGCGATGAGAGCGACATTCCGTGCGTACGGCATCATTACTTTCTGAGCGGCGACGATGACTCGAAGTATCCTCGCTTGAGTGCAAGACGGACGGCCGACGCTATCGTCGCTGAGCTGGAAGCATTTGTAAGTGTTTCGATCAGCGCTTCTCTGGATCAACTCAGAAATATCCTGACCACCTCTTCCGCAGAGCTTAAGAGTCAAGGGCGCAAACTGATACTGCTTCTCGATGGCCTCGATCATGTGCTGCGAGACGACGACGAGGAAGAACTTGAAGACGTTCTCAAGCAGATACTTCCTCCTCCACCGAATGTCTTGATCGTGTTTGGCTCGCGTGATGGCCTCTCCGCACGCGTACGGAATCTCTTGCAGGATGTGCCGTCAGACCAGCGGTACCACGTCCCAAGGATGACCCCTGACGACTGCAAGGTGATGTTGTTGGCCCATCCGTCTATTCAGGTCCCGGAACACGCACTCGACGCCGTCTCGGCAAGGTTGGCCGTGATCACTGAAGGTCTACCATTGCACGCACACTACTGCATGGTTCAGTTGGAAAATCTCAGCCAACAGGGCTTTATCGTCGAGCGCGACCTTGAGCAACTGGTTCCTTATGGCGGAGACCTGAAGGCGTATTACGAAGCAATTTGGCTCCTGTTAACTCCTGAGACAAAGGTTCTCGCGATTGTTTTGGCAATCGCGGAGTTTCCAGTCCCTCGGGCAGCACTGCCGTTTTTGTTCAACGGGAACTCGATTGACCTTCAGCGTGCTGTCGAGAGCCTCCGGCCCTTCATTAGCGAGACTGTTCACGGCTTCACTCTTTTTCATGCGAGCTTTCAAGAATTTGTGGCCGAACATCCAGATACGGACACGTATAAGGCCCCAAGCCTAGAACGCCTCATTTCATGGCTCAAGAATCATGCGAGTACGCCACTTCGCTGGCGTTGGCTGCACGCGAAAGAGTTGGAGGCAGGAAACGCACAACCGCTACTGGAGGCGACGCACCGCGATTGGGTTATCGATTCGATTAGAGAGGGCCACTCACCCTATGCGGCTGAAGAACTGCTTCGATTAGCTTGTGATGCGGCTATGCGGCAGTCGGACTACTGCGTAGCCATGGATCGCGCGATGTCAGCCGGGCAATTAGATTACAGCCTCAGCTCTGACGACACCAGATGGAGCGATTCGCTTTCCCTTGCGGGTCTACAGCGCTTGGACCGCGAATCCGGCGTCCCAACGTTTGTGGACTTTAGGTATGAAAACAGCGACGTGCTCGTGGAACTTGCACGGCGAGTTCGGGCGGAAGTGCTTCCCGCAATTGAAGAGGAGCTCTTCGCAAGGTTTGAGTCGATTGCCTATGCGAAACGAGTGAACTCGTATGAAACCGCGGTGGAAGGTGCTGCGAAGTACTACCTTGAAGTTTTAGTCTTCGTGCGAAAGCCGATTCAAGAAGTCGCGTCCTTTGTAGGCCGCTTCCGCAGTGAACCCGGACGCTTTGCTGTGTCCAGTGACTATGTGGAGGCGCTTCTGAGCTCGAAGCAATACACGAACGCACGGTCTGCCGTAGAACAAGTCCCTGTGACTGATGCGCAGCGTTCACTGCTGAAAGAAAAACTCGCTTTCGCATGCATCTCCAAGCGCGGGATTCAGTTTTCTCCTGCAACCGGGACAGGCCTTTGGAGCGAGCTATACGGGCGACTCGTCGGACAGGACATGGCGAATCCGCAGTATCAGTGGCCTTCGAGTGAGCAACTCCCCACTTCGGTACAAAGGCACAACGAAGATGAACGGTATCTCGTAGCCAATGCCTTTTATTCAGCGTGGCTCAATGGTTTGTTGGCCGGTGTTGTGGACGATCCAGCATCGATGCAGTCATGGATCGCGAATGTCAGATCGCGCGGGTGGACAGGGGAAACAGCGTCTCATCTTGCTTCGGCTGGGTACGATATGGGGGAGTGTCTCGCTCGAACAGGAACGGATCTGTCCTCGGCACTGTCGAAGTTCGACGACGTGGAACGCATGCGTCCCGGGGATGTTAGCTGGGATGATTACGAGCTCTGGATTGCGTACAAGCGCGCTATAACGAACATTTTGAGGGATGTACTTGGTCTGCGCTATCGGTGGCAAGACAAGGCGCTCGATGATGCGGCAATTGCGAAGGTCGCAGCGATATCGGGATTCGAAGAGCACGATCAGTACAAACTCTTGCTGTTGTGTGAGCCGGACATGCTTGTACAATCCGCCATAGAATCCTTCACCGCTCACCGCCTTCGTTCGCTCGACACACTATTGGATGAGTTTCCACAACGGGCAGAATACTATCTCGAGGTTGCGACGTTGGCGCGGCGGGTTGGGTCGTTGGATCTAAGCCAACTGTGTCTCCGTCACGCCGTGAACAATCTGCTAGGGTACGGAAACCACAAAGACATCTTCCTTCACGAACTCTTGCAGTCACTGGAGTTTGCTGCAAAACACAGACCAGAAGAAGCGAAAACGTTGCTGGATCGTATCGTGCCCATAGTCAATGCGATCCGAAGCATCACTGACGGAGATGAGACCTCGCATCTTGTAGAAGACTTCACCGAAATCAGCATGAAACACGGGACCTCAGCGATCGCTGGAGCGGTATACGTCCAGATGGTCGACGATGAGCGATACTACGATGCCGACAACATCTTCAGCAAACTCGCCGAGTTCGGTGATTTATCCAACGTCTGGGTCCGGTCCCTTCTACGGACTGCTATAGATAGAAGTGCTCGCCACGACCTCATAAAGAGAGCAGAGCATGACGGCGACGCAGCCGCACTCCTGGCTGAAATGAAATCCGTCGACCACGATCCCACTCTCGAGATGAGCGATAGTGAGCAGACGGCGAAGAGCTCCCTTCCGCATGAATACGGCCTTGACTTGCTCGAGTCGGTGACCCGAACAACCGACCCAGACGAGATAACGCCAAGTCAATTCGTTGCCTTTTGCACAGAACATCAAGGTGACCGTCACCTGGAAAAATTTGTAGAACGCTGGTGGGATTCTTGGGTAATGAAGGATCGAAAGGCCGCTCACGATTGCGTGACGAATGCCTGGACTCAACGTGTAATCCGCTCATGGTCGGGCAATCTGGAACTCCGGCTCCTGCCGACAGTCCTTGAATTTGAGGGGAACAATCGCGCCTTCGACGTTCTCATCGATGCAGCTAGGGCCATTTACGTTTGGAACAGTTTCTATACGAGTCCCGAGAAAACAAGAGCTGCCTTCGATTTCCTGTTCAAACATTTTCCCAAGCGGATCGACGAGTTCATTCACCGCACCGTCGAATCTGAGGGTTATCGTCGTCGTTTAAGGGCCCTCCCCGTACGTCGCGGCTCGCAATTCCTTTTCGAAGCAGGCAGGCCGGATGATGCCGTCAAATTGCTAGCTGCCGGGGTCAGCCGCTTGATCTCCCTGATGGCCAACCTGGCGCTACCCAGTGTCAAATGGACATTTGATGAGGCTAATTTGCTGGACGCACTCTTTGCTCGGCTCTTCCACGTGCATCCTGAAGTGCGGTCTCGTGCTGCGCAGTCACTTGGCGATCTTTTGCTCCGGGGGGAGACCGTCCCGATTGTCAGAGCCGAAATTGAGAAGCGGTTGAAATCGTGCGGACTTGAGTCAGATTTGGTTACGCTTCTATATCCAGTTGCGTACGCGCGACGAAGGGGTTACATCTGGTCAGATGATGAACTCGAGCCACTTCTTAATGCGCGCTCGGTGGCATCCGATATGGTTTTGGCTGGTGGTAAGTAATGAGTATTGAATCGTTCGACCAAGATGGCCAATCGCTCCATGTGTTTGCCTGCCCGCAGGAGTATGCCCCAAGCACCTTCTTTCTCCGTTACAACAAGTCTTTCGTAGCGCCGATCTACAAATCGAATCTTGAAGACTTGGGTCGCTCGACCGGCATTGACACTGTGCGGCACTGGGGTTGGACGTTCGATCAGCTCGCTGACAAAATCGGCCTAAGCAGAGATGCGACAAAGTTTGGCAGTTACGTGGCAGATCATCGGCAAGGAACAATACCTTGTGCGGCGTCAAAGGCATCCGAGATTCTCCGTTCGGCTTATCTTCGCGTGCTCAAAGCTTTATTTTTGACGAACAAAATCGACGAGTCGGAGTTCCGATCCTTCGCTGCAATAGTCTGTCCGCTTGACTTCAGTTTCTGGGAAATCGGAGCGGTAGCGAAGCCTAGTTGGTGGCCTCTGTCGCCACTGCGTGAGGATGGTCTGCAGACTACTGCCGAATGGGATGAGACAAGCAAGCTCGCCCTTACCGGCATCGACGGTAAGGGACTGATCTACGCTATCGGTCCAGCTTCTTCGAACAAAGACGATCTGCAGTCTGCCCGCTTTTCGCTCACTCCCTTTGGATATCAAGTGGTGGGCCCGGAGCTTCCGTCCGCAGAGCAAATTGCCAGTCTCCTGCGTCGCCCAACTTGGTCACTCAGCAGCTCCTATCCAAATCAACTTGCGTTCTTCGATGCACCCATGCAGGAGTGGGTGCCCGACAGGCACGAGGGCGTCCAAATCGGCGACCTTAGGGTGCTGCCCCTTCTGGCCCGTATCGATTCCACCAACATCAACTGTTGGCAATACGACCGAGGACTGAATCCTCTCGTACTTCCTGTTGCATATCTTACGCAACGTTGCGCCTTCGAAAAAGACAGCAGAAGTTGGAATCTCCGTCAGGCCTCACAAACTGTATTCTCAGGGTGTAGTTGGTCTAGCGGACCAATGCGGAGACTAAGCTTCCACTTCAATGAATGCGGTCAGTTCGCAACGGTTGATCGTGCCTGGCTTGTAGCGCGATTGGAAAAGATGCGGCTGAAGCTCGGCTTCGTTCTGAAGCGTGAGTACCGGATTCGCAAGAGCGAATACAGCGAGCACGAGGAATCGACATTCTATAAGCTCGTCAATTTCGAGAGACTAATCGATCCTTAATCGCCCAAGTTCGTCGGGACTGAACGTCTCCTTCTAGACAACCATTTGAAAGTTCGTTCTGGATTGTTATACCAGTCGAGCTGAGCTCCCTAGAGCAGAGGACTTGGGTGCGAAAAGGGTAGGATAACCGTTCCCAGGCTTTCCTGTAAGCTCTTCAAAGAGCCGGCCGTTCCGCGCTATTTCATCACGTTAAAGAAATCAGTTTTTCTTTCAAGGCAGAGGTCGATACCGTGATGCGATCAGTAATGACAATTGCGCGTATAACAGAAGTTCTCCAGTACCATCTAGCACAACGGATTCGGCGGTACACCCCTCGTCTACATGAAGAAGTCGCTATCAAGATCCCTGACCCACTGGTTCCGCTCTTCGGCCATCTCGTCCCATTGCTTATTCATTCGCGCGGTGGCCTCGATCAAGCCTTCTTCATCCCACACCTTTCCGAAGAAGCCTAGCGGAACCATCGGTACAACTTCGCTGTATGTGCCGCTCGAAAGAATGATGTCGTAAATGACGCGCATTGACTGCACCACGGCCTTTTGGATGCCCTCGACTTCCGAGAACGACAGCCCCGTCGGAATTGCGGTGTCTATCGAACTTTGCTGAGCTGCGTGGGCTAGATATTTGTGGCTGAGGGTTACTAGCTTAGACGCCCCAGACGCTTCGATCCAGTCATTCATCTGTGAAAACACCGACTCATCAATCTTGTTGTCACGCGCGCGATTCTCAGGAAAAACCTTTGATAGGCTATCGAACCGCTCATGCCGAACTCGGGATCTGTTCCATTCGGAAAATGGCGAATCGGCAGGCTGTAAGCCTGGAGTCTCTAGCTCTGGCAGCTCGGGCTCATATGCTGTCCCGTCGAAGGATACGTATATCTCGCGCGTTATTAATTCGCGGTTCTTGCGTATGTCATCGATCAGACGGCGGAGAGAGATGACATCTGGCCGGCCATCAAGCAGGCGTCTTGTCGCGAGCACTTGAGATGCAAAATAAGCGCTGCTCAGTAGGTGCGCTACAAGCGGTATGTTTAGCATCGATGCTGGGTCGTTCGCTACTTCTTCCTGAACGACGCGGAAGGACATCTCCGAGAGCAACATTGCGAACCATTGATCTTGAAGGCTATTCAATTCTCCTGCTCCCGTTTCATACCAAGATAACCACTTGGCCCTTTTCTCGCGGTAGGCCGCTAAGCGTTTTTGATCGGTAAGTTCACTCATAGTCATCCTCTGAATCAGGCTTTCGAAACCAAACTGCCTCACGCTCCATTCTAGGCATTAGAGTTGGCCGCTAGTCGAGAATTCGGCAACTCCTTTCCTACAGGAGTATAGTCACCAGCGTCAGAACGTCATGTGAGGACGTGCGACTGATTCGATCGTGAACTCCCGTCGTTCAGCAAAGTGGCTCATGCTCTTGCTGCAACAAACGCGGAGCGCAGCCGACGAACGTATTCGACGGTATATTGTCGTTCGACTAGGCCTTCTCAGGTCCCAAGTGAAGTATTGTTGCAGACGCTAGCAACGATCCGTCTTGTGGCGGCCCTTCGCCCTCTTTGTAAGGTTCTACCAGCCGCGTCATCTTGCTACGATGGCCCTCGGGAGTTGAAACACTATGAACGCGGCAATGTTTGCTTGCTGGCTCATCCACTAATGCGACATGGTCCGGCTCGCACCCGAACAACGTCACAGTGCAGAACTCGCCCATATACGGTTTACCTTTTATGTGGTCGCAGTCCTCGTAGTCCCCATGGCAAATACTGCATTCCTCGTGATCGCACACCATTCCCGCGCTCATGAATGCTTGCGGCGGGAAGACTACTCGTTCAATCTTTGCAAGATGATCGATAAAGGGTTGAAGTTGGAAACCGTCATCAGACTTCATCGCGTCTGAAGTGAAGCCTTGTGCGTCTACCAGCAGTCGCCATGCTTCATCCGGCTTTTCTTCTTTGAGCAATACCCACATCAGGATCTCGGCTCGCATCCCTTTGAGACGGCATTCACAGCCGAGCAAAAAGTTCGCCCACCTCTCATCGCCTGTAGCCACGGCAGCGGCCTTGTGTTCTGCAAGCTGCTGTAGGACCCCGTAAATCTGTGCAGATGCTTCCTTCTGCAAGCCACTGTCGATAGTGCAGAAACAGAAATGACTGAAATGAGTCACGGCCTCATTGAACTCTTCTATGTAACCCGCCTCTTCCTGTGTGACGATCACTTCTTCGCCTCTCTGACCAGCTTTGCAAGGTCCTTCACTGCTTCAGGCGGCCCCTCATAGTCGATGCGCGTTGAATTGCCGTTTGGGTCTTCCACCACAACGGATATTTTTGCAGTGCGTGAGCCGGTTACGCCTTTGAACGTGTCATAGATATAGCTCGACACGATATTCAATGCAACTGATACCAATTCAGGATTGTTGTTCCACACGGTAGCGGAAACGAAGATTATTGGTGATACCCACTCATTCGACTTGTTCTTCACATATGGCGGTCGCTTCTCTTTGCTTAGGATGTCTTTGACCGGAACGTCCGCGTGTCGGAGGAGCTTTCTTATCGTGGCCGCTTCAGACGCTTGCCTTAGATCGCCGATGGATTCAGCTGTCGAGACGTTCAGTGGCAGAAGGGCTATTCCGTCGCTGGGGTACTCGGCTCCGAGCTCGTTGAGCTTCTGACGCACATTTATAAATGATGAAACCTCTAGACTCACTTACTGCCTCCGGTTGTCGCCATATCTGTTGAAAGCCGAGTTGCGGCTTCAGTTCAAACGCCTTCTCATGTATACGCTGCATGAGCGCTGGTTCGCTATCGAGCTGGTGGCTCACGATGTCCTTTGCTACGGCCCAGAACATATCAACGTGCACTCTCGGCGCGTAGGGATGCTCTTTCAGTTGTTCGCAAAGAGCTAAGAACTTTCGCCTGTCTCCTTCTTCTCCGTGATCGTCCAAGGCTGGGTATAGTTTCTGCACTGCAACGGAACCCGCCGCGCCTGCTTGTGCGTCTCCCATAAGCACTGGTCAAACGTGCTGTGATTCCCATCCCAACAGAAGGGTTCATGCTGCTCTATAGCGCCAAACTGGCCGCCCCATATTCAGGTCTGGCTATTGCAGGTGATTCGTGTCTTCAGCACGTTATAAGAGCAAGGGCCCCTGCGCTCGTTGTAGATGACATGAGCTGCCTCGTGAACGCAGAGCGCATCGATGAAGTCGGGCGTAGCCAACCTGTCCATCATGCGCTGATGGTGAGGAGCAAATTTTGCACTCGCTTTCTGCTCATCCGCCAGTGAAGAAGTATCGATCACTCTTTCACCTGCGCCTGTCCACTTGGCGAGGTAGCGTTGCAGATGAAGCGGGAGAAAGAGCGTGGAAAGGCGGCGATTCTCCGGGGCCAGGTGGTACATATCCTGAACCGCCTTGTGGACGGTGTCGTCGTCCTCCGGCGTGAGGACGGCACCACTGTTGGTCAGCAGCAACTTGACGAAGGCGTGCAGGAACTTGATGTTGCTATCGGTTGGCTCCAGCGCGAACGGGTTCACGCGGGGCCCGTCCTTCCCCACCCTGTCCACCTTCCCGCCGTAGAGCTCGACGACGGATTCATAGCTGCCGCCGATGTCGAAGATGAAGGTGAAGCCGCCGTACTTCTGCTCAAGCGCGACGGCTTGGTTCTGGAATACGCTCTTGCCGGAGCCGGTTGGCCCGATAGTGAGTCCAACCTTCACGCCGTTCACATAAGGGTCTTGGAAAAAGGGCGTACCACTGCGCGTCTCCAGCACGTTCAGATACTCGGCATCGAGATCTTCAGAACGCAGGTGTCCGATGTGCGGAGCGAAGATGCTGGACAATCTGGCGTGATGGTTCTCGGCCAGCCACATCGAGAAAACCTGAAACTGGTGGTTGCCGGGGAACAGGGCGTAGAACGCCGACAGGTTCCCCAGCGTCTCTTCCATGACCTGCGCCCTTGCGTCGACGAAGGCACGGTGTACGGCGGGCGACACGTCGCGGAGTTGCTCGGCGGTTCTGCCGGCGAGTAGCAGCGTAAGCGAGTAGAGCCCCTGCGCTTTCTTGTCGAGGGATCTGATCGCATCGCTGAGATCGTCCACAACGAGGTTCGCGGCCTTGGCGCCCGCAGTCGATTCAAGCGAAGCCGAATCGCGTGCGCTGATAACTCGCGACATGACACCAATCTTGAAGAAGCTGGTGAACTTCTCCTGCTGATCGATTTCCTTGCGAGCGGCAGTCGTAGACTTTGGTTTCCAGGTGGAGCAAAGCACCGCATCGCAGTCCAGCTTCAGCAGGTCGGCGAAGAGGCACGGCCGGGACGCCTCGGGTGGAGTCTTGAGGGAGAACGTCTGGACAAAGCGCTTACCTACTCTGAGGTGATCGGTGTGCCACGACACCGAACTCTTGACGATCTGGCGGTCGATGCCGTTGTCGCCGCGGAGCCGGTCACGCTCAGACCATTCTTCAAGGTTGAAGAGATACGAGAAGAACTGGAACGCTCTTGCCTTGTCGAGCAACTGCAGGCCGATGGAATGGCCGAGGTGCGACTCGAGGATTGTGGCCGCTTTGAGAAGTTCGGCAAGCTTGCGGGAGTTATCCTCCGCGTTCTCCCTTGGCTTCTTGCTGAATGGGCTGCCCTGTGGAGGTTCGATGGCGAGACACCAGTGAAGGTCCACCCGCCGAAACTTCGCATTCTCACTCAGGAAGTTGAGACGGTCACTTACGAAGTTCTCAGTGACCGGATCGGCGTACGCTGCCTGACGTGGGATGTCGAAGCCGGAGAGAACGCGAGTGTACTGGTACAGCGTGAAACCTTCCGGCAGGCCGCGAAGCGCACCTTCAAGGCCGCGCACTTTGGCCTCAAGCTCTTGGTCTGTGAGACTTTCGGGATCGGTTCCTTGTGCGGAGAAGAGCACGGCGTATCCTCCGCCCTTCAGCGCAAAGGCGTTCGGGCCGACTGCGCGAGAGATCGGGACAATGCTGCACGCGGCTCCTGCCTTCGCGAACCATGGCGTGTGCTTCTGTTGTTCAATGTTTGCGCGGGTCATAGTAGCTCTTCTGCCTGAGGCTCAAGCCCCATAGCTGGAACATCTTCGGGTGTTTGCGGACGATGAGCCATGCACCGAGCGCAAGTGATGGAAAGGTGAAGACGGCGATGGCGCGAAACCCGACAAGGAAAACCGCTATCGAGACAAAGGCGATCACCATCCATGTCGAAAGCTCAAGACCGAGCTTGGCTCGTGAGCGGTTCATCGCCTGGTTGATCGGTAACGGTTCCCCTCGTTTGGTCATGGTCAGGGCTCCTTACATCGACTGCCCGGTGAGGGAGCCAATCCAGCCGGCACCCCAACCGAGTACGCCCGCACCAAAGAGAGCTCCAAACAGAGCGGGGATCGCCTGCTGGAAGTTGCCGCTCATCATTTTGATACCGGCGAAGATGAGACTTCCGAGACAAATCACCGCGCCCGCATAGAGCGCGAACGTCTTGAAGGTGTTCATGAGGGTGGTTGCGCCAGACATGTCCAAGGTGCCCTGAGCGTGAGCGGCACCTACGAATGCGAGAGCAAAGAAAGTAGGGGCCAACGTGCGAATCGCACGCGTCATTCGCTGGCTTAGCAAAGCCCGGCGATCTTGGCCCTTACGTCTGGTTACGGCACGGTTTCTGAGAATCATCGGCATCTCCAACGACTGGGTTGCAGTCGTGATATGCCTGACTCTAGGATCAGAAATCCCGGTCGTCCAATACTTGCTTCCTATGTTTCTATCGGCTCTGCCTATGCTACTTTGTGACCGTCAATCGCGGGGATCCGTACCGAACCAACCGGTTTCTTCTTCGTCGCGGCGTCCGCTTTTGCACTGCATCGCTGTGAGATTTGGAAAGCCAGCATGGGGAGTACGGGACGCTTCTGCGCCTGCAAACAGATGAATGCTGTAGCGATCTTCAGTGGCACGCCAGCGATGCTCCGCTTGACGAGATTCGGCGGAAGCTCGGTGCTCTCCAAGCTAATTCCCATGCTCTTGCCTCTGCCAACCAAGAAGTGCATCTCCGAAGGGGAAGAGGCGAACTCCGAGGGACGCAGGGGTATGTTAGCCTTGGCAAGCTTTCGCACTAACTTGTCATAGAGCATCGGGTGCTGAGCCCGTGCAAATAGCACCCGCAGGCGTTCACCTATTACGTTCTGCGGTAATGCGTCCAACCCGGCTAGCGGATCGTCACGTCTCAAACAGACGTAAATCTGTTCTTCGCAGATGTTCTTGATAAATAGAGCATCCAGCGGAATGGGCTTTGTAACAAGAGCGGCCTCGATTTGCCCCTCCAAAACCAACGATACGAGACGCGCGGTGGTTTCGCTGTAGGGCTCGATATGGCCGTCCGGCACGAGTTCACAGAAGCCTGTCAGGGCATCTTCTACCAAGACATGGTCGACGAAGGATGAGTACCCGAAACGCATGGGAAGCTGGACGCCGGAATGCGCTGACGTAGTCGCGTGGACGGCCTGTGAACGCATTTCGAGCATATTTTGCGCAAAGGGCAGGAATGCCCGACCGGTTGACGTCAAGGTACAACCGGCTCGATTTCTCAGAAAGAGTTGTGTCCTGAGCCCTTCTTCGAGCTGCTTAACCTGTTCACTAAGCGTGGGTTGGGAGACATGAAGACGGGCTGCAGCACGTCCCATGTTGCATTCCTCAGCCACGGCAACGAAATAACGGAGATGACGGAACTCGGGCCCCTCGTACATGATGACCAACCTCTCTTGCTCTGGTAGTACCCGTTGTCGGGCGAGTATGGAGAAAATCAGTGCGACTGGAGGGCTAGACGTTGACCATCTTGGTACGGGCTACGTGCTGCAGAGCATAACTTGTGTGATGTGGAAAAAGAGGCAGTTTTGTTCCATCGCCATAACCTATCGTCCCATCGGAAGGAAGTATTGGACGCAGCGGGATCAGCGGGACATTCTAGATCCAAGCCAAGCGAGTGAATTTCGGCCTGGGAGAGAGAGGTTCAGCATGGATCAGATAGACCCCACACAGCGGAAGCGCCCAGCCCGGGCATCTTTGGCACCGGAGAGCAGAATTCTGGTCGGGCGCATCGAGGCTGCCGAGATGCTCTCAATCAGCTGCCGGGCCTTAGACTACCTTGTTTCAAGCAAGCAACTGAGCGTTCGCAGAATCGGCGCACGAGTGCTCATCGCGGTAGCCGACCTGAAGAGGTTTTCAGGAAGCGATCACCCTGACCGTTTGGCTGGCTGAAATGCGGCCCACTCCGGCAACCAGGATCGTGTCGCAAAGAAGTAGGCGGCTGGTCAACAGTAGGCGGCTGGTTAACAATCGCCTGGGCACGAGCGTGGACAACCCAAGATGAGGAACAAGTATCCCTTTTGTATCCCCGCAGGAGTATCGAACTCACATGCTATTCGTAAGTTGTTGATTTTGGTAGCGTTACCGGGGCTCGAACCCGGACTCTTCGCCTTGAGAGGGCGACGTGTTAACCAGTTACACCATAACGCCATGTGTGCTGCAACGTCACTCGGGAAGCCCTGGTGGCCTGCGACCGCATGACTTGCTCCACTATACCAAAGCAGGCAGCCCCCGGTAAACTCAAAGGGTGAAGATTGCGCTGGCGCAAATCAATCCGACGGTGGGGGACTTCGGTGGGAATACGCGGCTGATGCTGGATGCGGCTGGGCGTGCGGCTGCCGACGGGGCTGAGCTGATCGTATTTCCGGAGCTTGCTACGTGTGGGTATCCGCCGGCCGACCTGCTGGAGAAGCAGTCGTTTGTGGCGCGTGCGGCGCAGGCGGTGGAGGAGCTTTGTGCGTGGACGCGGACGCAACGGGCGGCGCTGCTGGTGGGTTCGGTGGAGGCTTCGGAAGCGGCGGAATCCAAGCCCGTTCGAAATGTGGCGGTGCTGCTGCAGGCCGGGGAGGTACGCGCGACGCAAACCAAGACGCTGCTTCCCTTTTACGACGTGTTCGACGAGCAGAGATACTTTGAACCGGCAAAGACGCTAGGTGCTGGCTTCGGTCCAGACCGCGGCGGGCGAGGTGCCGATTGCGATTACGATCTGCGAGGATGCGTGGAACGACAAGGGCTTCTGGCCGCATCGGCTGTACGCGGTGGATCCGGTAGAGCGGTTGATGGCGCTGTGGCCGGACGCTTCGGCGGCTCGGCTGATCGTGAATCTTTCGGCTTCGCCGTACTGGCAGGGCAAGCGTACGACGCGGCGGACGATGCTGGCCGCGCTGGCCTGGCGATACAACGCGACGGTGGTGATGTGCAACCAGGTCGGCGGAAACGATTCGCTGGTCTTTGACGGCTCGTCACTGGCGCTTTCGCCGGCCGGTGAGGTGATTGCGCAGGCTGCTTCGTTCCGGTCCGATCTCGTTTGCTTTGACATCAAGGATGCCACGCCTGTTTCGGTGGTTGAAGACGATGAGACCGCAGCGACCTGGGATGCGCTGGTGCTGGGGACGCGGGATTACCTGCACAAATGCGGATTCCGCAAAGCGCTGGTGGGGCTTTCTGGAGGGATTGATTCGGCGCTGGTGGCGGCGATCGCAGTGGAAGCGCTTGGTTCGGAAAGTGTGATGGGAATCGGGATGCCAAGCGAATTTTCTTCCGACGGCAGCCGGTCCGACGCGCAGAAGCTCACCGAAAACCTGGGGATTCGGTTTGAGCTGCTGCCGATCCACCCGACTAATTCTGCGCTGCTGGAGACGCTGGAGCCGCTGTTTGCCGGCACGGAGTTCGGCCTGGCGGAGGAAAACCTGCAGGCGCGAATTCGCGGAACTCTGCTCATGGCAGTGTCGAACAAGCTGGGTGCGCTGGTGCTGACAACGGGGAACAAGTCAGAGATGTCGGTCGGGTACTCGACGCTTTATGGAGATATGGTGGGCGGACTGGCGGTGATCGGCGACGTCGTGAAGACGCGGGTGTATGCCTTGAGCCGGTATGCGAATCGCGAGAGGCCGGTGATCCCGCTGAATACTATGACCAAGCCGCCTTCTGCCGAGCTGCGGCCAAATCAGCAGGACACGGACTCGCTGCCTCCCTATGAGGTGCTGGACCCGATTCTGGAGGCGTATGTGGAGCGATACGAGTCCGCCGAGCAGATTGCCGCCGAGCAACAGGTGGACCCGGGCCTGGTGCGCGCGGTGCTGAAACTGGTGGAACGCAGCGAATACAAACGGCAGCAGGCTGCTCCGATTTTGAAGGTAACGCGCAAGTCGTTCGGGCCGGGCCGGCGGTTTCCAATCGCGGCGAAGTACGGCTCCTGAGGGGGTCCGGTACAATGGTGGTGCAGGTCGTATCCATGGCCGCGTAAGGATCAACGCATTGAAGATCGCCGTTTTCGCCCTTTCCCTAATCAGTTTCGCTGTGCCTCTGGCTGCCCAGAACGCGCCAAGCAAGACCGTACCTTCTGCCCAGACCGCGCCGCCCGCGCAACGTGCTCCGCTGCAGCTGCAGACGTTGGACCCTCAGTCGCGTCCCGACCCGTTCCCTCCGGTGAACCAGAAGTATTTCACCGCGCCTACGCCTACGGTGGCGACGGTGGACTCGTACATCAAGACGCTGGTGGGCTTCGATCCGAACCGGCTTTGGCGTGTAGAAGCAATCGAAAAGACGCCGGCTCCCGGAGTGGTGCGTGTCGTGGTGTATCTGTCGGACCGGGCCGCGAATGCCAAGGTGCAGACGGCCGTGTTTTTCATCACGCCGGACGGCAAGTACACCATTGCCGGAGGCACCGGGGTCACTCCCTTTGGCGCGCAGCCGTTTGCACCGGCACGACTGGAGGTGCAGCAGAAGGCGCTTGGCCCGTACAAGGGAGCCGACTCAAAGGACTTGGAGCTGGTGGAGTTTACCGACCTGCAGTGCGTGCATTGCAAGGAGGCTGAATCCACGATGAAGCGGCTCGCGCAGGACTTTCCGCATGCCCGCATTGTGGTCCAGCCGCTCCCGCTCACCGAGATCCATCCGCTCGCCGCCAAAGCTGCGGATATGGGAGTGTGCGTCGCGAAAAGCTCGAACGCCGCCTATTTCACCTATGCCGACGCAGTGTATGCCACGCAGGGAGCGCTGACCGCCGACACCGGGGATGAGACGCTGAAGGCTGCGGTCGCGAAGGCGAACCTGGATCCGGCGCTGGTTACGAGCTGCTCGACAACGACGCTGGCGACGGACAATGTGGCGGATTCGGTAAAGCTTGCGGCCGACCTGGGCGTGACCGAGACTCCGACGTTGATAGTGAACGGCCGGCCGGTTCCGCTTTCGGGCGTTCCATACGACACCCTGAAGGAACTCATTGTGTACCAGGCGAACCTGGATGGAGTTCCGGCGGCGGCGGCGGGGAGTGGAAGCGGGACGCTGATTCCGCGGTAAGGTCTAATACGAAGGCCGTTTGGCCGACTGAAGCTCATCCACGGCCTCGGCGGCTCTGGCTCGTAGCTGTACGAGTTCTTCCGGCTTCTTCCTTCGCAGGGTGTTGTAGGGCATCTGCATGCGGAAGTTTCCGGCCAGGCGTTCGTGGTTGCGCTCGAGAAAGGTCCAGTACAGGGCGGTGAACGGGCAAGAGCCTGGACCGACTGACTTCTTCGGGTCGAACCGGCAATGTCCGCAGTAGTTCGACATGCGGTTGATGTAGGCCGCTCCGGACACGTAGGGCTTGGTCGCGGTCAGGCCGCCGTCAGCATAGGTGGCCATGCCGAGCACGTTGGGTTCGACCACCCAGTCGTAGGCGTCGACGTACCCAAACCAGAACCAGTCGGTGAGCTCGCGCGGACTGAAGCCGCAGAGCACGGCGAGGTTCGACAGCACCATGAGCCGTGTGATGTGGTGACTCCAGCCGTCGCGGATGACCTGCGCGACGACCGTGTCCAGACAATGCAGGCCGCTACGAACGCCCCAGTACGCGGCCGGCAGCGGAAGATTGGCTCCGAGCGCGCTGGGCCGGGCACCGGCGTACGCGTCCTCCGGGCCGTATGCCTCCGCGGCCTCCGGCGTCTGATCGGGGGACACCTCCTGGTCGATGAGTCGAGTCTCTTGAGGGACCGTTCCGGCGAGCAGACGGTAACCGTCGGTCTGTTCGTGGAGATGCCGCATGAACTCGCGCCAGCCCAGCAACTGCCGAATGAATCCTTCGGCGGAACTCATGGGGACCGCACTCTCTTCTGCCAGGGCCGCCACGTCGCGGATGAGGTCGAGCGCAAGCAGACGTCCGAGGTTGAGCAGCACGCTGGTCTTGGAATGAAAGAGCTGGAGGAAATCGTCGCGCATACTGTCTTCGAAACGTCCGAAGTGGGCGAGCATCTGCTGCAGGAACTGCGCCCAGAGCTCATCCGCCTGCGCCTGGGTGCAGGGCAGATCGAAACCTTCGGTGACCCCGAAATGATGTCCGTAAATACGTTCGACGAGCTCGATCACTTCGAGCGTGATCGCGTCCGGCGGGAAGCCCGGGGCTTTCGGTACGGGAACCTCGCCCTTGTAGGGATTGCGATTGTCGGCGTCAAAGGAATACTGCCCACCGGCGGGCTTACCGCCGCGCATCAGCACACCGGTCTTCAGCCGCATCGCGCGGTAGAAGCGATCCATCACGTAGCTCTTGCCAGCGCGAAAGGGGCCGTAGACGCGTGTGAAATCGTCGGTCCCGGAGGCCCAGGTGGTGTCCGGGACGAAGCGCATGCGAAGCCCGTCGGCGATGGCCTTGTGGAGGTCGAGGCGGAGCTCGCGTTCGGCCGGGACCATGCAGTCTAACTCTGGCAGCGCACGCTCGCGCTGTAGCATGCGCAGTGCCGTGCCGTGACTTTCGGGGCTGAAGTGGTAAAGCACGCTGACGCCGCGGGCGGCCTGCTCCAACGCAAAATGCCGCATATTACTGATCAGCACGACCAGCTTCTTCTTGTGATAAGGCCGGCGAAGCGCCTTTGCAGTCGACTCTACTATGACGATGCCGGTCTGCTCGGGCGCCTGCTCGCTGAGCGGACCTGTGCGGTCGGTGTATCGATCGTAGGGCACGTAAATCCAGCGCCGTGCCGCCATCTCGGCTGGTACCGGTGCCGCGCCTGCTATCCACTCTGTAAATTCGGACATGGTTCAAGCCTCGCGCACCAACCTGCATTCGGCTAGACGCATCAGACGGAAAAAGCTGAGGTTGACCCCGTGTGGAGCACAGACGCTACCTTGCGGGAGCAAAGGTTGTGACAATGGATCTGGTACATGTCGTTCTAGTGCTGGTGGTAGTGGGCGTGCTGCTCGGGCTGATCAACCGGTACATCCCCATGGCGGGAAGTATCAAGTCGATCCTCAACGGCGTGGTGATCATCGCCGTAGTCATCTGGCTGCTGCAGGTCTTCGGCTTGCTCGGCTCGCTGGGAATCCGCACTCGTTAAAGCTGTTTAGTGAATGCCGGGAGCGAACTCGAACCCCTCTCCGGGCCATCCGCGGCTGGGTATACTCCGCTCGGTCAACAGCTCGTAAATGGTGGAGACCAGGGCACCAGGTCCGTGATGGAGATCCACGCTTGCGTCCACGCCGGCATGCGGGCCAGAGTCGTATCCGTTCATCTTGACAATCAGCAAGTCCGGGTGAGTCCGGTTGACGGCCTCAACCACTCGGTCCCGCTCCGCATCCGCAAGCGAGTGGCAAAGCACGGCCAAGTGCGTGGACGGAAGCAGAGGTCCGAAGTCGGTGGTGGGGGCTGAAGCGATCGTCCAGAAATGCCGCAGGACGACGGTCTGCGCTTGCAAGTGAGCGGGCTCGTTGCCGATCAGAAGTACGTGCGCTGGTTCGGTCATTGGTTGTCTTCCCCTGCGGCCCCGCGCCGTCCACACCTTAACGATGTCACGTATTCATCGTAATCCACCCAACATTCGGCGGGCGGTTTCAGTCTCGCCAACGTACCAGCAGAGATCGTTCGTCGCCGTCAAGCGCCTCCATCAGGACCTCTGCGGAGGCTATCTTGCCGATCTCCGGGAACTTCTCTCCCCACTCCACCAGAAGCAGTGCATCGGGGGCGGAGCTCATCTCGTCCAGGCCCAGCGCTTCGACCTCCCGCGGGGTCTCCAGGCGATAGACGTCGAGATGAAAGACCGTGGTTTTCGGCCCTCGGTACTCGTGGACCAGGGTAAAAGTGGGGCTGGTAACCTCATCGGCCGAAGCCGCGCCGAGTGCCTCTATCCAACCTTTGGCGAGCGTGGTTTTGCCCGCTCCGAGATCGCCGCGGAGAAGTACGACACGCGGTGCCGGAAGCATCTCGGCTATCGTTTGGGCAATGGCAAGGGTTCCCTGGACGGAGCGCGTCTTGAAGCGCTTTTCGCGGGTGTACTCAGGCATCGGCTTGCTCCGGCCGGATGCGTCCGCAGATCCAGATGGCATCGTCCTGATCGGTATTGCGGTAGCGAAAGGCGCGGCTTAGGGCGGACATGACGTCGGTGGCCAGTAGCGCGCGCTCGTCGGTGCTTTCGACGGCAAGATCGGCCGCGAGACCATGGAGGTAGACGGCAGCTTCGACCGCCTCGGCGACATGGTCCGGGTACTGAGCGAGCATCGCCGCGACGATGCCGGTGAGCATGTCGCCGGAGCCGCCTTTTGCCAGGCCAGGGTTGCCGGTGGTATTCACCGCGACGCGTCCGTCCGGATGCGCGACCAGGGTGCGCCACCCCTTAAGCACGAGGGTAAGGTTGTGCCCGGCGGCAAAGTTTCGTGCGATGCCGATGCGGTCGGCTTCGACCTGCTCGATGCTGTAGCCAAGGAGCCGAGCCATCTCGCCGGGGTGAGGCGTGAGGACCAGGGTGCGTGTGCGTCCGTCGAGCAGCGAGGCGCGGCCTGAGTCGAAGGCGTTCAGGCCGTCGGCGTCCAGGACAAGGGGAAGCGTAGTTTTTGCAACCAGCTGCCGCACAAACTCCGGGGCTTCACCGCGGGTGGAGAGGCCGGGCCCGACGGCGAGCACCTTGATCCCTTTAAGCAGCATGTCGAGCGAATCCAGGTTTGCCAGTGTTGCTACGCCGTCCGCGTCCTCGGCCAGAGGCTTCAGCATGAGCTCCGGCGCGATGCCCGCGACGAGGTTGACGACCGAACGCGGGACCGCGGCGGTGACCAGACCGGCACCGGCCCGCATGCAGGCCAGGGAGGCCATCGAGGGTGCGCCCGCGGTGCCAAAGCTCCCGCCAGCAATAAGCACGTGGCCGAACTTGCCCTTGTTGGAGTTGATCGGGCGCGGCGCTTCCGTCATTGCTTTGGCCGAACCGGTCCAGTGCAGGTGGGAGCCGCTGCTGACCGCATCCGCCGGGGAGCCGATGTCCGCAACCAAGACCGGTCCGAAGACACCAGCGGTGAGATGGCCGAAGACGTGGGCGAGCTTGGGCGCGGTGAAGGTGACGACGGCATCGGCGCGGAAGGCGGGCTCGGGCGGCTCCTGCCCGGTGGAGTCGGCGTCCCATCCGCTGGGCAGATCAACGGCGACCACGGGGGTCGGAAGCTTGGCTACAATGTCACGGAGCCACGCGGCGTTTCCGCCCAAAGGCGGCTTGAACCCGGTTCCGACCAATGCGTCGATGAGCAGGTCGGCTTCGGCAAGGGGCTCCGCGAGGGCGGCATATGAATCATCCGCGATTTCTTCGACGATGCTGTCATCGGTCGAGGCCTTCAGGTGCGCCAGCGCTTCGGCGGCTTCGCCCTTTAGGTCCGCCGCCACCCCGGCGAGCAGCACGCGGACACCGACGCCTTCCCCGGCCAGTAGACGCGCTGCGACCAGGCCGTCGCCTCCGTTGTTTCCCTTGCCGCAGAGCACAAGCACACGGGCGGCGTCGGGGTAGTGGCGTAGACAGAAGCGCGCGACCGCTTCGCCGGCCGCTTCCATCAGCTCGGCGAGGGACACACCGGCGGCTACGGATTTTTGGTCGGCGGACTTCATCTCCGCCGCGGTCAGAATCTGCATGGCTCAGGCTCCAAAGGCGAGGTCGATCAATGCGTGCTCTTCTAGGTCGTGGGCCTTGGCCGAGCCGGTCGCGGGGCTTGCGTTGGCGCTTCGCTTGACGCTGACGACGACGCGGTCTCGGGCCATGCGGCGCAGATGCGGCATGACGTAGAAGAGCGCGCCCATGTTGGCCGGCTCCTCCTGCACCCAGACGACCTCGGCCTCGGGATGAGCGTCGAGCGCCGCCTGCATCTCGGCTTCGGGCCAGGGGTACAACTGATCCAGAAAGACGACGGCGACCGAGGTGTCATTGCGCTTGGCACGCTCCACGCGGAGGTTGTGTCCGATCTTGCCGGAGCAGACGAGCATGCGGCGCGGGTTCTGGACCGATGTGTCCGAGAGGACATTTCGGAAGGCAGGCACGGCGAAGTCAGCCAGCGACGAAGACGCATCGGGATGACGCAGCATGCTCTTCGGCGTAAAGACGATGAGCGGCTTGCGCCACGAACGCATCGCCTGACGACGGAGCAGATGAAAGTACTGCGCGGCAGTCGACGGCTGCGCAATGACCATGTTGTCCTGCGCAGCGAGCTGCAGGTAGCGCTCGAGCCTGGCACTTGAATGCTCCGGGCCCTGCCCTTCATAGCCGTGCGGCAGCAGCATGACGAGACCGGACAGCAGATGCCACTTGGCCTCGCCAGCGGCGAGAAACTGATCGATGATAATCTGCGCACCGTTAGCGAAGTCGCCGAACTGGGCCTCCCAGAGCACAAGGGTCTCGGGGTAATCGCGGGAATAGCCGTATTCGAAGCCGAGCACGGCGGCTTCGCTCAGCAGGGTATTGTAGACGTCAAAGCGCGCCTGGCTGGTGCTCATGTGCTGCAGCGGGATGTACTTGGCCTCGGTCTCGATGTTGGTGAGCACGGAGTGGCGCTGGTTGAAGGTGCCGCGCTGGGAATCCTGGCCAGTGAGCCGAACGGGCATGCCGCTGGTGACAAGCGACGCGTAGGCGAGCAGCTCGGCCATGCCGTAGTCGAACGGACGCTTGCCCGCCGCCATCTCATCCCGCTGCTCATAGAGCTTTCTAACCTTGGGATGAATGGCGAAGGAGGCCGGCCAGCTGTCGAGTTTTTCGGTCAGGCCCTGGATGGTCGAGGCATCGAGACCGGTTTCAAGCGAAAGGTCCTCGGCAGGGAGCGCTCCGCCGCGGTACCAACTCCAGTAGCGCGGCAGTACGGCCATTTCGGGCTTGGATTCGGCCTCCGTTGCGCGCTTCTGGTCCTCGAGGAAATGCTCCTGGATCTTGGCGACCTCGACTGCTGGGTCGATGCCGATGCGTTTTGCATAGGTCTTGTACAGCTCGGGGGTGTCCTTGATGATGCTGTAGCGCTTGGGCGAGGTGACGGTGGGGTCGTCGACCTCGCTGTGGCCGTGGCGGCGGTAGCCGATCAAATCGACTACAACGTCGGAGGCGAAACTCGCACGATACTCCGCCGCGATGGTCGCGACGCGCAGCACGGCGTCCGGGTCTTCCGCGTTGACGTGGAAAATGGGAATGGGCAGGCGCTTGGCGATGTCGGTAGCGAAGCGGGAGGAGTTCGACTCTTCCGGAACCGCGGTGAAACCGAGCAGGTTGTTGACGATGACGTGGACAGTTCCACCGACGTTGTAGCCGGCGAGCGTGCTCATGTTGAGCGTCTCCGCCAGAATCCCCTGGCCGGCAAAGGCGGCGTCGCCATGCATGATGACCGGCATAACCTGGTGCCTGGCTTCGGCGTCTGAGATAGGCATCTGGCCGACGGTAAGACGCATCTGCCTGGCCTTGGCCCGGCCCAGCGCGACCGGGTCGACGGCTTCGAGATGGCTCGGGTTCGAGACCAGGTGAAGCGCGATCTTGTCGCCCATTGGCGAGATATATTCGCCGGTGGCGCCCTGGTGGTATTTGACATCGCCTCCGCCCATGGTGCTGCGGGGGTTCACATCTTCAAAACGCGCGAAGATCTCGGTCGCGTTGCGTCCGATGGTGTTAGACATGACGTTCAGCCGGCCGCGATGGCTCATGGCAAAGACGGCGCGGGTGACGCCAAGCGACGCGCTGACTTCAAGCATGTGGTCCAGGAACGGGATAAGGACTGTAAGGCCTTCGAGCGAGAAGCGTTTGGTGCCGAGATAGCGCGACTGAATGACCTGCTCGAAGATTTCGGCCTTGATGAGATGGGTCAGCACGCGGCGCTGGTCTGGCACGGGCGCGGGACGCTCCATCTGCTCCTGCAACCACTGGCGCCGTTCGCCGTTGGAGATATGCATGAACTCGACCGCGATGGTACCGCAGTAGAAGCCGCGGGCTTCACGAGCATCTTCCCCTTCGGCCACGGCTACGGGAAAGGGCTCGCCGGGAAGGTACTGGCCGAGTGGATCGAGCGAGGTCTGGAGATAGCCCCAGCGACGGAAGACGTCGAAGGTGCTTTCGCGCAGAAGTGCGTCCCCCTGGGATTTCTTCGGGGTCTGCGGGGCCTTTTTGAGCTTCGGAGAGGGCATGAACAGCGGAACCTTTCTCCGGGAGGCGTCCTGGCGACCCGGAAAGCAAATGGCGGACGTACGCGTCCGCGTCATTTGGTATGCTAGTCCTTCTGGAGCACCTTTCGCAGCTTCAGGGCGGTATTCGCGCAAGCTGCCGCACGTGTGCCCTGACAGTAACCAACAGCACGCAGCCCGCCTGGAGGAAGATGCCGGTGAAGTGGATTGCCTGGTTCTGGTTGGGAATAACCGCGGCGGGAATGGCCCAGGACGCTCCGGCTGTGGTGCCGTCCGCGCCGCCGTCGAGCGCCGAGCCGGCGAGGCCACTGCCGGAACTGCACGCGCTGATGCACGCCGTGATCGCGCAGCAGACGAGCGCGGAAAACGCGGCGAGGGACTACATCTACCGGGAAGCATTCCGCGTGGACAAGCTGGATGGGAACGGGGCAGTGAAGCAGTCCGAGGTCTGGGAGCAGGACGTCTTCGTTGTGGATGGGGTGGAGGTCCACAAGAAGATCAGCCGTGATGGCAAGCCGCTGAGCGAAGACGAGCAGAAGAAAGAAAACGCCCGGGTGGATAAGGAGATTGAAAAAGGGCGGAAAAAGAAGGCAAAGGAAGAGGAGAAGGATGCGGACCTGGAAGGAGAAACGCAGCTTTCGAAGATGCTGGCGGCAGGGTCGTTTGCCAACGAGCGGAGGGAAACGCATAGTAGCCGTGAGACGATCCTGATCGACTTCATCGGCGACCCGAAGGCAAGGACGCGGATGCCGATCCATGAGGTCAAAGGTACGATCGCGGTCGATGAAGCGACCGATGCGATTACGTCGCTCAAGGGCGAGTTCTTCAATGACTGGAAGCTGCTGGGCGGCTTGATCGCGAAGATCGACAAAGGGACCAAATTTTCGCTGAACAACACCCGGGTGAACGATGAGGTCTGGCTTCCAGCGGAGTTTCATCTTGAAGGAGAGGCGCGGGTGCTTCTCCTGTTTTCCGGTCATGTGCGGGTCCAGATAACCGACAGCGACTACCGCAAGTTCAAGACGAGCACGACGATTGTGCCGGGCTTTCAGGAGGTTGCGCCAAAGTAGACGGCAGACGTGGAAAACGGGATAGCCTGAGCCACCCCGTTTCCACTAACCCGTAATATTGTGCAAAGCGACTGCGGAAGCAAACCTGTTGAGCAGAGATGTTCGCGGTACGCGATGGTTTCGAGCCTGAAGGCTGACGGTCAGCTTAGAGAGGCTGAACGTCCGATGCCTGCCAGCCCTTCGGTCCCTTGACCACGTTGAACTGCACAGCCTGACCCTCTTGAAGGCTCTTGAAACCGTTCGAATTGATCGCCGAGTAGTGAACAAACACATCCTCGCCGTTCTGACGGCTGATGAAGCCAAACCCCTTGGCATCGTTAAACCACTTCACTGTTCCCTGTTCCATGTTGATTCTTTCCTTACGTGTTCTTTAGTTTGCCGCAGTAACAGATTCGGGGTTCGACAGTACAGCTTTGCAGAAACCAATCTGTTTCAAACGATGACTAAAGGTTAGCACAGTTGACAAGATTTCCACGAAGAAAGTTCAAAGTTCGTCAACGTGCACTGAAAACCGGGCAACTAGACCCTTTCAGCCGGGTTGAGGTGCTGTTGCACGATCGTTTCCGAGGCTTGGAGTACCTCGTCGAGGGTCATGGACGTGGAGTCGAGGATGACGGCGTCGGGTGCGGGACGCAGCGGGGATTCGGCCCGGTTACGGTCGCGGTCGTCGCGCAGCTTCAGGTCGGCGATGACCTCGGCTTCTGTGACCGGCGCGGCCGCTTTCTGCCCGGGAAGAACCTGGAGATAGCGCCGGGTGCCGCGGACCTCGGGCGCCGCGTCCAGAAATATCTTGACCTCCGCATCGGGAAAGACGGCTGTGCCAATGTCGCGTCCTTCCATGACGACGCCTCCGGCGACCCCCAGAGAGCGCTGCTGATCAACCATCCAGGCGCGTAGGCGCGGGTGAACGGAGACGCGGGATGCGGCGGCGGTTACGTCCGGCTCGCGAACCCGGCTCGATACGTTCAGGCCGTCGAGCAGGACGCGGTTGCCTTCGCGGGTGGGTTCGAGCGTAATTGTGGTGTGGGCGGCAAGCTCGAGCAGAGGGGCTTCCTCATCAAGGTCGAGGTCGTTGTCGAGTGCCTTAAGCGCCAGCGCGCGGTACATGGCTCCGGTTTCGAGATTGAGGAAGCCGAAGCGGCGGGCCAGGTGCGCGGCGAGCGTACTTTTACCGGCACCGGCCGGACCGTCGATGGCGATGACCGGCTTGCTGCGTTGCGGGATCTCGGCCATGGGCTAGCCCTGCGCTCCCGGACGCTTGGGCCTGCCGCCGCCGGAACCGCCGCCAGAGGGTTTGCCGGGTTTACGGAAAGGCTTCCTGCCGTCGGCAAACTTGGCGAAAGGACCTCCCTTGCCGGCGAAAGAACCCGGGCCGCCGGGGCCTGCGGGACGGCCCTCTCCGGATGAACGGCTGAAACTCCTCTTGCCGCCGGTGCCGAACGGCTTCGGTGAGCGGGGCGCGTCGAATTTGCGGAAGACCTTACGCGGAGCTTCGCCACCGTCCGAGGTTCCCGCTGAGTCCGGACGGGATGAACCGGAACGCGTGCCAAAGCCGGGTTTGCTACCGAAGGCCGGTTTACCGCGGAACGGAGGGCGATCGCCTCCTTCACGTTGGGAAAACGGCTTGCGTGGGGCGAAGCCACCTTCACGCGGACCGGAGGAAGGCCGGGAGAAGCCGCCTCCGCGGGAGCCACCGGGTCCGCTGCGTTCCGGACGGGAACTAAGGCCGCCTGGGCGCTTAAACCCTCCGGGAACCGCCGGACGGTCCGACCCTAAGTCTCGGCGCGGAGGACGTCCTTCGCCGGTGCCAGACTCGCGGCGCGGAGGACGTCCTTCTCCGGAGCCGAACTCGCGGCGCGGAGGACGTCCTTCTCCAGCGCCAAACTCGCGACGAGGGGGACGTCCTTCTCCAGCGCCAAACTCGCGACGAGGGGGACGTCCTTCTCCAGCGCCAAACTCGCGACGCGGGGGACGGGAGTCACCGAAGCCGCCTTCGCGCTTGCGTCCGAAGGTGCCGGGCTTTGAGAAGGTGCGGCGCGGAGCTTCGCCGGACTGGGCGGGAGAGTCTTCGCGTGGAGGGAAGGAGGGCTTTCCGCGGAACGGGCGTGTACCGCCGAAGCCTGCGCCGGGGCGTGGTGGCCGGGACTCGCCGGCATCCCGCTCCGGGCGGGCTGGACGATCGCGGTAGGCCGGAGTGTCGCGGAATGCGGGACGCGGGCCGGAGGATGGTCGTCCCCCGTATGCGGGACGCGCGCCAAAGGCTGGGCGGGCCCGGAAGGCCGGGCGCTCGGTAGAGCCATCGGACGAGGCGGCGATGCCGTCCGGGGTAGCCGGGGCGGCGGTACGAGCGGCGCGCTCCTCTTCCCAGGGCTTGTTGAAGGATGGGCGCAAAGGACGGGCATCACGATCGAAAGGCCGACGTTCCCGGTTACCGGCGGCTTTGCCATAGGCAGGTTTGCCGCCGAATCCGGGTTTCTTCCCGAAGGACGGCTTGCTGTCGAAGGCGGGACGGGTGCGAAGGCCGGTACCAAGCTTTGTGCCCGGGTTCGGGGTGAACTTGCGGATGCGGCTGCCGTCCTCGGCATCGGTTACACCGGGTTCGCCAAGCTCTGTTTCGGAGCTGTCTGTGGCGGCCCCGGCACGCTTCGTTGCGGTAAATGAGGGCAGGTCGCCGGTGATGTGGACGAGCGTTTTGCCGTCGACGACAACGGTTTCAAGCTGACGGGCTGCGATGAGGTCATGCACAACCGAGCGTAGGCGGGATCGAGGAGCAAGCGGCGAGAGAAAAGTTTCCACCTCGTCCTCGGTGGCGGCGATTGCCTGATTGAGGTAGAGCGAAATGAGGGCAGAGAGCGCGGTAGGCTGGCCAGCGTTGGCTCCGGCCTTGATCTGCTTGGTGAAGCGCGCGGAGGCGAGCTCCCAGAGAGTATGGGAGCCGTCGGTCTGGGGAACGGGAATCACGCGGAGCTGCTGCCAAAGCTCGGTCAAGGCGCGGAGCACGGCGGCCTCGGTGACCTCCTTGCCAAGTTGCGTGGTGAGGTCATAGGCGGAAAGCGTGACCTTGGCGGCTAGCAGCTCGTAGGTGTTGAGCGCGAGCGGAGATACCTTGACCGGTCCACTGGTGACGGGCGGGGTCTTCCAGGCCTTATTGCCGCGCAGGGTGAACAGGAAGGAGAAAACGGCGGGCGAGCAGACGAAGTCAGGAGTATCCGTGCCGCTGGCCCCGTTAGCTCCGAGCAGGTTGAGTGGGACGCAGGCCCCTTCGGCGATGAGACGGGCGAGAATGGCCCGGGCTCCGTCGAGCTGATTCGGCGTGGGTTCAGCAGTCGCGGCACCAATAGTTGTCTCGACAAAGGAGGGCGCGGGAACCGGGAGCTGGTCGGGACGCGGCAGGTAGAGCGCGAGGCCGGTCTGCACGAGCCAGGTACGGACGGATTCGACCGTCAACAGGGCGTTGCCGTCCTGGTGAAAGCGGGTTGCGCGCTCGGTCGTGAGTTCGGCGGAGGACGGAGGATCGGTTGGGGAGATACGGGCTGTGGCCAAAACGGTGCTGCCTCTCTGCTCCGTGCGCAGAGACTACCTGCGGGGAGCACCTGCGCTCGGCAGGGTTGTGCGTGAATTGCTTTCCGGCTCGCCGGGAAAACAGGTATCTGTTCAATATCGAGTGAAAGGCGTTGGGGGTTGCAAATTTTCAGGTGCGCTGGAAGGCGCGTTCGATCTCTTTATGAGAATACCGCAACGCGATGGGCCTGCCGTGCGGACAACTGGTTGGATGCTCGGTTTTACCCAGCTCGTTTAGAAGCCACTCTATTTTGGAGAAGTCGAGCGGCATGTTGATTTTGACCGCAGCGTGGCAGGCGATGGAGGCGGCAATGCGGCGGCGGCGGGATTCGGCGTTCTCGGTCTGGCCGAACCGGTCTTCGGCAGCGAGTACGTCCTCGATCATGCCTTCCAGTTCCCTGCCCTCCAGGCCCACCGGCGCGGACTTGATCGCGAGCGTGCGCGGGCCGAAGGGTTCGGCCTCGAAGCCGTTGCGATCCAACTCGGCGGCGAGACGGGCGAAGGCGACCATTTGTGCAGGCAGAAGATCGACCAGCAGAGGCATCAGGAGACGCTGGCGCTGGACCTGCTCGGTCTGCCGCTCGCGCAGAACCTTTTCAAACAGGACGCGCTCGTGGGCGACGTGCTGGTCGATAATCCAGAGACCTTCATCGTTGACGGCGAGAATAAAGGAATCACGGATTTGGCCGAGCGGCTTAAGGGTTGAAAGCGAGTAGAGACTGGGTGCCTCGATCACCTGCTGCCGGCCGTAGTCGACCGGCTCATGTGCAGGACCGGGATAGCCAACGGCGAGGGACTCATCCGGCGCGAAGGAAAGCCGGCCGGGGCTCTCTGGAAGCGGTGTCGGGATGAGCGTGAAGGGCTCGGCGTCGGCGTCGGAGGGGTCGGGCTCGGAGCCGGCGAAGGTGGTGGCGGCGCCGGGGGCGAAGTGCGGGTCGGCGAGGCCGGGCATCGGACTGACGTCGAGCAGAAGGCTGGAGGCGGCGTCATGGTAGGGCGCGCCGGTAAGCGCGGAGGCGAAACTGGCGGCGGGACGGGCCTGCATGAGCGCGGTGCGGACGGTATCGCGCAGGAAGTCATGCACAAAGGCGGTCTGGCGAAAGCGGACCTCGGTCTTGGCAGGGTGGACGTTGACGTCGACCTCCTGCGGGGGCATCTCGAGAAACAGCAGGACGACCGGAAAGCTGGAAAACGGAATGATGTTGCGGTAGCTTTCAGTGAGCGCGTGGAGGATGAGCCGGTCGCGGATCAGGCGATGGTTGACGAAGACGTAGACGGAGTTGCGGTTGAGCTTTTGCAGCTCCGGCTTGGAGATGAAGCCGCTGATGCGGATGTAGCCGGGATCGGGTGGCTCATAGTCTTCTTCACGCCTCCAGGGCGGAGGCTCCGGCAGGCCGGCGCGGGTGAAGTCGAGCTCGGCGGCGACCGGGATCATGAGCTCGGCGGTGTCTTTGCCGAAGATTTGGAACAGGCGCTCGCCGGGGTTGGCGACGGCGGGCGCGACCAGCAGGGCCTGGGTGGAGGAGTGCAGCTCGAAGTGGCGCGTGGCGTGGGCGAGCGCGTAATGCGTGACCAGCGCGGCGATGTGCGCGAGCTCCGTGGATTCCTGCTTCAGAAACTTGCGGCGTGCAGGCGTATTGAAGAACAGATCCCGGATCGCAATGGTCGTACCGGGCGGCAGGCCGGCCTCCTCGACCGACAGCATGCTGCCTCCGGCAATCTCGATGTGGGTGCCGGAGCTTTCCTCAGCCGCGCGCGTTTCGAGCGAGAGACGGCTCACGGAGGCGATCGACGGTAACGCTTCGCCGCGAAAGCCGAGCGTGGAAATCGAGAGCAGGTCATCCGAGGTGCGGAGCTTGGAGGTGGCGTGGCGCTCAAAGGCGAGCAGCGCGTCGTCGCGCACCATCCCGTGGCCGTTGTCCACGATGCGGATAAGCTTGCGTCCGCCAGCCTCGACCTCGATGCGGATGCGCGTGGCACCGGCGTCGATTGAATTCTCCAGCAGTTCCTTCACCACCGACGCGGGTCGCTCGACCACCTCGCCAGCGGCGATCTGGTTGGCGACCTGGTCGGAGAGTACGCGGATGCGGCCCATCGCTCCAGTTTATGCGCGCGAAGAGAATACTAACGCGGATAACTGGTATGAAACACAATCGAAGGAATAGCGCCCATTCGGTGCCATCGGTGTTCGATCCTGCTTCGATCTGTGCTAGGGTTTCGGGGCGTCGCGGTCGCCTACCGTGTGAAGACGCAGGAAGTTGGTGGCACCCGAGCGGATGCGCGTGCCGGCGACGACGCCGACGACCTGTCGCTCGCGCACGACGCCCATGCCTTCGAGTATCTCTTCCGCCATGTTGACGAGCTTGTCGGTGTCGCCGAAACGCTCGCAGAGAATGGGGTACGTGCCCCAGAGCAGCATCGTGCGATTGATGACGTGCGGGTGCGGAGACAAGGCAAAGATGGGCGGCTCGGGCCGGTATTTTGAAAGCAGACGGGCCGTGGTGCCGGATTCGGTGAAGATGGCGATGGCGGCGATGTCGAGATCCTCGGCCGAATGTGCCATGCTTTCGCAGATAGCCTCGGCGACGGAAAGCTTGTTAAGGCGCCGGACCTTCTGCGTCGGAGGCGGATCCTGACGGATCTGGTACTCGGTTTCGACGACGATCTTGCTCATCATGGCGACCGCTGCCACGGGATATCTGCCGGCGGCGGTTTCGGCCGAGAGCATGACGGCGTCGGTTCCGTCGTACACGGCGTTGGCAACGTCAGAAGCTTCGGCACGCGTGGGCCGCGGGTTGTCGATCATGGATTCGAGCATCTGCGTGGCCGTGATGACGGGTTTGCGGTACTCCGCGGCGCGCTTGATGATGTGCTTCTGGATGGCTGGGACTTTTTCGGGAGGCACTTCAACGCCAAGGTCTCCGCGCGCGACCATGATGCCGTCGGCAACTTCGAGGATGGAGTCGAGATGCTCGATAGCCTGGGGTTTTTCGAGTTTCGCGATGATCCATGCGTCGGAGTTGAGCGCGGCGACCCGCTGCTTGACGTGGCGGACATCGTCTGCGGTGCGCACAAACGAGACCGCGACGGTGTCGACGTCCTGCCCGAGCGCGAAGATCAGGTCTTCTTCGTCCTTTTCAGTCAGTGAGGGCACCTTGACCGGGATCCCGGGCAGGTTGATGCCCTTTTTCTCTCCGAGAGTGCCGCCATTGACGATCTCGCACACGGTGTCCGCGCCTTCCAGCCGGACGACGCGCAGCTCAATCAAGCCATCGGAAAGCAGGATGCGGGAGCCGGGTTCCAGATTTTCGGCAAGGGTTGTAAACGACGTGCCGATCGTGCGGGTGTCGCCTTCCATCTCACCCGGCCTGATAGTGATCAGGTCGCCGGCGGTGAGCTGCACGGGTTTGCCGCCGATGAGTTTGCTGGTGCGGATCTTGGGACCCTGCAGGTCGGCAAGGATGCAGATGGGCTTCTCTTCCTCGCGGGAAACCTGCCGGACCATGCGGATGAGCTCCGCTTTCTGCTCGTGCGAGCCATGCGAGAAGTTCAGGCGCGCGACGTCCAGGCCGGCGCGGACGAGCTCGCGGAAGACCTCCGCGGTGGAGCAGGACGGACCCAGGGTCGCGACGATTTTGGCGCGGCGCATGCCCTCTTCGGCGTGCAGTGCGGAGGCGTAAACGGAGGGGGAGCTGGACGTGTTCATGGAAGGCGGCCGGGTTCTTTCCCAGTCGCGCGCGGACCCGGAAGCAGGGCCGCGTGCGATGAAGTGCAGCATGAGAGTAAGACAACAGGGGCTATTCTACGCGGTGTGACAGAAACACGCCGGACGGCCCGGAAACCCGCGACCCTACAGCGCGCGACGGGTGAACTGCGCGTTGAACTCCGCGCCGAACAGCACGCTGAGACAGACGATGTAAAGCCAAAGCAGAAGGGCAATACCGGCTCCAAGCGAGCCGTAGACCTGGCTGTAATTGGCAAAGCGGGTCACGTACCAGCCAAACAGCAGCGTGGTAACGAACCAGAGGGCAGTTGCGGCGACGGCACCGGGAAGCACCTTGCGCCAGCCGCGCCGCTGCAAAGCGGGCGTGCCCAGGTGGTAAATCATCGCGGTGAGCCCGACAACGCCGGCCAGCGCAACGGTCCAGCGCACGGCGAGCGCAAAGGCGAAAAAAGTCGGCCGCACCAGCGTCAGCAGGTGCTCGGCGGTCCACGTCGTCATCCACTGGCCGAAGACGACCAGCACCGTGGCGAGCAGAAGCGGAAGCAGGGCCAGCGGGACCAGGGCAAAGGCGCGCAGGCGGCGCTGGGCGAAGCTCCACACATCGCCTGGAACGTCGAGCGCGCGGTGAAGTCCGTCCATCAAAGTCGAGATGACGCTTGACGCACCAAATAGGCTGATGGCGGCTGCCAGCACAAGGGAGCTGACGGTGTGGTGCGGAGACCCGGGTGCATCGGCGAAGTAGCTCGTGAGAACGGGAAAGACGTTTTCCGGCAGGACCTGGTCGAAAAACATGCCGAACTGCTCCCGCAGGGGCGCGGCATCCGGTAGAAGTGCAAGTGTGGCCGCGGCTACGATGAGCGCGGGAAAGAGCGCAAACATTGCCGAATACGCGGCGGACTGTGCAAGGTGAAGTCCGTCATGGGCCAGGAACTGCACGGTGGCCCGATGCACAAGGCGCGGAAGAAGAAGCAGCGTCTTCGCTCGCGGCAACCGTTCCTCCCGCACGCCGCGCCGGTTACGCCTTCCAGCGATTCAGGAACTCTGTCAATGAGGCGCTTTCCAGATGGCGCATGTCGTTGAATTCGCCGGTCTGCTGCGCGTGAACGACCTTGCCGTTCGCGTCGAGCACGGACAATGCGGGGACGCCACGGTTGATCGGGACGCCGTACTGCTGCGCGAGCTCGAGGTTCTTATCCATGAGCCCGATGAATACGTGAACCAGCACAAAGTTCTTGCTCAGGAGTTCTTCGTTAGGCTGCTGGTGGAAGTAGATGTCGAGCACCTGGCAGTCCGGGCACCAGTCTCCGCCGAAGTCCAGGATCACCCGCTTGTGCTCGCGCTTGGCCTCCGCCAGGCCTGCGGCTATGTCAGTGCGCGGATCGGTGGTTTCCGAGTAAATGTGCTTGCGGCCGCCTTGTGCATGGCCCGGTGCCGCGATGCCAAACGCAAGTGCCAAAAAGAGAGATACCGCTGCCAGCCTGGTCCTGCGTCCGATCACCATTGCCTCCGTACCGCTGTTCCTGTGTTCGATGTCTATGCCACTATAGCCGATTCCGCCCATCTTCACGGCTTGCCGGAGTAGTATCCGTCGCGGGTCTGAATCGTGTCCTTGGCTTTGGAGTCGCGCAGCGTAAGATCGACCTGGTGATAGCCAGCCTCGGCGTGGGCGGCGTCTGGCGTGTAACCCAGCCTGTACTGCGCCCGCAGCTCTTCGCCGATCTCCCTGTAGATGGCGGCAACATCCTGCTTGCCTTTGACCTCGAAGAGGCGTCCACCGGTTTCGCCACACATCCGCTCCAGAATCTTCTTGCCATCGACGCTTTCCCGCCCGCCCCCGCCTCCGGGACCTCCACCCTGGTTGCCTCCGCCCCCCTGGCCGCTACCGCCCCGGCCTCCGGGGTAGCCGCCGCCACCGCGACCTCCGGGGAATCCGCCACCGCCGTGCTGCCGGCCATAGCCGTTATCGTGGCTTTCTGTTCCCTTGTAGTAGATCGCATAAATGGTAGTGTCGGCGCGTTGCGTGGCTTCGATGGCTTTGCTGATGGTTTCGCGGCTTCCGCGGTCGCCTCCGTCGGTTAGCAGGATGAGCGCCTTGCGTCCCTTCTGCTTGCTCATCAGCTCATCGGAGGCAAGGAACGTGGCATCGAAGAGCACGGTTCCTCCACCCCCGTATCCGCGATGGCTTCGTCCATTGCCGCTGTCGGGATCGTTTCCAGACCCGTTGCTTCCGGATCCATTGCCGGCGTCGACGGGGTCGGCTCCTGAGCTTGAGTCGATGTCCTTCAGCCCGGCCTGCAGCTGTGGGCGAGAGTTGGTTAGGTCCGCCAGCAGCTCCGTCGAGCGGGCAAACTGGATCACAAAGGCCTGGTCCGCCTTGCTCTTCAACATATCGTCCAGAAAAGCGACGCTGGCGGTGCGTTCCTGGTCCAGTACCGAGCGCTGGCTCATGCTGGTATCGACCAGAAGCCCCAGAATCAGCGGCAGGTCGGCATCGTGATCGAAGTAGCGGATGGTTTGCGGCGCGCCGTCTACAGTAAGCACGAAGCTGTCCTTGGTCAGGTTCTGCACCAGCGCGCCCTTCTTGTCGCGCACTACGACCGGAAGGTTAACCAGGCGGGCGGCAACGCTGAGCGTCGACGGAGCCTGAGCGGCAGAAACCGCCTGCCCGTGCAGAACAGAGCCGCAGGTAAACAGCAGCGAAACGGTAGCGAAGGGAATGAAACGCATCATCACGTGTGTAAGACGGTGGACGGAGCCATGCCGACGCGCCGAGTGGCAAATTAGCTGCAACCGTGAGCTGCGCGGCCAGTAACGTTCCGTGCGATTTAGGCGTCCTACAAAAAACGATCATCCCGGCAAAACGCCCGGGCAGGCCACAGGAGGTTCCATGTTTCACACCAGAACCATGCGCACGGCGGTGCTTGCTTCCGCCTTCGCTCTCAGCACCGGTGCCTTTGCCGCCAATGTCAGCACCGACTATAACCACGAAACGAATTTCCGCAGCTATCACACATTCTCCTTCTTCAAGGTGCAGACTGCCGATCCGTTTCTGGACAAGCGCCTGGAAGCCGAGGTAACCCAGGACCTGGGCAAGGCCGGCTACACAATGGTTTCGTCCGGCGGCGACCTAAACGTGACCTTGTTCGAAGGCGAGCACAACCGAAAGGAATACAACACCTTCTACGACGGGCTCGGAGGCTTCGGCTACGGATGGCGCGGCTGGGGTGGATGGGGAGGCGGATGGGGTCCGAGCTACCAGAACACCACCGTAGAGAACGTCCCGGTAGGCACACTGATGCTGGATATGTACGACGGCAACACACATCAGCTGGTGTGGCGCGGACGAGCCATGACCGACATCGGCAACAACGCAGATAAGAATACAAAGAAGTTCGACAAGGATGTGGACCACATGCTGAACGGCTTCCCACCGCGCGCCCAAGGCTGAAGTCCCGCAAGGGGTAGTGGAGAAACGGGAGCACGAGCTGCTCCCGTCTTCTTTGGCAACCCCGCAGGAGATCGTCTATTCTCCCAGCATGGCGAACATGAATCGGCGGCGCTTCACTGTGGCGGCTCTTGCCTCCTCGGCAGGGCTGTTCAGTGGGTGCGGACAGCAGCAAAGTAGTCCGGCAGCGAGCAGCACTCCTGTCTCAACCCCGAACGATCCGCAAAGCTCGGGTCCCGTGCTTCCCTTCGGCCTGACTCATTTTCTCGTTACCGGCCAGAGCCTTGCATGCGGTATTTTGGGAGGGCCGATCCTGAGCACCAGCCAGACGCTCGGCAACCTGATGTTCAATATCGGCCCGCGCCTGGTGCCGGACGCGTTGACCTTCACCGTGGTCAACCCAGCGACCGATCTCGCTTCCCTGATCCCGCTGGTGGAGTACGGCATTCCGGTAGCTGGGGAAACCTGCTGCTCCGGTTTTGCCAACCGGCTGGGCTACATACAAAATGCAAGCACACGAACACCCGCCCTGATGAGCGTCAACGCCGTCGGCGGCGCGGCCTATGAGCTGATCAAGCAAGGAACGGTTCCATACGCCAATGGGATCGCCTCCGTGGTGGCGGGCAAGAAGCTTGCCTCCGGTGGGTTTAGCTCCTACGGCGTCGGTGCGGTAATCGTGGTCCACGGTGAGACCGATGAGGCCGCCCAGAACGTGAACTACGCCGCCAACCTGCTGGAGTGGATCACCGACTACAACAACGACATTCTGCCTATCACCGGGCAAACTGCTCAAATCCCGATGATTCAATCGCAGATGGCCTCCGGCTGGAGCGATTCCTTTGGGGTCTCGAACGGCATTCCGCAGCGGCAACTCGATGCGGCGGAAGCCAATCCCGGAGTGATCGCGCTTGCCTGCCCCAAGTACATGCTGTCCTACTATGGAGGCACGGTGCATCTGGATGGATACGGTTATCGCTGGCTCGGAGAGTACTGCGCCCGCGCCTACGAGACCATGCTGGGCGGCAAGCAGTGGCGTCCGGTGTCGCCGAAGAGCATTGCGTTTACCTCATCCACTCGAAACGCGCTCATAGTTGACTTCTGGGTACCCACAGCGCCGCTCGTCTTTGACACCGTGCTGGTCAACGAGCCCACCGGAATTCCCGGGCAGAAGTACGGCTTTGAGATCTTCGACACCTCCGCGCAGCCGCCGGCCATTACCTCCGTCACGCCCTACGGAAGCTCCGGCACGACTCTGTTGATCCAGCTTGCTTCTGCCCTGGGATCCGGGGCGCGGCTGCGCTACGCCTATAGCCTCCCGAATCCCGGCGGTGTCGCCGGCCCCCAGCCCCCCTCCGGCGGATGTCGAGGGAATCTGCGCGACTCCGACCCGACGGTATCGCAGTACGGCAATACGCTCTATAACTGGTGCGTCACGTTCGACAAGGCACTCTGACGCGAGCCGATTTCCGCTAGGACGCGAGCTCGTCATCTGTAATCAGCCCGTTTTTCCATAGCGCGAGCACCACGTCCATCTGGCTCGTGTGCGGGATTTGGTCGCCGTCGTTGACCGCGGCCCAGAGCTGCGAAACGGTCTTGTGCGTGCCGGCCCGCAACAGCTCGACCGCCCGCAGCGCGTATTCCTTGTTGCGATTAGACGGAGCATACTGGCCAGGCGCAAGGCCCTTCACCAGCCCGGCCTCGCACAGCCCAAGAAACGCCTGCTTGGGAGCCGTCTTGCGCTGCGCGGTCGGCGTCGTCAAGTACAGCTTCCCGACAGCGTCCTGCCAGCGCTCCGCCGGAGTGATCGCCTTGCCAAAAGTGTTCATCTGCACGGCCATCAACGCCGCTTCGCCGTACCGGTTCGCCATAGCATTAGGGTAGCGCGAATGATCGCAGGAATAGGAAGAAACTACATCGTCAGCCCGGCCGAATGACCAGAAACAGAACGATGAAAAAAATGATAAGGCCAAGGATAACGAACACCAGCGTTTCGCTGGATTTCCTGGCCCCCGGATCAGGGGTTTTCGCAGGAGCGCTCATAGGAAATTCGATGCGGCCGCTCACATCTTGGTTTCAGGCGCGTGCTTTGGCTGAAAGGAAAGAGAATGGGCAGACTCTCTCGAGCCTGCCCATTCTCTTCTTCAGGAAGCGTCTGAAATGAACAACTGATTACTCCGCCGCCATCTCTTCCTGCTCGCCCTCCATCCGCATTTGCTCCAGTTCGCGCTCCTCGGCTTCAATCGCCGCAGTGACTTCCTGCTGGACCTGGGCTGCCGCTTCCTCAAGCTCAGGCGAGAGCTGGACGTTGCGGTAGTATTCCATGCCCGTGCCGGCGGGGATCAGGCGACCGACGATGACGTTCTCCTTCAGGCCGCGCAGCGTATCGATCGAGCCATTGATGCTGGCCTCGGTCAGAACACGCGTGGTCTCCTGGAAGCTGGCGGCCGAGATGAAGCTGTCGGTCGAAAGCGAAGCCTTCGTGATGCCCAGCAGAAGTGAGCGGCCAATGGCGGGACGTCCACCGTTCATGATCGTCTTCTGGTTCTCTTCGTTGAACCGGAAACGGTCAGTCTGCTGGTCGACCAGGAATTGCGTGTCGCCGACGTCCTCGATCTTCACCCAGCGCAGCATCTGCCGAACGATGGTCTCGATGTGCTTGTCCGAGATAGTCACACCCTGCAGGCGATAGACTTCCTGGATTTCGTTCACAAGATACATCTGCACCGCACGCTCGCCAAGAACCTCAAGCACGTCATGCGGACTGCGCGGACCGTCGATCAGCGGATCGCCCGCACGCAGACGCTCTCCTTCCTGCACGTTGACGTACACACCACGCGGAACGGAGTACTCCTCTTCTTGGCCGTTGTCTGCGGTGACGTATACCTTGCGCTGCCCCTTGGACACATCGCCAAAGCGGACGACGCCGTCAATCTTCGAGATTATCGCAGGATCGCGTGGCTTGCGTGCCTCAAACAACTCTACGACGCGTGGCAAACCTCCGGTAATGTCCTTGGTGCGGGTAGTTTCGCGCGGGATCTTCGCCAGGATGTCGCCCGGCGAGACCTCGTCACCATCCTGCAGCATGAGGTGAGCACGGCTCGGCATCAGGTAACGCTTGGTTCCACCAGCGCCCTTGATCAGGATAGTCGGCTGACGCTTCTCATCGGATGAATCAGCGACCACAAGGCGGCTCAGCCCAGTTACTTCATCAACCTCCTCGTTGAGCGTCACGCCTTCCTGCAGGTCCTTGAACTGGACCGTGCCGGCGATCTCGGTCAACAACGAGAAGGTGTACGGATCCCACTCACCGATGACGTCACCCTGCTTGACCTGCGCGCCCTCTTCCACCTTGAGCTTCGCGCCGTAGACCACGGCGTAACGCTCCTTCTCGCGGCCCTTCTCGTCGATGATGGCGATTGAGCCATTGCGGTTGAAGGCGACCAGACCGCCATCCTTCGAGCGGACTGTGACCAGGTTGATGAAACGGACAGAACCGGCGTTCTTGGCTTCGAGGTGCGAAGCGTCGGAGACGCGGCTGGCCGTTCCGCCAATGTGGAAGGTACGCATGGTGAGCTGCGTGCCGGGCTCGCCGATGGACTGCGCGGCGATGACGCCGACCGCTTCGCCCATCTCGACCATCTTGCCCGAGCCCAGGTTGCGGCCGTAGCAGAGGATGCAGCATCCGCGTTTGGATTCGCAGGTGAGGACCGAGCGGATCTTGACCTTTTCGATACCCGCAGCCTGCACAGCGGAGGCACGATCTTCGTCGATCTCCTGGTTGACGTCGACGATCACCTTGCCTTCGAAGTCCTTGAGCTTCTCAAGCGACACGCGGCCGATGATGCGGTCGCGCAACGGCTCGATGGTCTCGCCGGCTTCGATGATCGGGGTAACGTAAATGCCTTCCACCGTGCCACAGTCGTTCTCGGAGATGATAACGTCCTGCGCCACGTCAACGAGACGACGGGTCAGGTAGCCCGAGTCCGCCGTCTTGAGCGCCGTATCCGCCAGACCCTTGCGAGCGCCGTGCGTCGAGATGAAGTATTGCAGCACCGTAAGACCTTCGCGGAAGTTCGCCGTGATGGGCGTTTCGATAATCTCACCCGACGGCTTGGCCATCAGACCACGCATGCCGGAAAGCTGACGAATCTGCTGTTTGGAACCACGCGCACCGGAGTCGGCCATGATGTAAATCGGGTTCATGGCGCCGTCCTTGTCGGCCTGCTTCATATTGCCAAACATCTCATCCGCCACTTTTTCCGTGACTGAGGACCAGAGCTGGATGACCTTGTTGTTGCGCTCGCCGTTGGTGATAGCGCCGTCCAGGTACTGCTGCTGAACGTTGATCACCTGTTTTTCAGCATCGCCCACGGTGGTGTACTTGGAGTCCGGAATGACCATGTCATCGAGCCCGACCGACAGGCCGGAACGCGTGGCATAGCGGAAGCCGAGATCCTTGATGCGATCGAGCGTCTTCACCGTCGTCTCAAGCCCGAGGTTCAGGTAGCAGTAATTGATTAACTGCCCCATTCCCTTCTTCTTCAGCAGGCCGTTGACGAACGGCATCTCAGCCGGCAGAGCGTCATTCAGAATGGCGCGTCCAACGGTGGTTGAGATGAACTGGTTGTTATACTCGACTGCCTCGGTATGCGTCAGGTCCTGGTCGTCGTACGCCGTGGTCATGTCCAACACCTTGCCGGTGTAACGAAGACGGATGGGCGACAACGTCTCGACCTGGCCGGCTTCGAGCGCCATCAGCACTTCCTCGATGTTGGCGAAGACGCGGCCTTCACCCTTGGCGTTCACCTTGGCTTTTGTCAAGTAATAGATCCCGAGCACGAGGTCCTGTGTGGGCACCGTGATGGGCTGTCCTGAGGCGGGCGAGAGGATGTTGTGCGAGGCGAGCATCAGCACGGACGCTTCGATCTGCGCCTCCGGGCTGAGCGGGATGTGCACGGCCATCTGGTCGCCGTCGAAGTCCGCGTTGAAGGCCGTGCAGACGAGCGGATGAATCTTGATCGCCTTGCCTTCCACCAGCACCGGCTCAAACGCCTGAATGCCAAGACGGTGCAGCGTTGGGGCCCGGTTCAACAGCACCGGATGATCCTTGATGACCTCTTCCAGGATGTCCCAAACGATAGGCTCCTGCATCTCCACCATCTCTTTGGCCTGCTTGATGGTGGTGCAATGTCCGGTCTGTTCAAGGCGGTGATAGATGAACGGTTTGAACAGCTCAAGTGCCATCTTCTTCGGCAACCCACACTGATGAAGCTTCAATTCCGGGCCGACCACGATAACGGAACGGCCTGAGTAGTCGACACGCTTGCCGAGCAGGTTCTGCCGAAAGCGGCCCTGCTTGCCCTTGAGGGTGTCGGAAAGCGACTTGAGCGGACGGTTGTTCGCACCGCGCAGCACACGTCCACGGCGCCCGTTGTCGAACAGCGCGTCCACTGCCTCCTGCAGCATGCGCTTCTCGTTGCGCACGATAACCTCAGGCGCATGAAGGTCCATGAGCTTCTTGAGGCGGTTGTTGCGGTTGATGACGCGACGATACAGATCGTTCAAGTCCGACGTTGCGAAGCGGCCGCCATCGAGCGGGACCAGAGGACGCAGCTCGGGAGGGATAACCGGGATCACATCGAGGATCATCCACTGCGGAAGATTGTCCGATTTGCGGAAGGCCTCGACGATTTTGAGCCGCTTGGAGTATTTGAGCTTTTTCTGCAGCGAGGTCTCGGTCTTCATGCGCTCGCGTAGCTCGATGGACAACTCGACAACCTCAACGCGCTTGAGCAGTTCCTTGATCGCCTCGGCGCCCATCATGGCCTTGAAGCCGGACGGACGGTACTGAGTATCGAGCTCACGGAAACGCTGCTCGTCTTTGATGACCTCGCGCTCCTTGACGGGCGCATCGCCCGGATCGACGACGACGTAGGACTCGAAGTATAGTACGGCCTCGAGCTCACGCAAGCTGATGTCGAGCAGGTGGCCGATGCGGCTGGGCAGGCCCTTGAAAAACCACACATGCGAGCAAGGCGAGGCTAGTTCAATGTGGCCCAGGCGCTCACGCCGGACCTTCGAGAGGGTGACTTCGACGCCGCACTTGTCGCAGATGACGCCGCGGTGCTTCATGCGCTTGTACTTGCCACACAGGCATTCCCAGTCGGTGATCGGTCCGAAGATGCGCGCACAAAAAAGACCGTCGCGCTCCGGCTTGAAGGTGCGATAGTTGATGGTCTCGGGCTTGGTAACCTCGCCATGCGACCAGGAACGAATCTTCTCGGGCGAGGCAAGCTGAATCTTGATGGCGTCGAAGTCGGCGATGGGGCCGGTCAGTTCAAAGGGGCTGGAGCGGAACATATGTTTGCGTCTCCGGTGCAGCGCGGGTCCCAGTCAAGGGGGCTGCGGTTGGTGCTTCTGTTCTGCGCATCACTTGGGGCGGATCGCAATGCCCTTGGTTCTATTACGGCTATTCAGTTGTAGTCTTGCGAAATCGAGCGCCCGGAGCCGGTGACCCCGGGCGCGATCTGTTAATCCGCTGCTGCGATCTGCGGCAGAGCGACCTTCTTCTGGTCGGCCTGCTTGATAAGCTCCACGTCGAGGCATAAGGACTGGAGTTCGCGGATGAGTACGTTGAACGACTCCGGCACGCCGGGTTCAATCGCCGCCTCGCCCTTGACAATGGCCTCGTAAATTTTGGTGCGGCCAAAGACGTCGTCGGACTTCGCGGTCAGCAGCTCCTGCAGGATATAGGCTGCGCCATACGCTTCGAGCGCCCAGACCTCCATCTCACCGAAGCGCTGTCCGCCAAACTGCGCCTTGCCACCCAGCGGCTGCTGCGTGATGAGCGAATAGGGTCCGATCGAGCGGGCGTGGATCTTGTCGTCAACCAGATGCGACAGCTTCAGCATGTAAATATAGCCAACCGTCGCCGGCTGCTCGAACGGATCGCCAAGCATGCCGTCGTACAGTTGCGTCTTGCCTGAAGACGGCAGACCTGCGGCTTTTAGCAGCGCCTTGATCTCCGTCTCACGCGCACCGTCGAAGACCGCGGTGCCGAACCAGATGCCACGCTTCATACCTGCGGCGACGCGCATCGTCTGCTCGTCGTCAAGGTCCAGCAACTGATTCAGCGCGGCAGTCCCTTCGAAGCGCGCCTTGAACAGCTCACGCACCTCGTTGGCCTCGGTCATCTTCTCCGCCAATTCCGCCACCTGCTTGCCAAGTGTATGCGCGGCCCAGCCAAGATGTGTCTCGAGGATCTGCCCGACGTTCATACGCGAAGGCACGCCCAGCGGGTTTAACACAATCTCGACCGGCGTCCCATCCGGAAGGTAGGGCATATCCTCCTCGGGCAGAATGCGCGCTACCACACCCTTGTTGCCATGGCGTCCAGCCATCTTGTCGCCAACAGAAAGCCGCCGCTTCATCGCGATGTAAATCTTGACCATCTTAATGACGCCCGGCGCCAACTCGTCGCCCTTGGACATCTTGCCGATCTTCTCGTTTGTGATCTTGCGCAACACATCGATCTGACGCGAGGTCATCTCCTCGATCTCGTCAATCTGCTCGTTCACGCGTGGATCCTTATCGGCATAGCGAATGCGCTTCAGGTTGCGAGTCGAGATCAGCTCGATCATGTCGCGGTCGAGCAGTTCGCCCTTATTCAGCAGCTTTTTGTTGGTACGTTCGTCGTGCAGGTCGGCTAGAACTTCCTTGCCGCCCAGGATAGCCTCTAGCCGCTTGAGCCGCTCGTCGGTGAGAATTCGGATCTCGTCGGCGAGATTGCGCTCCAGCTTCTCGACCATCTCCTGCTCGATCTGCTTGGCGCGCTCGTCTTTCTCCTGTCCCTTGCGGGAGAAGATACGCACGTCGACAACGGTGCCTTCGATACCCGGGGGGCAGGTCAGCGAAGCGTCGCGCACATCGCCGGCTTTCTCCCCGAAGATCGCACGCAGCAGCTTCTCTTCCGGAGTCAGTTGTGTTTCGCCCTTCGGCGTGACCTTGCCGACGAGGATATCGTTGTGACCGATTTTGGCACCGATCCGGATGATGCCCGACTCGTCCAGATCACGCAGCGCGTGCTCGGAAACGTTGGGGATATCACGCGTAATCTCTTCAGGCCCTAGCTTCGTGTCGCGCGCTTCGATCTCGAACTCTTCGATATGGATCGAGGTGTAGTAGTCCTCACGGACAATTTTTTCCGAGATCAGAATCGCGTCTTCGAAGTTGTACCCGCGCCACGGCATGAAGGCGACCAGAACGTTGCGTCCCAAGCCAAGCTCGCCCTGCTCCGTGCACGGACCGTCGGCCAGTACCTGCCCCTTCAGCACACGGTCGCCCTTGCGCACAATCGGCTTTTGATTGATGCAGGTGTTCTGGTTGGAACGCTTGAACTTGGTGAGCTGGTAGATGTCAGACCCCACCTCACGCGATAGTTGCGTGGGATGGTGCTCGCCTTCAACCCGCACAATGATACGCTCGGAGTCGACCGAGTCGATGATGCCGTTGCGCTTGGCCAGAATGACTGCGCCGGAGTCGCGCGCCGTCACGCCTTCCATACCGGTTCCCACAAACGGAGCCTCGGCTACAAGCAGGGGCACGGACTGCCGCTGCATGTTGGCACCCATCAGGGCGCGGTTCGCGTCGTCGTGCTCCAGAAACGGAACCAGCGAAGCCGCCACTGAAACCAGCTGCTTCGGGCTCACATCGACGTAGTCCACCTCAGCCTTATTGACCAGAACGAAGTTGCCCTGACGACGTGCATCCACGATGTCCTGCACGATGTTCAGGTCAGCGTCGAGCTCAATGTTCGCCTGCGCGATCGTGTGGCGATCCTCCTCCCACGCCGACAGGTAAAACGAGAACGGCTCGAGTTCCAGGGTGCGCTTACCGGCCGCCCGCAGCTCTTCGTTCTTGCGATGCGCCTCACTGGTTTCGAGGTAATCACCCTGTCGCAGACCGGACTCGCCGGCGTTGGTGACAGCCACGAAGTCCAGCGCCTGCCCGTCCTTCACGCGGCGGTACGGGCTTTCGATGAAGCCATACTCGTTGATGCGCGCGAAGCATGACAGTGACGAGATCAGGCCGATGTTCGGGCCTTCCGGGGTCTCGATCGGGCAGATGCGTCCATAGTGGGTAGGATGCACGTCGCGCACCTCAAAACCCGCACGCTCGCGGCTGAGACCGCCAGGCCCAAGCGCCGACAGACGACGCTTGTGCGTGATCTCGGACAGAGGATTGGTTTGATCCATAAACTGCGAAAGCTGCGATGAACCGAAGAACTCGCGGATCGCCGCCATCACCGGCTTCGCGTTGATCAGGTCGTGCGGCATCGCCGTCGACATCTCCTGATACACGCTCATCTTTTCCTTGATAGCACGCTCCATGCGCACCAGGCCAATGCGGAACTGGTTCTCCATCAGTTCGCCGACCGCGCGCACCCGCCGATTGCCCAAGTGATCAATGTCGTCGACCACGCCAATGTTCTTGCGCAGCTTCAGCAGGTACCGAATTGTTCCGTAAAAGTCCTCGGGGGTCAGCGTCCGCTTGTCCAGCCCGTCGGCCGACTGATCCTCGTACAACTTGATGTTGAACTTCAGCCGGCCCACTCGCGAAAAGTCATATTTGCGCGGATCAAAAAACATGCCTTCAAACAACGCGGTTGCGGTGTCAAGCGTCGGCGGATCACCCGGACGCAGCTTGCGGTAAATCTCGATCAACGCCTCTTCCGGCTTGCGCACGGAGTCGCGCCGCAGCGTGTTGGTAATAATGTTGCCCACATCGTCGCGCTCGGGGAAGAAGACCTCGAAGCTGGTCACGCCGGACTGCATGATCTTGTGCAGCTTGTCGGCGGTCAACTCCTGGTTGGCCTCGTAGAGCAGTTCGCCGGTCGACATGTCGACCACGTCGGACGCCGTCATCGCGCCGTCGAACTCACTCGTCTCGACCTCAACCGCTTCGACCTTGGCATTGCGCAGCGATTTCATCACCGAGGGCGTAATCTTCCGCCCGGCCACGCCGATCTCTTCAGAACCCGCCTTCACCGCAGCCGCCGGACGCGTACCCAGCAAATTGGTCAGCGTGCCCGCCTCAGCCACCCTCCAGGTCAGCTTGCCGTCGAGGAGGTTGATCGTATCCACCGTGTAGAAGGTCTTCAGGATCTCCTCATCGGTACGCAGACCAAGCGCACGCAGGAAGATCGTACCCAGGAACTTACGCTTGCGATCGATCCGGACATACAGCGTATTTTTCTGGTCATACTCGAACTCTACCCATGAGCCGCGGTACGGAATAATCTTGCCCAGGAAGTAGGTGCGATTGTTTGCCGTCTCGAAAAACACGCCGGGCGAACGGTGCAGCTGGCTCACGATGACGCGCTCGGTCCCATTCACAATAAAGGTACCGTTTTGGCTCATCAGCGGAATGTCGCCGAAGAAAACCTCCTGCTCCTTCATGTCGCGCAGGGTTTTCACCCCCGTCTCTGGATCCTTGTCGTAAATCTTCAGCCGGATCGTGACCTTGAGCGGAGCCGAATACGTCATGCCGCGCTCTTCGCATTCGGCCTGGTCGTATTTCAACTGCAGACCTACCGGGTCGCCGCACTTAGTGCAGAAGTCCGGCGTGTTCTTGTTGTACGTACCGCAGAAATTACACAGCACATCGCCCGGGTGAAACGGATCGGTAATCACCATGTGGCCGCAGTTGACGCAGGCGGTCCGCAAGTGGTTCAAGCCTTTCAGGTAGCCACACTTGCACTCCCAGTTCCCGATCGAAAAGTCGACGAACTCAAGCTCGGAGACGTTGCGGAAATCGGTGATCGGAAAAACTGAGGTAAATACGCTCTGCAGCCCGTTGTCTTCGCGCTCCTGCGGCAGTTTGTCCATCTGCAGAAAGCGCTCGTAGCTGCGGCGCTGCACTTCAATCAAGTTTGGAATTTGGATCGCGGTGGGAATCTTGGAAAAGTCAAGGCGACTGCGAATCGCGCGCATTGCGGTGGTCTGGTCAGACATGTTCTCTCCTGTGCTTCACGGATGCTTCCGAGGGAAATCTGAAGAAGTTCAGACCGGCCAGCCACACGGGCCGGCGTCCAAAGTGTCCACAGCCACGCCCCTCGTAAGCGCGATCTGCGGTCTTCTCTGCGTGCTGCAACCGGGCTCAACCGGCGATCTGCTTTGACCTGCTGAAAGGTCTTCTGCTTGCGCGAGAGGGTCTCGAAGCACTCTGAGACCGCACCTGCATCCTCAACTTGCGAATCCTGATTTACGCACTTACTCAGGAGAACCCACGGTAGCCCTACTAAGTGCGACGCGATCGTTCCGACAGGCACCGAAGCTAAAGAAACCCATTCGCCGCTCGTCTCGCCGGCCGAGGAGAAGAGCGCGAAAGGACGCGGAATGGCCCTCCGGGAGTGTTCCCCCTGAGAGCCTATGCGTTCGGCCTGCATACAAATGCCCAATCATGTGAGAGATGCCTGCCACCCCTCGAAGCTCGCCTTGCCTCGAAGACCGCTGCCGTCTGCCCGTTTCACCTAATCCGTCTGCCGCTTGGCGGATTCGATGGCCGGTCCCCTAGCCCGCTCTATGCAGGATGGACCGGATAGTCTCAAGGATATTGGGTGAAACTTACCTGCACGCCGAGGCAGAACCGGTATTCATTGTTCGAGCATACCGCGTTCTGCCCAGCCGCGCAACCTTAGAAGGCTACTTGATCTCGACTGCCGCGATGCCGTCGAACTTCTTCGCGATCGCCGCCGCGTCGTCCTTCGACACATTCTCCTTCAACGGCTTGGGAGCGCCATCGACGAGATCCTTCGCTTCCTTCAGGCCAAGCGCCGTAACTTCACGCACAGCCTTGATAGTCGCGATCTTGTTCGCGCCGGCATCCTTAAGGATCACGGTGAACTCCGTCTTCTCTTCCACCGGTGCTGCCGCTGCCGCACCGACGCCGCCCGCCGCCGGAGCAGCCACGGCCGCCGCCGCCGACACGCCGAGACGCTCTTCCAGCTTCTTGACCAGAGCCGATGCTTCCAACAGGCTCAGGCTAACGATCTGATCTTCCAACTGCTGCATGTCCGCCATGTAATCTCTCCGAGATGATCTGAACTGATACTTCGTTGTGCGTCCCAGAGCTTCTCAACTCCGGTTGCCGCCTGGCAAGGTTTCCGCTGCGCCCAGACAAGCGCACCCTGTCAGGCGACGAAACTTGGGTTAGCCCTCGACCGGATCGGTATTCGCCGCTTCGCCCGCCTGCGATGCCGTTCCGTTCTCCGGCTGCGCTGGCTCGCCGCTCACGACCGGATCGGCCTCCGAAGCCGGATTGGCGGCAATCTGCTCGTCCGGGGTGGGCGCTCCCTCGGTATGCGCCGCCGCGGTCTCCGCCTCATGCAAAGGAGCCTCGGACGTGCTTGCCACCCCGGCAGAATTCGCGGCCGCAAACTTCTCCTGCTCCACGCCCTGATTGATCACCACGGCCAAGTCGCGTCCGGTAGCGTTCATCACGGTGACCAGGCGCTGTGCCGGCGAGCTTATCAAATACAGGAGTTTCGAGAAGAGCTCTTCTTTGCCAGGCAGGCTCGCCAGATCGGCGATCTCCGGAATTGACAATACCTTGCCGTCGACGATCGCCAGCTTGAAGGTAAACTCCGCGTTGTCCTTGACCCAGGTAGAAAGCGCTTTGGCCAGCTGAACCGGATCGCCAGCCGTGTATGCCACCGCCGAAACGCCTTTCAGTCCCTGCAGAGCAGCCTCGATCTTCGAGCCTTGGCTGGCCTTGGCTGCAAGCTTGTTCTTGACCACGTGGTAACTTCCGCCTGCCGCCCGAACCGTCTTGCGCAGATCGAAATCCTTCGACGCGGTCAGACCGGTGAACGTGCCCACAATCGCCGACGTCGAGCTTTCAAGCTCTTTGGTCAGCACCTGTACTTTTTTCGCCTTGCTTGCCTTGCTGATAGCCATTGTGTCCCTAACCTTTTGCCGCGCAGATCCTCAGCGGCCGAGCTGTCCTTGACATCACTTACGTGCCGACCAGCGCTTAGGCTTTGCCGGCCAGGTCCGCAACCGCCGCGTCGAGCTGCACGCCCGGACCCATGCTGGAGCTGATCGTCATGCCCTTGATGTATTTGCCTTTGGCAGCCGACGGCTTCGCCTTGACCACGCTGTTGATTACGGTCATCGCGTTATCAATCAGCTTTTGCGGATCGAAGGAGAGCTTACCCACGGGAACATGCACCAGCGCGGTCTTGTCCGTGCGAAACTCGACCTTGCCGGCCTTGATCTCGCGGATCGCCGCAGCCACGTCAGTGGTCACCGTGCCGGTCTTCGGGTTCGGCATCAGTCCCTTGGGACCCAGCACTTTGCCGAGACGGCCCACAGAACGCATCATGTCCGGCGTCGCGATCAGCGCATCGAACTCGGTCCAGCCTTCCTTCTGTATGCGCTCGACCATCTCTTCGCCGCCCACAAATTCGGCACCGGCGGCCTTGGCATCGGCCAGCTTATCGCCGGAAGCGATCACCGCCACCGTCTTGCTCTTGCCAAGCCCATGCGGAAGGACCACCGTGCCGCGAACCATCTGGTCCGCATGCCGGGGGTCGACGCCCAGGCGCAGGGTGATGTCGACCGTCTCGTCAAACTTGGCGTACTTCGCCCGCTGCAGCAGCGGTACAGCATCTATCAACGTGTAGGGACGCGGCTCAACCATGGCGCGCGCCTTCGCCAAATTCCTGGAGATCTTCTGTGACATGAATGTTCCCTCTATCTTCCACCCCGAAGTACGATGTTCCGTGCAGGCGTGGTTCGATCGTCGCCATCCCAGTCCCGGGACAACTCCATTAGTATGAGGGAGCACGTTATTGCTGTCAACTGCGGAGGGCTTGACAGTCCTGGGATCCACGCCTATGCTCTTGGTAAAGCGAATATATGGCGAAACAGAACGCGAACTCAACTTGATTTCCCATCCTGCAGGGTGGGCCGCCTCTCACCGGACTCGCCGCATTGGCGGCTTCGGCCACCGAGGCCGCGCAAGGACACGATATCCAGTTCAAGCTGCTCCAGGTACGCAGCGTGCTGAACCGTTCCGTCTCCAGGCGGCGACTTTCTCTTGCCTACTCCATCAATCCATATCGCGGATGCGAGTTCGCCTGCCGGTACCGCTACGCGCGCTACACTCACGGCTTCTTCTCTGGTTCCGGCACCCGGGAAAGCAGTCCCTTCGACGATCCGTCCCTGTTTGAGCGTTTGATCTTCCTCAAAGACAATGCAGCCTGGCTGCTCGAGCAGGAGCTGCGCCGTATCGATCCGGCCGAGGAAATTGCTATCGGTACCGCAACTGATCCCTACCAGCCGATCGAGCGGACGGCCCGGCTCACCGAAAGCCTTCTTCGTGTCTTCAGCCGCCGCCGCGGTCACCGCATCGGTATCGTTACTAAGTCGCGGTTGATCGTGCGCGATGCAGATCTGTTGGCCACGATCGCCGAGCACAACTCGCTGGCCGTCCATCTCACGATTACTACGCCGGACCCCATGCTGGCCCGCATGCTCGAACCTCGCGCTCCCCGTCCGGACCTGCGTCTGCGTGCAGTGAAATGTCTACGCGCAAAAGGGATCATCACCGGGGTACTCTGTTCTCCGTTGCTTCCAGGCATCACCGATTCTGCGGAACAGATCGACCGGATGGCGTCACTTGCCAAGTTGGCCGGCGCGAGTTTCTTCGCCGCTGAGCCTCTGTTCCTCAAGCCGTGCTCACGTCCTACCTTTCTGAGCTTCGTTCGTGAGCACTTCCCTTCTCTCCAGGAGGAGTATACCAAGCGCTTCACAGATCGAGACTTCGCCAGCCGGGAGTATCGCGAGCGTCTACAACAGGACGTCGCGGCATCCTGTCGACGGCATGGGCTCGCCCATCGCTCGACCGATGCCCTGCTCACGCGCAACGCCGGCCTCATGAAGCCTCCCACCCGTCAGGATCGAACATCCCAGCAATGCTTGTTTGCCTAGGACAGGAATAGGAAAGCGGAGCCCGCAGGCTCCGCTCTTGCTTTCGCGCCCCGTAAGCTACGCGGTGATTTCGATCCCCATCGAACGTGCGGTGCCGCGTATACTCCTTGCGGCGGCTTCGACGGTGGTGGAGTTCAGGTCGGGCATCTTCTGGGTCGCAATCTCAATGATCTGCTTTTCCGTGACCTTGCCCTTCTTTTCCTTGTTCGGTGTACCGGATCCCTTTTCAATGCCGGCGGCCTTCTTCAGCAGAACGGCGGCCGGGGGGGTCTTGGTTACAAACGAAAACGTCCGGTCCGCGAACACGGTGATCACCACGGGAATGGTAAGACCGGCCATCGACGGGTCTTTCGTCCTGTCGTTGAACTGCTTGCAAAACTCCATGATGTTGACCTGCGCTTGGCCCAGCGCGGGACCGATCGGCGGCGCGGGCGTGGCTTTGCCGGCCATCACCTGCAACTTGACGTATCCATTGATCTTCTTCGGTGCCATACGAAATCCTCTGTCGCTTCTTGCGGGGCCTGCGCCTCACGCGGAGTTGGTAACGCCTTGATTGTTCCGGAAGACAGTCCGAGAAGCCCTTGCGGCGGCACATCTTCCAACTGCTATCCCAGCCGACTACTCCATCTTGTCGACCTTGGAAAACTCGATCTCAACCGGCGTGGACCGTCCGAAGATGCTGACCATCACCTTCAAGGTCTGCTTGTCTTCGTTTACGTCATCCACCGAGCCGTTGAAATTGGTGAATGGACCTTCGTTGATCCGGACCTGCTCGCCCTTGGTGAACTTCATCTTCATCACGGGCTTGTCTTTGGTGGCTTCGGACCGGTTCAGCATGCTGCTGACTTCCTGCTCGCTCAACGCAACCGGCTTGTCGCCAGTCCCCAGAAAGCCCGTTACTCGCGGGGTATTCTTGATAACATGCCAAAGATCGTTGTCAAGCGCCATCTCGACAAAGACGTACCCCGGAAGGAACACGCGGTCGATGACATACTTCTTACCGTTCCGCGTTTCCGATGTGGGCTCGGTCGGAATCTCGATCCGGCCAATACGATCACCCAGATGGTAGGCTTGGATGCGCCCCTCGAGCGACTCCTTAACCTTACGCTCAAACCCCGAGTACGCATGGATAATGTACCACTTGAAGTTCTCGTTCACGGCTGGCACCAGCTCCGTGCCGTCCCCTTCCGCAGGCGCATCGCCATCCAGCACTGCGGTTTCGTTCGGGTTGATCTCGTCTACTTCCATCGCCTGAAGCCTTCTTCCTTACCACAATGTCGTGTCATTCTGCCCTACTGCGAGGTCAACTTTTTCAAGAGCAGGTCAAAGGTGTGACCAACCGCGGAATCGATAATCGCGAAATACGCCGCGAAGATGAACACAGTAACGATCACGACGATCGTAGTCGACTGGACCTCCTGTCGCGAAGGAGTCACCACTTTTTTCATCTCGCTGCGAACGTCCCGGAGAAAATCGCCCAGTCGCGCCGGGGCTGTCTTCAGCGCGTCCAATCCGGTCTTGTGCTGTTCTGCAATTGCTACTGATTTAGCCATCACTGCCTCTGATCCTGTGTGACTTTACCCGCATCTGCGTAGCAACGGGGAAACGTGGCGGGGGAGCTCGGATTCGAACCGAGAAGTTCGGTTTTGGAGACCGACAGTTTAACCGTTGAGCTTACTCCCCCGAGATTAAGCGGGAGCGGCCTCTGAGCCACGCCCCCGCGGGAGAATCTTACTTGGTTTCCTTGTGGTCCGTGTGCTTGCGGCACGTATTGCAAAACTTCGAGAACTCCAGGCGACCCGTGGTCGTCTTCTTGTTCTTGGTCGTGGAATAGTTCCGGTTCTTGCAATCGGGGCACTGCAACGTAATGATCTCGCGCATTTCAATCTCCTTCGTTTGGCCAGCCACTCCGGCTGGCAAGCAGCAGTTTCCTTGGAAACACGCCGCAACACAGGCTTAGGGAGCCTGCATCCCAATCCTGATTTGTGTATGGTCATGACAAGCGGTCAGGTCACCTTTGTCTCTTCTATTATCACTCAGAACTACGTTTTCCGAAAGCACACAGCTTGAACCTACATTCATGATCCTGTCTGTACAAAGCCACAAGGGCTACCGATCTCCGGTAGCCCCTGACTCTTGATGCTAAGGCCGTCTCGACCTACTTGAGGATCTCCGAGATCGTCCCCGCGCCGACGGTCCGTCCGCCTTCACGGATCGCAAACCGCAGACCCTTTTCCATTGCCACCGGCGTGTGCAGCGTGATCTCCAGCTGGATGTTATCGCCCGGCATGCACATCTCCGTGCCCGCCGGAAGCTTCGCCGATCCCGTCACGTCCGTCGTCCGGAAGTAAAACTGAGGACGATATCCGTTGAAGAACGGCGTATGACGTCCGCCCTCTTCCTTCGACAGCACATACACCTCGCCCTTGAACTCCGTGTGCGGCTTGATCGAGCCAGGCTTGGCCAGAACCATCCCGCGCTCCACCGCTTCCTTCGCGATACCGCGCAGCAACAGACCCGCGTTATCGCCCGCAAGGCCCTCATCCAACTGCTTCTTGAACATCTCCACGCCCGTGCACACCGTCGCCTGCGTGTCGCCAAACCCGACGATCTCACACGCCTCGCCCACCTTGACCTTGCCGCGCTCGATCCGGCCCGTCACCACCGTGCCGCGTCCCGAGATCGAGAAGATATCCTCGATCGGCATCAGAAACGGAAGGTCCACCGCGCGCTCCGGCTGCGGAATGAACTTGTCCACCGCCTCCATGAGCTCGTCGATCTTTGTCTCCCACTGTGCTTCACCGTTCAGCGCGCCCAGCGCAGAGCCGCGGATAATCGGAGTATCGTCGCCCGGGTAGTCGTACTTCGACAGAAGCTCACGCACCTCCATCTCGACCAGCTCGATCAGCTCTTCGTCCTCGACCGCATCGCACTTGTTCAGAAACACAACAATAAACGGAACACCGACCTGGCGCGCCAGAAGCACGTGCTCCTTGGTCTGCGGCATCGGGCCGTCGGTGGCCGCGACCACAAGGATGGCGCCATCCATCTGCGCCGCGCCCGTGATCATGTTCTTGATGTAATCCGCGTGGCCCGGGCAGTCGACGTGCGCATAGTGCCGGTTCGGTGTCTCGTACTCCACGTGCGAGGTCGAGATCGTGATACCGCGCTCACGCTCTTCCGGGGCGTTGTCGATCGTGTCAAACGAACGGAACTTGTTATGCGGATTATGCTTGGACAGAACCTTTGTAATCGCCGCCGTCAGCGTCGTCTTGCCATGGTCGATATGCCCGATTGTGCCGATGTTGACGTGGGGCTTGCTCCGGTCAAACTTTTCCTTACCCATGATGCTCTCCGTGGTGCGAAACGTGAAGAAACGTGAAACAGAAACTCAGGCCAAAACCCCGCCTCAGTAGTAGGAGTAGAGCTTGAAATGCTTTTGCCGCAGCTCGGGGGAGACCTGCTCCAGGCTGGCCAGGTAGAACTCGCGGATCTGTCCCTGGTCGCCGTCGCCTAGCTGATTATAAGTAGCCAGCGTGTTCTGACCAAGCAGGCCCTTGCCAAGCACAGCCTCGAAGTCTCGAATGCGCAGCTTGCGTCCATCGAGCGACCCAAGAAACTGGCTTACCTGCGCAGAGGAAAAGTGCTCTGCTACGGAGGTCCTCACCTGCTTGAATCCCTGCGGGTCGCCAATGGCCAGTTCCGGTTTTGCAAACAACGCATTGATCGGCATTGCCGTGTTCATGGTGCTCAAACGTCAACTCCTGCCAGGCACCGGGCCTGGGAAAAACCTGGAGCGGGAGACGGGAATCGAACCCGCGACCAACAGCTTGGAAGGCTGTGACTCTACCACTGAGTTACTCCCGCCCATACCGCTCGAGCCGGGCAAACATCCCGGCCGAAATCCTGGAGCTGACGGAGAGGCTTGAACTCTCGACCTCTCCCTTACCAAGGGAGTGCTCTACCACTGAGCTACGCCAGCCAACAACCTTGCCCAACCAAACCATCTTACCGCGAACGCAGCCTTCCAAGCACCACGCGTGCGGCAAAAAATGCAAGCAGTACCCAGGTCAGATCGCGATACCTGCCCACGTCCATGGTGACCCAGACCGCCGCCGCCAGCATCCCCAGCAACGCGAGTGAGATAACCATGCGGCCGCTTCCGGCAGGGCTAAGATCCATAGCGATATCACCCTTCGCGCATCCCGGACGGAGAGAGGTGGTGCACAGGGGAGGATTCGAACCTCCGTAACTCGTAGAGTGGCAGATTTACAGTCTGCTGCCATTAACCGCTCGGCCACCTGTGCACAATCTGAAACCGCCGTCGCCTGGAGCAAGCGCAAAAGATGGAATGGAGCTGACGAAGGGATTTGAACCCCCGACCCTCTGATTACAAATCAGATGCTCTACCAGCTGAGCTACGCCAGCCAAACAGCCTGCGAGGAACACGCCAAGCCGGGCCCGAAACAAGCGCGGTTCGCCATGCCCACAAGGACAGACTGTAGCATATCCGGCTACCCAAAACAATGCGCGCATACCCGCGTGCTAGTGATAGAAAGAAATAGAGCTGCCGCTGCTTCGTCAAACCAGCGCGTCCCTGCTTACCCCAACCATGAGCCTCTCTCTCCAAACCGTCTCCCGCGTCTCCCTCAGCCTGCTTCTGCTGCTTCCCTTCGCGCATGCCGCCGCGCAGCACACCACAGATTCCACCCAGATGACCGAAGGTCCGGCCCCGGTCGGCACCGTCGCCCCCACAAAGCCGCCCGAGCCCGCGCTGATGAACAACGACACCGTTCTGCGCATGGTGCGCGCCGGGCTCGGCGATGATCTGATCGTGCAGACTATCAACACCCAGCCCGGAAGCTACATCGTGGGTCCGGACGACCTGATCGCGCTCAAGAAAGCCGGCGTCTCCGAACCCGTGCTTGCCGCGATGATGAGCCCCAAACGCCGCCAGATCACCTCCGTGCCCACGCAGGTCGTCGTCTCCGACGTCAACGAGCCAGGCGTCTACTACAAGGACCGGCAGGGACGCTGGCAGCTGATGGAATCGGAGATCGTCCACGTGAAATCCGGCGGATTCATCAAGTCGCACCTGACCAACGGCATCATCCGCGAGGACCGCAACGGCGTGGTCAGCGGACGTGAGTCGAAGCTTCTGCTTCCGCGCCCGATCGACTTCATGATCTACACCCCGGAAGGCATCACCGGAAGCGAATACGACCTGCTCCGCTTCCGGCTCAACTCGAAGGACCGCGAGTTCCGCACCCTGACCGGAGGCGTCTTCCACTCCACCGGCGGTGCTGAACGGGACGAGCAGCCCTTCAAGCCAGTCCAGACCGCGCCTCACACCTGGACCTTCGCCGTCGCGGCCGACACCCCCGGCGGCGAATACGGCATCCTTCCGCCGGGCACCGGAAACGTGACCAACGGAGGCAAGATCTACACCTTCGCCATCAGCGAATAGCGATTTCTGTACACTGGGGGGCAACGATGCGTAAGCCCACCCGATACACCCTTCTGGCCATTGTCGTCGTTCTGGCGTCGCTGGCCGGCGTCGTTTACCTCCGTGCCGTGGCCCCGCCGGAGTCGGCCCGTCTGCTTCCGGAGTCGGACGCGATCGTCTTCCTCAACATTAAGCCGCTGCGCGCCGCCACTCACTTTGACCGGAACCCCGTCGCACGATCCCCCTCCTACCAGCATTTCGTCGACGCCACCGGCATCGTTGCCGAACGCGACCTGGATTCGGCCGCCTTCGCACTCCACTCCATGCCGAATCCCGGCGGACCAAACGGTGCCGTCGCCTTTTCCGAAATCCTCGAAGGCCGCTTCGACTCGGCGCGCCTCGCCCGGTATTTTTCCTCCATCGCCCAGGCGCAGGAACAGTACGCCGGGCGAACCGTCTATAGCATTCCGTCGGAAGGACGAACCCTGCGCGTTGCCATCCTCAGCTACGACACTATCGCCGGAAGCAATATGCCCACGCCCGAGCAGATCCACTCCATCCTGGACCGCTCGCGCGCCGGGGCGAGCCCGTTCAGCGGATCGTCATTGCTGGCTGCGCGGTATAAGGATGTGCCTGCATTTTCAAGCGCCTGGGCGGTCGGCCGTTTGGGCCTGCCGTTCAACAACCAGGGACACCTGGAGTTGATGGGCTTGCGGCTTCCGCTCCCGTCCGACGCGACCTTTGTCGCCAGCATCCGCTACGCTGGCGCGCTGCATCTTCGGATTGAAGAGGTAGCCCCGAGCCCGGCGGACGCTTCGCAGGCCGCCGATTCGCTCGAGCAGCTCCTCGCACTCGTCCGTTCGATCCAGCAAATACAGCAGCCGGTTCCGCACACACCGGAAGATACGGCCACCCGCAACCTGATCGATTCGGTCAGGATCGAAGCCCACCGCGATCGTGCAGTGCTGACCGCGACGCTTCCAGCCGACACCCTCAAAAAGCTCGCACAGACTCAACCCTGAGCCAGCGGATCCGTGACCTACCGTCCTCGAACAGTCCGTGGTGCGGCACCCGTGTAGCTCACCCGCCACACCGACCGGCTTCCATCGTCTGTCACATACAACGACCCATCCTGGCCCACGGCAACGCCTACCGGGCGCCCCCAGACCTGTCCCTCCGGAGTTACGAACCCGGTCAGAAAATCTTCATAGGCTCCCGTTGCATGTCCATCCTGCATCGGTGCGGCAATCACCTCATAGCCTCCGCGGCGCGCACGATTCCAGGATCCATGTTCCGCCGCAAAGATATCGCCAGAATAGTGCTGTGGAAAATTGTGGATCTTAGTGGTCTGCGGGTAGAACAACATCTCCAGCGACGCCATATGCGGTTGCACCAGAATGTCCGGAGTGATTACCTTAGACGCGATATCCACGTGCTTACAGCTCTTTGCCGCATCCTCGCTCAAGGCGGGCGCCTGCAGATTCGGCCCCGTACCGTTCTCACACGGAAGCGGAAGCCGTGGGTCGCGATGTCCGCCCATGTAGTACCAGGGCCAACCGTAAAAACCACCTTCCTTCACGGAAGTAATGTAGTCCGGCACCAGATTGTTGCCCAGGTTATCGCGCTCGTTAGTTGAGCACCAGAGCTGCCCGGTCTGCGGCTGGATCGCCTCGCCTACGCAGTTGCGAATGCCCGATGCGTACACCTTGGTAAACTTGCCCTCCGGCGTAAACTCAAGCACATCGGCCCTGTGGAATTCACGCGAGTGCGTATCTGGATCATCTGCGTTCGACCCTGATCCCACCGAGATCAGCATATGCTGGCCATCGTGGGTAAACACCACATCCCGCGTCCAGTGTCCGCCGCCGCGCAGCTGTGCATATCCGGGCAGGTCGGGCACGATCATCTCGGGCCCGGTCGAGGCTTTCAGGTCACCTGCACGGTAAGGGAACCGCACCACCTGCGTGGTATTCGCGACATAGACGTATTTTGGATTCACGGCCGGGTAAAACGCGATTCCGAACGGATGATCCAGTCCGGTCGCAAACTGCGAGATCGTCTGCGCCTTGCCATCCGGACCAACCCCACGCAGCACAAATACGATTCCACCATTCGAATCCGCGAGGAAGATGTCTCCGTTTGGAGCCGTCCGGATCAACCTCGGATCGCGGAAGGTCCCCTGCGTCGGCGGAGCGATGGAGTTCTTGTTTTCGGACCGCTCCATCGGTTTCGCATCGCCGCCGGCATAGAGCGTTACAGTAAACCCGGCAGGGGCGATCGGCCACGCACCCTCGGGCCGAGGCACCAGTGTCGGTCCGTTATCCACCGCCTCGGCTGGATCCGGTGCGGGCAGGTCTGCCACCGTGATCTTCCGGGCGACGCCCGGCTTCTGCTGCGAATAGTCGGCAAACGCGGCCTGACCCGTAACTGTTTGCTGCGCGAAAGCGGGAACACTGAAGGCGGCGACAAGCAACACGATCGAAGTTTTCATGGGTACTGGGTCTCTCATTGCTTAGAAGCGATCTCCGCCGGCCGGGTTGGTTCTAGATCACTAACCCTTGCGCCCGCGCCCCTGCTCCCGCTGCAGCTCCCGGTATGCCTCGCTTTTGCCCACCCCGCGCTCGCGAGCCACACGCTTCAGTGCGTCCATCTCGCTCAACCCCTCGGTCTTCCGCAGCTCCGCGACTGCCTGCCCGATCGTTTGCGTCCCCGCTTCGGCGGCGTTCTCTGCCAGCACAAACACAAGCACAAACTCACCCCGCACCTGCGCCCGCCCGGCAAGCTCCGCCCGCACCTCGTCCACCGGACCGCGCAGGAACTCCTCATGCATCTTGGTCAGCTCACGCGCCAGAACCAATGGCTGCCCAGCACCGAACAAAGCTTCAAGGTCGCCCAGCGCGTCCAGCACACGGTGCGGACTCTCATAGAAGACGTGCGTCATCCCGCCACGCGCCAGCCCTTCCAGCGTGCTGCGCCGTTCGCCCGCGCGCGAGGGCAGAAAGCCGTGAAACAGAAACGGCTCCGCCGGCAAGCCGCTCGCCACAAGCGCGGCCAGCACGGCGTTCGCGCCCGGCACCGGGTACACCGCGACACCCGCGACCACCGCGGCCGCAACCAGAAACGCCCCCGGGTCCGCAATGCCCGGCGTCCCGGCGTCGCTGACCACGGCAATCCGTCCACCCTCACGCAGTATTTCCACCAGCTCCGCCGAGCGGCTCGCCTCGTTGAAAAGGTGGTAGCTTACCGTCGGGGTCTCGATGCCGAAGTGGTTCAGCAGCTTCTGCGTCTGCCGCGTATCCTCGCAGGCGATCCGGTCGGCCTGCCGCAGCACCCGCAGCCCACGCAGCGTCATGTCTTCCAGGTTGCCGATCGGCGTACTGACCAGGTACAGCCCCGGCGCGAGGACCTTCTCGTCCATCCGCCCGTCCTACCGTTCTTCCAGCAGCGCGGCCGCGTTCCGCCGGGCACGGTCCCGGTTCAGCAGGGCCACCGCCCGCTGCAGATGATCCGGCGTCAGTATCCCTACGATCCGGTCGCCTTCGAGCACCGGCACTAGCGGAGAAACCTTCTCCCCCGCCCGCGACGTCATGCGCTCCAGCGCGGTCGACAACGGCTCGTTCGCGGTCACGGTCTGAAACCGCCGCGCCATCGTCCCCTGCACATAGCTGTTGCCTCCGGCTTCCAGGGCTTCAAGCGCCAGCTGCCGGCTGATCGCGCCCACCACCGATCCGCCCCGCACCACCGGATACACATCCTGCAAGCTGTGCCGCGCATGCAGCAACGCGTCTTCGAGCGTCGCCGAAGCCGACAGCACCGAGTACTCCGTCAACATCACCTCGCTCACCTTGGTGCTTTGCGCATCCGTGCCCCCAAGCAACCCCTGCCGCGTCGCCTGCGCAAACAGAAGCACCGTCATGCCGCCGGCCAAAATCCACCAGTTTGCCGTCACGATGCCGAGCACCACAAAGAGCACCGTCAACGACAGAGCCACCAGCCGACGCGCCGCACCCGTACCCCGGTCCGAAAGCATCCCCGCCGGCCGCACGCCACCGGCCTGCGTCTCCAGCCGCCTGCCGCCATCGAGCGGCCACGCCGGCAACAGGTTCACCGCGCCCATCAGCAGGTTGATCCACACCGCGCTTCGCAACAGGTGGTCGGGAGCGATCCAGCGTTGCCCAATCAGGTCCACCTGCGGCGACAGCACCAGCGTCACCGCGGCTACCAGCAACCCGGCCCCGATGCTCGCCAGCGGCCCAGCCAGCGCGACCACCTGCCGCTGCATCGCGGACTGCGTCTCGTTCACCCTGGCGCGCACCTCCAGCAGACCTCCGGTTGGCAGCAGAAGCAGGCTCCGGACATCCTCTCCATACCACGCCATCGCAATGGCGCGCGCCGTCTCCCGCACCAGCACCGCGCCCAGCAGTAGGAGCCACAGGATCACTCCGCGCGAACCGGGCCTGCCCAGCACCGAAGCCCAAAGCACGCACGCCGACAGCGCCAGCGGCACCAGCGCGTGCATCCGCACCTCTACGCCGAAGATCCTGCCCAGCGAAAATGACCATGCGCGCATCCTGCCATTGTAGCCCGCGTGCGGCGCGGCCCCGGTCCGTTACCATGGGCGCATGCGAGTCACCGCTGGCATCTACCGATCGCGCCTGCTGTCCGCTCCGCCCGGCATCTCCACCCGTCCCACCGCCGACCGGCTCCGCGAATCGCTCTTCAACATCCTTCAATCCCGCTTTGCCACGCGCGGAGGCTTCACCGGCATGCGCGTCGCCGACCTCTACGCCGGCACCGGGGCGGTCGGCATCGAGGCCCTGAGCCGCGGAGCCGCGCACTGCTGGTTCACGGAAAACGCCGCCCCCGCGCTCAAGGCGCTGCGCGGCAACCTCGGCAGCCTCAGAATCCCCCCATCCGCGGCCAGTGTGGAAGAACGCGGAACCGCCTCACTGTTGAGTCACTTCGGCAAGGTGAACAGCAGGCTCGACTTCGTCTATCTCGACCCACCCTACGAAGACGAGACGGCCTACATCTCCACCCTGCCCGCACTCGCCCCGTTTCTGCAGCCGGACGGCCTCGTCGTAGCCGAGTTCAGCACTCGGGGCTTCAACCCAGCGGAACGCTACGGTCCGCTGCACCGCACCCGAACCTACAAGCAAGGCGAATCGTCGCTAGCCTTTTACGAAATCAAAACTGACGAGTCATAAACTCGAACGGAGCAGCCTGGCCGTTCCGCCACGATCATCCCGCCGGAAAGGCCCCACCCCGATGGGCCCCGGTAAGGAGGTCGACCGAAAACGCCACCTCCTTGTCCGACAGGAGATCCCACCCAAACCCAAGCACCTCGGATGCCGTGACCTCCGTCACCCGAACTCCCTCCCAGCTGAGCCGGCCTGTCTGCCAGCGCACCCCGCCCGCGCCCCACGCCATCAACGTCTGGAACCCGGGAAACACCAGCAGCCCGGCCCCAACGGCCATGTGCACCGAGGTCACCGGCTTCAGCCCAAGCAGAGTGCACCTCCCCGGCTCCGCTGTATCGACCAGATACGCGTACCCGCCGGCGAGCGCGCACATCTCATCCGTCCCCGGTGCGGCGTAAATCCCGGTCGGCATCGACGGATCGCGAAACCCCAGCGCGAACATGGCCAGAAACGCTCCACCCACCCGCGGCCGCACCATCACCCGCAGCGCCCCGCGTGCCAGCGCATCCTCTTCCCCGGCAATCGCAAACGGGTAGACAAACTGCCGTGCGGGCGCGATCAGCGGAGGCTCCCGCAGCACCTCGGCCGTCCAGCTTCGCGCAAAATCCTCGCTCACTCAAGACCATCCAGCGCCTGCCCCACATCCAGCAGCAGATCGTCGGCATGCTCACATCCCACGCTGACCCGAATCAGCCCCGGCGCAATCGCATCCTGACCCCAGCGCCCACGCCGTTCGGCCGAAGAGGTCACCCCACCGAAGCTTGTAGCCTCGGTCAGCAGGCTGGACGCCGCCAGGAACCCTTCCGCCAGCTCCCGCGAGCGAAGCGTAAAGCTGAGCACCGCGCCCGGCATGCGCATCTGCCGCATCGCCACCGAGTGCCCGGCATGGCCGGCAAGCCCCGGGTACAAAACCTCCTCCACCTCCGCCCGTCCACTCAGCATGGTCGCGAGCGCCATCGCATTCGCGCAGCTCCGCTCCATTCGCAGTGGAAGCGTCGCGAGCGAACGCAGCGCCAGCCACGCCTCCATGGGCCCCGCCACCGACCCCGCAAGCGTTCGGTGGCGATCGATCTTTCCCAGCCACTCCCCATCCCGCACTGCCACGTGCCCCAGCAGCAGGTCGGAATGCCCGCAAATCGACTTCGAATCCGAACACACTGAGAAATCCGCCCCAAGCTCCAGCGGTGTCTGCAGGTACGGCGTCGCCGTGGTGTTATCGACCGCCACCAGCACCCCCGCCGCACGCGCCGCCCCGGCCACCCCAACCAGATCGGTAATCGTCAGCCGTGGGTTGGACGGCGTTTCCACCCAGACCAGCCGCGCGCCCCGCAGGGTCTCCTCTGTACCGAGACGTTCCGCCGGCACCGCCCGAAGCTGAACCCCGGTGGGAACAAACATCTCCTCCAGCACCTGCCGTGCGCCAAAGTACACGTCCTCCGGCAACACCACGGTATCGCCCGGCCGCAGCGTCACTGCAAAGCACGCCGCAACCGCAGCCAGCCCCGATCCGAAAACCCTGGCTCCCGCGCCCTCCCCTTCCAGCTCCGCAAGCGCCGTTTCCAACGCCGTCCAGGTCGGGTTGTGCGAGCGCGCGTACGAGTACGCCGAACGAGCCGGGTCGCCGGGAGTATGGTAGGCCGTCGCAAATACCGGCCCCGCATGCAGCGGCGCGCCAGGCACCGCAGCCGTCAGCGCCGATCGAACCACCTTGGTCTCAGCATGCATCCCCGTCGCCCCTGTCCCCAGTATCCCTCACCCGCGCAAATGCTCCCAACCACCCGGCTCCAGTCGCTTTCCGTCGATCAGCACCCCCGGCTCGCCCTCCACCATTTTTCCAATCTCCCGCACCGCTACCCCCGCGATCGCTCCCGGCAAACGAGCCTCCGCCGGCACCGTAAACAACAGCTCGTAATCCTCCCCGCCATGCATGGCCAGCTCCAGCCTGCCCTCGGCAAGCGCATGCAGCGGGACAGCCTCCCCCCGCACCTCCGCCCGCACTCCCGAAGCCTCGCACAGATGCAGCAGATCGGTCGATAAGCCGTCGCTCACATCGATCGCCGCCGTTGCGAGCCGCCGCCTGGCCAGCGCCCGCCCCACCCCCAGCCGAGGCTCCGGCCAGCTCTGCGGCCCACCGCGTCCACCCTGCCCCGCCGCCATCCGCGCCAGCTCCCCGGCCGAGCCGCCAAGCGCCCCGGTCACACAGATCCGATCTCCCGCACGAGCCCCGGACCGCAGCAATCCGCGCCCCCGCGCCACTGAACCCACCAGCACAATGTCCGCCACGATCTCGCAACCCGGAGCCTCGGCCGTATCGCCTCCGGCCAGCGAAACCCCAAACCGCCCGGCCAACGCCTGCAACCCCCTCATAAATCCATCTACCCACCCAAGCTCATAGTCCCTGGGCAGCGCAAGCGACAGAAATGCCCCCATCGGCTCGGCCCCCATCGCGGCCAGGTCCGACAGCCCGCGCGCCAGGCAGCGATGCCCCGCCGACTCCGCCGAGTGCCAGTCCCGGCGGAAATGCCTCCCTTCCAGAAACAGATCCGTCGTTACCACTACCTCATGCCCACGCGGCGGCCGCAGCACCGCGCAGTCGTCGCCGATGCCCACCCGCACCCGCGCCGACGGTGTCGAATCTCGGCGAATCCGCTCGATCAGCGCCAGCTCCCCCACACCCGATCCCGCCACATCCCTCCCCTTTGCACATCGACGGGAGCACCTCGCCTTGCCGCGCCGTCCGCTTCTTGGTACCCTCACAGAGTACGCCCCCGGGAGTGATGAGTCGCGAATCGCAGTTTCCGAACCGCATTCGCTCTGAAGGTATCGCCGGCACGATCGCAAATCCGGTTCCGCCTCATCCTCCCCGCGCTCCCGCATCGCTGCTTTCCCGGTGTGGCCGCGCGAATCCCAGGGCCCAGGTTCGTCGATTGAGCAAGCGGAAGCGTCATTACATCCTGTTCGTCAGCCGAGACGAAGATGGCACCCTCCACAAGGTTCCCATCCCGCTCCGTTACGCGTACCTGACCGCCTTCGCCGCGGCCGTCGGCCTGTTCACCATCACAGGTCTGGCCGGCTCTTACACCCGCATGCTGGTCAAGACCGAGCGCTTCAACCAGCTCCGCGCCGACCACGACAGCCTGAAAAAAGACTATGCCAGCCTGGAACAGCAGGCCCACCAGAAAGATGTCCAGGCCGCCTCGCTCGGTTCGCTCGCCAGTGAGGTCTCCGCCCTCTACGGCTTCACCGCCGCCAAGCTGACGCTGCACGGAGGCGGTATCAAGGTCAAGGACGCGGCCGCGAAATCTCCGCTCGTCGACGTATCCGCCACCGACACCAACGACTCCTACTACAAGTCGCTCGACAGCTTTTATGCCTTGCGCCACGATGCCCTGGCCGGCAACGTCAGCCGCACCCTCGCCGCGCCGGCCGACTTCGACCACCTGCGCAACCCTCTGCTCCCCGGTCATGAGCTCTCGTTCGACGGCGGACCCGACCTTGCCGGAGCCTACGTCCCAACGCTCTGGCCCGTCACCGGCCCCATCACCTCCTCCTTCGGCGAGCGCGAAGACCCCGTCCTGGGCGGAGGCGAAGGCGAATTCCATCCCGGCATCGACATCTCCGGACCCATGGGCACGCCCATTCACGCCACCGCCGACGGAACCGTCATCCTGGCCGACGTCGTCAACGGATACGGCCGGCTGGTCGCCATCGACCACGGCCACGGCGTTGTCACCCGCTATGGCCACATGAGCGGTTTCGCTGTCTCCGCCGGCCAGACCGTCAGCCGCGGAGAGGTCATCGGCTACATCGGCCACTCCGGCAAAACCACCGGCAATCACGTCCATTACGAAGTCCGCATCAACGGAACGCCGGTCAACCCGCACAAATACCTGCGCGTCACGCTGGCCCAGTTCGGCGAATCCACCGGCACCCCAGGCCTGTAAACCAGGGACACATCCGCGCTCAGACTGTCATCCTTCGCCGAAGAGCGGAGGAACCGCGGCGCGGCGGGGAGCAGGATCACCTTGCAGTCCCGCTCTTTTTATTCTGATCTCAGTTACGTTCTTTGCCTACCGAACCGGCTGGTCCGGACGCCCCAGCACCCGGTCGTATTCATACGTATCGCTGGTCGTGCCCATTGCTTCGTTGAACAGGGTCATCTCACCCGTAGCCGCGTTCAGCTCGGTGGTAAAGTCATGGATCGCCCGCAGCGCCGGCGCCGTCGCCGGGATCTCCAGCTTCGAGTTCCGCAGAAACTTCTGGTATCCCCGGTCCAGGATACGGCTGATCTCCCCACCCAGCAGGAACCCCGGCTTTTCCAGCAGAAGCACCGCCGTGGCCGAGCCCTTCGCCGCCGGCCCGATCACCGCCGCGCATCCATACTTCGACACCCGCACCGCCGAACCCTTCGCCGATTGCCCTTTCGGGTCGGCCGAAACATCGAACTGCTGGCTTCCAAGCAGCGAAAGCACATCATCGTAGCTGCGCGCGGCGGGCTTCTTCGTCATGGCTGGGGTGTCCTGAAAGTTGCTCCTCCCACTCTCGCACATCCGCCGCCCAACCTCAACGCGCAAGCATCCTTCGTCCCCGGCACGCATCGGATACAGCATGGATCTGGCCACCCAAACCGCGACCCTGGGCTCCTCCCTGCTCGAGCGCATCGGCAACACTCCGCTTGTGCGCCTGACCGAACTGACCGACGGCACAAGCGGCGAGCCCGCCCTGCCCGGCATCCAGATCCTCGGCAAGGCAGAATGGAGCAATCCCGGAGGTTCGGTGAAGGATCGCGCCGCCTCCGCCATCGTTCTCGACGCCCTGAACCGTGGCCTGCTCGGCCCCACGCAGGGCCTGCTGGACGCGACCAGCGGCAACACCGGCATTGCCTACAGCATGCTCGGGGCCGCCCTGCACTTTCCCGTCACGCTCTGCATGCCGTCCAACGTAAGCCCGGAGCGCAAGCGGTACCTCGCCGCGTATGGAGCCGAAATCGTCTGGACCGACCCGGCCGAAGGCTCGGACGGTGCTATCCGCAAGGCCCGCGCCATGGTCGCCGCCGAACCGCATCGGTTCTTCTACGCCGACCAGTACTCGAACGAAAACAACTGGCGAGCGCACTTCCGCACTACCGCCAACGAGATCTGGGACCAGACCGACGGCCAGGTCACGCACTTCGTCGCCGGGCTAGGAACCAGCGGTACCTTTGTCGGCACCACGCGCCGGCTCAAGGAGTTGAACCCCCGCATCCAGTGCATTTCCATGCAGCCGGACTCGCCCTTCAACGGTCTTGAAGGCTTGAAGCATATGGCCACGGCCATCGTTCCCAAAATCTATGACGCTTCGCTCGCCGACCGCAACCTCGATCTCGAAACCGAGCGCGCCTACCAGATGTGCCTCCGGCTCGCCCGCCGTTCCGGCCTCCTGGTTGGCGTCTCAGCCGGCGGAGCGGCCGCCGCCTCGCTCCAGATTGCCGAAGAAGAACACCGTGCCGGTCGCGAAGCCGTCATAGTCACCATCCTGTGCGACGCCGCCGAAAAGTACATGTCCGAACGCTTCTGGCAGGAATACCAGCCCTGATCTTGTTCTCCTTCGCCCAAGGGCGGAGGGTCTGTTTCTCACTGTCGATCTCCTTCCATCATGCTCAAACTTTCCTACGCCCTCTACGAATCCCTTCGCGCCCACGGCGAAGAAACCTATCCCAACGAGTGCTGCGGTGTTCTGCTCGGCCACGCAACGAACGCGGCCAACGAGGTCGTAGACCTCGTCCGCGCCGGCAACACACGCACCGACTCCGCTCACAACCGGTATCACATCGCCCCCGTCGAGCTCATCCGCATCCAGAAGCAGGCCCGCGCCGCCTCGCTCGACATCGTCGGCTTCTACCACTCGCATCCCGACCACCCCGCACAATGGTCCTCCACCGACATCGCCGAGGCTCACTGGCTCGGCTGCTCTTACGTCATCACCCGCGTCGCGGAGGGCAGAGCCGACCTCACCAACTCCTTCCTGCTCCGGGGCACCGCGGAAGACAATAAGCATTTCGAGGATGAACCGATCGAAATCGCCGTCGGTTGACTCCGCCCTTCGCGGCTTACTTTGGTATCCGTCGCGTTCTGCCTTTGCGACTCATGCAGTACACTCAACCCATGCGCATCCCCCACGCATTCCGCCGTTGTTGTCGCTGACTCCTCCGCGCCCGCCCGGCATTGCACCTCCATGCACCCCTCAGACATCCAAACCTCAGGAGCACCCATGAACATCAACATCCCCACGCCTCTCCGCGCCTACACCGCCGGCAAAGCTACGGTCGAAGCCCAGGGCTCCACCATCTCCTCCGTCCTCAAAGAGCTCGTCAGCCTCCATCCCGAGCTTGAAAAGAACCTCTTCGGCACCGACGGCAAACTGCGTTCCTTCGTCAACGTCTACCTGAACGAAGACGATATCCGCTATCTTCCTGAGATGGAGGAGACGGTCGTCAAACCCACCGACGAGCTCTCCATCATCCCTTCCATCGCCGGCGGTCTGTAAGCTGCGGGCGTGCTTGAGGGCACGGTTTCAGCTGTGCCATCCCGCCACATCCGTCAACAATCGCGGCTTTAGCCGCTGAGGTACGCTTCTCCGCCTCAAACGTTCCCGGAGCACCCATGCCAGTTCTTGAAGAAACCATCGCCACCCTGCCCAGGCTCACCAACGAAGAGATTGCCCGCTACTCTCGCCACCTCATCCTGCCGGAGGTAGGCTACGAAGGCCAGCAGAAGCTCAAAGCCGCGAAGGTTCTTTGCGTCGGCACCGGAGGCCTTGGCGCGCCGCTCGCGCTTTACCTTGCAGCCGCCGGCGTCGGTACCATCGGCCTGGTTGACTTCGACACGGTAGACGCCTCCAATCTCCAGCGCCAGGTCATCCACTCGACCGCCACCGTCGGCAAGCTTAAGGTGGACTCCGCCGAGATCATGCTCAAGGGCCTGAACCGAACCTCAACGTCGTCAAGTACAACACGATGCTGACCTCAGCCAACGCGCTCGAAATCTTCCGGGACTTCGACATCATCGCCGACGGCACCGACAATTTCCAGACCCGCTATCTGGTCAATGACGCCTGCGTCCTTACCGGCAAGCCCAACGCCTACGGGTCCATCTTCCGCTTTGAAGGCCAGGCAAGCGTCTTCGCCACCGAAGAAGGCCCATGCTACCGATGCCTGTATCCCGAGCCTCCGCCGCCCGGCCTGGTGCCCTCCTGCGCGGAAGGCGGCGTGCTCGGCATCCTGCCTGGTCTCGTCGGCATCATCCAGGCTACCGAGGTCATCAAGCTGATCCTCGGCATCGGCGAAACCCTGGCTGGCCGTCTTCTCCTGGTCGACGCCCTCGGCATGAACTTTCGCCAACTCAAGCTCCGCAAAAACCCGACCTGCCCCGCCTGCGGCACGCACGAAATCAAGCAGTTGATTGACTACGACCAGTTCTGCGGCTTAGCCCCACCGGCCTCCAACGGGCCGCTCGAAGTCGCCCGCGACCGGGACGTCTCCGGCCTGTCCGTGGTCGACGGCATCCCCCAGATCACCGTGCAGGAGCTTAAGCGCAAGCGCGATGCCGGAGAAAACTTCTTCCTGCTCGACGTCCGCGAACCCCACGAGTACCCCATCGCCAACCTCGGCGCACCGCTCATCCCAGTCGGCTCCCTTGAGCAGCGTCTTGCGGAAATTCCCGTCGGCAAGGAAACCGAAATCGTAGTTCACTGCCGCTCAGGAGCGCGCTCGCAGAAGGCCGCCGTCGTCCTGCGCAACGCCGGCTTTACCCACGTTGAAAATCTCGCCGGCGGCATCCTCGAATGGGCCGACAAGATCGACCCCGGCATGCCCAAGTACTGAAGACAGCCCGGAAATATTGCTTCTACCGGAAAGCAAACCCCAAACACAAAAGCCCCCGCCAACCGGGGGCTTTTGTGCGAAACACTGAGCCTACTGTACGTCGCCGGCTTCCAGGTGCGATTCCAGGAAGTACAGCATCTCTTCCGCTTCCACGATCAGTTGATTGTAAAAGTCCGACGTCGGCCCGTCGCCGATGTCGTCAATCTCATCCGATGCATTGCGCAGACATGCGCAGTAAGCGCCGAGAGAGATCGACAGAGCCTTCACATGATCCATGCCCGCGACCGTATCCACCGGATACTCCGGCACGATCGAGCAAGAAGCTGCCTGGCGCAAAGTTCCGTTCGCCACGCCACCCAGTTGGGTCATGCGCTCGGCAATCGGGTCCGCCTGCTTGCCGATCACCTTGGCGACCTTGTCGAACACCAGATGCAACTGGTAGAAGTTGTCACCCTTCACGTTCCAGTGCGCAAACTTCGACTGGCTGTACATGTCGTTCGCGCTGGCCAGCGTCACCTGCATCTTCTCTACGACATCCTTCTTCGTCTCTTCCGGCAGAGCGACGCGATTCTTGTACATCGTCTTGTTCATGTGCGTCTTCGGCCCGGGAGCCTTGTTCGACTTCGCTGTCTTCTCCACGAAATCCTCTACTTGTTCCTTCTGATCCTCAGCCATGGTTCTGCTCTCCTCGCGCATCAAGCGTGACAGGCAGTAAGAGGCAGGATCAGCACGGAAAGTTATCTGTTCCCGCAATCTAAGCCGTCGGCTCATCCCGGTCGTCCACCACAAGCATCTCGAGCGCCAGCGGCTCCTCCAGCATGCAGCTCATGCTGTCCATCGCGTCCACCGCCCGCGCAAGGGTCGAGTTCAAACACGGCTCGGTCGTCACCACAAACGGCAGCCGATCTTTCGGATAGCCCGGACGCTGCAGGATTGAGTCGATATTGGCCCCCACCTCCGCCAGCGCACCCGCAATCGACGACACGATCCCCGGCTTGTCGTTCACCACAAATCGCAGGTAATGCGGAGACATCGCGTCGCTTCGCACCGTCCGCGGCACTGCCGGCAGCGCGACGCTCCGGGCACCCTGCTCCACCGCCAGCAGATCACTCACGACCGCCACCGCCGTCGCATCACCGCCCGCGCCATGGCCGCTGAACACCACATCGCCCCCCAGCACGCCGGTCGAAACTACCATGTTCTGCGTTCCGTGCGACCACGCAATCGGGCTTTCGCGCGGAACCAGCATCGGCGCCACCCGCGCATACATCCCGTCGCCGTCCACCTGCGCCCGGCTCACCTGCCGAATCGTGCAGCCAAGCTCCCGCGCGTACGCGAAATCCACCGCATCCACCAGCGCGATGGACTGCGTCGCCACCGCGTCCGGGTCGAGCTCGGCGCGCATCGCCACCCGTGCTAGGATGCAAAGCTTCGCCCGCGCATCGAACCCACCCACGTCTGCCGTCGGATCGGACTCCGCGTACCCCAACCGCTGCGCTTCGCCGAGCACCTCCGCATACGCTGCGCCGCCCTCCATCCTGCTCAGGATGAAGTTGCAGGTGCCATTCAGGATCCCGCTGATCCGCGTAATCCGGTCGCCGCCCAGCCCTTGCGCCAGCCCCGGAATCACCGGCACCCCGCCGGCCACCGCCGCCCCATGCAGCAGCTGTCTCCCCTGCGCGGCCGCCAACGCCCCCAGCTCCGCCCCGCGGTACGCGATCAGCTGCTTGTTCGCCGTCACCACGGACTTGCCGCGCCGCAGCGCCTCCTCGACCCATACCCCCGCCGGCTCCATCCCACCCACCAGCTCCACCAACACATCCGCATCGGACTCCAGCAGATCTTCGATTCGTTCGGTCCAGACCGCCCCCGCCGGAACCGATCGCGCGGCCTCACTCCGCTGCTTGCGCGCCACGTCCCGGTTGAACACATGCGTTAGCTCAAGCCCAGGCAGCTCCAGCATCGCCAGCGCCTTTGCCACCGATGAACCCACCGTCCCAAACCCTGCCAGCGCCACCTTGGTCATCGTCAATACTCCACCCGCCCGGCGCACTCCCGCCATGCGTCGAAGCTCTCCCCCGCCGCCGCCCGCAACACATTCTCGGAGGGAAGGTCCCGCGCCGAAACCGAAAGTCGCACCTGCTCATAAAAGTAGCTGTCGTCAAACCCCGCCGCCGCCGCATCCGCCGCAGTCGCTCCAAAGTAAAGCCTCTCGATCCGAGCCCAAAGCGTAGCCGCAAGGCACATCGGGCAGGGCTCGCACGACGAGTACAAGACCGCCCCGTTCAGGTCGAAGGTCCCCAGTACACGGCACGCCTCGCGGATTGCATTCACCTCCGCATGCGCCGTAGGATCGTTGGTCCGGGTCACCGAGTTCGCACACGCCGCTACCACCTGGCCATCGCGCACAATCACCGCGCCAAACGGTCCTCCCCGCCCGCTCCGGACATTCTCCGTCGCCAGCCGGATCGCCTGCTCCATGTACCCTTTATGCTCGTCCATCGTCATCGGCAGCGGTAAACTCCGATTATGGCACAGGCCCATCTTTCCTCCCGGATCGTCACGCCCACCGGCATTCGCGCCGGGGCCCTGCTGGTCGACCGCGGTCGCATCCTCGCCATCTGCTCCCCTGCCGAGATCCCCGCCGGCACCGAACGGATCGACCACGGCACCGACGCCATCCTGCCCGGCCTCGTCGACACCCACGTCCACATCAACGAGCCCGGACGCACCGAATGGGAAGGCTTCCGCACCGCCACCCGCGCCGCCGCCGCCGGAGGCTTCACCACCCTCGTCGACATGCCCCTGAACGCTCTTCCAGCCACCGTCGACCTCGCCTCGCTCGAAGCCAAGCGCGCAGCCGCCCAGGGCAAATGCCTCGTCGACTGGGCCTCCTGGGGAGGATGCACCGAAACCAACCAGGCCGACCTCGAACCGCTCGCCCGCGCCGGCGTCCCCGGCTTCAAGGCCTTCCTGATCTACCCCGGATGCGAAGGCTTCACGGCAATCTCGCTCGCCGCCCTGCGCACCGCCGCCCCCACGCTCGCGCGCCTCGGTCTTCCCTTGCTCGTGCACGCCGAGTTGGAAGCTCCCATCGCCTCCGCAACCTCCGCCCTCAATCGGACCGGAGCCGACTGGACCCTCTACGAAACCTATCTCCGCAGCCGCCCGGACGAGGCCGAGCTCGAAGCCATTGCCGCCCTCATCGCGCTCTGCCGCGAGTTCCGTTTCCCGCTCCACATCGTCCACCTCAGCACTGCCCGCGCACTTCCGCTGCTCGCCGCCGCCAGGGCCGAAGGGCTTCCCCTCACCGCAGAAACCTGCCCGCACTACCTCTTCTTCGTCGCCGAAGGCATCCCCGACCGCTCCACCGTTCACAAGTGCGCTCCGCCCATTCGCAGCCGCGCCAACAACGCCGCGCTCCTGCAGGCGCTCCGCGACGGAACCCTCGACCTCGTCGCCACCGATCACTCCCCCTGCCCGCCCGCCATGAAGCTGGAAACCGGCCGCTTCGACCGGAGCTGGGGCGGTATCGCAAGCCTGTCGGTCGCGCTCTCCGCCCTTCACACCCTGCACCCGGACCTCGCGGATCTCACCCGGTGGCTTTCCGCCGCGCCCGCCACCCTGGCCGGCCTCGTCTCCCATGCCGGCGCGCTCCTGCCCGGACGAGAAGCCAGCTTCTGCATCTTCAACCCGGAAGTCACCTGGACCGTCACCTCTGCGGACCTGCACTTTCGCCATCCCATCAGTCCCTATCTCGGCCACACCTTGCGCGGCCGCGTGCAATCCACGTGGCTTCGCGGCGAGCCCGTTTTCACCTTTTCACCGGCCCTTACGTTTGCCTCCCAACCATCCGGGCATGACCTTACAGGCGCTGCTCCCGCCGCCAACGGTCCGCAAAGCGTACTCTTGACCCATGAGTGACGTCGACAACCCGCAATCCTTTCTGTTTACCTTCCGATCCAACGGCAAGCAAAACGAGCAGCTCCTGGTGGAAGTTCTGGTCGAGCAGCTCGCGGACTACGATCCGTCCGTCGCCGCCAGCGCGCTGAAGTCTTCCTGGTACGGAAGCGAAGAAGCGCTCGGCCCCATGCTCGAAGGTCTCGGCTTCGAGGAGTTCGACGTGCATGGTGTGCTCGGTGCGCTGCACGATCATCGCGGCGCCGACCGCCGGCAGTCCGTCACGACGGAGCAGCTCAGAGCCGCGGGATTCGCCGACATTTCCTGACCGGCCATGCCGTATCCTGAAGCCGGAATGAACTCCATCCTTCAAGCCTGGAACGAGCTGCCCGCCGCCGAAGCCGAAGCCGCCATCCTGCCCGCCAACGGCTCCCCCGCATGGAGCTGCGCGCTCAGCCGCGGACGCCCGTACAGCACGCCGGAAGCGCTCTTCCGTGCCGCCGACCAGACATGGTCCGCGCTTCCGCCCGAAGACTGGCAGGACGCCTTCGACTCCCACCCGCGCCTCGGCGAGCGGCACGCCGCGGCCTCGGCCCGGTCGCTGCAATGGTCGGCCGAGGAACAGGCCGGGCTCGACCAGGAATCCGAAGCTCTCCGCGCCGCCAACCAGCGGTACGAAGCGCGCTTCGGCCGCGTCTTCCTGCTCCGCGCCGCCGGACGCTCGCGCCCGGAAGTTCTCGCCGCGCTTGAAGCCCGCATGGGCAACTCGCCTGAAGAGGAGCTTCTCGAAGCCGCCGAGCAGCAACGCGAAATCACTCATCTCCGCCTGGAGCGCTGGCTGGCCGGAGCCTGACCCATGAGCCTCAGCACCCACATTCTCGACACCGCCCTCGGCCGACCCGCCCCGGGCATCTCCGTCGTGCTTGAACAGCTCCACGACGAGACCTGGAAGCTGCTCAGCAAGGTCACCACCGACCCCGACGGACGCGCCCGCGGTTTCTCCGCCGAGCTCCGCCCCGGCATCTACCGTCTTCACTTCGACACCGCCCCGTACTTCGCCCTGCAGGGACTCTTCGCGCTTTACCCTTTCATCGAAATCACCTTCACCGTCGTCGATTCCGCCGCGCATCTGCACATTCCCCTGCTGCTCACGGCCAACGGCTACACCACCTATCGAGGATCCTGAATGCCCCCCCAGCCCGGCCGCATTACCGATAATCGCTACGGAAAATCCCGCGTTCGCCTGCTCAAGGTCACCCACGGCGAGCGCTCCAACGACATCCATGAGTGGACCGTCCAGGTGCTTCTCCAGGGAGACTTCGAAGCCGCCCACGCCACCGGTGACAACTCCAAAATCCTCACGACCGACACCATGAAGAACACCGTCTACTCGCGCGCCCGCGCCTCACAGGCCCGCACCATGGAGGCCTTCGCGCTCGAGCTCACCGGTTTCCTGCTCGGACGCAACCCGCAGGTATCCTCGGTCCGCGTCCACATCGAGGCCGCCCTCTGGAAACGCCTCACCCTCGACGGCGCACCCCACCCCGACACCTTTATGCGCGGAAGCGCGGAAGCCCAGACCGCAACCATAGACCACGTCCGCGACGCCGAGCCCTCCATCACCTCCGGCTTCCGCGACCTCCAGCTGCTCAAAACCGCCAACTCCGCCTTTTCCGGCTACCTTAAGGACGACCTCACCACCCTGCCCGAAACCCGCGACCGCGTCTTCGGCACAGCAGTCGAAGCCCGCTGGCGTTACAGCACCCCACCCGCCGACTTCGAACGCGCTCGCAACGCCGCCCGCGAAACCATGCTGCGCGTCTTCGCAAACCACGTCAGCGAATCGGTCCAGCACACCCTGTACGAGATGGCCCAGGCCGCCCTCGCCGCCGTCCCCGAAATCGCCGAAATCACCCTCGCCATGCCCAACAAGCACTGCCTGCTGATCGACCTCAGCCGCTTCGGCCAGACCAACCCCAACGAAATCTTCGTCCCCACCGACGAACCCCACGGCTACATCGAAGCGACCATCACCCGCACCTGACAACAAGTACCAGGCGTCCCACGTCTCGCCTCTAAGATCTAAGTCCCACGAATCCCGTGCCCCACCGACCTGACCCATGCCCACCCTCGCCCAATCCGCCACACGCATCCTCCAGCGCTGCCGCGAGCTCGCCCTCATCACCGACATTCCCAACCAGACCACCCGCACCTATCTCTCACCCGCCATGCACCGCGCCAACGCCCTGGTCGCCGGCTGGATGCGCGAAGCCGGCCTCACCCCCTCGCAGGACGCTGCCGGCAATCTCCGAGGCCTTTCCGACCCAACCAGGCCTCGCCTCCTTCTGGGCTCGCACCTCGACACCGTCCGCAACGCCGGAGCCTTCGACGGCCCGCTCGGCATCGTGCTCGCCCTCGAAGCCGCCCAGCAGCTTCTGAACGAATCACCCGGAGTCCCCTACGCGCTCGAAGTCATCGCCTTCGCCGAAGAAGAAGGCGTCCGCTTCCACCAGCCGTTCCTCGGCTCACTCGCCCTGGTCGGCGGCCTCGCCCCGCACCTCGCTCTGCAAGACGACGCCGGTGTACCCCTGCAACAAGCCCTTCCTGCCCCGGACGACCTCGACACAGCCCGCCTCCACCCCAGCACCTTCGCCTACCTTGAAGTCCATATCGAGCAGGGCCCGGTCCTCGAAGCCGAATCCCGCCCTCTCGCCGCGGTCTCCTCCATCGCCGGCCAGTCACGCCTGCGCCTCACCTTCACCGGGCAGGCCAACCACGCCGGCACCACGCCCATGCCTCTCCGGCGCGACGCCCTGGCCGCCGCCGCCGCCTTCATCACCGCCGCCGAATCTCTCGCCCGCCGCATCCCCGCGCTGGTCGCCACCGTCGGCTCCTGCACCGTCTCGCCCGGCCTCGGCAACGTCATTCCCGGCGAGGCCACCGTCACCCTCGACCTGCGCCACCCAGACGACTCCACCCGCTACACCGCGCTCGCACAGCTTCTCGCCCACGCGCAAACCATCGCCGACGAACGAACGATCGGCCTCATCCACACCACCCTGCTCGACCAGTCCGCCGTTCCCATGGACTCCGCCCTTACCGCGCTGCTCGTCGCATCTGCGGCCGTCGCCGGCTTCGACGCACGCCCCATCCCTTCCGGAGCCGGCCACGACGCGATGATCCTCGCCCCGCGTCTCCCGTCCGCAATGCTCTTCGTCCGCACCCCTGGCGGCATCAGCCATCATCCCTCTGAAACCGTCCTGCCCGACGACATTGAAGCCGCCCTCAGCACGACCCTGGCTTTCCTCGAAGCCGTCCGCCCCGCATCTGATTAGCAGGAGCACCGCATGCACAATCTCGGCCACACCCGCAGTACACTCCGCCCCGACCACCTCCTCCAGACTCCCGATACCTTCGTCCGCACCGCGCTGCCCGGCATGAACAACGCCTCGGCGATTATCCACGTCGCGCCCGCCGCCGGTGCCGGCTTTCTCCAGTACACCGCAGAGCTCGACGCCGGCGGCTCGCTGGGCCCGGCACCCGCCGGCATCGCCCGTTTCGCCTACGTCCTCTCCGGCCAGGTCGACTCCACCACCGGCCCGGTCGCCGACCACCTCGGGCCCGGCGGCTTTACCTACTCCCCCGCCGGCCAGAGCTCGCGCCTCGGCGCCTCCGCGCCCGCCCGCATCGCCGTCATCGAGCGGCACTACCGGCAAGACCCCTACGCCGCCAACCCTCAGGCCTTTACCGGCCGCGAATCCGAAATCGCCCCCACGCACCTCGGCGGCGACGAAGCACTCGAGGTCCGCACCCTCATCCCCGACACCCCTGCCCACGACTTCGCCGTCAACACCATGCAGTACCAGCCCGGCGCCTCGCTCGCCCAGGTCGAAATCCACGTCATGGAGCACGGTCTGCTCATGCTCGAAGGTGGCGGCATTTATCGGCTCGGCGATCAGTGGTACCCTGTCACCGCCGGCGACTTCATCTGGATGGCCCCGTACTGTCCGCAATGGTTCGCCTGCGTCGGCAAAACGCCCGCTAAATACCTCATCTACAAGGACTGGAACCGCCACCCCTTGACCCGCGAAGCTCGAAACTGAACAGAAGAAGAACTCGATACGCCTGAAACTCAAGACTGAACAGTCACGCCAGCCCAATCAGCTCAAACCAAACCAGCTCAAGCCAGATCAGCACATGACCAGTCCCATCATCGACCCATCCCGGCTCACCGAAGAGCTCACCCATCTCGCCACCTTTACTCACGAGCCGCCGTCCCCGGAAGGCACCGCGGTCACCCGCATCGTCTTCACACCAGACGACCTCGCAGCTCGAGCCTGGCTCAGATCGCTTGCCGAACAGGCCGGCCTTCTCTATCGGACGGACGCGGTCGGCAACACCTTCATCCGCCTCGAAGGCACCGACCCGACTCTCCCCGCGGTCGCCACCGGATCGCACATTGACGCCATCCCTCATGCCGGCATGTACGACGGCACGGTCGGCGTTCTGGGCGGCCTCGAAGCGCTCCGCGCTCTCAAAGCCATCGGCCCGCTCCCCCGTTCGGTCGAGCTCATCGTCTTCACCTCGGAAGAGCCGACCCGTTTCGGCATCGGTTGCCTGGGCTCCCGCCTGCTCGCCGGCACGCTTGCCCCGGGCCCCGCCGACGCGCTTGTCGATACGCTCGACCCCGGACAAACCCTTCTCCAGGCCCGAACCGAGGCCGGCTTTCCCGGCGATCTCGCCTCCGTCCAGCTTTCGCCCGGCCACTACAAAGTCTTTTTTGAGTTACACATAGAACAGGGACCCATCCTCGAGCGCGCCGCCGGACAGATCGGCCTGGTCAGCGGAATCGCCGCTCCCGCGGGCTACCGGTTCACCCTGACCGGCCTCGGTGGACACGCCGGTGCACTCCTGATGCCGGACCGCCGGGACGCCCTGTGCGCCGCCTCCGAGCTCATCCTCGCGGTCGAACGCGCCGCCCTTTCGCACGGCACCCTCGATACCGTCGCCACGGTGGGCACCTGCGCGGTGCATCCCGGCGCGGTTAATTCCGTACCTGGCCGCGTCACCCTCGAGCTCGACCTGCGCGACACCGACCCGGGCCGGCGCGAGCGCGTCATGCAAGCCATCCGGGAAGCCGCCGCCGAAATCGCGGCCCGCCGCGACATCGTCTTCGACGAGCATCTGGTCAACGCCGACGAACCCGCCGCCTGCGCGCCCGCCGTGCTCGAAACACTCCAGTCCATCTGCGACGGGCAAGGCTTTCGCAGCCGCACCATGGTCAGCCGCGCTTATCACGACAGCCTCTTTATGGCGCAGATCTGCCCTGTCGGCATGATTTTCATTCCCTGCCGCGGAGGCGTCAGCCATCGTCCCGACGAGTTCGCCGAATCCGCCGATATCGCGCGCGGAGCTTCGCTCCTGGCGCGGGCTCTTGCTAAGATGGCATCAGACTAGTTACTCCTCATGCCTATTCAGTCCATCAATCCCGCCACCGGTGAGCTTCTTCGCAGCTACGATCCACTCACCGAAGCTGAAATCCGCGCACGCATCGAGTTGAGCAGCGAAGCCTTTCGGCAGTACGGCGATATTCCCCTCGAACACCGTGCCCTCTGGATGCGCAAGCTGGCCGGGATCCTGGAGCATGAGGTCGACGAGCTGGCCGCGACCATCACCGCGGAGATGGGCAAGACGCTTGCCTCCGCCCGCCAGGAGGTGCAGAAGTGCGCCACCTGTTGCCGCTACTACGCGGAAAACGCGGCGCGCATCCTGAGCGAGGAGGAGATTCCGATCGACGGGCAGAACAGCTATGTCCGCTGGGATCCGCTGGGCGTCGTACTTGCCGTCATGCCGTGGAACTTCCCGTTCTGGCAGGTGTTTCGCTTCATTGCACCCGCGCTGATGGCCGGCAACGTGGCCCTGCTGAAGCACGCGTCCAACGTTCCACAATGCGCCATGCTCATCCAGGCGCTGGTTCGGCGTGCGGGTTTTCCGCGGGGCATCTTTCAGACCTTGATGATCGAATCGCGCCAGGTGGAATCCGTGCTGGGCGACCAACGTGTTGCAGCCGTTACGGTTACGGGTTCCGAGGCAGCCGGGCGGGCAGTCGCTGCGCAGGCCGGGTGGCTGCTGAAAAAGTCCGTTCTGGAGCTTGGCGGCTCAGATCCGTTCGTTCTTATGGCTTCGGCGGATCTCGATCGCGCCGTCGAGCTCGCGGTCCGGTCGCGCTGTCTCAACAACGGGCAATCCTGCATTGCCGCCAAGCGCTTTATCGTCCACCAGGACATCTATGAGGCCTTCGAGGGCCGATTCGTTGAAGCCATGGAGCGCCTGAGGATCGGCGATCCGACCCGCGAGGATACCGACATCGGCCCACTGGCGACGACGCGCCTGGTGGAAGATCTCCAGGCGCAGGTCAAGGCCTGCGCCGCCGCCGGAGGACGCATCCTGTGCGGCGGCGAGCGCATGCTGGGCGAGGGAAACTATTTCGAACCCACCGTGATCACCGGGGTTTCACGCTCGGCGGCGGTCTACCGCGATGAGATCTTCGGGCCCGTCGCGCTTTTGTTTTCAGCCTCTTCGCTCGACGACGCGATCGAGATCGCAAACGACACGCCGTTTGGGTTGGCCGCGTCCGTTTGGACCTCCGATCCGGACGAGCAGAAGCGTCTTGTAGCCGAACTGCAGTGCGGAGCTGTGTTTGTGAACGCGATGGTGGCCAGCGATCCGCGTCTTCCGTTCGGTGGTATCAAGCGCTCCGGCTACGGGCGAGAGCTTTCCGCGGCAGGCATGCGCGAATTCCTGAACTGCAAAACGGTGGTGATCGCGGAGGCGTCGCAGCAGACCGAGATCCCGTTTGGCGCTCCTCCGGCGGCTGAGGCTGAAGATCCGGGCGAGCCGATCCTCAGCCGCGCACCGTTCGACTCGGGGCAGTTCAGCCAGGCCTTTGAAAGCGCGCTGCACCGCAAATCCTGACCGCGTCAACGCGGGTTAGGCACGGTATTTTGTCGCGCAAACGTGGGCAACAAACCGTGCCGATGGCAACAGAAAGGGTGCAATCGGCAACCGGGAGCCGGCTAATTCCGCATGCCTTCCAGGACCCCTTCCACCACGATCCGCTCCACCTCCGTAAGCCCCAGCAGCGGGAGCCGAGGCCGTCCTCCAAAGTACCCGTTCCAGTCACATCCATACTTCAGCGCCGCCACGGACGAGATGATCCGAGCCGCCTCCGCGACCCGGCTCTGCTTCTCCTCCGCGAGCCCGGCGTCCCCGTCCTTGAACGCCTGCCAGACCTCGCAGCAGGCCTGGGGAGCACAAGCGCCAAGCGTTGGAACCGCGCCGGAAGCTTCCGCCCGCCACGCTCCCAGCATCCCCGACGTCCTGCCCGCAAGCACCTGGAAGCCGACCTTTCTCACGCGGGTCTTCAGAGCCGGAAGCGGAGGAGCGGAAGCCACTCCACCGCCCTGCCCGAGCGTCTCCGCTGTCACAAACGCTCCTGTCCCCGGCTGCACCTGCTTCAGCATCCGCCCGGTGACCGCCGCGAAGACGGTCGTCACCGTCACCTCGCGGCTTACCGCCAGCGCCTTGTATCGCTCCATCCGCTCCGCAGCCCGCGCGTCGATCACCCCGATCACGCCCGGATGCCCGGCCAACTCGGCTACCTCTTCCTCGGCAAGCTCCCGCCCGTCATCGCTGACGGCCACTACGGGCAGCGGGCAACGATCCGCCACTGCCTGAAAATACGTCATCCTCTCCGCGCGCGCCGACGCAGGCAGGTCCGGCACCCGCACCGCGACCGCATCGAACCCCACCGCGGCCGCCGCCTCGCAGAGCGCCAGCGTCGCAAAGACGCTTTCACGCTCCACGCCGGCAATCATCACCTTCTCCGGCAGCGCCGCCTCGATGGCCGCCCCCAGGACCTCGCACGCCTCGTGGTCGGTCAACCCGGCCGCCTCGCCGTTCGCCCCCATTACCACCAGGCCTGCGGCTGGCGTCAGCGAAGCCCGCCGAACGTTATGCTCCAGCTTGCGCAGGTAAACCCGTCCATCCGGGTAAAAAGGCGTCGTCAACGGAAGAAAGATTCCCTCAAGCAGCATCTCTCCATTCTAAGTCCCGCCACGAGCACCCCGGAGGCAGCACTTCCGCTCAAGGGGGGTTGAGGCCTGGGCTCCCGAACGCGTTTTCCCCCACAAGAGCCATATCGATTTGTCCCCGCTTATCGTATAAAAGGTGCTATGACCGAGGAATTCGAACAAACACAAGGCAAAAGCGCAGGCGACCTGGGTCGCGAGGCCCTCTGGTTCTTCCTCTACAGCCTTATCGCCGTTGGGCTGCTCGCCATTGTCGTGCTTGTCATTGCGCTGTCGCACGTCAGTAGCGAGGAGACCGGGCCCAAGCTCATCTGCACCGTGCTTGCGCTTCTGGTACCCATGGTTGGCGGCTTTATCATCGCCCGCGTCCAGCGCAACCAGGTGGCCAAATACATCTGGATCGCCGGCCTGCTGTTCTTTTTCATCGTCTGCGTCTGGGTGGTAGACCTGCCTACCGGCGTAGGCCTGTGCGAAGGCTGTGGAGCTCTCGCCAAGCTTTACCGCACCTTCTTTGCCATCAACGACGGCTCCGGCCTGATGGGCGGCGACGGCCTGCTGGTTGGGACCTGGGTCCCGCTGTCGATGATCGGCTTCGCCATCGGAGCGAAGTTCGGCTTGAATGAATGAGCGCTGCGGGAGGATAGTCGTAACCCCAGCGACTAAAGGCCTCCCGCTATCCTGAGCAATGTGCGGCACGGCTGAAGCAGCGACCTTCGCACACAATCAAGATTCATCAGGTCGAAACAGCCTCGCGCGAAGCGTGCAGCTCCTGCAGGCTCACAACGCTCAACTCGCCGGTCTGCAACGCGGCGATACCCTCCGCCGCGGCCCGGGCCGCGGCCAGCGTCGTGATTGTCGGAACCCGGGCAAGCACCGCCGCGCGCCGAATCGCCTTTTCATCGAAGAAGGTGTCCTGCCCGCGGGGCGTGTTGACGATCAGTTGAATCCGGTCGCCCTTGATCAGGTCGACCACGTTCGGACGGCCTTCCTTGACCTTGTATACGCGCTCAGGCTGCAACCCCGCGGCTTCAAGCACGGCGGCGGTGCCGTGCGTGGCAACCAGGTGAAAGCCCATGTCCTGGAACTGCTTCGCCAGCTCGATCGCGCCGGCCTTGTCATGGTCGTTGACGCTCAGAAAGACGGTGCCGGACAGCGGCAGAACCTGCCCCGCGGCGATCTGCGCCTTGGCAAACGCTTCACCGAAGTTATCCGCGACGCCCATGACTTCGCCGGTGGACTTCATCTCCGGCCCCAGCACCGTGTCGACGCCGGGAAACTTGCCCCACGGAAACACAGGAGACTTGACGAAGAAATGGTCTCCTGTGCCGAGATCCTGGCCCGAGGCGACATAGTCGGGAAGCAGATCCCTGAGCTTGCGGCCGACCATGATGCGCGAGGCGATTTTGGCCAGCGGAACGCCGGTCGCCTTGGAGACATACGGAACCGTCCGCGACGCACGCGGATTGACCTCGATCACAAACACCCTGCCGCGCTGGATGGCGAACTGGATGTTGACGAGCCCGCGCACGTTGAGCGCCTGCGCAAGTACGCGTGTGTAACGGCGAATTGTCTCCTTGACCTCGGCGGTCAGGTCCACCGACGGAAGCACGCAGGACGAATCCCCCGAGTGGATGCCCGCCTCCTCGATGTGCTGCATGATGCCCGCGATGACCACATCGTCGCCGTCGCACAGCGCGTCGACGTCGCACTCCGTGGCGTCCTCGAGGAAGTGATCGATCAGCACGGGCCGTTCCTGCGAGTACTCGATGGCGGTCGACATGTACTTGAGCACGGCTTCATCGTCGTAGGCGATGACCATGGCGCGTCCTCCGAGCACGTAGCTTGGACGCACGAGCACGGGGTATCCGACGCGGTTGGCGCCCGCGACCGCCTCTTCGACGGAAGTGGCGAGCGCGCCTTCGGGCTGCGGGATCTGGAGCTCTTCGATCAGCTTGCCGAAGCGCTTCCGGTCTTCGGCCAGATCGATCGACTCCGGTGAGGTGCCGATGATGGGCACGCCGGCGCGCTTGAGCGGAAGCGACAGGTTCAGCGGAGTCTGTCCGCCGAACTGCACGATCATGCCGATGTCTGCCCTGGCGCCACTTTCATGCTCGTAGACACCGAGCACGTCTTCGAGCGTCAGCGGCTCGAAATAGAGGCGGTCCGAGGTGTCGTAGTCGGTCGAAACGGTCTCCGGATTGCAGTTGACCATGATGGTCTCGTAGCCGTCTTCGCGCAGCGCGAACGCGGCGTGGCAACAGCAGTAGTCAAACTCGATTCCCTGCCCGATGCGGTTCGGCCCGGAGCCGAGAATGATGATCTTCTTCCGGCCGGTCGGTGCGGCTTCGTCCTCCTCGTCGTAGCAGGAGTAGAGATACGGCGTATAGGACTCGAACTCGCCCGCGCAGGTGTCGACCATCTTGTAGACGGGCATGACGGCGAGCCTTGCACGCAACGTCCGCACCTCGGCGACGGTGCAGCCAAGGGCGGAGGCGAGCCGCTCATCGGAGATGCCCATCCGCTTGGCCGTGCGGAGATCGTCGGCGGTGATGCTGTCGAGCTGCCCGCCGGTGAAGCTGCCGATCTCGTCGGTGATCTGCTTCATCTGGTGCAGAAACCAGGGATCCATGCCGGTCATGCGGGCGACCTCGCGGACGCTCATTCCGCGCTCAAAGGCGTAGCGAACATAATTCAGGCGCTCCGGGTGAGGAGTGACGAGGCGCTGTGTCAGGCGACGCGGCTCGATGTCGTCGGCGGTGGCTTTTTTGCCGGTTTCGAGCGAGCGCACGGCCTTCATCATGGCTTCCTTGAAGGTGCGTCCAATGGCCATGACCTCGCCAACGGATTTCATCTGCGGACCGAGATTTTCATCGGCTCCGGGGAACTTCTCGAACTGCCACTTCGGGATCTTGACGACGACGTAATCGATGGTCGGCTCGAAGCACGCGGGCGTCGCCTTGGTGATGTCGTTCTGCAACTCGTCGAGCGTGTAGCCGACGGCGAGACGCGCGGCGATCTTGGCGATGGGAAAGCCGGTCGCCTTGGACGCAAGCGCGGAAGAACGCGAGACGCGCGGGTTCATCTCGATCACGGTCATGCGGCCGTTTTGCGGGTTCACCGCGAACTGCACGTTGGAGCCGCCGGTTTCGACGCCGATCTCGCGGATGACGGCGATGGCCGCGTCGCGCATCTTCTGGTATTCGCGGTCGGTCAGGGTCTGCGCGGGCGCGACGGTGATGGAGTCGCCGGTGTGCACGCCCATGGGATCGAAGTTTTCAATCGAGCAGATGATGATGACGTTGTCGTTGAGGTCGCGGACGACTTCGAGCTCGTACTCCTTCCAGCCGAGTACGGACTCCTCGATGAGGCACTCCGAGACGGGCGAAAGGTCGATGCCGCGCGAAAGGATTTCGGTCATCTCTTCGCGGTTGTAGGCGATGCCTCCGCCGGAGCCGCCGAGGGTAAAGCTTGGACGGATGACCGTTGGGAAGCCGATCTTGGCAGCGAAGGCGAGGCCGTCGCCGACGTTGTTGACCAGCTGCGAGCGTGGCATGTCGAGGCCGATTTTCGTCATCGCATCCTTAAAGAGGAGACGATCTTCGGCTTTTTTGATGGCAGGAAGCTTGGCTCCGATGAGTTCGACGCCGAACTTGTCCAGCACGCCCGAATCGGCGAGGTCCACGGCAAGATTGAGCGCGGTCTGTCCGCCGACGGTGGGGAGCACGGCGAAGACGCCTGGCTTGCCGGAGGTTTTAAGAGTTTCGGACTCGACGCGCAGAATCTCTTCAACGTACGCGGCGGTGAGCGGCTCGATGTAGGTGCGGTCGGCGACCTCGGGGTCGGTCATGATGGAGGCCGGGTTCGAGTTGACGAGCACGACCTCGTAGCCTTCCGCCTTGAGTGCCTTGCAGGCCTGCGTGCCGGAGTAGTCGAACTCGGCCGACTGGCCGATGACGATCGGTCCGGAGCCGATCACGAGAATTTTTGCGATGTCATTCCTGCGGGGCATCTTTGCGGTCCTTCGTTCTTCCTCAAGCTGAAATGATCCAGATACCAGGCACCGAGAACGATGCCTTTACCGCTGCGATGAGAAGTCGACTTTGAAACGACCGATCGACCTCGGCGATGAACTCCGCCTATTCTGTGGCTTTCAGCGCGGGCGGCGGCCGAGCGACTCACGTCTTCACTTTTTCCAGTCGTCCATCATTTTACGAAAGTCGCGGAAGAGATAGTGCGAATCGTGCGGGCCTGGGCTGGCTTCCGGGTGGTATTGCACGCTGAACATGGGGTCGGTGGTGGATTTCAGGCCGGCGAGGGTTCCGTCATTCAGGTTGGTGTGGGTCTGGGCTACATCCGCCGGCAGGCTGGCCGGATCGACGTTGTAGTTGTGGTTCTGCGCGGTGATCTCGACCTTACCGGTTTCGTGGTTCAGGATGGGGTGGTTGCCGCCGTGGTGGCCGAACTTGAGCTTGTAGGTCTTGCCTCCGAGCGCCAGGCCGAAGATCTGGTGGCCGAGGCAGATGCCAAAGAGCGGCGCCTTGCCCTTGAGCGCGCGGACGTTTTCGATGGCATAGCCGAGGGGTTCGGGGTCGCCGGGGCCGTTCGAGAAGAAGACGCCGTCGGGGTTCATCGCGAGCACGTCGGCGGCCGGCGTGGTGGCGGGAACGACGGTGACGCGGCAGCCTTCGCGGGTGAGCATGCGCAAGATGTTTTCCTTGATGCCGAAGTCGTAGGCGACGACGTGGCGTTCGCCTGTGCCGTCCTGCATGTCACCCAGGAGGGTGCTGCCGGTCTGGTTCCGGGCTTCGGTGGCACTCCACTCGTAGGGCACCTTGGTGGAAACGACCGAGGCGAGGTCGGTGCCGTCCATCCTGCGTCCGGCGCGGGCCTTGGCGACAAGGGCGGCCTCGTCTAGCGACTCCCCGCAGGCGATGACGCCGCGCATGACGCCGTGGGCGCGGAGGTGGCGGACGACGGCGCGGGTATCGACCTCGCTGATGACGGGAATGCCGGAGCGCTCGAGGTACTCGTCGGCGACCTCCGTGGAGCGCCAGTTGGAGCTGACGGGCGAGAACTCGCGGACCACAAGCCCTTCGATCATCGGCTTTGCGCTTTCGGCATCACTTGGGCTGGTGCCGTAGTTGCCGATGTGCGGGTTGGTGAGAACGACGATCTGCCCGGCGTAGGAGGGATCGGTAAAGATTTCCTGGTATCCGGTGAGCGAGGTATTGAAGACAACCTCGCCGATGCATTCGGCCTGGGCGCCGAAGCCTTTGCCGCGAAACACACGCCCGTCCTCGAGCGCCAGCATTGCCAGCATTCTGTTTCTCCCGCCGGAGCCCGCTTGCGGTGGGGTGCCGGACGTCTGATTCTCAGAGGAATCACTTGATTCTATCAGGCTGGCGGGCCGGCGCAAAACGCGGAAAAGCCCGGCCGCGAGGCCGGGCTGATCGTTGACGCACGCGGGGCCTAGTAGTGATGATGATGGTGGTGACGATGGTGGTGGTGATGGTACTGGGCATTGGCCGGGGCTGCGAATCCGGCAAAGACCAGCAAGGCCAGGGCGGCGAGCATCGCGTTACGGAGCTTCATAGATAGTTGGTCTCCCCATGCAGCCACCTGGCCGAAACTCGGCCGGCGGAAACATGCTGGCAGGTAGACGCAGAGGAAGGCCTGCAGGTCGCAGAGGGTTTTGCACAAGGTGCCTTGCCGGATACCTGGGTCAGGGGAGCTGGATGAGAACGGCATCGCCTTCAATCCGGACCGGGAAGACGGCGACCTGATGGTTTTCGGGGTATTCGGAGGCTCCGGTTTGGAGATTGAAGGCCCAGGAATGCCATGGGCAGAGGACGGCTTCGCCTTCGATCCAGCCCTGGCCGAGCGGACCCTGGCGGTGCGGGCAGATGTTGTCGAGCGCGTGAAGCTCGCCGTGAAGGCGGGCGAGGCATATGGACCGGCCTTTGGCTTCGAGTTCGGCGACGGCCTGTTCGGCGGGGGCTTCGGCCAGGGTGCAGAGCGTGTGCCAGGCGGGGGGCGGCGGTGTTTGCTCCATGGAACGGCATTCCTCCCTGTCCATGGTAACGGGTGCCGGCTCTGCTACCCTCGGGGGATAAGCGTATGGCGAAGGCATCGGGTGGGCGGAAGAACGCGGGGCGAAGTCCGAAGGCGCGGACGAGTCAAATAGACGATGTGTTTGCGAAATATCCTGCGCGACCGGATGCGGGGCCACCGGAGATCGTGGACCCGCGCTGGCTGCTGAAGGCCGCCGCGGTGGCGATCGGCGGGGCGCTGCTTTGTGCGTACGGGACGCTTTGCCTGATTGTGTACCAGGGACAGTGGCAGCTGGTGCTGCATCCGGTGACGGGGCCCATGGCCGCGGTGGCGGGTGGGCAGGAGCTTCGATTTGGCGCCGGGGAGACGGGGCAACCGCAGCTTGCGGGGGTGTGGATGCCGGCAGCGGCGTCCGGGGCGACCGCGTCCGGGGCCGCCGCGACGATCTTGTACCTGCCGGATGGGTCCGGGAACCTGGCGCAGGATGCGGCTGCGCTGCAACAGCTGCATGGGTTGCCGGTGAATGTGTTTGCGTTTGACTACCGCGGGTTTGGGGCCAGTGCGGGAGCTCCGCATCCGGATGAAGCGCGGATGAAGGAGGACGCGGAAAGCGCGTTCACTTACCTGGTGAACACGCTGCATGTGCCGGCGTCGCGAATCGTTCCCTACGGGGTGGGGCTGGGTGGTGCGTTGGCGGCGGGGCTGGCGGCGCGTCATGGCGAGGTGCCGGCGGTGGTACTCGAAGAGCCTCGGGCGAATGCGACCGGAGAGGCGCTGGCCGACAGCCGGTCGCGGCTGGTCCCGCTGGGGATGTTCTTTCACGAGCGATTCGACCTGGCGGGTCCGCTGGGGGAGTTGAAGACGCCGAAGCTGCTGCTTGAAGCAGGACCTTCGCACAGTCCCGTGGCCTCGGCGGCACAGTTCACGGCGCTGGGGCATGCGGCGGCTTCTCCCGCGATGATGGTGCACCTGAAGCCTTCCGATGGGGAGAAGGAGAAGATCTGGCGGGCGAGTGTGCTTCGATTTCTCGACGAGTACCTGCCGATTCCACCTTCGGGATTTGGGTCGGGCGATTAAGAAGTGAAGGCGCCCGATGCTCAGGGCGCCTTACATAAAGGTGGGGAGTGTTATTGCGGATAGGGGAAGCCGCGACCGAGGGAACTGAAAGTCCGGCACTTGCTAACTACAGTGAATAAGACGCACAACCAGAAGATTAGTTGTGTAGAAAAGTATGAATTGATTTAGTCTCCCAACGGACTCCCACAAAGGTGGGAGTCCGTTGCACCTTTAGGGTCACGGGTGGCCTGGTTTGAGGCTGGCACAGAGGAGGGGCGAAGCGGGAAACAATGCCGATACGGAGACTCCGGCTTCGCCATCATGATGACCGGAACGGCAGGCGCTGACGGGGTTAGACGAAGTTGAGAAACTCGGCCTGCTTGACCTGCCCGCCAGGGAAGACGACTTCCATGTTGCGGGCCCCGAGGGTCTTGTAGGCGGCTTCGCCGAGGACGTGCCGGAAGTCGGTGGTTACGGCAAGATCGCGGCCTTCGTTGAGCTGCGACTTGTCGAGTCCGGGCCATTTTCCGTAGACCTTTCCCCCTTTGACCTGGCCGCCGAGGATGAACATGCAGTTGGCATGCCCGTGGTCGGTGCCTCCGGTGCCGTTCTGGGCTGCGGTACGGCCAAATTCGGACATGGTGACGAGGGTGATGTTTTGCGATTCCGCGCCCATGTCCTGCCAGAAGGCCGCGATTCCCCTGGAGAACTCGGTGAGGCGGTTGCTGAGTTGTCCGGTGGCGGCTCCCTGATTCTGGTGGGTGTCCCATCCGCCGATGTCGGAGAAGGCGGCTTCGACGCCCAGGTTGGCTTTCATGAGCTGGGCAATCTGCTTGAGGGAGTTGCCGAACGGGGTGTTCGGGTAGGTAGCGCCGTTCTGCGGGGTGTATTTGGAGGGGTCGGCGGCCTTGAGCATCTTGACGGCTTCAAAAGTCTCCTGGCCGGTGCCGTGGAGAACGGCGTCGGAGCTTTCGTCGTACATGGCCTGGAAGGCATTGGAGATGGCGGAGGTCTGGGGGCCTTTGCCGCCGACCGAAAAGTCGTTGACGTTGCTGACGGCGATGGCAGGGAGCCTGCCCTGGAGGGTGCGCGGAACCTGGGTGCCGAGCGCGACGGCGCGGAAGGCAGAGGGCTTGCCGCCGGGACCGTTGGGTGCGGGGCCGTTCTGGAGGGCGCGGTTGAGCCATCCATCCTGCGTGGATTTGACGCCGGGAGTGCCGGATTCCATGTAGTCCTGGGCGTCGAAATGTGAGCGCGTGGTGTCCGTAGAGCCGGCGGCATGTACGATGGCCAGGTTGCCGGAGTCGAACAGCGGCTTGAACGGGGCCATGGCGGGATGGAGACCGAACTGGCCGTCGAGGGTGAGCACATCCTTCTGCTGGATGGCGATGGTCGGTCGCATGGAGTAGTAATTCTTTTCCTGGTAGGGCACGACGATATTGAGCCCGTCCGCGGCTCCGCGCTGAAAGAGGACGACTAGCTTTTTGTTCGCGGAGGAGGCGTTGGCCTGCTCGGCCAGTACGCTGCGCATGAGGAAGGAAGGAATGACACTGGTGCCGATGAGGGCGAGCGCGCCGTTTTTCATGAAGCCGCGCCGGGAGGCACCGTGGCCAAGGAGGCCGCGCCGCTTGAGGTCACGCCCGTGCATGTCACATCCCCAGCTGCTGCGGTCCAGAAGTGATTTGTGGTTCGCCATGGCGGGCCTCCGTCGGTAATGCCTGATTGGTTCAACGCTGGTGATGGGAAGAAGTTGTGCGGAGAAGCTAGCGGCGCTGGAACTCCGGGGAACCGAGCAGAAGGCCGGCGATGACGGCGGCCTGCGGGTCGTCGGGGCCGCCGAGGAAGCCGCCTTCCATGGCTGCGGTGGCCTTGCCATAGGCACCTTTTTTGCCGTTCTTGCCGGCTCCTGCACCGTTCAGGTCGAACTCGGTTGCGGCCTGTTCGGCGATGTTTTCATCGCCGGCCTCCTTGAGCACGGTTTGCCGGGTGCGTTCGCTGACCGGAGCCCCGAGCAGGAGGGATTCCAGGCGGCGCTCTTTTTCAGCCGCTGTTTCCGGTGCTTGCGAGCCTGGAGCGTAGCTTGCGTTCTGTACGCCGGCGGCCGGTTCGTTGAGCAGCGTGGTCCACTCGGTGCGGGTGCCGGGCAGGCGGTCGCCGGTCATGACGAGCGAGAAGTTCATGCGGCTGACCAGCGCGCCGGTGGAGACCCAGCCGTCCCTGGCCCAGCTGTACCCGTTGGGCGTCTGCATGCCGTAGAGGGGCTGGCCGAGCTTATCGAGGGCCTGGACGAGCGACAGGCCGTCCTTGACCTCAAGCCCGCTGGCCCGGGTGGCAGAGAGGACGAACTCTTCTGGGGTCTTGACCTTTGCGTTCTGGACGTCGGTGGACCAGAACTCCGGCGAGTGAAACATGGTCCGGAGAACGGTCTTAATGTCGCCTCCGCTCGCGAGAAAGCTGGCGGCCATGCGGTCCACCAGCGCGGGCGGCGGGGTATCGCTGACGAAGCGGACGGCGAGCTTTTCCGAGAGGAAGTGCGCCGTCGCGGGACTGGTGGCGAGCATGTGAAGAACCTCCAGGCCCTCCTTTTCGCCGCCTTCGTGAATGGTCTTGCCGAGGACGAGCTTGGAGCCGGGCTCGTGGCGATTCTCGTTGAACTGAAAGGAGCCCCCCTGATACGGCCTATCGATGCCCCAGCCGGTGAAGACCTTTGCGACGTCGGTGACGTCGGCCTGGGTGTAGCCTCCGTTGACGCCGAGGGTGTGGAGCTCCATGAGCTCGCGTCCGTAGTTTTCGTTCAGACCGGCGGATTGCTGTTTGGCGAGCTTTCCGTTGGGCCGGAGCGCCTGGACCTGCTTCACGCGACCGGCGGCGCGGGAGTCGGGGCCGGTGGAACGGAAGTTGTCCAGGTAGACCAGCATGGCTGGACTTTGCGCGGTGGCGACCAGGAGATCTTCAAATTTGCCGAGAGCGTGGGGGCGGATGGTTTCGCGCTCGTAGGTTGGAATCAGGAACGGCTCCTGCTGATTCTTGCGCAGGTAGACGTTGAAGTGGTTGAGCCAGAAGTCGGTCATAACGGCTTCGAGCTCGCGGTTGCTGTAGACGTCGCGGAGCATGCGGGATTCCATGTCCTCGGCGCCGATCATGCGGAGCGATCCGGGCAGCGCGATCAGGAGTTCGCGCTGCCTGGGGTTCAGGCCGTCGGTAAGCTGGGCGAGATCGCGCGGCTTGAGGCTCTGGCGGAAGCGGACAAGCTCCGGCGCGGGCATGGCAAGAACGGTCTGCATACGCTGTTCCGGGGGCTGGGCGAGGATCGCCTGGACCCGGTCGCGGGGGTAGGCGGCGCCAGACTGGGCGCCGGCCGGGGTGTCGATGGGATTGACCTCGGCGGCGGGAAGGGCTTTGTCCTGGGAATCGGGGGCCATGGTGCCGTCGCTCATCAGTGTACCGCCGGCCGGGGTGGAGGCGGCGCTTCCGTCGAGTGCATTCATTCCGGCGGCTACCTGGCGTTTGTGGCGGGCCGGCACATCGGTGGGACTGTCAGGGTTAGCCGGGGTGGCGGGCGCGGCCTCGCCGTTTGGGATTTGAACGTCGGCGCTCTGAGCGGCCGGGGCCTTTGCCTCCTGCTGCGCCTTTTTCATCTGATAAAAGGCGATCTGGGTCTGAGCGAGGGCTCGCTCGGTGGGGTCCGAAGGCAAAGGCAGTCGACCGTTTTCCATCTGGCGGATCTCTGCCGGCCCCGGGTAACGCTGCTGAAGCTCGGCGATGGACATCTGCATGGCCGGAAACTGCGCCAGGCGCGCGTCGAGGGCGGAGTCGTCGATGGAGCCTGGATTGAGCTGCTGCTCGAACCAGCGTTCCAGGCCGATGCGCCCGACCTCGGCGACCTCACCCGGGCGCGGACCGAAGGTGAGACGGTTGAGGGCGTGCACGATGCGGGGCTGGCCCTGGAGTTCGGTCGAGGTGGACGGTGTGGCGGGAGGATCGCCGGCCGTGAAAGCGGCGGCCCACACAGGCTGACCGGTCAGAACGGTGCACAAAAGCGCGGCGACGGCGGTGCGGGCGGAGATGACGGATGAGCGGCGGAGATGCATGGGGAGATCCTCCAGGGGCAGGCTGCCGGGCGCGCGGCCCACCGGCTCGCAAGCCCCCACTCTGAGCAAACCGTGTGACGGCTCGGAAGTTGCGCGGACGAGATGAATTTACACCCGGAACGCTGGCTATCGTCTCTCGACAGATTCGGCACGGGAGTTTTGCTTACGGGCACGGCTTGAGCCGTGCCTCCTTCACTGCCGAGGGTTGCGGCTTATCCGCTGAGGTACGCCCATGCGCCGCACTGTCAGACCGAAATGGTACCCCCAGGGGCTAAAGCCGGCCGCCGTGCTATGCGCTTACGGCACGGCTGAAGCCGTGCCCTTACGCAAAGCAGGATCAGAAGATGCGATACATCCTAAAAGGCGGCGAGCTCGGCCATAGCGCGGTATAGATCTTCGGGCTGGGGAAGGATGGCATCTTCGAGGACCGGCTGGTAGGCGACAAAGGTGTCCATGCTGGCGACGCGGCGGACTGGGGCGTCGAGATCATGGAAGAGCTCCTCGCCGATGCGGGCGGCGATCTCGGCACCATATCCCCAACTCTTCATGTCCTCGTGGGCGACGATGACCCGGCTGGTCTTGCGGACGGATTCGGCGATAGCCTCCCAGTCGTAGGGGGCGAGCGAGCGGAGGTCGATAAGCTCGACGTCGATGCCGGTTTCGCGGTGGAGCTTGCTCGCGGCCTGGAGCGCGCGGGGCACGACCGCGCCGTAGGTGATGACGGTAAGGTCCTTGCCGGGACGGACGATCCTGGCCTTGCCGAAGGGAATGGAGTATTCGGGGCCGGGGTAGAGGGCTCGACCGAAGGTTTCGCGGTACAGGCGCTTGTGCTCAAGGAAGAGGACGGGGTCGTCCGAGCGGATGGCGGTGCGGAGCAGGCCGACGGCGTCGAGAGCGTTGGAGGGCATGACGATGCGGACGCCGGGGGTGTGGGTGAAGATGCTTTCGCCGGATTGGGAATGGTAGACGGAGCCTCCGGTGAGGTATCCGCCGATGGGCACGCGCAGGACGAGCGGACAGGAAAAATCTCCGTTCGAGCGCCAGCGGACCAGGGCAAGCTCGTTACGCATCTGGTGCATGGCGGGCCAGATGTAGTCGAAGAACTGGATTTCGACCACCGGCTTCATGCCGCGGACGGCCATGCCGATGGCGCGGCCGACGATGTTGGCTTCAGCGAGCGGTGAGTTCCAGACGCGGTCGGCGCCGAACTCGGCCTGGAGGCCGGCGGTGAGCTTGAAGACGCCTCCCTTGCCTTTGACCTTCTCTTCCTGCAGGGCGGCGGCGCGGGTGGCGTCGGCGACGTCCTCTCCGAAGACGACGATGCGGTGGTCGCGCCGCATCTCATCGCGCAGGCAGGTGTTGATCAGGTCTGCCATGGTGCGCTCGGTGGGGTCAATGGAGGCGGCGGGTTCCGTGCTGAACCGGGAGTCGGTCACGCTCAGGTTTTCCGAGTAGACATGCGTCAGGATTGAGGCGACCTCCGGCAAGGGGGCGGCTACGGCACGGTCGGCAGCTTGCTGGACCTCGAGATCGACCTTGCGCTCGAGGGAGTCGATCTCCTCTGCGGACAGGATGCCTTCACGCATGAGCCAGATCTGCATGCGGGCTACGGGATCGCGGAGCGCGTCGGCTTCGAGCTCGGCGGCGGAACGGTAGAGACGCTCATCATCCGACAGGGAGTGCGAATACGGACGGATGACGTGTCCGTGAACGAGCGCGGGACCTTTGCGGGCTCGGCAGTACGCCACGGCATCGCGCATGGCCTGATAGCTGGCGATGGGGTCGCAGCCGTCCACCTCCGCGAAGTAAAAGTTGGGGAAGTTGGCGACCAGCCGGGAGATATTGCCGCCGGGGGTGTTGGCTTCGACCGGGGTGGAGATGGCGTAGCCGTTGTCTTCAACGACATAGACTACGGGCAGCTTGCCGTTTGAGGCGGTGTTGAGCGACTCCCAGAACTCGCCCTGGCTGGTGGAGCCTTCGCCGATGGAGACGTAGACGACCTCGTCGGCCTGGAAGGAGACGTCCTTGAACTCGCGGTAGTCGCCGGAGACGCGGGCGGCGGCTTCCGGGTGGCGGGAAAAGTAAAGGCCGGCCTCCGCGCAGCCGACCGCGTGGAGACACTGGGTGGCGGTGGAGGAGGATGGGGTGACGATGTGCAGGCGGCTCGAGGACCAGTGCGAGGGCATCTGACGGCCTCCGCTGGCCGGGTCCGCGGCTGCTCCGACAGCCTGCAGGAGCTGCTCTTCGACGGTGTTGCCGAGGGTGAGGCAAAGGGCGCGATCGCGATAGTAGGGAAAAAACCAGTCGTACCCGGGCCGGAGCGCCATGCCAGCGGCGACCAGAAGAGCTTCATGGCCGGCGCAGGAGATTTGAAAAAAGATCTTCTGCTGGCGCTTCAGCACGATTTCGCGGTCGTCGGTACGGCGCGACAGGTACATGAGCCGGTAGAACTCAACCAGTTGCGCGTCCGACAGGCTGCGCGACGGTTCGCCGCCCGATACTTCGCTCAACCCAGCCTCTCCGGCGAACTGTGCCGCTGCCCGACGCGCCATGCGAAAGTCCCTCTCCTTTTGTGTACCACCGGACGGGCGCCCTTGTCCTGTGTAGGGAGCGGGAACTTTATGCCGCCGAGGTTGTAGCCGGGCGCTCGCGGTAACGGGACGCGCGTACCCGGGCGGGCACATTACCGGGAAACCGACCGAACCGGTGCGCCGATGGAGGAACAGACAGCAAGTTCACCCCCTGATTCCGAGGTTGCCCGCATGCGCATTTCGCCTTCCGCTTCGCTTCCCATTCTACTTGCTCTCACCGTTCCTGCCTGGGCGCAGACCACGAACACCACGTCGCCTGTGGGAAGGATGGTTCCAGGGCGTCTTCTGGTGGTGTATGCGGGTGGGAGCGTTCCGGCCGACGTGGAAGCCCGCACGGGCATGGCGGGCGGGCGGCTGCTGCACCGGAGTGAACGTCTGGGGATCGTGGTGGTGCAGGCAGGGCTGGCCGGGGCGGCGGCTACGGCGGAGCGTCTCGCGACACAGCCGGGCGTGGCGCAGGTGGTGCAGGACCGCATCGTTTCCGCACATGCGATGCAGGTGCAGGATACGAATCAGCACAATGTGCAGGCGTTTGTGTCGTCCGCGAGCGGATCGTTCGGATGGGAAAGCTGGGCGGTGCGGCAGGTCGGCGGATTCGGAGACAGCACAACGGCCGGGCCATGGACGGTCACGCGCGGGGCCGGCGTGCGGATCGCGATCCTGGATAGTGGCGTGGACACCGCGCATCCGGACCTGCTGCCAAATCTTGCGCTAAACCTGACGGAGATCGACCGTACCGCGCTTCCCTCCCCTTGCGACGACGGGACGCCGCAGGATCAGCAGGGCCACGGCACGTGGGCGGCTTCGCTGGCGGCGGGTGTGGGTGGAGCGGACGGGGTGGGGGTCGGGGTAGCGCCGGGGGCGACGCTGCTGAACATCAAGGTGCTGCAACGGATGCCGGCCGATGGCGTCAGTGTTTCGACCTGCGCGAGCGGCGAGGCTTCGGGGCTGCTGAGCTGGGTGATCCAGGGCATCGACGACGCGGTGACCAACCATGCGAACATCATTTCGCTCTCGCTGGGCACGCTGGTGGACCTGACCACAGGCGATGGCGCAGGGCTCAAGGCCACCTTCGACCAGGTAACGCATGCGGCTGCCAATGCCGGGGTACTGATTGTGGCCGCGGCCGGCAACGACGGGCTGAACCTGACCGGAAGCAAATATGCCGAGCTGCCGGCGCAGGCGCGCGATGTGCTTGCGGTAATGGCTTCCACAAACCCGGCGTGCGCGGAGAACCTGGCGGCGGGTGCGGTATGCGCCTCGGGCGCGGTGACGCTGCCGTATTACTCGAATTATGGAAGTGCGCTGAATGCGCTGGCGGCACCGGGAGGAAGCTATCCGGAAGGGCCGGCGACGGACCCAGCCGCGACCTCCGGATGGATTTATGCCGCGTGCAGCCAGGGCAAGCCGGGAACCACGGACGGCGCTCCGGTGGACGGCACGCATTCCTTTGGGTGCTTTGGGCTGGGGCATGCGGCGTTTGTGCAGGCGATGGGCACCAGCGCGAGCGCTCCGCTGACCGCCGGGGCCGCGGCCCTGCTGCGTGCGGTGCATCCGGACTGGAGCCCGGCGACAGTGGTGGCGGCGTTGCGGGCTTCGGCCGCGACAGTGGCGGGTCTTCCCGTGCCGCTGGTGGGGATCGGGTCGCTGCTGACGCCGGTTGCGACCAATCAGAGCGGAAATCAGCACCAGGAGTCGCGGGAGGCTGCGTTTTAGGGCGAGGCTTCAGGCAAAGGTGCCACACCTGTCAAGATGACCCCGTAATGAGTAAAGCGGCGATCACAGGGTGGAACGGCCGGAAAAAACAGGCAGAGGCACGGCGATGCAGGATGCCAGCGTTTCTAAAAAGTTAGGCTATTGCTTCATGCGCTCCCGGATGCTGCGGGCTAGCTTCTCAATCTCCTCCGAGCGCCGGATGACGTCTACCGATAAGATGTGTTTGTCGGTCTTGTCGACGTCGTCCTTGAGGGATGTTGCGAGTGCCAGCAGCTTGTTGGTGTCGGCCAGCAGGCGCTTTTGACGATCGTCGTTCCGGGCCTGTTCCAGGTGCTCCCGGATCTCTGGCGACACCTTCGGTTCGCGGCTATTGCTTGCGTCGGATAATGTGGAAAGATCATTCGGGAGAGTGTGCGGGCTGTTGACGATCTGCCCGTGTGCGATGCCGAGTCCCATGGTGAGCCCTGCCAGTGCGACTCCAATGCGCAGCCGATTGCCGAATGCAGTCATCTCTACCTCGCGGTCTTGCGTCCTATTGTGGACGAACGGGAGCAATCCTGCAAAGAGGTTCTTGAACGGACGAAAAAGTCCAGAGGGGTATCTCCGCTGAATCTGTTTAGCAGCCTCGCGCCGAACGCTGTTCCGGGAGAAGCTTCTCGGGGCTCTGTGCTTTCGATCCTGGAAAACGACTGGCACCACGACATACTCGAAGCTGTTCGGGACCGGCTGCCCAAGATGCTGGTCGTGCTGCTGATCCTGTTCGTTTTGTCCAGGGTGATCGACTTTTTCGTGCACCGGATGCAGAAGATCGCACTGAGGCCGGGAGGAAACACGCAGCGGAATGCGCAGCTGCGGACCATGGCGACGATCATCCGGGCGACCGCGTACCTGGTGCTTGGGCTGATGGCCTTCCTGCAGGTCCTGAACTTCCTGGGGATCAACTATGGTCCTCTGCTGGCATCGGCCGGCATCGTTGGAGTGGGTGTGGGCCTGGCGGCGCAGTCGCTGTTTAAGGACATTATCAACGGGATCTTTATCCTGGTCGAAGACCAGTTCAACGTGGGTGAGGTGGTGCGGATCGCTTCGCTGACGGGCACGGTGGAGGATGTGACGCTGCGGCTGACACGGGTACGCGACGGCGACGGAACGCTGTACATCATTCCCAACTCGCAGATCGCGACAGTGTCGAACCTGTCGCGGGACTATTCGGTGGGCAACCTGCAGGTTTCGGTGGACGCGTCGGTGAGCCCGGACAAGGTTTCCACGGTGCTGACGACGCTGGTGGATGCGCTGCAGGTCGATCCGGAGTTCAAGGACGTGATCCTGGCCAAACCGCAGGTGCTTGGGGTGGACAAGATTGACGGGCGATCGATCCTGTACCTGGTTTCGATTCGCGTGCGGCCGAACCAGAAGGACGGCGTGCTGCGCGAGTTGCGCAAGCGGATTGTGATTACGTTCGAGAAGGAAGGTCTGCCCCTGGGATCGGATTCCAGTCTGCTGATCATGCAGGCTGCAAAGGATGCTAAGGAGGAGAAGGATCCGACCGCTCCACCGGCGCAGCAATCCATCACCGCCGGGAGCTAGACCGGGTTCCGGAGCGCGGCTCGCAGGACGGCGGAGTCGGTGACCGGCGGGAGGCAGGTGGAACCCAGGCAGATCATGGCCTGGACGCGGCCTTCGCGGTATCCGGGAAGGCCGGGAACGGTTTCTGCCAGAGCCGGGGGAAGGTCGCCGGATGAGGGCAAGCGCACGACGCTCTTGTTGACGGCGTAGCGCTCGAGGGCGGCTCGCTCGAGCCTGTCGGCTTCGGGTCCGGTGCCTAGAATGACGATCTGCACGGAGGGCTCGACCAGGCGGCGCAGGGCGAGGCCGTAACTGGCGGCGTAAAGGCCGAAGTGCTCGACGACGCCGGCGAACGATTGCAGGGTGCGCCTGGCCTGCTCGCGAAGGTCCGCGCGGCCGGTGAGGGCGTGGAGACGAAGCAGAAGCGAGGCGGCGACCGGGTTGCCGGCGGGCGTAGGTGAGTCCTGCAAAGGCTTGCGGCGCGTGTTGAGCGCACCCAGGCGGAGCTCGCCCGGGGCGGGAAGCTCGGTGTCGAAGAAGCCTCCCTGGCCAGGGTCGAAGAAGCGGCTCAGCATGGATTCAGCGATGCACAGGGCGGTCGAGAAGAGGTGCATGGTTCCCTTGGCTTCCCAGGCGTCCAGCGCGGCGTGCGCGAGAAAGGCGTAATCGTCGAGGATGCCGGGGATCTCCGGCGCGGGCCCCGAGCCTTCGGCGTAGCGGATGACATGGCGGACGGCGTGACCGTTCCAGGCAGAGCCGAGCGCACGGTCGAGGGAGCGCAGGGCGAACCGCCGGGCGGAGGGCTGGTCGAGAACACGCGCCGCTTCCAGGTATGCCGAGATCATCATCGCGTTCCAGGCGGTGTAGAGCGTCTGATCGATATAGGGGACCGGTCGCCTGAGCCGGGCGGCGTGGAGCTTGTCGCGGGCGGAGAGCAGACGCGCGGCAGCGAGGTCGAGCGGAACTGCGGCCTGATGCGCAATCTCCGACAGCGAACGCTGCACGTGCAGCACATTCTTCTGCGGGTTGTGGTGCATGTCGCCGAGCTCGCCGATGTCGTAAAAGGGGGCGGCGATGGCGAGCTCTTCGGGAGTCAGGACGGAAGCGGCTTCATCGAGGGTCCAGGTGAAGTAGTCGCCGTCGTCGTCGAGCGATTCGTCGGCGTCCTGCGAGCCGAAGAAGCCGCCGTGCTCGCGGTCGCTCATGGTGGAGTCGATCCAGCCGAGGCACTCGCGGGCGATGCGGGCGCATTCGGGCTCGCCGGAGCTCTGGTAGGCGTGGACATAGGTTCGCAGAAGCTCGGAGTTGTCGTAGCTCATCTTTTCAAAGTGCGGAACGACCCAGCGCTCGTCAACCGAATAGCGGTGGAAGCCGCCGGCGAGATGGTCGTAGATGCCTCCGCGCGACATCTTCTGCAGGGTCAGCAGGACGGCGTGGCGGCAGGACTGCGGGTCCGTCCCTTCCCTGCCGGAGGTGTCGAGTAGAAGATCGAGCGCGGCCGGGTGGGGGAACTTGGGCTGCGTGCCGAAGCCTCCGTAGCGAGGGTCGAACTGCGCGAGCGCGGAGCTGACGATGCGTCCAAGGAGCGCGTTGTCCGGGTCCGGGCCGCTTCCGTCGAAGCTCTCGTTGTGCTCGATGGCGGCCATGACGCTTGCGGCGGAGTCGAAGACCTCGTCGCGCCGGTGCTCGTAGGATTCGGCCATGGTCATCAGGACGCGCCGCAGGCTGGGACGTCCGTGGCCGTCGACCGGGGGAAAGTAAGTCCCGCCGAAGAAAGGCCTGCCGTCGGGGGTGAGAAAAGCGGTAAGCGGCCATCCTCCCTGGCCGCTGATGGCGGCGACCGCGGCCTGGTAGCGCGCGTCGACGTCCGGACGCTCGTCGCGATCTACCTTGATGGCGATGAAGTGCTCGTTGATGATGCGGGCGGTCTCGGCATCCTCGTAGGACTCGCGGTCCATGACGTGGCACCAATGGCACCAGACGGCGCCGATGTCGAGCAGAACGGGCTTGTTCTGCCCGGCGGCGAGGGCGAATGCCTCGGGCCCCCACGCCCGCCAATGGACGGGTTGATGCCGGGCTGACCGCAGATATGCCGAATGCGCTCCGGCCAGACCGTTTGCGACAACTTCACTCATGGATCCAGTTTACCGAACCGGTTCCCTACTGGGTGACGGTCACCTGCAGCGAGTAGTTATGCTTGACCGTGTTGGTGCCGTCCGAGCCGGCCGTGCTGATGGTGAAGATGGTTGTGCCGAGCGGTGTCCCGGAGAGTGCGGTTGAGGTGGCCGAGCCGCCGAAGTTTCCGGCCGAGCACCCCATGTCGACTGTCAGGGCGAGCGCCAGCAGAAGCACCAGCAGAGCCGGCAGCCGGCGGCGGCGAATGCCGGGGACCAGCATTAGCAGCAGGCCGGTGGAGGCGAGACCGGCGATCCAGCCGATGCCCAGGCCGGCGAACCGGCCGGTCTGTACCTGGCCGGAAGGCGCGGTGCTGGTGATCCGCAGCTTGGTAAGGATGGTGCCGTAGGACACAACCGCGGGGTTGAACGAGCAGGTCATCTCCGTGTTGGGAGGAGGCGTGCAGCCAAAGGTGACGGTGCCGGTAAAGCCGCTGATGTAGTTGAGCGTCAAGGTACTTTGCACGGTGGTTCCGCGCGTCATGGTCAGCGTGGCTGGGTTGAAGGTGACGCCGTAATCGGAAAACCCAAGAGTGATGCTGGAAGAGGTGACCGAGGAGAAGTTGGTGTCTCCGTTGTAAATCGCGTAGACCACCTGCGTGCCGGCGGGAAAGCCTGTAGTGGTGTAGGTGGCGAGGGCAACGCCTGCTCCTCCGCTGGTGAGCGGCACGGTTGCCAGCAGGGTAGAAGGACCGGCGAAAAAGAACGCGACCGTGCCGGTGGGCGAGGTGCCCGAAGCCGTCGAGCCGGTAACGCGCGCGGTAAAGGTGACGGCTGTGCCGGACAGGCCGGAGGTGGTGCTGGCCGTCAACGCGATGGCCGAGGGTGAGGATGAGGTGATGACCGAAGCCGCGGCGGAAGAACTGGCTTTGTACACCGCGTCACCGCTGTACACCGCGGTGAGCGAATGCGTGGCGGCACCGGACAAGGTGACCGGCAGGACCGCGGTTTCCACGGTTCCGACGAGCGTGAGCGGCACCGTTCCGAGCAGGGTGGTGCCGTCGTAGAACAAGACCGAGCCGGTGATTGGCGTGGTCAGGGTGGAGGCGGCGACGGTTGCCGTCAATGTGATGGAGGCGCCGGCGACCGGGGCAGACGCGCTGGAGGTCAGCGTCGTGGTGGTGGGCACGGTTCCGGTGGTTGTTGGTCCGGTAGTGGAGGTCGCGGTGCTGGTGATCGAGAAGGTGGACGCAGGGCAGATGATGTTCGGCCCGGCGTTGCAGGTGACGGTGACCGTGTAGGTGCCGGCGATGGGAGCGGAGACCGTCGCGCCTCCGGTGCCGTTGTTGCCGCCAGGATTGATGGTGAAGGTGCCGGTATAGCTTTGGCCCGTGGCGCCGACCGTGGCGGTAAAGGTACTGTTGGCGGGCAGCTGCGTGTTGCCGGGCAGCTGGATCTGCTCGGTCAGCGTGGACGTGCTGCCTGTGGTAAACGTGGTGGTGGACGGCTGGCTGGTGAGCGTGGCGGACGCGGTGGAAACGGTGAGCGGGACCGAGGCGGAGGTGCTGCTGGGTGCGTAGTTGCCGTCTCCGGAGTAGCTTACGCCGATGCCGTAGATGCCGACCGGAAGCGAAGTCAACGGGATGGAGGTGGAGGTGCCGGTGACGGCGGCCGAGGTGATGGAACCCGCGCCAGTTATGGTAAGGGTTCCGGTCGGGGCGGCTCCGTTGACGGTTGCGGATGGAGTGATCGAAACTGCCAGAGTCGCGGTGCTGCCGTAGACGACGCCTGCCGGCAAAACCGATGCCGTGGTGGTCGTGCTGGCAGTACCTACGCTGGGCGTGAGCGGGTTCGAGGTCTGCTTGGTGTAGTTGATATCTCCGCTGTAGACGGCGGTAAGGGAGTGACTGACTCCGGGTGCAAGCGTGAGCGAGGCGATTGCGGTCGGTGCGGTTCCGTTGCCGATGATCGAGGCTCCCTCCATAAATTGAATGCTGCCCGTCGGCGCAATGCCGGAGATGCCGGTGACCGTGACAGTGTAGGTTGCAGCGGTTCCCGCGCTGGGCGAATTTGTGGAAGAGGTGAGACCGACGGTGGGCGTAGCCGGGGTGACGGTGGTAGACGAACTGGGCTGGGTGTAGCAGGTAAAGTTTGCGTCGCCGGGGGTGCAGGTCGCCTGGAGCGAGATGCTGCCGGCGTGGTTGGCGACAAAGCTGAACGAAGCGGACGCGGCTCCGTTCGATCCGGAAAGGGTCTGGGAGGACGCACCGGCGGAGGTCAACCCATTGGGAGTGACGGTGACTGTGCCGGTGGGGGTGCCGATGCCGGAAGCCGAGGCCAGGGTCACCGAGGTATTGATGGTGCCGCCCAGGGTGACGGTCGTAGGGGTGCTGATGGAGAAGTTAGCCGCTTCGGCTTGGACCGTGACGCTGGTAGTGGCAACGCTGGGAGCGTAGGTTCCATCGCCCGAGTAGGTCGCGGTGACGGGATAGGTGCCGCCAGGAAGCTGGTACGGCACCGAAGTTGCCGCGCCGGAGCCGTTGATGGCCACGCTGGAAGAGATGAAGCCGGGCTGCGAGCTGGAGAAGGTAACGGTCCCGCTTGGGTTGAGTCCCCCGCCCGGCATGGTCAAGGTGGCAAGGAAGGGAAAGCTGCCGCCGTGCGTAAGGCTGTAGGTAGACGGGGTCACCTGCAGGCTGGTGGCGGTAGCTCCCTGGGGGAAGCTTTGCGAAAGGCGCTTGAGATCGACCTGCCCGAGCCCGGTGGCCGGCTCCCAGATTCCGGGGGCGCTGGTCGCCGAGCTATCCGGCTGGGTGTAGAGGCCCTGGGTGGGGGCAAGCTCGTACAGCACGGGTGCCACGTTGCCCTGGCGCGTGCCGGTGCGCTGCACGATGGAGGCAATCGTCTGCGCCAACGCGGAAACGGAGGAGGCAGTCACATCCGGCTCGTGCCGGAGAGCGTCCGCGGGCAGGCCGGTGGCAGCCTGCCAGGATGGCCGCACCGTAACGGGAGTCGCGGTATCGGGCGCACCCGTGTCGGTAACGGCAACGGCGGTCACCTGGGCGAGGCTCGCCGGGAAGGCTCCGGAGGCGCATCCCTGGGCAGCAAAGAGGCTCATCCCCTGGGCCGCGGCCTGCTCGAATAGGAGGGTGTAGTCGGCCACCTGGGTGTCGGAGACGTCGGCGGCGCAGAGGGAGGAACTCAAGGTAACGATGGCCGCGGCGTTGCGATCTACCAGCGCTGCCAGCGACGGGAAGTCGGCGGCCGTGGTTGCCGCCGGCGAATTCCCTTCCTGCGCGGAGGCGCGCAGGCCAGCGCCCGAGGCGGCGGGCAGATTGCTCAAGCCTTCGATCCCGCTAAAAAGCGTCGCGGCCGAGGCCGGAAGCGAGGGCTGGGTGCTGTTGCCGAAGAACAGCGCACCCGCTACCTGGTACTGGTTTAAAGAGACCGCAAGTGCCGGCTGGATCTGCGCGACCGTACCGGAAATGGCGATGCGGAGACCGGATGGAGAGACAGCGTCGACGGTAAGACCCTGCGCCTGGGCCCACGCGGACGCGGCGGCAAGCTGGTCCGGTGTGGCTCCATAGGCGGCGGCGACCTGTGCGGGAGTCAGCCAGTGGTGGTAGCTCGCGGAGCCCACGGCGGTCTGCGCGGAGACCATTTGTTCCAGGGCCCCAAGCCGGTCTGCCGAAGGCGCAAGCGTAAGCACCAACGACAATTTTTGCGAGGCGGGCAATGGACCCGCGTCGAGCGCACCGGCCAGGCGGGCGGACGCTTGTGTCTTCAGTTCCACTCGTCCCGCGAAAGGCGCGGTCTGGGCATGCACGCTCAACGAAGAGACCAGGGCAGCGGCGAGCAGCGGCCTGGAGGCCATCCTGCGGAGCAGGGACGATTGGAAAATTCTCATGATGAGGAAGATGGTCGCAGAGAGATGCGCGGTCCGCAATACCCAAAAGGGGTAGTCGATGGCATCTTCGTACTCAACTTGGTGCATCGCCATTGAGGCAATGCCGGCTGGAAGCTCGATTCTGCACGGCATTTAATTTTTCGCCATCTATTCGCTTTTCAGCCGCTGGAGGTGGTATGTTAGCGCTATGGTCAGCTACTTCGACCGATCTCTGCTGAAGCTGGAAGAGTTCGAAGGCGCAATCCCGTGGATGTACCGGGACACCGTCGGGAAGGTGACGGTAGCAGTTGGCCGCATGCTTCCCGACGCGACCGCAGCGCAGCAGCTTCCCTTCCAACAAGCGGGGCGCACCGCAACCGCGCAGGAAGTAGCCGCTGAGTTCCTGCGCGTCGAAGCTCTGCCGATGGGGCGGCCGGCGCAGTTTTACCGTCGCCCCGGGATTCCGGAGCTTACGCCCGACCAGATGACCGCGCTGCTCCGCTCGGTGCTGACCGACATGGAAAGCCACCTGCGCGGGGAGCTGCCAAGCTACGACGCGCTTCCCGATTCAGTGAAGATGGCTTTGCTGGACATGACGTACAACCTTGGCGTGGTGGGGCTGTTGCACGGGTTTCCACGGCTGATTGGAGCGGTCGAAGCGGGTAACTGGGCCTTGGCGGCGTCAGTTTGCTCGCGCCGCGGCCCGAGTGCGGCCCGCAATGAGTGGACCCGGGAGATGTTCCTGGCGAACGTGGTCTCCAACCTGAAAGCCGAAGCTGATCGAGCGCTGAAGCGGCTTGGCTACGGCATGGTAGGCCTGGTAGCCAGCTGGTTCGGGCGTTGAGCCGATGCGCGCTCCCGGTCGGAACGCTTTATAGTAGAGTCCACGCGGACATGCAATCTGATGGAGGAGAATTCCCTTGAAGACCTGGAAGACTGCCCTGGCAGTCAGTATTTTGGCAGGAGCTGCGCTGGTTGCGTCGACCGTCCGGCTTTCCGCGCAGGATCTTGCTTCGTTCGAGCAGCGCACAACCGTCAAAGTCCTTCCGAACGGGCTGACCCTGATCCTCTGCGAGCGGCCCGAAGCGCCCGTGTTCAGCTTCTATACGCTGGTCAATGCGGGTTCCGCCAACGACCCGCAGGGCGACAGCGGGCTGGCTCACATGTTCGAGCACATGGCCTTCAAAGGGACGCCGGAGATTGGCACTACCAATTTTCCAGCCGAGAAGCTGGCGCTGGCCAAGGTCGAGGTTGCTTACGCGGCCTATGATGCGGAGTACCGGAAACGGGTGGGGCAGGATCCGGCCAAGCTCGCCGGCTTGAAAAAGCAGTTTGAGGACGCGCAGGTAGCGGCGCAAAAGTATGTCATTCCGAATGCATTTCCGCAGCTTGCGGAGGAGAATGGCGCGGAAGGGCTGAACGCCTCTACTGCTGAAGATTCGACCCAGTATTTCTGGAGCATGCCCTCCAACCGGCTCGAGCTGTGGGCTTACATGGAAAGCGGCCGCATCGGGCATCCGGTGGAGCGCGAGTTCTACAAGGAACGCGACGTGGTGCAGGAAGAGCGCCGGATGCGGATCGACTCGAGCCCGGTGGGGCGGCTGGTCGAGCAGATGCTGGCGACGGCCTATGTCGCGCATCCGTATGGGCGGAGCGGCGTGGGATGGGAGAGTGAGATTAGCCAGGTATCCGCCACCGAGGCCGCCGATTTCCACGCGAAGTATTACGTTCCGGCAAACATCGTGATTGCGATTGTCGGCGATGTGAAGCCGTCGCGGGATCTACCGATGCTGGAACGCTACTTCGGGCGTATCCCCGGAGGCCCGCGGCCGGAGCCCATGACGACCATCGAACCGGTGCAGACAGCGGAGAAGTCCGTCGTCATCCAGGAACAAACGCAGCCGTTCTATCTCGAGGGGTATCACAAGCCGGACTACCGGGACCCGGATGACGCGGTGTACGACGCGATCTCGGATATCTTCTCGAACGGGCGTACCTCGCGGCTGTACCGCAGCCTGGTGCGCGACCAGAAGATCGCCGCGGCTGCGGAAGGAATCAGTGGTTTTCCGGGCGAGAAATACCCCGGGCTGTTTGCCTTTGTGGGCGTTCCGCTGCCGGGCCACACTCCCGAGGAGATGCGGACCGCCATTCACCGGGAGCTTGAGCGCATGAAGACGGAGGACGTCACCGATGCCGAGCTCGAGCGGTACAAGGCGCGCGCCAAGGCGGACAAGCTTCGGGGCCTCGACAACAACATTGGCCTGGCGTCACAGCTTGCGACGTTTCAGACGCTGTGGGGAGACTGGCGCGTGATGTTTCAAGAGGTCGCCAGGATCGATGCGGTGACGAAGGCCGATATTCGCCGGGTGGCCAACAAAACGTTCATCGCCAGCAATCGAACGACGGCGGAGATCGTCACCAGCGTGCCCGATGTGGCCAAGCCCACGGCGCCTGCGGCCGGAGGTGCCCAGTGAGTATGAAGCAATTTACGATCGCCTCGATCTGTTCCGCCCTGCTGCTGGCCGCCGCTCCCCTGCTGGCACAGGCGCATTCATCGACGGCTCCGACCGCCGAACCGTGGAAGCGCATTCCCATTCCACCTTTGCACGACTTTAAGCCAGTCCAGCCGAAGCGTATCGAGCTGAGCAACGGCCTGGTGATCTTTCTACAGCCCGACCACGAGCTTCCTTTTATCAACGGCTCCATCCTGATCCGGGGGGGAAGCCGCGACGAGCCCGCCGACAAGGTCGGACTGGTAGGACTGTACGGGCAGACCTGGAGAACCAGCGGAACGGCTGCGATTTCCGGTGAAGCGTTGGACGACGCGCTCGCGCTTAGGGCCGCCAGGGTAGAGACAAGCGGCGGTCTCGCAACGACAACGGTGAGCTGGTCGAGCTTCAGCAAGGACTTCGATCCCGTCTTCGCCGATACCATGGACGTGCTGCTGCACCCCACGTTCAAGCCGGACAAGCTGGCGCTGGCCAAGCGTGGCGCTTTCTCCGGAATTACCCGCCGCAACGACGACGCCGCGGGCATCGCGCGACGCCAGGCAGCCGTGCTGGCCTACGGGAAAGACAGTCCCTACGCGCGCATTCCCGAGTTCAGCACGATCCAGGCGGTGCAGCTTGCCGACCTGTCCGCCTGGCATGCGCGCACGGTCGTTCCGAGCAACATGATCGTCGCCGTCTCGGGAGACTTCGACCCGGCAACAATGGAGGCAAAGCTTCGTCAGGCGTTCGCATCACTTGCGCGTGGCTCTGCCCCACCGCTTCTGAAAGGCGAATACAAGGATCCTCGGCCCGGCGTGTACTTCGTCAACAAGACGGACGTGAACCAGTCCAACGTTTATATCGTCGGTCTGGGCACGGAGCGTACCAATCCGGACTACTACGCGCTTTCCGTGATGAATGAGATCTTTTCAGGCGGCTTCGGGTCGCGCGTTTTCCAGAGCGTCCGCACCAAGCTGGGGCTGGCGTACTCGGTGGGGGGAAGCTACGGTGCGGCTTACGACCACCCCGGCATGTTTACCGTTGCTGCCGCAACCAAAAGCGCAAGTACCGTGTCCGCCACGCAGGCCATGCTCGCCGAAATCGACCGCCTGAAAACCGTTCCACCCACCCCGGCGGAGATGCGCAGTGCGAGGGACCAGGTGCTCAACTCCTTCATCTTCAATTACGATTCCCCCGAAAAGACGCTGAACGAGCAGGTGACGCTGGCTCTTTATGGGTACCCGTCCGACTTTCTGGACCGATATAAATCCGGCATCGAGCGGGTGACTGCCGCCGATGTTACCCGGGTGGCACAGAAGTACATCGATGCGAAGAAGCTCGCCATCGTGGTGGTCGGCAACCGGGCGGAGTTCGGTACCCCTCTTGAAGGAGGCACGCTGGGCCCGGTGACCAACGTCGATATTGCTATTCCGCCGATGGCTCCCGCCTCTCCCGCGCCCGGCGCGACCAGCCCGCCTTCCGGAGGAGCGAACTAGATGCTTGAGCAGTTTGCGATCGCGATCATGGCCGCCGGCAAGGGTACCCGTCTGAAATCCCGGCGACCGAAGGTGCTGCATGAGGTTGGGGGCAAGGCGCTTCTGCTGCATGTGATCGCCGCAGCGGAAAGCATCGTCGCACCCTCTTCCATCCTCTGCATCGTTGGGCATGAAGCGGAACGTGTGCAGGCGGCGGTCGGCTCCACCGGAGTGCAGTTTATTCTGCAGGCGGAGCAGCGCGGGACCGGGCATGCGATTCAGCAGGTGAAGGCGTGGTATCGATCGAGCGGAACGCCGCAGCCGGCGAACCTGCTGGTCTTGTCGGGCGACGTACCCCTGATCCGGCCCGAGACGCTGGCCTCCATCTGTGAGGCGCATCTCCGCGAAGATGCCGCGATGACGATCCTGACCGCCGTACCGCCGGACCCAACCGGTTACGGCAGGGTGCTGCGTGCGCATCCGTCGCGGCCGGAGGTCGTCGCGATCGTGGAGCAGAAGCAGCTCTCGGCGGAGCAGATGGGTGCGCCGGAGATTAATTCAGGAATCTACTGCTTTCAAACTGCCGCCCTGTTTCGTGAGCTGGACGGACTCTCGCCGGACAATGCACAGGGAGAACTCTATCTGACCGATGTCGCTGCGGCTCTGGTTGCCGACGGACAACGGGTGATCGCGGTGCAGGCTCCGGAGGTGGATGAGGTGCTTGGCGCGAACACGATTGCGGAGATGATGCACCTGGACGCCAGTATGCGCGCCGCCACCGCGCGCCGGCTCATGGCCGCAGGGGTCACCATCTTCCGGCCCGACACCTGCGTCATCGATGCCTCGGTCACGGTTGGGCCGGATACGATTCTCGAGCCGTACGTGCAGCTGCTCGGAAAGACCAGCATCGGCTCGGAATGCAGGATTCGCTCGCACTCGGTGATTCAATCCTCGACCCTGGGCGACGGTGTGCTGGTGCGGAACGGATGCATTCTCGATCAGGCCGAGGTGGCCGACGCCGCCGTACTTGGGCCATACGCCCACCTCCGCCCGGAAAGCCGCATCGGCGCTTCGGCCCACGTGGGCAATTTCGTTGAAACCAAGAAGGTCACGCTTGGCCCGGGCTCGAAGGCCAATCACCTCAATTACCTCGGCGATGCGGACATCGGCGCGGGGGTAAACATCGGGGCGGGTGCGATCACGTGCAACTACGACGGGGTGCTGAAGCATCGGACCACGATCGGCGACGGGGTCTTCATCGGGTCGGACTCCGCACTGGTCGCTCCGGTCAGCATCGGTGCGGGCGCGTATGTCGCGGCCGGGTCCTGCATTACGGACGACGTGCCCGCCGGTGCGCTGGCCCTGGGGCGTTCGCGGCAGGTTACCAAGCAAGACTGGGCGACGCGCAAAAGGGCCAAAGCAGGCGCGGCCCTGGACCAGCCCCAAAGGTAACCTGAACAGCGTCGCACGGCTCGCGTCTCCCATGCGCCGGTCGATAGTACCGTCAGGCCGAAGATGTTGCGTGCCTGACGAGGGACCGATGGCGCACAACCTGATACTCGAACGTATTCTGGTCGTCGACGATGAAGAGGCGGTCCGCCGCATCGTTGCCGCCCAGTTGAACCGCAGCGGATATCGCACGGAACTCGCGCCGAGTGCTGGGGAAGCCCTGCGCTGGCTCAAGGAAGATCCGACCTTCGATCTGGTGCTTTCCGACATCATGATGCCCGAGGTAGACGGACTGAGCCTACTGGACCAGATCGGCTCGGACCATCCGGCGATTCCCGTGGTGATGCTGACCGCGGTGCACGACATTCACGTGGCGACGAATGCGTTCCGCCGCGGTGCCGTCGACTATCTGCTGAAGCCGTTCGAACGATCGCAGCTGCTCAGCGTCGTCAACCGCGCCGTCGAGCACGGACGTCTGAAGCGGCAGAGTTCGACCTATCGGCAGAACCTGGAGGAGATTGTCAGCGCACGCACCGGACGGCTGCGCGCCACCATGCAGGATCTGGAACGAAGCTACGACATCACGCTTGAGGCGATGGGCGACGCGCTGGATCTGCGGGATGCGGAAACCGAAGGCCATTCCAAGCGTGTCACCGCGTACACCATCGCGCTCGCACAGGAGATGGGTGTGGGCGCGGATCACCTTCGCGTGATTGCGCGCGGGGCGTTTCTTCATGACATCGGCAAGATCGCCACGCCGGACAGCATCCTGCTCAAGCCAGGACGCCTGGACGAGCGCGAAACAGCGATCATGCGGGAACATTGCGCACGAGGCTACGAGATCGTCTGCAAGATCCCCTTTCTGCGGGAGGCGAGCGAGATTGTGCTCTCCCATCAGGAAAGCTTTGATGGGAATGGTTATCCGCGCGGCCTGCGGGGTCACGAAATTCCCCTTGGCGCGAGGATCTTTGCCATAGCGGATACGCTGGACGCGATCACGTCGGACCGCCCTTATCGCAAGGCCTCGTCGTTTCCGGAAGCGCGCGAAGAGATCGCACGCTGCTCCGGACGGCAGTTCGATCCGGAGATCGTCAAGGTGTTTCTGTGTATGCCGGTGGAGCGGTGGGCGGAGATGCGCGCCGAAGTGTGCAAGCTGACACCGGCCGCCGTCACCTCCCTGCTTTCGCGTCCGTGCACGCCCGTTATCTCCGAAGCTGCCTGACGGATCGTTTCGACATCGAACAAGACATGGCGGCATTGACAAACGCTGCAGTCTCTGAGGCCTTGACCCACCTGCCGGGCTGGGCGTTGCACCACGGTACCCTCGTCCGTGAGTGGACGATGAATGAGTTCCAGCAGGCGATCAGCTTCGTAAACCAGGTTGCGGAGGTCGCCGAGGCCGCGGGCCATCATCCGGACATCGACATCCGCTATACCCAGGTTCGTCTGATTCTGATCAGTCACGACGTCGGCTCGCTCACCCGGCGCGATTTCGACCTCGCCAGGGCACTCAGCCTCGCGTTCCCTGCCTGACGAGAGCGGCCGTACAACTCTCTCACGAAAAAATATGATTTCGAGTAGATTTCACGTCCAGAGTATGGTATTGTGTACCTATTGAGCTTGAACAGCGGCTCGAGACAGTCTCCAACCGGCTCTGAGCACGCGCTCGACAGGAGCATCTGGTTGGTCCAAGTTGCGTCACTGGCCTCCCGGCATGGACAATCTACCGTTCATGCCGCCTTTTTTTGCCCTGTCTCATGCGTGAGGCGTTCCGACGATGCACTACAAGCGAACCGAAGGAACCGCCCTGCCTCTGCAGCAAACCGGTCTCACGCAGTCGGGTACTCGGACACTCCTCGCCGTGCTCGCGCTTTACTTTCTGTGCGTGATTGGACAATCCACGCTGAAACTCGTGTGGGGAGACGAACTCTTTACCTTGTACATCGCCCGCACGGGCTCGATGCGAGGCATTTGGCATGCGCTGGCTGCGGGATCTGATCCCAATCCTCCGCTGATTCATGCCTCGGTGCTGCTCTCGACGCGCCTCTTTGGCATGAGCGCCTCTGCTATCCGCTTGCCCTCCATCCTGTATGTCGGCATCGCACTCGTCTCAATGTGGTCCATCCTGCGTCGTTGGGTAACCCCGGACTTCGCCGCGCTTGGTCTGCTCGCCTTTATGGCGACCCGTGGGTTCGACTATAGCTACGACGCACGTTCGTACGCGCCGATGATGGGCTCTGCCATGTTGAGCCTGGCACTCTGGTTTGCGGCCTCGGATCGAAAGGAATTTACCCGCACCGGCTTGCTCGTGCTGATGGCGCTCGCTCTTGCCGCTGGCCTCTTTTCGAATTATTACTGCGTGCTGGCCTTTTTTCCGATCGCAGCAGGCCAGGGCACGCTGGACCTGCGCCGTCGCGGGGTTTCATGGATGGCCTGGATCATGCTTGCGCTCGCCGCCCTTCCTTTACTCGCCCTGCTTCCTCTGATCCGCCACAATATCTCGGAGTTTGCTCCGCACGCCTGGAATCGTGCGCAGGCATCTGTTATCTCTCTCAGCTATTTCGAATTGGTGGAGGGAATCCTGTGGCCGGTGCTGCTGGTGACTGCCCTTGCCGTGCGTCGGGGGCCGCGTACGCTGGGCCTTCCTCCTCCGGCTCTGGCTGCGATGGTGACGCTTCTGCTCTATCCGTTGCTTGGCTACGCGATCGCCGTGGGAGGAGCCGGAATGATCAGCCCTCGTTGCGTGGCACCGGTCTGTTGCGGTGTCGGCTTGCTGGCTGGTGTGGCTTCGTCCCAGGTCTTTGCCCAGAACAGGCGCGGCATCCGGATCGCCCTGGCCGTACTGGTCTTGTGGGTAGCAGGGCGGGAGAGCTTCTGCGCGTCACTGCTCTTGCGGCAGCGGCACGCCTTTTTCGCCCTGCGGGACAGGACGGCCGAGCTGGACCGAGAAAGACCGATCCTGGTAGCGGATTCCTCACTGGTCCTTCCACTTTATTTCTACTCGTCCCCGCAGGTCGCCTCCCGCATTCTCTTTCCGATCGACTTCGAGGCAATTCACCGTCTGCAGGCGGACGACTCCGGTGAACAGAACCTTTGGGCCGGGCGTTATGGTGTCTTTCCCTTCCCGATTGTTGCCTTCCGTCCATCCTTCGCGCACGGAGAGGCCCTGGTAGTCGCCAGGCCGGACGGTTGGCTTGCCAACTCGCTCGGGCAGGCCGGCGGCGTGCTCCGGCCGACTGCGGCGATGCCTGCCTGGGACCGGGTTGGTGGGGTATTTTCTCCCATGGCGCATCCGGAGACCCGTTTCCTTTTCCTCAACCAGTGAACGGGCTAGTATAGCTGCATGAGGAAATTTGCCGGTTTCGCAGTTCTGGCGATGGTGGTGCTGGCGGCGTCGGCCCAGTGGAGTCCGCTCAACAACCAGCCAGGTGGCTCGACCGACGACGTTCCGGCGTATAACAGCAAGCCTCCCTCGCGTCCCCTGGCTCCGGTTCTTGCCGGCCGGCAGCTTTCCGGTCTCTATTTTGCGCAGCCGTACAAGACGATTGTCTACGAGATGGCTGCACGCATTCCCGCGGTGCTGCATCAGCAACCGTGCTACTGCCGCTGCGACCGCGAGATGGGTCACAATTCTCTTCACTCGTGCTTTGAAGGCACGCACGGGGCGGGCTGCTCCACCTGCATGAAGGAAGCGGTGTATGCGTACGATCAAACCAAACGTGGGCATACGCCCGCACAGATTCGTGCCGGAATTGAACGCGGGGAATGGATGAACGTCGACCTGGAGAAAGCTCGGCTCTAGCGTGCTCCCGCCGCAGGGCCGGATGGCAGAAGAAAAGGTGCCAGGGGGTCTGCGGGGAGGGATCGCAAGGACGCGACCAGCCCGGACCCATTGTCCGCAACGAGTACGAGCGGGATCCGCTGCTCGGTTGCGATGTATCGCGCCCATTCGCCGAAGCCCGGCTTTTCCGGATGCTCGGGACCGGCACACAGCAGCGGATTGCCTCCCCGGTCGATCACATCCACAACCATCTTCCGCAGATACCACCCATAGCTGTGAACCAGCTCGATCTTTTTCGTGCCCGGATCGAGGTAGTCGAAGGTGCCGTCGCCGAAGCCGGCCAGCGTGCGCGCGGCGTCGCTTCGATCCTGCGCTGGGGTGTTGTCGCTGCTGAAGTCGATCGCCACGAAATCTCCCGGGTGCACCTGCGCCAGCAACCCGTCCCACGCCCCGGAATGGAGGTAGCTTCGCGTGGTCTGCCCGGCTCCCGAGCTTTCCTGCAGGTGAATCGTTGCGGAATCGAAGGCCGGCTGAACCGTTGCGGAGGAAAGATCTCCGACCAAAAACAGCGTCGGTAGCCGCGGCGTTCCCTGGGCACACGCCACGGTAGCGAAGCAAGGGATCAGCAGCATAAGCAGGCGTCGAAAGCTGTTCATACATCAGACTGACCCGGGCCGGGCTCGCTCGTCAACCCGGGACGCGCTTGCTGCGGAATTCACTACAGCTTTCGTTAGACGTAATCTTCCAGATCGATGTGCATCCCGCTGCCTCCACCAGTCAGGGGAATCCATTCGTCTCTGAAATCTTGAGGGTGGGGGGCGATGCAGGTGTGAACGATGCCTATGCTGGCGCTTCCGAGATGATACCTGCGGTCAGAAGGCGGATAGCGGCTGGCGTTTGAGCTGGGCGTGACTGGTGCAGTGATAGTGGAAGTTGTCGTCGTCCCAGCTTTCGCCTGGGGTGCACGCGTCATGCGAGCTGGCGGGGGTGGGGCGGGTGGTGATGACGGCAGGGGTGCGGACGGGGCCCGCGGTGGCGAGTTGGCCCGCGCCGTCGAGGCACATGCGCGGGGTAATCTGGCCGGGCTGCAGGTAGTCGGTGCGGGTGGCGACGCACCAGGGGAGGTTGGGATCGAAGACCGAGACGGGCGAGGAGCGGCCCTGCTGGGTGCCGACGAAACCGGTATACGCTGCGGCGTACGGGTTGACGAGCGAGAACGGGCTGATCGGCCACACGTTCAGGGTCTGCGCGGGGGTAAGGCCGAGGGAGGTGTAGCCGGGCATCTGCGCGACGCCGGCCAAGGCATTGCCCAGGCCGCCGAGACCGGCCGAGGGCGCGATGCGGAAGGGCTCGGCGTGGTGGTCGGGGCCTTGACGGCAGTCGGTGATCAGTGCTCCGTAGAAGACGTTGTAGTCGCCGGAAAAGGTCATGGCTCCCCCACAGCCGACGTGGGCGAAGGTGACGAGCGCTCCAGCGTTTTCCCCCGTGACGTGAAAGCCGGTGCCGGTGAAGTTGCCGTTGATGGCGAAGATCTCGTCCGCGGTGGTGGTACCTCCGGAGTTGAATTGGCCAGTGAAGCCGAGGGCGTTGTAGACGCCGGCACCCTGATCGACCTGGAAGACGTGTGCGCGCGCGGAAAGCGCCATGAAAATGCCGTCGAAGAGGAAGTAGCCGAAGGAATCGGTACCGCCGGGCTTCGGCGGCATGAAGTGGAAGCCGATGTTGAAGCCGCCGATCGCGATGTCGCGGAAGACGTTGCGCTCGGACCAGTTGTGGTCGTTCTGGAAGACGATCCCCTGAGCGTCGGCACCGGGAGGCGCGGAGCCGTTGATGCCGCCGGGGCCGTAGACCGAGAGATCGACCCAGCGCTCGTTCAGGATGGAGCCGGCGGTGATGCAGCGGACATGCGGGTTGGTGCACAGGACGGAAAAGCCGGAGATGGTGCCGGCTCCCAGGTAGCTGGGGTCATAGGTCGCATTATCAAGCCGGACATCCATGAAGTTCAAGCCGGCGTAGTGAATGACGGTGGCACCTTTGCCTTCGCCCTGAATGGAGAGGGCGTTGTGGTGGACCAGGATGGTGCCGGACTGAACGTTGTAGTCGCCCGCGGGAATGTGGATGGTGCAGCGGAAGCCGCACGCCGGGGCGGCGGCGAGCGCGTTTACCTGCGAGATGAGGTCGGTGGAGGCATGCGGGTCTACCGTATTGGCGACCTGCGCGGCCAATGGTGCGGTTAGCAATGCAATGGCGGCAAAGACGGTTCGGAACATGGGACTCCTGCGGGCGGGTGCGTTCTCATGGGTGAGATGCACGCGCTCCGCGGAGCGGAGTTCAGCCCTGGAGAAGGAGTACGGTGACGATGACCAGAAGTGTGCCGAGCGCGGTAAGGCCGGTGTCGACCACGCGGAGCTCTTGTGATCGATTAGAATCCATGCGGGCCCATCCCGTGATGCCGGCGATCATCGTTTTCATGCGTCTTCTCCTGTTGCCCTGGGGTGAGCATTGCAGCCCTGGATGGCAACTTCCATGCCACTTCCGGTGCACGCGGTACCCTGTTCCGGGCAGGTGCGGATACGAAGGGTGACGAGGAAATCGGGCCGGGGGATTACGTGATGGAAGAGCTATCGGCCGGGCACCCCTGGGCATGCGTCTGCGGGGGCCCAGATCTCAAAGGCGCGACGTGGGGCCATCCGGTTGCGGAGTACCGTCAGCCGAGGAAGGCGGGTGGATGAGCTTGCATCATGCCGAACTCCGCTTCCAGCAGCGCGCCGACGTGAGTCAGGGTTGACTCGTCGAAGAGGCGGCCGACCAGCGTGACACCGTGGGGGACACGGCGTGGAGGACTGAACTTCGGCAGAGGATGTGCTGGATCGGGAGCCCAGTCGCTGCGGGCCTCCGAGACCTCGACAAAGCCGGCGGGGAGCGTCAGCGACGGATTGCCGGTGAAGTTGGAGATGGTGAGCATCTCGTCACGGAGGCTGGGAACGAGCAGCAGATCGACCTCGGTGAGAAGTCGCGCCATCTCTCCAGCGACCATGCGGCGCAGGCGATCGGCCTGCACGTAGTCCACTGCAGACAGGAAGCGGGCCTGCCGGAAGGAGTTGGGCCACGCATCCGGAACCTGCACGCGCAGCTGGTCGACGCGGTGGTCAAGCGTTTCCGGCTCGAAGGCGGCTGCGGCCTCGGCGAACAGAATCAGGTTCAGGCTGTTGTAGGGCCAGTCCGGAAGCTGCACGGGCACGGTCTGGAAGCCGAGTTTCGTAATCGTGGCCAGAGCGGCTCGGTCGACGTCGGTGGCTGGCGCTTCCTTCATCCAGGCTGGGAAGTATCCAACGCGGAGAGGTTTGCGGTTCTTTGCCGGGGTAAGGTCGAGCAAATGGGACTGAGCGGCGGGCTCGAGCGAGGCGAGGTCGCCGGGGTCAGGTCCGGAAATCGCGGCGAGCACCTCCGCGGTGTCATGGACCGAACGCGCCATGGGACCAAGCTTGTCGAGCGACCAGCAGAGCGTCATGGCACCGGTGCGGGGGACGCGTCCGAAGGTGGGACGCAGGCCGGTGACGCCGCAGCGCATGGACGGGCTGACGATGGAACCTTCGGTCTCGGACCCGATGGCAAACGCGACGAGCCCGGCGGAGGTCGCCGCACCCGGACCGGCGGAGGAGCCGCTTGAGCCTTCTTCGAGCAGCCAGGGATTCATGGTCTGGCCGCCGAACCAGATGTCGTTCAGCGCAAGCGCGCCCATGGAGAGCTTGGCGATGAGCACCGCGCCAGCCTCGTTGAGCTTGCGGACGACGGCGGAGTCTTCGGCCGGGATGCGATCGCGGTGGAACTCAGCCCCATAGGTGGTGCGGATGCCCGCGGTGTCGAGCAGGTCCTTGACCCCGTAGGGAATGCCGTGGAGCGGACCACGGTGGTGACCGGCGGCAATCTCCAAGTCGGCCGCGCGGGCCTGCCGGCGCGCGTGGTCGGCGGTGACGGTGATGACGCACCGAAGTTGCGGATCGTAGCGGGCGATGCGGGCGAGATAAATGTCGGTCAGGCGGACGGAGGTGAGCTGGCGGGAACCGATCCAACGGCCAAGCTGGTACACCGTGGAGAAGGCGATCTCGGCGTCAGTAGCGGGCAAGGGTCTTGCGCCCGGTGTGGTGGCTGAGAGCCCGGACGCCGGAGGAGACCCGAGCGGCGCACCCGGGATGGCCGGGTTGGCCATGGAGTACGGCACGACCGTATCCGGGATGGCGACCTTGCGGGGCCCGGTGCGGCGCTCATACAGCGCGGCCATGGATTGTCGCCAGTTACCTGCCGCCTCGGCGCGGTCGGGCGGGTTCAGGGAAACCTGCACGAGCTTTTCGGCTTCTGCAAACGTTGCCGTCGAGACCGGCGGGCCGACAGCGGGCGCGGTGCCGAAGGCCGGGGGCGCTCCCGGTGTGGGCTGCGGGGACGTGCCGGTCTGGCCTCCCGTTTGGGCGCTTGCCGCCGCAGGCAGGAGAGAGGACAGAGCGGACAGCGTGGCGCCGGTGACGAAGGCGCGGCGGGACGGGTCTTCGGGCATGGGTGGATTGTATATGGTAGACCGGCACCGATCGAGGGGATCAGCGACCCGGCGTTCGGGAAGTGAGACTATTCCCGGTTGCACGCTCTAAGGACGCTTCAAACGTTGCCGGCCATCAGAGAAGCTCACACGGAACAGGATTTCCAGGATGCGTCGGCCGGTCTTGATCGAGGCCTTCCAGTCGCCGGAGACCTTGGAGACTCCACCGAAGCGGCAGCGGTAATCGACCGGCAGCTCCAGGATGCGAAGACCGTGCTGCGCGGCCTTGATTTGCATTTCGAGGTTCCAGCCGTAAGTCATCTCGGACATATCGAGCTGGACGAGCGAGGAGCGCCGGATGGCGCGAAAGGCGCACATATCCGTGTAGCGGACCCCTTGGAGATGACGCAGCAGAAAGCCGACGAAATGACCGGCAAAGACCTGCGATGGCAGCATGGAGCCGGGCTCGCGGTGGCCGCGGATCCGGGAACCGATGACGAAGTCCTGCTCGCCGTGCTCAATGGGCTCGACCAGCGCGGGCAGAAAGGCGGGGATGTCGGCTCCGTCGCCGTCCATGAAGACGCAGATTTCGCCTATCGACGCATCGACACCGGCCTGGCAGGCGCGTCCGTAGCCCCGGGGAGATTGAACGACGCGGGCTCCGGCCGCCTCGGCAATAGCTGCCGTTCCGTCGGTGGAACCGTTGTCCACCACGATGCATTCGGTGATGATCGGCCAGGGCATCTCCGCGACAACGTGGCCGATGGATTCAGCTTCGTTGAGCGCGGGGATGATGATCGAGACAGTCATCGAGCAGTTGCGGCGATCCGGTTGAGCTGTCCCGCTTCAGGTGGAAAGACACTTTGAGCCTCGAGCGACAGGCTTGCCATAGCCGGCTGGAACCAGCCCCGGGTGTACGGGATGCGACGCAGGGCGAGCTCAAGAAGGGCCACGACCAGCACCGCGGAATAGAGGTATTGATTGAGCAGAAACTGCTTGGGCCCGTAGCCGACGGCGAGCGCGGTGGTGCACAGATAAAAGAGGCCGAGAGTGTAGGTCAGGATGGGCAGGCTGGGGATCAGGACGAGAAATGGGACCAGCCAGGCGACATACCAGGGATAATGCGGACTGAACAAGAGCATCAGGGCGCAGGCGATGCCGAGCGCGGGCGGCAGAAAGGCTGCCGGGGACGAACTGCGTGGGGTGGCGATCTGCCAGGCCCAGGCCGCGAGCGCAAAGAGGACCAGCCCGGCGAAGACGGTGTAGGCACCGTTCGCAAGCCAGTGAAGGCCGGGCACGTGCTGGAATTGTTCAAGCAGAAAGTAACGCTCGCCGGTAGTGATGCCCTCCTCGTGCGTGTAGGCCCCGAGGAAACCGAGGACCATGCTGCCGGCCGAGGCGTACAGGCTATAGGTGAAGACGGTGAGCGCGGCAATGGAGGCGGGCATCTTCCAGTCGCCGCGCCGGTAGAGCGCCGGAAATAGAACGATGGGGTAGAACTTGGTGAGAAAGGCGAGACCGAGAAAGAGGCCGACCAGGGTGTCCTGCCGGCGGAGACGAAAGAGAAAGGCGAAGGTGATGAAGGCCATGGCGACCGAGTCGAGGTGGCCGGAGGAGCCGATCTCCCAGATCAGCAGAGGAAACCAGGCGTAGAGAAGGACCCGCTCGCGGGGCATGCGCAAAAAGCGGAGGATCAGGAGCAGGCCCCACACCGTGAGAGCCTCGAAGGCGATCATTGCGGCCTTCATGCCGGTGACCAGAGGGGAGATCCAGGTGATCAGAAAGAACAGGATTTGCGCGACTGGCGGGTAGATCGTGTGCGCGTAATCGCGCCGGTTCATGTTCGCATACAGATCTGCGTTGGGTTCACGCAAAAACTGAAGTGTAGGGTCGTTGGCTATATAGCGAAAGGGGTTATGGCCGGAGTGCTGCACCACTCCGTCCCATGCGTAGCGGTAGACGTCAGTGGAGAGAAATGGGTCGGGAAATAGGGTGACCATGCGGCAGAGGAACGCAACCACCAGGATAATCGGCAGGGTCCAGCGGTTTACATTCGCCGGTTTGACCCGGTAGACGAGCAAAGCCGCGAGAAACAGGACGGCTTGCGCGCCGGACACGCCCGATATGCCGAAGCGGTAGCCGTCGTTGTATTCGGAGATGAGCTGGCGGCTGAACGCGATCATTGCGAGACCGATCAGCGCGAGCGCGGCGTTGGTATGCCAGGGCTGCAGGTCGAACCAGCGAAGGGGCTTTGACGCGATAGTCACGTGGCGGGTACCGCCGCGGGGTCGAACTGAAGCGCCAGGAGGAAGTCTCGTGTGTGCGGGGCGCGGTAGCCGGTGTGTCCAGCGAAAGCCGGTGCGGTGCCGTTTAGAAGCTCCTCGTTCAGGAGGTGCAGGGAGGCGGCATCGTCGACGTCGTACCAGGTGGGGAGCAGGATGACCTCGAGCGAAGCTTCGCGGCAGCGCTCCAGAGTCTCGGCCAGCACGGAGCCGGTAGACCAGGTAATGCGCTCGAACGGCGCGGAATGGGCCTGTTTGAGGCCGATCAGGTAGTATCCGCCGTCATGCGACGGCCCCAGCACGATGCGGTCTCCGGGTTGGGCAAGAGCCTCGACGGCCTGGGCAAAGGCGGCGGCGGGGACCGTGGGCGAGTCGGAATCGATGAGGCAGACCGAGCCGTAGCCGATGGCGAGGACGTCCTCGGCGGCCGCGAGGAGGCGCTCCCCAAAGCCGTCGCCACGCTGCAGGACCAGGCCAAAGGTTTCCGGCAGGAGGCCGTCGAACAGGGCTTCATCGCCTTTCGGCGTGTAGGAGATGAGGCCGGCCGAAGCTGGGATGGAGGCGAGGTTTTCGGTAGTGTCACGCAGGAAACAAACATTCAGGGCGGCTGTCTGATCCAGCGTAAGCGGAGGCGAAAGGCGGGTTTTGACGCGGCCGGGACGAGGTGCCTTGGCCATCACCGTCAAGGCACACAGGCGAGCGAGCGCGGGGATGGGGTGCTGCGGATCGAGTATCGGGTACGGCATGGCTAGCGGGAAACTCCTGCGGTTTCGAGTCCGCGCCGACACACGGCATACTGGTACCAGCCGTCGTATTCCATGACGACGGACTCCCAGGGCCGGGTGTGCACAAGCGCTTCAAAGGCCGGGCGGGACATGACGTCGGCCTGCTGGGGCTCACGGTATTTTCCGGCCGGGCTGGTGGTGAGGCGCGAAAGGATCCACATGACGGCGAGAGGAAGGCGCGTGCGGAAGCCGGAGGTGGGCTCGGCAATGAAGCAGCGGCCGCCAGGCTTGAGCACGCGGTGGATCTCCGAGACAATTCCTTCCTTGTCCGGCACAATCAGGAAAAGGCGCGAGACCACGACGCAGTCGATCGAGCCCGAGGAGTACGGCAGGGCGTGCGCGTCGGCGTGCTGAAAGGAGCAGTTGGAAAGCTGCCGGCTCTGCGCACGGGCGGTCGCGCGTTCGATCAGCGCAACGGACAGGTCGACGCCGGTGGTCTGCAGCGTAGGCAACTCTTCCGACAGGCGGCAGGCGTAGAATCCCGGGCCACAGCCGAGTTCGAGCAGGCGGGTGCCGGGCGCTGGGGCCGCGTCCGGAAACAGCGAGTGGACGATCTCCTGGGTGTGGTCGCGAAACAGGTACTCGCGGCAAAGCGCATAAAACCAGCTGAGTCGCTCAAAGAGGCTATCGGCGTGGGGAGCGGGCACGGGGTTGGCCATGGGCCGGCCGGTCACGTTGCATTCGCTTGGTTCCATTTGCCGTAAAGCCCTTTTGCGCCGAGGTACTTGCAGGATTGATTGTAGTGTAACGCGAATCCGGACTACCGTTCGGCGGCATCACGCCAGTCGAGCACCACTTTTCCAGAGTTGCCGGAGCGCATGGCCGCGAAGCCCTGTTCGTAGTCGCGCCAGGGCAGCCGGTGCGTAATGACGGGCGCGATGTCCAGTCCGGATTCGAGCATGACGGTCATTTTGTACCAGGTCTCATACATCTCCCGGCCGTAGATGCCCCGCAGGGTGAGCTGGTTGAAAATGACCTGATTCCAATCGATGGGCATGGGCTGCGACGGGATGCCGAGCATGGCAATCCTGGCGCCGTGGCTCATGTTCCCGATCATGTCGCGGAATGCTGAGGGGTTGCCGGACATTTCCAGTCCTACGTCGAAGCCTTCGGTCATGTGGAGCGACTGCTGGACCTCACCGAGCGTTTCGTGCAGCGGATCGATGGCGCGGGTGACACCGAGCTTTTCCGCCAGCGCGCGCCGATACGGATTGGGGTCCGAGATGACGACGTGCCGTGCGCCGGCGTGACGGGCGACGGCGGCGGCCATGATGCCGATGGGACCCGCACCGGTGACCAGCACGTCCTCCCCGAGCACGGGAAAGGCGAGTGCAGTGTGGACGGCGTTGCCGAACGGGTCAAAGATGGCTGCCACTTCCGGGTCAACCGCCGTCGCGTGGTGCCAGATGTTCGACATGGGTAGCACGATGTATTCGGCGAAGCATCCGTTGCGATTGACTCCGACGCCAGAGGTGTGAGCGCATAGATGACGACGTCCGGCCAGGCAGTTGCGGCATCGACCGCAGACCACATGGCCCTCTCCGCTGACCAATTGTCCGACTTCGACATCGGGCACATTGGCACCGACCGCCACTACCTCGCCGGCAAACTCGTGCCCGATGGTGAGGCCGGTGGGAATTGTCTTTGCCGCCCATGCGTCCCAGTCGAAGATGTGGAGGTCGGTGCCGCAGATGCCGGTATAGAGCACGCGGATCTTGACGTCGTTGATGCCGGGTTCGGGCTCGGGGACGTCCTCGAGCCAGAGGCCCGGGGTGGCTTGCGATTTGACCAGTGCCTTCATGCTGCTACCAGTATAGAGTCCGCGGCGGTCACCCGAGCGGGTTTGCCCGGCTGCGCACGACCCAGACCAGGTATGGGCCGCCGAGCAGGGCAAGGATCGCTCCCGCGGGAATCTCCGCCGGAGGCAGCACGACGCGGCCGATGCTGTCGCACACGGCAAGCAGCGTGCCGCCGAGAAAAAAGGCGCAGGGCATCAGGATGCGGTGATCGGCCGAGATGCGAGAGCGCACCAGGTGCGGCACGATGAGGCCGACGAAGCCGATGGGCCCGGTAAGCGCGATCGCACCCGCGACCAGGACCGAGCCGGCAACGTACCCGGTGCCGAGTAGTCGGCCGACACGGACTCCGCGCGAAATCGCCCATTGCTCGCCGACCGCGAGCAGGTTCCAGCTGCGCGCCTGCCGGACTATATATAGTCCGCAACCAGTCACCAGCACAGCGAGCGAGCCGAGCGCACGGAAACCGACCGAATCGACAGAACCGATGAGCCAGCGCGCAATCGAAAATGAGCCTACGATTCCGGCAAAGTACGACAGGATCAGGATAAAGGTGGCGCACACGCTGTTGATGGCGATGCCGCTCAGCAGAAGCGTAAACGCCGAGACGCGGCGATGCCCCACGCCGACGCGACCGGCGCCAAGTACCAGGAGCAGGACCGTAAACGCGCCGGCAAGCGCACCGACCCAGGTGGCGGGAAGGCCAAGCACGGTCTGCCAGCCGGCCGTGATCGTGATGACCGCACCCAGCGAGGCACCGGCGGAGATGCCCAGCGTGTACGGCTCGGCCAGGGCATCGCGGAGGAGCGCCTGAAACAAAGCTCCAGCCAGCGACAAAGCCGCCCCGGCGACGAGAGCAAGCAGGGTTCGCGAGACCCGAAGCTGGAGAAAGATCTGCGAATCGAGCGTTCCACGGTGCAGGACCTGCGCCGGCGAGAGCGTTCCGGGCCCGACCCAGGGCAGCACGATGGCAGCCACGAGAGACGCAGAGATGCTCATCCAGACGGCGCGGCGCGGGTGAGTCATCGGTACCATACCCAGGGAATCGCCATTCCGGCTTGTTCGGTATGCGCGAGGTGCAAACGGGGAGAAAAGAGGCTGAGCCACTCAACCGAGCTGCCTGCCTCCGCCGCCGTGAGATCGCGGGCGACGGTGCCGCCGGCGAGCACGATCAGCCGCGTGCAGAAGCTAAGCGCGAGGTTCAGGTCATGGGTGACCGCAAGGCACAGCCGCCCGGCCGCGGCTTCTTCCCGCAGCAGGCTGAAGCAGCCAAGTTGCTGCCCAATGTCGAGAAAAGTGGACGGCTCGTCCAGCAGCAGAATACGTGCCTGCTGGGCAAGGCATGCGGCGAGCAGCACGCGTTGGCGTTCGCCTCCGCTGAGGGTGCTCATCGGGCGACCGCGCCAGGCTCCGCATCCGGTGCGGGCCATCGCCATGGCGATCGCCTCGTGATCCTCGGCGGACTCGAACCAGCGGTCCGTGTGGGGGTAGCGTCCCATGGCGACGAGCTGGCCGGCGGTAAACGGCAGCTCGGCCTGAACGGATTGCGGCAGGTGACTGACCTGATGTGCGAACTTGCGGGGAGACCAGGCATCGAGTTCGCGGCCGCCAATGCGGATGTGACCCGAGGCGGGGGCGCGAAAGCCGGATATAAGGTCGAGCAGCGTGGACTTGCCTTCGCCGTTGGCACCCAGGATCGCGATGAACTCACCCGGCGAGGCCTCGAGCGAGACACGGTCCAGGATCATGCGTTCGCCATAGCGGAAGCCGAGACGGTCAAGCGCCAGCAGAGCGCTCATGCATGCGCCTGGTGGAAGTACCGGAAGAACTGCTCGGCGGCGTCCGGCGTGCGTGGCCCGGGCACCAGCAGGACGGAGTTGTTGCCCAGATAGACGCGGTTCGAGCGCGCAGCAAGCAGGGTCTGCTGCTCGTGCCAGAGCGCCAGATCCTGGTCACGGACGTGCTGGTGGCTCTCGTCGAGCGCGTGGGCATCAGTCAGGTCAACGATCACTTCGGGATTGTCGCGGAGGATGGTTTCGAGGGCGATGTGGGGGTACATGGGGAGACCTGCCTGATCCAATACATTCAGACCTCCAGCTATCTCCATGATCTCATTGACGTAATTTCCTGGACCCACGGCTACCATGTCCGCCAGCATGCCGGCGCGCCGGTCCGCGATGACGCAGGTCCGGACCCGCGGCACGCGCCCGGATTGTTGCTGCACGGCTGCCAGCCTGGATCGAATCTGGCCGTTCAGGGCGTCTCCCCGAACTGCAACGCCGGCGGCGTGGGCCACAAGCTCAATGCCGGTATACACGTCAGCCAGCGAGCCGTAGGGCATCTGAACGAAGCGGATGCCGAGCGCGGCGAGCCGTTCGGTGATGGGACCGGGATGCCGTTGCAGCACCACCAGGTCCGGGCGCAGGCGCGCAATGGCTTCAACGTTGGGCTGGACGTAGGTGCCCACCTTGGGCAGCGCCTTGGCCTCGGGTGGGTAATCGCAGTAAATCGAGACGCCGACCACGCGAGAGCCGAGCCCGAGCGCAAACAGAGCCTCCGTGGACGACGGCGCAGTGGAGACGATGCGTGCGGGAACCGGCTCGGCGCGAGCCCACTGGGCAGAGACGCAAAAGGTCGCCGCCAAGGTTCCGGCGAAGCGTCTGCGGGTGAGTTCGATGGGGTTCACGTGCGGCCTCCTAAGGGTAAGTATGCCCGAATGGCCTTGCAGTTTCATCGTTGACCCGCGCCTGGGATATGCGTATGGTCAAAGCATCTGATGTTCGGGAAGGCGGTGCGAGTCCGCCACTATCCGCGTAACTGCAAGCGCTTTGGAGCGTGGACGTGCCACATGGCAGCCACTGGGCGACGGCCTGGGAAGGTGAGTTCCGCGCCCGCACGCGAGGCGTAAGTCAGGAGACCGGCCAGAAGAATACCGGCTTGGTTCAGCTTCGCAGGGAAAGCTGAAAGGCACGCGCTGCCCGTCTCATCCGCATCTTGCGGTCGAGAGGGTTGCAGGCGCTTCACGGAAATCCCGCTCGACCGACGCCACTCGCCGTGCTGCCTGGCGCGGACGGATGGAAGCGTACATGGGAAAAACATGATCCAGCGAGACTCTTGTACCGGGAGGCGTGCGCAGCGGCAAGAGCCGGCATGCGCAGAAGCTTGCTGGCGGAACAGCACGGGTACAGCTGATCGCGACCGCCGAGCGGGTGGTGCCAAGATGCGGGCGAAGAACGCACACCATCGGCCCGACCGGCTGCGTGACGATGCGGAGATGAAGGGAGGATTTGAGGCAGGACCACAGGAGCAGAGCAGTTCCTGAGCGTTGGCCGGTACTTTTATCGGCTGCAGGACTAGACACCACGGGCATCGGTGTTCGGGAAGCGCGGTGCAAATCCGCCACTACCCCGTAACTGTAAGCGCGGAGAAGACCGGCAGGGATCACCAACGTCACAGGCTCACCCCCTGGAAGACAGCCGGAGTTCGATGAGGCGCAAGTCAGGAGACCGGCCGCATGCTCAACCAATTCCGAGGGGAACTTTATGCGTTCGATCCATCTTTCCACCCTGGGGCTGTTCTTCGCCTCCGGGAGCATCTTCAGTGCAGCCCAGGCAGTTACGGGCTCTGTTTCCGGCAGCGTGCAGGATCCGCTGGGGGCGGCGGTTCCCGGTGCCACCGTCGAGCTGCTTTCTGGCCAACTGGTTCTGGCGACTACACGCTCGGACGCTTCGGGACGCTATTCCTTATCCGTTCCACGCTCCGGCAGCTATCGCCTGCGGAGCTCCGCGCCCAGCTTTCGCCAGTCTGAAACGCTGGCCCGCACGCTAACGCCGGAATCAAGCCTGAGCCTTAACCTGACGCTGGCAACCCCGACCGACACGGAGGAGATCACAGTGACCGCAACAGGCACGCCGACTCCGCTGGCGCAGGTAGCCGGTGCCGTCACGGTGCTGGGTGAGGACCAGTACCCTTACGTCCGCGATATACAGGAGCCCCTGCGATTCGTGCCCGGCGTACAGGTGACGCAAAGCGGGGAGCAGGGCGGCACCACGAGCCTGTTCATCCGCGGAGGCGATTCGGACGCGAACGAGGTGCTGGTGGACGGAGTCGCGGTCGACGACCTGGGCGGGGCGGTCGAGTTCGCCAACATCGCGGCGGCGGGGCTGGCCAGACTTGAAGTCCTGCGTGAGCCGGATTCCGCGCTGTACGGGTCGGAGGCGCTGGCCGGCGTGGTTTCGCTGACCACGCGCCGAGGCACCACGCCGCTGCCTCTGCTGGAGTATGAAGGTGATGGAGGCAATTTCGGAACCTACCGGAACGAGGGCTCGCTGTCGGGCGCATTGCATCGGTTCGACTACTTTTCCGACTTCGCGCGGCAGGATACGGGCAACTCGATTGCGCACAGCAGCTTTCACAACGCTACCTTTGCGGAGAACATCGGCTTCGAGCCGAACAGCACCACCGACCTGCGCTTCAACTTGCGGCATCAATCGACCGGTGGTGGCCGTCCGAACGCAACCGCGCTCTATGGGATTTCGGACGACAGCTTCGCGACCGAGCATGATCTGGTGATCGGCGGCGTGCTGAACTCCCAGACCACCGAGCGCTGGCATAACCAGCTTCGTTACGGTGGCCTGCGCCTCAACTTTCACTTCGATAATTACGCCCCTGCCGGCATTCCGGTGTACGACAGCCAAGGGAACTTGCTCGACTATGCGGGTGCGCCGGTGACGATTCGCGGGGCAAACGGATACACCGTCTCCGGGCAGGCCACGTTGAGTTACCCGGGCACCTACCCGAGCACGAGCGACAACAAGAGCCAGCGCGACTTTATGTACGCACAGACGGACTATCTGGTCGGCTCGGTGCCGGCCGCGCTGGGAGGACGCAGCGCACATGTGCATCTGCTGGCCGGCTTTCACTATGAAGATGAGCGCGGCACCAGCCTGTACACCGGGGGCACCGTGGCGACGGCCGACCGCGGGAATTACTCGACCATGCTTGAGATCCAGGGCGACGCCGGCGGCCGCTTTTTCTACACCGTCGGTTCAGGGCTGGAGGACAACGCAGTCTATGGATTCGCGGCGACGCCCCGGCTATCGGGAGCCTACTATCTCCTGAAGCCTTCGTCGGCAGGCTTTTGGAACGGGACCAAGCTCCACTCAAGTTTTTCCAAAGGCATCAAGGGTCCGAGCATTTCTGTGCAGAACAATTCGCTCTACGCGCTTCTGGTCAGTGCCGGCAGCCAGAACCTGATCGGGCAGTACGGCATCACGCAGCCGGGCGCGGAAAACTCGCGCTCCTACGACGGCGGGGTGGAGCAGGAGCTTGGCAACGGGCGGGCGCGCGTGGACCTGACCTATTTTCACAACGAGTACACCAACGGGTTGGAGTATCTTTCGCAGGACGCGATCGCCACCAACTTCGGTATCGACACCTCGACGGTGCCGTACTTTTACGGGGCCTACGTCAACTCGCTTGCGTACCGGGCGCAGGGGCTGGAAACCGAAGTGGAACTCCGCGTGGCTCAGCACCTGTTTGTGCGCGGAGGCTACACGCTGCTGGACGCGAAGGTGCAACGCTCGTTTGCTTCGTCTGCGCTGGCACCCACCTATAACCCGCTGTTTCCGGCAATTGCGATCGGAGCCTACGGTCCGTTGGTGGGTAACCGGCCGTTTCGCCGCGCACGCAACTCCGGGTACTTCGGGCTGCAATACACGCGAAGCCGATGGAACGCACAGCTGAACGGCACGCTGGTTGGACTGCGGGACGATTCGGACTTTCTCGACGGCTCGCTTCTGCTGCCGAACCATAACCTGGACGGGGCCTACCAGCGACTGGAGCTGACGGGCTCCTACCGCTTGAGCCAACGAGTAAGCGCTTACACGGAGATCCAGAATCTTTTGAGCGAGCATTACCAGGAGGCGTTCGGGTATCCTGCTCTTCCGTTCAACTTCCGCTCCGGCGTGAAGCTTTCGTTGGGAGGAGAGTCATGGACCATGCGGTAGATGCTGTGCAGGAGGGGCTGCGGGAAGCGGCTGGTCGAATCCGTCCAGCCGCACCGGCGGCTCCGTTGCGCGCAACTCGAGCCGCCGGGATTGGCACGACCGAGCAGATGGCCGAAGCAGCCGTGCCGCAGTGCCTGGTGTGGTCCTGACGGCATGGCGATAACGGCATGGCGCAGGCTCTGGTTCATCCGGCACGCCGAAACCGGACTGGCCGGGACCTTCTGCGGGCAGGCGGATCCGCCGCTGAACGACCGCGGACGCGCCCAGCTGGCGGGACTGGTGAAACGACTCGAACCGTATCCACTCACCGGCCTTTGCACGAGCAAGCTGCTCCGGGCGCGCGAGACCGCGGAGGCCATCGCGTTCTCGCGCGGGCTTCCGGTGACCGAGTTCGACGGGCTACGGGAGATCGGCTTTGGCGCATGGGAAGGACTCACCTGGGAGCAGATCGAGCAGCGCGACGTCGTCTATGCGCGGCGCTGGGTCTCCGAGTTCCCGGCTCTGCCCACCCCGGGCGGAGAGCCCATCGGCAGCTTTCGCGGGCGCGTACTTGCAACGCTGGACCAGATGCGGGAGCTGGAGCAAGGCGATGTAGCCGTCGTGACGCATGCGGGTGTATTGCGCGTGCTGCTGGAATCTTTCGGCCATTACGCCCCGCACCATGCCTGGGAACGCACGCGCGAATACGGCTGCGTGATCGGCTGCACGCAGAGCGCCGCCGGAGCCCGGATCGAGGTTGCGCCCTGACCGGCCAGGCTACATGACCGCCGGCGCGGCGATGCCCAGGTAGCCGAGTACACGCACCATCTCCCGCCGGGCGACGGCGGCGGTGGCAAGCAGCACGGCGCGCCGGTCCGGATCGCCCTCGGTCAGGATATGGAAGCGGTGGTAGAAGTTGTTGAACTGCTGGGCCAGTTGGAAGGCGTATTTGCAGAGGTGCGCCGGCTCGGCCGACGAAATGGCCAGATCGAGCAGGGCGGTGAGCCGCGAGACTGCCAGCCAGGTCTCCCACAGGGAGGTGCCCGCCTCATCGTTCAGGATCGCGGCCAGCGCCTCCTCGCCGGGAAGTGCCGCGAGCGCTTCGGCCTCGGTCACGCCGGATTTGCGGAAGATGTTCGCGGCGCGCACGCACGCGTATTGGACGTAGGGTCCGGTTTCGCCTTCGAAGCTGAGCGCGTCCTTGAAGTCGAAGGCGATCACCGTATTACGGTTGAATCGCAGCATAAAGAAGCGTAGCGCACCTACGGCAATCGCTGTCGCTGTCTCGATGCGCTCATGCTCGGGCAGCTCCGGATGCCGCGCGTCGACCTCGGCCCTGGCCGCGGCGGTCAGCTTGTCGAGCAGATCGTCTGCCTTGACGCCCTGCCCTTTGCGCCCGGAGACCTCGATAAACGGCCTGCCCGCATCTTCTTCGGCGATGGTGTAGCCGAGTTCCAGGGCACAGCGGGGCGTCAGCGCAACCTTCTCGTAGGAAAAATGCGTGTACCGTTCCGCTGCCTCGACATACCCCATGCCGCGCAAGGCCGCCACCACGTTGTTCTGCGGGTCGGCCTGCGAGGAGTCGATTACGTTGTAAATCGCATCGGCCTTGGCAAAGACCGGGTGCTCCGGGTTGCTGGCCGTGAGATCTCCGGTCGAGATCCAACAGGTGTGCGTGGGGTACTCGTGGAACTTCTCATAGCCGAAATCACGGTTCAGCAGCCCGAACTTCCATAGGTGGTAGGCGATGTCCTTGCCCACATAGGTCACGGTTCCGTTGGAGCGGACAATGACCTTGGCCTCCTCGTCCGGGCCGTCTTCGCTTCCGTCGGTTCCGGCGCGCCGCATCACCCAGCAGCCCGCGTTCTTGCCGGCCGTCTCCTGGTACAGCACGCCGCGTTCGATCATCAGCGCGCGCGCGGCCTCCCAGAAGTGCAGCGACAGGATCTCGCTTTCGCGCGGCAGGAAATCATATTCGATGCCGAGCCGTTCCATGGTCTGCAGATGCCGGCGCAGCACGTCGGTGGCGATCGTGTCCGCGATTACCGCCGTGTCGTTGCCTCCGGTTTCGAGCGCGTGCAGCGTATCCAGGCGAATCTTCTTGCGCCGCGCCAGCTCGTTGGCCGGAGCGCCCGGCTCCGTGTACCACTGGCTCACGCGCGCGTACAAATCCCAGCAGTAGAAGTCGATGCGCTCGTTGCATTCGATCAGCTCGGTCAGCAGCTCGCGAACGCCGCGCAGGTCCAGCCCGAGTAGTTCGGTAAACCCGACCACCACGTCGGCCACCTGCACGCCCGTGTTGTCGATATAGTTCTGCACGCCCACGTCGAAGCCGCGTTTGAAGGAATCCTGGCGCAGCAGACGCTGAAAGGTGTCGCCCAGGATGGCGTTGCGCAGGTGCCCAATATGCGCGGCCTTGTTCGGATTGATGCTGGTGTGCTCGATCAGCCGGAAGCCCGGCCCGCCGAGATCCGCATGCTCGTCGGCCGCGATGCGCCGCACCACGGACGCGCGGTCCAGCTTCACATTCAGGTATCCAGCGCCGGCCGGTTCCACCGATGTCACGCCGGGAAGCAGCGTCCGGTCTGCATTGAGCGCGGCTGCCAGCTCGGCTGCAATCACCCGCGGTGCCTTGCGCAGGCGCTTGGCCAGCTCAAACGCGACCGGAAGCGCAAGCTCGCCGAGCTGCACCGATGGAGGCTGCTCCACGGCGATCTGCGGGAGCGTCACGTCATACTGGGTATGCAGAATGGATTCGATACGGGCCAGAAGTGTCTGTTGAAGTGTGCGATACATGCGTGGGAAACACCGGGGGGTTGATGGATTCGGACAGCATTGCCAGTTTACTTCAGCGGCCGGTTGAGAGCCGGGCGGAGGTCAACAGTCCTTGGAAGACAATGGCTCTGCTGACCGGGCTCACCCTGTCCGTCCTCCTGGTCGACGGCTACCATCCTTACGCGGAGGACGGCGGAGTGTACGTCGCGGGGATCGAGAAGCTGCTGCATCCCGAGCTGTTTCCCGCCTTTACCGCCTTCACCACCGAGCATCTGCGGTTCTCCCTGTTCGCGCCGGTGATCGCGGCGCTGGTCCGGATGCTTCATCTTTCGCTCGCTGTTGTGCTTCTGCTTGTGTATGTTGCGTCCGTGTATGCCACCCTCGCGGCGGGCTGGAGCCTGATGGTGCGCGTTACCGGATCCGTCGCGGCCCGGGCCGGGGCGGTGCTTCTGCTTGCGGGTGGCATCGCCGTTCCGGTCGCGGGCACCTCGCTGATGCTGACCGACCCTTACCTGACCGCGCGCAGCCTGTCCACGCCGCTTTGCCTCTTTGCGCTCGCCTTTACGCTGGACTTTCTGCGAGCCCAGGACCGTGAAGGCCGGCGGAGCGCGCTCGCGGCCATGGCGGCGTGCCTGCTTGGGGCGGCAGCGGTGCATCCCCTCATGGCCGCGTACGGTCTGGCCGCGGTGATCGTCCTCCTGTGCGCCTGCATCGCGGAAAGCCGGCGGCGGTGGCTTACCTTCGCCGTGCTGACCGGGCTGGCGCTTCTGCTCGCGGCGGCGGTACAGCTCGCCGCGCAGAGGGATTCGGCGATCGAGACATACGTGGCCATGACACGGTACTACTGGTTCCCGTTTCGCTGGCAATGGTTTGAGCAGCTTGGCCTGCTCGGACCCGTGGTGGTCCTTGCTCTGCTGGCCCGGCGGCTCACCCCGGTGGCCGCGGCCCTGGCCCGATGTGGGACGATGCTCGCGATCGCAAGCACGGCCGTGGCGCTGCTGTTCTGCCGCGCCCATTACGGCTCCCATTTGGTGGCACGCCTGCAGCCTTTGCGCTGCTTCGGCACGGTGTACCTCTTGATGCTGCTTTTGCTGGGAGCCTTTCTGGGGGAACGCTGGATGCGCGGGCACCTGTGGCGCTGGACGGTGCTCGCGGCCGCCCTGGCCGGGCTGATGTTCTCGGTCGACCGTCAGACCTTTCCCGCCTCCGCGCACCTTGAGTTGCCCGGCCGGAGCTCGCCGAACCTATGGGTGCAGGCCTTTGAGTGGATTCAGGACCGCACCCCGGAGGACGCGGTCTTTGCGCTGGATGCGCACTACATCACCGTTCCCGGGGAAGACGCGCAGTGTTTCCGGGCCATAGCCCAACGCAGCGCCCTGCCGGACTACTCGAAAGACGGCGGTGAAGCTTCGATTACGCCGTCGTTGACCCCGGCCTGGATCGCCGGCCAGTCCGCCCAGACAGGACTCAGCCGCGACTCGGACACGCAGCGCCGGGCTGCCCTGCTCCGGCTGGAGGCCAGTTGGGTGGTCCTGCGTTCGGATGCTGCGACCGGCTTCCCCTGTCCGTACACCAATGCGGCCGTCAAGGTCTGCCGCATCGATTGAGGCAGGCTCTGATCACGCGGCGGGGTATTCCGATGCTTCGCTGCTCTCCGCGTTGAGAGGTGATGCTCAACCGTTGCAGGCGACTTGCGTCGGAGGACTTGCATGTTGCAAACAGCGGTCCAGCGAGGGGTCGGATTCTGAAGGTCCGGCAACGATTGAGCGGTTTGGCACTCCTGCACAAGAAGCATGCACTCGCCGAAACTCTGACGGCTGGGTGTCTGCCGATGTTGGACCATGGGAGCGGGGGCGGGGTGTAACTTAGCCGTGAGCCCATGCGTCTTACCAGTGTGGCGCGGGCCAGTTGGCCGGTGCCCGGGAGAGGTCGGAGTGTGAGGGTGCCGGTTGGATGCAGGCGAAATCAGGTGTGGGCAGGCCGGTGCGGGTGGAGACTGCCAGGCGTTGCGGTCCTGCTGCTGCTTGTGTGCTTAACGATGCGAGGCAACGCGCAGAGTTCTTTGGTAGCCGGCTCTTCGAGCGATACGAACACCCCCTTTACGCTAACGGGGACGGTGGTGAACGGGTTGAACGGGGCGGTCGTACCGCGGGCGCTGGTGCGGATCAACTCCCGGGCAGAGATGACCGACGGCCAGGGGCGATTCAACTTTCCGTCGTTTGTGGGCACGACGGGATCGGTACAGGTAACCAAGCCGGGCTATTGGAACAGCCCTGACGACCCAAGTGCACGGCCCTCTCAGACACTGGACCTGACTGGCCGGATCGAGTTGAAGCTGTATCCGGACGCGGTGATCATGGGACTGGTGACCGGGAGCGACCGGTTGCCGGCCGAACATGCGCAGGTGATCCTGCAGCGGGAAAGTGTGGACGAAAGTGGGGCGCGCGGATTTCCGGCCGCCTTTTCTCAGACCGATTCGCACGGAGAGTATCGATTCAATGTGCCGCCGGGGCATTACCGAATCAGCATTGGCTACTCGCAGCGTCCCGGGGTGGACGGCACGGTGATGCTTCCGGTGGACTATCCCGAGTCAGGCGGAACCGAGGCGCTTCCCTTCTTTGCCGTGAGCAGCAATGAGGAGCGACGGATCGACCTGCACCCGCGCACGGCCGTGGCGGTTTCGGTTCGGTTTCGCGTGGAAGGCGATGAGGCGGGCGCAAACCCGCGGGTGATGGTGAAGAGCTCGACGGGAGCAAGCTTCAGCGTGTATGCGCGCTTTACACGGGAGCCCGGGGTGCTGGAGGTGTCGCTGCCCGCCGGGAACTACCACCTGCGCGCGATCCAGCAGAACCGCGAAAGCCGGCAGGAGGCCGAGGCGAATGTGGTCGTGGGGAGCCGGCCGGTGGAGGGGCTGCAGCTCAACTTCGGGGCGGTTCCGGTCATTCCGGTGGAGCTTACGTTCGAGCCCACGGCAGCGACGGCAAGTGCGGCGGCGGCACAGCCTCCGCGACTGAACAACCTGGGGCTTCGCCTGCAGAACTCAAGCCGGTCAGACCAGTTTGGTGGAGACGACGTAGGGCTGACCAGCCAGGGAGAGGCGCAGCCGACACTGCAGGTGAGCCCTGGGGTCTATCGGCTGAGGTCGCTGTTCGCCGCGCAATGGTATGTCCGGTCCGCCAGCTACGGGAATGCCGACCTGCTGACGCAGCCGCTGAACGTGAGCAACGGAGCCGGCGGTGAGCCGCTGCGCATCATTCTTGCAAACGATCTGGGTCAGGTGAGCGGGACAGTGACGGGCGCGGCGACACGTACGGTTTGCTACGTGTACCTGCTGGCACACCAGCCGAGCCTGACTCCCGTGGTGCAGGTTCAGACGGATCAGAACGGGCTTTTCGGCAGAATGGTGCAGCCCGGAAGCTATACCGTTCATGCATTTCCGCGACGGTTCCCCGGGGACCTTCATGATCCCGAGGTGGTTCGACATCTTGGCGCGGGCACCGAGGTTACGGTGCCTGCTTCCGGTAAGACGACGATAGAGCTGCCGGTGCAGAATACGGAGAGTGCTCGATGAACTTCCTGCTCCTTGCGCTTTTAGCTTCGGCGGCTGGTTCTTCACCTGGAGCGTCCTCGCCGGAGGCACTGAGGGTGTCCGGCGTGGTGACGAGCAGTCGCGATGGGTCGCCGGTGGCGCATTGCAGCGTCACGCTAACGGCCTCGCGCGAGGCAGGTTCCGGCCAGGCCGGACCTCCCCCGGGTGAGCGGTCCGTGGTAAGGATGGGACGGCCAGGGGGGATTGGCGGCGCAGGGATGCCGAATGCGTTGTTCAGTGCCGGGGGTTTCGGCCGGGACCGGCGAGGAGCAGGCGAACAGATGGAACAGGAGATGGCGGTGACGGATGTGCATGGCCATTTCTCGATTGCGATTCCACATGACGGTGCCTGGGTATTGTCCGGGGTGGCGCACGGGTATCGTGGACAGCTGTACGAGCAGCACGACCAGTACACGACGGCGCTTGTGCTTTCTGCCAAGACGCCGGAAGTTCGCGTGGACCTGGTGCTCAAGCCGGCTGCCTCGGTCAGCGGGTTTGTGCGGGATGAGGCAGGCGAGGCGGTGCGCTCGGGGCAAGTGATCCTGGCGCGCCGAGAGCCGACGCTTGCCGAGGGTGCCCCGGTGCGCTGGCAACCGGCGGGGTTTGCCCAGACCGACGATCGCGGGCATTATGAATTGACCGGCCTGGCGGACGGCGACTACCATCTGGCGGTGAGCGCGCAACCGTGGTATGCGTCCGCATTTTCAGGCATTTCCGGGAGCGCGGGCGCAGCGCAGCTCGACCCGTCTCTGGACGTGGTCTACCCGGTAACGTGGTTTCCGGGGACAGCCGAGGAAGGCTCCGCCGATACGCTGGCTCTGCATGCCGGCGAGGAGCGGCAGGCGAATTTCCAGCTACAGGCAATCCCGGCGCTTCACCTGACGATCCCCGGCACAGGCGATACGGGGGTCGACGGAGGGGTTGCCGGGAGCGGAGAGCGGCTGGGCGGCGGCGGGCAAATGCCGCAGCTGATTCGACGAAGTCCGGGCGGGTTGCAGAACCTGACAGGGTATGGACAGGCGACCAGCGTAGGACGCGACGGGTCGTGGAACTTCGGCGGATTGCGGCCAGGGACGTACGATGTGAGGCTGCCGGGAGGAGCTAACGGCACGGGCAAGATGATGGAGGTGATGCTTTCGCAGGGATCCTCCACGACCTTGAACCTGGATCGCGCGATCGAGAGTCTGCGGCTGCAGGTGCAGCTGGATGGTGCGGAGTTGTCGGATCTGCTGGCGGTGAACCTGACCGATGTCGAAACTGGGCAGGTCTATTCGGAGTTCCGAGGAGCAGGACGCACGCGCGTCAGGCGGCGAGGAGGCGGAGAGCAGGACGACGACGAGAACAACGCACGCAGCCTGCAGGTTCCGCCCGGTGATTATTTTGTCAGTGAAGGGCTGTCGGCCGGGCTGTCGGTCAGCGGGCTTTCTATCGCGGACCAGCCAACCACCGGCGCAAAGGTCGAGCGACGAATTCTGCACATGGAAAGCGGCTCCCCTGTGCTGACTCTGCATGTACAGCGCGCTCAAACCGAGGTGAAAGGGATAGCGACGGAAGCCGGCAAGCCGGATGCTGGAGCCATGGTGCTGCTGGTTCCGGCCAGCTATGGCTCGGCCAACAGCCTGGCGGAGATTCGGCGGGAACAGACCGCAACGGATGGCAGTTTTGCGTTCCCCAACGTCGCGCCCGGACCGCATCTGCTGCTTTCGCTCGCCCACGGGTGGGAGGTCAACTGGCGCGATCCGGCCACGCTGGCGCACTATCTTGCGGGCGCGACGCCGCTGAACGTGCCGCCGAGCGGGCATGTGGACCAGCAGATCACGTCGGTTGCGCCGTGAGCCTGTGGTGCATCACCCGCTTCGCGGGCAGCTTTTGTGTTAGATTCAAAAGGTCCCGGATGGCAAGGGAGAGATGGCCGAGTGGCTGAAGGCGCACGCTTGGAAAGCGTGTATACGGCAACGTATCCAGGGTTCGAATCCCTGTCTCTCCGCCACACCTTGGTGACACAGGTTTGCGATAAAAAGAATGCGCTCCATTACGGAGCGCATTCTTTGCTTTGCTCGGGTTTGGTTAGGGACGTACTCCGATGGTGTTGTTCACAACGCCTTTGACCAGCGGCGTGACGACCGGGTTGGCCAGGCCGATCCATTGGAAAAGCGTGTTGACACCGGAGGTCCAGTAGTTGCCGGAGGCGTCGATGGCGCTGGCCAGACAGCAGTCGTTGGACGTGGTCTGATAGCCGGTTGTCGGCGAAAGGGCGACTCCCGCGTTGGTTCTGACGCTGACCTGGTCCTGCGAGGTGTAAACGTATCCCAAACCATCGACAATGACGTTTTGCGGCGAGAGCAGGCCACCATCCCTGTATCCGCCGAAGGAAGACAGCACGTTGCCGGTCGAGGTGTACTTCGTCAGTGAGCCGCTGGTGCCTCCCTGTCCGTTATCGGAGTTCCCTACCCAGACATTGTTGCTGTGGTCGAGCGCCACGCCGAGCGGGTCGTCAAGCGTGGAGCTGGTGGCGAGGGTAGAAAAGCTACCTCCGTAGAGGCCGCTCGCGTTGGAACCCGCTCCGATGGGGACGAACTTCAGCAGGTTCGAGACGGTGTTATAGTCCGTCGAGTTGATGTAGGCGTTTCCGCTGGAGTCGAAGTTCATAGTCCAGCTGATGGTGGACAGGTTGGTGGTGGTATAGCCGGTGTTGCTGGAGACGGGGAAGCCGGCAGAGGTGAATTCGCTGATCTCGCCGTTACCAGCGGCCCAAATGTTGCCCAGGTTGTCAACCGCAAGACCGCGCGGCGTGTTGAGTCCACCGCCGGTAAAGCCGGCGGCACCGGAAAGCAGCGCGCCGGTGGAACTGAACTCGGCGAGATTTGCGGCGGTCCCAGTGGTTGCGTTCAAGCGGCTGGCGAGCCATATGTTGCCATTCAGGTCGATGCCGATCTGCTGCGGACGGTATATATACGGGGCGGTGAGCGATTTGAGGAAGGTACCGCTGGGGGAAAACATGCTCATGCCGCCACCCAGCGAGTTCGACGCGTAGATATTGCCGTTGGCGTCCACGGCGATTCCCTGCACCTGATTCAGGTTCCCGGTATAAGCCACCTGCATGGTGAAGTCGTTGGGAGCTGTGGTCAGCGCAGGTTGAAAAGGAGCGTTCGCGGCGGAGAGATTGTAAAGGCTGGTGACGTTGGCACCCGGGTTGCGGGCTATGTTCAGCATGGCCTGGACGGTATCGACCGGGGTCCCTGCCGAGGAGGAGACGTTGGCGGCTGACATGAGGTTGGTGCACGCGGTGCCGGTGCCGTCGGAGTTGACGCAAGGCGCAAGCGCATTGGCCAGGGTGTCGATTTCCGCCTGCGGGACGGTACCGTTGCCCGCCGGGGTGACAGCGTAGGCGGTGCCGCTCGCAATATTGACCAGGGTCGGTATGTTGCCGAACGCGTTGCTCATACCGATGGCGTTGGTGCTGCTGGAACCGATCTGCGTTTCAGAGCTCATGAACGGGGCCAGAGCGTAGACGGTTGCGACGGTGGTGACCTCATCGATGCTGATCCGGGTGGTGGGCAGCAAGGAAGAACAGGCGCCGAGGCCTGCCATCAGGCCCAGCTTGCTGTTGTTGACGGAGCCGCCCTGGCCGGGGTTGCCGCCTAGGGCAAGCACATACACGGAGGCTCCGGCCGGGCAGGTGTAGTCTGCCGTGATGCTCCAGTTTCCGCCGCTGTCGGTGGTGACATAGGTGTTGTTCAGCAGAGAGGCCGAGGTACTTCCGTAGCCACTGGTACCCACGGCGTACAGGTAGATCCTGGCTCCGGAGACGGGCTGCTGGCCTCCGTGCAGAGTTCCGCTGAGGGCGGTGCCGGCACTGGATGCCTGCGTCGAGGTAAAGCCGGCGCTGCAGCCGGAGATCAGGCTTGCCGCTGCCAACGTGGCACACCCAGCCAGAAGAACGCGGCGTGCCCGCGACCCATTCTTGCAGAGGTAAACAGAGGAGCCGAACGAACGGGGACGGGCAAAGCGAGGAAAGAACATGGGAAGGTCTCCGGACTAAGGTGGTAGGGTGAGCGACTGGGTCGCTTATCAATACCGCGTTCCTTGGTCTCGAAAACCCTCACCCTCCGGCAAGATTCTTCCGGAACCGCGATGCGCCCACCAAGAGGATGGTGAGCGCATCGCGGGCCGTACGGGCGTGGTTAGAAGCTGAGGGCGATCTCTCCGGTCACGGTGCGCGGCGTCACGTAGTGCGTGCCGGAGAAGGTGGACAGGAAGTTGTAGAGCGCGTACTTGTTGGTAACGTTGATGGCGGTAAGACGGGCACCGATCTTGTAGCGCTCGCCTGCGCCGAAGTGATGCAGGTTGCCGTCGCCAAGCTCCATATCGAACAAGCTGCGGTGAGCGATGCGCTGCGGATCGCGATCGTCGTCCTCGGCGTTGGTCGCGGGGATGTTGATCAACTTCGAGGTAAGCTGTGACGCAAGGCAGGTGGCAAAGCCCGTGGTGCGTGTGGCCGCGACACCGTTGCAGGCCAGGCCCGCGGTGAACTCTTCATCCGCCGTGGTGATGCCGCCCGCGACCAGGTTGATGAGCGGCTGACCGTTCTGCGTGTATGGGTTGCCGTTCGCGTCTTCGGAGAAGCCGAGGCAGGCGGAGTTGGGATCGTTGACGTTATAGCAGGGTGCGGAGCCGGCGACCAGGCCGCTGTCGAACTTCCAGTTGAAGGAGTAGTAGAGACTCTTACGGAACGGCATCTTGTATTCCACGTGCGTGGTCTGGTTGAAGCGTTCGTCATGGTCGATGCGGAACGGGAACCCGCCGGGCTGCGCGACCGTGGCGCCGACTCCGCCAATCTGCGGGTTGAAGAAACGGGCCGCCACCGACGACATGGTGACACGAGCGGTAAGGCCTCGCACTTCGGTCAGGGTTCCGGCGAGCGAGAACCCGGGGATTTTGGAGTTGTGCCACTCGATCGGGAAGGTAATCGGCGTAGCGCCCAGCACGCTGAAGTCGTATGCGTTGTGAGTGTACTTGGTGATGTAGTCGCCGCTGAGGACGAAGTGGCGTCCCAAGCTTTGCGACAGGCCAGCGTGAAATTCATTGCGGAAGCCGGGATTGAACGGTGCGGGTGTGCAGTAGCCGTACTCGCTGGTGAACAGGGCCGCTACGACCGGGTCAAAGCATCCATTGCTGGACAGCACCAGATTTTCATTGAACGGGGTTTCCTGCGTTCGGGCATAGGAGACGCGCAGCACGGTTCCTGTCCGCTTGATGCTGTAGGAGATAGCCACCCGCGGCTCGGCCTGACGCTGGATGGCGAGGCCGTTGTAAATGTCACCACGAATGCCGAGGTTGAACAGGAAATTCCCGGCCGTAATCTGGTCCTGGCCGTAGAGCGCGAGCTGCTTGACATCCGTTTGCCCATGATAGTGGTAGAAGGTGCCGCCCTGGGTCAGATCGTACGGCAACAGCGTGGAATAAAACGAGGTGGTCGGGTCGGCGTTCAGGTTGGGGTCGACGATACCGATGTTGTCGTTCTCCCGAAGAAACGTCTGTTCATACATGCCGCCGAACTTCAGATTGTTGCGGCCGCGCACGTAGGATACATCGGAGTGCAGGCCGACGTTGGTGAGCGAGCGCTGCTGAGACACGGCCTCGCTCTGGATCGGCCCGAGATCGTTCAGCGGGTTGTTACTCGGATAATAGTTGTAGGAGTCGCGCCGGACGTACGGTGCGAAGTTGAAGATGGTCGAAGTGCCCACGACCTTGGTGTAGGTTGGCGCGACGTCGATAGTCTGAATTTTGGAGCGCTGGTCGGTCGGCCCGGAGGTCAGCGTGAACGGCGAGCTGGTGCCGAGCAGCGTGGTTCCCTGCGCGAAGCCGTACTGGGTGTCATAGCTGTTTGGCGTCTGGAACCAGGAGCGGGTGTACTGGAAGTTGGTGTGGAGTGAGGAGGTGGCGCTCAGGTCGCGGTCCACACGATCGAAGATGTTCTCTTCATTGCCCTTGTCGTGGTAAACGGTGAACTCCGGTGCGTCCAGGAATCGGCCGGACTGGAGCACGTTGGCGGCCAGGAAGTTGCCCCACTTCGCTCCGCCGTAGCCGACGTTGGCCGCCAGATTGCTGGTACCGAAGCTTCCATAAGAAGCCGTGATCTGGCCGGTGGGTCGAGTGACGCCCTGTCCGGACCGCGTGGTACCCACAATCACGAGGCTGGTCTTGTCGCCATATTCGGCCGGCGGTGCGCCTTCGATCACTTCAAGCGACTGGATGGCCGCGGCGGGCACCTGGTTGGAGAATACCTTGCTCTGCTGGTCGGTGATCGGTTGGCCGTCGATTGAGAAGGAGACCTCGTTGTGATCGCCCAGGCCGTGCAGCAGGCCGTTCGAGTCCGCCGCCACGCCGGGCGAAAGCTCGGTCACAATGGAGCTGAGCTCGGAGGTGGGTGTTTCCACGGGTAGCCGGTCGATGGTGGATCGGTCGATGTCGGTGTGAAAGTGCGGATCGTTTTCGACCAGGTCCATCGGTGCTTCCACCGTGACGCTGGTAGTGCCGCCAAGCACCTTCAAGGTGAATGGAAGATTGATCGGCAGACCAGATTCGACATCGATCTGCTTCGAGGTTGCACCGAGCGAATCGCTGTTGACCGAGACGCGATACGGGTTGAATGGCACGTTATAGAAGTGGTAGGCTCCGGTTTCGTCGGTGGTGATGGTGCGACTGTATCCGCTGACCGGATTGCTCAGCGTGACGGTGGCTCCCTGGACGACGGCTCCGGTGGGATCCTTGACGATTCCATTGACGAGGCCCGAAGTACTCTGTGCAAGCACCGCCCCGGCGAACATGAGGGGTGCCGAGCACAGGACGTACACGTAAGCGAAATTGCGATGGAGAGAAATTCGTTGCATCAAGATGGACTCCCGCCCGCGTGGACCGCGGACAACGAACAGACGGCTTATAAGTAAGTTCTGTTCGCGGCAGGGGATGCGTGGATGCATCCGGCTCTTACCCTGGAAATACTCCGGTGCGTGGTGCGGGGCGCCCGGCGTATTCCCGACTTGCTGATCTTAGAGGCCGGCCACGGGCGGAGGCCTGCTGAACCGGGCGAAGTGCCAGAGCAGCGTGGGCCGGTGCAGCACCGGAAGTGCCACGGCGAGATCGAACGCGGAAGCCGGAGCGGCATGGCGTACAAGCCGCGCCGCCGCCGCCGAATGCATCGCGACGCAAAGCGGACATCCCGCCTCGCCGCCAAGCAGCGAACCGGATTCCGTGGCGCCGACCTGCGCATCATGATGCGGAAGCCAGTCGCCGTGGATGTGCGACGCTTCGACGGAGCTGGCCAACAGCATCGCCAACAGGCCAAACAGCGCAACGAGGCTGCGCATCCGCGAAAGGAGCGCGGGCGATCCTGCGGGTTGGAGGCGTGTGCGCAAGAGAAGTGGGTACGAGTGTCGTTCTAATGGACGAATTGCGGGTAGTTCAGGACTCGCCGGAGATTGCCGTCAGATTGACTGACTTCATCCTATCATCGCTAACGCGTCAGCTCTCGCTTTAGCAGCAGGCCGGAGCGGCTCGCGTAAGAAATCGCACGAATGGCCACTCTTGGGTGTGCTGCTGGAGCGGCCGGCGTGCGCCGTCCCACGTGTTCAAGAGGGTGCTTTCGCTAACCCACGCATTCTTAGGGGAGGTTTTCACCGTTGTGATCGCATGGATAGGCGGGATTGTGGCGAACGTTTATACTGAAGTCAGTTCTTTGATAGCGCTGCAAATGCATCGCTCGAAGCTGCTCCACAAAGTGGGGGCGTCATGGTTTCGACGGGGTTGCTTGTGGCAGAGAGGCATGCCGGGGTGTGGACACCCGTAATCGCTCACAAAACTATAAGTGCCGAACCTCAGTTCGCTCTTGCTGCTTAATTAGTTAAGCTGCCGATCGCTCAAGCTTCGCCTACGGGCCTGTACCGATCGTCGCACAGTAGGCTGGTCAACGCTGTTCCGTCTGGACGGCAATGACGAGATCGATCAGACTGGTCGCCGGCGCATCTTCGTCCGTTCTAAGTTCCGGAGACGAGACAAAAATGAACATGGAAAAAGCATGAACGCTCTCTGTCGTTGGTTTCTTCGGACGGGAGTTCGATTCTCCCCGCCTCCACCATCACTTCAAATTGAACGCTACCTGCCCTGCAGGATTGGGTCTTAGACCCCTCTATGGGCGACGCCTGCCTATAAAGGCCGGCGTCGTTGCGCCTGAGGGAACGCGCCAGTCGCCAGGGCTCTTATCCCCGGCACCCAGGCTCGAGCGTCAAGCAAACTCAGCGATCGTCGATCCATGGCGCTCGCAGACGCGACTACATGGATGTTGCGCCCCCAGTGGCTTGAAAAAGCTGAAAAGTGCGCCGCCAATGTCTCACGCGATCGTTGATTAGACCTGTCCTGCGTGGCTGAGGTGGCGACGCTTCGTCTATGTACACCGGATCTCTTGTGCTCTGCTCGCATACTTATGATTGCGGGTTAGAGCGAGGTAGATTACGAGATGGAGCACCCGTTCAGGTCATTCCGTTAGAGTGCCTCGCTAGGAACCCCGAATCTTTCCCTTCACTTGGAGCCTTGCGGCAGCTACCAGGGCGTCAAGAGCCGAGGTCTCACTGGCAGCGTTGGCGGTGTCGAAGGGCCCCGACCAACGTTCAGCCAGTTGAAAATTCGGTCCCTGCGCGTTCTTCCAAAGCGTATCGGCGTTCTTGACGATGAAGCTTTCGTACAGGGGTTGGGGTTGCGCAAGATCGAGCAGCATCAGGTTGCGGACAAAAATCCCTTTGAACTGCACGCCGTCAGCACCGCACTTGGGTTCGCACGGATCGTGGACGATGCCATTCTCATCGACGAGCTGCATAATCGCGGCCGTGGCAATCTTCTGTGCAGCCGCTCTCAGACTTAGATCGTGATCTGTCGTTGCCAGTTCCGAAAGTCCGCCCAGCACGACGCCCTGGTTGTAGGTCCAGGTTGTCCGGCCGTTATTCGTGCAACGTTCAGCCGCGCTCCCTTTACCCGTGATGGTAAGCCCGTCGTTGACCAGCCCCTTATCGTTGATCATGCCGGTGCCCTCGAACCACTTCCATTCCCGGTTCGCCCAAGCCTGGTATTGTGCGCGCTTGGCACCCGACTCCCTATTTGCCAGATGAGCGGCCACGGAGAGAAACAATTCATTCGCGATCGCATTTTTGTAGTTCCTGTCCTTGCTCCACCAGATACCGCCGCCACAGGTGTTGTCCCATTCCGTCGCCATATCAGCGAAGATCGATGCGGCCGTGGCGAGATATGCCTTGTTCTTCGTAAGGTCGTAGGCATCAATCCAGGCCAGCGCCCACCATCCCTCATCGTCCAGATATTTGTTGAGAAATCCGGCACGGGTCCTGTGCGATTCCGTTGTCTTCGGTGCCTGCGTGAAGGTGTTCGCAAGAATCGAATCGTACTCCGTCGACTTGCTGACCCGAGAGTAATCGACAAGCACCGTTAAAGCGTTCGCCGAGTTCCACCATCCCGTTGTCTTGTAGAGCCCGGTGGACGGGTCGTACCACGTCTGCAGGGTCCTCATCGCCTCCCCTGCACGCTGCAGATTCGGTGAGGTAAGAGGAGGCGCACTCTGACCATTTCTTGCCGGTGACAGTGCGCAACCGGTCACAATCGCCAACAGAAGCAGGAGCACAGCTTTCTTTCCAGGTCGTCGTAACATAGGCTCTTTCCTTATCGCTGTTTGGCTTTGCGTGGCCCCTCTCTAGATAGAACAGAGGCCGCCACTCGCTTGGATCCGGTGCAGCTTTTCGCGGAACACTCGGCAATCGCCGAGAAGACGGTAATACAGAAATCGCAGCTGTTATCGCTACCAAGAACACAATCGGAATGCACCAGCCCTATGCAGTAAAGCCTCTCGGCCATCCATAAGTTCCATATGGTCCAGCCTCGCGTGCTGAAGTCAACTTCGCAGATCGGCTTCAAGTATTTCTTGACACCGTTGTCGCGTGTCCATCGAAACCTATATGATCTCGATGCGCAAGTCAACAGCGGTCAAATGAAGTCCGCGGGTTCGGATCTGATATGAAATCTTTTGCTATCGACGAATAGCATTGCTGAAGGAGGCTGCATCGATGTAGCTTCGAGGTAACAATGGAAATTGTGTTCAGATTCGACTAACCATCGCGGGAGAAATGTCGAGGAACACTCATGGGACGGGAGAATGCATCGTCAGTCAGAACAGGGCCAGGTGAGCGGTAGAGCTATGGTTCGAACAAGAAGGGCTTTCGTATCTCAACTGGGCACGCTCGTCACGGGTGCCGGGGCATTGTCGCTGCTGCCCAGGCAATTGCACGCGGAACCGGATCTAACGATCGAATCCAGGCGCCCCCCACCTGGCGATCGCAGGTTTCGCAGTAACGCTGTAGAACTTTACCTTTCGTCCATCTCTCGACTGATCCGCGATCCCACGCTAGCCGCGCTGTTTACAAACTGCTTCCCCAATACTCTCGACACGACCGTGCAGCCGGGTACCTTTGAGGGCAAACCTGACACAGTCGTGATTACTGGTGACATCGCTGCCATGTGGCTTCGCGATTCCTCTGCGCAGGTATGGCCGTACCTGCCGCTGGCGTCAAAAGATCCTTCTCTGCGCGAGCTTCTGGAAGGCGTCATTCGACGGCAAGTTCGTTGCCTGCTCATCGATCCCTACGCGAACTGCTTCATGGCGGACCTGAGTGCACCGCCGCTCGAGGGGAGCCGCAAGGACCATACCGTGATGAAGCAGGGTGTTGGAGAACGGAAATACGAATTGGACTCCCTGTGTTACCCGATCCGGCTCGCCCACGGCTACTGGAAAGCTACCGGCAACCTAGCACCTTTCGACGCAGCCTGGAAGCTCGCCATGCAGAGCATCCTGACCACGATGCGGGTGGAGCAATGCAAGAACGGACCGGGCCCTTACCGGTTCCAACGGGCCGCGTTGAATCCCACCGATTCACTGGTCAACGGGATCGGCAATCCGCCTCAGCCCATCGGCCTGATCGCATCGGCCTTTCGCCCCTCCGACGACGCCTGCATTCTGCCGTTCCTCGTGCCGGCCAATCTCTTTGCAGTCACATCCCTGCGACAGCTCGCGACAATGGCAAACGAGATTGCTAAAGACGCGAACATGGCGAACGAGGCTTTCGCGCTTGCGAACGAGGTGGAAGCCGCGCTGCGGAAACATGCACTTGTGGCAACAACGGAAGGAACGATCTGGGCTTATGAAATCGACGGCTACGGTGGGCAGGTTCTGATGGATGACGCGAACGCTCCGAGCCTGTTGAGCCTGCCGTATCTGGACAGCTCACCGGATGCGGCGATCTATGCTCGCACGAGAGGCTTTGTCTGGAGTGAGCAGAACCCATGGTTCTTCCGCGGAAGTGCAGGCGAAGGCATAGGCGGCCCGCACATCGGCCGCAATAGTATCTGGCCAATGTCGCAGATTGTGTATGCCCTGACGAGTAACTCCGGCCAAGAGATTCGGACGATGATTCAGATGTTGAAGCGTTCTGCCGCTGCGACCGGGTTTATTCATGAATCCTACAATCGCAACAATGCAGCGCAGTTTACAAGAGCCTGGTTTGCATGGGCGAACACGCTGTTTGGAGAGTTGATCGCACGCACCGCAACAAAACATCCCGCGCTTCTGGGATAGCAAGCGCAGGATTCTCGTCAATCTGGACCGCCGAATCGGTGCGCTGTCAGTGTGCCATTGGTTTCGGTTGCGGCGAGACGGTCGTCACCGGCTCCGACTGAAACCCGTCACCATCCGGTCCGACCGCAACGACCCTGTAGGCCGATGACTCGCCGCGTTCCGGAGAGGGTTCCGTGAACTGAGGCTTCGTCAGCCCCCAGGCGACGGTCTTTTCCGCTGGTTCCAACGTGGTGGTTCGCAGCACGCGATAAAACTGCGCTCCGGAAACAGGGGTCCACGTGAGTGTCAGAATGCCCTGCAGGACGGATGCCTTTGCGTCTGCCGGAGCCGGCAGCCTTACCCCGTTCTGCCTCGGCAACAGCCCATAGACGCAAAACTGCCCAGATCCCACATTTTCCGAGCCAAAACTCGCCAGGTACACTTTTCCATTCGCAATGGTCGGCGGGGCCATTTTGGAGTATTCGCCACAGTCATCGCGCGAAGGCATCTGCAGGGAGTTCCACAACTCATTGCGGATATCGTCGGCGTCATAGGCGTGCAGGATGCCGGGACGTGACTCGTGCCACGAGTCCCCGGTTGCATGAATGGCCGCCCACAAGATGCCATCCTTGTTGCCGTTGGCGGAAAGCGACAACATCGCGCCAGGATGGCCCTGATTGGGAATGTCGCGCATGAGAAACGGCGTCTCCCCAAGTTTATCGCCGTTCATCTTGTAGACTTTCGCTTTGTCCCGCTGACCCCAGATATAGAGCAGGTCGCCAACCTTGTCGCTATGCCAGAAAACGAGGCTGTGTAAATGGGAGGCGGTCGCCTGAAAGTGCTGTACGGCATGCTCGTCGCCGAGGTGTCCGAGGTTACGGGTATCGAGCGTATACAGGACGCCCTGCTTGCCACCGCCCACGACGAGGTGAGTTCCGGGAATCAACGTCGCGCCCGAGGAGTCGAGATCCTGGTCACGCTTGTCCAATGCAAAGTGATTCGTTGGCGTAAACCAATCGAGCAGCTCCAGCCGAGGCGTCAGCTTCAGGAAGCTCTCGCTGAAGTTGCTTACACCATCCCAACTCCCGTTACCCGTTACCACGTAAACGTTGCCTTCGTTGTCCGCGGCCGGGCCCTGGCCGGACTGCCAGATGCTGGCCTCCGAGCCGGTCGGTGAGGTATTGAGCACGCTGACCCGCTCCAACGTCGCTGCGTCATAGGCGATTAGAAATCCATGGTATGGCTCCTTATCGCAATGGGAGGCGTAGCCCACGTACACCATGCCATTGGCAAGCAGGAGCGCAGGACGCTGGTTCTGCATCAGGGCATTGAATCCGTCGGCCTTGATCGTGACCGGACTTTCCGGCATATCGGCACCGGTGGCCATGTCCAGGACGTGGAGCTTTTGCGTAAAGCCGGTCAAGGGTCCTGTCTTGTTGCCTGCCTCTGTCAAGGCGACCACATAGAGTACACCGCGCGCCTTGTCGACCACGGGTGTGCCAATAATTCCCATCTGCCCGTTGATGTCCAGACAGCCGAAATTGGTGCTGTGCATATTTGCCGGCGTTCCGAAATTCACGTGCCAGAGCGGCAGCGAAGCCTCGCTGTCGTTCGCATCGAATGCGTAAACGCTGTTATTCACCGTCGTCACGAAGACCAGGTCCCGGGTTCCCCCGTTCACCTGCACGCCGGTGGCGACCAGAGGCTGCGTGTAGAGTTGGTCGTCCAGAACACGCTTGAACAACATGCCAAATTGAGTGGTGTTGACGTTAGCCGGAGTCAGGATCGTCTCGCGGGAGTTTACGCCCGTTCTGGCATTATCGTTGTGCTGCGTCAGCACATCGACTTGTGCGACCGAAAGGGTGGACAGCACAATGAGTTGACAGAAACTTACAACCGGCAGAGTAAGCACGCGCGCCCACTGCCGCCAGGACCTGGATGTGAAATACTTGGACATTCGACAACTCTCCGCGACATGGCGTACGATTTTGCTTCACAAGAGTATCGCATTGCTGACGACTCTGTCTTGCGCCTGTGACGCGAAGCTATGAGCGAATCAAAAGGACAAGCATGATTGCGAACCGCCTGCCGGTACTGCGTCTGGCCGCATGCTCCGTTGCAAGTTTTTTCTGCGCGGGACCGATACTTCCTGCGATCGGCCAGCAACCGTTCCAGACGCTTCTGGTGGGAGTCGACCACCGTGCTGTGACCAGCCTCGATGGAGACTGGCACTACCTTGTCGACCAGGTTCCATTTCGAGGACTGTATACACCGTCCGGCGAGATCAACGACCGAGGGTACGCGCGCAACACGCATCCAAATATTACAAGCGGCCCGCATAATGACGAATACGACTTTGCAACCGCTCCAACGATCAAGGTACCCGGCGACTGGAACACACAGATCCCGCAGCTGTTCAGCTACGAAGGCGTTGTGTTTTACCAGCGAGACTTCGATGCCGACCCCAAACCCCGCACCCGGACCTTTCTTCACATCGGCGCGGCCAACTACCGCTCTCATGTCTGGGTGAACCAGAAGCGCGTCTGCGACCATGAAGGCGGGTTCACTCCATTCGATTGCGAGGTGACGGGGGTGTTGCATCCGGGCTCAAACTTCGTCGTCATCGGGGTGGACTCTACGCGGCTGCTCGACGGTATTCCTTCTGTCCGATATGACTGGTATAACTACGGCGGCCTCACCCGTGACGTGTCCCTGGTCACGGTTCCCGATGCCTTTATTGACGATTACGACGTCCATCTTACGCACGGGCCTGCATGGCAGCCGGGCAACACCGAGCTTTCCGGCTATGTTCACGTTTTAGGCGCTCCCACCGGAACCTCCGTGACGCTCTCGATCCCCGAGGTCGGCGTCAACATTCCCATCAAGACCGATGCCGATGGTACCGCGCCATTTACCGTCAAGGCTAATCGGCTGATTCTCTGGTCGCCTGAAAATCCCAAGCTGTACAAGGTTTCTCTCTCCTCCGGTGCCGACAGGCTCACGGACGACATTGGCTTTCGCGACATTCGCGTCGATGGCACCCGAATCCTCCTGAACGGAAAAGCTGTGTTCCTCAAAGGGATCAATGTCCATGCCGAAGCCCCGATCCGCGGCGGCCGCGTCGACAACGACACGGATGTAGCTACCATCTTCAGTTTGTTGAAGGACCTAAACGCTAATTTCGTGCGGCTCCCCCACTATCCCCATGACGAGCGCATGACGCGTACCGCCGACCGCGACGGAATCATGGTATGGTCGGAGATTCCCAACTGGCAGATGATCTCTTTCGAGAAACCCGAGGTGTATGCGAAGGATGTCGTGATGCTGAGAGAGATGATTCGCCGCGATCGAAACAAGGCGTCGATCATTCTCTGGTCCGTTTCCAACGAAACGCCGAATAACCCGACTCGGACCGCATTCCTCAGCAACCTGGTGAAAGAAGCCCGCGCGCTGGACTCAACGCGCCCGATCACCTCTGCCTTGAACTCCGAGCATATTCAGGGCGAAACAGCAACTCTGGATGATCCATTTGCTGACGTTCTCGATGTTATCGGAATCAACGAGTATATCGGCTGGTACACTGGCGCGCCCGAACTTGCCGACAGCATGCATTGGATTCTGCCGCAGAAACCAATCATCATGAGCGAATTTGGCTCCGAAGCCAAGCAGGGCAATCACGGCCCGGACACGCAGCGATGGACCGAGGAGCAGCAGGCATCCGTCTACAGGCATCAGTTCAACATGCTGGAAAAGATTCCCCAGCTCCGTGGCATCGCTCCCTGGGTTCTGTTCGACTTCCGCTCGACCACGCGCAACATTCCCGTGCTCCAGGACGGCTATAACCGCAAAGGTCTGGTCTCAGAGGACGGCAAGAAGAAGCAGGCGTTTCTCATCTTGCAACAGGCGTACAAAGACAACACTGTCGGAAAGCCTGAGTAGGCCGGGCGACTACGGCGCAGCTCCCCAGTAAGCCTGCCACTTAGTGCTGCGGTATGTCTTACGACTTCGCGGATCTTTGCGCCGGGCAACCAGTTCGAGATGCGTTCTGACAGTAGAAGACGACCGCGGATGATTGCCGCCATGACCATGACGTTTAGTTCTATACGGACTGCTACCCTCCGCTAAACATCGAACGGAGGTACTCCGTCGGGACCGCACCAGTCATAAGTTTTTTCGATGTGGCCCGGCGACGTAAACTGCCACACGCCCGGTGTCGTTCCAGTTGTCGGATGCAGCGGAAAACCGATGGGGGATTGTGAGGCGATCAGCATTGCATCTTTCATCGCCGACTTGACTTCCGCTGTTATCGCGTCAGGCTTTGGAGAAAGAAACAAGGAGGTGCCACTTCTAGCCACTACATCCATCCACTGGCTCGTCTTTTCCCAGGGAACATCCGAAGTGATGGCGACACAATCCGGATCGATGAACGAGAAGACACGATGCTGCACGATGCGATGAGACAATCCATTCAGCCCATAGCGTCTCGTACGTTCCCAGTCGTGTCCGCTCGTGTCATCCGCGATGCGTTGCGACTCGAACAGTCCGGCGGCCAGGTGACCGACCGTATTGCATCCAAGAATCGTCGTCGTTTCCCCCGCCGCAGAACGGATTGCTTGATAAAGGTCTCGTACGATCTCCGCGTTGGTCCGCGACCTGTCATAAAAGTGCCAGCCCGGACGGGTCACCTGCGCATGCATCGCGAATCCCCACCGTCCGAAGAGTTCATACGTCGTAAAGTCATGCTTGATGAACTCGTAACCCCACTGAACCGCCGTATGCACCGTCTTGATCGCTTCCGCGAGAGCTTCTGGCTGTGTGGGATCGAATGCCAGGTTGTCATGAGGCGCGGCCCTTCCGAAGCGGCTATCTGGCAGCAGCCAGGACGCCGGCGCTGAACCGCTCGCGCGCAGCGGCCTGATCCACAGGCCGGGCCGTAACTGGCGATCGCGGATCTGCGACGCGAGACCCGGCATGCTGGGAAAGCGGCTGGGGTCCTGCCATCCATCGTCGATCACTACCAGAGGACGAACGCGGCCGGCCGGAGCCAGCGAAGCGATTAGGTCCGCGTCGCGCAGGATGCCGGAAGCAGTGTTCTTCCCGTAGGCGTAGTTCCAATCGTTGGATCCAAAGATTGGCTCTCGAGGAAGTCGAGGGCTGGGCGACATCAACTTGCAGAACTCCTGTCCTGCATGAAAGATCGTCTCTCCAGGCACTCCCATGCGGGTTACGACCGTGCAGGCGTGAAGTTCCCGCGCTCCCAATACAGTCGCCTCTCCGCCGTTACGCAGATCGAGCGAAAGCGTAATTCCATCCGGGTCGCGCTGCCAAAAGCAAAATGCCGAAGGTTGCGTCCTGACGCCGTATCCATTGATGCGCTCTCCATACAAGGTAAGGAAGTACCATGGCATGACCCGTTCCGGTACCGTGCCTTCCCACGCAAGATCGCCGTAACTTCTCTCCCACGCATCGCCGATCGACAGTAACGCCTCGCTCTGCCGGCCCTCCCAACGGATGTGCAGGTAGGTGAGGTCCCTTCCTGCATTGGTAACCCGAACCGGCAACTCACGACCATGCCCCACCTGGAGCGGCTCCGCGGAAACCCGAACCCCGGGACACGTCCACGCCGCAGCCGAGTACTGCATCCTCACTACGTCCTTTGTCCCAAAGCGCGCACTGACATGATCTGGGGGACGCAGCAGGTCGATACTCAGACTCTTCGCGCCGGCACCAGAGACGGCCTGGGCTGCAGGTGCGACGGACGGCATGGCCGAGACTGTCGCGGCTGCGGCCACCTTTATGAAATCCCTGCGATTTGCCATCGTCATTCCGGTAGTGTTCCCTCTCGATGCTTTGTCTGATACGTCACATCGGACTGTGTTCCATTCGCTGAACTTACCCGAAGCATCAGCACCCCATGTGCATGAACCCCTATCGCGCAGCTTCGACTACAGCACCTATCAAGCTGTTTGCCTGCGCAAACGTCTTCTTGAACGTCTGAAGTTATTGCGTTGGAAGCTATGTTGTCAAGCACTCTCGATGAATCGATGGTATCGAATCAAGCGATCTCTGCAACCTTGCTCCTTGCGGGTTTGACTGCATTCAGCCCGGCATTTCGCGAGCGATGTTGTTGGCCAGTGTAACGCTGGACGGCGCAACTTCAGAAGCCAGTATGACAGGCTGCTTTGCTCTCCGCAGGTCACATCCGCTCAAAAGAATATCCGCAGACTCCGCGCCCGATACGCTCACGAGGCTGGGCGAATCTGCCGGCGCCTGGCCGGCGCGGATCCACGCCTCCCTGGTTTTCCGCAGATCGATCACCGTCGAGCCATTTCCCTGCAGGGGAACGCGGAGGCCGGCAATTTCGAGCGAGGTAACGTCGTCGCAGACCACCGCAGGCCGCTGCTCGGAGGCTGAGGATTTGAAAAGAACATCGTGCATGCGTATTCCCACCGCGTGGCGCACGTACACGCCATACGCCGGCAAGCTGCCGAACATACGCGCCTCCGGATACGCTCGTGGCACCTCCGGAATTTCACGCTGGGTCCACTCGCGCTTGCCAGGTTCCTGTGTCTCCACATGGATGTTGGAGAGCGTCACATCCTCCACCGGCATGCCGGGAAGGCCGGTAATCGAGTTCGTGAGAACAGCCTCGGTCGCATGAATGTCGCTGATCATCACCCCGCGCATATAGCTGCGAACACCCGGGCGTGGAGCCGTCCGCGCGCCCAGCCGCAGAAAAATGGGCGTGCGTGTCCGTTGCATACAGATGCCTGTGATGACCACGCCGTCCAGCCAGCCACCGTCCACCATCTCGAGGCAGATACCCGCGATCACCCTGGCATTAACCTCGCTGTCCGCCGTGTTGTGGATGGTGGAGTTGGAAAAGACAATGTTTTCGCAGCCGGAATACGTGCGCGTGCCGAACTTGAACCCGTTGCAACAGGAGGTGAGTGTGCAGTTCGTCACCGTAACATTGCGCATCACGGGAACGGTATCGCCGTAAGGATTCTCACTCTTGAGGCAGATGGCGTCGTCGCCCGTTGCGATTGAGCAGTTGCTGATCCGCACATCACTGGAGTTGGAAATGTCGATGCCATCGGTGTTGGGTCCGACAACCGGATTTTTGATGGAAACTCCGTCGACCACCACGCCGACGCAGGACATCAGGCGCATGGTCCAGCCGGACGCGTTCTCGATACGCACCTGCTCCACATGAAGATTATTGCAGTTCACAAATTCGAGCATGGGCGAAACTCGAGGTTTCGGATTCAAGTAAAGCGACGCGACATCCGCCCACTGCTCGTCCGGGGCGTGTTTGCGGCGGCCGGAGGGAATCCAGAACGAAGGGCCCTGGCCGTCGATCAGACCGGGCCCGCAGAGGCTTATGTTGTCGGCGTCCTTGGCAAAGATCAGGTGACGGGTGCTGGCATCGGCGTTGTCCGGCGGTCCCGGCTGTGGCTTATATTGCTTCACGTCCTTGCTGCCGAGGAGAGTGGCCCCGGCCTCGAGGTATAGTGTCACGTTGGTCTTGAGAATCACGGTACCGCACAGATAAACGCCGGGACTGAGATACACCAAGCCTCCGCCCTGGCCGTAAGCGCGATCAATGGCCGCGTTGATGGCCGGCGAGTCCAACGCGGTTCCGTCAACCTTGGCACCGAAGTCCTGCGGCCGCAGAAGTAAATCTTTGTTTTGCTCCTTGGGAATGGAGCCTAGCGCAAAGCCGGACTGAGCGATCCCGGCGGCACTCAACAGCTGTAGGGCGGAGCGACGATTCATAAAACCCCAATAAGCGTTATTGACATTCGGTAGCCTGGACCTGTAGCACGGCGCCTGCGGTATTGGGTGACAACGCGCCGGCTAAATCATTTGACTGGACACTTGGTCGAGCGTTGTGTCTTTGGCGGCGCGCGACCAGAAAATGCGGAGTTCGCTCACATTGCGAAGCGCAAAGTTTGCTTGCGCCGGAGCCGTGATGGCGAAGAAGTCGGCGCGGTGCACATCTTCCAGCCAGAACGCCGGTCGCGGATCCGCCGCCGAAGAAGCGATCTCAACATGGGACATCTCGAGATTCTTCAAATGACGAAGGAAAAAGCCCTTGGAGGGAGTGGCACCGAAACGATTAGGATCGGGGTAGCTTTCTTCATTCTCGGGAACCTGAATGGTATGCCAGTCTGGAAACGGTTTAGCGCGGTTGCCGCCCCCGAGGTTCGCGGGCAGGCCAGCATTGGCGAGATAGCAGTTGTTGATCTTGACGTCTTCGATCAGATTGGACGGGATGCCAGAAAGGATAGGTGCCGCAACCGAGGAGGAGTTATAGCTGACGAGGTTCGAGATGAGGACGCGGCGCAGGCTACCAGGGCGAATGCTTCCGGCGGGACCGCGGTTGCGACGGCCGAGACGAAGGAAAATGGGGGCATCGTCGGTGTCGCGTAAAGTGATGTTGGAGATAGCGATATCTTCGATCTGGGCACCGTCCGCTGTCTCGATGGCGATTCCCTTCGAACCTTCGCAGACGCAATTGGAGATGGCAATGTTGCGAAAGCCGCCGTTCGATTCGGTGCCGCATTTGATTCGACCGTTGCCGCGACCTCGCGCGGACTTCTTCCAGGTACCGTCGATGACGCTGCCGAGTTCATAGGCTCCGGTGACGAAGCAGTTGGAGATCGTCACGTTTTCCGTCGTGCGCGCGTAGCCCAACGCGTAGCTCGATTTGGGGCAGATCGCGTCGTCGGAGGGCGAATTGATGGTGCAGTTGGAGACTCGCACATTGTGACAGCAATCGATGTCGAAGCCGTCGCGCTCGGTATCAATCAGGAGGTTATCGAGCGTGAGCGTGTCGACGCCGGTGGCAAGCACTGCGAAATGTCCGCCGTGGAGCACCGAAAAGTCACGCAGAAGCACGTTATGGCAGTTCTTCAGGGCGATCGTCTTATTGCCCACCCCGGCCTGCTCGGCGACAAACGAGGTGTAACCCGGACGAGCTGAAGAGGTTCCGTGCGAGAGACCTTTGCCGTGAATCAGGCCCGAGCCGGTGATAGAAAAGTTGCTGATGCCTTCACCGTAAAAAAGCGAGTTGGCCCAGTGATTGTGTCCGTAATCCTGGTAGTCCTCCCACGGCTGCGGAGGCCCGGCCGGATCGTAGGTCCCTCCGTTGTAACCGGTAGTCTCGCCAGGCTTGGGTGAATCAGCGGCCAGGATTGTGCATCCAGGCGAGAGGTACAGGTCGACATTCGACTTGAGACGGATGGTAAAGCAGACGTAGGTTCCCGCGGGAAAGACCAGGGTGCCTCCGCCGGCAGCGGCGACCGTTTCGATAGCCCTGTTGATGGCAGGCGTGTCGACGGTTTTACCATCCCCGGTCGCTCCGTAGGTGTGCACGTTCAATGCCGCCTCTGCTGCGGCCGCTGGAGCTTCCGCGAGTGCAGTGCGGCCGATGGTCGAAACGGCAACCGCTGCGGCGAGCGGCGATAGCTTCAGCAAATCACGACGGCGTGTATCCATTATGCCAGCCAGACTAGCACAACGTTCAGCGGGTTAGCATCTTTCTGACAACGATGTCAGTGGCGTATCGGCAATTGATTAGGCAGGGTTGCATGCGTCCGGACTTCGCCGTGACAGGCTGGCAACTCAGACTTTGACATCGATGTTCTTTGCGAGTAGCCTCATTCCCTGCCGGAGCGATGTCACACGCCGCGATCTGAAGCACTTTGCGGGAGAGCTGTCCGTCTACACCGCGAAGTCTCGCTCACTCTTCGCCACGGCCGCCGAGATGTAGAACAGGCAACGGACACCTAGGGTCAGCAGTGAAGGTAAGTCATGGCGGATAGATCATCGATGACATCGCAGCTTGCGCCGACACAGCGTTTCCAGCCGCTTATTACCGAGGCCTTCCACCGGGTTAGCCGTCGGGTGCACAACGTCTTCTTCGCATCATGGCATGCCGACTTCTGAAATTGAATACAGTCAGGAGACATTGAATAGTGAAAGCCGCCAGAACAGGATTGGCGTCGGCGGTAGCTGCCGGCATCGCATTTCTCGGAATCACTGGAGCGCAGCAGGTCGCAGCGCAGAGCACGCAGCCGTGGATGGATTCCAGGTTGCCTGCCGAGCAGCGCGCGGAACTGGTGCTTCAGCAGATGACGCTTGACGAAAAAATCGCATTGCTGCACGGCGAAGGAAACGTTCGCGTCAAAGACCTGTCTCCAGAGATGCTGCACGCACTGACACTCGGCAACGGTGGCGTAGGCCTGGCGCTCGCGCCGCTCCGTTTGGGAATGCCGTTGCTCGATATGAGCGACGCGGCCTATGGTGTGCGTTCCAGCGCGTCCAACGGACGTTACTCGACTGCGCTGCCGTCGAACCTGGGATCGGCCGCGAGCTGGGATCCGACAGCGGCCTGCGCCTATGGCACGCTGATCGGCAAGGAGTTGCGGGCGCAGGGCTTCGATATGACGCTTGGCGGCGGAACGAACCTGACCCGTGAACCACGCAACGGAAGGACGTTCGAATATATGGGCGAAGACCCGCTGCTTGCCGGAGTCATGGTCGGCAACCGCATCAAGTGCGAGGGACAGCAGCATGTGATCTCGGACATCAAGCACTATGCGATAAATGATCAGGAGAGCGGGCGAACCCAGGTGGATGTTCATGTGGGAAAGCGGGCGATGCGGGAAAGCGATCTGCTGGCGTTCCAAATCGGTTTACGGATTGGCGGTCCGCAGGCGGTCATGTGCAGCTACAACGGGGTCAACGGCGATTACGCGTGCGAGAATACGTATCTCCTAACGGAAGTGCTCAAGGATGAGTGGGGATTCAAGGGTTTTGTGGTCTCGGATTGGGGCGGAACGCACTCGACCGAGAAGGCCTCTGCCGCCGGTCTCGACATGGAGCAGTCTTCCGACACGTATTACGGTCCGGCGCTAAAGGATGCAGTGCTCGCCAAGCGGGTACCAATCTCGGAACTGAATGATCATGTGAAGCGGATTTTGTGGGCGGAGTTTGCCAGTGGCGTAGTGGATGACAGGCCGCACAAAAGCCTGGTCGATCCACAGGCTGGATTCGACGTGGCTCGCCGTACCGAGGAGCAAAGCATCGTCCTGCTGAAAAACCGCAAAGATCTGCTTCCGCTTTCGGCAGCAACATTGAAATCCGCGGCAATCATCGGAGGCCGGGCGGATTACGGAGTCATCTCGGGTGGTGGTTCAGCACAGGTAGACGCGCCGGGCGATCCGAGCCTCAGCAGGTACCAGCGCAGAATCTGGTTCCCGAATGCCCCGTTGGCGGCGATGCAGGCGAAGGCGCCTGAGGCGAAGTTTACGTTCAGCAACGGCGAGAATCTAGACGAAGCGGTCGCGCAGGCGAAGGCGGCCGAGGTTGCCGTGGTGTTCGCGTGGCAGGGTGAGTCGGAGGGATCGGACCTGGAGAACCTGTCGCTTCCGTTGGGGCAGGATAAGCTGATTGCAGCGGTCGTGGCCGCGAATCCGCGGACTGTCGTAGTGCTCGAAACGGGCAGTGCAGTGACGATGCCCTGGTTAGAGGAGAGCGCCGCGGTCGTCGAGGCCTGGTATGGCGGCTCAAAGGGCGGAGATGCCATCGCAAACGTACTGTTCGGGGATGTAAACCCGAGCGCCAAGCTACCGATGACCTTTCCGGTGAGCGAGGCGGACCTGCCGCATCCGGTCCTGAAGAAGCCTGCCCCTGGTGCGAAGCCTGGATTGAGCTTCGAGGTGGACTACACCGAAGGAGCAAAGGTCGGCTACAAGTGGTACGAGGCTGAGAAGAAATCTGTGCTGTTTCCGTTCGGCTTCGGGCTTTCCTATACCAGCTTCAAATATTCGGGGTTGCATGTTGTTGCGGATGGCACGTCGGTTAGCTTTACCCTGAAAAACGAAGGGAAGCGTAAGGGCGCAGAGGTGGCGGAGGTGTATGCTGCGCTTCCAGAAGCCGCAGGCGAGCCCTGGAAGCGGCTGGTGGGGTGGCAGAAGATCGAGTTGGCGCCAGGTGAAAGCCGGATGCTGACGATCCCGACCGAACCGTTAGCCATGTCAGTGTGGGATGAGGGGGCAAAAAGGTTTGTGATGACGCCGGGAGCTTACAAGGTGATGGTAGGTAGCTCGTCCGTCGAGTTGCCGCTGGCAGGAGGGTTCACAAAATGATGCGCGCGAAGTTCGCACCAGCCGTTAAGCTGCTTGACCTCAACAAGCCTTGCACGAACGATCAAGAACTCGACGCCATTCTCCCACCGATAAGTATTCCGGCCGCCTCTTGTTCCTTCCCGTCATCGCGTGCAATGCTTTCTAAACTGAATCTGTGCGGGATCTTTTGTCTTCTCTCGGTGCCGATCCTGCTGCTCGGCCAACAGCCCGCCAATTCGCTTTACCCTCCCGTTGTGCACTTGACCGCGGAACAGGACCATCAACGATTGATGAATCTGCTCGGCATGAACACGATCCGCCCGGGCCGCGAAAACAATCCGGCTTCTCCCCTGGCGGCGAATTACGACGAAGCCAAGGCCAATCCCTATCCGCGACTGCCCGATCCCGTACTCCTCGCCAACGGTAAGCGAGTCAACACCGCTCAAGTCTGGTGGACGCAACGCCGCCCCCAGATCGTGGAGCTCTTTGACCGTGAGATCTACGGGCGAGTGCCGTCCAGCACACCCCATGTCAGCTGGACCGTCACCGACACTCAACGCACTACCGTCGGCGACACGGCCGTAATAACCAACAGCCTTACCGGTCACGTCGACAACTCCTCTTATCCGCTCATCGATGTCGACATCAAACTCGAGCTCACCATCCCCACGGGTGCTATCGGTCCCGTTCCCATCATGATGGAGTTCGGCCCCACCAGTTCCGCCAAGCCAGGCACTGCCGCAACTCCTGCTGCCGCCAGCGCCCTCCCCGCTTGGCAGCAGCAGGTACTCGCAAAGGGCTGGGGATACGCCACGCTCAGCCCTGCCAGCATTCAAGCCGACAACGGAGCCGGTTTGACCGAAGGAATTATTGGCCTCTGCAACAAGGGGCAGCCTCGCAAGCTTCAGGACTGGGGAGCTCTCCGCGCCTGGGCCTGGGGCGCAAGCCGTGCGCTCGATTACTTCGAGACGAACAGATCCATCGATTCCAGGCAGGTCGGCATCGCAGGCCACTCCCGCTGGGGTAAGGCAGCTCTCGTCACCATGGCTTACGATCAACGCTTCGCGATCGGCTACATCAGTTCGTCAGGGGAAGGCGGTGCCAAACTCAATCGTCGCGACTGGGGCGAGGTCGTGGAGAACGTCGCGGCCACCAGGGAATATCACTGGATGGCCGGCAACTTTTTGAAGTACGCTGGCCCGCTTAAGTGGGGCGATCTCCCGGTCGACTCGCACGAGCTCATCGCGCTTTCGGCTCCACGCCCGCTCTTTATCGGCGGTGGTGCCACCAGCAGCGATGGCTGGGCGGACTCAAAGGGCATGTTCATGGCCGCCGTCGCTGCCAGTCCCGTTTATCGTCTGCTCGGAAAGGAAGGACTTGAGACCACCGCATTTCCGCCAATAGAAACCGCGCTTGTTGGTGGCGATTTGGCTTTCCGGCAGCATGCTGGTGGGCACACGCCAGCGCCAAACTGGCCCACGTTCATCACATTTGCAAGCCGCTACCTGAGCACTGCCGCTTCCAGTTCCAATCGGCTTGGGGCTTGACGATCGGCTTCACAAAAACGTACGACCGCATTGGAGAGTAAACATGCATTGCACCTACCGTACCGCCCTTTTCCGCATGGCCCTCGTAGCCGCGCTCGTATTCACGCCTTGCTTTCTCTCAGGGCAAGACGCCAACGGTACGAAGGCGTCCAGCAAAGCACCCTTGATGCAGCTGCTTCCCCGTTTCGAGGCACCTTCGGTGCCGGCGATGAGCGCGGAAGAAGTGGAGCCTACGAACTTTCATCCGGGCGCCCCGCAGCCCCAAGGACTTCCCGGCAAGGGCTTGGCGCAGCACCCCATGCTCTACGTCGGCGAAGGTTACAATAAAATGTTTCTCGTGGACATGGGCAAGATCGTCTGGACCTATTCCACCGGTCCCGGCAATGAGTATGACGACGTGTGGATGCTCTCGAATGGAAACATTCTCTTCACTCGCATGCAATACATTGCCGAGATTACACCGGAGAAGAAGGTGGTGTGGCGCTACGACGCTGTGCCCGGCACCGAGATCCATGCCTGCCAGCCGATCGGGACCGACAGGGTTCTCTTCATCGTGAATGGTCTGCCGCCCAGGCTGATGGTGGTCAACATCAAGACCGGTGCCGTAGAAGTAGAGCATGCTTTGCCTGCGCAAAGCCAGACCGATCCAAAGTCAGTGCATGGACAGTTTCGCCGCGTCCGGTATACCTCTCGCGGAACTTACCTGGTGCCTTTCCTATCTATGAACCGCGTTGTCGAGTACGACAAGAATTTCAAGGAAGTCTGGTCCTACGACATCCCGAAGCCTTGGGCGGCTATTCGCCTAAAAAACGGCAACACGCTTATCACAGACGAGAGCGACATCCTTACGCGGGAGGTGAACCCGAACAAGGAGACGGTATGGGAAGTCTCAAAAGCCGACATCCCGGAACAGTACTGGTATGGCAATTCCCAATCCGTTACACGTCTTGCGAACGGCAACACGATTATCTGCTCGCGAGGCGGAAGCCACCAGGGACCGCAACTGGTGGAGATCACCCCGGACAAGAAGGTAGTCTGGGTGCTTCAAGACTGGCAGGATTTGGGCCCCGCGACGGCCGTCCAGGTTCTGAGTGAACCCGGTATCCCTGAGCGCCCCGGAGATTCTCTGCACTAAACAAGGCGTGTCGACGCATGTTTGCGGCCATTGCAGCATTCTGCCACAGTGGCCGTAGTTGTTTTGCTTTCGCAATCGGGGTACCATGACACCGTTGTCTTCCATTCTCGTTCAAAGCCGGTCATATCTCATGCGTAGAAAAATTTTTGCATTATTTGCCCTGCTCTCGCTCGCCACGTTCGCGTCGGCGCAGACGAGGCTCGCCTCCACACCACCAATGGGATGGAACTCCTGGAACTGGTTCTTCGGCAAGGTCACCGATCAGGATATCCGACAGGCCGCCGACCTAATTGTCTCTTCGGGCATGCGCGACGCGGGCTACACCTACGTCAACATCGATGACACCTGGGAAGGCAAGCGCGACGAGTCCGGCGTGCTGCACACGAACGAAAAGTTTCCCGACATGAAGGCACTTGCCGATTACGTTCACAGCAAGGGGTTGAAGCTCGGCATCTACAGCTCGCCCGGGCCGAAGACGTGCGCCGGCTACGAAGGCAGCTACGGTCATGAGCAGCAGGACGCCGATCTTTACGCATCATGGGGCATCGACTATCTCAAATACGACCTCTGCAGCTTCCAGAACAACATGAAGCAGGAGGCGCCCGACGACCGGGCCAAGCAGGACCAGATCATGCGGGCGGCCTACGAAAAGATGCATCAGGCGCTGCTCAAGACCGGTCGTCCCATCGTGTACAGTCTATGCCAGTATGGCTGGGATGCAGTGTGGCAATGGGCTCCCGAAGTCGGTGCTAACCTCTGGCGCACCACGGGCGACATTCAACCCAACTTCGATCGCATGAGCCTCATCGGTCGTGAGCAGGCCGGCCTTTCCAAGTATGCCGGGCCCGGACACTGGAACGATCCCGACATGCTCGAGGTAGGCAATGGAAAGCTCTCGCTCGATCAAAACCGCTTGCACATGGGCCATTGGGCAATGCTCTCGGCTCCTCTGCTGGCCGGGAATAATCTGAGCCGGATGACACCCGAGATTGCCGCCATCCTCACCAATCGGGACATCATCGCGATCGACCAGGATGCCTTGGGTCACCAGGCCAATCGCATCTTCGCCGAGGGGCCTATCGAGATCTGGTCGCGTCCGCTCACAGGTGGCGCGGTCGCACTTGAAATTCTCAACTTCAGCGATGACGAGGCGTTCCTCCGTGGCTTCACACTCCATTTGAAGGAAGCCGGCGCAGCCCCCGGCTGGAAGGCGCGCGACTTGTGGAACGGCAAGGATCTCGGGCCCGTTCAGGACGACTACAAATTCGTTCTGCAGCGCTACTCATCGCTGGTCCTACGCCTTACCCGATAGAGGCCTTGAGACACAGGCAACTGTTCCAGCGTTGAGAAGACCCAGGCCGGGGCAAGACCGGCCTGGGGTACAGGCTTACAAGGCATGTGAGACTATGGCGTACATAGGCCATGCGCCCGACACACCGCAGGCCGTCATCCGTGACGAACCTACGGACCTCCATTTAAGCCAAGGACCAGTCCACGCCAAGCGAAACGGTTACACGCTTTAGCGTTTTTCGTGTATCACGTTGTATTCCGCCCGAAGGGCATCTGCTGGGACCTCTGTCGCGATCTCGGCGAGTTTTGCTGCGTCTCGCACGTCGCAGCCGGTAATCAGCAAATCGCTCGTCTGGCTTCCCTCGAGTTTTACCAGCGCACTCGAATTGACCGGAGCGACTGTGCCGGAGATCCATGCATCGCGAACGCCGGTCAAGACAAGCGGTGGCGCGCCATCGTTGGACGGCGTTGTCCTGAAGCCAGCCAGCGTCAATTGGCGAACGTCATCAAAGATCATGGTGTTTCGCCATTCATCTGCCGGCGCGGTAAAGCTGATGTCTCGCAAACTCAAGCCGCGAACATGCCGGCAGTACAGGCCGGATGCCGGCAGCCAGCCAAACATGCGCGATTGTGGGTACGCCGCCGGAACCTCAGGCACGGAGGCGCGCAGCCATTCCTTCTTCCCCGGCATCACGGTATCGATATGAACATCAGAAAGTCGCACATCCTCGACGTCCATTCCGGGAATACCCGTGATGGAACTGGTCAGGATGGCTCCTGTGGCGTGGACGTCTTCGATCAACACTCCCCGAAGCCTCGACTGATCTGTAGGAAACGGATTCGATCGACTTCCTCGACGGATCACGAGAGGAGCGCGGGCATCTTGAATCTGAATTCCGGAGATCACAAGTCCGTCGATCCATCCACCATCTACCATCTCAATCGCGATCCCGGCGATCATGCGGGAAGCAATGTCCGGATCGCTGCTGACGATGGTGGAGTTGGAAAAGGTGATGTTCTCGAAGCCACCCTGCGTGGCGGTTCCAATCTTAAAGCCATTCGTACTGCTGGTGATGATGCAGTTAGTCACCGCGATATCTTTCGACAATCGCGGAGTGCTTCCGTAGGGGTTCTCACTCTTCAGGCAGATCGCGTCGTCGCCTGTGTCGAGGAGGCAGTCGGAGATCACGACCTGCTGACATCCAGTCAGATCGATGCCGTCTGTATTCGGCCCGATAGCCGGATTCCGAATCACGATTCCCTGAATGACCACCCGGGTGCAGTTTATCGGACGGAGTGTCCAGCCCGAGGCACCGGTCAGTTCGACCGTTTCCAGCCGCAGATTGGTGCAGTTTACCAGTTCAAGCATGGGAGAGATCCGGGCATTCGGCTTCCAGTCGCTATGCCTGGAGTCCGACCACTGATCTCGTTCCGCAACGGGCCGCCGATTGGTCGGGGTCCAGAAGCTTCGCCCCTGGCCATCGATCTTGCCGGGCCCGACCAGGCTTACGTTCTCAACATCGCGCGCGTAAATCAGGTGGGCTTGTCCCGCGTCGGATTTCGGGTCTGGGCCGGCCTTCGGTGTATATTGCTTCACATCCGTGCTGCCCAGAATGACCGCTCCCGCCTCTAGGTACAGCGTGACGTTGCTTTTCAACTCCACCGTGCCGCAGAGGTAATTGCCCGGCGAGCAGTAGACTACGCCGCCCCCCGCCTGATTGCAGGCGTCGATCGCCGCATTGATGGCCGCTGAATCGAGAGTTTTGCCGTCGCCGACAGCTCCAAACTGTCGCGGACTGAAGACGCTGCTGGGAGTTGTGCCTTGCGGACCACTGTCCCGGCTGGCTGCATACACACGGCCGCTCGAAAAAGTAGCCGAAGCGGCGATCAGAGCAAGCGCTTCTCTGCGATTCATTGGTTCCTTTCACGGTTGAGCTTATGTTCGTGTTCGCGACGGCAAGCACATCCGTGCAGGCGAATCACAGATGCGGAGTCGGTCAAACGGATGCGTAGAGGGCTTGCATCTTGATTCATCCGGCGGTGAAACGGCGGTTGCGAGACCTAGAGCGATTGAGCACCGACCCGATTTGAATCCCGCTGAGAACGACCTCGGCCAGCATCCCAAATTATGCGATCCGAGGCAGGTTGTCAAGTGACCCCGTCCTGCCCTGCACCAAGCAGGGTCGTACAGAACGACAGCCCCTGACTGGGCGTGACAGATTCGCTCACCGCGTCCTGTACGCAGACCGCATTGACAAGGAGAGCCCGCGAGACATATAAAGCAGCTTGTTTCACAAACATGGTTGTACGGGTCTTTGCATGCGCCCAGGAGGATCTATGACTGATTCAGGCCCACACTCACGTGAGCAGGATTCGTCGGATGAAAAGACGATCACGCGGCGGTCTCTGCTGGAGGGTGCCACCACACTTGGTCTAAGCACTCTGTTCGCCTCGACTTCCGTAAGCCGTGCGCTTGCGCAACTCGCCGGTCCTGAAGCAAAGCGTGAGACGGGCCCTCCTCTGGTTGCGGACCGTTGGCTTGAGATCGACCTCTACTGGTTCAGACAACCCGATCCGGATGGCTCCGCCCAGCAGTTCTGGGATCGCTATCTGCCCCTCTATGCCGGAATCAACGGCTACCGGGGAGTTATTCTGAGCGTGGCCTGGACCGTGGGCCCGGTAATGGAATGGTCCGGCAACCTGAAACAGAGAGTATCGGTGCCCAGTGGAGCCGGAGGCAGCCTGGAACAACCCCTGGACGGATGGATCGCAGAAAGTGCACCCTTGACCGGCTCTACGGCGGAACGGAAGCGCCAGTGGACAGCCCGGTTCGCCCAGGCCAGCATAGGCGGAACGAAACGGCGTGCGGCTGACACGTGGACCTATGGCGACCTTAGGAACCTCGCATCCGCGCTGAAGCAGGCGGCGGAGCGGAATGGTGTCTCCGGCTTCAAGGTCGGAATGTTCAATACCGGTGGAACCAGTGCTTATGGGGAACATGCACCGTGGGCGCATCGCCATCCTGAAGCGTTTTCCCTTGGACGTTCGTTCGACCCAAGTGCACTGCTTCATGCCGATCCGACTCCTCTGGGCGGCCTGCCGGACGGGATCCCTGAAGGCATGCCCGTTCACGATGCGTACGCGGCTCAATGGGGCAGCCTGTCGAAAGCAGTGGGATTTGACGCCATTCTGCTGCGAGACAGCATCGGGTTGCCGGTGACTTACCGACGCGGGGGACCATGGGGACCTCTCGCCCCCTCAGCGGAACTGATACAAAAGGCGACGGAAGGTACCGCAACACTGGTGCGAAAAACCAAGCAGAGCAACCCCGAGGCCCTCGTCATGATGTACTCCAACGGCGCAAGCGCCGTTTCGGACTGGCGGTCGAATGGTTTTGATCTGGAAGCGATTGCGCGCGAGGGATACCTCGACATCTGGATCGACCAATCCTGGAGCGGAGCATGGAATGAGGTTGGCGTTCGCCGCAAATCATTCTGGAACTCTCCCACCCAGGGCTGGACCTATCAACTCGGCTATGTTCTGCTGCATGCTGCTATGCTCGCCGACACCAAAGTACGGCATTATCCCCTTATCGAAACTTTCGACGCGTGGGAAGACTGGGACGTGTTGCATTCCGTTCCGGAGCGATTGCGCTGGGGAATCTGGGCCTACTCCCATGCAGCCGTCAAAACTCCCCACGGCCTGAAGCTTCCCGCGGGATCGTATATTTCGTGGTGCAATCGCGGCGACGGGCTGCTCACCACGGAAGATGTTCACTTTCTCGCCAACAACGTCAATGCCGCAATCGCGGACGCGCGACGGATGACCGAGGTGTTCGGCCCCACACTGGTGTATTCGCGGGAAGCGATGAAGTGGCAGGCTGACCATGCCCAACCAGAGTCCGACATCAAGGAGTGGATCGATGAACAAGCGGCAACTGTTTTCAAGTGGCCTGTGCCCATCATCTCTGTCACACGGATGGAGTGGCTGCCTCAGGTGCAATCCGACCTGTTCATCCTTCAGACCCCGTCTCATCTATCACCGGAACACCGCGCATCCGTCGCTCAACTGATTGCAAAAGGGCAGCCGGTCGCGATCTTCGGCGACCCCGCCCATGGTGTCGATAGCAAGCTGGCGGAGCAGGCCGGACTGAGTGGACGTGGCCAGCAGCAGGATGGGCCGCTTGGGAAATATCCCGCAGAACTTGGCCCGGAGGGATCGGTCGCGAAGAACGTCTCAACGAAGTTCACGGTTCTCTGCCGACTTGGCTCGAATGTCGAATCCAAGGACGCGAAAGTAGTTTATTCCGTGAACGGCGATCCACAGTTGACGCTGGATCTCCGGGGAGGAAAGCGGGTAGCTGTGTGGGATCCTCCTGAACTGATCGCCAGAGTCTCGAGCAACAGCCCCCTGGTGCAGATTGTGAAGTCCGGCGCGGATGGTCCCGTGATGGTACGGCTGGACGGACAGATGGATCTTCCGTTGAAGCAACTCTGGGGAAACACCGGCGAGCCCTATGCCCTGATGGCAGGAACACTGAACACGTTGCTGGCCAGTGTTAACGCATTGCATGTAACGGAGGTCGACCTCGAGCAAACCATGAGTATTGCCGCCTGGCGCACGGCTGACGGTTCTATCCTGATTCTGGCGGGTAATCTGGAGGAAGGCATCCGCGAAGACGCCGAAATGTCACGCCATGCCACACTGGTTCTTCCCTCGGCATGGAAGAGGTCAGGATGGCAGGAGATATGGAGGCATCACTCTGTCAGGACCGGCCAAAGCGGCCTACATATCGACCTGCCGCAGGCTGGGTCCGTCTTGTTGCAGGCCACGCGGGAGGCGCGGCGTCCAGGTAGGTCAATCGGAAAGGCATGAACACTGCGAGCTCCCCCAGGCCGGAACAGAATATGGATCCGGGCCTGCGGTCAGCTCACGAGCGGTACGTACAATGACCGAGGGCGCGGCCCGGCTTACTTCGGGACGACTGGGAGGTCTTCCTGCGGCACCTCGGTCCCTTCCCCCGGGAATGGCCACTTACGGTCGATCGGCTGCCCGTTTTCACGCACAATTTTGCTTACCCTGTTGACTTGAAGATTTTCAAACACGTGCACGCCCAGTTTGCCTGCGGTTGCCAGGTCAAGGTCACCATCATGGTCGAAGTCACCGGCGACGATCTGTGTGCCGATGGTGGCCGTACCGTTGACCGACAATGCAATTCGTTCGAAAGCGGGATCCGCAGCTGGATCGGAGACCGTCATTGTCTGGCGACCTGTCCCACCATCAACAGCGCGTTCCTTCGCTGCGGCGAGATCTGCCGCACGGGGCAGCTTATACACATACACCACGTTCGGATCGTAAGAACCGGGATCGCCGCCCGAGTGCCCACGGTAGCGCTTACCCGTCACCAGGTCCGGCATGCCATCCCCTTCGAGGTCCACCAAGGCCAACGCGTGCGATTGCGAAAACGATTCATCGATGGTATGGCGCACCCACTGCGGATGCTCACTCGTGCCAGCCTGCTCGAGCCAGTAGAGCCCGTAGCTGTGCCCCTGTCCGTAGATCAGGTCCATCCTTCCGTCGTGGTTCACGTCGTACCCAAGAATTGGAAAGCCAGTGTCGCCGAGCGTCCAGTCCGGATGCCACACCCATTGATCGGCGTTGGCATCGATCTGCTGAAACCAGCCATGCGTAGTAAGGATGTCGGCCTTGCCGTCGCCGTCGATATCGGCAACGCCAACGCCATGTCCGTCCTGTTCCGGTCCGCCCACATGGTGCACCTTCGGGCTGTCGCTGCTGAAATCCACCCAAAGGATCCCAGATCGCCGATAGTGAGCCAGCATAAGATCCGGCTTGCCGTCCCCGTTGACGTCAGCGAACGCGCCGCCCTCGGTGTCAAAACTATCTGTAATCTTCTCACCTTTCCACTGCACACCGGCTGCAGTCGCCTGCGGCCCTGGGTTGCGGAACCACCAGAGACCGTTCGTGATCCAACCGGCTGTCACAAGATCAGGCAGACCGTCGTGATCCACGTCGACCACCCACTCGCCGCAGTCGGAGACAAACTCCCCGTGAAGTCCGACCGTTCGAAATTGACGCTGTTTCCAAACGCCACCCTGCGCGCCTGGGTTTTCATACCAGTAGGCACCGCTCAGCAGATCGGGAAAGCCATCGCCGTTCATATCGATCATGGAGATGCCCTCGGCATGATCGGTGCCAAGACGATGTGCCAGGAAGGCGAGGCGCGGCCTGCCATCGGGGCCACTCCCCGGCTGCTGCATGCGCTTCTCAGTCGCGTGCGCCGGGTCTTGTGCAAGGCATGACGCAGAAAAAAACACCAGTGTTGCTATGAGCGTGGTGAAGACTCGCGATGCGGTTGACATATGCGACTCCTAGCTTAGGTTTGAACGATTTGATTCCGATGCAAGCTCTGCACCCGATGTCTCGGTAGACAATGCTATCTGATATGAAAGGATGCATACTGACCCGGCCTATGCAGACACCGCTCTGCCGCCCGGTGTAGACTGGTCGCGCTTGTCTATTAGTGAGGTCCCGTGACTCTTTCATCCTCCATGAAGCGCGCGCTCTTAGTTCTACTGGCGGCGCCTTGCGCGTGCGCCTATGCTCAGTCCATGCCAAACAGCGCCATCCCGCAGCACGAAATGCCGATTGTTCTCTTCGATGGTTCCTCCCTTTCGCAGTTCGATACTTTCATCCGCGGCCGAGGGCTGAACACCGATCCCGAACACGTCTTCACAGTCCAGGACGGCCTCATTCACGTTTCTGGACACGAAATGGGTTACATCATTACAAAGCAGCCGTTCTACCGCTTCTATCTGCGGGCGGATTTCAAGTGGGGCGAAGGTACGTTTGCCGAACGCGCCGGGCAGGCGCGCGATAGCGGCATCCTTTACAACATTCAAGGAGAGCAGAAGGTCTGGCCGCGATCGCTCGAGTTTCAAATCAAGGAGGGGGAGACAGGCGACTTCTGGATGACCGATGGTGCCGCACTTACGGGTGCCGATGGCAAACGCGTCGAAGCGCCCGCCAGCCACGCAAAAAATATCGGTCACATCGACAAAGGACCTGAGCAGAACGTGGTAGGTTTCCGTAACACCTCAGGTGAACTCGAAAAGGCCCACGGAGACTGGAATACGTTGGAACTGGTAGTCGACGCTTCGAACGTTCGTCAATACGTGAACGGCAAATTGGCAAACGTCGGGACGAATCCTTTCCCAGCGGATGGCAAGATTCTCTTCCAATCCGAGGGCGCAGAGATTTATTTCCGTAACATTCAGATCTATCCCCTTAAGTAGCCCAGGGTACGAGTTCTGCTCGCCAGCAAGGGTCAGAGGATACGTGCGTACTCCGCTTCCTGCCCTTGCGTAGGGGAAGTACCAGTTTTCGTCTCTTTCTCTGGATCATAACCGAGCAGGTAGACTGCTCGATTCAAAGTACAACTATTCCGAACGTGAGAGCCTGAGCCCGATTCTGGGTATCAGGTCCGCGCATCATGGAAAGTGCTGAACGCGTACTGCAAACCGAAGCTGCCCTTGCAAGACAAACGCTTACGCTGCACATAGAAATGTCCCCGGGGCAACATAGCCCCGGGGACATCTTTCCACTATAGATTTGCGATTAGAAGGTGATTTTTCCGGAAAGTTGCAACTCGCGCGAGAAGTTCTCGGGTCCCTGCGGTCCTTCCTGGATGTTCCCCCAGGTGTCTTTGGTCGGATCGGTGCCGTAATTGTTGGAATTGGTTCCGCCAACCTGGCTCCAGTTTGGATGATTAAGCAGGTTGAAGATGTCAACGCGGAGCTGTAGGTTTGCACGTTCGTTGTAGGCGAACCGCTTCGATACACTCGCATCGAATTGATGGTTGGAAGGCAGACGAACACCCGTATACACGATATTTTGCGCCACAGAGTAGGTGGAAGCTGAACGAACGATGGAGTAGTTCGTGCAGCCCGCCTGGCTATAGCTCGGTCCCGGAGTAATAAGGCCAGTATCAGGATCTTCGTAGCCAACGCATTGACTGGCACCCTGGATGCGCTTGTAGGTGTGATTGCCATCGATGGGAAGTTCGTGTCTTTTCACAAACAAATTGCCCAGCACATGATAGTTATTGCCCGGCGACCAAGGCACTCCCTCCGAATACACGTAAGTGGGTGCAACTTCCCATCCACCGACCGCAGCGTCCACGAGACGATTGGTGTGTCCTAAGTATGTTCGGCCGCGACCGAACGGCAAGTAGTAAACACCGGACAACGACATTGTGATGGGAACATCGTTACCTTGCAGGTTGCGTCCGTATACGCGATTGACGGTGTCGATGATGTTGCCCGCCTGCATGTTCTTGGACCAGGTGAAAGCGTAGTGCAAAGTCAGGTCGCGGGCCGCGTTGTGGGAGGCCACAACCTGCAACGAGTTATACCAGCTGTGCACAAGCGGGAGATTGTTTTCCGTGATGTTGGTGAACTGAGGGAATGGCCGGGTAAATGCGCCAGCCGAGATGTTGCGAGTGGTGAAATAGCCTGTTCCTGAAAAGGCAGGAACCTGATAAAAGGGGCTCGCGACCTGAGCTGGGGCAGTCGCTCCATCGCAGAACTTCGTGCGGGCTCCGTTGGGTGCACCGCGCTCGACATCGCACTGAGCGTAATACGCTTGCGACACATGATTGAGGTCATCGCTCCCCGGCAGGTTGTAAGCTCGCGACGAGGAGTAGCTGACGTCGAGAATGTCCCGCTTCGACAATTGCTGCTCGACGGAAACGCTCGAGACCCACACGGAGGGAATCTGCAGATTTGGGTTTACGAAGCTGATGCCGCCGCCAACACCGGTGGCTAATCCAGCGCCGGATCCAGACGGATTTACAAATGCAGGAAACGGGTCAGAAAGATGGCCATAGGGCGTAACTCCTCCGTCGATTGAATTCGTATAGCCGGTGGACGAACTAAAACCCGTGCTAGGGTTAGTCGACTCGTCATTGACGAAGAACTCACCAAAGCCCGCGCGCAACGAGGTTCTGCTGGTGAAAGCATACGCCGCACCGAAACGGGGTTGGATATTGAGAAGGTTCTTGGAATACGCTCCTCTCGGCTGCCCGTTAACCCCGGCAAACGTGGTCCCTCCGACAAGGGGACCGGAAAGGCCCACGGTTGTGGTGAGCTGCGTGTTGATTGGGCTCAAAGCGGTCGAGTTGAAGCCGCTGTCCAGCTGATTGTGGCGCTCTGTCCGTGCACCCAACAGATCGTAACGAATACCAATGTTGAGCGTCAGTTTCGGCGTCACCTTCCAATCGTCCTGCACCCAGGGAGCTACATAATGCTGTGAATAGAACGGCGCAGTCGGGACAGCCGTGCCTCCCCCGTTCGGATCTCCGATCAGCAGGCTGGCGATCGAAAGGCCTGAGGTGATGCCGGGGGCAGCGTTGAAGGTGGTGCCGGAAAGCTGGCTGGTGAAGCCCGACGTAAAGCTGAACTGCGTATTCTGTGACACGGGTGGAGCCGTTGTCGTGTACTGCAGAAGACGCAGATCGACGCCGCCACGGAAGGTGTGATGCCCGCGAATGTAGGTCAGACTCGGCTCATATGCTACCTCGTGGGAGATGTTCCTCCGTGCAGGTTGCGGGTTGCCAAGATTCACAAAGGCATTACCGCCCAGGTTGCTGCTGGCCTGGATGTATGGAAAGATGTTCGGCGTTACCTCATTGCTGATAAGGTGCTGCGAGAAGCCGAGCGCACTCAGATAATTCCCTCGCGCTCCGAAGGACAACCCCTGCTTGTAGGTGGACACGATAGCTTTATTGTCGAGCAGGAGATTGGGTGTAAATGTGTGTATCTCTTCAAGGGCGAACTGCAGTTCGCTCGGTTGGACCTGTGAAGTAATCTGGTTGACTGGACTGCTTCCTGGAACACCGTTGGGATTGGTGATGTTGTAGGCCTCGTACCCTCCCCAGCGGAGCGTGCCCCGGTCGTGCGGACCGAAGTTCTGGTCCAGCTTGACGGTGCCATTCCGGGTGACGAACGTTTGAACCTGAATGTGGTAAAGATTGTTCTGGAACGGTGCAGTACCGGCGCCTGGATTGGAGTTCGTCGGAACACCCAGGTAGTACTGCGCGATGGCCTGCCCGACGGGATCGAGATGGCTGCAGGACATCGCCGGTGCAATAGGCGTGCATGTCTGCGGAATAATGTTCCCGGCAAAAGGCACACGACCCATTTTCGTCTTTCCGTCGATATCCACAAACGTCGTCAGAGGTGACAATGGATCGTAGATGGTCAAGGGCATCAGGCTGTGCGTCGTGTTGTCAAAGTACTGCGCGCCTTGGAAGTTCCCGGTGAGCCACTGCGGATTTGGAACGGAACTGATCGTGGGGTTCGGCTGGGGCGCCGACTCATAGCTCTGCTCCCACTGAAGCAGAACAAAGGTTTTGTCCTTCCCATTGTAGAGGTGAGGAAAGTAAACAGGTCCGTCCAACTCAGCCCCGAACTGATCTCGATTGTGTCTTACGCTGACAGGAGGAGTTCCGACCGGATTCTGGTTGTAAAGAGCTTTCGTATAGTCGTAGCTCCAAAGATTGGTATCCAGGAAGGGTTTTCTGCCAAAGTAGTAGACGTCCCCATGCGGATTGTTGGTCCCCGACTTCAAGGAAATATCCACTGCCGCCCCGGCAGAACGGCCATAGGAGGCGTCGTAGGCGTTCAACACGACCTTGAACGAGCCGACGGAGTCCAGAGGCGGGTTATATCCCTGATAATTTCCAGCATTGTCGTTGGTGGCACCATCGATATTCTCGGCCACCGCATTGATGCTCACGCCGTTTGCCTGCAGATTCTGGCTCACGTTGTCCTGCTGACGCGTGAACTGTGGACTGTTGCCTTGGATTGCACCGGGACTCAACGCGAACAGATCAAGAACCTGCCGGCCGTTGCTGGGCAACTCCTCAATACGTTCGTTGTCGATGATTTCACCGCGGTCTGCTTTCGCCAACTCGATCTGGGTCGCATCGGAGTTGACAGTTACAGTTTCAGAGACATCGCCCGCGGGCAGCGTGAAATCCATTTTCGACGTTTGGTCGACATCTAGATGGATGTGTGTCTTGCTGACGGTCTTGAAGCCCGTCAGTTCGGCAGTGATCGTGTAAGTTCCAGGCTTTAGGTATGGAACCGTGTAGTCGCCTGCTCCGGTCGTCTTAACCACGACGTTGATGCCCGTACTCTCGTTGTGAATGGTTACCGTTGCCCCGGGGATGACCGCACCCGAGCTATCTGCAACGTGACCTTCGAATTGTTGTATTCCTCCCTGAGCCTCTGCCGTCCGGCAGGACGATGAAAGGAAGAGAACCGAGCAAAAGAGAAAGCTTGAAACCCAGGCCCTCACAAGAGGCTCTTTTTTATTCATGACGATTACTGCAGGCATCCTTAGCATATTTCTCCCAATTCTCAAGCATTTGGTCGCAATCGAGTGCGGGACAAGTCCCTTAGAACGCAGTTATAGCGCTGTCAATCGAAGCAGGAAAAACATACAGGCCTCGCGAGATCGTTGTCAAGATCTTTCCACACAGTCATGTAGTCACACGTTGGGCGGCCTTAGTTAACCGAAATTCATCCCGCCGCCGATCATTGATGCGTCGCCTCACAACAGCTGGCGACCGGTCACCAAGTGTCAGTTCGCTTTGCCCATAGGAGATCATCGATTGAGCGATTCAATGGTGTGGTATTGTCCCGAAGTATGCTCTTTGGCCATTGAGACGTCCTTGGATCCTGGGAGCGGTACCCGCAAGTGGGGGGATCTTCAGAAACGAGTTCCCGCATGCCAGGAGGCCGCCAGTGCGTAAGTTGACGAATGTTGGACGAGAAGTTACTGCTTGAGGATTTTGAGGATGAATCGAAGACGTATCGCATGGTTGGCCCTGACCATCATTTACTTGCAATCTCGTCCTGTAGCTGGACAAGTCGCGGATCAACACCTGAAGCGCCCAGGCATCCATGGAGCCACGGTTTTCGGCGCACGTCCCAATCACCCCTTCCTGTACCGAGTTCCTGCAACGGGAACAAAGCCTATTCAGTTTTCCGCATCCAGGCTCCCTCCAGGGCTCAAGCTTGACAGCAGCACAGGAATCATTTCAGGAACGGTCAAATCTCCCGAAAGCCAAGACGTCGTGCTTCGAGCGCGCAACTTGGCCGGCACAGTTGAGCGCAACTTTCGCATCGTCATCGGGGACCAGCTCGCTCTCACGCCCGCCATGGGCTGGAGCTCGTGGGACTTCCTGCAGACGGAGGCGAGCGACCGCGACATCCGGGCTGAAGCGGACGCCATGGTCCGCTCGGGCCTCATCGAGCATGGGTATTCCTATATCAACATTGACGATGGGTGGTCGATCAAGCATGCCGCTGCGGTTCAGGGCACTGCTCCGCGCGATGCTCAGGGCAACATAAAGCCCAATGAGCGCTTTCCCGACATGAAAGCCCTGACCGCATATCTACACAGCAGAGGAATAAAGGCGGGACTCTATACTTCTCCATCGCCGCTTACATGTGGAAAGTTTGAGGGCAGTTATGGACACGAACAACAGGACGCCGACCAGTTCGCTGCATGGGGGTTTGACCTTCTGAAGTACGACTGGTGTGGATATCCAGCAAAGGATCGCTCGCTGGCCGAAATGCAGAAACCGTACCGGCTCATGGGCTCTATCCTGGCCGCAGAGCCCCGCGACATCCTGTTCAGTCTGTGCCAGTACGGCAGAGGCGATGTTTGGACCTGGGGCCGGGAGGTCGGTGGGCAGCTCTGGAGAACAACGGGAGACCTCGCGTGGGGGAAAAAGGGCATGTACACCTCGTGGGAGAATATCACTGCCGATTTCACTGCCGGTTTCAGTCAGCCGGGTCAGGCCAAGTGGATCGGCCCGGGTGGATGGAACGATCTCGACGACCTGCTGCTCGGCCGCATCGCCTATGTTCCCTTCAATGAACATCCTCCGAACGTCAAGATCGACAGGCTTATGCCGCCGCCACTCACGCCGGATGAGCAGTATCTGCAGATGAGCCTCTGGAGTCTGCTCTCTGCTCCGCTGCTGATTGGCGGCGACCTGGTCACGCTTGATAGCTTTTCTCTTAGTATACTGACCAATGATGAGGTCATTGCGATCGATCAGGATCCCCTGGGACGGCCAGCAACTCAAGTGTGGCAGCAGGGCAAACTGTCCGTTTGGGCCAGGGATCTCGAAGATGGATCGAAGGCAATCGGCCTGTTCAACCTGGACGACAGCGAACTGCAGGTCGGAGTGAACTGGTCCGATGCAGGACTCTCAGGAAAGCATCAGATCCGCGATCTGTGGAGACAAAAAGACCTTGGGACCTTTGATGGTGAGTTCCATGCGCTGGTAGCGCCTCATGGCATAGTGCTGGTCAGGACGTCGCCGTAAGCTGATCCGCTTGAGGAGGAGATCAGCGGTTCAGCACAGGCGGCCCATTACGGCTTTCGCAAAGCGCTGGCACACACCTCTACAGCTCACTTGAGCCGCACTTGCATAGCCGCACCACGATAGATCACCGTCTTTTCGGGCTTCTGTTCCACTGTCTCTCCGACCCCGTGCTTGCCCCTGGGTCGGCCAATGCGGAATGTCATCTCCGCCGGCATTCCCGGATAAGTGCCTCTGCGTGCCTCGATCGTAAGTGTCTTCGTTGCGTCGGACCAGGCCAGCTCGATCGTGGAAAAGCTTCCCTTTTCGTAACCGTATCCGTCGCCTTCGTCCTGATAAAGCTTGAATCTTCCGTCCGCCCCTGGGTAAATGCGAAGCTCAATGGGTCCATTCGGTTCTTGCCCGGCGTACTCTTCCTCGGGACCAAGCGGCAGGAGCGTACCCGCGCGGACATAAACTGGAATCCGCTCAAGCGGCGCGGTGGAATTGATGTACTCTCCGCCCTGCTTCTTCTCTCCCGTCCAGAAGTCGTACCAGGTCGTTCCCTGCGGCAGGTACACACGGCGTTCGCGGACCTTGGGTTCCTCGACAGGGCTGACCATCAGGGCGGGTCCGAAGAGGAACTGATCGCCGATATTCCACGTCTGTCGATCCTCGCGGAAGTCCATGACCAATGGCCGCTGGATGGTGTAATCTTCGCTCGAAACCTTCCAGCCGAGCGAGTAGATATAGGGCATCATGCGATAGCGAAGCTTGTCGAACTGGATGAGCGTGGGCTCGACCAGTGGATACGTCCACATCTCGTTATGCGCGCGGTGGCCGTGCGAACGGAAGACCGGGCAGAAAACGCCAAATTGAAACCAGCGCAGATAGAGTTCCTGGTAGGCGGGATCTTCGAGTTGCCCGGAATAGGTGGGCCAATATCCGCCGATATCCGTTGTCCAATACGGTAAACCGGACAGCGCGTAGTTGAGTCCCGCGGCAACCTGATGCGACAGGCCCCAGTAGCTGCTGTACACATCGCCGGACCAAACCGTTCCTCCAACACGTTGCGACCCCAGAAAAGCGGAACGCGTCAGGAGAAAGGTTCGCTTCTGGTCGTTCATCGCACGCCAGTGCTCCTGAATACCTTGGTTATGCAGCAGGGGATAAACATTGGTGTACAGTGCTCCGTTGCCGATACCAATATTGCGATCCCGCAAGATAGCATCGCCCGAGTGCGGCCAGTACTCCTCGGGCTCCGCGCTGTCGAGCCAGAAGGAATCCCAACCCTGCTTCAACAACGGCTTCGTAAGGTGTTCGAAGTACAGGTCGCGAGCCAAGGGAAGAGACGCATCGTAGATATGCGCGTTGGGCACCAGCAGATTCCGCGCGTTCAAATCTTTGTACGTTTCGGATCTCGTGTCGAGCAGCCCCCATGTGGAGATCATGGTGTGAATATTCTCAGCGTGTAACTTGGCAAGATCGCCCGCCACATCGTGATAATTCGAGTTGAATTGCGGATCTCCCTCGCGTTCCCACCAGAACCAGTCCTGCACCATCACATCCAGGGGAATGTGCTCCCGTCGATAGCGGCTGGCAATTGCTTGTATCTCATCGAGCGAAGTATAGCGGTCCTTGGATTGAATAAATCCGTAGGCCCAACGCGGAGGCATCGGCGCATGCCCGGTAAGGTTGCGATACCCATGAATGATGGCGTCCATCTCTGGGCCGTAGATGACGAAGTAGTCCACACCGTCTCCGGCGAGAGAATCGACAATGAGTTCTCGGGGAAAACGATTATCGAAGTAGGTGAGCGAAGCGGTATTCCAAAGCAGGCCATACCCGCGAGTTGATGTGAGGAAAGGTATGGCGATATCAGTGTTGTTCTGCCCGAGTTCTACTGTCGCGCCGCGATAATTGAAGAGGCCGGCCTGGTGCTGCCCCAAGCCGTAAAACGCTTCTGTTTCATCTGGAGAGAAGCGATCCGTGATGTGGTGCGTGGGCTCTCCGTTGAGCATCTCCGCCGTATACGTACGAGGAATCGCCGCCCATTCGCGCAAGAACTCCTTGCCGTCGGCCGACCGGAAGACGAGGTTGCCGCGATCAAGTGACAACGTGACACGCAGTTGAGCCGTAGACAGCGTCGCCTCCTTCGCAGTCAAGGACACGGCGAACGGCGCCCCCTTGCAACTGTCTTCCGCGGGCAGCAGCCACGGCTGCGGATGCTCAACCAGCTTGCCATCCGGCCTGGTGACGACGTGAACGATAGACTCGCTACAAACAACCAGAGCGAGTGTCTCGTTGCCGATCGTCGCCTCCATACCGCGGGCTGACTCATGGGCATGCACCGCAGGCAGCGGAGGAATAATCTGCCCGGGCACTTGAGCCTTTGCCGTGGCCGCGGTTGCACCAAGCAGCGCAATCACCGCCGCGAACTGAGAAGCGAGGCTGAGAAGACGAAAGGTCATGGGAACGAGTCTCCACTGAAACAATTGATGGGCCGTCTGTATTTGTACACGGAGAAGAGTCCCAGTCCACCGAACTCCTCCATTTGGTGAGCTTGCACGTCGGGCATGGCCCTTTTTTCGATTTTGCCTCGTTTTCGCGACAGTCTGACACGGTCCGCAGGAGTCCTACACGTGTCCTGGAGCGATCGGCTTGGCAGCAGGAGCAAGTTGTGCGTTGCGCAGTTTAGGAGGAAGTTCACCCCTCCGTATGCAGTCCGCGCACCTTCGCTTCCGCGTCTTGCCCAAAAGCCGAGTTCTCACTGCCCACAATCCCTTATCCCGCCACCCGTGTCTGACCAGTATCCGGGGGGATTTGTTACGGCATTGGGGTACGAAGGACCTCGCGGAGAAGATACAGGGGGCGCTGCTTCGATTCGGTGTAGATGCGGCCCACATATTCGCCGAGGATGCCGAGCGAGAGCATCTGCGCTCCGGACATGAAAAGCATGCCGATGAAACTCATGGCCCAGCCCTGGACCCAATGGTGGGTGAACATGCGGACCGAGAGGGTATAGAGAATGCCGGCGAAGGCAACCACGGCCGCGGTAAAGCCGAGCAGGGTGACGAAGCGCAGAGGCACGGTCGAGAAGGAGACGATACCGTCCAGGGCGAGGGTGATCATCTTCTTCAGCGGGTACTTGGTTTGGCCGGCGAAGCGTCCCGAACGATGGTATTTCAGGCCGGTCTGGGTGAAGCCGATCCAACTGGACATGGCACGGAGCAGGCGGTGGCGCTCCGGCATGCGGCGAAAGGCCTGGACGACGGCCTGATCGATGAGGCGGAAATCACCCGTGTCGAGGGGAATCTCCACATCCGCAAGCGAATTGATTAGGCGGTAAAAGGTTTTTGCGGTCCAAAGCTTAAAGCCCGATTCGCCTTCGCGGGTGTCGCGGATGCCATAGACGACCTGGAAGCCTTCGCGCCAGAGCTGGAGCATGTCGGGGATCAGCTCGGGCGGGTCCTGGAGGTCGGCGTCGATGATGATGACGGCCTGGCCATTGGCGGCGTCGAGTCCGGCGGAAACGGCGGGCTGGTGGCCGAAGTTGCGGGACAGACGCAGGACGACGGCGCGGCAGTCAGTCTGGTGGAAGCCGCGCAGAAGCTCGGCGGTGCGATCCCGAGAGCCATCGTCGACATAGACGATCTCATAGGAGGAGGTGATAGCGCCGAGGACCTCGGTGAGCCGTGCGTGGCAGTGGGCAATGCCTTCTTCTTCGTTGAAGCAGGGGACGACGACGCTGATTGAAGGCTGCGGAGTCTGGGCCGGTTGAGTGTCATGCAGAGATCCGACTACGCTTATCAGTCCAGTTGCACTCATCGCTGCAGGCCCTTCCCGGTCGGCGTTGAAGGTCGTTACCAACAGCCCACAGTATACGCGGACTTACCGCTCATCTCATCCAAGTCGACCCTGGCGGGAGTGCAGGTAGCGGGCGAGACGGAGAGCGAACGCCTATAATCAGAATATGGTTTCTTCCCCATCCGCACGCAACCTGCCCCGGACTCTCGGCCAGCTTCGCTCCTCTGGCTACACCGCTGAACGCGTCGGGCGTTCGGTGAAAGATGAACTTCGCGACAATCTGATGATTCGTCTGCGGCAGACGGCGAAGTCGAAAGAGCCTCTGTTTCCGGGAATCGTAGGATACGACGACACGGTTATTCCGCAGATCGTGAATGCGGTGTTGAGCCGGCATAACTTCATTCTTCTGGGGCTGCGCGGGCAGGCCAAGAGCCGCATTCTGCGGGCGCTGACGACGCTGCTGGACCCCCTATGTCCGTATGTTGCGGGATCTGAGCTGCGCGACAACCCGTATGCGCCGCTCAGCAAATTTTCTAAAAACCTGATCGCGAAGATGGGCGATGAGACGCCGATCGCGTGGATGACTCCGCAGGACCGGTATGTGGAAAAGCTGGCGACGCCAGACGTCACGGTAGCCGACCTGATCGGCGACGTGGACCCCATCAAGGCGGCGCGCAGCGGCGAGGAACTGGGTTCGGAGCTGACGATGCACTACGGGCTGCTGCCGCGGAGCAATCGCGGGATCTTCGCCATCAATGAGGTGCCGGACCTGGCGGGCAAAATTCAGGTGGCGCTGTTCAACATCATGCAGGAAGGCGACGTGCAGATCAAAGGTTACCCGGTGCGGCTGGAGCTGGATGTAGCGATCGTGTTTTCCGCCAACCCGGAGGACTATACGGCGCGCGGCAAGATTGTGACGCCGCTGAAGGATCGGATCGGGTCCGAGATCCGGACGCACTACCCGGAGTCAGTGGAGGAGGCAATCTCCATTACCGAGCAGGAGGCGTGGACCGCGCGGTCGTATGCCCCGGGCGACGAGGCGATCCAGACCATCGAGATACCGCACTACATCCGACAAATTGTGGAGACGATTGCCTTTTCCGCTCGGGACGACAAGAAGGTGGACAAGCGCTCGGGAGTTTCGCAGCGTCTGCCGATCTCGACCATGGAGCTTGTAGTGTCGAACGCGGAACGGCGCGCTCTGCTGCATGGCGAGACGCTGGTGGTTCCGCGGGTGGGCGACATCTTCGCGGCGCTTCCGGGGATTACAGGCAAAATCGAGCTGGAGTATGAAGGCGAGATGCGTGGAGCGGATACGGTTGTCCGCGAGATCATCCGGCAGTCGGTAGCCTCAATTTTCGACGGATACTTCGACGGGGTGAATACGCAGCAGATCGAGCAGTGGTTTAACCTGGGGGGGACGGTGCAGTTTCAGGATACGCAGTCTTCGGCGGCGGTCTTGGCGGAGCTAAGGCAGATTCAGGGACTGTTTGAAAAGCTTGCTCCCTTCCATATCACCGGCAAGAGCGCGCCGGAAACGGCGGTTTCGGCAGCGGAGTTTTTGCTGGAAGGCATGACGGCGCACAAGCGAATCAGCCGCAGCGAAGAGCGTGCGTTTACGGCGGCGGAAAAGAAGCAGCGCACCAATGACGCGGCGACCTACGCGGAGCGGATGCGAGAACGCGAGGTGGATGAGAACCCAAGAAATCGCAGCCGGCGCGGGTTCAATTAGCCCATCTGCCCTGGGCACCATGGCCGATTTGCGGTCTCAGCAGGTTGGGGCGGCAACTACGGTAAACGGCTACGCCCCTCAAGTATTTTCAGAAAACCCGCTGCCATAGCCGAAAGCTTCCTTAGGAGAAGGGATTGGCATACCGATATCCCTGGAACCCGGTTGTGCTCCTGCGACAACTCCGGTGATTGCGGACTGCTCGTGGTTGATCTACGTGTTCAACCTACCAGCACAGACAACAGAACTCGGCGTGAATGATGGCAGCTTCCGCTACTCCGGGATGTCGCAACAGTTGAGCATAATCGAGAAGCCCGGGTCCGTTATCACGGGAATCGATCTGCAGCCTGACTACGACTCCTTCGCTGCTTCATGAATGACCAACCAGAACGCTGGCCGATTCGACGCCGTTCCGGAAAGTGTCGCACCGAGCAGCCTTGCGGCGGCTGTCACTCAGGAAGGTGGAAGGGGCGGGTAACTGCGATCTGATACGAAAGATCAAACATTACGTTTCCTTTCTATGGGTGGACAGGAAACAGTAGCGCCGCATACGAGACATCCGCCTTGCTGACATCCAGGACTGCAATCGCGTCCAGCGCCGCCTGTCTAGCGGCTCAGAGCTACATAATCACGGCGGTCGGAGGCAATGCTGCAAAGGAAGCGATCGTCGTGGGGACGAAGGTCGCCGGGAATTCACTCCCTGGAGAACAGGTTCCAGCGCCGCTTGCTCGACAGGGGGATGCTACCATGGGCGTGTTTCTAATGCCGTATCAGGGGTTTCTTTCCTGGTTCGGAGAGCAGTAAGTCAGTCGGCGGTGAGCACTAATCATGATCCGTTCGAAAATAGATCAGTGACGGCACGGGAACTCGATTGCGAGCCTTGAAGGTCAGATCTAAACTACTGGACAGCCGTACTTACAATTGACATTCTGGCTTCCTTCGATGGCTTATGGCCCATGAAGCCCCTGCAGCAGTTCCGCCTATATGCCAGAATTCCTTATTGAACGGTCAGATGCTCTTTGAGCAGCTTCTGCTGCACCAGGCGTCCATCGGAGCCAAACTGAAGCACGATCACCCAGTCGTAAGTGTCATCAGGCCATTTATCACCTGGGATCAGGGACTGAGAGGCTCCGAAGGCGCGCAACAGGTCCGGAATCTGTCCGTGCCTCCAAGCGATCAAAGGGTGTATCCCATGAGCCTGCGTGCGAAGGAGAGTCACTAATTTATCCGGCTCTTTCGTTCCAGCTGGCATCTGCAGCTTCAAGCCCGTCGCACGGCTGATGGGTTCCAGCGTCAGTCGCGGCCGTATGCTGTTTGCGGAATCCGCTCCCGCGAACAACTCATCCACGCGAAAGCTCCAGCCTTCTTCGTGGAAAGGCTCGAAATACGTTGCGTAGGCTCTCGCACGAGCCTCTCCTGCGGGAGTAAGCTCCCGGCCATCGACTGGCTTCTCCGCATGTCTCACAATCAGCACTGTGTTTCCCGCAAGATAGTCCTTGGTTGGAGACTGCGCGGCAAGCACACTGCAACAGCCCATGGGAACGAGTACGGTCGACAGGCAAAGCAGGCGCACGGCATTCTTCATGGAACCCATATCGACTGACCATAACAGCAGATGCTGGCTGCATGCGGCGGGCTCCTTGGATTACTCCAATATTCTCAATGTGTCGGAGCACCGCGCAGACCATGAATGCAGCTGTCTATTCATACTGCAGTCACAGTCCTGCAACGATCAATGCCTATTCTCAGGATATCTTACCTTCAAAGTGCCTTGGAGTACTCATGCGTCTTCGCCTCCTTCCTAGTGCCCTGTCCATTCTGGCGTTTGCGACTCACTCACAGTCCTTCGCTCAGACAAGCCCCAACGCTACAATCTCGGGCGTCGTTACGGACGGAGTAGGCGCGGCGCTTCCCCACGCGAACGTGTCCGTGCACAGCGCGGACAACAGAGTTGATCGGCGTATCACAACCGACGCTACCGGCCGATTTACTCTTACCGGCCTGCCCGCCGCCATCTACGAGGTCGATGCCGACGCTGTCGGCTTCGGCGTTGCGCGAAAGCTGAACATCCTGGCCTCGCCCGACAACACGGTCGATCTCACGCTGGCTCTTAAGGTCTCCGACATCAACCAGCAGGTCACGGTAGAGGCCGATGCCTCCACCTCCATCGCAGCCCAACTTGCTCCGCTTGATTCACGACTCGACGAGCGCTCCGCACGCACCGAAATCATGGATCCTTACATTCGCAACTTCACCTCGCCGGTCGCAGACTATGCGGAGATTGTGCAGAACTCTCCTGGCACATTCTCGATCAACTCAAACGGCGTTGGCCTGGGAGACGCAAAGGTCTACTTCCGTGGCTTCTTAGATGGGAACTATGACATCACTTTTGACGGAATTCCCTTCGAAGATACCAACTCGCCCACGCACCACTCCTGGGCGTTCTTCCCCACTCCGCTCATCGGCGGCGTAGATTTTGACCGTTCGCCCGGAGACGCCGCCACCGTCGGACCCACGCCATTCGGCGGTTCCATCAATCTGCTCTCACGCCCGCTTGCAAGTAACTTCAACGTTCGCGGCGGCGTCTCCTACGGCTCTTTCAATACCATCCTCACCAACGTCGAACTCGACTCCGGCAAGCTGGGCGCTAACGGCAAAACTCGTGTCGCGGCCGACTTCAACCACCTCACTTCAGACGGATTTCAATCCTTCAATGCACAGCAACGCTCCGCAGGCGGCATCAAGGTGCAATACGACTTCTCGGACGAGAAGGTGCTTACTGGCTTTTCGGGTGTCGTTCTGCTCGACACCAACACCCCAAATACTAAAGGCCCCACGCGCGCCCAATACACCACGCAATACAACTATCTGCTGCAGAACACCGATGCGACCCGCTCGGACTACGTGGGCTATAACTTTTACCATATTCCGACCGACTTTGAATACGTGGGTTACAAGACACCCATCGGTGCCGGCTTTCACCTGGACACCAAACAGTACACGTACAGCTACTACAATCAGCAGAACTACGCGACACAGCCTGTCGATTCCAAGAAGAATGCGCTGCCAATCAACGAGGCGAACTGCTTTGCCAACGGCGTGGTAGCCAAGGGTTGCGGCGTCGACAAGCTGAACAGCTATCGCAAATACGGCGACATCAGCACCTTCTCGCAGGTCTCCCGCTTCGGCATCCTGCGCGCTGGTCTCTGGTACGAGTGGGCGACCACCAGCCGCCACCAAGTCCCTCAGGATCCTATCTCCGGTGCTGACAATCCGCTGCCCAACTTTAACGAGAAGTTCATCACCACCACCTACCAGCCTTTCGCGGAATACGAGTATCACCCGACGTCGAAACTCGCTCTCACAGCCGGTGTCAAATACGCGCACTACGGCTTCGACCTCACCCAGTTCTCTGACAACGGCGGCGCTATCGGAACTCTGCCTTCGGGCACTGCTGCCGTCTATCACTCCACTGGCTACAACTCCGTGCTTCCCTCCGCCGACGTGAATTACCGCATCCGTGAGAACTGGTCGGTTTATGGTCAGTTTGCGACCGGCTCCGTGATCCCGCCGTCCAGTGTCTTTGACGTCCCCAACACCACAACCAGCAAGACGGGCGTCATCAGTATCATTCCCACCCCTGTCTCTCAGCCGCCCAGCCCCAGCTATGCAAAGAGCTACCAAGGTGGCAGCGTTCTCAAGCTCCACCGCATGACGCTTTCGGGCGACTACTTCTATGTTCGCTACGGCAATGCCTATACCGCCTCGCCCGACCCTAACGCCGTTGGCTCCAATGAATACCAGAGCTCCGGCGACTCTGTGACCAAGGGCTTCGAAGGCGATACCAACATTGCCATCGCAAAAGGACTCAGCATCTACCTCAACGGTACCGTCGGGTCCGACCACTTCGTAAGCCAGACTATTCTCAATCCTTCCGCGGGTCAGCTCAACCGGACTTATACGAATCCCAACTATCAAGCGTGGGTCGCGAACACTCCTGCGAATACAGAAACGTACGGCATCACTTACCAGAACCGCAACATGGATTTCGGGTTCTTCACCAAGCGCATCGGCCCCATGTGGAACGACGGCAAAACTACCGCACCGCTCGCCTACAGCGATGGCACTACCGCTAACCTCTCCATCACCAAGAACCAGTACATCCCCATTGACTCCTTCGATGTCGCTAACCTTTTCTTGAACTACACCATTCGCAACCAGTCCCGCTTCGATAACACTAAGGTTCGCCTGAGCATCAACAACCTGCTCAATGCGCAGAACATCACCAGCGTCACCGCCGCCAACACCACCGCAGCCTTTACCCCGTCGACGGCGGACACGCTCGGTCTGCTCCCGGGCCGCAGCATCACCGTTACCTTCATCTTCGGCTATGGCCGGGAGCGTTAGAGACAGGCTCGAAACCCGACATCTCTTGGTGCCCGGGATCTCGCCTGCCTTCCCGGGGGGAATCCAGAGGGTCGTTCGGATGCGTCCTAAATCTAAATTGCTCTTCCCGTTGTTGCTCACCGTACTTGGGTTTTCAGCGTCTGCCCAGACTGACGCCGTGCACCCGTCAGCGGAACCACGAGTATCCCGCTACCTTGACCGTAAACCATTGGTTTTTGAAGCTCTTGTGCCAGCACCTCCCGCTCCCGGCACACCCCAGCAAGCAGAAGACCTGGCTGAAGTCTTGCGTGTTCAGGCCAACCGAACTCCCGTTCAAATCAGCGCCGCTCAACGCGACGATCGGGAAGAAAGCATATTTGTCTTCGCAAACCTGCTGGGTCCGGCCTTTCGCGCATCCAGTCTTCCTCTCACCGCTGCCCTGTCCCAACATCTACGGGATGAGTCGGGTGCAATCAATCCCTCGTTGAAGCTAGCCTTCAGGCGTCCTCGTCCCTTTCTCAACAATCCGAGCATCGTTCCAGTATGTGAGCGCACAACCTCGAACTCCTATCCGAGTGGTCACGCGATGGTCGGCTACCTCGAAGCATTTGCCCTTACCCAGATGCTGCCGGAAAAGTCCGACGCCATCCTCCGGCGCGCCGCCGAGTATGCGCATAATCGCGTTGTCTGCGGAGTTCACTATCCAACCGATATCAAGACCAGCCAGACCATCGCCCTGGCTCTGTTCGGTGCGCTTTCTACGTCTTCCCGCTTCCAGCAGGAGTTATCCGCAGCCAGGGCTGAACTGCGCAGGAAACTAGCTTTGCAGCCATAGACGAGGAAAGCTAAGGCCGGCTCACCTGACCGATCGGAATACAACTGCAGACTGCACCTTGCTCTTCAGCAACTCTTAAGAAATATACCCTAAGCTCAGTAGGATGGATTATTGCCGCACAAGAAGCTTGTTGACAGCGTCTTTGCTGCTTGGGTGCTCTGCGCGCCTCCTGACTGCTCAGGTGGCTTCCGCTCCCGTGAGCCAGGGCACTCTTTCGCTGGAGCAGGCCATTGAGCGCGCTGAGGCAAACGAACCCGCATTCGTCGCCGCCGCCGCCGAGCGTCGAGCCCTGCTGCTGGAACGCAGGGACGCACGCGCGGCCTTTTTGCCAAAAGCTATCTACCATGCTCAGGCGCTTTACACCGAACCGAACGGCCGAGACGACCGCATCGGCCAGACGGCGAACCAACCTTCGCCAGTCTTTCTTGCCAACAACTCCGTTCGCGAGTATGCGAACCAGGGGGTGCTCGGCGAAACCGTCGGGTTGGCCCAGATCGGAGCCATACGCCTTGCCGACGCGAACGCGGCCCTTGCGACCGCGGAACTTGAAGTGGCGCGCCGTGGCCTGGTCGCGACCGTTGTCAATCTCTTTTACGGTGTAGGTGCAGGAGCAGACAGGCTGAGGATTGCCATGAGCGCTCTTGACGAAGCGAATCGCTTCGTCAATGAGACAGAGAAGCGCGAAGCTGCTCGCGAGTCGGCGCATGCCGACGTGATCAAGGCGGAGTTGCAACAGCAGCAACGGCAGCGCGAGCTGACGGACCTGAAACTGGCTGCAGAGAAGGCCAAGATCGAGCTTGCAGTGCTACTGTTTCCAGACCCAACGGCAAGCTACAGGCTTTCCCCAACAGATGCGCCGGCACCGCTGCCGGAAAAAGCGGCGATAGAAGCCGCCGCACGCCTGAACAACCCGGAACTGCGCAGCGCGCTCGCCACCATTCAGATCAGCCTTGGCAACACCTACGCTGCACGAGCGGCGTTGTTTCCGGAACTGAACATAAACTTGACTTATGGAATCGACGCGCCGCAGTTCGCCAAGGGCGGTCCGGACAATACCCGGAACCTTGGCTACTCCTTCGGCGCAACGCTCGACGTTCCTGTCTTCGACTGGTTGACTACCGAGCGCAGGATTAAGGAAAGCAGGATCCGCGCCGATGCTGCGAAGACTGTGTTGACCGCGGCGCAGAGGCGCCTGATCGCGGACCTGTCGGAGTTCTATGCCGAGGCTTCCACAGCGCAGACGCAACTCGCCTCCCTTGATCGAAGCGTACTCGGCGCTCGCGAGAGCCTGCGGCTGACCAATCTGCGTTACGCCGATGGAGAAAGCACGGTTTTTGAAGTGATCGACGCGCAGAACACGCTGATCTCCGCGGAAAACGCTCAGCTGGATGGGCTGGTCCGGTATCAACTTTCGCTTGCGCAACTCCAGACCTTGACGGGAAAACTCTAGATGGTACTCGCGTTTCGAAAGCTACCCTTCCTGCTGCTCGTGCTGAGCATGCCGCTTTGTGTAACCGGGTGCAAGAAGAAGGCGGAGGCTGCGCCAGAGGTGCAGGTTTCCGTCAAGGCAGAGCATCCCTTCGTAGGACCCATTTCGGAAGAGATTACCGCGGATGCCGTGCTGGCTCCGCTAGCGCAGGCAGCTCTTTCCCCGCGCATCAGCTCGCCGATTCGTGCCGAATATGTACAGCGTGGAGCACATGTTCACCGAGGCCAGTTGTTGATCACGCTTGAAGATCGCGATCTGCAAGGACAGGCACTCGACAGCAAAGGGAACCTGACTACAGCGCAGGCCTCTTACACGGCGGCGACCCAGGCCACGATTCCGGAGGATCTGCAGAAGGCTGAGCTGGATGTAGAACAAACGCGGGCAGCTGCGGACGTTGCCACAGGGATCTCTGAAGAACGGAAGCGATTGGTGCAGCAAGGTGCCCTTGCTGGTCGTGACGCGGACACTGCGTATGCTGCCTCTGTGCAGGCGAGAACCGCGTACGATCTTGCCTTGAAGCATCTGCAAACGGTTCGCAAGACCATTGGAGCAACGACGGCGCAGTCCGCTGAAGGACAGCTTGCCTCTGCGAAAGGCAAGTATGCAAGCGCGGAGGCCCAGGTTTCGTACGCAAGTCTGCGCAGTCCGATGGACGGCATCGTTACGGAGCGTCCGCTGTTTGTGGGCGAGACCGCAACCGCAGGCACACCAATCCTGACCATCATGGACACGTCTTCCCTGCTCGCCAAGCTGCACCTGGCACAATCGGTAACGCAGCAGCTCAAGATAGGCGGCACTGCGGAGGTTGAGGTGTCAGGCGTCGAGGAGTCGGTTGCGGCCACAGTTTCTTTCATCAGCCCCACGACCGACGCCGGATCGACCACAGTAGAGGTCTGGTTGAAGTTGCCGAACCCCACCGGACGCTTCAAGGTTGGCACCGCAGCACACGTTGTGATCCGCGGGATTACTCTGCAGAATGCCTTGCAGGTACCTCCAGCGGCTTTGCTGCCGGCTGAGGACGGTGGGGTCTATCTGATGGTCGCTGGAGTCGATGGCCTGGCGCACAAGCGTCCCGTGAAGACAGGAATCCGTACGGCAAAAAAGGTGCAGATCACGCATGGTCTCTTGCCCGGCGACAATGTCGTGATCGATGGTGGGTATGGTCTCGACGAAGGAACCAAGCTCACACTTGGCACAAGCGACGCCAATGGCAAGACCGAGGACAAGGATTGATGGGCACCCAGAAAAGTACAGCCGCGGCGCCGGGCTTCTGGCTGGAACGCTCGCTCAGGACCATCTTCTTCCTTGCCCTGGCGGTGACCGCGGCGGGGATTTACGGCTTCTTCCGCGTCCCCATTTCAGTTTTTCCGGAAACCAACTTTCCGCGCGTAGTGATCGGTGTCGACAACGGCGTCATGCCGGTTGAGCAAATGCAGGTCACCATCACCAAGCCGATCGAAGATGCGGTGAACAGTGTCCCAGGCCTGGTCACGGTCTGGTCTACCACCAGCCGTGGCTCGGCGGAGGTAAGCCTCTTCTTCGACTGGAACGTCAACATGTTCCAGACGCTGCAGCTCGTCGATGCCGCACTCGGGAGGGTGCAGCAATCTCTGCCTGCCACAGCGAAGCTGACGACCAATCGCCTCACGTTCGCGACCTTTCCCATTCTGGGCTATCGCCTCACCTCCGACACTGTTTCGCAAAGTCAGCTTTGGGAACTCGCCACCTACGACCTGAAGCCGCCCCTGAACCGCATCGCAGGGGTGAGCACCGTGACCGTGCAGGGTGGACAGGTGCCGGAGTTCCACATTATTCCAAACATGGCGCGAATGCAGGCATCTGGCGTCACCCTTCTCGACCTCACCAACGCCATTCAGGTATCGGACATCATCGACTCTCCAGGCCTCTACATGCAAGACCACCAGCTTGTCCTCGCGCTGGTGGGTGCGCAGGCGCACGATATTGACGGCCTGAAGCAGCTTAGCGTGAAGACGACCATTGGCGGCGCTCCAGTGCGTGTCGGAGATATTGCTGCGGTGGTCCCCGCGACCATGCCAGTCTTTACCGCAGTGACCGCCGACGGCAAACCAGCCGTGCTGCTGAACCTGACTCGCCAGCCCAGCAGCAATACGGTCGCCGTCGCCGATGCTGTCGCAGCCGAAGTGAAACAGCTGCGCACCAAGCTGCCCGCGGGTGTGCGTCTGGAATCCTTTTACGACCAGTCCACGCTGGTGCGCGAAAGTATCCGTAGTGTGCGCGATGCCATCCTGATAGGTCTTGTCCTGGCTTGCCTCGTGCTGTTCCTTTTTCTTCGCGATTGGCGCTCATCGCTGATTGCCGGCCTGGTAATTCCCGTCACCGTGGCCGCGACCGTGCTCGTTCTTTGGCTGATCGGTCAGAGTTTTAACCTGATGACGCTTGGCGGGCTTGCCGCAGCGATCGGGCTCGTTATCGACGACGCCATCGTCGTTGTCGAAAATATAGTCCTGCACCGGGATTCCGGAGAGAACCGCGTCGACTCCGTCCGTAAGGCACTGCAAGAAATCGCCCGTCCCCTGGTCGGATCGACCATTACTCCGGTTGTCGTGTTTCTGCCGCTGGTCGTGGTAACTGGCGTGACGGGAAGCTTCTTTCGCGCGCTTGCCATTACGATGGCGGTGGCGCTGCTGACCTCTCTTCTGCTTGCCGTCACGTGGACGCCCTCGCTCGCGCTGGTGTTGCTGAAAGAGCAGCCCCAGTCTGAACGTCGAGAGCGGAAGCCTCAGTTGAAACATCCCATACCTGGCAAGGTGCTGGGGCGCATCCTTGCAGCGCATCGTGAGGTGCTCTCCTGGTATCTGAGCCGTCCGCTTTGGCTTGGACTCGTCTCTCTTGTCCTAATCACGGCCACCTTTTCTGCCTATCGCGGACTGGGCTCGGACCTACTGCCAGAGATGGATGAGGGTGCCTTCATCCTCGACTACGTCATGCCCGCCGGAAGCTCCATCGCTTCAGCAAACGACGTCCTTGCTCGGGTGGAAAAGATCCTCCGCAACACGCCCGAGGTCAATGCGACGAGTCGCCGCACCGGCCTGCAGATGGGCTTGGCAGCGGTCACCGAATCGAACTATGGCGACTTCACCGTCCGGTTGAACGACAAACGCAGCCGTTCGATCGACGAGGTCATGGCGGAGGTTCGGAGAAAGGTCAAGAGTACCGAGCCTGAACTGGACGTGGAGTTTACCCAGGTCCTGCAAGACAACATCGGGGATCTTTCAAACGCACCACAGCCAATTCAGATCAAGCTCTTTACCCAAGACCCACAGCTCCTGAACGACCTGGGGCCGCGCATTGCCGAAGAAATCAAGAAGATTTCCGGAGTGGTAGACGTCGAGAACGGGATCGATAACACGATCAGCGGACCCGCCACCAACTTCGCCGTTGACCCTGTCCTGGCCGGGAGGCTGGGCTTCACGCCCACGGAAATTGCAGAAGATGCCACCGCTGTCCTCGATGGTCTCACGATCAATGAGCCACTCATTGCAAACGGCCGGCCGTACACGATCCGTATACGCCTGGACGACGCGAGCCGGAAGTCGCTCGATACGATACGCGACACCGTCTTCAATAGCGCGTCAGGCCACACCGCCTCTTTGGGTTCGATGACCACGATCACGCAACTGCCGCCGCAGAATGAGATTCGTCGCGAGAACCTGCAACGCCTCGTGGTCGTCACGGCGCGCCTGGAAGGGTCCGACCTGGGTACCGCTATCAGGCAGGTAAAGGCGCGGGTAGACGCGATGCACCTGCCCGCCAGCGTGCGCGTCGAGTACGGCGGTACCTACCAGGAGCAACAGAAATCGTTCGCCGACCTCTTCCGTGTGCTACTTCTTGCTCTTGCGTTGGTGTTTGGCGTTTTGCTCACAGAGTTCCGCAACTTCGCCGCGCCCTTTTCAATCCTCATTTCCTCCGTGCTCTCCATCGGAGGCGTCGTGTTCGCGTTGCTGATTACCGGCACCAGCTTTAATGTGGCGTCATTCATGGGTCTGATCATGGTGATCGGCATCGTCGCGAAGAACGGCATTCTCCTGCTCGACGCCGACGAGCGCTACCGGGCGGAAGGTCAGGATGCGCGCGAAGCCATGATGATGGCCGCGCAGCGCCGCCTGCGGCCTATCCTGATGACTGCCCTGGCGGCCGTGACAGGCATGCTTCCACTCGCGCTGGCCCTGGGTGCCGGCTCGCAGATGTTGCAGCCGCTCGCAATCGCGGTCATCGGAGGCGTGGCGATTTCCATGCTGCTCAGCCTCGTGGTCACGCCGGTCACGTATTACTTGCTCACCCGCCATCATGCGCCCACCCCGCAGACACCGTAAGGGAAAAGCAACGGCCCGCATAAGCACGGGCCGTACGGGTAGAGCGGCGACTCTATTTGCGGCCAACCACGATCACCGTGAAGCTATCCGGAATGATTGAAGGGCGTGGCCGCGGGTTTGTGGTCGTAGCCTCTGGACGAGGTCCAAACTGCGCCGCAACCAGGTACACCCGGTCGGTGCCCGAGTCGTAGGCCATCGTCCGCGCGCCCTGTTGCGTCGGCAACATTTCAGTCGTCTTATACCCATGCGCTGCATCCACCACACTCAAGGAGCCATCACCATTCGAGCTGAACGCAAGTTGGTCCTTCTCATCGTATCCTGCCGCGTCAGGCCCGTCGCCGATGGAGGCGGTTGCTAACTGCTTGCCGGTCGCAGTATCCAAAACCGCCATCTTCTTGCCCTCGCACACCGCAAAAAGACGCTGATGGCCGGCATCGTAAGCTAGTCCGGAGGGCGAATCACAACTGGACAACGGATATGTCTCCACAAGTTTCCTGGAAGACGCGTCCAGTTTGACGACTACGTTTTTGTCTTCGATATTCACGAAAACGTTGCCTTTTCCGTCCGCCTGCGGAAACTCCGGCTTTCCGGGTAGATCGATTGTGGCGACGACGGTGCGAGATCCTGCATCCACCACACTGACGTTCTTGCTGCGACCGTTGAAAGCCCACACCGACTTTGTCACCGGCTCATACGCGATTCCGTCGGGATTGGTACCAGCGGGCACCGTCGCAAGCGTCGCGAAAGTCGTGCGGTCGAAAACCACGACTGCGTTCCCGCCGCCGTCGCTCACGTATCCCACTTTTCCGTCCGGGTTCAGCGCGATACCGTGGGTGCCTTTCATTCCAGTGATAGCACCCACAGCCTTACCGGTGCTTGTGTCGACGACCTCAACTCTTGGGCCATGGGTAAGATACAGCAAGTGAGCTGCAGGGTCCGCCAGCAAGTAATCCCAGCCGCCTATGCCTCCAATCTTCCAGTGGTCCAATACCTTGTAGGGCTGCTGCGCAACTGCAATCGCAGAAGACAGGGTGACGAGGGCGGCTGCGCGGTATAGCTTGGAGCGGGAAACTGAGCTGGGCATAGAATCTCCTGAGGTGAGCGGCTTCTGCCGCGCACTTAGTCTCGCGTCACCAGCTTAAGCCTTGCTGAAGGATACCGTGACGCTGGTCCCAACGCCCGGTGCGCTCTCGATCCAGATCTTCCCGCCGGCAGCATCCACGATGGCCTTGCAGATGGCCAACCCAAGTCCTGTGCCTCCAGTGGCGCGGCTCCTGGAACTATCCTCGCGGTAGAAGCGTTCGAACAGGTGAGGCAATGCTTCTTCTCCAATTCCCTGTCCACGGTCGCTCACTCGCAATACCGCGCGCCCGGCTTCGCTGGTTACTTTCACGTCGACCGATGTTCCAGGCGCACTGTGCTGCAGCGCGTTGACAACGAGGTTCGAAACCAGCATTTCGAGCCTTTCAGGCGTGGTGCCTACCTCGCCCGTCTGCTCGACACGGCAGATCAGGTCAACCTGGTGTACGCTGGCCAGGTTTCGCAGCCTTTCGAGCGTGTCTCTTGTCGTGTCGGATAAACTGACACCCGGATACCCGGCCGGCGGGTTCGATTCCACGCGCGCCAGCGTCAGCATGCGTGCGATCAAGTCTTCTACCCTGCCGTTGTCCTCAAGCAGCCGGTTCAGCCCAAGCGTGTACTCCGCCTGTGAGCGTGGCCGCAACATCAATACTTGCAGGCTGGAGCGCATGACCGCAACGGCTGTCTTCAACTCGTGGGAAGCATCGCTTACGAAACGTTTCTCATGTTCGAGCGCCTGCCTAAGTCCTCCAATCGCCACCGTCAGGGCTTCAGTCAGGGGTAGCAGTTCCTTTGTTTGCAGTGCTGAGGCAGGCGGCTCGAAGTTCAGGGACGTTACCGAAACTGCTTCAGCCCTTGCCGCAAGATCGTTGATGGGCTGCAGAACTTTTTGCATCAGCACGACCATTAGCAGGGCGGTGGCCGTTAACAGCAGCAGGCTTAGAACAACGGAATATCGCGCCGCTTCGAACACCTCACGCCACAAATGCTCCATGCTGGTCGCGTAAAGTATGGTCACGGGACGCTTCAGCCCGGTCCCCGGGTGCTCAGCCCGGTCGATAACCCGCATCGCTTCCCGCTGGTAGACGCGATATGAGCTGCCCGCCTGAGTTATATCGAAGAAGCCATCTTTCCTGCGCGTCACCAGGCTTTCCGGTGCATCCTGTGAGGCCCCAAGCCGTCCGCCACCCAAGCTGTAAACGGCATATACGTCCCTGGACGGTAGAGGCAACTCAGCCGGATCGATCGCAACGTTGTCGTCCGGGTCCTCCGCGTCCTGAATCGCACCCAGCAGGGAGTCTGAGCGGCCTTGCAGCACCACGTCGAGCGCATGCAAGCGAGTTTGGTGTTCATGCAGGATCGCCGTGCCGGAGAACACCAACGCACAGATCAACTCTGCCAGAAGTACAACCGACACCATCCGTCGCGTCAACGAGGTCATTCTCATTGAGGCTCTACTCCTTCCGCCACGAGCCGGTATCCGCGCCCTCGCAGTGTCTCCAGCAGGATGACCGATGTGGTCAGACGAAGCTTCTTGCGAAGGTTCGACATATGAGCCTCGATCACATTCGAATGATGCTGCCAGGTGAAGTCGTACAAGTGCTCCAGCAGCTCCCGCTTGGAGACGATCACGCGCGGCCGATGCATCAGGTATTCCAAAATTCGGTATTCCGTCGGCGACAGGTCAGCCTTCTCGCCCGCGCTCGTTACAGTTTGCTCCGCGGTATCGAGCTGAAGCATGCCAAAGCGCAGCACGGCATGCGATGCCCCCTTGCCTCGACGAATCAGCGCTCTCGCCCGCGCAATCAGTTCGCCTAGATCGAAAGGCTTGGTCATGTAGTCGTCCGCGCCCGCATTCAGCAATTCAATGGTCGTCACCGTGTCGCTGACCGCCGTGAGAACGAGCGTCGGAGTTGCGTCTCGTTGCCCTCGCAATCGCTTGAGAACACCACGGCCGTCCACTTTGGGAATCATCAGGTCGAGCACAAGCAGATCGTAGGCACCCGTCTGGCATAAAAGAAGCGCCTCCTCCCCATCCTGTGCGAGATCAACCGCATATCCTGCCGCTTCGCGCAGCGCCTGGGCAATGTTCTCGCCGAGGCGTGGTTCATCCTCCACAATCAGGACCCGCATCGTGTCACCTCGCTGATTCTCGCGAAGCGCGCAGGGCACTTTCAACCAGGATGACTGCCAAACCCCCGAAGAGAAGGAATCCGCTCCAGCGAGCGGCGAGAATAAGATGCGTGATGAGTAACCTGACAGCCACAAGCCAGACGAGGATCGCAAGCGCGAAGCTTCCGTCATCCACAAACAAGCCGAATACTTCATGAAATATTGTTCTAATCCACCTCATCTGGAGACTCCTATTGATCAGACTGGACGCCGGTGTTCACATGTTTACGGCATAGCGCTACAAGGGAAAGCGCAACGACAAGATATCCGGCGAAAACGGCGAGGATCGACCAGTCGTCACCGGGCCAACCCAGTCCAAGGCCTTCACCCACCCAGAATGTCCCGAAGCAGGAGAGGAGTATTCCCACGGCAAACTTCAAAGTGTTCTCGGGAATGCGGGCAAGAGGGCGACGAAGTGCCGCACCCAAAGCAGTCACTAACAGCAGGGCGGCGATGGCTCCCAGGCTTGCCGGCAAAAGCAGGCCGAGGCCCCCTGCACTGACCCCTATCACGATGAAGACGACCTCTGTACCTTCCAACATGACGATCTGAAAAGCAGCTGCGAAAGCGATCCGGTCCCAACCCTGGACTGTGGCTGCGCCTTGCATCGAGACCACATTTTTCGTAAAAGCAGCTTCTTCATCATGGAGGGCAATCCGTCCGGCAGATCTGAGGATGGCCTTGCGCAACCAACGAAGGCCAAAGAGAAGCAACAACGCCCCAATCACTGTCTGCAACGTGTGCAGCGGCACTCGAGTCAGTGCCCTTCCGAGAACCGCCACCAGTGCAAGGAGAACCGCGATCGCCGTCGCACATCCACTCAGCGCCCCGCTCCAGCCGCGTACGCTCCCTACCGCAAGGATAACGGTCAGGGCTTCTACTGCCTCGACCATGGCCGCGAGGAAACTTGCAAGAAAAGTTGGGCCGCCATGCGTCCAGGTTATTTCCATCCGACACCTCTCCCTTTTGATTGGCCTGCACTGATTGTGCGCCTTCCGTGGTCTGCATGACGAGTGCTCCGGCAAGCGACGCCAGGCTGCCGGCATGGCGATTGCACCAACTTCCGAAATCCCGACCAACGCTGTCCTGGCGTCGTTCCGCAGCTGCAGCCCTCCCAGGCATTTCGCCGACGCGGCTCGGTCTCCGATTGCGAGAGCGCAATTGAGACAAGACCCCTCTATTTCCGGCTGCCAGTTTTCTTCCAGAAGCTGCAGGAGGCTGGCGTTGCTTTTCGAGGTCATGACGGCTCCTCATCAGGCGATGCAGAAGAAGTCCAGATTTGCAAGCTTGTAAGTGATGCCCCTTCTTGAAAGTCCCAGCCTGCGAGCGGCCTCCGCTTTGCCACCCTTCATTCTGCCGAGCGTCTGCTCGATCGCCTCTCGTTCCCAGTCGGCCAGCAATACTCGAAGGTTGAACTCCTCGGGAAATTCGGGCTGCTCGACACGTTTGGTGGAGCAGGCAGGTCGAGTCAGCAGATGGGGGCTGCGGGAGAGCAGGAGTTCACCGGACCGAAAAAGGAACGCAGTGACGACCGCCAGGATTATTGCGCGAAGAGTCGGAAATTGAAAGACGAAACCCAAGCTCAACCGCCACGAAAAGTGACGAGAGCCGCGAGATTGATCAGAGCGATGGCACCACGCTGAGAAGCGCCCTGCTGAAAGCGGATGTGGTTCAGATCGTTCGTGGCGGTTCTCCTGGTCCCTGCTGCTCCAGAATGCAATCACATTGCCAACTGCTTTCCCTCACATTGCACGGACACTTGGACCAGGACTAGTATGACCATTTGAATGATCGTACGGTAGTATGAAAATTCGAACACCCTGAAAACTGCGACAGGATCGAAAACGGTGAAGTGTTCGGGATTTCCTAAGAAGCTTTGGCATGCTTCCTGCATTTAGCTCTTCCCAACACGTCAGATCCTCAGGAGTTCAAGATCCAAGGTGCCACCCGAAAAGTCGAGAAGCCGTTCTGCGGCAAGCGGCGGAGCCGCAGGCTATTGCTGAGCTTGGCGTTTTCAGCAGTCGCCGGCACGGTCGCGGCGGGGCAGACACGGTCGGAACACACTTCTCTGAGCCTTCACAACGCGATACAGCAATCCGAAAGCAGTCCCCAGGCGAACGAAGGACAGGATCAGGTCGACGCCGCGCGGGGTTTGGTCTTGCAAGCGGGTTTGCGGCCGAACCCTCGACTCTACCTCCAGTCCGAGGACCTGCGGCCCTGGGCCAACAACTTCACTTTTCCAAACGCGACCGAGGACTACGCCTACCTGGGACAACTCTTCGAGCTTGGCGGCAAGCGAGGAAGGCGGCTTGACGTCGCCAGGACCAATGTCAGACAGGCGGAAGCCGAGCGTCTTCTGATGACCCAGCAGATCGCCGGACGAGTTGCTGCTGCGTACTGGTCGGCAGTGGCCAGCGTCGAGATTGTCAGACAGCTCGAACAGGATATGCACGCTGTTGACGAGATCGTGCGCTACAACAAGGCTCGGGTAGACGCCGGTGCCATGCGGGGAGTTGACCTCATTCGCATACAGATAGAGCGCGACCGCCTGCTGCTGGCGCTTGAAGCGGCTCGCCGCGAGGTCGTTCTTGCGCACATCGAACTATTTCGGCAAATGGGACGGCCCGCAGATCAGAACGTGGAGCTTTCAGACTCACTCGATTCCTTCGTTCCCATAAAGACCGAAAGTGTCGCGGCTGTGCTCGCTGCCAGAGCCGATGTGGCCGTCGCACGTGAAGCTGTGGCGGCCGCGCAAGCAGAGGTAAAACTCCAGCGCTCCATCGGTGTACCCGACCTGGATCTGCTGGGAGGTTACAAGCGCAACTCCGGAGACAACACCATTTACACAAACCTGCAGCTCCCACTGGCGTTCCGCAATCGCAATCAGGGCGAGGTCGCCAGGACGGAAGCCAACCTTCGGCTCGCCAATGACCGGTATCGGCAGTTGGAGCTTTCAGTGAGCGCGGACGTGGCCGCTGCACAGGAAGCCTATACGCACCAGCAGGAAGTCGTCCGCAACATCCTGCCCGACATGCGAGCGCGTGCACAAGAGAACCTCGTCATCATGGACGATGCTTACCATTCCGGTGGGGTGGACCTGCTTCGCTATCTCGACGCGGAGCGAACGGCCTTCGACGTCGAGGTAAGTGCTCTGCACACTCTTGCCGATCTTCAGCAGGCAGGTTTGCGTCTCCAACTAGCCTATGGGGTACATCCATGACGCGCCTCAAGCTTTCGCTTCCTATCCTGCTTGTTGCCTGTGGTCTCGCGGGCTGCTCCAAAAAGCCTGGTGACACAAGCTCGACGGGCAAGTCGTCTTCCGACAAGGCCGACTCTTCCGCTTCGAGCACCCAGGACCAGCCGGACAAGTCCGCCAAGGGCGGAGCGCACGCAAACGACATTGTAAAGATTCCTGTCGCGGACCAGCAACGAGCGGGCATTCACACAGCCTACGTTCTCATTCAGCGCACGCCGCGGCAGCTCTCGGTAGCCGGCGTGGTCGCGCTGGACGAGCAACACAGCTCGCATCTTGGAACGATCGCGGACGGCCGAATTACCTCCATCAACGTGCTCCCCGGCGCTGCTGTGCGGCGGGGACAGGTACTCGGCAGTCTGCATAGTCACATGGTGCACGAGACCGTCGGAGCGCTCGTAGAGGCGTATGCCGACGCAGACCGGCAGCGCGGCGCAGTCGTATTCGCGAAACAGGCGCAGGAGAGATATCACCACCTGTACTCCATCCAGGCCGCTTCGCTCGAGGAGTCGCAGCGTTCCGACCAGGAGGTCCTCCAGGCGCAGAAAATGCTGACCGATGCCGAAGCAAGCATCCACATGGAACGGGAGCATCTGTCAGAACTCCTGCAGGTCTCCCCCGAATCACTCAACCCCAACAACCTGTACGACCGTGAGCTCATTCCCATTCGTTCGCCGATCGACGGAGTCGTCATCGCGCGCAACATCAGTGTGGGACAGGTGGTTGATACAGGCTTTGTTGCTTTCGATATTTCCAATCTATCGACCATCTGGGTCACTGCGGCTGTCAATCAGCAGGACCTTTCGCTCATCCACCCTGGCGCCGCTGCGGATGTGGTCACGTCCGGCTTTCCGGATCAGGTCTTTTACGGCCGAGTTGCCATGCTGGGCGACACCCTGGCCCTTGAGACCCGCACAGTTCCCGTGCGTGTCGTCGTGCCGAACCCCGGCATAAAACTTCGCCCCGGCATGTTTGTCTCCGCTCATCTTGCAGAGCCCGCAACCAGAGACGCCGTCTTTGTTCCCGAAGATGCGCTGCAGAACATCAACGGTATGCCCGTCGTGTTCGTTACCCCGGATGGCGAGACGTTCCAGGCGCGCACAGTCAATGTGGGCACCCGCTCCATGGGCAAGGCGGAGATCGTCGAGGGCCTCCGTCCCGGCGACCGCATCGTCGTCAACGGCGCTTTCATGGTGAAATCCGAAATGCTCAGGGGCACCATGGGGGACGGTTAGCTATGCGCAAGCTCATCGACTTCTTCCTTTCCAACCGATGGCTGGTCGTCGCGCTGCTGGTGGTGCTCCTCATCGGCGGGATCACAGTCATGCTGCACCTTCCGCTGGAGGCTTTTCCGGACCTGACCAACAACCAGGTGGTCGTCACCGTGCAATGCCCGGGCATGTCTCCGGTCGAGGTAGAACAACTCGTCACCTATCCCATCGAAACTTCCATGATGGGTATGCCGAAGCTGCAGATGGTCCGCTCGACTTCTAAGCTCGACCTTTCGATGGTCACGATCATCTTCGATGACTCGATGGACAAGTACCTTGTACGGCAGCTTGTTGCCGAGCGACTTGTACAGGTGCAGAGCCGTATCCCTGCAGGTCTGCAGCCACAGATGAACCCCATGTCCACAGCTTTTGGCGAGGTGTACCAGTACACCGTGTCTGCACCGAAGATGTCGCTCATGCAAGTGAAAACTCTGCATGACTGGGTGATCCGCTATGCACTGCTTACCGTGCCAGGTGTGAGTGAAATCAACTCCTGGGGCGGTGAAACGAAGCAGTATACGGTGGAGGTCGACCCGGAAAACCTGCGCCGCTTCGGGCTGACCCTGCACGATGTCGTCACAGCCGTTACGAACAACAATGCCAACTTCGGCGGCAGCTACATCGAACACGCCGAGCAGCAGTACACCGTTCGCGGGATCGGCCGCGCCGAAAGCATCGAGGACCTTGGCAACATCGTAGTGTCGACGACCAACAGCATTCCCGTACTGCTCAAGCAGGTCGCCACCATCCAGACTGCACCGCTACCTCGCCATGGAGCCGTCATGCGCAACGGGCAAGGCGAGACCGTCTCAGGGATGGTCATCATCCTGCGCGGGGAAAACGGTCAGAAGATCATCAAGCAAATAAAAGACAAAATCGCCGGCCTGAAGCTGCCCAATGGCGCAAAGATCATCCCTTTCTATGACCAGTCGGACGTGATTGACGCGACCACCGCGACCGTGCGGCGAAACCTCATCGAAGCAGCGGTGCTGGTCGTTGTCATCCTGCTGATCTTCCTGGGTGACTGGCGCGCCGCTCTCGTGGTCGGCATCACGATTCCACTCTCACTACTCTTCGGTTTCATCGGGATGGACCTCTTCGGCATCTCGGTCAACCTGATGAGCCTGGGCGCGATCGACTTCGGCACTATCGTCGACGGCTCCGTCGTGATGACCGAGAACTGCATGCACCGGCTGGAGAAAGGCGGCGCGGGAAAACCCGTTCTGGAAGTTGTGCGCGAGGCTGCCCACGAAGTTGCGCGGCCTGTCATCTTTGGCGTGCTCATCATCATTGCGGTCTATCTCCCTGTGCTCACGCTGCAGAGTCTTGAAGGTCGCATGTTTCGCCCCATGGCGGTCACTGTCGTTTCGGCGCTTGCCGGCTCGCTGCTGCTCGCACTCTTCGTCGTTCCGACCCTATGCACCGTGGCGCTGCGACACAGGGCAAAAGTTCTCGCAGCGGCAGGTCAGGGAAAAGACATACCCAGGCCTAACTGGTTCGACCGTTTGCGGGATGCGTACAGTCGGTCGCTGGGCAAAAGCGAGCGGCATCGCAAACTCATTCTCATCATTTCTCTCGTCTTGATCGTCGTCGCCCTGGGTTCGCTGAAGTTCATCGGAACTGAATTCATGCCAACCCTCGATGAAGGGTCGATGGTCGTGACCTCGAAACGGCTTCCAGGCATTGCGCTGAGCGAGTCGGTGTCCATCGGTAACGAGATCGAGAAGACCATCAAGGCAAAGGCCGGTGTCACCAGCATCGTCACCAAGCTCGGACGGCCGGACCTGGCGACCGAAGCCATGGGCGAATATGAGTCGGACTCGTACCTCAGCTTTACCCCAAAGCTCCAGAACGCAAACGCAAAGAGCAAGCAGCAATTCACTGATGACTTGCAGAAGTCGCTCGACAAGATTCCTGGGGTGACGTACGAGATTACACAACCCATGCAAATGCGGATGGATGAAACTATCACCGGCACACGCGGCGACGTAGCGCTCAAGATCTTCGGCGAGAACCTGGATACGCTGGAGCAGATGGCCCACAGCGCGGAGAAGATTCTGTCTGATGTGCAGGGCGCCGCTGAGACCCAAATGGAAATCATCTCCGGCGCGCAGGAGTTGCAAATACGTATCGACCGCCGCGCCGCCGCACGCTATGGCGTCAACGTGTCCGACATTCAGGAAGTCGTCGAGACACTGTACGGCTCGAAGCAGCTCTCCGAAATGCTGCTCGGCGAGGAGCGCTTTCCTATCGCGATCCGCCTGCCGGCAAGTCTCCGCAACGATCCGGAGCGGCTTCGCTCTTTGGAAATCAAGACTCCACAAGGAGAACTCGTGCGTCTCGATCAACTCGCCGAGATCACGACAGTGGGCGGCCCCATCCTTATCAACCGTGAACAGGCGCAACGTCGTGCCGTAGTCATGAGCAACGTCAGTGGACGAGACCTCGGCAGCTTCGTGAAGGATTGCAGGGCCGCCATTGCCGCCAGGCTGCCACTTCCACCAGGCTATCGCTTGGAATGGGGCGGGCAGTACGAGAATCAGCAACGCGCCCAGCAGCGTCTGCTCATCGTCTTCCCGGTTTCTCTGCTGATCATCTCCGCGCTGCTCTATGCCACCTTCAAGAACGCGAAGCAGATGTTTCTTATCCTTAGCATCGTGCCGCTTGCGCTCGTCGGCGGCGTGGCGGCGCTCTGGCTGCGGGGTATCAATCTGAACCTTTCCGCGTGCGTCGGGTTCATTGCCCTGTTTGGCATCGCCGTGCTCAACGGAGTCGTCATGGTCAGCCACATCAATGCGCTTCGTAAAGCAGGAAAGGATGTTGCCGAGGCGATCCACCAGGGGGCAGCCGACCGCCTTCGGCCTGTACTCATTACTGCGCTCGTGGCCAGCCTCGGCTTCATCCCAATGGCACTCTCAAGCTCCAGAGGCTCGGAAGTGGAACGCCCTCTGGCAACGGTGGTCATCGGCGGGCTCATCACCGCGACGGTCCTTACCTTGTACGTTCTGCCTCTCATGTATCCGTGGTTCAGCAAGACATTGGAGCCGGTGCAGGAAGCGGCATAAGGAAACGTTCTGTCAAAGGCGAAGTCGATCGCAATCCCTTCACCGCAGCTTCTGCGGAGTCGATCCCCGAGGCTATGAAACACCGACCTGAAGATTCTGCCGCTCGCGTTATTGCGCTGGTTGCCCTCACCTCCGCGGCACTCACGCTGTTTCATGTCCTCTTACGCTTAGACCGATCAGCGCACTCCCACACCAGCCCCCATCACGACTGCGTGGTCTTCGCTACGGCCGTGTTTCGCGACCGTTTGGACGCACGCAGTCGTTGGTTGCAGCTCCTCTTCTCCGTACCGACGCATACCGGAACACCGCCAACGAGATCCGAGGCACGCTCTTCGCAAAGCAAATCTCTAACGCGGGTAGGGTGCCATGATCTGTTCCTGGCAGTGCAAGCATATCTGGATGTTGACGGTCGCGAGCGACGTTGCGCGGATCGATATTGTCGGCACCCTGCCGTCTTTGCTGGTTGCGGCGTATGGCTGAGCAGACCTCCGAAACCACGGTGGTCGAGAGGCGGAGTTGTACCGTGGTCCCACACAAGTGGAAGAGCAGGTAACCTCGCTGGCGGTTACCTTCATTTCATGGCGATTTCAGCCGATGAGGTCCTTTAATGCGAATTCACCCTGCGCTTGTTCTGATCGCCTTTATCGCCGCCGGCGTGTTTGAGATTCAGAGTTGGCCTTCCCCTGCTCCTGCCCAGCCGGAGTCCAGTTTTTCCGACCTCGCCAGCTTCGCCCTGCGTGGGCGGCCTTCGCAGCAGGCTACGGTGTCGGGTGCGGAGCACGGGGTCTTCTCCGTTCGGCCGGAAACGCTACCGGAGGAAGAGCGTGAACTCTCGCCTCCTGCGCGTGCTCATGCGCGGGTTCGGTCCGGGCCGGCCCATAGACCTTTCAGTTCGAGCATCCGCGAGGAGTTAGCCTTGCGGATGGAGCGATCCGCCGGTTCGCTAGAGCCGCGACAAAGTCGGCAGCTGCTTAGTTTCGGGTTTTCGAGTCCAAGTACGTTTCAGGTTCGCGTGCGCCGGACGTAACGCCGAAGGAACCTCTCGCGTGGACGGGTTTACCCGGAGCGAGAGAGCTTTTATTCTCTTCTCACGATGCGTGCTTGCCTGTTCCGCTCCTCACTTGCCGTGCTGTTTTCCGTGATGACGTGCGCTGCACAGGCGCAGATCGTCTCGGTGTATGGGACGTACTCGCCGGTGCGTGTTTCCGGTGTACACAACGGCGGGTCGGGCTCGACCGCGGCGGGCTACTCAAACACGAGCTTCTGGGCATCGGGTGTGGGCGGCGGGGCTACCCTTGGAGTGCTGCCGATCGGGCCCATTCATATCGGGCTGGATCTGCGGGGGTCAACCAGACCGGGAGCGAACGGGGCGGACCTGGTGCTCGCCGGGGTGAAGGTGGGGCTGAAGCTTCCCTTTCTGCGGGTCAAGCCGTATGTGCAGGGCTCGGGAGGGTACCTGGGAACGCGGACGGTGATCGCGTTGGGAGAAACAACGGGGGCGACCGAGACCGATCACTTTGCGGCTTATGAGATTCTGGGCGGCGTAGATTACAAGTTTCTGCCGTTTATCGACCTTCGGCTGGTTGAGGTGGGTGGGGGAAAGGCTTATTTTCTCTCCGGCGCGGGGGAAAGCGGAATCAACTACTCGCCGGGACTGTTCACGGTGAACACGGGAGTTGTGTTTCATTTCTGATCCGGTGAGACGAACAGCGGCTGAGGCAGATACAGCTTTTCGTTGGGATCCTGTTCCTTTCTGGATTGACAAGCAGAGTCGCTTCGAAGTGGGCTGTTGACGGGGTGAATCGCGTGGGGCAGTGGACCGTCTAAAATAGAGCGAGGGGCCCCACATGAAGCGGATCAAATATACGAAATTTACCGGCGACCTAGCCTCTTCGTTTGGGCTCGAGGACCTGATGCAGGCGCTGTCGGATTTTCTGCTGGATTCGGGGTTTCAGGACCCGATGAGCCGGTTCCAGTCGCTGGACGGCGAGCAGACGATGGAGAACCTGCGTGAGGCCATTCGCGAGGCGCTGGAGTCTGGCGAGCTGTTCGACGATGAGGCGCAGGAAAAGTACGAGGCGCTGGACGAGGAGCAGAAAGAAGAGCTGGTCGACCAGATCATCCAGAAGATGCAGGAGCAGAATTTTATCAACGCCGAGCAGCCGGAGCAGGGGCAGGGTGAGGAAGGCGACGGACAGACCGAGTCGGCGCGGTTTGAAGTGACTGACAAGGGTATGGATTTTCTGGGATACAAGGCTCTGCGCGAGCTGCTTGGGCCACTGGGCAAAAGCTCGCTGGGAAGGCATGACACGCGACATGAGGCAGCGGGCGTGGAGACGAATGGATCCAGCAAGCCGTATGAGTTTGGGGATACGCTGTCGCTGGATATTACGGCTACGCTGTCGAACGTGTTTGCGCGGGAAGGTACAGACTTCAACCAGCATGGGGGGCGGCTGAACCTGGAGTACGCGGACCTGCAGGTGCTGCAGTCGGACTACCAGAGCTCGTGCGCGACGGTGATGCTGCTGGATTGTTCGCACTCCATGATCTTGTATGGGGAGGACCGGTTTACGCCGGCCAAGCGGGTCGCCATGGCGCTAAGCCACCTGATCCGGACGCAGTACCCGGGCGACACGATCGACCTGGTGCTGTTTCACGATTCGGCCGAGCATATTCCGATCGGGCAGCTGCCGCGCGTAAAGGTGGGTCCGCACTACACGAACACGCGCGAAGGGCTGCGGGTGGCGCAGCGGGTGCTGCAGCGGTCCAACAAGGATATGAAGCAGATTGTGATGATCACCGACGGCAAGCCGAGCGCGCTGACGCTTCCGGATGGACGGATCTACAAGAACGCGTTCGGGCTGGATCCGCTCGTAATTTCCGAAACGCTCGAAGAGGTATCGCGGTGCAAGCGGTCCAACATCATGATCAACACGTTCATGCTGGCGAGCGACTTTCAGTTGGTGCAGTTTGTGCAGCAGGTAAGCCAGATGTGCCGGGGCAAGGCGTACTTCACAACTCCGGAAACGCTTGGAAACTACCTGCTGATGGACTTTATGAGCCGGCGGATGAAGACGATCAATTAGCCGGGTGTAGGATGCTTGCGGGAGACGACCATGGCGGCGCAACCGATGCCGGAAGTGATGAGCAGTGAGAGGTTAAGCTCGGCGCCGGCAGGGCCCATGCAAATCAGCTTGGAGGAGTACCTGCACACGGCCTTCCATCCGGACTGCGACTTCGTGGACGGGGTGGTGGAGGAGCGTACGAAGGACCTGCCTGAGCTCTTTGCGGCGCTTGACCAGCATCCAAGCTGACAGCAGGCAACAGGAGGGATCTTGGCGGCGAAGATTCGGTTTGGGGTGTTGTCCACGGCGACTATCGGCCTGAAGAAGGTGATTCCGGCGATGCAGCGGTGTAAGCTTTGCGAGGTAACGGCGATCAGCTCGCGAAAGCTGGAGAAGGCGAAGGACGCGGCGGCGGAGCTGGGGATTGCGAAGAGCTACGGGAGTTATGAGGAGCTGCTGGCGGACCCGGAGATCGACGCGGTGTACAACCCGCTGCCGAACGATCTGCATGTGCCGTGGTCGATCAAGGCGGCGGAGGCGGGCAAGCATGTTCTTTGCGAAAAGCCGATCGGGCTGGATGTCGCCGAGGCGAAGGAGCTGATTGCGGCGAGGGACCGAACGGGCGTGAAGATCGCCGAGGCGTTCATGGTGCGGCTGCATCCGCAGTGGATACGGACGAAGGAGCTGATCGACGCGGGGCGGATCGGGCCGCTGCGGCTGTTGCAGTCGGCGTTCAGCTACTACAACGTGAAGCCGGACAACATTCGGAACTCGGTGGCGGCCGGGGGTGGGGCGCTGATGGATATCGGGTGCTACCTGGTTTACTTTTCCACCTTTCTCTATGGCGCGCAGCCGCGGAGGGTGATCGCCCTGATCGACCGTGACCCGAAGATGGGGATCGATCGGCTGACTTCGTTTCTGCTGGACTTCCCTGCCGGGCAGTCGGTGGCGAGTTGCAGTACGCAGCTTGTGCCGTTCCAAAGGCTGCAGGCGTTTGGGACCACGGGGCGGATCGAGGTGGAGGTGCCGGTGAACACGCCGCCGGACGAGCCGACCGTGATCCAGGTGGACGGCGAGGCGGAAACCTTTGCGGCGGTGGACCAGTACACGCTGCAGGGGGATGCGTTTGCGCGGGCGATCCTGGAGGATGGACCGGTGCCGGTGTCGCTGGAGGATGCGATGGGCACAATGGCGGCGATCGATGCGCTGTTTCGCTCGGCAAAAAGCGGGCAGTGGGAGACGCCGGAAGCTTAGGTGTGAACAAGTGGGTGCAGGCTACGTATCTAACCAGCAGGACTTGAGGGAACGCGATGACTCCGCAGGAACAGCAGATGTTGCAGGATTTAACCGGGCGTGTGAACGGGACGGCACTGAGCGACAAGGACCCGGAAGCGGAACAGTATCTAAACGGGACGCTGGCGCGGAACCCGGATGCGCTGTACATCCTGGCGCAGACCGTGCTGGTGCAGCAGTATGCGCTGGACCAGGCGAAAAAGCAGATCGTCGAGTTGCAGGCTCAGGGGCAGCAGCTTGCCGCGCCGGCGCCGAAGCATACGAGCTTTCTGGGTAACCTGCTGGGGATGAACGACGACCAGCCGCGGCAGGTGCCGTACACGCCGGTGAACAACGCACCGCCTCCGCCGCCGGTGCAGTATGGTGCTCCGCAATATGGGCAGCCGCAGTATGCTCCGCAGCAGGGATTTAGCGGGCCGGCGCAGGGAGGATTTCTGCGCAACGCGATGCAGACCGCGGCGGGCGTAGCAGCCGGGGAGTTTGCGTTTCAGGGAATCGAGAACCTGATGAGCGGGTTTGGGCACCATGCCGGATATGGGTCTGGGTCGGGTTTTGGGGATCTCGGTGGAGGTGCTCCGCGGGAAGAGGTGGTGAACAACTATTACGGGGATGCGAGTGACCGGGGCGGGTATGAGTCGCGCGATGTGGAGGATCGGCGTGACGACTCATTTGGAAGCCGGCTGGAGGATGCGGATCGGGGCAACAACGATGACAACTCGTCTTACGACAGCTCTTCGGATAGCTCAGATAACAGCTCGGATGACAGCAGTTACGACCCCGGGGGTACGGACGATTCGTTTTAGCATACTTCCATGAGTGCGGGTCAACGGCGACGCAAAGCGCTTCGGGATGACAAACTGTCATCCTTCACCTTGGTTTTTGATGCGTTGCCAGACCAGGTACAGGCCCCATGCGGCGGCTGTGCAGTTGTCCATGATACGAGCGTCGAGGAGCATCGCTTCAAACTCAGAGACGGCGACGCGATGGACGGTGATGTCAGTCTCTTCGGGATCGGGATCGCTTTCGCCGGGGCTTAGCCCTTCAGCGAGGAAGACATGGTGGCGCTGGTTCATGACGCCGTAGGCGATCTGGAGATCGGCGAGGTGGGTCATGCGGGCGGCGCTAAGCCCGGTCTCTTCGCGAAGCTCTCCGCGAGCAAGTTCTTCGGGAATGATTTCGGCGGTCTCCCAGCCTCCCTGGGGAAACTCGAAGAAGGTCCCGAGGACGGTGTAGCGAAACTGGCGGACAAGCCAGACGAAGTCGCCCGCAGGGGTACGCTCGAGCGGAATGATGATGCAGGCGGGGTCTTTATCGATGACGCCATAGATCCCTCGGGCACCGTTGGAACGCTCGATGACATCTTCACGGACGCTGGTCCAGGGATTTCGGTAGACCTCTCGGGTGCTGATGGTTTTGATCATGACTGGCCGGTTGGGGAGAGGAACTCCAGGTGGCTTCCGCCGTAGATGGTGACGGTGGCTTTCCGGTAGGCGTTGGGCGGGGCGGTCATGATGTTGGGCACGAAGGTCTGCGGGTTGCGGTCGTAGAGGGGGAACCAGCTGGACTGGACCGAAACCATCATGCGGTGGCCTTTGAGAAAGGTATGGTCGGCTCCGTGGAGGGACCAGTTGTACTCTTCGGGGGTGTTGGAGTGGATGGGGTGGGGCGTCTCGAAAGACTCGCGGTAGCGGCCGCGGAAGATCTCGTCGACGATCATCGTTTCGGTGCCGTCGGGGCTGACGTCAAGGAGCTTGACGATAAAGTCGCCGTCCGTGCCGGTGGTGGCAAGACGCATGGCGGCTTTGACGTCGCCGGTTACGGTTACGTCGTGGTCGAGGACGGGGGTTTTGAACGAGGCGATGTCCTTGCGGTTGTCGAGGAAGCGCTGGTCTTCTATTAGCCAGGTGCGCCACAAGGAGCCGTCGCCGTAGGTGGCCTGGATGGGACGGTTGCGGTAAGGGATGGGGTCGGACGGGTCGGCGGTGTAGGTGGCGAGCGTCGGACTCGTCACTTGCAATGATGTCTGTCCGTTTTCGAGACTCTCATACCGAAGACTTTCGTCTTTACCGAGATAAAGTGTTGCTTTCCTGAATCCACCTACCGGCGGCCAGGCTTCATAGCGTTCCCACTTATTGACGCCCGTACGGAAGCTGGCGACGCCTTTGAGATCGTAGCCGGGCTTGCCTTTGAGGTAGAACTCGAAAAAGGGGAACTCGATGGACTTGCGATACTCGTCGCCGGTGGGCTGGCCGAAGTCAAGCTTGCCGAACTTGCCGCCGAGCGAGCGTCCGGAGCCTCCCCAGCCGCCGTGGTTCCACGGGCCGAGCACCATGAAGACCTCGTGCTTCGTGTCGACGGCGTGGAGCTTGCGGTACTCCTCCTGGGTTCCCCACATGTCCTCCTGATCCCACCATCCACCCACTTCGAGGGTGGGGACTTCGACCCTGGTAAGGCGGTTCTCGACGGCCATGTCGCGCCAGAACTTGGTGTAGGCGGGTTCGTTGAGAAAGCGGGCGGCGGTGGGGAGCTTCGTCATGCCGGCGGATGCGGCGGCTCCGGCGAAGTCGACGTGCTCGAGGAAGAAGTTGTAGGTGTCGCCAATGGACTGGACGCGGGCGTCGGTCTTCTGCGCTTCAAGCTGCTGGACGTAGTCGTATCCGTATGTCTCGCGAAAGGCCCCATTGTGAAAGAAATCGTCGCCCATCCAGACGTCGGTCATGGGGGCCTGGGGGGAGATGGCCTTGACGGCGGGGTGGGCGTCGATGCCGGCCATCATCGCGAGGAAGCCGGGGTAGCTGACGCCGTAGACGCCGACCTTGCCGGAATTGCCGGGAACGTTCTTGAGCAGCCAGTCGATGGAGTCGCGGGTGTCGGTGGTTTCATCGACCCCGGCTGAAGTTGCGTGGCTGACGATGGGGCGGTTCATCACGAACTGGCCTTCGCTTGCGTAGCGCCCGCGGATGTCTTCAAAAACGAAAATATACCCGCTGAGGGCGAGCTCGGGCTTGCTGCGAACGACAGACTGCGGGACGTAGCTGTCGACGCCGTAGGGGGTGCGCTCTATAAGGAAGGGAAACGGCCCAGGCAGATTTTTAGGCCGGATGATAACTGCGTGCAGGGTGACGCCGTCGCGTACGGGAATCGTGGCCTCCGACTTGATGTAATCGGGGTACGCATTCAGCCGTTTGCCTTCGAGGCTGAAACGGGTTGCGGCGAAGACAACTTCTCCGTTTGGACCGACGCCCTTGAGACTGCTGATCTGGCCTTTGGCGTCGCGAAGAAAGACGAGGCGATAGGGAATGCCGGCGAGGTTGAACGTATCGAGCTGCCCGGGCTCGGCGACGACCTCATATCTGGGTGCGGTGGCCGTCTCCTCGTACAGCTTTCGGCCGTCGAGATAGACGGAGGTGACGGTTCCGCCGGGCTCGCGGTACTGCCCGGTATAGCTGCCGAGGGCTGCATCCTGTGCGTATGCGGAGGACGCCAGGGTGAAGGCGACGAGGGCTGCCGGGAGAAATCGCATGGTGGCTCCGAGGGAGGCGTTCGACGGGTTCAAAGGAGCGGGTAACGACTTGAACGCAGAGTTCGCTCAGTGGAGCCCGCAAAAGACGCGGGTCAGCCCTGGGCTACGGGTGCGGCGGGAATGGGCGAAGCGTCGCATTTCCATCCCTGGCGTCCGTGTTCCCCATCGCAAAAGGGCCGCTTGGAGCTGAGTCCGCAACGGCAGAGCGAGATGGCGGGCTTGCCGGTGAGATCCCACTCCTGGCCGTTGACATCGACCAGGGCGATGGCGCCTTCAACGCGGAACGGGCCGTTGGGCCGCACGGTAATCTTGACGCTTGGCCCAGAGACCTGGACTGCGGGCACAGCAGCCGGGGCTGGGGCCTGGCGCTCGATGGGGTTGGTTCCTTCACTTCCGCTCAACAACTCGTCCGCCATGCGGTCATTACCTCTGTTTGCCAGCATAGCAAAGGTGGCCCGGGCGCGCGGAACGAGCAATCAACCGAAGGCGAAGAGCACAAAGAAAGGATCGCAAAGGAAACGCTCTGCATTGGGGGCTCAGGCGTGGGCTCTTCGAAGCCTTTGCTGGAGCTCTCCGGCGAGTTCGACGACGCTGCGCAACTTGGGCTCCAGCCGGACGGAGCCTGCCGCCTCGCGCAACGCGAGCTCGCTTTGCAGCAGCAGCCCCGTAACGGAACCTTTCAGCTCGTTCTCAAGCTCGGCCATGACGACTCGTCGGGCGATCGCCTTTTCGCCGTCGCGCCGCATGAGCGCGTTGCGGACCTCGCGCGCGAGCCGGGCGGTGCCGCTGATGGCGAAGTTCATGCGCAGCGGCATGGCGAGCCCGGCGGCGGACCACATCTGGTCGGCCCAGTCGGGGTCGGCTTCGGCTAACGTGTCTTCAACCAAAACCACGCCGAACTCACGCCTTCGCACCGCGGCCAGGCCGGCCCGGCGGGAAAGGGCGAGTTCCACCTGGCAGTCAAGCAGCTCTCCAAGGGCCGTGGCGCAACTGCCCGCGCCTGCCATTTCCGTGATCAACAGCACATCACGGCCCATCTCTTCCATTCCCGTCCAATCCTTCATGGCTGGTCTCCTTCTCTGTGAACGCTGCCACGCGTGTTTGCCGTCAATTGATCTATTTCGCCGCTTTATGTCCGAATGCGGCACCCCGTACCTCGGCTTTAGTCCACCCCGTACTCCTTAAGCTTGCGATACAGCGTTGTCTTGCCGATCCCGAGCAGCTTGGCCGCCATCAGCTTGTCCCCTTTCAGGTGTCGGATAGTACCCAGGATTGCCTGGCGCTCGAGTTCCGCAATAGAGACGACCGGGACCGCTTCAGGCTCGGCGGTGGAACCGACTGAAGTCGGGCCCGCGGCGGCGGCTTTGCGGTGCAGCCGCAACTCCTGTAACTGCGTAGGCATGTCGCCCATGTGCAGGACAGGACCGGAGCTCAGGGCGCAGGCTCGCTCGATGGCATTTTCGAGTTCGCGGACATTGCCCGGCCAGTCATACTGCATCATGGCGCGCAGGGCGTCGTCGGAAAAGGTGTGAGCCCTGCCTGTTTCGCGCTGCACGCGTTCAAGAAAACTCTGCGCAAGCAAAGGAGCATCCTCTTTCCGGTCACGCAGCGGAGGGATGCGCAAGTTGACGACGTTCAGGCGAAAGTAGAGATCCTTGCGGAAGCGGCCCTGCTCGACCATGAAGGGTAGGTCGCGGTTCGTCGCGGCAAGGATGCGCGCGGAGATGGGTACCGCCACCGTGGAGCCTACCGGGCGGATCTCCTTCTCCTGCAGCGCGCGGAGTAGCTTGGCCTGCAGCTCCAGCGGAAGCTCGGCGATTTCATCGAGCAGCACGGTGCCGCCTTCGGCCGAGGCAAGTAGTCCTTCCTTGTTGCGCTGCGCGCCGGTGAACGCGCCCTTAACGTAGCCGAAGAGCTCGCTTTCAATGAGTGTGGGGACCAGGCTGCCGCAGTCGACAGGAACGAAGGGCTTGCCGGCGTTCGGTCCGTTGTAGTGGATCGTGCGCGCGACCATCTCCTTGCCGGTGCCGCTTTCCCCGAGAATCAACACGGGATGGGTGGAATGGGCGACTTTAGAGATGATGCGGTAGAGCTTTTCCATCTCCGGCGAACGCCCGATCAGGTGTCCGACGCCGCGCTGGTTGCGGAGCTTTTCGCGGATGCGGCGGGTTTCGAGATCGAAGTCACGGCGCTCCCCGGCGCGACCGAGGATGGCGGTCAATTCTTCGAGCGCGAACGGCTTGGTGAGATAGTCGCCCGCGCCGATGCGCATGGCCTCGACGGCGCTTGAGACGGTGGCGAAGGCGGTCATAACGACGACGCTGGTGTCGGGGTACATGTTCTTGGTCTCTTGCAGCAGGGCGAGACCGCCGCCGCCCGGAAGCTTGAGATCGAGCAGCATGACGTCGACCTTCTGGTGCTTCAGGATCGCACGCGCGTCGGGCACGTCGCCCGCGGAGACCACGGCAAATCCCATGTTGGCGGCGATCTCAACGCACGCCTCTCGCACCGGCTCGTCATCGTCGACGACCATGAGGTGCAGCGCCGGGAAACGGGCTATTTCGGTTTCGGCCTGAACGGGCAGGCGCGTCGCCGCATCGGCAGCCGGAGCAAGGACTGTCGGACGGCTCAGCATAGGCACTCCGCCCGGGCGAGAATTGCCGTTTGCACCCGCCTCGCTGATCGAAGCCGTACCTGTGCCGCAGAACTGGAGGCTGCTGTGGAACTCTGAGTTGCCCGCATAGAGGTGTAAAAACAATACCGTATCTGAAGAATCTTTGGTATGCGTTCCAATTTGATCAACTGCGCCCGTTCCCGAGATGATACTCCCTGTCTGCCGATACACTGGTGCTTATGCTCTTTCGTCCAGACTCCAGGCCAGCCGGCCAGCTTCGTCCCACGCGCCTGACCCCGGGCTATGTTTCCACTGCAGAAGGCTCAATCCTGATCGAATGTGGCAACACCCGCGTGCTGTGCAATGCATCCATCGAGAACGGCGTGCCGGGCTGGCTGCGCAACTCCGGCCGCGGATGGGTAACGGCCGAATACGGAATGCTGCCCAGGGCGACGCTGACCCGGTCTCCGCGCGAGGCGGAAAAAGGCAAGATTGGCGGCCGCACGCATGAAATTCAGCGGCTGATCGGGCGCTCGCTGCGTTCGGTGGTGGATATGCGCCTGCTGGGTGAGCGCACAGTCATACTGGATTGCGATGTGCTGCAGGCCGATGGAGGCACGCGGACGGCGGCGATTACCGGAGCGTGCACGGCGCTGGCGCTGGCGCTGAACAAGCTGGTGGAAGCGGGAACGCTGAAGCAAACGCCGCTGAAGCAGATGGTCGCGGCGACCTCGGTCGGGATCGTCGACGGGAATACACTGCTGGACCTCTGCTACGAGGAAGACTCGCGCGCGACGGTAGATATGAATGTTGTCATGCTGGCTTCCGGCGGGCTGGTGGAGACGCAGGCTACCGCAGAAAAGGACAGTTACTCGCGAAATGAGCTGAACGGGATGCTGGATCTGGCGGAGGGCGGCATTCGAGAGTTGCTTGCGTTGCAGCTGCAGGTAGCGACGCCGCTCACACCGTGAGAGCCACGGCAAGCGCACAACGGATGGTACGGTCAGTGCGTCCAAGTTTGACTTGCAGACCGGCATGAGGCGGGCTACAAAAGGGAAAGCGGTGCGACACCGATCATGGTCGACGCGTGAAGTCGTTGGAAGTATTCCTCTCCTGCATGACATTGGTTTTAGGGTAATCGCAGAAGGGGGCTACTCCTGGTGTTTCGGCCGGTCCACCGAGAAGCGGAAGCGGAGCTTTCGAAAGTTCAACCAGGCGTTATCGTCGGAAGACCTGTTCGTACGCGAGCCGTCCAGAATGCGTCTCAATCGGCTGCGCGCAACGGTTTACGACCGGTTCATCGGATTGATTTACCCTCAGGTTGAAATTCATGCCAGAAAAGCCGCCCACGTCATCGAAGCGCGACAGCCCCGGGGTCACTGGCCGCAAACCCGCGGCTTCCGGAAGCAAGGGCCCGAAGAAAGCCGGGGCCAAACGGGTCCGCGCCCTGAGCAGCCCGGCCACGGAGACCTCTCAACCGTTCGAGCCGCGCTACTTCAACCGCGATGAAAGCTGGTTGAAGTTCAATGGGCGCGTGCTCCAGGAGGCCGAGGACGCTGCGAATCCACTGCTCGAACGCGTCAAATTTCTTGCGATCACGGCCAGCAACCTGGATGAATTCGTAGAAATCCGCGTCGCCGGCATTCTCCAGCGCATCGAGGAAAGCACATCGTTCATGCAGGCACGGGATGAAGGCGGGCTCACCGGGGCCGAGCGGCTCGAGCGCCTGTCCACCCAGATGCATGGTTTTGTGCAGGCCCAGTATCGCTGCTGGAACGACCATCTGCTGCCCGCGCTTGCCTCTGCCGGCGTCCGCGTGCTTCGCTGGCGCAAGCTGTCGGACAAGGCTCGCCGGAACGCGCTGCAGTTCTATGCCGACGAGGTCGACCCGCTGCTGACGCCGGTCACCATCGATCCGTCGCATCCGTTTCCGCGCGTGCTCAACAAGGCCCTGTGCATCGCGCTTCTTCTGCGGCACAAGCGCCGCGGCCCGAATGGCGCGCGGCCCGGCAAGGTGCTCGGCGTCCTCACCGTGCCGCGCAGCCTGCCGCGTGTGGTCCGGTTGCCCAGCGAGGACGGCCGACTGGATTTCATCCTGCTGCACGAACTTATCGAATCGCAGGTGGAGACCATGTTTCGCGGCTATGAGGTGCTTGGCCAGGCCGCCTTTCGCGTCACCCGCAACAGCAACCTGTATCTGCAGGAAGAGGAGTCGCGCAGTGTGCTCGAAAGCGTGCGCACGGAGCTGCACAACCGGCGCAAGGGCGATGCCGTTCGACTGGAGATCGAAGCCACAGCCTCGGCAGACCTCGTCGAGCGATTGCGCAGCAACTTCGAGCTAGACCCGTGGCAGGTCTTCGCCACCGACGGCCCGGTCAACCTGTACCGGCTGATGAACCTGTACTCGGAGTCGCAACGGCCGGAGCTCAAATACCCTGAATTTCAGGGCAAGCCGTTCCGGCTGGAGCCCAGGTATCCGGACCTGTTCGCGCGCATCCTCGCCGGCGACGTGCTGCTGCATCATCCGTTCGACAGCTACGAAACCGTTCAGCAGTTTATCGCCGCCGGCGCGCAGGATCATGGCGTGCTCAGCGTCCGGCAGACACTCTATCGCACCAGCAAGGACTCGCCCATCTTCCATTCGCTGCAGGACGCAGGGCAGGGTAAGGAGGTCACGGTGGTCGTGGAGCTAATGGCGCGCTTCGACGAGGATTCCAACATCCGCTGGGCGCGGGATCTCGAAGACAGCGGCGTGGGCGTGCTGCACGGCATCGTCGGGCTCAAGACACACTGCAAGCTGTGCCTCATGGTCCGGCGCGACCCGGACGGCGTGATCCGACGCTACGCGCACCTGGGCACAGGCAATTACAATCCCGTCACCGCCCGCTTTTACACTGACATCAGCCTGCTCACGGCCGATCCCGAGATCACCCACGCGGTGCAGACCGTCTTCAATTACCTGACGGCCGATGCGGAGGCGGATGCCGAGGCATATCGTCCGCTGCTGGTGGCCCCGCTTACCCTCAACACAGACCTGCTGGCGCTGATCGAGCGCGAGGCGGAACATGCGCGGACCGGACGGCCTTCGGGCATCGTCGCCAAAATGAATGGGCTGCTGGACGGCAAGACCGTGGAAGCCCTGTACGCGGCGTCCGAGGCCGGGGTGGAGATTGACCTGATCGTGCGCGGCATGTGTTCGCTGCGGCCGGGCGTGCCGGGGATGAGCGAGCGGGTCCGCGTCCGGTCGATCGTGGGCCGGTTCCTGGAACACAGCCGCATCTTCGATTTCCAGAACGGAGGCGAGCCGCAGGTTTTCTGCGGAAGCGCCGACTGGATGCCCCGCAACCTGTACGAGCGTTGCGAAGTCGTCTTTCCTGTGCGTGAACCGGCCCTGGCTGCCCGGCTGCGCGAGCAAATCCTCGCAGCTTACCTGCGCGACACCAGCAAAGCCCGGTTGCTCGAGCCTTCCGGCGAATACCTCCGTCCATCACCGGATGGGGAATCTTTTAGCGCGCAGGAGTTCCTGATGCAGCAGGCCGCGGCAGAATCCTGAGCGCGATCTTCGGTGTCAGCCCACCATCCACTTACTGCGGCAGCGGCGGAGGATTCTCGGTCAGCGGCTTCGGTGGGGCGGGCGGCTGGGGCGCGGTCAGACCCGGCACCATGGGCTTCTGCGTCACGGTTCCGGTGGCCGCGTCGGTCAACGAAATGCCGTACTTGTCCAGCGTCGTCGAAAGGATCTGCTCCAGGATCGAACGGTCCTTGGCATAGGCGGCCTGCGCGCCGATCAGGTTGTTCTCCCCGATCGCCAGCGTGCGCTCCTGCGCCAGCACGTTGGCCGTGGTAGAAGCGCCGAGCTTGTACTTCTTCTGCTCGGCGTCCAGCGACTGCGCATTGAAGTCGCGTGCGGTTTGCGCCGCCACCACATTGGCGCGGTCGTTGGTCAGCGCATACTGCTGGTTGATGACCTGGATCCGGATCTGCGTGTACAGCTGCTGCAGACGCATCTGCGACTGGCGATATTCCATCTGCGAGCGCGCCTGGTCGGCCTGGGCGGCGCGGTTGCGCAGCGGGATCGTGACGTTGACGCCAACCGCATAATCCGGGTACTTGCCGCTGAAAAGGTCGCCCAGCGTGCCGTTGTATCCGGCCGGGATGGTGGGAGGCACACTCGGCGTCCCGCTCAACGAGATCACATCCGGGTTGGGATGTCCGCCCAGCGCACTGGCTCCATAAAAGCCGAACGCATCGACCACCGGCAGGAGGCCGTTCTTCTCGCCGCGAATCGTGATCTTGTTATTGTCCATGTTGATCACGGCCTGCTCGATCTGCGGATTGTTGGTGAAGGCGACCTTGACCAGATCCTCTACCTGCATGTCCTCCTCAGGCAGACGGTCCAGCGACACGCGGTCGGTCGGTATCACGGGCGCGGCTGTCAGCTGAGGGTCGTTCAGGTTGCGTGCGATCGCCTGCTTCATCAGCAGCTGCTGGTACTCCAGGTTGGACTTGGAGGTGATCAGGGACTGCTTGTCGGTTGCCACCGCCGAATCCGAGTTCACCACATCGAGCGGCGCCAGCGTGCCAATCTGCAGCTGCTTCCGGTTGTCCAGCGCCAGTGAGGTCGACTGGCTCAGCGCACGCTCCTTGGCCTGTTCATCCTCATACGCGCTCACCAGCGACCAGTAAATGCTTTCCACCTGCGTCACGGTGTAAATGATCTGCTGGCGAAAGCTTGAATTCGTAATCCGCCGATTGTTCTTCGCTTCCACGATGAAGCGCTTGTTGATCTTCGGCCCAAAGCCCTGCAGCAAGTGCTGCGTAATCTGCGCGCGGAAGGTGGAATCGAGCAGCGGGGAATAGGTTGTCAGCGTGTTGTTGGTCGTCTGGCGCGTGTTGTTGAATGTCAGGTCGAACAACGTGCCGGTACTGAAGCCCTGCTCCAGGTGAACGTCGCCCGTATAGGTGTTGGTCTCGCCGCCCAGCGAGAACTGGCTGTTGGCTTCGGTCTTGACGCGTTCGAACTCTGCGGTTCCTGTAATCACCGGGTCGAAGTTATACGGCAGCGGACCTCCGCCATTGGTGCTCAATACCAGGCCGTTGGCGCCTGTACCCGCGCCGCCCGAAGAAGTCGTCGTGCCACCGGGGCCTCCGCCGCCGGTGATGGTGGTGGTGGTGCCTCCCAGGGTGTTGGTGACCAGGCCGGTGCTGACGCCGCGAAAGATCTGGCCGGATTCGGTGCGCAGGATGTCGGTGTCGGCAATGTCCAGGTTGATCCGCGCGATCGCAATGTCGTAGTTGTTCTCGAGCGTAAGCGTGATCGCGTCATCCAGGCTCAACATCAGCTTGCCGTTCTGCAACAGATCGTCCAGCCGAGGCGTATTGCCCAGCCGGGGCAGAGGGACGGTGGTAGCCGTGTACGGAGCCAGCGGGTCTTTGAACGAGTGACGCTTTAGCCGCGTGTAATTCTTCGCCGTATCCCGCAGGTCGAACGGTTCGGTGGGCCTGGGCGCGGGAGCCTGCGGCAACCCGGGCTGGCCCGTGGTGTCGTTCTGCACCGGCTTGGGAGCCGCCGGGGCAGTCGGATTCGTGGGGCTGCCGCCGTTGGTCTGTGACGGCGAACTCGTCTGGGTCGAGGAAGCCCCGTTCTGCCCCGGAACTCCGGTCGTGCCCGTCTGACCTGAACCCGTCTGGCCCGTACCCGTCTGGCCCGTACCCTGCTGCGCGGTCGTCTGCTGCGGGGTCGTCTGCTGCGGACTGCCCGGGTTCGCCGCTCCCGGCGCCGGCGTCGTCATCCCCGCCGGGCTTCCCTGCTGCTGGGCCGGCGTGGTCTGCTGGGCCGGCGTGGTCTCCTGCGCGAAAACGGTCGGGCTGCCGGAACTCAGAAGCAGCAAACCGACGCTTGCTGCAGCCTTCACATCAATCCATCTCACGTCTTCTCTCCACCTGTTCGATTCGCTGCCGCTCGCGCAGCCACGGACTTTTCTTCAGAACCTTCGGAATGCATACTAGACGCTTGCCACCGTATGGAGGACTCGAAAACTCAAGCCCGCACCCGCATACGCATTTTCCTTCCGGGTAGTTCCATGGGGGGCGCACCCGCGCATCGACGCTTGTGCGAAGGCAACCTGCTCGATGGCTTCATTCTAGCAACCGACACGCCGGCCCCTGCTCGGACCAGGCCGGAGGGAGCAGAAGAGATCGTGATACCGTCGGAAACGGTGCAGCTCTGGCGATCCATCCTGCTTTATGACGGCAGCCCCTTCCACGGATGGCAGGTGCAGCCCGGTCTCGTCACCGTGCAAGGCACCTTGGCCGCGGCCCTGCATCGCGTCACCGGAGAAACCGTTCTTCCGCAGGGCTCCGGACGCACCGACACTGGCGTCCACGCGCTTGGGCAGGTCGCCAGCTTCGAGCTCGAGGCGCCCATCCCGCCCGAACGCCTCCTCCGTGCGCTCAACCGCGTGCTTCCCCCGTCCATTCGAATGCTACGAGTGGAACACGCGCCGGCCAACTTCCACGCCAGGCACTCCGCCATCTCCAAAACCTACGAGTACCGCGTCTTTCTTCGCAACCCCGGCGTGCCCGGCGCGCCCGAGCGCCTGTGCTCCCCGTTTCTCGCCCCGTACGTCTACAATTTCCGCTTCCCCGTCGACCTCGGCCGCGCCAACCGCGCAGCCGCGCACGTGCTGGGCGAACACGACTTCACCAGCTTTGCCGCCTCGGACCCCGATCTGGCCGAACGCTCGCTCGCACCCGGCCAGCCACATGCCGAACGAAGTCAATCAAACCCCGGACGAGGCAACCTGCGGCGCATCCTCTGCTCGGCCTGGCACGCGCAGAGCGACGAGCTTCTGGTCTACCGCGTCACCGGCTCCGGCTTCCTGCACCATATGGTCCGCAACCTGGCCGGCACCTTTCTGGACGCCGGTGCCGGCCGCACCGATCCCGAGTCGGTTCCGCGCATTCTCGCCGCCCGCAACCGCGCCACGGCCGGACCGACCGCGCCGGCACGCGGCCTGTTTCTGGTCGAGGTGCACTATTGATCGCGTCCTTCGAACTACCCGGATCACCCGGGTCCAGGGCCGAAGCGCACCGTCGCATCGCCGGCCTGGCCAGCCGGCGCACGGTCCACGCGGCCTTCGGCTGGCTGCATCTGCATGAGCCCCAACTGCGCTCCTGGCAGCTGGAGATGCTCGCCATCCCCGCTCCTCCCTTCGGCGAGGCGCGCCGGGCACAGTGGTTTCTCGATCGTTTTACCGCCCTCGGCCTAACCAATGCCCATCTGGACGCGGAAGGCAACGCCCTCGCCGAGCTTGGCTCTTCCGCGACGGCCGGCGCGGAACGGCTCGTTCTGCTTTCCGCGCATCTGGACACGGTCTTTCCCCCCGGTACCGCGACCTCCCCGCGCGAACAAGGCCCGGTCATCCTGGCCCCCGGAGCCTGCGACAACGCCGCCGGACTTACCGCGCTGCTTGCCCTCGCCGCAGCCATGCAGGCGTCCGGGCTGCAACCCGCAAAGCCCATCCTTTTTGCCGCCAACGTGGGCGAGGAAGGTGAAGGCGACCTTCGTGGCATGCGCCATCTGCTCGAACAGGGACCTTACCGCGGACGCATCGCCGGGGCCCTTGCGCTCGAAGGCGCGGGCACGGCCACCGCGGTCGACCGCGCGCTCGGCAGCGTGCGCCTGCGCGTCACCGTCACCGGCCCGGGAGGCCACTCCTGGACCGACAGCCACGTCGCCAACCCCATCCTTCTTCTTGCACGCGGGCTGACCGCCCTGGCAAATCGTCTGCCCTCCGACCATGAACCGCGGACCACCTTTTCGCCCGGGCAGATCTCCGGAGGCTTTTCAATCAACAGCATTCCATCCTCTGCCACCGTCGCGCTCGACCTGCGCTCGACCGACCCTGACGTCCTTCTGCGGCACGAGCTCGAAGTGCATCGCACCTTTGAGGGAATCGTCGCCTCAGCCATGCGCGACACCCCCACCGCCGCGCTGCAGATCGAACGCATCGGCAACCGGCCGGCGGCATCGCTTCCACGCTCTTCCCCTCTGCTCGAAAGCCTCGCCGCCGTGGACCGCCATCTGCAGCTCCGCACCGAGCTTCGGCTCGGTTCGACCGACAGCAATCTCCCGCTTGCGCTTGGCCTCCCGGCTCTTGCGCTGTCCGCTGGAGGCACCGGCGGGGGCATTCACACGCTGGGCGAGTGGTACGATCCCACCGGACGTGAAATCGCCCTCCGCCGCATCCTGCTGCTTCTGCTGGACGCCACCCAAACCCTCGCATGACTCCGTGCCCTTGGGTACACTTGTTGTGTGATCCTCCAGCGAGTTCTGTTCCTGATTGCCCTCTCCGCGGCTGTTCCTGCCGCCCACCTGCCGGCGCAGAACCCCACCGCGAGCGCAATCTTCTTCGACGGAAATATCCTCACCGGGGCTCATCTCACCGCGCGCCCGGACCCCTCGCCCACCCCGTCCCGCGTCTCAGCCATCGCGCTCTCGGGCGACCGAATCCAGGCTATCGGAACCGACAACGAAATCCTGAAGCTGCGCGACTCCCAGACCCTGCTCGTCGATCTTCACGGTGCCTTCGCCATGCCCGGCTTCAACGACGCCCACGTCCACATGGCCGCCGCCGGACAGCAGAAGCTTACCGTCGATCTCGACGGCACGCCTTCGCTTGCCGACATGCTGGAGCGTATCCGCATCTACACCGCCGCCGCCCGCCCCGGGCAGTGGATCCTGGGTGCCGGCTGGGACCATACGAAGTGGCCGTCGCGCACGCTGCCCACCCGCGGCGACCTCGATAAGGTCACCGGCACCCACCCCGCCGTCTTCTACCGGACCGACGGCCACATCGTCGTCGCCAACTCTGCCGCGTTGTCCGCCGCCGGCATCACCTCCTCCACGCCAGACCCCGCCGGAGGCAAAATCGACCGCGCCGTCGACGGCATGCCTACCGGCATCCTCCGCGAGACCCCGGCCATCACCCTGATCTACAGCAAGGTTCCCCCGCCGGACTCCGATACCCGTCGCAAGGCGCTCGATCTCGCCATCGCCGACGCGGTCGCCCACGGTGTCACCAGCGTCCAGGACTTCTCCGAATGGGGCGATTGGCTGGTGCTTGAGACGATGGAGCATCGCGGTGAGCTGCCGATTCGCTGGGCCGAGTGGATCGATTTCAACCTGCCCCTTCCCGTGCTCCAGCAGCGTCGCGCCAGCCACCCGGCGGACGATCCCGTGCTGCACCTGACCATGCTCAAAGGATTCATGGACGGCTCACTCGGCTCCCGCACCGCGGCCCTGGCCGACCCGTACTCGGACGATCCCGGCAACTCCGGCATTCCCCGCTACGAACAGGACAAGCTCAACCAGATGGCCGCCCAGCGCGCCGCCGCCGGCTTCCAGCTCGGCTTCCACGCCATCGGCGACCAGGCCAACACCATGGCGCTCAACGCCTTCGGCACAGCCGAACAGGTCGCCGTGCCAGCCGACGCCCCGCCAGCTCCCAGGCATCCGGACGCCGACGTCGTCACCTCTCGGCCCGCACCCGACCCCACCCCGGCGGACCTCCGACTCCGCATCGAGCACGCCCAGGTCATGCTCCCCGCCGACTTCGACCGCATGAAGCAGCTCGGCGTCATCGCTTCCATGCAGCCGTCGCATCTGCTCACGGATATGGCGTGGGCCGAGGCCCGCATCGGCCCCGAGCGCTCACGCTATGCCTATGCCTGGCGCTCCATGCTCGACCGGGGCATCCCGCTCGCCTTTGGCACGGACTACCCGGTCGAATCCATCAGTCCCTTCCGCGGCCTCTACAGCGCCGTGACCCGCAAAAACGAGGCCGGCACCGCCGTCTTCCACCCCGAGCAGCGCATCCCCATCGGCGAAGCGCTCTACGCCTATACCCAGGCCTCAGCCTTTGCCGAGTTCCGCGAGCGTATTAAGGGCCGCCTCGAGCCCGGCTTCCTGGCAGACTTCGTCGTGCTCGACCGCGACCTGACCGCCGTCTCCCCTGAAAAGATTCTGGGCACCAGGGTTCTTCGCACCGTTGTCGGCGGCCGCACCGTCTTCCTTTCCACCCCGCAGCCGCTCGCGACCCCGGCACCGGCTGTGCCCGCCGGACGATCTACCCTGCCGGACACCGATTGAGCCTCGGCCTCAGCCAACGCGCCCGGGCTGGCCTGCTTCTGCTCGGCACCGTCATCGTCTGGGGTGCCAGCTTCGTGGTCGTCAAGTCCGCGCTCGCCGATGCCTCTCCCCTGCTGTTCAATCTCCTGCGCATGCTTCTCGCGTCCGCCATCCTGTTCGCGGTCAACAGACGCGCTCTCCGAAAGATCACGCGTCCTCAGCTTCTGGCCGGGGCGGCGGCCGGCCTGTTTCTCGGCATCGGCTACCAGTTCCAGACTCTTGGTCTGCTCCGCACCTCGGCCGCGAAGTCCGCCCTCATCACCGGGCTGGTCGTCGTGCTCGTGCCTGTGCTTGGCAGCCTGCCCGCGCTGCGCGTGCCCGGCGCCCGCGGCAACCCATGGCTTACCGGCGCAGGCTCCGCGACCGCCTTCTGTGGCCTGGCGCTCTTGACGACCCCTGCCGGAACCCGCTGGACCCAAACGTTCACCGCCGCCGAGCCCGGCGATCTGCTCACCGCCGTGTGCGCGCTCGGCTTCGCTCTGCATCTGCTTACGCTCGCCCACATCTCCACCCGCATACCGCCCGGCGTCCTGGCTTCCGTGCAGATCGCCGCCGCCGCCGTGCTGATGCTCCTTACCCTTCCGCTCCAATCTCCGCACGTCCAGTGGACGCCCCGGCTGATCGCCGCGCTCGCCGTTACCGGCATATTGTCCACCGCCGCCGCGTTCACGGTCCAGAGCTACGCACAAAGGCATCTCCACGCCACAGAAACCGCCGTCCTGCTCACGCTCGAGCCCGTCTTCGCCACTGGCACCGCCATGCTTCTGCTGGGCGAGCAACTCTCCACACGAACGCTCGCCGGAGCCGTCCTGATCCTCGGCAGCATCGTGCTGATTGAATTCGCACCCGGCCTCCTGCGCGCCCGCGAAATTCCCGCCTGAACTTTTCCTGGGGGTTCGCGTCTACTATTCTGTATAACGGCTACTTTCGCAGGCCATTTGTGCACATACCGCCAAATCGGCAAGCATAGGTCCGCGTCGTCGCCCCGCCGTACGCATCTCAGTCAAGCAGCGACAAGCAGGGAAGCGATAGCGACAAGCAGTAAACGATAGCGCCGAGCAAGAAAACGAGGATCGAGAGAACCATGGAACCTTCCGCACAGCCACAGCCTTCGCGCTTCAAAACGCACCGCCTCACCACGGCCTTCATGCTGCTGACCACGCTCACCGTCGGCGTTCTCGCCGGGTCCGTGCTCACCCGTGACGTCAGCGGCAAGGAACAGCAGCATACCGACAGTTCGGACGCCCGGCCGATCGTGATCCCGAACCCCGTTACGTTGTCCAACGGCTTCGCGCAAATTGTTAAGCAGGTCGGCCCCGCGGTCGTCAACATCAATACCATCTCGCTGCCCAAGCAGAGTGCCCGCCAGCGCAACGGCCGCCGTTCCCCGGTCAATCCGGACGGCCAGGGCGGTGATCAGGGCGACATGCAGGACTTTTTTAACCGTTTTTTCGGCGGACAGGGAGGCCAGGGCGGAGATGACGACAGCCAGGGCGGAGGCGAGCGCCAGGCCCTTGGCTCAGGCTACATCGTCGATCCGCGCGGCTACATCATTACCAACAACCACGTCGTCGACAAGGCCGACCGCATCTTCGTCAAGCTTGCCAGCGACGAAAATGAAGGGGACCAGGGGATGCCCGCCCGCGTAGTCGGCGTCGACACGGAAACCGACATCGCCGTCATTAAGATCGACGCCCGGCAGCCCCTGCCCACCGTGCAACTCGGCAACTCCGACGGTGCCCAGGTCGGCGACTGGGTTCTCGCCATCGGAAGCCCTTTCGGCCTGTCGAAAACCGTTTCAGCCGGTATTGTCTCGGCTAAGAATCGCGACCTCCCGGACTCCCGCAATGCCCAGGGTCTGGCTAATCAGTTCCAGCGATTCATCCAGACCGACGCAGCCATCAATCCCGGTAACTCCGGCGGCCCGCTGGTGGATATGACCGGCAAGGTTATAGGCATGAACACCGCCATCTACACCGGGTCGAGTGGCTCGGAGGGTGTCGGCTTCGCCATGCCGTCCAACATCATCGCCAAGGTCTACAACGACCTTATCAGTCCGGATCACAAGGTCGTCCGCGGCTCGATCGGCATCTCCTTCCAGGCTGCCCCGTCCTCCGCTGTAAGCCGGATGTACGGCTTCACCGGCGGTGGCGTCATTGTCGGCGCGGTTACGCCCAACGGAGGTGCCAGCAAGGCAGGCCTCCGGCCGGAGGACATCCTGGTTACCATCGACGGACGCCAGATCAAGGATGGTGACGACCTCGTCAACGACATCTCCGCACGGCGCGTCGGCTCTTCGGTCCAGATTGGCTACCTGCGCGGAGGAGAGAAGCGTACCGCGACGGTCACCATCGGCGACCGTGCCAAGGTCTACGCGGACCTGGGAACGGCCGACCAGGATCAGTCAGCCCCGCAGGAGTCGGACGCCGGCCAAACCAAGCTCGGTATCACCGTCACCCCAATCCAGGCCCCCGCTGCCAGCAAGCTGGGCATTCAGGGTGGAGTCACGGTTTCCTCGGTCACCCCGGGCTCCTTCGCGGATGAGATCGGCGTCGGAAAGGGCCTGATCATCCTCGAAATCAACCGTCAACCCATCACCGATGACGCCAGCTTCCGTGCAGCGGTTGCCAAACTGAAATCGGGCGATGACGTCGTCTTCGTCGTGCGCGATCCCCGCGCCGGCAAAACGGGAGGCAATAACTTCCTCGGCGGAACCCTGCGGTAAGCGGCTAATCGTAATAGAAATGAGGGGTCTGGCAATGCGCTGGACCCTTCTCTTTCTGTAATGAAATTTGCCCGATCAGCCAGACATCCCCTGCGCTTGCATTTAAGTTTCGCGTCGGGTACTCTCGCTCATAAATCGCCCGTCAAACGCACGGCAAGCGGTTTGCAGCCGAGGGGTCACCACTTTATGCGGTTCGCACCACGTCTTCTCCTGGTCTCGATCGCCGCCATCCCGGCGTTTGCGGCAAATCCCCACATCCATCGCGGTCCCACCTGCCCGCGTCTTTTCAAGCAGCGCACCGCTCCCAAGCCCTCCGCACACTCCTTCACGACCTCGCAGGCTGGTTCCTCTACCTCCGATCACGCCAGTGCAGACAGCGCTTCCGCAACAGACCTCATGGGACGCGACACATCGGAAGCGGAACCCGTCGAAACAGCACCTTCCATTCCAGCCAATCAGTAGCCGCGCATCGGGTAACCAGACGGCAACGTCCCCTCGAGCGATGGTCGTTCTGACAGAGCCAGAAGTTCAGCATCGGTCCTGTCGTTCCTGTCGCTGCCCGGCGTCATCAAGCGAATGCCATGATCGGCCCGGTCGTAAACAGGTAATCTTCCATATCCTCGGCTCCCGAGGGTAGCCGGCCCGTCCCGCTCAGGGCCCCCTGCTCCAGCCAGAGCCGCAGCCAGAAATATCCATGCACCCGCACCAGCCGGGAGGCAACCGGCTGCCTCTGCTCGAGAATCTTGCCCATCTGCTGCACCAGGTCGTCCGCATCCGCGGCCGAACGTATCTGTTCGGGTACAGCGCGGACCGCGTTGAGCCGGCTCTGCGCCGCATCCATCTCCGACTCGTTCAGCAGCCCGCTCTCCACAGTCAGCCCGCTCATCTGCTCCACCGCCAGCGCAATGCCGGCATCCATATGCCCGGACGAAGCCAGATACAACAATCCCGTGCCCGCGACTCGCAGTGGCATCAGACCAAACTCCGCGCACAGCCGAACCGGCATTACCAGCGCCATGCGCCTTGGCTCGAAGCCGTCCAGCGTCAGCACCGGGCAGCTCCACTGCAGCGCCAGCCCGCGGGTTACGCGATCCTCCGTCAACCCATAATTGCGGACCAGCAGATCGCCGATCCGGCCTCCGTCGCCCGTCCGCTGCTGCTCGAGCGCGGCCTGCAACTGCGGATGCGTAATCCAACGCTGCGCCAGCAGCACCAACCCTAGCGGCACGCGATGACGATGTGGCGCGTCCTCCATGGCACCGGTCGCGCTGGCCGAAGCGCGCCGCACAGCCGCCCGCACCATGCTCTGCAGGCATCGCGCGCTGCATCCCCACTCCTCTTCAAACACCGGCCGCCGCTTCTTCCACGGCTTGCTCCAGCTTCCTCCGCAGCCCACCGCGCCGCACACCCTCGACAGCGCATCGGCTGCATCGCCCGGTTTCCGCATCGACGGACGAAACTCGTCCATCCCCATCGTCTCCGGACGCACCGTCTCCTGCGTCCGCATCGGCAGCAGACCCCCGGCCATCCGTCCCCAGCTTTGCTTGTCTAGAAAAGGCATCGAATGCTCTCCAGCCGCAGTTGCGGCGTTGCAACTTCCGTTATCTTCAGCGCAAAATTTCCGCTGACCACCACCACCTCGCCGCGCGCCACGATCCGGTCGCCCACGACCAGGTCGACCGGCTCGGACACATGGCGGTCCAGCTCGACAACATCCCCGGGCCCCAGGTCCAGCACCTCGGCCAGCAACATCTCGCGGGAGCCGAACTGCAACGTCGCTTCCAGTTCTATGTCTTCAAGCAGCCCAAGCCCGACCGCCTTCTGCAATTCGTCCGCCGCGACCCCGTCCATCGCCTCCTCCTCCCGTGCCCTATCCATCCAGACCACCCTCCACGGCGCCGAACTCCAGCCGCGCTCCACGATGTTCCCCGACCCGCACCGGCCGCGCCTTGCCCAGCATCAGCCCGCCCACCCGAAGCTCGGCGGGAATATGCTTCTGCACCGCGATCCGCAGCACCATCCCCGGTGTCAGCCCGGCAATCTCGCACGCCCGCAGCCGTACCGTCGGCGTCCGCAGCACCGCACCCACCCTGGCCTCGCCGATCAGCTCCCGCACCCGACGCCGCACCTCCTCCGAGCGCCGCCGCGGACGATCCCGCTCCTCCACCAGCCGCCGCAGGATCGTACTCAGCACCACCGCCGGCAGGCACAACGTCAACACACCCTGGGCCTCCGGCATCCGCACCTCGAACCGGATCTGCAGCGTGCGCTCTCCCGGAGCCATCATGCGGCTGGCCTGCGACGCCGTCGCCCGCTTCTCAAAGGTGAACTGCAGCCCCACCGGATGCCACGCCGTGTTCAGCTCCTTGACCGCCAGCCGCACCACCGAGCCCAGGATCAGCTCCTCGATATCGGTCAGCGCCCGCGGCGTCTCCGCCTTGCCTGTGCCGCCCAGCAGCAGATCTACGATCGGCGACGCAAGCCGCAGGTCGACCTCCATCAAGCCGATCGCGCCCAGCGGCTCCAGCCGGACGCTGCACAGGTATGTCGGGTCCGCCACCTGTCCCATGCACTCTTCAAAGTTCATCTGCTCCGCGGCCACCGCGTTCACCTGGAACTCCGTCCGCAGCCACGCCCCTACCGTATGCATCAGGTTGCGCGCAAACAGGTCGTTCACCGTCGTGATGGCACGCATCTGCTCGGTAGAGATCTGTCCCGCCCGGCTGAAGTGATACTGCTCCGCCGTTTCCGGGCGAGCCTGCGCGCCATCACGGATCGCGCTCGCCCGCACCTGCGCAATAAACGCGCTCCCCTCATCCGAATGCTGCTGCTGGTCGACACCTGTTCCGTCCACCTCTGCTCCTTGTCTCGAGAGACTGTCCACGTCGAGCCGTCTGCGTCTACCGCTTGCGTTTCGTGGTTGGCGCATGCGATGGACGCAGGCCCGCAAGCGCCGTCCGCAGCCGAACCACGGCCGACGAGTGAATCTGCGATACCCGCGACTCCACCACGCCGAGCGTCAAGCCGATCTCCTTCATCGTCAGCTCCTCGTAGTAGTACAGCGTCAGCACCAGCCGCTCCTTCTCCGGAAGCTCCTCGATCGCATCCGCCAGTCTTTGCTTCATCTCGCCTTTCAAGCAGCGAAACAGCGGATCGTCCTCCGGCGCGCCCGGAATGTACGCCAGCTCCTCATCGCCGGAGTCCTCGGTCCGCTCCATATGCAGGCTGCCGATCTCGAGCCCACGCAGCTCGCCCAGCAGCGTCTGGTACTCGGCAAGCGAAAGCTGCATCTCCGCCGCGATCTCATGCTCGAGCGGCGCGCGTCCCACCCGCACCGTCACCGCGCGCATCGCTTCTTCCACTGCGCGGCCTTTGCGGCGCAGCTCGCGCGGGCTCCAGTCCAGCGTGCGCAGGCTGTCCAGGATCGCGCCACGCACACGAAACTGTGCATAGCTCTTGAACTGCACCTTTTTGCTGTGGTCGAACTTTGAAAACGCGTCGATCAGCCCCACCATCCCGGCCGAAATCAGGTCGTCCAGCTCCACGTGCTGCGGAAGCCTCTCGTGAATGCGCCGCGCCAGGAAACGCACCGTCGGCAGATGCTCCACCAGAAGCTGTTCCCGCTCGGCGGCCGACAGCGCATCGAGCCCGCTTCCGTCCGCCACATTGCCTGCGCCTGCGCTTGTGCCGTACGCCGGCACCGCGGGCAGCGCCGTCACCGCAGCCTCCGCCGCTCCGTCCAACAATCCGGCTTCCATATCGAACCCTCGCATCCCGATCACTGCCGCCAAGTTCTCCATCCCGCTTCCTCCCGCAACTCTGCTTTCTTCTATCCCGGTTAGCGTTCCCTAACCGACCGTGCCCAGGCTCCGCACCCGCACCTCGGCTGGAATCTCTCCCGGCGCAAGCACAGTCACCTTGGGCAGGAAAGGTTCCAGCCAACGCCGCAAGTGATACCGCGCCGGCGATGGACATAAGAGCACGGGCAGTGCCATTGCCGACCCACTCGCGGTTAGGCGTTTCAAAGACTCCAGCAGACGCCGCAGATACTCCCCCTGGTTCAACGGACGCGCCGCGCCATCGCCCAGCAAAGGCGCATGCGCCGGATCGAATGTACGCAGCAGTTCCGCCTCCAGCCCGCCTTCGAGCGTGATCACCGGAAGCGCGCCATCCCCATCCAGCAGCGGCCGCACAAGCCCCCGGCCAAGCGACTGCCGCACGCTTTCCACTAGGAACACCACCTGTTTCGACCCCTGCGCGGCCTCCACCAGAACCTCCAGGATCGCGCCCAGGTCGCGGATCGAAACCTGCTCCCGCAAAAGCTGCTGCAGCACCTTCTGCACCTCGCCCAACGTCATCAGCTTCGGCACCAGCTCTTCCACCAGCTTCGGGTGCGTCTCGTTCATGCTGTCCAGCAGACGCTTGGTTTCCTGCCGCCCCAGCAGCTCATGCGCATTGCGCCGGATCAGCTCGCCCAGGTGTGTGCCGATCACTGTCGTCTGGTCCACCACGCTGTAGCCCGCCGCCAGCGCCGCATTTTCCAGCCCCGGCTGAATCCACTTCGCCGCCACCCCAAACGCCGGCTCCCGCGTTTCCGTGCCGGCCAGCGCACGAGCCTTCGGGTCCGCGTTCACCGCCAGCAGGCAGTTGCCTTCCATCTGCCACCGTGCAATCTCCACGCCGCGCAGGCTTACGCAATATTCCCTCGGTTTCAGCCGCAGGTTGTCGGTAATGTGCACCGGAGGCACAATAAACCCGAGCTCCGTCGCCAAGTGCCTCCGCAGCGCGCGCACCCGGTTCAACATCTGCCCGCCCTGCTTTTCATCCACCAGCGGAATCAGCTGAAACCCGATCTCGAGCGTCAGTTCATCCATCTTCAACAGGCTCGCCAGGTTTTCTCCGCCCGCCCCCGCTGCCTCGGCCGCCTTCGCCTTTTCCGCCTTGCTCAGCACCACCTCTTCCTTGTGCTCCACCCGCGCCGGAGCCCTGCGCGCAAGCCACGCCAGCACCCCCGCGACCAGCAGAAACGCAAACTTCGGCAGCCCCGGAATCAGCGCCAGCCCGCACAGCAGCGCGCACGCGATCCACAATGTCGTGCGGCCTCCCAGAAGCTGCGCCCCAAGCTCCTGGTCCAGGTCGCCCGAGCTCGAAGCACGCGTCAGGATCATGCCGCCCGCAATCGAAACCAGAAGGCTCGGGATCAGCGTCACCAGCCCATCGCCCACCGTCAGAATCGTGTACGTCTTCACCGCCGTCGGCAGGTCCACTCCCTGCTGCACCGTGCCGATCACGATACCCGCCACGATATTGATCGCGGTAATCAGGATCGTTGCCATTGCATCGCGCTGGTTGAACTTCGCCGCGCCGTCCATCGACCCGTAAAACTCCGCTTCCCGCGCAATCGCCTCCCGCCGTTTGCGCGCACCCTGCTCGTCGATCAGGCCCGCGTTCATGTCCGCGTCGATCGCCATCTGCTTGCCCGGCAGCGCGTCCAGCGTAAACCGCGCCGTCACCTCCGCGGTCCGCACCGCGCCGTGCGCCACCACCAGGAACTGGATCGCGATCAGCGCAAGAAACAGCACAAACCCAACCACATAATTACCGCCAACCACGAACTGCCCAAACGCCTGGATCACGCCGCCGGCGGCCTGCGTCCCCTCATGCCCATGCAGAAGGATTCTTCGGCTCGACGCAATATTCAGACTCAGCCGAAACAGCGTCAGCAACAGCAGAAGCGTCGGAAACACGCTGAAGTCCACCGCCTTGCGCACCTGCACCGCGGTCAGAAACACCACCGCCGAGGCCGCGATCGAAGCCGCCAGCAGAACATCCAGCACCACGGCCGGGATCGGCACCAGCATCACAAAGACCATGCTGATCGCGCCAACCGGAAGCAACACCACCTGCATCTTCTTCAACGGAGATCTCCTGCGCGGGAACCTTGTCCCGGGTTAGCCGTTCGCTCCTGGTTCCTTGCGGCAGCCTCACGCCTGCGCTGTTCCCGCACACGCTCTTCCACCTTCTGCCGATACAAAAACGCCAGGATGCCCGCCACCGCCGCGTACAGCTCAAATGGAATCGATTGCCCCGGTTCCACCGTCCGGTACAGGCTCCGGGCCAGCGGAGGATTCTCAATCATCGGCACTCCCGCCCAGCGCGCCTCTTCACGAATCGCCGCCGCATGCAGGTCCCGCCCCTTGGCCAGCACCGTGGGCGCGCCCATTGTCTCGAACGAGAACTCCAGCGCCACTGCATAGTGCGTCGGGTTCGTGATCACCACGCTCGCCCGGCTCATATCCGCCTTCACCTTGCGCCGCCGCATCGCATGCTGCGCCTGCCGGATCCGGCCCTTCACCTGTGGATTCCCCATCGCTTCCTTCATCTCATCCTTGATCTCCTGCTTGGACATCTTCATGCGCTTGTTCCAGCTCATCCATTCCACCGCGTAGTCCAGCCCGCTCCAGCCCAGCGTGATCCACGCCGCGTCCAGCGCCAGCCCATACGCCGCGCTGAACGCATGTGGAAGCCGCATCAGGCTCATCACCGGCATCGGCACCATCAGCGCCTTGACCGCCGTCCATCCCATCACCACCATCAACGCCCCGGGCACCAGGCTCTTGACCACGCGCGTCGCCCCGCGCAGGCTGAAGATGCTGCCCAGATTCGTCGCCGGGTTCAGCTTGGAGAACTTGAACGCGATCGCATTCGGGTGAATCGATATCCCGCTTCCCTGCGCAACGCCGGTTGCCAGCGCTGCGGCAAAGCTAGCAGCCATCACGCCGGCCACCGGCACCAGCGCCGGGGCCAGCATGCGCCGCGCGGCATCCACCCAGTGCCCGCTGTCATTCGGTTCGGCGACTGCTGCGGAGCTAAGGCTCGCCTCCAGCACCGCCCGCCACCCATGCACAAACGCCGCCGCCACCGTGCCCAGCACAAGCACACCGGCGGCCATGGAAGCCGCGCTCAACAGCTCCCGGCTCCGCACCACATCGCCTCGCTCACGAGCCTTTTTCTTGCGTTGCGGAGTGCCCGCTTCAGTCCCTTTTCCGCTCATCGGCTCACCAGCATCCGGCCCGCGTCGTCCAGCAGCGAAACGAAATGCCGCTCGATCCACCCCGGCCACACCGCCAGGCTGCCCGCCAGCACCACGTACGAGCTCAACGTCTTCAGCGGCACACCCACCACCTGCACCGGAAGCATCGGAGCCAACCGGCTGGTCAGGCTCACCGTCATCTCCACCACCAGCGCCGCCGCCATCACCGGCGCGGCCAACTGCAGCCCCGCCAGAAAGATTCCCGCGGCCATATGCGCCAGCATCGCCCCAGTGCTTGCCGCCAGCACCGCCGTCCCCACGGGCACCGCGCAGAAGCTCCGCACCAGCGCGGACAGAAGCACCCGGTCCAGCCCGGCGCTGATGATGACCAGCGTGCCCAGCCAGCCAAGCATCTGGCCCAGCACCGGCGTCTCCACGCGCGTGTTCGGGTCGAGCAGGTTCACCAGCGAAAACGAAAAACTCATCCCCAGCAGCGTTCCCGCGAACAACAGCGACTCGGTCAAGAGCATCAGGCTCAAGCCAAACACCAGCCCCACCCCAAGCTCACCCAGGATGCTCCGCACATCCAGCACCCCGCGCGCGCCGCCTACCGCACTGACCGCAGGCGCCAGCAGCACCGTGCACGCAAACACAAATCCCGCCTTGACCCGTGCCGGGATCGCCGCCGAGCTGAACACCGGCGCAAACACCATCAGCGAGCTCAAACGCATCGCCACCAGCACTGCCGCGCCCAGGTACTGGCTCCATTCGCCGATAAGGGGAACCTTCATCCCAGGAACCGGTGGAAATCAGTCCAAAGATGTGTCGTGTAACTCACCAGACGATGCACCATCCAGGGCAGCGTCACCAGGCAGACCACAAAGACCACTACGAGTCGAGGCACCGCCGTCAGAGTCTGTTCCTGCACACTCGTCAGCGTCTGCAGCAGGCTCACCAGCAACGACACCGCCGCCGCCGCAACCAGCAACGGCGCACTCAGCAGCATCGCCTGCACAAGAAGCTGCCGCATTAAAGCCACGGTCTGATCCGGACCCATCCGTTCCCCCTAGAAACTCTTCAACAGCTTGTCCGCCAGCAGATTCCATCCATCCACCATGACGAAAAGGAGAATCTTTACGGGCGTCGAGATCACCACGGGAGGCAACTGCAGCATGCCCACGCTGGTCGTCACGCTCGCGACCACCAGGTCCACCAGCAGAAACGGAAGAAACAGCACCGCGCCAATCTGGAACCCGGCCTTCAGCTCGCTCAACATGTACGCCGGCACCACTACCTGCAACGGAAGCTCCTCGCGCGTACGAGGCCGAGCCACCATCCCCGCGGAGACAAACACGGCGAGGTCTTTTTCCCGCGCGTACTTCAGCATGTAGCTCTTCACCGGCGCACTTCCTCGCGCAAACGCAACCTCCCCCGAGATCGCACCCTGCCGGTACGGCGTCACCGCCTGCTGCTCCACCTCCGTCAGCACCGGCGAGATCAGAAACCACGTCATCACCAGCGCAAGCCCCATCAGCACCTGGTTGCTTGGCGCGGTCTGTGTTCCCAGCGCCTGCCGAAGAAAGTGAAACACCACCAGCAACCGAACCATCGGCGTCATCGCCAGCAGCAGAGCGGGTAGAAGTGTCAGCAGCGTAAGCCCTACCACGATCGCCCACGGCGTCTGCCCTTCCGGAGCCCCCTTCAGCGCGGCCGCCACCGGGTCCGCAGCCCTGGGCACAACCGTCTTGGCCGTCGGGACCGGAGTCGCCTTCCGTTCCGCCGCTGCCTTTGCCCTGCGCTCCACCATCCGCTTCGCACTGGCCTCGATGGCCGCCTCGGACCTCCGCACCGGCTCGCCGGCATGCACCGCGGGAACCCACAGGAGCCACCACCCAAGCACTCCCACCCAAAGCAGCATAAGTCGTTTCACATCCGCTCCCCGAGCGAGCGTGCCACGCCCGCCGCCGCAGTCTCCGGACGCACCCGCACGATCGTGCCCACGCCATCGGACCCCGTGCCCACCAGAAAGCGTTCACCCGCGCAGCTCACCAGCAGAAGCTGCTTGCGCCCGCCGATCGCGAGCGATTCCACTACGCGCAGCTCACGCCTCGGTCGCTTCCTTTCGCCGCCGCGAGCCCGCACCGTCTGCCATGCCGTCAGCAGCCAGCCCGCCACTCCCCCCAGCGCCGCCGGAGCCTGGTCTTCGCGCCTTTCCATCATGTGCAATCCCATCGCCGTTCCCCCCTCACGCCAGCCTGGTCAGCCGAACCGCCATCCTCTGCTCCACCACCTCGAACTCGGCCCAGCTCAACTGCGCCGAGCCCACCTCAACCGGGACATCCGTCGTGCTCGACCACGCGCTCAAGCAGAACTGCCCGGCGGCCAGCGCAAGCAGGTCCCGCACCTTGAACCGAGGCAGAGGAACCCCTACCGTCACCCGCAGCGGAAGACGCGACAGCGTGCTCCATTGCGGGTGCTCTTCAAGCTCCGGCAGCTGGCTCCCGCGGATCTCGCGCCGCCCCGCTGCCGCCTGCAGCGCCGCCTCAGTCTCCTTCGCGACCAACTGCAGGCTCGCTTCGTCCCCGTTCATCGCTGCACCAGGAATTCTGTGAAGTAAAGATCGGCCAGATTCATCGTCGGCACCGCCTTGCCGATCGCCGCGCGCAGATCGTCCTTCAGCCGCTTCTTTCCATCCGGAGCAAGCAGCGTGTCCGCTGTCTCCCGTCCGATCACCGCCAGCGCCGCGTCCCGGATCTCGGCATTATGCTCGGGCACCAGGGCCTTGCCCTTTTCCGCCTTCTCCTCTTTCGGCTTGCTGTCCTTGCCCGCCGGAGCATCCACCACCGCAAGCGTCATCGTCACGCGCAGATAGCAGTGCCCGTCGGCATCCGCCAGGTTCACCAGCAGTGGGTCCAGCACCACTTCGTGCATCGTCGGGCTCGCCGGCTTTGCGGCCTGGACCGTTTCCGCCTTTGCCGCGCCCCCGCCCGGTGCGAGCCGTCCCGACTTCGCCAGCCACCAGGCCGCGCCGCCCATCGCCGCGCCCGCCAGCAGCACAGCCAGAAACACCGTCAACACAAGTGGAATCATCGGAACGGCAGCCTTCGCGGGCGAAGTCCCCGCTGCCGCTTCCCCCATCGTTGCTTCTGCATTCGCCATAGTGACTGGAGAGGATGCATGCACTGTGCCAAAGCTGGACACTCGAGCATTAGCGCCCGCTCACCAAAGCAAAAGCGGCCGGCATCCTTCGCCGGCCGCTTGCCCCGGTACACGTTCGCTAACGCAGCATGCCGATCGCCGTCTCGGTCACCTGGTCGAACGTCGTCACCGTCTTCGAGTTCGCCTCGAACGCACGCTGCGCAATGATCAGGTCGCTGAACTCAGACGAAATATCCACGTTCGAAGACTCCAGCGATTCGCCTTCGATCACTCCGCGTCCATCCACATCCGCGACGCCCGAAAGAATCGCACCGGAGGCCAGCGTAGCCGAGTAGTCGTTGCCGCCGGCTCGCGCCAAACCCTCCACATTGGCTACGTTCGCCACCGCCACCTGGCCTACTGCCGCGGTATGCCCATTGCTGAACTGCGCCGTGATCAACCCCGTCCCGTCCACCGAAAAGCCCTGGTACGCGCCCGCCGCATATCCATCCTGGGTCGTGGCCGACGTATTCGAGATTCCCGCCGTCTGCGTCACCAGCGGGCTTCCCGTGCTGCTGAACAGGTTCAGGTTCACGCTCAGGTCGGCCGCGCCATCGACCATTCCGGGAAATGTGACGCCGCTCAGGTTCGCCGACGGCGTCACCAGCTTGCCGCTCGCGTCGAACAACAACGTCCCCGTGTTGTTCACCGGCGTTCCCGTCGCGTCGCCAGCCGGCAGCGTCAGCCCATAGCTCCAGCTGTTGGGCGAGGTTTTCGTGTAGGTCATCGTCGCCTGGTGCGACGTGCCCAGCGAGTCGTACACCGTCACCGGCGAGGTAAACACCGCGCCCGTCGCCGCCGTCGCGTCAAGCGAGGTCGTCAGCCCCACGTTCGCCGTAGCCCGGGCCGGCTCGGTCGCCGCCAGCGGAATCTGGATCGGCATCAGCCCCCCGTTCACATCCGCCGCGCCTCCCTTGACCGCATAGCCCATCACGCTTTCGCCAGTCTGCGTGATCAGGTTGCCGCTCGCGTCGGTCTGGAAGTCGCCTGCCCGCGTCAACGACTGCGTCCCCTGCCGATCGACTACAAAGAAGCCGTTGCCGTTCAGCGCCAGGTCGGTCGCCTTGCTGGTCGTTGTCAGGCTCCCCTGCGCAAAATTGCTGGACGTGCCGGACACCCGCGTGCCGACGCCCACCTGCAGGCTGTCGGACGCGCCCGTGGTGCCGATATTCTGGTAAAACAAATCCTCAAACGTGGTCGTCTGCTCTTTGAACCCCGTCGTATTCAGATTGGCAAGGTTATTGCCGATGTTGTTCAGCGCAACCGAGTCGGCCTGCAGACCGGTCAGCGCAATCGAAAAATTAGGCATCGTCTCTCCTCTTCAGGTTCGGTCGCGCACCTACGCCGCGTCGACAGGATTGGTCTGGGTCCCGGCCGTGGTGCTTGTGGTCGAAGTAAGGTCTCCGTTGATTGCAATCAGCTGCTGCAGGCTGTTTACCCCCACCAGCTGCTGGATGTACGCGTTCGGATCCGTAGGCTGCGTCGGATCCTGGTTCTTCATCTCCGTCACCAGAAGCGTCAGAAAATCAGCCGACGACACACCGGTTCCCGAGGAACCCGTGCTGCTCGCCGCAGTGCTCGAAGCCTGTGCCGCCGAAGCAGCCGTGTTGGGTGAAAGCGACTGCGAAATCCGCGCAGCCGCCGCATTCAAATCGATCATCGACATAAGTGCCTCTCCTGTCTTGCTTTTCCTTTCCAAATCTCCTAAACCTTTAGGCCAGCACGCTCAACCATCCTCCGCTCCTGCCGCCTCCGAATCCGCCCGCCGTGGGCATCAACATCGCTAAACTTCCATCCTCCTGCGCCTCCTCGTTCCGGGAGCCGCCCTGCGCACCAGAACTCCGTTCTCCGGCCTCTCCGCCGCCCGCACTTCCGCTCCGCGCCCCCATCGCCGCATCCCCGGCAGCCTGTAACACCGTTATGGATCGCAGCGCCACCCGCTCCCCATCCAGAAACGCGGACATGGCCGGCAACGCATGATCGAGCGACGTCGCCGCGTGCGAGCTGCCCGCAAGCACCGTAGCCGAAACCTCGCCTGTCGCTGAGTCCAGCTCGGCCCGCACCTTGACCCATCCGTGCGTGCCGCTGTGCAGCCCCAGTTCCAGCGCCCCGGCCTGGCTCGCAAACACCACGGGCTCGGCGATGGCCTGCTCCGCGGCATACGCCGTCTCCACCCTGGCTCCGGAAGCTTCCGCAACGGACCCATGCGCCGCGGCCCCGGCCAGCGGCACCGGTGCCATCCGTGCAATCCCATGCTCCACCGGCACGATTCCCACGCCGGCTGAAGCCGCATCGGGCAACAGCGTCTTCTGCATCTCCGGCACAGCATCCGCCCCCCGTTCGAACGACTCCACATGCTCCAGCGCTCCCCCGGCAACCGGCAGCGCAACCTTGCTGAACGTCTCCCCCGCGCCAACCGCGCCGGCCACGGCCTTCACCGCCGCCGGCTTCCCTTTCACCCCGGCAGCCACGGGCGAAGCACCAGCCCCGTCCGAGAGCACCGGAAGCAACATCGGGGCGACCACACCGCCGGCTCCGCAGCCGGCCGTCCCAAGCGTCGACGGAGGCACGCCGTCCTGCACCTCCGCATCGGGACCTGCCTGCTTCACCGTCCCCTTGCTGGAAACCACAGCCGCGGCCGTACCATTCTTCGCGGCGTGAGCCGCCTTGCTCCCCGCATGCGATACAGTGGCTGCGCCCTGCGAACCCTCGGACGGCGTCGAATCTGTCCTGTCAACGGCAGTCACCTTCTGCTTCTCGGGCGAGCCGGCAACGGGACACTCCTGCCTTTCCCCTTCGTCCTCCGCGCCAACTTGCTGCCGCCCCGCCTGTCCCATCTGCTCCTGCCACTCCGTGCGAAAACTCACCTGCTCCAGACCCTTCGCGGAGGCTTTCGGATGCGTTACTGATCCGCCACCCTGCACCCCTGCCGCCGGCTTCCTGTTCTCCGCCACCGCCATCGAAATCATTCGCGCCCCCCGCACTCCTTTGGGCACGCACGATGCCAACTTCCGCGGTCACCGCTTAGAAAGCGTTCATCTTGGTCCGCAGGCCCAGTGACTGCTGCGCCGCGAATCGATCGTCCGCAGCCGCCTGCGTGCGCCTTCCTTCCATCTGCACCCGCTCCAGTCCCTCGGCCCGGAGCATCTCTTCGACTTGCTTCACGCGCACCCGGCTCTCGGCCAGCACGCCCATCGTGCGCTCCTGCTCCAGCACACGTTCGCCTCGCAACGTCTCCAACCGCCCCAGCATCACATCCGCCGAGCCCGTGCACACCTCGGCCCACGTGCGCTCCACGGCGTCATCCAGCCCGGTCCTGCGCCTGCTCTGAGCCGCCTCAAGCCCGGCCTTCACCTCCGCCATCCCCGCTTCAACCTCCCGCACCCCGGCCGTGCTAATCGTCGCTTCTGCCAGGCGCATTCGCTCCAGCATCCGGTACACCGCTAACACCCGTTCCAGCCCGGCCATTAGATCGCCAGCCCAAAGAGACGCTCGGTCGCATCCGCAAAGCTCACCCGGTCCGCCGCGCCCTGCTGCAGGTACGACCGCAGCACCGGCATGGCCACCGCGGCCCGATCCAGCTCACGATCCGCCCCCGGCTTGTACGCGCCGATCCGGATGAGGTCCTCGTTCTGCGCGTAGGTCGACAACAGCCCACGCACCACCGCCGCCTTTTCCCGGTGCGCCGCCGTCGTCACCGCCGGCATCAATCGGCTCAACGATCGAAGCACATCGATTGGAGGGTACTGCCCCGCACCGGCCAGCGCGCGCGACAGCACAATGTGCCCGTCCAGAAACGACCGCACCGCATCCACGATCGGGTCCTGTTCATCGTCGCCTTCCATCAGCACCGTGTAGAACGCCGTAATGCTTCCCTCCCCGTGCGCCGCGGAAAGGTTCCCCGCGCGCTCCACCAGCTTCGCCAGCAGACTGAACACGCTGGGCGTATAGCCCTTGCTTGCCGGCGGTTCTCCCGCGGCCAGCCCAAGCTCACGCGCGGCCATCGCATATCGCGTCAGGCTGTCGAGCACAAGCAGCACATGCCGTCCCCGGCGCGCATGGAACTCCGCGATCGTGGTCGCCGCCTGCGCCGCCCGCATCCGCAGCAACGGGCTCTGATCGCTGGTCGAAACCACCACCACCGAACGCGCAAGCCCTTCGGCGCCCAGCGAATCCTCTACAAACTCCCGTACCTCGCGTCCCCGTTCCCCCACCAGTCCAACCACCGTCAGGTCGGCCGCCGTGCCCCGCGTCATCATCCCGATCAACGTACTCTTGCCCACGCCCGAGCCACCAAAGATCCCCACCCGCTGCCCGCGCCCCACCGTCAGCAGTCCATCCACCACCCGCACACCCGTTCCGAGCGCATGCTCGATCGGCTCGCGTTCCATCGGTGCCTGCATGTGCCCGTCCAGCGGCCACACGGCATCGACCCGCGGTGCCGGCCCCCCATCGAGCGGCGCCCCCCGCGCATCCAGCACCCTCCCCAGCATCTCCTGCCCGATCCCCACGGCCGGCCGCCGCCCCGTCGCGCGCAGCCCGTCGCCGTACTGGATTCCCGTCGTCGTATCGAGCGGCATCGCCAGCACCCGCCGCCCGCGAAAGCCGATCACCTCCGCCGCGAACCGCTCACCTCCCGCGCCCTGCACCTCGCAGCACTCCCCCACCGAGCAGGGTGGCCCATCGCTTTCCACGATCTGCCCGTTGGCCTGCACCACGCGCCCGGTCCATCGCCATGTGGGCCGGCTTTCCAGCTCCGAGATCAACCCCCGCACCCGCATCGTTCGCTACTTTCCCTGGTCCCGCACCAGAATCCGCCGAGGACCGCCGACCATCTCACCAAGCCGCTCCGCCACCTCCCCAAGCTGCATCCCGATCCCCAACTCGACGCGACCAAACGTCGTATCCACCACCACGTCACCCTCCGCCACCGTTGCATCGCCCATCACCTCCAGGTCCGGCCGGCTGCTGAACGCCCCGCGCCAGTCCGCCACCCTCGCCGGCGCCACCCGCAGCACCACACCGCTTTCGTCCTGCACCCGGCTTACCGCCGCCTGCGCAATCTCCCGCAAGGCCAGCGGATCGGTCTTCATCTCGCGGTCCAGCACACGCCGCGCGATCGCCAGCGCAAGCTCCACCAGCTCCCCTTCCGCACGACGAAACCAGCGCGCCCGCTCTTCGGCAAACAAGGCCAGCACCGAATGCACGCGACCCCGCTCAGCCTCGATCTTCGCTGCGCATTCCGCCTCGAGCGACTCGCGTGCCTCGGCCGCAGCCTCTTCGCGCGCCGCATCCACCATCACCCGAACCTGCCGCGCCCGCTCCCGCGCCTCGACGGCCTCGGCATTCTCGACTGCCGGTTCCGGGACATACTCCTCCGCCGGAATCGCTACCGGAAACGCCGGACCAAACTCCAGCGGCAGAATCGCCTCCCGCGTGCGCGAGCCGAACAGCCCCTCCGCAAGCAGGTCCATCGGCATCGACCCCGGCGCGGTCGTCTTCTCAAACAGCCAGGTCATTGTCTCCCTCCATTCGCAGCATCATCTTGCCTTCCGCTTCCAGCTTCTCCGCCAACGCCAGCAACTCCTGTTGCGCCGCGCTCACATCGCGGCTCCGCACCGGCCCCATCACCTCCATATCCTCCTTCAGCATCTCCGCCGCGCGGCTGCTCAACGCCTTCAGCAGGTGAGCCTTGACGTTCTCGCGTCCGCCCTTCAACGCCATCGCCAGCACCTTCTTGTCCGCCGCGCCCACCAGCTCGCGAATGCTCTGCTGCGGCACCGTCAGCAGGTCCTCAAACGTAAACATCAGCGTCCGGATCCCGATCGCCACCTTCGGCTCCTTCGCCTCGATCTCCTCCAGGATCCCCTTGCTCGCGGTCTGGTCCAGCCGGTTCAGCAGGTCCGCCACTGCCTTGTACCCCGCATAGTTCTTTCGTCCGTTGCTTCCCAGTGAATCCATGCGCCGATGCAGCACAAGCGCCACCTTCTGCGCCATCTCCGGCGAAAATTGCCGCATCTCCGCCAGCCTCCGCACGGCCTCCACCCGCAGCGCCGGCTGCAGGTGCATCAGCATCGCTGACCCTTTGTTCGCATCCAGATGCGCAAGCACCAGCGCCACCGTCTGCGGATGTTCGTTCTCCAGGAACTTGCTCAGCTGCTGCGGCTCCATCTTTTGCAGCATCGCCAGGTCTCCGGTCGAACGCTCCCGGATCTGCTGAAGCTGCTGCAACATCTCCTCCGCCTTGCCCGCGCCGAACGCCTCCGTCAGCAGCTTCATCGCATACTTCGGGCCGCCCCGCACCACGTACTGCTCAGTCTCGAGCAGCCCGTAAAACTCCGTCACCACCTGCGTCAGCTGTGCCGCCGGCACCTCGCCCAGCCGCGTAATCTCCTGCGTCACCCGCTCGACATCCTCTTCGCGCAGGCTCTTGAACAGCGTCGCCGACGACTCCTCGCCAAGCGCCATCACCAGGATCGCCGCCTTGCGAATCCCCGGCAATGCACTTGCCTCCAGCCCGCTGTCCGCCAGCAGATACCCCTTCGACCCTCCGCTCATCCCTGCGCCTCCGCGTCGTCGCCGATCCACATCTCCAGCAGCCGCGTGCTCTGCTGCGGATCGCGCCGGATGTGTTCGTTCACCTGGTCGAACACGCCCACGCCATGACCACGCAAGCGCCTCGCCTCATCCCGCATCGGACTCTTCGCAACCTTCTGCGGAACAGGCTCCTCGATCGTCGCGGCCTCCACGCTCGCCGGCAGCGCCGCGTTTTCCACCGTCGCCACCTGCGTCACCTGCGCGGCCTCCATTCGCATCGGCTGCACCATCGCCCGCACCGCCGGCCGCAGCACCGCCCATACCAGCACCATGCCCACAATCCCCACCATCGCCGTCCGCAGAAGCCCCGGCTGACTCGCCAGCATCCCCTTTACCTGCCCCGTCACCCGCTCCAGCCCCACCGGTTCCACCTCCGGCTGGTTAGAGCTGAAGCTCACGTTCTCCATCACCACCTGGTCCCCGCGTTTGCCGTCGAACCCCACCGCCGCCTGCGCCAATCCCTCCAGCCGCCGCATCTCCTCCGCCGACCGAGGCTTCCATACCGCATGCATCAGCTTGCCCGCGCCTTCGATGACCTCACGATCATTCACCACCACCGCCGCCGTCACCCGCTTCACCCGTCCCGCATCGGTCGCCGTGTGCGTCGTGTGCTTGGACACCGCATACGTCCCCGTCTCCTCCGTCTTGGTCTGCGGCCCGCCCGTGCCGGAAGGCCACACCGGAAGCGCATCCTTGCCCGAAGCCTGCAACAGCGGCGGAACTCCCGGCGCCGCCGCCGTCGCACTTCCCTGCAGGGCGCCGGGCGCAGCCGCAGCCGGCGTATTGCTCGCCGTCCCCGGAATCCCGCCCGCCCGCGCCGCGCCGCCACCGGTCATCTGCGCACTTTTCTGCATTGAAAGCGGAACCGACCCCGCCGGGTCATACACCTCGTCCAGCCGGTCCTCGGCCGATTCGTCGTAGCTCACATGCACCGTCGCCCGCACGTTTCCCGGTCCCGCCAGCGGCTCCAGCATCGACACCAGCTTCCCCTCCATCGCCTGCTCCACATCGCCTTCCCCCGCCGCACCCGGCTTCTGCAGGTTCGCCCGCCCATCCGCATCCACCAGCGTTACCTGCTCCGGCGTCAGGCTTTCCACCGCCCCCGCCACCAGGTTGCGAATCCCGTCCGCCTCCGCCGTCCCAAGCGACGCGCGCTTCAGCTTCAGCACCACACTCGCCTTGGCCGCCTTCGCCTCCCCCGCAAACAGCGTCTCCTGCGGCAACACCAGGTGAACCCGCGCCGAACGCACCGCGCCCAGCGTCCCGATCGTATGCTCCAGCTCCCCCTCAAGCGCCCGCTGGTAGTTCACCTTCTCATCGAACTCGCTGCCTACCCAGTTCGGCTTGTCGAACAGCTCAAACCCCAGCCGTCCCGTCTGCGGCATCCCCTTCGCCGCCACATCCATCCGCGCCTTGTCCACCGATTCCACCGGCACCTCGACCCCCGTTCCATCCGCCGTGCCCTGATACGGGATTCCCGCCGCCGCCAGCTCCTGTTCTACCTGCGAAATGTCCCGCGCTTCCAGCCCGGAAAACAACACGCGCCAGTCCGGCCGGCCTGTCCACCAAAGCGTCAGCAGCGACACCAGCACCACGGTCCCGGCGCCGAGCATCAGCCATCTCCGCTGCCCAGGCTCCATCCCGGAAAAGCGTACCTGCGCCTGCTTCACTACCGCCAGCGCCCGTGCTCCTCCCGTCACTGCACCTGCGTCCGCCATTCAACCCCCAGCCAGCTATCGCAAACCTGTCACAAACCCGTGCCCCATTCATCGCAGCTTCGTCGCGATGAGTGGGTCCACCTCACCCACCGCCGAATCCCTAAAACTGCATCTGCATCATCTGCTGGTATGCTCCAACCGCCTTGTTCCGCACCGCAAGCGCCAGCTCAAACGCCATATCCGCCTTTTGCGTGGCGATCATCGCGTCGTGCACCTCGACGCCCTGCCCGTTCAGCAGTCCGCTCACCGCCGACTCCGCCTTGCTCTGCAGCGCACCCGTCTGCTGCATCATCGACTCCAGCACGCCAGCAAACGGAACCGCCGCCGAACCTGCCGCCCCACCCTGCGCTCCACCAATCGCCGCCGCTGCTGCACCTGCAACCTGCCCTAAACCAACCATACCCATCTCCTAAACTCTTAGTAGCCGCTCTCCGTGCGCCATTTATCGCAGCACCATCGCGGTGAGTGGGGCCAGCCACAAATCCTGGCCCACCCACCTAAGCCTTCAACAGGTCCAGCGAGCTCGAAACCATGCTCTTCTCCGCCTGCACCGCCGAAGCGTTCATCCCGTAACTTCGCGTCGCTCCCATCAGGTCCACCATCTCCGTCAGCGGATTGATGTCCGGGTAATTCACAAACCCATCCGTGCCCGCATCCGGATGCCCCGGATCATACCGTTGCAGCGGTGCGCTCCCATCCTCCACCACGCCCGCAACCGAAACCCCCTGCGCCGCCATCGCTCCGCTGAAGCTCCCTTCATCCGCGGCAAAGATCACGTGGTGTCTCCGGTACGGCCCGCCGTCGGCCGTCCGCGTCGTCTCCGAGTTCGCCATGTTCGCCGCCACAACCTCGGCCCGCACACGCTCCGCCTTCAACGCAGACCCACTCACATCCATCACCCCAAACAGGTTCATCACTCGCTCCTATTTATCCACATGAATTGCATTCATCGTCGCGGCAAACTCCCGCTTGATCAGCTCCACGCCCATGCGAAACTCCATCTGCGTCTTGGCCATCATCATCGACTCACGATCCACCGAAACCGTATTCCCATCCGGACGAGCCACCAGTCCTTCCACCTCCGTCGCCACCGGCGCGCCCGAGCCTTCTCCGAGCGCCCGCCCAAACTCCGCGTCGAAGTCCATCCCTTGCGTCTTGTATCCAGGCGTATCGACGTTCGCCAGGTTGCCTGCCGTAATCTTCATCTGGTCCGCCGTCAGGTCCAGGTATCGCGTCAGCACATCGCTCATCTGCATGCCAGAACCAAAGCAAGAATCCGGCCACACCGCCAGCCCCAAACCTAAGAGCCACCTAACAAGCCGCCCTGCTTCGCATTTCCTGCGCGGCCTTTCTTCGACTCCTTTGCGTTCTGCTTCCTCTTACCAGCGCAACCAGTTCCCATCCTCCAACAAAAAAGAGCCGTCCCGAAGACCGGAACGGCTGCCCATGGAACCTGTTGAGAACTCCTTAACGAGGACTTCGCCGAAGCCGCACATCCCCTGCCTCGATCTCCGGCCGGTCTCCTGCCAGGATCGCTCCGCGTTCGAGCACATGCATCAACTCCCGAACGTTGCCCGGCCAGGCATATTCCTGCAGCTTCCGCATCGCCTCCGCCGAGATTGATTTCCGCGGCATCTCCCGCCCCATCTGTTCCAGCACGTGCGCCACCAATAGCGGAAGATCCTCCATCCGCTCCCGAAGCGCCGGCACCTCCAGCGGAAACACCGCCAGCCGATGGTAAAGGTCCAGCCGGAACAGCTTCTCCTCCGCTCTCTGCTCCAGCGGCTGGTGCGTCGCCGCGATCACCCGCACATCCACCCGCAACGTTTCATTGTCGCCCACCCGCTGCAGCTCCCCGCACTCCAGAAACCGCAGCATCTTGGCCTGCAGCGCCAGCGGCATCTCGCCGATCTCATCCAGAAACAGCGTCCCCCCATGCGCCGCCTCGATCCGTCCCGTCCGTGAATGCACCGCCCCTGTAAATGCCCCGCGCGTATGCCCGAACAGCTCCGCCTCCAGCAGCGTCTCCGGAATCGCCGCGCAGTTCAGCACCGCAAACGGCTTGCCCGCCCGCGCACTCAGCCGATGCACCGCCTTGGCCACCACCTCTTTCCCCGTTCCCGTCTCCCCCTCAATCATCACCGTAGCCGTCCGCGGGGCCACTAGCCGGATCAGCCGTGCCAGCTCCAGCATCACCGGGCTTATCCCCACCATCTCGGCAATCGCCACCCCCGGCGTCTCGCTTGCCGCAACCGGACGCCGCGACTCCGGCTGCTCGGCGACTACGGCCACCGAAGGCTCGGCCGGCCCACTCTCCTGCGCCTCCCGGATCGCATGCAACAGCTCATGCCTCCGCGGACTCCGCGCACCGCTTCCCTTGCTCACACCTCCATCCATCCGCAGCAGGTCCATCGCCGGATACAGCATCCCAAGCTGCGTCGTAAACTCGCCCGCCTCCAGGTCCGGCAGCCATCCATCCACCAGCATCGCCTCCGGACGCTCCCGCTCCACCAGCGCCATCGCCTCCGCCCCGCCGCCCGCCTCACGCACCGCCCAGCGTAGCCCGGAAAGGCTCGCCCGCAGACGTTCGCGCAGCGCTCCATCCGCGCTCGCCAGCACCACCGACCGCATTGTTCCAACTCCACCCAGCACCTGCGCTCCTGCCGCCATCTATATTCCCTCCCGGCTCAAGGCCGCTTCCACCTGATCCTGCAATTGCCGCAGGCTCCCGATCATTCGTTCGCATTCCCGGAGCGATTCTTCCATTGCCACCTGAAATCCACCCTCGCCCGGCTCCTCGACCGTGCCCAGCCACAGCCGGCACTGCAGGGCCGTCATCGGCTGTGCCAGGTCGTGCAAACCCCTGCGCATCATCCGCAGCGCCTCCCCAGCGCCGTCACGCACTGGCCCGCGCTCCCATCCCGAACACCCCAGCACCCGGCCCGCGCAGCGCCCCCTGCAACCCGTCCGGAACCTCCTGCGGACCCGCCGAAGCCGCAGGCTTCCGTACTCCCTGCACCCCCATCCGGTATCCTTCGCCACGCACCGTGTCGATCACACCGTCCGCCATCGGACCCAGCTTCTTGCGCAGGTAGTTCACATACACATCCACCACGTTGGTTCCCGTATCCGGATTCATCTGCCACACCTCGCGCAGCAGCTCGCTCCGCGTGCAGCATCGTCCGCGGGCCTGCATCAGGTACTCCAGCAGAGCAAACTCCTTCACCGTCAGCTCCGCCGGACGTCCTGCACACACCACCTTCCGCTCGATCCGGTTCAGTTCAACCGCCCCGTGCCTCAGCGTTGCATCCGTCATCTGCCCGCGCCGACGCATCAGCGCCCGGCACCGCGCCGTCAGCTCGCTGAACGAGAACGGCTTCACCAGGCAATCGTCAGCGCCCAGGTTCAGGCACTTCACCCGGCTTTCCACACCGTTTCGTCCCGTCAGCACCAGCACAGAGGTCGAACCAAGCCGGCCCTGCAAAGCCTCCAGCACCTCCACCCCGTCCATACGCGGAAGGCTCAGGTCCAAGACCATCAAGTCCGGAGCATCTTCCCGCGCAGCCAGCAGCCCGCTCTCGCCATCCTGCACCAGACGTACCTCGTGTCCCTCCAGCGCCAGCCCCTTCTGCAGAAAAACTCCCAAAGCCGCATCGTCTTCCACGATCAAAATCCGCATCCCTTGAACTCCCTTAGGTGGTATGCCCGTACGGCGCAGAGCCATTGTCGTAATGTGCCACTTGTTACCTTTGCTCTGTCGCTCCATTACCTTCGCGCACGGAGTCGCTCTCGACAATCGAAATTCCGCCGAGACTAGACCATCAGTCCCATAAGGGACATCCTTTCCCATATTCGCAATCGCGACCATTCAACCGCGCGAACACAACGATTCGTCCACCTGCTTGCTCTTGCTTGTCACGCGCGAACCGAAAACGATCCTTACAGCCCCAGCCCGCCATCCACCGCCAGCAGCTGCCCTGTAATAAACTGCGGAGCCGTCGCGAAAAACAAAGCCGCCGCAGCCACATCCGCGGAGGTCCCATTTCGCTTCATCGGAGTCCGTTCTGCAAATTGCTGGTACGCCGCGCCCACCTCACCCTGCACGATCATCCCCGGCGCAATGCAGTTCACGCTGATCTCCGGAGCCCACGCCTTCGCCATCGTCCTCGACAGCATATGCAGCGCCGCCTTTGAGGTGCAGTAGTGCGCATGCGTCGCCCACGGCTCGATCCCACCCAGCGATCCGATATGAATGATCCGACCCCCGGCAGCCTTCAACGCGGGAAAACACGCCTGCGACATCAGAAATGGACCACGCGTGTTTGCCGCAAACATTCCGTCCCACTCACCTACGCTCATGGTTTCGAGCGTCCCGGTCGCAAACGCACCCGCGTTGTTGACCAGCACATCCAGCCGGCCCAGCGAATCTGTCGTCTCAGCCGCCGCCGCACGCACACTCTCCGGGTCATCGAGATCGCAAAATATCTTCAGCGCCCGGACTCCAAGCTCCGCGAGTTCCCGTTCGGTCTCCCCAGCTTCGGTAGCAGAGCCGCGATACGTGATACAGACATTCGCGCCGGCTCCGGCCAAATGCAACGCCAGAGCCCGCCCGATCCGCTTCGCCGCCCCGGTCACCAGAACAGCCTTCCCGGCCAGCGGTTTACTGTTTTCCGACTCGGTCACAGCTGCGGAGGTACTCCGGAAGGCTTCGGACCAGTCTGCTGGTTCTGCGAGTTCCCCGGCGTAGCATTCGGGTCTACCGGCGCCAGTGAAGCCGGATCACTCGTTTGGTTGGTTGGCTTCGGTGCCTGGATCACCGGCGGCGTCGAGTTCTTCGGAGGCTCCTGCACCCCCCACTGCCGCGTCGACGCCTTACCCGAGTTGTCCACATACGTCGAAATCTGCGCCCGCGGAGGAAGCATCGTCACCTGGATCTCCCGCGTCGGCTCATCCACCTGATACGTCTTGGCAAAGCTCGCAAAGCCGTCTGCGATTACCTGCACATCCACCGCCGAGCCCTGCGCGATAATGTCGATCACCGCCTTGCCCTGCTCGTTGGTCTTGATCTCCAGGTTTCCCTCGTCCTTCCCGTCCTTGCTCGAATGAAAGATCACCGCCGCGTTTGGAATCGGCTTCGCGTTGGTGCTGCGAACCACATTCACTTCAATGTGCGAGGTCTCCGGCGGGGCTTTGTACTTGCGGCCACGGCGATCCGACTGTGCCAGCACGGTCAAGGGAACAAGCAGGAACCAGGCGAGAATCGAGCGCAAACGGGGCATGCGGCTATCTTAGCGTGCGCGGCTGGATTTCGTCGAGTGAAATACGCCAAATCTTCGCCCGCGGTATCTGCGCACGATTCACTCACATTTCACCATTGGCGCTTGACAAGCGCGATTGCCAGGTCTAGAGTTAGCAATCGAAGGGGCAGACTGCCAATCACGCCGCCGACCCTCAATCAAGCACCTCAGCATCCAGGAGATAAAGTATGGCAGGAACATCGTTTACACCATTGCACGACCGCATTCTCGTCCGCCGCACAGAAGAAGGCGAGACCATGCGCGGAGGCATCATCATCCCCGATTCCGCCAAGGAAAAGCCGCAGCAGGGTGAGGTTGTCTCCGTCGGCAAGGGCAAGTCCAACGACGAAGGCAAGGTTTTCCCGCTCGATGTCAAGGCAGGCGACACCATCCTCTTCGGCAAGTACTCCGGAACCGAAATCAAGCTCGACGGCGAAGAACTCCTGATCATGCGCGAAGAAGAAGTCCTCGGCATCGTCTCCAAGTAGCACTTGTGCCGTATTGGACGCCTTCGGCGTAAGTACCAAAGCCTTAACCCGCCGCTTACCGGCAAACTGGAGCAAAACGCATCATGGCAAAAATGATTCTGCACGGAGAAGATTCCCGCCAGGCGATCCTGCGCGGAGTGAATACCCTTGCCAACGCCGTCAAGGTCACCCTTGGCCCCAAGGGACGCAACGTCGTCATTGAAAAGAAGTTCGGCTCGCCCACCATCACCAAGGACGGCGTCACCGTCGCCAAGGAGATTGAACTCTCCGACGCTCTTGAAAACATGGGCGCACAGATGGTCCGTGAAGTCGCCTCCAAGACGTCAGACGTCGCCGGCGATGGAACCACCACAGCCACCGTCCTCGCCCAGGCCATCTATCGCGAAGGCGTCAAGACCGTCGCCGCTGGCGCGAATCCCATGGCCCTCAAGCGCGGCATCGATAAGGCCGTCGAGGCCATCATCGGCAAGCGCGATGAGCACGGCGTCGTCCAGGGCGGAGCGCTTTCCGGCTTCTCCAAGCCCGTCTCCGGCGACATGATTGCCCAGGTCGGCACCATCTCGGCCAACTCCGACTCGCAGATCGGCACCATCATCGCGGCCGCCATGAACAAGGTCGGCAAGGATGGCGTTATCACCGTCGAAGAGTCCCGCACCATGGAGACCCAGCTTGACGTCGTCGAAGGCATGCAGTTCGACCGCGGCTACCTGAGCCCCTACTTCGTCACCGACGCCGAGCGCATGGAAGCCGCCCTCGAGAATCCCTATATCCTCATCTATGAGAAGAAAATCAGCTCCATGAAGGATCTGCTTCCCCTGCTTGAGCAGATTGCCCGCACCGCCAAGCCCCTGGTCATCATCGCCGAGGATGTGGACGGTGAGGCCCTCGCGACCCTTGTGGTCAACAAGTTGCGCGGAACTCTGAATGTAGCGGCTGTGAAGGCCCCCGGCTTCGGCGACCGCCGCAAGGCCATGCTCGAAGACATCGCCACCCTCACCGGCGGCAAGGCCATCACCGAGGATCTCGGCATCAAGCTCGAAGGTGTCAAGCTCGAAGACCTCGGAACTGCCAAGCGCGTCACCATCGACAAGGACAACACCACCATCGTTGATGGTGGCGGAGAGGACGAAAAGATCGCCGGGCGAGTCAAGGAAATCCGCGCTCAGGTCGACAAGACCACCTCTGACTACGACCGTGAGAAGCTCCAGGAGCGTCTCGCCAAGCTGGTCGGCGGAGTCGCCGTCATCAAGGTCGGTGCAGCCACCGAAACCGAGATGAAGGAAAAGAAGGCCCGCGTCGAGGATGCCATGCACGCCACCCGTGCAGCGGTCGAGGAAGGCATCGTCCCGGGCGGCGGCGTAGCGCTCATCCGCTGCTCGCAGGCCGTCGACGACCTCATCAAGACCCTCGAAGGCGACGAGAAGATCGGTGCGAACATTATCCGTCGCGCCATCGAAGAGCCTCTTCGCATGATCGTGTCGAACGCCGACGAAGAAGGCGCGGTGGTCATCGGCAAAATCCACGACTCCAAGGAACCGAACTTCGGCTACAACGCCGGAACCGGGGCCTACGAGGACCTGGTCGCGGCCGGCGTCATCGATCCTACCAAGGTCACCCGCACCGCGCTCCAGAACGCAGCGTCGATCTCCGGCCTCATGCTCACCACAGAAGCCATGATCTCCGAAATTCCGGAGAAAAAGGAAGCTGCCGGTCACTCGCACGGCGGTGGCGGCGGTGGCATGGAAGGCATGTACTAAGCCTTCCATGCAAATAAGCGACCCCGTGGCTCACCGGCCACGGGGTCGTTTTTATGCTTCGCAACGGGCGTTACTGCCCCGCGGGTGATTCATGGTTTCCCGGTCGAACCACATCCGCGTGACGCAGCTTCAACTTAGGAATTGTAGAGTTCACCTTCAGTTGCACCAGGTGTTCATGTCCTTCGTGGTCCGGGCTTGCATTGAAGCTGGCCACATAGGTCTCCGCGATATCCCTCTGGAACTCCTTGAAATACGGCACCAGGGATACCGGGTTGAACTGCCCCTCGTAGAACGCCTCTCCGCCTGTCGCGCCCGCCACCTGCTGCAGATAGGACTGGCCGCTGAAGTTAGCGCGTCCGCCCCGAATCCCGGCATCCCCATAATAGATCGAGTAAACCGGGACACCCGCCCGCTGCGAGTCCGTAATCGCGTTCAGAACATAGGGGCTGTCCTGGTTCAGGATCGAGGTCGATCCGTTATAGGGGTCCACCCCATCGGTGATCATCATCACCACGCGTGCCTTGGTCCCCGTCTGCGGACCAGCTTCGGCATTCTCGTTGTTTCCGGGCCAGTGCTTCACAAACTCCGACAGGCAGAAATACGGACTAGCCGAAAGCCCCGCGATCCCAAACGGAAGCCGTATCGCCGCCGCAGCCGCGGTGTGGTCGGTACTGAACGGAGCCGCCACCCGCACCGTGCCGTTGGTCATATACCCCACCAGCACCTCGGTACCCGGAGGCAGTCCCTGCAGAAAGCTCGCAACGTCGGCCAGTTGCACACCGATCGAGCGCCGCAGTCCATCATCGATCAGCAGCGCAATTTGCAAACCGCTCGGACGCACCGGATTCAACGCCGTCAGCGGCGTCTGCTTCCCGTTGATCTCGATCTTGGTTGTATCGAGCGTCGGTATGGGAGAACCCTTCGCATCGACCCGCAGCAGGGTCTGGGTAAAAATCGCCGGTTCATCCGACTGCGCAACCAGCGCCATCGGAACGGAAATCATCGTCGCTGACAAGGTAAGCATTGCGACGGCAGACAGGGAAGGAATGCGCATGGGTGAAACCTCTTTCTTTACAACAATTAGACGCATCTCCTGCAACCGGAGATTCCCACCGGCTAGCGCCGTCTGATCACCTAATCGCCACCCAGCCGAAAGCGCAGCCCTGCCCGCACCGTCAACGGAACCGAAGGATACCCAATCACCCCGATGTGCTGATCGTTCAGCAGGTTCTCCGCCTGCGCAAACACCGAAGCGCGCCGCGTCACCACGAAAGCCAGGTTCGCATCCAGCCGCGCAAACCCGTGGTTCAGGTCGCGATTGGGCAGCAGCAGCGCCGATGTCTGCGCCGTCCCGGTGGATCCGTCCGACCTCCCGGCGAACGATCCCTGCACCCACCCACTCCACCCCCGCCCGGAATACCCCGCCGTAACCGAACCTGTCCCCGGTGGCCGATCAAAGGCACGAGCCCCCGCAAGCGCCGTCAAAGCCCCGATCCGCATCCCCGGAAACGTCGGGTTCACCTCAGCCAAAGCTCCCGATTGTTCCACCAGCGAAGCCAGGTAGGTGTACGTTCCGCGCACCAGCCATCGCGTCCTCGGCTGATACAGCAGATCCACCGTAGCCCCTTGCGTCCGGTACGCCAGCCCGCCTCCCACCAGCGGCTCTCCTGCAAGCACCGAGCTCTGCGCCAGAAGCTCCTCCCCATGCGAAAACTGATTGTGAAAGTACCCGGCCCGCAAAACCAGCTTCTCCCGATAAAGGTTCTGGTCCATTGAAATCGTCAACACCCGGCTTCGTGCGAACCCGCCGATTCCCTCCGCCTGCCCCAGCAGACTCGGCTCCGTCACGCCGCCCGCCACAGTCGCATGCAGCACCGTTCCATGGAATCTCCGGATTCCAACTGGGAGCACCGGCACAAAGGTCACCCCCGCCCGCGGCGTTCCAACCAGCCCAAAACTCGAGGAATGAGTCACTTCGCCTGAAGCCTGCACAAAGACCCGATGCCGGAGTTCCGCATCCAGCCCCACCGTCCCACCCACATTCTGCCGTTCCACCGTGAGCCGCGCCCCTGGTGTCTGGTCGACTGATCGCTCATCTCCATAGCGGATCTCCGCCAGGCCCGTCACATGCCGAACCAGCGGATAGCTCGTCCTGTAATGAAAATCGTCCCGTTCCGTAGCCCAGTCCTGCCGAGCCGGAAGCGGAAACGCCGTCGCAGTTCCGGAAGCCGCATACCCGTTCGCCCCGGTGACCGTCACCATCCGCCCTGCAGGATTCGCGTACGCAATTGCCTGCTCCCGCGACCGCAGCAACCCGTACCCCAACTCGTTCTCCCAGTTCCGAGCCGTCCTGGTCTGAAAGACCGCCGTCCCCACCGTCTCCTGCCGCGCGTCCCGGGTCACCGGCGTCAGCCCCAGGTCGTACGGCACCGGCAGAGCTCCCGTTGCGGCCTGCTGCCGGGCAGTCACCCGCAGGCTTGTATTTCCTGAAATATGGTAGCCCGCATTCGCCCCCAGCGTCCCAAGGTGAAACCGGTCGTTCGGCAAGGCGTTCGAAGTATCGAACCGGGAAGCCGCCAGCAGCACATCCGCCCGACGCCGGGTCGCGGTCACCTCCACCTCATCCCGCCAGGTATGCAGGTTCCCGGCATCGCCCGCGTAGTCCAGCGCCAGCCGGGAGTTCGTAGCTTCCGGCGTCCGCAGCCCAACCACGCCCGCACCCGAGCGCAGCGGAACCAACGGGTCCGGCCCCGCCGCCACCTCCACCGCCGGACCCGCTTCGGATGCCGCAAAGCCAGTCGTACCCAGTGCCCCCAGTGGATACGCCGTCCCCTTGGAGCCCCCCAGCGGATTCACCTCTTCCCCATCGACCAGCACGCCCAGCAGTTCCGGCCCGCCTCCCCGCACCAGCAGCGAACGATCCTGTCCCGTCTGTCCCCGCTCCAGCAGGAAACTTCCTGTCGCCGGAGCCAGTTCGCCCGCCACCAGCGCCCGCGGAAGCAGCCGGATCGCTGACGTCTGCTCCGGTGCATCCGCAAGCTGCGCCAACGGAACCCGCAACCCCGTAGCCAGTTCGGAGTCGTGCGGGGATATCGCCCGCGGATCCAGCACGATCCCGCGCTCCAACACATCGTTGCGTCCGCCGTAAAACTCCGTCGAAAGCTGCGGCGCATAATACACAGAGGACGTCAGCAGAAGAAATCGCCCGGCGAACTCCGTTCGGATCTCATATACGCCATCCACCCCGGAGACGGTATCGGCTACCGAGTGCGCCGCGCCTTCCAACGCCACCAGTTGCACCCGTGCACCCGGCACCGGAAGTCCCAGAGGTCCTGTTACCGTCCCATGCACCACCACCGCGCGCGCCGTCCCCACCCACCCCAGCATCGCCACCACAAGCAGAACACGCATCCTGTCCAGCATACGTCTTGGACGTCCCGGAAACCCATTCCCGTGCCCCATTCATCGCAGCTCGATCGCGATGAGTGGGACCATCACCCGGATCCTCAAGGAATCAGCAAAACCTTCCCCGTAGTCCTCCGGCCTTCCAGCTCCACCTGGGCCCGCGCCGCCTCCGCCAACGCAAACCGATGCCCGATCCTCACCTTCAACGTTCCCGCAGCCACCCACCGAAAGACATCCCGAGCCCGTTCCTCTAAATCCTCCCGGGTCGCCACATAATCCTTCAGCGTAGGCCGCGTTACATACAGCGATCCCATCGTCGAAAGCCGGATCAGATCGAACGGAGGCACCGCCCCGCTCGCCCCGCCAAACAGGACCAGCGTCCCCCGCGGGCAAAGGCATTGCAGTGACGCTTCAAACGTATCCTTCCCCACCGAGTCGTACACCACCGGCACCCCAACTCCGGCCGTCAGTTCCCTGACTCGCGCCACCAGATCCTCCCGCGTATAGAAGACCACCTCGTCCGCCCCGGCCTGCCGAGCCAGCGCCGCCTTCTCCTCGGTCGAAACCGTCGTAATCACCCGTGCGCCCAGCCGCTTCGCCATCTGGATCAGCAGCAGCCCCGTCCCTCCAGCACCGGCATGGATCAGCACCGTATCCCCATGCTGCGGAACAAACGTACTGTGTACCAGGTAATGCGCCGTCATTCCCTGCAAAATGGCCGCCGCCCCCAGCTCCATGCTTACCCCGTCCGGTAGCCGGATCAGCCGGTCCGCCGGAGCCACCGCCATCTCCGCATACGTGCCCGGCACCCCGCACCAAGCCACCCGGTCACCCACGAGCACCGCCGACACCCCATCCCCCACCGCCAGAACCGTCCCCGCCGCCTCCTGTCCCGGAACCAACGGAAGCGTTGCCGGATACCGGCCCTCGCGGAAATAGGTATCGATAAAGTTCACCCCGGACGCCTCAATCCGCATCAGCGCCTGTCCAGCACCTGCCACCGGATCGGGCAGATGCACCTCCTCCAGCACCTCGGGCCCGCCAGTCCGCCGCATCTCGATCGCTCTCATATCGCCTACGATGCTAGATTCGGAGCATCGGCAGAAAAGATACCCCCTTTGTTCGCTGGCTTACCTTTTCGGAGTACTGCCATGAAACTGTGCAACGCCGCCCTCCTGCTCGGCGAAATCCTGTCCCTCGCCCCGCTCACCGCCCAGTCCACCGCCGACCGCGCACGCTGGCACGCCGAAGCCGCCCGCACCTCCATCCTGCGCGACTCCTGGGGCATCGCCCACGTCCACGGGCACACCGACGCCGAAGCCGTCTTCGCCGCCATCTACGCCCAGTGCGAAGACGATTTCCCCCGTATCGAAGCCAACTACCTCACCTCCCTCGGACGAGCAGCAGAAGCCGAAGGCGAGCCCGCCCTCTGGGCCGACCTGCGCCAGCGCCTGTTCATCGACCCCGTCCAACTCCGCCAGGAGTACCGCGAATCTCCCCCCTGGCTCCGTGCCCTCATGGACGCCTGGGCGGACGGCATCAACTTTTACCTCGCCCGGCACCCCGAAGTCCATCCCTCCGTCCTCACCCGCTTCGAGCCCTGGATGACGCTTTCCTTCACCGAAGGCTCCATCGGCGGCGACATCGAGCGCGTCGACCTCCGCGCACTCCAGCAGTTCTACGCCGACCCCGCCAAGGCCCGCACCGCCACGCAGACAGACCCAGGACTCGCCGACTCAAGACTCAAGGCTGATCAGTCCGAATCCGAACCCGAGCCCGGCGGCTCGAACGGAATCGCAATCGCCCCGGCCAAGACCCGCAACGGTCACGCCCTGCTCCTCATCAACCCCCACACCTCCTTCTTCTTCCGGTCCGAGCTCCAGATGACCTCCGACCACGGCCTCGACGCGTACGGAGCCTCCACCTGGGGACAGTTCTTCATCTACCAGGGCTTCAACCGGCGAGCCGGCTGGATGCACACCTCCTCCGGCGTCGACGCCGTCGACGAGTACACCGAGCACGACCACTTTCCCAACCAGACCTATTCCTACGGCAACATGGACAGGCCTTTCCTCAAGCGCTCAATCGAGCTCAAATACAAGACCCCCACCGGCCTGGCCACCCGCACCTTCACCACCTATACCACCGTCCACGGCCCCGTCATCCGCACCGACAAGGACGGCAACTGGGTCTCCATCCAGCTCATGCAGCGCCACGTCGCCGCACTCGAGCAGTCCTTTCTCCGCACCAAGGCCCACACCCACGCCGAATACGAACGCACCATGAACCTCATGGCCAACTCCTCCAATAACACCGTCTACGCCGACGCGGACGGCACCATCGCCTACTGGCAAGGCGACTTCATCCCCCGCCGCAACCCCAAATTCGACTACACCCAACCCGTAGACGGCGCCGACCCCGAAACCGACTGGCACGGCAACCTCTCCCTCGCCGAGGTCCCCCAACTCAAAAACCCCGCGAGCGGCTTCCTCTTCAACGTCAACGATTCCCCCTGGAACGGTGCCGGCATCTCCTCCCTCAAGCAATCGGCCTACCCCGCCTACGTCGAACAGGGCCTCGAGTCCGCCCGCGGCACCCACGCCATGCTCCTGCTCGAACTTCCCAACCACACCGCCAAACCCGGCTGGACCCCCAGGCTCCTCCACGACGCCGCCTTCGACTCCTACCTTCCCTGGTTCGCCCGCACCCTCCCCACGCTGCTCAACGCCTACGACCACCTGCCGACCGGCGACGCTGGCCGTACCGAGCCCAAATCCGCCATCGACCTCCTCCGCGCCTGGGACCTCCGCTGGTCCGCCGAATCCACAGCCACGACTCTCGCGGTCTACTGGGGCACAGAACTCCTGCGAACCGCCGGCCCTGCTGCCCGCGCAGCCCACATGCCCTCTGAGGACTTCATCGCCACCCGGGTCGAACCAGCCACCCTCCTCTCCGCCCTTGCCTCCGCCAGCGCACGCCTCACCGGCGACTTCGGTTCCACCTCCGTTCCCTGGGGCCAGGTCAATCGCTTCCAGCGCCTCACCGGCGCCATCCAGCAGCCCTTTTCCGACACCCAGCCTTCCATTCCCGTTCCCTTTACCTCCTCGCTCTGGGGCTCGCTTGCTTCCTTCGGAGCACGCCAGTACCCCCGCACCAAACGCTGGTACGGCACCAGTGGCAACTCCTTCGTTGCCATCGTCGAGTTCGGTCCCCGCGTCCACGCCGTAGCCGTCACCGCCGGAGGCGAATCCGGCCACCCGTCCAGCCCACACTTCAACGACGAAGCCCAGCGCTACGTCCAAGGCAACCTCCGTGAAGTCTTCTTCTACCCCGACCAGCAGCGAGCCCACACCGAACGCCTCTACCACCCCGGCCAGCGCACCACAGAAAAGTAAAACTCAAAGACTGAACAGAATCGGAGCTCGAGCATCCCATGCTCTAAATCCCTGTGCGCCATTCATCGCAATCTCATGGCGATGAATGGGTCCGCGCCACCTCTAAACCCCAAGCAATCGCTCGGCATTCCCACCCACCAGCTTGGCAAACTCCTCCTCCGGCAGCTCAACCTCATCCAGAAATTTCCGCCCCGTCTCGCAAAGGCTGAACGGATAATCCACCGAGTACAGCAGCCGGTCGATCCCCACCACCTCCAGCGCGCACCGGAACGGAGGCTGGGTAAAGTACCCGCTCGTCGTCACATGGATGTTCTGGTGAAAGTACTCCGAAATTCCCCGCTTGAGATGCTTTGCCGTTCCACCCAGCACCCCGGCTGCCCGCGCCAGCGAAAACGGTAAATTCTCCCCCATGTGCCCGATCACCACCTGCTGCTCCGGAAACCGGTCGAACACCCCACCCAGCATCAGCCGGAGCACATGCAGCCCAAGCTCCACATGCCAACCCCATCCGGCGATCGAAAGCGCCATCCCCGATGCTCCCGGCAACCCCGCATAGTACACGTCAAAGACCTGCGCCGGAGGAGGGGCCGGATGCAGATACACCGGCACCTTCAGCGCCGAAGCTGCCTCCCACACCGGCAGAAACCGCGGATCGTCCAGAAACGCCCCGCCCGTATGCCCGTTTACCAGAACGCCCCGAAATTCCAGCTTCCGGATACACCGCTCCATCTCCCGCGCAGCCTTCTCCGGCTCCAGCAGGTTTACATTCGCGAACCCCGCAAGCCGTGTCGGATTTGCCCGAACCGCCTCCGCCAGCTCATCGTTCGCGCCCTGCATCAACGCCGTGGCATCTTCGGCCGGCAGCTTGTCCATTCCCAGCGCCGCCACACTCAGCACCTGCACATCCACCCCGCCCGCGTCCATCGCCGCCAGCCGCCCCGCCCCCAAATCCAGCAGCCGGGCCTGCGTCTCCCGCATCGCCGGGTTTTCCGGAATCTTCCCCGCCACCGCCTTTACAAAGTCCTTGGTCGTAAAGTGTTCTTCGAGCGTGATTGTCTTCATACCGCCGTCAGATGCACTCGGCCATCCCCCGGTTTTGCGGACGCCACACTACCGCTGTCATCCTTGGTCGGAGGCGTAGGATCCACTCCTGTTGTTGCTTTCGCTGGTTCGCCACCCATCCCCTAAACATTGAATTTGAAGAAAAGAATATCCCCATCCCGCACCGTATATTCCTTGCCCTCCGATTTCAGCAGTCCAGCCTCCTTCACCGCCCCCTCCGACCCCAGCCGAAACAAGTCATCCGAGTGATAAGCATCCGCCTTGATAAACCCTCGTTCAAAGTCCGAGTGAATGACCCCAGCGGCCCCCGGAGCCTTGGTTCCCCGCCGAATCGTCCACGCCCGCACCTCCTGCACTCCCGCCGTAAAGTAGGTGATCAACCCCAGCAGACGGTACGCCGCATGGATCAGCCGATTCAGCCCCGGCTCCTCCAGCCCTGCCGCCTCCAGAAACTCCGCCCGTTCCGCCGGCTCAAGCTGCGCGATCTCCGCCTCCATCGCCCCGCAGATCCGTACCACCTCGCTGCCTTCCTCGGCCGCCCGCGTCTCCACCATCCGCGTGTACTCGTTCCCGTCTGCGATCCCCGCCTCATCGACATTCGCGACATACAGCATCGGCTTCGCGGTAATCAGAAACAGGTCCCGGGCCACCAGTCGCTCCTCCTCGGTCAGCTCGACCACCCGAGCCGGCCGGCCCGCGTTCAACGCCTCCCGCAACTTTCCGACCGCGGCCCACTCCGTCTTCTGCGCCGCCGTCGCACTCTGGCTCTTCGCTGCCTTTTCCGCCTTCACCGCCCGCTTCTCCACCGTATCCAGGTCCGCCAGCAGAAGCTCCGTATTGATCACGTCGATATCGTCCAGCGGGCTTACCTTCCCCGCCACATGGATCACCTCGTCGTCTTTGAAGCACCGAACCACGTGCAGAATGGCATCCGTCTGCCGGATGTGAGAAAGAAACTGGTTCCCCAATCCCTCGCCCTTCGAAGCTCCTGCCACGATCCCCGCAATATCCACGAACTCCATCGACGTCGGCACAATCGACTTCGGCTTCACATGCTCCACAATCCGGTCCAGCCGCGAATCCGGAATCGCCACCACACCCACGTTCGGGTCGATCGTACAAAACGGGTAGTTCGCCGCCTGCGCCTCGGCACTGGTCAACGCATTGAAAATCGTACTCTTGCCCACATTCGGCAACCCGACAATACCCACATTCAAAGCCATAATGCCTAGTTTCTCACGCAGGAGTCTTAGAATCGAGTCATGGCAATGGACAAAACGATCTGCAAGGTCATCGACGTCGCAGAGCAGAACGCCGACATCGATCGTTATCGTCAAAGCATTACGCCCGGTGAACGGCTGGCTGCGGTATGGCAGACGACACAACATGCCTATGCATTCGCGGGGAAGGACATCCATGCATCTGAGCAAGGATCACGCAGAACTCTCGTCCGCCTTGAACGAGAATCCGGTCAAGTACCTCGTCGTCGGTTAGGCGTCCATTCTGAACCGCGCGCTACAAAGAATCTGGATCTCTACATCCAATCAAAACAAGCCAACGCCGAGGCCTGCTTCCGTGCACTCGCACGGTTCGGGGTGCCTCTCGCTGGTGTCACTCCAGCCGACCTGACCGACGGAGAGTCTTTTTTCCAGACGGGAATGCCTCCTGAGCGCGTCGATCTGCTCTAGGTGATCGACGGCGTGGAGCTTGAAGAGTGCTGGCAGGATCGGGTCTATGCGGTCACGGGAGGCGGGCTTAAAGTGCCAGTCATTTCAGCAGAAATACTGATCAGAAACAAGCAATCTTCAGGCAGACTCCGGGCCTTGGCAGATGTTGAAGCTCTCTGCAATGCCAGGAGTGCCACTGCACCGCAAACCTTAATCCTACTGCAGCAGCGACTCCCCATCCGAACTCCGCAGCCGCAGCAACCTATCCACCGCGTACGGAGCCCGCTGGTCCGCAGTGTGAAAGTGCCGCACCTGCAGTTCCCCCAGCAGCCCGATCCCAAGCATCTGCATCCCGCCGAGAATCAGCACACTCGCCAGCACAAATAGCGGAGCATGCTCCCATAACACCGAACTCCGGGTCAGCACCTTCACCAATACCAGCATGCCCGTAATGGCAAACCCGCACAGCATCGACGCCGCGCCCACCGACCCGAAAAAATGCAGCGGACGCGTCATGTACTTCAGCAGAAAACGGATCGTCAGCAGGTCGAAACACACTCGGAACGTCCGCCCGATCCCGTAATGCGACTTCCCCGCTACCCGCGCCGGGTTCGAGATCGGAATCTCGCAGATGCTCGCGCCATACCAGCTCGCCAGCGCCGGGATAAACCGGTGCATCTCCCCATATAACGGGATATTCTGGATCACCTCGCGCCGATACGCCTTGAACGTCGTGCCGAAATCATGGATATTCACCCCGGAAAGCGTCGCCATCAGCCAGTTCGCCGCACGCGACGGAATCCGACGCAGCAGCATGTTGTCTCCTCGCTGCGCCCTCCACCCGCTCACCACGTCGTAGCCTTCCTCCAGCTTCGCCAGGAACTGCGGAATCTCGTTCGGATCGTGCTGCAGGTCTCCGTCCATCGCCAGGATGCACTCCCCCTGCGAGTGATCGAACCCCGCCGCCAGCGCGCTCGTCTGCCCAAAGTTCCGACGCAGCTTCACTACCAGCACACGCGAATCCACCGCGGCGATCTCCTCCAGCAGCCGGTATGTCCGGTCACGCGAGCCGTCATCCACAAACACCAGCTCAAACGTCTCCGAACCCGCCTCCATCACCGCCTTCAGCCGGTCATACAACGTCGTCACGTTGTCTTCTTCGTTGTGAAACGGTACGACGATGGAATACTTTGGCACACCTTCATGATACGCCGTACAGTCCGGTTATGCGCTCCTGCCGCCAGGCCTCTACCACAAGTGGCAGGTCACCAAAGAGTCAACCCCACGAGTTACTCTTTTGCTCGACGCGCCCCGCCGCTTCCTTCACTATAGAGACACCTGCACCTATTCTTGGGCATCCCGGAACAGCGCCCGATGCAGGCTGACGGAGGAACCGTGAAACGTATACTTGCCCTGGTGCTTCTGGTCGCCATCTGCGTGGGAGGTTTCCTGCGGTACCAGAAATACAAGAAAGACAAGGCCCTCACCGACGGCTCCTACACCTGTGTCGGGTGCCTTCCGCCGGACAAGGCCGTCGCGTACGAAAAGTACGATCGCGGCGAAGGACCCGATCCCGAGGTCGGCAGGAACGCCACGCCCAGCCAGTCCGCCAATCAGGCAAGCCAGTCCGTCTCCGCCTCCGCCAACCCGGCAGGGTACGCCTCCACCAGCCAGGATGCCAGCCAGGCCACCCCCGTCATCATCCCGGCCGGCAGCACCTCCTTGGCGCGGTCCCAAGCCGTCACCCCCATCAACAGCCCGGCCCCCACCACCGACTCCATCCCAGCAAACCCGCAGAACGGACTTCACTACGGAGGCAGCGGAAGCTATCAGTGGTATCGAGAAGGAAACCTCACCTGGCGCGTCGACACCCAGACCGGAACCAGCTGCATCATCTACGCCACCATGGAAGAATGGCGCAAGCGCATCGTCATGGACCACGGCTGCGGACGCAACGCCTGACTCGAAGGCTGAAGAACTGAAGACTCGAGACCTGACACAGACCAGACTGCTCGAACCAGCCCAAACACAGAATGTCAAAATGCATCTGCAATCTCAACGGTCAAACGGAACAGCCTCCTGTACTCGTTCTTCCACCATGCGCATCCTCTGCTCGGGTGAGTCATGCCGGTCCGCTATGCACGCACTGTCCGCCTTGAACGTTCCTCAGCAAGTCTAAAATTCCAGCTTACCCGCAAACTGCAGGATCCGGTTATCCCTTGTTGATGTCACCTGCCCGAAGTTGCTTGCGCTCGCCGACGTGCTCACCGTTTGAAAGTTTGTATGGTTGAGAAGGTTATACGCCTCAGACCGGAACTGGAAGTTGAGCCCTTCGTGAATCTTGAAGTTGCGAAACAGTCCAAGGTCAATCCGGTTGAAGCCAGGCCCGTTCACCGAGCCGCGCTTGTCATTGCCAACCCGCGCGCTTTGCGGCGTCGGCGTTGAGAACGCACCCGTGTAAAACCACAGCAGACGCTGATGGATCTTCTGACCATATCCGTTGTTCGGGTTGCCGATCTGGTCCGGGCGAATCCCCGCGTTGGTATTGCCCAGGATTCCCAGCCCCGCCGCATCGTTGGTATAGCCGCCCGTCGTCTGCCCGTTCAGCGCGCTCGTGTAGGCGGCGCCGTTCGCAAGATAGTTGATGGTCGCTCCGGCGCTTTCCGTCACCGTCAGCGGCAGCCCGGAGTTCACCGCCACGATCCCCGAAGTCTCCCATCCGCCCACTACGTGTCCCACCAGCCCGCGTTGATCCTTCTTGTACGGAAGCTCGTAGATGAAGTCGAACGTGATGACGTTATTCCGGTCATCCGCTGCCCGTCCATAATCGGCGTTGATGTTGTACGTGTTCTGCGGCGGAGTCGAATAGTCGTTCTGGCTGTTGGTCAGATCGCGAGAGAACGTATAGTTGATGTCCACCAGCGACTGTCCAGCAAAGCGCTTGGTCGCCTTCACCTGAAGCGAGTTGTAGTTTGAGCTGAAGATCGAACGCACCGCATCGATCGCAAAAAAGCCCAGGTACGGCTTGATCTGGTTCAACCCGCGATCGCAGAGCGTGCTGATAAATGCCGGAACAGCAGGCACGCCCGTTGTCCCACCCGTGCCTGGAAGCACGCACGTCGAGCTCACATTGATCGGGTTCACCCGCCCAACAAACGATCCAGGAACCGCTTCATTGATGTCCACCAGCCCAAGCAGATGTGTCCCATGCGTCCCGAAGTACCCCACATCCAGCAGGATCGTCGGCGTGATTTGCTGTTGCACATCGAGCGAATACTGCTGCACATAGGGCGTGTGATAGTCGGTCGGCGAAGCCACGATCCGGCCCGGAGTCGTGGAAGGCGACGTAGCCGCCGCGGTCGTGCCCGCCGGGTTATCCAACGTAGCCGTCGTCAACGAAAAGCTGTTTACCGCTGGCGGATTATTAAACACCGCCGTCTCGTAAAAGCTCACCTCGGACTCATCGAACGAGTATCCATACCCGCCCCGCAGCGCCGTCTTCCCATCCCCGAATAGATCAAACGCAAAGCCCAGACGGGGCGCGAAATTCGTATTGTCGGTCGCTCCGATCTTGCTCCCATACGGAGAAGGCTGCCCGTTCGTGTTCGGCCCGCCGTAGATGAGCCCGTTGATGTAGTTCGCCCCCAGGTAGTCGGCATTTCCGTTCACGGTACCACTGTTCTGTCCGTCCAGGTTCGGGCACGGATTTGCAAAGCACGCCAGCCCAAGGCTCGAAATCGTCGGAGCCTTCGCGGCCGAGTAAGTCGCGGGGTCGAAGTTGCTCAGCCGCCCGCCTGCATCGATCGGCTGCCCATAGTAGCTGTACCGCACACCCGCCGTCAGCGTCAGCCGCGGCGTAGCCTTCCAATTGTCCTGGAAGAAACCCTCGATAATGTTCTCCTGAATGATCGGAGTAATCGCCAACGAAGACTGCGAGAAACCTCCGTTCGCATTGCCAAGCAGGAAGTTCGCAAAGCTTGCATCGGCGGTCGTCGCCGGGTTCAGACCCGTCGCGGTCGTCGGGGTACCGGTGTTGAACGTGAATGCGCCCTGGTTCCCGCCGGTAGCATTCTCTTTCTTCTGGTAGTGGTTGTAATCCACCCCGACGATGATGGTGTTGCGCCCAAGCGTCTTCGTCACGTCGCCAAATGCATTGTGGTTCGTATCGTAGTCCCGATAAATGCCTGTGCTTCCCAGCGGGGTCAGGTTAGTCTGCGTGATCGTCGGAATTACTCCCAGCGTCACCGGAAACGGAAGCGCAGGCTTCACATCCGCCGAGTTCGCCAGGGTAAAGGCTCCGGCCGGGTCAGTGAAGATCGAATCTGCCGAGTACGCATACCCCACATTCATCAGCAGCGTCGGAGAAAACACATACGTTCCATGCGCCTCCTGCTGCGTCCCTGGATTGTGGTTGATGGTTGTCGAAATGCCCGGAATCGGAACGGCCGTGAACGCGCCGGTTCCTTGAATGGACGGGAACGTATCGTGGATATAGCGATAAAACACGTTCAGCCGCGTACCGACCGCCTGATCGATGCGAAATAGAACTTGGTTGTTATTGAATATATTCGGCACCGTGGAGTTGATCGTATGCGGGTCCAGGCCGGCTGCCACGTCCAGGTCGCTCGGTGGCAGCGGAACGTTGGCATAAATGTCCTTCAGGTACGCCTGCGCCGTAGGCGAAATAGTCGTGATCTGGGAACCGAACGTCGTGCAGGCCCCGTTTGCAGGATTGAATGCCGTGCACACGCTGACCGGCCCACGCGTATAAACTCCCTTATTCGGTCCGCTCGCCGGCAGGTAGTACACATTACTAAAGTCTCCCATCCGCTCGTTCGCCGTCGGCACCAGAGCGGAGCCCGAGCTATACTGCACCACGCGCCGAACCTCATCGGAAAAGAAGAAAAAACTCTTGTCATGCCCGTTGTAAATCTTCGGGATAAATACCGGACCCCCGACGGTGCCGCCAAAGTCGTTATACCGCAGCTTCGGACGCGCCAGCACAGGAGGGATCTTGTTGAAATATCCATTCGCATTCAAAATGTCGTTGCGAAAGAATTCGTACGCGCTCCCATGGATCTGATTTGCTCCCGACTTCGTGATCACGTCAATCTGCCCCGAAGCCCCCCGCCCGAACTGCGCCGAGTACTGCCCGCGCAGCGTCTTGAACTCCGCAATCGCATCGATGCTCGGATACGTCAGCAGCGTCAGGTCGGCACCGCGATCGACGTTGTCCGCCCCGTCAATCGTCCAGTTGTTCGAAGTGTTCCGTCCGCCATTGACCGAGAAGTTCACCTGGTTCGCAGTCCCGCTAGGCGCAATCGCGCCCACATATAGCTGGTCCGTCGCGCCTCCATAAACCACACCCGGCTGCAGTTGCAGCAGCGATTCATAATTCCGCGCATTCAGCACAAGCTCCCGCACCTGCGCGCCATTGATCAACCCCGCCGACGTCGCATCTTCGAGATTCAACTGCACCGGGTCCGCCTGTACCGTAACCGATTCCGTCGTGTCCCCCGGCATGATGCTCCGGTTCACCGTCAGCGCATCGTTGGCGTGCAGCACCAGGCTGGTCACATTTTCTGTCTTGAACCCCGTATCCGAAATCGTCACCGTATACGTGCCCAGCGGAAGCGAAGTCGCCGTAAAGAAGCCCGCCCCGCTCGTCGTCAGCACCCGCTCGGTGTGGCTTCGGTCGGTGTTCACCAGCGTCACCGTCGCGCCCCGCACCACCGCCCCGCTCGCATCCTTCACCGTCCCGCTGATGCTCCCGGTCTCTTCCTGCGCGTGCGCCACATACACCACGGACGAGATCGGCAACAGCGAAACAGCAAGGCAGGCAATCCGATTCAGCTTCAGCAAGAGCATCTCCTTCGACGCGTTCTGGAGCGGTAAAAACATCATGGATCGCGGGGCGCACCAATGCAGCCGCAACCATCCGTGGACAAGTCGCGCCTCCAACCCGCGGAGTGCACCCTCATCAACTGCTTATTAAGGAATCGTGTAACAGCAGTTAATTACGAGGCATTCACTTTGTCAAGCCGGAACCGCTCCCCGCCACAACCTCGCCCACAGGCCACGCCGCCAGCCCACCCGGACTCCACCGCTCCACCACCGCACGCGCCAGCTTCGCAATCGTCAGCTCGCCCTCCACATCCACGCCCCACGTTCGATCCACATTCCCGTACGTAAACACCCCCATCACCACCATCCCCGCCTTGGTCGAAACGGCCCCTACATCGTTCCGCACCGCGTCCAGCGCCCCCGTCTTGTTCGCAATCGACCCATCGACCGCACCCGGCATCCGCCCGAGATACCGCGGAATCGACCCCCGGTAAAACTGCGTCTCAAGCATCTCCACCGCCGTCCCGCATAACGCCTTGTCCCCCGCCTGTACCGGCGCCCCCAGCCTGCACTCGACGATCATGCCCATCAGCCCCACCATCTCCCGAGCCGTCGTCTTGCCCAGCCCGAACTGTTTGAAATCCGCGGGAAGCACCACTCCCGGAGCCACCGGCGTAAAAATCTTTTTATAGAGATACGTGTTCTTCAAGCCCAGCGAAGCCATCCGCCGATCGACATTCGCAAGCCCCACGTGATCGATCGCCAGGTTCGTCGCCGCGTTGTCGCTCATCACGATCATCAACGTCAGCACATCCTTGAACGTCAACTCCAGCGGAGCGTCCAGCAGATGCAGCACACCCGACCCTGGCACCCGGTCCGCCGCGCGCATCTCCACCTTGTCGTCCCAACGCAACGTCCCGGCCCGCAGCTGTTCAAGCGCTTCATACAGGATCCCCAGCTTGATCACCGAAGCCGTCTGCACTACACGGTCCGCATCCAGCCCGACCGTTTCTCCCGTCCGCAGGTTCTCCGCAAACAGCGCCACCCCGCCATGATGCTCCGCCGCAATGCCCCGTAGTTGAGCCTCCAGCCCACCCGCGGCAACCTGCGCCCGCATCCCGCCGCACATTGCCAGAAAAATCCCCACCACAACCATCCGCATCCGCCCATCCTACCGCAACGAAACCTATGCCCCATTCGTAGCGGTTGCATCGCGATGAGTGGGTCCGGTCATCCCGTACCGCCGGCCCATCGCACGCTAAACTAACTCAAACGCATGTCGACCCCCGACCCAACCTCCCCTCACATGCTCCGCGAGATCTTCGCTCAGCCCGAAGCACTCCGCACCACCTTCGCCCACTACGCCTCACCCGAAGCCTTCCTGCCTGAACCCTGCGAGCCCACCCGCCGCTTCCTCCACCTTTCCCGCGGAGAGCTCATCCTCGCCGCCAGCGGATCATCCCGCCACGCCGCCCTCATCGCCGAATCCCTCCTCGAAGACGCGTCCACCTTTCACGTCGACGTTGAATACGCCAGCGAGTATCCCTACCGCAGCCCGCGCGCGGAAAAACCCGCCGGCGTCCTCGTCATCTCGCAGTCCGGCGAAACCGCCGACACCCTCGCCTCCCTTCGCCGGGCCGTCGCAGCCGGCCACCCCACCCTCGCCCTCACCAACGTTCCCGGCTCCTCGATGCATCGCGAAGCTGCCGCCCCCTTCCCCACCTTCGCCGGCCGCGAGCAGGCCATCCCCGCTACCAAATCCTTCACCGCGCAGCTCCTCAACCTGCGCCTCCTGTCCCTGCTCGCCGCCGAACAATCCGCGACCCTCGCCCCGCCCGAAATCCAGCATGCCCTTGCCGAGCTGGCAGCCGTCCCCGACCGCATCGCTCCCGCGCTCGAGCCATGGAACCACGCCGTAGCCCGGGTCGCCGCCCACCTCGACAGCTTCCGCTCCTTTCTCTTTCTGGGCCGGGCCATCCACTTCCCCATCGCCCGTGAAGGCGCCCTCAAGCTCAAGGAGTCCGCCTACCTCCACGCAGAAGGATACCCCTCCGGCGAGCTTAAGCACGGCCCCAACGCCCTCGTCGGAAAAGACACCGCGCTCGTCCTCATCGTCACCCACGACCCCGCCGATCCAGGCTCGGTCGAGCGCTATCGGAAATCCCTCCAGCTCCTCGCCGACATGCAAACCCAGGGAGCCACCACCCTCGCCCTCTGTAATCAGGACGACGCCGAGGTCCCCACTCTCAGCTCCCACACCCTCTTTATCCCCCCGACCGCAGAAGCCTTGCTCCCTATCCTCGAAGTGATCCCCCTCCAGCTCCTCGCCTTCCACATGGCCGTCCGCCGCGGCATCGACGTAGACCGCCCCCGCAATCTCACCAAAGCCGTCCTCACCGAGTAACCCGAAATCCGTGCCCCATTCGGCGCAGCCTCACCGCGATGAGTGGGTCCACCGCGCTATCTTCACTCACGAAGAGCCTCCTCATCCAACCCACCGCACCCCAAGTCCATCCCCATCCCCCATCACCATCCGCCCATCCCGCACCACCATCCCGGCGAATGGATCATCCCCCACCAGCAAGCTCCCATCCAGGTCGCACCAGTCCGCCAGCGCCCCCATCTGCGCCGCCGCCGAGCACGCACACGAGCTTGAAACCATGCACCCCAGCATTACCCGCAGCCCCACCCCACGCGCCGCCGCAATCCAACGCATCGCCTCCACGATCCCCCCGCTCTTATCCAGCTTCACGTTAATCCCGTCGTAAGCTTCCGCCAGCCCTGCAATCGCCCCCAGCCCCGTGCAGGCCTCATCCGCCACCAACGGCATCCGCACCCGCGCCTTCACCCAACGCATCTCGTCGGCCATCCCCGCCGGCATCGGCTGCTCAATCAGCTCCACCCCTTCCCCCTCCAGCCAACGAATCTTGCGCACCGCTTCTTCAGGGTTCGTCCACCCCTCGTTCGCATCCACTCGCAGCGGCTTGGCGGTCACGCTCCGGATTGCCCGAATCGTCTCCTCATCGCTCCCAAGCCCCACCTTCACCTTCAGCACCGGGTACTCCGCAGCCTCCAGCACCTTGCGCCGCGTCACCTCCGGCGTATCGATCCCGATCGAAAAGCTCGTCATCGGCGCCCGCTCCGGACTCAACCCGAAATACCGCCACACCGGAACCCCAAGTCGTTTCCCAACCCAGTCCAAAAGCGCCGAATCCACAGCCGAAACCGCCGCCGCATGCGAGGCCCCCACCCCCGCCCGAACCCGCTCCAGCATCTCCACAAACCGCCACGGATCCCCTCCCTCCAGCACCCCGCGCACCGCTTCGAGCGCCACCCGCGCCGTCTCTGCCGTCTCCCCGTACCGCGCAATCGGCGCACCTTCCCCGAACCCCGTCACCCCATCCCGCGCATACCGCACCATCACCGTCTCGCGCCACTCGCTTGACGACATCACCGTCGTCCACACATCCCGCAGATGCATCCTCCTCACCGAAATCTCCACCTCAGTCACGCACCCTCCTCGCCCCGCAAACCCGCGTCCGCCACGGCTCTTCCGCGATCCGGCTCACCTGTACCCCCGGTTTTCCTTCCGTCGTGCTATGGATAAACGTCCCACCCCCCATGCACATCCCCACATGCGTAATCTCGTCCTCGGTCTCGCCGAAAAACAGCACATCCCCCGCCCCCGCCTCGTCCACCCCAATCGAGACGAACCCCTCCCACCGAGCCTGCGCCTGCGCATCCCGCGGCACCCCGATCCCCCTCTGCCGCATCAGCATCTGCACAAACCCCGAGCAGTCATACCCAAAGCTCGAAACCCCGCCCCACGTGTAGGTCACTCCCAGAAATCTCTGTCCCACCGCCAGCATCTCCTGCACCCCCACCCGCGGCCACTCCCGCGCAACATCCCCCCGATGCACAAACCCCTCTCGCCCATCCCCCAACCGAACCCGCATCCACACCCCGTCCTCTCCGAGTTCCCAGAGCCGTCCTTCCCACGGAACCTGCATCATCGCCCGCCGCCGCTTCACATCCGGCTTCCGGTACACATTGGCCGAGAGCCCCTCCACCCGAAGCCCCGCCTCCGCCACAACCTCCGCCAGCTCCTCTACCCGAACCCACCCGCTATACCCATCCCCCGTTCGAACCCGTCCCCACGGGCCGTCCCGCTCCAGCACCTCCACCCGCCACCCATGCAAAACCTGCGAGGTCACCTCCGCCTCCGCCGAAGCCTCCGCAAACACCTCCACCAAAGCCCGAGCCGCAATCAGCACCCCAACCTCCCGCAACCCGAAACTCAAAACTGAACCGTTGCCTGACCGATCGTCCGTGCTTCCACCACCGAACTACCCCGTCTCCGCCGATCTCACATCCCAGGGCACCCGCCAACCCTCCATCCTCCGCAGCATCGGCATCTCCACCCACCGGTGCACCACCACCCCCACCACCAGGCAGACCGGCATTGTCACCACTGAAAACACCACCAGCCCACTTGCCCCCGACAACCCCATCCGAACCCCCACCAGCGCCAGCGCCGGCAGCACAAACGTATGGGAAAGATAAAGCGAATAGGACGAGTCCCCCAGCAACAGCGCCCCCCGCCATCGCTCCATCCTCGCCTTGCTCTCCAGCGCCAGCATTCCCCACACCATCAACGCTCCCGGCACCCCCCACTCCAGCACCCGCCCCGCACGAAACACCAGCGCGCCCGAATTTGGCACCAGCAGCGCAAACCCCAGGCCCCCCACCAGCATCACCGCAGCTATCCACCCCGGCACCCGCCGCACCCCATCCACAAACCGAGCCAGCAGCATTCCCCCCAGGAACTCCAGCACAATCGAATCGCCCAGAAACGTCCAGGCTCCCCAACTCCGTGGCACCACCACTCCTAAAGCCGCCACCCCCACCAGGCCCCACCCTACCCACCGCAGCACCGGCAGCCGCCAAGCGATCGCCATCCCGACCAGCAGATAAAAGAACGCCTCATAGTTCAGCGTCCAGCCCACAGGCAAGACAGGCAGCGGCTGCCCGCTCTGCCCGATCGACGGCACAAAGAAATAGCTCGCCACCACATTGCCCCACCGCATCCGGAAGTGCAGCATCGCCGCCGGAAACAGCACAGCCAGCACCACCTTCAGCGTCGAAAAAATCCAGTACAGCGGCCCCACCCGGACCACGCGCCGCCACGCAAACTCTCGCCAGTTCCCCATCCTCCGCATCAGCGACTCCGCCGCGAAGTACATCACAAATCCGCTGATCGGAAAGAACAGGTCCACCCCAAACGCCCCGTTATCCATCCACCGAGGATGCGGCGTCCCCGGAATCCGGTCCACCGCCACCTCCAACTGGTGATGCAGCACCACAAGCACCGACGCCACCCCGCGCAGAACCTGCACCCCATAGAACCGCTGCCGCGCCGCCGTGCCCGAAGCCATCCCACAAGTCTAAACGGCTGCGCCCAAACCTCCGCCCCAAACCCGTGCCCCATTCATCGCAGCCCCTCCGCGATGAGTGGGTCCACCCAGGTCAAAGCCGATCCATCAATACACATCCCGCTGATACCGCTTTGCCTTCTTCATCCCATCCAGGTACTCCTGCGCATGCTCCAGCGTGCCATTCGACCCCTTTGCAATCGCATCCAGCAGCGCCATCTCCACATCCTTCGCCATCCGCGATGCATCCCCACAGACATAGAAGTAAGCTCCGCGTTCCAGCCACGCATACAGCTCGGCCGCATTCTCCTGCATGCGATCCTGCACATACACCTTTTTGGCCTGGTCTCGAGAGAACGCCGTATCCAGACGGGTCAGCAGCCCATCCGCATGCATCGCTTCCAGCTCATCCTTGTACAGGAAGTCCAGCGCCCGCCTTTGCTCCCCGAAAAACAGCCAGTTGTCGCCCGTCTCCCCCTTTCCCTTGCGCTCCTGCAGAAACGCCCGAAATGGCGCGATCCCCGTACCCGGCCCCACCATGATCACCGGGGCCGAAGAGTCCTCCGGCAGCCGAAACAGCCCGTTCGCATGCAGAAAGATCGGGATCGCCGCCTCCACCGGCGCACGCTCGCCCAGGTGTCCGCTCGCCAGACCCTGCCGGCTCCGCCCATGCGCGTCGTACCGCACCACACGCACCGTCGTCTGCACATTGTCGCTTGCCATCAGCTGCGACGACGCGATCGAGTACATCCGCGGCACCAGCCGTGCCACCACCTGGAACAGCTGCTGCGGAGCCGTGATCACCCCCGGAAATTCGGTCAGCAGGTCGATCAGCTCACGCCCATAGCAATACTCCTCCGCGCGCGCCTTGTTGTCCTGCCCCACATAGCACTTCAACCCCTCATTCGCCGGCGCCAGCTTCGCATACTGCCCCACCGCCCCGCGCGTCAGCACCCCGATCGCAAGCCTCGTCCGCAGCGCCTCCTCGAGCGAAATCTCCACCTTGTAGTGGTCCAGCACGCGCTCGCCACCCGTGTACCCCAGCGCCCGCAGCACCTCATCCACAGCCTCACGCCGGTTTTCCGGGATGATCCCAACCGCATCCCCCGGCGTATAAACCATGCCCGGCTCCAGCGCCAGCTCCACATGGCGCGTCTCCTTCTCCGAACCCTCCGCCGTCAAAAGGCTGTTCACCAGCACACGCGAGTGGAAAGGATTGTTCCTCGTATAAGTCGCTTCGCTCATGGCCCTATCTTAACAAACCAGCCCTGCCTCTTCACGCAGGAACACCCTTCTGGCCTCCCCTTCGCCTCTTTTGTTGCTATCCCGCAGTACCTTCTTCTGCCTTACCGTCGCCCTAAAATTCCCGTGCCCATTCATCGCAGCCTCACCGCGATTAGTGGGTCCACCCGCCGCCGCTCCCGCACCAAGAACACCACCACACCCAAAAGAACCACAACCCCCGCCATCCCAAGCTGCCGCCCAAACCCCGGCCGGGCCAGCACAAGATATCCAAACCCAGCCAGCGCCACCAACGGAGGCACAGGGTAAAACCAGACCCGGAACGGCCTCGGCATCTCCGGCCGCGTCCTCCGCAGGTACATCACCCCCACATGCTGCAGCAAAAATTGCACGGCGATCCGCAGCACCACAAGCCCCGCGATCACCTCACGCAGCGAAAGGAAACAAAACAATGCCGCCGCCCCGCCCAGGTAGAGCAGCGAGACATACGGAACCCCACGCCGCACATCCAGCCGCCCGAACGCCGCGAAGAAGTTCCCATCCCGCGCCGCCGCAAACGGAATCCGCGAATACCCCAGAAGCAGTGAAAACAGGCTCGCAAACGCGGTCAACATCACCAGCACCGCCGCCACCCGCCCAAGCACCAGCCCCGTAGCGCCACCGTAAGCCGTCTGCATAAAGTAGGCGATCAGAGCCTGCCGGGCCCCCAACCCCGTAGCGCCCAGCAGAGGACGCCACGGTACCACCGAAAGCACCGCCGCATTCAGCGCAAGGTACAGCACCGTCACGAGCCCGATCGAAATCAGGATCGCGCGCGGCACCGTCCGCCCGGGGTCCCGCACCTCCCCCGCCAGAAACGTGACATTGTAGTACCCCCAGAAGTCATAGGTCGTGATCAGCATCGCGGAGGCCAGCCCGGCAAAGAACGCCCGGTCCGGACGAAACGCGTCGGGGGGAAAGCTGAAAGCCATCCGCAGATGCCCATGCCCTGCCGCGACCAGAAGCACCCACCCGATCGTCCCCATCACCGCCAGCCAGAGCGCATACGAAACCACCCGCAGGTTCACCAGCCGCCGGTACAGCAACCCCACCGCGAGCGCCACTCCCGCAATCGCAACCGCCGTAGCCGGCCCGGCTGAAAACCGCCCGAAGCTCACCCCGGATCGAGCCAGAGGAGCCCAAAGAAACCCCGCATACTGCGAAAGGCCGATCCCTCCGCTCGCCACCGAAAGCGGAGCCGAAATCAGCAGCTGAAAACAAAACAGAAACCCGAAAAAGCGTCCCCAACGCCCGGGAAAGATCGTCCGCAGAAACGCATACGTCCCCCCGGCCTCGGGCATCGCAGCCCCCAGTTCCGCCCACACCAGCCCATCGCACAGCGCAAGCACCGCCCCGAAGATCCAACCCAGCATTGCCTGCGGGCCACCCATCGCCCCAAGCAGCAGAGGCAGCGTAATAAACGGCCCCACGCCGATCATATCCAGCATGTTCACCGCAACCGCCTGCGGCAACCCCATCGTCCGCCCGAGTTGGTCCCGATCTCCGATACCGAAGTCTACCCCCTGACTGCGTCGCCTTTCCTTGCCGCCTTGCTTAAGGGCACGGCTTCAGCCGTGCCCCGCATAAAACGGACAACTCCGCCCGGCTTCAGCCGCTGAGGTACGCTCTCCTGCGCGCGCGAAACAACGCTTCCGTCGTCGGCAAGGCTCACCTGAGCGGCCGGTTTTACAACGTGGAGAAAGCCGCACCCAACCAGACGTCCTGCAGAACCCTTCTGAGCCACCGGTCCAATCCGTTTCCATCCGTGTTCATCCGCCTTGATCCGTGTTGAGGTTCCGCCTGGTCCCTGCCACTAAAATCAGATCAATGCAGATCCCCCTCCGCACCCTCCTCCTCACCTTCGCGCTGGCCCCCTTCGCCGCCCACGCGCAAAAGCTCGCCGACGACCCCGCCAATCTCACCGGCGAGCGCGTAGCCCCGCAGTCCCTTGCCGACACCCTGCCCATCAACCACGGAGCTCCCGCCCTCCAGCAGCTTCTGCTCAAGCTTCGCACCCGGGCCTCCCTCATGTTCATCGTCGCCCACCCGGACGATGAGGACGGGGGCCTTCTCACCTTCGAAAGCCGCGGAGCCGGTGCCCGCGTCGCCATGCTCACCCTCACTCGCGGCGAAGGCGGCCAGAATCTCATGTCCGCCGACTTCGGCGACGCGCTCGGCCTCATTCGCACTCAGGAGCTCCTCGCCGCCGACCGATTCCTCGGCGTCAACCAGTTCTTCGGCACCGAGGTTGACTTCGGCTTCTCCAAAACCAAGGAAGAAACCTTCAGCCAGTGGACCCATGACCGCGTCCTCTACGACGCCGTCCGAGCCGTCCGCCTCTACCGCCCCCTCGTCCTCGCCAGCGTCTTTGTCGGCGGACCCACCGACGGCCACGGCCACCACCAGGCCTCTGGCGAAATCTGCCAGGAGGTCTTCCTTGCCGCCGCCGACCCCAAAATCTTCCCCGAAATGAATCTCCCGCCCTGGGCTCCGCTCAAGGTCTTCGCCCGCGTCCCCTTCTCCCGCGTCACGCCGGAGGGCATGTTCGACTACGCCACCGGACAAACCGTCCCCACCCACTTCCACAACTACATCACCAACACCGATACTTCCACCGTTCCCGAGCCCACCGTACAGATTCACGAAGGCGCCCCCGCCACCGTCTTCGGCCGGCCTGCCCTCGGCATGGAAGGCCTCTCCTACATTCAATTCGCCCGCCGCGGCCTCGCCGAGCAGAAAACCCAGATCGGCCCCGGCGTCCGCCTCGCCCCTGCCGGAGCCTACGACGCCGGCTACACCCTGATGGGTTCCCGCATCGGCTGCCCCGACGGAACCTGCCCGCCCTCCCAAACCCCCGAGCCCGACCTTTTCACCGGCATCGACACCTCCCTCACCGCCCTCGCTCCCAACCCTGAGATCGCGGCATCCCTCGGCTCCATCGACAACAAGTTGTCCGACGCCCAGCAGCTCTTCGACCCTCAGAACCTCGAGCTCACCGCCCCGCCTCTGCGTGACGCCCTCCGCACCCTCGACGCCCTGATCGACTCCATCCCCCACGCCGACATCTCCTCCGAAACCAGCTTCAACCTCCTCCACGAGCTCCGCATCAAGCGCGTGGAGCTCAATGACGCCCTCGCTCTCGCTCATCACCTCACCCTCACCGCCATCCGCGTCTCCCCCGCCTACGGCACTGAGCTCCTCACCACCGTCTCCTCCCTCACCACCCGCCTTTCGCTCGAAAACCGCGGGGCCAACTCCATGCAGGTCGCCCACATCCGCCTCGCCGTCAACCTCGCCGGAGAAGGAATCGCCTCCAGCAACCTCGGCCCGCTCGAGCCCCGCACCACCCGCGAGCTCGATCTCCAGCTCCCCTATCTCGCCGGCCTTCCCGCCACCCGGCCCTACTTCACCCGTCCCGACGCCGAGCAGCCCTTCTACACCCTGTCCTCCCCCATCCTCCGCAACGCTCCCCTCACCCCCGATCCCATCGTCGCCTTTGCCACCCTCGACGACGAAGGCGTCCGCATCGAGCTCGCCGCCACCGTACCCTCCGCCGACCCACATCCCGCCGTCCCCCAGCCCCTCGTCGTCATCCCACCCGTCTCCGTCAGACTCGCCCGCACCGTAGCCATCCTTCCCCCCGCCGCAACCTCCTTCCCCCTCACCGCCGAGCTCACCCTCAACTCCTCCAACCTCCAGCCCTGCGCCCCGCAGCCCACACCTCCCACCGGCACCCTTCGTCTCCAGCTGCCGGATAAGTGGTCCGCCATCCCCGAGCAGCAGCTCTACCATCCCGACTGCACCGGCCCCACCTCTCCCCTCGCCTTCACCCTCCAGCCTCCCGGCTCCGCACTCACCGCCTCCGTCCAGGCCATCGCTCATCAGTCCGGCCACAACTACGGAGAGTCCTTCCGTCCCGTAGGCTACCCCGGCCTGTCCTACACCTTCCTCTACCAGCCCGCCCTCCTCAAGGCCGTTCCCATCGACCTCAAAACCGTCCCCAACCTCAAAGTCGCCTACATCGCCGGCACCGGAGACTCCGTAGCCCAGTTCCTTCCCGAGCTCGGCATCACTCCCACCCTCCTCACCACCGCCGATCTCACCCCCGAAAAGCTCGCTGCCTTCGACGCCGTCCTCCTCGGCGTACGCGCCTACGCCGCCCACCCGGAGCTCGCCGGCCCCGGCTCGACCGGCCTCCTCGCCTACGCCCGCGCCGGCGGAATCGTCGTCGTCCAATACAACAACGGAAACTTCTCCTCCGCCTCCGCGCCCTATCCCCTCTCCGTCCCCGGAGACTCCGCCCACAACGTCGTCGTGGAAGCCGAGCCCGTCCACATCCTCGAACCCGCCAGCCCTCTGCTCAACTTTCCCAACCGCATCACCGAAGCCGACTTCAACGGATGGATCGAGGAGCGCGGCCACGGCTTCGCAGCCTCCTTCGACCCCCACTACCATCCTCTGCTTGAAGCCCACGACCCTGGCCAGGACCCCCAGCGCGGAGGCCTCCTCCTCGCCCGCACCGGAACCGGAGCCTGGGTCTACGTCGCCTTCGCCCTTTACCGCCAGCTACCGGAAGGGGTCCCCGGGGCCTACCGTCTGCTCGCAAATCTCGTCTCCCTCCGCCATAACCCCGCGCTCGAACCCGCATCCAAGCAAGCTGAGGCGAAACCATGACCCGTCAGATCTACCGGCCCACCGGCCCCCGCGAGGCCGAGCTGCTCGAAGCCGCGAATCTCCTCATGAACGCCCGGCGCACCCTTACTCCCATCGACGCTCTCCCCGAACCCCTTCGCCCGGTCAACCAGGACGAGGCCTACTGGATCCAGGACCAGATCGCCGAAGCTTTCGAGCCGATCGGCGGCTGGAAGATCGGTGCACCCAGCCCGGAAGATGATCCCCTCTTCGCCCCTATGCCGCTCTCCTTTATCCGTCCCGGCGGGGTCTGCATGCGCTCCGGCATGAACCGCTACCGCGGCCTCGAAGCCGAGGTCGCCTTCCTCCTCGGCAAAGACCTGCCTCCGCGCGAAACCCCCTACACCCGCCAGGACACCATCGACGCAATCCAGTCCTGCCACCCGGCTATCGAGGTCCTGGAATCCGCCTTCACCGACCCCACCGCCGTCGACAACCTCTCCAAAGTCGCCGATCTCCAGCTCAACGGAGGCTTCGTCTTCGGCCCGGCCTGCCCCGAATGGCGCAAAATCAACTTTACCGACGAGCACGTCTCGCTTGACATCGACGGAACCGTTCGCGTCGAGCGCACCGGCTCGAACCCGTCGGGCGATCTCTTCCGCCTCATCCCCTGGCTGGCCAACCAGGGAGCCGCCCGCACCGGTGGCCTCCAGGCCGGCCAATGGATCACCACCGGAAGCTGGACCGGCAACACCCTCGCCATCGCCGGGTCCTCGGTCGATGTACGCTTCACCACCCTCGGCCGCGTAACCCTCGGCTTCGAACTCTAGACTGGATTGACAATTTTGCCTTCTTAAAGCTGAGAACTAACGGTGTAGCGTGATTATCAACGTGGGCGCCCCAGGTCTCGCTTCTGAGACCTGGGTTTCCGGATAACCGCGACATTAAACCATCGGCTAATCAGCTCTAAGGACATGGCGTCAGCCGTGCCGAAAGCATTCAGGCCGCAAGGCTTGAGCCGCCTTTGATTCCTGCCCTGCCTAAGGGCACGGCTTCAGCCGTGCCGAAAGCATTCAGCCTCGCGGGCGGCTTTAGCCGCTGGGGTACGATTTCTGATAGTAACGATGCGGCGCATGAGCGTACCTGAGTCGCCTGCTCTTACCCTGAGAGAAGCGCCCAAACCTCCACCCTGTGCAAAACTGTCAAGCAAGAAATCTTGCATCTAATACATCTCAAAGCACTTACCTTTGGCATATTCCCTGCCTGAAACGACTAGAATTAAACCAGAAGCAAAAAAGCCCCGGCCCGAAGCCGGGGCCATCGCATTTAAGGACGAACAACATGGACTTCCTCCTCTGCCGCCACATCAAGACCAACGGCCTGCAATGCCAATCCCCTGCCCTCCGCTCCGGTGAGCACTGCTTCTTTCACAATCGTCTCTACCAGCGGCACGCCGGCTTCCGCTATACCCCGGAGTCCCGCGGCAATCTCGTCCCGGGCCGCCACATCGAGCTCGCCCCGCTCGAAGACCGCGACTCCATCCAGGTCGCCTTGTCGGTCGTCATCAACGCTCTCGCCACCGGCCAGCTCGAAACCAGCCGGGCCACCGCCATCCTCTACGGCCTCCAGCTCGCCAGTTCCAACGCAACCCGCCTCAACACTCAACCCTACGCGCCGGACGTCGTCCGCTCCGCCACCACCTCCCCGGACGGCATCGACCTCGCCGAACCGGGAGCCACCCGCCATGTGGCCGACTTCTCCGAATTCAACTATGACGAATCCGACTACGAAGCAGACGATGAGGAGGATTAATCCACACTTCCCCTACAACGTAGTTCGTCTCACCTCAAACAAGGCAGCTGTGACGTACACGCTCTTGCTCGCTCCGCCCGTAAGTCTTTGTATCAGAATATTTTGGCAATAACTCCATGAGAATGAATATTTTACAAGACCCGCTCAAAGCATCCATAACAAAATAAACCACTTAGCAACACGATACTCCCGGGGGGGGGGGGGGCGATCACATGCGCAAGGCTCCGCGCCACTCCCACGCACTCCCAACCAGTACATCTGCACCGGCCCCGCGCACCGTCTCCGGACTCAACCCATACAGGCACCCGACCGACATCGCCCGGGCACTCTTCGCCGTCAGCACATCCACATCCGAGTCCCCGATCAACACCGTCTCGGAAGCGAGCACCTCGTCCCCGGAGATCGCCGAAGCCTCCCGAACCAGCTGCAGCAGCCCCTCCGGATCCGGCTTCTTGGACCCGAACGAATCGCCTCCGTAATTCTGGAAAAAGAACCGGTCCAGCCCAAGGTGCGCGCAGATTGCCCGCGAAGGACCCACGGGCTTGTTGGTCAGCACCGCCATCGGCAGCCGCGGATATTTGTCCCGTAGCTCCCGCAACGACTCCATCACGCCTGGATAAACATAGGTGTAGTCCAGCTTATGTTCCCGGTAATAGCCCAGAAACCACTGCAGCGCCTCACCGGCAAAGCGGTCGTCATGCGGATCGGGCAGGGCGGCCACCAGGTGAGCGTGCGCCAAAGCACGCCGCACCAGCGCGCCGGCACCGTCGCCGATATAGCTGGCGATGGCCTGCTCCGGCAGCGGCTTCTGGCCGAAGTGCTCCAGCGTCGCGTTCACGGAGTTGCAAAGGTCGGTCCGCGAGTCGATCAGCGTACCGTCCAGATCGAACACAAGCAGGTGCGGAACGTCGAGCAGCATGCCTTATCCTAGCCTCCATCACCGCACCTGTGCCTCACCACGACTTACAACCGGAATCAATTGATCTCGATGTCGCCCGAACCCGTACTCGCCTTCACCGTCGGTCCACCGCCGTTCACCGGCCCGTTCACGTGATGGCTCTCGTCCGACTCACGCGGCGCGCCCGGCTGCGAGATCCGAATGGACCCCGAACCCGTTGAAGCGTCCACGGTAAATCGCGCTTCCCGTCCGATATGCATCCGGATCGAGCCCGAACCGGTCTGCAGGTTGGCCGCGCCCGCCAGCCTTCCCCCGACCTCGATGTCACCCGAACCGGAACGCAGCTGCAGTCCGCCGTTCAACCCGTTGATCCGGATCGAGCCCGAGCCGGTGGACGCACGCACATCGCCCTGCCCATGCTCCTGCAGCTCAACATCGCCCGAGCCCGAATGCAGGTCCGCCGGCCCGGAGAGACCGTGCACCCGCACCGCGCCGGACCCGGTTTCAATCTTCGCAAACCGCCCCAGGTTGTCGACCTCGACATCACCCGAGCCGGAACGCAGGTTGACCGCAACCTCGACGGGAGCGGAAATGTCGTAGTCGATCGTGATGTTCTGGTAGAGCCCGCGGTCGCCTCCACCCATATCGCCGATCTTGACCACGTTGCCGGACCCCTGAATCGGCGGATTGCTCGCAATCCGGCGAATCCTGTCCTGCACATCGCCTCCGACGTTCCATCCCGGACGAAGATGCGCGGTCACGTGAATCTGCGACTCGTTACCCGGATAAACATGGATCCGGCCCAAGCCGGTCGAAACATATAGGTCCGCCCGCTCGGAAACCGGAATGGTCCGGTCAAAATCCGCCTGCCCCAGCGCACAACCGGCAGAAAGGAGAGCTACCGCAAGAACACGAACAAACATGCAATCCTCCCGGACACGTCCAGAACCAAACACAACGAAAGCAGCTTCGGGTCACTTTCCGCCGAGTCCAAGCGCATGCAGCACACCTTGGTCTACCACCGTTCCGCCGCTTCCCTTCGTCACGAGGCCAAAGTCAGCCTGGTAATCCCACATCGCCCAGCCGATGTGCTTGGTCTCGAGCGCCGTCCGCACATCGCTGATCCAGGTCGCGCGCGCATGCGGGTCCGCATACCGGCGATACACGCCGAACTCGCCGCAGTACAGCGGGACTCCGCGACGCTGCGCCCAGTCCGCCACCGCGGCAATCTCCATCCCGAGCCGCGTCGCATCCCAGCGTTCGTATCCGTAGCGCTGCACAAACAGCCGCACCCGCTCATCCGGCTCCTGCCCAAGCACCCGCTGGATGTTCTCCGGCGTGGACGGATACGGAACCCCGCGCAGGTAAACCCATCCCTGCACCCCCCAGGATGCTCCCTGGTGAGTAAACCAGTAGGGGTTGTACTCATGAAAGGTGTAGATCACGTTCTCATCTCGAACCGGCTCCAGCGACAACAGCGTGTCGACGCTCGAATACATGGAGCTGGTCGCCAGGATCGTGTGCTGCGGTGCCACTGCGCGAATGCGCGCCACCGCCCTCGCCTGGATGCCCTGCCAGCGATACAGGTCGTCCAGCGTCGGCTCGTTCATCACCTCGAAGAAGACCTTTTCCGGGTCGGTCGAGGCGAAATGGCCGGCAAACGAAGTCCAGAAGGCAAAGAACTGCGCCGGCCCATCTTCGCCTTTGAGTAGCTTGTTCTTCCAGGTCTCCTCCGGGTGAATGTCGAGCACGACATTCAAACCTTCATCAGTGATCTGCCTGACAGTCGCATCCAGCCGTGCGACCGCGTCCGGCCGCAGCGTTCCGGCCTGGGCATCCTGGATCAGCGGCTCCGGGTCGATGCTGACGCGCACGTGGTCGAAGCCGAGGCTCTTGATCAGCTTGAAGTCCGCATCGTTGGTGTAGCTGGCCAGCCGCGCGGCCGAGTAGTCACTCGACTGCGCGTACCACATGCTCAGGTTGATGCCGCGCCGCAGATGCTCCGCGCGCCGAAACGCCAGGCTCGAGCCCTGCTGCGCGCCGGATCCGGTCACCATCGCCAGAGCTGCCAACACCATTACCATCCACCTCAGACACCGACTTTGGGAGTCCATATGCTCCAATCATGGCATAGAGCACAAGGGTCAGCTATCCCACAAGGGTGCAAGCTACTGTTCAAATCCGCGGTTCCAATGGCTGATCACGCGGGTTTCGCGCTCGGAGCCGAGCACGCTGACGCTTCCCGTGCCAAGCCCGAAGAGCTTGCCTCCGACCGCCGGCAGGCCGATCCATCGAGCAGCCAGGATGCGAAGAATATGTGCGTGCGCGAACAGGGCCACGTTGCCGGATCCGGCTTCGAGCGCCCTGGCGATGACGGCATCCGCGCGCTCGCCCACATGCTCTACGGGTTCACCGCCCACGATCGGGTCCGTCCACACGCTCCAATCCGGTTTGTTGTATTTGGCGCGCATCTCGCTCGTCGTCTTGCCTTCGCTTTCTCCGTAATCCCATTCCCGCAGGTTATCTTCCGTCTCCGCCTGCGTGCCGAGTCCGGCAATCTGGCAGGTCTCCCGCGCACGCTGCATGGGGCTGACGAAGACCCTGGCGAACTCTGTGTCCTTCAAATAGTCGCGCAGTTCCTCGGCGCGCTGGCGTCCGTGGTCGGTCAGGGGGATGTCGGTCCGGCTGGTGTGGGCTCCGCTCAGGCTCCACTCGGTTTCGCCATGCCGTACCAGCCAAAGTTCAACGCCCATGTGCTCCTCCAGAAATCACGATCTGCTGCGATTTTATCATTTTGCTTTTTCTTCGCTACCTCTAAAATGAAAGGTATGGACTTTCAGCTCAGCACGCCGTACAAGCCGCAAGGCGACCAGCCGCGAGCCATCGCCGAGCTCGTCTCCGGTCTCGCCGCGGGAGAGAAGGACCAGGTTCTGCTCGGCGTGACCGGGTCCGGCAAGACGTTTACCATGGCCAAGATCATTGAACAGGTGCAGCGTCCCGCGCTTGTGCTTGCCCATAACAAAACGCTGGCCGCGCAGCTTTACCATGAGTTCAAGCAGTTCTTTCCGAACAATGCGGTGGAGTATTTTGTCTCCTACTACGACTACTACCAGCCCGAAGCATATATTCCCTCCGGCGACTTATTTATTGAAAAGGAAGCTACCATCAATGAAGAGCTGGACAAGTTACGTCTCAGTGCAACCCGCAGCCTGTTCGAACGGCGCGACAGCATTATTGTAAGTTCGGTGAGCTGCATTTATGGCCTGGGAAGTCCGGAAGCTTACTATGGCATGCTGCTTTTGCTGGAAAAAGGGCAGAAGATACGACGCGAGGACATCACTCGTCGCCTGGTCGAGATTCTTTATGAGCGGAACGATGTCGATTTCCGGCGCGGCACGTTTCGCGTGCGCGGCGACATTATCGAGGTCTATCCGACCTACGACGAAATGGCATACCGGATCGAGTTGTTCGGCGACGAGATCGACGGGCTGGCCCAGATCGATCCGCTGTTTGGGACGGTGAAGCAGAAGTACGCACGGCTTCCGATCTACCCGAAGAGTCACTACGTGGTGCAGCCGGAGCGCAAGCGTACCGCTTCGGAGTCGATCCTGGCCGAGATGGAATGGTGGGAGAAAGAACTGGAGGGCCAAGGACGACTGGTGGAGTCACAGCGGATTCACCAGCGTACGCGGTTCGACCTCGAAATGATTAAGTCCGTGGGCTTCTGCCATGGAATCGAGAACTATTCCAGACACTTTTCCGGACGGCTGCCGGGAGAGCCGCCGCCCACGCTGCTCGATTACTTCCCTCGAGATTACCTGTTGTTTATCGATGAGTCGCATGTTACGGTGCCGCAGCTGCACGGCATGTGGCACGGGGATCGGTCGCGCAAGCAGAACCTGGTGGACTATGGATTCAGGTTGCCGAGTGCGATGGACAATCGTCCGTTAAAGTTTGACGAGTTCGAAGGGCGAACCGGCCAGATCATTTATGTGTCCGCGACACCGGGACCATATGAGTTGACCAAGTCGGCCGGAGTCGTGGTCGAGCAGATTATCCGTCCTACGGGGCTGGTGGATCCACAGATCGAGATCCGTCCGGTAAAAGGACAGATCGACGACTTACTCGCGGAGATACGGGATCGCGTGGAAAAAGACCAGCGCGTGTTAGTAACGACACTTACAAAGCGGATGTCCGAGGACCTTGCGAACTACTATAGCGAGGTAGGAGTGCGCTGCCGGTACATGCACTCCGAGATAGAAACGCTGGAGCGGATACGGCTCCTGCGGGCCCTTCGTAAGGGAGAGTATGACGTACTTATCGGTATCAACTTACTTCGGGAAGGCCTGGACTTGCCGGAGGTAAGCCTGGTGGCGATCCTGGACGCAGACAAGGAAGGGTTTCTGCGGTCACAGGGATCGCTGATCCAGACGATCGGCCGGGCCGCGCGCCACCTGGAAGGCCGGGCTATCCTTTACGCGGATAAGATGACCGATTCCATGCAGCGGGCGATCGATGAGACGGACCGCCGGCGCACGGCGCAGGAGGCTTACAACGAGGAAAACGGCATCAGTCCGCAGACGGTGATCCGATCCATCGACGACTCGCTGGCGGTGGTGCTGAAGGCGGACTACGCCGACCTGACGGACCCGGGGGAGGCGATGCCGGAGTTTTCCACGCAGGCAGAGCTGGATGCGCATATCGGCAAGCTGGAATCGGATATGCGGGAGGCGGCCAAGAAATTCGAATTTGAAAAAGCGGCCAAGCTGCGGGATACCGTGAAAGAACTGCGAACGAAGGAGTTTCTGTTTGCGTAAGGGCCGGGCGAAATTGCAGCCGAAACGTGCAGCATGACATCTAAACTGGAATTATCCATGGCGCGAGAAGCGAAAGAGCGGAAGAGAAAACCCGGAACGGTAAAGAGCGAGGCGACCAAGCCCGGCGACGATGATGTCGTCGGCAAGGTTTATGACCGGCATCTGATGAGCCGGCTGGTGCGGTATCTGCGGCCATACAAGCTGCAGGTGGCACTTTCGGCCGCGGCGATCCTGATCAAGGCCTCGGCGGATGTGGCGGGTCCATTCCTGGTGAAGGTTGCGGTGGACCGGTACATGACGGCGGCTCCAGCGTCGAAGCTTTCATGGCTGGCGCGGCATCTTTCTCCGGCCCCGATCACGGGCATCACGGAGATCGCGTCGCTGTACTTCGGGGCACTGCTGCTTTCATTTGGGCTGGAGTTTGTGCAGACCTACCTGATGCAGTGGACCGGACAGAAGATCATGTTCGACCTGCGCAAGGAGATCTTTCGGCATATCCAGATGCAGGACGTCGGTTTCTTCGACAAGAACCCGGTGGGCCGGCTGGTGACGCGCGTGACCTCGGACGTGGATGCGCTGAACGAGATGTTTACCTCGGGCGTGCTGGCCATCTTTGAAGACGTATTTGTGCTGCTGTTTATCGTCGCCATTATGTTGAGCATGAACTGGCCGCTGGCGCTGCTGACGCTCGCGGTGATTCCGCTGATTCTGTATGCGACCAGCGTGTTTCGCCGGCATGTGCGGGATAGCTACCGGAGGCAGCGAGCGGCGACGGCGCAAATCAACTCGTTCACGCAGGAGTATGTATCCGGCATGAGCGTGGTGCAGATGTTCAACCGCGAACGGCGCGCCTACACGGATTTCGAAGAGGTCAACCAGAGAAACAAGGCGGCGTGGACGGATGCGATCTATGCGTACTCGCTATATTACCCGATTGTGGAGTTTCTGAGCTCGTTTGCGATCGGGCTGGTGCTTTGGCGCGGGGGAATCGGGATTCTGCATGCGATGCATCGGAGTGTCGATCCGGGGCATCTGCTTGGCGGCGCGGTCACGCTTGGTGTGCTGGTGGCGTTTATTCAATATGCGCAGCGGTTTTTCCGGCCGATTCAAGATTTGTCCGACAAATACAATATCCTGCAAGCGGCAATGGCGGCGGCGGAACGGGTGTTCAAGCTGCTCGATACGCAGCCCGGCATTGTGAGCCCGGCGAAGGTCGTGGTACCGGCTGAGGTGGGCCCGGATCACGGGCGGATCACGTTTGAGGATGTCTGGTTCACTTACGAAAATGTCGAGGGCCGGTCGCTCTCCGATCCTGCGATTGAATGGATTCTACGTGGGGTTTCGTTTTCGATTGCGCCGGATGAGACGGCCGCGATCGTAGGGCATACCGGGGCGGGCAAGACGACGATAACCGGGCTGATGATGCGCTTTTACGATATTCAGCGAGGGCGCATCCTGGTAGATGGCGTGGACGTGCGGGAACAGGATCTGCAGACGCTGCGACGCAGGTTCGGCGTAGTGCTTCAGGATCCATTCCTGTTTTCGGGGACCGTTGCGGACAACATCCGCATGGGAACCGCGGGCATCAGCGAGGCGCGTATGGAACGCGCGGCCGCAGAGGTGAACGTGCTGGACTTTATCCAGACGCTTCCGCTGGGGTTTGCGGAGCCGGTGCGCGAACGGGGTGCGGGGCTTTCGACCGGGCAGAAACAGCTGATCAGCTTTGCCCGGGCGCTTGCACATGCTCCGGGGATCCTGATCCTGGACGAGGCGACAAGTTCGGTCGATACGGAAACGGAGCATCGTGTGCGTCTGGCGCTTTCGCGGATGATTTCGGGTCGTACGAGCGTGCTGATCGCGCATCGGCTCTCGACGATCCAGTCGGCGGATACAATCCTGGTGATGCATAAAGGACAGCTGCGGGAGCAGGGCACGCATCAGCAGTTGCTGGCTCGGCATGGGCTTTACTTCAAGCTGTATCAGCTGCAATATCGCGACCAGGACCATGCGGCGACGCTTGGGCGCGAGGCGGTTGCGGCCGGCTGATGCCTGCGGAACAGACGCGCTCCGGCGACGCGCCGCTGATCTTTTTGTCGGCTGGTGAAGCGTCCGGCGACCACTATGGAGCGCAACTGATCGGGGCTTTGCGAACGGTGTTGCCGGATGCCCGGTTCATAGGGTTGGGTGGGCTGGAGATGGAGGCCACCAGGTTCGAGCGCGTGGTGCGGGCCGAAGATGTGGCTCACATGGGGATCACGGAGGTGATCCGGCATGCGCCCTACATCTTTGGGCAGTATCGCAGGCTGGTTCGCTCGATCGAGGCGGCTCGACCGGATGCCGCCGTGCTGATCGATTTCCCGGACGTAAACTTTCGGCTGGCGAAGCATCTGAAGCGGCTCGGGGTGCCGGTAATCTGGTTCGTTTCGCCGCAGCTTTGGGCGTGGAAGCGACGGCGGCTGCGGTGGGTGCAGCAGCGAGTGAGCCGCATGCTGACGATTTTTCCGTTTGAGGAGCCGTTCTACCGGGCGCGCGGGGTGAAGGCGGAGTTTGTAGGGCATCCGCTGGCGGAACTGGCGCTGCCTTCGGTTCCGCGTGAGCTGTATGCGGCGCACAACAACCTGGATCCGAACAAGCCGTGGATCGCGCTGCTGCCCGGCAGCCGCTGGCGGGAGGTGGAACGGAACCTGCCCACGATGGTGGAGATGGCGTGCCGATTTCCGCGGGATGTGGAATACCTGCTCCCGGTGGCTTCCACGTTGAGCTCCGGCGAGGCGCGTGCGCGGCTGGCGGACTTCGTGGCGGGGTGGATCACGCATTACCCCGGGACCGATCCTGGGCTTCCGCTTCCCTACATCCACCTGGTGACGGACGCTCGGGAGGCGCTATTTCATGCGCGTGCGTCGGTGGTGGCGAGCGGTACGGCAACTGTGCAGGCGGCGCTGATCGGCAACCCGTTTGCCGTGGTATACCGGGTTTCGGCCGCCACGTTCAAGCTGGCGAAGTCGCTGGTCTGGTACCCGAAAGAGATTCCAGCGGAGGTGGATCGCGATGGGAATCTGCCGATTGCAATGGTGAACCTGATTGCCGGGCGAAGGGTGGTGCCTGAGCTGCTGCAGGACCGGTTCGAGCCGAAGACGCTTTCGGACACACTGGCGCCGCTGCTCGCCGACGGGGCCACGCGGAGCCGGCAGATGGCGGCTCTGGCGGAGTTGAAGGCTCGTCTGACGGTGCCGGGCGGGACGGCGATCGGGCGGGTGCGCAATGCGGTGCTCGATGTGCTGAAAGCGGCTCGGCCGGCCCAAGACCCGCATTCATCCGATGCGGGCTTTCCTGCGTCTAAAGAGAAGACGGACGACGCCTGAGGTATCCCCTTGCCTGTGAAGCCCTTTTTCTATGCTGTACTCGCTCTTTCGCTGGCGTTGCCGGCCTTTGCCGCTCCGCCTCGGCCGCAGTTCAAGGTGACGGGATATGTGATTCACGCGGACCTGGACCCGTCGGCGGGCAAGCTGACCGCTACCGCCGACGTGACATTTACGGCGTTGGAGGATCTCACTAATCCTTCGTTTGAGCTGAACAACGGGCTGGCCGTGAGCTCCGTGACCGATGCGGGACGGCACGCGCTGGTGTCGGAGCGTCTGGCTCCGCAGAACGCAATTCGTTTCTCTCTGACCGCGCCCATTCCCAAGGGAACGACGACGACCTGGAAGTTCAGCTATGCCGGCGTGCTGACCGGCGCGGACACGAGTCCGGTCGAGGGAATCAAGCTGGCGGCCATCGCCGATCCGATTTCGATTCTGCTGTACCCGGGCCGGTGGTTCCCGATGTCACCGACCGGGTTATATACGGACCGGTTCACGGCGGAGATGCACATCCGCGTGCCTTCGGACGAACGCGTGGTGGCATCCGGGCCGGCGGGTTCGCCGGTTGCCGTAGGCCGGGAAACCGAATACAGCTTCAACTGGACAAAGCCGGGCTTTCCGGGGACGGTAGTTGCGGGCAAGTTCCTGGCACCGCAGACGGTCAGCAACTTCAAGGTGTATACCACCGACGCGCACAAGACCGGGGCGCTCGAGATTGGCGCGTTGGCGGGCAAGGAATTCGACTACATGACGAATACCTTTGGGCAGCCGGAGACGGGCGACATGACCATCGTCGAGCTGCCGGACGATTCGGTCTCAGCTTCGTGGGCGCCTGGCATCGCGGCCATCGGCGGAAACCGGATTGCGGCGCATAATGCGACACGGCTGCTGGCCAATACTCTGGCGCACCAGTGGTGGGGCTCGGAGGTTTCACCGGCAACGCTCAATGACGCATGGATTACGAACGGCATGAGCCGCTACGCTGAGCTGATGTATGTGCAGGATGCGTCCGGCACGACCGCGTTCCAGACCGCGGTGGGCGATGTTTCGGCCGGCGCGCTGGCTTACGATACCGAGCCGCTTTCGACGATGGGACGGCTGGATCCGTTTTCGCCACAGTTCCAGTCGATGACGCTCGAAAAAGGCGCAATGGTCTTCCACATGCTGCGCTGGGAGATGGGCGATGACGCTTTCATCAAGTTTCTGCGCGAGACTCTGCTGCAGTATCAGGACAAGGGCATCCGCGAGCGGGACTTGCAGACGATTGCGGAAGCGACGCCGGTAAACATGAACGGCGAGGTGTCGCACCTGCAGCTTTCGCCTTTCTTCTCGCAATGGGTGGATGGCACCGGGGCTCCGCAATTCACGGATAAGTACACGGTCTATCGGCTGGGCAACAACAAGGGGTTCCGTACAGTGGGCGCGGTTTCGCAGGATCTGGACCTGTTCCGGATGCCTGTGGAGCTGCGGATCGAAACGGATGGCAAGACCGAGGTGCGACGAGTGGACCTGAGCGGGACCGATTCGCAGTATTCTGTGGAAACGTTCGGGCGTCCACGTCGGATTACGATCGACCCGCAGCAGTGGGTGCTGAAGACGACACCGGACCTTGCGGTGAAGGTCGCGGTTCTGCGCGGACAGCAACTGGTGGCGCAGGGCGATCTGCAGGGTGCGCTGGCGGAATACCAGAAGGCGCTGGACGCAAACAAAAACAGCTCGCTGGCGGCTTATCGTGTGGGAGAGATCTTCTTCACGCAGCACAACTACCAGCCGGCAGCTAACAGCTTTCGCGATGCGCTTCGGGGAGATGGCGACCCAAAGTGGACCGAGGTCTGGTCGCATATCGAGCTGGGGCGCATCTTCGACGTGACCGGACAGCGGGAGCGGGCAGTAAATGAGTATCGGCTGGCGGTGCAGACGAATGACAACACACAGGGCGCGGTGAATGAGGCACGCAACCTGATGGTCCATCCGTATACGCGGACGCAAACCGAGAATTAAGCTTCCTCGATATTTTTGCGGCTCGCCGCGAGCTCTCATCCTAGGGCGCGGCTAGACCTGCGGCTTCGGGACCAGCCGGACAAACTTCTCCGCACTCTGGTCCCAGTCGCGCAAAATCGCGTTGGCAAGGGTGCTGGATGCCTCGGCGGCATGCCGTCCAATTAATGCCCGCAACCCTGCGCGGCCGTCCTCTTCCACTTCAGCGAAGGGCTCCGGCGTCACGAACTCGGGGTGGAACCGCGTTTGCCCGACAAAGGTCCCGTCCTCGTCATACACCCACGCGAGGCCGCCCGTCATGCCCGCTGCGAAGTTGATGCCGGCGCGTCCGAGCACGGCCACCATGCCGCCCGTCATGTATTCGCATCCGTGGTCGCCGACGCCCTCCACCACCGCGGTCACGCCGGAGTTGCGCACGGCAAACCGCTCGCCGCCGCGCCCTGCCGCCAGCAGCACTCCGGCGGTGGCCCCGTACAGAGCCACATTGCCCAGGATCACGTGCTCGGCCGAGTTCCGCGCGGCGTTGCCCACCGCCCGCAGGATCAACGTCCCGCCGGAGAGCCCCTTGCCCACAAAGTCATTTGCCTGCCCATCGAGCTCGAGCCGCATGCCTTCCACGCAGAATGCTCCGAACGACTGCCCGGCCGTACCGTGCAGGTGTAACGTCACGTCCACGGGGACAGGCCCCTGTGCACGCAGCAGCCCGATTTCTCCCGCCAGCCGGGCCCCGGTTGCCCGGTCCTTGTTGGCAATAGCCGCCTCAGCCGAAAAGCTCTGGCCCGCCTCCACCGCGGCCATCGCCGGCTGAATCCACCGCTCGTCCAGCGGGGATTCCAGCTCCGGCCGATTGTTCCTGGTCCCGGTCCACGCATGGACTGAATTCGTCCCGGCCGCCAGCACTGCCGCCAGATCCAGCTTGCCATCTCCCCGCACCTGACGCAGCAGATCCGTCCTTCCTACTGCTTCGCCTAGAGACCGCAGACCATATTGAGCCAGCAGATGCCGCAGGTCCGCCGCGAGCTCCTCGAAGAACAGCACGATGTGCTCCGGCTTTCCGCGAAACTTCGCCCGCAACTCCGGCCGCTGCGTCGCAATGCCCGTCGGACAGGTATTGAGATGACACTGCCGCGCCATGTCGCATCCGATCGCCACCAGCACCGCGGTGCCGAACGCAAACTCATCCGCTCCCAGCAGTGCCGCGATCAGCACATCGCGCGCCGTTGCCAGGCCACCGTCGGTCCGCAGCCGCACGCGTCCGCGCATCCCGTTCGCCATCAGCACCTGCTGCGCCTCCGCCAGCCCGAGCTCCCACGGATTGCCCGCATACTTGATGCTTGAAAGCGCCGCCGCCCCCGTGCCTCCGGTATTTCCCGCGATCACGATGAAATCCGCGTACGCCTTTGCCACGCCGGCCGCCACCGTGCCCACCCCGCGTCCGGAGACCAGCTTGACCCCGACCGCGGCCCGCGGATTCACCCGCTTCAGGTCGTAGATCAGCTGCGCCAGGTCCTCGATGGAGTAGATGTCGTGGTGCGGCGGAGGCGAGATCAGGCTTACTCCGGGCTGCGCATGCCGCAATCGCGCAATGAGCCCGCTTACCTTGTGCCCCGGCAACTGCCCGCCTTCACCAGGCTTCGCGCCTTGCGCCACCTTGATCTCGATCTCGTCGGCATGCGCCAGATACGTCGCCGTCACGCCAAACCGGCCGGAAGCTACCTGCTTGATACGGTTATTGCGCAGCATCGGTGCCTCGGAAGCGGCAGCTACCCGCTCCAGCACCGCCGTCCCTCCGTGCGCCGCGGCCAGCAGGCCTCCACCTCCTTCTGGAGCCACCGCGACGGGCATCCGGTACACCTCCGGATCTTCGCCGCCTTCACCCGTGTTCGACCGTCCGCCCAGTGTGTTCATCGCAATCGTCACGCAGGTATGCGCCTCCGGGCTCAACGACCCGAGACTCATGGCGCTCGCCGCAAAGCGTTTGTACATCGCGCTTGCAGGCTCGACCTCCTCGACGCTGACCGGCGCACCGGCAGCCTGGATCTCAAGCAGATCGCGCAATACCGCCGGCTCCCGAGCCACCAGGTCCTGCGTATAGATCGCAAAGGCCGCAGCCGGATCCGCAGGACGTACCCCTGCCCGCGTACTTCCTACCACGGTCTGCAGCGCCTTGACGTTGCCTGGCTGCCAGCTGTGTGGCTCGGCGCCGTCGGCCTTGCGAAACCGCACCCAGCCGTAATCGGGCAACTCTGCCTGTTCACCCTCCGGAGGAACCAGCGCTCCCCAGCTTTCGCGCAGGTGCGCCTCGATCTCGGCATACCCGATGCCGCCCAGCGGAGCCGGCGTGCCTACGAAACACCGGTCCACCAAACCCGTGGCCAGCCCCAGTATGTCGAACAAATGCGCATCCCGGTAGCTGTCCACCACGGAGATGCCCATCTTCGACATCACCTTCGCCAGTCCGGTGTCGAAGCTCTTCAGCATCTTCCGCTCAGCCGCGACACCTTCCGGCGCACACAGCGCCCGGCCCGTCTCGATCGCCAGCCAAGGGCAAACAGCCCCGGCGCCGTAGCCGATCAGGATCGCCGCGTGGTGGATATCACGCACATCTCCGGCCTCGACCGCAAGCCCCACCTCGGTCCGCAGCCCGGCCTGCACAAGCGCCTGGTGCACGGCGCCCGTGGCCATCGCCATCGGCACCGGAAGCTTGGTCACATGCGCCGGCCTGTCCGTCATGAGCAGGATGCGAGCGCCGCCGCCCACCAGCCGCACCGCCTCGGCGCACAGCGCATCCAGCCCCTGCTTCAGCGTCGCGCACGCCGCAAACACACACGCAAGCTCCGCCACCGGAAGCTCCGCCGCATGGGGATGCTGCCCTGCACGCAACGCCGAAACCTGGTCCAGCGACAGAAACGGCGAGCTCAAGGAGACGCCCGGCAGCGGCGCATCCTTTTCGAGCATGTGCGACCAGGGCCCAAGTCGCGTGTGCAGGCTCACCACCACCGCCTCGCGCAACGGATCGATCGCAGGGTTCGTCACCTGCGCAAACCGCTGCCGGAAGTAGGCGTACATGGGGCGCGGGGAGCGAGCCAGAAAGGCCAGTGGCGTATCATCACCCATCGACCACACCGCGTCCTTTGCGTCCGACGCCATCGGCTGCAGAATCATCTTCACGTCTTCGCGCGTGTAGCCGAACCCCCGCTGCGCCGCCTTCAACGCCTCCCCATCGAGCGAGCTTTCCACCGCCGCCGGCTCAAACGGCTCCAGACCCAGCAGCGTCGCATACGGCGCTCCCGCGTCGAAGACCTGCAGCAGCTCGTCATTTTCAAAAAGCTTCCGCTCGTCGAGGTCCACCACCAGCATCTGTCCAGGCCCCAACCGCCCGGAATGAGTTACCTGCTCCGGATCCAGATCCACCAACCCGGCCTCGGATCCTGCCACCACCAGCCCGTCCGCCGTCACTGCGAACCGGCAAGGCCGCAGCCCGTTGCGGTCGAGCGCCGCGCCGACCACGCGACCATCTGAAAACGCGATCGCCGCCGGCCCGTCCCACGGCTCGACGCAATCCGCGTGGTAGCTCAGAAAGGTCGACTTCCTCCGCGGGTCGTTCGCCGGAGGAAGCAGGATCCGCACCGCCTCGCTCACCGTGCGCCCATTGCGCGCCACCAGTTCCACGGCCTCATCCAGGCTGGTCGAATCCGTCCCGCCTACGCTCAGGATCGGCTTGCACTCTGCCGGCAGCGTCGCGTCGCGAGCCGCCATGCGCGCCCGGTTTCCCCATACCGTATTGATCTCGCCGTTGTGCGCCAGCATCCGCGCCGGCTGCGCCCGGTGCCAGGTCGGTGCCGTGTTGGTCGCATACCGCTGGTGGAAGATCGCAAACCGCGTCGTATAGTCCGGCGAGTACAGGTCCGGATAAAACTCCGGCAGCAGCTTGCCCGAGCACATCGCCTTGTACACCAGCGTGCGGCTCGACAGCGAACAGATGTACCCGGTGACCTCTCCGCGATCGTGCTTGCGCTCAAACGATTTCCGCGCCAGGTACAGCCTGCGTTCCATCTGCTTTTCATTCGCCGCCGGACCGGTTACCAGCACCTGCCGGATTACCGGCATCGCGCTCAGCGCGATCGGACCCAGCGCCGCGGGGTTCAGCGGGACATCGCGCCAGCAGATCACGCGCATGCCCTGCGCTGCCAGGCTCGCCTCGAGCGCCGCTTCGGCACGCGTTTCGCCCCTCGGCCAGAACACGGATCCAACGCCGAGCGTCGCATCCGCCGCGAGCTCCACGCCTGCCGCCCGCAGCAGCATCGTCCGCGGAATCCCCGTCATCAATCCCACGCCGTCGCTCGATTTGCCGTCCGCCGCCGTCGCCCCACGATGCGCCAGCCGCCCCAACGCCGTCAGCGCATACTCCAGGATGCTGTGCGAAGGCTCACCCGTAAGCAAGGCGACAAAGCCAACGCCGCAGGAGTCATGATCGAACCGTTCGTCGATCAGCGTCGGCACCATTCGAGGAGCTGGGTCGGCAGTCTCCGCCGCCACCCCGGAAACGGGGCGAGCTGCAATGGCCTTGAGCATTTCCATAGCTCACTATACGGCCAAAGCGCGCCAGGGAAAAGCACGATCGCCGCCCGCAGCACCAATCCCGCTCGCAAACGATGCTCCGCTCAAAACGCCTTCCGACCCGTGACTCGGAACTGCGCTGTCGCCGCCGCAAGCCACCCGCCAGGACGCTTCCGGTTAAGCGAATCGGCGCTTGACAACTCATTTATGAATATTTATACATTGAGGTGCATCTTTATGCGTACAGGAACGATGAAACGTCAACGCCACCACGCCATCCGCGAGCTTCTCGATCGCACCTCCCGCGAAGGCTCCTCGATTCCTTCGCAGGACGACCTGCGGCTAAAGCTCGCGGCTCGCGGACACCAGGTTACCCAGGCGACGCTTTCCCGCGACATCCGCGAGCTCCGCCTGCGCAAGGGCCCCGCCGGCTATAGCCCATCGCAGGACGGCATCGATGAGCTGCCCGGCATCGGTACGCTGCTCAGTTCCTTCGGCCAGGAGGTTCGTCCCGCAGGCAACCTGCTTGTGCTGCTCACAATTACCGGCGGAGCGCAGCCCGTCGCCGCCGGCATCGATGCCCAGCTCTGGCCTGAAGTGGTCGGCACCATCGCCGGCGATAATACCGTCCTCATCATCTGTCCTGACAGCAGGCGCGCCATCACGCTGAAATCCCGGATCGAAGACTACCTTGACTAGCGCAACGAACCCGATCCGCACCGCAGTCGCCGGCGTCGGAGGCTACAGCGGAGGTGAACTCGCCCGCCTGCTCCTTGCCCATCCACACTGCGCCCCGCCGCTCTTTCTTGGCCGCGCGGCGGATGGCTCCGCGTCCGGCGAAGTCCCGCTCGAACAGCTTCATCCGCAGCTTGCACTCGGAGCCGGCCGCCTGCTTGCCTCTGTCCAGAGCTTCTCCTGGGAGCTGATCGACCAGCACGAACCCGAGGTCGTCTTCCTCGCCCTGCCGCACGAAACCAGCCGTGAGTGGACCCCGGAGTGGCTCGCCCGCGGCATCCGCGTCATCGATCTTTCCGGAGCCTGGCGGCTCCACGACGAACAGAACCGCTCCGTCTACAAGCTCCACGACGCAGATCCGACTCTGGCCGCCGCACTTCAACGCGAGACCGTTTACGGCTCTCCCGAGCTCAACGGCCCGGAGATCGCCCGCGCCCGCCTGGTCGCCAACCCTGGTTGCTACGCCACCTCCATCCTGCTCGCGCTAGCGCCGCTGCTCCGCGCAAACCTGATCGACCTCGACCACGGCATCATCGCCGACGCGAAATCCGGAGTCAGCGGAGCCGGCAAAGCCGCCACCAGCAAGACCCACTTCATGTACGCCGCCGACAACCTGAGCGCCTACGCAGTCTTTGGCCATCGACACCTGGGCGAACTGCTCGAACAGCTCCATCTCACCCACGCCCAGATTCAGTTCACCCCGCATCTGCTTCCGATTCCCCGCGGCATCCTGTCCACCTTGTACGTCCGCCTCGCTGACCGCAAGGACCCTGACGTTATCCAGCGTTGCCTGGAGGAGTTTTACGCAGCGAGCCCGCTCGTCCGCGTTCGTCAGACGCCGGACCTCCCGCAGATTGCGCAGGTCGTCCGCACTCCCTTCTGCGATCTCGGCTTCGAGCTCGCCCCGGACGGTCGCCGTCTTGTGCTCGTCTCCTGCCTCGATAATCTGCTCAAGGGCGCCTCCTCGCAGGCCGTCCAGAATATGAATCTCATGTTCGGTCTGCCCGAACAGGAAGGTCTCGCCCAATGAAATTCGTCGTCAAGCTCGGAGGCGCCGCGCTCGAAGAGCCCGCGCTGCTGCATCTCGCGGGCAAAGCCATCCACGACCTCGTGCAGGACGGACACCAGCTCGCCGTTGTGCACGGCGGAGGCGTGCAGCTCACCCGTACGCTTGCCCAGCTCGGAAAAAGATCCGAGTTCATCTCCGGCCTCCGCGTCACCGACGCCGAAACCCGCGACGCCGCCCTCATGGTCCTCGGCGGACGCGTCAACAAGATGCTGGTTGCAGCTATCGGCCAGCATGGACAGCAGGCTATCGGTCTCACCGGCGGCGACGGCCACGTCTTTCGCGCACGCAAAAAGAAGACAGTGCCGGACCTCGGCTTCGTCGGCGAGATTGCCGCCACCGACCCCAAATGGCTCGACGCCATTTGGAAGATGGGTGCGGTGCCCGTCATCAGCTCCATCGCCCTCGGTTTCGATGGCGAATACTACAACATCAATGCCGACGAAATGGCCTCGGCCTGCGCTATCGCCACCCATGCCGACGCGCTCGTCTTCCTCACCGACGTCCCCGGCGTCAAGGGCGCGGACGGCGAGGTCATGCGCTGGCTCACGCTGCCACAGATTCCCGAGCTCGAACGAGCCATGGTCGTCTCCGGAGGCATGCTCCCAAAGCTCGCCAGCTGCCGCAACGCCCTGCTCCACGGAGTCAAACGAGTTCGCATTCTGCCCGCCGACGCAGCCGCCTCGCTCCCCGACCTCCTCACCACCCGCGTTCCCTTCGGCACCGAGGTCATTGCCGCCTGACATTCAACCGTTGCCCTCCTTCGCCAGAAGCGGAGGATTGCTGCTCGCCGTGACCTTGGCGTTGCGGCTGACTTAGATTTCACACCCGAGGAACCACCATGAAACTCCCCGAACTCCAGGCCGCCGAATCCAAGCTCCTCCTTCACACCTACGATCGCTACCCCATCCTGTTCACCGGCGGCCATGGCGTGTTTCTTACTGATGAGTCCGGCCAGGACTACCTCGATCTCCTCTCCGGCATCGGCGTCTCCGCCCTCGGTTACGGACACCCGATCCTCGAGCAGGCCATCGCCACCCAAAGCGAAAAGCTTCTCCACACCTCCAACCTCTTCTTCACCGAGCACACCGCGGCGCTCGCCCTGCGCCTCACCGAAATTTCGGGCCTGGACCGCGTCTTCTTCTGCAACTCCGGCACCGAAGCCTGGGAAGCCGCGCTCAAGCTTTGCCGCGCCTTCTCCGAGCACTCCACCGCGCACGGCAAACCCCTCGGCAAAAAGTTCCTCGCCCTTGAGCACTCCTTCCACGGACGCACCGTCGGCTCCGTCGCTACCACCCACAAGCTCGCCTACCGCGCCCCCTTTGCGCCCGTCATGCCAGACGTCGAGTTCGTCCGCTTCAACGACGTCGAAGACCTGAAAGCGCACTTCAGCTCCGACGTCTGCGGCATCCTCATCGAACCCATCCAGGGCGAAGGCGGCATCCACCCTATCTCAGCCGAGTTCTTCCGCACCGCGCGCGAGCTTTGCGACTCCACCGGTGCCCTGCTCGTCGCCGATGAGATCCAGTGCGGCTTCGGGCGCACCGGTCGCTGGTTCGGCTTCCAGCACTTTGACGTCATGCCCGACGTCATCACGATCGCCAAGCCCCTCGCCGGCGGTCTCCCCATCGGCGTCATGCTCTGCACCGAACGCGCCGCCCAAAGCATCACTCCCGGCATGCACGGCACCACCTTCGGCGGCGGCCCGCTCGTCACCGCCGTCGCCATCGCCGTCATCGACGAGATCAAGCGCGCCGATCTCCTCGCCCACATCACCGACGTCGGCACCTACTTCCTCGAACAGCTTCGCTGCCTCGCCGCCACGCATCCCGCTATCAAGCAGGTCCGCGGCAAAGGCCTCATGATCGGCTGCGAGCTGCACTCCGCCGATCTCGCCAAGGCCGTCGTCGCCCAAATGCTCGAACAGCACATCATCCTCAACCGCACAAGCGACGTAGTCCTCCGCTTCCTTCCTCCCTTTATCCTTGAGCGCACCCACGTCGACACCGCCATCGCCGCGCTCAGCCGCATCCTCACCACCCATGAAGCTGGCCAGCTCGTTCCAGTCGAACCCGCACACGCAGCCGTAGAGTAAAAGGAGCACTCCCCATGAGCACCACCGCACCCAGCCTCTCGCTGCAGTCCGACACCGCCTTCAACGAAGCCGCGCGCCGCCTCGCCGGACGCGACCTCACCTCCATCGCCGACCTCACCGTCGACGAGGTTGCCGCCCTCATGGAGCTCGGCCACACCGTCAAATTGTCGCCGTCGGACTTCCGCGACGCGCTCGACCGCAAGCAGCTCGTCCTGTTCTTCGAGAAAGCCAGCCTCCGCACGCGCCTCACCTTTGAGGCCGCCATCAACACCTGCGGAGGCAACGCCATCTTCGTCGATCAGACGCAGTCCCCTCTGGGCGAACGCGAATCGCTCGCCGATATGGCGCACAATCTCGAGCGCTGGATGAACATCATCGTCCTCCGCACCTACGCGCACGAAACCATTACCGAAATGGCCGCGAGTTCCAAGGTCCCCATCGTCAATGCGCTCTCCGACCTCGAACATCCCTGCCAGGCCCTCGCCGACTTCCTCACCCTCGAAGAGCGTTTCGGCTCGGCCCAGGGTCTTCACTTCGCCTACGTCGGCGACGGCAACAACGTCTGCCACTCCCTCATGCTCACCGCCGCCAAGCTCGGCGCGCACTGCCACATCGCCACACCCAAGGGCTTCACTCCCAAGCTCGAAATTATCCACAAGAGCATCGAAATTTGCGAGCAGACGGGCGGCTCGCTCACCCTCCACACCGACCCCATCAAGGCCGTCAACGGAGCCGACGCCGTCTACACCGATGTCTGCACCTCTATGGGCTTCGAGCACGAAGCCGCACGCCGCGCCCCCATCTTCAAGCCCTACCAGGTCAACGAAGAGTTGATGGCTCACGCCCAGCCCGACGCCGTCTTCATGCACTGCCTGCCCGCCCACCGCAACGCCGAAGTCACCGACGCAGTCCTCGACGGCCCCCAGTCGGTAGTCTTCGACCAGGCCGAAAACCGCCTTCACGCCCAGAAAGCCATCCTCCTGATGCTCCTCGGAGCGGGCAAACGCCTCCCCAACAGCCGCGAACGAGCCACCCAAACCCGCCGCAGGGGTTGAGAAGGTTAAAAACCTGACACATACCTAGCCTAGTCCGAAGGCCCGGGTACACGATCAACAAAGACAAGCGCTAAAAGCGACATATAGGAAGCGGCAACACACTCTCAGAGCGCAAATGGTAATCCAAACGACACGCAAACAGGTCTATGAACTTACTCGCGAGGACTTCAGAAACTGTCAGATATGGGAGTTCTGCTCAAGTGAGGAGGGTATCAACAATCAGGATGAAGCTACCGTGAAGCCATTCGTTATCAAAGAGGTCCTTGATTTCTCGCCCGGAGCCTTTGTTGTAGCTGCCGACACAACCTTTGCTGATGGCTCTTCCGGGGAAGGCTACCTTTACTCAGGTTCTTCGGAAGACTATGGCTGTATTCAGCCGAACATCCTCTTGCCAGACGGTCAAGTAAACCTCTGGCTTGGCTCTCTCAGATTCTTTCCGGACTGGAAAGCTCACATCTCAGGACTGCTCGAGCGTCTGCAAGACATCTCTCACCCGTTCCCATGTTGTTTTGTAACCAGGGCAAACGTGAATGGTGAGCCACTGCATGTGGGCGTCCCCGGTTTCATGGCCCGCGATCACGCTGGCCACATCATCACCCTTGACCGCACCTAACATCAACGACGATTCGCATCCTGCACACAAGGCTCCTACTACCCATGTCCGTAATCCTCGAATCCCTCCCCCTCTCTCAACGCGTAGGCATAGCCTTCTCCGGCGGCCTCGACACCTCCGCCGCCCTCCACTGGATGAAGCAAAAAGGCGCCCTCCCCTACGCCTACACCGCCAACCTCGGCCAGCCCGACGAGTCCGATTACGACGAAATCCCCCGCAAGGCTCTCCAGTACGGAGCCGAAAAAGCACGCCTCATCGACTGCCGCGCCGCCCTCGTCCGCGAAGGCCTCGCCGCGCTCCAGGCCGGAGCCTTCCACATCACCACCGCCGGCATCACCTACTTCAACACCACGCCCATCGGCCGCGCCGTCACCGGCACCATGCTCGTCACCGCCATGAAGGGGGACGACGTCAACATCTGGGGCGACGGCTCCACCTATAAAGGCAACGACATCGAGCGCTTCTACCGCTACGGCCTCCTCGTCAACCCCAACCTCCAGGTCTACAAACCCTGGCTCGACCAGCAGTTCATCGACGAGCTCGGCGGCCGCGCCGAAATGTCCGCCTTCCTCCAGGCGTCCGGCTTCGAGTACAAGATGTCCGGCGAAAAAGCCTACTCCACCGACTCCAACCTCCTCGGCGCCACCCACGAAGCCAAGGACCTCGAGCTCCTCTCCACCTCCATGAAGATCGTCGCCCCCATCATGGGCTCTGCCTTCTGGCGTCAGGACCTCGACATCAAGCCCGAACAGGTCACGGTCCGCTTCGATCAAGGCATCCCCATAGCCCTAAACGGCACCGAATACCCCGACCTCGTCGCCCTCATGCTCGAAGCCAACCAGATCGGCGGACGCCACGGCCTCGGCATGAGCGACCAGATTGAGAACCGCATCATCGAAGCCAAATCCCGCGGCATCTACGAAGCCCCCGGCCTCGCGCTCCTCTTCATCGCCTACGAGCGCCTCATCACCGGCATCCATAACGAGGACACCATCGAGCAGTACCGCGACAACGGACGCAAACTCGGACGCCTCCTCTACCAGGGCCGCTGGTTCGACCCTCAGTCCATCATGCTCCGCGAATCCGCCCAGCGCTGGGTCGCCAAGCCCATCACCGGCACCGTCACCGTCGAACTGCGCCGCGGCAACGACTACACCATCCTCTCCACCGAGAGCCCCAACCTGACCTTCTCCCCCGAGCGCCTGAGCATGGAAAAAACCGAATCCACCTTCAGCCCCCGCGACCGCATCGGCCAGCTCACCATGCGCAACCTGGACATCACCGACACAAGAGCCAAGCTCCAGACCTACGCAAAATCCGGCCTGATCACCCTCAGCCAAGGCACAGAAATGCCCCAACTCAGAACTACGAACGAACTAAGGGAAGCTGAAGCGGAATGACAAGCATTGAGGTACTCGAACAGATCAGCCTACTTACAGAGCAGAATGAACAGCAGTGGATGATAGAGCTTGGCGCCGAACTTACCCTTTCTGCAAGAGATACATACTCTCCAGGCGAACTTGCAGCTGATGCAGTTCAACTGACGGGTTACAACGAGCTACAACACCAGGTTTATGGCAGACTTGTTTGCTTCCATCACAAGCACGAATGGACACAGGAAAGCTTTGTGGATGGACTAAGGGACAGAGCCCGCTCGTACAAATTGAGAATGGGCTCATTTATGCTCTCAAGCGTTCACTGCGGCTTGTATCAGGATGACCGTGCATGGTGCGTTTGCCACACTAACTGTTCTTCCGAATCGCCTCCAGCACATGCTCCACAGCCTCACCCTTGAAGTACGTAATCTTATGAACCTCACCGGCATGCTCCTCGATCAACGGAAGCATCTCCTCCGCCGACTTACCATCCAGCGTCCACGTGCAGTCATATCCCACATCTTTGCAAGCAAAATGCATCGCCACCCCTCAGTACGCTAAGATGCACACCCGTGAGAACCGAGAATAATGTCCGATTCCAATCCCGCCAAAATGTGGTCCGGCCGTTTCCGCGAGCCACTCAACGCCGCCTTTGAAGAGTGGCAACGCTCCTACCCTTTTGATCACCGGCTGCTCCCCCAGGAGGTCGCCGCCTCTAAGGCGCACGCCAAGGCAATCGCCGCCGCAGGCATTCTGACCGAGGCCGAACTGCCCGCCACCCTCAACGGCCTCGACGCCGTCCTCACCCTCGCAGACCCGCACGCGTCCGACGCCGAAGATATCCACCACTTCGTCGAGCTCCGGCTCAAGCACGTCATCGGCGACCTCGCCCTCAAGCTCCACACCGGCCGCAGCCGCAACGAGCAGATTGCCACCGACATGCGCCTCTTCGTCCGCGAATCCATCGACGCGACGATCCTCGGCCTCACCCACTGGTCCCACGCCCTCCTTGACCTCGCCGAGTCCTCGGCCGAAGCCGTCATGCCCTCCTACACCCACCTCCAGCGCGCCGAACCCGTCCTCATCGCGCACTGGCTTCTCGCCTATGCCGCCATGCTCGAACGCGACAGGAGCCGCTTCGCCGACGCACGCGTCCGCATGAACCTCTGTCCTCTCGGCTCCGGAGCAATTGCCGGTGCTACCCTCGCGCTCGACCGCACCATCGCCGTCCGCGAACTCGGTTTTGACGCCCCCACGCCCAACTCGATGGACGCGACCAGCGACCGCGACTTCCTCCTCGACTTCGCCCACGCCGCCAGCACGCTGGGTTTGCACATCTCCCGCTTCGCTGAAGAAATCACCCTGCACGCCACCGCAGAGTTCGGCTTCATCGACCTCCCCGAGGCCTTTTCGACTGGCTCCAGCGCCATGCCGCAGAAGAAAAATCCCGACCTCACCGAGCTCATCCGCGGCAAATGCGCCCGTCTCGCCGGAGCCGTGACCACCCTCACCACCCTTATCAAGGGCCTGCCGCTCGCCTACAACAAGGACCTCCAGGAAGGCCAGCAGCCCACGTTCGAGGTTGCCGACACACTCAGCGGCATGCTCGCCGTCCTGCCAGCCTTTACCCGGGCCCTTCGATTCCGCGAAGCCGCCCTGAAAGCCGCCGCCACCACCGGCTATCTCAACGCCATGGCCGCCGCGACCTACCTTTCCAACAAGGGTGTCCCCTTCCGGAAGGCCCACGAGCACATCGGCAACGCCGTTCGACTTGGGCTTGAGACCGGCCGCGAGCTCGACGCTCTCACCCTGCCCGAGCTCCAGGCCATCTGCCCAGACTTCGCCGAAGACTTCTTTGCTGCGATCACTCTGGAAGCCACCCTCGACTGCCACGACGTCACTGGCGGCACCGCCCGCCACCGCGTTCGCGAAGCCCTCGCATCCGCGCGCCAACATCTATCATCGAACTAGCTTTGTCGACATGACCATTGCGCCCATCCCCGAGCTTTCCGACTCCACCTCCACTCACTCCTCGCGCCCGCGCGTAGGCGGAGCCACCGTCCGTAAGGCTAAGCTCCAGGACGCCGTTCACATCTTCGAGCTCGTCAACTCGCTTTCCGGCGATGGCACCCTGCTCCGTCGTTCCTACGCCGAAATCTGCGAGAACGTCCGCGATTTCCAGATCGCCGAATCCCCCGTCACTTCCGACGGCGGCGGTATCTTTCTCGGCTGCGGCGCGCTCCACCTCTACGGCCCTCACCTCGCGGAGGTTCGCTCTATCGTCGTCAAGCCTGAAGCCAAGGGCCAGGGAGCCGGCGGCAAGCTTCTCCGCGCTCTGCTCGACGAAGCCGAGTACCAGGGCGTCGTCTCCGTCTGCCTCTTCACCCGCATCCCGGACTTCTTCTTCCACTTCGGCTTCCGTACTGCCGACCGTACTACCCTGCCCGACAAGATCTACAAGGACTGCCAGACCTGCCCGCGACTCTACGCCTGCGACGAGGTTGCCATGGTTCGCGGCCCGCTTCCTCGAGTCGCGGTCCTCGGCCCCAGCCGCATCGCCCAGCCCGAGCTCGTCAAACTGCAAACCTCCGTCCTTCCGCCGCCCAGGCCGCCCTCTTCCTGAACCTCTGTGCCCCGTTCATCGCGCACCCGCGATGAGCGGGTCTTCCGCCAACAGTTGCAGCGCCCCGCGCCCCTTCAACTCCTCCGCTGCTCGCCGCCCAAGCCCCGCTGCCGTCTCCTTTGCCGCCCGTTCCAGCAGAGTTTGCACCATCTGCTCGCCATCGGGCGAAAGCACCTGTGCATACATTCGGTAAACGCCCTCGGTTGCTACGCAATGCGCTCCCAGCGGGAGCTCGCATCCGCCCCCCATCTCAGCGAGGAACGCCCGCTCAGCATCCGTGGCAAACCGCGTCTCTCCACACTCGAGCGCGCGCACCGCCGCCAGGATTTTTGGATCCCGCGCCCCATCCTCCGTATCCAGGGCGTACTCCGGAGACCGCGTCTCCAGCGCCAGTGCTCCTTGCCCCGGAGCCGGCGTCAGCTCATCAAGCGCAAACCGCTGATGCACACTCTCCGTCCGACGAAGCCGATCAAGCCCCGCGCACGCCAGCACCAGCGCCTCGCATTGTCCTTCGTCGAGCTTGCGCAGCCTCGTATCCACGTTGCCTCGCATCGCCACAAACCGTACATCCGGACGCATCGCAAGGATCTGCGCCTGCCGTCTCGGGCTCATCGTGCCAATCCGCGCACCGATCGGAAGGGTATGAAGTGCCCACCATTGCTCACACACAAAGGCATCCCGCGCATCCGCCCGCGCCGGCACCGCCCCAATCACGAACCGCGGATCGATCGCCGTGGGCAGGTCCTTATACGAGTGCACCGCCAGGTCGATCCGACCCTCAGCCAGCGCTTCCTCAATCTCTTTGATAAAAATGCCTTTGCCATCCAGCGACGCTCCATCGAAGCTCGCCGGCGGCACAAACTCCGGCTGCTGCATCCGGTCGCCTGTCGTCCGGATCACCTCGATCTCGACTGCATGCCCCCGACCGCGCAGCTCATCCGCCACGTGGTTTGCCTGCCAAAGCGCCAGCTGCGAACCCCTGGAACCAATCCGAATCGTCAACATATCTTCACCAGAATACCTACTCCCCGCCCTTCCGCAGGGCTACCATCTGCGGATGCAGAAGCTTGTTCGTCAGCGAGCGAGTCATCGACTCTATCGCCGCTCTTTGCTCCGGCGTTAAGTCCGACAGCGCCTTGGCCACCCGTTCCATCTCCGCCAACCGCATCGTCTCGGCCGCCTGCTGCAGCGCCTTGATCGCCGGCACCGCCTCGAGCGTGCTCAGCCGCGCCTCATACTTCGTCACCTCATCGGTAACGATCCGTTCCGCCGCCTCGGCCTCCCGGCTGCGGTTCTGCTGGTTCTGCTGCGCTACCTGCTGCAGGTCGTCGATGTCATAGACAAAGCATCCTTCAATCTCGTTTACCCGCGGGTCTACATCGCGCGGCACCGCAATGTCGATAAAGAACATCGGCCGCCCGCGTCGTTTCTGCGTAAAGTGTTGGCCATGCTGCCTGCCGAAGAGTTGTTGCGGAGCTCCCGTGGACGTGATCACGATGTCCGCCCGATGCGCCTCCGCGTACAGTTCATCGTACGGAATCACGCTCGCCGTCAGTCCCGGGCGAATAAACTGCGCCGCCAGCTTTTCCGCCCGCGCATCCGTCCGATTGCTCACCAGGATGCTGGATGCGCCATGCTGCACCAGGTGCCGCACCGCAAGCTCGCTCATCTTGCCCGCGCCCACCAGAAGAACCTGCTTGCCCTGCAGCGAGCCAAAGATCTTTCGCGCAAGGTCTACCGCCACCGACGCGATCGAAACCGAGCTCGACCCGATCTCTGTCTCGCTCCGAATCTTTTTCGCGACCGAGAAGGCCCTTTGCAGCAGCCCGTCCAGCTGTCCGCCGGCACCACCGCTGCCCCCTTCGCTCCGGATCGCCCCTACCTCTTTCGCGACCGAATACGCCTCTTTGACCTGCCCCAGAATCTGCGGCTCGCCCACTACCATCGAATCGAGCGAGCTCGCGACCCGAAACAGGTGCCGCACCGCCTCACGTCCTCGCAGCTCATAGAGGTGCGGCCGGATCGTCGCCGCGGGTACCGCAAAAAACTCATGCAAAAACCGCGTCAGGTCCGCCTCCTTCCCCTGGGTTGTCAGCAACTCCACCCGGTTGCACGTGGAAACGATCATCCCCTCGCTCACGCCCGGTGCGCCGGCCAGCGAGCGCGTCGCATCCGGCAGACGTCCCGCCGGAATCGCCAGCCGCTCCCGCACCTCGATCGGGGCAGTATTGTGATTGATGCCCACCAGCACCAGCGCCGGCGTGGTCGCCTTACTCATCGCGCCGCATACCTGTGCACCACGGAAAGCTGGTTCGACGCCCACACCGCGAGGATCACCAGAAACACAAACGATGACAGATACACCGCCCGCCGTCCGCGCAGCCCGGAGTGCCTTCGGATAAACAACATAGCCACATACGCCAGCCACATCGCAAACGCCAGCAGAATTTTCGGATCGCGGAAGTAGCTCGCTCCATACGCCGTTTCGGCCAGAAAGGACCCGATCAGCAAACCGCCGGTCATGCACGGCAAACCGACCCGCAGCGCGCGCAGCCCGATCCGGTCGATCGTGTCCAGAGGAGGAAGCCGCAGAGAGCCTCCCACGGACTTCGTCTTCAGCCGGCGCTCCTGCACCATGTAGAGAACGCTTGAAACAAGCGAAACCAGCAGCGCCGCGTAAGCCGCCAGAAGCAGCGCGATATGCAGAAACAGCCATCCCGTATGCAGCCCCGGGATCGTCTCCATTTCACGGCCCGGGGTAAACGCCGGCAGAAGCGCCAGAAGAAACGCCACCGGCAGCAGAAAAATGCCCAGCGCGATGGTCCGGTAGCGCCAATACACCAGGAGAAACGCCAACGCCACAAGGATGCCCATCAACGACAACGTCTCATGGGTCTCGACCGGCAGACGATGATGCGCTGCGTTCAGCATCTCCGCGAAGCTGACAAAGTGAAATCCCAACGCGGCCACCGTAGCCGGCACAGCCACATGTCGCCAGCGATGACGGTCATACAACGCGGCCGGCAACACCGCCAGCGCCGCCACGCCGTACAGCAGGACCGCCACTCTAAGCCAAAGAAGGGACATACGCACCACTCACAAGTATAAGCCGTGCCAAGCCACAAGGATTCGGTACTCGCTGACTCAAGACCTGAAACTGGCCAGAAGCTTCGTCCTGTAACTTAAAACTCCTCTGGAGCTCATGACTCAGAACGGAATGTCAGCCTCGAAACGCCGCCTCGATCTCCGCCGAAGACCTTACCAGACCCATCAAGGGGAACATCGTTCCCACGGAAAACGCGTGCATCTGCTCCGTCACGCTGGTCATTGCGTCCGAAGCAAACACCAGAGCGTACCCCATGTCCATCGCCGCCCGCGCCGTCGACTCCACCCCGATATTGGTTGCGACGCCGCCGAGCACAATCGTCGTCACCCCGCGACGCCGCAGCATCTGGTCGAGCGCAGTCCCATAAAAGGCTCCCGGCTGCCGCTTCAGTACCAGCAGATCGGTCTCCGGCTGGTACCCCGCTTCTTTGACCAGCTCCATCGCGGATGCCGGAGCGGCAGCAGCATGCGGGTCCCGCCGCGACTTATCCGCGGGCAGCGCCAGCACCGCATTCAGATCCACATGCACGTACACCACCATCGCCCCGGCCTCACGAGCCGCTTTCGCCAGCCCAGCCGCCCGTTCCGCCACCTGCATGCCGGAGTAGGGAGCCAGCTCCCGTGCCAGAATCCCCTGCTGCAGATCGATCAACACCAAAGCCGTCGTCTTCCCATCCAGCACCAAAGCATCCGCCATCGTCCCTCACCTCTTGCGGTTTTATAGATGCACCACGAAGCGCCTGCGCACCATGACGGCCCCAAAGCAAACGCTCGTCATTCTGGCGAAGCCAGACCTTCTAGGGGCGTCGCAGTAGCCCGTTCCGGCTCGCCGACACGTGTCCTTAGGCTCCCAGAAATCCCCGAAGCTGCTCCTCGCAATACTCCGTCGAAACAAAGAACGGCTTCTCCAATATTTCCACACCGAGCAGCCCATCCCGGTAAACATACTTCGCCGTAACTCCCATCTTGCTGATCGTCCCCGCATCCCCCGACAAGTCGATGCCCTGCTTCTCCTTCAGCATGGCCTTTTTCGCGTCGAACTGCCCCTGCGTCAACGGAATCTCGATCATCGCACTTTACCTCTCCCGCCAGTCTACCGCCGTACAATAAGCGTAAGCCCTGCACGATGCTCACCGAAGCCCCAAATCCCGCAACCGACCTCACCCTCACCCCCGTCATGCGGCAGTACTTCGCCGCCAAGGCCGCCCATCCCGACTGCCTCATGTTCTGCCGCATCGGCGACTTCTACGAGCTCTTTTACGACGACGCCATCCTCGTCGCCCGCCTGCTCCAGCTCACCCTCACCGCCCGCGACAAGGAAAGAAAGCAGCCCATGTGCGGCGTCCCCTACCACGCCGCAGAGGTCTACCTCCAGCGCCTGCTTCGCCTCGGCTACCGCATCGCCCTGTGCGAGCAGATGGAAGACCCCAGGCTCGTCAAAGGCATCGTCAAGCGCGAGGTGACCCGCGTCCTTACCCCCGGCACCGCAGTCGACCCCTCGCTCCCCGCCGGCGAATCCCTCTGGCTTGCCGCCGTCGCCACCTCGAAACCCTCGACCGGCCTTGCCCTCCTCGATCTCTCTACCGGCGAGTTCCGTGCCACCGAGTTCACCGGCCCTGCCCACTGGTCCGAGGCCGCCGATGAGCTCGCCCGACTCCGCCCCGCCGAACTCCTCTACTCCAAAGAAGCCCTCCTCATTCCAACGACCCTCCTCGGCGAACAAACCTCCGACACCTCGCTCGACGCCATCAAGACCAAGACCGCCCTCGATTCCTGGGTCCTCACCCCCGAACACGCCCTGCCCCTGCTTCGCCAACACTTCCGCGTCCTGTCGCTCGACGGGCTGGGCCTTTCCACCCATGAGTTTGCCGCCACCGCCGCCGGAGCCCTCCTTCATTACCTCCGTCAAACCAAACAAGGTGCCCTTCAGCACATCGCCGAGGTTCGCTATTACGAGCGCTCCACCTCGCTCGAGCTCGACGGGGTCTCCGTCCGCAACCTCGAACTCGTCGACCCGCTCTTTTCCGGCGAGTCCGCCCAGACGACCCTTCTCCACACCCTCGACACCTGCTGCACCCCCATGGGCAAGCGCCTCCTGCGCGCCACCCTCCTGCGCCCGTCCATGGACCTCGCGGAAATCGACGCCCGCCTGGCCGCGGTAGCCGAGTCCACCGCCGACCTGCGCCGCCGCGAGCAGGTTCGCCGCGCGATGGACGGCCTGCTCGATCTTGAACGCCTCCTCGCCCGCATCGCCATGGACTCGGCCAGTCCACGCGACCTCCTCGCCCTGGCCGGAACCCTCGGCTGTCTTCCCCGGGTCCAGCACGCTACCTCCCAGTTCACCTGCGGCCGCTGGCAATCTCTCACAACCGCGCTCGACCCCCTGGAAGATCTCCACGCACTCATCACCTCCACCCTGGTCGACGAGCCTCCGCTCACCTTCGCCGACGGAGGCGTCATCCGCGCCGGGCTCCACGCCGAACTCGACGAGCTCCGCACGCTCAGTCGCTCCGGCCGCGAAGCCCTCCTGGCCATCGAAGAGCGCGAGCGCACCCGCACCGGCATCACATCGCTCAAGGTACGGTTCAACTCCGTCTTCGGCTACTATCTCGAGGTCACCAGGGCCAACGCAAAGTCCGTCCCCGCCGACTACGAACGCAAGCAGACCCTGGTAAACGCTGAACGCTTCACCACCCCGGAGCTCAAGGACCTCGAACAGAAGATCCTCACCGCCCAGGAGCGCTCGCTGGAAATCGAACGTCGCCTCTTCGACGAGCTCCGTACGCAACTTCTCGCCTCAGCCGCCCGCATGCGATCCAGCGCCCGCCACATCGCCGAGATTGACCTCCTGACCAACTTCGCCCACCTCGCCGCCCTCCGCGGATGGACCCGCCCCACCCTCGACACCTCCACGCAGCTCGAGTTCATCAACGCCCGCCACCCCGTCGTCGAGCGGCGGCTCGAAGACTCCGGAGTCGGCCGCTTCATCCCCAACTCCCTCCATCTCGACCCCGACGCAGGACCATCGCTTCTGCTGATGACCGGTCCCAACATGGGAGGCAAGTCCACCTATCTCCGCATGTCCGCGCTGCTCGTCATCATGGCCCAGTGCGGCTGCTTTGTTCCCGCCGAGTCCATGCGCTGCGGCCTGGTCGACCGCATTTTTACCCGTATCGGAGCGTCCGACAATGTCAGCCGCGGACGCTCAACCTTTATGGTCGAAATGACCGAAACCGCCGCCATCCTGAACACCGCTACTGCCCGCTCGCTCGTCCTGCTCGACGAGATGGGCCGGGGCACCGCGACCTACGACGGCCTCTCGCTCGCCTGGGCCACCGTCGAGCACCTCCACAATCGCATCCGCGCCCGCACCCTCTTTGCCACCCACTACCACGAGCTCACCCTGCTCGCCGACCGGCTGCCCCATCTCAGAAACGTCCGCGTCACCGTCAAGGAAAACGCCGGCAACATCGTCTTCCTCCACGCGGTCGAACCCGGTCCCGCCTCGAAGTCCTACGGCATTGAAGTCGCCCGCCTCGCCGGCCTCCCCGCTCTGGTCATCACCCGCGCCCGAGAGGTCCTCAAGCTCCACGAGAAAGCTGAACGCCGCGAGATCACCGAAGCCACGCCGGAAGCGCCGTTGCAACTCACCATGTTCACTCCGCTCAGCCAGCGAATCGTAGACCGTCTCGAAGCCACAGACCCCAACACCCTTACTCCTCTGGAAGCGCTTAACCTCCTGGCCGAACTCAAACGGGAACTTAGCCCGTGACGCGGTATTTGCACGCCACGCTCGACTCAACCGGCTCGTAACCAGTGCGAGTGCCGATTCGGCTCCTTGCCGCCGCAACACCGTGGACGCGTCGAAAGGCTCAGGTTCACCCCTTCAGGGCGGGGCTCTCATTGCCGAGGACAGCTCGGTAGCGGACCTGGTTGCGCTTGACCTTTGCGATTGCTTCGTTGGCCTTTGCCATGGGGAACTGTTCGCAAAGGGCGCGGACGTTGTGGCGGGCGGCGACGTCGAGCATTTCAGCAAGGTCGGCGGGGCTTCCCGTGGCGCTTCCGCAGACCGAGCGCTGGGCGGCGATGAGGGGGAAGACGGGGAGCGTGACGGGGTCAGGAGGAACGCCGAGGAAGCAGAAAGCGCCTTTAGGGCGTAGAGCGGCGACGTAGCCGGACCAGTCAAGATCGGCGTTGACGGTGGATAGGATGAGATCGAAGCAGCCGGCGAGCTTTTTGAGGGCTCCGGTTTCCCGGGTGTGAACGAAGTGGTGAGCGCCGAGAGTGTGAGCTTCAGCGGCTTTGTCGGGCGAGGTGGAAAAGGCCGTGACCTCCGCGCCGAAGACGCGGGCGAACTGGATGGCAAGGTGTCCGAGGCCGCCGATGCCGATAATGCCTACGCGCGACGATGGACGCGTGCCGAGGTTGCGGATGGGCGAGTAGACCGTAATGCCGGCGCAGAGCAGAGGGGCGGCTGCTTCGGAGGGCAAAGCTTCCGGGATGGGGATGGCAAAACGCCAGTTGACGCGGATGCGCTCGGCGTAGCCTCCATTGCGCCCGACGCAGGTGGGCTGGACTTTCGCGCAGAGCTGTTCTTCGCCGCGGAGACACCACTCGCAGATGCCGCAGGAATCCGCCTGCCAGCCGATGCCAACGCGCTGGCCCGGAGTGCGGGCGATGACGGCGGATCCTACGGAGGTGACGGTGCCGACGATCTCATGGCCGGGGATGAAGGGATAGCGACTGATCTGCCAGTCATTATCGATGAGATGAACGTCGGAGTAGCAGACGCCGCAATGCGAGATTTTTACTTCGACATCGCTTGGTGCGAGCTCGCCGGGATCGTACTTAAAAGGGAGAAGCTGTGCGCCGGCGGCGTGGGTGGCCAAACCCTGAATGTGGTTCATTGTGCGTGGATGTCCTTGCCCGGGCTAGGTGCTCGTCTGTCCGGGTCCAAGATTGATGGTAGCAGGGCGGGGTGTGGGGAAGGTGGCTGGGGGCGGTTTGCCTGGGAAACACGGGTTCTGACTCGCCCGAATGATCTCATCTGGTGAACCACGGATCTTCGATCGTCAGCGGATGATGAGGGTGAGGGCTTCCGTGCCGGTGAGAGCGTAGCCGGTGGGGACCGACGTGGTGTCAAGGACGGATTCGCCGGTGAGCTGGAGGCGGCCTTCGGCTTTCAGTGGCTCGAGGAGGCTGGCGACCGAGAGGGGAAGCTCCGGGAGGGGGCCTGCAGGGAGCACGGCCTGGGGAGCGCGGTCGAGGATGGCGGCGTAGAGCCGGTCGTTGGGGTGCCGGCGGTTGAGGGCGGAGACGGTGTCCGGCAGGCCAGGAAGGTTGCGCGTGGAGGCGGCTGGCGCGGTAAGGCGGTCGAGCGTCGCGGCGTCTGCGACGACGATGCGGAGAGGGCCTTCGGGAAGGGATTCGGGCAGGTGCAGGGGCAAATGGAGCTGGCGGATAGGGCCCTGCCAGGGACGGAGGGTGGCTAGAATGTCGAGGGTGTCGCCCGGATGAGCTTCGGAGCGGGACAGGGTGGCAGATTCGAGGGTGGCGGAGCGGTGTTCCGGGAGGGCTTCGACCGAAAGCGAAAGGCCAGTAAGGATGGGCTTGTCGACCGTGTTGGAGTAGATGCGGGTGAAGGCAGTATTGACGTAGAGGGTGGCGGCGATGGCGGAGGATAGGGTCTCGGTCGGGGTGAGGAGGGCGTCCATGTGCACAGGCTGCTGGCCCTGGACGGTCAGCATGCCGGTCAGATGATAGCTGGTTTCTTCGCCGGCGCGGTTGGTGCCGTGCAGGCTCTGGTAGACGCTGACGAGCAGAGCGTTGGGGGTGAGCGACGGGTTATCGACTACCTCGTAGTGGAAAGTGTGGGCGGCAACGCCAAGGCCGGAGACGGCGACCTGGATGGGGATCATACGGGCCTGGCGGCCGAAGACGCCGAGGATGGCGGAGGAACGGTCTTCGGTGAAGGCACCGATGGTGTCGGTGGTGTTGACGATCTTAAACGAGTTGAGCGGGCTGGACAGGGTGGCGACGACGTCCGTTTTGGTCATGGGGAAATCGACCGCGCCGTAGCCAAGGAAAGGGTGACCGCAGGCGAGCAGCTGTTTGGCGTCGACGTAGGTGACGGTGCAGGTGGCGGCGGAACTCATGTCTCCGCGCAGGATGATGGCGGAGACCGCGGAACCGGGGACAATGGGTTCGGGCTGGGGATGGGTGGCGTCGGATCCGCCGAGCGAGGCGATGGGCGTGAGGCCCTCCGCGTGGAAGCGGTCGGCGAAGAGGTCGAGAGTGCTTTGGGGCACACCGGAGAAAGTGAGGGGCGTCTCGATGGGAGTGAGGTTTGGGCTTGCGCCCGGGGGCGGCGTATCGCGGACCTCAAGCATTTGGGCAATGGGCGTAATACCGGCGATGGGGTCTTTCGAGAACTGGCCGATCCGATACGACAATGCCCCGAGCAGCTTGCCGTCGAGGTAGACGGGGGAGCCGCTCATGCCGGCGACGACCCCGGTGTACTCGGGCTTTGGGCCATGGAGGCGGGCGAGGATCATGTCCTGGCCGGGGCCGAGGGAGTCGTTGAGCAGGCCAAGGATCTCGACGTCCATCGGCTCCGGCACAGTGCCTTCGAAGACCGTGTAGGCGACGGCATGCTGGCCGCGATGGACCTCCGCGAGAGGGTAGTACGTGGTGACGGCGGGCGGGTGTGGAGGCAGAGAAGACTGGGCCTCGGCCGTTCGCGGCAGGATGAACGGGCAAAGGCACAGGATTGCGATGGCACCGAAGCGGGGATAGATTCGCCGGAGCGTCTTTTGCGTCATGTTCACGTCTACAAGGGTAGAGCAAACACGCGGGTTGCCGCGCGATTCATTTCCCACGCCCTGTTTCGGAGTAGAGTTTTGGACATGACACGTACCGTTCGTGGATTGTTGTTGATGGGTGGACTGGCGCTTCCGGCGGCGGCGCTGATGGCCCAGGCGAAGCCCGCGCCCCCACCGCCGCCCGCGGCTCCCACCGACGATGCGGGGCCGGCGGTGGATAACGGGACCATTGTCCTCAAGAAGAAAAAAGATGAGGCGGACGCTCCACCGCCGGCTCCGGCCGAACCGAAGGTGAAGAACCCGAACGGCGAGACGTATTCGCTACGGGTGGATGTGCCGCTGGTGAACCTGAACGTCAACGTGATCCTGGACAAGACGCACCAGTTCGTGCCGGGACTGAAGCCCGTGAACTTCCTGGTACTGGAAGACGGGGTGGAGCAGAACGTGGACGCGGTGCGGGTGATCCAGACACCGATTACGGCCGTGATGCTGCTGGAGTTCGCGGCCAACAGCTATGCATATATCCGCGATATGCAGAACGCGAGTGCGGGCTTCTACCACTCCCTGCGTCCGGACGACTACGTTGCGGTCATCACGTACGATCTGAGAACCCATATTCTGACAGACTTCACCAACAACAAAGACACGGTGGCGGACTCACTGCGCTCGCTGACGATCCCGGGGTTCAGCGATACGAACTTGTTCGACGCACTGTATGAGACGCTGGACCGCACGAGCCGGATCGAAGGTCGCAAGTACATCATCCTGATCGGCAACGGGCAGGACACGTTTTCCAAGATCACGCTGGACAAGATCCTCGCCAAGATTAAGGCGACGCCGAATGTGACCATCTTTACGATCGGCACCGGGGCTTTGGCGAATGAGCTGGGCGATGCGCGGGGAGCGATCGGGCCGATCGGCCGGCTGAGCAACCTGCAGGCCCAAAACCAGCTGCAGACCTTCGCGCGGATGACGGGCGGACTGTACTTCAACCCGCTGTTTCAAGGGGCGCTGCCGGATATTTTCAACCAGATCAACGACTCGATCCGAAACGAATATGTAGTTACGTACCGGCCGACCAACACGTTGAATGACGGCAAGTTCCGTAAGGTGAAGGTGCTTCTGGTGGACAACGAAGGCAAGCCGCTGAAGATGCAGGATGAAAAGCAGAAGCCGCTGAAGTACTCGGTCATTGCACGGGACGGGTACAACGCCAAGCTTCCGGTGGAGTAGGTCGATGGTTTGACCGGGAGGGCGATCTTTCGTAGGATGGGTGGTGTGCGGTGGCGCGGATTTGAGCGCGACTCACGGTGGATAATTGCCTCTTCGTTCAACGGTAGGACAGTCGGCTCTGAACCGATCAATCGGGGTTCGAATCCCTGAGAGGCAACCAAGTTTTCCGGCTTTGCCGCCGCATCACCGCGGCGACTGGATCCCTCTCAGGATGAGATCGATGCCGGCAAGGTAGTCCTGCCGGTCGTCGTGGTCTCGTACCTGCTGGGCTAGGCTGCGGGCAAATGGATACCGCTCGGGGTCAAGTTCCGACCAGGTGGCCGCCACCCACTGCAGGAAGTCGGACCGCTCAAGGCCGCGCGTTCGAGCAAGCTGCCCGTTGGCTGCGTTCTGCCGGCTTACCCCGAGAATATAGGCCATCAATGTGCCTACCGCCGACCACTGCTGCTCCTCCGGCACGCCCAACGCACGAACCTGCCGACCAATGCGCTCCAGGATGCGCACGATGGGCAACAGCCCCGGGGCACTCGTGAGCACGGAACCGAGCCAGGAATGCGTGTCGATCGCGTCGAACAGGCTCAGGGCGACGGCGTGGATGGTCTCCTCCGGGGTCGTCACGGCGGTCTCGTCGATCGTTTGCGCGACCAGGGCGTCGCAGACGGCGGAGAGCAGGTCCTGCTTGCTGGCGATATGCCAGTAGATGGTTCCGGGGCCGGTCGCCAGTCGTTCCGATAACGCACGAAAGGTCAGCCCCTCTTCACCCCTTCGGTCCAACAGCTCGATCGAGGCCTCGATAATCCGTCGCTTCGAGAGCGATGCGTCACGGCTCGGGACGCGTGGTTCTTTCCTGGGCATTCTTCTATCTTGACATGAGTGGAACGTCGTTCCATACTGATGACCGGGGCATGCTGCTCGAATGTGCGCTCTCCTTCCAGGGAAACTTTTGTCGGTGAGTACGAGGAGCTGAAGTACGTGTCAGGCAGGGCGAGCAACCAGCTTGGCCAGCAGGCTTTGCTGGTGCGTCCGGATGGGGTCGTCGCCTGGTCTTCTGACAGTAAGCCCGAGGAGCGGTTCCTGCGGCAGGCGACCGATCGTTGGTTTGCCCGGAAGGAGAGACGCGATGAATCAGCCCGTGACGATCGTTGGTGCCGGCCTGGGCGGCCTGGTGCTTGCGCGTGTGCTTTCCGTCCACGGCATTCCCATGACAATCTACGAAGCGGAAGTCTCCGCTTCTGCCCGGGCACAGGGCGGGATGCTCGACATTCACGAAGAGAGCGGGCAGCTTGCCCTGGAGGCTGCGGGACTGTTCGATCGGTTCCGCGAGATCGTTCATCCTGGCGGTCAGCAGGCGCGGGTCCTGGACCGGAACGGCAAGGTGCTGCTCGACGAGCCCGACGACGGAACAGGCGGCCGGCCCGAAGCACCGCGAGGCGAGCTTCGCCGGATGCTGCTCGAGTCGCTGCCCGCCGACACTGTTCGGTGGGGACACAAGTTGAGCGCCGCGGTTCCGCTGGGTGGCGGGCGTCACGAGCTGCGGTTTGCCGATGGCCTGACCATGACGACCGAGCTTCTGGTCGGAGCGGACGGCGCGTGGTCGAGGGTTCGTCCGCTGGTCTCAGCAGCGAGGCCTGCTTATACGGGCATGACGTATGTCGAGACGTTTCTGCACAACAGCGACCTGCGCCACGCGGCGAGTGCCGAAGCGGTGGGAGGAGGCGCGCTGTTTGCGATGTCGCCGGGGAAAGGGATCATGGCGCATCGTGAACCTGGAGGTGTTCTGCACGCGTATGTGGGGCTGAGCAAATCAGAAAGCTGGATCGCTGATATCGACCTGTCCAATCCGACGGCCGCCTTGGCTTCGGTTGCCGGAGAGTTCGACGGGTGGGCTCCGGAACTGCTGGCGCTGATCACGGAGAGCGACTCGGTCCCAGTAGCGCGCGGGATTTATGCCCTGCCGGTCAGACACCGATGGGAGCGGGTACCCGGGGTGACGCTGCTGGGCGATGCCGCGCACCTGATGCAACCGTCGGGCGAAGGCGCGAACCTCGCGATGCTTGACGGCGCTGTGCTGGCCGCGGCGCTTTGCGCAAACCCGGGTAACGTCGAAGCTGCGCTTATTTCCTATGAAGGCGATCTGTTTCCGCGCAGTGCTGCCGAAGCGTCGGAGAGCAGGCGGATGCAGGAGGTATTGTTCGGTAAGGGCTCGCCGCAGAGCCTGATCGACTTCTTCACAGGTCAGCAGCAGCTTGAGCTCCTGTTGTAAACACGCAAGAGTCGAGTGGTACCGCGGCAGGGTCTTCGGTCCTGTATGCTCATTTCCGCGGGGAATCTGCGGTTCTCCTGTCGTTGTTTCTTCACACCATCAGCCAATCAGCTCTAGCGGGTGATGCGGGCGTCTCGCAGGAAGAGAAAGGAACCTGACCCGGCGGGATGGATGCCGGAGATGCGCGTCGTGTGGACGATATTGTTATCCGGATACCAGAGAGGAATGGCGGGAAGCTGTTCTGCCAAAAGCTGCTGAACCTGTAGGTACAAGCGTTTCTGCGTTGCTCGATCGGGAGCGTCGGCGGCCTGCTCGAGCAGCGAATCGAGGAGGGGGCTGGAGTAATGGCCGCGATTTCCGCCGGCCGGGGGAAAGCCGGAGCTTGCAAAGGCGTAGCGAAAGATGTCCGGCGATTCATTCGAGCCGATCCAGCGCAGGGCGTACATCTGGAAAGCTCCGCGGGTGACGTCGGCGTAGAAGGTACCGAACTCCGAAGAACGGAGGGTAAGGGCGATGCCGGCACCGCGCAGCTGCTGCTGGAGAACGACGGCGAGCAGACGGGTGGACTCGTCCTGGGAGGTCTTCATTTCCAGGTGCAGGCGGACGCCGTCGGGGGCGGCCGGGTAGCCTGCCGCTTCCAGGAGAGCCTGGGCGCGGTGGAGATCATGGGGCCACTGGGCAAGCTGGTCGGGTTGCGCAGCGGCCCAGTGCTCGGGGGGGAGCAGGGTTTCGGCAAGGCGGGCGTGACCGCGCCAAAGGGCGGCGAGGATAACGGAGCGGTCCATGGCGCAGGCGATGGCTTCGCGGACCCGCTTGTCAGCGAGTGGGTTCTGGGCTGGAGTAATCGGGCTGAGATTTGACGGATCACCTTGGACTGCGCCGCGAACATTGAAGTTGAGATAGAGAACCGGGGAGCCGGGACCGGTTTCGTCGGCAAGGCCGGGAGTCTGCGCGAGAACGTGCACAGTATCGAAGGGAAGGACGTTAACGGCAATGTCGGCGGAACCTTTTTCGAGCTCCATGGCGGAGGTGACGGCGTCCGGAATAACGGCGAAGTGGAGATGCTGGAGGTTGCCCTTGGTGGGGAGGAGCGTGTCGGCCCAGTAGTGGGAGTTGCGGTCAAGGTCGACATCGCGGTCGACGGAGGAGGAGCGGAAGACGAAGGGACCCGAGCCGATAGGATGCTGGGCGAGCTCGGGCCCGGAGCCGCGGGGCACGATGCCGAAGAGCCCGCCGGAAAGATTGAAAAGCAGGGAGGGATCTGGATGATTGAGGTGGAGGATGAGGGTGAGGCGGTCTGGGATGTCGATCGACGCGATGGATCTGAAACTCCCGGATTTTGCGGAGACGAGAGTACGGTTGAGGAGCGACTGGACAGTCCAGGCGGCGTCGGCGGCTTCGAGCGGGCGGCCGTCGTGGAAGCGGATTCCATCTCGGAGGTGAAAGGTTATGGTGAGGAGGTCGGGCTGGTCAACGGACCGGGCAACCCAGGGTTGAAGGTCGAAGTGAGAGTCGAGGCGGAGGAGCGGGTCGTAGAGCAGTCCGTTCAGGCGCTCGGATTGGGCGTCCGTGCCGATGCGGGGATCTAGGGAGTTGGGAGAGGACTCGATGATGACAGTGGCCGTGTCAGGTGGTGGAGGGGGGATGTGGCAGGCCGTCAAAAGCGACAGGAACCAAAGCGGAAAGCAGGCCCTCCGGCGTTGCCGAAGGATAGAGGATCGTAGGGAAGAGACCGCTAGACGCATGTGATGCGGCCGAGGATGGCGGGGTGCGTGGCTCCGGTCGCGGAGGGGACATTACCCGGAAGGCGGTGCCAAGTAAGCCAGGCGAGAAGAGCGAAGGCTGCGGCTTCCTTGGCTTCAGAGGGGAGACCGTGGTCGTCGGTGATCTTGATGGGGATTGGGTTAAAAAGGGTTCGGAGGCGCAGCATCAGGTGAGTGTTGCGGGTCCCTCCGCCGGAGACGATGAGTTCGGTACCCGGGGTGACGAAAGGAAGCGCGGCACGGAGGATGCTTTGCGCGGTGAGCTCGGCGGCGGTAGCGAGGGTGTCGGGTTTGCGGGTGGATTCGCGCTGCGACAGTTCGCGAACATGCGCCGCGTACTGAAGGCCGAACTGCTCGCGACCGCAGGATTTTGGAGGTGCGGCGGCGAAGTAGGGATGCTCGAGGAGGCTGACTAAGGTCTTGGGCAAGATACTGCCGCGAGCGGCGGTGTGGCCGTTGCAGTCGAAGTTGCGTCCGTAGAGCTGGAGCATGAGGGCGTCGAGGACCATATTCGCAGGGCCGGTGTCAAAGGCGCGGACCTCCGCGAGCGTACAGTTGGCGGGAAGTACGGTAATGTTGGCGATTCCGCCGAGGTTGAGCAGGATGCGGTTCCGAGTGGATGACCGAAAATAGTGGAAGTCGAGAATGGGAACGAGCGGAGCACCCTGGCCGCCGGCGGCTAGGTCAGCGGGGCGGAAGTCGGAGACAACCGGGGTGCGGAGGCGTTCGGCGAGAAGAGCGGGTTCGCCCGTTTGCCAGGTGGCTCGTGTCGCTGAGCCGAGAAAAGGACCTGCCGTGGTCTGGTGGTAGAGGGTTTGGCCGTGCAGGCCGATGAGGTCGGGCTTTAGGTCGGTGCAGGTCTGAGCTACGCATTCCGCGTAGAGCTCTCCGAGTCGCCAATTGAGACGGGCTAGATCGGCGACGGTGGTGGGGGCGTCGGACATCGCTCGCAGGAGGGCTTCGCGGACCTCTGGCGGATATGCTTGAGATCGGTGGGCGAGCAGTTCCACCTTGGGGCTCCCTTTTGCGGAGGAAATCCGGCAGAGGGCTACGTCGATGCCGTCGGCCGAGGTGCCGGACATAACGCCGGCGACCACAAGCGGTTTGGGGGTGGAGTTAAGCACAGGCTCTCACTCCAGTCTAAGTTGCTTGCGCGCTCATCACCACTCTCATCGTCGAACGAAGTTGTAGGTCGGCGCCCGAGGAAGGCCGGTGTTGGCTTCCGGAACTCAGTATCCATCGACCGTCGTGTGGTCGAAGCAAGAGGTCACCGAGGCTCGAATCGTGAAGCGACGCCTTCGTTACGGATCATCGACGGCGAGGGCTCCGAAAGAGCAGAGACTCAAGAGTCTTCCTGCTACCGATGCAAACGCCACGATTCTTTACGCTACTCGGGAAGTCAGCGATACGTGAACAGGTCAGCGGCCAGTTTATCGCGAAGCTTGCGGAAGTCGGGTACTCAGTGTGAGCCGGCCCTGGCGGCGAAGCGCTTGCGATGGCAGGACTGCGCAGGCAGTACAGTGCATCGCGTAGGCAACCCAAGATTCACCCCTGAGTCGCCCGCCCATACCGCTCGCGGAACCGCGACCCCCTTCTCCCTTTCGAACAGCAGAGGCCGGACCGCCTCGCGATTAATCGCACTCCGGCCCGGCCTGCTCCAGCTTACCCTCGACCACACACCGGTCCGCTTCCGCGCCGGAATATTCCCTGCCCACGCAAGGCTTACGCTGAACCGATAATCAATTCGCCAGCCTCCGCCTGCCCTGATTATGAGGCTCTAGAGATTTCCGATGGATCGTCACTTCGGTCGCGCGATTTATGATACAGCCATAGACCATCAGCTCATCTAAAACTGGAAGGTAGCCTGGAGAAAAAACCGTCGAACCGCTGTGCCTGAAGCGCCGCCGACGCCTCCGCCCTGCAGCGCGTCGAACTGGCCGAAGCGAGTAGAGCTGACCTGCGAGACGGGAGGAGCGTATGGGATCACGTTGAACAGGTTGAATGCCTGGGCACCAAGCGTGAAGTTGTACTTGCGTCCGGTATTGGTCGCACCGCCCGAACCTCCACCTCCCGGACCTCCACGTCCGCCGCCGCCAGGACCTCCGAACCCGCCGCCGCGTCCACCGCCACCGCCGCCGCCGCCGCCGTTCGCCTGGCGTCGCGCTGCCGCATCGGTAAGCGGGCCAAAGCCCCAGGTGCGTCCCAGCCGGAGATTGAAGCCGAAGACCGCCGGCCCGGTGCAGTAGTTGATCGGAATGGAGCTTGCTGTCGTGCCTGCTGTGGAATTCGTTGCAGTAAACGCATTTCTATCGAAGCAGGAGCTTGCGTCGGTGGCGCCCGGCGCGAAAGAGGGCCGGTCGTTGTAGATCGAGTCGCCGTTATTATCTGTTCCGGTGGTGATGTTGTAGGGAGTGCCGCTGCTGGCGTTCAGAAACGGCGCAAAAGAAACCTTGTACGGAAGGGTAATACTCCCGCCGAGTACTCCCTGGTTACGCCGCACAAACGAGGACCGTCCATAATCGATCGCGGTAGCGTTGACGCTGGTCAGAAAGGTATCCGCGCCCTGGGTATTGCCATTGGCAAAGCCGAGTTGGTAAAAGCCGAAAAGCGAAACTCGTCCTCGGCTAATCTGGCTGTTTACGATGATCTGGTTCTCTTTGAAATTGCCGCCGGAGTCGTACTGGTAGTTGTACGCCGCGGTCGCACCAGCCGTTGACGGGAGAGCATAGGAACGCGACAGGTACTGGTGTACGCCACGCGTATTGAGGTAGTTGATGGAGATTTTGCCAAACTTGCCGAGCGTCTGGTCCACCCCAACGCCAGTCTGCATGTTGTACGAACTGCGGAGTCCGAGGGCGGAGGAGTAGGTAGTCGTCAGCCCGGCTGTTGAAGCGCCGGAGGTGCATCCGGCCGTGTTGCCGGGGGCGCAGGTTGTGCCACTCTGGCTGGGGTAGTTGTAGGTGGACTGGACCTGGTTAAGTCCGTTCAGACGCAGCGTAGTGAGCGTGTCGCCGAGTGAGAACCGGTCGTAGAAGATGCCGTACCCTCCACGCAGGACGGTCACGGTGGGCTTACCTCCCCCGCGAGGCACTCCGTAGGAGACGGAAAGACGAGGCGCAAAATCATGCCCGCTGGAGATGTTGTTTTGCGCCTCAAACCGCAGGCCGTAACTCACCGTCAGGTTCGGCCGGACCTTCCAGTCATCTTCCGCGTACAGGCCTACGTCCGTTTCCCGGCTGCCGACGCTAAAGTTGGCGATGCGGGTGACTTGAAACTGGCTGGCGAGCGAACACTGATAGGAAGAGTAGTAGGTCGGACTGACCGTTGTGGTGACCACACCGGTCGTACTGGTGGTAGTTACGGGTCTCTGGTAAGCGGTCAGGTTGAGGGTTGAGCAGAGATGGCTGGTGTCCACGCAGCCGGCCAGAGGAGCCGTCCCGTTGGCGGCGTAGCATGGGTCGAGCAGATAGGTATAGGTAAAATTTCCGTTCGCGCCGGTGTTGGACCCCAGCGTTTCCGCCGTGGTACGCAGCCTGCCGCCGAAGCGGATAAAGTTCTTGCCCAGCGCGACCGAGGTGTAGTTCTGGAACTCGATGTGCGAACTGGTGTTGTTGCTGATCTGGTTGCTTGCACCGCCGCCGGTAAAGTAACCCTGCACACTAAGCTGCGGGCCGCCGGTAACGGCGTTGGAATTGGAGGTACCGCGTTGATATTCGAAGCGCGTTTCGTTGATGATCTTATCGGAGAAAATCTGCGAATCGGAGATCTGGATGGTGTTTTCGTTATTGGACGAGTTGATGGCGACCGACGGAAGCGAGGTGGTGCCGAGACCGCCGTTAACCGTGCTTCCCTGCTCGAACTGATAGCGCACTGTGAGCGTGTTTTTGTCGGACAGGGCAAGGTCGATGCGCGGGCTGATGTCTGAACGAAGCTGCGGCTCCGGGATGGCGCGGTTGAGTTCCGGGTAGCTTCCAAAATTGGTGCAGGTGAGGTCGCCAGGTGCGCAGAGCGTGGTGGATGTAGGCGAGTTGGTGTAGAAGCCGACCGGGTTGATAAGAGTGTTGATCTGGATGGAGCGATGCGAACCGCCGACGGAGAACGAGGCACGCTTGCCCAGAGGGCCGGAGAAGTTGCCCAGGATGAACGAGGTGTAGTAGTTGGGCTGAGAGTTCGTCGCGCCCAGGAAGGGCGTGGAGGTGTTCAGGACCGAGTCGTTGCCCTGGACGGAGAAGTAACCGTGGAGCTTGTCGGTGCCAGGCTTGGTGAAGATCTCGATGCGACCGTAGCCGACTCTGTCGTACTGGGCGGAAAATGGATTCTGGTTGATGCGAATTTCGCGGATGGAGCTTTTGGGCGGAAGCTGGCCGCCGGTGAAGCCGTCAATGTAGATCTGGCCGCCGTTGGGTCCGGCGGCGGGACCGGCAAGCGCGGTGAGCTCGCTGGACAGCTCGTCCGGGTCGTCCGACAGGGCGTCTAGGTCCTTGCCCTTGATGACGGTGACGCTGGCGTTGTTGTCCGGGTCAACTGACACGCCCTGGCCTGCTTCGACGGTGACGGTGGTCTGCTGATCCTGAATGGCGAGCTTGGCGTTAAGGGTGAGCGCGGCACCGCTGACGCGAACGCCCTGGCGCACAAAGGTAGCAAAACCGGGCATGGTGACGGTGTAGTTATACGTGCCGGACGGGACGCCGCGGAGGACGAAATTGCCATCCGACCCGGACTGAACGGTGTAGGACTTGCCCTTGGCAGGCGTGAGGGTGACCGTGGCTCCGGGGATGACGGCTCCGTCGGGGTCGGCGATGGTGCCGCGGATGGCTCCGCCGAGCTGGCCGTTTGACTCGGTGGTCTGGGGAGTGCTGGCACCGGCACCATGTGAGATGGGCTCCGGCACGGTGGGAAGCTGGGGGTTCGCGGGCGGCACAGCCTGCGCGTGGAGAGCGAAGGGGAGCAGAGGTGCGAAGATGAACAGCATTCCAGCGGCGGATCGTTTCCATGAGCTAAGGTGGATCGGCACGATTCGCGGAAGTGCAGGGTAAGGCATCAGGACTCCTTTGGTTGAGGAATGGAAGGGGAGAAGATCTACTGGCCGGGACCGCCGCCGGCACCGCCTTCGGCTTCTCCTCCGCCGGTGCCCAGCGACCAGGGCGAGAGGGTAGGCGCGGCACCGGAGGGGGTGGCGGTGAGGATGGGTTCTACGCCAGACAGCATGGTGACGGCGGTGAGTTGTCCGGAGCCGGCCTGCGAGGCGACGATCAGGACCGCTTCGCCGGATTTCAGGTCCGTCAGGGCTTGGGTGGGAAGACGTCCGATCATCTGGGAAAGCTCCATGGAACGGCGGGGACGCTGCCCTTCCTCGCCAGCAGGCGGAGCGGGGGTGGATGCGGCCTGGGCCCCGGCGGAGTGGGAGCGGGCGTACATCTGCGCGAACTGGAGAGGAAGATTACGGAGGTCGGAGTTGCTGGTGACGTGGACCGTAACGTTCTTCTTAGTGGCGAGGTCCCGCAGGCTGACCGTGCCGGCGGCGGCGTCGACCGCGGACAGGACGCCGGCGATGTTCTGGAAGGCACCGGAGACGACCTCTTCGGCGGTGATAGTGGATCCATCTTCGGATTTCGCTCCGCGGACGCGCAATTGGTCGCCGGGGCGAATGTCGGCGAGGTTGCCGGATTTAGCGTCTTCGAACCTGACCGAGTCGCTGGCGTAACGGCGGAAGATGGTATTGGGAGTGGTAACGACGCTGACCGTGCGCGGGCCGATGCCGATGGAGATGTCGGGCGAGGAGATCCCCTTGACGATTCCTCCGGTGCCGCGGCGCTGCCAATCCTGCGCCTGCGAGGTGTGGAGGTCGGCGACGGCAGAGGCCTTCATGAGGATGACACGGGCGGCCGTGACGGTGGCGGGGGCGTCGCCAGGGTGGCCGGTGACGAGGACGCGGTCTCCGGGAGAGATGTCGGTAAGGGCGATGGGGGTAGCGGTCTTCAGATCCTTCGAGCCGGGGGCGAGTTGGACGAGCTTTGCACCATCCTGCGGAGTGACGGTGAGGTCGGTCTTCGCATCGGTAGTGATGACGACCGAGGTGCCCGAGACGGTTTTAACGGTGCCGGACTGGCTGGTGTTCGCCTGTGCGAACAGGGCGGCGGGGGCGGCAAGCAGGGCGGCGAGGGCGGTGGTGCGGGTTAGCGTGCGGATGCTCATTGAGAAACCTCTTGCTGCGGGGAAGCTAGAGGCTATACGAGCGGGCAGGGCAAAAGTTTCGGCAAGATGGAGCAAACGGCGGGTTTTTAGGCCGGGCAGGGTTCGGCTAAGGCCCACTCACCGCGATGAGCCGCGATGAACAGGGCACGGATGGAAGTCAATGGGCGACGGTGAGCTCCTGGACGGCGCGCTCGAGTTGGGCGTCGTGAATGTCGCCGGTGGGGGTGCGGGATTCGCCCTCTTCGCGGTCGACTTCAATGTCGACGGGACGGGGGTGCATTTCCATGGTCTGGCCGCGAAGGTCCTGGACGCGGGTGAAGGGAACGCGGACCGAGGAGCCGTCGATGAGCGGCTGGGCCCCGGTAAAGATGATCCAGCCCGCGGTAGGTTCGCCGACAACCTTGCCGAGGTGCAGTGAGCGATAGCCTTCGGTGAAGTCTTCGCCGTCGGACAGGGTGGACTCGTTGGTGATGAGCGCGGTGGGCAGGCCGAGGGCGCGCTGGCCGAGCTCCTGGCGGCTGGGGTGGGTTTCGCCGGTGCGCGGAGTCATCTCCAGGTAGTTGCGGCGAGTGAACACGTCAAGGGCGTAGCCGTTGATGTAGCCTCCGTTGTTGTTGCGGACGTCGACGATGACGGCCTTTTTGCTTTCGTTGGAGCTGTCGAGGTCGAGGTAGAGCTGCTGAAGATCGGGGTCGCCCATGGCGGCGATGTGGACGTAGCCGACGTGGCCATTGGAGATGCGGTCGACGTAGGCTCGGCGCTGCTCCACCCATTGGCGGTACGTGAGGCCGACGGCGGCCGCAGCGGGAATGGGGCGGACGATAGCGTCGCGGGTCTTGCCGGCGGTTTCAACCTGGAGTACGGTCCGGCGACCTACGGTGTCCTCCAGGAGCTGGTCGAGGTCACGTGTGCCAATAAGGTCGCCGTTGACAGCGAGCAGCTTGTCGCCGGGCTTCATGGTGCCTTCAATGGAGGCGGGAGAAAGCGCGATGACCTCGGCGACGATGAGGCCGCCTCCGGCTTCGTAGCGGGCTCGGTCGAAGCGGAGGCCGAGTGCGCCGACGCGGGTGACGGTGGGGTCTTCACGTCCGGGACCCTGCGGCTGCGGGCGATTGATGCCGGAGTGGGAGCTATTAAGCTCGCCAATGAGCAGGTTGATGTCGCGGCGGAGCTCATCGGGAGTGCGGGCCCCGGCAATGTAGGGTTGCCACCGATCATGAAGCGCGCGCCAGTCGTGGCCGTTGAACGTCTTGTCGTAGAAGCGGCGGTTCAGGGTCTGCCAGGCTTCCTCGAAGACGACCATCTTTTCCTGGTCGAAATCGACCTGCAGCCGCGCCGATACGAGGATCGGACGGGGGGCGCGGGATTCGAGCGAAATGGTGCGGAGCCCGCCGTTTTCCAAGTAAAAGATGCTTTGGCCGTCGGGCGAAAAGGCCGGGGCACGCTTTTCGCCTGGGGTGCTGGTGAGCTGGCGGGCCACGGCGGGCTCGCGGGATAGCTCATCGAGGGAGTAGGTGTAGAGCTGCTGCTGGTTGGCCGTGGTGGCAGCGAAGAGCAGGGTCTTGCCGTCGGGACTTATAACTGGATTCTGCGCGGACAGGCCGAGCGGAAGGATGGTGAGGCGGCGGCGGATGCCTTCGAAGACGATTTTTACCGGCTCGACGGGTTTCTTTTCGGGAGTGGCTGCCGCGGTGCTGCCCGGGCCACGGCGGCGGGCAGGTGCCGGGCCGGGATCGGGTTCGGGCGTGGTGTTCTGAAGCGGCGCCTCCGGGGTCTGGACGGGTTCGGACGGCGGGTTGGGCTGGCCGGGCGCGGGCTGGGGAGACGGGCTTCCGGGCGCACGCGTGGTGCGGAAAAGTTCGCGGAACTCGTCTTCGCGGTAGCGCGGCACGTGCGGAAGGAGATCGACGCGGGCGAGCTGGACCTGCTCGGAACGCTGCGCGGTGTCGAACAGGATGTAGCGTCCGTCGGCGGACCAGGCGATGCGGTCGGCGGTTTCGCCGTTGGCGAGGAAAGTGATAGGAAGCGGCTGGCCGCCGGCGGCGGGGATCACGCTGAGATTGCGGAACGAGCGCGGGTCGACGGTGGTGAAGGCGATCCACTGACTGTCCGGCGACCAGGCGATGGAGGGCCCTTCGAGCTCGTTGCGGGTGAGAACGATGTCGATGGGTTTGGTGCCTCCGGCTGCGGGCAGGGTAAGGAGATGAAGGTCGTGGTCGTCCTGTGCGTAGGCGACGCGTTTGCCGTCGGGCGACCAGACCGGAGACTGCACATATCCGGGCGCGGAGGTGAGCGCGGTGACAGCGCCGGTGCTGAACGTGTAGAGCTCAAGCTGGTGTGCGCCGTCCATGCGCTCGGCGACGTAAAGGATGGAGTTTGAGTCCGGCGACCAGTGCGGGTCGGAGACTGACACAGCGGAAGTTTGCACGCGCTGCGCTTCCCCGCCCTCCTTTGCACCGGCGGCAAAGAGCTGGCCGTGAGCGATGACGGCAAGCTTTTTACCATCGGGCGAGACGGCGAGGCCGCGGAAGCTGGTTTCGGTAAGGCGGGTGGTGCCGGGGGAGTCGCCGGAGCCACGCAGTTCGATCTCGACCTGTTCGGTCTTGCCCGAGCCGGTGTCCATGCGCCATATGCCGAAGTTCCGCTCGAAGACGATGGTCTTGCCGGAGTTGCCGATGGAAGGCCAGAGGACGCGTCCGTCGTGAAAGTGGGTAAGCTCCCGGGGAGCGCCGCCGGCGGCGGGGACGGACCAGATGTTTTCGTTGCCGGAGCCGTCCGCCATGTAGAAGAGAGTCTTGCCATCGTTGGACCACATGGGCCAGGCGTGCTTGCTGGTGGCGGGAACGAGCTTGCGGTACCCGCCGGTGCCGGCAATGGGCTTGAGCCAGATCTCGGTTTCGTCGATGTGGGCGTGGCCGTTGCGCCACCATTGCGCGGCGGAGATGCCCTTGGCCATGTAGGCGAGCTCGGTTCCGTCCGGCGACGGGGCCGATTCGAACTCATTCATGTAGCGCTCGTTGACGACCTCGAGCGGGGTGCCTCCGGTAGAGTGGACGCGAAAAATGTCGCCCTGGCCGGCGGCATCGTTCTTCGCCGAGGTGAAGTAGATCCACTGCGAGTCTTTGGACCATGCATCGAGGCGGTCGGCGACGTCGGAATACGTAAGCCGCTGGAGCTGGCCGGTCGCGAGCGTCAGGATGTAGATGTTGCCGGCCCCGGTGCGGGTGGAGACGAAGGCGAGGCGCGTGCCGTCTGGCGAAAAGAGCGGGCGGGATTCGGTGGCGGGGTGGGTGACGAGCAGATGGGCTTCGCCGCCGGAGGCCGGTACCGACCAGATGTCGCCTCCGGAGACGAAGGCGATCTCGCGTCCGTCTGGGGACAGGGCGGGGTCGGACAGTGAGGGGAGCGCGGACTGGGCCTGAGCAGAAACAGAAAACGCGGAGCATACGGCAAAGGCGGCGAGGGCAAGAGCGCTGGTAAGGCGGGTCATCGTCTGGAACCTTGTGAACCTGGGATGAATGGAATTGTACAGCTACTGGCTGAAAGCACCGCGCGAAAGACCTCCACGAGATGCGCGCCAGGAACGCCGGGCAAGCGCTTGGCTGTGTGCTTGCGTGCTGTTCTTGCGTACGTTGCGCGGTGTGCTTACTCTCGCGAATAAAGCGCAAAGCCGTTTTCGTTCAGCGTGACTTTTCTGTCCTGTTCGGTGGTGCCGGTTCCGTTTTCGAGGAGCAGGCGATAGTCTTCGGCGAGTACGAACTCTGCCGGCTCGGGGCCGAAGTTGACCAGGACCGTTACGTTCTTGCGATCCATGCGGAGCCAGCGCTTTTCTTCGGAGAAGCCGATGCGCACGTGGCCCCTGTCGCCGTCGTTCAGCGAGGTAGAATGGCGGCGAATGTGGATGAGGGCGCGAACGTACTCGAGCATGCGGCCGTGTTCGCCTTCGTGGACCTCGCTCCACTTGAGCTTGGAATCGTTATAGGTGGAAACGGCCTCCGGGCTGGGGATGGACTCGGCGTCGAAGCCGAAGTCTGCGAACTCACGCTTGCGCCCTTCGTCGACCATGCGGGCCATTTCGGGGTCGTTGTGGTCGGCGAAGTACTGGAAGGGGGTGGAGGCGGCGAACTCTTCTCCCATGAACAGCATGGGGATCATGGGTGCGGTCAGGACAAGGCCGAGCGCTGCCTTGGTGCGGGCCAGGCCGATGGTTTCGTGCAGTCGGTCGCCGAAGGCGCGGTTGCCGACCTGATCGTGATTCTGGAGGAAGTTGATGAAATGGTGCGCGGAAAGGTTGTCGATAGGACGTCCGTGCGAGTGGCCGCGATACTTGCTGTACTGGCCGTCGAAGACGAAAATTTCTTTGGCCGCCTTGGCGAGCGAGCCGAAAGCTCCGAAGTCGTCGTAATAACCCCCGTGGCCTGGGTTGGTGAACAGGATGGTCGCGAGCGAATGATGGAAATCGTCCGACCATTGCGCGTCCATGCCATAGCCGTTGGCCTCAACGGAGCGAACGATCCTGGGGTCGTTCAAATCCGATTCGGCGATCAGAAAAAGTCGGCGGCCAATGGTAGCCGAGAGCGTGGAAACGTCGGCTGAAAGCTGCTCGAGGAAGTGCACGGCGGAACGGTCCATGATTTCGTGGATCGCGTCGAGCCGGAGGGCGTCGCAATGGAACTCGCGCAGCCACATGAGGGCATTGTCGATGAAGAAGGAACGAACCTCATCCGAGCCGCGACGTTCGAAGTTGATCGCAACACCCCAGGGGGTGTGATGGGCGTCCGAGGTGTACGGGCCGAACTTGCCGGTGTAGTTGCCGACTGGACCGAAGTGGTTGTAAACGACATCGAGCACGACGGCGAGGCAGTGCTCATGGCATGCGTTGACGAATCGCTTGAAGGCCTCCGGCCCGCCATAGTTGGTGGTGACCGCGAAGAGGTTGACTCCGTCGTATCCCCATCCGCGATCGCCGGCCCACTCGGCTACGGGCATGACTTCCAGATGGGTTACGCCGAGATCGCGCAGGTACGGTAGGCGGCCGATGGCGGAGTCGAAGGTGCCGGCATCGGTGAAAGTGCCGATGTGAAGCTCATAGATGACGGCTCCCGCGAGTGGTGGGCCGCTCCACTTATGGTCGGTCCACTCGAAGCATTGCTGGTCGTAGACGGCGGACAGGCCGTGCACGCCTTCTGGCTGCAGAAGGGAGCGCGGGTCCGGATAGGGTTTGGGGTCGTCGTCGAGCACGAAGCCGTAGCGTGCGCCGGGTCGGGCGGAGTCGACGCACGCCATCCACTGACCGCGGGACGAGGGCCCCTGCATGGGAAAGAGCTCGCCGTTAACCTCTACCTGAACCTGCTTTGCTTTGGGAGCCCAGACCTTAAACTCGTGCATCGTTCTCGCTCCTTAGGGTTGGGAAATATCGTTGTCGTCGCGGGTGAGCAGAGCTACAGGAAAGGCGGCGAAAAGATCGGCGAGAAGAAGGCGGCCGGAGCGGTGGGGTTCCTCGGTAAGGGCGTTGGACCAGCGGCCGGGCGGAAGCTCAACGAAGGTGCCGTCCCAGGCGTTGCCGAGCGTAAGGGTCTGGATCGGGACGATTGTGAGGACATGCTGTCCGCGCAGATAGGCGAGGGCGTGATCGGATGCCGGACCATCGACCGGTACCGGCGTGTAGGCGGCCTCCGGTCCAAACCACGTTGGCTGCTCGCGCCGCAGCGTGAGAGCGCGGTGGATGAGGTGGAGCTTGGGGAGGCCCTCGTCCATGCGGGCGAGGATTTCAGGCTCGGTGAGCGCGGACAGTCCGAGCAGAAGCTTTTCGCGCAGGGCATAATCGACGGGGCGACGGTTGTCGGGGTCTACAAGCGAAAGATCCCACAGTTCGGAGCCCTGATAAAGGTCGGGCACTCCAGGGGCGGTGTGCTTGAGCAGGGTTTGGACGAGCGAGTTGATGCGTCCGGGAAGAAGGATCCGTTCGACGAAGCTGGCTATGTGGGCGGTGCTGGCGGGATCGGCGAAAAGCCGGTCGATAAACGAGTCGAGCGCGTCCTCGAAGGGTTTGTTGTTGGCTACCCACGAGGTCTGCTGCTTGGCTTCGTGGACGGCCTTGGACATGTAGGTCCGGGTCCGTTCGGCGTCAATGGGCCAGGCACCGAGGAGGGTTTGGTAGAGGAGGTACTCGGTATTCGCATCGGGCATGCTGTCGGTCTTGAAACCAGCGGTAAGCGCGGCCATGCGGATGAGGAAGGCGGCGAACTCTTCGGGGATTTCGGACAGCACGGCGAGCCGGGCGCGGACGTCGTCGGCGCGCTTGGTGTCGTGGGTGGACAGTGTGGTCATGGTGCAGGGATGGGTCTGCTGCATGCGCTGCTGATAGGTGTGGAAGTCGGCGAGGCTGAGTCCGTCGCGGCCGGGGTCGCCGCCTACTTCACAAAGGGCGATGAGGCGGTTGAAGCAGTAGAAGGCTGTATCTTCGACGCCTTTGGCCATAACGGGCGAGGTGAACTGCTGGAAACGGAGGACGAACTCACTTTCCTTTGGGCCGGTAATCTGCAGGGTCAGAAGGCATTCGAGAAAGTCGAACAGGCCGGGAGAGACGTCGGTGCGATTGCCCTTGGCACAGCCTACCGCCTGGTGGATCACTTCCCTGTCTTCCGCGGTGATCTCGGCACGGGCTGGCACGACATAGGTGCGGTACAGCGGAAAGCAAGCGGCGAGTTCGCGGATGGCGCGCCGCGCTTCGGTGCGGGTGTAGTCGCGCTGGTTACGATTGGTTTCGCAGATGTCGATGAGCAGACTGGTCAGGCGGTTAACGTCCGAGCCGAGGGCCTCCTGGGTGACGGCGATCTTTTTATCGTGGGCGATGCAGGGGAAATCCACCGGCTGCGCGGTAAAACCGGCATAGATGTCGCTGAGTTTTGCGAGGCCGGCGGGCTGAACGAGGACGCCGAGCGCCACGTTGAGGAAGTCGTATCCGCTGGTACCTTCGATGGGCCAGTCCTCGCGAAGGAACTCGCCAGGCTCAAGGATTTTTTCGCCGATGATCCAGGCCTTGGGTGCGGCCTTGCGCAACCGACCGAAGTATTCGGCGGGATCGCGGAGTCCGTCGGGATGATCGACGCGGATGCCGTCGAGAACTCCTTTCGCGAGCCACTCGACCAAAAGCGCATGAGTCTCCTCAAAGACATGCGGGCGCTCCATGCGCAGGCCGATTAGGGAGTTGACGTCGAAAAAGCGCCGGTAGCCGAGCTGCTGGTCGGCGGTCTTCCAGTAGCTGATACGCCAGTTCTGCGCGTTGAGCAGGTCGTCTAGCCGATCGGGATCGTGGTTGAGCGTATCGACGGCCGCGTCGATGGCCTGGCAGACGTCTTCGCAATCAGAGCAGAGCCGCTCCAGCAGCCGGCTGAGCACGCGGCGGTCGCGATGGCGCGCGAGCACCGTGCCGCGATCTTCAAAAGACGGCACCGGCAGGCGCGCGAAGGAGTCGGCGATAAAGCGCAGCATGTCTGAGTTGCTGGCGTCGGCCGCGGGCATCAGCAGGGCGGTAAGCGAATTTGGCGAAAGCGGCAATGTCTGGCCGGCGGCTTCGACGACAAACTTCGATCCGGAACGCGCGACCTGGATTCCCCCGGATTCAAGCACGACGCCGTACTGGTCGGCGAGGATCGGAACCAGCACCTTGTTGCGTAAACGCTCTTCCTGCGAGTTCCAGTCGATGTCGAAGAACGAGGCGTACCGGGATGAGGTGCCGTTTTCGAGGACATCCCACCAGAAGCGGTTTTCCCGGCCGATCGCCATGTGGTTTGGCACGATGTCGAGCACCTGGCCGAGGCCGTTGCGGCCGAGCGCGAGCGAAAAGCGATCGTGGGCTTCGGCTCCGCCCAGCTCCGCATTTACTCGCTGGTGATCGACGACATCGTAGCCGTGCATGCTTCCGGGCGCCGCCTGCAGGTAGGGCGAGCTGTAGACGTGCGAGATGCCGAGCGCGTACAGATACGGCGCGATGGCCGCAGCCTGGTCGAAGGTGAAGTCCTTGTGGAGCTGGATCCGGTAGGTGCTGGCCGGAACGGAGACGCTGCTCATCGTCGGTGGGTCCTCGGGTGCGTTCGTCTGGTTTAGGTCGTTAGTTGCCGGAGGGTGTGGGTGGGTTGCAAGGGGGCGGGCTGCCCGTTCGGTGATTGGAACGGAAGGCAACGAGCAGAAGCAGGTTCCTTCAGGATGACCGACCTAGAGCGGTGACGGCTTCGGCCCGGGCGAACAGGGGCCGTCAGACCTTTGGTTGGGTGGACGGCTGGGGTCGCCAGTTGCCGGACAAGGTAAAAGCTGCATGGGCCATGGCGATATGGGTCAGGGCCTGGGGGAAGTTGCCGAGCATGCGTCCGGGTTCAGGCCGCTTGAGAAAGCCTGCGGGTTTGGCGGGCTGCCACTCCTCGCTGAACAGGCCCACGTCATTGCGGAGTGCGATGAGCCGCTCGAACATCGCACGGGCTTCGGCTTGTCGGCCGATCAGCCAAAGCGAGGTGACCATCCAGAACGAGCAGGCGAGGAAGGCACCTTCGCCGGGAGGAAGGCCGTCGGGCGAGGTCTTGGTGTTGTAGCGCTCGATAAAGCCGTCTCTGTTGAGGTGCTTGCCGATGGCGTCGACCGTGCCTACGATGCGCGGGTCGTCCATGGGCAGAAAGCCGACCAGCCCGATGCGGAGGCAGGAGGCGTCGAGCTGGTCCGAGCCGTAACTTTGGGTGAAGCTGTTGAGCTTCCTGCTGAAGCCTTTTTCGCAAACCTGCTTGTGAATAAGGTCGCGGTTCTTCTTCCAGCGCTCGATATTGCCTCCTCCGTCGAACTGCTCGTAGTGCTGGATGGCGCGGTCGAGCGCGACCCAGGCCATGACTTTGGAGTAGGTGAAGTGCTTGCGTTTTCCGCGTGTTTCCCAGATCCCGTCGTCGGGCTCGGTCCAAACCTTGCAGAGATGGTCCATGAGCTGGGCCTGCACGGCGGAGGCGCTGAGCTTGATATCGTCGTCGGCTTCCGGCGTTCTGAGCAGTGCGGTGGCGACCTCGCCGAAGACGTCGAGCTGGAACTGCTCAGAGGCCCTGTTGCCGATGTGGACGGGCTGCGAGTGCTCATAGCCGGGCAGCCAGGTGGCATCGAACTCGGTGAGCTGGCGGTCTCCGCAGATGCCGTAGATGGTCTGGATCTGCGAGGGCGCGCCGGCGATGGCACGCAGCAGCCAGCGTCGCCAGGCGGTGGCCTCTTCGTCGTAGCCGGCGTGCAGAAGCACAAGCAGGGTGAACGCGGTATCGCGCAGCCAGCAGTAACGATAATCCCAGTTGCGGACGCCTCCGATCTTTTCCGGCAAGGAGGCAGTGACCGCGGCGACGATGCCCCCGGAGGGTTTGTAGGTCATGGCCTTGAGGGTGATCAGCGAGCGCTGCACGAGCTCGGCGTAAGGACCCTGGTCGGTACCGCGGGCGGTCCACTCGCGCCAGAAGGTCTCAGTATCGGCGAGCGCCTGTTCGGGAGGAAAAGGACTGGGATCGACGGTGGGTGCGTTGCCGTCGGCCCCAAGGGCGGAGCTATAGGTAAGGGTGAAGGGAACGGTTTCGCCGGCGGCTACGGTAAAGTCGGACTCGGTAAACAGGCCCACGCCGGCCAGAGGCACCCGCGTGCGCAGTGTGACCATGTCCTGGCCGGCGATGGCGCGCAGGCCGAAACCGGTGTGGGTGACCCAGGGCACGGTACGTCCGTAGTCGAACCGGATGCCGATCTGCATGTGCATCCGTACCTTGCCGTGAACACCGCGCATCAGCCGGACAATGTCGGAGTGGTCTCCGCGCGGAGGCATAAAATCGACTAGTGCGACCGAGCCCGTGGAAGTAGTAAATGTGGTTTCGACGATCAGCGTGCCGGGCAGATAGCGGCGTGTGACAGAGATAGTCCTGCGCAGCGGCGCAATCTTCCACAGGCCGTGGTCTGCGGTGCCGAGCAGGCTGGCGAAGCAGGCGGGATCGGAGAACGAAGGCCAGCAGAGCCAATCGATGGAGCCTTGCTTTGAAACGAGCGCGGCGGTCTCGCAGTCGCCAATCATGGCATAGTCTTCGATGCGCGCGGCGTGCAAGGGAAGGGTATGAGTCTGGAATTTGTTCAGCAAACGCGTTCTCCATGACGAGGACCGGGATGGACCGAAGCAGACCCCGGGCGGTGGAAATCGGGCCGGAGCAGAAAGCCCGCCGTCCCATCCCTGCATCTGTGAAAGGGAAGGATCAACGCTCACCTGATGCCGCGGCTACAGCTTGTGATGCACGGATACCGGCGTCCGACACGGGCGACCGGAGGAAACAGATGGATTTCGAGCGACGGGTTCTGGAAAGCTGGACGAGATGAAACCTGCAGAGGGCCGCAATCGGGTCGTAATTGAAGAGGTGGCGCCGGAGCTGGACGGCGGGAGGCACCCGGTTTGCCGGGTGATGGGCGATGTCGTGCAGGTGTCGGCGGCCATCTTCAGCGACGGCCACGACCATGTGGCCGCGCGGCTGCTGTACAAGAGCAAAGGCGACCGGCGCTGGCAAACGAAGCGCATGACGGAGCTTGGCAACGATCTTTGGACAGCCTCGTTCACGGTCAATAAGCTCGGCACGTGGATGTTCACGGTGCAGGCCTGGGTGGACCACTTCGACACATGGCGGCACGATCTGCGGAAGCGCCTGGCGGCCCAGCCGGACCCGCTGCACCCCGATCCGCAGATGCTTCCGCAGGATATTCCGCTGGCACTGCGGACGGGCGCGCTGCTGCTGGAAGCCACGTCGAAGCGGGCGAAAGGGGCGGATAGTAAAACGCTGCACGAGGCGGTGTCCTCGTTGCGCTGGATGGCGGACCAGAACGCGCCTTTTTATGAATATCCGTTGAGCAACGAGCTGCACGCTCTGGCGGACCGGTACCCAGACCTGGCCTTCAGCACGAAGTACGAACTGGAACCGGAGGTCTGGGTGGATAGGGAGCGAGCGCAATTTTCCACTTGGTACGAGCTGTTTCCGCGGTCGATGTCGTCCACGCCGGGAGCGCATGGCACGTTCAAGGACGTGGAAGCGCAGCTTCCCGCGGTGGCCGGCATGGGATTCGACATCCTGTACATGCCGCCCATTCACCCGATTGGCACAGCCTATCGCAAGGGGAAGAACAATTCCACGACTGCAGAACCGGGCGATGTGGGCAGTCCATGGGCGATCGGCGCAGCGCGCACCGAGGACAACGAAGGGGGGCACAAGGCCGTGCATCCGGCGCTGGGAACACTGGCGGATTTCGATCACCTGCTTGCGGCGGCCAGGGCTGTGCACATGGAGCTTGCGCTCGATATTGCTTTCCAGGTCTCGCCCGATCATCCGTGGGTCGCGGACCATTCGGAATGGTTTATCCACCGCCCGGACGGGACGATTCAGTACGCAGAAAATCCCCCGAAGAAGTACCAGGACATTTATCCACTGAACTTCGAATCAAGCGACTGGCGCGGGCTTTGGGATGAGCTGTTCTCAGTCTTTGAGTTCTGGATCAAGCGCGGGGTCAAAGTATTTCGCGTGGACAACCCACATACCAAGAGTTTGCACTTCTGGGAGTGGTGCCTCACGACCCTCCGTGAGAAGTACCCGGATACGATCTATCTGGCCGAAGCGTTTACGCGTCCGCACGTGATGTATTCGTTGGCCAAGGCGGGGTTCACGCAGTCCTACACCTACTTCACGTGGAGAACATCCAAGGCGGAGCTGCAGGCTTACATGGAAGAACTGATCGCGCCTCCGGTGAGTGAATTTTTCCGGCCCAACTTCTGGCCGAACACTCCGGACATCCTGCACAAAAACCTGCAGGATGGAGGGAGGCCGGCATTTATGCAAAGGCTTATCCTGGCCGGAACGCTGGCGGCGAACTACGGCATCTATGGCCCGGCGTACGAGCTTTCGGAGAACGACGCCGCGAAGCCGTCGCCGGGGAAAACGGAGTCGGAAGAATACCTGGACAGCGAAAAGTATGAGATCCGGCAGCGCGACCGGAATGCGCCAGGTTCGCTGGTACCTCTGATTACGAACCTGAACCATATCCGCCGGGCGAACCCGGCGCTGCAATCCAACGGCTCGTTGCATTTTCATTCGGTCGATAACCCGGAGCTGCTTTGCTATTCGAAGAGCGTGCCGGACGGCGACGGGCAGAACACGATTCTGGTGGCGATCAACCTGGATTTCGCCGGCGAACAGGCTGGATGGATCGACCTGGACCTCGGGCGGCTCGGCCTTGTGCCCGATGAGAGCTTCGAGGTAGAAGATCTGCTGACCGGGGTGCGGTACCGGTGGCACAGCCGAAGCAACTACGTGGCGCTGCGGCCGGATGTGCAGCCTGCCCATATTTTCCGGGTTACCCGGCAACCGTCCGCTTAGGACACCCACGCAAGGAAGAGGCTCGAAGAGTGAAGAAGTTTGGAAGCGCAAGCGATCCGTTGTGGTACAAGGATGCCATCATCTATGAACTGCACGTTCGTGCGTTCGCAGACTCCAACAACGACGGGATCGGCGACTTTCCCGGACTGATGTCGCGCCTTGACTATCTGCAGGAGCTTGGCGTCACGTGCCTTTGGCTTTTGCCGTTTTTCCCTTCTCCGGGGCGCGACGACGGATACGATATCGCGAACTATGTGGATGTGAACCCGGCGTACGGATCGCTGAACGACTTCAAGCTGTTTCTGGATGCGGCGCACCTGCGTGGGATGCAGGTGATGATCGAGCTCGTCATCAATCACACGAGCGACCAGCATCCGTGGTTCCAGGCGGCGCGGAACTCTCCTCCGGAAAGCCCGGAGAGGGCGATGTATGTGTGGTCGGAAACCGACCGGCTGTACGAAGGTGTACGCATCATCTTCACCGATACAGAGAAATCGAACTGGACGTGGGACGAGCAGGCCCAGGCGTTCTACTGGCACAGGTTCTTTTCGCACCAGCCGGACCTCAATTTCGACAACCCGCGCGTGATGGAGGAGGTGCTGCGGGCGATGCGGTTCTGGCTGGACATGGGCGTCGATGCGCTGCGCCTGGACGCGATTCCCTACCTGGTGGAGCGTGACGGGACAAGCTGCGAAAACGTGCCGGACACGCATGTGAAGATCAAGGAAATCCGCAAGGTGATCGACGCGGAGTATGGCAACCGGCTGATCCTGGCTGAAGCCAACATGTGGCCGGCCGATGTGCGCCCCTATTTCGGCGACGGGGACGAATGTCACATGGCGTTTCACTTTCCGCTGATGCCGCGCATCTACATGGCGCTGCGGCAGGAGGATCGTCTGCCGATCACCGACATCATGGCTCAGACTCCGGAGATTCCGTCCGAGTGCCAGTGGGGCATCTTTCTGCGTAACCACGATGAGCTGACGCTCGAGATGGTGACCGACGACGAGCGCGACTATATGTACCTGGCTTATTCGGCCGATCCGCGGATGCGGATCAACGTGGGGATCAGGCGGAGGCTGGCGCCGCTTGTGGACAACAACCGGCGGCGTATCGAGTTGCTGAACTCGCTTCTATTGAGCTTTCCCGGAACGCCGATCATGTATTACGGCGACGAGATCGGCATGGGCGACAACATCTACCTGGGCGACCGCAACGGGGTGCGCACGCCGATGCAATGGAACTCCGATCGCAACGCCGGCTTTTCCAAGTGCGACCCGGCACGGCTGTATTTTCCGGTCATCATGGACCCGACGTACGGCTACCAGGTGGTCAACGTGGAGGCTCAGTTGAGCGACCAGTCCAGCCTGCTGCACTGGACGCGCAACATGATCGCGCTGCGCAAGCTGTTCCAGGTCTTCGGGCGTGGATCGCTCAAGTTCCTGCATCCGGACAACCGCAAGGTGCTGGCGTACCTGCGCGAGTTTACCCATAGCGACGGCACCGAGGAGAAAGTGCTGTGCGTGGCGAATCTTTCGCGGTTCGCGCAGCCGGTGGCGCTTGATCTGGCCGAATATGCGGGGATGATGCCGGTGGAGATGTTGGGGTATGTTTCCTTTCCGCAGATCGGGACGAGCACTTACCCGCTGACCGTGGCTCCATATTCTTTTTTGTGGTTTGAGCTGCAGCCCAAGCCGGAACCGATGGACGCCGCGGCCGGATCGCCCGAGGGCGAAGAAGCGCAAAGCGAGCAGATGGCACTGGACCTGTTGACCAAGGGATGGGCGGGTTTTCTGGCGGGCGAAGGACGCGTGGCGCTCGAGGCGGCGCTGCCCGCGTGGCTGCTGCGGCAACGGTGGTTCGGGAGCAAGAGCCGCACGGCGCGGGAGGTGCGCGTAGAGGAATGGGCTTCTATCACGGCGCAACTGCCCGCCATCCTGCCAACCGGTGCGGTGCCCTCTGCGAGCAGCCTGGGCGATGCGCTCCTTTTTGTCGACCTGCTGTACCAGGATGGCGAGACAGAGCGGTACCTGCTGCCGGTGGGCTATGCCTCCGGTGCCGGCGCTGACGCGATTCGGGCCGAGGCTCCCGCGAGTGTCCTGCTTGCGTTGAAAACGCCGACCGGGCCAGCGATCCTGCATGATGCGTCCGTGCGTGAAGAGCTGCGGCAGGCCTTGCTGGGCTGGATCGGGAGCGAGGCGAGCATGCCGCTGCACCGTGCCGACGCGGCCGCCGGGGAGATCGCCGTCACGGTGCTGGCCGCGCACACCGGACGCGCCGCGCATGAGCTGAGCTGGGCCAGCGTGGAGGGGGAGGCGATCGCGCAGACGATCGCGCAGACCCACCGCATCGAGCCGCAGGTGGCCGCGCCACAGTTTGCCGGGCACATGCCGGGCACACCGGACGCGCCGGCCAATGCGCTGCTCGGCGCGGAGCATGCGCATGCGAATCAATCGACTGCGTTGATCATTGGACAGCGATCGACGCGCTTCATGGAACTCCGCGGAACGGGCGCGCTGCCTGCCCGGACAGGGTCGGCGGAGCAGTCGAACACAAACTTCCTGTACGACGGGAAGCTGCTGATGAAGCTGTTCCGCAGGTTGCAGCCTGGAGAAAATCCGGATGTGGAGATCGGCCGGTTTTTGACCGAGGTGGCTCACTTTCCACGGATCGCACCGTTTGCCGGGGAGATCCGTTCGGTCTCTCCCGCGGGCGAGGTAACGACGCTGGCGATGCTGCAGGGACTGGTCGAGAATGAAGGCGACGGATGGGCGTGGACGCTCGATGAGCTGTCGCGGTTTTACGAGTCGGTTTCGACCAGCTCGGCACCGGACGAACTCGAGCCGATGCCTACGTTCAGTGCTCCCGGCGGGGCTGCTCCGCAGGTCGCCGAGCATGCGAGCCTGTACTTGAACGCGGCGGCGTTGCTTGGCCGTCGCACGGCGGAGATGCACCTGGCGCTGGCAACCTCGACGGGCGATGCGGCCTTCACCGCCGAGCCGTTCACTCCGGCGGACCTGAGTGCGGATGCGCAACGGATCGACGCGCAGATCAACGTAACGCTGGACGCGCTGAAGGCCCGGATGAGCAGCTTTAAGGACCTCACGGCGGACGACGCGGCCACCATCCTGAGCCGCCGCATCGAGCTGTTTGCGCGTGCGCATGCAATCACGGCGGGCTTGGCCTCAGGCCAGCGGATCCGTATCCACGGGGATTATCATCTGGGGCAGATCCTGCGGGCGAAGAACGATTTTGTGCTGCTGGATTTTGAGGGCGAGCCGGCGCGCACGCTCGAACAACGACGCCGGAAGCAGTGTCCGCTGAAGGATGTGGCCGGGATGCTGCGGAGTTTTTCGTATGCGTCGTGGTCGGGGCTGGACGCGTACGTGCACCGTCATCCGGAGCGGGCGCGGGCGCTGGAGCCATGGGCACGGGCCTGGGAGCGCGCGGTCGCTTCGGCGTTTCTGCAGGCGTATCGCGCGGTAATGGCAGCGCGGCCGGAGCTGCTTCCGGAGCCTGCACAGGCAGATGAGCTGTTGAATGCATACCTGCTCGAAAAGGCGTTGTACGAACTGCTATACGAGTTGAACAACCGTCCGGCGTGGGTACGGATCCCTCTGACGGGGATCCTTGCGCTGCCGGATGCCCGGCAGATGTAACGGCGGGCAGCGGGCACGTACACTAACGAAAAGATGGAATCAACCGGAATCGAACGAGACTCTATGGCAACGCAGGGATTGACCGCCGCACCGCAATCCGCAGCCTCCTCCAGCAGCGCGGCACCGTCGCTTCTGGTCAGCCTGCCTTCGCTCGCGCATGACGCGCTGGGCGAGGTGATGGCGCATGTGACGAGCACGTTTCCGGAGCGAACGGTGGTGGTGGCGAGTCCGGACGGGCCGGAGGAGCAGCTGGAGGTACAGGAGCGGGTGACGCTGGTGGGGTATACGCCCGCATCGCCGCCGGCCGGCAGCTGGACCTTGACCGCGTCGGACTTCGTGAATGCGCGTGAGCTTTTTGGCCGGTATGGCGGGCAGGCGGTGGCCGTGCTTGGGGCGGAGGCGCAGACGCTTGGCAATGCCGCGGTAGCAGGGCTGGCGGGTGCGGTGCTGGAGCACGGGGCGGACCTGGCCGTGGCCCGATATGACCTTTCACCGCGTGCCGGGCTGGTGAACTCCGCGATCCTGTTTCCGATCTCACGCGCACTGTTTGCGGCGAGGCCGCGGTTTCCGCTTGCGCTCGATATGGCGATGTCGCCGCGTATGCTCGAGCGCCTGGCCGTGACGGCACAGAAGCTCACGGCGGCGAATCAGCCGGGCAGCATCGTGTGGCCGGTGGCGGAGGCGGCGGTGGCGGGCTTCAGCATGGTGGAAGTGCCGTCCGGCCCGCGCATGCTTCCGCATCCGGACGCGGACCTGAACACACTGCTGGCCCAGGTGACCGGCTCGTTGTTTGCCGAGGTGGACAGCAAGGCGGCCTGGTGGCAGCGCGCACGTCCGGTGCAGGGCAGCGCTGCTCGTCCGCCGGTAAGCGGGCTGGTGGCGGACCAGGCGGCAACCGAGCAGGTACAGCCAATGCTCGACACCTTTCGCAACGCGTATGAAAACCTGCATGACCTTTGGTCGCTTGTGCTTCCTCCGCAAAGCCTGCTTGGGCTCAAGCGGCTTTCAAATGCGTCGCCGGCGAGCTTTCAGATGGCGGATTCGCTTTGGGCCCGGATTGTGTACGACTTCCTCCTGGCGTATCGCCTACGAACGATCAACCGGAACCATTTGCTGGGGGCATTGACGCCGTTGTACCTGGCGTGGGTGGCCTCCCATATTCTGCTGACCGCGTCCGGCGGCGATCCGGAGCGCCACATCGAGGCGGTTGCGGCGGCATTTGAGGCCGACAAGCCATACCTGGTTTCGCGCTGGCGATGGCCGGACCGCTTCAACCCGTAGGGCCTGTTCGCTTCGTGTTGTCTTACTCGTTCCAGTTGATCTCAAGGAGTGCCGCTATGCGCATTTTCAGCCAGCCTGACCCGTACCAGAGCGATCCCTCAACTTACAGCGGCAATCCTTCCGCGCTGCACCACATGGCGGAGGCGCTTCGGCAGTCGGTGGACCGCGTGACGTCGCTCCTGATCGGCATCCTTCCGGGGCTGGTGGTCTTTATCCTGGCGCTGGCGGTGATGACAGGGATCGGCATGCTGTTGAGCGCGGGTCTGCGCAGGATGCTGAAGGGGCTGCGCTTCGATGAGCGCGTGTCGCGGCACGAGGTGAAGGGCATCGCGGACTGGTCACCGCAGCAGAGCCCGACCGCGCTGGTGGGGCGTATCGCCTTCTGGACGTGCGTTCTGCTTGGACTTCTGGTGGGGGTTTCGGCGATCCAGGTTTCCTACGCGTCCGGCACGGGGCCGGAGCTTGCGCTGCTTCCGTTCATGACGCGTTCAGTCGGCGCGGTACTTCTGCTTCTGGCGGGAAATGTGATCGCGCGATACCTGGCACGCACGGTGCTGATCGGCGCCGTGAACAGCAACCTGCAGTATGCACGGTTCCTCAGCCTGGGCGTGAAGTGGCTTGTGCTCGTGCTGACCGCGGCCATGGTGCTCGACCACCTGCAGGTGGGCGGCAACATCATCGAGCTGGCATTCGGGATCCTGTTCGGCGGCATTGTGCTGACGCTTGCGCTGGCCATCGGTCTGGGATCGCGCGATCTGGTGAGCCGGTCGCTTGAAAAGAACTCCGACCGGCTGGACCGCGGCTCGGTGTATGCGCCGCCGAAGCCGGCGAACGAGGAGACCCTACGGCACTTCTGAGACCTTGACAGGGATCGGCGAATAGCAGACGGGTGGACGCCGGATCCGTCCCATCCATGTTTCATCCGCTCCAACTCGGGTTGAGGTTTTCTGCCCGGTATACTGGTACGAGATCGTTAGGAAAGAACCCCATCGCCCGCATGCAGCAGCAAGACATTTACGCGCAGTTGACTCCCATCTTTCACGACGTATTCGACGACGACACGCTTGTGCTTCGGCCGGAAATGACAGCGGCCGACGTCGCCGAGTGGGACTCGTTCAATCACATCAACCTCATTGTGGCGGTTGAATCGAGCTTCCGCATCAAGTTCCAGACCGCGGAGCTGGAGTCGATGAACTCGGTCGGGCACCTGGTGGAGATTATTGAAAAGAAGCTGGCCGCGCAGGGACGTTGATGCGGGCGCGGCGGCGGTAAAGTGACGACGCGGGCGGTTTCGTTCTATGCTAACGGAACCCCGATGCCCGAGCCCACGCTTACCCGCACCGTTGTCGGCCAGTCACCGATCCGCAAGGAAGGCCGCGCGAAGGTGCTTGGAGCCGCGCAGTATGTCGACGACCTGATGCTGCCTGGCATGCTGTATGGAGCGACGGTTCGGTCGAAGATTGCGCGTGGGCGGATCACGGAGATCCGGTTCGGGCCGGGTATCGCGTGGGACGAATACACGGTGGTGCGTGCCGCCGACATTCCCGGGGAGAACACGGTGGTGCACCTGGGCAAGGACCATCCGTGCCTGGCCGAGGAATGGATCAACCATCCGGAAGAGCCGATCCTGCTGCTGGCGCATGCGAGCAAGGCAAAGCTGCATGCGGCGGTGGCAGCGGTCGAGATTACGTATGACGAGTTGCCCGGGGTGTTTACGATCGAGCAGTCCGAAGCCGCGGATGCTCCGGTGATCTGGCCGCACGCCGAGCATCCCAACTGCTTCAAGCACTACTTGATGGAGCATGGCGACCCGGAGGAGGCCTTTCGGACGGCCGATTTCATTGTCGAAGGCGAATACACGACTGGCGCGCAGGAGCAGCTGTACATCGAGAACAACGGCGTGATCGCGGAGTATTCCGCGGCGGACGGCGTGCTGGTGCAGGGCTCGATGCAGTGCCCGTTTTACCTGGTGCATGCGCTCACTCTGGTCTTCGGATTGCCGGAGGACAAGTGCCGTGTAATCCAGACCGAGACGGGCGGCGCGTTTGGCGGCAAGGAGGACTTCCCTTCCGTGATCGGCTCGCACGCGGCTCTGCTTGCGATGAAGTCCGGACGGCCGGTGAAGCTGTGCTACGACCGCGCGGAGGACCTGGTCGCGACCACCAAGCGTCATCCCAGCCGCACGCGCCACCGCACCGCCGTCAGCAGGGACGGCAAGCTGCTGGGCGGCGAAATCGAGTTTGCCATCGATGGCGGAGCGTACATGACGCTGACGCCCGTGGTGCTTTCGCGTGGGACGATCCACGCGGCCGGGCCGTATCAGTGGCCGCATCTGCGCATCCGCGCCAAGGCGATGGCGACCAACGTCCCGCCGCATGGGGCGTTTCGCGGGTTCGGCGCTCCGCAAAGCCTGTTTGCGCTGGAGCGGCACATGGACAAGATTGCCGCAGTCGTCGGCCTGACGCCGGAGGAGCTGCGGCGGCGGAACTTCCTAACCACCGGCGACCACACTGCGACCGGCCAGCTGCTGACCGATCCGGTGGATATGGATGCGCTGCTGACGCGTGCGCTGCGGGAAAGCGACTACCACGCGAAAACGGCAGAGTTCGCGCGGACCAACCCGGGCTCGGCGATCAAGCGCGGAGTGGGGTTTGCGGCGTTCATGCATGGCGCGGGGTTTACGGGGTCGGGTGAGCGCAGGCTGAACTCGCTGGTGCGAATGGCCCTGGATCATACGACCGGAAAGCCGTGGATTTACGTTTCGTCCACCGAGTTCGGCCAGGGGACGAACACGATCCTGTGCCAGGTCGCAGCGGAAACGCTGCATCTGCCGTATGACGATGTATCGATTGCGCAGCCGGACACGCACGTCGTACCGAACTCCGGCCCCACCGTGGCAAGCCGGACGGCGATGATCGTCGGTAAGCTGGTCGAAACGGCTTCCAAGAACCTTTGCGGTGCGCTGGTCAGCTCGGGATTTGCACCAAAGGACTATACCCCGGAGCAGTTTTATGCGGGCGCGATTCGCTACAGCAGCGAGCACGGCAAGCTGGAAGCGGAGGCGCGATACCAGGCTCCGGGAGACATCTTCTGGGATGACGACCGGTACAAGGGCGACGCGTATCCGGCCTATGCATGGGCGGTATATGTGGCCGAGGTCGCCGTGGATATGACGACCTACACCGCGACCGTGACAAATTTTCACGCGCTGCAGGAGGTGGGCCGTGTCCTGCATCCCACGCTGGCCGCCGGGCAGGTGCAGGGCGGGGTCGCGCAGGGGATCGGCTATGCGCTGTATGAAAAATGCGTGTACGAGCAGGGGCTGATGAAGAACAACCAGATGACCAACTACATCATGCCGACCAGCATGGACCTGCCGGAGATCGAGGTACTGTTTGAAGAAACGCCGAGCGTGCATGGTGCGTTCGGGGCCAAGGGGATCGGCGAGCTGCCGATGGACGGGCCGGCGCCGGCCATCCTGAATGCGATCGAGCAGGCTACGGGTGTGGCGTTCACCTCGGTGCCTCTGCTTCCGGAAGACATCTTCGAGCGGATGACGCGACGTACCGGCGGAGGTTCGGAAGACCTGAACCCCGCGCATGCCGGTCCGTACTACACCGACCCGGTGACGGCATGACGCCGATGAGGATGCCGGTCGTGCCGCCGAGCGCGGGCGAGGTGCGTGCCTTGCTGACCTACGCGGTGCTGGCGGGGGTGGTGCTGATCGCCTTCGGGGTGTTGCGGCTGCGGCTGCGGACTCCTGTGGACAGCCTTTATTCGGGACGAAGCATTGCCTTTACCTACTCGTTGATGATCGCGCTGGGTGGGCTGCTGATCGCGCTTGCGGTTGGGTGGAGGTGGATGCGTTGATCGCTTTTACCGTAAATGGCCGGGCGTGCGAGGTGGATGCGCCGCCCATGAAACGTCTGCTGGACGTGCTGCGGGAAGACCTGCGGCTGTGCGGCACCAAGGAAGGCTGCGGCGAAGGCGAATGCGGATCATGCGCGGTGCTGCTGGACGATGAGCTGGTGAACTCCTGCCTGGTGCCCGTGCTGCAGGTTGCCGGGCGCGGGGTGCGGACGATCGAAGGCATCGCGCAGAACACCGAGCGGCTGGCCCCGATGCAGCAGTGCTTTCTGGAAGAGGGCGGCGCGCAGTGCGGCATCTGCACGCCAGGCATGATCCTGGCGGCGGAGCATCTGCTGCGACGGCATCCCGAGCCTACGGTGGAGCAGATTCGCGAAGGTCTGGCGGGGAATCTTTGCCGGTGCACCGGATACGCGCGGATCGTGGCCGCGGTGCAGCTTTGCGCGTCGCGCGGACTGCCCGCAGGAGCCGGCCGTGCGGGCTGACGCCTCCGCCTACACGCTGGTTGCGGAGCCTACGCTGGCCGCCACCCTGAGCCTGCTGGCGGCGGGCACGCACACTCCCATGGCCGGCGGCACGGAGCTGATGGTGGCGTTCAACGCCGGACGGCTCGCGCCGCATCCGCTCCTTTCGATCGCGCATCTGCGGGAGCTGCGCTTTATCAATCCGCAGCCCGACGCGATCACGATTGGCGGAGGCACCACCTTTGCCGATCTGCGGCGCTCCGCGGCGATAGCCGAAGCATTTCCGCTGCTTGCACAGGCGGCGAGCTGGACCGGATCGGTCGCGAACCAGAATCGCGCCACCGTGGCCGGCAATCTGTGTAACGCGTCGCCCGCCGCGGATTCGCCTCCGGCACTTCTGCTGTATGAGCCCGAGCTGTGCCTTGTCTCAGCGCCCGGCAGCCGCACGCTTCCGCTTACACAATTTTTTCTGGGCTACAAGAAGACAGCGATTCGGCCGGACGAGCTTTTATTTTCGGTGCGGATTCCGCGGGTTCCGGTGGGCTTCCGCGGATCGCTGCGCAAGGTGGGGACTCGCCAGGCGCAGGCCATTTCGAAGATCGCCCTCGGCGTGCTGATACGGGCGGAAGGCGAGATGCTGCGCGAGGTGCGCCTTGCCGCGGCAAGCCTGAGCGCGATCCCGATGCGTCTGCGGGCGACAGAAGCGGCGCTTGCGGGCAGGCGGCTAACGAGCGAGACACTGATCGAGGCGCGCCGGGCACTGCGATCGGAGATTGCGCCCATCGACGATATCCGGTCGACCGCCGCCTATCGCGCCCAGGTGGCGGCAAATCTGCTGGAGCATGCCTTGCGAGCCGAAATGGATGTACCACTTTCGCAGTAGGGGCAGGACCACGGAAGTAAACCCGAAAAGAGGCTGAAGTACCATGGAGTTCCTGGCCGCGGTCGGCGATGCTCAAACAGTCAGAGGAGACATGAGCTCCTCGACAGAAAAGAGATTCCCTTCCATGCATGACCTTTTGATCGCAGGCTCCTTTGTCTTGATGGTTCTTCTCCCCTGCATTGTGACGATGAAGTCCGGCGCGACCGAGGAAAGCGAGGACTAGCTCTTTCGGACTAGCTGTTTTAGTCTGCTGTTCTGCTCATAGACTTCTCCCAGGCGTCTGTGTACCCCTTGCAATTCCAGCTTCAAATAATAAGAGACTCACCAGGAGGGCGTGGTCACCCTCGTTATGGAACGTCGATGGGCCTCAGCCTTCTGGCTTGCTCCAGCGCTCCCTCCGTATCCACGTCCAGCTCGCCTCCCAGGAGCTCGACAAAAACAGCCGAATACAGGAGTTCCCGGGCCCCCGTATCTCCTTCCAGCTGCAGTAACTCTGGAAAATCTCCGGCCGGAAAGTATGCCGGCACGCCCCGCCGGCCGGCGTAGGCGGATGCCACGATCCTGCCGGCCTCCAATCCCTGCACGGCCAGCGTACGCAGATGCCCGACGCTAACAGCTGGCTGATCGCAGGTGAGAACCAGCGTTCCCGCTGCTCCGGATGCGAGCGCCTGCAGGCCTGCACGCAACGACGAGGCCATGCCGCCGGCCCACTCCGGATTGAGTACGATCTGTGCGCCGGGCATGGAGCACTCGGCCAGGATGCGCTCGGCCGAGGAGCCCAGCACGACCACCGGGGCACAGCCGGCCTCGCAGGCCAGGCGAACGGCCCGCTCCAGCAAAGGCTCGCCGTAGAAGCTTTCCAGCTGTTTCGGGCGGCCGAGCCGCGTGGAGGCTCCGGCAGCGAGAACAATCGCCGGCAGGCGTGGGTCCGGTGGCTTCATGTTGCAGACAGCGCGCAATGCGCCTGCAGGTAGCGCGTCGAATCTCCCTGTTCGACCTGGGCGCGTATGTCGCCCGGCGTGAGGGTGCGTGCCGAGTCGCCGAGGCGGTTGTGCAAGAGCGCCTGGATCTCGCTGATGATGGACAACGCGATCGCTTCCGGGCCGTCGCCGCCGAGGTTCAGGCCGACGGGTGCGAAGACGCCAGCGCAGCTTTGCTCCAGGCTGATCCCGAGCGCGGAGCTCGCCTCGCTGAGAAGAAGGCTGCTGCGATGGCGCGAGCCAAGGATGCCAAGATAGCGCGGGCGCAGGGAGATCAGGCCTTCGAGCAGGGTGCGATCCTGTTCATAGCTGTGGGTCATCAGGACGCAGCTGTCTGCCGGCCGGAGGTCGAGCGCGGCGGCGGACTCGATGATCAGGACGCGTTCGGCCTCCGGGAAGCGTTCGGCGCGGGCAAGCTGTGGGCGTCCGTCGGCGACGAGGACCGACCAGCCAAGCAGCGCGGCCAGCCGGACCACCGGCTTGGCATCATCTCCCGCGCCGAGCACGAACAGACGCTGCGGAGGATCGAGCCGCTCGACAAACCGGCCTTCGTGCTCCTGGGCCGGGTCCAGCCTGGCGGCGCAGCGAATCTTCTCTTCGGAAAGGGATAGTGAGCTGAACAGGATTTCTTCTGCCGGCCCGAGAATCAGGCGGCGCAGTGGACGGCCGGAACCGGGCAGAAAGCTGATAACACGGCTCGGCTGGCCGTGGAGCGAACGCTGCATGGCACCGAACAGGGCGACGGCTTCTGGAGTATCGGCGGGCTCGAGCAAAAGGTCGACAGTACCTCCGCAGCCGAGCCCAAACGGAATCTCCGCGGTATCGTCGAAGCGCATGCTGTAGCGTTCGACGCGAGCCCCGGACTGCACCATCCAGGCGGCTTTGCGGACGACCTCGGCTTCCAGGCATCCGCCGCTAACCGTGCCGGCGTACACGCCCGGGGTGCGCCCGGTAAGCAGACGCGCCCCCTGCTGGCGATAGGAAGAGCCTTCCACCCGCACCAGCGTGGCCAGCACGCCCGCGCCGCCGGATTGCCAAAGCTGTACGATCTGCCGACGCTCCATCATGGCTCTATCTTCTCTTAAGCCGGCGGCGCGTGTCGGTCGGCTGGGCGCGCCGGGACTGTCGATTTCTGCTACACTCAACGGAGTCGAGCAGATGCGAGCCCGGCAGGCACCTTCCCGCGTGTCTGCGTTTCCAGGGTGAGCAGCGTTTCAAGCTCGTCCTCATTTTACGGTGAGACGCACTTGTTCGGGGCGTAGCGCAGTCTGGTAGCGCACCTGGTTCGGGACCAGGGGGTCGGAGGTTCGAATCCTCTCGCCCCGACCATCTCCACGAAATACTGCTTTTAAGAAAATTCTAATTGCCAAACCCGCGTTCGCGGCCCGGTACGTGCATGCGGTAGGCGCAGGAGTTTCTCCGCCGCCTGTGCCCACTTGCCTGCGAACCCGGATCTTGCGCGCCCTTTCAGCAGGCGTGACTGTCATGCTGCTGCATGATGCTGCTGCCGGACAGATCGCCAGGCCCGCAATATGCCACGTTCTCGCGGCGCAGGTGCCGGTTGCTGGCGATGGACCTATTACAGAGACGGAAGTCGATACGGACCGGATCGCAGAAGCGCTGGCCACGTGCCCGGCGGGGCAAGCAGTAGAGCTTGCCCGAGGAAGCGAAGGGCGGAGCGCGTTCCTTCTGGGACCCCTGGAGATTCCTCTGGGGGTCGCGCTTTGGATCGACCCGGGGGTGACCGTGTTTGCGTCGCGCCGGGCTGCCGACTACGATGCCCCTTCAGGAAATCCGCGTGCTCTGATCACCGCGGACGATGGGGCCGCGCTGCTTGGGTTCGGTACCGTGGATGCGCGGGGCGGCGCGATCCTGCTGCGGAGCGACGGCACCGCGCGTGGAAGCTGGTACGACCTGCCAGCGGAGCGGAGGCCGACCACAGTGCTGGCGCGCGGGTCGTTCCATCTGGCCGGGATCACATTGGGCGAGCCGGCCGGGGATGCGGTGCGGGGCTCGGCGCTGGAGATCGAGGATCTGAAGATCGTCGGCGATCCGGCCGCGCCGGGGACGCGGGGGGTCGTGCTGGAGGGCACCGCGGGCAACCTGGAGTTGCGCGATTCGACCCTGGCCGGATCGGACATGGCGCTTGCCTTTCCAGCCGCGGGCGCAGGCTCTATCGATATACAGAATACCCGGGTCGACGCGGGCGGCGTGACCGGGATCACAACGGATGGGCCATGCCTGCTCGCGTCCGGGCCAGCGCTTCTATGCGTGCCCGAGGCGTTTGCTCCGGTAGTCGCGGAGCTGGTTGAGAGCGGGCCTGCGGAGGTCGCGGCCATCCTGACTGTACCCGACGCGCGTCTGCCCCGGCCGCGGGGCGAGATCTCGCTGCTGGAAGGCGATGCCGTCGTCACATCCCTGCCGGTCGAGGGATCCTCGGCGGTGTTCGACCTGGGCACCTTGCGGCCGGGGCTTCATCGGCTGCATGCACGCTTTGGAGCGCTTCTGTTTGGCGATCTCGCCGTGACCGTAGACCGGGCAAATCGCTCCGATGCGCCGGCAACGCTGGTCCTGACCTCGTCCGCGACGACGCTTGCCTACGGCACCCCGCTGACCCTCACGGCCACACTCGCGTCGGCGACGGGCCTGGTGACCTTTCTCGACGGAACCAGCCCGCTCGGGCAGACGGCGATGTCCGGCGGAAGCGCTTCGCTTACGCTCAACGCGTTTGGGCTGGGGCCGCATACAGTCACCGCGCTCTACACCGGCGATACGGCCAACCCGGCCGAGCAAAGCCCGGCGCTTCAGTTACAGGTAAACCCCGTGACCACGATCGTCAGCCTGGGCGCGCTGCCGCCAAGCGTTCCGTATGGGACGGTGCTGCAGCTCACGGGCTCCGTGCTGCCGGTTACGGCGGGCGGCACAGTGGTCTTTCGCGATGGCGCAAACAGCCTTGGCCAGAGCACACTTTCAGGCGGCGCGGCGAGCCTCGCAGTGGGCACACTGCTGCCGGGATCGCATGTATTGCTCGCGATCTACTCCGGGGATGCGTACGATCTCGCCGGCACAAGCGCGGCGGAGCAGATTACCGTGCAGCGGCTTGGCACGGATACCTCGCTGCTCGCGACGCCTTCTACCGCAAGCTTCGGGACAGCGGTCCGGATCGGCGTCGCGGTGACCCCGGCGGACGCGACCGGCACGGTGCTGGTTCAGGAGGGAAGCTCGGTGACGGCGCGCATTCCGCTCAACTCCGGGGCGGGTTCGGCTTCGTTGAACACGCTTGCGCCCGGCCTGCACCTGCTGACGGCGAGCTATCCGGGCGATGCGCTTCATACGGCTTCTGCCAGTTCGTCGTTTTCCGTGGAGATCGACCGGACGCCCACCTCGACGACGCTGACACCGCTCGCGGCAAGCCTCCCGGCGGGTGCTTCCGTGGTGCTTTCGGCTACGGTCTCGCCGGCTTCGGCGGGCGGAGTGGTTAACTTTACGGACAGCAATAGCGGGCCTTTGGGGCAAAGCAGCCTGCAGGCCGGGGTGGCGACACTTCCGGTCGGCTCCCTCGCCGCCGGGCCGCACAGCATTACGGCCAGCTATGCGGGCGATACCGACGATGCGCCTTCAAGCTCGGCCGCAGTTTCAACCACCGTTCGGCTGCTGCCGGCGACCATGACGCTGTCTGGCGTTGGGTCTTCGCTTCCCTTCTCCGCGCCGGCGACGCTGCTCGTAGCGATGAGCCCCGCGACGGCCGCCGGCTCGGTGACGCTTGCGGATGGCTCGTCCGGCGCGCTGGGCACCGTGCTGCTCAACGCGGGTGCGGGTTCGCTGGCGCTTCCGGAACTCGCTCCGGGCCCCCATACTCTGGTGGCTCGCTACTCCGGCGATATGGCCTATGCAGCGGCCAGCGGGAGCCTGAACCTGACGGTGACGCCTGACCCGACCACGACTACGCTGTCGGCGGCGCAGGCTGCGGTGCCTGCGGGCTCGCCCGTACTGCTGAACGTGCGGGTTGCTACGCCGTACCCCAACTCGCCCGGCGGCTTGGTCAGCGTGCGAATGGTTTCCGCTGCCGGCGCCGTAAAGGTTCCGGGTCTGCTGGGCAATGCGCTTCCCGGGCAGAGCTTTGCGACGGTTTCGATCGACTCCGCGGCCCTCGGACTGGGCAGCTATTCCGCTACGGCGACCTACGCGGGTGACGCGACCGACCAGCCCTCATCCTCCTCGGCGGTGCAGTTTTCGGTCGTGCCGACGACCACTAGCCTTGCTCTGACGCTGTCCGCGAATCCGGTTGCGACCGGCGTCGCGTCCACGCTGTCCGCGACCGTGTCTTCGCGGTTCGGCGTGCCGACCGGAAGCGTCGGATTCTTTCGCGACGGCAGCCTGATTGCGGCGGTGTCGCTGAACAGCGGAGTCGCCTCGGCAGCTTTGCCGAGCCTGCCCGCCGGCACCTATGCCATTACGGCGAGCTATGTTCCTTCCGGCCTGTTCGGCCCGGCGGTGACACCGTCGCAGATCCTGGTGGTGACGCCGCCGCTTACAATTTCGCTCAATCCCACGACCCTGACGATGAAGGCAGGCGCGGATAGTTTCTCGACACTCCTGATTACGCCGCTGTCGGGCTATGCGGGCGTTTATGCGGCCTCGTGCTCATCTTCTTCGCCCTATATTCTCTGCTCGGTCGACGCCGCGTCCGGCCCCGGGCCCACCAGCACGACGGTGCGAGTGCACGCCACTTCGAACACCGCGATGACCCGGTCCGAAGCTTCGCAGCCGGATCTCTGGGCGGCGCTGCTGGCTCCTTTTCTTCTGCTGCTGCGCCGCCGCAGGGTGTTTCGGCGTGTGCTGCTGCTCCTGGCGCTGTGCCTTGCCCTGGGCTCAGGGCTCGGATGCGGCAAGGGCAACTTCTTCAATCTCCCGGCGGGAAACTACCCAGTGTCGATCTCGGTGACAACGTCCGGCAGCACGGCGGCGGCATCGTTGAACGTGGTGATCGCGGACTGAGCAGCGACGCGGCCAAACGTCTACAATCAGAAGAACGACGCCTTTGGACTCTTCCCACGCGTCCGTGCCCGGCATGCCGATCGGAAAGCTGACGCTCGAACTCAACATCCCGCACGCGCAGTCGCTCAAGGATCGTCGGCAGGTGGTGCGCTCGCTCAAGGACCGGCTACGCCACAGCTTCAACGCAGCGGTCGCGGAGATGAACGAGGGCGGCACGGTATGGAATCAGGCGACGATCTGCTGCGCGGTAATTTCGAGCTCGACTCAATCGGTCGCGCAGCATCTGGAATCGATCGACGACGCGGCACACCGGTTTGCCGCCTCGCTTTCGGCCGAGGTGTCGGACTCCTACGCCGAGATCCTGCCGGAGTCGTAAGATAGAAGGAACCGACCATGCCTGAACAACGCGCCCGCACCTACCATCGCAACCGTGTCGCCCATTCTTTTGCCGAAGAGATCGGCGCGATGCTCGAAGGCGAGCTGTCCGATCCGCGTATCTTCCCTGCCACCGTCACCGATGTGGTCCTCGCCCCGGGCGGCAAAAGCGCTCGCGTATTCGTTTCGGTGACAGGGACGCGGGAAGAGGAGGAGTCCACGCTGGCCGCGCTGACCCAGGCCCGTGGGTTCATCCGTTCGCAGATTCGCGACCGCATGGGTGTCCGGCACATCCCGGAGTTGAGCTTTGCCATCGACCGTTCGGAAAAGATGACGGGGCGGATGGAAGAGCTGCTGGATCGGTCCCGCAAGCGCGATGCGAAGCGGACAACCGCGGTACCGGGGGAAGGCAAGCCAGCGGAGCCTGCCGCAACCGACACCCAGGCCGGCAGCTGACCCGTGCACGCTGCGTATCTGTTAGCCTTGTGATCGCCCCGACCTCTGCAACTTGGATCGACGCCTCCAACCCGAACGCCCGGCCGTAGAAGCGCGTGTGCGCCGGCCATGGATGCCCGCGCCGCTGCGTCGTGTGCTGTCCGGACCTACGTTTGCCTCGCCCGGCGAGTTCCTGGCGCTGTTCGCCATCGGCCTCTTTCTTCTGCTCTACGGGATGGTGCCGCACTTCGGCGGAGATCAGCTTGGGCTGGTCGGTGCCGACGAGCCGCGCTACGCACAAATCGCCCGCGAGATGCTAGAGCGGCACGACCAGCTCTGCGAGGCGCTCCATGCCGACATCATGCCGCACAGTCTGCGTCCGCATGAGATCGCCAACAGCTATCGATGTCTGATCTCCGGCACCATTACGCCGATCCTGTACGGCAAGCCGTGGCTGGAAAAGCCGGCGCTCTACTACTGGCGCGCGATGAGCTTCTTCCGGGAGTTCGGCGTGTCGGACTGGTCCGCGCGGTTGCCTTCTTCCACCGGCGCGGGCTTCCTGATCCTGATGATCTTTCTGCATATGCGAAGGTTCCGGCCGGGCGGACACCTGGACGCGGCGCTGATTACGTTGTCCGCCGTCGGCATCCTGGCATTTGCGCGCGGCGCTTCGACCGATATGCAGTTAGCCGCGCCGTTCTGCATCGGCATGCTGGGCTGGTACGCCTGGTATGAAACCGGCAAGAAATTCTGGCTCTTCGACCTGTACTTCTTCGGGGCTGCGGCCACTCTGGCCAAGGGGCCAATCGCGCCGTTTCTCGCGCTGGTCATCATCTTCCTGTTCGTCGCGCTGCGGCGGGAGTGGAGCCTGTTTCGCCGGACTATCTGGTGGCCCGGCGTCACGCTGTACCTGGTCATGGTGCTTCCGTGGTACATCGCCGTGCAGCGGCGCAATCCGAGCTTCTTCCGGGAGTTTTTCCTCGAGCACAACCTGCAGCGGCTGACCACCAACCGCTACCAGCACCACCAGCACCTCTGGTACTACCTGGCCGTGCTGCTGATCGGCCTGATGCCGTGGACGGTGCTGGCGGTTCGCGCGCTGGTGGATGCGATCGGCATCTCGGTGGCGGAGTGGCGGGTGCGCGGCAAGAGCGTACGTTACCTGGGCCATTCGCGCGCGGGCGATGCGTTTCCAGAGTTCTTGGTGCTGTGGGCGCTGTTTCCCATCCTCTTCTTTACCTTTTCCGACTCCAAGCTGCCCGGCTACATCCTCCCGTCCATCCCCCCGCTGACCATTCTGACCGGAGACTACCTGTACCGCATCCGGCGGCAGGGTCTGCACCGCGGCCTGCTTTGGGGACATACAGCGATCACCGCGCTGATGGTCTTTGTGCTGACGCTTGCGCCGCAGCACATGAAGTACGAGACGCTGGTGCCTTCGCCCGGATGGCTGATCGGCGCGGCGGTATCGGCGGTGGTCGCCAGCGTCTTGATCGCCTTCTGCATCCGCCGTTTTTCGCTGGTGCAGATTCGCAATGCGACGCTTGTGCCGGTTGTCGGCCTGATGATCTTTCTGCTTGGCTTCGAGGGCCATGAGCTGGATATCAACTACTCCGCCCGTCCGCTGGCGCGCGAAATTGCCGAGCATGCCCCGGGTGCGTCCACGCTGGCCATGTACCATCTCAAGCGCGACATGGAATACGGGCTCGCGTTCTATCGCAATCAGCCGCTGATCGACTACACAAAATCCGTACCCGCGGGCGAGCATATCCTGATAACGCGGACGGGCGACGGAGCCGATCTTGCGCGGTTTCTGCAGGGTCGAATCTATGAGCCGCTGTTTCTGTACGAGTCGCAGGGGCTGGAAGTATACCGGGTGCTTCCGGCGAGCGCGTCCGAGCCGGAGCCTCCGCCACCTGTCTCGCCTTCCTCACCTGCCGCCGAACCTGGAACTTAATTGACCTCCCGCCTCTGGCGCGCATCGAAGCGGAAAGCTGAATGACCTCGCCCTCTCCACCACCGGCTCCCGTGCTTGAGATCCTGGATCTGCGTCACTACCCTGCACGGCAGCTTCGTCCGCTGCTGGAAAGCGAGGCTGCGGTGTGGCTCGAGCGTTTGCGCTGGGACTATACGGACGCAACCGAGGTGCTGCTCGGATACCTCGATTCACGCATCCTGCCCGGCTTTGTCGCCTCCCTGCGCGGACGGATCGTGGGCTTTTGCTTCAGCGTTCACGAAGGCAGCAAGGCCGTGCTGGGCGATGTGTATGTCGACCAGGCGCAGCCCGACCGGGTCGCCATTCTGCGGACGTTGACGCGCCATCTGCTGGAGGTGCTGGAAGCCGCGCCGGATGTGGACCGCATTGAATCGCAGCTGCTTCTGAACGACAATGCCGAGCTCGCGCCGGTATTCCAGGCTGCAGGATTCGATCGCTACCCGCGTCTGTTCATGGAGACCGAGCTGCAAGCAGGCTCACCCGCGATCCTTCCGCCTGCGTTTGAGTTCGCGTGCTGGACCCCGGGCGCTTACCAATCCGTTGCGGAGTTCATCCATCGCGCCTACCTCGGGCACGTAGACGCGGCAATCAATGATCAATACCGCACACTGGAAGGCTCGCAGCGCTTTCTGCACAACATCGTGCGCTTTCCCGGGTGCGGCGCGTTTGATCCCGTGGCGTCGCTTCTGCTTCGCGACCGGCGGTCGAACGCCCTGGCCGGCGTGGCGCTCTGCTCGCGAATCGCGCCGGGCGTCGCGCACCTGACGCAGCTTTGCATCGCCACCAACCTGCGTGGACAGCAACTTGGCCGGGAGCTTCTGCAACAAACCATGGCCATGCTTCCGCGACACGGATTCCAGGCGCTGACGCTGACGGTGACGGCGGCGAACGAATCCGCCCTGAACCTCTATCGCGCCGCCGGCCTGCATACGCGCCTGCACTTCGACGCGCTGGTCCGCGACAAGACGCTGCATCCGCCGAAGCCGTTCCTGTATCCCATCCCTTAGCTGTGCCTCATTCATCAGAGTCTCCTCGTGATCAATGGGGCGTCCCGGGAATCCTAAGCCAGCCCGCGCGAAGCGATCCGCCGACGGCTCCCCCCGGAGCCGCTCCGGCGTTTTCCTTTGCGCCAAAGCAGAAGCCAGACCAGCGTGCACGCCAGGACTCCGCCGCATGTATCGAGCAGCACGTCCGAGAGTTGGCCCGTGCGTCCGGGCACAAAGGTCTGGTGATATTCATCCGCGCCGGCCACCGCGATCTGACACAACAACCCAAGCAGCACAGAACGCAGGTGCCACCGGTCCCGCGGCAGATCCGCCACGCAGCCCAGCTGCAGCAGCCACGCGCGCACAAAGGTCAGGCACAGCAGCCCGAAGCCGAGGAAGTGTCCGCTCTTGCGAAAGAGGTGGTGCCCGACCTCCCAGACATTATCGCGGATGTGGCCGAAGTACCGCTCCACGATGGGCCGAAGATAGCTGGAGGTGTTGTTCGCGGAAAAGCGTCCGGTCGACTCGTTGGCGATAATGATGACCGCGATCAACGCGGGAAGCCAGACCCACAACTTACCCCTGAAGTTGGCGAGACGCAGACGCAGTTCGAGAGGGTCAGGCTTTTCAACAAAGATGGAACGCATTGCTTCAAGCCTATCAAAGATGCGGCTGGGCTTTTTACTCCATGTGATAATTGGGGGCTTCCCGCGTAATGACCACGTCGTGCACATGGCTTTCGCGCAGGCCAGCGTTCGAGATGCGCACAAACCGCGCGCGCTGCTGCAGCTCCGGGATGGACCCGCAGCCCAGGTAGCCCATGCCGCTGCGCAACCCGCCGACCAGCTGGTAGACCATGGCCTCGAGCGGCCCGCGATGCGGCACCCTTCCCTCGATGCCTTCGGGCACGAACTTCGCCAGCCGGTTCTGCGTAGATCCTTCGCGCGCGGTCAGGTTTGGTCGCTCGCCGGAGGTGATCTCGTTCATGTCCTCCTTGCCCTGGAAGTAGCGCTCGCCGGAGCCCTGCGCCATCGCGCTCAGGCTTCCCATGCCGCGATAGGCCTTGAAGGAGCGGCCCTGGTAAAGGATCGTCTCGCCCGGACTTTCATCCACGCCCGCAAACAACGAGCCCATCATGACCACGCTGGCACCGGCGGCGATGGCCTTGGTCACGTCACCCGAATACTTGATGCCTCCGTCCGCGATGATGGGAATGCCGGCCTTGCTCGCGGCGCGAAACGCCTCCGAAATTGCAGTGATCTGCGGCATGCCCGCGCCGGTGACCATACGCGTGGTGCAAATGGAGCCGGGCCCGATGCCGACCTTGATCGCGTCCGCGCCCGCGTCGATCAGCGCCTGCGCTCCGTCGTAGGTAGCCACATTGCCTGCAAGCAAAGCCACATGCGGAAAGGCTTTCTTCACCTCGCGCACGCTTTCCAGCACACGCGACGAATGCCCGTGCGCCGAGTCGATCGCCAGCGCGTCAGCCCGCGCCTCTACCAGCGCCGCGGCACGTTCCAGGTAATCGCCGGTCGCGCCGATCGCGCCGGCCACCCGCAGCCGGCCCTGCTCGTCCTTGCAGGCGTTCGGGTACTTCAACTTCTTCTGAATGTCCTTTACCGTGATCAGGCCCTTCAACTCGTAGTCGTCGTTGACCACCAGGAGCTTTTCCACCCGGTGTTGGTGCAGGATTTCCTCGGCCTGCTCAAGCGTAGTGCCGACAGGGACTGTGATCAGACTCTGCTTGGTCATCACGGAGTCAATGGAAAGGTCGGTCCGCGAGACGAAACGCAGGTCGCGGTTGGTCAGGATCCCGACCAGCTTGCGATCCTTGGTGACGGGCACGCCGGATATCTTGTAGTGCCGCATCATGTCGAGCGCGGCGGCGATCGGCTGGTCGGGCGAAATCGTCACCGGGTCGACAATCATGCCGCTTTCGGACCGCTTTACCTTGTCGATCTCGCCCGCCTGCGCGAGGATGGACAGGTTGCGATGCACCACGCCCATGCCTCCCTGCTGCGCCATCGCGATCGCCAGCCGGGATTCAGTAACGGTATCCATGGCCGCGGACATCAACGGGCAGTTCAGGGTGATGCCGGCGGTCATCTGCGTCTGCGTGCTCACCTGTGTCGGCACCACGTCGGAGTACGCGGGAACGAGCAGCACATCGTCAAAGGTCAAAGCTTCGGGAATCTGGTCGATGATCATAGGGAGAAGGCCCTGCAACGTCGCCTGAACAGCCGGACCGTGCTTTGGGTTCCGTCGATTGTAGACCAATGCTGTCAAACGGAGAGGGTCGCCCGCCTGACTCCCCGCTGGCTATTGAAACGCGCGCGGCCCTGGCGTATAGTCGACATTGCAGACGAATCCGTTCTGCCGCAGGTAAGCGCCGTGACCGTACCGGCAGATGTGGCGGAAGAGACGAGTGGGCGACGAGCCCACTTTTTTGTTTGTACTGAACTATTTCCCGCTGCTAGAGCCCCATGGCCTTCGAACTCGACACAATCCGTCAAGCCGCTGAACGCGTCGCAGCCTCGCACCACCTGGAGCTGGTCGATCTCGACTATTCCGGCGGCGCTAAGTTCCGCACGCTGCGCATCTTCATCGAAAAGGATCCGGAGTCGCGCGCCCGCCTGCAGGAGCTCGCCGCGCAGGCCGAAGAAGGTGCGCCGCTCGATCCGCTGGAGCCCGTGCCCGTCCTTCCCGCGGGGGTTCCCGTGGAACAGCTTTCCGGCACCACGCATGAGGATTGCGAACAGTTTGCCCGCGACTTCGGCACCCTGCTTGACATCGAAGACCTGATCCCCGGCGCGGAGTACACGCTCGAGGTCTCCTCGCCCGGGCTCGAACGGAGGCTGTCGAAGCCGGCCGACTATACACGCTTCACCGGCTCGCTCGTGAAGCTGCAGACCTTCACCGCACTGGACGGGAACCGTCATTTCCAGGGGCGTCTTACCGGGTTTGACGGCGCCACGCTTACACTCGATCCCGGCGCGATCAAGCCCAAAGGCAAGCCGCGCAAAGGTTTCGCCGCAACCAGGCCCGAGCCGGTCGAAATTGCCTTCAGCAACGTTGAAAAGTGCAACCTGATTCCACAGTTCTAACCAACAAACAGAAGACTCGTTCGAGCAGGAAAGAAGACACTATGGCAAGCGTTCTATACCAGACCATTGAAGCAATGAGCCGCGAGAAAGGCATTGAGGCGGAGATCGTCGTCCATGCCATCGAGGACGCCATCGCGCTCGCCACGCGCAAGTACTACAAGACCCTGGAAAACATGCGCGCTGAAATGGATAAGGAAAGCGGCGAAATCCGCGCCTACGTCTACAAGACCGTCGTCGAAACACCCGAGCTCATCACCGACGCCGACAACGAGCTTTCGCTTGATGCGGCCCGCGAGCTCGCGCCCGAGGTCGAAGTCGGCGGCGAGCTCCGCTTCTACAAGGACACCTCCCCGCTCGGCCGCATCGCCGCGCAGATGGCCAAGCAGGTCATCTTTCAGAAGGTCCGCGAAGCCGAGCGCGACACCGTCTTCAACGAGTACAACCACCGCGCCGGAGAGGTCCTGAACGCGGTCGTCAAGCGGCTCGAGCCCATGGACGTCATCTTCGACCTGGGCAAGGCTGAAGCCCGCATGCCCAAGCGCGAACAGTCCAGGCTTGAATCCTTCGCCGTTGCCGAGCGTGTCCGCGTGGTTCTGCTGCGCGTCGACCGAGCCGCCAAGGGCCCGCAGGTCATTGTCAGTCGCGCCGCCCCCGCGCTCGTCCAGAACCTGTTTCAGTCCGAGGTCCCGGAGATCTACGACGGCACGGTCACCATCCGGGCCATCGCGCGCGAGGCCGGCGAACGCACCAAGATCGCCGTCATGAGCCGCGACAAGGACGTCGACCCGGTCGGTGCGTGCGTCGGCATGAAGGGCATGCGCGTCCAGTCGATCATCCGCGAGCTGCGCGGCGAAAAGATCGACATCATCGAGTATTCCGAAGAGATCACCACCTTTGCCGAAAAGGCCCTGCAGCCGGCCAAGGTCGCGCGCGTCTCCATCACCGACCTGGCGGAAAAGCAGATCGAGGTCATCGTCGACGACACGCAGCTTTCGCTGGCGATCGGGAAAAAGGGTCAGAACGTGCGTCTCGCGGCCAAGCTCCTGGGCTGGAAAATCGACATCAAGTCCGAAGAAGAGAAGCGCCAGGAGGTCGAGCAGCAGATGCAGGCCATGTCCGGAGGGCCGTCCACGCCTATCGAACAGGTGACCGAGCTCGGCGAGCAAATTCTTGAAAAGCTCATCGCCGCCGGCATCACCACGGTCGAGCAGGTGGCCGACATGACCGCCGAAGAGCTTGCCGAGGTTCCCGGCATTGGCGAAAAGACGATCGAAAAAATCTCGGTCGCCGTGCGCCACTACTTCGGGCAGTATGAAGAGGGCGAAGCCCGTCCCGTCCCGCTTGCGGGAGTAACGGAAACTCCAACCGACACGCCGGAGAATACATCCATGAGCAAGACACCGGAAGAAATCCTCGCCGAGGCAGCCGCGAGCGGCGAAGCCCCGGACTTTGGCGGAGCCGTCGAAGACACCGACGTGTCCACCGAGGACATCGCCGCCGAGGAAGAATACGAGTCCGATTCCGACGCGGACTCAGACGCCGACCGCCGCGAAGAGATGATCGAACGCGACAACGATACCGTGGACACGCTGGTGGATCAGAGCCAGGAGATCTCTGACGAAGGCATCGATACCGACGGGCACGACCGTGGCTGATCCCACGGTCCTGCTTCCTGATCGCGTGCCGCACGAAGATGCCGCGATTTCACACTTTTCAGCGATAATCGTTAACAGCAACTCCCCATTGAACGAGGCTGCGATGACCAGTTGAACGGACTCGGGGTGCGCGTCGACGGGCAGGGACAAGGGACGGATGAGCAAAGTAAGAATCAACGATCTGGCACGGGAACTCGAAGTTAAAAGCAGGCCTATTCTCGATGCGCTCGAGGCCATCGGCGTCTCCGGCAAAACGCATTCCTCGTCGATTGAAGAGGATCAGGCTGAAAAGGTGCGCGGGTACTTCCGCGGAGACCGGTCCAACACCACGGCACGCTCGGGCGGATCGGCCGCACCCGCGACGCCCAAGTTCAATCTATCCGGAGCCTCCAAGCCCGGTGACGCAATGCGCGCGATCCGTGAGCGCCAGCAGGCGCAGGAAGCAGCGCGTCATGCTCCTCCTATCGCCCGGCCCGCGACGGTCGCGCCGCCGGCCGTGGCTGCGGCTCCCGCGCGTGCGGCCGTTGCGGTTGCTTCCCCGGCTAGGCCCGGTACAGTGGTCGTGGCAGCGCCGCCCCAGCCGCAAACCATGCGTCCCATTGCTGTTGCGGCCCCGGTCGCCGCGCCCGCTGCTCCGGCTCCCGGGGCTGTTGCTCCCAGCCCGGCCCCTTCCTCCCCCGTTGCGGCAACGCCGGCAGCTCCGGCCCCGGCTTCCGAGCCGGAAAGCCCCGCGGCGGTTGCGCCCACGCCCTCGGTGGCAGGCCCCACCTCCGCGGCTGCGCGTCCGGTGCCGCCCCAGCCCCCTGCGCCCCGGCGCGTCGTTCCACTGCCGAACCAGGGTGCGCGCATCATCGCGCCGCCCGTGTCGGCAAACCGTCCTCTGGCAGGTGCGTCCCCAGCCCGGCCGGCCGTGCCACCCAGCGTGCTTGGCAAGCCAGCAAGCAGCGCACCGGTGGTGGTGGCCGCACCTCCACGTCCGGCCACGCCGCCAGTGGCCGCACCGGCTCCCGTGGCCGCTGCACCTGCGCCTGCGCCGACCCCGGAGCCGCCCGTCGCCCCACCGGCACCAGTCGCCGAGGCTGCCCCTGCGCCGCCCGCAGCGCCGGCCGCGCCGGTACGCCGCGTAATCATGCCGCAAACGGGTCCGCGTCCTATTTACACGGCACCGGCTCCCGCACCCGGCGCCCCTCCGCGCCGCCCGATCTTTACCCGTCCTGGCGGCCCCGGCTCTTCGGCTACCGGCGGACCGGGCTCCCGTCCCCCCATGGGCGGCGGCGGCGGCATGGCCCCCGGCTCGCGTCGTCCCATGCACCCCACCCGCACCTTCCCGGGCGGACCTGGCGGCGCACCCGGCGGACCGGCGCGTCCAGGCTTCGCGCCCGGCGCACGGCCGGGCTTTCCACCGCGTCCCGGTGCTCCACGGCCGGGCGGAGCTCCCGGTGAAGCTGCGCCCGGAGGACCCCCGGCGGGCATGCGCCCGGCGCGTCCCGGCCAGCGCCGCGGAGGACAGCGCTATGAAAAGGTGAAGGAAGGCCCGATGAAGGGCTTTCAGCCGCCATCGCGTTTCGGCGGACAGCAGATCTCGCGCGAGCCCATGCCGATTACCCGGGTAATCACGGTTACTGAGGGCATCTCGGTCAAAGACTTGGCTGAAAAGCTCGATGTGCGCGGCAAGGACCTTATTGCCAGCCTATTGATGAAGGGCGTTTTCGTCACCGTCAACCAGTCGCTAGAAGGCGAGCTGGTCAAGGATGTCGCGCGCCAGTTCGGAGCCGACGCCCAGGTCATCTCGGTTGAAGAACAGCTCGAAAATGAGGCTATCGAAGGCTTCCTCGAAGACACCACCGGCATGGTCGAAACCGTGCGGTCGCCAGTCGTAACCGTCATGGGCCACGTCGACCACGGCAAGACGTCGCTGCTCGACGCCATCCGTTCCACCGACGTCGCGGGAGGCGAGGCTGGAGGCATCACTCAGCATATTGGCGCGTACAAGGTCCACGTCACCAAGCCGGATTCCCCCGCATTTGGCCGTGAAATCGTCTTCCTCGACACCCCGGGTCACGAAGCCTTCACCCGCATGCGCGCACGCGGCGCCAAGGTCACCGACATCGTCGTCATCGTGGTCGCGGCCGACGACGGCGTCATGCCCCAGACCATTGAGGCCATCGATCATGCCCGCGCCGCCAAGGTGCCGATCATCGTCGCCGTAAACAAGATTGACAAGCCCGACGCCAACCCGTCCAAGGTCATCCAGCAGCTCGCCGGCCGCGGCCTGCAGCCCTCCAATCAGGGCGGCGACGTCGAGTTCGTTGAGGTCTCGGCCAAGAAGCGGCTCAACCTCGACGCGCTCGAAGAGATGATCTGCCTGGTCGCCGACACGAACGAGCAAAAGGCGCAGAAAGACCGTCCCGCCGTTGGCACAGTCATCGAAGCCAAGCTCGATCGCGGACGCGGTGCCGTGGCCTCCATCCTGGTGCAGAACGGAACTCTCCGCACGGGCGACAGTTACATCGTCGGCAACACCTTCGGTAAAATCCGCGCCATGTTCGACGACCGTGGACGCGCCATCGCCGAAGCCGGCCCGTCCACGCCGGTCGAAATCCTCGGCCTCGAAGGCATGCCGGATGCCGGCGACACCTTTATCGTCATGGCCGACCGTGACAAGGCAAAGGGCATCGCGCAATATCGCAAGCTGAAAGAGCGTGAAGCCCAGCTCGCCAAGTCGTCCCGCGTCTCGCTCGAAGGCCTCTCTGAGCAGATCAAGATGGCCGGCGTCAAGGACCTCAATCTCATCCTCAAAGGCGACGTGCAGGGCTCGGTCGAAGTGCTGGCCGATTCGCTCCAGCGCATGTCCACCGAAAAGGTCCGCGTACGCGTACTGCATTCCGGTGTCGGTGCCATCACCGAGTCCGACGTGCTGCTCGCGTCGGCGTCGAATGCCGTCATCATCGGCTTCAATGTCCGGCCCGATCGCAAATCGCAGGAAGTGGCGGACCGCGAAAATGTCGAAATCCGGCTGCACTCGATCATCTATGAGCTCCAGGACGAGATCACCAAGGCCATGTACGGCCTGCTCGAACCGGTGTTTAAGGAAAACTACGCCGGACGCGCGGAGATCCTGCAGGTCTTCAAGATCACCAAGGTCGGCCAGATCGCCGGCTGCCGCGTTACCGACGGAACTATCAAGCGCAACGCGCAGGCACGCCTGATGCGCGACGGCGTCGAGGTCTGGAAGGGCAAGATCTCCTCGCTCAAGCGCGTCAAGGATGACGTCGCCGAAGTTCGCGAAGGCGTCGAATGCGGTATCGATCTTGCCGGTCACAAGGACATGCGCGCAGGCGATGTCATCGAAACCTATACCACCGAAAAGCTTGCCGACGAGCTTGGACAAAACAGCGCCGACCTCAAGCGCAAGCAGATGGCGGAGTTGGCGGAAGCCAAGGAACGCGAACGCGAAATCGCCGCCAGCCCCGTCGGCGCCGCGTAAGCCAACCACCACAACAGCCAGGGCCGGGAGCAATCCCGGCCTTTGCTTTTGACAGAACTCTGCTGTTGCGTTCGCTAGATTCAACTCTTTGCTTTTTGCGCCGATAGGTCCGGGAGACAGCATAACCTTGGCTCCACCTCCGGGATGATCGAATGCCACTCCTTGACCGCAATCCGTTTCCTCACGCAGGCGATTCCGAATCGGGGCAGTCGCTCATCGAGTTTGCGCTTTGCCTTCCGATTCTTCTGCTGATCGTATTCGGCATTGCGATGTTCGGCCTCACGTTCGCCAACTATCTCATGTTGACCGACGCCACCAACGTGGGCGCCCGTCAGCTCGCCGTCAGCCGCGGCCAGACCAGCGATCCATGCGCCACGGTCTCTTCCTCGGTGATCGCGGGCACGCCGAATCTGCTTCGGAACAGCCTTGTATTCAACTACACCATTAACGGCTCTGCGTACAACGGGACCAGCTGCACCGGTGCCGCTTCGAATATGGTGCAGGGCAGCACCGCCAGGGTGGTGGTCACGTACCCCTGCAGCCTGGTCAGCTTCCGGTACAACTATTCCCCAAGCTGCACGATCAGCGCCTCGACCGCGGAGCTCATCCAGTGATCGGTTCTCGCTTCCCTCTTCTGCGGCATCTTCTGCACGACCAGTCCGGCCAGACGCTTCCGATCGTGACGATCATGCTGGTCATGCTGCTTGCCCTGAGCGGCTTCGTCATCGATACCGGCCGCTGTCTCGCCGCACGCCGGGATCTGCAGGCCAGCACCGATGCGGCCGCCCTGGCCGGGGGAAGTGTGCTGCCGTCCAGCAGTGCCGTCTCTGTCGCCACGCAATACAGCGCGGTTTCCGGCAATCTCAATGCGCAAGCCTCTCTGCCCGGCGTCGCCATGGTGAGCGGCTATCCCAAGATTGTCTGCCTGGACACCCTGACGAGCGAAGGCCTGGCCTGTTCGAGCCCGGCCAACGGCAACGCCATACAGGTCAAGCAGCAGATTGTTCTGCCCATGACGCTGCTGAAGCTGATCGGAATCAGCTCAGTGACCCTGGGCGCGCAAGCGACCGCCTCCATGACCGGAGCCACGCGTGAGCCGTACAACGTCGCCATAATCGTGGACACGACAGGCTCCATGAACGGTACCGACTCGGATTCCAACTGCAATTCGACCCGACTCAACTGCGCCTTGAACGGGGTACAGGTGCTTCTACAGAACCTGTCGCCGTGCGCCGCCAGCCTGAGTTCCTGCGGCACCGCCACCAACGGCAATGTCGCCTCTCCGGTCGATCGCGTCGCCCTGTACACCTTTCCGGGGCTCAGCTCCAGTTCCCAAATCCCGTACGAGTACGACTGCGGTGCCGGCAAGCCGACTCTTTCCCCTTACAACGAGCCAGCAAACTTCCAGATTGGCCAGCAGCCCACCAATCCACCCCAGTACCAGATCGTGCCGTTCTCATCCGACTACCGGACTTCGAACCAGACAACAGCACTGAATCCCTCGTCCAATCTCGTAAAAGCCGTCAATGGAGTCAGCGGATGCACGGGCATGTCGGCCGTGGGAGGGTACGGAACCTACTACGCCGGGGTTGTTTACAGGGCGGCCTATGACCTGTACTACCAGCAGCAGAGCAGCCCCGGCACCCAGAACGTCCTCATCATTCTCAGCGACGGGGATGCTTCGGCAGCCGCGAAAGCCATGCCCAACGCCTCTACCACCTCCGGCACCTTTGCCTCGACTGTCAATCAGTGCCAGCAGGCGATCTCCCTCGCGCAGCAGGCGTATCAGTACTTCGGCATGCGTGTCTACACCGTCGCTTACGGAGCGGCCGCTACCGGCTGCAGCACCGACAACAACGGGTTGACGCCCTGCCAGGTCATGCAGAACATGGCCTCGCTCCCACGATACTTCTACTCCGATTACACGGCCACCGGAGGGTCCAGCAACTGTATCTCCGCCAGTCATCCTACAACCAACCTGAATCAGATCTTTACTCAAATCGCCAACGACCTGTCCACAAGCCGCCTCATCCCGGACAACACGACCTAGACTGTACCGACAGATTCACTCTTGACCCATAGTGCTGAAGGGAAGCAAAAGAACACCCTGAACCCTGCCCGCCCACAGGCGACTCACACCGGACCGAGCTTATCGCCCTCCCCGGCTCCGCACCGGAGCTGCTCCCGGCACCGCGGAGGGAATAGCGTCTTTCGTCGCGCGCGGTGGCTCTGCCCTGCGATACCATGGCGCATGGACCTCGCCCGCATCCAGCAAGCCCTGCGCGACGCCGATCTCGACGGCTGGCTTTTTTACGACCATCACAACCGCGATCCGCTCGCTTTACGCATCCTTGGCATGCCGCCCGACGGTCACGTAACGCGCCGCTGGTTCTACCTGGTTCCGGCCAACGGCACGCCGCGCAAGCTCGTGCATCGCATCGAGTCCGGGCGGCTGGACGCGCTGCCTGGTGAACACAACGTGTACTCCTCCTGGCAGGAGCTTGAACAGCGCCTAGAAGCCATGCTCATCGGCTTGACGAAACTCGCCATGCAGTATTCCCCGCGCAACGCCATTATGTACGTTTCCATGGTGGACGCCGGCACAATCGATCTGCTGCGCGATATGGGCAAGGAGATCGTGAGCTCCGCCGACCTCGTCAGCCAGTTCGAAGCTGTGCTCACGGACGCGCAGATTGAAACTCACTTCGAAGCCGGACGCCGCGTCGACCGCATTCTAGCCGAGACTTGGCCTGAGATCGGCCGCCGCACCCGCGCGAACGGCACCGACGAGTACAGCATGGTCGGGTACATCGCGGAACACTTCACCGCCGCCGGCCTGGTCTGGCAGCATGGCCCTAATGTCTCCGCCGGGCCAAACTCCGCTGACTCTCACTACGATCCGACCCCCGCCTCCTCGCGCCCCATCCGCATGGGCGACTTCCTGCTTATCGACCTCTGGGCCAGACTCGCCGACGTTCCCGATTCCATCTACTACGACATCACCTGGACCGGTGTCGTCGGTCGCGAGCCTACCGCACGCGAGCAATTCATCTTCACCACCGTCCGCGACGCCCGCGATGCAGTCATCTTCGCCGTGGAGCAAAGCTACGCCACCGGACGGCCCATCCCGGGCTGGCAGGCCGACGACGCCGCCCGCAACCAAATCCGCCAGGCTGGCCTTGCTGAGTCCTTTACCCATCGCACCGGGCACAACATCGCCGCGGAACTTCACGGCGCAGGCGCGCATCTGGACAATCTCGAAACCCACGACGAGCGTTTGCTGCTCCCCAACACCTGCTTCTCGGTCGAACCCGGCTTGTACTTCCCCGGCGAATTCGGTGTTCGGAGCGAGGTCAACATGATCACGCGGAAGGATCGCGCCGAGGTCACCGGTCGCATTCAGACGGAACTCGTTCGCATCTGAGCCGCCCGAGCGCTGTTAGAATAGGGGTAAGATGTCCACCCAGGTCCAAGCGTCCGCTCCGCCCGCAACGCGTTCCTCCTCTATGTCGATCCTTGTCCTCGCCGCCGGCTTGCTCATCCCCGGCGCGGGACACTTCTTGCTCCGCATGCCCATCCGCGGCACACTCCTGCTGCTCTCGATTGTGGGCATGCTCACGACCGGCCTCCTGCTCGGCGGCAAGCTCTACCAGCCCGGCTCGGGGGACATCCTGGACCTGCTCGGCTTCATCGCCCAGCTCGGCGGCGGACTGCCCTACCTGCTGGCGCGCACCATGGACTGGGGACACCTGACCGTGCTAACCGCCGTCGGCGACTGGGGCACCAAGTTCATTCTCGTTGCCGGCCTGCTGAACATTATCGCCGCGGTTGACGCACACTCATTGGCCAACGGAAGAAAGGCCTCCTGATGCTCACCCATTTCAGCGCAGTCCTGCTTTTCTCTGTCTTCACGTCAGTAGTCTTCGGCATCACTCAGCGGGCGGAGCCACGTCTGATGATCCGCTTCGGAGCCTTCTGCTTTGCCTGCTTCGTCGGAGGCACCATCGCTGCCAGTTGGCTCATGTACTTCATCAAACGCTAAGGCCATATAGTTATCGGGCTGGAGGCGTTCTTTCCGTTGTGAGTCCTCAAGGGAATCTGCTTGATTCTCTACCGTGCTTCTGCTTGAGCCCTACAGCAAATCCGCTCTAGTCTAAAGAAACCTGCCGGCTATTAGGCCCTTGCAGGATTCGCAGCTCAAGACTCAAGAGCTCGAGACGGAACAGACGGGCTGGTGAGAGGTCCAAACGGGAAAGCCCATAACCGAAGTTATGAGCTTTTCTGGCCGCTTGGCAAATACTACGGTTCCGGTGTCGTCTCGGGAGCGTCCTCTCCGCCGCCCTGCTCTTCCATCTGCTTCTGAAGCTCTTCCCGCTTCTTCGCGCGAACCTCATCCCGCTTTTGCCGTTTCTCATCAAGCTCATGCTCGGCACCTAGCAGCTCGATAATGGCCATCTCGGAGGCGTCGCCCTTGCGAACGCCGGTCCGCACAATCCTCAGGTATCCACCGGGACGGGTCGCGTACCGTGGAGAAACAGTGGTAAACAGGCGAGTTACCGCCTCATCCGTCATCAGGTAAGCATGCGCCTGCCGGCGCGCATGCAGGTCGCCTTTTTTCCCGAGCGTGATCATTTTTTCGACGATCGGACGAGAAGCCTTGCACTTGGTAATCGTCGTTTCGACCCGGTCATTCAGGATGATGGACGTTACAAGATTGCGCAGCATCGCGCGACGGTGAGAAGTATTGCGGCCCAGCTTGAAGCCGCCATTCCGGTGACGCATGGTTTGATCTCCTTCGGACGCTGCTTCTGCAGATCCGGCTTGCTAATGGTGTAGTCACAAAGCTATGCCGGCCAGACAGAGTCCTGCCTGGGGCGTAGCGGGTTTAGAAATTTTCAGGCTCGCCAACGAGGTCGAGATCGTCCTCTTCGTCCTCATCTTCATCGTCATCGTCATCGAAGCCGCCATAGCTCGCGGCAAGTGTCGCCGCAGGTAGTACCGAAGTCGGTCCCGGGACCGGGTTGCCGTTCTCGTCAATTTTCATTCCGAGCGACAAGCCCATCTGCGCGAGAATTTCCTTAATCTCGTTCAGGCTCTTGCGTCCAAAGTTCTTCGTTTTCAGCATTTCGGCTTCGGTCTTCTGAATCAACTCGCCGATCGTCGCAATATTGGCATTCTTCAGGCAGTTGTAGCTGCGAACGGAAAGCTCGAGCTCCTCGACCGAGCGGTTGAGATTCTCATTCCGGATCGAAGGACCGTCGTGCCCGCCGTCTAGCCCCATCTCCATCTCCTCTTCAAAATTGATGAAGATGGTCATGTGGTCCTTGAGCAGCTTCGCCGAAAGCCCAAGCGCGTCCGCCGGAAGCACCGTGCCGTTGGTCGTGATCTCAAGCGTCAGCTTGTCATAGTCGGTGATCTGGCCGAGACGTGCAGCTTCAACCAGGTAGTTCACCTTTCGCACCGGCGAGTGAACGCTGTCCACCGGAATAAACCCGAGACCCAGATCCCCATCGAAGTTCTTGTCGGCCGAAATATACCCGCGCCCGCGCTTCAGGCGCATCTCCATGTCGATCTTGCCGCCTTCGGAGATGGTGCAGACGTACACATTCGGATCCAGAATTTCGACATCCGAGTCCGATTCGATCATGCCCGAGGTGACCACGCCGGCCGCGTCAGACCGCAGATACAGCGCTTTGGGACCATCACCGTTCAGCTTGAATGGAATCTGCTTCAGGTTGAGAATGATGTCGGTTGCATCCTCGACGACGCCAGCGATGGACTGAAACTCGTGCAGTACGCCTTCGATGCGGACGGCGGTAACCGCAGCGCCTTCGATCGACGAGAGCAGCGTACGACGCAGCGCGTTGCCGATGGTGGTACCGAAGCCGCGCTCAAACGGCTGCGCGCTGAACTTGCCGTATTTCGGGGTGAGTGTATCGTTCTCAACAGCGAGACGCTTGGGCTTCTGGAAACCTCTCCAAAGCATGGGTGATTCTCCTTTTTCCGGCACGCACCGCGAAGCATTCTGCAGGTGGGCGGAGTATTGCGGGTTGTCCTGCAAGGACCTTGAGCCGCCAGCACAGCCCACTCCGAAGAGTGAGCAGGCAGCGGCCGATCTTGTTTATTTTGAGTACAGTTCGACGATAAGCTGCTCGTTGACCGGCAGCTGCACATCTTCGCGCTTCGGCAGTGCAACGATCTTGCCCGAAAGCGTGTCGCGGTTGATATCGATCCACTGTACCGACTGCAGGCCGGACGCAAAGTCCTTCGCCGTCTGGAAGTACGCAAGCTCCTTCGAGCCTTCACGCACGGCAATCTCATCGCCCACCTTCACCTGGAACGAAGGGATATTGACCTTACGGCCATTTACCTGAACGTGTCCGTGACGAACCACCTGGCGAGCCTGCCGCCGGCTGGTCGCAAGGCCAAGCCGATAGCACACGTTGTCAAGCCGGGTCTCAAGTTGCTGCAACAATAAGTCGCCAGTAACGCCAGTCTTGTTTGCAGCTTTTTGGTAATACGCGCGAAACTGGGTTTCCAAAGTGAAGTAGATGCGCTTGGCCTTCTGCTTCTCGCGAAGCTGCAGACCGTAGCCCACAACTTTCTTCACCTTGCGCGACTGCCCATGCTGACCCGGAGGAAAGTTCCGCTTTTCGACGGGACACTTCTCGGTAAAGCACTTTGGGCCTTTGAGGAAGAGCTTGACGCCATCGCGCCGACACATGCGGCAGACGGGTCCGGTATAACGAGCCATTGCATTCTCCTTGCTTCAGGTGACGATCGGTTTACACGCCAAGGGGCGCTTCCGTTCCCGATCCAAATTAGAGGGCGACAGCAATCGAGCCCCAGGAATCAGAGCGCGATGAAGGCTGCTCATGGTCCTGAAAGCCGATTTCCTGCCAGAATCAAACGCGTCGGCGCTTCGGCGGACGGCATCCGTTGTGCGGCATCGGCGTCACGTCACGGATGGAACGAACATCGATCCCAGCGGTCGCCAGAGCACGGATCGCAGACTCACGGCCGGAACCCGGACCCGCCACCCGCACATCGACCGAACGTAGACCATGCTCACGTGCCGCATTGGCAGCACCCACTGCTGCCTGTTGCGCCGCGAACGGGGTACCCTTGCGCGAGCCGCGGAAGCCAAGCGAGCCGGAACTCTTCCAGCTCAACGTGTTGCCGGTCTGGTCAGTAATCGTGACTATGGTGTTGTTGAACGAGGCCTGAATAAACACGAGACCGTACGGAACGTTCTTGCGTTCTCGCTTTTTGAACTTCTTGCCTTTACCCGCGCCGGACTTGCCGGACTTTTGCTGATTCTGTGTCTTCGCCATTTACTTGGTCGCTTTCTTCTTGCCGGCAACCGTACCCTTGCGGGGACCTTTGCGGGTGCGTGCGTTGGTGTGGGTGCGCTGTCCGCGAACAGGCAGGGCGCGCCGATGGCGGAGACCCCGGTACGACTGGATCTCAATCAATCGCTTGATATTGAGTGAAATCTCCTTGCGAAGATCGCCCTCGATCTGTCCCTGCTGTTCGATGACCTGACGGATCCGGTTCAACTGGTCTTCGTCAAGCGTCCCAACCTTGACCATCGGATCAATATCCGCTGCGGCAAGAATCTTTGCTGCGCGCGAATCCCCAATTCCAAAGATATACGTGAGCCCGATGCGAACCTGCTTGTGGTTCGGCACATCGACTCCGGAGATACGTGCCATGGTGGCTTCCTTTACGTGTTCGGCTCGCCAGCGCTGATGGCCAGCGGCGGGATGGGTGGAGTGCGGGTAAAATCGCCGGGTTCAACGCAAGCCTTGTATTTCGGCTAACTAGCCCGGCGGGGCCGCATTTAGAAACTAACCTTGGCGCTGCTTGTGCTTGGCGTTCTCGCAGATGACGCGAACCACGCCACGACGGTGAATTACCTTGCACTTGTCGCAGATCTTCTTGACGGACGCACGAACCTTCATTTACGACTTCCTTTCGGATGCGGTACCAACCCACAGCCTGACAACATTGCGCACTCTCGCGCGCTCCTACGGCAGCTTCTTCCTTGTAGCAGACCCGCTATTTGTAGCGGTACACGATGCGCCCGCGATTCAGATCGTACGGACTGAGCTCAATCGCCACGCGATCCCCTGGAAGAATGCGAATGAAATTTTTACGCATTCGCCCAGAGACGTGAGCGAGAGCTTGATGCTTGTTCTCGAGCTCAACCTTGAACATCGCGTTCGGCAGCGTTTCCACCACCACCGCCATCACCTCAATTGCATCTTCCTTCGACAAACGAATCTCCTTCGATCACGGCGCGCAACACCACGTTCAATCATAACGCGGAACTCAACATATGTCACATTCAACGGGTTAGTACCAGCGGCCCATCCTTGGTGATCGCCACCGTATGTTCGAAGTGCGCGCTGTAGCTTCCGTCCACCGTCACCGCCGTCCAGCCGTCTTTGAGCACCTTTACCTCGGGTCCACCAGCGTTAATCATCGGCTCGATCGCCAGGACCATTCCGACCTTCAGCCTCGGCCCCTTGCCGCGCGTCCCGTAGTTGGGCAGTTGCGGGTCCTCGTGCATCTGCTTGCCGATTCCGTGCCCCACAAACTCTCGTACTACGCCGAAGCCCGCCGCTTCGCACATCTCCTGCACGGCGGCGGAGATATCGAACAGGCGACCGCCCGGAACGGCCTGCAGAATTGCCGCCTCGAGCGATGCCTCCGTTACCTGCAGGAGGCATTTGGTTTTCGCGCTTGGCGTGCCAATCGCATACGTCATCGCAGAATCTGAGAAAAACCCGTCGATCACCACGCCGCAATCGATAGAAAGAATGTCTCCATCCTTGAGAACCGTGCTGCTGCTCGGCATGCCATGCACCACCTGCTCGTTCAGCGACGTGCAAAGCGCCGCAGGAAATCCGTGGTACCCCTTGAACGCCGCCTTGGCACCAAGGGCCTCGATCTCTTCATTGGCCCTGACTTCGAGATCCATCGTCGTCACACCGGCCAGCACCAGTGGACGAATCGCATCGTGCACCTTGCGCAGCACACGCCCCGAACGGCGCATCCGCTCGATCTCCAGCGGAGTCTTGATCATGATCGCCATACGTTACCCTGTGCTTGCCTCGTCGCGAAATCGCCGCAGCGTGGCCACGATCTCACTAGTTACCTGCTCCATTGAGGCAGCTCCATCCACCTCCGCAAAGCGTCCCTGCCCGCGGTAGTGCTCGATTACCGCCGCGGTGTCGGCCGCAAACACCTTCATCCGATCCGCGAACACAACTTCCGTGTCGTCCTTGCGCTGCTCGAGTGGGCTGCCGTCGAAATCGTCCAACCCCTCTCTCAGCGGGGGACTCGTGTAGACGTTGTAAATGCGCCCGGAGGTTGCAATGCGCCGACCCGTGACGCGCCGCAGGAGTTCGCCATAGTCCACCATCAGGTGCACCGCCACGACTGGCAGATGGCCATGGCCGACGGGCGCTCCGTCCAGCGTCGCATCCAGCCAGTCCGCCTGCGCCCGGGTACGCGGGAAACCGTCAAGAATGTATCCCACTCGACAATCCGGTGCTTGCAACCGGGCCTCGACCATCGAGTTCACCACGGTGTCCGGCACCAGCTGACCTTGGCTCATTAGCCTGCCGGCAGCGATCCCAAGCTCGGTTCTGCGTGCACGCTGCTCCCGAAGAATGTCGCCCGTGGAGATCTGGGGGATCCCGAAAAGCTCCATTAGCCGCTTGGCCTGGGTTCCTTTGCCGACGCCCGGAGCCCCCAGCAACAGCAAAGGACCGGGCTCGAAGGAACGATCGATGATGCCGCCTACCTGGTCGGCTAGGCTGCCCACCGCTACCAACTCCGCCGCCCGCGAATCCGCCCGGACTTCGGCGAGAACCCATCATAGTGCCGCATGATCAGCTGTGATTCGATCTGTTGCACCGTATCCATCGCCACACCGACGACGATCAAGAGCGAAGTGCCGCCGAAGTAAAAATTGACACCAAGCCCGTGCGTGACCCAAACCGGCAAGTGCTCGAAAATACCGCCGATCAAAGGAATATGATTGAAGTGGATTCCGCTGATCAGCAGGGTAGGAATGGTAACGATGATAATAAGGTAGATCGCCCCGACCAGCGTGATGCGCGTCAGAACGTCATTAATAAAGTCCGACGTGCGTCGGCCTGGGCGGATGCCTGGGATAAAGCCGCCGTACTTGCGCATGCCGTCCGCGATGTCATCCGGACGGAAGACGATGGAAATGTAAAAATACGCGAAAAAGATGATCGCCACGATCTGCAGCAGCACATACATGGGCTCGCCCGGCGCGATCGCGCGGAGGATCGGCCCAAAGAATGCAGTGTCGGAAAGCTTGGCCGAGCCGAAGAAACTCATGCCGGAAAACAGCAGTGGCGCACTCAGGATGGAACTCGCAAAGATCACCGGCATCACGCCACCTGAGTTAACCTTAAGCGGAAGATGCGTCGACTGACCTCCCATCATCTTCCGACCTACCACACGCTTGGCATACTGCACCGGAATGCGACGCTCGGAACGCTCGACGTAAATGATGAACGCAACCACCGCGACCATCATTACCACCAGCAGAAGAATCGCAAGCGGAGTAAACACACCCCACGCGCTGGTCACGGCCTTATCGTACAGTTCTTCGATCCCGCGAGGCAGACCGACGACGATCCCGGTAAAGATCAGTAGGCTCATACCATTGCCGATCCCGCGCTCCGTAATCTGTTCGCCCAGCCACATGATGAACGCCGTCCCCGCGGTCAAGGTGAGAATGCACAGCGGAATAAAGCTCCACTTGCCGATCGTCACCATGCTCTGGCCGGTTTGCGTGTTTGTAAGGGTCAGCGCAATCGCGGCCGACTGCACCAGCCCAAGCATCACTGTGACGTAGCGGGTCCACTGTGTGATCTTGCGCCGGCCCATCTCGCCTTCCTTCTGCAGCTTGGCAAGCGGCTCATAGATTACCGTCAGCAGCTGAAAGATAATCGAAGCGGTGATGTACGGCATAATGCCCAGCGCAAAAACCGTCAGGCGGCGCAGGTTGCCGCCTGAAAAAAGATCCACCAGTCCGAGCGCGGAGCCGGAGTTCTGGTTGAAAAAGTTCGCCAGCTGCTTACCATCGATACCTGGCGTGGGAATATGGGCACCAAGGCGATACACGGCCAGCAAGGCAAGCGTGAAGAAAACACGCTTTCGGAGATCCTCGATCCGGAAGATATTGAGAAATTTGTCGAACATCAGGCGTGTGATCCTTCAGGGCAGCGGAACGCGTCCCGCACTAAGTCATTCTAGAACAGAAGTGCCTGGAGCAGAAGACGAGCAAAATACGAAAGCCGCAAACCAGAGAATCCGGCTTGCGGCCCGTGGAAGGCGGCCTAAGCTGCAGCTTGTTCTCCGCCCACCACGACAGCCGAACCACCGGCCGCCTCAATCGCAGATTTCGCTGAGGCGGAAAACTTGTGCGCATGCACCGTGATCGGCTTCAAGATCGTGCCATTGTTCAGCACCTTGATCAACGTGTTCTTCCGGCGATGCAACCCAAGCTCGCGAATCGCGTCAAGTGTAAACTCGGATACCCTGGTCGCCTCGTTCAGTTCGGCTAGCCGGTCCAGCCCGACTACTGTGTATTCCACGCGGAAGATGTTAGTGAACCCACGCTTCGGCAGCCGGCGATGCAACGGCATCTGACCACCTTCGAAACCACGCATCAACGAAGAGCCCGAGCGTGAACCCTGGCCCTTGTGTCCGCGGGTCGAGGTTTTGCCCATGCCGGAGCCCATACCGCGACCCACGCGCTTCTTGTTTTCATTTGCTTTTTTGGGCGCCCGTAGATTGGAAAGATTCCGAATTGCCATCGTTATTCCTCGCTCAACGCCGGCGACCACGCAGGCCGACCGACTCGCATTTAGGTGGATCTAGTCGACAACTCGAACGAGGTGAGGAACCTTCTTCACCATGCCGTGAATCGACGGGGAATCTTCGCGCTCGACGATCTGGTTCAGCCGGGTAAAGCCCAGACCCTTGATGGTCAGCTTCTGCTTTTCCGGCGCGCAGATCATGGAACGAAAGTATTGCAGCTTGATCTTGCCTGTCTCAGCCATGTTTTCTCCAGCCAGGCCCTAGTTCCTAGGCCCTAGTTCCTGCTTTACAGCTCTTCCACGCTCTTTCCGCGCAGCGCAGCCACTTCGGCCTTGTCACGGAGCTGGATCAGCGCGTCGAAGGTCGCTTTCACCACGTTGTGCGGATTCTTGGTTCCAAGCGACTTTGTCAGCACATTCTGGATCCCGCACGAGGTCATCACCGCACGCACTGTCTTGCCCGCGATCACGCCTGTTCCTTCCGGAGCCGGTTTCAGCATCACCTCGCCCGCGCCGAAGTGACCCAGCACCTGATGGGGAATTGTGGTTGCGGTCAGATTGATCTTGAACAGATTCTTCTTCGCGGCTTCAATGCCCTTGCGTATTGCCTGCGGCACCTCTTTGGCCTTTCCGGAACCATATCCGACCACACCCTCGGCTGGATCGCCAATCACTACCAGCGCCGCGAATGACATGTTCTTACCGCCCTTGACCACCTTCGTCACACGGTTGATCGACACTACCTCATCCTTCAGGTTCAGCCGGTTTGCATCGAGCTTTTTGTAACTTGCCATCTCAACTTCTCTTTCCCAGGCCACTGCTGCCTGTGTACCGCTTTTTGCCGATGCAACGAGCCCGTGGGCCCGACACCGGAATATCGACCTAGAATTCCAGGCCGGCCTCGCGCGCCGCGTCCGCCAGCGCCTTAATGCGCCCGTGATATAGGTAGCCGCCACGGTCGAAGACGACCTTCTTGACGCCCTTGTCCAGGCCACGCTCGGCAATCAGCTTGCCCACCGCGCGCGCCGCCTCCACGTTTCCGCCGGTCTTTCTCGCTTCCGTCTTCTTCACCTGCGAAGAAGCCGAGGCAATTGTGACGCCGTTGGCATCATCGATCAACTGTGTATAAATGTGGTTGAGCGAGCGGTACACGTTAAGGCGCGGACGGGCCGCGGTACCTTCCATCTTCTGGCGGATGCGCGTATGGACCCGCTGCCGAATCACGTTGCGCTGACGAGGAGTAATCATGCGATGAACCTTCTTCCTAAAAGCGTCGGCAGACTCTGCAGACGTTCGGTGTTGAGGGCCGGCCCTGGTGCTCAGAGCCAGCCAGAATCTTACTTCGCGCCGGTCTTGCCGACCTTCTTTTTAAGTTTCTCGCCGGTATAGCGTACGCCCTTATTTTTATATGGATCAGGCTTGCGCAGCGAACGCATATCGGCCGCAATCTGGCCGACCTTCTGCCGGTCGATACCGGAGACGGTGAGGTGCAACTGCTTCGGATCGATCGATACTTCGATTCCCGTGGGAAGCGGGAACTCAATCGGATGCGAGTAGCCGAGCGTGAACACGACCATGTTCTTGCCCTTCAACTCCGCGCGGTAGCCAATTCCGACGATGTCGAGTTCCTTGGTCCAGCCAGTCGTCACGCCGGTAACCGCGTTGTACACAAGCGCTCGCGCCAGGCCATGGAAACCCGCTAGCGAGTCGTTCTCGCGCTCAACGACCAGGTCATTGTCCGTCTTCACCAGAGAGATACCGGCCGGAATCAGCGCCGTCACCTTGCCCTTGGGGCCTTCCACCAGAACCGTATTCCCCTCCACCGTATACTTCACCGTAGTCGGCAGGGCGATGGGCTTGCGTCCAATACGAGACATCGTTTTTCCTTTACACGGCTTGCGAGTCCTGGCAGATCACCATTCCACTGCAGCCAAAACACTTGGGACTTTCTACCAGACTTCGCAGAGGATTTCGCCACCAACGCCTTCGCGGCGTGCCTGCCGGCCGGTCATCACACCCTTGGGAGTCGTCATGATCGAAATACCCAGGCCGCCCTGGACACGGCGAATCTCATCTTTGCCTAAGTAGACACGGCATCCAGGACGCGACACGCGCTGCAAATCTCGGATTGCGGACTCGTTCTTGGTACCGTACTTCAGGTACACCCGCAGAACCTTCATGCCGTCTTCTTCGGTAGGTTTGTAGTTGGCGATGTATCCTTCTTCTTTCAGAATGCGCGCGATCTCCGCCTTTAATTTAGACGCAGGCACATCCAGCTTCTGGTGGCGCGACCGCATCGCGTTACGGATGCGGGTCAAAAAGTCTGCTACCGGGTCGGTCAAATTCATCTCATCTCCTTCATCCCCCGTTCGCCCTGACTGTCTGCCCGGGAACCAGCGGAGATGCTTATTTCCTTTGCAAACTACCAGCTCGACTTTACGACACCCGGAATCTCGCCCTTGAGCGCAAGGGAGCGAAAGCACAGGCGACATACGCCAAACTTGCGCAAAAACGCGCGCGGCCTGCCGCAAATCTGGCATCGGTTGTGCTGGCGAGACTTGAATTTGGGAGTCTTTGCATCCTTGACGCGCTTTGCCGTGGTTGCCATTTGTCTTCCTCTTATGCGAGCGCTCGGGCGCTGCGACCCGTTATGCGCCCTGGCGGAAGGGCATGCCGAATGCTTTCAGCAGTGTGCGTGCCCCGTTGTCATCTTGGGCAGTCGTCACAATTGTGACGTTCATGCCCTTGGTCTTGTCGACCTTGGAATAATCGATCTCCGGAAAGATCAACTGATCGCGGAGGCCAAGCGTGTAATTGCCGCGGCCGTCGAAGCTCTTGGACGAGACTCCCCGGAAGTCACGCACACGCGGAAGCGCGATTGTGATCAGCCGGTCGAGGAACTCGTACATCCGATCGCCGCGCAGGGTTACCATCGCTCCGATCGGCATTCCTTCACGCACTTTGAATTGCGCAATCGACTTCTTTGCCTTGGTGGTCACCGGCTTCTGTCCGGCAATGGCCGCGAGGTCCGCAACCAAAGGATCCATGATCTTCACGTTCTGGGTAGCTTCGCCCAGACCCATGTTGATCACAATCTTCTCCAGCTTCGGGATCGCCATCTTGTTCTGCAGGCCAAGTTCCTTGCCCAGAGATGCCTTGATCTCGGAGTCATACTTCGTACGGAAACGTGATGCCATTGTAGGGACTTCGCTTTCTCCACGGTTCCGGGGTTCTCACTGAGGTCTGGCTCACAGGTTGAGCCACTCACAGCGCATACCGTTTCGCAGGGTAAACCGTTGTTATTATACTGCGGCCAAGTACGGCTGTCACGCCGGACTGACTATTTACCGCTTTTTGGGAGCAAGCACGCCGTCGTTGGTCTTGGCGAAGCGAACCTTGTTCTCGCCGTCCATACGGATCCCGGTGCGGGTAGCTTTCCCTTCGGAGTCGACGAGCATCACGTTCGAAAGATGGATCGTCGCCTCTTTCTCTGCAATTCCGCCCTGAATATTCTTCTGAGGGTCGGCCTTCATATGCTTCTTCATCATCATCACGCCTTCCACAAGCACGCGATTCTTTTCGGCAAGCACACGAAGTACACGGCCCTTCTTGCCTTTATCCTTGCCAGCAATCACAATAACCTGGTCATTTCGCTTGATTTTGATCTTGAACTTCGGCTTTTCCTCAACTCGTGGCGGCATAATGTTTCTTTCTCCTCGGCCATCTGTTCGGAGCCGGAATCCGCATTAGATCGACCCGCAAACGCTAGGCCCTATACCTGTCCCTAGATTACTTCCGGGGCAAGGGAAACGATTTTCAGAAACTTTTTATCGCGCAGCTCGCGGGCCACTGGCCCGAACACGCGCGTACCCACCGGCTCGAGACCATCATTGATCACTACGGCCGCGTTCTGGTCAAAGCGGATATACGTGCCGTCCCGCCGGCGATACTCCTTGCGCGTCCGAACGATTACCGCCTTGACGACCTTGCCCTTCTTAACCGTGCCGTCGGGCGAAGCTTCCTTGACTGCTGCCGTCACGACATCGCCAAGACCAGCTTTCTTGCCGAGACCACCGCCCAGTGGCAGAATGACCTGGAGTTTGCGTGCGCCGGAATTGTCTGCGACGTCCAGAATGGTGCGCATTTGTACTGACATCGAACTTCTCCTCTAACTCTGTCGAGCTGCCTCGCGGGCCGGCTCTTCCGAACTACTTGGCGGCAACCGCATCTGCCTTGACCGGTGCAGGCTCTGACAGCGACGAACGGCGGACAATCTCTTCCAGCGACCAGCGTTTCAGTTTGGACAAGGGACGTGCTTCGCGGATGCGCACGACATCCCCCATTCGGGCTGAATTCTGCTCGTCATGCGCGTAGAACTTCTTGTTCGACTTCATCACCCTCTTGTACTTGGGGTGCGCCTTGCGCATCTCAATTTCGACCACGATGGTCTTTTGCATCTTGGTAGAAACGACGACGCCGACCTTCTCGTTACGCCGGTTCGTTGCCGGTTCGCTGGTAACGGCCGGGTTTACCCGAGTGTTTTGCTGAATCTCTTCCATAGCTAGGCCTTCTTCGCTTTCTTGCGCTCAGTGCGCTTGCTTGCCGCCGGTGCCACATTTACCGCGACCGGGTTAGCCGATTGCTCAACAGCGATGGCGCGCTCTCGCGCAACCGTCTTTGTACGAGCGATATCCAGCTTCAGCGTCCGCAGCTTCTTGAGCCCTTCCTGGTTTCCAAGGCTCTTCTGAAAGCGAAGCCGAAACAGCTGCTCAGCCGCCGTGTTGCCGGTCGATACAAGCTCCTCGTCGCTCAGGGTACGAATCTTTTCCAGTTCCATCGTCTTTCATCCTCGCCGGCAGGCCTCATCGAGGGCCGCCCGGGTTAGTTAGGCCGCAGCAGGCTCTTTGGCGACGTCATGACGCATCACAAAGGTCGTCTTCAGCGGAAGCTTATGAGCCGCCAAGCGCATAGCCTCTTTCGCCAGTTCCGGGGTCACACCTTCCATCTCAAAAAGGATTCGACCCGGACGAACCACGCAAACCCAATGGTCCGGCGCGCCCTTGCCCTTACCCATACGGGTCTCGGCGGGCTTTTTCGTGATCGGCTTGTCCGGAAAGATGCGCAACCAAACCTTCCCGCCGCGCTTGATAAACCGAGTCATCGCGATGCGGCTCGCCTCGATCTGGCGATCGGTGATGTATCCGCACTCGAGCACCTTCAGGCCGTAATCTCCAAACGACAGATCCGATCCGCGCCAAGCCTTGCCCTTCATCCGTCCGCGCTGCTGCTTGCGGAACTTTACCTTTTTCGGGAGCAACATATCAAATCCCCTTAGCAAAAGCTTCTGGTCTATTTCATAAAGGCTCAAGCCACCGTAGAGCCTAGGCCGTAAAAGCACCCGTGGTCGTCGCCGGAGCGACAATCGCCTGATCACGGCGCTTACGCTGCTCGTAGATGTCGCCGCGATACACCCACGTCTTCACACCGATGATCCCGTAGGTCGTATGCGCCTCTGCGAATCCGTAGTCGATGTCCGCCCGCAGCGTGTGCAGCGGCAGCCGTCCCTGCAGATACCACTCCGACCGCGCAATCTCGTTGCCGTTCAGGCGCCCTGATACACGAACCTTGATCCCCTTGCACCCGAAGCGAAGCGCCGAATCGACTGACTTGCGCATCGCGCGGCGGAAGCTCACGCGCTTTTCGAGTTGCAATGCGATGTTTTCCGCCACCAGTTGAGCGTCGAGCTCCGGCTTGTTCACCTCGAGAATGTCAATAAAGACCTCGCGGGAAGTGCGCTTCTGAATGTCGGCCTTGAGCTTGTCAATCTCCGCGCCCTTACGCCCGATGATGATGCCGGGACGCGCCGTGCGGATGATCAGCCGCAGCTTGTTACCCGGACGTTCCACCTCGACCGAACTCACGCCGGCGGCCTTCAGCTTTTCGCGCAACTCGGCCTTTAGCTTTACATCCTCGACCAGTAACTTGTCATAACCACGCTCCACAAACCAGCGCGACTTCCAGGGCTTGTTGATGCCCAGGCGAAATCCATACGGATGGACTTTCTGTCCCATAGCTTCCCTTTTCTTTCGAGAGGTCCCCGGACGCACCGGCCAGGACATCGGTTGCAAACACTTGAGTATAGCTCGATCCAGCGTGTGAACGCCACGTGAAACTTACGATGTCGCCGCCGTAGCCTTCTTTGACTTCGCTCCGGCCTTTTTCTGCGCCGCTGCCTTCGCATCGGTCTTTCGCGGCGCGGTCTTCTTGCCGGGCTTGGTCGCAGTTGTGGCGACGGGCGTCGTAGACGAAGAAGCTTCCTCCGCCCTGCCCTTCTCCGCGACGGTCACAATAATGTGACAAAGGCGACGCTGGTACCGAAACGCGCGACCCATCGGCGCCGGGCGAATCCTCTTCATGCGCGGGCCCTCGTTCGCGACCGCGGTCTTGACATACAGGTTGTCGACATCGACGTCGAGGCCCTGTTCGTCAGAAACGTAGGAGGCGTTTTGAATCGCCGACCTTAGCACTTTCTCAATGATGGGCGCCATGCGCTTGCTGCTGAAATGGATCGTGTTGATCGCCTGCTCAACCCGCAAGCCTTTGATCATGTCCAGAACGAGCTTCGCCTTCTGCGGGCTGGTACGCTGAAACCTGGCTTCAGCGCGAAACTCTCGAGTTTGTGCAACGGTAGACTTCGCCATTTCCCTATCCTTCACTTACGACCGGAAACTCCGGCTCGATTTTCTATCGTGCCTTCGCCGAGGTCTCGCCGGACTTGGCCGAGTGACCCTTGAACGTGCGAGTCGCGGAAAACTCGCCCAGTTTGTGGCCCACCATGTTCTCCGTCACATACACCGGAATAAACTTGCGCCCGTTATGCACCGCAACCGTGTGCCCCACAAACTCTGGGAAAATAGTCGAGCGCCGACTCCAGGTACGGATCACTTTTTTTTCGTTGGCCGTGTTCATGGCCTCGATCTTGTCCATCAAATGCGCATCGATGAACGGGCCCTTCTTGGTCGAACGTGACATACACATACTCCTTGTTGCAGGCTGAATACGACGAATCTATCGACCACCTTTTCCCTTTCGGAGAAGTATGGCCTCAAGACTTGGTGTAGCTTTACTTCCCTCTCAAACCTACTTCCCCTTGTTGCGTCGCGACACAATGAACACATCAGTCCGCTTGTTGTTGCGCGTCTTGTATCCACGCGTCGGTTGGCCCCACGGCGTCACCGGATGGCGTCCACCTGAGGTCTTGCCTTCTCCGCCACCATGCGGATGGTCAACCGGGTTCATCGAAACGCCACGGTTGGCCGGACGAATACCTTTCCAGCGGTTGCGTCCGGCCTTGCCGATCGTGACGTTCTCATGATCGGTATTGCCTACCTGACCGATAGTCGCCATGCAGTCGACCAGCACCCGCCGCGTCTCGCCCGAAGGCAGCTTCAGCAGAGCATACTCACCTTCCTTGGCGACCAGTTGCACCTGCGCACCGGCAGAGCGAGCCATCTGCGCACCCTTGCCTGGACGCAACTCGATATTATGTACCGTGGTACCAGCGGGGATATTCTTCAAGGGAAGTGCATTGCCCACAAGAATATCTGCTTCCGGACCGCTCATGATCTGCTGGCCGACCTTCAGGCCAACCGGCTGGATAATGTACCGCTTCTCGCCGTCTGCATAGCTCACCAGCGCAATACGTGAGCTGCGATTTGGGTCGTACTCGATCGTCGCAACCGTCCCGGGGATCCCGAACTTATCGCGCTTGAAATCGATTAGGCGCAGCTTCTGCTTATGTCCGCCGCCTTGGTGGCGAATGGTCATCTTCCCGATAGAGTTGCGTCCGCCCGTCCGCGGTTTAACAGTCAGCAGAGGCTTGTATGGCTCATCGGTCGTAATGTCATCATTCACCAACTTGGTTTGAAACCGAAGCGTCGGTGTAATTGGGCGAAATGATTTGATCGGCATTGCCTTGGATCCATTCTCCTGACTGCGGCTCGTGAGCCTTACCCGTCAGATAGGTCGCGCGTTGGCTGAGCCCGTTCCCTCAGCCCTGTTCCCTGTCACTAAATGCTGTCCAGATACTCCGGCATCTTCTCGCCGGCCTTCAGCCGGACATACGCTTTCTTCCAGTCGGGGCGGTAGCCGGCGAACTTTCCGCGGCGACGCTCCTTACCTTCGATCGTCGCGGTACGAACCCCTTCGACCTTGACCTTGAACAGACTTTCCACCGCCTGCTTTACCTCAGTCTTGGTTGATTTCAGCGCAACCTCAAACACCAGGGTGTTCTCGGTCTCCTTGATTGTCATTCCCTTTTCGGTGATCAGCGGGCGACGGATAACGGTATACAGTGTCGGCATTATGCAACCTCCTGCTCAGCACCCGCAGCCGCGGCCGCGTGGCGCTTGGAAACGAACTTCTTGAGTGTTTCCTGAATGGTCTCAAACGCGTCGCGCGAGAAAATGGCATGTTCATAACGGAGCAGATCATAAGGATGAACCTCGGAGCTCAACACCAGCTCCACCCCCTGCAGGTTGCGGCTGCCCAGGTACAGCTTCTCGCTCAGCTTCTGGCTCGACTCCACCAGCAGGGTGGTCTTGCCCGCGTCGAGCTTCGTCAGCGCCTGGGCATACAGCTTAGTCTTCGCGTCGGCCACATCAAAGGAGTCGACGATGGTCAGCTTGCCATCCTGCATCTTGGCCGCAATCGCCGAGCGTAGCGCACCCATAAGCTTCTTCTTAGGAAACTGATAATCATAGCTGCGCGGCACCGGTCCGTGTACCGTGCCACCCGAGCGCCAAAGCGGGCTGCGGATCGATCCGATACGCGCACGTCCGGTACCCTTCTGCTTCCAAAGCTTCTTGCCCGAACCCGAGACTGATCGGCGGGTCTTGGTCGAGGCCGTTCCTTGCCGCAACGAAGCGCGGTAGTGCTTCACCGCCTCCCACAGCAGCGCATCATTAATACCGGCGGCAAAAACCTCATCGAGCAATGCGAAATCGCCAACCTTCTCTCCGCCCAGATTCTTTACATCCACATTCGCCATCTTGCAATCCCTCGCCCGCGATCGATGCCCCGGGCCTTCCCTATGTTTGTCCGCCTGATGCTCTATGGCAGGCGCGCGGTGCGTCCTGCCACCTACGCCTACTTCTTCTTCGCGGGAGCGGCCTTCTTCGATGCCTTCAGTGCATCCTTGGTAGCCGCACCGGCAAACCCCCGACGCTCACGCGGCGGACTCTTTGCCTTGGAGATCATCACGAACCCGTCGCGAGGACCGGGGACCGCGCCTTCCACAAGCAAAAGGTTGTCGTCCAGATCAACACCGCGAATCCGAAGATTGCGCACCGTCACCTGGGCATCGCCCATATGGCCCGGCATGCGTTGGCCAGGGAAAACGCGCGAAGGAAACGAAGACGCACCGATCGAACCCTGCACCTGGAACATATGTCCGTGGCTCTTGGGTCCCCCGCCGAATCCATGTCGCCGAACGACCCCGGCGAATCCTCGTCCCTTGGAGGTGCCGATCACATCCACAAATCGCTCGTCGTTGAAGATATCGACCGTGATGCGGTCTCCGGCCTTGATGCCCTCGCCTTCGGCCGTACCATTCTCACCGGTCACACCCTCGATCGCAACTTCACGAATCACCTTGACAGGGGGCACATTCGCCTTGGCAAAATGTCCCTGCATGGGCTTGGTGATCTTGGAAGCCTTCACGAAGTCAACGTAGCCAATCTGAGCCGCGTCGTAGCCGTCCTTCGCCATCGTCTTCAACTGCGTGATCACGCACGGGCCGGCCTTCAGCACGGTTACCGGATGCACGTCGCCTCGCTCATCGAAGATCTGCGTCATACCAATCTTCTTACCAAGAATTCCTGTCACTGACATCGCTGATTCCCTTTCCTCATCATGCCCTCTGGGCACTGCCGGTCTTACATCGGTCCAAATCGCTTCTACTTCTGAACAGTCTTGATTTCCACGTCCACTCCAGCCGGAAGGTCGAGTTTCATCAATGCGTCCACTGTCTGCTGCGTGGGCTCAAGAATGTCGATCAGCCGCTTGTGCGTGCGAATCTCAAACGCCTCCCGGCTCTTCTTGTCCACGTGCGGCGAACGCAGTACACAATACTTGTTCTTCATCGTCGGCAGCGGAATGGGACCCGCCACCTGCGCGCCCGTACGCTTCGCCGTCTCGACGATCTCGCCCGTGGACGTGTCGAGCACGCGATAGTCGTAGGCCTTCAAACGAATCCTGATCCTCTGTCCAGCCATGTCGCTCAACTCTTTCCTGATGCAAAGAACGTTTGGAGTAGTCCGCCGCGGATGGACATCTACACCCGTCGGCGGCCCTCGTTATTTTCGACCTACTTGAGGATCTCCGAGATCGTCCCCGCGCCGACGGTCCGTCCGCCTTCACGGATCGCAAACCGCAGACCCTTTTCCATTGCCACCGGCGTGTGCAGCGTGATCTCCAGCTGGATGTTATCGCCCGGCATGCACATCTCCGTGCCCGCCGGAAGCTTCGCCGATCCCGTCACGTCCGTCGTCCGGAAGTAAAACTGAGGACGATATCCGTTGAAGAACGGCGTATGACGTCCGCCCTCTTCCTTCGACAGCACATACACCTCGCCCTTGAACTCCGTGTGCGGCTTGATCGAGCCAGGCTTGGCCAGAACCATCCCGCGCTCCACCGCTTCCTTCGCGATACCGCGCAGCAACAGACCCGCGTTATCGCCCGCAAGGCCCTCATCCAACTGCTTCTTGAACATCTCCACGCCCGTGCACACCGTCGCCTGCGTGTCGCCAAACCCGACGATCTCACACGCCTCGCCCACCTTGACCTTGCCGCGCTCGATCCGGCCCGTCACCACCGTGCCGCGTCCCGAGATCGAGAAGATATCCTCGATCGGCATCAGAAACGGAAGGTCCACCGCGCGCTCCGGCTGCGGAATGAACTTGTCCACCGCCTCCATGAGCTCGTCGATCTTTGTCTCCCACTGTGCTTCACCGTTCAGCGCGCCCAGCGCAGAGCCGCGGATAATCGGAGTATCGTCGCCCGGGTAGTCGTACTTCGACAGAAGCTCACGCACCTCCATCTCGACCAGCTCGATCAGCTCTTCGTCCTCGACCGCATCGCACTTGTTCAGAAACACAACAATAAACGGAACACCGACCTGGCGCGCCAGAAGCACGTGCTCCTTGGTCTGCGGCATCGGGCCGTCGGTGGCCGCGACCACAAGGATGGCGCCATCCATCTGCGCCGCGCCCGTGATCATGTTCTTGATGTAATCCGCGTGGCCCGGGCAGTCGACGTGCGCATAGTGCCGGTTCGGTGTCTCGTACTCCACGTGCGAGGTCGAGATCGTGATACCGCGCTCACGCTCTTCCGGGGCGTTGTCGATCGTGTCAAACGAACGGAACTTGTTATGCGGATTATGCTTGGACAGAACCTTTGTAATCGCCGCCGTCAGCGTCGTCTTGCCATGGTCGATATGCCCGATTGTGCCGATGTTGACGTGGGGCTTGCTCCGGTCAAACTTTTCCTTACCCATAAGAAACTCCTCTTAGCAAAGTCCGTTGCGATTGCCTGTCCTGTCTGTGTCGGGTCCAAGATGGACCCGACCTTACCTGTCCTTGCCCGTCTGCTTGGCGATGATCTCTTCCGACACCGACCGGGGCGCTTCTTCGTATTGCTTGAACTGCATAGAATAGTTCGCACGTCCCTGCGTCGCGCCACGCATGTGCGTCGCATAACCGAACATCGTCGACAGCGGTACACTCGCACGAATCGCCTGTGTGTTGCCGACCATCTCCATGCCCTCGATACGCCCGCGCCGCGAGTTTAGGTCGCCGATGATCGTGCCCATGTAGTCCTCGGGCACCGTTACCTCAACCGCCATCACCGGCTCGAGCAGCACGGGCTTGGCCTTGCGCGCGGCTTCCTTGAACGCCATCGAACCGGCGATCTTGAATGCCATTTCGTTCGAGTCCACATCGTGGTACGAACCGTCGTACAGCGACACCTTGATGTCCACCATCTCGTACCCGGCCAGAACGCCGCCCTGCATGGCTTCCTGGATGCCCTGGTCGATCGGCTTGATGTACTCCTTGGGAATCGTGCCTCCCTTGGTGTCGTTCGAGAACTCGTACCCCTTGCCGGGCTCGTTCGGCTCGATCCGGATCTTGGCGTGGCCGTAATTACCTGATCCGCCCGTCTGCCGAATGTACTTTCCTTCGGCCTCCGAGTTCGACCGGATCGTCTCGCGGTAATTCACCTGCGGCTTACCGACATTCGCCTCGACCTTGTACTCGCGCATCATGCGGTCCACGATGATCTCAAGGTGAAGCTCACCCATACCGGCGATGATCGTCTGCCCCGAATCAACGTCGGTCCTCACGTTGAAGGTGGGGTCTTCCTGCGCGAGCTTCGCCAGCGCCACGCCCATCTTCTCCTGATCGGCTTTGGTCTTCGGCTCCACGGCGACTTCGATAACCGGTTTCGGAAAGTCAATCGACTCAAGCACCACCGGCGCGCGGTCCGAGCAGATCGTGTCGCCGGTAATCAGGTTCTTGAGACCGACCGCCGCGCAGATATCGCCCGCCATGATCTCTGTGATCTCTTCGCGCTTATTCGCGTGCATCTTGAGCAGGCGTCCAATGCGTTCTGTCTTTCCGGTACGCGGATTCAGCGTCGTATCGCCGGTCCGCAGCACGCCCGAGTAGATCCGGATAAAGATCAGCTGACCCACGAAAGGATCGGTCATGATCTTGAAACCGAGCGCGGACAGCGGCTCGGAGTCGTCCGCCTTGCGAATGATCTCCTTTTCCATGTTGTCTGGGTCGTGCCCGATCATGGGAGGAATATCGAGCGGACTTGGCAGGTAATCGACCACCGCGTCCAGCAGCGTCTGCACGCCCTTGTTCTTGAAGCTCGAACCGCACAGCACCGGAAAGATGTTCATCGCGATCGTCGCTTTGCGGATGCCGGCCTTCAGTTGTGCCTCGGTCGGCTCTTCGCCTTCGAGATACAGGCTCATGATCTCGTCGTCAGAATCCGAAACAGCTTCGATCAGCGCCGCGCGCGCGGCCTTGGCGGTCTCGAGCAGGTCGGCCGGAATCTCTTCGATCGAGTACTCCGCGCCCATCGTCTCGTCATGCCAAAGAATCGCCTTCATCGTTACCAGGTCGACGACGCCGAGGAACTTCGCTTCTGCGCCGATCTGGATATTGATCGGGATCGCACGCGCACCAAGCCGGTCCACGATTGTCGAGGTGGCATACACCGCGTCCGCCCCGGCCTTATCCATCTTGTTGATGAAGCAAACCCGCGGGACTTTATACTTGTCCGCCTGCCGCCACACCGTCTCGGACTGCGGCTGCACACCGGCGACCGCGTCGAAACACGCCACCGCGCCGTCCAGCACGCGCAGAGAGCGCTCCACCTCGGCAGTAAAATCCACGTGGCCAGGCGTGTCGATGATGTTGATGCGCTGGTTCTTCCAGGTGCAGGTCGTGGCGGCCGATGTAATCGTGATGCCGCGCTCCTGCTCCTGCTCCATCCAGTCCATGGTCGCCGTTCCTTCATGCACTTCGCCGATACGGTGCGTAATGCCCGTATAGAACAAGATGCGCTCGGTGGTCGTCGTCTTTCCGGCGTCGATGTGCGCCATAATCCCGATATTCCGGCAACGATTCAACGGTATAGTGCGTGCCACGATCAATCTCTTCTCTGCAGCATCAGCTGCGGGTGGTTCCAACCTTGTCGTTCAGGCCTTGTTGAGTACGCCCTGAATCCCTGCTTCAACTACCAACGATAATGCGCAAACGCTTTATTTGCTTCAGCCATGCGATGAACATCTTCCTTCTTCTTCATCGCCGCACCACGTCCGTTCGCCGCATCGAGCAGCTCGGCGGTAAGCTTGTCGACCATGCCCTTTTCACCGCGAGCCCGGCCATAGGTCACCAGCCAGCGAATCGCGAGCGACGTACGACGCTCCGGAAGCACTTCGATCGGCACCTGGTAATTTGCGCCGCCTACGCGCCGGCTCTTAACCTCCAGAAGCGGCTTGCAGTTCTCAATGGCCTTCTTGAACAGCTTCAGCGCCTCGTCGCCACCCTTTTGCTCCAGGTTGGACATAGCAGTGTAAAAGATGCCCTGCGCGGTCGACTTTTTGCCGCCCCACATCATGCTGTTCACAAATTTCGTCACCAGCGTGGATTGATACACAGGGTCCGGCGCAACTTCACGCTTCGCAATATAACCTTTTCTCGGCATCGTCTCTTCTCTTCTTCCTTCAGGGCCGTAAACCTCTCAAGCCGCTGAACCTGCATCTTTTGTGCTGCGTGGAACTATTTAGACGCCGCGGCCTTGGGACGCTTCGCTCCATATTTGGAGCGGCTCTGCTTCCTGTTCGCCACACCAACCGAGTCGAGCGTGCCGCGGACCACGTGGTACCGGACACCCGGCAGATCCTTCACACGACCGCCGCGGATCAGCACAATCGAGTGCTCTTGCAGGTTGTGGCCGATGCCCGGGATGTAAGTGGTCACTTCAATGCCGTTGGTCAGGCGAACGCGGGCCACCTTGCGCAGCGCGGAGTTCGGCTTCTTCGGAGTCTGCGTGTACACACGCGTGCACACACCGCGGCGTTGCGGAGAACCCTGCAGCGCGGGGCTTGCAGTCTTGTACCGGGTCGGCGTGCGGCCTTGCTTGACGAGTTGATGAAACGTAGGCACTGGTAATGCTCCTTAGTCTTCTTTCTGGCCGGCTCCAAGCGCATGCACGCACAGTTCCGGGGCTTTTTGCAATCTCGCGCCACTACGCACGAAATCGTGAGGACGCTGACACGCCTCGCGCAAAAGATTGTTCCCTGCTGAATCGCACCGGGACTGTTCCCGGTCAACACAGGCGACGGTGACCAAACTCAGCTTCTAGCGATTCCCGCGTAGAACCCGGCCGGCTCCGTTTCGCTCGTCCGAACCACATAGCCCAGCCGAGGAGGCGGGTGTCGCAGTCCCAGTTTGCGAAGGGCCGCGAACCTTGATCCGTTCGCGGTACTGCCGTTGTCGCCCACCCATCGCCATTACGGCAAACGGACACAGCGCTGCAACCTTCAAAGAGTATCAACAGGGGCCGGAGAAGTCAACCGGGCATCGCCTGTGGTACAGGGCACCTCCCCTGAAACCATTCCAATTCTCTCGCCGTCCTTATGCCTGCTGGTTGCGTGTTACCGTTTCCCTATGATCGGGTTCCGCCGTTGCGCCCTCCTTGCCTCCTCGCTCCTCGTTTGCGCCTCCGCGCTCGCCCAGTCCGGCTCCCCGGCCGTCATGAGCCCCTTGGCGAACCCCGACCCGCGCCTCGCCGCCATTCACGCCAAACAGCTCTCGCTTCGGGTCCCTGGCCAGCTTGCCCTTTCGCCGGACGGCACCACCCTTGCCTGGGCCATGCGCTCCCGAGAGGGCGCCCAGCTCCATCTCATAAACGTCGCCGACCCCGATCCCGCCGCCCGTGAGCGTACGGACAAGCTCGTCAGCGTCGCCGGCACGACCAACTGCTCCTCCGGCTCCCCCGTCTGGAGCCCCGACTCCCAGACCCTTGCCTTCACTTCCACCTGCACCAGCAAGGAAGAAAAACCTGGTCAGGAACAGATCTTTCTCTACTCCCGGGCCGAGGGCACCACCCGTCAGCTCACTCATCTCACCGGCCTCTTCCAGCAGGCAGCCTTCTCTCCCGACGGCAAGACCCTCGCCTTCCTCTTCGTCGATAACGCGACACGCTCCGCCGGCGCGCTCGCGGCCATGAAGCCATGGTCCGGCGTCGTGGGTGAGGATGGCGTCGAAGTCCAGCGGGTCGCCGGCGTCGCAGTCAAGGATGGCGCTTTCACCTTCCTGACTCCTTCAAGTCTTCACGTCTACGAATTTCAATTCAATCCTGCGCAGCCGTCTCAGGGCGAAATCGCCTTTATCGCTGCAAACCCTCCCGGCGAGAACAACTGGTGGGTCGCCAGGCTGTACACGCGCGCCGTGGCTGGCCTGCTCTCATGCTTCCCCACATACGTCTGCAGTGCGAGGGACGTAGGCGGTGACCCCAAGGTCGTCTTTGACCCCGCTACCACCACCACAGCCCTGCACGGCCTCCAGATCGCCGTTCCCCGCTTCTCCCCCGACGGCAAGACCATCGCCTTCATCGGCGGCCTCATGTCCGACCAGGGATCCACCGGAGGCGACATCTGGACCATCTCCGCGAACGCTTCGAATAACGCCCCGACCGACGTCACCCCGAATATCGACGGCACCCCCACCTGGTTCTCCTGGATCGGCCCGGATGCGGTCGGCTTCGTCCAGGACCGCCGCGGACACGATCTTCTCACCGACTACAGCACCAGCACCCGCAAGCAGATTGCCTCCACGGACCTCGGCGAGGTTTCCGTCTCTGGCGGTCCCATCAAAAACGCGATCGCAGCCTCGAACAACGGCATTCTCGCCATGGTTGAATCCGGCCACGCCCAGCCACCAGAGATCTTCGTCGGCGCCCCCAATGCCCTGCACCAGCTCACCCATCTGAATACCGGCGTCAAGCCCGCCGAGCGTGTCGAATCTGTCGAATGGAAAAACGAAGGCTTCAATGTCCAGGGCTGGCTCACCTACCCCACCAGTTACGACGCCGCAAAGCGCTACCCGCTCATCGTCCAGGTCCACGGAGGCCCCTCCGCCTCCGCCGGCTCGCCCTTCGGCGTCAACGTCTGGACCGAGCTCGGCTACTTCGTCCTCGCCCCTAACCCGCGCGGCTCCTTCGGCCAGGGTGAACGGTTCACCGCTGCCAATATCAAGGACTTCGGCTATGGCGACCTCCGCGACATTGAAGCCGGCATGAACTCCATCGAGGCCCGCCTGCCCATCGACAAAACGCGCGAAGGACTGATGGGCTGGAGCTACGGCGGCTTTATGACCATGTTCGGCGTCACTCAAACCACACGCTTCCGCGCCGCCGTCGCCGGTGCCGGTCTCTCCGACTGGCTCTCCTACTACGGAGAGAACTCCATCGATCAATGGATGGTCCCGTTCTTCGGAGCCACGGTCTACGACGATCCCGCCGTCTACGCCAAATCCTCCGCCATCAACTTCATCAAGCGCGTCAAGACCCCCACGCTCGTCGTCGTCGGCGACCGCGACGGGGAATGTCCCGCCCCGCAATCGTTTGAGTTCTGGCACGCTCTCCGCGCCGAAGGCGTCAAGACCCAACTCGTCATCTTTCCCAACGAAGGCCACGGATTCCGCGATCCAGCCCACATCCGTGATCTGGAGGCCCGCGAAGTCGCCTGGTTCGCCCAGAACATGCCCGCTGCAGGCACCCCGGCTGTCCCCACCCCAGCCGCCCAATAACCTGTCCCAACCGTGGATTCACTCACCGCGGCCGACGCGATGAGTGGTTTGAACCCACTAACCTTCCCGCTGTACCTCCCGTCTAACCCGGATTCCCACTCTGCGTCCAGATGCACGGACAGGCGGCTCCATTTGCTTCTCCCTGTCTGAGCTTTTAGACTCAAGCGTGGGAAATCCCAAGGCTTTCCGGTTCGACACCGTCTCTGCCCGGCCCGCAACGGCCTGAAGGCGCAAGGCGGGGAGGTTTCATGCGTCGTTTGCTTACGTTGCTCGTCCTGCTGTTTATCGCTTTGCCCTTCGGCTTCTCCATCGCCGGTTGCTCGAAAAAGACCCTGACCACTTTTTGCGACGGCAATGATTCCGGCCCCGCCGTCGGCCAGCTCACGACGCTCACCATCCAGCCGCGGCTCACCGGCATCTCCCTCAACCAGGGCCAGATCGGCCAGGTCTCCTCGCCCTCCGGAACAGACTGCAAAGGGAGCTCCGTTTCCGCCAGCAATCCGAATTACGGCTCCTCGGACCTCACCCTGGTCGACATCGAGCCCGCAAACGGACGTATCTGCGGAGGTACCTGGAACCGCAACACCGGCGGCGGTGTGCCCGACTTCACCGTCTGCACCTCCAACAATCGTTCCGGGGTCGCCTACGTCACCGTTTCCTCCTCCGGTGTCGTCTCGAATCCCCTCCCGGTCTTCGTTCACCCGCTTGTCACCAGCATTGTGCTCGGCGCGCCCTCAGGCAATTGCAATACGGACCCGGCCAGTAATTGTATCGACCTGAACACCGCCGCCACCTGCGCCACGACCACCGTACCCGCCGCGCTCGCGCCCGCCTATACCGGCACCGCATGCCTCTCGCAGGGAGCCCAGGGCCAGCTTAGCGCGCGCACCTTTGCCGGCACCACCAACATCTCCTGCCTGGTCGGCCCGCTCTCCTTCAGCCCGCAGAACGGCAGTGTTGTCAGCATCGACCAGAACGGCGTTGCCACCGCCACGCAGCCGGGCGCCTCGCTGATCAACGCCGCCACCTCCAACGCCTCCTCTTCGATCGGCTCCTTTGCCACCTGCCCGCCGGCGTCCATCGTCCTTTCCCCGGCAGGCAGCACCTCCGCGCCCACCGCTCCCATCGCCGTCGCACAAAACGTTCAGCAAACCTTTATCGCCACCGTCAAGGACATCAACAACAACCCGATCAATAACCTGTCGCTTGAGTTCGTCTCCACCGTCCCGCAAACAACTCCCGTTGCGGCCGGCCTTGTCACACCGAGCTTCCCCGGCGCCGCATCGATCACTGCCATCTGCCAGCCCCCCAGCTGCAACACTGCACCGGTCAACCAGATCGGTCTCTTCGGCAACGGTCTCACCGTCACCTCCAACCCCGTGCAAATCACCTCCACCGGCGCCAACCTCAGCACGGTACTCTACGTCGCCAGCACAGGCTCTCAGTACATTCAGCCCTACGACTTCACCGTCAACACGCAGGGGTCCGCTATCCGCCTGCCCTTCGTACCCAACTCGCTTGTTCTCAGCACAGACCAGACCACAATCTACATGGGAACTTCGAACGAGCTCATGGTCTTCAGCACCGCCTCGAACGCCGTCGTTGCGGAGTACCCCGCGCTCACCGGCTCGGCCATCTCCGTCTCGCCGGATTCCAACCTGATCGTCTACACCGATCCGAACAAGAAGCTTACCTACCTGCTCACTGGAAGCGGTGCCTCTATCCAGACCGAGTACGGCGGCGTCGCCACCCACGCCCAGTGGTCCCCCGATTCGCAGACCGTCTACATCACCACCACGGACGGACGCCTGCTTGTCTACTCCACCTTCACCGGCTGGACCCCCGTGCCGCTCGCCAACGTGCCAACCGATCTTGCCGTGACCGTGCCCAGCGCGGGCGTCTACCTGGCCAACGGAGCCGGAACCGTCACCGGACGCACCAGCTGCCCGGTCGTGGTCGTCAACCAGGGCACCAGTGGAAATATTATTACTACCTCCAATACTCCGTACCCGCAGGTTGACGTAACTACCGCGGTCGCGGACCGTCTCGCCGCCACCAATGACGGTGTCCACATTCTCGGCGCCTCGGCGGCGGCCGGCGTTTCCGACGTCAGGGTCGCACCCAAGTCCGGCGCCTGCCCCATCCCCTTTACCAGCACGCCCACCGCGCCGCTTCCTTTCCTGGTCGCCGTTCCCACAGCCATCACTGCCATCAACGCAACCTCCGACTCCGCGTACGCCCTGGTCACTTACACCGGCACCGGTGCGGCGGTCCCGCAGTATGTTCCCTCCACTCACACGCTCACCAGCATCCCCCTCGTGACCGCGGCCGGCAAGGCGGCACCCATCGCCCCGGTAGCCGGCGTCTTCAGCTCGGACAACAACACCTTCTACGTCGGCACCACGGGAGACAATCTCGTCCACCAGCTCACCCGCGGCGTCTCCTCCTTCTCCGAACTCGCCGTGCCTCTCGTGCCGGCCCTGCCAGGCTTCAACGGAGGCATTGCCACACCCAACCTGCTCGCCCAGAGACCGCGCAAGACAGGCAACTAGGGTAATGTAGCTGTGGGCGTAAAGGGCCGTTTGTTCTTCTTCTGTCCTGCGCACGAAAAGAAGTCACTTCTAACTTTGCGTTCGTTCTCTCAGCGGTAATTCACCTTGCGGACTGGGCCTCCGCATCTCAAAGGTCCGTCGTATTCACTCTCGAGAGCCGTGACTCAGGACTGAACTGACCTCTGATCCAACCGGCCCTTTATCCCAGCCGAGCATTCAACAAATCCCGCGCCACCGCATCCAGCACGCCGTTCAAAAAGTTCACCGACTCCGGGGCGGCAAATCGCCGGGCCACTTCCAGCGACTCATTGATCACCACCGCAGCCGGCGTCTTCGGGAATCCAAGCATCTCCGCGATCGCCGCCCGCAGCAGGCTCCGGTCCACCACCGGCATCCGTTCCAGCCGCCAATTCTTCGAGTGCTCCTCGATCAGTGCGTCGATCTCCGCGCCCCGGCTCACCGCCACGCGATGCAGGTCCTCCGCGAACCCCCTGGTCTCATCGTCGATGTCCGTCACCGAAGACCAGAACAGCGTGCGCACCTGCTCCGGCGTCTGCTTGCCCAGATCCCCCTGAAACAGCATCTGCATGGTCAGTTCACGGCTCTTCCGTCGAGTCCCCATGCTAAATGTCCTCCCAGCTCTGGTGCACGGCCGTATTGGCGGAGGCATACAGGTCTACCACCGGCACGCTCCCCTCCGCCGGCATTTTCAGCTTCCGGTTCAGGTTCACCATCTCGATTGCCGCGCTCGCCGCCTCGAATCCCTTGTTGCCCGCCTTCAGCCCCGCCCGGTCCAGCGCCTGCTCCAATGTCTCGCAGGTCAGCACGCCAAACGCATGCGGCACGCCGGTATCCTGCTGGCTTTGCCCGATCCCCCGAGCCACCTCGTTATAAATTGCCTCGTAATGCGCCGTCTCCCCCCGCAGCAAGCAGCCCAGCGTCACGATCGCATCGTGCCCGCCCGCCTCGGCCACCGTCCTCGCGGCATTCGGAATCTCCCACGCTCCCGGAACTCGAATCACCGTAATGTCATCCCGCCGTGCCCCGCTCCGCCGCAGGCAGTCGAGCGCGCCCTGCAGCAGCCGATCCGTGATCACCGTGTTCCACCGCGTCGTAATCACCGCAAACCGCATCCCCTGCGCGCCCAGTTCGCCTTCCACCGCATCCTCCCCGGCCGGCACATCGAACTCCCAGAACCCAGCCTCCAGACCGTCGGCAAGCCGCGCGGTAAACATCCGCGACTTCCAATGCGTCTCTTCGCTCGCGGAAACCCGCGCTTCTCCAAGCGCCCGAGCCACCGCATCCCGTACATGGTCCAGCTGCGTGACCTCGATCAGCAGCCGCGGCACCGCTGGCATCTGCCCCGCAACCAGCTCCAGGTTCCCCACCGGAGCCAGCCACGCCGAGCCCTTGCCGCCGCCATCCTGCCATCCCTTGCCCTGCTCGAATCCGATCGCTTCCATCAGCCCGGAGAGCTTTGTCCACTCCTCAGGCCCGCCAATCGCCTGTACCACCGTCAATCCCTTGATCATGCCTCCCATTGTATCGTCCCGGGCCGACCCCCGGCCGGACAGCGCAACAGGCCGGCCCCTTCGTCATATATGCTAAAAGCCGTGCGCACGCCTCTCGTCACCCTCCGTCTGCTGCTTCTGTCCAGCCTTGTTCCGGTTCTCGCAGGCTGCCGCGCCGGCATCCCGGACGCCGCCTCCGGACCCGACGCCACCGCTGACCAGCGCGCGCAAATGGACATCATCCGCCAGCAGATCGACGAGATCCCCCCGCCCTCAAAGAGCCGCTATCTCGCCGTCAAAAGCCTGACCACCTGGGAGAATCCCTACCTCACCATCCAGGGCAATATGGTCACCCTCCACGTCACCATCGCGGACAGCAACCCAAGCACCCTGGGCGTCGGTGGCCTGCTTCGTCCGGTCGGCGCGCGCCACCAGAACCTCAACGTCCGCACCTCCGATCTGCCCGCCGCCATCAACGCCATCCCGCAAAGCGCCTGGCCTTATGGACGCGTCGTCGCGGTCGAAGAAGCACACGACATTCCCTCCTCCGCCCGCACGCAGGTCCGCGGCAACGAAGAAGCAGCCATGAAGCTGCTCAACGATCTCGGCGTCGTCGTCTACGAGTGGCAGGACGGCGGCCCCGGCCTCCACTAGCCCGCGCTTCAAACATCTCTCCCAGACATCTGTGCCCCATTCATCGCAGCCTCATCGCGATGAGTGGGTTCACCTCCGCTACCAATCCCGCCGCGTCTCCGCTAAGATTCCCCATACCGGAGAGATCCCCAGCGTGCCATCCGCAGCCCTGCTCGTGTTCTGCCTCTTTTTTCTCCTCGTCACCGCCGCCGGCTTCCTCGCCGCGCGCTGGAGACGCCCCCTCGGGGGTCTCCATAGTCTGGAAGAATGGGGCCTGGCTGGCCGAAGCTTCGGTACCTGGATCACCTGGTTCCTGCTCGGAGGCGACCTCTACACCGCCTACACCGTCATCGCCGTGCCCGCCGCCCTTTACGGCACCGGGGCCATGGGCTTCTTCGCCACGCCATACGCCATCCTGATCTACCCCTACATGATGGCCGTGATGCCACGGCTCTGGCGCGCCTGCCACCAGGTCGGTGCCGTCACCCTCGCCGATTACGTCCGGGCACGCCATGGGTTGCGTCCTCTGACCCTCGCCGTCGCCCTCACCGGCATCCTGTCGCTCATGCCCTACATCGCCCTGCAGCTGGTGGGCATCCGCGTCGTCATCGCCGCGCTCGGCCTGCACGGAGAATGGCCCCTGATCGCCGCTTTCCTCATCCTCGCCGCCTACACCTGGTCCTCCGGCCTGCGCGCTCCGGCTGTTATCGCCGTCGTCAAGGACACTATGCTCTACATCGTCGTCCTCGTCGCGCTCCTCTGGCTTCCCGTCCGGCTCGGCGGCTACGCGCACATCTTCACCGTCGCCGGCCAGGCGCTTGCCGCGCACACGCCTCCCGGTTCCACCATGCTCCGCTCCGCGCAGTTCCTTCCCTACTCCACCCTTGCTCTCGGCTCCGCGGTCGCGCTCATGCTGTACCCCCACACCGCCACAGCCGTCATGAGCGCAAGTTCGGCCAACACCATCCGCCGCAACGCCGCCATGCTTCCCGCTTACAGCCTCCTGCTCGGCCTGATCGCGCTGCTTGGATACCTAGCCCTTGCCGCCGGCATCGTCACCAAAGACACCAACCAGGCCGTCCCGCTCCTCTTCCTCAGGATGTTCCCCGGCTGGTTTGCCGGTTTCTGCCTGTCCGCGGTCGCCATCGGTGCGCTGGTTCCCGCCGCCATCATGTCCATCGCCGCCTCAAACCTGTTCACCCGTAACCTCTGGGGAGAGTTCACCCGCACCCCGCTCACCCCCCGGCAGGAAGCCGGCATGTCGAGGCTGGTTTCGCTTCTGGTCAAGTTCGGCGCACTCGTCTTCGTTCTCTACCTCCCCGCTCCTTACGCGATTGAAATGCAGCTGCTCGGCGGCATCTGGATCGCGCAGCTCTTTCCTGCCGTCGTCCTCGGCCTGTTCACCCGCTGGCTGCATCCCTGGGCTCTCTTCGCCGGATGGTTCACCGGCATGCTCACCGGCAGCCTCATGGTCTGGTCGCTCGGCCTGAAAAGCTCGGTCTATCCCATCCCCCACATCGGCGGCATGTACGCCGCAGTCCCCGCCCTGATCCTCAACCTGCTTACCGCCGCCGCGCTGACCCCGCTGCTGAGCCGCACCAACCCCCGCACCGTTCTCCGTGCCCCATTCATCGCGGCTTCATCGCATTGAATGGCCCACGCGGTCTTCCGCACACGCCAGGTCTCCGAATCGCGGTTTGCCGTCGTCAGACCGCATTTCAAGCCACCGCCCAACGGAACCCCCTCGGCTGTTGCCCCCATCAAAGCCGCGCCGCCACATAACCTGCTTGCCCGCATTGGATACCCGACCGGACACTACCCTGAAGCGATGAGCCGTTTCCACCCACGCAACCTCCTGGCCCACATCGTTGTGTCAGTGTTCGCCCTTCTGAGCTCTGCCATGGCTAACGCGCAGAGCGCTCTCGGCCGTATCCCCCCGGCGCAGGGCACGCTTCTTTCCGGCCAGTCCGTGGTCCTCCCGGCCGCGCTCCACGGCAAACCCGGCGTTGTCGTCATCGGCTTTTCCCAGTCCGCGCGCGACGAGGTCACCAACTGGGGACGACGCCTGGGAGCCGACTACTTTGGGTCGCCCGACCTCGCCTACTACGAAGTCGCCATGCTCGCCGAAGTTCCCGGATTCCTCCGCGGATTTGTCACCCGCAAGATCAGGGAGGGCGTCTCGCAGCAAGGCCAGATGCACTTTCTCCCCGTGGCCGACCACGAAGCCGAGTGGAAAGCCGCCGCCGGCTACTCCCGGCCCGACGCCGCCTACGTCCTTCTGCTCGACAGCGAGGGGAACGTCACGTGGCGCATGGCCGGAGCCTTCACCGCCAGCTCCTACGCCGAGCTTCAACGACGCCTGCAAATCCCCGCCCGCTGATCACCACCCCATCGTCCCCGGCGAGCCCTTGAAAGGTCCCCGCAGATCCGACGTAATCCATCCCCCGTAGAAATCCCCCGGCTGCGCAACCACCCGTTCCCCATCCACCCAGCACTCATCCACACGCGACGCATACACCGCCACATGCCCCGCGAGCCGCTTGAACCCGGGCGTCGGCACCTCGTAGCTCCATCCGGCATCCTCCACCACAGGAACCCCCGCAACGCGCACGTTCCAGTACGTCGCCAATCCCTTGAACTCGCAAAAGCTCTGCCTCCGCCGCGACCGCTCCAGCACCCCCGCCGCGAACTGCCCGGAAGGAATGTAGTACACCGGCGGATGGCTGGTTTCGAGCACACGCAGTGCCTCCGTCGTTTCCGCCAGCACCACGCCCCCATGCACCATCCGGATGCGCCGCACAGTCCGCTCCAGCCGGGGCGGACGCGGATAGTCCCAAACCGATTCACCAGCCATGTTCATACGGTCAAGTCTCCCCGCTATCAGACGGTAAACTGGGCAGCATGGATGCAGAGACCCCTTCCGGCGAAAAGCGCCTGAACCAGATGGACCGCCTCAGCGACATGCTGCACTTTCCTGCCGCGGTCAACGCCGGCGCGACCGCCAACGTCCTGCTCACGGTAGCCCTCACCTGGTGGGTCGAGCCCAGCCACCCCGCCATGGCCGGAGCCTGGGTCGCCGTCGTCCTCGCCGTCAATCTCCTGCCCGTGCTTCTGCTTCGCCTTACCCTCAGCCCGGCCACCCCGTACCCCTGCCTGCGCCAGATGAACTTCTTCACGGACCAGCACAAGTTCTCGGACTGGGTTTACGTCGCCGCCAGCGCCGACATGGCTTTCTGGATCCTGCTCACCTGGACCGTCGCCGTCCTGCGCCGCGGTACCGTCCAGCTCGTCGCTCTCGAAGCTCTGGCCTTCCTCATCACCTTCTCCCCCGTCCTGCTGCGTCGCCGCCCCTGAACAGGCAACGAAGACAAACACCCAATCGCAAAGAAAAACCCACAGAGCGCACACCGCCTTCCCGGCGTCCGTGCCTACTCTCTTAGCGCATTGTGCGTTCCTTTTGTTGCCTGTTCCAAGCTCCGGCCGGGGTGCTACGCTGGATGCATGGCAGAGGTAGACACCCAATCCGTAGCACCCCTCGCAGAGCTTCGCCGCACCGCCCTGAACCAGACTCACCGCGACCATCAGGCCAAAATGGTCGACTTCGGCGGATGGCACATGCCCGTCCAGTACGCCGGCCTCGTCGCCGAGCACATGGCCGTACGCTCCGCCGTTGGCCTCTTCGACGTCTCCCACATGGGCGACATCCAGCTGCGCGGCCCCGGCTCGCTCGCCGCCGTCCAGCGTCTGCTGATGAACGACGCGAGCACGCTCCAGACCGGGCAGGCCCACTACTCCGCCATGCTCTACGACGATGGAACCATTGTCGACGACGTCGTCCTCCACAAGCTCTCCGACAACGACTTCCTCATCGTCATCAACGCCGGCACCCGCGACAAGGACGTGGCCTGGGTCCGCAGGCAGATCGGCTCCATGCCCGGCGTGCACATCAACGACTTCTCCGACTTCTACACCCAGCTCGCCATCCAGGGTCCGCTCGCCGAAGCCACGCTCCAGAAGCTCACCTCTACCGATCTCAGCAAGATCAAAAACTACTGGTTCACCTGGGGCCAGGTTTGCGGATGCCACAACGTCATGATTGCCCGCACCGGCTACACCGGCGAGGACGGCTTCGAAATCTATATCCCGTCCGACGAGCCCACCTCCAGCCGGGTCTGGGCGGAAGTCCTCGCCGCCGGAGCCGAGTTTGGCATCGTCCCCTGTGGCCTCGGCTCCCGCAACACGCTCCGGCTCGAAGCCGCCATGGCCCTCTACGGACACGAAATCTCCGATTCCATTAACGTTTTCGAAGCCGGCCTCGGACGCTACTGCAAGCTCGACAAAGGCACGGATTTCGTCGGTGCCGCGGCGCTCCGAAAGATCCAGGCTGAAGGCGGCCCCAAGCGCAAGCTCGTTGGCCTGGAAATGATTGATCGGGGCATCGGACGGGACGGTTATCCCGTCTGCACCCTCGCCGGCGAGCGCATCGGCGAGATCACCAGCGGCTCCCCCGGCCCCTTTGTCAAAAAGAACATCGCCCTCGCCTACGTCCCGCCCGCCTTGAGCGAGCCCGGCACGGAGCTCGCCGTCGAAATCCGAGGTGTTCTGGTCAAAGCGCAGGTCGTACCGACACCGTTCTACCGCAAACCTAAAAAAACCGCCGCCGCAACGCTGGCATAGCGTCTACCATCGACACAGGAGAGCAAGTCCCATGCCCTACCCGGCTGAATACAAGTACACCAAGACCCACGAGTGGCTCGACCCCTCCGGACCTACCGCCGCGGTCGGCATCACCGACTACGCCCAGCACTCCCTCGGCGACATTGTCTTCGTCGAACTGCCCAAGGTAGGCGACACCCTCACCGCCGGTAAAATCTTCGGCTCGGTCGAATCCGTCAAGGCCGTCAGCGACCTCTACGCCCCCGCCTCCGGCACCGTCACCGAGATCAACGAAGACCTGACGGGCACCCCCGAAACTATCAACGCCGAAGCCAATAGCACCTGGCTCTTCAAAATGGAGCTCCAGGATCCCGCCGAGCTCGCGAGCCTGGACACGCTGCTCGACCCCGCCGCCTACGAGACCTTTGTCAGCGAAGAGACAGGACACTAAGCATGCGCTACCTCCCCAAAAGCCCCCGGGACCGTGAGGAAATGCTGGCCGAGATCGGCGCCGAATCCATCGGCGACCTCTTTTCAAGCATCCCCGAAGAGTTCCAGCTGACGCGCGATCTTAACGTTCCCCGCCAGCACGGCGAATCCGAAATCATCGACCGCTTCCGCGCCTACTCCGAAGCGAACGCCACCGGCTATGCGAGCTTTCTCGGTGCCGGCGTCTACCGCCACTACAAGCCCGTCATTATCGATTCCCTCGTCCAGCGCGGCGAGTTCCTTACCAGCTACACGCCCTATCAGCCTGAAATCGCGCAAGGCACCCTGCAGGCCATGTTCGAGTTCCAGACCATGATCTGCGAGCTCACCGGCATGGAGATCGCCAACGCAAGCATGTACGACGGATCCACCGGTGCCGCCGAAGCCATCATGATGGCCGTCCGCGTCACCGGGCGCAACGCCGCCGTCATCGCCCGCACCGTCCATCCCGAGTACCGCGAGGTCATCGGCACCTACGCTACCCACCAGGAAATTCCCCTGTCGGAAGTCGGCTACGCCTCAAATGGACGCGTCGATATGCGCGCGCTCGAAGCCGCCATCACCCCCGACACCGCCTGCGTCCTCATCCAGAGCCCCAACTTCTTCGGCACCATCGAAGACGTGGCCGCCATCGCCGAGTTAGCCCACGCCAAAGGCGCGCTGCTCATCGTCTCCATCGCCGAAGCTGTCTCGCTCGGCATCGTCGCCCCGCCCAAAGAGGCCGATATCGTCTCACTCGAAGCCCAGAGCTTCGGCGTAGCCCTTTCCTTCGGCGGCCCCTACTGCGGCGTCGTCGCCTGCAAGGAAAAATTCCTCCGCCAGATGCCCGGCCGGCTCATCGGCGAAACCAAAGACATCAACGGCAAACGCGGCTTCGTCCTCACCCTTAGCACCCGCGAGCAGCACATCCGCCGCGAAAAGGCCACCTCGAATATCTGCACCAACCAGGCCCTTGTCGCGCTCATGACCACCATCTTCCTCACCGTCTACGGCAAAGAAGGCATGCGCGAGCTCGCCGAGCACAACCTGGCCAAGGCCGACTATCTCCGCTCCGTCCTCGCAGACAAAGGTAAGGTCCTCTTCGACGGAGCACCCCGCTTCCACGAGTTCGTCCTCGACCTGAAGCAGGGAGCCGAAGCCGCCAACGCCGAGCTGCTCAAAGAAAAGATCATCGGCGGCCTTCCCCTTGCCCACTGGTACCCGGAGCTCGGCCCCGGGGCCAGCCTCTGGTGCGCCACCGAGGTTACCACCCGCAAACAAATGGACTCCGCCGCCGAAGCTCTCATCGCAGTTCACGAACCCGAACTCGCCGGAGCCCGCGCGTAGATGGCCTTTACTGATCTCGTCGGCCAGGAACTCGCAAGCGTCGTCTTCATCGCGGAGCACCTGCAGCTCGACTTCAACGGCCCCCTCCTTACCCTCTTCGCGTGGCCCGAAATCTTCCGGGAAGAAGGCTCCTACGGCTTCGGAGAACCAGGCTACCGCGACATGCTCTGCGCCGAAATCGGCGAAGACATCTCCGAAGCCACCCTCGAGCCCGGCGAAGCACTCGAACTCCAGTTTGAAGACGGCGTCATCCTGCGGCTTTCCCTTCGCGAGGAAGACCTGGACGTAACCGAAGCAGGACATTTTCAGGCGAGCGGCGAACCCCTCGTCGTGTTCTAACACCAACCACCAAGGAGAACACAATGAGCGATACCAACGGACTTCTCATCGAAGCCGAAGAGTTTGGCCAACTGGCGCTGTTCGGTCTGCTTCTGATCCCGGCTTCCGTCTGGGTAGCACGGTCGAAAACCGGCACAACGATGGCCTTTCGTGCGGCGCTGATCGGCGTGGCGCTGGTCGGCGTCGCCGTGCTCGAAGGAACGCTGGACAAGTCAGCCAATAAAGCCGCGGACGCGGTCTCCGGGAGCTAACACCATGAGTGACGCACCCTTCGTCGGCACCCCGAAAAAAGCCACTACCCATACCAACCAGAACGAAGGTCTGATCTTCGAAAAGTCCTCCCCCGGCAAAAAGGCCTATCGCCTCGCCGAGCTCGACGTCCCCGCCGTCGACCCCAGACGCCTGCTCGGCCCCGCGCTCCGCACCGACGGCCTCGGCGTCATGCCCGAGCTCTCCGAGATCGAAATCATCCGGCATTTCACGCGCCTTTCCACCTGGAACTACGCCATCGATCTCGGAATGTACCCGCTCGGCTCCTGCACCATGAAGTACAACGGACGCGTCAACGAGGCCGTCTCGCGTCTGGAAGGCATCGCCGAAGCCCATCCCTACCAGCCCGCCGAGCTCTCGCAGGGCTGTCTGCAGATTATGCAGACCCTCGAAGAAGCCCTCATCGAAATCACCGGCATGGACGCCATCACGCTGCAGCCCGCGGCCGGCGCGCACGGCGAGTTCACCGGCATCCTCATGGTCCGCGCCTTCCACGAGTCCAACGGAAATCCCCGCAAAAAGGTCATCGTCCCAGATTCCGCGCACGGCACCAACCCCGCCACCGCCGCTGTGGTCGGCTACGAGGTCGCCAACCTCAAATCCAACAGGGAGGGTATGGTCGATCTCGAAGAGCTCGAGCGCATGGTCGACGAAGACACCGCCGCCCTCATGCTCACCAATCCGTCCACCATTGGCGTCTTCGAGTCCGATATCGCGCGCATCGCCGAAATCCTCCACGCCAAGGGTGCCCTGCTCTACATGGACGGCGCCAACATGAATGCGCTCGTCGGCAAAGCCCGCCCCGGCGACTTCGGCGTCGACGTCATGCACCTGAACCTGCACAAAACCTTTTCCACCCCGCATGGAGGGGGCGGCCCAGGCTCCGGCCCGGTCGCGGTAAAGAAAATCCTTGAGCCGTTCCTCCCCAAACCCGTCGTCGTCCGCCAGCCCGGCGGCCTGCTCGCTCTCGACTTCAACCGTCCGCGCTCCGTCGGCCGCGTCCGCATGTTCTACGGCAACTTCGGCATGTTTGTCCGTGCGCTCGCCTACATCCTCGCCAACGGTCCGGACGGCCTTCGTCAAACCACCGAAGACGCCGTCCTCGGAGCCAACTACATCCGCGCCAAGCTCAAGGACACCTTTGAGCTCCCCTTCACACGCCCATCACTGCATGAGGTCGTCTTCTCCGACAAGCTGCAGGCCCGCAACGGCGTCAAGACCGGCGACATGGGCAAGCGCCTCATCGACTACGGCTTCCACGCCTACACCGTCAGCTTCCCGCTCGTCGTGTCGGGTGCCATGATGATCGAGCCCACCGAAAGCGAGTCGCGCGAAGAGCTCGATCTCTTAATCGACGCGCTGAAGCAGATCGCCCGGGAAGCTGCCGAAAACCCCGAGCTGGTCAAAACAGCCCCACACACCACGCGCCTGCAGCGGCTGGACGAAACCACCGCCGCGCGCAAACCCATCCTCCGCTGGAAGGCTCCTATCGCTCCCGAACCCGTACAAGCCGATACCGCCGCCAAAGAGTGGTGAGCGGTATCGGCCAACGATCGGAACACCTGAGCAAACGAGCCCTGGACGCCGCCTTCACCGTCCACACGGAGCTCGGCCCAGGCCTGCCCTGAAAGCACCTGCCAGACCGGCCTCCTTTACGCGCTCCGCAAGTGCGGCCTGACCGCGCGCATGAGGTGCGGGTCCCTGGTCCCTGGACTTTGCCTGTTCTGGCAGTAGCCTGTTCTGGCAGTCGCCTGTTCTTACGGCGTCGATACCTTCACAAACTCATCCGAAGTATCCCAACGCACGTGCAGCTCCGCGGAATCCTTCTTGATGTCCTCAAACGAGAGGCTCATCACCTCCTGGGCACTCGGCAGCGTACGCGACTTCATCTCCACACGCCCAAGATCCCGGTCCTGGTGGTACACCGTTCCCCACTGCCCCGTCTCCGAGTTCACGATCAGCATCCACTTGCCCTTTTCCGGAAGCGTATAAATCGTGTAATTTCCGGCTGGCACCAGCAGGGTGCCGATGTGCAGCGGCACCGGCGTCGTCAATGACGTAGCCGGGTTCGCCCCCGTCCGCCAAACCTGCCCGTAGGGCACGATCTCCGGCCCGCCCACATGCCGTCCACGCAGCGAAGGAGCGTTGTAGCTGATGTTGATCGTCTGGCCGGCCAGCGTGACGCTGGCGCTGGCAGCCGGGCTAAGCAGAGGCTTCTGGGCCACGGCCGCGCCCGCAAACATCAGGCCACCGGCAAGCAGGGCAAAAGAACGCAAGGACATCGAAAATCTCACTTTCAAAGCAACAAGGTGGAACCGCAGCAGGTAGAACTCCCGCGATTCCGGACCGTCAGCTCAATAGCTGCGCATCCGTACCTGATGCTAAACTAAGTGCACGCGCCCGTAGCTCAGCTGGATAGAGCGGCAGCCTCCGAAGCTGTAGGTCAGAAGTTCGAATCTTCTCGGGCGCACCACCCCTTCTTACATTTCTCATCCGCCATTGCGAATCTGCTCTTTCACCGGCTAACCCCGTTCCCCTCGCTGCATCCAACGGGTGAGAAAGTGGCACAGGAGACAACACCATGGCTTTCACCAACGACGCCGAGTACCAGGACGACTTCCGCAAAGTGGGCGAGGACGCAACCGCCGACTTCGAGCCAGCCGGCGCACCCTCCAACCCGACCGAACATGCCAGCAGTGAAAACCTCGACGTGGCCGCCAAGGCAGACGCCGACGACGACCTCGAAGACGACGACGATCTTGACAAGGATGACGACGACGAGGACGACGATCTCGAAGACGACGACGACGAGGAAGACGCCGAAGATCTGGAAGATGACGACGAGGAAGACGAAGAAGACGAAGAAGAAGAGGAGCCCGCCTACGACGACGAGGACGACGATGACGATCTGGACGACGAAGATGAGGACGAAGAAGATGAATAACCGCCGCGACCGGGTCGCAGCGAATTCGGCGAGTATCTCTCAGTAACTTCGTTGGGCGGCAGTTGCGTGTTTCGTTTCGCAGGAATCACGGGAGTCAATGGTCCCGGCCGTCAGGCCGGTTACGCTGAACCTGCGAGCGACCCGCGACTCCGCCGCCCGAGTCACCCTTGATGCTTTCCAGCACTCCCGCGTTCTTCGTATTTTTCCTTGCAGTCTGGCTCCTGTTCTGGGCCTCGGCTTCCGTACCCAGGCTGAGATACCTCGTCCTCGTCGTCGCCAATCTCTTCTTTCTCTCCAAGTTCGGTGCGCTTTACCTTCTGCTTCCCATCGCGGCTGCAGCCGACTTCGCCCTGGGTAAGAGCCTCGCCCGGGCCACCACCGGTACCCGCGCCCGCAATTTCCTTCTTCTCACCTCCATCGCGCTCAACCTCGCGCTTCTGCTCTCGAGCAAGATCGTCTCGATCGTCACCGGCGACCGCTTCTCATGGCTCCTGACGTTGTCGCTTTCGTTTTACTGCTTCCAGTCCCTCACCTACACCGTCGACCTCTACCGCCGCGAAGACGACGCCCTCCCCGCACCCTCGCTCCTGGCCTACCTTGCCGGCGCGCTCTTCTTCCCCACTCTCGTCGCCGGCCCCATCCTGCGCCTGCACGACTTCTTCCGCCAGCTCGTCCGTCCCCCGCAGCTTTCGGCCGACCTCGCCGGCCGAGCCCTTCTGCTCATCGGCATCGGCCTGGTCAAAAAGCTTCTGATCGCCGACTATCTGTCGGAAAACCTCGTCACCCGCGTCTTCGACACCCCTACCCTCTACTCCGGGCTGGAAACCCTGGCTGCCGTCTACGGCTACGCCCTCCAGCTCTTCTTCGACTTCTCCGGCTACACCGACATCGCGCTCGGCGTCGGGCTCCTGCTCGGCCTGCGCCTGCCGGAAAACTTCAATCGTCCCTACATGGCCCTCAACCTCATGGATTTCTGGCGCCGCTGGCATACCAGTTTCTCCACCTGGCTCCGCGATTACCTCCAGGAGCGTCTTCCGCAGAACCGCCGCAAGCGCCCGCTCCTCAGCTACTGCTATTCCGTGATCGTGACCATGATTCTTGGCGGACTGTGGCACGTCTCCCACGGCGTCTGGACCACTTTTCTCGTCTGGGGAGCACTCCACGGCGTAGCTCTCGCTGTAGTCCGTATCTGGAAAAACACCCGCAAAGGCAAGCCCCCCATCCCCGGCGGCAAGCTCGCGGCCGGGCTGCTCACCTTCCATTTCGTCTGCTTCACCTGGGTCTTCTTCAACGCCTCCTCGCTCGCCAATGCATCCGACATGCTCGGCCGCCTCGCCTCGAACACCTGGTCGCACGGCAACTTGACCCCCATGCTGCTCGCCGTCCTCGCCGCCGCCGCCATCCTGCAGGGCCTTCCCCTTCGCCTGCTCGACTCCAGCGCCAACCTCCTCGGACGCATGCCCTTCTGGGCGCAGGGCACCGCGCTCGCCGCCCTCGTGGTTCTCCTCCAAGCCCTCGCCGGACGAGGCTCCGCCACCTTTATCTACGGGAGCTTCTAGCCATGGCTCCCCGCACGCACTTCCCCCTCAAAACCGCCCTCGCCATAGCCACCTTCGTCGTAATCCTGGCCGCCTACCGCCACTTCCAGCCCACCGATGGCATCAGTCCCGCAATCTTCCCGCAGGCCGCACACATCTCACTCTGGCGTCACCCTCCTGCGCCCACGGTCCCCATCCCTCCACCCCAGCAGGGGGGCGAGCTCAACCACATACAGCAAGTCAACGCGGCCCCCGGAGCGCGGGAGCCCATCTCCGCATTCCTCATCGACGATTCCGGTGCCCTCGACCCCTTCTTCGCCGCGTTGCACCGCCTGGAGACAAACCGCCAGACTGTTCCGCCCGAAGTCGTCACCGTCCTCCACTACGGTGACTCCCCCACCACCGCCGACCTCATCACCGGCCAGGTCCGCACCCTGCTCCAGCAGCGTTTCGGCGACGCCGGCCGAGGCTACCTTCTCACCGGCAAGCCCTGGGCCTGGTATGGACACGACGGCGTCGATCTCGCCGACCACGACTGGACCATCTCCACCGCCGTCGGCAAGGGCCATGAAGAGGTCTACGGCCTGGGCGGAGCGTCCTTCACCGGCGACTCCGGAGCAGGCAGCCACATCACCCTCAAAGTACCCGACCAGACCGATATCACCGTAAGCTTTCTCGCGCAGCCCGGCGGCGGGACCGTCCAGCTCATGGCCGACGGCCGGCAGATCGCCCTCATCGACACCGGCGGCTCGACCTCCGCGCCCGACTGGCAGGATGAAGCGCTGCCGTTCGGCACAAAAGTCATCGACCTCAAGGCCGAAGGCAAGGTCGAGCTCTTCGGCGAAGACCTCCGCACCGGTCGCCCGGGCGTCCTGTACGATTCGCTCGGCCTCAACGGAGCCTCCACCTCCGTCCTCTCAACCGGCTTCAACGCCTCTGCATGGGCCGCCGAGCTCCAGCACACGCAGCCCAACCTCGTCGTCATCAACTACGGCACCAACGAAAGCGGCTTCGGTGCCTACGTCGACAAGCAGTACGAGCCCACGCTCCGCACCAGCATCGCCCGCATCCGAGCCGCCCTGCCCGACGTCCCTGTCCTGGTCATGAGTCCCATGGACCGCGGCCGCCGCGCCGGCGTGGACGAGATCGAAACCTACGACACCATCCCCCGCCTCGTCGCAATCCAGCGCCGCGTTGCCGCCGAGCTCCATTGCGCCTTTTTCGACACCTTCGACGCCATGGGAGGCCAGGGAACCATGGCCCGCTGGTACACCGGCCACCCTCGCCTGGTCGCCGGCGACCTCATCCATCCCACCCCGCAGGGCGCTTCCATCGTCGCCGAGCTCTTCGTCAAAGACCTGTCGGTCGGATACGATCAATACATGCGGCGCACCGCCGCCCAGCCCACGCCAACCGAAAAAACAGCCGCTCCGGTGGCGCCGGAGAAAACCCCCTAGCACGCATGATTGCCACCGCCCGCACCGCCTACTTCGAGAAAACACCGCCTGTCCTGCTCGTGCTGATACTTTGTCTGCTCCTCGCCACGAGCGCGGAGGCTCTCACTACCCACCCCAGGAAGCGCACCGCATCTCCCCAGCGCGGAAAACCCACCACCACGCACAAACTCCGCGCACACACCCAATCGTCCGCAGCCCACCAGTCTCATAGCAAAACCCGCGTTCCCACACGAGCCGAGCTCCACCGCTACACCACCCCACACACTCCCCAGGCACCCGCCGAGCTCACCCCCAGCTACGCCGTCTCTCCGCCTCCCGAGGTGACCCCCACCGGCAACGCCCACGATCCGCTCGCGCTGCTGCCTCCCGCCCCGGCCCATCCATTTCTCTATCCACAAGCCCTCGCCCCATTCTTCCAGGCCCTCGCCGCCCAGCAGAGCCAGCGCGCCAACCCCGCCGCCGATCCTGACGCGAAAAGCTCCGTTCCTCAACTCGCCGACACCGTCCGCGTCCTCCAGTTCGGCGACTCCCACACCGCCGCCGACATCTTCACCGGCGACGTCCGCGCCCATCTCCAGGCCCACTTCGGCAACGGAGGCCTCGGCTTTCAGTATCCCGGCCACCCCTTCGCCGGCTACCACCTCGCCGGCTCCGCCCGCTCTCAGACCCCTGGCTGGACCACCGAAGGAAATCACTTCACCCAGCTCGGCAACGGCGAACTGGGCCTCGGCGGAATCAGTCTCTCCACCTCCCGCCCCGGCGAAGCCATCACCCTCTCCACCACCTGCACCACCCTCCAGGTCGAATACCTCCGCCAGCCCGGAGGAGGGCGCATGCAGCTCACCGTAGACAGCATCCCCGTTTCGGAGATCGACACAGGTTCCGGCATTACCGGCACCGATCCCGCAGGCACCCTCACCTACTCCTGCACCCCCGGCTTCCACGACATCGAGCTCACCACGCTGGACCGAGCCCCCGTCCGCCTCTTCGGCCTCGTCACCGAGCAGCCCGGCGTCACCTACGAGTGCCTCGGCCTGAACGGGGCCGTCGCCCCCCTCATTCTTCGCTGGAATCAGCCCATCTTCGCCGACTACCTCCGCCAGCGCGACCCAGCCCTCATCGTCCTCGCTTACGGAACGAACGAGGCCGTTTACATCAGCACCCACACCGAGGAGTACACCGCGCAGTTCCACCGCATCCTCGCTCTTCTCCACCAGGTGGTCCCTTCCGCGAGCATCCTGGTGCTCGGCCCGTATGACCGCGCCGTCCGCACCGCGGGCTACACCGTAGGGCGCGGACGCCATCGGCACACCGTCTCCTCCTGGCAGACCTTCAGCGGCACGGAGCGCATCAACCAGATCCAGCGCGAAGCCTGCCAAACCGGAGAATGCGCCTTTTACGATGAACAGGCCCGCATGGGAGGACCTGGAGCCATGCTCCGCTGGGCATCCGGAGGTCTCGCCCAGCCCGATCACACCCACCTGACCGGCGCCGGATACCGCACTCTCGCCGACGCCCTCTACGCCGACCTGCTCGCCGCCTACACCCGCTACGGCCAAACTGCCACCACCCAACCATCCAACCCAGCCTCATCACCGTCTACGCAATAGAAGCTCCGCCCGAAGCTCTTCTGCCATCGCCTGCATGCCATCAGGGTTCTGCTTCTGCTCGCGGTTGCCTGTCCTACCTACAAGGAGCCATCCATGGAAACCCGCCCCGGAGTCATCAAGGTCCTTCAGGCCGTAGCCGAAAAGCCCATCACCCCGAAACCGGACGAGAGCCTCTTCGACTCCGGCCTGCTTGACTCCTTCTCCCTCAACGACCTTGTTCTCGGCCTGGAGGAAGAGTTCGGCATCACCGTCCCCGACTCCGACATCTCCGCCCGGAAATTCGACACTCTCACCCGCATCGAGCAGTACGTCGACGGCAAAAAGAAATAAGCCCATGAGCTTTCTCCGCGGATTCGGCCACGCCGTCCCCGAGCGCGTCGTCACCAACGACCAGCTCGCCGGTCCCCTCGGGGTCGATCCCGACTGGATCCTCTCGCAATCCGGCATCCGCGAGCGCCGCTACGCCGGCCCGTCTGACACCGTAGCCTCCCTGGGTGTCGCCGCCGCCCGCAACTGCCTTGCCAACGCAGCCGCCGACCCCACCGACGTTCAAATGCTTCTCGTCGCCAGTGGCTCGCCCGAGCGTTACTGTCCCGGCCCCGCGGGCGAAATTGCCGCATCCCTTGGCCTCCCCGGAATCCCCGCGCTCGATCTCCCCATCGGCAGCGCCGGCTCGCTCGCCGCGCTCGTCCTCGCCGCACGCCTCGCTCCTTCCACCGGCAACATCCTAGTCGTGGCCTCCGAGATCATGTCCCGCCGCATCGACCCAACCCCCGAAGGCAAAAGCACCGCCATGCTCTTCGGCGACGGAGCCGGAGCCGCCTTCGTCTCCCCCGGTTCCGGCTTTGCCCACATCGCCGACACCTGCCTTCACACCGACGGCGTCTCCGCCGACGTCCTCGCCATCCACTCCGGACGCATCCACATGGACGGTGCTGTCGTCATCCGCCACGCGACCCGGCGCATGCCCGAAGCCATCGCCGAACTCCTCATCCGCCAGCACGTCGCACCCACCGACGTCGCCGTTTTTCTGCTCCATCAGGCCAATCTCAACCTCATCACGCGCATCGCCAAATCCGTCGGAGCCCCGGCCGAGCGCTTCTTCTCCAACATCGAACGTTACGGCAACACCAGCTCCGCCTCCATGCTCATCGCGGCCTCCGAGTGGCGCGCCGCAAATTACGCCCCCCTCACCGCCCCCGTCGTCTTCGCCGCCTTCGGAATGGGCTTCAACTGGGGAGCTCTCCTCACCCTCCCACCTGAGCTCGCCGGGTAAAACAACCTGCCTGTCGTCCCGAGCCCGCGACCCCGCAAACGTCGCGGGCTTCTCTGTGCACACTTTGCGTCTAAGCCATTGACGTTAGACTGGAAGGCGAGCCCGGAACGTCCCGAACTCCACCATGACCTCTCTTTCCCTCGTCCTCGTCTCCTGCGCTCTCCTCGGCTTCCGTCACGGCTTCGACTACGACCACATCGCCGCCATCACCGACATCGCCGGGACCGGCTCCAGCCCGGCCCGCACCATGCGCCTCTGCCTCATGTATGCGCTCGGCCATGCCACCACCGTCGCCATCCTCGGCGGCATCGTCATCGGCTTTCAGCTCGCATTGCCCGCCGGTATGGACCGCTGGGCGGAGCGCCTGGTCGGCCTTACCCTCATCCTGCTCGCCGTGTACGTCTTTGGCACGCTGCTCCGCAGCCGCGGACGCGAACTCCCCCGCACCCGCGCCTCGCTCCTGCTCTCCGGCACCGCCTGGCTCCACAGCCGGGCGCACGGCTGGATCACCCGCAGCCCCACCCCCGTCTCCGCAGCCACCCCTCGCGACCTCAACGACCCCGGCTGCTTCCTCATCGGCATCATTCACGGCCTCGGTGCGGAAACCCCAAGCCAGCTCGCCCTGTTCCTCATGGCCTCCAGCCTGGGAGGCGTCCGCCGCGGGCTCCTCGGCCTCGCCGTCTTCCTGCTCGGACTGCTGATCATGAACACCCTCATGGCCGCCTCCGCCATAGGCCTTTTCCGCACCGGTCGCCGCCGCCACAACTGGAGCGTCGCCCTCGCCAGCCTCACTGCTGCGTACAGCTTCGCCATCGGCATCATCTTCCTGTTCGGCTATGCGGACCACCTCATCAACATCTCCGGCTGAACCGCCCAGCTTCCCCGCATTCAGAACTCACCGCTCCGGCATCCATCATTTCTCGACGAACTCCGAGAACCCGATTCGCCGTAATCGTTCCTGCTGCCTTGGCCCTCGCTGTTGCCGTGGCCTGTCTCTGGTCTGCCATCCAACGTGGTCCGCTTCCGCCGTCGCCTGTTCTCCGGTTCCCGCCCCCTTTTTTTCCACATCACGCTCAACCTCCACCTGCATCCCACACGCAAAGGGAGACACCATGCCCAGGCAGCCCCGCACCGCCCACAGCATCCACGCCCTGCTTCAGACCATGCGCGCCATCCATCAGCATGAGGACCAGTTCTGCACCCTCATGCACAGCATTGAACGCACCGGAAAGCTTTCCGCTGCCGATTCCCGCGAGCTCCACGCCCTGCTCGACCAGATGCCCGCCGACTCCTTTCAGCATGATCTCGAAGCCGTCCGCGACACACTGCGCCCCCGCCCCACCCGCAAAGCCGCTACCTCCCCAGAACCTGCCCATGCTCATTGACTCCCACGCCCACCTCGACTTCTACCCCGACCCCGAGCCCGTCCTTGCCGCCGCCCGCGCTGCCGGTCTCTCCGGCATCCTCGCCATCGGCATCGGCAAAGGCCCGGACACCATGTACCGGGCTCTGGAGATCGCCGCACTGCACCCGGACGTGTGGGCCACCGCGGGCATTCACCCGCAGGAAGCCGCCCAGGCCACCCCGGAAGCGCTCGGCACACTCGCATCCCTCGTCCGACAGGAACGCTGCCTCGCCGTAGGTGAAATCGGCCTCGACTATTACCACCTCGAAAACCCCGACATCGCCACCCAGCAGTCCGTCTTCCGGGCCCAGATGGAAATCGCTGCCGCAGCCGGCAAGCCTATCATTCTCCACTGCCGCACCTCCGAGCTGGCCACGCCCGCCGTAAAGGCCCGTTTCGGCCCAGCCGATGCCGCCGAAGACATGCTCACTCTGCTCGAGCAGCACTGGGCTTCGACCGGCCTTCCGGGCATCCTCCACTGCTTCTCCGGAACCCCCGCCCACGCCGCCCGCGCACTCAGACTCGGCTTCTATCTCTCCTTCGCCGGCAATCTCACCTATCCAAAATCAACCCTCATCCAGCAGGTCGCCCGCGAAGCCCCCGCCGACCGCATCCTCGTCGAAACCGACAGTCCCTTCCTTGCCCCCGTTCCCCACCGCGGCCAGCAAAATCAGCCCGCGCTCATAACCCACACCGCTGCCTTCCTCGCCGACCTGCGCCAGACCACTCCCGAAGCCATCGCCCAGCAAACCACGGCAAACTTCCAAACCCTCTTCCCCAGCACGCTCTAAGGTAAACTCAACCCATGGCAGCCGAGAACAGCTTCGATGTAGTCAGCAAGGTAGAACTTCAGGAAGTCAAGAACGCTATCGACCAGGCGACCAAAGAGATCAACGCACGCTTCGACCTGAAGAACTCCAAGTCCAAGATCGAGCTCGAAAAGGAGGAAGCCATCCAACTCGCTTCCTCCGACGAGATGGCCCTCGCCGCCGTCATCGAGATCCTTTCGCAAAAGCTGGTCAAGCGCGGCATCTCGCTCAAAAATCTCGAATACGAGAAGCTCGAACAAGCCGCCGGCCAGTCCGTACGCCAGAAGATCAAGCTCAAGCAGGGCATCGCCAGCGACCACGCCAAGAAAATTGTCGCCAGCATCAAGGATTCCAAGCTCAAAGCTCAGGCCTCCATCCAGGGAGAAACCGTCCGCGTCACCTCCAAGGATAAAGACACGCTCCAGCAGATCATGGCGCGCCTCCGTGGCGGAGACTTCGGCGTGGAGCTTCAGTTCACCAACTTCCGCTCTAATTGAACGAGTTCAACTTTTCCGCCTCACAGCATGCGCCCCATCAAAGTCCTCCCCCGGTTCCAAAAGACGCCGCACCGGGACTGGTACTCTTACCCATAGTGAATACGCTCTCTATAGCGACCGCAGCCGAAGTCTTCGATCTCGTTCGCGATGACCTCCTCGCCATCGAATCCGAATTCGCCCTCCAGTCCGCCTCGCCCGTCCAGGTCGTCACCGATATCGCCACCTACCTGATCGCGGGAGGCGGCAAGCGTATTCGTCCTCTGCTTCTGCTGCTCTCCGCCAAGGCCCTCCGCTCCACCTCGAACGCCCGCATCCGCCTCGGTGCCGTCGTCGAAATGCTCCACACCGCCACCCTAGTCCACGACGACATCATCGACGAAGCCTCCACCCGCCGCGGACGACCCTCCTCGAACACTGCCTGGGGCAACTCCAAATGCGTCCTCGCCGGTGACTGGCTCTACATGCAGAGCTTCCGCACCGCGCTCGAAGAACGTAACTTCCACGTCCTCGACCTGCTGATCTCGCTGACCCAGCAGATGGTCGAAGGTGAGCTCGTCCAGATGGAAAAGCTCGGCCACCTCATCAACGAGGAAGAGTACTTTGATCTGATCTATCGCAAAACCGCCTGCCTCTTCAAGGTTTCCATGCAGCTCGGCGCTGCCATCGACCGCGCCCCCGACTCGCTTGAAGAGCAGCTCGGCGAGTATGGACGCAATCTCGGCCTCGCCTTCCAGATCGTCGACGACGTCCTCGACCTCACCGCGGCGGAAAACATCCTCGGCAAACCCGTAGCCTCCGACCTCCGCGAAGGTAAGGCCACTCTCGCCGTGATCCACGCCCTCGAGCGCGGCACTGGAGCCGAGCGCGAAGCCATTCGCACGGTCCTGGCAGACCGCACCTTCGCCCGCGTCACCCACGCTCAGATCCTCGAAATCCTTCATCGCCACGGCTCCATCGACTACGCCATGGACACTGCCTGCGCCTACGCCGAAGCCGCCCGCCTCTCCATCGCCGACCTGCCTGAAACCGAAGCCAAACGAGCTCTCCTCTGGGTTCCCGGCTTCGTCACCACCCGCGACCGCTGAATCCAAAACAAACGGTCCCACTGCACAGATCACGCGGTCTGCTCATCCCTCGCTGCTTCCATCTGCTTCTCTTTCCATAAGCACCCCAGCTGGCGGCATTCCAACTCACGCGTCGCAGGCAGTGCTCTTCGATCGCCCGCCAAACTTCTCGATGTCGCACGTTTCGAGATCGAGAAGTTTTCGATGCTATTCTCCATCCCTCACATCCTCACCATCCTCGACCTCCAGCTCTTCCACCTTGCCCGCCCCCCGGGTTTCCACCAGAACCTGAATCCTGCCTTCAGCTTTTTCCAGCTCCGCCTTGCAGGCTCCCGAAAGCTGCACGCCTTCCTCAAACAGGCGCACGCTCTCGTCCAGCGTCAGTTCCCCGCGCTCCAGCCGTTCCACCACCGATTCCAGCGCCAGCAGACGCTCCTCAAACGTACCCATGTAACCCTCCAAACTTGTGCCCCTATAGATCGCAGCCCTCTCGCGAGGAGTGGGTCCACCCAACCTAAACCGCGCCAAGCACCTGAGCCGCGGCCTTGTACTTTCCAAAGGGCGCACTCACCTGCACGCCCTGCACCATCGCCCGGGCCTCCCGCAGCATCTCCTGCGCGATCGCGATTCCCTCCGCCCGCGACTCTTCCGGCGATCCCGCCCGCCCCATCCTCACCAGGACCTCCTCCGGCATCCACACCTTCAGCGCATCTCGCATGAACTCGGCATTTTTCACGCTCGTCAGTGGCCAGATCCCCGCCACCATCGGAATCCGGAACCCTTCGATCCTTTTCAGAAACTGCTCCAGCAGTCTCAGGTCGAAGACCGGCTGCGTAATCCCGAACTCCCCGCCAGCCTCGACCTTCGCCGCAAACCGCCTCACCTCATGGTCGACATCCGGCACTCCCGGATTCGCCGCCACCGAAATCGTAAATCCGCAGCTTGCCCCGAGCGGCGCTCCGCCCAGGTCGAGCCCATGGTTCAGGTTCCGCACAATCCGCACCAGCCCGATCGCATCCACGTCGAACACCGCCGTCGCATCCGGATAGTTCCCCATCTTCGGCGGGTCCCCCGTCAGGCAAAGGATATTTTTCAGCCCGATCGAAGCCGCCCCCAGCAGATCGCTCTGAATACTCAAGAGGTTCCGGTCCCGGCACGTGTAGTGCAGCACCGTTTCGATCCCAATGCGCTGCTGAATCTGCACGCAAAGGCTCATCGCACTCATCCGCGCGCTCGCCCGCGGCGAATCCGGCACGTTGATCGCATCGATCCCAAGCCGGTGCAGCTCTTCCGCCCCTTCCAGCTCCCGCCCCGCATCAATCCCCTTCGGCGGAACAATCTCCACCAGCGTCACAAACTCCCCGGCCGCAATCTTCGCGCCCACCCGCGACCGCTCCCCCAGCGGCACCGGCTCCACCTTTCCCGCCATGGTCGCGGTAGACCCTTCCCGCTCCACCACCTCTACCCCGGTCTCCTGCGCCCCCAGCGCCCGCAGCGCTCCGCGCATAGCCCGGATATGCTTCGGCGTCGTCCCGCAGCACCCTCCCACAAACGTAGCGCCAGCGCGCACAAATTTCTTTGCAAACCCCGCAAGGTACTCCGGCGAGGTCAGGTACAGATGCCTCCCGTCCACCACCCGCGGAGCCCCCGCGTTGGGCATTGCCGCCAACGGCAGCCTCGTCGCGCCCCGCATCCGCTCGATCACCGCCAGCACCGTCCCCGGCCCCTCACTGCAGTTGCATCCGACAGCGCTTACCCCCCAGCCCTCCATCAGCCGGGCCGCCTCCTCGACCGTCGTCCCATCCAGGCACCGTCCATCGTCATCCACCGTCACCATCGCGATCACCGGCACGCCGCCGCCCTCGCCCAGTGCCGCCGCAATCGCCACCTCCGCCTCCGCCATTGAGGTCAGCGTTTCGATCACCAGCAGGTCCGCTCCAACCTCCGGCCCACCTTCCACCAGCGCCCTCACCTGCCCGGCAAACGCCTCGCGCGCTGCGTCCGCATCGATCCCAACTCCCACCCGAATCCCAAGCGGACCGATCGCCCCAGCCACAAATGCCTCACCAGCCTGCTTTTCCCGATGCTGCCGCACACACTCGCGCGCCAGCCGAACTCCCGCAACGTTCAGCTCCCGCACTCGTCCTTCCAGCCCGAAACGCTCCAGCCTAACGCAATTCGCGCCAAATGTATTCGTCTCCACAATCACCGCGCCGGCCTGCAGATACTCCGCATGTACCCCGCGCACCAGATCCGGCTGCGTCACGTTCAGCTCGTCATAGCACCGGTTGATAAAGATCCCGCGACCATACAGCATTGAGCCCATCGCCCCATCGCAAAGCACCGGCGCAACGCTTCCGCCGGGGCCTGCCGCGAACATCCGCGCCAGCATCTCCACCCTGCCGCCGACCCCTTTGTCCTCCGCCGCCGCCACCGCCATCCGTCCATGGTAAGCCATCCGACCCCGCCACGTGCCGCTCCCCCTCTGCTTACACATCCGTCCCGCGCAACGTCTTACCGTCTACACCGTTTGGTATACTCACGGCAGTCCGCGCCCGGTTGTCCGCACCCGCAGCCCGCCGCGCTCGCCGTACTTTGGAGCCGTCACCGTTGAAGATTCGCAGTCCGTACGTCCGCGCCCTGGGTTCCGCCTGCTCTTTCCTCCTGCTCGCCCTCGTCACTCTGGGCCTTTGTTCCTGCGGGCAGGACATCTATCGCACCACCGCGACCAACTTCGCCGGACGCCCAACGCCTCCCAGCCTCCTGCAGCAGCGCGTCATGGTGGCGCTCACCGTCAACGGCTCCTCCGGCTCACTGGAAATCCTCGACGGACTTCGCGACATTCGCTCCAACGTCCAGAACACCGTACCTACCTTCTTCATCTCCGGTTATTCCGGCGGCTATCCGTCCACCATCCTCAGCTTCCCCGAGCAGCTGCGCGGCGTCGTCTACTCCGACGCTTCCCCCTATAGCGTCACCTCTATTAACTACGGCGGTGAGACCGCCCTCGGCTCGGCCGGGCCCTTCACCGCCCGCAGCACCTCCATTGCCACCTCCTCCACCTTTCTCCGCGTCTACTCCGCGCAGGAAGGCGCAGGGCAGCTCCAGATCCAGGACAACGGCACCCCCAACCGCCTCTATACCCTCAATCTGCCCAACGTCTATAAGATCACCGTCAACACCGCCGACACCGTGGCCCTCGCCATGGTTCGCAACTCCAACACTCTCTACCGCGTCGTCAAGCTCAACAACGGCCAGACCAATCCGCCCGGAGCCGTCGACTGCGAGCCCCAGGTCCTGCCCGTCTACTGCGTCGTCCCCGTCAACGGAAGCTATGACCGCCCCACGGACGCCTACTTTTCCACCGACGGAACCAGCGCCTACGTCCTGAACTGCGGCGTCGAGTGCGGCGGCGGATCGAACGGCGGCTCCTCCATCAGCGTCATCCCCCAGGCGCAGCTCGCCAATAACATCATCCCCACTTCGAGCACCTATCCGGTCGTCGTCACCCGCACCATCCCCATCCCCGGCGGCGTCACCACAGCCTTGTCGGATGGCGTCAACCTCTACATCGCCGGCCAGCAGCTTCAGCCGGACGGCCTCTTCGCCGGACGGCTCACCATCCTGAACCTCACCACCTTTATCCCCGGCGCGCCCATTTCCATCTCCGACGGTAATCACTCCAAGCTCCTCTTCGCCGACGACAACACCCTCTGGATCGGCTCGCAAAGCTGCTCCAATGGCGAACGCTTCAAACTGGGCCAGAACTACAACTGCCTCACCCGCTTTGACCTCGGCACCCAGGCAGCCACCATCGTCCCCGCCATCACTACGTCCGGCGTCACCGGCCAGCCCAGCGTTCCCTACCCCAACCAGGACAACAACCTGCTTTATCTCGGCTCGCTCACCGGAATTTGCTGGGTTCAGAACTATCACAAGGTCTACACCGCCTACGGAGGCCAGGTCCACGCCTTCAACACCGTCGACGGCTCCGAGATCAACAACGCCAACATCGCCGTGCAGGGCAGCGCGCTCGACGTGGCCTACATGGACGCACTCACCAACACCGCCAACTAGGCAACGAAGCAGTTGGTGCATCGATCCCGGCCCTCTTCGCTGTCCTACCCGAAAGCAAACTGCGCCTGTGTGTTGCTTGTCCTCAAACTCAAGGCCACTCACTCCAGGCCCCGATAACTCAAGTCTGATCCGTTGACACTCAAAACTGATCGACTTAGGGCGCAAAGTCCGGCCGGTCAGGAGCCTCCGGCCCCATGCATCCGGCGACGTCGGGACGAGTGAACCGTCAGCAATGCACGGTGCTTCTTTGCCGAAGTCGAAGTACCCGCTTTTGCCGCCGGCAAGGAGTCTCATCCAATGCCCACTGACAGCCCCATAGACGTCCTCGCCATCGCCGCTCACCGGGACGACGTCGAACAAACCTGCGGAGGCACCCTTCTCGTCCAGCAAGCGCTCGGCTGGCGCACCGGCATCCTCGACCTTACCCGCGGCGAAGCCGGCACTCGAGGCACCGCCGCGGAGCGCGAAGCCGAAGCCAGCGCCGCCGCCGTCCTCCTCCGCGTCTCTCACCGCGAAGCCCTCGACCTGCCCGACGGCAATGTCGAAAACAATCTTGCGAACCGGCTCAAAGTAGCCGAAGTCCTTCGCCGTCTCCGCCCCCGTGTCGTCATTCTCCCCTACTGGCAGGGCCGCCACCCGGACCACTACACCTCCGCCACCCTCGGCTACGAAGCCTGCTTCGTAGCCGGACTTGGCAAGGCCGCCCTCGACGGCAGCCCGCACCGCCCCTTCAAAATCCTCTACGCCAGCCTCTACGCCGACGTGCGTCCCACCTTCGTCGTCGACATTACCCCCCACATCGAGACCCGCCTCGCCGCCCTGCTCGCCTATCGTTCCCAGTACGGCGACCAGCCCGCCGGCAGCGGCCTCTTCGTTCCCGAGTCCGAAATCCGCGAGCGAACCTTCGCCACCGCCCGTCATTACGGCCTGCTCGCCGGCATCCGCTACGCCGAGCCCTTCGTACAAAAAGAAGTAGCCCAGGTTACTGACCTGATGACCCTCCCCACCGCCTCCATCTAACAAACAGCATCCCTCCCCATCAATACGCAAACAACATCTGCAAAGCACGCCACGAGCCCCGGCCTTGTCAGAGATCTTTGCCTCTCTCTTTTTGCCCGTAATTGCTGGTGTATCGGGCTCACGCCGTAAAAATTACGGCCGAAACCTACAATTTCCTCGCCGTCGAACCCATTTATGATTTAGTTTCTCCAAAGATCACCTCATCTCTGTCATCTCTGTCGGATAGCAGACAAACCTTCGAATAAGGCGGGATATTGTGCGATCCCCGCAATCCGAAGCGCAGCATTCGCCGTTCTAGTTCATAGACACTTGGTACCCAGCCAGTAAACGCAACACCACCGGAGAGGTAAGAACGTGGATAAGAAACTCAGTGAGCTGTACGATAAGGGCCTGTCGCGACGCAATTTCCTGGTCGGCGCAGGCGCCCTCGGGGCATCGGCCGCGCTTGCAGGATGCAACTCTGCAACTGCAACGCCTCCTGTCACAACCACCGGTCTCGGTGACGTTGACATCCTCAACTTCGCCCTGCAACTGGAATACCTGGAAGCCGAGTTTTACCTCTACGCGGCCACCGGAGCGGGATTGTCCGCAGCCGATGCCGGCTCGGGAGCTGGAACCACCATCGTTCCCTCCACTACCAAGCTTGCAGGCCTCACCACCGCGCAGCAGAACATCGTCAACGAGATCGCATACGACGAGCAATCGCACGTTAAATTCCTTCGCAGCGCGCTCGGTGCCTCGGCAAACTCCCGCCCCAATATCGATCTGACCTTCTTCGGTCCGCTCGCCATGGTAGCCGGAGCAACCACCGTTGCCACTGGCACCGGTTCGTTCAGTCCTTATACCTCCTTTGACAACTTCGTGCTCGGCGCATTCATCTTTGAAGACGTCGGTGTCACCGCCTACCTGGGAGCTGCTCCCTTGATCTCCGCCGCCGGGGTTGCTTCGGGCTACCTCGCTGCTGCTGCCGGTATTCTCGCGGTCGAAGCCTACCACGCAGCCTACATTCGCACCTACCTCACCGGCCAGGCCATTACGCAGTCCACCACCACAGCCGGCGTCACCACCACAGCCTACGCGCAACTCGGGTATGCCAACAAGGTGAGCCTGCTCCGTGCAACGCTGGGCGGAGGCAACGAAACGCAGCTTAGCCTGCCAAATAGCGCGGCGGCTCCCGGAACAGCCACCGGCCTGACCACCCCGGTGTATGCGTCCTCCATCGTGGCCGCCACGACCGCGAACGCCACCGCGTACGCCCGCACCCCGGACCAGGTGCTTCACATTGTCTACGGCAATGCCGCCATCGGAACCAAGGCTGGTGGGTTCTTCCCCAACGGCGCCAACTACCGCTTCGCCACCACAACCACTTAGGATCTGAGGAACGGATACGATCATGGCAAATAACGAGACCAAGCAAATCGACGAAATTATCGCCAGCCGGCGTTCGATGCTGATGGGCGGAGGTGCCGCGTTGGCCGCACTCGCGCTTGTTCCGGCAAAGGCGAACGCTGCCGCGACCGTCACCAGCTACACGGACGCCGACATCCTCAACTTCGCTCTGAACCTGGAGTACCTTGAGGCCAACTTCTACTACCTGGCCGCGTTCGGAACTACCATCGACGTGCCGAACGCCGCGTCCAAGGCTGCTGGTGGCCCCACCGCTGGCATCGGTATCGGCGCAGGCACCGCAGTTACCGGCATCACCGCCACAAGCACCGGTGCCGGACGCGTTCCATTCACCACGATCCAGGCTGCCTCCTACGCGGTCGAAACCGCCATCGAAGAGGGCAAGCACGTTCTGCTCCTTCGCTCCGCCCTCGGTGCCGCAGCGGTCGCACAGCCCGCCATCGACGTCAGCGTAGCGGCCTTCACCAAGGTTGCCAATGCGGCCGGCATCTCCGGCACCTTCAACCCCTATGCCGCGGACGCCTTTTTCCTGGTCGGTGCCTACGTGTTTGAGGATGTCGGTGTAACTGCCTATCACGGTGCGGCTCCGCTCATCACCTCGAGCGCGAACCTCTCGGCGGCGGGCAGCATCCTGGCCGTCGAGGCCTATCACGCCGGCCTGATTCGCACCACCATCAACGCCGTCGACCCCGTCAACGCGGCAGGCTACCTGACCCTCACCAACCAGATTTCCGCCCTCCGCTCCAAGCTTTCGCTCGCCGCGAACGGTGGACTCAACTCGAACAAGACCGCCACCGCGGATGACTTCGGCCTGCTCGCTCTCTCGGGCAGCCAGAACATGGTTACCCTCGAGAACGGCATGACGGTCTCCGCTACCCAGCTCGTCGACGCCGACCCCAACGTCATCGCGTTCTCGCGCACCACAACGCAGGTCCTGAACATCGTGACCGGCGGCGGAGCCACTACTCCGGGTACCCCGGCAACGGGCGTCTTCTTCCCGAGCGGCTTGAACGGAACCTTCAAATAAAATGCAACACAACCAGAACAACACCCCGGGAACCTTCCCGGGGTGTTGTCGTTTTGCCTGAAAACATGACCTGACTTCACAACCGAGTGGAACTCGCCTCGCTCAACCCAGCCAGCCGCCTCCGAACGAACCCCACCAATTCCTCTCCGGAGTAGCAATCCGGGCCGCCCGAAAACTTTCGCGCCCGCGCCAGCAGCCGGGGTGCCACTCCTGCCCAGGCCGGCGCATCAAGGCTCCCCCCAGTCACCACACACGCATCCGCCCGGTCCAGGTACCGCTTCGCCGACTCTTTGAAATCCGCCGTCGAAGCATCCACCACGGTCACAAACAAATCCGGCCGCAAAAACCGCAGCACGCTGTTCGACTCCACAATCGCATTCTCCGACGCCGCCAGCTCTTTACGGATCCGTGGCATCGCCTCGGCCAGCTGTCCCTGCCGCGTCCTCACCCAGATCGATCTAACCGCCCCCGCCTGCAGGTATCGAGAAGAGTCCGTCCCCGACCCGCACTCCCGCTCCTCGCTCACCGCGATCGTGTGTTCCGCAGTCTCGCAGTCGCACGGCTCCCCGTTAGCCGAGCACATTCCATGCCCAAACTGCGTAATCTTGATCGCCGTCCAGTGTTTCTCCGGCATGGCTGCAATCAGCCCTGCCACCACGCTCGTTTTGCCCACGTTCCGGCTATGCCCGCCCACCACCACAACCGCCATTGCCTATCCTCGCCGCATCCGCGCCACATCCCGAAGATACTCTCGAACCGGCCGCGCCGGAGTCCCCCAGAACACTATTCCGTCGCCTTCCACACGTTTATGGCTTAGCACTCCCGCGCTTCCGCCCAGAATCACTCCCGCTCCCACCCTCGCATGTTCCCCGATCCCCACCTGCCCTCCCAGGATCGCCCGGTCCCCGACGACGCTCGACCCCGCGATTCCTACCTGCGCCGCGATCAGTACATCCTCGCCAATCTGGCAATTATGCGCAATATGCACCAGGTTGTCGATCTTCGTTCCCCGCCCAATCACCGTAGCCTCCAGCGCTCCCCGGTCGATCGTCGTCCCCGCCCCAATCTCAACGTCGTCGCCCACCACCAGCGTCCCGAGCTGCGGAAACCCGAGATACCCCCGCTCCATCGCAACATAGCCAAACCCATCCGACCCCAGCACCGCCCCCGCCTGTACCCGCACCCGGTCTCCGAGCGTGCCCGTCAGCACCACCGCCTTTGGCCCAATCCAGCACCCCACCCCCATCCGAACCGCCGCTCCGAGAAACGCGCCCGCGTCCACCCGGCACCCATCCCCAAGCACCGCTCCCTCTTCCACCACCGCCGACCGATGCACCTCGCCGGCATTGACCGGGCGAAACCAGCGATCGTACACCCGCGCAAACGCCTGCCGCGGTTCGGCCACCGCGATCAGCCGCCCATTATCCCCTAACCCCGCCGGGACCAGCACCAGCCCCGCCTCAGATTCAACCGCAAGCTCCACCGCTGCACGTCCCGCGGCAAACACCACCGAATCCTCCGCCGCGTCGCGCAAGCTGCTGACCCGCCTGACCGTAGGCCCTGAGCCTGAACCGGCCGCCGCCCCAAGGAACCTCCGAATCTCCGCTCCGCTAACTCCCTCGGTCATGGGCTCACCTCGCACTCCCCCGCCGGTCGCGTCTTCCACCGCCGGTGCATCCACAACCATTGCTCCGGATATTGTCGGATATACCGTTCCAGCTCCGCCGTGAACCGCGCCGTGTTGGTCAGCGCATCCGCCTCCGGATCACCCGTTTCAATCAAAGGCAGCTCTTCACCGAACCGCAGGGTATAGGTCCCACCCGCCCCATCACTGGTCAAAAAGCCCGGCAGCACCGCCGCCCCTGTCTTGCTCGCAATCCGCGCCATTCCCGATGCCGTACACGCGTCCCGCCCAAAAAAGGGCACGAAAACTCCCTGCGGCGGTGTCATATTCGTGTCCATCAGGATCCCTACCGTCTTGCCAGCCCGCATCGCGGTCATAATACCCCGCGCAAAATCGTCCTTATGCACCACCCAGTTCCCATGTCGGCAGCGGATCCGATTCACCATCCGGTCCACCAGCGGGTTATCCAGACGCCGAATCAGCAGCCCCATCGGGTATCCTACAAGCGAGTGAAAGTAGCTGGAAAGCTCCCACGCCCCCAGGTGTGCGGTCAGCACCAGCACGCCCTTACCGCGAGCCCGGGCTGTCAGGTAGTGCTCCAGCCCCTCATATCGAATGATCGACTCTGCCTCGTTCCGACTATACCTGGACATCAGGCAGAACTCCGCCAGTTGCGTCCCTAGGCTGCGGTAGGTCGAACGCAGCGTCCGCTCCCGCCAAGTCTGATCCCGCTCAGGAAACGCTTGCCGCAGGTTCTCGAACCCCGTCTTCCGTAGCCGGGCCAGGCTGTGCAATGCTGTCAGACCAATCCACTCGCCCACCCTGCGACTGACCCGCCGCGGCAGAATTCGCAACAGGCCGACCATACAACCCACCAGCAGGTACTCCAACCAGTGCCTCAACCTGACAGCCCCGGATTTCCTTGCAGGCGTAGCGTTCATCCAACCAGCAGTTTACCGCGCGCACCCCTAACCCGCCAAACGTTCCAGAGGACTGCTGATCACAGAACTCTCTTGAGAACCGGCATCGCGGGGGACCCAGCCGTGTTCCGTCAGTGATTGTCCCGAGAGATCACGAAGTACTTCGCTACCGTGCGGACAAACGGTTGCGCCTCTGGAGGTGTAGGCGTCTGACCGTGCAGGACAGTTGCAAACGGGATGTCGGATCCATAAAACGCCCGAGTGTCATCCGCATTCTGGGAGAGGACGTCTCCACTCAGGTCCAGACCGGCAAACAAGCCGCGCGAGCGCGAATAGGTCAGGAATTCCGCATGGAGAGTTGCGTCGGTACCAGCTTGTGCATTCCGGCCCACCGGACCGGCGGCCGCGGCCGCATCCGCACCCAGCTTGAACTTATCTTTCAACATGCTTTCCAACCCGCCCTGGTTCATTGCCACCAGCACCAGGTCCGTCGACTGCCCGCCAATCTGAAACCCGAAGCTTCCGCCCTCTAGCCGCACAAATACAGGTGAACTCCACCCCTGCGGAGTCCGGCACGTCGCGACACCCTGCCCATACTGTCCACCTACTAAAAACGCGCCCTTTTTGAAATGGGGAACCACCACGACACAGGACGCTCCGGCCAGGATGCTTTGCGGAATAGCGTTGTCCGGAGTCTGCATCACCTCCCGGATCACTTCCTGCGCCGCGCCCAGGCGTTCATCCGCCTTCTTGTCCTGCGCTGAAGCCATAGAACCCGTACACGCAATGCTCACCATCACAGCGGTAACCGCCATCGCTCTCTTCTTCACGCAAAACCTCCATGACCTGGAAAGTCCATGTCCAGTCTTGAACACGCATTTCCATGTACCGCTCTAGGTTCTGTGATGGGAGTGCTCGCGTGCTGGTTGCACCCGAACCGGAACAGAAGGCCCTGACCGGTAGCCGCGCCAGCTCTCCGAGCCCCCTAAGACCCATGCGCAAAAAATGGGGGCTGCGACTCCGGCTTGCACCGTCTTCACAACCCCACTCTCCCAGGTCTGTGTTGCCTTCTCACTTTCCGGCAAGCACGGTAACCTGACAAGAGTACGGAGGTATACAGACTTTCGTAACCTCTCTGCTGTTTACCTATTCGTCAACATGACCAGGGCCAAGCTTCTCCAGCGCCTGCATCGAAAGCGCAATCCGGTTCCGCACTCCGAGCTTCCGCATCAGCCGGCCCAGGTGCGCCTTCACCGTAGTCTCGTCCACCTGCAATGCCTCCGCAATCTGGCGATTCGGCCGTCCCTGCAGCAGCAGGGCAAGCACCTCCTCTTCACGGCGCGTCAATTTGACCGGCGGCCTCGGCTCCGCCGCTTTTTTATCCAGCAGCCGCACAAGCACCTTGCGCGGTGCCCAGATCGAGCCTTCCCGCACGACATCGAGCGCCATTCGCAACTCCTTCTCGCTGGCGTTGTACGGCAAATATCCCTTCACCCCAAAGCCGATCATCGCCATGACCTGCTCGAGTTCCGCCTCCGGCCCCAGCACCAGGATCGCCATCTGCGGACGCGACCGCCTCATCTGCCGCACCAGCGGTTCCAGAGGAGTCGCCGCTTCGCGATCCACCACCGCCAGGCGCATCTGCGACGTCTCGCTCCCACCGGCCGCGAGAGCCACAACCCGGTACTCTCCGTCCCGTTCCAGTAGCGTCCGCAGCCCCTCCAGGCGGAGGGGATCGTTGGTCAGCATCCCCACGCAGACCGGCCCGGTCTTCTCAGATTCCTCCGTCATTGCTCGGTCTCCGCGTGTACCGCTCTGTCCGCCTCAACCATTCCGTGCCAAATCTCCCCTATAGCTTGGGAAGCACTATCCCCTGCTGATTCTGATACTTTCCTCGCCGGTCCGCGTAGCTCACCTCGCACTGTTCGTCGGATTGAAAAAACAGGATCTGGCAAAGCCCTTCGTTGGCATAGATCTTCGCCGGCAAAGGCGTCGTATTTGAAATCTCCAGCGTCACAAATCCTTCCCACTCCGGCTCGAACGGCGTCACGTTCACAATGATGCCGCACCGCGCGTACGTACTCTTGCCCACGCAGATCGTCAGCACGTCACGAGGAATCCGGAAGTACTCAACCGACTTCGCCAGCGCAAACGAGTTCGGCGGGACGATCACGCTCGGTGCCGTCACCGACACGAACGAGCGCTCGTCAAAAGCCTTTGGATCGATAATGGCACTGTTCACATTCGTAAAAATCTTGAACTCATCCGACACCCGAAGATCGTATCCATAGGAGGAAAGCCCATACGAAATCACGCCTTCCCGCACCTGCTTCTCGCTGAACGGCGCAATCATCCCATGCTCGGTGGCCTGCTGACGGATCCAGCGATCGCTCTTGATCGACATCCATTCTCCCTTTCAGTAATCCTGACACACTCTTTCGCTTCACGAACGTAACCAGTGTCCCAAATCGAGAATCAGCGTTCCCGCCCGCTTCCTGCCACGTCCCGCCCATGTCCCGCCGTTGACAAGCGACAACGCTGTTTCTAACATCGCATAGGTGCATCCGCTCACGTTTAGGCTTCTCCGCACAATATCCCAAACGCCACATTTTCCAGGAGCACCCTTGATTAAGCAGGACCTCATCCAGCGAGTCGTCGAACGCACCGGGCTCGTCCGCACCAAGGCCGAGGCCGCCGTCGACGCCATCTTCCACTCCATGAAGCAGAGTCTCATTGAAGGCGAGCGCATCGAGCTTCGTGGCTTCGGCGTCTTCACCGTCAAGCCTCGCAAAACCGGGGTCGGCCGCAACCCCCGCACCGGAACCGAGGTCTCGATCTCGCCCGGTAAAGCCGTCCGTTTCAAGCCGGGCAAGGAACTCCAGGCCCTCGACTAACCGACCTAACGTCGCTCACACCCCCGGAAAGCGTGTACGCCTTCAAGTATGACCTCGCCGAGCCTCACCAGCCAGAGCCTTCCTGCCTCGGCGCACCTCGATCCCGTTTCTCCTCGCGAGCTCACGCTCCCGGCTCTTCTGTTCCTCATCACCGTCCTGTCCACCACCGCCGTGGGCATGCGCTATATGTACAACTTCCACCTCGGCCTGCCTCCCCTTTCCTCGGACGCCGACGTACTTCCCTATCGCTGGGTCCTCGCCAACTTCCGCGACTTCGCCTCAGGACTCCCCTTTTCCGTCACCCTCATCGCCATCCTGCTCGCGCATGAGTTCGGCCATTACTTTGCCTGCCGAGTCTTCCACGTCCGCTCCACCCTTCCCTACCTGCTCCCCGCGCCTTCGCTCAGCGGAACCTTCGGCGCCGTGATCCGCCTCGAATCCCGCGTCCGCACACGTTCCGCCCTCATCGTCATCGGAGCCGCCGGCCCCATCGCCGGATTCGCGGTCGCCCTCGTCACCGTATTCCTCGGCCTGCGCGCCTCCACCTACTCGCCCGAGCCTCTCCTCGCCAACATCCAGTCGCCTCTGCTCATCACCGGCATCCACGCCCTGCTTGGCGAAGGATCCGCTCACAGCATGGAACACATCGTCCCGCATCCCATTCTGGTCGCCAGCTGGATCGGCCTGCTCATCACCGCGCTCAATCTGATTCCCGCAGGCCAGCTCGACGGCGGCCACATCCTCTACGCGCTCTCGCCCCGCGCTCACCATATCAGCACCCGCATCGTCATCGTCGCGCTCGCCCTCATGGGTCTCTTCCTCTGGGGAGGATGGCTCCTCTGGGCCTTGCTTCTCACCCTTCCCGGCATGCGCCACCCCAAGGTCCCCGCCGTCGAAGAGGTCACCCCCGCCCAGTACGCGCTGATCCCCCTCTGCGCCGTCCTGCTCTTCTTCTCCATCACCCCCCGGCCGTTCGGCGGCTACAGCATCCTAGAAGTCATAACAAAGTGGATGCACCACGGCCTCTAAAATCGTATACAGTGCCCCATTCATCGCGCACTTGCGATGAGTGCGTCCAGCCCCGAGACATCAGCTAAGGTGCACCGGGTCCACATCCACCACCAGCCCTCTCCTTGAAATCCCCGCCTCCGCCGCAAACCGCAGCATCTCCCGCAGCATCTCCGCCAGCTCCCCCCGCCGCTGCGCCTTTAGCACAAAGTGGAACCGAAAAACCCGCTTGATCCGTGAGATCGGAGCCGCCGTCGGCCCAAGCACCCTCACCCCTGCCCGCGCGTTCGCCGCAAACCACTGCGCCAACTCCCCCGACCAGGCCGCCGCCTCTTCCATCTTCTCGCTCAGCAGAAGCACGTTCGCCAGCGAAGAAAACGGAGGATACCCCAGGCTCCGCCGATACTGCATTTCCCTCCCCGCAAACCCCGTATAGTCGTGCGCCGCCGCAAACCGAACCGCGTAGTGGTCCGGATGATAGCTCTGCACCAGCACCTTCCCTGCCAGCTCCCCGCGCCCCGCCCGTCCGGAAACCTGCGTCAGCAGCTGAAACACCCGTTCCGCCGCCCGAAAATCCGGCAACCCCAGCGCATAGTCCGCGCCCACCACCCCCACCAACGTCACCCCATGGATGTCATGTCCTTTCGCGATCATCTGCGTCCCCACCAGCAGGTTGATCTCGCCCGCGTGCAGCCGCGCCAGCAGCCGTTCCATATCGCCGCGCCCCCGTACCGTATCCCGGTCCATCCGCCCGATCCGTGCCTCCGGAAACAACTCCGCAAGCTTCTCCTCGCCCTGCTGCGACCCCGCCCCAAAGAAATACAAATGCTCCGACCCACACCCCGGGCAAACCTTCGGAACCCCCCGCCGAAACCCGCAGTAGTGGCACTCCAGCCGAACCCCCGGGACCGCCACGCCATCCGCCGGCGCGGCCTTGTGATAGGTCATCGAGATCGCACAATTCTCACATTCGATCTTCGCCCCGCAGCTTCGGCACATCACCACACTGCTGTACCCCCGCCGGTTCAGCAGCAGGATCACCTGCTCCCCTCGCGCCAGCGTCGCCCTCACCTCCTCCAGCAGCCTCCGCGAAAAAATCTCCTCCTTTCCCGTCTCCCGAAACTCCACCCGCATGTCCACCAGCTCCACCGCCGGCAGCGCCCGGTCCTGCACCCGCCGCAGCATCTCCATCAGCCCATACCGCCCCCGCTCCGCGTTCGCCCAGCTTTCCAGGCTAGGCGTAGCCGACCCCAGCACAACCACCGCCCCCTGCAGCTTCGCCCGCATCACCGCCACATCGCGCCCATGGTACCGCGGCGTCTCCTCCTGCTTATAGCTCCCGTCATGCTCCTCATCCACAATCACCAGCCCCAGGTCGCTCACCGGCGCAAACACCGCCGACCGCGTTCCCACCACCACCCGCGCATCTCCCCGCCGAATCCTGTGCCATTGCTCCGCCCGCTCATCCGGTGTCAACCCGGAGTGCAGCAGCGCCACATCGTCCCCGAACGCCGCAAACATCTGCCCCGCCATCGCCGGCGTCAGCCCGATCTCCGGCACCAGCAGCATCGCCCGCTTCCCCCCGTCGAGCGCCCGCCGCATCGCCGCAAAGTAAACCGAAGTCTTCCCCGACCCCGTCACCCCATACAGCAGCATCGGCCTGAACCCGCCCTCCGCCATCGCCGCCGCAATCGTCGCCACCGCCTCCATCTGCTCCTCGTTCAACGCGTGCTCATGCGCACTCTTCTTCCCCGCCGTCACGCCCCCCAGGTAGAACCCCTCCGGCTCCTCCTCCACCCGCACCAGCCCCCGCCGCACCAGCGTCCCCACGCTGGACTCCGGAACCCCCATCCGCCCCATCCGCTCGCGCAGCCCCCGCAGCTCATACCGCCCACCCAGCGCCGCCAGCTCCGCCATCACCGCCAGCTGGTTCGCATTCAACCGCGGCAACCGCCCCGAACCAGCCGCATCCGTGATGCTCAAGGAGACGGCTTCATCGTTGCCTGCACTATTCCGCCCTTCCGCCTTGCCTAAGGACACGGCTTCATCGTTGCCTGCACTATTCCGCCCTTCCGCCTTGCCTAAGGACACGGCTTCATTGTTGCCTGTGCTATTCCGCCCTTCCGCCTTACTTAAGGGCACGGCTTCATTGTTGCCTGCGCTATTCCGCCCTTCCGCCTTGCCTAAGGGCACGGCTTCAGCCGTGCCATCCGAATCTCCGTCAGAGGACGCGGCTTCAGCCGCTGAGGTACGTTCTCCTTCCTCATCCTCCAGATCCCGTGCCCCATTTATCGCGTCTTCTGCGATGAGTGGGTCCACCCCAACCAGTACCGCCACCTTCCTCACTCGTTTCGCATCCCGTTCCTCCGCCACCGCCTCCCGAACCAGCCACTTCTTCCGAACCATCCCATCGAGCAACCCCCGCCCTGCCCCGGTAGCCGAACGCAGCGACCCCGCCTTCGCCGCCTCACCGCTTTCCAGGTAATTCAGCACCTTGTACTCTCGATCCTGCTCCTCGGCCGTCAGCCGCGACCGCCGCGAGGAACCCTTGGCCGCCCCCTCATACAGCACCCGCCGCCCGCTCTCCCCGATCCGATACATCCACTGCCGCTTTACCTCCGCCGCCAGCGGCAACATCCCCCGCAGCACCTCACCCAGCGGCGCGCAATAGTATTCCGCTACCCACGCGGCCAGCCGCAGGCTCTCCTCCCCCAGCAGCGGACCATCGTCCATCACGGTCTGCACCGGCTTTACCTCGACCTCTTCGGCAGGGGGCGTCTCATGCACCCGAACCACTACCCCCATCAGCCGCTGCCCTCCAAACGGCACCAGCACCCGCGCTCCCACCGCAGGCCGCACCCCGCCCACCGAGTAAGTAAACAGCCGATCCAGCGGAACCGGCAGCGCCACATCGCAAAACAACCCCATCCCCCAAGCCTAGAGCAAGGAAGCTACCCGCGCAGAGCTTCTAGAGCCATGTAGCTCTTCGTGTAGAGGACTCTACTTATCTTGTTGTCATTCCCGAAGGGAATCGACTTCTGTACTTGCCGTTGCCTGTTCTCTGCATCAGGAGCGAATCCGCTCCAGTTCCTTCCCGTCTAAACGTCTTACTTAAGGGCACGGCTTCAGCCGTGCCACACTCCCCGCCTGCCACAACGCGGCTTCAGCCGCTGAGGTACGCGGACGAGGCACAAGACCCAACCTGTGGAAAACTGTCAAGCGAAATACTTCGCATCTCACTCATTCGAAACGGCTTTTACTTGGCAGATTCACCCCACCCAAACAGCTAAACTGGAAACAGCCATCAAAACTTCACATCCATTCCTTACAATCCAGCTAAGTCCAGCAGAATGAATATTTTGCCTGTAACCCCTTCTCCAGCAGTATTTTAGCTCAACCCCCTTGCGTATGTTGTTCATTCGGGAGGTCTTAGCAAAAAGGTGGGGGGGGGGGGGTCCAAACCCGGAGCCACACCCATGTTCACCGCCGCCCTCTTTCTGCTCACCTTCTTCCAGACGACCACCCCCAGGACCGACGAACCCATCACCCTGCCCGCCATCGTCTACCCGGACGACGCCAGGGCCGCACGCATCCAGGGAACCGTCCACCTCCAGGTCGCGGTCGACAGCACCGGCCAGGTCTTCGGCGTCAAGGTCCTCGACGGCCCCATCCCACTCCGCCAGGCCGCCGTCGACGCCTACAGCCACGCCACCTACCGCCCACTCACCCGCGACGGTCACCCCACCCCCGCCATCGTCACCACCGCCGTCGTCTTCAACCTCAACGAGCTCCCGCCTTCAGACGACCAGGAGCTCGCCCGGCAGTTCGACCCCCTGCACGCCCGCTGCCAGGCCGAGTCCCGCGCCCAGTCGCCGGACGCACTCAAGACCTGCGAAGACGCCCTCGTCCTGTCCCACCACTTCTCCCCCGCAGCCGAGCTCGACGCCCGTGCCGACGCCGTCAACGACGTGGTCCTGCTCCTGCTCGCCGCCAAACGCTACCCCGAAGCCAGCGCCACCGCCGACGAAGCCATTACCCTCGTCACCGGGACCAACCACCCCCACACCCCCGCCGTCGCCACAGCCTACATCACCCGTTGCGAAGCCCGCTCGCTCGCCAAGGACTACCCCGGAGCCGCCGCAGACTGCACCGTCGCCGAGGAAACGCTCGAAACCCTGGTAGCCGACCAGGCCGCTCCCGACCAGAAAACCATCGACCGCACCGCCAACTTCAAAGCCCAGCTCCGCGAAACCTACGAACTCCACGCGATCGTGCTCGACAAAAGCAACCACCGCGCCGAAGCCAAACGCCTTCGCGCCAAGGCCGCCCTCGTATAACTGCCACTCCCGCGCCCCATTCATCACGGCACCATCCTGATGAGTGGGTCCACCTCCGCAGCAGATCAGCCCTTCTTCGGAGCCGTCAGCCCAAGCTCCTTCATGACCATCTGCAGATCCTTCCACGCCTCAGCTTTCTGCCGAGGATCCCGCAGCAGAAACGCCGGATGAAAGGTCACCAGAGTCTTTGCCCCGCGCACCTCGTGCCACTGGCCACGCAGCGAAGCCAGCGTCTGCTTCACCCCAAGCAGATACGTCGCTGCCGTCGAGCCCAGCGCCACCACCACCTCCGGCCGGACGATGTCCATCTGCTGCACCAGAAACTGCGTGCAAGTATTCGCCTCCACCGGCTCGGGAGCACGGTTGGCAGGCGGCCTGCATTTCACGATGTTCGCAATATAAACCTGATCCCGCGCAAGTCCCATCGCCTGGATCATGTTGGTCAGCAACTGCCCGGATTTGCCCACGAACGGAAGCCCGGAAGCATCCTCATCGGCGCCGGGTCCTTCCCCCACAAACATCAGCCGCGCGTTTGCGTCGCCGTCCGAGAACACGATATTCCGCCGCCCCGCATACGCCAGCGGGCACCGCGTACAGTCGCCGATTTCGGCCCGAACCGCCGCGAGCGCAGCAGCCTTGTTCTTCGGAGCCACCCGGATTTCCGGCAACGGCGCAAGCAGGTTGAACGAAACAGGTTTCGCGATCGGAGGCTCCAACGGCGCAGGCGCAGGGGCAATCTCCGGCTCAGGCTCGAGCGCCGCAACCGTGGGCTCCTCGACCGGCAGCGCAGCCGGCTCGCCAAACCGATAAAAGTCATACACGCCCAGGTCGCGGAAGTACTCCAGATACGCCCGCACCGCGGCATTGCCCTGCTGCTCAACCGCCATGGTTCCAGCTTACCGCGCCGCGGCGCAACGCGGGAGAAGCTCCCCTTACAGCCGAACCGGTGCCGGAGCGTCCAGCTCAGGCCGTGCCACCTGGTTCGGCAGCACAAACCCAATCAGCCCGCTGCGGATCTCATCCTGCGCCACTCGGCAGGCCTTCATCGACGTCGAATTCGACAGCGGCGGGGCACCGGACTGCAATTGACGCGCACGACGAGCCGCGACCTTCACAAGGCTGTACTTGTTTAGCGGAGCATTTCCCTGGTTCATGCTGCACCTCTGGCTAAATTGTTGGCAATAGCACAACAGTACAGACAACCATCAATTTCCACAAATAAATTGTGAAACGCAGGCAACTTTCGCGCTCAAGAACTCGCAGGCGCAGCAAAGCTGCCGAGCGCCGCTTCCAGCCGTGCGGCCTTCGCAATGGTCCGGCAGCTCGCCGCTACCTCCTCCACGCCGTCGCCTGCGCCGCGCTCGAACAATACGACCGCCCGCATCTCCGCTACCGCGTCATCGAGCACATCGTTCACCAGCGCATACCGGTATTCGGCAATCCTACCGAGCTCCTTGCGCGCCTCGGCCAGCCGCCGCTCGATGACCGCTTCGCTCACCGCCTTGCCGCCGCTCACCTGCTCGGCCTCGCTCCGGTTGCGAAGCCGCCGTTCCAGCACCTGCGGGCTCGGCGGCAGGATAAAAATCGACACCGCAGAAGGCAGCTTGCGCATCACCTGCACGGCGCCCTGCACGTCGATATCCAGCAGCAGGTCCTTGTCGGCCAGCCGAGCGTGCTCCAGCGTATCCAGGCCCGTGCCGTAGTAATTGCCGAACACCTCCGCCCACTCCAGAAACTGCCCCGCCGCGATCATTCGCTCAAAGTGCTCGCGGCTGGTGAAATGGTACTCACGGCCGTCCTCTTCCGATCCCCGGGGAGCGCGCGTCGTGTAGCTGATAGAAAATTCCAGTCCGCTTACCAGCGAACGAAGCTGGTTGACCAGCGTCGACTTGCCCGACCCCGAAGGAGCCGAAATGATGAACAGGATGCCAGCCATATTGTTTCAGCCAGTGTACCTTGCTCCGTCTAGAATCACTCCAGATTCATCACCTGTTCCCGCGCTCGCTCAAGCTCCACCTTCATCGCCAGGCCGACTTCGGTCAGCCGCAGACCCGCCGCGCCGGCCGAGCCTCCGGTCTTGGATAGCAGCGTATTGGCCTCGCGATTGAGCTCCTGCAGCAGGAACTCGAGCGGCTTGCCCACCTCACCGCCATCATCCAGCAGCGCTCCAAACCGCTCCAAATGCGTGCGCAGACGTACCAGCTCCTCTTCGACATCGCCGCGCGCGACCAGCAGCGCCGCCTCCGTCAGCAGGCGTTCCGGCCCGACGTCCACCTGTTCGCCGGCCAGTTCAGCCAGCCGCAGACGCAGACGATCTAACGCACTGCCGCTCACCTCGCGCCGCAACCGGCCGGCCTCCTCGGCCATCGCTGCGAGCCTCGTCGCGCCCGCACGCAGCTCCCCGGCCAACGCCGCGCCTTCCGCCGCACGAGCCCCGTTGAAGCTCTCCAGCGCCTCTGCGGTCAACGTTCGCAGCACATCCGCACCTGCCTCATCCAGGCCCGTCGGCAAAGCGGAAGTTATCACGCCCGGAAACCGCATCAGCGCGTTGAGGTCCGGCTCGCCGGCCAGCGCCAGCCTCTGCGCAGCCTTTCGAAACGCCTCGACATGGGCAAGCAGAAGCACCTCATCCAACTGCACGGCAGGCCCGCCGGACGCTCGGGCCGTAAACACCGCGACCTCTACATGCCCACGCCGCACCGCTCGCCTGATCATTCCGCGCAGTTCGGCCTCATGCGCATCGAGCCCGGCCGGAAGCCGTACCTGCAGCTCCAGATGCCGCGCATTGACGCTTCTGATCCGCATCGAGATGCTCCGCCCATCTTCGAGCAGACGCTCCACGCTGGCAAAACCGGTCATGGATTGAACCCTCGAGCCTGTCATGCGATGCCTTCCAGGTCGTAGCCTCCGGTACCCACCGGAACCTCGCCCGCGAACTGAATGTCATACAGCCGGCGATACGTTCCTCCCCGCGCAAGCAGCTCGTCATGTGTCCCCATCTCGGTCACGCATCCCGCCTCGAGTACAACGATGCGCGTAGCACGCCGAACAGTCGACAGCCGATGCGCAATCACAAACACCGTCCGTCCTTCCATAAGATTGGCCAGCGCAGCCTGCACATGGGCCTCGCTTTCGGTGTCGAGCGCGCTGGTCGCCTCATCCAGAATGAGAATCGGTGCGTCCTTCAGGATCGCCCGCGCGATCGCCAGCCGCTGCCGTTCGCCTCCGCTAAGCCGCGCACCACGTTCGCCGATCACCGTGTCATACCCCTGCGGCATGGCCAGGATGAACTCATGCGCAAGCGCCGCTTTGGCCGCCTCTTCCACACGCTTCAGAGGCACATCCGGCCGCCCATACGCGATATTGTTGCGCACCGTGTCGTTGAACAGTACCGTCTCCTGCGTGACCTTGCCGATCAGCTTGCGCAGGCTATCGATCGTTACGTTGCGCACATCGTTCCCATCCACCATCACGCGTCCGCCGGTAACGTCGAAGAAGCGCGGAAGCAGGTTCACCAGCGAGCTTTTGCCGGCACCGCTCGGGCCCACCAGCGCAAGCACCTCACCGCGTTGGACCCGCAGCGAAATATGCTGCAGCACCGTTCGCGCGGTGCCTTCAAACGTCGCGCCGTCATCGCCGTAACGAAACTCGACCTCGTCCAAAACGATCTCGCGCTCGAATCCCTTCAGCACGGTCGCCCGCTTCTTTTCGCGCACGTCGTCCTGCGCATCGATAAACCGGAAAATCTCCTGGCTCGCACCCACCGCCTGCTGAAAGCTGTTGTAGTACACCGGGAACTTGCGCACCGGGTCATACAGCACAATCACCGCGGCCAGAAACGAGATAAAGCTTCCAGCCGAGTTGCCTCCCTTGATGGACTCGCGGCCAAGGTACAGCAAAAGCGCGATCGCCACCGCACCCAGCGCATCCATCAACGGGCTAGACACCGACTGCACCGCGACCGACCGCATATTCGCATGCAGCAGGCGCTCCGCGGCTCCGCGAAACCGCGTCTGCTCCCACGTTTCCATGCCGAACGCCTTGACGATGCCGTTACCTGTGATCGTCTCATGCAGCAGGTTCTGAATCTCCGCCAGCTTATCCTGTCCACGTCGCGTAGTACGTCGAACGTTACGCCCGATGCGCCGCGCCGACGACACGATTACCGGCACAAAGATCAGCAGCACCCAGGCCATCTTCCCGCCTACCAGAACCACCGCGCCAATCATGAACATCAGCGTAAACACCTGCTGCAGCATGTCGCTCAACACAGTCGACATCGCCGCCTGCACCCGTTCCACATCGTTGATCAGCGTGGACAGGAGCGTGCCCGTGGTGTGCTTCTGGAAGAAGCTCATGCTGCGCCGCAGCAGCGAGTCGTACAGGTCGTTGCGCAGGTCCGTGATCATGCCGAAGCCGGCCTTGTTCGCCGCAAGTGTGCCCAGGTAATCGCACAGCGATTTAACGACGGCCGAGCCGATCAAGGCCACGGCAACCACGGTCCATGCATTGTGAAAGTGGTGCGGCACCATCCATTGCAGGTCCACCACCCGCCCGGAGTTGCCGATGGGAAACACAAGCACATGGTCCGGCGACGACGTGGCGCTGAGCACATTGTTCAGCACCGGCTTGATCAGCAGGATGCGAAACGCGGCCATCGCGCCCACCACAGCCATCAACAAAGTCGACAGCAGAATCAGCAGACCGTATGGCCGCATATATCGCATCAGCCGCCAGATCCGCTTCAACCCCGCACCTCGTTCCGCACACCGCTATTCTACGCGCCATGAACTTGAACGCCTGACCTTATCGCGGCATGTCCCGATGGACCGCCTTGACCCGGTACCCCCCCGCTTCCAGTCGGCGCTTCATCTCTTCGGCGATGAAGACGCTGCGGTGCTGGCCGCCCGTGCATCCGAACGCAACCGTCAAGTAGCTCTTGCCTTCCTTGATGTAGTGCGGCAGCAAAAATTCCAGCAGGTCGTCGGCCTTGTCCAGAAACTCCGCGGTCTGCGGAAAGCCTTCCACATACGCGGCCACGCGCTTGTCCTTGCCGGTCAGTTCGCGGAACTCCGGGACAAAGTGAGGATTGGGAAGAAATCGCACATCGAACACGAGGTCCGCGTCCGTGGGCACGCCGTTCTTGAACCCGAAGCTCATCGCGCTGATGGTCAGCGCATGCCCTCCCGAGCCCTTTTCCTCAAACTGCGCGGAGATGTGCGCGCGCAAATCGTGCACGTTGAAGCGCGTCGTATCGAGCAGGATATCGGCGACATTGCGCACCGGATCGAGACGCGTGCGCTCGGCCCGGATCGATTCCGGCACGGTCTCCTCGCGTCCCATCGGATGCGGCCGGCGGGTTTCGCTGAAGCGCCGGATCAGCGAGTCCTCGCTGGCCTCCAGAAACAGCACACGCGTCGCCAGCGTCTTGCGCACCACCTTCAAAATAGCCGGAAAACGGTCCAGCCGGATGCCTTCGCGCACGTCCACCACCAGTGCGGCACGGCGAATCTCCGCCGACGAACGCACCAAATCCGCAAACTGCGGAATCAGCTCCAGCGGCAGGTTATCGACCGAGTAAAAGCCCAGGTCCTCCAGCGCCTTCAGCGCCGACGCCTTGCCCGCACCGCTCATCCCGGTCAGGATGACCAGCTCCTTGCCCACCGGCGCATCGGCTACCCGCCGCCCGGCCTGCTTGCGTGTCTGTTTGCTGCCCGCCATGCCCAAATCCTAGCATCGGGCCACGCTCTCCGCGCCGGCGATGACGTGGCCCGCCTTGCCGGCCCCCTTGGCCGCGTACATCGCTATGTCGGCGTCGCGCAGCATCTCTTCCACCGTGCTGTAGTCCGGCGAGGCCATCACCGCGCCCAGGCTGGCCGAAACTCCCACCGTGCCCTGCTCCACCACGGCCGGTGCCTGCAGCGCGGTCTGCACGCGGTTCAGCAACGATTCCAGGTCGGCGCTTCCATTGACCTCGTTCAACAGCAGCGCAAACTCGTCGCCTCCAAAGCGCGCCACGGTATCCTGCGGACGGACGCTTTTCCCCAGCCGGTCCGCGACTTCCAGCAACAGCTTATCGCCGGCCGCGTGACCAAGCCGATCGTTTACCTGCTTGAAGCCGTCCAGATCCAGAAATACCAGCGCGAACGGGCGGTCCGGACGGCGTCGCAGACGGGCCATCGCCAGTTCCACCCGGCTCATAAATAGCGTGCGATTCGCCAGGCCCGTCAAGCCGTCGTGCAGCGCCACATGCTTCAGCCGCGCTTCTTCCTGATGGCGCCGGCGCAGGTCGCGGTACGTGATGAACATGCCTCGCTCGTTGTTGCCCAGGCGGATGCGGCTGACCAGGATCATCATGGGAATCAGCTCGCCGGTGCACGTCTGCCGCACGGATTCAATGCAGCTTCGGCCTTCGGCGTTCAGGCCGTAAAAGATCACTTCATTTTCGTGCAGACGTCCTTCCGGGATCACGAGCGCATCCAGATCTCCTCCCCGGCAATCCTGCAGGGCATAGCCGAACAGCAGGCTGAACGCGCGGTTGACATGCAAAATGCGCCCCGCATGCGTGATTACCGTCGCTTCCGGCGTCGCATCCAGCACATCTTCGAGCAGCGTGGGGCCGCACGCAAACAGCCCGGCGTTGGGGTTCAGCGTTGATTGCATGAGGCTGCGTTCCTCCCACCGTACCTCATCGGCAGGATCCGGGTGCCGCAACAGCCACAACGCACAAACCGAGGACGCGAGAAGACCTCGGCGTCCTGCACTTCCCTTTTAGACGGTCGGTACTTCCACCAGCGGAGCCTGGTTCTGCGGCTTGGCATGCCGCTCCACGCTCAACCGGCGCTCCTTGTGCTTGACCACCTGCTGCTCTGTCGTGCGCAGCGCATCGTGAAGCGCCTGGTACATGTCCGTGCCTTCACAGGTGGCGGAAAACGTCTCGTGCGAGGCCGTCACGTTTACCTCGGCGATCATGCGGTACTTGTCTTCGGTAAGGATCACATGCGCGCTTGCGCCGCGGTCCAGCATCGCACCAATTCTGCCTAGTTCCGACTCGGCCAGCTGCCGGCACTTGATCCCGCAGGTCGTATTGCGTCCCGTAAACTCGATCTTCATCAGCAACACCTCAATCAGCTAGGATGCCCGTCGCCCATGCCGGGAAGCCCGCCCCGAACGTCAGCGAACCCGCCGCTGGTGCGTGCTCGGAATCTGCATATCCTCACGGTACTTCGCCACCGTCCGCCGATTCACCGTGATGCCCTGCCCCTTCAGCTCCGCCGCCAGATGATCGTCCGTCAGTGGCTTGCGCGGGTCTTCTTCCTCGATCAGCTTTCGTACCTTGCGCTTCAACAGCACCAGGGGCAGGTCGCCTCCCTCCGGGCCGTTCACGCCTTCCGAAAAGAAGAAGCGGAGCTCATACACGCCCTGCGCGGTGTGCACATATTTATTGGCAACCGCACGACTCACCGTGGAAGGATGCACGCCAATCTCCTCGGCCACCTCCTTGATCATCATCGGCTTCAGCGCCTCTTCCCCCCGCTCCAGGAACTCGCCCTGCCGCCGCACGATCGCCTCGCAGGTTCGCACGATCGTATTCTTTCTCTGCTCGATATTTCGCAGGAGCTGGATCGCCGATTTGTACCGTTCCTTAACGTAGTCCTTGACCTCTTTTTCCGTCTGCCTTGCCCGCAGCATGCGCCGGTAGCTCTGGTTCAGACGAAGCGTCGGCATATCTTCCTCGTTCATCAGCACGGCGTATCCGTCATCGCGCTTCACAAACGCCACGTCCGGCTCGATCAGCCGGGTTTCGGTCACGTCGAACCGCTGTCCCGGCCTGGGATCGAGTGTCCGGATATAGTCCACCGCCGCCTGTACCTCGTCGGCACTCGTGGCGCAGCTCCGCGTCAGCTCCCTCATGTCTTTCTTCTGCAACATCGGCAGGCAGTTCGCGGCAATATGCGCGGCGATCGCGAACACACCGTCCGCTTCTCCATCCGTAGCGACCTTGCGCCTCCGCTCGAGGATCACCGCCTCCTCGCGATGCCCTTCGATCTGCAGCAAAAGGCACTCGCGCAGGGTACGCGCGCCCACCCCAAGCGGATCCAGTTGCTGCACCACGCCAAGCGCCTCCCGCACCGCCGCACGATCCGCCTCCCGTGTCGGTGCCGCTACGGCAAGGAGCACGGAATCTTCCGCCGCCCGCAGATGCAGCCCGCGCTCAAACGGGATCGGCTGCATTCCTTCGAGCATCTCGGCCAACGTCTCTGCCAGCTCTTCCTCGGTCGCGCTCAGGTATCCGTTCGCGTCCAGGTTGCCGACGATCAGCTCCGCCGCCGTCCGCACCGGGCGATTCAGCGTCAGTGCGCCCAACTGCCAAAGCAGGTGATCGCTCAACGTGGACGGCTGCGACAGGAAATGCTCAAAAGAAGGCTTGTCGTACTCCTCAAAGACCGAAGGCGCCTTGAACCCGGGATCCAGGTAATCCTGAAAGTAGCTTCCGAAGTCGATCTCGTCGAACGGATCCTTCTCTTCCCGCTCTTTTTCCGCGGTCACTTCCTCTACCGAGCGATCCCGCTCCCCTTCCATTCCGGAGCGTTCCTCAAGCGAAGTCCCAGACTCCTCCAGCTCCTCGAGTACCGGGTTCTCAACCATCTCCGCGTTGATCATGTCCTTCAGTTCCAGCTTGTTCAGCTGCAGGACGCTGACCATCTGCACCAGCCCGGGTGTCAGCGCCTGGCGCTGCGAGACTTTCACATTCAGCTTGGGCTGCAGCAGCAAATTCGTCCCTTGTGGCCGCAGCGTCGATCCGGGAAATCCGGGAACCGGGTGCTGGCTTGGCCCAAGTTTACACCTCGGTGCCGCGCACCATGAGCCCCTAATCCGGCCTGGGAACCCACCTTCATAAGATCGATCTAACCTGCAGCCTGCCGCGGCTGTGAGCCCTCTCATCCGACCTGTAATCCAGCCATGGTCGCCAGCCTCACCCGCCTCCGCCTGCGGTCACTCCGGTTTCTTCCCGGCTTCGCCGTCTACGCCACGGGAAGCATCCGCCAGATGCGCAACGTTCCAGGCTTCGTCGCCGGCCGCCTGCTGCCCGATCGCCACTGGGCCTTCTGGACCATGACCTTCTGGACCGACGAAGCCGCCCTGAAGGCCTGGCGAGGCGCCGGCATCCACGGCAAATCCATGCAAAAACTCAAGCACTGGTGCGACGAGGCCGGAGTTGCCCGCTGGGAAGTCTCCGAAGGCTCGTCGCTCCCGGAGTGGTCCACCTGTCACCAACTGCTGACCACCACCGGACGCCTCACCCCGGTGCTCCGCCCATCGCCCGCCCAGGAGCTGGGCATCACCGCCGTCCCCTTGCCGGCCAACCGCCCCGGTTCTCCACCCTTTACAGCCAAGGGCAAACCGTAAATTGATCACGGTCAGTGTGGCCTTGGCCCAAGCGTGCCTTCCTTGGCGTCCTTTGCGTGCTCTTCTTCGCGACCTCCGCGTTCTCTTCGTTGCCTGTCCTCTTCCCCCAATCGACAAGACGGGAAGCGCTCCCGCTAATCCATCGAGAAGTTCTCGCCCAGGTAAACCCGCCGCACATCCGGGTTTCGCCAAAGCTCCCCCGGCGACCCCGAAGCGAAGATCTTCCCTTCATTGATGATGTAAGCCCGGCTCGTCACGCTCAACGTCTCCTTTACGTTGTGGTCCGTGATCAGGATGCCGATGCCGCTCGCCTTGAGCTGGTGGATGATCTCCTGCAGGTCCAGCACCGCGATCGGGTCGATGCCGGAGAACGGCTCGTCCAGCAGGATAAACGCGGGCTCGATTGCCAGGCACCGCGCAATTTCCACCCGTCGCCGCTCGCCTCCGCTCAACGCGTATCCCCGCGTTTTGCGCACGTGACCCAGGTTCAGCTCGCCGATCAACCGCTCGGTCCGGGTTCGCCGCGCCTCCCAGCTCAGGTTCTGCGCCTCCAGCACGGCCAGGATATTCTCCTCCACAGTCAGCTTGCGGAACACGCTCGGCTCCTGCGGCAGGTAGCTGATGCGATGACGCCTCGCCCGCAGGTACATCGGCAGCCGCGTAATGTCGGTGCCGTCTACCTCCACCCTCCCCGTATCGGGAAGCACCAGCCCCACGATGATATAAAAGCTCGTCGTCTTGCCCGCGCCGTTCGGCCCAAGCAGACCCACCACCTCGCCCTGCGCGATCTCAAGCGATACCCCGCGCACGACGTCGCGTCCCCCATAACTTTTACCGATCGCATCGGTCCGCAGTACCTTTGCGCTCACTTCGCTTTCACCCGCAGGTCGGACCGCACGCGCCCGGCCTCGCCTTCGCCACCCGTCACCTGCACGCTCTTGTCTCCCGTTCTGAAGCGCAACGCCCTGCCTGTAATCGTACCCTGCGCGTCGTCGGTCATGCTGGGCCGCTCGGCCGCGGAGCCTGTCAGCACAAAGGTCTTGTCGGCCGCGGTGTACACCAGCTCCTGCCCGCTGGCGCGCCGCTCGGCCTGCACGATCTCGACGTCGCCCGTGGCCACCAGACGCTCCACCTGTCCGGCCGGGAATCCTGCCACCGCCGGAGCCTTCGCGTCGGCCGTCGCCTCCTTCGCCGCCCCTTTTGCCGCCAGGTACGCCGTAGCCTCCTGCGCGGTCATCACGCCGTCCTGATCTTCCACCCGCACCCGCCCGCTGAACGCCACCTCGCGCGAGCCCTCGGTATAGGTCATCGAGTGGCTCAGCACACGCACCGCACCGCCGCCGCTCTTCGCTCCCGGCTTCGGCGGCGCGGCACTCACCAGCACCGTCCGCACCACATCCGCATCGCCGGCAGAGGCCCCATGCGCAAACATCGTGCGCTTGCCCTTGTCCATTGAAAGCTCCGGAGCCGAAACCTGCGAGCCTCCCTGCCACATCCGCACGTCGCCTCCGGCTGCCGCGAAAAAATCCGCGGTTCCGGCCTGCTTGTGCTCCACCGCTCGCGCCGCCAGCACATAGACCGGCTCGGCAGGACGTCCACGCTCCGGTGCCTGAGCATAGCTCACCCGCACATTGCCCGTTGCTTCCGCATCGCCGCTTCCCCGCTCGAGCGTCACCGAATCGGCCTGCAGCAGATCCCCCGCCTGCGCAAGCTGCACCGTCCCGCTCATCACCAGCCGGTCTGCCGCGCCGTCATACACCGCCTGCCCCGCCTGCCCGCGCTCCATCGTAGGTCCGGCCGACACCTTGCCCGCCACTGCCGCCTTCGCCGGAACGGTTCGCACCGTCTGAAACCCGCCCCGCTGCACCGCGTGCGCGACCTCGGTCTCCTTGCCCGTCCCTGCGAACTCCACCTCCAGCACATCGCCCGTGCTCCGATCCTCGGTCCCGTTGGCCGCCTTCTGCTCCACCACCGTGTGCCCCGTGCCATCGAGCCGCGTCACCCGCGCCCCTGCGCCCACTCCCGTGAACTGCGCCCGCAGCACATTGCCCCGCACCTCGTCCGAGCTGCGCCCTTTTACCCCCGCGCCGTCCATCCGCAACACCGCGCCACCCGTCGCCTCTGCCTCCCGCACAGCGACCCGCCCTTTGCCCCCATCGGCCAGCGCGAGCTCCACCTCGTCCGCACCGACGCTCCGCTCCGCCGTCCTGCTGCGCGACTCCATCTCGACTCCACCCGTCATCACCGCGTGCCCCGGCAAGCCTGCGGCCGTAAAGAGTACCCGCAGCTCCGCCGCCCGCCCTCGCACATCCCTGCCCTCGTCCCGATCCGCATACCGCACATCACCCCAAAGCCGTCCGTCCCGCGGCTTGCCTCCGTCGGTCATCGTCACCGTAAGCGCGTTTCCCGTCAGCATGCCGCGCTCGGTACCGCGCAGTTCCACATGCCCGTGCGCCTCCAGCCCGCGAGCCTCGCCGCCTTCGGTCAGCAGCACCCGAGCCCGGTCCGCCGCCACGCTCTCTCCCGGCGAAACATACCGCGCCCCCGCCAGGTCCGCCACGTTTGCTTTCCGGTCGATCTCCGCATGGCTCGCCGTCAACACCACCGGACGCTCGTTGCGCAGCCCGCTCACCCGCACCGCGCTCCCCAACACGATCAGCTGCCGTTCGGAGTCATACCGCGCGCCGATCGCCGTGCCCGTCATGCCCTCCGCCTGGAACGCGATCGGCGCATCCGTCTCTGCCGTCCGGGTCTTCTGGTCGAAGACCAGACCGCTCGTCTTTACGTGCAGCGTTTTACTCTCATCCGCCTTGCCGTCCCGCCCCGCCGGTGCCGCCAGGTCAATATACACATCGCCTACCGCGCGCAGTTCGCTCTTCGCCTGGTCGAACTCGAACTTGCTTCCGTGGATCCGGTCCGCCGCGCCATCCTGCCGGCCGTACAGCTCGATCCCGACATCGTCCAGAGTAATCAGCCCGCTGGTCCACCTCTGTTCCTTCTTGGCATGCACCGTAAACACCGTCTTGCCATGCTCGGAATGCGAAAACGAAACGTCGAACGACTCCTGCAGCAGCTTGTCCGCCAGCCGTTTCGGCAGCGCCACCGCCCATTGATGCGCCAGGTGACGTCCGTACACCACAAACGCCGCCACGCCCCCCACCAGCAGCAACGCCAGCACCACCACCAGCACCCGCAGCTTGCCCAACGCAGTTCGCATCGCTGCCTCTATCCTCTCACCTCCGTCCCCCAAGCCGGTCCCATGCCCCATTCACGTCTACCGTGCTCATTTCACTCCACCGTGCCCCCATTCATCGCAGTCTCATCGCGATGAGTGGGTCCAGCCACTAAGCTTCCTCTCGCTGCGTGCTCGGCGTGTCTCTCTGCGCGATCTTGCGTTCCGCCTTACCTGCCGCAGCATCCAATCCACATGGCCGATCAGCTCTACCTCAGTCTCTGGTTCCCCAACTTTCGTTTCGCCGCCCTGCCGGAGACCCTCACGTCCGTCCTCCGCCAGTTCGCGCGCATCTCCGGCATTCCCAAGGTCAGCGCCTGCGCCGCCTTTCCCGTCTCCTTCCACGAAGCTCCCATCTACCAGCGTCACTTCGTGCTCGACCCCCGCGCCGCCGACACCGACGACACCGCCGCCGCCAGCATCGAAAACGCCGTAGGGGAATGCACCGAGCAGCTCCACGAAGACACCGCCTACGAGTTCGAAATGAAGTGGAATCTCTGGAAGCCCGAGCTCCCCCAGGCCGGTGCCCCCGAGCCCGAGCCAGGCACCGCACTCGACATCCTCTGGAAGCCCACCCCCTCCACCGTTCGCGTCCTCGGCTACGGCCCCGACTTCGACGACAGCGCCTTCGAGCAGAACGGCCAGGTCCGCATCGACTTCGGCCTCGACACCCCCTGGGTTCTGCACGAAGAAGGCGACGAAGAGTTCGAGACCGAAATCTACCGAACGCCGGAAGCCCGCGCCGACGCCCAGAAACATATCAAGCAGAACATCGAAATGCTCCTCGCCTTCACTCTCTCGGTCGAAAAGCATTGCAACATCTCGAGCCGCCTGCTCTGGACCGAATCCGGCGAACCTCTCGCCGAAAAACTGATCGCCCGTCTCCAGCGCCTCAACTGAAACGAGACGCGGACAAATAGAAGTTAACGGAGCCGGCCGGATCAGAATGTTCTGATCCGGCCGGCTCCGCCTAATCGCTTCCCGTTACCTTCAACCCAGCGAAGGATAATCCACATACCCTTCAGGCCCATGCGTGTAGAACGTCGCCGGGTTCGGCGCGTTCAACTCCGCTCCCTGCGCAAACCGCTTCGGCAGGTCCGGGTTTGCGATAAACAGCTTCCCAAACGCCACCGCATCCGCCTCCCCAGCCTCAATCACCCGCTCCGCCTCGGCCTGGTCGTACTTCTCATTCGCGATATACACCCCACCGAAGGCCTTCTTCAGCTCGGGCCCCAGACGGTCTAGCCCGTAGTACTCCCGCGCACACAAAAACGCCAGCTTCCGCTTACCCAGTTCGGTCGCGAGGTACACAAACAGCGCCCGCGTCTCCGGGTCGCTCATGCTCATCACATCGCCTCGCGGAGCCAGGTGCATGCCTACACGCCCCGCGCCAAACACGCTTGCCGCAGCCTCGGCCACTTCAACATGCAGCCGCGCCCGGTTCTCGATCGACCCGCCATATTCATCGGTCCGCACATTCGACCCCGCGTGGAGAAACTGGTCCAGCAGATACCCATTCGCCCCGTGAATCTCGACCCCGTCGAACCCGGCGTCCTTCGCATTCTGGGCTCCCCGGCGGAAATCCTCGACTACACCCTTGACCTCCTCGGTCGAAAGCGCGCGCGGCACCTCGAACTGTTTTTCCGGCCGGATCAGAGTAACGTGCCCACCCGGCGCAATCGCGCTCGCCGAAACCGGCTGCTTCCCACCCAGAAACACCGGATCGCTGACCCGCCCCACATGCCAGATCTGCGCAAAGATTCGTCCGCCCGCCGCATGCACCGCCGCCGTGACCGGCTTCCAAGCCTCCACCTGCTCGGCCGACCAGATCCCCGGCACCTGCGCATACCCCACACCCATCGGCGAAACCGGCGTGCCCTCTGAAAGGATCAGCCCCGCGCTCGCCCGCTGACGATAGTATTCGATCATCACCGAAGTCGGTACATGATCCACCGTACCCCGAAGCCGCGTCAACGGCGCCATCACCACGCGGTTCGGCAGCAACAGATCTCCCACCTGCAAAGGCGTAAGCAGCTTTTCCAAAACACATCCTCCTCAACTTCTTCCATTAAGATGTCTCGACGCCCGCAAAGATGCCGCAAAGCTACGATCGCCTGGAGACGCATGCATCCTTGTCTCGCTTAAGAAATGGCTTCAACCGTGCCAAGCAAGCCTCTGACGGTCACAGCTTCAACCGCTCAGGTACGGTTCAGCCCGCCACCACAATCTCTGAAAAATCCGCAACCCGCGTAAATGTATCCACCAGATACTTGAGCGTACCCAGCCGATGCGCTCGAACTTCCGGGTCCGGATCCATCACCATCGTGCGGTCGAAGTACCCGTCGATCGCCGGCCGCAAACTCGCAAGTTTGGCCAGCGCGTCACCGTAGTGACGTGCCTCCACGTCAGTCTCAAACCCGGCCGCGGATTGATTGACGCTCGTCCAGAAGTCGGCCTCTTCTGCAGTCTCAAACAAAGGCGAAAACTGGCCCACTTCAAAACCCTTCTCCGCCGCTTGCGAAAGGATATTCCTCATGCGCTTGAACGCGGCTGCTATGGCAAGAAAATCGTCAGAACCGCGAACGGCACTGACCGCTTGTGCTCGCGCAACGGCATCGCGCACGTCTTCCCACTTGCGGCCAACAACCGCATTGACCACGTCATAATTTTGGCCTCTTGCTTCACGTAAGTAGAAGGCGACGCGATCAGCAAAGAACAGACTGAATCTGATCATCAACCGGCGCGATGGTGACACAGATGCAAGTACTTCACCCAGAGTGATCGGCAGCACCCCTTCCGCCACGATCCGCACAATTCCGTTCGCCGCCCGTCGCAGCGCAAACGGATCCTTCGACCCGGTAGGCTCCATCCCCAGCCCAAACATCCCCGCGATCGTATCGATCTTGTCCGCCACCGCCAGCACCTGCCCCTCGGCCGTCCGTGGAATCCGGTCCTCCATCCCCACCGGCCGATACTGGTCATACATGGCATCGCACGCCGCCGCACTCACCCCCTGTGCCCGCCCGTACAGCCCGCCAACCTCCCCCTGAAGCTCCGTAAACTCCTTCACGAGCTCCGTCGTCAGGTCCGTTTTGCACAGACGCGCTGCCTCTTCAAGCGCATCCTCATCCACCGTCCCACCATGAGCCCGAACCGTAAACCCGAGCGACCGCGCCACCTCCGCCACCCGCAGCGACTTCTCCGCGTAGCTCCCCAGCTCTTTCTGAAACGTCACCTTCTCAAGCAGCGCCACCCGCTCCGTCAGCGGCACCCGTTGGTCGAACTCCCAGAAGAACCGTGCATCGTTGAACCGCGCCCGCAGCACCCGCTCGTTCCCATGCCGGATCACCGCCTCGCCCGCCGCATTCGACACCGTATTCAGCACCGCCAGGAAATGCGGAGCCAGCACCCCATCCTTCGTCTCTACCGCAAAATAATTCTGATGGTCCCGCATCACGGTAACCAGCACCTCCTGCGGCAGCTGAAGATACTCCGGCTCAAACCCGCCCGCGATCACGCTCGGCCACTCCGTCAGGTGCGTCATCTTGTCCACAAGCGCATGGTCCTCGCGCCACCGGGCCTCCGGGATCGTGCGGCAAACCCGGTCCAGCGCCTTGCGAATCGTATGCCGCCGAGCCTCCACCACAGGCTCCGCAAACGCCGCCCGCAACACGTCCGCATACGTCTCCGGCGTCACCTCCATCGGAGCCGAACCATGCAGCACCCGATGCCCAAACGTCACGCGCCCGGCCTCCACCCCACCAAAGTCGACCGGCACCACCTCATCCCCAAGCAGCGCGACCATCCACCGCACCGGCCGCACGAACCGCTCCGGCTTCCCAGCGCGCCAGTACATATTCTTCGCCCAGTAAATCCCCGCAAGCTCCTTCGGCAGCCCCTCCGCCAGCACCTCGACAGCAGATCGGCCCGCCTTCACGCTCGTAGCTGCAACATAATCCCCCTTGGCCGTCGAGACGATTTTCAGCGCCGAAATCTCCACCCCCGCCTTGCGCGCAAACGCCACCGCCGCCGGCCCCGGAACTCCATCTTTATAAGCGATCTTCACCGCCGGCCCCACCAACTCTTCCGCCGCATCCTCCTGCCATTCCAGCACTCCACGCACCAGCACCGCCAGCCTTCGCGGCGTCGAGTAGCCCACGGCATCCACATCACCCGCGAATAGCCGCTCCCGCTCCAGCAGCCCAACCACCCGCTTCCGCAACTCCGCCTCGGCCCCCGCGATCATCCGCGCCGGAACTTCTTCCAACCCAATCTCAAACAAAAAATCCGCCATCACCGATCCTTGCCGTCGTACTTGTGACCGACCCTTTGCGTAGCTCCTTCGTACATCCAGTGCTCAGATGACGATAAACCGCCATTGCTTCGCCAAGCCCAGCGGTAGACCTTCTTGGTCGACTCCAAGAGCAGTAAATCCAGCACGAAATTAAGCACTCGTAGCCGCCTCGCCCTGCGCCACATACGCCTTCGCCGCCCCAACCACCAGCGTCCGGATCCGCGCCATCACGCCCACCCGCTCCGTCACTGAAATCGCCCCCCGAGCATCCAGCAGGTTGAATATCTGCGAGCACTTCAACGCCAGTTCATAAGCCCCAAGCACCGGAAACCGCTTGCGCCCAAGCCCATCCATCTCCCCGAAACCCTGAGCCCGCGCCAGCAGGCCCAGGCACTCCCGCTCATACAGCTCCAGGTGCGTCCAAAGCGCCGGCACCTCGGCATAGTCGAATCCATAGGAAGAAAACTGCTCTTCCTCCTGCAGCCGCATCTCCCCGTACGTCACCTGCCGGCCCGTATCCGGCTCCACCGCCCACACAATGTCATAGATCGAATCCACATCCTGCAGAAATCCCGCGATCCGCTCCAGCCCATACGTGATCTCGCCCGCAATCGGGTCGAGATCCATGCCGCCCACCTGCTGAAAGTACGTGAACTGCGTAATCTCCAGCCCATCCAGCATCACCTGCCAACCAACGCCCCACGCGCCGCCCACCGGCCACTCCCAGTTATCTTCCTCAAACTTGATGTCGTGCTCGCGCAGGTCGATCCCGATCGCCTCGAGCGACTGGAGGTACCACGCCTGCACATCCGCCGGCGGCGGCTTCAGCACCACCTGCAGCTGCGTATGCCGGAACAGCCGGTTCGGGTTCTCCCCATACCGCCCGTCGGCCGGCCTCCGCGAAGGCTGCGCATACGCGATCCGCACCGGCTTCGGCCCAAGCACGCGGAGAAACGTATCCGGGCTCATCGTTCCCGCGCCCATCTCCATGTCGTACGGCTGCTGCAGCACGCATCCCCGCTCCGCCCAGAAGCGCTGCAGCCGAAACACAAGCTCCTGAAACGTCAAACCCTTCAACTTCTTCTCTTCCCCAACCATCTGACGATTCTACCGGAATCGCTTCACCATTCCCCTGCTTCATCCCCCACCTGTACCCCAGCCCAAGCATACCGTCGGCCGCGCCGCCGCCTGCCTCGCCTGCGCCGGCAGCTCTGCCCCTTTTTCCGGCACGACACTCCCTCTTCCGCAAACAGCACGCCAAACGCAGTCCAGCGCGCCATCGTCCCTACTGTGGTGCCAGCACCCTGCGCGTGCCCAGCTCCGGAGTCGGCACAGGCTCGGTCGGTTGGTTCTCCGCAGCCTTCTCCTCATCCGTCTCCACTGTCATTGAGAGGCTTGCCGGCCGAATGATCCCTCCATGCTTGCGAATCGTTACCTCGATCGTGTGCTGCTTGAGGTCCAGCCCCCTGGGCCGCGGAAACTCCAGCAGGTACCGGTCCCGCACCATCTTCACAAAATCCCGAAGCTCCGACTGCGCAAACGCCGACTGCCCCGGCAGAATGATCCCGCCGCTCAGCTGGCACAACGCGTTGAACGCATCCTCCGCACGAGGTCCGCTCGCCAGCAGCGGATTCTGCACGAATTGCAGCTCCGACATCCCGAAGATCGCAACCGCATTGGTCGCCGCGCGCATCCGCACATCCGTCCACTTCGCCCTGCTTCCGCCGTCGTGCCCGTCGGTAATGGCCAGCACCACCCGCCGCCCGTCCGCGCCCGCCAACTGCGCGGTCAGCAGGTTCACCGCATCCCAAAGCCGCTTGCTGCCCCAGCATGCAGGTTTTTCCTTTGTTCCATGCACGGCCTTCGAGTCGAGCGCCAGGTCCACCGCGGTCCGGATCATGCCGGGCTCGGACCCCGGAAGCTTTTCCCCCGTCCGCACCACCGCGCAATCCACCGCATACACGCTCACCCGGTCATGCGCCAGCAGCGAGCCCTGCGCCCACCTCTCAATCACCTTGGGCAGCTCCTTCATCATCCCGCCCTGTGATCCGCTCACATCCAGCAGCACTGACAGGTTGATCGGCTCATCGCCCTCCCGCCGCACCTTTACCGGCACAAACGGCTTGCCGGAATCCACGCTCACCCGAAACAGGTCGAACGCAATCGGCGCGCTCGGCCGATAGTCATCGTCCAGCACCAGCACCGGAAGCTGCGCCAGGTTGGCGTACATATGCAGCGTCGTCAGCGGAGGCTCGACAGCCGGGCTCGTCTGCCCCTGCGCGCCGTCCACCAGCAGAACCAGCATCCAGGCCCAGAAAACAATCCCTCTCATCCCAGCAGTATAGCCATCCCCGCGCCTCCGGCGAACCCTACCGCCCCACCGCCCCCGCGCTCCGCAGCCTCCGTTCCAGGTGCCTCTCCAGCGTTTCCACCGCGAACCGGCGCAGCTCTCCATCCCGCGGCCAGCGTTCGCCGGCCAACCCGGCCACCGTTCCGTGAAACACCCGTCCCGCCTCCTCGGCGGCTTCCGCGGAAAGCTCCACGCTGCCCCCGCGCCGATCGTCCACGCACGTCACCCCATCGGCCGCGCCCGCATACCAAACGGCTCCTCCGCGCAGGTCGCATCCGCATACCACGCATCGTCCCAGCTCCGGCATCCAGCCCATCAGCCGGTTCATCCACAGGCAGAAATACGTCACCGGCAGCGATACCTGTCCCACCCGCATCTCGTCCAGCACCGCCACAGCCAGGCGAAAGACCGAATCTTCCACCGCGCCTTCCGGGAGCTCGTCCAGCACCTCCGCCATCAACTCCAGCCCGCCCAGCCGTTCGAGATCCACCGACTTCATCATGGGCGAGCTGACAATCTCGAACCCATCCAGCCTCACCAGCTCCTGCCGCGGCCTCTCCGCCCATGTCGCCCGCACATGCGTCATCGGCTCCAGCGCCCCGCCAAACCGCCGCCGGCTCCGCAGCGCATGCCGGGCCACCCCCTTGATGCGTCCATGTTCCCGCGTAAACAGGCTTACGAGAAGATCCGCCTCGGCAAACGGCCACGCCCGCAGCACCAGCGCCTCCCCCGTCCGCACCGTCACCCGCCCTTCGGCCAAAGCAACCTCTCCCAATCGACTCAGGACCGACAGACTCACGACTGAACAGATTCCTCAGCCTGGAAATATGAACGCGCGACCCCGTATCCCGGAGCCGCGCGCAACCGCCAACCAGTTCTACCGCCCGAAGTGCTGAGAGTTTTTATCCTGAAACCCAACCCACTTATCCGGCAGGTCGTCGCCCGCATAGATCGCCGAAACCGGGCACACCGGCACGCACGCACCGCAGTCGATACACTCCACCGGGTCGATAAACAGCTGTTCGGTATCCGAGTACCCCTTCTCATCTTTCTTCGGGTGGATGCAATCCACCGGGCAAGCGTCCACGCACGCCGTATCCTTGGTGCCGATGCACGGTTCCGCGATTACATACGCCATTCTGAGTCTCCTTAGCCTTGCAACTTTGCTAGCAGTCGAACTGAGCTTTATCTAAAGTCTATCAGGCCCCACCGCGGACCGATCCAGTCCGCCAGCCAACAAACTTCATGTGCCCCATTCATCCCGTTCTTTGCGATGAATAGGTCGAGTAGCACCAGTTAAGCTCCCGCCTCCCGCTTCGCCCGAAACTCCGCCGGCGTCGGAATTCGTCCCATCCCCCGCCCGGCAAACATCTCCGCGAACACATGCTCCAGCTCTCCCTGGATCAGCCCGTTCGACGCCAGCACCTCCCGCGAATCCAGCGTAAACTTCCCTCCATCGAAATGCGTCACCACCCCACCCGCCTCTTCCACCAGCAGGTAACCCGCAGACGTGTCCCACGGGTTGAGCTTGAACTCCCAATATCCATCCAGCCGCCCGCACGCCACATACGCCAGGTCCAGCGCCGCCGAACCCGCCCTCCGGACTCCATGCGAGCGAAGCGTAATCTCCTGGTAAAAATGCACATTCGGGTTCTCGTGCCGCTTGTGCGAGGGAAACCCCGTAGCCGTCAGCGCCTCCTGAAGCGTCCGCGTCTTTGACACCGCGATCCGCCGCCCATTCTTCCACGCGCCCCCGCCCCGTTCCGCCGTAAAACATTCATCCCGCAGCGGGTCGTAAATCACCCCCGCGACCATTTCACCGTCCTCTTCCGCCGCCAGCCCCGGCCGCCGACGCTCACACCCAAGCACCACGCAAAACACCGGAAATCCATGCGCAAAGTTCGTCGTGCCGTCCAGCGGGTCGACATACCACCGAAACTCCCGCTCCAGTCCCTCGCGCGTCCCTTCCTCGCCATAAATCCCATGCTCAGGGAACGCCACCCGCAGACGATCCTTGATCAGCGCCTCGCTCGCCCGGTCCGCCTCTGTCACCAGGTCGACATCGCCCTTGTACTCCATTGCGACGCCCCGCTCATAAAACCCACGCAGCAGCGCACCCGCCTCCCGCGCAATCTCTTCCGCCACCTTTGCAAATCCGTTCATCAAAACGCCTCTTTCCTGTGCGCGGCACGAAGCACGGTGACCAGAACTAACGCATCCTGAATGCTGTAGACAACGCGATAGCTCCCGACCCTGATCCGGTACCAGTCCACCTCTCCACGAAGCTCCTTGCAACCCGGCGGTCGAGGCGTCTCCCCAGGATCATCCATTGCGGAGATCACTCGGGCCGCGATGACCTTCGGAAGTGCCGCGATTTCCTTCAGTGCGCTCGGCTTGATCTCGACAACATACTCAGGCACGCAGCTTATCCATAGCGACAAGTTCGGCCTTGGCCTGCTCCCACGGGATACTCGGCTGATTCTCCCGCTCCTTGCAGATCAGAAGGTCGAAGAAGTCCTCCAGCAGTTCTCCGTGGAGTTCCAGGTCAGTCACCGCCGCCGTCCGCTCACCCTTGTCGTTTGTTATGGACTGAATGCCAGTCATCCCCGCACCTCACTTCCCTGCATAATATCCCGTCCGATACAGCAGCTTCACCTTCCCTGCCGTCCCCGCATCGGTCAGCATAATCGAGATCGCCCGATACCCGTCCCGCCGGTTCCGCACCGTCGCCTCCGGAGCGTAGTACCCCACCGTGTACTGCGTCCGCAGATCCTCGGACAATTTCGTAAATGCCGCACCCAGATCCCGCGGATCTTCCACATAGTAGTACTTGCCTCCCGTATCCGCCGCCATCTGGATCAGCGCATGTTCGCCCCCGGTATTCCTTCCCGCATCCGCCGCAATCGGCACCACGATTAGCGGATACACCGCCACCGCATCGCGTTGCGCCTCCGCCACCGCCCGGTCGTAACCCACCCCATGCGTCGTATCGCCTCCATCGGTGATCATCACCAGAACCCGCCGCCGGCCGCCGCCGACACGCTTCGCCAGCTCTCCACTCGCCAGATATACCGCGTCATACATCGCCGTAGCCGCCCCACGCCTCAGCCCATCCAACCCGTTGTCGATCCGTCGCGTGTCCGCGGTAAATCCCGTAAGCTCATGCACTTCCTCGTCGAACTCCATCACGTCCAGCTCATCGGAATCCTTCGGCCCGGTCCGCAGCAAAGCCTTCACAAACTTCTTCGCCGCGTCCTTTTCCAGACGCTCGTTCGTCAGCACGCTTTCGCTTCCATCCACCGCAAGCACCACGCTCAACGGCGTACTCGACTCCCGATCGAAAAACGCGATCGCCTGCGCTTTGCCATCCTCCTTGATCGCGAAGTCCGCCTGCGTCAGTCCGCCCACCGGCGACCCGTTCGCATCCACCGCATTCACCACCACGTTCACCAGCCGCGACTCCGCCTTCAACGTCGGCAGCTGTTCGTCCGCCGGAGCACGCCGCTCAACCGGAGCCTGCCCCCAGCCCACACCAACCAGCAGCAGCCATGCCATCCCCGCCGCTGCACATCCCAGCCGTCCCCGATCCGTCATACGCCAAACCACCTCTACATAGGACGGTTCAACCAGGCATTGGCACCAAAGGACCAACTCAAAACGCCTTTTTGGAGGTCAAACAAAACAGTCCTCGACAAACACCGAACGCGGCATGGACAGTCCTGCCCCCGTTCGTCCTGGCCAGGACTTTACTTCCCCAAGGCCACCTCCGCCGGAAACGCCTCTCCATCCGCCCACACCACACCATCGGTAAACGTCTCTCGCTTCCAGATCGGCACCTGTTTCTTCAGCGTGTCGATCAGCCATCGGCAAGCCTCAAACGCCGCCCCTCGATGCGCGCTCGCCACCACGACCAGCACGCTCGTCTCTCCCACCTCCAGCCGCCCCAGACGATGCAGCAAGGCCACATCTCGCACCGCAAACCGTTCCAAAGCCTCGGCCGCCAGCCCCCGCATCTGCTCCAGCGCCATCTCCCGGTACGCCTCGTAATCCAGGTAGAGCGTCTTCCGCCCGCGCGTGTTGTTCCGCACAATCCCGTCGAACACGCACACCGCCCCATCCGCCCCGGCTTTGAGCCCGTCCATCACCTCGGCGGTCGGTAGCATAACGTCCAGAATCTCCACCCTCACCAGCAACCTCCGCTGACCGGAGGCAGAAGGGCCACCTCGTCCCCATCCGCCAGCACCTGATCCCGCCCTGCAAACTCCCGGTTCACCGCTACCGCCAGCCCCTGCCAGACTCCACCCACGCGACTTCCCCGGACCCGCGTCACCAGGTCGCCTACCGTCGCCCCCGCCTCCATTACCACCGTGTCCCGGTCCCCGCCAAACCCATCCCGCAGCACACCAAAATAGAGCACATCGACTCTCACCCCACTATCCTAACCCCGCGCCCCGCCGACTCCTAACGCCGCTCTTCGAATGATGGAAGCGGAATGTGCCCCATTCATCACGTCTTTGCGATGAATGGGAACCTTCTCACCCTTATGCAAGCTGCTCCGACGCACGATAGAGACGATCAGCTCCGTAAGCTACTCACGCTTCCCCCTCACTCCGACTCAGCCTTTGCCTCCTCCAGCAGCTTTGTCCCCTTCTCCGCCAGCTTCCGTTCATCCGCCTCGTTCTGCGGAACCGGCTCTCCCCAGGCCGCGGCCTGCAACGCCTGCCGCGTCGGCTCGCCGTCCTTCACCACAGGCCCCGGCGGATTCGCAAAATGCCTCCGCAGAAACGACCCCTTCCGCTTCTTCTCTTCCACCGTCTTCGCCGGATGCTTGATCCCCGGCCGCAGATGCCCGCCCGTCGCCTCGTTGTACTCCCGCCGGCCCTCCGCGGTCAGCCCGCCCTTCGGGTCCTTGCCCGCCGCCGACAAAGAAACCGACTTCCTGGCAGCACTCTTTTTCGCCACCGCCTTCTTCGCGATGGCTTCCTTGCCAGCCGGCTTCACGCCCGCACTCTTCTTCGCCGTCGTCATCGATCCCTCCTCCTCCCAACACACGGGAGTAATCGAATCGATGCAGCGGAGCTCCTGCCTAACCTCGTTACAAAAAGAATTTTCTCGTCCTGTTGATAGCACCTCAATTCATGGGCTCCCTCTTAAGCAGCGCCTCAAGCGCTCAACCCAAGCCGGCCAGGTTCGCCTGAACGAAAAAGCGGTCCATCGCTGGACCGCCATTCCGATGCACCGAACCCGCTCTCACACCGCCGCGCTCAGCACCTCTTCCCGCACTTCCTCATCCACGATCTCGTCGCCTACGGTCTTTGGCAACGCAACCGCCAGCACATCCTCGATCCGCCGCGCATAATGGATCGTGATCCCCTCCGTCTGGTCCGGCGTCAGGTCCTCATCCACCTGCTGCTTGCAATCGACCGGCAGGATCACATCCCGTACTCCCGCCCGCTTGGCCGCCAGGAACTTCTCCTTGATTCCGCCCACCGGCAACACATCGCCGCTCAACGTAATCTCCCCGGTCATCGCCAGCAGCGGACGAACCGCACGATCCGTCAGCAGGCTCACCAGCGCCGTCGCCATCGTGACGCCCGCGCTTGGCCCGTCTTTTGGAATCGCTCCCGCCGGCACATGGATATGCAGATCGAGATCCTTGGTGAAGTCCTCCTCCAGCCCAAGCGAGATCGCGTTCGACCGGACCCACGTCAGCGCGGCCTGCATTGACTCCTTCATCACGTCGCCAATCTGCCCCGTGATCGAGAAGCCGCCCTTCCCCTTCATCTTGTTCGCTTCGATAAAGAGAATGTCGCCCCCCGCGGGCGTCCACGCCAGGCCCACAACCACGCCTGCCCGCCGCGTCCGTTCCGCGATCTCCGTATCCACGCGCACCTTGATCCCGCCCAGGAACTCGTGAATCACCTCCGGCGTGATCACCAGCGTTTCCGTCCGCCCCTCGGCGATGCGGCGCGCCAGCTTCCGGCAAACCGTGCCGATCTGCTGCTCCAGCTTCCGAACTCCGGCCTCCCGCGTGTAATGCCGGGCTACCAAAGCCACGGACTCACGCGGAAACTCGATCATCTCCGGAGGCACACCGTTCTCCTTGATCTGCCGCGGAATCAGATACCGCTCCGCAATCGCAACCTTCTCTTCCTCCGTGTACCCCGTCAGCTCGATAATCTCCATGCGATCGAGCAGAGGCCCCGGAATTGTATCGAGCTGGTTCGCCGTGCAGATAAACAGAACCTTCGACAGGTCGAACGGCTGGTCAAGATAGTTGTCCCGAAAGGTGTTGTTCTGTTCCGGGTCCAGCGTTTCCAGCAGCGCACTCGCCGGATCGCCGCGGAAGTCGCGCCCCAGCTTGTCAATCTCGTCCAGCATAAACACCGGGTCTTTCACCTCAACCCGCTTCAAATGCTGGATGATCTGCCCCGGCAGAGCACCGATATAGGTCCGCCGATGCCCCCGGATCTCCGCCTCGTCATGCATGCCGCCAAGCGAAATCCGGCTGAACTTCCGGTCCAGCGCACGCGCGATCGACTTGCCCAGGCTCGTCTTGCCCACGCCCGGAGGCCCGACAAAGCAAAGAATCGGCCCCTTCATATCCGGCTTCAGCCGACGTACGCTCAGGTAATCCAGAATCCGATCCTTCACCTTTTTCAGCCCGTAGTGATCCTCATCCAGGCACTCCTTCGCCTTCAGAATATCGACCTCGCCAGAGCTCGTCTTCGCCCAGGGAAGCACCGCTAACCATTCCACGTAGTTCCGCGTGAGGCTGTAATCCGCCGCGGCAGGGTTCATGCGTGAAAGGCGCGCAAGTTCCTTCAGCGCATCCTTCTTGGTCTCTTCCGGCATCCCGGCGGCTTCGATCTTCTCCTTCAGCTCCGCAATATCCTTCTGCGTGTCGTCCAGGTCGCCGAGTTCCTTCTGGATCGCCTTCATCTGCTCCCGCAAATAGTAGTCGCGTTGCGAGGACTGGACCGAATCCTGCACCTCGCTCTGAATCTTGTTGCGAAGCTGCTGCACCTCCAGTTCCTTGGCCAGGTGCTGGTTCACCCGCTCCAGGCGGCCCTGCACTTCGCCCAGCTCCAGCAGCGCCTGCTTGTCCGCCGTCGTCAGAAACGGCAGGCTCGACGCGATGAAGTCCGCCAGCCGTCCCGCCTCATCGATATTGATCGCAATCGTCTGCAGGTCGTCCGACAGTGTAGGAGAAGCTGTAACAATCTGCTGGAACTGGCTGACTACATTACGCTGCAGGGCCTCGAGCTCAGGCGTCTTCGCAGGTTCCGTCTCGTGCAACACCTCGTACTCCGCCGTCATGAACGGCGTCATTTGGGCAAACTCCCCCAGCTTCACCCGGTCGTTGCCTTCGGTAAACACGAAAAGGCTTTGATTCGGCATTTTTACGACCTTATGCACAGTCGCCCGCGTTCCGACGCCGTGCAGGTCGCCTCCTTCCGGCGTGTCCAGCCGTGCATCCCGCTGCGCCACCACCAGAATCGTCTTCTCCTCGCCCAAAGACTGAATCAGCTGAATCGAGCTCTCCCGCCCCACCGTCAAAGGCAACACCGCATGCGGGAACAGCACCGTATCCCGCACCGGAAGCACCGGCACCGCGCGCCCTCCAGCCTCCTGCTTGCCCAGCACCTCGCCGGATTTAGCCCCGGTCGGCTTGATCACGCTTACAAAATCATTCGGCATCTGCTTCCCTCTCCTATGTGAACCCTACAACTTGAGTCACTTGCTATCAGACAATCAGCTATTCGATGCATTATATCGATCCCCGGATTCGGCTACTCACTCGGCGATGCGACCGATCTCACACCATCCCAGACTGCATATCGGCCCTGCGCCATCCCACAACAGCGGTACACTGTCCGCAACCATGAAACGTCCTCTCGGCATCACGCTCTCTGCCGTCGCCCTTGGCCTTCTGCTGGTGACCCTTCTCGGCACCCTGGCCGCCCTGGCCGCCGCCGTCCTGGCCGACCGCCATCATCGCGGCGATGCTCTGTTCGGTTTCGCCTTTGTTGCCATCCCGCTCGCGGTTGTGCTCGTTTGGCTCGGCATGACGCTGGCCGGCCTGCTTCGCCTGCGCTCCTCCGCCCGCACCTCCATGCAGGTTCTTGCGGTTCTCCTGGTCTTGTTCGCTCTGGTCGACTTCGTGATTGCCCTCATCATCGTCGCAGCCGCCCAGGCGCATTCCCGTTCGATGCTCGCTTACTCCCTGGGAGCATTCGCTCCCGGAGCTTTCTCCCTGGCCCTCGGCATCTGGTGGCTCTTCTACTTCAACCTGCGCGCCGTTTCCACCCTGTTTCAGCCCGCGTGGCTTCGGAGCGGCCAGCCTCCCGCCAGCCCGTACGCGGTTCCCCGTTACGCCTCCTCGGTTCCCGGCTCACGGCCCGGCCTTCCCGTCGGCATACCGGCTCCTTATCCCACCCGGCGCCCAGGCCGTTTCGAACGCGTCCCCACATCCGTGCAGATTCTCGCATGGCTCCTCCTCTTTGGAGCCGCCGTTGCATGGATCGCCGCCCTGACGCCTTTACCCGTCTTCCTCGGAGGTTCGGTCTTCTCCGGTCTTGCCGGCCATCTTCTCTGGCTCGTCCTCGGTGCCTTCACCGGCCTGTGTGGCTGGGGCCTGCTGTTCCTCAAGCCCTGGAGCCTCTTTCTCGGCTACCTGATTCTTCTTCTCGCCTCCCTTAACGTCCTGATCGCGCTAACCCCACGCGCCATCGACAACCTCAACCTCTACGCAGAGCACATGCTGCAGCTCTTCCACATCCCCGGCCAGCCCGAGCTCCACTTCCGCTACACCCTCGGTCTCCTGCTCCCCTCCACCGTCTTCGGCCTGGTCCTCTATGGGGCCGCCGCGTGGTTCCTGCACAAGCACCGTGCTCTCTTCACCAGGCCAATCACCGGAAACGAAGCCATCCCTTCCTAGCGTCTTGCGGGTCGTTTCAGCGATGTTCGCGTCCATCGTTGCCGTTTCAGCGTCGCCGGTTCGTACCTGTAGAAGGCATCTATATACTCAAGCCATCATGCGTCCCCAAAGCATCGTCTTCCTGCTCCTGGCCTCAGCCACCGCACAAGCCCAGTACTCCCGCGCCTATAGCACCTGCATGCACCGCGCCGGTAGCAGCACCGTGCAGGCCGGCATCTGCGCCCAGTCCGAGCTTAGCCGGCAGGACGCGCGCCTCAACCGTGTCTATGCCCATCTGCTCGCCCCCATGCCACCCGGCAGTGCCCAGCGCCTCCAACTCCGCGATAGCGAACGAGCCTGGCTCGCTCACCGCGACCAGAGCTGCCAGCGTAATGCAGAGACCATCGACAACGCATGCCTGATCAAATACACAGCCGACCGCGCCGACGAGCTTGAACGCAAAGCAGTCTCTCGCTAACCGCTCCAGCTTCCCGCCTGTGGAAATCTGTCAAGTCAGAAATCGTGCAACTGCTTCTCTAAGAACAACTTATGTTTGGCAGATTGCCCACTCCCAAACCTCTATACTGAATAGACGAGGAAGCAGTCAGTCGTCGAACCAGGCTCGTAGGTCTAAGTTCAATCGAATGAAGATTTTGCCCTAACCCTTTGCCGCTCAATATTTACCGCGACACGTTTCAACATCGTCAACAAAACAAGAGACTTACGCCGATGATCCACCCAGGGAGGAGGGGTACGCAACCATGGCCAGAACCTCTCATCCCGCAGCCACCCGCGTTCCCGTCAGCATCCCAGGCAGCGCGGCCTACGAGGTCACCATCGGCACGGACCTGCTCGCCGGCCTCCACCAGACACTCCAATCCGTGGTCTCCGGCAAGCGCTACCGCCCATTCCTGGTCACCTCGCCCAACATCTGGAAGCTCTGGTCCGGCAAGGTGCGCGCCTCTTTCCCCGAAGCCCAGTCGCCCACCGTTCTCTTCCTTCCTCCCGGCGAAGAGTACAAGCGCTTCCCTGCGGTCGAGGCCCTTGCCGAGCAGCTCGCCGAAGCCGGAGCCGACCGCGACAGCCTTCTGATCGCCTTCGGCGGTGGCGTCCTCGGCGACATCACCGGCTTCCTAGCCGCCATCTACATGCGAGGGGTCCCTTACATCCAGATCCCCACCACGCTTCTCGCGCAGGTCGACAGCTCGGTAGGCGGGAAAACCGGAGTCAATCTCGCCGCGGGGAAGAACCTCATCGGCAGCTTCCACCACCCCCGTGCCGTCCTGGCGGATGTCGATCTGCTCTCCACCCTGCCCCTCCGCGAGCTACGCGCCGGACTGCAGGAATCCGTCAAAGCTGCCATCATCTTCGACTCGGAGTTCTTTTCGTATCTTGAGAAAAAAGCTAGGGTTAGCATCCCTTTGTCTCCCTTGGTCCTGGCCCAGATTGTACGCAGGTCGGTCGAGATCAAGGCGCAGGTGGTCATCGCCGACGAGCTCGAAGCCGGCCAGCGCATGATCCTCAACTTCGGGCACACGCTTGGCCACGCCATTGAAGCCGCTACCGGCTACCGCAAGCTGCTCCACGGGGAAGCCATCGCATGGGGCTCCATCGGTGCGCTGCATCTCGGCTTGGCGCGCGGCAGCATCACCACGGCCCAGTCCCGACGCATGACCGCCCTGATTCAGGCGTGCGGTCCGCTGCCCCGCTTCCGCGGTACCGCCGCCCACTTGGTGGCGCTCAGCGCATCCGACAAGAAGGTCCGTAGCGGACGACGCGCCTTCGTGCTGCCCACCGGCATCGGCTCGGTCAAGATCGTTCACGACGTTTCGGACGAGGAGCTCCTGCACGCCGCCGAGGCCATGTTGCAGGATGTCCGGCTAACTGGAGTCGACCTGTGATTCCCACATCCGGTCCTGAGATCTCCACAGGCGCGCGGCCCGTGGGACGGCCCGACGCCTCCCCGGCCGCAGCTGCCGAAAACGTACAGCAGATGTTCGACTCCATCGCGGGCCGCTACGACCTGCTCAACCACCTGCTCTCCGGCGGAGTCGACCGCATCTGGTGGTGGCGCACCGCCCGCCGGCTGCGCGCGACGCTCGCCCGCCCGCAAGCACGCGTGCTCGACCTCTGCTGCGGCACCGGGGACATGACGCTGGCTCTTCTGCGCCGGCGCCCTTCCACAGTCTCCACAGCTCCTCTGCTGGCTGTGGATTTCTCCCACCAGATGCTCTCTCGTGGTGACAGCAAGTTTCGGTGTAAGAACATCTTATCCCTGGAAGCTGATGCATTGCATCTTCCCCTCGCCTCGGAGTCGCTGGACCTGATTTCCTCGGCATTCGGCTTCCGCAACCTGAGCAGCTATGAAGATGGTTTGGTCGAACTGTACCGCGTCCTGCGGCCCGGTGGACAGATCGCCATTCTGGACTGCAACCAGCCAGACGGCCTGACCGGAGCGCTCTACAACCTCTATTTCAAGCGCATTCTGCCCAGGCTCGGAGCCCTGCTCTCAAACCGGAGCGCCTATGCTTACCTGCCGGCCTCGGTCGAGCGGTTTCCCCGGCCACCACGCATGCTGGAAATGATCCGCGCCGCCGGCTTCCGCCAGGAGTCCTGGACCAGCTACAACTTCGGCATCGCCGGACTGTATCTTGCCTCCAAGCCTGACCAGGCTCCGGATGACGGTTGTATGCTGAGGCAAGCATGAGACGCGCCCTCACATTTCTTGTTGCCAGCCTGTTGATGTTCACCGTCGCGGTGCTTGCCGCCTTCGCTTCCATGCGCCTCGCCATCCATGGCCGCGAGATCGACGTGCCCAATCTGGCCGGGCTGTCGGACCCGGATGCGGCCGCCGCGGCCCGGAAGCTCGGCCTGGATCTTTCGGTGGAAAACCGCTTCTACTCCGGAGCCGTGCCGGCCAACCATGTTCTGTCGCAATCGCCAGCCGCGGGCGCGCTGGTCCGGCGCGGATCGCAGGTCCGGGTCACGGAATCGCTCGGTGGCCAACAGATGACGATTCCCGACGTCGTTGGCCAGAGCGAGAGGCCGGCTTCCCTGGTGCTGCAGCGCCTGCAGCTCGCCGTTGGCTCGACCGCGCATTTGCCCGCGGCGGTTGCGGAAGGGACGGTGCTGGCGCAGTCACCTCCGGCCAACTCCAACAGCATCGTGGGCCCGCGTGTGGCGATGCTGGTGGCTCAACCGGAGAACGGCTCCGCATCGCAGTCCTACGTGATGCCGCAGATCGTCGGCATGACCTTGAGCAGCGCCAACAATCGGCTGACAGCGGTGGGTCTGCACATTGCGAGCGCACAGGACCCGCAGGCCGTTGCCCTTGCCGCAACCGAGTCGGTGGACCCGCCGACCGATCCGGCGATTCCCCCGACGATTGTCGCTCCCCCTCAGCCCAGCCCGGGCGCGGTCATCAACAGCCAGTCGCCCGCGCCAGGCCGGCGGGTGAGCCGGTCGGATACGATCCGCGTCACGGTCGCGCATCCGGCGGATCCGGTCGTCGACCCGCTTCCCTCTTCTCCGTCGACCGCACCGCCAGCGCAGTAGAACTCGCACGGCGAGGGTGGTCAGCGCGGCCGCTCAAGCACCTCGCCGTAAAAGCCGTCGCAGGGATTCACTCCCGGCAGCGTGCGCAGGGCATCGTCGCGAACCAGCGTTTCGGGAGGTACCTGCAGTCCGGCAAGGGAGCCGACCAGCCGGGTCAAAGGGGCGCGGACGAGACCGTTCGCGACAGATTCGAGCACAGCGATGTTCTCTTCCGGCTCCAGGGAGCAGGTGGAATAGACGAGCCGTCCTCCGGGAGCCAGCCGGGTCAGGGCGGCAGAGAGGATATCCCGTTGGCGCGCACTCTGCCGAATGAGTTCCTCCGGAGCCAGACGCAGGCGAATCTCCGGATTGCGCGCCAGCGTGCCGGTGCCGCTGCAGGGCACATCACACAGGATCAGGTCGAAGAGGCCGGCCGCCGGAGGAAGCGAACGGGCATCGACGCTGCGAAACTGGATCTGCTGGGCATAGGGGAACTGGCGGGCGCGAGCTTCGGCGCGGGCAAGACGCTTCTCGCTCAGGTCGGTGGCAAGGATCTCCGCGTGCGGGAGGCGATGCGCGAGCACCAGCGTCTTGCCTCCGGGTGCGGCGCAGCAATCCCAGATACGGGGAGCTCGGCCTTCCACGGCGGGCAGCGCGGCCGCGGCGAGTTCAGCGACGAGACGCGACCCGTCGTCGATCTGCGGCAGCTCCGGGTCCGCGAGGAACAAGCCCCCGGGCGCTGGTTCCCGCTGATCGGCCTCACAGATGCGGAGGGCGGCTTCGCGGCCGAAGTGAGCAGTCCAGCGCTCGGCCAGCCAGGCAGGGTGGCCGAGGCGTTCGGCAAAGGCCGCCGGCGATTCAAACAGCTTCTTCCCGAGCGCGGGTGCGGCGCTCAGCCTGCGCAGCACCGCGTTGACCATGCCGGCGGCGTGCGGCTCCTCGGCGGCGCGGCAAAGCTCGACCGATTCGCTAAGCGCCGCGTGCGGGGGAATTCGGTCCAGGTGCAAGAGCTGAAAGGCTCCCAGGCGGAGTGCGAGCGAGACCGGTTCGGCCAGTCGCTGATCCGGCCGGTCGAGCAGCGTGCGCAGCCGAGCGTCCAGCGCGATCTGCCAGCGGAGCACGCCCATGACGAGCGTGGTTGCAAGATTGCGGTCCGCCTCCGACAGCCCTTGGGTACGCGGGCCGTGCAGGAGTTCGTCGGAGTGCGCCTTGCCTTGCCCGACCAAAAGCAGGATCTCAAACGCAACACGTCGGGCAGGAGACAACTTTGCCTGGGCGAGCGCTGCCTCGGCCGTCGGTCCGGCGCTTGCAGGTCGAGCGCGCGCGAACTTCTTCGGCACGCGTCCGCCGCCGGCGAGTACACGAGCGGCGGCGTCCAGGCCTGCGGGATCGGCCGTCCGGGATGGGGGAGCGGTAGGCGGCTTCGGGCGGCGTGCGCTTGTGTTCTGGCCTTTGCTCTTCATGGCGCGGACTCCCCAAGCCGTTCGCCGGATTTGAGCTGGAAGCCGCGTAAAAACTCCGCCGCGGGCATGCGCTTCTTGCCTTCGAGCTGCAGTTCGAGCAGTTCAATCGAGGACTCGGCGGTGCCGGCAAAGAGACGGCCTGCCTCAATGTGGAGCTCTCCTGGCCTGACGACGGCGGACGCGAGCGCCATGCGATGTACGATGAGCTTTTTGCCGCGCAGGCTGGTCCAGGCTCCGGGCCATGGCTGGAAGCCTCGCCAGCGGTTCACGCATGCCGTGGCTGTGCGTGCGAAATCGAAGAGGCCGTCCTCGCGGGTCAGGATGGGCGCGAGCGTGGCGGCCTCGTGATTCTGCTCGATCGGTTCGACCGAGCCGTCTTCAAGGCCGGCAAGGGTCCGCACCATCAGGCGCGCGCCGACCTCGGCTAGGCTCTCGAAGAGGTCTTCGGCAGTTTCCTCGGGCGCGATGGGCTCCACCTGCGCGAGCAGCATGGGGCCGGTGTCGAGGCCGGCGTCGAGCCGCATGGTGGTGACGCCGGTCAGGGTTTCGCCCAGCGCGACCGCCCACTGAATGGGCGCGGCGCCGCGATACTTTGGAAGCAGCGAGCCGTGCAGGTTGATGCATCCGTGGGGCGCGAGTGCGAGCATCCAGTCCGGGATGATGCGTCCGTAGGCGACGACCAGAATCGCGTCCGGGGCGATGGCTTCAAGTTGCGCGCGCAGGGCATCATTGCGCTTGATGCGGTCCGGCTGGGTCACCGGCAGGCCGAGCCGGAGTGCCGCCTCCTTGACCGCGCCGGCTTTGGTTTCGAGCCCACGCCCGGCGGCGCGATCCGGTTGCGAGACCACAAGCTCCACCCGGTGTCCGGCTTCAACGACCGCCTCGAGCGTACCGACAGCGAACTGCGGGGTACCGCAGAAGACGAGCCTCACCACTCACCGTTGCGTTGCATGCGCTTGATCTTGCGCAGCACGAGCTCGCGCTTGAGCCGGGAGATACGGTCGATGAAGAGGACGCCGTCGAGATGGTCGATCTCGTGCTGCAGCGCGCGGGCGAGCAGCTCGTCGCCTTCCAGCTCAAACCATTCGCCGTATTCGTTCTGCGCGCGCACCCTGACTCGTTCGGCGCGATGCACCTTTTCGCGGATGTCGGGCAGGCTCAGGCAGCCCTCCTCCTCGGTCTGCTTGCCCTGAAGCTCAAGGATTTCCGGGTTGATGAGCGCGTGTTTCTCGTCGGGGTTCTTGCCGAAGCTGATATCGACGACGGTGATGCGCTGCGACAGGCCGATCTGCGGGGCAGCCAGACCGATACCCTGCGCGACGTACATGCTTTCGAACATCTCTTCGACGAGCTTGCGCAGCTTGTCGTCGAAGACAGTGACCTCATCGCCGCGCCGGGCGAGCACGGGGTCGGGATACTTGATGACGGTGTGAACCTTGACGCCGGGTCGGCGCTTGGGGCCTTTGTACTCTGGTTCTGTTGCCAATGCGGTGATTCCCCTCTGTGATTAGTAGCGGCGGATCTGTTCGCGGTAGCCGTGGAAGTTGCGGCAAAGCTCTCGGAGCGAATCGCCTCCGCATTTGTCCAGAACGAGCCGCGCGACCGTGAGCGCGACCATGGCTTCGGCGGCGACACCGGCGGCCGGCACCACGCAAACGTCGCTGCGTTCATAGGCGGCTTTGACCGGTTCGCGGGTTTCGAAGTGGACGCTGGGAAGCGGCCGGCGCAGGGTGGAGATGGGCTTGAGATAGCCGCGCACGACGATGTCTTCGCCGTTCGAGATGCCACCTTCCAGGCCGCCGGCGTTGTTGGTTTCGCGGGCAAAGCGGGTGAACTTGCCGCCTCCAGCTTCGGGCTCCTGCATGTCGATCTCGCGGGTATAGCCGATGGCGTCATGAACGGCCGAACCCATGGAGGAGGCCGCAGTGACGCCTCGTCCGAGCTCGACGGCCTTGACTGCCTGCAGGCTCATCACGGCCTGGGCGAGCAGACCGTCCATGCGTTCGTCCCAGTTGACGTGCGTGCCAATGCCGGGAGGGAGGCCGTGCACGACGACCTCGAAGACGCCGCCGACGGTATCGCCTGTGCGCAGGGCGCGGTCGACTTCGGCCTTCATGCGCGCTTCGGCTTCGGGATCGACGCAATTCAGCAGGATTTCGGGTTTGCCGTTGGTTGCGGCGATCTCGTCCCAGGCGGCGTCACGTCCGAGCTCAGCCGAGCCGACCCGGACGGTGTGGCTGCCGACCGCGATGCCGAGCTCGGACAAAAGCATTTTCGCCAGGGCTCCGCAGGCAACCCGGGCGGCGGATTCCCGCGCGCTGGCCCGCTCCAGGATGTAGCGTGCGTCCGGAAAGTCGTACTTCAGTGCGCCGGGCAGATCGGCGTGGCCCGGGCGCGGGCTGGCTACGGCCTTGTGCTGCGTCGGGTCACCCGGGCCGACGGGCAGGATGTCTTCCCAGTTCTTCCAGTCATTGTTGGCGAGCGTCATGGCGATGGGGGAGCCGATGGTCTTGCCGTGCCGGACGCCTGAAAGGATGTGGGCGCGGTCCTGCTCGATGCGCATGCGTCCGCCACGCCCGTAGCCCTGCTGTCGGCGCCAGAGTTCGCGATCGAGGCGCGCCGGATCGACCGGGATGCCGGCGGGCAGGCCGCTGACGAGGGCGACCAGGGCCTCTCCGTGACTTTCGCCGGCGGTGGAAAACTTGAGCATCTCTGTATTCTAAAGCGTCCCGCAATACTGCTCGTCGGTGACGTGCTCAAGCCACTCGACAGACCTGCCATCCAGCCTTTCCTGAATGGCGATGTGGGTCATGGCGGTGATCGAGGACGCACCATGCCAGTGTTTTTCACCAGGAGCGAACCAGACCACGTCGCCTGGACGGATCTCTTCAACCGATCCCGCTTCACGCTGCGCGCAACCGACGCCCGCCACGACGATCAGTGTCTGCCCGAGTGGGTGGGTGTGCCAGGCGGTGCGCGCGCCCGGCTCGAAGGTAACGCTGGCTCCGCTGACCAGGGCTGGATCGGGTGCCTGGAAGAGCGGATCGATGCGGACTGTTCCGGTAAACCAATCTGCGGGTCCGGGCGTGGAGGGCTGGGTGCCGGCTTTGGTGATCTTCATTTGAGACTGCTCCTTATTCCGGGTCAGGGAACAACGATAGTGGTTGGGGCACGGGAGGCTCGTCGGCGAGCCAGCGGGCGGAGTTGAACAGAGGACGCTCCATGCTGCGGACCCATTCGGTGGGCTCGTCGGGTTTCTTTCCTGCCTCTTCCGCGGCGGAGAACTCGCGTCGCATGGCGGCGAACTTGGCTTCGAGGTCGTCGAGCGCGCTGAGCAGCATCGCTTCGGGCGTCATAGGCAGCTTGGGCGAGCCAAACTCGAGCTTGCCGTGATGGGACAGGATCATGTGCTCGACCAGGACGTAGAGACGCTCGGGAAACGGCTGGAGCCCGGCGATTTTGCCCTGCAGCATCGCCTGCGCGATGGAAATGTGACCGATCATCTGGCCTTGGAGAGTGTAGCTGAAACTGCGCTGCCAGCTCAGTTCGCGGACTTTGCCGATGTCGTGCAGGATGGCGCCGGTAACCAGAAGGTCGGGGTCGACCTCGGGGTAAAACGGCGCGGTGGCGAGGCAGAGCCGGACGAGCGAAAGTACGTGCTCCAGCAGTCCGCCGAGCCAGGCATGATGCAGACGGACGGCGGCCGGGGCTTCGCGAAACCTGGAGCCAATTTCGGGATCGTCCAAAAAGCTGAGCACCAGGCGGCGGAGGTCCGGATTGCGGAAGCGCGCGACGATGCCGCGGAGCTCCGTATCCATGGCGGCGACCGGAAACGCGGAGACGGGAACGAAGTCGGCGGGCTCGACCTCGTCGGAGGCGGCCGAGCGCATGCGGGTAAGCGTGATCTGGAACTTGCCCTGGTATTTGGAGATCTGGCCCTGAACCTTGACGTAGCACCCTTCGCTGCAGGTGCTGAACGCTTCGGCGAACTCCTCCCACATGCGGGCTTCGAGCGCGCCGGTCTTATCGGACAGGGTCAGCGCGAGGTACTGCCCGCCGGAAGCTCCTTTGCGCTCGCGCAGCTGCAGTTGGGAGATGCAGAAGAAGGTCGTGACGACCTGATTTTCGAACTGCGGAGCGTCCTTGACGAAAAAATCTTTCACAGCTTTCAGGATAGCCCGGCACCGGGTGAAAAATGCCGCATCGACCCGCAAAAGCCGCGGAGCACTCGCAATCCGGGCTCCGCGGGCACGCCTATTGAGGGGGCGGTGGCGCGGTTCCCGGCTGCTGCTGGGGTGTGGTAGGGCCCTGCTGGGGTTGTCCCTGCACCGGGGTGGTAACGGGCGGCAGCGTGGTGGAATCTGCCTTGGGTGCCGGAGCCTTGGCGGGCTCACCTGTTTCCGTTGCCGGTGCGAGCCCCGGGTTTGCGGTGAGCGGAACAGCGGAGTCAGCGGGCTTTTCCGTCTTCTCGTCCTCGAGCCTCGCCTTGGCCTGCCCTTTCACCTTCTTGGCCTTTGCCGGCTTTTTAGTCGTATCGCCCGCCAGACCCAGGGGAGCTGCCTGCGCCTGCGCCGTTTCCTTTTCCTGCGGTGTTATCTCGACCGGTCTGCTGGCGATCTTCTCCTGCTGCTTCGCGGCGGTTTTCTGCAGCTTGTCGTCCTTATGCTCGACCGCCATGGTGCTGAAACGCGTCTTACCGACCGGCGCTGGCTTGGGAGTCAGCGGATTGTCGGACGGATCGGCGTTTTCCGGCTGCTGGCCCAGCCCGGGCAGCCCACCGGAGGCCATGCTGACCCCGGGAGCGGACGTAGCCGGCACCGCCGTGGGTGTACCGGCCGGCGCACTATCGAGCCCATTCGACGCGAGCGAGATGCGCGGCGCCTGGCCGAACCGCAGTTTCTCCCGCTTAATCCTTTTTACCTTGCCGGATCTGTTTGCCGGTGCGGAGATCACCGCAAGCCCGGTGTTCGGGTCCACTGGCGTCTCCGCAGCGGCCGTGGCTTCTTTGCCCGTCAGCGTGCGGCCGCCGGTGGTATCAGGCGACGCGACGACCCCGCGGGTCGAAGTCGCCGAGACCGGTGTATACGCTCCTCGACGGTCGAAGCGCGCCTTGTCCTGGGCCGCCTTCTTCTTGACCGGCGGAGGCGTGTAGGCACTGAACAGGATGGGCTGGGTTTCCTTGCCGCTCGCCCCGGTGTCGACAAAACCGGGTGCCAGGTTGACGTAAGACTCTTCCCGCAGTCTGGTCAGGTATTTGCGCAGGGCCGGCTGCATCTGGCTCATGTAGATGGATTCCTGCACCTGCGGCTCGACGTCCTTCAATGGCGCGGGGCCGGCTTCCTGGTGCGCGGTCACTTTCAGGATCACGAAGCCCTGGCGCGTACGGATAGGCTGCGTGGTTTCGCCTGGCTTCAGGTCGAAGGTCTGATCTTCCAGCACCTTGGCCAGTGCGCCCCGCTTGAACAGGCCCAGTTCCCCGCCCTGTGCTGCCGTAGGTCCGCCTGAGTTCTTCTTGGCCAGGTCGGCAAAGTTTGCGCCCTGCATGACCTGTGTCTTCAATGCATTTGCCTTGGTTTCCGCCTGCCGGATCTGCGCGTCGGTCGCGTTTTCGGGCAAAGGCACCAAGATCTCGCTCAGGCGCACCTGCTCCGGCTGATTGAACTCGTTTTTATGCTCGTTGTAGTAGGCCGCTTCTTCCGACGGGGTCAGCTGCAGACGACGGCCCACCTCGTCGCGCACCACCTGCTGGGTCAGCAGCTGGTTCTTGATCTTGCTTTTGAAATCCTCAAAGCTGACGCCCTGCTGGCGCGCCGCGCGCTCGAGGTCATCCAGGCTGGCAAAGTTGTTCTGTTTGCGAATGTCGTCCAGCTGCCGGATCACGTCGGCGTCCACGTTGACGTTCAGTTCCTTGGCTTTCGAGAGCAGAAGCTGCTGGTCGATCATGTCGCGCAGCATGTCACGCTGGCGGTTGGCGGCCTCCGCGGGGCCGAGATTCTGCGCGGCGTCTTCCTGCTGCAGCTGCGCCTCGGATCGTTCGACATCGCTGCGGCTGATGATCTGATCGTTGACGCGCGCCACCACGTCCTCAACCACGGTCGCGTTGGGGATCACCGACGGCGGAAGCGGCGGAAGGTCCGGCTGCGGCGTGGGAGCTTCCAGGTTGCCGCTGTACCGCGGCGCCTTGACCATCTGCGCGCCGGCTACTCCGGAGGTCAAAAGCAACGCCGCCAGACTCAGGCGCAGTCCGGTTCCAGCAAGGCGTATGATCCCGTTCTGTCGATTCGTCCTGCGTGTCGTCGTCAAAAGCCTTCTCGCTTCCGTGGGATCGCATGGGGTGGCATGGAGCCTTGGACTCCTGCAACCGGTTCCGCGGTATCCGCTCTCCCTATTCTACAGCGCACAAACCGGAACGCAGGGCGCGGGAAAGGGACGGCACGGGCGGTTCGCCGCAGCCCGCCTGCACCGGCTAACCCGCGGCTGCTATACTCCGTCCAAGCTGCTGGGCATCTGCGGCCTCGTCGCGCGCAGGCTCCCACCCCCGAGGACTTTTCACAATGGCTCTTCCCGCTCGCCGCGCGCTGTTATCCGCTACCGCTTTTGTGATCTGCTGTGGAGTTGCCGGTTCCTTCATTCTGCCGCGGGTTTCAGCGCAATCTCAGTCGGATGAATCGACCCTGCGCGACTCGCTGAAGGACTTTACCGGGGTGTACGCGCTGGTAGAACAGAACTACGCGGAAAAGCTGAACACCGACCGCACCGACAAGGCGATCTACGACGGTGCCATCCCGGGCATGCTGCACACGCTCGATCCACACTCCAATTTTTTCGATCCGAAGGCCTATGCGCAAATGCGCGAAGACCAGCACGGACGCTACTACGGCGTCGGCATGCTGATCTCACCGCAACCGGTGGATGGCGGGGCAATCAAAATCTTTGTAGCATACCCGTTTGAGGGCGCGCCGTCCTTCAAGGCGGGCATTAAGCCGGGAGACCAGATCGTTTCGATCGATGGCACCTCCACCGACGGCATGGATTCGGCCAAGGTGGCGACCCTGCTGAAAGGTCCTCGCGGAACCCACGTGGTGGTCACCATGAGCCGCGAAGGGCGCGACAAGCCGCTCACCTTCGACCTGGTGCGCGATGAAATCCCGCATCCTTCGGTCGACCTGGCGTTTATGATCCAGCCGGGCATTGGATATATGCACGTAAAAGACTTCTCATCTGAAAACACGGCCCGCGAGGTGCAGGAGGCGCTGGACAAGTTCCAGGCCGACCAGGGCGATCTGAAAGGCCTCGTCATCGATCTGCGCGCCAACCCCGGCGGTCTGCTGAACCAGGCCGTCGACATGTCCGACAAGTTCCTGAAGAAAGGACAGGTGATCGTATCGCAGCGCGGACGCGTCAGCCCGGTCGATCACTTCGAGACCGCGGCGCATGGCGAACAGGGTCCGCGCTTCCCGGTGGTCGTGCTGGTCAACCGCAATACGGCTTCGGCGGCGGAAATCGTCTCCGGCGCGCTGCAGGACCATGACCGCGCGCTGATCGTCGGCGAAACCACCTTCGGCAAGGGACTCGTGCAAACGGTATTCAATATCAGCCAGAATACCGGCCTGGCACTGACCACATTTCACTACTACACCCCGTCCGGCCGGCTGATCCAACGGCCCTACGACCACCTGAGCCTGTACGACTACTACTACGTCCGCGAGGCTTCCAACCCCAAGGACAATGCCAACCGCGAGGTGAAGCTGACCGACGCCGGACGGACCGTGTACGGCGGTGGAGGCATCACGCCCGACGAGCACATCGAGCCGATCAAAAGCGATCGCTTCCAGGACAATCTTGCAATCCACTTCGTGTTCAACGGGAACTTCGCCAAGCACTACCTCGCTACGCACACCGTCGGCCGGGACTTCCAGGTGGACGACTCGGTGATCAGCCAGTTCAAGGCGTATCTGAAGTCCAAGAACATCGACTACACCGACGCCGACATCGCCGCGAATATGGACTGGCTGAAGCTCACGATCAAAAGCGATCTGTTCACCTCGCAGTTTGGCCAGTTGGAAGGCCTGAAGGTGCGAGCGCTGTCCGATCCACAGGTCGCCAAGGCGATCGGCTACCTGCCGGAGGCTCAGGCACTGCTCGATCACCCTGGCTCGAAGCCCTCTGCGGTAACCGCCAGCCGCTGAACAGGAAAGTGAAAAGGCCATCCGGAGACGGATGGCTTTTTTCAATGAAGAGAAATGGAGCGGGAGACCGGGATCGAACCGGCGACATTCAGCTTGGGAAGCTGACGTTCTGCCACTGAACTACTCCCGCATGTCATTGGGTGAATGACTCGCGCCCGTTGAGCTGGTCGGGTCACACCATAGAACAACAAGCTTGCCGGACCCGGAACATCCTTACCGCCACGCGAGGGCGTCGGGATGAAAGAGAGTCGTGAGCGCTACCCCCATGGAAGCGTTCGCGAAGCTCCCCGCGGTAACGCGCCTACGCTTCTACTTTACATCATCCGCGAGGTGGGAATCGCATGCTCCCCCCGCGAGACGACGATCACTTCGGGGAGACGCTAGCCGGCGGCAGATCTTGCCGACAAGGCAGCCCACCTCCTGTTCCACATCGAAATCGAAAGAGTCGATGCTCGCAGAAGTGAGTGAACCCACTATAGCGCTATACCGTTTAGGAAAGCCCCGTCTTGAATCAGGCTGCGAGATGCGCACCAACCCCTCATCGTGTGACCGCAGCAGCAACGGCCGGGACCAGGTTCGACGCAGGCCAGTGCAACGGCTGTGCGTTGTCATTCAGCCTTATGGCCAGCGGACCACTTACCGGCGTAACGTTCACATTGTATCCATCGACAAAGAGCGCGGCACCACCCGCCAGATCCTCGGTTGCCGCGGTAATCGTAAGGGCGCGACTCTCTCCGGGAGCGAGCGAGAAATAATTGTCTGAATAGAACACCGGGAGCACACGCTGCCCAGTTGCCTGCTGATGCAACTGGAGATGCGTCAACAGGGCGATGTTCCGGGTCGGGTTGTTCACGACAACATCGAACACCGTCTGATCCTCGCTTACATGAGACCTGGCCTGTACGGCAAGCGTTACGATGGGCAGGTTCACGAGCCCGGTGTAGTTATCGTCTGCCACGTTCTGCCAATAAAAGTTCGTGGAGAGCAGCTTGCCGGTCGAGTCCGTGAGATCCAGCTTGAGGAAATAGAGTTCCGAGATGTGCGGGTTCACCCAGAGGGTGTATATCTTCTGGGCTGTGCTTGCCGGAACCGAATCGATGGAAACGGTTTTCTTGCTATCCAGCGTTCCGTCGAATCGATAGATGCTCTGCGTCAGCTTCACATCGTGCAGAGATACGCCCTGGTTGTTTACAACTTCGACGTTCCGTTCTGCCTCGTTCAACTGCACATGCACGATCTCCGCAGCCTTCTGCGTTGCATACAGCGCGGAGTTGGGCTCGAGATCGTAATGATAAAGCTGCCATACGAAGCTCGGCTGCGCAGGCTCGCTCAGCCACGTAAGGATACCTGTCGTGCCCCGGAACATCTCCGAGTTCCGGCTCTCATACATGGCGCGAAAGGCCTCATAATTGGCCATCTGGCCTTTCCGCACAAAATCTGCAAGGTTGCGGATCGGGCCATAACGCCTTGCCAGGGTAGACGGATACTCATCCCCGCGCTGCGCTCCGGCGGCCATGTCGTGCTGCGCCCAGTCATCGTTGATCGTCTCCCAGTCTTTGCTGGGCATCATCCCTTGAACGGATTCGATCGTCGGAATCGAGACAGAGCCGGTCTCTGTCTTGAACGCTTCGTTCAGTTGATAGAAAAACCGCGGCGCACGCCAGTAGTAAGGACCATGGGACGAGACACCGCGGCCCTCGGTCGAGCTCGACTGATAAAGTCGCATCGGATCGAGTTCCATCATCATGGCTGCGAGAGCCCTGTCCAGTTGTTCCGGAGGCTTGCCTTCATTGCGCGCGCACCACACCACGATCGATGGATGATTGCGGTAACGGAGCACCTTGTCGGTAACATTCGCCAGGTAGGTCGCCGTGTCGGTCACGTTGGGGCCGTCCCCCGGATTGGGTTGAAAGAACTCGTCCCACAGGAGAATCCCATACTTATCCGCAAGATCGTAAAAGTCGGGACTGGTACTTTGCCCAACCCAGTTACGAATCATGTTCAGATGAGCCAGCGCGTGCATGTGAAATTGCGCGTCCAAGCGCTTGTATGGGATACGCTTCATGGCTTCATCCATACCCCAGTCTCCACCCCGGATCATCACCTTCACCCCATTCACCACGATTGTCAGGTTCTCGGAGCCGGGTACCTCATATTCGACCTTACGTATGCCGAACTGAAAGGCCTGCGCATCGGAGATACCGGAAGCAGTCTCGAAGTGTACCGAGATCTTGTAGAGATTGGGGTCACCATACCCATTCGGCCACCACAGCTTCGGGTTGAGTATATGAAACAAAGGTGTCGATGAAGCGGAAAATGAAACGACGTTTTTCGCCCCGGGCCCGATTGCAACATCCTGAGTGAAAGGGATCTCGCGTCCATCGCCGGTGATGGTGCCGACCAGCTTCCCCGTGACTGCCTTCGCCGTCCGGTTTTCAAGGTTGGTTGAGAAGGCGAGGTCGGCGCTGCTGAAGTCCTGCGACAGGACACTTGTGACAACGGGATTGCTCAGGACAACCGGACCCGTCGCTGAAAGCGTGACCGGGAGCCAGATGCCCGTGTCGCGGTCCCGCACCGCAGGAATCCAGTCCCAGCCGATGGTGGAAAGAAACGTGGGACCATCGATCGCCGTTTCACCGCCGTTATGTCCAGTGCCCAGTTTCACCGTGTGCTCGTGTGGAATGCCGGGATGTGGTTCCGGGCTCACCAGGACGGCGGTGGTGGCAGGAGTTCCCGGCCTCACGAATTCGGTAATATCGAAGTCACCGCGAAGAAAGGCACCGCGCATGCTGCCGATCTGCCGGCCATTTACCCAGATCTCGGCCGAGTAGTTAACGCCGCCAAAGTGTAGCCATGTGCGCCTGCCTCGGTAGCTTGCCGGGATAGTCAGCGTGGTCCGGTACCAGTAGCTTGTTCTGTTCAGGCTTTCCGGGATTGCACGCATGTTCTCGCCGTAAAGCGGCTCCGGATAGACCTTGTTGTCGACCAACGTCGTTAGGACCGTACCCGGCACGGTCGCCCTGTACCATCCGACCGGCACATAGCCAGGTCCTGCGACCGTGCTTGCCGTTGCGCTTACCTTCGCAACATCCTGCAACTGCCATCCGCCAATCGTCAGCTGATTCCCCTGCGCAAGGCTGGGAAGCGAACAGCAAACTATGAGCACCGTACGCAACAGCTTGATCATTGGCATCTCCGGGCAAGTGGTATGAAAGCGCCCCAGAATACTCTGTCGCTCACAGTCTCTGGGTGTCAGAGATGTCTCACGCCGTCTTTCTTTCAGGATGCTACAGGAACTTGCCAACGCCAGGAGGTAGGGTTCCGGCTTGGTTGCGCGCAGGTCGAAGGTCGGAACGCTATCAGTTGATTTCCGCTGGCGTCGGCGTGACATGGCGCGGACCGTTTTAGAACAAGCCCGGGG